>NZ_AP022829.1:0-602500 GCF_011405655.1 Adlercreutzia hattorii
AGCTTCTTGTCGTTGATCTGGGGCGTCATGATGGACATGAGGCTTTCCACCGTCTCGGGCAGATCGAAGTCCTCCTCCGACAGGCCCAAATTCCCGCTCTCGATCTTCGCCATGTCGAGCACCTCGTTGATGAGCCCGAGCAAATGGCGGCTCGAGGTGGTGATCTTAGTGAGGCAGTCCTTCACGCGCTCCGGATCGTCCAGATACATCGACGCGATGGCCGTCAGCCCCATGATGGAGTTCATGGGCGTGCGGATGTCGTGGCTCATGGAATTCAGGAAGTCGGTCTTCGCGCGGCTGGCGCGCTCGGCCTCGCGGAAGGCGTCCTCCAGCGCGTTGCGGTTCGCGATCTCGCGCTCCTTCACGTCGGTGACGTCCTGCACCGACAAAAGCACGCTCGTCACCACGCCGCTTCCATCGCGCTGCAGCGGCAGCATGGAGGCCTGGCTCCAGCGAACCTCGCCGGTTTCCTGATCCCGCAGGCGATACTCGAAGTGCAGGTAGGGCACGTCCTCGGTGAGCCGCTCGCGGATGGCCTCCGGCTTCAGCTCCTCCTTCATGCGCTCCGCCTCGTCGTCATCGCAGAAGCGGGTCTGCCAATAGTAGCGGAACATGTGGTACTCGCCGTTGCGGGGCAAATCGTCCTTGATGCCCTCGTCCTTCAAGTATTCGTAGGTGTTGTTGGCCAGATCGATCACCGCGAAACGGTTGAACAGCACCAGCGACGAGTTCACGATGCTCGTCACGTGCTCGCTCTCGCTTAAGAGCTTGCGGCGCTGGCGCATGGTCTGCACGAGCAAAACGCCCGCCACCAGGGCCAAGGCGCCTCCGACCAAGCCGACCAGCACAAGTCCCGCCGCATTCGCCCGGCTCTGCATGCCGTCGGTGATAGAGCTGGGGAAGGTGCGCATGATCAGCCAGTCGTAGTTCTCGATCGGCATCACGTAAGCGGTGCCCGACCCCGATTCGCCCTTGTAGTTGAAGGTGACCGACACGCCGCTTTGCAGCGACGACTCCAAATCGTCGCGGGAGATATTGCCCGACGAGCCCTCCTCGAAGTAGAGGTCGACGGCACTCTTCACGCCACTGCTGTAGGTAGTGGACGAGTGCGCCATCACATCGCCGTCGCGCTCGAGCAAGTAGGTGTTGGTCTGCTCGCCGAAGATATAGGTGCGCAGGAACTTCTCCATGGAGTCCTCGCGATAGGCACCGCAAATGACGCCGACCACTTCGCCGTCGAAGTACAGCGGCGCGTAGAAGATGACCGAGAGATCGTTGTAGAACAGCGAGTTGTCGACGGCACAGACGCCCGATTCACCCTCCATGCCCTGCATGAAGTACTCGCGATCGGCGGCATCGGCCTCCTGGCCCGTGTTGTCGATGGTTCGGCCGTCTTCCAGCGAGATCGTGGTGTAATCGAACTTCGTGTAGTTCGCCAACTGCTCGATGCCGGCAGCGCTGATTTCGTCAACGCCCGAAAGCGTGCTCGCGTACATCGAGGACAAAAGCTTGATCTCGGTCTGCGAGTCGGCCATCCACTCGCTGATGCGCCGCGCCGATTGCTCGGTGGAGCCCTGAAGGTACTTGGTGTTCTGCTCGGAGATGCGCTCGTTGTTCATCGTCGTGAACAACGCGAAGGCGGCGATGACTATGGCCAGCGCGATAAGAATCGAGGCTATGCGGCCGTATCTCGTTTTGTTGTCTGTTTCAGTCATTCGCTGTGTTCCTTTCGGGCTTCAGACCCCTTGGTCCGAACCTCGATCTTTCTGGTTGCGCGTGAAGGCCCGCGCGTCGTGCCCGCCATGGCGGCCCGTTGGCGCCAAGCGCCTTATTTCGCTAGATGATGGCGATGGCGTCGACGACCGTGCTGTAGGCGTCGCGCACGGCCGGCATCAGCTCGGGAACCGCTGCAACATTGGCCGGCACGCCGGCGTCATCGAGGCGCAGCGCGTCGGACAGCGCGGCGGCGGCCTCGAACAGGGGCGTGAAGCCCAAGTCGCGGCTCACGCCCTTCAGCGTGTGGGCTCCGCGATAGGCCTCGGGAAGGTCGCCCGCCTCAAGAGCGCTTTCCAACGTCTGCATCGATGTGTCCTGCAAAAAGATCTTCGCGAACTTCTCGATGCGCTCGTCGGTAAGCAAGCGTCCGCGCACGGTTTCCAAATCGCCGCCCATGGCAGCGTAAGCAATCTCCAACGACATCTCGGTCTCCTTTTATCCTTTGGGTGACAGTCTACTGGTCGGACTCGTCTCTGTCGATGCCCGAGAGCGCCGTATGCGCCCCTTCAAGCAACAAATCTCGCTCTTCCTCGTCTAAATCGCTGTAAAACACGTACCCGCTGCGGCCGCCGCGCTTCTTGTGGTATAGCGCCACATCGGCCCGGCGGAACAGCTCATCGTAGTCGCGCACATCGCTGCCGGCAATGGCCACGCCCATGGAAACCGACAGCGGGAAGCCCTCGAAGTCGCCCTCGAGCGACCGATGGATGCGGTCGATCAGCGGACGCGGATCGACGGGGCATTCCATGCACAAGAGGAACTCATCGCCCCCCACACGGGCCACGACGTCCTCGCCGCGCACGCTTTCCTGCAGGCGCTCCGCGAAGTGCTTCAGCACGCGATCGCCGAATTGGTGGCCGTAGGTGTCGTTGGCCTGCTTGAAGAAATCCAGGTCGCACAGCGCCAGCACATGGCGGTCGCGATGACGGTCGCACGCCTCCCCCGAGCCCAAGCGCTCGGCGATGACCTTGCGGGCGAAGGCGCCGTTGACCACTTCCGTCAGCGGATCGTGGTAGGCCTTGAACTGCAGGTCGATCAGCTCGGCCTGGCGATCGTCGATATCGACGAGTTTGCCAATAGAGCCCAGGTAAACCGGATCGGACGGCCCCGACCACAGCGCGCGGGCCAGAACATGGAACCAACGCAGCTCGTCGCCCACGGTGGCTTCCATCTCCATATCGATCACCGGATCATCAATGGTGGTGGCGCGCAAAAGGCGGCTGAGCTTCTGCAGGTTCTCCTGGCCGAACGTCGCACAGAAGGCCTCGTCGTTGTAGGGATCCATGATGATTTCGGGCAGATCGAGCTTGTGGTCGCTCCAGTCGGACAGCACGATCATCGGCGGCTCTTCGGTGAACTCGAACTGCACCTCATTGCTCATGGAAGCGAAGAAGTGGTATTTCATGCGCTCGTAGTCGAGCAGCTCGAGAGTGCGGCTCGAGGCCTCGGCGTCGCCGTTATCCAGCGTCGCCTCGGACAAATGCAGCGAGTCAATCGAAATCTCGCGGCCCGTGATGCCGTGGTTCAGGCGCTTCTCCAGATCGTCCGCCACCGCCTCCAGGCACTCCAAAATCAGCGGGTTGAACGCGCCGCACTCCCCTTCGCGAATCATGCGCAGGGCCTCTTCGTGGCTGAAGGGCGGCTTGTAGACGCGACGGCTCGTCAGGGCGTCGTACACGTCGGCCAAAGCAACCACCTGGGCCGATATGGGAATGTCGTCGCCCGCCAGGCCGTCGGGGTAGCCGCGGCCGTCCCAGCGCTCATGGTGCCAGCGGCAAATATCCCGCGCTACACGCACGAGCTTCTCGTCTTTGTACAGCTCCAGATCGTCCAGCATATCCGAGCCCACAGCGGAGTGCGTCTTCATGATGGCGAACTCTTCGTCGGTGAAGCGGCCCGGCTTGTTCAGTATCTCCTCGGGAATAGCGATCTTGCCGATGTCGTGCAGGCTGGAGGCCATCGTGATGAGCGAGATGTCCTCGGTGGTCAGCGGATACTGATCGGTCAGGCGCATGAGCTGCGTCAAGATCATCTCGGTCATGGCCTGCACATTCAGCACGTGCATGCCGCTTTCGCCGTTGCGGAACTCCACGATGTGCGACAAGATGTACACCATGAGGTTGTTGGACTTCTCGCGCTCGTACACCTGGTCGGCCACCATGCCCATGAGCGTGCGCTGCTTCTGGTACAGCATGAGCGTGTTCATGACGCGGCGGCGGACGATGTTCACGTCGTAGGGGCGGTTGATGAAGTCGGTCACGCCCAGCTCGTAGGCGCGTTCGATATAGGCGGCGTCGGACTCGGCGGACACCATGATGACCGGGATGTCCTTGATCCAGCCGTTTTTGTTCATGACCTCCAGCACGTCGAAGCCGTTCATCTGCGGCATGACGTAGTCGAGCAGCACGAGCGATATGCCCGCGCCCTCTTTCTGCAACGCCGCCACGGCCTGCTTGCCGTCCTCCGCCTCGATGATGCGGTAGGCATCGCCGATCATGTCGGCAAGCAGTGCGCGATTCAGCATCGAGTCATCAACGATGAGGATCGTCTGCTTCTCACTCAAGCTCGTAATGATGGCTCTCGCCCCCTTTCGAATGCGGCGCGCTTAGTAGCGGCTGTCGAAGATGCGCTTGGTCTTCTTTTCGGAACGCGGCAGCTCGCCCATGGGCACGCCCTTCGCCTCCGGCGTGCAGCCGAGCTTCGCCTTGAAGATGAGCGCGAGCTCCTCCTCGCAGCGCGCCAGCGCCTCGCCTTCAAGCGGCGTCTCGAACAGCACGGTGAGCACGTCGTGGCCATCGACGGCCTCGATCATCACCTGGTATTCGGAGCTGGTGCCGTCGGTGGCCTTGATGACCTCCTCCACCTGGGCCGGGAACATGTTGCAGCCCTTCACCTTGAACATGTCGTCGGTGCGCCCGGTGAGCGTGGCGATGCGTGGATGGCGGCTGCCGCAGGCGCAGGTGCCGGGCACGATGCGCGTGAGGTCGTGGGTGCGGTAGCGGATGAGCGGCGCGCCCTGCTTGCGCAGCGTGGTGAGTACCAGCTCGCCTTCCTGGCCGTCGGGCAGCACCTCGCCGGTTTCGGGATCGACGATCTCGATGTAGACGAAGTCGTCCCAGATGTGCATGCCGTCGTGGGCGTCGCAGGAAATGCCGATGCCCGGGCCGTACACCTCGGTGAGGCCGTAAATATCGTAAATCTCGATGCCCAGCTCGTCCTGAATGCGGTTGCGCATCTTCTCGCCCCAGCGCTCGGAGCCGATGACGCCCTTCTTCAGGTGAATCTTGTCGCGCAGGTTGCGCTTGGTGATCTCCTCGGCGAGAAGCAGCGCGTAGGAGCTGGTGGCGCAGATGACCGTGGACTTCAAATCCTGCATCATCTTCAGCTGCTTCTCGGTGTTGCCCGGCCCCATGGGAATGGCCATGGCGCCCAGGCGCTCGGCGCCCAGCTGGAAACCGATGCCGGCCGTCCACAGGCCGTAGCCCGGGGTGATTTGGATGCGGTCGAGCGGGGTGATGCCCGCCATCTCGTAGCAGCGGGCGAACTGCGTGGCCCAGTCGATGACGTCCTGCTGGGTGTAGGGGATGATAACCGGCGTGCCCGTGGTGCCCGAGGAGCTGTGGATGCGCACGACTTCCTCGTCGGGCACCGCCTGCAACCCCAGCGGATACACCGCGCGCAGGTCATCTTTCTCGGAAAAGGGCAGCTTTTCGAAGTCGGCCTGGGTGCGCACGTCCGCGACATCGATACCTTCGAACTTCTTCGCGTAGAACGGCGACCGCTCCTTAATGGTGGCCAGCTGATTGGCGATAAGCTCAAGCTGCTCTTTCGTCATTTCCATGGGCGCGCATCTCTCCTTCGGACACATTTGTTGCGAGTATGCCCCATTCTAACAAACTGGCAACAACTCGCACTCGTGAATCACGATAATCGCGCAGGGAAAAGGCGAGGTGATGGCTGGAAAGATGACGGATTAACCCATAGATGGCGGATCGAATCGGTAGCCGAATTTGCGGATGGCCTTGATCTCCGCGTCCCAGCCCATCTTTTTCCGTAAACGCGCAACGGCTATATCGACAGCCTTCGACTTCGAAGGGTAATAACCGTGCCATACGCGCTCATAAATATCTTCTCGGCTAAAAGCGCGATGGGGATTCCTCACGAACAGCATGAGCAGATCGTACTCTTTGGGGGAAAGAACCACTTCGCATCCGGCTATGCGCACCTGCCGCGCCGTCGTATCGATCTCCGTCGTGCCCATGCGCAGCGTCTCGCGGAGCGCGCCGCGTTCGAGAAACTTATTGGCGCACGACAGCAGCTCCCGAACCGAAAAAGGCTTGATGATGCAGGCGCTTGCCCCGATTTCCATGCAGTGCAGGCACTCTTTCTCTTGAGAGGCGTCAAGCACCATGATCGTAGGGATATCGAGCGTGCGAATGTACTCGAGTAATTGAATACTGTCGATGCCCGTCAGACCAAGGCCCAGAACGGCAAGATCGAAATCCGCTTCTACAATGGCGTCAACGGCATCAAGCCCGTCACACACCGTGACGCAATAATGGCCCTCGCGCTCGAAGGCGGCTTTCACGACATCAGCCACGCATTGCTCGCCTTCAACAATAACGATGTTCGCCACGACTATCTGCCCCCTCTCCCGTTCGAAGGGGCGGCCGCAAGGACGGTCGGCGCGGTCGGCGCGGTCGCAACAGAGGGGTCAGCGCCCCTTGCGGCGCCTATTGTTTTCTGGGAGCCCCCCCCCCCCGAGCTGTTTTTTGCCCTGAGGATTAAAAGGGCAGCTGCAGCCGGCCGCACCAGCAGCAGTTCTCTTTAATTCCCTCGGAAAACCCATCGGTTCACCTTTCTCATGCTTTACGGTGCGCAAAGCGAAGCGACTCGCCTCGCGCATCGCCGGATCCGCACCATCCGAAGCGAATCCCGTATCGCCCTTTTGCGATGTTACGATTTTACGCGAATCATACGATGCCCGACGGCTGCTTGGCGTCACCCTGCCCTACTTTCCTGCTAAACACGAGAGCTTGTCCTCTCGTAGCTCCATCCGATGATCCTTCCCGCTATTTGGCGTGTCGACCCCTCGCAAGACGGCGCATGCGCCCGAAGGCTACTACCGAAATGCCCGCCCCAAGTGCTGTTGCCACCAAAAGGACGACCACCCACCAACCCTGCGGATCGCCCGTCTGCGGAAGATGGATTAGCGTTTGGAACCAACTGGAACCGCCTCTGCCATTGGCCGCACTCGCGCCATCCGTCGCGGGGAGAATAGCCTGCTTCTCGCGATCGTAACCGCAAACCGAGCACACCTCGTGACGACGCCCATCATCGGCCATCACCTCGCGGAACTCATGAGCCCCCGCAGCCGCCTTGACGTTGCAGACAGTGCACTCGCGCCAGTGCCCCGCCGCATCGGCCTTCCAACCGCCGAACACGTGCCCCACCGACGGGATGGGCGTCGCATATCTCGTTGCGCCGCAATGCTTGCAATGATTCGATTTCAGACCGTCCTCAACGCAGGTAACGGGCTTGTCTACCGTGAAATTCGCCTCCCACTCGTGGGGAAGAACATCGAGCGGCCGTCTTTCAACGGCGTCACACGTAGTGCAGGTGCGCTTTTCGGTTCCTTGCTGAACGCAGGTCGAAGGAGTTTCGACAGCCCAGTCGCCCCAAACATGCTCCTGATACCCCCATGCCGCGTACACCGTTACATCGGCATCGACAAGCTCCACGCTATTAACATAGGCGTGGGAGGCCGCTCCATCGCGAGCCATGCCCTCATCGGCAGAGGTGGGCGCCGCCTCATGATCGAAGATGCCGTCGACACGACTGAGCGTCCAGCCGAGGAACACCACTTCCTTGCCGTTCAGGCCGCTGTGAGTGGGCCGAGCACTGCCGAGAGATACCGTGTCGCCGGCAAGATGAAGCCCCTCATCAACGGGAAGCCCCTTAACTGTACCATTTTCCTGAGCGTTTCCGTCGTAGATGATCTTGTATGACGTTTCGGAGAAATCAGGTACTCCGCTATTGTTGCGGTCCTGTGCCCATACGGCATAGAGAGTAAGGTCTTCCGTTCCCATGATAATTTTGCCCGAGACCAGCGCCTTCTTTGCTTCATCTCGCTGCTCCGCTGTAAAGGCATCTTCGTGCTTAGCCCGACTCCAACCTGCGAAGATTTCTGTGATGCCGTCGGGATTTCTGGGCTGCCGGCTGAAGCCCGTATCCGACGTCAACGGAACCGGCGTGCCCTTCCTGATGTCGGTCTGGCCTGCCGGGGCAGAGCCAACGCCGCCATTCAAATCGTAGGAAAGCGAGTAGGTCTCCAATACGTCGGCGACATTGTTCCTGTTGTCGTCATAGCCCCAAGCGGCATAGACGGTTTTATCGGCATCGTCGAACGCAACGCTCGTTACCAAGGTCGGCTCGTCATCGCTGCGGCTCAGGATCTTGGCGGGCCGCTCCGTCCAACCAAGGAAAGCGATGCTCTTGCCGTCGGCAGAGTGATAGATTGGCGTAGCGGTGCTGAGCGTGACGGTTTCACTCGTCAGATGGATTTCGCTATCGCTGGGCAAGCCTTCGATCGACCCTCCCGACTGCGCGTTGCCGTCATAATTGATCTTGTACTGCGGCTCTTGATAGTCCGCCACGTGGTTGCCGTTGCGGTCGGCAGCCCAAACGGCATACAACGTTCTGTCCGCCGTATCGAAAATGACGCTCGTGCCTGTGATGAGAGCCTGCTTGAGCTCCTCCTTCTGGGCCGCCGTGAAGGCATCCTCGTGTTCCGTGGCGCTCCATCCGACGAAAAGCTCATTGGCGTTGCGACGGAAACCTGCCTCCGTGGTCAGCTTGACTTCACTGCCTTTCGCGATATTGCTCACTTGCGCTGGAGGCGTTCCGCTGCCTCCGTTAAGATCGTAGATGAGAGAGTACGTTTCCAGCGCATCGGCCACGCCATCGTCGTCTTCGTCATAGCCCCAGGCAGCGTAGACTGTCTTGTCAGCAGCTCCAAAGGTGACTTCGGTAACCGTAGCCGGCGCCTCATCGGCACGGCCGAAAATTGAATTCGTTTGCGTTTCGGTCCAACCGATGAAAACCACTTTCTTGCCATCTACATCGCTATGCGTGGGCTTGGCGTCGCTCAAGGTCACCTTGTCGGAGGGGATGTGCGCTCCGCTGATCGTGGGCATCGCGCCAACCGTGTCACCGTCTCTAGCGTTGGCTTCATAGGTCAGCTGATATTCTTCTGTGTAGTCAGCTACTTTGTTCCCGTTGCGATCGGCGGCCCAGACGGCGTAGACGTTGGTATTGCCATCTGCATCGGCGTACTTGCTCGTATCTTTAGCGTCATCCGCAGAAACGTCGGCGCCTGGCTTTGACAGCATCGTCACCTCTGTCACGATGCTGTCTTTCAAGTCATCGTGATCCGCCTTGGTTTTTATCACACGGTCAAGGATCGGCGTAGTGCTCCAGCCGACAAAGATGTTGGTACCGTAAGTAAAGGTATGGTTTTTTACCTCAGCGGCAGCACTCGATGCGTCGTCATCATGCCCCAGGCTTTTACCGGAAACCGCACCGTTGGTGGAGAGCTGTTCCTTTGCCCCTATCACATGATGGTGGGGACAGATGATGTCGGTATAGTCACCATTGTTGCCGTGATAACGGACATGGACGGCATCGTCGTTGTAATCCGGATTGCTGTTACCATTGGCATCCATCGCATAGACGGCATAAAGGTGGACGTCATGATCGGGCATGTCATGCTGATCCGTAGAGATGATCTTGCCGATGGTTTCTTGAGTCGCATCCTCCTGAAGAACGTCCGCGATTTTCTCCAGGCTCCAGCCGACAAAGATCGTCTTCTCTCCCTTGTTCAGACTGCTGGTGCCCGTATAATTTGGCGAAACCTTCTCGCCTTCAACATGCTGCGTGGTTTCCGGAGCACCCGCTCCGGTTCCGCCGTTCAAGTCATAGGTCACCGAGTAGAGCTTCTTCACCTCGGCAGCAAAGGTCTTGTCATCCGCATTGATTACCTGCTCCTTCAACTGGTCAGTGGTATACGTGGTGGCTTCGTCTGTCCAGTTCCCCGTGAATCTCCAGCCACTCGAGGCCGTAACCGTCGGAATGCCCTCCTTCAGCGCATCGTTGTGCCACACCTTGGTTGAAGAGGCGCTCAGCGTTGCGTTTTCTGCACTAAAGGAAACAGTATGGGGTTGCTGAAGACCAATCGCCAGATCGGCGGTGCCTTTGCCTGTTCCTTTTTCAAGCGTCACCGTGGCCGTAGCGGTCGTCTCGTCATCACCCAGACCAAACGCCCCTCCACTTTCTGGTAGAGAAAACTTCAGCGGATTATCGCCGTTGGCATCGCTGCTGCCGGGGTTGGCAACAATCACATGGTAGGTATCTGCCCGCCGGCCCGTGAATTTAAACACACCCGTTTCGGTAATTGTCTCGTGGCTTTCGGTGTCGTCGGCGCCAACTCCATTCTGATGAGGTGCACTTACTTTAATCTTACCGGTATAGAGATCATCCGCGTCTTCCGTATAGACGCCATCGAAGTCTTTATCAATAAAGACCTTCCCTTCAATAACGCCCGTCTGGAACTCAACTTGAATGCGTGACAAGGGGTTGTGCCCCTGATTGAGCGTGCTGCCCACGGAATAGGGAGACACGCCGCAAGGCCCAAAGTTGACCACGCTGCCCACAAGATCGGCGCTGCTGTCAAACTTTGGACTCAGACGCAGGTTAACTTTTAGATCCGCATCCTCCGGAATGCTTTCGGTATCACTCGTAGCCGCGATGCGAATCATTTTCACATCGCCCCAATTGGTAATTTTTTCTGCCGTAACATAGTTATCATTCGTAACAGTACTATAGTGAAAAGAATCTCCAGGGGCTGCGCTTGCATCAACCTTGGTGCTGTACGTTACCTGAATATGATTGCGGACTGCAGATGCACCGCTGAGCGTCGGTTCTCCCGTCAGCATCATGTCAAAGTCAAATGCCTTATCTTGCATATGACTATCCCAGAAATCCCCCTCTTTGGGCACCGGAATAAAGTAATAAAAGGCCTGCGCGTCGTCCTTGGAAAAAACTCGTCCAGTTTCATTCTTGAGGGTAAAAAGCATGTCCACAACATGATCCGCATCTTTGAGATAGACCTTGTCGCCCTTTTCCTCGAAGTTTGAGTAGTCGCCTGCGTCATAGTCTGGTTCCGTGTTTGACTTGTCCAGCATTCTTGCGCCGAAGGTGAAGGTCAAGCCCAGCCGGGCCGCCACCACCGAGAGCTTCGCGCCCTTTGCGTTGACGTTGAAGGTGCTGTACCGCACCCTATCATCCATAACCTGATATTGGGCCAGGGTGCCGTTGTTGGATGTGGAGGTCAGGGATGCGCTCTTGAACCGTACGCAGTCCCGCATATCCAAGGTCATGGCATCGGCGTCCTTGGCGATCTCCATATCAAAGGAAATCCCGATCTGGTACTGCCCCAGCCCGTCGGTGAACCAGCCAACCTTTGCGGGGTTATCCGCGTCCATAAAGGTGATCTTGTACAGCTTATAGCCGGTTTCGGCAGCAGATGTTACCTCCACAAAGCTGTATGAGTCTTTGGCAATCTCGGTCCTTTGGGGACTCGTTACCGTCTCCGTAACCGCGTCGAGGAGGAAAACCTTATCCGCCATTCTTCCAACCTCTTGGTATAGCTTGAGGTTTTTGACCGTGATCTTTTCCGGCAGACGGATATAGATTTCCTGATCCGTTGTAATATTGTTGGAAGAATAAGGATAAGCGGACGAGCTGAGCAGACCGTTGAAGGTAATGGTCTCTCCCGCTGTTGCGGAGGTCTTGCTCAGGATCGGCACCCGCTCCAAGGAATTCTCCTCGTACGCCTGCTCCATGGCCAAGGGGATCTCGCCCCTTGTGTTTGTGACCTTTACGGTATAGTTGCCCGATTTGGCCGTGCTATCACCTGAACCGGTATCGTACATTTTCATGGAAGCAAAGTTGGAATACGTAGCCTCGTCTGCGGTCAGCAGCTTGCCGAAGGTGGTAGCATATCCCGACGTGGGATCCTGATCACGGGAGGACACATAGCCCACGTAGTCCTTCTCATAGCTGCCTACGTTGGCCTTGATCTTGGTGAAATACTCGCCCTTGCCAAGTCCTGCCATCTGGGTGGTAAAGGCGACAAAGCCGCCGCTGCTGATGAGGGTGCCGTTGTACTTTTGTTCGGTTGGGTTCGTTGTCGTCGTGTACCAGACTTCCACAACATTGCCCGTGGTTGCAGGAATCTTCTGGGCGGTGACGCCGATTTTATCATTGTTTCCATAGGTGAATTCCACCGTCTTATTGGCGCTCACGGCGCCGCCCTGGTTGACCACATGGAACTGTCCCAGATAATAGATAATATTGGAATCGCTTGCGTAATTATTATAGATTGGCTGATTGTTGGCTTTTCCATTCACGCTCATGCTCTCTCCTGCTTGAGCAGTGAAGCTGAGCGTAGTGCAGTCGCCATTATAGAGATACCACGTACTGTCATCCTGCCAGGTGATCGTTCCGCCCACTGCGGAGGCATCGCCAGTAGTGGGCGTCTTCCCCTCGTAGCATCCGGGGGCTGTCTTACCGGTGTTGAGAATCGAATCGCTGCCCCACCTGACGGCATTTGTAGTTGTGATGTCACAATCGGACGTCCACTTAAAATAGGGGGTAAAGTAATCCTGCGCATACTCCAGGTACAAGTTTTCCCAGGTCAGTTTAACAGTGTGATTGGCATCGTCTACCGTCTTTGTGAAGTTAAAGCCGTCCTTATAGCTATCGTCACCACCCTTGTGGTTTTCCGGATCCAGCAGGTTGAGCCTGGTAGACTCTCCCGCAGGATCCCAGGTGATATGATCGAGTTTCGCATAAATATTGTTGCCATTTTCTGTGTAGTATGGCAAGGCAATGGTGAGCTCCAGCTTCTTAAAGAACTGGGGCATATCGATGTAGTCCTTGTCCGGGTTTATCCAGATTTGCCGCAGGGCAAAGGGCTGATTCGCCGCCGTGGGTACACCAGTCTTCACGCCAATCCGGGACAGTCTGGGGCCGGTCTGGATCGCTCTGTTGTCACTAGGCGTATCATTGTATTTGCCCGTAATCTTTGGAGTGGCAGAGATTGTCTGATATGTTCGATCGCCTGTGTAGACTTCGATTTTGAGCGAATCCTTAAGCTCCTGCTCCTTTGTTCTGTTCCAGAGAACGGTGTCCGGGGCCAGAACGATATTAAAGCTGTTCTTTTCCGCCGTATTTTTGAGAGAATAGGTGATGGTGCCATTTGTGGGGTGGTAGCCGCCGTAGTTGTTCACACTGTGCAGCTGGTCAATGCTTTCAGGCGTTACGCTCTCCGCCATGTCACCCCGCTCGGGGATGGGGTACTCCACCACGGTCAGCCCGTCGGGCACGGTGATCTCCACCTTTTTATTCGCCAGATTCAACTCGCTTTCCACCTCAATGTGCAGGGTGAATTGCTTGTTGAAGTCGACGGAGAAGGAGCTATCATTTGCCAAATTTTGATCGAGTACACCTTCTACCTTAATCAGGGCAGTCGTAATTCGCATTCCCTCAACCGCTCTCTGACCTCCAGATCGGGCGGCTAGGAGATTGGCACCCCGGCTCGCAATCTCCTTCAGGGCGGCATCGCTCCCACCTTCGGCAGCCACCTGCCAGAGCGCGTCGTCCTCAGCAGGAACAAGGCTGGAAGGCGCGGCGCTCAACGAGGCGGTATCCTGCAGGACGTCCACCACATCGAACCCGTCCGAACCCCCAGTAGCCGCAAGGGCGCTCGACACACCGCAAACACCCGCCAGCAACAAGCCCGCCGCCAGGGCCACCGTCCGATTCCTCAGCTGCTCTTTGCGCCTTTGGCGGCGCTTTTCCATCAAGCTTTCCTTGCCATGATATTCGAAACGAGAAACCATAAGACCGTTCCTTCTCGCACGTATTTCGCTCTCTCAAAAACCCTT
The DNA here is from genome assembly GCF_011405655.1 of Adlercreutzia hattorii. Taxonomy (GTDB): domain Bacteria; phylum Actinomycetota; class Coriobacteriia; order Coriobacteriales; family Eggerthellaceae; genus Adlercreutzia; species Adlercreutzia rubneri. The sequence goes on from NZ_AP022829.1 coordinate 13,785, forward strand.
CGATTTTATCAAGAACAGATTCGGCATAAGTGGAGGTTAAGCCTGATAAAACACTCATATTGGTTTCAAAACGGACACAAAAATGAATCCCTTTTCCAGGGGCTCGAAAGCCGTCTCATGCCGCGGCCTCTTTCTTGACAAAAAAACTTCCAACGGATAGGCTCGGCCCCAGGTTTGCTACATTGTCTTCCACGAGCAAATTGCAGAGCCCGAGACCAAACCCGCAGGAAGCATATCCAGCGGGCCAGAAAATGCCCGTCTAACAAAAACGGATACTTGGGCTTTTCTCGACCAAAAGACATGGTTTGCTTATTTCAAGGGAGGGGATCGTGCAAATCAATCTGAAGGCCCATAGGGTCAACCGGAAACAGGCAGCGCAGATAGCCCTACTCGATGCCATCATCTGGCTCTGGCTGCATCAAATTAATTACGACAGCCTTTTCACCGTATCCTTTATCGACTCTGTTGCAACGCCCGCCATACCAGGCCCACTCATCGGCATCGCCTTGGTCATAGGCATAGGCCGGGCGCGATGGGATCGCATCCCCAAAGCCATTCGCATCGGCGGCGCCCTTGCGGCCACGTTCACGACCCTCGGCTTGGCCCTAGAGCCCCACATGCCCATCTCCAGTGCCACACTGCATGCGACGCTCATTCTTTCCTTGACCGTGGCTTGCACTTTCGCCGCATTGCTTCGACTGGAGACCTTGGCGAAATGCGATGACTTTTCCACGCTATCGGTGGCGCTGTCCGGCTCGCTGCTGCTTTTCTACCTGTTAAACCTGGGGCTCTTGCTCGTGCCGCGAGCCGTATACGACGCTTGCATCATAGCCGCACCCCTCGTCATGCTCGCAGGCGCAAACAACCCCGCACCAAGTTCCACACGCCTGGGGCCTCTGCCCAAGAAGGTACGCCTGTCCTCGCCTATCGTCGTACCGTGCCTCGTCGGTCTCGCAACCGGTTTGGTGGTGGCACTCGGCACGGTATCCATGGCCACCTCCCCCTCGGAGCTGTTCACTCGCCCCGCACCGCTGTTCCTCATCTCGCAGCTGCTCTTCCTGCTGCTCGGCATTATCACGGCGTTCGGCCTCGATTTGCGGAAGGCCACCTACTTCGCCCTCATTAACCTATGCTGGGGCCTCGGCATTGCGATCGGGCTGATCGGCCGTGAGCATTTCATCCCGCTGCCAGACCCTATTCTCGTTGATCTGTCTTCCTTCGTGTGCCTTCTCACCCTTGTGGGGTTCTTCGCCTTCTCGGGGATATGGGTGAACACTCTGGGACGCGCGGCAAGCATGAGTCGCGAATCGGCCGTAGAGGACGTAGCTCGAAAGGCAGGCCTCACCAAAAGGGAGACCGAAGTGGCGTCCCTTCTCCTAGAGGGACGAAGCCTGCGCATTGTGCAGCAAGAGCTGTTCATCTCGGAGGGCACGGCCCGCACCCACGCGAAGCGCATCTACGCGAAACTCGGCATCCACTCCAAACAGGAGCTTATCGACTACTTCAAGCAGAACCTCCCTCATTAGCAAAAGGAATGCTCCCCATTAAAGCGCCTTCCTTCCGTTGATAAAGGAGGCGGCTTCGCCGAAGCGAAGCCGCCAAAGGGAAGGGTATGGGCTGGCAGCGTAGGGAGGGATCCGCTGCCAGCAGAAGTTGGCTTAAGCCTTGGCGGCCAGGACGTGGTTCACGGCCACCCAGCTCATGACGGCGCCCGAACCCAGGCTGATGCCGCCGTGCACGTACGTTCCACCCGATACGCCGGAGGAGCAGTTGCCCACGGCGTACAGGTGCTCGATGGGCTCGCCGTTCACGTTCACGACCTGAGCGTTCTCGTTAATGGTGAGACCGCCGGCGGTGCCGCAGGTGCCGGGCACATACACGGCGCCGTAGAACGGGCCCGTGGCCAGCGGCGCGAGCACCGGGTTCGCCAGATCGGTTCGGCTACCGGCCATAACGCCGGTGGTGTTGATGTCCAGGTGCTTCTCGCCGCGATGGTACACCGGGTCAACGCCCTTGGCAGCGTTCTCGTTGAAGGTCGCAATCTCGGCAGCGAGGCCAGCCGCGTCGATACCCAGCTTCTCGGCGAGCTCTTCCAGAGTGTCGGCCTTCACGAAATGCGCCGGCACCTCCGACGGGTCGGAAGCTTCTCCGCCGTAGGTCTCGTTGAAGTAGCTGTCCTCGCCATCGCCCACGGCGCCTACCGTGTGGCCGGGAAGCGAGTAGGTAGCCCAGCAGGCAGCATCGCAAATGAAGTAGGCGGGGATGTTCACATGGCCCGGCTCGCCCGTGTCATAGTAGGCGAACGCCTGGTTGAACAGGTCGTAGGGACATCTGATCCCACATCTGAGCAGCCGAGAGCGAACCGCTGGCGTCGGCGGCGCCGAGGCTGCCGCGACCCATGGGAATCCAGCCATCCATGGGCTCGTAGTAATCGCCGAATAGCGGCGAGGCTGCGAACTTCCAGCCCATCTCCTCAGAAATCCAGTCGATGAAGGTGCTGCCGTTATCGATGAACGAGTTGAGCACAGCCTGATCGACGCGACCGTCGGTGGCGTTGGTGAAGTACTTGACCACCTCTTCCTTGCTGTCGGTGATGCCGGCGTCGGTGGCGGCGTAGGTCAGCGGCACAGCCAGGCCGCCGCCCGAGGTAGCGGCAGTGCCGCCCCACATGGTTCCCTTCTCGACAAGGCACACCGATTCGGCGCCCTTGGCCGCGGCGACCAGAGCCGCGAACGCACCGGTGCCCGAGCCGATGACGAGCACGTCTACTTCCTTATCCCAAGCAACATCGGCGCCGGCGCTCGCCTTCGCGCTCGCGCCCTTTTCCGCGCCCGTCGAGGGGGCACAACCCGTCAGTGCAGCAGCACCTCCCAGCGCCAGACCAGAGAGAGCAGCCGTCTTCAAGAAGTCGCGACGACCCATTCCCTTGATTTCTCCCATTACTTCCTCCTTTCGGCGAACCAGCGTCCCTGCCGGTTCGGTTACCCCTGCATCGTAAGGACATTGGCGCCTCGCCGTCAGTCTCACGAAAGCGGCGATATGTCCTAAAGCACTCATCCGAAAGGTATGATTTTAGGGAAAATGGCCGATCAGAACCAAAAATGAGAAACGCAGCGACAGCCTATCCCGTCACTCGCTACTCTGCCGCCAGCTTATAGCCAACGCGCCAGACAGTGAGCAGATATCGCGGCTCGCTGGGATTGTTCTCAATCTTTTCGCGGATCTTGCGCATGAACACCGTGATGGAGTTCTCATCCACCTCCGCCGTCTCGCCCCACAGGTGCTCGTAGATGCGGCGTCGCGTGAACACCTCTCCGGGGCTTTCGGCCAAAAGCGCAAGTATTTCAAATTCCTTAGCCGTCAGAGGAACTGTCTCGCCGTGCAAATGCACTTCGTAGCGATCGAAGAACACTTCCAGATCTCCTATGCGGCACGGTTCGCGGCGCGCCAGCTCGCTGGCATCGGTTGAATTTTTGCGCGCATGTTCGATGTCGCCGCGGTGACGCCGCACGTGAGCGTCGATGCGCAGCAGCAGCTCATCGGCGATGAAGGGCTTGGTCACGTAGTCATCGGCACCGGCCTTGAAACCCGTGCTCTTGTCTACGATGTCGTTTTTCGCCGTGAGAAAGATAACGGGAATGCGACGTCCCTCCTCGCGCATTTGCTGGCAGACGTCGAAGCCATTCATGCCGGGCATCATCACGTCGAGAAGCAACAGATCGGGGTGCTCGTCATCCAACAGCCGAAGCCCCTCTCGCCCGCCAAGAGCCCCGCAGAACTCGTAGCCCGCTTCTTCTACGACGGCTCGAAGACTTTCGTGAATGCCCGGATCGTCGTCGATAAGCATCACTTTGATGGGTCGATTCATGATTGTTCCCCCTTCGGAAGGTCTTCGCCACTAGGCCCGCTACCAGATTTCTCGTCCTTCTCTGCCGTTTCTCGCGAAACCGGGCCAGACACAGGGATGCGCACGACAAAGGAAGCTCCCTGGCCCAGCTCGCTTTCCACGCTCACAGAGCCCCCGTGCATCTCGGCGTACTCGCGCACGATGGCGAGTCCCAATCCCGTACCGTTGTAGCGCCGGGTGGATGAGGAATCCACCTGCACGAACTTCTCGAAGATACGTTCCTGATCTGCGGCATCTATGCCGATGCCGCTATCAGCCACCGTAAGCCATACCTCATCGACAGCGTCTTTTGAGCTGGCAGGGTGGAAAGCGGCCCCAAGATGCACGGTACCCCCGTCAGGCGTAAATTTCACCGCGTTGCCGCACAAATTCTGTAGCACGTGGACGAGCTTGTCGAAATCGCCCTGCACGAGCGGCACGTCCGGAGCCACCTCGTTCGTGAACTCCAAATGCTCCTTAGCCGCCAGGGGCCCTACCGTGGCGCGCACGATGCCCACCACATCGCCGACGTCCACCACTTCCAGACTCAGCTTCACGCGACCGGCATCAAGACGACTCATCTCCAGGATGTCGTTGATCATCAGCATGAGCGCCTGGGAGTTAGCTTCGATGCCCGCCAAGGCCTTAGCCTCGTTCTCGTCAGCTCCTGCACGATGCTTGCTCAGCAGATCGGCAAAGGCCACGATGGAAGTGAGCGGCGTGCGCAGCTCATGGCTCACCATAGAGAGGAAGTCGCTCTTGTACTGATTCTCATCCACCAGCTGAGCGTTGACCGCTTCCAGCTGGCGGCGCTGCTGCTCGAGCACCTCGTTAGCCTGCTGCAGCTGAGCCGTCCGATCAGCCACCTCGTCTTCAAGTCCTGCGTAAACATCAGCAAGCTCGTGGGCCATGTCGTTGAAGGCCGTCGTGAGCGAACTCATTTCTTGGGACGATTCGCTATAGCTGAGACGCACATCAAGATTGCCTTCTGACACCTCGTCCACACCGGAACGAATTTTGCCCAAAGGCCGTGTGACCAAATAGGTCAGCGCCACATACACCACGACCAAGCACACCGCCAGCATGACGGCGAAGAACAGGACATCTTGAGCAATGGAATCGCGCTCATTGGCCTGGTACACGTCGAGCGGCATAATGATGCTGATGGCGCCACCGATATCCCCCATTTTCCACCCCTCTTTGGGAGTGCCGGTCACGTCCAGCTCCCCAGCCGGTTCGCCATGGCACTGCAGGCAGGCCTCATCTATGGTCATGGGAGCCACATATCGAAAGACTTGGTGTCCCTCATAGTCGGTAAAGCCGTAGTAGTCGGCACGACTTGCATCGTCGTGGAACGCGGAGAGCGCGGCCGCCTCGTAGCCATCGGGCTCACCAGCTTTATTGCGCGGATTGAAATTCACGAACCGCGTCGTGTAATCGGAATGCATCGTGAAAGACTGACCGATGATGCGACCAGCAATGGCGCAGTGAAGCCCTTGGTACACGCCATCTTCCGTGAAGGCCACTTGGGCCAGGCGGTCTTGATTGGCCACCATGAATTCCCAGACGGCATCCATTTGCTGAGCGAGGGCGCGCGCCTGCTCCCGCAACTCGTTTTCCATTTGGGCATGCTTGTTTGCGGAAGTCCAAACCAAGTTCGCACCGAGCGACACCGCCAGCAGCACGGCGATCAGGCAGAGAAATTTGGTTTTCAGCTTCACTTTCGCCCCCCTTCCACCTTCGACCAGTGTAGCGCGGAAAGCCGGACCGTACGACGGGAGGGAGGTCGCACGGCCCGGCTCGGCGGAAAGGTGGCTACAGAACGAGCTGCTTCAGCTCGCCGGCAAAGGCCGCCTGACGGGCATCGATAACCACCGAGGGATCGGTGGTGGGCTCGGGCAGCACCGAGATCTGGTTCACCCCGTCAGGATGAGCAGCGCGCAATTCCTCGATAGGCCCGAAATCGAGTGCGCGCATGGGGCAAGCCGCCACGCAAGCCGGCTTCTCCCCTGCCGAGCGAAGATCGATGCATCCGTCGCAACGATGCACGACGTTCAACTCCTCGATGAGCACCGGGTGTCCATAGGGGCAAGCCTTCACGCAGTAGCCGCAGCCGATGCACGCTTCATCGTCATGCTGCACCGTGCCGTCTTCCTCGTTGATGTAAGTGGCGCCAGCAGGACACACTTCCACACAGGCCGGAGTATGGCAGTGGTTGCAGGCCCCGGAGTAGTGGAAAGTGGCGGGAGCGGGGAATTCCCCCACTTCGAAGCTTTCCACCCGGCGAAAGAGGTAGCCTACTTCCAGGTCGTTCTTATCCTTGCAGGCCACCTGACACGTACGGCAGCCTATGCACATCTGCTGGTTGAAATAGAATCCCTGCGGGTTCTTGTTCTCTTTCACGTCGGCCATAGGTTACTCACCATCCTTGCAGACAATGCGAAGCGGCTGCTCGGCATCGGGAGCCAAAGCCTCGCCCGTGTACTTCTCAATCTTGCAGAGCGCGGAATTGTAGCCCGACACGCCCTGACCGTTGGGGGCGGGGCCCGTCAGGCAGTTGTCAGCGCCGGCCACATCGATACCAGTCTCTTCGTCCACGGCCACCCACGCGCCGTGAGGCAGAGCCACCACGCCGGGCATGAGGCCCGCATACACGCAGGCGTTGCGCACGCACTGGCCGTAGGGGCTCGAGACGAGCACCGTGTCGCCGTCGGACACCCCGGCCGCATCGGCGTCGGCAGTGCTGATGAACACCGGGTTCGTCCACGCCTCGCGCAACCAGCCGATATTGTCGAACACCGAGTGAGCACGACGCAGATAGTGGGGGTTCATCACCTGCAGGGGATACTCAGCCCCGGACGCGGAGGCGTCCTCGTAGCCGTTGGTCACCTTCACATAGGTGGGAATGGGGGTCACCGTGTCCCAACCCATGGCCGAGAACGTGTCCGCAAGCGTCTGGCTGTATATCTCCAGCTTACCGGAGGGCGTTTCCAGCGGATTAGCCTCGGGGTCTTCCACAAAGTCCTTGAAAGCAATATAGCCGTAGTTGTCGTCGGGAGTGCGCTTGACCTGATACACGCCGAGCTGCTTGAGCTCCTGATAGGCCAGCTTGCCCTCCTGGGGCTCGCCTTCCACGCCCAGCTCGTCGATGTCTTCCTGGGTGATGCCCACGGCCGGCACATAGGTTTTGCCGTCCTCGTCGCACACCTCCATGGAAGCCAGCCGATTGAAATACTGCTGCTTCACATCGAAGGGGTACACATCAGCGCGCGCGATGCCCAGCTTCTCGGCTAGCTCGCAGGCAATGTCCTGGTCGGACTTTGCCTCGTACAAGGGGTCGATGATCTGCTGATAGGCCACCATCATCTCGCGGTTCGACTTATGGCCGAGCGTGCCGCCGAACAGACCGTCGAAGCGCTCCCACTCGGTGGTGAGGGGCAGGATGATGTCGGCATAGCGGGCAGCCGAGGTAAAGAACTGGGCATGGGCCACCACCATGTCCACCTTGCGATGGGCCTCGATGGCGCGGGCCATGCCCACGTTGGTCTGCAGTTTGTTGCCGCTTGAATGGTAGATGACGTGGATGTCGATATCGCGCTTCTCGGCCGGGTCGTAGTGCTTCGTGCCCGTGAAAGTATAAGTGCCATCGATGACAGCATCCCACACCTCGTTGCCATTGATGTGGTCATCCACGGGGTTCTTGATCTCGGGCAGACCGTCCTTGCCGGCCTTAATGAGAGCCGGCCCGCCATTACCCGAAGTCACATGCATGGTGGAACCCGTCATGTGGCCCGACTTGCCCATGTGGCCGCCCATGGCGCCCACGGTCATGACGAGCTGGGGCAGGTTGTCGGTGTTGTTGACGCGGGCCGAGGCAGCCGACACGAGGAAGCCCACCTTGTGATCCTTGCCCATAGCGCGGGCCAGATTGCGGATGGCCTCGGGCGAGGCACCGCAGATTTCGCTGGCCCATTCCGGCGTTTTCGGCGTGTTGTCGTAGGCGCCCTGCACGTAGTCCTTGAAGTTCGTCTGCTGTTTAGCATCGGACGGCATATGCTCGGCATCGAAGCCCACGGTGCAGCGGTTCAGGAAGTCCCAGTCAATGAGGCCCTCAGCCTCGTCGGCCTCCAGCATGGCGTAGGCCACGCCGAGCAGGAAGGCCATGTCGGTGGCCGGGCGAATGGGAATCCACTCCGCATCCAAGGTGGCCGCCGTCTCGCTGTACATGGGATCAACGACGATGAACTTCGCGCCGGCGGCCTTGGCCTGCCAGTAGTTCCACATTTGGCTGCCCGCAGCGCTCCAGGCCGGGTTCATAGCCATCATGACGATGGTCTCGCAGTTGCGCAGGTCGTAACGGTCGTTGATAGTCTGGTCCTGCATGTTGTCGTGATGGAACCCGATGACGAACGGAGTCTTCGACCAGGAGCCATAGGAGTTGGTGTCCCAGAAGTTCGTGAAGCCGCCGAAGGCGCCCATGGTGCGGGTCATCTCGGGATTCCAACCCTTCAGGAGCAGGATGGAGCGGTTGCCATACTGCTCCTTGGCGCGAGTCAGGCCCTGAGCCACCAGATCGAGCGCCTCGTCCCAGCTCACACGCTCCCACTCGTCCTTGCCGCGCAACTCGCCATTGGGAGCGTCCAAGCTCCAGCCGGCGCGCTTGAGCGGATACTTGATGCGATCCTCGGCGAACACCTGCTTGCGCTGGCTGCGGCCGCGCAGGCACCCGCGCTGCTGCGGATAGTCCGGACTGTCCTCGTGGGTGTCGTCGGTCTTCTGGCGCACGACAACGCCGTCTTGCACAAGCACCTTGTTCAGGCAGCGACCACCGCAGTTGTGCCAGCAGGCCGCCGTCTTCCACTCGCCTGACACGATATCGCGACCGACCGGATGGGCAGCTTCAGCATCTTCACCCGTAGCGGCCAAATCGCTCGTAGCCGGAGCGCAAGCAGTCAGCGAGCTAGCCGCGGCCAAAGCCGTAGCAGCCGTAGTGGCTTTGATAAAGCTGCGGCGAGTCAGATGAGCAGCGTTCCGAGTCGTCGGGTGCGAATCAACGTGGAGCGTCTCTTCATTGCGAGCCATAGGTCCTCCTCTTCTCCCTTACTCAGAAGCACGTTCTCCTCAACGTGTCTACAAGAGTACGAGAACCAGACCCCAATAGCCATTACCGCCATCCGCAATCTTTCTTTCCGAATTATTAATTGCCCCGAGGCCAAGCGTTCTTCGAGCGAGTGCAGATAATCCTCTTTGCCGTAAAAATCTCCGCTGCGGGAGATTATTTCACGAATTTTTCTCCCAAATCAGAATTACCCGTACTCCTCCCCTCCGTAGTTCTAATAGGTCTTTGCAGGGAACCCCTTGCAAACTTAGAGGAACTTAGAAGCTATCATGGAAGAAAATTCTTTCACTCCAAGCGGTAAATCCCGCTGGAAGTCCTTTAATACTCGACCAGGCTGTAGGTGTCGATGGATTGGCGCTGGTGCATGATGCGGTACACCGTATCAGTCTGCCAGCGCCCTGAGGGGCACGACGTAAATGCCCTCTTCCACTTCTCTAGCATACGAGCCAATGCCGGTTATCACACAGAGGAACTCTGGAGGACGCCCCTGCGCTCGTGGGTTTTCTGCAACTTTCTTCCGCAGCCGCCTGAGAGATTTCACCGCATCGGGAACCTTCTCTTCGCTGAGCTTGAACTCGAAGGCGGCCCATCTACCATCCAGGGTCTCTATGACAGCATCGGCCTCTAACCCCGAATCGTCCCGATAGTAGTAAACAGCCGCCGGCATCGAAGGATCCATCGCCTGGGCGTATACCTTGAGATCGCGAATGCAAAGATTCTCGAAAACAAGACCGAAGGTCTGCCCATCCGCGAGGAGGGAATCCGGCGAAAGCAATAGCAGGGCGGCGGCCAACGACGGATCGGCGAAGTAGCGCTTCGGCTTCGTCGCTAGGCGCTTTTTTGAGCGCTTTGGCGGCACCCAGCCCGGCACCTCCTCGACAAGGTAGATCGAGCGAAGAAACTCCAGATACGAGGCGAGCGTCTGCTCGGTTACGAGGGATGATGGATTGTCCTCTCCGCCGTACATATCGCTGATGATGGTCTTGTAGGTTGGAGACTGTCCCAAATTGCGGGCAATCGACAAGCACAACCGACGGGCCACCTCTCCACTCTTGCCATGTTTAGGAGCACTCTTTTCGAAAACAAGACGCAGATATTCTCTTGCAACGAGCTGACCGTTTTCAGCGGAAAGATCGAGGGCTTCGGGCCATCCCCCACGGCAGATCAACTCAGCTAGCTGACGCGTATCGTTTTCAACTTTCGCTGGCTGAAACCGGTGAGCGAATAGACCGCGGAGCGAGACAGAACGTTCAGACTCCCCAGACTCGGCCAAGCTGAAGGGATACATCCTCACAGAGCCAATCCGACCCGCACCACTATGCCTGCTCTGGCCCTCTTGGTCATCGGACGAGATCGGGGTGGACGACCCAGTCAGCAGCCACGCTCCCCTTAACCCCCGCTCGTCATCTATGGCATGACGAACTGCATTCCAAATCGCAGGCGCAAGCTGCCATTCGTCTATAACGTGGGGGCGATCGCCTATGAGCATGAGTTTTGGGTCGGCACGAGCCATGTCCAACTCTTCATCCACATAGCTGACGCTTTGCGCGTGGGCCAAAGCCGTCCACGTCTTTCCGCACCACTTCGTACCAGCCACCTCTACGGCCCCGAAGACCTCGAGATAGCGCTCTATTTGCTCGTCCACAAGACGCGGCAGATATCCATTCTTTACAAGCGTTTTCCGAGGCATGGCCCACGCAACCTTTTCTCTACGAGCGGCTTCTTTGCATCGACCCTATACTATCAAACTATTCATGGTTTTCCGAGTTTTTGATTCATGGTTTTCCGAGTTTTTGATTCATGTTTTTCCGAGTTTGATCGGTTGAGGGTTGATTGAGATCAACTGTTTTCGAATTATACCTTGGCAACCTATACTGATTCTGGATTGAGTGTTAATACTCAATCAGGCTGTAGGTGTCGATGGATTGGCGCTGATGCATGATGCGGTACACCGTAAGCGTAGTGGCATTGTAACGGTAGTAGATGATGTAGGGGCCCGCAAGCGTCGTGCGGTACTCGTGCTCGAGATGGTCGTCGGTAAAGTGGCCGCCGGCGTCCGGAAAGGTTCGTACGGTTTCCAAAGCCGCATCGATACCCTTTATCGCATCGAGGGCCGCCTGGGGCATTCCCCGCTCGAGGCCGAGGTAAATGGCGATGGACTCCCGATCGAGCTGCGCCCGCGGACGCCATGCAAGATCAAGCATAGTCGAGCCCCCATACCTTGAAGATTTCGGCCATGCGCGCGTCGGATTCCTCCGCTGTGAGCGCCTCCGGGCGGTAGCGCTCTTCAATTTCCGCCTCACGCAAGGCGAGGAACATGCGGTTGCGCTGAGCGGCGGCCTCATAAGCGGCGCAGTCTTCCAGCACATAGGCCGGTACGCCGTTTTTCGTGAGGATGATGGGTTCCTGGCTCTCCGTCGCCTGAGCGCACACGTCATTGAACTGCGTGCGCAAATCAGTGATAGGTCGAATAAGCGGAAGCGCTGCCACAGCGGCTGTCATAAGGCACCTACTTTCATTACCATAATTATGGTATTAATTATAGATGCTTTAATTGACAAATCAAGCAACACGTCTATGAGAACTCTTGCATGTTATTCAGCTAGAGCAAATTATCCGAGGCCCTCTGTTATCCGAAGTTGGCGACGGCGGTGTCAATGGCGGCGAGGTTCATGGCGACGAACTGGGGCTTCACGCGGGCGCGCACCGCATCTTTCAGCTCGTCGACGGTGAGCGGCACACGGCCCTGGGCCACGGCCACGGCGAGCAGCATCATGTTGAGGGACTTGCGGGAGCTCGCACCGGCCTCGCGCACGAGGGCCTCGTCGTCTACGGGAACGAACAGGGGCACCGGGTAGCCTTCCACACCGGGGGCTTCGGCGTCCTGGGTGTTGGCCTTGGCATTCGGCGCAATGGCGACCTCGGCCGCTTGCTCGCGGGACGCCTCCGCCTGAAGAGAATTCGCCAAAGCCGCCACCACGTCGCCGGCGCGATAGGGCGTAGACGACAGGGCCGCGGTCACCGGTTGGATAGCCGTCGTCGCCGTGACGAGCACGCCGCCGGGCGCCAGAAACGGCAGGGCGCGGGCTGCCTCGCCGGGCTCCAGGGCGATGACGACATCGGCCGTGCCGGGGGTGATGAGCGGCGAGTACACCGCCTCCCCGTTCGATCCCATGCGCACGTGGCTCGTCACGTTGCCGCCGCGCTGGGCCATGCCGATGGTCTCGGCCGTGCGCACCTGCCAGCCCTTGCTCTGAGCCGCCTGGGCCAGCACCTTCGCAGCCAGCACCGTGCCCTGGCCGCCCACGCCCGCAAGCAGGATATCGATCATCGGGCACCCCCTTCTTCCACTGCATCTCCGCCGCATTCCAACTCTTCCCCACTGAAAGTCAAACCAGAGATCGGGCCGGTTTGGAACGGATCGGGGTTCGGGGCGTAGATGGTCGGTTCCACTGGAGCCGCCCCGCCGAAACCCACGGCACCCTGGATGGCGTCGAAGGGACACACCTGGGTGCAAAGCCCGCAGCCGTCGCACAAGCCCGTATCCACAAAAGCTTGGCCGCGTGTGCCCGACTTCGGACCGCGCAGCCCCTCGTCGAAGCCGATGCCGGGGCACCCGATGGAGGTGATGCACTTCTTGCAGCCCGTGCACGTATCAGCGTCGATAGTCACCGGCGCATCGGGCTTCTTCAGCTGGATGCACGGGGCGCGGAAGATGATCGCCGACGGGCCTTCGAAGTCGATGGCCGCGCGCGCCGCCGCCACGGAGCTTTCCAGGCTGTGCGGATTCGCGAACCCAATGTGCTGGACGCCCAGACCGTGCAGCACTTCCTCAATCACAATGGGACGCCGCCGCTCGCCCATGAGCGTGACGCCCGTGCCGGGGTGCGGCTGGCTGCCGGTCATGGCCGTGGTGGCGTTGTCCAGAATGGCGAAGGTGACGTCGTGACCGTTGTACACGGCATTGGCGATGCCGGTCATGGCGCTGGCGAAGAACGTGGAGTCGCCTACGAAGGCCACCTGCTTCTTGCCCGGCTCGGCCACGGCGAAGCCCTGGGCCATAGTGATGCCCGCGCCCATGCAAAGGCAGGTGTCCACGGCGTCGAGCGGCTGGGCATTGCCGAGCGTGTAGCAGCCGATGTCGCCGCACAGCACCGCCTCGCGGCCGCGGAGCGCCTGCTTCACGGCATAGAAGCTGCCGCGATGGGGGCAGCCCGCGCACAGCACCGGCGGACGCACCGGCAAGGGGCCGTCGTAGCCGAGGTTGTTGGCGCCGATGATGGACGCCACCAGGGCGGCAAGGGAACCAGCCTGTCCGCACCCGGCGTCGGGGGAGGCCCCGTGCTCAGTCTCGGAAGAGCAGCGCGAGGGCGGCGGTACCTCCTCGCGCGCAGGTTGCGCAGCGAACGGAACAGCCCAGTGGGCTGTTCCGCCGAGCGAGCCATTGCTTGAGCACGTGGAGGTGCCGCCGCCCTCGCGCGGAGAGTCAGCAGACGCGCTCGTGCGGTCGAAGAACCTTCCCAGGCGGCCGGCGATGTTCTCCGTCGTGTTCTCGCCGCGATCGTTAGCCTCGCCCGTCAGCTTGCCATGCACCCGCAGCGGCAGATGGCGCTCGCCGGTCAGCTTCAGCATTTCCTCTTCCAGCACGGAATCGAGTTCTTCGAAGACGATCACATCGGTCAGCTCCTCGGCGAAGGCCGCCGCCGTCTCGGCCGGGAAAGGGTAGGGCGTGCCTACGGCCATGAAACGGTAGCGGGGCACAGGAATTCCGGCGCGGGAGGCCTGGGCCTCAATAAGCGATAACGCCTCGCGGGCGTAGGCTGCCGATACGCCGCCAGCCACAATGCCCACCGCAGGAGCGGACGCTCCAGCACCTTCGACGCCATTCTGCACGACGCCAATCGTCTCACCTTCCCCGCCCCCTTCGAACACTTCGTTGAACTGCGCAAATGCAGGGTCGTGAGCGTAGTCCCAAGCGATCTGGGCCAGGCGGCGGTTAATCTCGCCGTGGCCTTCGTAGGCACGCTTGGGAAAAATGACCCATTTGGGATCCTTCTGGAAGCCCCCTTCAGGCAGCGGACGGCCATGAGTCTCTTCGGCCACCTCGAAGAACGTGGAGGCGTGATTGATGCGCGTGGTAGGGCGCACGATGACCGGCGTGTGGTAGCGCTCGGACAAATCAAACGCCGCCTTCATCATGGCGAAGCCCTGCTCGGGCGTGGCCGGATCGAGCACCGGCACCTTCGCGAAGGAGCCGAACCGGCGCGTGTCCTGCTCGGTTTGGGAGGAGATGGGGCCCGGATCGTCGGCCACGAACAGCACGCAGCCGCCGCCCGTGCCCACGTAGTTCAGCGACATGAGCGCATCGGAAGCGACGTTCAGCCCCACCTGCTTGCAGGTGAACAGCACCCGCGCGCCGCAGTAGGACGCGCCGGCCAGCATCTCGAGCGCCGCCTTCTCGTTGGTGGACCATTCCACATGCACGTCCTGGGCCGCGCCCGCCGCGTGCAGCTTCGCCACAGTTTCCACCAGCTCGGACGACGGCGTGCCAGGATACCCCGCCACCACGTTCACCCCGGCCTCCAAAGCCGCATGGGCGAACGCCTCATTGCCCATCAAAAGTTTCTTCACCATGTTCGTTCCGCCACTCTCGTCAACCTGTTGGAACAACCTATCCGCTGGCGTCAACCTAACGGACGCTCTTTCCGTCGGTATCAACTTACTATCTACCCGCCGACTCAATCTACTGGGACAATTTGCCTATCGGCTTTTCGCCAAAAATTGCGGTTGTTAGCATTTTCTGCAGACATTCGAGACGGAAGACCTCGCCTCATGTCCACTTTCTGCCCCTAAATTGAACCATTTGCCCTCATTATCGTCATTTTCGCCCCTTAGATTTCCCGCGGCTCCACTGCAGATGCTAACAAACGCAATTTTTTGGGAAAAATCGGAGGCCAAACTGCCTGCAACCACGAACAAGGCCGCCTCTGCCACGCAAACCGTCGAGCAAATTGCATGGCGCAGACCGCACCCATCACAAGACGAGAACGCTTACGACGCCATCTCTGCCTTCAGGTCGGCCACCTTTTGCAGCATGGCCTCGTCGTTCGTGCCCATCATCTGCACGGCCAGAATGGCGGCGTTCTTCGCGCCGTTGATGGCCACACAGGCCACCGGCACGCCCGAGGGCATCTGCACCATGGACAGCAGCGAGTCCAGGCCGCCCAAATCGCTCGTCTTCATGGGCACGGCGATGACCGGTAGCGGCGTGAACGCGGCCACCACCCCGCCCAGATGCGCAGCCTTGCCGGCGGCGGCGATGATCACCTTGATGCCGCGGTCATGGGCCGTTTCCGCCCACTCGTGCACCACGGCCGGTTTGCGGTGGGCGCTCGCCACCTTCACCTCGTAGGGCACGCCCATGGCGTCCAGCTGGGCCATGCACGGCTCCATGGCCGGCATGTCCGATTCCGATCCCATAATGATGCCGACCACCGGCGTCGCGTCTGCCATATTCGCGTCCTTTCCCTCGCGTCTTCAATGCCCTCCATTATAGAACCGTCCCGTTGCAAAACGCCTACGAATGGCCGCGACGGGACGGCTCGCCCACCTGAAGGCGTAAGGTGTAAAAGATACATGAGGTCACGCGGAGCGCTTCAGAGTGCCACGTGCAAGTTGAAAGGAACCGCCATGAGCGAAGAGACGCTGCAGCAGCACCTGGAACAGCAGGAGAAGCATATCGCCGACCACGAACGCGCGGAGAAGCACGCCGAGAAGGAGCGTGAGCACCGCGCCGACCACGGCATTCACGATTACATCGGCCACGAGATCGCCCACGAGGAGCGCGCCGAGCGTCGCCAGCAGAACGAGACCGATGCCGCCCTCGCGGAAGCCGCCGACACCATCCTGCGCGGGGAATAGACGATTCCCGAAAAAACTTCTTGCGCCCGCGCGGTAAGTCGGGTATTATCAACTACGCTCTTTTGGCAAAGCCGAAACAGCACCTGCGGGCGTGGCGGAATTGGCAGACGCGTACGGTTCAGGTCCGTATGGGGGCAACCCCATGGAGGTTCAAGTCCTCTCGCCCGCACCACTTTAAAGCACCAGGCCAGCTTGATAAAACGAGCTGGCCTAATTTGTTTCTCCGTCCCCCAGGCGCAAATGATCAGCCGATCAAATAAACAATAGCCTGGAAACCCCTTTGAGCCTTAACCTCGAAGCTGCCCGGGCGTGACGGAGCACCTGCCGTCATTGGAGCGCGCACTGATAGCTATTCGGCGATAAGCGCAAATGAACGTCAGTTTGATTTCCCTCCCGTAACGAGCATCCCGGCAGCGCGCACCCTTCGCATTGAAAGCGGGACAATGGGAGCGTCGGGGACCCATACCCGACGCTCTTGCCGTCTATTCCAGGAGGTGCGTTGCCATGAAGCACTCCACCATGCCCGCGGCCGCGAAGATTGCCGTCGGCGCTGGCGCTGCGGTCGCAGGCGCCGCGGTGGCCTTCGCCCCCGTACTCGCCAAGCGCCATCGCGTGCGCGCTACCTGCAAGCCCTTCTACAGCGAGGCCACGCGCCACTTCAAGATTCCCGACATCAACCACGGCTTCGTGCCCCAGGATCTCTTCTATCTGGACGACGAGAAAACATGGTTGTTCAGCGGATACATGGCCAACCGCAAGCCCTCGCCCATCTTCCAGGTGGGCGAGGGCGGCGAAGTGCGGCGCCACGAGGTGCGCCTGCCCGACGGATCGCTTTATCGTGGGCACGGCGCTGCCATCACAGCTGCCGGTCCTCACGTCTTCCTTACCGTGCGCGACGGCTTCGTGGTTCTCGACCGTGCCGCCCTGGCCACCGCAGCCGACGGCGATACCCTTGAGGCCACCGGCCGCCGGGCCATTCCCCTTGAGCCCGCGTTCATGAACGTGCAGAAGGGCATGCTCTACATCGGCGAGTTCCAGCACCGGCTGTTCTACCCCACGCCGAAAAGCCACTGGCTCACCTGCCCTTCCGGCGAGGTGAACCCGGCGCTCGTGTACGCCTACGCGCCGCATGCCCACGGGCCCTTCGGCTTCGGCGAGCATCCGGCGGCGGTGTACTCCATTCCCGGCAACGTGCAGGGGCTATGCGTGACGCCCGACGGTAACATCGCGCTCAGCCTGTCCTGGGGTTTCGGCGATGCCGAAGTGCGCATCTACGACCCAGCTCGCGCGCATCGAGGAGGAAGCTACCTGGTGGACGGCCATCGCTGCCCGCTGTACTTCCTGGACGACGCGACCCTCGTGCAGACGCTGACGGTGCCGCCCATGGCCGAGGGCATCGACGAAGTGGACGGCGAGATATACTTGGCCAGCGAATCGGCGAGCAACCTGCACCTTCTCGGGAAGTTCTACGGCGGCGGCCACGTGTACTCATTCCCCGCGGAGTAGACGCTAGGCAAGTGCGGCGCGGCCCGAACGAGCGAACACCACATCCCCCATGTGAGGCACTGGGGAGAACACCTGCTTCTTGCCAACTTCGGCAAGGGAGAGAAAGCCCATCTGCACGAGCTTCTTCAAATCGGCGCGGGCCGTAACGAGCGTGACGTCATAGCGGCGCTCGTAGGTTGCTGCGTCGATGCTTCCTGACGGGTTCATAACCAGCTCCATGAGCAAGCTCTGCTGGCGATGGTTGAGCCGCGTATCGGCCGCCAGCGCCGCGTGGCACCGGTCGAACTGGGCTACCATGGCGTCGGTCTCGCGCTCCAAGTCATCGAGACCGCGTTCCAGAAACTGCAGCAGCTGTCTCAGATAGGGCGTCGTATTGTTGCCGTAACGACTATGGAGAATGGCCTGCCCGAAGGCGAAGGGCAGTTCCTGGGCCGAGGGCAGCCCCAACTCCCAATCGAGCAGAGCCCGAGAGAACGACACGAAGGCCAGCGCCCGCATGCCGATGCGCTCGAAGAACAGGCGCCGCAGAATGACCTCCATGAACCCGTTCCACCGAGCGAAGGGAAGTTCCTCGCAAATGAGGTCGCAGGCAATGACAACCGCCACGACGCCTTCGGCGCGACCCTGGTACGCCTCGTTCACATGGGTGCTGATCAGCTCGAGGCACCAGCTCTTCTGCTCGGCGTCGTAGCGTGAAAGCGGGTCGTTGCCATCGGCGCTTCCATAGGCGTTATAACTCGTCTCCGGGCGGCGCATGGGCCGATAGGGAAACGCCGCACAGCCTTCATCAAGACGAGACTGGATCTCCCCGTAGAGGGACTCGTCGAAGGCGCGGTCGCAATACTCGTCGAGCGACCGCAAAACGGCGAGGGCGTTTGCTGCCAGACGCTCTGCCGGCGTTGCAGGTGTGCGCGTCCCCGCCGCAAGAGCGACTACCGCATCGGGGTCGATCTCAACCCCATCGCGGGCCGCAGCAGCGGAAAGATCGGCCACGAGAAACGGAGACTTCCCGTAAGCGCTCCGATATTGAGCCAAGCGGGCATCAAGAGTCCCAGCAGTACGGCCGCGGTGCATCAAGCGCGCGAGCACGGCGCTCATCTCCGAGGAAATGCTGTACCAGGAGCCTTCTCCCACACATGCCTCATCAGACTGGCTAAACGGCATCTGCTCGTCTACCCCCACCAAGCGGACAAATTCGATGACCTCCCACATCGTTTCGGGAGACAAGCCGGCCGGCATGGGAAGGCCCTGGAACTGATCCCAGGAAACAAGCTCTCCGGCATGCCGCGTCACAAAAGCCGCAACCTCCTCGTTGCGAATGAACTCGCTGATGCTCATGGAATCGCTCACCGCAGCCTCACCTCTCCCCGCAAACTTCCCCTGCCCTGTGCGCCCTATAATAGCGCCAGCTTTGCTTCGGAGCACCCCAAGGCTCCTGAAAATTATTTTCAGTTGTTCGAAAAACTGACTTTGAACTGCGTATTCTTCTGAAAAATACTTTTCTTGAACCCCTCTTTTCCCTCTGCACACAATGCGGCCGTTCCCTAAGGGACGCAAATCGACAAGGAGGAGAAAAGCATGGAGCGAAGGGATTTCCTGAAACTGGGATGCGTTGGCGCGAGCGCCGCGGTAGTGGCCGGTCTTGCCGGCTGCGCCCCTCAAACTAAGTCGGGGCCGACAGAACTTGCCGGCACCAGCGCCAGCGACGTGAACTGGACTGACGAGTACGACGTCGTCGTAGTCGGCGGCGGCGGGGCGGGTTTCTGCGCCGCCATCGAAGCCGCCGAGGCAGGCGCGAGCGTGCTCATCATGGAGAAATCGGGCACCTGCGGCGGCGACACCGCGCTGTCGAACGGCATGATCCTCGGCGCCGGCACTCCCCAGCAGGCAGAGCTCGAGGGTTGCACCGACGACTCGGGCGAGAAATTCGCCGAGGAACAAATTGCCTACGCTCAGGGCTTCGGCGACGAGGACATGATCCGCGAGATGTGCATGGAAAGCGCTGCTGCCGTCGAGTGGCTCGTGAACGACTGCGGCCGCGTGTACGCAACCGTGGACGTCGTGGCGCCGGTCAACGCCTACACCGACGAGTTCTACCCGCGCTCTCACTGGGACTACTACGCTATCATAGCGAGTATTCACGGCGAGGAAACCGACCCCACGGCGACGCATTTCGGCTGCCTGCAGAAGAAGGCCAACACCTACGAGAACATCACCGTCAAGACCAATACCGAGGCGGTGCACCTCATCATGGACGGCAAGGAGGTCGTGGGCGTGCAGTCTGCCGACGATGACTTCTTCAAAGCGAGGAAGGGTGTTATCCTGGCTACCTGCTCCATTGGCGACAACATGGAGATGGCCCGTGCCATGAACCCTCAGCAGTACTGGGGCCTGTATCAGCGCGAGGTGAACGGAGCGCCGGTGCAGGTAGGCGCGAGCCCCTATAACACAGGCGATGGCATCCGCATGGGCCTGGAAGTAGGCGCTGATCTGGCCCTCAGCGAAGCTTGCGTCATGCTCGACACCCTCTACTTCGGCGGGGTAGGCGAGGGGCGCGGCAACAAGGATGAGAACATCTACAAGTCCACGCCGGTCAAGGGCGCGATCATCGTCAACCCCCGCGGCAATCGCTTCGTCCAGGAAGATGCTGACTGGGGTTATATCAGCACTATGCAGTACTTTGAGAACGCCAAGATGGGCGGCGGCCCCGACTGCAAGATCTGGTGCATCGTCGACTCCAACCAGACCGACTACATGGAAAACGTCGTGCAATGGATGATCGAGCAGGACACCGAGGGCCGCTTCGTGAAAGTTGCCGATACGCTGGAGGAACTTGCCGCCGCAGCCGAGCTGCCCGCCGATAACCTCAAGCGCACGGTGGAGAAGTGGAACGAGTACTCGAAGAAGGGCGTCGATCCCGATTTCGACCGCCGTACCGACTTCGGCCCCATCGAGACTGGCCCGTTCTACGCGATCCGGATCGTGCAGAACCCGCTTGGCGCCTGCGGCGGCCTGCGCACCGACATCGAGACGCGCGTGCTGAACACCGCCGGCGAGCCCATCGAGCGCCTGTTTGCCGCCGGGCAGATTGCCTCGGGCATGTTCACCGGGCCGTTCTACCCCGGTTGCGGCTGGGCCGTGCTCGGCACGGTTCACTGGGGCCGCAAGGCCGGGCGCAACGCCGCCGCTTTGGACGCACGAGCCTAGCCCGTCTTCCCTGAAGGCTCGGCCTCCCTCCCCTGCCGAGCCTTCTCCTTCATGCGGCTCGGCTACCCTGGCCGAGCCGCCCCCACACCCTCCCCTTGCGAGAGGCCGCTGCCCCCAACGCAGCGGCCTCTCGCTTTCGAGCAGACAGAAGCCAACTGCTGCAGGCCACTACCGCGCAGGCTTGGAGGTGAGGTGCCAGCCGTTGCAGTAGGGGCACTGGTACACGTGCAGCGGCGGGGCGCCGTGCTCGGCGCATTCGGCAGCGGTGAGCTCCGCCTCGTAGCGGCTGGCGTAGCGGTTCTTGCGCTCGCAGGCCCTGCGGCGCAAGGCTGCCTCGTGAGCTTCGTCGCGCGCGGCGCGGGCAGCCGATTCGCGGGCGAAAGGGTCGCGGCCGGAATCGTCCCCGAGGCCGAGTTCCGCGAACAAGTCGCCCTCGCCGAGCGATGCGGCGAATTGTGCCTTCTGCTTCTGCCATGCCGAGCGCTTCTTGCTGCCCATGATGCTTTCCCTCCGAACCAAAAACAGGGGCTGTGCTGCCGCGGCCACCATGCTATAATGCGAACAGACGGTGCCCCGTTCTGCCGGGCGGCGTCGGTTATTTGATTAAGCCGGGTTTACTTTCGACAGGTGGCCCGGCTTCTTCTTTGGCCAAACACCGTCCGTCACTCCTTCCTCACCAGAGTAAGTCCGATGATTCCGATAACCACAAGCATCAGATCGCACACGGCGATCACGGTCTGGGTGTCCATAGGCAGGCTCCTTTCATGAAGCTGCCCGGACGTGACGGAGCACCGGCGGACATTGTAGCGGATGGGACATACAAGCGTCAGAAGCTCTACCAGAATGCAGCGGCTTTCCGCAAAGCGACTGTGCTATACTTGACGTTGTATTATTGGTAGACCGTGTGGGAATGAAGGATTGTTACTCTTTTGACAAGGTTGCGGGAGCGCTGGAAAAGAGCGCCACGCCCTGAGGGACGTTGCAGCAATGCGTGCAGCAAAACGATGGTTCGAGCGAGGTCTTTAAGGGCCATTTGCTCCCACCCATGGTTTGCAAAAGGCCAGGTAGGGATAAGGATGTCCAGGGTTTTGTAGCCCCATGGAGGTTCAAGTCCTCTCGCCCGCACCATTTGAAACGAACGCCCTCTTCGGAGGGCGTTTTACTTTCCGTCACCTCCACTCAGCAGAAAGGGTCAACGAGAAGGATGGGCTATGTCTGCCGATAGCTTCGACGACTTCCCCTATGAGACCGACACCCACGCCTCCGATGCAGAGGCGCGGCGGCACTACTGGGCTGTGGCCATCGGGCTGCAGGCGGTGGACGGGCTGGAAGTATCTCCCTACCTGCACGACCTGGCCCGCAGCTACGAACAGGGCCAGTACACCTTGCAGGAGACAGGCGAGCTCATCCGCGCCTATCACACGGGGGAAGCGGACGGGCGACAGGCCACGGCCGAGGCCGATCTGGTCAGCCAGCGCATCGCCGAGATGCTGGAGGCCGGCAGCTTCGTCTTCGCCCCCGACATGCTCTCCCTTATCCACCGCGCGCTGTTCCAAGATCTCGATGCCGAGACCTATCGACCGGGCCAGTTCAAAACCGAGCGACTCGTAAAGCAGGAGGATATTCTCAACGGCGACAGCGTGCTGTACGCCGACCCGGCCATGATCCAGACGTCGCTGGACTACCTGTTCCGCGAGGAAGGCCGCCAGACTTACGGAACGACGCTCTCCGAGGCCGATGTCGCGCGGCTCGCGCAGTTCATCGCGTTTCTCTGGCAGGTGCACCCCTTCGTCGAGGGCAACACCCGCACCGTGGCTGTGTTCTCGGAACTGTACCTCGGCTCGCTCGGCTTCACCGTGGGCAACGAGCCCTTCCAAAAGCACGCGCGTTACTACCGCGACGCCCTGGTGCGGGCCAACTACCGCAACAACGAGGCCGGTATCTTGCCCGAGCGGAAACCGCTGGAGGCATTTTACGAGAATCTGCTGCTAGGCGCCGAGCACGCCCTTAATCGCGAGGCCCTTCTCTGCCCCGAGCTCTTCGACAATCCCCAGCTTCTCAAGCACATCGACCCCTCAAGGGCGCTGAGAAGATAGCCACAGTCCCGCAAGGTGTTTCTGACCTGCGCGTAACAAACGCGACGGGCGGCCTGCGCCGCGGGGAAACGGACGCACAATGGAACCGATGCGCAGCCCGCGCCGGCTCTTCGGCGCGACTCTGCGCACGACGCGCAATCTTTCGCCGTTGGGAGGTTCCTTATGAGCGGGAAGTCCAAGACCTTGCCCACCATCGTCGCCGCAAGCGCCGGCATTGCCGCCGGTGCCGCCGTGGCCTTCGCGGGATTCCTGCTGAAGCGCCGCGCGGTGCGCACTACGTGCAAGCCGTTCTACGCCGAGGCCACGCGCCGCTTCAAGATTCCCGGCATCAGCGAGGGCTTCGTGCCCCAGGACCTGTTCTACCTGTCCGACGAGCAAACCTGGCTCTTCAGCGGTTACCTGGCGAACCGCCGACCCTCCCCCATCTACCAGGTGGGCGCCGACGGTACGGCGCGCCGCCACGAGGTGCGCCTGCCCGAGGGCTCGCTGTACCGCGGTCACGGCGCCGCCGTGACAGCTGCCGGGCCCTTCGTGTTCCTCACCGTGCGCGACGGGTTCATCGCGCTGGATCGCGCCGAGCTAGCCAAGGCGGCCGACGGCGACGTGCTGCAGGCAACCGGGCACCGCGCCGTGCCGCTTATGCCCGCCTTCATGACCGTGCAGAAGGACATGCTCTACATCGGCGAGTTCTCCCATCGGCTGTTCTACCCCACACCGAAGAGCCACTGGCTGCGCTGCCCCTCCGGCGAGACGAACCCGGCTCTCCTGCTTGCCTACTCCCCGCACGACGGCGGCCCCTTCGGCTTCGGCGAGCATCCCTCGGCGGTGTACTCCATTCCCGGCAACGTGCAGGGCATGTGCGTCACGCCCGAGGGGAACATCGTCCTCAGCCTGGCGTGGGGGTTCGGCGACGCCGAGGTGCGCATCTACGACCCGGCCCAGGCCAAGCGCGGCGGCAGCTATCTCGTGGAGGGGCACAAGGCGCCGCTGTACTTCCTGGACGAGGCCACGCGGGTGGAGACGCTTACCGTGCCGCCCATGGCCGAGGGCATCGACGACGTGAACGGCGAGGTGTACCTGGCCAACGAGGCGGCGAGCAACCTCTACCTGCTCGGCAAGTTCTATGGCGGCCAGTACGTGTACTCGTTCCCGACGAGGGAATAGCTGCGCCGTCCCGCCACCCTTTGCTTTCGGCAGGCCCGGCGAGAGTCAATGTTTCCGCGGGAAAACGGCTTGCGTGAGAAGTGATGACAGCTTGCGAGCACGAGCGGCCGCGCGGAAGACGCCTCCTATACTAAAGTCGATATTTTTGCTCAGAAATAATCGATGGAGCCGAGGATCGGAGACCGTCATGAACGCTTCAACGAAACGAACTGTCCGCGTTGTCGCCCTGTGGATACTGGCGCTGTGCCTCGTTATCCCCCTCGGGGCGTGCGCCTACCAGCAGGGAAGCAGCGCCATCCAGGCCCTGGCCTCGACGGCTTCCGACACGAACGCGGAAGCTGCCGAGACCAGCGATGCCGCAGCGGAAGACAACGCCGCCCCCGCGGCCGATACATCTGATGAAAGCTCAGCGGCCGAGAACACTGAAGGCTCCACCAGCACCGACGCAACAGCGGCCGAGGGGACACCAGCAGAAGGCAACGCCTCTCCCGACGCCCATGAAAGCAACGAGAAGGCTGCTGAGGGGGCACCGACCACGGCGACGATCATGTACTACGAAAACGTCAATTACGACGACGGCGATACCGAGCCCGACGAGAACGGCCGGGTGTTGCTGGGTTCCTACGAGCTCACCGACGTACACGTCGGGCAAACGATCAACGCATGGGATTACGTAGTCGACATCCCCGGGCATTTCTTCTGGGACGGCTGGCCGCAGAATCTCACGTTGACTGAGAACCCTTCCGATAACGTCATCAACCTCTTCTACTTCAAGCTGTGGAACAACGAGTACACCGTGAACTACTACCTCATGGAAAACGCCGACCTGACCGCCGACAACTGGAAGGACGCGCTGGCGCCCGATGACGTGAAGTTCGTCAAAATGGGGTCGGAAACCTTCACCAACCAGCGCTTCGACCAACTCGTCAAGGGCGACGCCTACGAGTACAAGATCGACGGCACCTATGTGGTGGACACCTATCCTTCCGAGATACATGTGGGCGTAAATCCCGACGACAACGTCATCAATGTGCTCTATGTGCCCGATTCCGCGAATCTGCCCGACGATATTGAGATTCCCAGCGGCACGACGCAGCCGGGCGATGGGACGCAGCCGGGCGATGGGGCGCAGCCCGACGATAGCGAAAACGGCGACGATTCCGCCGACCAACCCGCCGATGACTCCGACGCCGACAAGCCAGCGGACGATTCCAGCGCCAGCAAGCCCGCCGATACGCCGAGCGCTGATGGAAGCACCGCACCGAGCATGCCGAGCGACACCACTTTCGATAAGGACGAGATCGAAGACGCCCTGCCTGACGATGTGAAGGACGAGATCGTGAAGGACTTCATCGAATCGGGCGACGCTCAAGACAAGACGGAAATCACCGACGAAATGATCGAGAACCCCGTGAGCAAGTCCGACGCCGACTACGTGAAGAATGTCTACGAGACCGGCTTGAAGGAGGGCGAACGGCTGGCCCAAACGGGAGATCTCGTCCCCTTTGCCATCATCGCAAGCATCGCCCTGGGAGCAGCGGCAGCCGGCGCCATCGCCTTCGCCATGAACCGCCGCGCCCGGCGCTGAGCCCGCCACGCTGCCCGAAACAGGAAATTACCGCGCAACGGGCCCCTCCCCCTTTTTGCGAAACTTGCGAAACTCTGCGAAAGATGCGAAAGGCTTGGGGGCTACACTAGAAGTGTTCGCGTGTCTGGTTACTCCCCCTTTGAGGTGAGGTGCCAGCCGTTGCAGTAGGGGCAGCGGTAGACGTGCAGGGGCGGGGCGCCGTGTTCGGCGCACTCGGCGGCGGTGAGTTCGGCCTCGTAGCGGCTGGCATAGCGGTTCTTGCGCTCGCAGGCCTTGTGGCGAAGGGCCGCGGCGCGCTCCTCGTCATGGCGCTGGCTGCGCGCGTTCTCGCTGGCGAACAGGTCGTCCATGCCGCCGAGAGATGCGGCGAACTCTGCTTTCTGCTTCTGCCACGCCGACCGCTTCTTGCTGCCCACGGACGCCTCCTTTTCCGCAACACCTTCTCACGGCACGGGCACTGCAAACCATGCTATAACCCAACCTAGAACTAGCACAATCGTAGAATATCCTGCCATGCTTATCGCAATGCTAACAGATCATATTTTCCTGTCGATCTGACAGTCGTCTACCGTACCATAAGAGCCAGAAAGAAGAGCATGATCGCAGCCCTCTATCATGAAGGAGAGAACTCATGGAGCGCGCCTTTTCCCTTTCCGTCTCCGTCCCAACACCATTCCGAATCCCGCATAGGGTACTGGCCCTTATCGGCGTCATCACATTCATTCTTGCCTGCTGCTTGGCCGGCTGTACCTCGAATGCCGCCGATAGCGACAGCTCTGCCACCGACGGCAACGCCACCGGCGAAAAGACCCTCCGCGTGGCTATGGAACTGGCCTACCCGCCCTTCGAAACGAAGGACGACGCCGGCAACCCCGAGGGGCTGGCCGTCGACTTCATCCGCGACTTCGGAGCTGCCTACGGCTACGACGTGCAGATAGAGAACACCGCTTGGGACGGGCTTATCCCGTCGCTGCAGTCGGACAAGGCCGATCTCGTCATCAGCTCCATGACCATCACCGACGAGCGCAAGCAGTCCGTGGACTTCTCCGACGCCTACGCCATGGCCCAGCTGGCCATTCTGGCGAACGCGGATTCCGGCGTGGCCTCCATCGACGACTTGAACCAGCCGGGCAAGAAGGTGGCCGTGAAGACCGGCTCCACCGGGGACGTGTACGCCACGAAGAACCTGACCAACGCTGAAATCGCGCGCCTGGCCGACGAGAGCGCGTGCGTGACTGAAGTAGTGCAGGGCAAGGCCGACGGCTTCCTCTACGACCAGCTGACCATCTACCGCAACCACCAGGCGAACCCGGATACCACCGAGGCCGTGTTCATCCCCTTTCAGGATGCCGAGGAATGGGGCATCGCTGTGAAGAAGGGCAACACCGAGCTCTTGGACCAGCTGAACGCCTTCATCGCGCAGTCGAAAACCGACGGCGAGTTCGATCGCCTCACCGAGAAGTACCTCGCGGACGAAAAGAAGGCCTTCGACCAGTACGGTTTCAAATGGTTCTTCGATTTCGAGTAATTTCCAGTACTCTGTAGAAAGCACGCGCAGAAAACCTGAGCGCTCAGCGCAGGCGCTCATCCCGATTCCCGAAGCTTGCGAAGGAGGCGATTAGGGCCGATGCCCGAAACCGCAACAACTGCAACCCCCGATCGCCCGCAGCGTCGGCGCGCAGCGAGCCCCTTCATGGCCCCGACCGGTGCGCCCGTGCGCCCGGCGAAGGCGGCTCTGAACTACCTGGCGGTGTGCGTGGCGGTGATCGCCGTGGTGTGGGCATCGCTGGCCGCAGCGGGCATCTCGCTGAACTTCGATTTCGTGGCTCAGTACCGCGTGCGCATCTGGGACGGCTTCTGCATGACCGTGGGCATTTCAGCGGCATCCCTCGTGCTGAGCCTTGTGCTCGGCGTGCTCGTGGCCGCGGGCCAAGGCGCGCGCTTCCTGCCACTGCGCTACCTGTGCGACTTCTACGTGAAAATCATCCGCGGCACGCCGCTCATCGTGCAGGTGTACTTCTTCTACTACATCATCGGCACAGCCTGGGGCATTGACAACCGCGTGCTCGCCGGCATCATCATCCTGTCGCTGTTCTCCGGCGCCTACATCGCCGAAATCGTGCGCGGCAGCCTGCTGTCGCTGGACGCGGGGCAGATGGAAGCGGCCCGGGCCGTCGGCTTCACCCGCGCCCAAACCTTGCGCTACGTGGTGGCGCCGCAGCTGGTGGCGCGCACGCTGCCGGCACTTACGGGGCAGGTGGCCTCCATTATCAAAGATTCGTCGCTGCTGTCGGTCATCGCCGTCATCGAGCTCACCCAAACCATACGCGAGATCACCGCCACGAACTACAACTTCTTCGGCGGCTTTCTACTGCTCGGCGCGCTGTATTTGGTGCTCACGCTGCCCATCATGGCCGTGAGTCGCCACTTCGAGAAGAGGCTCGACTATGCGCATTAGAACCGACACCGCCGCTCGCCTCTTATCCCATAGATGCTTTCTCGGCACAGCCGCGCACCGCATGTTGAGTGAGAGCACGCGCCCCCTCCCCTTCCCGGAGGTCGACTATGCGCATTAGCTTGGACCACCTGTGCAAATCTTTCGACGGCGTGGAAGTCCTGCGCGACATCACCTTCGACGAAGAGGTGTCGGCGCTCGCCATCATCGGCCCCTCCGGCGGTGGGAAGTCCACCCTGCTGCGCATCATCGGCGGCCTGGAGACACCCACGTCCGGCGCCATGGCGGTGGATGGCTCCCCCGTCTCCCTCGACGAGACTTCCCTGCGTGCCTACCGCGCCACCTTGGGCTTCGTCTTCCAAGACGGTGGCCTGTTCCACCACATGACCGCTTTGGAGAACGTGGCGCTCCCCTTGCAGGTGGTTCATGGCGCGAGCTCCGATGAGGCTGATGACCGCGCTCGCGAACTGCTCGCGCGCCTCGGTTTGGAAGACTCGCTAGCAAAGCGCCCGGCCCAGCTGTCCGGCGGCCAAAAGCAGCGCGTCGCCATCGCCCGCGCCCTCGCAGCCCGTCCGCGCCTCCTTCTGCTGGACGAGCCCACAAGCGCCCTAGACCCAGAGTTCACCACCGAAGTGCTCGACGTCGTGCGCGACCTCGCCGAAGTCGGCACGCGCTTCATCATCGTCACCCACGAGATGGGCTTCGCCCGCCACGCCTGCGACCACGTCGCTTTCCTCTACGGCGGCCGGCTTCTGGAATACGGCGCCGCCGCCCGCCTCTTCGACCACCCCGAAACCCCCGAACTCACCCGCTTCCTCAGCCGCCTTTTGGAATGGAGCATGTGAGGAGGGGGGTTACGCCCTCCACAGCTCGTTGTCGCGCACGGCGTTCATGAACCAGGCTCCGTGTTTAGCCACGTCGCCCACCCATGAGAGAACGCCGGCGCTCCAGCGAGCGAGGGCAACGAACTCGACGGTGTTGTCCAGAATCGTCGCCTCGTCGCATAGGTCGAGAGCGCGCGACAGGTTCCCCAGGGACGCTCGGTAGCGACGTAGCACCGCCCCCTCGTCGATATCATGACCGCCTACGGCCACCCGATGGGCAATGCGGTCGAGGGCCACTGCGGCCGTATCGACGCCGATGTAGTACAGCACCACCCGGTATCCAGCCTCCCGCGCCCGGCTCATATTGCGAAGCACCGCGTGACCCGTCAGCGTCGTTTCCTGGTTGAAGCTGCGCCGGCGAGAAAGGCACTCTTCTATGAGGAGGACCGCCTCACGCCCGGCACGCAGCTGATCGGCGCTGGAGGCCGGATCACCGCCCTGGGCCACGACGATCTCGTCGGAGTTCACACGCGCCATGGTGCGCGGCATGTCCTCCGTGCGCCAAAGACCCGTGCGATAGAACGTCGATTTCCCCGCCCCGTTCACGCCGGCGAAGACCACGTACACGGGCTGCATCAGAACACGCCCTCCTTCACCAGCTCCCGCTGGCGCTGCTGCAGAAAGAAGTCGAACACGGCCATATAGAAGGAAGCCTCTTCCTGGCACCGCGCCGCCTTCATCATCTCAGTTGGGGGGAGGCGCCCAAACGCGTGCCGACATGCGTCGTACAGATCGTGCGCGCAAGCAACGGCTTCTGCGCGAGCCGCGGCCGCCGATCCCTGCGAGTGCTCCCCAAGTGCGTCGGCCACACCCACGCGCGGCCTCCCCGCGCGAGGGGAGGCCATCAGCCTTTGCAGCACGTCCTCTTCCCGAATCATCCACTCGCGGCCGTTCTTCGCTGCAGGAAGACGTCCCTCCTTGATAAGCGCTCGCACCCGGGACGGACTCACCCCTAGCTGTCGAGCACTTTCCCCAACTGACAACATGGCATCCTCCTTCAAACTAATCATTGCGTTAACGCAATGATATCACAAGGAGAAACCATTCTTTTACTCAGGCATCACGGGCACCCGCCGCAGAGGCTGCGCGCCTCCACCTTGCAGGAAACGGCCTACTCCAGGCCCATCTCCTTCTTCAGGCGGGCCAGATCGTCGTCGACGGCGGCTTCGGCGCCAGCGGCAGCGTACTTCTTCGCCAAGTCCTCGGTGGGGTCGGCCGGCTGCTCGGACAGCTCGGCCACGGCATTGGCGCGGTCGAGCATCTCGTCGGCCTTGGCCTCCATGCGGTCAAAGGCACTGCGGGCACCCTCGGCACGGTCGCCGGCAGAGGTCATCTCATTCACCTTGGACTGGGTCTTCGCCACGGCGGCCTTCGCCTTAATAGTGGCCTTCCGCGCGTTCAGCTCCTCGATGTCGGCCACCAGCTTGTCGTGCATCTGGCGCATCTTGTCGGCGTTGGCCTTCGCGCTCTCGTAGGCCACGGTCAGCCCCTCGGCGCGCCCGGCCAGCTCTTGCTTCTTCGCAAGGAACACGCGAGCATCGGCCTCATTGCCAGCGGCGAGCGCCTTGCGGGCCAGTTCCTCGTACTTCTCCGTTTCCTCGCGGTTCTCATCGAGGAGCTTCTTGCAGCGCTTCTCCTCGGCCATAACGCCGGCGGTGGCCTCGCGCACCTCGGCGAGCGACTCGGTCATCTCGCGCAGGTACTGGTCGACCATCTTCTCGGGGTCTTCGGCCTTGTCCAAAAGCTCGTTGATATTCGCCTTCACGATGGAGGTGAAGCGATCGAGGATTCCCATGTCAGTCTCCTATCTGGCCCGAAGGCCGGGTTGAATACCGCAGCGTCGCCTAAGGCCGCGGCTTCATCGGCTGCACCGGCGGCGCGTCCGAAGCGCCTGCCTGCGCGTACTTCTTTTCCAAATCCGCCAGCTCGGCGTCGGCGAGCGACTCCAGCGGCGTGTTCAGAATCTCCTGCATGCGCTCTGCCTCGCGCTGCTGCGCCAGACGGCGGTTGCGCACGATGAGGAACACGACGACGGCCACTATTATCACTGCCGCGCATACCGCGATGATCGGCAGCGGCGAAGGCGTCACCGTCATGACACGGTCGGCCGTGTCGGCAAAGGCGTCGGAGAAGATCTCCTCTTCCGTGAGGCTCATGTCGTCGTAGTTCTGGCTGAGGTAGGCTTTGAAGATGTTGATGGCCTCGTCGTCGAGCACCGAGCCAGTCATCGCGCCGGCCCAGTAGGCGGCGTTGAACCGCCCGTTGCCGTCGTCGCAGAACACGAGCACGAAATGGGCTTGGTCGGTGAACAGCTCGTCGTACTTCTCCTGGGCGATGGACTGCAGCTCCTGGTAGGAGCGCACCGATCCGTTCGGCAGGATGTACACGTAGGGCTGCACGCCCGTTTCCTCGTAGAAGTGGCGCAAGCCGCGTTCGAGCTCGGCCGGGTCGTGGATCCAGTCGCCGTCCTCGTCGGTGAAGTAGCCGGTCTCGTTCACGGATCCAGCAGGAAGGGCCGTGCGCTCCACCGTGGATGCGGGCACATTCGCGCCCGTGCAGCTGCCGCCGCCGAGAGCCACCACCAGCAGCAGCACGAGCAGCACGGCCGCAACGATGACGAACACGGTGCCGCATCCGCTGTTGGAGGACTTGCCCTGAGAGGAGCCGGGTTGCGGGCCATTGCCGCCGGGGCCGTCGCCCGATCCGGGCTGCTGCGGGCCGCTCGGCTGCGGGGACATTTGCGGCGGCACCGAGCCGCCACCGCCACCGCCGCTGCGGCTCGAACCCATCAGGCCGCCGAGGAACCCGCCCCAGAAGCTGCCACCCCCGAAGCCTCCCCCATAGTAGCCGCCGCCGTGATAGCCCCCGCCGAAACCAGAGCCACCATGCCCGGCCGAGCGGCCGCCCGACCCCGAGCCGCCAGAGAATCCGCCGCCGAAGCCGCCGCCGCTACTTCCAAAGCCTCCGCCAAAGCCGCCGCCTCCCGAGAAGCCGCCGCCTCCGCCCGATCGTCCCATGGCCGCAAGCCTATTTCACGATGAGCACGGGCACGTTGGTCTTGTGCAGAACCGAGTAGCACACGCTGCCGAGCATGCCGCGCACGGCGCCAAGGCCGCGGTGGCCCATAACGATGCAGTCGTAGCCGCCCTCGTCGGCGTAAGCGGTGATGGAATCGTGCGGCGAGCCGTTCACCACGGCGATGCCAATGCCCTCGGCGTCGCCCACCAGAGGCGCGATGTTATCGGCAATGGCGTCCATATCGGCCTTGATGGCCTCGTTCTCCACTTCGGAGATCACGTCCATGTCCATGGTGTCGCCCATGACGCCGGACATGCGCGAGGCAATTTTGAACGTCTCGGCGTTGAAGTCGTGCCAGTCGACCACCGACAGCACGGTGATCTGGGCACCGGGCACGCCGGCCGCCAGATCGAGCGCCGCGCCCAGCGCGTTTTTCGCCGGCTCGGACTTGTCGTAGGGGACGAGAATCTTCTTGTACATGGGGGGCCTCCTTACCCTCGCGGCACCACAAGCGACAACGCCCGCGAACTGCAAGCCTATCAGCCGAATGCAGCTTGCGTACTCGAGCATCGCCGGATAATGCTTACCCTGCGGCTCATCCTAATGAGCCACTGCCATTTTACCACGGGCCTTTTCCGTTCCCCCGCCGCCGCCCACCTGTAGACGCGACGTTACGCATCCCTACCGCGGTTCCAACTGCACTCGCCAACTTCAACGGCTATCGGTTAATGCTTTAGCAGCAAAGGACGAAACGGAGGAAGTTGAGTTAATTTCGACTCTCATTTTTAACTCAATTCTCTCTCGCACCTTCCGATTCGGTTAAATTCTGCTAGTATTTCAACTCAATACAGACCGTATCTTCAGAAGAAGGCGCTATGACATATCTCGACCTCCGCAAGGCCTTTCACGACCCCGCGCAAGATGCGGATCAGCTATACGATCGCCGATTCAACGATGAGCGCACCTGGCATCTCAAAACGTCTATCGCCGGTAGTCCCGCCTTTGTCTACATGGCTCCGGAAATCTACGAAGCCCTGCTCGAAGCTGCTCAAATCGACAAAGATATCCTTCGCCTGGAAGCCGCGCTTCCCCAGCGAGCCCTCGATAGCTACCGTGACAGCTGCCTTATCGACGAAATCGTGCTGACCAATGAAATAGAAGGTGTGCACTCAACGCGGCGCGAAATAGGCGAGGTGCTCGAGCGCCTGAAGCAAAATGATCGCCGTGGGCGTTTTTTCGGTATTGTTCAAAAGTATGCTCTCCTCCAGACGCGACCGGACATCGCCCTTCGAACCTGCGCCGATGTGCGTGATGTCTACGACGACCTTGTGCTGGCAGAGGTTCGCATCTCGGATCCCCACAACGTCCCCGATGGCACCTACTTTCGCACTAAAATGATGCATGTGATCAACGAGGCAGGCATCCCCATCCACGACGGAATCGAACCCGAGGCAAGGATCATAGAGGAGATGGATCAGGCTCTTGACGTCCTCAACGACGAGTCACGAGAGCCTCTTCTCCGCATTGCTCTTTTCCACTTCCTTTTTGGTTACATACACCCTTTCTACGATGGCAATGGAAGAACAAATCGCTTCATTAGCAGCTATCTCATCTCCCGCCAATACGAGCCTATCGTGGGATTGGGCATCTCCTACGCCGTAAAGCAGGAGATTGAAAAATACTATAAGGCCTTTTCTCGGTGCGAGCACCCCCTCAATAGAGGCGATATCACGCCTTTTGTCATCGCTTTCTCAGAGATATGCGTGAATGCGATGTGCAATCTTCGCGATGCTCTCACAGAAAAGAAAAGCCAGATGGATATGTATCTCCATCGCTCGGCCGTGCTTGTCCCAGAACCGCTGCGCACCCTTGTCGAATCGCTTATCACCGCCACGCTGTTCACCTTTGACGGCGTAACCGCAAAAGAGCTTTGTGAGGCTGAGCGTCTCTCCCGGCAGACGCTTTATAAGCGTCTGTCCGAGCTGAGAAAACTCGGCCTCTTGCAAGAGGAGAAGATAGGGCGAAAGGTATTCTACAAACTCAACGAGGAGGCCTTCCTTCTGAGAGGATGCTGAAGCGCTCTATCGAGTTAACGCTTTAACAGCAAAGAGTGAAACGGGAGTAATTGAGTTAAATTCGACCCCTGTTTTTAACTCAATGCTCTCTCATTCTTCCGATTCAGTTAAAAAGCGGTGGCTCACGTACTGCCTCGAACCGCGCAACATCACCTACCGCGGCTCCTCGTTGTTCAGAAGGCGATGGCGAGAGACCAGGATATGGAACACCGTGTAGGCGCCCAGCACGAAGGCGCCCACATAGCCGAGCACGCCGAGCAGGGGCACGCCGAGCAGCTGCGGCTGCATGGCCGTGGTGCACAGGATAGACGAGCCCAGAAACAGCCCCGCCGACAGCGTCGCCAGGGAGATGCGCCCCACGGAGGCGTAGGCGGTAGCCAGAATGCGCGAGGACACTTCGATGTCGCCGTTCACCTTGATCTGCCCGCGATCGAGCATCTCCAACGTGTTCGACAGCTGAGTCGGCAACTTCGCCAAGGCCTCGGCCGAGGCGGCGCTCGTCGTGGCAAGATCGATCAGCTGCGTCGCCAGAAACTTCGGGTCGGCCTGCTGGGCGATGACGTGCTTCGACACAATCTCGATGACGCTGATATCGGGCGCCACCTGGGCAATGACCCCCTCGATGGTCACAAACCCGCGAGCGAGCATGGTCACCGACGAGGTCATCATCATGTTCTGGCCGCGCAGCACCTCGATGACCTCGGTGAGCACCGTGCCCACGTTGATCTCCTTCATCTCGGCAGTGCTGTACTCGGCGAGCAGCCGCGAGAGCGCCTCCAGCAGCGCCCCATGGTCCACCGGCCCCAGCACATGCACAAGGCCCATCACCGCTTCCTTCAGCAGATAGGCGTTGTCGGTGGCCACCGCCGTGAACACCTTCCCGACGAGCATTCGCTCCGACACCGTCAGCGTGCCCACCATGCCCAGATCGATCCACACCACGTTCCCATCGCGTATGAGAATGTTGCCCGGATGTGGGTCGGCGTGGAAGAACCCGTCGTCGAGCACCTGGGTCACGTAGCTTTGGCACACGCGGCGCGCGAGCGCGTTCACGTCGATACCCTGCTGGCGCAGCTCTTCGGTGTGGGAGATTTCGGTTCCCTGGACGAACTCCATGACGAGCACCGACTCGCAGGAATATTGCGGATAGGCCACCGGGGACGTGACCCCTTCCTCGTCGGCCAGCTCGTCGTGGAAGCGCATGAGGTTGTGCAGCTCGGAGGTGAAATTCACCTCGCTGGCCGTCGTACGCTCGATTTCCTCGACGAAGCCCTCGAGCGACAGCAAGATGCTGCGATGGGAATTGGAAGCGAACTCGCCCAAGGCCAGCAGGTGCTTCATGAGCATGATGTCCTCGGCCATAGACTCAGCCACGCCCGGGCGGCGCACCTTCACGGCCACCGTCGTGCCGTCGAGCAGCGTCGCCTTGTGCACCTGAGCGATGGAGGCCGCGCCCAAAGGCACCGGGTCGATGGAGGCGAACACCTCGTGCCACGACTTCCCGTACGCGCGGTCAATCTGCTCGATCACCACGTCGAAGGGCATCGGGTTTGCATCGTCGCGCAGTTTCTCGAAGGCATCGCAGTAAGCCTTGGGCAGAAGGTCGGAGCGGTTCGAGGCCAGCTGGCCGATCTTCACGTAGGTGGGGCCAAGGGCCTGCAGCACCTCCACCGCCTGGGCGGGAGTCAGCCCATGCAGCACCTTGTACTGGCGCATGATGCGCACGATTTCGTTCATGCGCGCATGAGAGGTCTTGTCCTTGAGGGAAATCTCGGCGACTTTCATGAACTCTTCGAACGTGGCCATGGGCGTTCCTCCTTTCTGGAAAGCCCATGGTACCGTGCGAAACGAAGAGCGATCTCCTCATCAATTCACCTGGCATCAAGCTGTTGTTTCAACCGCTTTGCCTGCAATAGAGAAGCAGGTAGAAAACCGTCACGCGCCTAATACCGCCAAAGGAACGACGAACACGCCGTCTTCCCGATAGTAGCTATAGTCGCCAACCGCAGTAAGCACCATGAGGAACGACGGCGATCCCGTGGTCGAAACATCTATCTTGTTGCGCAGACTCAAGAGGCTCTTCGCCCCTTCGTCGACAAGCGATTCTCCACCCAGCTTCACTTCCACCAATCCATAGGCTCCGTTATGCAAATGGATGACTGCATCTGCCTCTAAGCCAGAACGATCTCGATAGTGATACACCTCGCCTCCTAGCGCATCGGCATATACGCGCAGATCACGTAAGCACATCGTCTCGAACAAAAGGCCAAATGTGTTCAGATCGGCCATAAGGTCTCCCGGACCAAGCGCCAAAGCAGCTGCGGCAATAGAGGGATCAACGAAGTGTCTCGTAGGAGCAGTCCGGACAGCTGTTTTCGAACGCAAATTAGGATTCCAAGCAAGGAGATCCTCTAGAACAAAAATTTGTTCCAGCGCACGAATGTAGTCGCGCACCGTACTTTCACTTGCCTGCACTCCCTGCGCATTTACATCGGCCAGCATTTCGGTAACTTTCCCTTGCGATGCTGAAAAGCGCGCGTAAGAACGCAGCAATGCACGAGCCACACGAGGATTGCGCTCTTTTTCGTCCACGCGGGACACGTCTGAGTTTATCACGCCGTCCAGGTAATCGGGCGCTTGCAGCAGCGCCGATTCATCGTCCAGACCCACGGCGCGAGGCCATCCCCCTCGGCAAAGTAAAAAGGCCATGTGTTCCAAGCTGCACTCAGATCGCGCAATGGGAACCTGCTCTCCAGCGAACAAAGCGCTCAGAGATACCGCACCTGTTGAATCTCCCGACTCGTAAAGACTCATGGGACGCATTTTCATACGAGCGATGCGCCCAGTACCGGTATGGCTCATTTTCTTAGGATCAGGGGGAACCGCCGAACCCGTCAGAATGAACTGTCCGAACTCTTCTCTATGGTCAACTTTGAACCGAACTGCGTCCCACAGTTGCGGAGCAAGCTGCCACTCGTCGATGAGACGCGGCGTGGCGCCCCTCAGCAATTCAAGAGGAGCGATCTCCGCAAGGCGAATGTTCTGCGCCTTGGTGCTCGGGTCCTGCAGGTATATCGCACTCTCAGCAAGCCTCTCGCATGTAGTGGTCTTGCCGCACCACTTAGCCCCCTCGACCAGAACGGCGCCTTTCGCTCTTACACGTTTTTTAAGCAATGGGTCGTATATTCTAGGTAGATACTCACGCATTCTTGACCCCAATTCACTCCTTATCGAAGGATAACTTGAACAGGTATTTTATCAGTTTTGGTAAGTTTACGTTACTACTTTTGGTAAATTCCTGTTACTAGTTTTGGTAAATTCCTGTTACTAGTTTTGGCAATCGGTCAAGCAGGTCAAGCACAAGGTCCCGGCGAAGGAATTTCGGGGGTGCGCGCGGTACCAAACCCTGTCGTTTTGCCCAAACTCTGGCGCGTTATTTCCGCGGTCGGGCCATCCTGCAAGGCCAATCGAACAAAATTGTCACTGTGGCAATTAAGTAAAATGGTTGGTCGATGAGGTGCGTGCATAGGTTTTATGGCAAAATAAGCTGCTGTGCTACTGAACGCTGCACCGAAAGCGCAGCGCAACCACGCAAGAAGAACGCAGCTTAAACACGCAAGAACAAGGAGAAGCACATGGGACTCCTCTCAAAATTCGAAGGCAAGATGGAAGACACCGTGGAAGGCGCCGCCGATCGCATGGGCGCAGCGCCCCTGTCTCCCGTGCAGATTGCCAAGAAGGCCGAGAAGCAGATGCGCCGCGAGAAGATGGTCGGCGCAGGCAAGCAGTACGCTCCCACGCTTTATACCGTGCTCGTCAACGCCGACGATGACCGCCGCCTTCTGGGCTACTACCCCACCCTGGCTGGCGAAACCGAAACCTACCTTTCCGCCAAAGCCGCCGAGCAGGGCCTCGTCATGGACGGACAGCCCCTCGTGCGCTTCATCGTGGGCGACGATTTGCGCCACGGCAAGTTCGACGTCATTGCCGAAATGGTGGCCTCCCCCTTGGTTGAGCAGCTGCGCCAGGAAGAGTACGCCCGCTACGGCATCCGCCCCGGTGGCGGTCCGGCCCGCGCGGCCACCCCGCAAGCCGGCTACGGCTACCAGCAGCCGGCACCCGCCCCGGCTCCGGCCCCGGCACCCGCCGGCGGCTACGACTACCAGGCCGCGCCCGTCGACGAGTACGTGGAAGACGACTACTACGAGGACGACGAGCCACGCCAAGCTTATATATATGACATCACCAACGACCGCGCCTTCACGCTGCCCGGCCAGGCCGAGACCATCGGGCGTGAGTCGAAGAACGACATCGTCATTCCCGACATCAACGTCTCCCGCGTGCATGCGGAAATCCGCCAGGACGAGTCCGGCGCCTGGATCCTCACCGACCTCGGTTCCACCAACGGCACCTTCGTCAACGGCCGCCAGATCAAGTCCACCGCACTGCACGACGCCGACCGCATCATCGTGGGCACCACCAACCTCGAGTTCCAGCTCATCTAGCCCGCCCGCACCTCAGCGAGCCAAAGGAGGCTATCGGTGATCGATCTCGTTCTGCTCATCGCGCGCCTGTTGTTCGTGGCGCTGCTCTATCTGTTTCTGTTCGCCATCATGCGCACCGGCATCGGCATGGTCAAAGGCTCCCGCAAGAAGGAGCGCGGCTGGACGGTGTCGGTGGAGCGCGGCCCCAAAGAGCTGCGCGGCGTCTCCATCGCCGTGCACGGGCCTGTTATTGTAGGCCGCTCGCCGGGCGCCGACATCGTCATCGGCGCCGGCTACGTGTCCGGCCGCCACGCCCGTTTCCAGCTGATGGGCCAGAACCTCTTCGTGGAAGATCTGGGTTCGAAGAACGGCACGGCCGTGAACGGCCGCCCCGTCCATGACCCGGTGGCCCTGCGCAACAAGGATCTCGTCACCATCGGCGACGTCGACATCCGCGTGAGGAACCAGTAATGGCCCGGGCAAAGCGCAAGAAGAGCGGCGCTACTTTCGGCAGTCGCACCGACGTCGGCTGCGTACGCGAGCACAACGAGGACTCGCTGGCCGTTGCCCCGCCGCTGTACGTGGTGTGCGACGGCATGGGCGGCCACGCCGCGGGGGAAGTAGCATCCGAAATCGCCGTGGACGTCATCTGCGACCGCGCGCCGGCGCACCCCGATGCCTCGGCTTTGGGACAGGCCGTGGAAGAGGCGAACCTCGCCATCATCCGCGCCGCCCGCGAGGGCGTCGGCCGCGCCGGCATGGGCTGCACCTGCACCGCCGCTATGCTGGAGAAGGACAAGCTCGTCATCGCCCAGGTGGGCGACTCGCGCGCCTACCTTTTGCATAAGGGGCAGATGCAGCAGCTCACCCGCGACCACTCGCTTGTGGCCGACCTTATTGAGGCCGGGCAAATTACTGAGGCCGAGGCCCGCGTTCATCCCCAGCGCTCGGTCATCACCCGCGCCTTGGGCAGCGACCCGCGCACCCAGCCGGACTTGTTCGAGCTGACCGTGGAAGCCGGCGACCGTCTGCTTCTGTGCTCCGACGGGCTTTCCACGATGTTGGAAGATGACCAGATTGCCAAGATCCTCGCCAGCCACAGCGAGCCCCAGCGCTGCGCGGCCCAGCTGGTGAACGAGGCCGTGGGCCGGGGCGGCTACGACAACGTCACTGTCATCGTCGTGGACGTGACGGGCCTGGCCGAGCAGCACCGCCGCAAGCTGACGCGCAAGAGCCGCGCGACGGCTATCATGCTGGCGCTTTTGCTGGTGGCCATCATCGCCGGTTGCGCCTATGGGTTCAACTACCTGGCGTCCAACGCCGCCTATTTGGTGGCCCAGGATGGGAAGGTCGCCGTGTACCAGGGTGTTCCCGGCGACATTTTCGGATTCTCGTTCAATCACCTCGACCGCGTGACCGACGTGGCTCTGGACGACTTGCAGCCGGGCACTGCCAACCGCCTGCGCGAGGAGGGCGTCAAGGTGGATTCCCTGGAAGCCGCCAACAGCCTCGTCGCGGAATACGAGAAGGAAATCGCCGACCGCCGCGCCGCCGAAGAGGAAGCGGCCCGGGCAGCGGCTGAGGCCAACCAGCCTGAGGAACCCGCGAAGGGTACGGAAGGTGCTGGCGGCGGCGCGGCCGGTGGCGAGCAGGGTGGCACGGACTCGCAAGACACTGAACCCCCGGCCGGTGCCGGCTCCGGCACGACCGGCAAGGGCACGGGCAACCCCGACGCTGGCGCAAGAGGTAGCACGGCCGGGGGCACCTCGGGAGGAACCAACCGATGACCCGGCGCAACATAGAGCTGATGCTTCTGCTCATCGCCTCGCCCATCGTCATCGTGCTTTTTGCCATGATGGTGGTCACCGGCGGGCAGGAGCTCTCCTTCAACACCCTGGGCGTGCCCCTCGGCATCTTCGCCGCATTCCTTGTGGCCCACATTGCCGTGCGCTTGCTCGCCCCGGCGGCCGACCCGGCCATCCTGCCTATCTCGTTCGCGCTGTCGGGCGTCGGCATCGCCTTCGTCACCCGTATTGTGCCCGATTTGGCCGTGAATCAGCTGCTGTGGCTGTTCATCGGCATCGCGGCCATGATCGCCACGCTCGCCGTCGTGCGCAACCTGGACAAGCTCGCCAATTACAAGTACACGCTCATGATCGTGGGCATTCTGCTGCTGCTTTCCCCCATGTTGCCGGTCATCGGCTACGAATCCGGCGGCGGCCAGCTGTGGCTGCGCTTCGGCAGCTTCAGCTTCCAGCCCGGCGAGCTGGCGAAGATTCTCATCGTGTTCTTCATCGCCGCCTACCTGGCCGCCAACCGCGAGATGCTTTCGGTGTTCACGTGGAAGGTAGGGCCGCTGTGGCTGCCGAGCCTCGCCACCCTTCTGCCCCTCATCGTCATGTGGGCGCTCGCCTTCATCGTCGTCGTGCTGGAGAAAGACCTCGGCCTCGCCCTGGTGCTGTTTTCCGTGTTCGTCATCATGCTGTATGTGGCCACGGGGAAGAAGCTCTACCTGGTGGTGTCCATTGGGCTTGCGGCCATTGCGGCCGTGGCCCTTTACGGCATGATGGGCCACGTGCAGACCCGCGTCGCCATTTGGCAGGACCCCTTCGCCGAGGCCCAGGGCGGCGGCTTCCAGCTGGTGCAGAGCTTGTATTCCATCGCCGACGGCGACCTGTTCGGCACCGGCATCGGCCGGGGCATGGGCGGTCAGCCCGTAGCCGAGGGCGGCATCCCCGTCGCCGAGAGCGACTTCATCTTCCCGGTCATCGCCGAGGAAACGGGCCTGCTCGGCGCGGCCGGTGTGCTGCTGCTGTATTTGTGCTTCGCCATCCGCGGCATTGTCACGGCGGCCCGGGCGAAATCCGACGTCAGCTCGTTCACCGCCGTGGGCCTCACCTCCATCATCGTGCTGCAGGCGTTTATCATCGTCGGCGGCGTCACGCGCCTCATCCCGCTGACCGGCATCACGCTGCCCTTCATCAGCCAGGGCGGCTCGTCGCTCATCGCCAGCTTCATCATCGTCGGCTGCCTGCTGCGCTGCGGAGACGAGGGCACCGGCGTGAATTCCGAAATGCGCCAGACCGGGGCCATCGGCGCCCACGGATCGGACGCAGTGCTGGGACGCGTGGCCTTGGGCAAGCGGCTCACCGGCACCATGATCGTTTTCTCGGTGCTCTTCGCGGTACTGGTGGCGAACCTCACCTACCTCATGGTCATCAAGGCGCCGGAGTACCAGAGCATGCCGTCGAACAACCACACCATCGCCAAGGAAGCGCGCATGGAGCGGGGCACCATCTCTACCGCCGACGGCACGGTGCTCGCTACCTCGGTACGCCAGGAGGACGGCTCCTATAAGCGCGAGTATCCGGCTGGCGAGCTGGCGGCGCACATCGTGGGCTACACCTCCCAGCGCTTCGGCACCGCCGGCATCGAGGCCGCCTACAACGACACCCTGCGCGGCGAGCAGAACTTCGCCAGCTTCACCGACGTAGTGAACTCGCTCGCGGGCATCCAGACCAAGGGCAACGACGTCGTGCTTTCCATCGATTCCCGCATTCAGCAGGCGGCCCAGGACGCCCTGGCCGGGCAGGTGGGCGCCGTGGTGGCCTTGAACCCCGAGACCGGCGCCGTGTACGCCCTGGCCTCCTCCCCCACCTTCGACGCCGCCAATTACGAGGAGCTGCTCACGGCGGCTGCGGACGGCGGCAGCGACTCCTCCGAGCTGTTCAACCGCGCCACCCAGGCGCTGTACGCGCCAGGCTCCACCTTCAAGATGGTGACCCTGGCCGCCGCGCTGCAGAACCACATCGCCACGGCGGACACGGTGTACGACTCCCCCGGCGAGATGGACATCGGCAACGCGCCGGTGACCAACGTGAAGAAGCGCTCCTACGGCAAAATCACCCTGGAGCAGGCCCTGTGGTACTCGTCGAACACGGTGTTCGGCCAGGTGGGCGTGGAACTCGGCAGCGATTTGCTCGTGCAGATGGCCACAAGTTTCGGGTTCAACGAGGCTATCCCCTTCGACCTTCCCCTGGCCACGTCCCTCATGCCCGACCCCGAGGAGATGACCACCTGGGAGACGGCCTGGGCCGCCTGCGGCGAGCCCGTGGGCGAGCATGAAAGCCCCGCCGGCCCCCAGGCCACCGTGCTGCAAATGGCGCTGGTAGGTTCCGCTATCGCCAACGAGGGCGCCATCATGCAGCCCTACCTGGTCGACGGCATCTACAACGCCAACGGCGAGCGCAGCTTCTCGCCCATTCCCGTGAAGCTGAAGCAGGCCATGGACGCCGACACCGCCGCCGCTGAGATCGACATCATGAAGGGCGTCGTCACCGAAGGCACCGGCGGCAAGGCGGCCCTAGACGACGTGGCCGTGGCCGGCAAGACCGGCACCCACGAGCGCGGCGATGGCAGCGACGACAGCTGGTTCGTGGGAATGGCCCCCGCTGCCGACCCCAAGGTCGTGGTGGCCGTCGTCATCGAAAAGGGCGAGTCGGGGGCCGGTGCCAGCGCCGCCCACGACGTTCTGGAAACGGCTCTCGAAGTGACGGGGGCGCTGTAGTACAATGGCAAGACTCACCAGAGTTCGCATACTTAAACCGCAAACGCACTCGTACATGGAACTTTAAGGAGTATCAAGGTGACCGGACAGGGAACAATGACGGGCAAGGTCTTTGGCGGCCGTTACGAGATAAAGGACCGCATCGGCATCGGCGGCATGGCCGAGGTGTACCGCGCCCAGGACAGCACGCTGGGCCGCGTCGTCGCCGTGAAGGTGATGCTGCCGCAATTCGCCGCCGACCCCTCTTTCACCCAGCGCTTCCGCCAGGAGGCCGCCGCTGCCGCGAATCTGCAGAGCCCCTACATCGTGAACGTGTACGACTGGGGCCAGGACGACGAGACCTACTACATCGTCATGGAATTCGTGCGCGGGTCCGACCTGAAGACCGCCATTCAGCAGCGCGGCGCCATCAACCAGCGCAAGGCCGCTGAAATCGGCTCCCAGGTGTGCCAGGCCCTCACCGTGGCCCACAACCAGGACATCATCCACCGCGACATCAAGCCGCAGAACATCATGGTGCAGCCCGACGGCAACGTGAAGGTGATGGATTTCGGCATCGCCCGAGCGAAGAACTCCGTGAACGACAAAACCTCCGCTGTGCTGGGCACCGCCCATTACATCTCGCCGGAGCAGGCCCAGGGCAAGGACCTCACCGCCGCCAGCGACATTTACTCGCTGGGCATCGTGCTATACGAGGCCACCACGGGCAAGCTGCCCTTCGACGGTCCAGACGCCGTATCAGTGGCCATGCAGCAG
The DNA here is from genome assembly GCF_011405655.1 of Adlercreutzia hattorii. Lineage (GTDB taxonomy): Bacteria > Actinomycetota > Coriobacteriia > Coriobacteriales > Eggerthellaceae > Adlercreutzia > Adlercreutzia rubneri. The sequence goes on from NZ_AP022829.1 coordinate 57,511, forward strand.
GTGAAGGACGAACCGGCGGCCCCCTCTTCCATCAACCCGAACATCGATCCCGACCTTGAGGACATCATCATGGTGGCCCTTTCGAAGGATCCGGCGCGTCGCTTCGCCACGGCTAACGACATGCGCATCGCGCTGATGGACTACCTGGCCGGACGCCCCGTCACCCTGCCGGCTGGCGCGATGAGCTCGTCGTTCACCGAGGCCCAGACCCGCATGATGGGCGCGGTGCCGGGTGCGGTGCCGGGCATGACGAGCACCCAGGTTATGCCGACGGTTGCCGGCGGCACGGCGGCCATGTCGCCGAGCTCCACGGGCAATTTCCAGGCGACGAACTTCCACGATGCCAACACGAAGAAGAGCAAGAAACCCGTCATCATCGCCCTTTGCGCCATTTTGGCCATTGCGCTGGTGGCTGGCATCGCGTTCGCCGTTTCCGGCGGCTTCAAGCCGGCGGCCCCTGCCGACGAGCTCATTGAGGTCCCCAGCGTGGTGGGCAACACCGAGCAGGAGGCCACCTTCACGCTGGAGCAGGCCGGCTTCCAGGTGCAGATTACGACCAAGGAAGACGAATCCGTCGACGAGGGCACGGTGCTTGCGCAAGACCCGGCCGGCGGCACCAAGCAGCAGAAGGGGGCGACCATCACCCTCACCATTGCCGTGGGGCCCGATACCGTGGACGCGCCCAACTTCAAGAACATGACCATGGATAAGGCACGCCAAGCGGCCGAGGACGCCGGCCTTAAGGTTGTGGAAGCCGAGAGCAAGTACTCGGAAGATGTCGCCGAGGGCAAGATCATTTCGCAAAGCCCCGCCGCCGGCGACCCGGTGAAGCCCGGCACCACCATCGAGGTCGTCACCTCCCGCGGAAGCGAGCTGACCACGGTGCCCAACGTCATTGGCATGACCGAGGAGGATGCCATCGACAAGCTGCAGTCCGAGGGATTCGGCGCCGATGTGAAGGCCCGCGAGTACAGCGACAAGCAGGGCGAGGGCCGCGTCATGAAGCAGGATCCGCTGAACGACAAGGTGAAGCCCGGTGCCACGGTGCAGATCACCATTTCGAAGGGCCCCGAGCCGGAGCCCGAACCGGAACCGGAACCCGCCCAGCCGTCGAACCCCGGCACCACCGATCCGGGCACCACTAACCCTGGCGGCACCACTGATCCGGGCACGACGGATCCCGGTACCACCAACCCGGGCAACCAGGGCGGCGACACCGGCACCACCACCCCCGCCACTAACTAGAGTCGGATAACGAAACCGTGAAGACCGGGCGCCTCCTCCTTCGGGATGGAGGCGCCCTTCTATAATGAGGCCATGCCCAATTTGCTCGACATATTCGATAAGTTCATCCACGCCGACTGGTTCAATACCATGCTCGGCGTCGTGATCATCTGCGCAATCACCTTCGTCGTCGCCCGCATCACCGTGGCCTTTATGCGCCGGGTGCTGAACAAGACCTCGCTTCTGCCCTCCAGCTCCATTTTCATCAACTTGGTGCGCATCGTGGTGTGGGTCATCGGCATCTGCTGCGTGCTTTCCATGTGCTTCAACGTGAACATTTCGGCCATGATCACCGGCCTTGGCGTTGTCGGTATCGCGGTGTCGCTGGGCTTTCAGGACACGCTCTCGAACCTCATCGGCGGCCTGACCGTCAGCGTGTCGCGCACGGTGGAACCCGGCGACAACATCCGCATGGGGCCTTCCGGCGTCACCGGCGTCGTGCAGGACGTCACTTGGCGCTACACCTCCATCAAGGACAGCTCGGGCACCATCACCAATATCCCCAACTCGCTCATGACCTCCACGGCTGTCTGCAAGCTGTCCCCCTTGAACGAGATTTCCATTCCCCTGGTGGTCACCACCAACAGCGAGCGGCTCACCGCCACGGCCCACCACATTGAGGACGCCGCCGAGAAGGCCGTCGCCCGCGTGAGCAAACTGAAGAAGCGGCCCAGCGTGTCGTTCTCATCCATCAGCGACTACGGATTCAAAGGTTCGCTGAGCTTCACTATCGCGGAGGCGTCCAAGGCCTCCTCTGCCACCGATGCCGCCATCCGCGCCGTGGCCCCCTACGTGCACAACCATCTCATTGAAGAGGCCATGGGCGACCTAACCGGGCAGAAACTTACCGATGCCACCGGCTCGCTCGTGCCCGTGAAAGACGAGGAAGGCGCCTCCAGCAACTGAGTTCGCGTAGCGCAGAACTTCATGGCGCTTTTGGGCGCAAAAATAGCCCTGCCCCACGCCAGAGGATGAACCCACCTCAAAAGGTGGGTGCTCGCATCGGGTCTCCCGGCTTTCGCATCAACGGATGCGAATCTCCGTTCCAACCGCTTCTAGAGCTCCCTCGTCACAATACGTCGGTCCATCGCAATATATGGCGGGAACAGGACTTACCTTCAGTATACGCAAAACCCGATGACAGGAAAGTCTTGACATGCGACGCAACATAAGCTGTTGGGTAAACGTTGCCCACCATCGCAGCTTGAAGAAGCGGTCATGCCAACTTTATGACAGAGACGCAGCCGACGGATGCATGGACCGGAGTGCGCTACAATGGCGGCTATGGAAAACGACTTCGAAAACACCACCATCTCGCTGTACGGCACCGTGCCCGACTCCATCGTGGACGGCCCCGGCCTGCGCTACGCCGTGTTCGTCCAAGGGTGCTCGCACCACTGTCCCGGCTGCCACAACCCCGAAAGCCAGCCGGCCGAGGGCGGCACCGAAACGACGCTGGCGGCCCTTCTGGCCGATATTCGCGCCAACGGCCTCGTGCATGACGTCACCCTCTCCGGTGGCGAGCCCTTCGAGCAGCCGGAGGCCTGCGCGGCTCTGGCGGCCGCGCTGAAGCGCGAGGGTTACGGCATCTGGTGCTACACGGGCTACCTCTACGACGATCTTGCGGGGCGGACGGATCCTGCCATCGCCAACTTGCTCGACCATATCGACGTGCTGGTGGACGGCCCCTTCGTGGAATCGCGCAAGTCCCTCGAGCTGAAGTGGTGCGGCTCCTCCAACCAGCGCCTGATCGACCTACCGGCCACACGACGTGCCGGCTCCGTCGTGGAATGGCAACCTGCCTCGTTCTCGCTAGAAAAACCTTCTAACTGGTAAGGCAAGAGCCTCTAAAGGCTCAGCCTTGCAAGCACTTTTACTATTTCTGGAAATCTTTGTCAGCCGATGGGTAGACGCACCGTAAAGCGAGTACCGACATCTTCCTCGCTTTCCACGAACACCTCGCCGCCGTGGTAGAGGGCGGCGTGCTTGACGATGGCCAGGCCCAATCCCGTGCCGCCCAGTTCCTTGGAGCGACTCTTCTCCAGGCGGTAGAAGCGCTCGAAGATTTTCTCCAGCTTGTCGGCGGGAATACCCGCGCCCGTATCGTTCACGCGGACGATGCCGATACGGACGCCCCCCTCGCCGCTTGCGCCCTCGCCAGCGGGGACGTCCTCCTCGCACACCTCCACGAGCACGTGGCCGCCTTCGCGGTTGTAGCGGATGGCGTTTTCCACCAGGTTGTAGATCATCTGCTTGAGCAGGGTCTCGTTGCCCTGGACAGTAACTGGTTCCGCCTTGAGGTGCACCTCCACATCGGCATCGGCGGCCAGCTTGGTCAAACGTCCCACGACGCGTTCGGCCACGGCGCGCAGGTCCACCGCCTCGGCTTCGTCGGCGCCGGGAGCCATCTCGTCAAGACGCGACAAAATGAGCACGTCGTCGATCAACGCGCGCATGGCCTGGGATTCCTCATAAATGAGCTGGGCGAACCGGGGCACATCCTCGGGGGGCACCAGACCGTTGGCCATCAGCTCGGCATAGCCGGAAATCACTTGCAGGGGCGTCTTCATTTCATGGGAGACATTGGCCGTGAACTCGCGGCGCATCTTCTCGGCCCGGGCCAGCTCCTCGTTGCGCGCGAGAGCCGAGGCCGATCGCGCCGGCTTGTCAGCGCCCGGCGTAGGCGCTGACGCAGGTGCCGCAGCCGCCCGAGCATCGCCGCAACGGGACTTATCAGCGGCACTCACGAGGCACTCTTCTTCAATCGATAGCCCACGCCGCGCACGGTGGCGACGGCTTCTTCGGAGCCGGGGGCCGCTTCGGCCAGCTTGCGACGAAGCGTCTTCACGTGCATGTCCACCGTGCGCGTCTCGCCGACGAAGCTTACGCCCCACACCTGCTCGAGCAGCTGCTCGCGGGTGAGCACACGGCCCTTATTCTCCATAAGCGTGCGCAGAAGGTCGAACTCCTTGCGCGTGAGGTTGACTTCACGGCCGTCTGCCATCACCGTACGGGCGGACGGCGACAGCTTGATCGCGCCGACGACCATAAGGTCACTGGGTTCCGCTATCTCTTCTGCGGCGCCTTGGGCCGGACGATTCGCACGGCGCAACAGCGCGTTCACCCGCGAGATGAGTTCCATCATGCCGAAGGGCTTTGCCAGATAGTCATCGGCGCCGGCGTCGAGTCCCACCACTTTGTCGAACTCGGTGCCTTTGGCCGTGAGCATCATGATGGGCATATTCTCCGTCGCCGTATTGCCGCGCAGGGCCTGCAGCAGCACGAGGCCGTCGTCTCCGGGCAGCATGATGTCCAGCAGCACCGCATCGGGCGGCTCGGCCGCACACCGCTCAACGAGACCGTCGCCGTCATGGAACGCACGCACTTCCATGCCCGCCTGATGCAGCGCGTAAGCCGTCAGGTCGCGAATGTGCTCGTCGTCCTCCACGTAATAGATGAGCGGGGCTTTGCTCATGGGGATCCTTTCTGGAACAGGTGCGCGGCCATTGTAGCGCAACAGCCGCGTAGCGCGGAGGTGGGCGGTGAGACGTCAGAGAGCCGTGGGGCGAACCGAACAGCCCACACGGCCTCGGCGCAACCGGAAACCTACGCGAAAGCGACCGACGGCGCGGGGCGGTGTCATCGATCGCGAGGTGCGGGGTTAGGCGGCCGCCGCGTCGGGGGCCAGCGGCGTCTCCAGCGTGTCCGCCAAAGGATCGCGGGGACGGCGCAGCTTCTCGGGGAGAATCGCCATAACGATCTTCACCATCACCGACACAAGCGGCAGCCACAGCACCGTCATGGTCACGTTGAACAGCGTGTGCGCGTTGGCAATCTGCCGGGCGATGACCTCCACTTCGGGGCCGGCCGGCGAGATGGCGGCCACCACCGCGGCGGCAGGGCCGATGAGCCACACGAACAGCAGGCAGCCCGACAGGTTGAAGATGCAGTGGGACAGGGCCACGCGCTTGGCGTCGCGGGACTGGCCGATGGCGGCGAGAAGCGCCGTGATGGTGGTGCCCAAATTGTCGCCGAGCAGGATGGGAATGGCGCCCTCCAGGCCGATGATGCTGGCTCCATCGACGCCCGGCGTGGCGGCGAAGTTCTGCAGCACGGCGATGGTGGCGCTGGAGCTTTGCACCACGAGCGTCATGAGGGTGCCCACCAGAACGCCGAGCACCGGCACGCCCGTCACCTGGGCAATCATGTCGGTGAACACGGGGTTCTCGGCCAAGGGCTTCATGACAGCGCCCATGGTGTCGATGCCGAGGAACAAAAGCCCGAAGCCGAAGACGGCGGTGCCGACGTACTTCATCTGCCCCTGCTTGGCAAGCTGCATGACGAGGAAGCCCACAAGCACGATACCGAGCACGTAATCGGACAGCTTGAAGGCGATGATCTGCGCCGTGATGGTGGTGCCGATATTCGCTCCCATGATGATGGGGATGGCCTGGCGCAGCCCCATGAGGCCGGCCGCCACGAAACCGATGGCCATGACCGTGGTGGCGCTGGAGCTTTGCAGCACCGCCGTGGCCAGCGCACCGGCCAGAACGCCGAAGAAGGGGTTCTTCGTCACGGCGGCCAGAATGGCGCGCATGCGCTCGCCAGCTGCCTCCTGCAAGTTGTTGCTCATGAGGTTCATGCCGTACAGGAACAGGGCCAAACCGCCGAACAGTCCCAGCCCGATTTGCAGCAATTCTTCCACCTCTGCGTCTCCTTCTCGCGGCCCGCTCCTCCGCGGGACAGACATGGCGGCGCACCTCGCGCACGCCGGTTTTCCGTAGGCTGCAGTATGGAGCCCCCATGAGCGCCCCGAGTAAGCCACACGTAAAGGGAAAGTAAAACTTTGCTGATGAAGCACGAGCGGGGCACCGACCTTAATCGGCGCCCCGCTCGGGGGAGGGCTCGTCTACATCCGGCAGCCTTAAGCTTCCAAGGCTGATCGGTCAAGAGAGGGCTCGCCTAGCCTAGAACACCCTTTGCAATAACATCTCCGTACCCCAGAACCTGGAGGCAGGGCTGACCACACACCTCCCCGACGGCAAAAAGACCCGCAATCGGCTGGCCACCGTCGTCGAGCACACGGAAGCGCTCGTCCACCGTAAGACCGTCAACAGTGATAAGCACGGCCCACGTCCCTGGCGAAGCGTAGAAGGGGCCCTCAACGATGGGAGCTGTTTCCTCAAAATATGTCCGTCCGAATTCATCCGGTACGCCAGCGACGCAGGCGGCGTTGTACTCCTCCACAGTCTTCTTTAGGGCACTGGCAGGAATATCGATCTGATCTGCGAGTTCGTCAAGCGTATCTGCTCGATAGGCAAGCCCGTTCTCGAACAGCCCCTCAGCAGGCTCGCCATCGAAGTTCCTTCCATCGGGCATGATGTTGGAGTTCTGATCGCACGCGATGATGTAGCACAACTGGTCGGGCTGATCCATAACGGCAAGAGCCAAGTCGGTGCGTTTCCCCGTCTCATTGACGAAGCGTTTCCCCTCCTTGTTCACCACGAGAGGGTTTCCCGTGTCGCCAATAATGTGGCCGACAATGTGGTACTGGGGATGAGCATAGGGGTTGAGCATCACCTCGCCGCAGCTGACAACAGCCGCACCGACCTCCTCCGCCATATCAAGGCCGTCTCCCGAATGTCCAGCGGGAGCTACCGAGTGAATGCTCTCACCCTCATTGAATCCGTACTGGGGCTGAAGCCGGGCAAGCCATTTCGGGCTATCGGTATAGCCTCCCGTAGCCAGAACGACCGCCTTGCTCGCATGGATCTCGTAAGTGGTTCCGTCGTCGCATTGGCCCCTTACACCCGTGACCTTGCCATTTTCCACCAGAAGCTCTTGCGCTGAAGTGCTGAAGAGGATATCGAGCGCTGGAAATCCTGCATTCTGGATATATGCCTCGAGAGCGTCAACGTAGCCTTCGCCTGCGGGCCTGCCCACAGGGTGAGTCGAACGGGGCCAGGAGAAACCCATGATGCCGAGAAGCAGCTTCTCGAGTTCCACGCCATGCGCAGTCACCCATTCGCACGCGCGGCGCGCCGATTCAGCGTCCAACGTCGTCTCCGCAGCGAGAGGGTTGCCGAAACCGACGGCGCCGAGCACGGCGTAAAACTCGTCGCTGTCGAAGGTCTTGGTGTTTCCCTCCGCATACCACTGCTCGTACTGCTGCTCAACTTGTGAGACTCTTTCCTCGGACACACCCAAATCGCGAGCGCGCTCCATGACCTCGGCGAAAAGCCGTCTCATCGGCTCCGTTGTCTCCTGGCGATACTCAAGCGGCGCCTCGGGGTACTGAAGGCGGCCTCCCGAGACGAGCATACTGCCGCCTATGAACCCGCACTTTTCCATAACGAGCACCTCAGTGCCCGACTCTGCCAGAGCAATGGCCGACGTGAGGCCAGCCGCACCGGCGCCGATGATGGCCACCTCCGTCTCAATTACCTCGACGGCGTCCGATTTTTCGCGCCCCGGGACCTTCTCCAAATCGGAAACGCTGCCGCCAGCTTGCCCGACGCAGTCTCTGACCGCAGAGAGGATGGCCATGCTCGTCAGCGTCGCGCCCGTTACCGCATCCACATCGAGGGACTGAAGCTCGACGATGTCGGATGTTATGGCGGAAATCGCCGTATTGGCGATGCGCTCTGACTCGTAGTGGCCAAGCACCTCTACCGCCTCGATAGCATTCTCCCCAAACGTCACCTCAACGGTCACAAGGCTCTGCTTTCCCTGAGCCTGTGCGGTATACGCCCCGGGGACGTAACTGCTCTTTGCGGACGAGGTGGCCGGCAGGGGGCTGCACCCCGTCACACCCAGGGCGAACATGGTCATTCCCGCTGCTGCACCCAGCTGAATAAACCTACGACGTCCGATCAGTCTTCCCCCATGTGCTTCTTGCATGATGCTCCTCCGATCCTCGGGATGGGGCCGTCCTTTTCGGCCCCGCAGGATCATGCAACCATGACGGAAAGACGGAAGGAATCGGGTGTTTCATGCGAACTTTTCACCCTCGGGCGTTTTACCCGATAAGCCGACCTGGCCTTATTCGCTCACAAGATCGAGGAGCTCTTGCCGAGAATGCACGCTGAGCTTCTGGTAGATATGGCTCACATGGGTCGACACCGTGCTTTTCGAGAGAACGAGATAATCGCAGATATACGGTTGAGAGCGGCCTGCGGCCAAAAGGAGGAGCACATCGAGCTCCCGAGCCGTCAGCCCATGCTGCTCGGAGATCGCCTTGCAGCGCGCGGACATATTCGGCGCTGCCGCCCCATCCTCGTTGCGCCAATCAGCAGCCACCCGAAGCGCCGGCCGCCCGACGACGACCATGGTCGTAGCAACCAGCAGACACACCAGCACAAGAGAGATGCTTTGAGGCATCGCTTCTTGCTGGGCGAGGTCTGCCAAAACGGCAACAGCGAGTATATTGCCAACTGTCGCCCCTCCGTGAGAAACCGCCAGCAGGACGGCGATCCTGGTGAGACTTGTTCCATAGTCGCGCCTCGCCATTCGAGAGGAATATAAGTAGGTCACGATCCAGATGGTAATGTCCAGAACGCTCGATATCGAACATACCGCCATTGCGGAAGCGGGGCTTTTCCAGAAATTGAGAATCAGTGCCAGTGTGGCCAAAGGGCAAAGCCACCGAAACAAAGCGGCAAAATCGATCTTGAGCGAGAAGAGCACGAACACGACGATGCAGAGCACGCCCGCCAAGGAGCCTATTATCTCGGGAAGGGAACGCTCTCCCGTCATTTCGAATTGCGAGAGAAGACCGTTCCAACTTACCACCAGGTAGAAGACGGCCAGAGGAACGGCTATGCGCGCCAGCTCCTTTACCATCGAATGCGGCCGCGATCCCTCTATGGCGACTGCCTTCTCGCATGCCTGTGCCACCGGCAGCCTCTGAAAGGAAAGGTAGAGGGTCGCCCCCGACGCCAATGGAGCCACAAGCATCGGAATGCCGTTGAGACTTGCCGGCAGCAGAGGGACAACAACGGCATAGGCGAGAACGACAAGCGAGGAAAGGGGCAGCGCAATCTCCGCCTCTTCGATTTTGGCTCGATTGAACACGTCGGCCCACAGAAGAAACATGATGGCCTGACCCATTCCCAGAGCAATTGCTCCCAGCAAAGCCACAGGATCGTCATTCGCCGTGACCCCTGTCGGCCATACAGAGAGCAGAAACCCTACGATGTTGAGAATGATCGACGGAGCCAGCAGCCTTTTCAAACGATCTAGGCGCGGACCGCGGAACACGGCGCCGCACGCGAGAAGCACCAAGATGTTCGCCCCCATCCCCACAAACCAGGCAACGTCGGTGCTGACCGGAAGACCGGCCATCCCATGGAAAAGGCCTGACCCCGCATACTGCGAGAGAATCTGCACATGAGTAAAGCCGATACCGAGAAGCCACCAAGGAGGCATTTTCAATCCTCTCACTATGGCAACCCCCTTATCCCAAGAACTCTGCGAGGTCTATTTTCTGCGGGCCTCGCTCTTTTTCGATAAACATAACGGCATACCAGGGAAGGTACAGCACTTTGCCTTCCTCGCGCACGTTTCCACGGCAAAAGACGATGGCGCTGTCGATGCCCCATTCTCGCACGGCCATCACGTTGTCGAGGGCTTTGTGCTTCTCGTAATCCTTTCCCGATTTAGCCTCGATAGGAAGCGCCTTCGATCCCTTCTCGATGACGAAATCAACTTCGCCGTACTTGGCCTTGTCGAAGTAGCGCAGATCGAAGCCGTGGGCCGTCAGCTCCTGGGCGATGGCGTTCTCCAGCATGCTGCCCCAGTTCACCGCAAGGTTCCCTTGCAGAAGGTCGAATCGTGCATCGCCCGACGTTTGCGCGGACAGAAGCCCCACGTCACAGAGAAAGAGTTTGAACAGATTGTGCTGGGTGTTCAGCGACAAAGGCAGCTCCGGCGCTTTAACGTTGTAGCAGGGCAGCCCCACGCCGGCGTCAGCAACCCACATGAAATCACTCGCATAGCGCTCCATGCGGGCGCTCTTCGCCAGATCACTGAGCTTGAAGCGCTTGTTCTTCTTGTCGAGTTCCTCGGGAATAGCATCGAAGATCATCTTGATGTGGGCCCTATCGTCCCCGTATTTGGCGATATCTTGCCGATACAGGTCGACGATATCCTGCTGCACAGCCAGCACGTGTGACAGATCGGAGGTCTCATTGAACCGTTCGACGGCCGCCGGCATGCCCCCGACGACCATATACAGGGAAAATGCCCGGAGTAGCCGCTCGTGAATAGCGGTCGGAATGGGCTCGCGATTCCGCATTCGTTCCCGCACCAGCTCCAGCGTCTGATCGTTTTGGCCAATAGCGTCGAAGAACTCTCTCAACGTGAGCGGGTACATGCGCAGATGCTGCTCGTAGCCCACCGGGTACGACGGCACCTCCTTATAGGAGACGCCCAGAAGCGAGCCCGATTCAATGTAGTCGAACCGACCATCCTCCACGAGGAATTTCATGGCGGTACGGGCGCGCGGGCATTCCTGGATTTCATCGAAGAAGACGAGCGTCTGACCGGGAACGAGCGGCACCTTCGTGAAGGCCGTGAGGTTCGCTACGAGCGTATCGGCATCGAGATCGCCTTCGAAGATCTCCCTCGCCTTGGGCGTCTCGATGAAGTTGATCTCCAGGAAGACCTCGTACTCGTTTCGGCCGAACTCACGGATGAGATACGTTTTCCCCACCTGCCGCGCGCCGGTCACGAGGAGGGCGCGCCTGTCGGGCGCACTCTTCCATTTCAGGAAGTCGTCATAGGCTTTCCTTTGAAGGGCCATACTGCTAATCCTTTCGTCTTGCGACGAGTTTTCGCTCATTATAACCTCTTCTTGCGACGAGTTTTTTGGTTTTAGTTACTGTTTTGCGACGAGTTTTCGCGTTTTCTGAACTTGATTTGCGACGTTTTTCAACTCTGGGACATTTTCGGTAGTCTCCCTAAAACAAAAAGGGCGGTCCCGGAGGACCGCCCGTGGGGTGCGGGGAGGCGAGGGGTGCGCTACTCGGCTGCCGGCACGTCGTGCTTTACACGGTCGTGCTCTTCGGCGCGCTTGGCGTCGTTGAAGCGATCGAGCGTGCCTACCAGGTAGCCAGTGATGCGGCGGAGTTGTTGCTCATGAGGTTCATGCCGTACAGGAACAGGGCCAAACCGCCGAACAGTCCCAGCCCGATTTGCAGCAGTTCTTCCACCTATGCGTCTCCTTCTTACAGCGGCTCGCCCCTTGCGAGCCGCGCTCATCGGCGGGTCGCACCCTTGCGGCCCGCGCTCGTCTCAGCCGGGAAGGAGTATGAAGCCTCATTGAGCAGCCGCCGTAAGAGCCACGTAAAATGAAAGTAAAATCGCGCGGCGTTGCAATTACCCGAAGCGCCCGGCGACGTAGTCGGCGGTACGAGGGTCGATGGGGGCAGAGAAGATGGTGTCGGTGTCGCCGGCTTCCACCACCTCGCCCAACAGGAAGAACGCCGTCTTGTCGGAAATGCGCAGGGCCTGCAGCATGTTGTGGGTCACCATGATCACCGTGTAGCGCTCCTTCAGCTGGCCGATGAGCTCCTCGATCTTCGCCGTGGAAATGGGATCGAGGGCGCTTGTGGACTCATCGAGCAGCAGCACCTCGGGCTGCACGGCCAGGGCACGAGCGATGCACAGGCGCTGCTGCTGGCCGCCGGACAGGCCGAGCGCGTTCTTCTTCAGGCGATCCTTCAGCTCGTCCCAGATGGCGGCCGCGCGCAGCGATTCCTCTACGATGACGTCCAGGTCGGCCTTGGCACGCACCCCATGGCTGCGGGGGCCGAAGGCGACGTTGTCGTAGATGCTCATTGGAAACGGGTTGGGCTGCTGGAACACCATACCCACGCGACGGCGCAGGTCGGTGGCATCCAGGGTGCGGTAGGCGTCGGCGCCATCGAGGAGCACCGAGCCTTCCACGCGGCAGCCTTCCACCAAATCGTTCATGCGGTTCAGCGTCTTCAGCAGCGTGGATTTGCCGCAACCGGAGGGGCCGATGAGCGCCGTCACCTGGTTCTCCGGGAAGGTGAGGTTAACATCGCGCAGACCTTGGAAATCGCCGTAGAACAGGTTCAGATGCTCGACGGCCATCTTCGCAGGAGCGGGTGCGGCTCCTGGAACCTCAGCCACCGCGGTAACGCTCATCTCATTCGCGAGTTCCTTCAAAAAGCTCGTCATTTCTTGCTCACTTCCATTTTCTGTGCCACCACGCGCATGGCGGCGTTCAGCAGAAGAACGAGGATCAGCAGCACCACCGAGGTGGCGTAGGCCTCGTTCACATGCAGGCCCTCGCAGGCCAGGGTGTACATGTGCACGGCCAGGGTGCGGCAGGAGTCGAAGAGGGCGAAAATGCCCTGGCCGGCGAAGTCGGGGATTTGGGCCACGGTGCCGGCGGTGAACAACAGGGCCGCCACCTCGCCCACGCAGCGGCCGAGAGCCAAAATGACGCCGCCCAAAATGCCGGGCACCGCCGAGGGCAGCACGCAGCGGGCCACCGTGCGCAGCCGCCCGGCGCCGAGTCCGAAGCCGCCCTCGCGGTAGGAATCGGGCACCGCCATGAGTGCCTCCTCGGTGGTGCGCATGATGACCGGCAGCACCATGATGGCCAGGGTGCAGGCACCGGACAGAAGCGAGAGGCCCCAGCCGCAGGCCGTCACGAAGAACAGCATGCCGAACAAGCCGTAGATGATGGAGGGAATGCCCTGCAGCGTCTCGGCGGTCACGCGCACCAGGCGCACGAAGCGGCTGCCGCGGCGGGCGTACTCCACCAGATAGATAGCCGCACCAACGCCCACGGGCACCGCCAGCGCCAAAGCCAGCAGCGCCATGATGACCGTCGAGGCGAGCGCCGGCAGAAGTGACACGTTCTCGGAGGTGTATTCCCATTGGAACAGGTCGGGAGAAAGCGCGGGCACGCCGCGCACCAGGATGTAGCCCACCACGAACAGCAGCACGGCGGCGGTTACCGCTGCGGCGGCATAGGTGAGCCAGCGCAGCAAGGCCGACACCGCCCGCCGGTGCCGCGCCGTGCGGGCGATGCGCACCTCAAGGGCATCCTCTTCGGCGAACCAGGAGGGCGCAAGATCGACGGCGCCCAGGGCGCCCAGCACCGGCGAGCAGGCGACCGGCGAGAACCGCGGACGGCGGGGGCGCGGGTTGAAGGCGATGCTCATCGCGCTTCACCTCTCTTCCGAATAACGCTGAGCAGCATCGTGGTCAGCAGGACGAACACGAACAGGACGACGCCGGTGGCGATAAGGGCCTCGCGATGCAAGTCGGCGGCATAGCCCATCTCCAGCACGATGTTGGCCGTCATGGTGCGCACGCCGGACAGCAGCGAGTCGGGGATGATGGGCATGTTCCCGGCCACCATGACCACGGCCATGGTCTCGCCGATGGCGCGGCCCAGCCCCAGCACGATGGCGGCCATGATGCCGGAGGCGGCCGCCGGGGCCACCACCTTAAACACGGCGTGCTCGTGGTCGACGCCGAGGGCCAGGGCGCCCTCGTAGTAGCGGGCAGGTACGGCATCAAGAGCGCTTTGGGCCACGGTGATGATGGTGGGCAAGATCATAATCCCTAAGATAAGGCTGGCTGCCAGCACCGAGAGCCCCGTGCCCGGCCCGAGCAGACGCACGAAGGGCACGATGACGACCAGACCGAAGAAGCCGTAGACCACCGACGGAATGCCGGCCAGCAGCTCCACGCCGCTGCGCAGGAAGGAGCCCACACGGCCCCGGGCGAACCGCGAGAGGTACACCGCCGTGAGCAGGCCGCCCGGCACGCCTACGACGATGGCGCCGGCCGTGACGTACAGGCTGCCCACAATCATGGGGAAGATGCCGAACAGGTCGTTGGCCGGGCGCCAGGTCATTCCGAAGAGGAATTCCGGCAGACCGATTTTCGCCATGGCCGGCACACCGTTGACCAGCAGGAACAGGCAGATCAGCGCCACGGCGGCGATGGAGAGGGCCGCCGCTGTGGCGAACAGGACCCGGGCGACGCCCTCGCGAAGGGCATGCGGGCGCTTGGGGGCGCGGACAGGTGCGGGGGTGCCGGAGGCCGCGCCGCCGGGGGCTCCGGCCGCAGGGGCGCCGGGGGCGCCGGGACCGCCAGCGGCACCCGCCGACAGCTCGCTCAACAGAGAGAACAACATGGTCAGACTCGCTTGGGCGCTAAGCGACGTCGGCCCAGTTGGTGACCGCGCCGGTGTAGATGTCGCACACCTGCTGAGATGTCAGCTTGTCGACGCTCGACTGCGGGGCCACAATGACCGCGATGCCGTCCAGGGCGATGGCCGTGCTTTGAACGCCCGCGCCCGTCTCGGAATCCTTCAGCTCACGGGAGGCCATGCCGATGTCGCAGGTGCCATCGACGGCCATGTTCACGCCCGTGGTGGAGTCGGACTGCTGCACCTCTACCGTCACCTGAGGGTTAGCCGCCTGGAAGGCCTCGGCCAGCTTCTCCATGACCGGCGTGACCGACGAAGATCCAGCCACGACCACTTTCCCACTGGCGCCGTTGGAAGCGAAGGGGGCGGCCGCATCGTCGATGGCGATGTAGTTGTTGTCGCTCACCACGGCCTGACCGTCGGCGCTCATGATGAACGCGAAGAAATCGGCGGCCGGGGCGGACAGATCCCCCTTGGTCACCACGTTGAAGGGCCGGGCGATGGCGTAGGAACCGTCCTTCACAGCCGCAGCCGAAGGCGCAACGCCGTCGATGGACACCGCCTTCACCGTATCGTCCAGCGAGCCAAGCGAGATGTAGCCGATGGCATTGGGGTCGCCGGCCACCGACGTCATCATGACGGCCGTGGAGTTGGTGATGGCGGCCGTGGATGTGGTCATGTCCACCTTGTCGCCGTTGGCGTCTGCCTGCTCGATGCCGAGCAGCTCCACGAAGGCGCCGCGGGTGCCGGAGCCGTCCTCGCGGGAGTACACCGAGATGGGGCCGCTGGCAGATGCGCCGCTGTCGCCAGCGTCGGTGCCGCCCAAGCCGCCCGCCCCCGTCGCGCCGCCGGCCGAGCCGCCCGCGCAACCCGCAAGCGCCAGCGCCAGCGCGCCGCACAGGGCCGCTACTCCAACAAGCGCCGCCATCCGCCGCAACCGCCGCGGCAAACGAGAAGATACCGAAGATGCTTTCATGACGTCGTTCCTTTCACGTGCGCGGGCCGGTGCCGAACCTTCGCGCATCCACTCCCCGTAGGGGTGACCTCAGTCGCCCCTGGATTCCGACAAAACCGGCACCGGGGTTCGAATGGGCTACAGGTTCACAAACCACCGCCCGCAAGGGCCATTCAACTCGCGGAAGCGACCCACAAGGGAACAGCCGCTTCCGTGCATCCATGATGGCCCTGTTCCGTAAAAGAACCGAGCAACGCCCGTAAAGAGTCCTTGTCGGTTCCGAAAAGCTTTGGTAAAGCACCAACGTTAAGCTCGCCCCGCGCGGCCGAAGCGCTTACTTGACTGTCATTTGACTGAGAAACCGTTTTTCACCGTATTTCCTGGTGCTTCAAGAAGTTTTACCAGATCACTAGTTTGCGGCTTTACTTGACTCTTACATGACTGTCATCTGACTCAGACGCTGACCGAAACGGCAGTTCGCGTTAACCACGTCTAATGCAAGCTCGGCATCAACGCGCGGGAGGATCTGCGCACCCCCCCCCCCGGCATCACCTCGGTCTCTCTGCGGCGCCGGCCTTTCGGCTTCCCCATTCCCCCGCTGAGCTGCCGGAAACG
Source organism: Adlercreutzia hattorii (assembly GCF_011405655.1). GTDB lineage: Bacteria > Actinomycetota > Coriobacteriia > Coriobacteriales > Eggerthellaceae > Adlercreutzia > Adlercreutzia rubneri. The sequence goes on from NZ_AP022829.1 coordinate 73,563, forward strand.
ATCCGGATAGAATCCTATGCCCACAACATTTCTTTTTCCGTCCAGCAAAGAAAGGTTATTACAGCAACCTTTCTTTTCCAAGCTTCAAGCAAACTGGAAAACCCTTAAAAGCTTCAAGTGTCAAACCCATTCGGAAGCACGGGGCAAGCGAGTCATCGGGGTCGCCCTGCCATACGGAGCGCACGGAACATCAGAAGTGTTCTGCCATGTGGATTGCGCAGTGCGACGCTTTCGGAAAATCGCCGATGAGCCAGACCGCATGGGGCCCATTTTCGAAAATGCCAGCGAATCGCTCCTCCGCGGGGCCTCCGTTTTCGGAAAATCGCGAGTGAATGCCAGTTGAGGGTCGAAATGGTCGACTTCCGATTTCCCCAATCGGCCATTTCGGGGTCGAAGTGGCAGAAAAATGCCAGTTGAGGGCAGAAATGCGCACTAGGCGAAAAGCGGATCGACCATTTCGGGGTGGAAGTGGCATTCACTCACGATTTTTCGACAACGGGCGACGCGGATGCGGTCGGCGCGGGGAACAAAACGGGGCTTTCTCGCGTCATTTTTGCGGTTCGGAGAGAGTAGGCTTTTCTCGCCAGATGTCGCCTTTGAGGTTCATCGGGTTTTATAATACAATTTAGTATTACATAAGGAAGACGCCTATGGACGAGATACGCATCCACCCCCATGCCCTCAGGCACGGCTTGTCGAGGGAAGAAGTCACGTACGCTTGGCTCAACTTCGCTCGAAAGCGGCCAAGAGGCGACGATTGCTGGGTTGCAATCGGCTTTACCGGCGCTGGACGCGAGATCGAGATGGTTGGCATGGTCCTAGCTGACGGGGCAACGTTGGTCATCCATGCGCTCTCGCCGGCAACAAAACGAATGAAGCGCGAGCTCAGGCTGGAAAGGAAGTAAACGATGGAGTACACCCTCAGAAGCGGCAAGGTAGTCACCGACGAGCAGATAGAGGCCATGGCCGAGGCCATCGAGGCGGGCTCGCTGCCCGGGCAATGGTCGGGCGAGGTGGTGGTCGGCCGGCCGCGGCTGGCCGATGAGCCCCTGGACGTAATCAGCTTCAAAGTGCCTCACTCGGCTGCCCTCGCCATCAAGCGTGCGGCCGAGCAGGAGGGCGAGTCGCGCTCGGCCTTCTTGCGCAAGGCGGCGCTGGACAGAGCCGAAAGCGTCCTGGCCGCCAGCTAGAGCTGGGGGGAGCACGCAGGCGGCGCCGACCGGATTGCCGCGATTGCCGCCGATCCAGTTCTGCTCGGCACGAACGACGCCTCCCCTATCTGCGAGGCGCGTTCCAACTAAAAGCACGCGGTTGAGCTCGCACACATGCTCGTAACCTTTCTTTTTTAAGAGAGGCCAGAAGATAGTGCAGCTTCCTACCTTTTCTCCGAAAGGACGGCGAGCAGGGCGGCGGGGACTTCGGGAGCGAGGCAGTGCAGGAAGGTCTCTACGGGGTAGGCGAAACCCGTTTCGGCGCGGTAGGCCATAAGGGCCAGAAGGCCGCCCGTCGCATATTCGAAGACGATACGGGATGTCGGGTCATCGGTATTTGAGGAAAGGCTTACGCCCAGATCGGGCAGCACGTCTTCCAAAAGACGGCGCTTCACCCGCTTTTGCGCGAGCGCCGCATTGGGGCCGTTCAGCACCGCGCACAGCGTATCGATGCCCTGAGCGTTGCGTTGCACCAGATCGGGAATGTTTGGAGTGGCGGGACTAAGGGAGAAAGCACCCTGTCGGATGAGCGAGAGCAGCGCCCGGGGAATCTCCACGGGCACCACCGCATCAAGGGCCGCCTCGGCCAACTGCTCGGTATCGGCAAAATAGTAGTAGAACGTGCTGCGATTGCACCCCACCTCCTTGATGAGGGACGTAACCGTCACGGCGCTCGCAGGCTCGCGGATCAGTCGATCGGCCATGGCGACAATCAAGCGTTCGCGCACATCTTGGGTTGTTGCGTCTTTCCGAGGGCGTCCCATCACGGCCTCCTTCTTGCGAGCGGTAATCCGACAGAGCGCCGCTCTTTACTGGTTTTTCCCGACAGACTGTTGGATTACTATCATAGCTGAAATCTCATGCGCGAAAGGAGTTCAGCAGTGAACGCATGCACCCCAGCCATCGCCATCGACCGCGTCCAATTCTGCTACGGGCGCCCCGGGCCGCGACGACGCGATACTCTCCTCGCGCTGAAAGACATCTCGCTTTCCGTGGCGGCGGGCGATATCCTCTGCCTTTTAGGGCCTTCGGGCTGCGGCAAGACGACGCTCGTGAACCTCATCATGGGCGTGGATGTACCCACCTCCGGCACCGTGCGCGTACTAGGCGAAGGGGCCCCCTTCCGCACGGCGCGAGCACGCATCGGGTTTATGCCCCAGGACGACGCGCTCTACGAGGACGTGACCGCCGAGGAGAACCTGCGTTTCTTCGCGGCGCTCTACGGCGTGAAGGGCGAGCGCCTCACACGCCGCATGGACGAGCTTTTCGCCTTCGTGCGCCTGGACGAACATCGCAAGAAGCTCGTGCACGACTACTCCGGCGGCATGAAGCGGCGTCTCTCGCTGGCGGTGGCCCTGGTTCACGAGCCTGCCGTACTCGTGCTGGACGAGCCCACCGTGGGGCTCGATCCGGAGCATCGCCGCTACATTTGGAATCATCTGGAAGCGCTGGCCGCCCAAGGGTGCGCCATCGTGGTGACCACTCATGTCATGGACGAAGCCGAGCGCTGCGCCCGCATTGCCATGATTCGCGAGGGACGGCTGATCGCCGATGCCTCGCCGGCGGATATCCTGGCCCGCACGGGCACGAACACCTTGGAAGACGCCTTCCTGGCATTAGAAGAGTCGGAGTCGCCGGATACGGCAGCGGAGCCGAACGTCTCGCCGTCTCTTGGCGAAAAGGAGGCGTACCATGACTAGCGTGTTCGCCATTGTTCGCCGCATCCTCACGCAGTTCGCACTGGATAAACGCACGCTGGCGCTGCTGTTTGTAGCACCTCTCGTGGTGTTGTGGTTGCTGTCGGTTATTCTCGGCGCCGACACGGTAGGCCCTAAAATCGCCACCGTGGACTTACCTGCTGAGTTTCAAACGCAGTTCGAGCAGACCGATGCGCGCATAACCGAGGCCAATGCCGACGAGGCAAGCGCGCTGCTCGCCGCCAACGACGTGGCAGCCGTGCTTTCCATGGAAGGCGAGCACATGCTGAAGGTAGAGCTGGAAGGCACCGATTCCACGAAGTCGGCGGCCGTGCTCGCCGCGTGCGCCGAAGCCTTGGGCGAGTTGCGCGGCAAGGCGGCTGAGGAAATGGAAGCAGCCGTTGCCGACAAACGAGCAGAAGTAGAAGACACCATTGAAGAGGCGAGCCAGCAACGCAAAGAGGCCCGAACGGCACTCACGGGCGTGATGGTCTCGATGCCTCCCGAAGCCCGCTCCAGCCTAGCCGAGGCGTTGGGAGGCCTCTTCGACGACGATGCGGCGCTTTCCGCCGAAGACTTCTCGATGAATGTGAGCAACTACCTGCCCATAGAGGACATGGAAACCGTTTATCTCCACGGCAATGAGGACTGGCGGATGTTCGACTTCTACGGACCGGTGTTCATCGGCATCTTCCTGTTCGTGTTCACGTTCATTACCAGCGGCATGTCGCTTGTCACCGAGCGCATGGGCGGCACCATGACGCGATTTCTCGCCACGCCGGTGAATGCGGGGCAGATTCTCGGTGGCTACACGTTAGCCTTCGGGCTTCTGGCTTACCTGCAATCGGCCATTATCCTGTGGGTGGCGCTTACATTCATCGGCTTCCCCAACGAAGGCAATCTGGGACTCGTGGTATTCACCTGCGTCTCCATGGCTATGGTATCGGTAGCGCTCGGTCTTCTGGTATCGGGGCTGGCCGCTACGCCGTTCCAGGTTATCCAGCTCATTTTGCTGTTCGTCGTGCCGCAAATTCTGCTGTGCGGGCTATTCGACCTTTCCGGCGCGCCCGACTGGCTCGCAGCCTTGAGCGCCTTCATGCCCGTGACCTATGGCGTGGATGCCCTGCGAGCCGTCATGCTGCGCGGCGCCGACCTTGCCGCCGTAGGGTTCGACCTTGCCGTGCTGTGGGGATTCCTCGCCCTGTTCTTCGCCCTAGCCGCCGCCAGCTTCCGCAAGAAACGTGTCCGAACAACATGCTGAAGATCCTTCCGTTGTGCCATCTTCGCAAATGCCATTTTCCGATTTTCCCGAGACAATGCCAGTTGAGGGCAGAAATGGTCGACAGGCGCGGGACGCCTCTGCCATTGCGGGCCTGAAGTGGCAGAAAAATGCCAGTTGAGGGCAGAAATGCGCAGTGACCCCCAAACGGGTCGACCATTTCGGGGTGGAAGTGGCATTTACTATGCGAAAAGACAAAAAGAGGGCCGTCGTTGGGACGGCCCTCAGGGCGTTCGAATACTTAGAGGCTCGGGCGCTTGAGTGCTCGGGTGCTTGGGACGCGACGCTCTACTCGGACGGCGTTCTACTCGGCTGCCGGCACGTCGTGCTTTACGCGGTCGTGCTCTTCGGCGCGCTTGGCGTCGTTGAAGCGATCGAGCGTGCCTACCAGGTAGCCGGTGATGCGGCGGATGCGCTCGAAGGGCTGGTTGTGAGCGTCCTCGGTGCGACCGCACTTGGGGCAGACGTCCTCGATAATGCCGTTGTAGCCGCACACCGGGTCGCGGTCGACCGGGTGGTTCACCGAGCCGTAGCCCATGCCGCAGTCCTTCATGTAGCGGATGACGCTTTCGAAGGCCTCCAGGTTGTCGGACGGGTCGCCGTCGAGCTCGATGTAGCTGATGTGGCCGCCGTTGGTGAGCGCGTGGTAGGGCGCTTCCAGGGCAATCTTGTCGAAGGCGGAGATGTCGAAGTACACCGGCACGTGGAAGCCGTTGGTGTAGTAGTCGCGATCGGTCACGCCGGGGATGACGCCGTAGCGCTCGCGGTCGATGCGCACGAAGCGGCCGGACAGGCCCTCGGCCGGCGTGGCGATGAGCGTGTAGTTCATGCCGCGCTCCTTCGAGATGCGGTCGCAGTAGCTGCGCATGTGGCCCACGATCTCCAGGCCCAGGCGCTGGGCCTCGGCGGACTGGCCGTGATGCTGGCCGGTGAGGGCCACCAGGCACTCGGCCAGACCGATGAAGCCGGTGGTCAGCGTGCCGTGCTTGAGCACCTCGCGCTGCTCGTCGGTGGGCGAGAGCTTTTCGGAATCGATCCACACGCCCTGGCCCATGAGGAACGGCGCGTTGTACACGTGCTTGCGAGCCTGAATCTCGAAGCGCTCGTCCAGCTGACCGGTCACGAGCTGCAGCTTGGAGTCGAGCAGATCGAAGAACAGGTCGATGTCGCCCTTGGCGCGGATGGCCAGACGGGGCAGGTTGATGGACGTGAACGACAGGTTGCCGCGGCCGGGCGTCACCTCGCGATCGGGGTCGTACACGTTGCCCATGACGCGGGTGCGGCAGCCCATGTAGGCGATCTCGGTTTCCGGCGTGCCCTTGTAGTACTGGGCGTTGAACGGGGCATCCAGGAAGGAGAAGTTCGGGAACAGGCGCTTGGCCGAGCAGTGCATGGCCAGCTTGAACAGATCGTAGTTCGGATCCTCCGGATTGTAGTTCACGCCTTCCTTCACGCGGAAGATCTGCACGGGGAAGATGGGCGTCTCGCCGGAGCCCAGGCCCTCTTCCGTGGCCAGCAGCATGTTCTTGATGACCATGCGGCCCTCGGGAGACGTGTCCATGCCGTAGTTCACCGAGCTGAACGGCGTCTGCGCGCCGGCGCGGGAATGCATGGTGTTCAAGTTGTGCACCAGCGCCTCCATGGCCTGGAAGGTCTGACGGTCGGTGTCGCGGGAGGCATTCTTCTCGGCGTAGGCCACCACACGCTCGGCCGTAGCGGCATCCACGCCGCCCTCAACGAGCCCGGCCACCACGGCGGCGCGGAACTCCGGGGCCATCTCGAGGCTGGCAACCGTGCCGGTCTCGCTTTCCACACGGGCAAGCAGGCTCTCGGCAAAGGTGCGGTCGTCGGCGATGTCGGTCAGCAGGTCGACGGCCTCGGCCACGTGCTTCTTGAACAGGCGGCGGTACGTCTTGCCCACACCCACGGCCAGGCCGTAATCGAAGTCGCACACCGACTGACCGCCATGCTGATCGTTCTGGTTCGACTGGATGGCGATGCAGGCAAGCGCGGCGTAGCTGGAGATGTCGTTGGGCTCGCGCAGCACGCCGTGACCGGTGGAGAAGCCGCCCTTGAAGAGCTTCCGCAGCTCAATCTGGCAGCAGGTGGTGGTCAGGGTGTAGAAGTCCATGTCGTGAATGTGGATATCGCCCTCGCGGTGTGCCTTGGCGTAGCGCGGGTCGATGACGCACATCTCGTAGAACTGCTTGGCCGATTCGGAGCCGTACTTCAGCATGGTACCCATGGCGGTATCGGCGTCGATGTTAGCGTTCTCACGCTTCATGTCGGAATCGGCGGCCTTGGAGAAGGTGATGTCCTTCAGCGTTTGGATGAGGCGGGAGTTCACGTCGCGCACGCGGCTGCGCTCGGCACGGTAGAGGATGTAGGCCTTGGCGGTCTGCACGAAGCCGGACTCGATGAGGGTCTCCTCCACCAAGTCCTGCACGCCTTCCACGGTGGGCGTGCCCTCGATGGCGCCGCTCTCAAGCTTCTCGACGACGGTGGCGGCGATCTTCTCGGCGGTGTCGCGCCCCTGCATGGCCGCACAGGCCTGGAACGATTTCTCCACCGCATCAGCGATCTTTTCCGGATGGAATTCCGCCGTGCGCCCGTCGCGCTTGATGATGGTCTTGACCATAACTTCCTACATCCTTTCTTCGACGCGGCTGTCGCGTCGTATTCGCACCGCTTCTCGCGGCCTTGCCAACCACAACATGCAGAAGCGCGGCAATGTTTTCCCTACCGCTGCCCTTCGCGATTACCAAGGGGGTAGACCCTCTTTTCGCTTTTGTTTTCCAACAGGCTTTCCACAGGTTATTCACCATCGGAACCACAATATATTGTGTTTTGCAGTTCCAAGGGCGGATACATATAGTACTCGCGAAAGTGTTCGGGTGCAATCGAACAAGATGTGTTTTTCGTCACCAGAAAAGAACAGAATTAATTTCGACGTGTGGTCGATGAGCCGCTTGAAAGTTGTCAACGATGTAGGCTCGCGCGAGAACCGACTACGGCTGAAACGCGACTTATAGGCGGTTGGGGCGCGACTTATGGGCAGTTGGGGCGCGACCGATCGAGTAAACCGTACTTCACGCGGACGCGGGCGAGTTGGTCGAGCAGGGGGTTCGCCACGACCAGCAGCGTGAGGGCTGTGGCCGCCCCATGAATGGCGTTCACCGGCAGGCCGGCGAGGTACACCACCGCGGCCAGCTCCGGCGTGGGGGCTGTGGAAAGATAGAAGAACGTGGACGTATCCAGAATGGGACCCACGAGCCCCACAATAAGCACGAACCCCACGGTTGCCAGCGCAATACGGCGCGGCCAGGAAAGGTTCGCTCGCGGGAACACGCGGACGTCGGCAAGCAGCCCTGCCACGAGCCCCGCCACTCCAAAGGCGAGCATCTGCCAGGGCGTCCAGGGCCCCTGGCCGAAGATGAAGTTGCTGGCAAGCGCCGCCACCGAACCCACGAGGAACCCGGTTTGGGGGCCGGCGGCGAGCCCTGCGATCATAATGACGGCGGCCATGGGCTTGAAATGCGGCACCCAGATGAACGCCGCGCGGGCCGCCACGGCGAGCGCCGTCAGCACGGCCACCACGGCAATTTCGCGCGCCGTGGGACGTCGCCCTTCGAAGGAAACGAAGAAGGGCACGATAGCGTACAGCACGATGAGCGTACCGGAGAGGTAGTAGCCGTTGCCGGGCACAGCCATACCCACGACTGCGGTCAGCGGCGCGAGCACCAACGCCGCAAGAATCGTCAGGATCGTCTTGACTCGGGCGCGACGACGCGCGAGAGAGAGCTCGGCAGGGCGCCCGTCTTCGATCAGCTTCGGCACAGCCCCACCACCTCTTCCACCGTAACGGCGTTTTCGAAGAGCCCACGGCTTATGCGATTGGCTGCCGTGGTGTAGAAGCTGTTCGACACGAAGAACTGCCGTGGTGGGTTGGTCGTCACCACGTCTCCATCGAAAAACAGGGCGCACCGATCGGCATAGCTGGCGCAGAATTCCACGTCATGGGACACCATGAGCACGGTCGTTCCCCGGCCGGTCAGGCTTCTCAGCAACGCAGCGAGCTTATCTTTGAAGAAAGCGTCGAGCCCCTTGGTCGGCTCATCGAGCAGCAGCAACCGCGGCTCGCAGAGCAGCACCTTGGCCAACGCCGCCCGCTGCACCTCGCCACCGGACAAGTCGAAGGGATGGGCATCGAGCAGCGGCACAATGTCCGTCAGTGTCGCCACTTCCCCCACCGCGGCCACGCGCTGCTCCGCCGTGAGGCCGCGACCATCCAGCATCTCTTCCAAATCTCCCCGAACAGTCTTCTTCACCATAAGATTCAGCGGATCTTGCGGAAGCAGAGCCACTCCGCCGCGGAACAGCTCGGCCTTCTTCCACTCCTTCAGCCGTCGCCCGAGCACGGTGATCTTCCCGCGATAGGGCCGCGCAACGCCGCAGATAGCGCGCAGCATCGTCGACTTCCCCGTGCCGTTGCCGCCCACTACCGCGAACAACGACCCTCCTGGCACAGTCAACGTCGTTCCCCGCAGCACATCGGCGCCATCGCGCTCGTAGCGAAACCAAACATCCCGCAGCTCCACCGCCACCCGCGCAGACGCCGAGTCGCAAGCCTCCCCCGCCGGAAGCGCCCACCGACGCGGCGGATGAACGGCTACCTCACGAGCCAACCAAGCCCGCCCCTCCCGCACCGTAAGAGGAACTTCAACCTGCAAAGCCACTCCCTCTTCAACTATGGAAGAGTAGGGCCGCCGCAGTGGGGAGGGGGTCCGCGCGCAGTTCATTGAAGTGCATGCAGAAACGTCAGTGGCCCTCGAAGAGCCCTGCACTTCAATGCTGTCTGAGCACGGCGCCCCCCTCCCGACAGCGCGGGCCGGAGGAGCGCACGGCGCCCCCTCCCCACTGCGGCGGCCCGGCCGATCGCACGGCGCCCCTTCCACGTCGGCACAACCCGGTCGACCTTCCACACCCCAAGCGATCCGCGCCGCCGCCGGCAGCGCCAATGCCATGGGGCTGACCGCACAATGCAGCTGGCCCGCAACAGCCCGCGGCTCCCCGTCGGCGACGACGCGCCCCTCCTCCAGCACCACCACGCGGTCGGCCAGCCCATACACCTCTTCCAGCCGATGCTCGCTCATAACCACCGTCGTCCCTAGCTCGCGATTGATCCGGTGTACCGTAGCCAGAAAGTCGCTGGCGGCAATGGGATCCAGCTGACTCGTAGGCTCGTCCAGCACCAGTACATCGGGCCGGGCCGCCATGACCGACGCTAGGTTCAGCAGCTGCTTCTGGCCGCCCGAAAGCTCGCCCACGTTCTTATGGAACCAGTGCTGGATGCCGAAGTAGCTGGCCATCTCCGCCACGCGCAAGCGCATGGTGCGCTCGTCGCAGCCGAGGCTTTCCAAGACGAAGGCCAGCTCGTGCCACACTTTGTCAGTCACGATCTGCGCATCGGGGTCTTGCATGACGAATCCGATGCGGGCCACTTGCTCGCGCTCGGGCACGTCGGCGAGAGGCACGCCATCGAACAGCACCTGTCCGCTTTGGTGCCCATGGGGAGCGAGCGCCGACTTGAACTGGCGCAAGAGCGTTGTCTTCCCGCAGCCGCTCTGACCGCATACCAGCACAAACTGGCCCGGCTCGATGGCCACAGAAACATCGCGAAGGGCATCGCGGGGCGCCTCCGGGTAGCGAAACGTCAGCTCTTCGAAAGCGAATAACGCCACAACGCCCTCCCTCCGCAATTGATAACCGCAGGAATAGCCAGAAAAGCGCCATAGCAAACGGCCCCCATAAGCACGGCCGCTCCCGCAGAGGGCCACACGATCGTCGGAAAGTAGGTGATCGCGAACCCTCCCTGGGCGAACGCGGCCACTGCGCCAACCACCAGCGCGCCCATCGCCACGACCAGCACCGTATCGCGCGCCTCCCAGCGGAAGAGCGCGAAATGAGTGCGCCCCGACAGCCCGAAGCCACGAGCCGTCATGGAATCGGCGGCCACCACGGCACTTTCTAAAGCGTCGGCCGACAGCGACAAGAGGACACTGCCCCCGTCGCGCACGCGCGCCGCCACGGAGGCGCCTTCCGCCGGGCCTTTCCCAATGCAAGCCCGTGCCGTCATGAGGGCGTCGGCTTTGCGGCGGTAACTTGGCACGAGGCGCAGCACCATGGTGAGCACCAGCGACAGCGCCGGAATAGCGCGGCCGAACAGGTAAGTAAACTTGTCCGAAGTCATGACCAGGTGAAAGGAGGCGAACCACAGCATCATGGCCACGAGCATAAGCCCCGTGGAGGCGCCCAAAGCCAGCGCTTCTAACGTGTAAGGACGGCCACCCCACCAGCGGAGGAGCACCGTGGCGCCCTGCGTGTTGAACAGCGGCGCCGACAGCGTCACCACAAGCAGCACCGCCGTGAGTCCCGCGATGAAGCGCCAAGCCTCACGGCCACGAAACGTCAGATAACAGGCCGCCGCAAGAAGAACGGACATCACCTGACAAATGGGGTTCGCAAGCACCATGGAAAGCACGATAGCCCCCGCGAAGAAGCCGAATGTCACCGCGGGATGCAGAGACGCAAAGGCGCAACGGCCTTGGTATGGCAGGGTGCTCATGGGCAACGCGGCTTCTCGGCGAGAACGTTACAGGACCGGCGCCACATCGAGGCCCGCAACGGTGGCGGCCAGCACCCCGGTGTAAGCCGGGGTCGCCTGACCGGCGGCGCGCAGGAACTGGACGCCAGCCGCGCGCAGCTCAAGGGCCGCGGGCATCATGGTGTCGGGGCTGTAGTAGGGGTTCTCGGTCGTGGGGCCCTGTTGCTTGGCGTCGCGCTGGAACACCTGCAGCGTGGCCATGAGACATAAATCCGCTCCGCGCGCCTCCAGTGTCTCGCGGGCCGCATCGGCCAAACCGCGCGCCTGATCAGGGGTGGCCAGCGTGGAGAAGCCGGCCACCGCCGCGCCGTATTCCGCCATCACTTCCACGGCCTCGCGCCAGGTGCCCCGGCCGCTCGCCAAGCCGCCGTCACCCTGCACATCCACCGAAGCAATGATGGGGGCATCAGTCACCTTGCGCAGGCCCATGAGCGCACACTTCAGATCATCGGCCGTCGTGAACCCGTTCAAAAAGAACGCATCAAAGGTGCGGCCATCGAAGAATTGCGCCGCACGAGCGTACTGGTCGCGATTTTCCACAAGCGACGCCTTGGAGTCGGGATCCAGCGGCAAACCGCAGGGGGCGATTTCCACAAGCGTGTGCTGAGGCTTGAACTCCGCCATGACCGCAAGGGCCGCCTCGGCCAGCGCTTCGCCTTTGCCCTCGGCGCCAACGGCCACCAAGCGCGCCGGCGTGAAATCAGCCACGGGGGTGACCATACACTGCGGGCCGGCCACCGTTTCCATGCGGTAAGCTTCTTCGATGGTTTCCGGCTCCACCAAAAGCGCGAGCGCCTGATCGCACACCGACTCGATGCCGGCCCGACGCAGGGCCTCCTGAATCGGCGACGAAACGACGAGCATGTCCTTGCCAAAACGCAGCGCGAGATCGGCCATGAGGAGTTCCTTTCCACGAATTTGCTGCCTTCCATGATACAAGATTGCTTGAGGGATAAACCTTTTTCGACATGAACCCCTTCCAAATGATCTTTTGCGACCGCCGTGCATCCTGCGTCCTAGAGGGTGGCAAAATCAAACAACCAGGGGGTGACATTCTTATTCGTCCATAACACCGCCGTGCATCCTGCGCATCGTTTCGTGCATCCAGAAGGCGCTTTCCGATGCCGAGGGCCCTGCATCAACGAAGGAAGATAAAAGGTTCGGAAAGGAGGGAGACAGGCAATCTGAAACTTTCTTATTGAATGTGAAGAAAATTCTCAGAGGGCGAACGGGCTTCTGACGCAGGTAAACGGGCTCTGACAAGGGGTTATATGCTACTCACCGCCGAAATGATGCCGTTCTTCGTGGAAAATGAAGCACATTATGGTGACCAAAACAAGTCTTGACCTATAATTCGTTTCAGCGATTTGGAAGTTCCCCTGCTTCCATCGCTCTGCTTCAATCCCCTTGAAAGCAGAATGCGGCACTCGATGCCGCTACCCCCTCCTCCGAGGCGGCGAGGCACCCCTCCTTGCCGCCTCACTTCTTTTTTGGCGCTGCCCTTGAAACAAGCGCCGTGCTCGCGACGATGAGCAACCTGCCAACCCTGTTGGCACAAGCCGGTGGAACTGGATCGGAGTTCCGCCGGCTTTTTTGTAGGCATCAGTTTTCTGCGTCTGCTGAATTCTGGAAATAGTTGCGAGTTTCGAGCAGCCGAACCGGGCAAATCTCACAGTGACCGCCCAAATCCGGAAGTAGATGAGAGTTTCGAGCATCATTTCGCACCGCACGCGCTGATTTTGTCCAAATCGCGCCCGAAACTCGCATCTATTTCCGAAGCTTCCCTCGTTATGCCCGAAACTCGCATCTATTTCCGAAATTCTCCTTCGCTATGCTCGAAACTCACATCTATTTCTATCGAGAGGCAAAATCCGGCAAACATATCCTAAGCCGCAAACAAAATACGCCAGCTCTGCCACAAAGACATGAGCTGGCGCTCGGTTCAAACCTATCGACTCAGGCAGAGCCGCGGTCAAACTATTCCGTAGCATCCTCCGCATCAACCACGGCCACAGCCTCTTCAGCAGCCTCGGCGAGGTCGGCGGCCTCGGCAACTTCGGCAGCCTCTTCGGCGTCATCTTCGTCGCGGTAGCGCTCGTCGATCTCGTCGTCGGTGTAGGCGACCGGCTCTTTCAGGGCCGCCATGAAGTTCGGGGCCTCGCCGATGTAGGCGGCCTCGGATTCGAAGGTATAAGCGCCCTCGTCATCGACCTCATACAGGTAGGCGATGGCGTAACCCTCATCGGCACCCGGCACGCCGCCCTCAGCAATGAGCGCATCCTTCACGCCATCGTCGGTTTCAATGTAGCCGTCGTAGCAGAAGGCGTAGCAGTCGGCCCCGCGGGCGCCGCGCACGTTCTTCTCGGCCGCCTCGAAGCACTCCTCGGCGGAATCGCCCGGGTGCGACTCGATGAACAGATTGTCCTTCACGACGAGCGTGGTGAAGGGGATGACGTCCTCCCCGCCCTCGATCTTCTCTTTGGCCTCGTCCAGGGCGAAGACGAGCACGCGCTCCAGCTCGTCGGGAATCTCCGGCACCTCGGTACTCGCGTTCTCAATGTTGCGATCGGCCACGGAGGGCCTCCTTTCCTTCAGGTTCACAGGCGGCGCAACCTCCTGCGCGTCGGCCTGCATCACGGGGCGCCTTCTTCGGCGCTTCGTTGCTTGCCCGTAGTGTAAAGCAACGACCTCGCAACTCAAGCCACAACACGGCGACAAACGGGCAGCGCGGGCAACCGCTTCGGTGAGGCTTCGCCCCTTGCCGCAGAGCAAGAACGAAGTTCGGCGGGGACAAACGGCGACCGGAGCGCGTCACTTTATCGTCAGACGCAGCACCCGTTTCAGCATAGCGACAATCCCCCGCTGTCCGTGGCGCAGAGAACTTGATGTGGGAAACTTTTCTCATTACAAGCAAGGTCAGCAAACGGGCAGGGAAAGGCGCAAGCGGGCGCATATGCTGAAGCGGATGCGGACATATCTGGGAGTGATCTTCGCCATTTTCGCGCGGGATGTGAAACGGGTGCTGCGCAACCCTGTCGCGCTCGTCATCGCCTTGGGCATGATCGTCATGCCGTCGGCTTACGCCTGGTACGTGGTAGCGGCCAACTGGGACCCCTACAGCAACACGGCCGATATGCTGGTGGCCGTGGCCAACGAGGATGCTGGGGCCGACAGCCCTGAGACGGGGCATTTGGACGTGGGCGCACAGGTGGTGGCCCAGTTGCACGACAACCACGAGATGGGCTGGGAATTCACCGACGCCGAGGCGGCCATAAACGGCGTCTACGAGGGACGCTACTGGGCGGCACTCGTCATCCCGAAGGATTTCAGCGAAGACTTCGCCAGCGTGTTCACCGGCGACTTCACCCAGCCGACCATCGACTACTACGTGAACGAGAAGCCCTCCTCCATCGCGCCCAAGGTGACCGACGCGGCGGCCAACGCCGTTGAGGCGGCCGTCAACGAGAACTTCGTGAAGACGGTGTCGGAGAAGGTGGTGGAAACGACCCAGAAGGTGGGGGCCGAGGCGGAAGAGAAGGCCGACGCCGCCGAGGGCAGCCTCACCGCCGGCGTTCGCAGCGCCAAGGAGACCGTGGGCGAAACCCACGCGACCCTGGAAGGACTCGTCGGCACCGTGGACGACACGCGGACGTCCGTCGCTCGCGCCGACGATACTCTGGCGGGGCTTCAAGACGATGTGCCACATCTGCTGGAGGCCATCGGGCAATCGAAGGAACTGCTCGCGAAGGCGCGGAGCACCGTGAACGAGTACGGAACGGCGCTTTCCAAGAACGCCACCGACGGAGCGTTGCAATTGTCGAGCGCCGCTGCGCAGGCCCAGCGCGCCTTGGGCACTGTGAGCAGCGATGTCGCAGCGGCCGAAGCGGCCACCAATACGGCCCTCGCCACGGCCGAGGGGCTGCTGGCCGACAACAAGACGCTCGTGAGCGACCTCACCGCCCAGGCCGGAGCGGCCGGCGCTGATCCGGCCATCGCGCAAGCTCTCTCCGAAGCCCGGGCCGCCAACGAGCGGCTGACGACCACCACCGACGCCCTGCGCACGGCCTCAGACGACCTGGCTTCCACGGCCGACTCCCTGGAAACCGAGGCGAGCGCGCTGGATACGGCGGCGCAATCAGCCTCTGAAACTATTCGCGCCACCGCGGCCACCTTCCAGGACAGCGTGCTGCCAGACATCACGACCAGCCTGGATTCCCTGGTGGAAGCCTGCGGCACCTTGGAAGGGGCCCTGCGCGGGCTCACTCCCTCGCTCGCCGAGGCGCGGGCCATTTTGGGGCAGCTCGGCGACACGCTGACCTCTTCCGAGACCTCGCTTTCCACCACGTCCGATTCCCTGGGCACCATGGAGACGAACCTGGAGCAGTCGCTCACCGACCTGACCGCGCTGCAGAACTCCGCCACCGTGAAGGACTTGGCGGAATACCTGAAGGCCGACCCGGAGAAGATCGGCGCCTTCATGGCCGCGCCCGTGGCCCTGGACACGCAACTGGTGTATCCCGTGAAGAACTACGGCAGCGGTGTTGCCCCCTTCTTCACGAACCTGGCCCTGTGGGTGGCCGGCTTCATCCTCATGGCCATGGTGAAGCTGCGCGTCGATCCGGAGGGGCTGCCGAAGTTCACCGCCGTGCAGGCCTACTTCGGACGCTGGCTGTTCTACGTGGTGTGCGGGCTGGCCATGGGGCTCGTCTGCTGCGTGGGCGATTTGGCCCTCGGGATTCAGTGCGAAAGTCCGGCGGCCTTCATCGGCGCGGGGCTGCTCACGGTGTTCGTGGACGTGAACCTCATGTTCGCGCTGGCCTACGCATTTAGGCACATCGGGAAGGCCATCGCGGTCATTCTGCTCATCGTGCAGATTCCCGGCTCCTCGGGCATGTTCCCCATCGAGATGATGCCGGACTTTTTCCAGGTCATTCACCCGCTTCTGCCCTTCACCTATTCCATCGACGCCATGCGCGAGGCCATCGGCGGCTTTTACGCGATGGATTACCTGCACGACATGTTGCTGCTGGGACTTTTGTTCGTGCCCCTGGGGTTCGCCATCGGGCTGGGCATCGGGCGCTGCGATTTCAATTTGAACCTCATGTTCGACGAGAAGCTGGGAGCAACCGACCTGCTTCTGGCCGAGCCGGTCACGGCCAGCGCCAAAGCCGCGGGGCAGACGCCCGCCCGATACCGCACGCGCACGCTCGTCCGCGCGCTGCTGAACATCGACGCCTTCCGCCAGGCTCTCATCGCCCGAGCCGAGCGTTTCCACCGCGCCTACCCGGTGCTGCGGCGCATCGGCTGGGTGGCGCTCGTCGCGCAGCCGCTTGTCACCTTCGCCATTATGGTGCTGGTGCATGCCGATGTGGACACGCGGGTCATGATGCTCATGGCCATGGTGGTGGGGGTCATCGTGGTGGACACGTATCTCATCGTGATTTCATACCTGGACACCAACCTCGCGCACCAGCTTGCCCTGGCGAACCTGAGCACCGAGGAACTGCAGAAGCGCGCCAGCGGGCAAATCGGTGGTGATTCGGCGTGAGGGTGATTTGGGACATTTTCATCGGTGACGTGCGGAACCTGTTCCGGAACGTCATTGCCGCCATTGTGGTGATGGGGCTCGCGCTCGTGCCGCCCATGTACGCCTGGTTCACGACGCTCGGCTTCTGGGATCCCTACAGCAACACCGGCAACATCAAAGTGGCCGTGGCCTCGGAAGACGCCGGCTACACCTCCGACCTTATCCCGACGCCCATTAACGCCGGCGAGCAGATCATCGGCAAGCTGCGGGCCAACGACCAGTTCGCCTGGCAGTTCGTCAGCGCCGATGAGGCCGTGCACGGCGTGCGCTCGGGAGAGTATTACGCGGCGCTCGTCATCCCGAAGGAGTTCTCGCGCGACCTCATGACCGTGTTTACCGACGACATCACCGAACCGAGGATCATCTACTACGACAACGAGAAGGAGAACGCCATCGCCCAGCGTGTGACGGGCACCGGGGCGAGCACCCTGCAGGAGACCATCGACGAGACGTTCACGGAAACCGTGGCATCGGTGGCCCTGGGCACCACGAGCAGCCTCACTTCGTTCATGAGCGGGGACGGCATCCTCACCTACGCGCAAACCCTGGGGTCGCGCCTTGGCGAGGCCGTGGGCGAAGTAGGAGCGGCGGCCGATCAGGCTCAGGCCTACGCCGATCTCATGAGCTCCACCACCTCACTCGTGGATGCGACGGCAAGCATTCTAAAGGAGGCAGGGAAGGCACCGGATGCCACGGCACCTCTGGTGAGCGAAGCGCGCAACGGGCTGACGAGCGCTCAAGACGGCCTTTCCGCCGCAAGCACCGCAGCCGAGAAGACGCTCGCAGCCGCCGACGCCAGCTACGATGCTGTGGCCCGCGCCGCTGATGAGGCCTTCGCCACCATGAAGGACGATCCGGCGGCGGCCCAGGGCGTGCTAGCCGCTTGCCGTTCGGACGTGCAGGGCCTTGCGCAGGCCTACCAGACCATGCGCGACGCCCTGGCCGGCGCCGATCCGTCAAGCCCCGCCATTGGCGCCCTTGACCGCATCATCGCCCAGCTGGATACCCTGGAGGCGAACCTCGACACCGCCGAGAACGCCATTGGCGCGGACGCGGCATCCATCGACGAGAAGCACGCCAAGGTGACCGACAGCATCAACCAAGCGCGGGCAGCTCTGCGTGATTCGATGAGCACCTACAACGATCAGCTGAAGGGCGAGCTGGCCTCGCTGGCCGACAGCCTGCAGAAGGTGGGCACCGACACCCAAACTCTGGCCGGCTCGCTGAAGGACACGGCGGAAAGCCTGGGCGACAGCACCGATTCTCTGGCCGCAAACCTCGCCACCGCCGAGGCGTCGCTGCGCAAGACCGCCGAAACGCTGCGCACGGCAGAAAGCCAGCTCGCCCAGGCCCGCGACGACCTGCGGCACGCCCTGGACACCGGCGACATCGACGAGGTGCGCCGCATCATCGGCGACAACCCGGCCGCCATCGCCCAGTTCCTCGCCGCGCCGACGCACCTGGAGCGTCACGCGGTGTACCCCATGGCCGACAACGGCAGCGCCATGAGCCCCTTCTATACCTCCCTTGCCCTGTGGATCGGCGCCATCTTCATGGTAGCCCTTATGAGCGTGTCCGTCTCCCCCGCGCGCCAGGCCGCCCTAACGCGGAAGTTCGGGCGCGCGCCGCGGACGGCTGAGTTGTACCTCGGACGCTACGGAGTGTTCTGCCTGATAGGCCTCGCCCAAGCGCTCATCGTGGGGCTCGGCAACGTGTTCTTCCTCGGCGTGGAATGCGAGCACTTCTGGCTGTATCTGGCGGCGTGCTGTTTGGCATCGGTGGTGTTCACGAACCTGGTGTACACGCTGACGGTGTCCTTCGGCAACATCGGGAAGGCGCTGGCCATCATCGGGCTCGTGCTGCAGCTGGCCGGCGCCGGCGGCCTCATGCCGGTGCAGATGCTGTCGGCCCCGCTGTTCCAGGAGATTTACCCGTGGCTGCCCTTCGCCCATTCCATGCCGGCGCTGGAAGGGGCCATGGCCGGCATCTACGGCGACCAGTACCTCGTGCAGATGGGCCTGCTCGCGGCCATCCTGGTGCCGAGCCTCATTCTCGGCCTCGTCCTGCGGCGCCCCGTCATCCGGCTGAACCGGTGGGTGCTCGCCAAGCTGGACGGGACGAAGTTCCTCTAGCGCCTCGCCGCGTACAGGCACCTGTCGATGGTCTTAAGCTCGCCAAGCTAGATGAGACGAGCCTCGCCGCGCTTTCGTCAAATGGCCAAAAAATACGCGCTGACTGCTTTTCGGAGGGCTCTTTTTCTCCTTTCGCTTTCCTCCGCGCTCGCACGTTCGCTACAACGGGATTCTGACCTGGTAAAACTTGACACGCGGGAAGCGACGCCTTCAAAATCGCGGGCCAATACTGCAGCTGTCGCGGGTTTTTTGGCCAAAAAGCGTCAGGCACGCCCCTTTATATACAGTTCACGCATGGTTTTTGGCCAACAGCGGCTTAATCATGAGACGCTTGTGCAGTTTGCAGACGCTTGTGCAGTTTGCGCGCCGTTTTTGGCCAGTAACGACCTAGCGAGGGGCACCCGTGCAGTCTGCACACGGTTTTTGACCGCTTTTCCTCTCGCGTAGCAGCTTCATTCCAGCGGGGCGAGGGCGCGGGGGAGGATGTTGTGGGCGCGGGCGATGGTCATGCCGTAGTTGGTGAAGGGGGCCTGCTGGGCGCGGGCGCGCTGGAGGCGCGAGGCCATGTCGCGGGCGTTCAAGGTGCAGCCGCCGCAGTGGACGATGGCGGCATAGGGGGAAAGATCGTCGGGGAAGTCGCGGCCGGAGGTGAAGGCGAACTGGGGCTCGGCACCGCTGATAGCGCAAATGAGCCGGGGCAGCTTCACCGTGCCGATGTCCTCGCAGGTACGGTGGTGGGTGCAGCCCTCGGCGATGAGCACCGTGTCGTCGTCGGTAAGGTTTTCCAAAGCGCGCACCGCTTCCAGCTGGGCGGCCAGGTCACCCTTGTAGCGAGCCATAAGGATGGAAAACGACGTAAGCGGCACATCCGCCGGCAAAAGGGCGTCCACCTCGCCGAAGGCCTGGGAGTCGGTCACCACCAGGCGCGGCGGTCGGGCGAGGGCGGCCAGCAGGTCGGGCAGGCCTTCCACGCCGGTGGCGCAGGGGAAGGCGCCGGCGTCCAGCGCGTCGCGCATGACCTGTTGCTGGGGCAGAATGATGCGACCCTTGGGCGCGGCAGAATCCAGCGGGATGACGAGCACCACCACGTCACCGGGCGTAAGCAGGTCGCCCACGAGCCGCCGCTCCTCCACTGCACCAGTGGCCAGGGTGGCAAGCGCGCGCTTCAGGTCGCTCAGCCCCTCCCCCGTCAGCGCCGACACGCGCACGCGGGCGGCCCGTGCGGAAGCGCCATCGTTTTCGGCGGAGGCCGTGGCGTTGTGGTCAGCGCCTTCCGAGAGGGGCTCGCTATCCGAAGCGTCCGTCCCCGGGCGCGGCGAAGGCAGCGACGACTCCGCAGCGCCGGCTCGCCCGCTTTCCGCAAGCAAATCGGCCTTATTCTCCGCAATCACATAGGGAATGCGGCGCGTTTGGAAGGCGGCGAGGAGTTTCTCGTCGAAAGGGGTGAGGCTGCGTGTGGCATCCACCACGAGCACAGCCACGTCGGCTTCGTTCAGCGCGGCCTCGGCCCGCTGGACGCGCAGGTCGCCTACGTCGCCGGCGTCGTCGATACCTGGAGCGTCAACAATGAGCACGGGACCGGCCGGCGCCAGTTCCATGGCTTTGCGCACCGGGTCGGTGGTGGTGCCGGCCACATCGGACACTACGGAGACGGTCTGGTTCGTCAGCGCGTT
Organism: Adlercreutzia hattorii; assembly: GCF_011405655.1. Lineage (GTDB taxonomy): Bacteria > Actinomycetota > Coriobacteriia > Coriobacteriales > Eggerthellaceae > Adlercreutzia > Adlercreutzia rubneri. Next base: position 93,806 of record NZ_AP022829.1, read on the forward strand.
CACCAGGCTGGACTTGCCGGCGTTGCGCACGCCGAAAAAGACGATGTGGGCGCGCTCGCCGGAAGGGGTATCGTTCAGAGACATGCGAACTCCTCCTAGAACCGGAAGTCGCGCTCGCTGGTGCGGACGCGGGCGAGGTAGTCGGCGGCCAGGGTGCGGCGGCGGTCGTCGGGAACGCGGGCGAGCTCGGTGTCGATCATCTTCCACCCCTTCTCCGCCACGGCGGGGCTGGCGTAGTCGCACAGGTACTCCCCCAGCGTGAGCAGGGCGTTCGGCTGGCAGAAGTCCTGGATCTGGCCGCTCTTGCAGAACTCCATAAAGCGGTCGCCGGTGCGGCCGGCGCGGTAGCAGGCGGTGCAGAAGCTGGGGAGGTGGCCCTCGTCCATGAGCCAGCCGATGACCTCGTCCAAGGTGCGCGTATCGGACACATCGAACTGCTCGGTGTCGTGGGGGCGCGTCTCTTCCCCGTAGCCGCCCACGCTCGTGCGGCTGCCGCCGGAGATCTGCGAGACGCCCAGCTGAAGCGCCGCCGCGCGCACCGCCTGCGACTCGCGGGTGGAGATGATCATACCCGTATAGGGCACGGCGATGCGGATGAGTGCGATGATCTTCTCGAACATCTCGTCGGGAATGCCGTTGTCGAAAGCGTCGGGGTCGATGTCGCTCGCCGGCTTCACCCGCGGCACCGAGATGGTGTGCGGGCCCACGCCGAACACCGCTTCCAAATGCTCCGCGTGCATGAGCAGGCCGGCGAACTCGTAGGCGTAGCCCTCCAAGCCGAACAGCACGCCGAGCCCCACGTCGTCGATGCCGGCGGCCATGGCGCGGTCGTGGGCCTCGGTGTGCCAGGCGTAGTCGGCCTTGGGGCCCGAGGGGTGCAGCTCCTCGTAGCGGGCGCGGTGGTAGGTCTCCTGGAACAGGATGTAGGTGCCGATCTCCGCGGCCTTCAGCTGGCGGTAGGCGTCCTCGGTCGTGGCGGCGATGTTCACATTCACGCGGCGGATGGCCCCGTTTTTGTGCTTGGTGCCGTAGATGGTCTCAAGACTCTCCAGAATGTAGTCAAGCGGGTTGTGGATCGGATCTTCCCCCGCCTCGATGGCCAGGCGCTTGTGGCCCATGTCCTGCAGGGCGACGACCTCGGCGCGGATCTCCTCCTGCGTGAGCTTGCGACGCGGGATGTCGCGGTTCTTCGCGTGGTAGGGGCAGTACAGGCACCCGTTCACGCAGTAGTTAGAAAGGTACAGCGGAGCAAACAGCACGATACGGTTGCCGTAGTAGGCCTGCTTGATGTCGCGGGCCAGCTGGCGGATCTCGGCGTTCACCTCCGGATCCTCGCAGGCCAGAAGCACCGAGGCCTCGCGATGGGTGAGCGTCGTGCCGTGGTCGTGGGCCGGCGTCAGGTTCGCCCGGGCCTTCTCCAGAATGGAACGAGCCAGGGCCGCATCGTTCTTGTGCGCCTCGGCGTAAGCCAGGGTGTCGAAGATTTCCTCGTGGTTGATGAACTCGTCGGCCCGGGGCGAGCGCACGTTGTAGCTGCTCATGAGGGGTTCACTTTCGTTGAAGGGACAGGGGGGAAGGTCGAAGGAAAGGAAGCGGCGGAAGACGAACCAGGCGCGGTAGCGGCGGCGGCAGAAACCGGGCGCGACGCTGCTGCCAGTACCACAGCGCCCCGAGCGGGCGAGACAACCGATGCCGCAGCAGGACCTACAACCGAAGCCCAGGCTGCAGCGGGATCGCCGCGGTCTTCCACAAGGCGGCGCCCCAAGGGCTCAAGCCGCGCCGCCAGGTCGGCCCATTTGCGGGCCGCATCGGCCGACGAGCGGGGCTTGCCGTCGTAGAGCGCATAATCGCCCTGGCGCTCGGGCGGCGACAAGTTCGGCATCACGACGTTGGCGCCAGCGAGGATGCCCTTCTCGCGGCTGCAGGGATCCAGCGCTTCCAGGGCCGTGGTAGCCGGCAGCAGCACCGTCGGATGCGCCAGACGCACGAGGGACAGCAGGTAGCAGGTAAGCTCCACCGTGCCGGGTGCCTCGGCGGCAAAGGGGGTGTCGCGATGGGGCACAAACGGCCCGATGCCGCACATTTCGGGGCGAAACTCCTGGATGAACGCGAGGTCGGCCGCCAGGTGCTCCGTCGTCTGGAAGGGGGAGCCCACCATGAAGCCGTCGCCCACGGCGAACCCGGCCTCTCGCAAGTCGGACAGGCACGCCATGCGGCGCTGAAGCGTCATGGCCGCCGGGTGCAGCTGCCGGTAATGGGCGGCCGTGGCCGTCTCATGGCGCAGCAGGTAGCGGTCGGCCCCGGCGGCGCGCAGGTGCCGGTAGCTTTCCCGCGAGCGCTCCCCCACCGACAGCGTGACGGCGCAGCCCGGATAGGCCGCCTTCAACGCACCAATAAGCTCGGCAAGCCACTCGTCGGTAACAGCCGGATCCTCCCCGCCCTGCAGCACGAAGGTGCGGAAGCCTGCCTGCCAGCCCGCATCGGCACAGGCCAGAATTTGCTCGGGAGCCAGGCAGTAGCGCTCGCAGGCGCGGTTGCTGCGCCGGATGCCGCAGTAGTAGCAGTCGTTCTTGCAGACGTTCGTGAACTCGATGAGCCCGCGCGCGAACACCGCGTCTCCGTAGGCGGCCTCGCACGTCTCCCGAGCGCGACCAGCCAGCTCATCAGCCAGCGCCGAGGTCCGGGCATCGATAAGCGCCGCGTACTCGTCCAGGGAAAGAGTATGCTCGCGCACAAGCTTCGCGACCAATGTTGCTATCAAATCTGCCAGCTCTCCTGGTCGGTGTGCAGCCACTCGTGGGCCGTATGCGACAGCGGCTCGCCGATCCAATCGGCGTACAGCTTCGCGATGTCGGGGTTCTCGTGGGAGTAGCGCAGCTTGTCCGCGGCGTCGAGCCGGTTCAGCACGCCGGCCCGCGCCTGGGCCAGTTCGCTGTTGAACTGGATGGGCTGGCCGCCACCACCCACGCATCCGCCCGGGCATGCCATGATTTCTACGAAGTCGAAGGCGGCCTCCCCGGATTCCAACGCGTCCAGCAGCTTCGACGTATTCTCCAGGCCGCTGGCCACAGCGATGCGCACGGTGGCGTCGCCGATGGAAAGCTCGCGGGACATCCAGGGCGTCTCGGACGTTGCAGCCGTAGTGTCGCAGGCGCTGAAATCGGGGTTCTCGCCGGTGATGAGGTAGGCCGCCGAGCGTAGGGCCGCCTCCATGACGCCGCCGGTGCGTCCGAAAATGGTGGCCGCGCCGGTAGAAAGCCCCAGCGGGTTGTCGAAGGGCGCCTCGGAAAGCGCCGTGCAGTCGACGCCCACCAGGCGCAGCAGGCGGCCGAATTCGCGCACCGTGAGCACGGCGTCCACGTCGGGCGCGGCCTCGGCCGCCAGCTCGGGCGCGACCGGCGCGTCGGGCACCAGGCCCGCATCGCTCGTGCCGGCCCCGTGGGTCGCGCCGACCACCGTGGAAAGCTCCGGCACGTCGCACTCGTACTTCTTCGCCACGCAGGGCATGATGGACACGACGAACAGACGGCGTCCCGCCTCGGCGGCCTCGGCGGCGAGCGTGTTCTTAACCACGGCACCCATCATCTGGTGCGGCGACTTGGCGCTGGAAAGCTGGGCCGTGAACTGCGGGTAGTGCTGCTTCACGAAGCGCACCCAGCCGGGACAGCAGCTCGTGAACATGGGGCGCGGCGCGTCGGAGCCGAGGAATTCCACGAACTCGCTGCCCTCTTCCATAATGGTGAGGTCGGCGGCGAAGTCGGTGTCGAAGACCTTGTCGAAGCCCACGGCGTGCAGGGCCGCGGCCAAGCGTCCCGGCGTCGCCTCCTCGCGGGAAAGCCCCAGGCCCTCGCCCCAGGCCGTGCGCACGGCCGGCGCCACCTGCACCACGGTTTCCACCGCCGGATCCAGGATGGCCTCCATGATGAGGCTCACGTCGTCACGGGCCGTAAGCGCCCCGGTGGGGCAATGGGTGATGCACTGGCCGCACAGGGCGCACCCGGCCTCGGCGATGGGCAGGCTGTCGCGCACGATGATCTTCGTGGAAGGGCCGACCCCCGTGAAGTCCCACACGGCGCAGTGCTGCACCTTCTCGCAGATGGCCACGCAGCGCATGCACTTGATGCACTTGCTGCTGTCGCGCTGCAGCGGGAAATCGGCGTCCCAAGGCGCCGGCTCGGGCAGCAGGCCCGGGGCGTCTGCCAGGTTGAAGGTGCTCGCAAGGTCGCGCAGGGCGCAGGTGTCCTGGCGCACGCAGGTGGCGCAGAGCGCGCGGTGATCGTCCATGATGGCCTGCAGATTCGCCCGCCGGGCCGCTGCTACCTGCGGCGTGTCGGTGCGCACCACCATGCCCTCGCGCACGGCGGTGTTGCAGGAGGCCGCAAGCCCCTCGCCTTCCACGTCCACCAAACACACGCGGCACGAGCCGATGCAGTTCAAGTCCTTCAGGTAGCACAGCGTGGGGATGGTCACACCAGCCGCCGTGGCCGCGTCCAGCACGCTCGTGCCCTCGGGGGCTTCCACCGCCTGACCGTTTATCGTGATAGTTACCATGCTTCCAGCCCCCTTCCGGTTAGCGCGCCTATGCCGTACACGTCGCAGCGCAGGCACCGGCCACACTCTTGCGCGGCTTCCTCGGCGCTCACCGGTTCTTCCACGTACTTGAAATCGCACTTGCGCTCCCGTGCCGGGCGCTCGGCCACCTGCACGCGCCCGTAGGCGGTGCGGTCGTTGGGGTGCGCCGGTGGCACCGCGGCGCCGCAGTCCAGCTTATGATGGAAACCCAGCAGCTCGTCGATGTTGGCCGCCGCCGTCTTGCCCGCGGCGATGGCCATAATGACGGTCTTGGGGCCCCACTGGCAGTCGCCGCCTACGAAGACGGTATCGAAACCGGGCGCTTGCAGGCACGCGTCGGCGCACAGGTAGGTGCGATCGTGCTGCATGCCGAACTCTTCGAAGGGGGCGCACTCGATGGCCTGCCCCACGGCGATGATGACAAGGTCGGCGGCCAGACGCACCTCAGGCTTGTCGGCCGGCACTGGGGCCGGGCGGCCGCCGCGCACCGCGCCGATGCGCTGGGGCTGGCAGATGAGCGCCGTCGCGCAGCCCTCCGCGTTCGCTTCAATGCTGGCCGGCGCCTGAAGGCAGCGCATTTCCACGCCCTCCATCATGGCCGCCTCCACCTCGGAGGGCAGCGCGGTCATGTCCTCCAGGCGGCGTCGATAGGCCACGGTGACCGAGGCGGCACCGGCGCGCACGGCGGTGCGAGCGCAGTCCATGGCCACATTGCCGCCGCCAATGACCACCACATTCTTGCCCGTGAAGTCGGGATACTGCTCGTCGCCGATGGCCTCCAGCACGTCCACGGCGCTCATAACGCCGGCCGCATCGGCCCCTTCAATGGAAAGGGTCTTGCCGCCCTGGGCGCCCACGGCCACGTACACGGCGTCGAACTCGTCCACCAGCGTGCGCATCTCGTCCGTCTGAACGTCGCAGCCCGTACGCACCTCGATGTCGCCGGCACCCAGCACGGCGCGGATATCCTCGTCGAGTCGCTCGCGAGGCAGCCGATAAGCGGGAATGCCGTAGCGCATCATGCCGCCCAGGCGACTGCGACGTTCGAATACCGTCACCGCATGACCCATGAGCCCCAGGAAGTAGGCGCAGGTGAGCCCCGAGGGGCCGGCACCCACCACCGCGATGCGCTTGCCCGTGGGGGCCAGCGGCGCGGGGGTTTCCACGGAATCCGCGGGGACGGTGTCTACAATGTACTTCTTGATGCCGCGAATGTTCACCGGTGCGTCCACCATGGTGCGGCGGCAGCGCTCCTCGCAGGGATGCTCGCACACGAGCGCACAGGCCGTAGGGAAGGGATTGTCCTTGCGGATCATCTTCACCGCTTCGGCGACGCGGCCCTCCTCGGCCAGCGCGATGTAGGCCGGCACGTTCACATGGGCCGGACACCGCGTGACGCAGGGCACCGTCTGGCGCGTGCCGGGAGCGCAGGTGCCCGCATCCACGTGGCTGGCGAACTCCTCGGCGAAGGCGTCGAGCCCCGCCAACACCATCGCCCCCGCCTGCCAGCCCACGGCGCAATCGGCGGTGTCGCGCAGCAGCGTGGCCGCATCTCGGATCTCATCCACCGTCGCCGCCGTGGCGCGGAAGGCGGCCACATCGCCCAGCAGCGCCTCAATTTTCGGCATGCCCTGGGCGCACGGCGTGCACTTGCCGCAGGTCTGCGCGGCGCTCGCTTGCAACTGTCCCAGCACCATCCCCACCGGACACTGGCCCGGCGGCATGGCTTCCACGCGTCGGGCGAAGGCCTCGACGAACTCCCCCGTCCGCGCATCGGCCCGCGCCGCCACCTCAACGGTCAAACGCCCCATAGCTCTCTCTTTCCTGTATTGACGCTAACCGATACACCATAACGCGTCTAGTATTTCCGATTGGTAACAAGCCCATGGGAAAAAGCACTACGGCGCAGAATTAACTCTAAACCACCTGAGAATACCTTCTAGAGCTCTGCCACGGTGCCGAGTCCGCGCCTCGCGGCGGCGTCCAGGGCGATCTTGGCACAGGCAATGTCAAGCAGCGCGGTGCCCGCCGAGTCGAAGACCGTGACGTCCTCGGCGCTCGTGCGGCCCGGCACCTTCCCCACCAGCACGTCTCCCAGCTCGCCGAGCACATGATCCAGGCCGAAGGCGCCCTCAGCCAGTCCGCGCTCGATCTCGCCGTTGCTCGCGCAGTTGGCCGTATCGTCGGAGTAGCCGTAGCCCACGCGAAAGCTCTTCGGCTCCTCGAAGCAGTCGCCCGGCGTGACGAAGGCACCGTTGAACTTCACCATATCGGTGCAGAAATCGTAGGAGGGGATGTCGTAGTCGTAGTAGACGAGCGCCGTCGTGCCGGCCTCGGGCGGAACGACGGACAGGTGCGGCTCCGATTCCACCCATTCCAAAAGCGTAGCCAAATTCTCGCGCACGATGCGGCGGCTGCGGTCGAGGATGGCGTCGGCATGGGCCAGCGCGTAGGCGCCCACGGCCTCGTCGAACAAGCCGCAGGAGATGAGGTTGTAGTCGCGATGGGACAGAAGGTCTCGGCGCAGTTGTTCGTCCTTGGTAATGCACCAGCCCAGACGGATGCCCGCCAGCGACCACACCTTGCTCATGGAACTGGTGACGACGCCCTTGTCGTAAAGGTCGACGACCGACTCGGCGTACTCGTCGGCCTGGTTCAGGTGGCGGTACACCTCGTCGCAGTGCAGCCACGCGTCGTTCTTGCGCGCCACCTCCACGATGGCCCGCAGCGTCTCGCCGTCGATCAGGGCGCCCGTGGGATTGTCGGGATTGTTGATGCAGATGACCTTCGTCTCCGGCGTGCACAGGGCGTCCAGGGCCTCCACGTCCACGTGGTAGCCGTTCTCCTTTTCCAGATGCAGCACGTCCACCGCAGCGCCGCACATCTCGGGGATGGAGTAGAGCTGCTGGTAGGTGGGCATGACCGACACCACGTGGTCGCCCGGGTTCACCAGCGTCGAGAGCACGAGTGCGTTGGCGCCGGCGGCCCCGTGGGTGGGGATGATGTGCTCGGGCGCCACGGTGCGGTAGAGCTTGGCGATGCCGGAAAGCAGGTCGGGGCGACCCTCGATGTCGCCGTAGGTGAGGCGGCGCGCCGCGAAGGCGTCCAGAAACGCCTGCTTGTCGCCGCCGGTCAGCTCGAAGAGCTGGTCGAGGGACAGCGAGTACACGCACGTCTCGGCGACGTTGTAGGTGCACTTCGTCTCCCAGAGGTTCATCCACTGCTCGACTTCGAAATCCTTGATTTCCATGGGGGTTCTCCTTCTCGCTGATCCACGGTCTCCGCTAGGAACGTGAGTCCAGCATAAAAGGCGAACCCGAAGCAGGATGTGGAGGCGGCCACAGGCTCTCAGGCGGCCCGTTGTGGGCGCCCACAACGAGGCTTGCGGCCGCCCACGGCGCAAACGAGCCGCGCCCTGTCGCACGCAGCGCTCTGCGAAAGCGAGGTGCCTAGAGGAAGATCATCGACAGGTAGGCGAACAGCTGCTTGTCCGTGGCGTCTTCCATCGCCAGCACCGCGCGAGCACGGTTGACGCGGTTGCGCACCGAATTGGGGTGCTGGCAGAGGCGCTCAGCCGCCGCGTTCGCGTCACCGCCGCAAGCCACGTAGACCCGCAGGCTCTCGACGAGATTGGAGCCTGCTTCAGCATCGGAGGCAGCGAGTCGATCAAGGCCCGCTGCGCAGGCGCGCTCGAGCAGCCAGCCGTTTTGTCGGGCAACACGGAAGGCATCTGGGCCCAGCATGTCCCACGAAACAGCAGAGTGGCCCATCCTTTTTGCCGCCTCGCCGCATCCGAGAGCCTCGACGATGGCCCCATCGGCCCAATCGGTGCCGAACACCTCGGAGAGCCCAGCCGCGCAATGCCCTCCAAAGCCGGCGATAAGCACCTCGATATCGCCTGCTTCCAGAGACTCGAAATCATCGGCGACAAGAAGGGCCAAAAGACGCTGCGCCGACGGCTCGCAGCAACGACGCGCTCTGACCGCCAGCTGAGAAATCCGAGACTCTTTCGGAGCCCCAACAGGGCGGAGAAAGGCTTTTGGACAACCTTCTCGCTACGGGGCCAGGCAGGTTATCGGGACGACGTAGACGCCGTCCGGTCGGCAATAGGCCGCTTGCTGGCCCGTGAGCACCATAAGGAACGAGGGAGCTCCCTCTTTGGAATCGTCAACACGCGAGGCGAGCTTCAACAAGTGGGCCGCGCCCTCTTCAACCTGCTTCTCGCCGAGCTTCACCTCGACGGCCCCCCAGCGACCATCGTCCAAGACGACGACGGCGTCGGCCTCGAGACCCGTCTTATCGCGATAGTGGTAGACGGTTCCCCGCAGCTTGGCCGCATACACGCGCAGATCACGCACGCACAGCGATTCGAAAAACAGCCCGAAGGTACTAAAGTCCAGCAAGAGCTTCCGCGGAGACACGCCCAACAGGGCCGCCCCGATGCTCGGATCGCAGAAGTGCCGCGTCGAGCTGGTGCGCACGGCGGTCTTGGAGCGCAACGCCGGATTCCACGCCGGCAAGTCCTCGGTAACGTAGGTGCGCCGGAGCGCGTCGAGGTAATCGGCGACCGTGTTCTCCGAAGGCGGCTCTCCTCCCATATCCGCCGCGATGGTCGCCTGGCTCGCCTCGGTGGATATGTTGCGCGCATAGGAGCGCAGAATGGCCCGCAGCCACGTCGAGTTGCGCTTCTTGTCGTCCATCTCGTCGATGTCCGAGTCGAGCAGCTCGGCAACGTAATCCTTAGCCTGGTCGAGGGCGATCTCCGGATCGCTTTCCAGCACGGCCTCCGGCCAACCGCCACGGCAGAGCGCAAAGGCGATGTCCTCGATGGAGCGATCAGATATGGCGCCCACCTCGGCGGCACCATCGAAGAGCCCCGCTAGCGAGACCGCGCCCGTAGACTCGCGGGATTCGAAGAGCGACATGGGGCGCATATGCATACGGGATATCCGTCCCACGCCGGAATGCTTCGGTCTCTTCTTGGGCGTAGCCGAACCGGTGAGGATGAACCGGCCCTTGCCCTTCCCCTGGTCGACCGCGAAACGGACGGCATCCCACAGCTGCGGCGCCATCTGCCATTCGTCGATGAGGTGCGGCTCGGCGCCTTCCAAGAGCACCGACGGGCGCACTTCGGCCAAAGCGACCAGAGAGGGACCCTCGTCGGGATCTTGGAGGTACACAGCACTTTGCGCCTGCTGCTTGGCCGTCTCGGTCTTGCCGCACCATTTCGCGCCGACGATCTGAACGGCGCCGGAAGCCCGAAGCGCCCGCTGAAGCACAGCGTCGGCCACGCGCGGCCAATAGCCCTCCTGTCGCTCTTCGTCCTTCTCCACCATGGCGCGCCCCTTCCATCAATGATCGATCGGTGCGCCTACTATACCACGTCAGCGAGGTGATTGCGGAAGTTGGATCGTTTTCATTACGGAAGTTGGATCATTTTTGTTGAGGAAGTTGGACTTTTGGGAGACATTTGTCGCACCGAGGACGTATCCCTTCTCCAGGTGGTAATTACCCACGTCGAGGATCTTGCCGAGCGCCTTGTGCCGTGCGAGGGAACAACAACGTCAACTCTGGCCGCAACGCCGCCAACGCTGCTGCGGTTTACCTAGCCGCATAGCGCGAGAACAAGGATAGTCACCAAAACCGCCGGCTACTCTCGTCTAGTCGCTCTTCCCCATACAGGCCGCCACGTATCTCCCTCCCCTGCGTGGCAGCCTGAGCGTTGTCATTGTCCTGCGATCTCCTTGTGGAAATAGGCACCGAACGCGTACAGTGGCACGTTCTTAATCACTCCATCACGTGAGAAAGGGGCCAACGAAGTGCGCAAGGCCAGTACTGGGAGATGCTTTTTGACGAAAGCGGCAAGGCTTTTCGCCCTCAGATTGGTTCCAGCCTTCACCTCAATGGGCACGGGCTGCGGCACTCGCTCGTTTCCATCTACGATGAAATCGATTTCGGTGCGCGTCGACTGGTTCATGAAATAGTGCAGCTTGTTGCCCGTATCCACTTTGTTGCCCGCCTGGCCGCTCGCAAGCAGTTCTTGGGCAACGAGCTGCTCTGCAAGCGCCCCCTTGAATGAACTGAACAACGCCTCGCTATCGAGAATAGTTCGGGCACTCAAGTTGCACATTGCGCCAAGTAGACCCACATCGAGCACATAGACCTTGAACACTCCCTCGTCTTCATGAGACGCAAGAGGCGACTCGGGCACGCTCACACAACTCGAGGGACACACAAGCGAGGTGTCGGTCAGCCATTGCAGAGCATCTTCGTACTCCCGGGCTCTCGCCGACTCCCGTATCTTGGAAAACATAAACTTACGGTTTTCTTTGGCCAAGTTTGTCGGCACCGCCCGCCAGACACGACGAATCCGTTCTGCTAGCGCATCGTCGGCATACTTTGAGAAATCGGCGTTGTAGGAGCGCAAGAGCTCGCTGTGCACACGGCGCGCCTCCGCTGGATCCGACGTTTCTGCGAAGGAAAGCACCGCCTCCGGCATTCCCCCTACGAATAGATATTGTTTCAGCAGCTCGATCAACCGGTCGTGGAACGGGGCCATGGCATCCCAGTCAAGATCAGACACCAATTCAGCCAACAATTCCTCACCAACACCGTCTAAAAACTCCCGGAAACTGAGAGGGTAGAGATCGAGAAAGCTCACTTTCCCCACAGGGAATGAAGCCCGCGCCTGCGGCTTATTTTCCGTTCGCTTCCCCCGCCGCAACGCAAGTCCGAGCGCCGATCCGCCCGCAACAACGGGAATATGGGGAGTTTGCTCGTTGAAGTACTTGAGCGATTGAATGGCGCGAGGGGATTCTTGTATCTCATCAAGAATGAGCAGAGTATGCTTGTCGATGCGGACGCCTGCTTCAGCTTGGAGTATGGGAAGGAGCCTGTTCGGCGACAACGATCCTTCGAAAGCGGCGATGAGCTGGGGATTGTCATCGAAGGTGATGTACGCCGTTTCCCTGAAGTACGCTCGCCCAAACTCCTTCATAAGCCACGTTTTCCCCACCTGCCGGGCTCCGCTCACGATGAGCGGCTTTCGTCGAGGAGATTCTTTCCAGCGCTTCATATCTTCGATGGCCTGGCGCTTCATGGCATCCTTTCAGGGTGATTCACGTTTTTGCATAGGTTATTTTTGCAAATCACCACGTTTTTGCATAGGAGAATTTTGGGATTCACCACGTTTTTATATAGGTAACGGTATCCCGACATCAGCAGCTGAAAAGTCAACCTCATTCCGAATCGAGAAACTTAGTGAAACTTAGAACTCCTTAGAAGAACTTAGTTAAACTTAGTGAAACTTAGAACTCCTTAGTAAAACTTAGAAGGAGGCATTGTGGGCATCGAGGAGAATCCTTTCACCCCAAGGAGTCGGCGTGCTCTTCACCGTCGACGAAGTCGATCCGACGCTCGACGAAATGGTTCAGCTCGCCGCCTTCTACCAGCACTTTGTTCGGGAGGGGCGCAAGGTAGCGCTCCTCATGGCAGGACTGCCGCACAACATCTCATCTTTGCTCAACAACAAGACCGTGTCGTTTCTCCGGCGCTCGAACCGCAGGGCGCTTGACCGCATTCCCGACGGCGAGGTTTCCGCAGCGCTCGTGCGCACGGCCCAAGCAGGCAACCGCAACGTTGACGCAGCGGCGCTGACTGCAGCGACGGAGTCCATCGGCGGCTTTCCTTTCATGCTCCAGCTTGTCGGGTACTACGCCTGGGACGAAAATCCCCGGGCTAGCACACTCGATTCGGCCGACTTCGCGCGCGGTATCGCCATCGCACAGCAGGAAATGACCTACCGTATTTTGGACGCCACCTTCGCCGAGCTCTCCCCCGGCGACCTTCGTTTCGCCGCAGCTATGCTGGAAGATGAAGGGGACAGCCGCATCGCCGATCTCGTCGAGCGGCTGGGGCGTTCCTCTTCCGTCGTGGCGCAGTACCGCAAGCGGCTTATCGACGCCGGCATCATTGGCAAACGCGCACGCGGCCTCGTGGGGTTCGACCTCCCTTACTTCCGCGACTACTTGCAGGAGAAGCTCGACAACGGAGAACTGCTGCTCGAGAATTAGGCTTCCGAACCCCGCCCCCTACAGCGCCAGTTTGTAGATGGCCTCGGCGTCTTCCAGGGTGAGCTTCTTGAAGGTGCCGAAGGGGACGCCCTTGTTCTGGGCCAGCGTCGGCAGCATCTTCGGGATGTCGGCTTCTTCCACATCCAGCTCGGCGAGGGTGGTGGGCATGCCGAGGCTCGCGAAGAAGGCGCGCGTCTCGTCGATGGCCGAAAGCGCGTCCGCTTCCACGTCGCCGGTGGGGGTCAGGCCGAACACCGCCTGGCCGTAGAAGGCGAAGCGCGCCGGGTTCTCGGTGTAGACGTATTCCATCCAGGCGGGGAACATGACGGCGAGGCCGGCGCCATGAGTGATGGCCGGATTCAGCGCCGACAGCTCGTGCTCCAAACCGTGGGTGGCCCAGTCCTCATGGCGGCCCACCCCGGCGAGTCCCTGATGGCAGAGCATGCCGGCCCACATGATGTTGGCGCGGGCGTCGTAGTTGTCGGGGTCGGCCAACACGCGCGGCGCCTCGGCGCGGATGGTGTTCATGAGCGACAGGTTCAGATTGTCGGTCACAGGCACCGCGCCCACGTCGTCGAAGAAGCGCTCCAGCAGGTGGCAGAACATGTCGGTAAGGCCAGCGGCTGTCTGGAAGGGCGGCAGGGTGAAGGTGAGCTCGGGGTTCATGAAGGCGAACTTCGGGCGGTGAGCGTTGTTGGCGTACCCGGTCTTGCGGCCCAGCTCGTCGTTGGAGATGACCGTGTTCTTCGAGGCCTCGCTGCCGGCGGCGGGGATGGTGAGCACCACGGCGATAGGCAGCACATCGTGATCGGTGGCCTTGGTTTCGAAGAGCTCCCACACATCGCTCTCCACGCAAGCGCCGTTGGCGATGGCCTTTGCGGAGTCGATAACCGAGCCGCCACCCACAGCGAGAATCCAGTCGACGCCTGCCTCCTTGCAGAGGGCCACGCCCTCGCGCACCAGGGTGATCTCGGGGTTCGGGCGCACGCCGCCCAGCTCCAAATGCTCGATGCCCGCAGCATCCAGCGAGGCGCCCACGCGGTCGATGAGCCCGGAGGCCACGGCGCTCCCGCCGCCGAAGTGCACGAGCACCCGCTTGGCCCCGGCCGCCGCCAGCTTCTCGCCCACCTGCTCTTCAGCTCCGCGTCCGAAGACGAAATGCGTGGGGGAAACGAATTCGAAGTTTTCCATGGGAGTCCTTTCTGCTTTTCGACCGGGCGACACCTTATCGCCATCGCCGCACCATCGCCGTCGGGCGCGTTCTCTAATCATGCTCTGTGTCGATGCTAGGGCATCGCCGACAAACAGGCAACTGTCAGGCCACGGAAAATGTCTCGCAATCTTCGCAAACAGGGCAGCTTGTCACAGGATCGCACCCGGGCCATCGCATTGGTCAGGGAGGCTAATCCCCGTGGGCGCGGGTTATGAGGTCGGCCATTTCGGTAGCGGTTTTGGTGGCTATGTTGGCCTGGGCAGCCAGGCGCTTGTCATGGGTCACCAGATAGTTTGCCTTGCTCAGCTCGCAGCAAGCAAGCACCGAAGCGTCTTCGTAATCCGAGGTGATATCGCGATAGTGGCGAGCTAGCCACGCCGTACGATCGTCCATGGGAACCGATATCGCAAGATCGGTCATGTGGTCGACGCACCCCCACGCGAAGTTGTTTATAGCACGGGCCGTGCACTCGTCGACAGTGCCACCGTTCTCACATACTTGCTGCTTCAAAAACTTCCCAATGGTGTAAAAAACTTCATTGACAGCATCCGCTGGCGTTCCCAAATTGGCGTTGTATTTCTCCGCAACGCGAATAAGGCGAGTAGCTTCTTCATGAAGGGGCCGCTCGTGAAGATAGAAGTCGAGCCAAATGTTTTTGTCTACAACAATAGCATTCTCCGCAACCGTCACCAGAGTCCCCTTTCAGCCAGTCTTTCGGTCTTCGCCTCGTAGAAAAGATTGCCCCAATATTCATCCGAGAACTCCTGAGGCGAGGCAGCTGGCGGAATACCCAGGACCTCGCGTTGCGCCTGAAGCGATGCCAGGAAGTCCGTGACCGCTTGGGCGCGTTTCTCGCCCTCGCTCATGGTGTCGGTCTCCTCCGTCTCGGGGCCGATAACCGCCTGCAAGGCTGCCTCGGACTCGTCGTCGTAGCGCGCCGCCACCTCGTAAAAGCGCCGCAGGGCCTCCGATGGCGTGCAGCCGAACCGAGCAAAGCGCTCATCCCCGCGCCGCTTCAGCTCGGCATCGATACGAAAGTTCATCTGCATGTTCGGCATAGCAACCCCTTTCAGAATTGCTAGCAGTATATCATAACTCTCGACCTTCTATCCATAGTAGGTCGAGAGTCCCCGACAAACCTTCCCTCCGCAGCTCCCGGTTTTTATTTGCTTCGCTGGGCCTGAGACGTGAAAACATGGGGGTCGGCGAGGCTGTGCTAACATGGAAGAAGCTGGGGTACTGTGCGCCTTCACCATCGAGAACCGCCGCGTTGAGGTGGGCGACCCTGTAGAGGCCCTTCCCCGCGTGCGCATCGCCGGCGAATACACCCAGGAAGGCTTCGAATACCTCGTAGAACCCAACGGCGGCGAGCAGTAAAGGCGAGACTAGCGAAGAGGCTTCTGGGCGACGCCCGCCGTTTCCACAAGCGCTCTGTCAAGATCGCCAGTTTGGTATCCTCCGACGCTGCTTGCTGTCGATTAGTCCCTCTCGCCGGGCTGGCGGACGCGGATCTCCTGCTCTTTCACAGAGACGCGGGAATGGGGCGGCACCGAGAAGGTCACGAAGGTGGAGCCCGCGATAACCGAGCCCTCGCCGATGGCCGTCTCGCCGCCCAGCACACTGGCGTTGGAGTAGATGGTGACGTTGTCCTCGATGGTGGGGTGGCGCTTCACGCCGGCCAGGCGCTGGCCGCCGCGGGTGGAGAGCGCGCCCAGCGTAACGCCCTGGTACAGCTTCACGTGGTCACCGATAGTGGTAGTCTCACCGATGACAACGCCAGTACCGTGGTCGATGAAGAAGTACTCGCCGATATGAGCGCCAGCACCGATATCGATGCCCGTGGAAGAGTGGGCGATTTCGGTCATCACGCGCGGGATGATGGGCACACCCAAATCGTAGAGCACATGCGCAATGCGATACACGTAGATGGCGTACAAGCCCGGGTACGTGAAGATGACCTCCTCCTTCGAGCCCGCCGCCGGGTCGCCGTCGTAGAGCGCCTGCACGTCGGTGAGCAGCGTGCGCTGAATTTCGGGCAGAGCGTCGAAGAACTTCGTGCAGATTTCAGCCGTCTGCTCGCACACGGAGTCACTCGTGCAACCGCCGCACAAATGATTGCCGCTGCCGACGAGGTCGTCGCGATCGTCGGAGGTATAGGTGAGCGCCAAGATAAGTTGCTGGCGCAGCACCGACTCGATGTCGATGAGCGTCTGGCCGATGAAGTAGCTGGGGCTCGTAGAGGGCGACAACATCTCCGGTCCGAAATAGCCGGGGAACAGTACGCGGCGCAACTCGGTGATGAGCCCCTTAATAGCCGCGCGGCTGGGGAAGCGGCGGCCGGGCTTGGTGAAGAAGATCTCGTCCGCCTCGTAGTTCTTCTCGATGGCCGCGACGATGCGCTCTAGGTTGTCTCCGAACATGGGCCTTCCTTTCCGTGCGAAAGCGCCGACACAACCGCTGCCCAAAAAGCAGCGGCAAGGTCGTCGCCTAAGGGGGTTCGCGCCTCAGGGATGCGAACGTCTCGGGTGTTTTCGATAGGATAGCAGATCGGAGACGCTTGACCGCCCACGGCCCGTGCCGTCGCACAAAACAGTTACTATCGAGGTAAAGATACCGGATGCCCCTCACCAGCGCACCGCCGCTTGCCCGCACCGTCGCAAGCAAGCGCACAATCGCACCCCGCGCACCTGGCGTCTTCCCATACGCACGGAAGCCGACCCTGCGGCTTCCCACACGCAAGCAGCCCCGTTGCCCTCGCTCGCCGGGGCTGCTTGAATTTAACACTCCTCGCAGGCCTCTTCCACGCACTCGTGCTGGCCGGAGGGGCCCTCACCGCAGTAGACGGCGCGCTCCGGATGGTCGGCCAGGTAAGCGGCCATGGAGTACTGGGTGATGTCGCTGCGGTTGATGATGCCCACGATGTGGCCACTCTCCAGCACCGGCACCTTCTTCAGGTGGTTCTCGGACAGAACACGGCACACATCGGTCAGGTTCGCGTGCACGCTCACGCAGATGGGGCTGGCGGCGCCAATTTCGCTGGCGCGCATCTGCATGACCTTCGCCAGCTTCTCGTCGTAGCCCTCGTCGTCGTTCACGGTGCTGTTGATGAGCACGATGGGATCGGTGAACGAGTTGCTGCGCGGACTCAGCCGCTTCAGGATGTCGCCATCGGAAATGAAGCCCACCGGCTCGCCCGACTCGTCCACGATGGGCGCCGCCGAGATGTTCTTCTCCACGAACAGGCGCATGGCCTCTTCCACCGTAGCCTCCCGGCTCAGCGAGTACACGTCGGTCTTCATGATGGACGTGAGCAGCGACTTGCGGGTGCCCTCCTCGTCCACCGCGGCCTCCTCGCCGGGCTTGTCCTTCACAAGGGCGATAGTCATGACCAGGCCGACGAGGCAGAGCACCGTGCACACGAGGAAGGCGGCGTTGATGCCGAACATGGTGCCCTGGGCCGCGCCGAGCTCCGGCGAGGCGATGTTCTGCACCTGGGTGGACACCGCGATGATGATAGCGGTGCCGAGCGAGCCCGCCACCTGGCGCAGCGTGTTGTTCACGGAGGTGCCGTGGTTCATGACCTTGTTGTCCAGGGCGTTCATGCCCCAGGTGGTGATTGGCATGTTCACCAGCGACATCGAGAACATGCGCACCGTGTACACGATGGTGATGTAAATGATGCTGGACGTGAGGTTCAGAATGGCGAAGGCGAAGGTGGTGAGCGTCAGCAAACTCATGCCCACGATGGCCATGCGGCGTGGGCCGTGGCGGTCGAACCACTTGCCGGCAATCGGGTTCATGATGCCCATGAGGATGGCGCCGGGCATAAGCACGAGGCCCGACACCGTGGCCGACAGCCCGTGAAGCGACTGCACGTAAATGGGCATGAGGATGCCGGCGGCCAGAAGCGCACCCTGCACGAGCATGCCGATGATGGTGCCCACGAGAAACCGGCGGTTCTTCAGCACGTCGACGCGCAGCATCGGACGCGGCAGGCGAGTCTGGCGAATGAAGAACCATACAACGCCGACGATGCCGAGCGCGGTGGTGAGCAGCGGCACCAACGTGAAGCCGGCCGAGCCCAGGGCCGAGAAACCGTAGAGCATAAGCCCGAAGCCCAAGGTGGAAAGGGCCAGCGACAGCGGATCGAGCACCGAGTCGCCCTTGTTCGCCGGCGCCTTGTTGTCCATCAGGAACAGCGACGGGACGATGATGACGATGGACAGGGCGAAGATGAGGTAGAACAGGATGTGCCAGTCGGCTTGGTCGATGACGAAGCCCGCCACGGTGGGGCCGATGGCCGGTGCGAAAGCGATGACCAGGCCGAAGATGCCCATGGCCGAGCCGCGGCGATCAACCGGGAACACCAGCATGAGCACGGTCATGGTCACCGGCATGAGGATGCCGGCGCCGGCGGCCTGCACGAGACGGCCTCCCAGAAGCACCGGGAAGTTGAGGCCCACGGCCGCCAACAGCGTGCCCACGGCAAACAAGCTCATCGAGAACACGAACAGCTTCCGCGTGGAGAACCGATCCTGCAGAAACGCCGTGATGGGGATCATGATGGCGTTCACCAGCGTGAACCCGGTGGTCAGCCATTGGGCCGTGGACTGATCGACATTCATCTCGGTCATGATGGACGGCAGTGCCGGCGTCACCAGCGTCTGGTTCAGCACCGTCACAAAGGCGCCCAGCACGAGCACTACCAGCATCATCCATTGTTTGCGCGTTAGCTTCATACACAACACCTCACTCGCTTCTCGCCCCGCTCTCGCTTGTTTTTCCTAGTATGAGCGTCGCCGGCATCTTCTGCGGTATCAGTTCGGCGACTGTTTGGGAAAATCATCTATGGATTCGCTCATGTTATCTCCCGCACCTCTATAATGCGGAACAGAGTTTTTGCCCTGAAAGGATGATTGATCGGTATGCAAACCGCTATATGCCTGTTGCTCGTGGTGTTCTTCTTGCTGATGAACGCGTTCTTCGTCATCGCGGAATTCGCGCTGGTGCGCGTGCGCAAGAGCCAGATTGACATGGCCGTCGCCGAGAAGCGCCGCGGCGCCGAGGCCGCCCGCGACGTAACCACGCACATCAACGCCTACCTGTCGGCCTGCCAGCTCGGCATCACGCTGGCATCGCTGGCCATCGGTTGGTTGGGCGAGCCGGCCGTCTCCGCCGTTCTGGAAGCACCGCTTCTGGCCTGGGGCTTCCCCGAGGCGACGGTGTACCCCATCTGCGTGGCCGTGGGCTTTTTCATCGTGACCACCCTGCACGTAGTGGTCGGCGAGCTCATCCCGAAATCCTTCGCCATCTTCGCCACCGAGAAGTACGCCCTGCACACCGCCGGTCCCTTGCGCGTGTTCTACCGCGTCACCTACCCAATCATGGTCATCTTCAACGGCATTACCAACGGCGTCATGCGGCTGTTCGGGCATGACCCGGCCGACGAGCACGAGGTGTACACCGGCGAGGAGATCAAGCTGCTCATTGACGAGTCCACGGAAAGCGGCCTCATCGATCCGGAGCAGAACGAGTTCGTCGACAACATCTTCGATCTGGGCGACAAAGACGCCGAGGGCATCATGACCCCGCGCACCGACGTCATCTGTCTGGATTTGGAAGACACGCTGGAAGAGAACTGGGACATCGTGCGCCAGTATAAGTACACGCGCTACCCGGTGTGCGACGGCTCGAAGGACCGCATCGTCGGCTTCGTGCACACCAAGGACCTCGTGGACGTGCCCAAGGACGCGCCCATGAGCGATTGGAAGATTCGCGAGCTGCCGCCCGTGCCCGAGGGCGCGCCCATCGCGAAGCTGCTGCAGGCCATGCAGGAGGGTCGCACCGAGATGTGCGTTGTGGTGGATGAGCACGGCGGCACAGCGGGCATCGTCACCATGAGCGACATCATGGAGCAGATCGTCGGCCGCATCGACGACGAGTACGTGCACGACACCGACGATGACATTGAGGAACTGCCCGACGGTACTTACCAGATCAACGGCACCCTCGCCATTGATGACCTGGTGGAACTGCTCGGCTTCGAGCCCGAAGAAGCCAACGACGTGGAAACCGCCGGCGGCCTGTTGCTGTCGCTGTTCGACCGCATTCCCAAGGAGGGCGACGTGGCGGTGCTGGAAGAGCGCGGCACGAAGGTGACGTTCACCGTGCTCGCCATGGACCGCCTCCGCAT
This sequence comes from Adlercreutzia hattorii, assembly GCF_011405655.1. Classification (GTDB taxonomy): domain Bacteria; phylum Actinomycetota; class Coriobacteriia; order Coriobacteriales; family Eggerthellaceae; genus Adlercreutzia; species Adlercreutzia rubneri. The sequence continues at coordinate 113,856 of NZ_AP022829.1, forward strand.
CGACCGCATCTGCATGGCCATCGACCGCCCCGACGAGGAATAACGGGCGGCCCCGAGAGCTTCGTATCCGGGCGGTCTTCGGGCCGCCCTTCGATCGAGCGACGGCCTCATGTATAATGTCCCCATATGATCGAGGGCCACAACAAGAAGGGACATACCGTTGCAGCGCAATCATGGGCGGTGGCTCGGCAGAAATCTCCTGATAGCTGTGGCGGGTATCTCCGCCCTTCTGGCGGCCCAGTCATTTGAGGCGCCCTGCGAGATTTCCTGGCATCTTCCCCTGGGACAAGGCAGCGTGCCGGCGACCATTGTAGACGTAGCCGTCGCCTCCCTCGTTTCTTGCGCTTTGATCATCGCGGGCAACCGAGGGAGACGCGCGCTTGCGAGTGTTCCCCTCGCCATAGCAAGCGCCTCGTGCTGCCTAATGGGCCTGGCCGTGCAAGGCACGGGAGAGCCCCTCTCCATTTTTGGACTCATCCTCATGTCTGCCGGGGGAACCGTTCTTCTCTTCTGCTGGCTGGCGGCAGTCTGCGCCCAGCGCGATATCGGCATTGTCGAGCTGATGATAGAGATCGAGGTGCTCGCATCGGCGGCGGCGATTCTCCCCTCGCTTCTGTCTGCGTCATGGTGCCAAGCCCTCGCCGGCATGAGCGTGGCAGCCTCTGCGGTGGCACTTTGCCTCATCCAGCGCCCCGCGCCTTCCGCATCGGAGACCGAGCGGTCTTTTACCCTCGAGCCGTCTTCGCTGGCGAAAATCCTCTGCAGCTTCTTTGTTATCGGACTGGTGGTGGGATCCTTACAGTACTCGGTCTTCCTGCAGCAGGCAGAAGGCGAGATGTTCCCCGTCATCATTACCGCCATATCGCTCGCACTCGTGCTCTGGCTCTTTAACCGCGGCCGGGACTTCAACCTGTCGGTGTGGACGAAAGTGGTTGCAACCCTTTCGCTGGTCGCTCTTATCTTAGTGCTGTTCTCATCGACTCTCACCTACCTTGCCTACGTGTTGGCCGGCATCGCATACTCTCTTTTGGAATGCGGCGCCCTCTACATGGGATTACTCCTGGGGAGGCTGTATCCTGGTACTCGTGTGAGAATCTTAGCCACTGCCTGGTGTGTGGGGACTTTAGGATCCCTCCCCCTGCTAGCTTCCGTTTTTTTCGGACTCCACATCGCAAGCAGGGTCGCCATGCTCTTCATGGCCCTTCTGCTCGTCGTGGCATCCATTTGGATTCTGGAGGATCGAGCCGTGTCGCTGCTGTTGTCCGCAAGCGGCGGCGCGAAGCTCACCTCGCTCTCGGGTCGTCCCCTTGAATCATTCGGCGACAGCATGGGCCTGACTGCTCGCGAACGCGATGTGTTCAATCTCTATATCGTCGGACGAAGCGCCCCCTACATTGCAGAGAAGCTCGTAATCAGCGAGAGCACGGTGAAATCTCACCTGCAGCACATCTACACCAAATGCGACGTCCATTCGCGCCAGGAGCTTATCTCTCTCGTTGAAGCTGTTCGAGAAAATTAGAGTTCTCCCTGTTCAAAAGATATTCATACGTTTCGTAGGAGAAGAGTTTTCCCTTATTTCATACGTTTCTCCTGTTTCGCCGCCTCCGAAAATGCGGTGATATGGACACTATCTTGCCGTACAACGGAAGAGGAGGAAATTATGGCAATGGAGGAAAAGAGCGCGGGGGCAATGACCCGGCGCGGGTTTCTAACGGCCCTGGGCCTGGCGGGCGCTTCAGCGGCCGGCGCGGGCCTTGTTGGCTGCGCGCCAAAACAGCCAACCGAGGCAGCTGGCGACGACCAGACCGCCCTCGCTGACACTGGCACCCTGGTGGAAACCGACATCCCCGAGGAAAAAATCCTCGAGACCGTCGATTGCGACGTGTGCGTGGTCGGCCTGGGCGTGGCGGGTGTGGGAGCCCTGCGTTCTGCTGCTGAAGGAGGACTCAAGGTAGTCGGCGTCGAGAAGGGCAGCAAGCCCAGTGCTCGCTCGAACATGTTCGCCGCCTTCGGCACCGAGAAGACGCGCTCCATCGGAATCGAGGACATCAGCCCCACCGAGGTGGCCAACGAGCTCATGACGCAAATGTCGCATCGCGCAGACTATCGCATAACCACGAAGTGGCTGAAGAACTGCGGAGAGGCTTTCGAGTGGTACACCTCCGCATATGACGGCCTATTGTGGCTCGGCATGGAAGACGAGCTTCCCGAAGATCCTAGCCAGTTGTTCGTCTGCGCCGATACGCTCACGAGCGGCATCTACCGTTTCGGAATCGACCACGAGCGCCTCTTCGCCGGATGCTGCTGCATCAGCGGCGGCGACGAGACCCATACGCCCGTTTTGCAGGCTAATGTGGATGCGGCTTTGGCCACGGGCAACGCGCAAGTGCAGTTCTACTCTCCGGCTGTGAAGCTCGAGGCGACCGACGGGCAGGTAACTGCCGTGATCTGCCGCAATGATGAGGGCGAGGGCTACACGCGCTATCGTGTCTCCAAGGGCGTGGTGCTCGCCACGGGCGGCTATTCGCACAACGAGAAAATGCTGGGGCAGTATGCTCCGTGGATTCTGAAGAACCAGGACAAATTCCTGTTCTCATACGAGGTGACGGATCACGACGGCAACCCCGCCGATACCGGCGACGGCCAGCAGATGGGCATGGACGTCGGCGGCCACCTGGACGTGGGGCCCCATGCGGTAATGGCTCACATCCTTCAGTTCGGCCAGGAGTTCTTCCTGCAAGTCAACGAGCATGGCGAGCGTTTCACCAACGAGGATCTCAGCATGACCAATATCGCCAAGGTCATGCAGAACCAACCGGGCAGCAAGGTTTTCCAAATCATAGACAGCCACTGGCCCGAGCAATACCCGATGCTTGAGATGGTCATGCAGAACATCCGCAGCTACGGCGACGGCGAGGGTTTTTCTGCCCAAGCCGACACGCTTGAAGAGCTCGCCTCCCAACTGGAGCTCAGCGCGGATGCCACCCAGAACCTGTCCGCCGCGGTCGCTCGCTACAATGAGCTGTGCGAGAAGGGCGTCGACGAGGACTTCGGCAAAGCTGCGGAGAAGATGTTCCCTGTGGTGGACCCGCCGTTCTATGCAATCACCTACGATATGCTCAAGCACACTTCAGTGGAAGACGTAAGCTGCATGCGCCTGCTCGTAACCATGGGCGGCCTTGTGACCGACGACAACGCGCGCGTGCTGGACGATGACTCGAACCCCATCCCCGGTCTGTTTGCCGTCGGCAACGTGCAAGGCGGCCGTTTTGTGGAAGACTACCCCTTCACCTTGTCTGGGGCCAGCCACGCCGCCGCTCTCACCTATGGGTACCTGACAGGCAAGTATCTCGCTGAACAGGCGTAAGTTCCGCACATCCGAATCTGGCGCACCTGCCTCCCTCCCCGATGCGCCGAATGGGGGCACTCCTGCCCCATAAGACGGAGAACCCTACAGCCCCAAGGGCAAAGGGTTCTCCGTCTGTCGTTCAGCGAGATATACGAGAGGTCCAAGACGACCCCTTGCGGTACCTGGGAGCCTTCTAGATTTCCTGGCCGATAAAGCGCTCGGCGTTGTGCCAGGTGATGGCTTCGAACTCTTCCTGGGTGAAAGGCATGGCGGCCAGCATGTTGTACTCGGTCACGGGGCTCCACATGGGGAAGTCGCTGCCGAACATCACGCGCTCGACGCCGTAGGCGCGCACCAGCTCCACGGTGCGGCGCGGGCCCAGAAACTCTAGGGCGCTGGACGTGTCCACGTAGCAGTTCTCGTCTTCCAAATACTCGAGGGCGTAATCGAACACCGACCAGCCGCCGAAGTGGGCCGCGTCCACCACCAGGTTCGGGAACGTGTGCAGGATGCGCTTCAGACGGCGCGGATGCGAGAAGTCGTAACGATAGTCGCCGGTGTGGATGACGATGGGCAGCCGGCCCTCGATGACCTCGTACAGGTGCATGAGCCGAGGGTCGTCCATGTTCACCTTCTGGGTGTCGGGATGGATCTTCACGCCCTTCAGTCCCAGATCAATGGCGCGGTTGATCTCACCTTCCACGTCTTCGAAATCTTGGTGCATAGTAGCGAAGCCAACGAAGTTGTCGTGGGCGCGGCACTGCTCGGCGATGAAGTCGTTGATGATCGGCACCTGCCCGGGCGTCGTGGCCACGGAATGCACCAGGTGATGGGTGATGGGCGAGCCTTCGCACGCCGCGAGCATCGAGGACGCCGAAGCATTCTTTGCGTTCATGTCGACGCCGTAGAAATCGCCCACGGCCGAGGAAGCCTTGCAGGCGATCTTGTCGGGATAAATGTGGGAATGGGCATCAATGACGGGCATAGCGGTTCCTTTTGACAAGCACGCTTTTTGCCTATTGTACGCAGTTCCTCCGTGAGATAAACGGACAATGGAGGCTCACTGGGGAATCCGAAGGTTTAACGGTTAGCCATCCTCGACGATGAGGTGCGTCTTGGATCATCCCTCGCAAGATCCGCCGAACCGTTGCGGCGAAAGCCTCCACACGAAAAAACCTCTTGAGACCGCAGCGCAGCTGCGCTATACTTCTAAGACGCTTCACGTTCGTGAGGCAGACGCTATGCGGAGAGATGTCCGAGCTGGTCGAAGGAGCACGATTGGAAATCGTGTATGCCCCAAAAGGGTATCTGGGGTTCGAATCCCCATCTCTCCGCCAGACTTATCCCGCGAGCCTCTTCCAGGCTCGCTTTGATATGGCGCCCCTTTAGGCGGCGCATCGCCCCTGCGGAGGGGTGGCAGAGTGGTTGAATGCGGCGGTCTCGAAAACCGTTTCACCGGTGCTCCCGGTGACGAGGGTTCGAATCCCTCCTCCTCCGCCATTTTCGGTTCCGATATACTCCCGTATCCAGGCCCCTTTCTCTCTGTTTACGCTGGCGCTGGTGTCGTCGCTAACGCAATCCGTAGCACGGAGCCCCTTTTTGCCGCAGCGCTGCCGCCAATACGACATTATTCCGCCTTGTGCTACGGAGTTTGCTTCTGCTAACTTTGACAACTTTCGAGTTTCCCCAGTTCAGCTGTTTGTGACTATTTGTTAACTCTAGATTACACCGTAGCACGACCGCCCTTTCTGTCGCTCACGTTGAATCCAGCTGCCAAAATGGCGCCCCGTGCTACAGGGGGGCCGAACCCAGCTGCCAAAATGGCGCCCCGTGCTACGGTTTGGAGGAAAACGCAAGGGGGAACCTCAACCATAGGATGCGCCGTACACAATTCATTGAAGCTCTTCGAAGGAAAATGCGGCGCAGCGCTGGTAGTCCACGACCTAGCAGTCCACGAGGCTGTAACGATCGCGAGTGCGCACCACTTCCAAGGGGACGCCGAACAGGCCGCTCATGGTCTCACTGGTGAGCAGCGCCTCCTTAGGGCCGTCAGCCACGATACGACCGTCGCGCACGAGCAGCAGCCGCTGAATTTCCGGGGCAATGTCCTCGGGATAATGGGTAACCAGCAGCACCGGGCGGCCGGCGCGGGCGAGAGCGCTCATCGTTTGCCGAACATAGTACATTCCTTCGGGGTCGAGTCCCGTGCAGGGTTCGTCGAAGATGAGGACGTCCGGGTCGTGCACGAGCGCCCGGGCGATGAGCACGCGCCGCGCCTGGCCCGTGGATAGCGTGAGAATATCCCGCTCGGCCAAGTCGCCGATGCCCAGCTCGTTCATGATTGCCCGGGCGCGGGCGCGCTGGCCGTCGGTTACCGTGCAACGCTGGGGTATCCCCAGCGAGCCGAACAGGCCGCCGGCCACGATATCCTGGGCCGGCACATGCACGCGAATCTGATCCTGCATGGTGGAGGACACCACGCCCAGCGCTCGCTTGATGTCGGCCAAGGTGACGCGCGCATCGCCCCGAAAAAGCACGGGTGCCTCGTCGCGGTGCAGCGGGTGTACCTCGCGGGTGATGAGGCCGATGAAGGTCGACTTCCCCGAGCCGTTGGGCCCCAGCAGTGCCACCGATTCTCCCTCGGCAAGGGAGAACTCATCCACCGCGAGAATCTCGCGGCCCGCGCAGCGCACATGGGCGTCGCGGATACGCAGCAGCGGCGACAGGTCCGTCATGGCTTTCTCCTCCTACAAGAAAGCGCCCGCACGGGTGCGCGGGCGCTTCGTTCTTCTCTCATTCGCAAGGACGTCCTCGCTGCGGCGGGAGCGTCGCCTTATTCGGCAGCTCCCTCAGCCGGCTGGGCACCATCGGCGGCACCCTCGGTCGGCTGCTCGGCGGCGGCGTCATCGCCAGCAGGTGCGGCGCCCTCAGCGTCAGCAGCGGCCTCGTCAGCGGCGGCTGCGGCGGCGACCTCGGCACCTTCAGCGCCCTCGTCGACGCCCTCGGCCACCGGCGCCCCGGCGCCCTCGCCTTCCGCAGTGCCCTCGGCAGGGGCTTCGCCCTCGCCGTCCGCGGCGCCCTCGTCCAGCGTGATGGGATTGCCATCGGCATCGACGGCCGTCACACCCGTGCCATCCGTGGAGGTCTCCGTCTTGGAGTAGTTCGCCATATCGACGTAGTAGGGCAGCCCCTCGGGCATGTCGTTGATCTGAATGTCAGCAGCGTTGCGCTGCTCCTCGAGCCACGTGTAATAAGCATTGGACTGGTTGGAAGACTGCAGCATGGTACGGATAGAGTCCTGGAACTCCGTCGGCAGCTGATCGAGGCTCGTCAGCTCTTCCGGCGCCTCGAACACATCGGTGCACTGGATGATGTGGATGCCGTAGGTGCTGGTCACGAGCCCGCTCACGTCGCCCTTGTTCAGGTCGGCCAGGGCCGTGGTGTACTCGGTCACGAGGTTGGACAGGCGGTCCCAACCCACGTTGCCGCCCTCGGCGGCGGAAGCGGTGTCCTTGGAATAGGACTCGGCAGCCGTGGCGAAGTCGAGCTCGCCGGCGTTGATCTTGTCGAGCACTTCCTGGGCCTGAGCCTCGTCGGAGGCCTCGAACAGGATGTGCGAGGACTTCTTCGCGCCGTCGTAGGAGCTCACGTAGGTTTTCGCGCTCTCGAGCACTTCCTCGTCCGTGGGCTCGGCAGCGCCTTCGCCCACCTTCTCCTGCAGCTGCTGGGACACCAGAGACAGCGCGATGTTGTCGCGATACTCGTCCTCGGTCATGCCCACGGCCTCGAGGGCCTCGGCCCAGGCACTATCAGAATCATAGTGGCCACGCATGGTTTCCACATACTGATCGATCTCGGTGGGATCGGCGGTAATGCCCTCGGCCTCGCCGCCCTGCTTCACCAGCTCCTGGTCGACGAAGGAGTTGACGATCTCCTCGCGCACCGACTCAGGCGTGTAATCGTTGTCGGCGAGCCACTGGCCCCAAGCGTCCTCTTCGGTGAGGCTCATCTGGGCGCGGATGTCCTGGATGGCCTGCGTGACCTTGTCTTCGGGAATCTCCACCCCGTTGACCGTGGCCGCGACACCGCCCGTGTAGGTGGGCGTATCGCTGGTCTGCTCGGAGCACCCGACGATACCCAGGGCGCACACAGCCGCCAAACCAACGGAAGCAAGCGATTTCGCAAAAGACAGCTTCTTCATAAGCACCTTCCTCATAGGCAACGGGGACTGCCGAACTTCAATTCCTGATGGCGTTTTGAGACAGTCCCCGATAATTTCAAAAGGCATTTTCCCACGCATGACGGCACGGTAACAACCGTCGCACAATTTGCCCACTTTTGATTCACGGTACGTCAATGACTGAAAGTGCGTTTGCCCACTTCAAAGCTTATGAATTGGGTCATGTTAGAGAATATGTCTAGTTCTTCTTCGCCTTCTTGCGGTCGGTGGCGGAGAGCAGGCGCTTGCGCAGGCGGACGGACTGCGGGGTGACCTCCACCAGCTCGTCGTCCTCGATGTATTCCAGGGCCTCTTCCAAGGTGAAGGTGATGGGCGGCGTCAGCTGGATGGCCTTGTCGGCCGAGCTGGAACGCTGGTTGCCCAGGTTCTTCGTCTTCTCGACGTTCACCACCATGTCGCCTTCCTTGGCGGACTCGCCGACGATCATGCCCTCGTAGCAATCGTCGCCCGGCGCCACGAACAGACGCCCGCGCTCCTGCAGCGTGTCCAGCGCGTAGGCGACGGCCTTGCCCGTGGACATGGCGATCATGCCGCCGTTCTTGCGGCCGGCCATTTCGCCGGTGTAGGGGCCGTACTCCTTGAAGTGGTGGAACAGCATGGCCTCGCCGTGGGTGGCGTTCAGGATGCGTGTCTTCAGGCCCATGGTGCCGCGCGAGGGGATGGAGAACGAGAGGTGCGTCATGGTTTCATCGGAGGCCATGTGCTCCATGATGCCGCCGGCGGTGCCCATGACCTCGATGGCCTTGCCCGCGTACTCGTTGGGCACGTCCACCGTGGCTTCCTCGATGGGCTCGAGCTTCGTGCCGTCCTCAGCGGTCTTGTACACCACGCGGGGGCGGCCCACCTGGAACTCGAAGCCCTCGCGGCGCATGGTTTCCATAAGCACGGACAAGTGCAGCACGCCGCGGCCGGCCACCTCGATGCCGGACTTGTCCTCCAGCTCGTTGATGCGCATGGAGATGTTGCTCTCCTTCTCGCGCATGAGGCGCTCCTTCAATTGGCGGCCGCCGACGATCTCACCCTCGCGACCCACCAAGGGACTCGTGGACGCCTCGAACACAACGGCCATGGTGGGCTCTTCCACGGCGATGGGGGCCATCTCGCGGACGGGGTTCTCCGGGTCGGTGATGATGTCACCGATGTCGGCGTCCTCGATGCCGATGACGGCCACGATATCGCCGGCGTCGGCGGCCGTGACCTCGGCCTTACCCAGGTTCTCGAAGGTGTACACCTTGCGAATCTGCGCGCGGCGCTCGGCCCCGTCGGGCTTCACAACGAGCACCTGCTCCTTCTCGTGCAGCGTGCCGGAGGACAAGCGTCCCACGCCGATGCGGCCCTCGTAGCTGGAGTGATCCACCGTGCAAATTTGCAGCGCCACCGGGCCGTCGATGTCCACGTCCGGGGCGGGAATCTCATCCAGAATGGTGTCGAGCAGCGGCACCATGTCCATGTTGCCGTCGTCGGGCTCGCGGCGGGCGTAGCCGTTCACGGCCGAGGCGTACACCACGGGGAAGTCGAGCTGCTCGTCGCTGGCGCCCAGTTCCACCATGAGGTCGAAGACCTTGTCCACGGCGCCTTCGGGGTCGGCGTTGGGGCGGTCGATCTTGTTCACGACCACCACGATGCGCAGCCCGCGCTCAAGGGCATGGGACAGCACGAAGCGGGTCTGGGGCTTGGGGCCCTCGTAGGCATCGACGATGAGCAGGGCACCGTCGGCCATGTTGAGCACGCGTTCAACCTCGCCGCCGAAGTCGGCATGGCCCGGCGTGTCGATGACGTTGATCTTCACGCCCTTGTAGGTGATGGAGATGTTCTTGGAAAGGATGGTGATGCCGCGCTCGCGCTCCTGATCGTTGGAGTCGAGGACGCGCTCTTCCACCTGCTGGTTCTCACGGAAGACGTGGGAAGCCCACAGAAGGCGGTCGACCAGCGTGGTCTTGCCGTGGTCGACGTGGGCGATGATAGCGACATTGCGGATGTTCTCTTGCTTCATGAATCTTCTTTCGGTTCGTTTTTGGGCGCAGAAATTATAGCGCTTTGCGGGGGCAATAACGGGGAATGGCCGCAGACGGCACCGGGACGACAAACGGGCGCGGCAGAAGGGGTACGATGCGCACGGCCGGACGAGACGGCGGGAGCAACTACTCCTCGAGGAGCGCCTCGTACTCCTTGCGTTCCTCGGTGAGCTTCGCCAAGTGCTCGTTCAACGTGTTGAGATTGCGCTGGGCACCGAGAAACTGGATGATGCCCCACACGGTGGCGGTGCCGGCGACGGCGGCGATCATGCCGAGGATGCCGAAAGGCCGCCGGATGGTGAGCAGCGTGGCCACCGCGCCAATGGCCGCCATGGCCAGGCCGTTGCGGCGCTCGTCGGAGACGGTGTCGCGCTGGGCCACCAGCTGGGCGCGGGCGGCGGCGATGCCAGCAAGGCGCGCCTTAATCTCGGCCTCGGTGAGGTATTCCACTTCCACACCGTCTTCGACTTCGGTCCAGGCACGCGCGGCGCCGGATGAGGAGGATGCGCCGGACGAGCTGCCGGATCGCGCACCGCGGCCGCTACGGCCGCCGCCGGCGCCCGAAGACAGCAGGTCGTAAGCCTCTTGCAGGCGTTTGAACTGCTCGGTGGCGCGGCTTTGCAGCTTCTCGTTGCCCGCGAACTTGTCCGGGTGCAGAATCTGCACCGTTTCGCGGTAGGCGATTTTGATGTCGTCGGCCGTGGCGTCGTCTTCCAGGCCGAGTATATGCAGGGCTTCAGTTCTGTTCATGGGCAAAGCCTAACATGATTTTACGGCCCATGCCAGCAGAACCGTTGTGATCACCAAAGGTACGAGATCGGCCGGATTGCCCGTGAGGTAGGTAGAGGGCAGCACGCCGCCTGTCAGCAAAAGGGGGCCCCAGAACAGCAGATCGAAAAGGCCGTGAACGATTACGGGTGCCATCAGGGAAAGCGCCCGCTGCGGGAAAGGACGCGAGCCGTAGGGACTACGAACGACGAGCAGCGCCATGACAGCCCCGAACAACGTCGACTGCGTCACCTTGAGAAAGCCCTGGATCGCAGCAACACCAATGTCGGCTCCTGGCGCCATCAGCGATCCTTCAGGGAACAGGTGGGCCAATCCGAATATGAGGGAACTCGCCATTACCGCGAAACCGGCGGGATCAACGACTGCGCGTAAGCCGGCGAACCGATGACGATGAGCGCGCGGCGCTCTTCTTGGGTATGCTTCATTCCGGCGACGCACCCAAGACAGGCATGCCCACAACAACACGCCGCGGAAAAGCACCTCTTCCACCACCGCCGCCTCCCAAGCCTCGGCAAGCAATGCGTCACAGCGCGCCAGCTGCACTGCTTGCGAACCCCCGTCGGCCCACCACTGACCGAGGCCGCCCACGACGCCGGCGAGCAGCACCAAGACGAGCACAGGCCCAAAGCCACACGGTATGATTTTGGTATTTCCCATGGCGCATCATTATAATAGGTGCGCCTCTTTGACTGCGCCGGCACCTTTCAGCCGGCCTCGCGAAAGGATCCCCATGAAGCCTATGCCCCCCGTTACCGCCTTTGCGTTGAAGGTGGCAGCTATCGTGGGCATGACGTGCAACCATATTGCCAACGTGTTCGGCAGCGAGCTGCCAGGGGGCGCCATGGTCGCTTTGTATTCTTTGGGCGGCCTCACCTTCCCCATTATGGCGTATCTGCTGTGCGAGGGGTATCGACACACCTCCAGCGTGCGACGCTATGCAGAGCGACTCGCCGTGTTCGCAGTTGTCTCGCAAATTCCCTATTCGCTGCTGTTCGGAGCGACAGGCAACGTGCTCATCACCCTGCTTATCGGGCTCGGGATGCTGTGGCTTGTCGACCACCAGCGGCAGAACCTTGTCCTATGCGCGCTGGGCCTCCTTGGAGGGCTGGCCGTCAGTTCCTTTTGCGACTGGGGCATTATCGGCCCGCTTATGATTCTGCTTTTCTGGCATTTTCACGATCGGCCGCGCGGGGTAGCGCTCGCAATGCTCGTACCTTTTTTGAGCCTAGGGCTGCCGGCTCTTTCACGGGCAGTCAGCGATCCTGCGCTGCTAAGCCTAGGCGTACTCGGCTATTACACCGTTGGGTTCGGATTGGCAACAGCGCTCATGCTGAACTACAACGGCCAGCGAGGCCGACCGTTGAAATGGTTCTTCTATGGGTACTACCCTGGGCATCTTCTAGCACTGTGGGCGCTGGCGCAAGCGCTTGCTCTCTAGCTGAAACGCCAAACCCTGAGGGCGCGGCGGTCCTTTAGAAGCGCTCCCTTTAAAGCAAGGCTAAAGCGCTTGATGCCCGGCATTCGGAACGGCGACGGCATCAGCCTCGACAGCACTATTGCCCAGCACCTGGCCCTCGAAAGACGCCAGCCGCTGCGCCATCACGAGACGTCGGCGCACGGCGATAACGCCCCACAGCGCCGTTCCAATAGCCCCCAGACCCGCGACCCAAGGAGCCGGATCAACCGGAGCGTCGAAGGCCCCCATGGGAACCTCCTCTTCGGCAATGGCTTCGGCGCCGCCTACCCGAGCGACCATCGGTGTTGCATCATCGTCGATGGAAACCGTCTCGGCTGCAGGCTGCTCGGCAGAAGTCGTTTCGGCAAGCTCGACCTTCGCGGGAGCGGCCTGGGGCGCGGGCTCGGACACAGCCGTGCGCTCGCCCGCGTTGAACCCACCGCCGTTGGCACCGGTGGCGGTGTCGTTATTCTGGGCATTGCTCTGCGACTGCTGAGGTGTGGGCGGCGCGGGAACCTTGATGCTTGGCACCTTCGGGGTTTCGTTGTCGGAAGGCGCCGGCGGCTTCACGCCACCGTTGTTGTCGACCGACCCGTTACCATTATCGTCGGGGACGACGGGCTTGCCGGCAGGATCGTTATCGCCAGGGTTTTCGGGCTTGACCGGCTCTTCGGCTGTCTTTTTGTAGACCAAGGTCATGCCGGAAACGGAGGATCGCGCGAGAGATTCAGCTGCTACCGTAACGGACTCGCCGCCATTCTTCTCTGTAGTTAGCTCTTTCGAATATTCGTAGCCTTCGATGTCGATGATTTGGTCGTCCGCAGCTATCTCCGACCCAACGGCAGCCAAAATGGTGCGCGTGTCGGTCTTGTTGCCCTGATCATCTACGTCGCCCACAGCAAGTGCGTTGCCCTCGGCGTCAATGTAGCGGACATCAAAATTCACCAGCTGATCGCACAGTTCTCCGTCGAGGTGCCACGTATGCCCTGCCGCCGCATAATCAGTCGCTCCGGAGCACACCTTAAGGGCGGTCCACTTCGCAGCACTCAGGCTCAGCGCTTGGGCACCAGGGTAATAGTTGATCGACCGCAAAGCCGTGCCTATCTGATTTTGCATAGCTTTAAGCTCAGTTTGGTCAACCTCGTAATTCAAGGGCTTTTCACTCGGTTTTGCAATGCCTTCCAATGCAATGACGCCTACCGTGAACCAGCCCTCCCGGTTGACCTCCAACCCGGCCGCCTTCGCCGTAGCCAGAGCCGGCCCACTTAAATGCAGGTACACGAAGACGTTCGATCCCGCCTCGGGCTCCTCGGGTGCAGGCAAAACAAGGTGCTCGGTAGCCGCATCGACGCCGTCGGCCTCTTCTGCCAGGGCGGTGCCGGGAAGCACCGTCAGATTCAAAAATGTCAGAGCGAGCAATGCGGCCAAGCCAGCAGCCAAAACCCGCATCGCCAAACCCATTCCTTTATTGGTAAACCGCGTGATGTCTCCCACGATCATCACCCGCTTCCTTCCCATTTCAGCATCTCGTTAAAGATGATCCAAGCTTACCAAATATTGACAGAATTATCAGCTCATCAACCGCATTATTCGGGCTGGGAGATGCCAAACTCACGCATCAGCTCATCCCGGTAACTCTCTTCCGCAGCTGCCCGTCGAGCGTCGTCGAGCCGTTCGGCGCCCAAAAGCAACGCCATCAGCGAAGCAACCTCGCTAGCCGCTTCCGCGCGGCCCTCGGCCAGGCCTTGCTCTCGGCCCTCGGCCAGGCCTTGCTCTCGGCCCTCGGCCAGGCCTTGCTCTCGGCCCTCGGCCAGGCCTTGCTCTCGGCCCTCGGCCAGGCCCTGTTCAAGGCCCTCGGCCAGGCCCTGTTCAAGCCCCATCTGGAGGCCGATTATTTGACCGCGCTCTTGTCCCTTTTTCTCAGCAATGCGCCTTTGAATTTCCATGTCTTCCTCAAACGTCAGCAACGCCATCTTCTCCTTCCGCCAATTCTCGTTTTTGTTGGCCTTTTTCACCGCAACGGCAAGCTGGCCCATAAGCGGATCTTCCCCGGCTTCCCCCGTCCAAACATAGTGTAGCAGGTTCCGCAAGCGCCCCTCGGGGAGCTTGCCCCAAGCAGGGGCGGATAGGGCTTTCCAAAGAAAGCCATGACCGATGCGCGCACTGGGTTTCTCCAAGCAGTTCACATCGAGCGTATACACAGGAAGTCCTTCATCGAACGGATCGTGCATGCAGATGAAAATAATGATACAAGGAGGTAGCTCTTCGTAACCTTCTCCCTTCCGCAGAGTCAGCGTATCCAACGCTCCCTGGTAGTACCGCATTCTCCGTCCGAGGTCTTCTCGCTTGGTTGTCTGCATCTCAATATCGTAGATCTCGTTTTTCGTCTTCACGAAGGCATCGAGACGCACGCCGTGATTGGTGAGTGTTGGGCGAACGTCGTCTTCGGTGACGATATACTCGATATCTGCTATTGGCTCGAGGAGGTTCCCATGGACACTGCAGCCGACATCGTCACGCAGCTCGCTACGCGCCAACCGCGATGGCACCCTCGGCGCGGCCTTCCTCTAGCCCGCCGGCAGCGAGGCGACACGGGCGAGCAGCCCCGCCACCGTCTCCGGATCTTCGATTCTGCTTACCGCAAAGGCGCGCTTTCCCGCATCCTTGATAGAGGCGCCGACGTGGTAGGCCTCGGTGCCGCCGAGAGCCTCCAAGTCGACATACACGTCGACAAGCAGAATCCTTTCCCGCGCGCGGAGGTCGTTAGCTATGTCTCAGTCGAAGGCCCCTAGCACGAATCGCACTATGCGAGCTTGCGTCTCACCTGCTTAAGAAAGTTCTGCCTGAAGTTTCTACGCGTTCCGAAGAAGCGCCGGTAGGAGGCGCTCACGTCTCCGCGCTCGTAGCGTCTCTCGGCGAGGCCGACCGTGCACAGGTAGTCCGCCGCCTGGGCCAGCCTCTTTTCCTGGTGGGAAAGCGGTTTGTAGACCGCGGCACTGCGCGCAAGGGCGTAATCGAACGCCCCGTGCAGAGACGCTGTCACCGCCTCCTGGCCTCCATCGTAGTATATCGCCACCCGATCGTATAGCCGAAAGTCGTCGAGACGGTCGAACACGAAGTCGATTATATCCTTGCGCAAGCGCGCCTCAAGCCGATCGCGATCTTCCGTGTACGCCCTCTCGTAGGAAAAGACCCTGTAAGTAATGGGCAACGTGCGGACGAACATGGAAAACGCGATCAAATGGCGCTTTCTCTTCTCAGGAGAGATTCCCTCGTAGTCTCCATGGCCGTGAATGAGATCGACGCCATGGAACGGAATATCGGCCAACCCCTCCAGACTCAAGCGATCCAGATAAGGCCCGATATACTGCGCAAGCTCTTTGCTCTGGTCGTGAAACACCAACGCCGTCAAATAGTAGCCGGCGGCCATGTCTTGCGCCCCCGCCTCATCGGTGAAGCAGCTTAGTAGTCGCAAAACAGCACGCCCCCTTAAATGCAAACGGCGAGGGAGCACCCTCGCCAGTCTGGAGCCATCGGGCCTTCCGACCCTCCGGCAGAATCTTTTATACCACAAACAGGCGGCCCTGGAAACGCATCTTTCTCATTTGTTTCCCTTGCGACCGCCGCTAGCTTCGGCTTCGGACTGAAAACTATCCTACTCGATCGCGACCGCGGAAATGACGCGGGAATGTCCCGATCCGTTCCCCGCGCCGACCGCACCCGCGTCGCAAACCACCAGGAAGATGCCCCCAAAACCGCAGCGACACAGAAGGAGGACATATCAGCGCTGCCCCCTCTGGTCATCGGCTGCTCCTCGGATCCGCAGGCCCTCGCGGACCCGAGGGCCGCCCCTACGCCGCCAGGAACGCGGCCAGCAGTCCATCGTCCCGAGCGACTTCGCGCTCATCCCGAAAGTTCTCAACGAGTTCGACGCATGCGAGCACACGGGCACGGACAAGCTGGGCAACAAGAAATCCCTCGTCGACATCGTCACGCAGCTCGCTGCGCGCCCACACGAAGAAGAATGGTTCGAGTTCAAGACGAATTGGTGCGAGCCCCGGATTTTGGGGGAGTATGTATCCGCCCTCTCCAACGCCGTTCTCTCTCTCGCCCAAACCCACACAGAAGCTAGAAGGCCCAGCGGCGGAACTCCTTCAGATAGGTCTTTTTGAAACTTCCGGCGCCTCCGAAGAACGCAGCCTCGGACTTCGTGAGCCCGCGCTCGGTGCGCCGTCTCTCAACTAGCTCGATCGTACAACAAAGACCTGCGACCTGGAACAGGACGTAATCGGCCGGTGCGACAATCCTGTGCTCGACGTGGCTGAGCGAGGCCGCGAAGGCGACCCTGAGCGTGCGACTTATCTCCTTTTGCCCCCTATCGTAGTACACGATGACCTTGTCGTAGGACTGAAAGAAAGAGATATTCTCTCTTAAGAACTCACCCAGCTCGCGAGCGATGCGCTCCTCCAGGGCATCGCCGTCCCCGAACCAGCGCTTATCGACGAGAATGACTTTGTGTCTGATGGAACAGCGGCGGCTGAACGCGAAGAGCGCGTCGAACATGCGGCGCCTCTGCCTACCATCGAGCTCGGAATACGGCGCCTCCCGGCGAATCAGCGGCGCGGTGTGAACCGGCCCATACCTGTCGAACCCCGACTCGCGCATCACCTTTTCCAGCCTCCCCAGCTGGGCGTCGATGGGCTCGTCTTGGTCGTGAACGACAAGGCTCACAATATAGAAGGGGCAGTGAGCGGCGAGCGCCCCGAAATCTCCGGACTCGTCGACGAAAACGCTCAACTCGCTCATTTTACCCCCTCCCCTCAGCATGGCACCGAGAAATAAAAAGGCGGGGATTGTTCCCCGCCGATGGGTGGACCCGCTCTCGCGCGCCCCGCGCTAATCTTATATCACGGCCTGCAACCTCGCGTCAAGCCACGAGGAGCTGGCGCGCCGCGATCGACTGGGCTCGGCCGTCAGGACCGGTCTCGACTTCGAACCAAGGCCATCCTACTTGATCCCGACCGCGGAAACGACGCGGGAATGTCCCGATCCGTTCCCCGCGCCGACCGCGACGGAGTCGCAGGGGCGCCCCCATTGCGCTGCGGAGGCATGCGCCCCGCCGCTGGCGGGGATACGGAAGGTGCGGAAAGCAGGGCCGCGCTGATGGGAGCGCAGCAGTCGCGTGCAGCGCGCCCGCAACCAATCGCCCTGCATCGTCCTCGACTCGAGGCGCATGAGAAAAGTCCCGGACGCCGCAATCGAAAGGGAGCTGAGAAGGTGCGCGAAGACCATCAAGGGGATAAGGCGCCTCCTGTTCGTCGGCCGACACGGAAGCGTCACAACCATTCTCTGAATCTGTGGTATGATTGCGCCAGCAAACGCCCGAACGGTACGCAGTTTACCTTCCTCGGGCGTTTTTGCTGCTTCCCCTGGTTTAGTTTTTCATCCCAGCATCTTTCCGCTGAAATTACCTCCTATTTCATAGAAAAGGAGGTCGGCGCTCGCCAGAGCGCCGACCTCCTCTCGGTTGGCTATGTCGCGGCCCCTAAGGGCCAGCGGGCCTCCCCTACGCCGCCAGCAGGGCGGCCAGGTCCTCGCGGGACGAGAACGCACGCGGCTCGGCCTCGGGGTCGTGGGCGGGGACGACCTCGCCCTCCCAGACCTCGCCGTTGCGGTCGAACTTGCGGCTCCGCACCACCCAGCGGAACGCGGGGCGCACGCGCTCGTCCAGCGCAGCCACCTCGTCGGGGAAGGCCATGCCGGCGAGCGTGCGCTCAAGCGCCGCCAGCTCGCTCTCGCCGGCGTCGGGCATCACGAGCCCGGCCTCCGGGTTGTACACGATGCCCTCGCCGATAAAGGCCAGGCGCATCTTCTCGCGCCTCTTGCCCTCGGCCCACACGATGCCGCCCACGACGGCGGCCACGGCGAGCCACCACACCACGGCGACCACCAGGTCCAGCGGGTCGTCCACGTGGTTGAAGCCCAGCGCGAACCAGGCCCACAGCAGAACTCCGCAGGCGACGGCCGCGATCGCTGCGACGATCCAGTTGTTCTTTCTCATCTCAGTCTCTCCTTTCCTTCACGGAGGGGGGCGGCGGGGCCGCCCCCTCGCGGCTGTCTCTTACAGGGCCTGGCGACCGTCGGCGGGCACGGCCTCGGGGGCCTCGTCCTCGATGCCGAGCACCTGCTTCTCGTAGTCGTCCACGTCGTCGGCCAAATGCAGGCGGCGGCGGACGACGATGGCGCCGTAGGCGGCGGTGATGAGGATGCCGAGCAGCATCACCCAGTGAACCCAGCAGTGCGGCTCGTCGAAGGCGCCCATGGGGGTCGCCTCGTCCTCGATCTCCTCGGTTTCGGCCAGCGGCGTGCCCTCAGCGGGCGCGGCGGCCTGCGGCGTGGCATCGTCCTCGATGGGCTCGGCGGCCGGAGCCGGCGTCGCAGCCGCAGGAGTGGCGGCCGGAGCCGGAGCGGCGGGAGCGGGAGCCGCCGGGGCAGCAGGCGCAGCCGGGGCCGGCGTCGCGGGCGTCACAGCAGCCGGGATCACCGGAGCCGTAGCGGCCAGGACGGTGAAGTTGCCGGGAACCACCGTCACCGAGTAGTTCGGGTTGGCCAGGTAGGTGGCACCGATCACGCCCGGGTAGAAGCCGACGCCCTCGGCCGCGTTGCTCCGGCCGAACGAGACGGCACCGAGATCTCCGGCGCGAACCAGGCCGGTCACCGTACCCGTGAAGATCGGGTCGGCGGCACCCGCAGTCTTGGTCGCGCTGTTCGCGACGATGACGGCAGGCCGCGGGTTGATGGTCACCGTCGCGCGGACGGCGCGGGTGGTCTCGTAGTTGGCGGCGTTCGCGCGCACCCACACCGAGTAAGTGCCCGCGTTGGTGAAGCTCGGGTTGGCGGCAGTCCAGTTAACGCCGTCGAGCGAGTACTCGAAGGTGGAGCCGGCCACCGCGGCGGTCGGGGAGACCGAGGTGGCCGCGCCGTCGTAGGTCTTGGTCAGGCCCGTGGCGTCCGACAGGTTGGAGACGGTAACCACGTTGGCCCCGGAGGCGACAATCTCGAAGATGTCGGTCACGTAGCTCACGCGGTAGTTACCCTGGATCTCGTCACCAGAAGGCGTGATCACATAGTCATCGACGTCCTCGCCAGGAGCGCGGGTGACATTGTAGGCAATGTCAAAGCCGTCGCTGGGCTTCTGGCTGACCGTGGCCGTGAGGGCCGGATCTGCCGTGCCGTAGGTCTTACCGGCGCCGTTGGCCGTCACGGTGACGGGGAAGTGCATGATCTGGTACTCCGCCCAGTCCTCGCCATCGTAGTTGCCCTTGCCGACGACCGTCACGCGGACGGTGCCGACGTTGGTCGTGTCGGAGGACCAGCGTAATTCGTAATCCTTGCCTTCGACGAGCTTCTTATCGCCGTCCTTCACGACGATCTTCTCGTGCTGCGGCTGCGAAGAGCCGTTGTATGTAACATTCTCGAGGCCTTGGAGGGTCAGCTTGTGTTCAACTGCGTCCGGATCCTCCGGGGTCGGAGTCGGCGTCGGGTCGATCTTCTTTGCGGTCACGGTCAGCACCCCGATGCCGTCAAGCGAGGTATCGTGGATGTAATTGCGCTCATCGGTGCCGCTAGCCCAATTGACATCGCCAGCCGAGTTCGGCACTTCGCCCTTGTCGGTGATCTCTCCAGTTCCCTCGACTTACGCCGTGTCCTTAGCAACCAGGCCTGCAACCTCAGCATTTTTGTTTGTCAGAGGAGTGCCGTCGTATTCCTTGCTGTCGGAGGCTGTATTAATACCGTACGCCTTAGCAGTGATGGTCAGCTTCTGGGTGCCGGTGACGTAGCCCTCGTAGGAGGACTCGACGGAGGCGCGCACGTTGACGGTCACGGAGTCGGCCACGGCGGTCGCGGTGATCGAGGCCGGGTCGGTGGTCCAGTCGGTCCCGTTGACGCTGTACTCGACCTTCACGGCCTTGCCGTTGGCGTCGGCGGCGGTGGCCACGCCGGCGGCGTGGGCGGCGCCGTCGTAGGTCTCAACGACGTCGACGGGGGTGAGGGTGACGTACTGGGCGATCTCGGACTTGGTGATGTCCAGGGAGCCCGGGGTCTTGGTCTTCAGCGTGTAGTTGGCGGTCACGTCGTCGGCGCCGGCCATGACCTTGAAGTCGTCGCCGAACGCGCCGTCGTAGTGGCCCACCTCGGTGCCCGAGAGCTCGTAGCCGATGGTGGCCGTCTGGCCGGCGACCACGTTGTCGAAGGCGTACTCGCCGTCCTTGGTGTAGGGCTTGCCGGTGTAGGGCTGCTCGGAGGGCCAGCCCTCGCCCGTGACGGTCACCTCGCGCTGGCCGATTTTAGCAAGACCGTTCTTAATCTCAGTGATGTTGTACAGACGTGTTACATCTACACCAGACCAATAAATCTTCACATCGGATTTATCAAGCGTGGTCAGTTTTTCACCAGCATTGATCATCTCACTGGAGCCATCAGACAGCTTGATTGCATCAGAGCTTATGACCACCTTATGACCTGGTAGCAAATTCGTAGCGGTCGCATCAGTCCACCCGCCAGCAACCATAATATTGGTGCCATCATAGGTCATAGTCTTTGAGGGTGCCGTTACAACGACATCAATCTGCCACAACGCCTCTATCGTCAGATCGCCAATGGTTCCCTTGGCAAGTGTGATGGTCTGCCCCAGCAACTCCGGAGGCAAAAGATCAGTCGATGGATCTTTGCTAATTATCTGCTCAACCTTGGTATCAACTCCGTCGACCTTCCAGCCAACAAATCTGTGACCTTCCCACGTAGGCTGCTTGCTGATACTGATCTCTAGATCGTTCTTTGTATAGAAGTCGTTTTCCCAAGTTTCGCCATTGCCCAGCACATAAGTAATAGTGTAGGGCTGGTAGTCGAGATCGAAAGTTACCACTTTGCCGAGGCCCATGTCGGAGACGACCTGGGTGGTGCCGTTCTTGAACATGTAGCCGTTGTCGGAGGCCCAAGTGGCGGCCTCCTGGGAGATGCCAACAACCTGCATCCGAGCTGCCGCGGGAACGTCCTTCTGGGTGAGTTCGTTAACGATGGAGCCATCGGGGAGCTTGTACTCGACCGTGTACTTGATGTCGTCGAGCTTCGCGTACTCGAAGACCATCGTGTTCTCGCCGCGGACGAGCGTCGTAGTTTGGGTAGCCGGAGTCGGCAGGTAGTCCTTGTATTCACCGAGCGCATCCTCGGAAAGAGCGCTTGCCGTAACCGTGGATCCAACCATACCGGTGTGCTTCTCAGTAGCGATAACCTCGCCGCCGACCTTATGGATCACGGTGTACTCAACTGTGGAGCTCGCCATCCAGGAGGCATAGAGCGTGGTGTCCTCGGTGATGGGCTTGCGAGGATCGAACGGCGCTTCGGTGATGGGGCTGGTGACCCAGCCGGTGAAGATATAGCCGGGTTTCTCGGGAGTGGGAAGCTGAGAGCCGATAATCTCGCCGTACTCCACGTCCTCGGGCATCTGCGCATCGTCAGTGAAGGTACCGCCCTGACCGTCGAGCGTGATCTTATACGTCGGCATGTTCCAGTCCGCGTACAGCGCCAGACCCATGGGCATCGCAGTGCCAGTGAATGGCGTCGTGTGCTCGGGATCGATGAACCAGCCGGCGAACGTCGCGCCGTCGACCGGGGCCTCCGGCTCAGTGAGATACGAAGTGATGTCAGCACCTAGTTTCACGGAGTTGGTGGAGAGTTTCACGCCCTCGTAGCCGTATAGATCGAGGCTATAGCTCGCGGCGTTATAGTAGAAATCGCCAGTTGTGCCATTGCTGGTAGTGTATTCGCCGAAATTAACGCCCCGTGACCTACCATCGATATAGGCGTCGTGTCTCATATATCCAGTATGATCCGGGAAATCGGCGCTATTCAGGTAATTGAATTTCACATTAATAGTTTTGTACAGACCATAAGTACGACCGTCGTACATGGTAGTGGTATCCGAAGCATAATTCTCGAGCCAATAGCTAAGCGTCTGACTTTTTTTCGAGCTGTACTCAAACTCGTAGACTGTAGCATTCCTACCGGGCATGACATCGATTGCGGCGACTTTCGTGCTCTGATCGTTTTCAAGAGACCACGCGATGTCGTTTCCAGTTGGCTCGTTGAAAGCTTTGTTGAAGGCATCAGTAATGTGAGCCCCATATTTAGCTGTCAAGGTCAGCTTTTTCCCACCGTGTTTTTCTTCGGACGTAAGAGTATAAGTGTTGCGCTTGTACTTGACCGTGACGACGGTGGAGCCGTCGGCCTTGACGGTCGCGGAGGTCGATTCGGCGAAGGTGAAGTGCGCGGTATCGAGACCGGAGGGCTTGGCGGAGTTCGCGTTCGCGGTCACAGTAGTACCGACCTCGGCGAGCTGGTTGCCAATGCTGCCGAAGTATGAGCAGTTGCCGTCGTCAGCATTCTCGGTCAGGTAGACAATGGTGTAGAGCGCCTGACCGGCCGTCCACTTCGCGTAGAGGGTGCGGTCGCCGGTGAGCACGTAGGTGTTCTGCGCCGGGGTGGTCAGGGCCTCGTCCTCGTACCAGCCCTCGAACGTGTAGCCCTGCTTCTGCGGGGTCGGCGTCCAAGACTCGAGGGTCACCTCGTAGCACTCGCCGTCGGTGTGCTGGTGCGCCTCGAGTCCGCAGGTGTAGCCGTAGCAGCTGTCGCCATGGGTGTGGGCAGTTTTCCCACAGCTCGGATTCCGGCTCCAGCTGCTTCCGTAACAGCCGCCCTTGTACTCCATATGACCACCCAAGAGCGGAATACCTTTCCATTGCGACTCCGTATAGCTATGGGTATGCTCCTCAATCTTGCACGTCAGCCCCCAGCAGTCGCCGTCGTGTGAATGGACGGTCTTGCCGCAGGTGAGAACCTTGCTGTAGGGGATATAGGTGATGGCGTCAACCGTCTGCCCGTGGACTCCAAGCACCGGAGGGACGTAGGAGCCGCCGTTGGACTCGTAGCTCAGCTTGTAGCTGTTGGGCGCGTAGTAGATGTTCACCACGGCGTCGTTCTCGGCCGTCACGATCGTCTGCGCGACGCCCTCGCACGTGTAGCCCTCATAGGTATTGGCCACGGCCTCCGTCGAAGTGCCGACGATGCCCTCCCGCTGCACGGATTCCGCAAGCGTCTCCTCGCCCTCGTTGGCGCCTCGCTTGTAGTGGTTGACCGTGTAGGTCGCCTTCTCGCCCCGCAGGGTCACCACGATGGTCACCGGCTCGTCGTCTTGGAAGCTGAAGGAGACAAGCCCCGTTTCGTCGATGGTGGCCATCTCTGCGTCGCAGCTTGCGGTGAAACCGTTCAGATCGAGCTTGTAGGTGCCGGCGTAAGCACCGTCCTTCTTCTCGACCGCTATCGGAATGACGTCGCGCACCGCGCCCGTCTCGTATACGACGCGGAGGGTGACGGTCTTCTGCTCGACCGTGGGAGCCTTGATCTCGGCCTTCTTGCCAACCAGAACGTAGACGTTGCCAGACTCGGTCGGAGCAGCATCGGAGAAAGCAGCTGTGCCGTTATCCCGAATCTCGGCAACCTCGACAGCACGGGCTCCATTCGCGACCTTCATGACGGTAATCTCATCGCCGTCGACTCCGGCGTTGCGGAACGACACCTTCACCTTCTTGGCGGGAGACACCTCGTCACCCGCAGCGTTGAAGAGAGTGATGCTGTAGGCAGATTGCTCCTCGACCTTCTTGCCCTCATCAGCCACGACCTCCTCGACTGTCTTCTCGACAGCGCGCGATGACACCGTCTCCACCTTCATGGAGCTGTTGGCCGGGAGCGCTCCCTCGGGAGCCTCCATGACGACAGTCACTCCATCGCCCGCCTCGGCGGTCAGGCGCTGGGCCGGATAGCTCTCCTCGGGCTCCTCCGCCACGGCAGGGGCCTCGGGCTCGGCGGCGGGCTCGGCCTCGTTCACCTCCTCCGCGGGCTCCTCAGATTCCGGGCCGTTGGCCTCGTCCTCGGGCTGCGCCTGGGCCTCGGGCTCTCCGACAGGCTCGGCGAACTCGGTCGCCTCCCCGTTGTCACCCTCGGCGTTGGCGTAGTCCGTGAACATGGTCACGTTCAGGAACGAGAACACCAGCAGCACCGACAGCAAGATTCAAAGCTCTGACCAGGGGTTTCTCGGAACTTTCTTACGAAGTGTCCAAAACAAGTTGGTAGGCAAATGACAGGGTAAAGAACGACGAAAATGCTTTCTAAACGCTCTAAACCCTATTCGAGCGGTACATTTTCAGGGGTGAGCGGCGAAAGAGAAAAGCCTCACACTACTCCGCTGGAGTTCTCTCTTGTGGGCGCGGATAGGGACGGAAGCGTTATGCTGAACGAGTTCTCCTCATCGGAGCGCTTTCTCAGGCCGAGAGCCTCGGGCAGGCACGCCGTCACGTACCAGGGGAGGTAGACAACACGATCGCGCTGCTCCACATTGAGGCGCGAAAGCACGTAGCCCTTTTCAATCCCGTATTCCGGAGTGGCGAGCAGCTTGTTCAAAGCTTCATGGGCGCGGGGCGTGCGGCCCGACTTGATCTCAAGTGGAACTACGTCTCCCCGGGCATTTTCAACCAGGAAATCAACCTCTCCCCTCTTGCGGTTCATGTAGTAGAACAGATCACACCCGCAAGCAGTAAGCGCCTGGGCGAACACGTTCTCGAACATGAATCCGAGATTGAGCGTGCGATCATCGCTGTACAAACCGCGCGCCACCGAAATGTCGTAGCGACTCGCCAGCATCCCCGTGTCCGACTCATACAGCTTGAAGTTCCCCGCGTCTTCCGTGGCCTTGAGAGGCCTCTTCGGATCGCGTACCACGTTGCATTTCAGGCCGACATGGGCCGAAACTAGCCAGTTGAAATCGAAGCTGAACTTGCTGTAGCGCGCATCCCTTCCTAGGGAGTTCAGTTGGAACCGCTGCGAGCGCGCGTCCAGCTGAAGGGGAAGCTGTTCGAAGATCGCCCTCACGGTTGGAGCCGCAGTGCCGGCGTATTTCGTGATGTCGTGAACATACGAAACCACCAGCTCAGCCTGAACCTCTCGCACCGGTCCCATATTGCCGGCGTTGTCGAGAAAGGCTTGCACTGCTGCAGGCATTCCCCCTACTACCATGTAGCTGCGGAAATAGCCGAGCAGGGCTTCGTGCAGGTAGCCAGGCACCGCCTGAAGGGACGTGCAGCAGTCCCGGACGACGGAAAGAGCCTCGTTCTGGACACCCATCGCCCAGCAGAACTCTTCGAAGTCCATAGGGAACATGGTGACCTCGGTCACAAAGCCCACAGGATAGGAGCGCACGTGCTTCAGCTCGGTTCCCAACATCGAACCCGAGAACGCATAAGAGAATCGGCCGTCCTGAACAAGACCCTTCACCATGGTCATGAGGTCGGGAAGCTCCTGGATCTCGTCGATGAAGATCAGCGTCTCGCCAGGAACGAGGGGCTGATCAGCCATGAGAGAGAGGCGTGTTATGAGATCCGCTACATTGGAGGCCTCAGCCAGCGAGCGCTTCGCCGCCTTATCGAGATAGAGATTGACCGTCAGAAGGCGCTGATACTTCTCGCGACCCAAGTACTCTACCAGATAGCTTTTACCGATCTGGCGCGCACCTGTCACGAGAAGTGCTGTCTGACCACGTCGGGTCGCCCAACGCTGTAGAGAATCGTAGACCTTCCTGCGAAACAAGGAGGACTCCTTTCGCTGCTATCGTTTTGTCTATTCTAGCTGGGCTTTTTCAATAATGCAATTCTTTATTTGGTCGATTTTTACGATAATGTAACTCTTCATTTTGCAGAAATTGACGATTTTGCCGCTTTTCATGGCTTCGGGCTTACCAGTTCTTTGTACTAGTCAAGCTTCGTAGACACTTTTTCCATCTTCCCCGTGGCAATGGTGGACACCAGAGCTGGAATCCGCATCGCGTTCGTAGACACTGGAGCTGTTTTTCTTTAGAGGGACGTAGACACCGGCATCGAAGCAGAGGAGCTCGCTTGTGCCGATCGCGTTGCTTTCGGCATCGGCCTCGGCCCTTGCGAGCTTCTCGCGCACGAACTTCGGCGTCGGGTCGATCACGCGACCCGCGAACGTGTCGCGCCTCTCCACCTCCCCCGCCATGAAGGCGTCGTAGAAGTCGTTCGGCGTCATGTACCCGAGAGACCAGCAAGGTCGCTTCGCGTTGTACCACTCGATGTAGTCGTCGACCACCTGCTCCACCTCCCAATCCCGCTTGTCGTAGAGCCCGAAGTCCGTGAAGAGCTCCTCCTTGATCCAGCCGTTCAAAGACTCGTTCACGGGGTTGTCCGTGGGCTTGCCCGCGCGCGAGCACGAGCGGACGATGCTGCTCTCGCGGATGATCTCGTTGTAGGCCTTGGATGTGTAGACGCTCCCCTGGTCGGTGTGCAGCACGCAGATGTCGCCCGATCCCGCCTCCAGCCTCCCCACGGCCTCCGCCCTGGATCTCTCGATCTCCTCCCTCGCCTGCTCGAGGCCGTCGTGGTAGATGCCCGGCCAGCCGCGTCTTTTCGTGAGGCCGCGCCCTATGATCTGCTTCGTGAACACGTCGAAGTAAAGAGCGAGCTCCCAGTACCTGCTCCGCGTCCAGAACGCCGTCATGTCGGAGACTATCACCTGGCGCGGGCGATCGACCGTCTCCCACGTGGAGAAGATGAGGTTGGGGTAAGGATCGCGCGCCTTGCGCTCGCGATCCTTCTTCTGATGCTTGGTCTCGGCGCGTATGCCCAGGTAGAGAAAGCATCTCCTGACGTATTCCGCGGACACCGTTATGCCATCGCTCCTCTTGAGGTAGGCGTGCACCCACCGGTACCCGTGCGAGGGGTGGGCGTCGTGGCAGCCTTGCACCAGCCGCAGCACCTTCGCGCGGTCTTTCGGCGGATCCCCGCCCCTCTTCCTCCACTTGTAGAAGCCGGAGCGGCTCACGCCGCACAGGCTGCAGAGCCCGGTTACAGGGAACTCCTTCGAGAGCGCCTCGATGATCGCGCACTCTTCTCGGATACAGGCACGAACTCTCCCGGCGTCCCATCTTCTCTCGGGATCCGGATGTAGCCTTTTTTTAGTCGCTCCAGCTCGATTCTGGTCTTGATGAGCTCGCGGCGCAGGGTCTCCTCCGTCTCGTCCACGCCCTCGGGAAGCAGGCTCGGCGTCTTCTTCGAGCGATACAGCCCGGAGAGCCCCTCGGCGCCGTACTTCTTGAGCCAGGTCTTGAACGCCGCCTCGCTCACGTTGTTGGCGCGGCAGAAGTCGGAGAGCTTGATGTCGGGATTGCTCCTGTAGAGCCTTATCAGGAGCTCCTTCTCCAGAGGGTTGAGTATATTGTTGGACATGGCAGGCTCCCATCGTTCGGAAAGAGGCGATGGCGACTCCATTATCGCCATCGCCGACAGACTTTTGAAGATGGAATTCCGGAATTCACTGTCTACTTAGACATTAGCAGCACTCAGGCGCCGAGGGCGCGCAGGGGAATGACGTAGATACCCTCTTCGGCTTGGTAGGCATACTCGCCCGTGCCCGTCAGAACCGCCACGAATTCGGGCGGCCGGGTGCGCGCATGGGGGTTGCGCGTCACCTTCTCACGCACGCGCTTCAGAGTCGCCACGCCCGCATCGGCCTTCGCGATGCCCAGCTTGAACTCGAAGGCTGCCCACCGCCCGTCGGGCAGCTCGACTATGGCGTCCGCCTCAAGGCCGGCGTCGTCGCGGTAATACCTCACCGGCACGGCCGGAGCATCGGGCAGCGCCTGCGCGTACACCATGAGGTCGCGCACGCACATGTTCTCGAACACCAGCCCGAACGTCTGCCAATCGGCGAGAAGCGCCTCCTCGTTCATGCCGAGGAGCGCCACGGCCAGGGAGGGGTCGGCGAGGTAGCGCTTCGGCTTCACCGAGAGCCGTTTAGGGGATCGCCTCGCCGGCACCCAGCCCGGCACCTCTTCGATTACATACATATTCTTCAGCAGCTCGAGGTACGAGGCCACCGTAGCTGTCGTCGTCAAGGGCTCATCGCCGCCCGATACGTCCGCGAGAAGCGTCTTGTAAGTTGCTGCCTGCCCCAGGTTTCGCGCGAGGGAAAGCGCGATGCGCCGTGCCAAACCTCCGTCTCGGCCGTGGCGCGGGACGCTTTCCGAGAACAATAGGTTCAGGTACTCCCTTGCGGTGAGAAGAGATTGGCTCGGGGAAAGATCCAACGTCTCGGGCCAACCACCGCGGCACGCCGCAGCGGCAAGGGAGGCCGCGTCCCCCGGCACCGTGGCCCGCGCAAATTCTCCGCGGAAAAGCGCGGCCAGGGAAACCTGACCTGTCGAGTCGCCCGATTCGGCAAGGCTCATCGGGTGCATGCGAATGCGGCCTATGCGGCCGGCGCCGCTGTGCATCGCTCTCGCCTGATCCTCGTCTTTCGCGAGAGGGGTGGAAGAGCCCGTTAAAAGCCACGCGCCGCGCAGCCCCCGCTTGCGATCCACGGCATGGCGAACGGTGTTCCAGATGGCCGGTGCAAGTTGCCACTCATCAATGACGTGGGGCTGCTCGCCCGCAAGCATCGCCTGAGGGTCGGATTGGGCTAGGGCCAGGGCGTCGTCGACGTAGCTGACGCTTTCGCCGTGGCGACAGGCCGTCCAGGTTTTCCCGCACCATTTCGTTCCGGCCACTTCCACCGCCCCGAAAATCTCAAGGTAGCGGCGCACTTGGTCGTCGACAATGCGAGGCAGGTATTCGTCTCGCGGAGGCAGTTCGTTGGGCATAGCGCGCTCCTGTTCGCGTTTCGCTTCTTAGCGCATTGTAGCCTTTACCGGGTGTTTCCGATAGTCACTTTGCAAAATCCTAAAATTTCACTTTGTATTTTCCGACATTCTCACTTTGCAAAATCCGAAGATTCCACTTTGTATTTTCCGGATTTTGCTTCGAGCTTCGAGCAGGCGGATGTCAAACCCCCCAATCTTGGCGTGGCGGGCACCAGATCCCGGCTCCTGAAGAGGGACGATTGATTGTCATATTCAAAATAACGAGATTTTACAAGAAAAACGAGACTTTCAGGTACAAAATAACGAAGATTGGAAGGGGCGAGCTGTAGCGCTGTTAGATTTTCGGCAGCGAGATCTTCGGCAATCCTGCTTCGGGAAGGAGAACCTCACCGCACTTGCGGCTCGTGCCGAAATCCAGTGTCACTCGCTATGAAATCAGCGCAGCTGGAAACGGGAATAATCAGTAGGGCGTTTTGCGCTATAGGGAGTACTCTTTCAGGAGGCGCTCTAGGGCTTCCTGATCACCAAGAAGCAAAATGTCTTGCTCTCTCCCGTCTGCGAGAAGGCGGTTGATTAACGCTGAGATGCGAGCGGCCTCTTCCTTCTTTCCTTGCTCGAGGCCTTGCTCGAGGCCTTGCTCGAGGCCCTGCTCGAGGCCCTGCTCGAGGCCCTGCTCTTCTCCGGCCTCATAGCCCTGCTTGAACCCCACTTCGCTATAGAACTTCTTAGCTTGGCGAACACGACGCTCGGCGTTGGCCTCCACAGTACTGACGGATATCATCTCGCTCATCACCTTATCATCGTCGTTGGCCGCTACAACCAGACGGTCAATTTGGGCCACAAGATCATCGCCCTCCGTAACGGTACCGTCCTCGATGTATTGTAGCAAGGATCGCAGCTTCTCGTCGTCCTCTTTTACCCACGCGCTTCCGTTAAGGACGATCCACGTGCAGCGCGTATCCAGCTGACAGTCATTATTCTCCAAGCACCTCGGTTCAATGGTATACACGGGGAGACCGCAGCCGAACGAATCGTGAACGCAGAGAAAGATAATATAGCTGCGAGGTAAGTCCTCGTAGTCATCTCCTTTGTGGAGCAGATCGCTATCGATCACCGATTGGTAATAGCGGAGTCTGCATCCAAGGTAGTATTCAGCCTGCGCTTGCATTTCGATGTTGAAGGCTTTTCCCTCCCCTTTTACATAAGCGTCGAGCCTCACGCCGCGACCCTCAATGCTGGGATCAATTGACAAAGGCCTCAGCCAACTTGGGAGATGGGAACCAAACCGCTAATCTTGGCATGGCGGGCACCAGGTCCCGGATCCTGAGGAGGGACGGTTGATTGTCATATTCAAAATAACGAGGTTTTACAAGCAAAAAAACGAGAACTTCAGGTACAAAATAACGAAGATTTGTTGGCGGAGGCGCTGCATTATTGCCTCGCGAGGGAGGCTATGGCGGTGCCGATTATGGAGAAGGCGGCGCCCATGAGGACGACCCAACCCAAGACGAGCTTTCCCGGCAGCGACGCCAGCGCCATGACGAAATACCCGATGCCCGGTATCTGGTTCACGGCGCGGCCGACCACGTTGTCGTACAGCGCCGGATGCGCGTCGATGCCTTCGTTGGCGTCGCCGCGGGTGATCAGTTCGCAGTCTTCGTAAAGGTTTTCCTCCACGCGGTGAATGACGACTTCGTCATTGCGCCAGAAGACCGCCACGTCACCCACGGCTAACGCCTCGGGCTCGATGGGTTCGGCGTACACGAGGCTGCCCACGGGAAATGACGGCTCCATGGATCCCGATACGATGGTATAGGATTGCAATCCCATGAAGCGCGGCGCCACTGTTGCGCTGATAGCCAGCAGGGCAACCGCCGCCAGGAGCACGGCACCGACGATCGAGCAGAGCCGCGACACAATGCGCAACCGCGCGAGGCGCTTCTTAACGTCGCGCGCAAATGCATCCGACGTCTCCGCCGGCCCTGAAACGCCGAGCGAACCTGCCGGTATGTTAGCTACTGCATCAGTCATGGAAATCATGGGGTCGATGGATTGTTTGCTCTGTCTTTTCCTTAGTCAATAGCTCATCTTTTACTATCAAGCACAGATACGCGCGAAGCCCCGAAGAGCCTCGCGCGTATCCCTCATGGTATCTCAATCAGGCGGTTGCCTGCGACTCCCGACACATCCTAGTTCTCGTCATCCTTTCCTGCACGACGCCGGCGGCCGGCCACGATAAGGGCGATCAGACTCGCCAGCACGATGAGGCCGATGCCCAGGATCGGCAGCATGTCGCCAGTCTGGGCCAGAATCGTGCCCAGCGGCACCTCGCGGGTGGTTTCGTGCTCGCGCTGCTCGACCTCTTCAGCGTCCATCATAGTGTCGTAGAGGGTGATGGTGTTGTCGGACAGCTCGGCGTTGCCGTTTTCCGTGCCCTTGGTGATGGTCACGTTGCCGTAGTTGTCGATGACGAACTCAACGTCGTTGGCCAGGCGGTACTCACCGGGAGCCTCCACCTCGCGCAGGAGGTAAGTGGTGCCGACGTTCAGTGTCTTCGCCAGCTTCTGGGGAGCCTTGCCCGAAGTCCAGCTGGCCACTTCCTTTCCCGATTCTTTATCGAGGATGACCAGCTTGGCGCCTTCCACCCATTCGTGGGTGCGCGTGTCCAGCTTGTTCACCTCGATTTGGGTGGTTTCGTCGTAGACGCCGCCGTCCTTGTCGTAGGTCAGCAGGATGTTGCCGTCGGCGCTGTGGCCGGGCTTGGTCTGGTCATCGGCCGCGGTCGCCTCGGCTTGGGCGGCGATGGCAGCCTGCAGAGCCTGAGCCTCAGCAGCGGCCAACGGAGCGGCAGCGGCTTCCGTTTCGGCGGCGTCGAAGTACTTGGTGTCAGTGTGCTTCAGGGCATAGCCGTTGGCGGACGTCGCATCTTCCACGAGGTAGAAGTAGGGGCTGCGGAACTCGCTCACGGTATGGCCCGCGGGCGCAGCCGTTTCCTTGAAGTAGTACAGGTTGTTGGTGGCAAGGCTCACGTTCTTGTAGGTGATCCAGCCGCCCTCCTCGGAGGTCGCCTCAGCGAGCCAAATGTCGCCCTGCGGGTTCTCGTTCACCATGTACAGCGCGTAAGTGGCGCCCACCAGGCCCTCATCGCGATCGGATACGCTGGTCTTGCGCACCTGCAGATCCATCGGACGCGCCTTGTTGTTGATGGTCGGGTGCCAATCGGGATTCAGCTTCGACATATCGCCGATGTTGCCCGGCTGGGTCTCATAGTCGGCGTACTGCTCGTCGAAGCGGACGTTCTGGTTGGCCGCGGCGTCCCACCAGCCGTAGTACATGTCGGTGCACACCAGCTGACCGGTCGCCTCATCTTGCTCGATGACCGTGGTGAAGGTGATCACCTGATCGCTGTACAGCACGGATTGGTCGTTCATGCCGCCCTTGCTGGTGTCCTCGATGACGCGGTAGTAATAGGTGCCGGGCTTGGTGTAAGCCAGGCAGCTGGGGTTCTCGAGGTCGCCGGAAACGTTGTTCGCCTTGTCGAAGTCGACCATGCCGAACTCGTCGTTAGTAGTGGCGGAGATGAGCTCGCCCTCGGTGTCGTTGTAGTTCGCCACCTGAATGAGCTTGAAGGCGAACTCGCCAGACTTGATGGCGCGGCCCTCGAGGTTCTTGACGATCTTCGGATCGACGTAGCACACCTGATCGACCGGCTCGCCGCTAGCAGTGTACACGCTATAGCTGGCAGCGCTGATCAGATCGTAGGTGTCGGTATTGTAGAACGCTGGGAGCTCGCCTTCGGGAAGGGTCAGCGGGTTCAGCGAGGAGTTGATGTCGTCAGCGTAACCGAGCACCGTTCCAGTGGCGGTGAGGTTGCGCGTATTGGCAGCGTCTTCCGCGACAGTCACCTTCACGACATAGGCCGTGGTGTCCTTGACGGCCTCATCGCCGTCCTCGGTGATGAGGTAGTAGTGGTCGCCCACATCGTTCTGGAAGCCCTCGCCTTCGCCTTGCTGCTCATAGTTGATTGCGGGGAAGGAGATGAAGGCGTGGCCGTCGGTGAGGTCGGCGGCGGCAATGCTGGCCGTCCACTGCTGGAGGTTGTCGTTCGACACGAGCACGTTCGCCAACGGCTCACCGGCTTCGGGGGCGCGCTCGATCTCCTGCAGAGTAAAGCTGCAGTCATGCGGAGCGCCCAAGCCATAGAAGAACTTGTCGGCCTTGAACTGCCAGGTACCCTTGGGCGTGGCCACATTGGTGAAGGTGACGCCGATATCACCGGCTACTTCCTGCAGCTCACTCGAATCGGAAACCGTCTTGTAAACCTTCTTGGCCGTGCTCAAGCTACGGCCGTCTTCAGACAGCGTCGTGGTGATCTTCACAAGATAGGCCGTGGTGTCGTACACGACGCCCGCCGTTGCGCCTGGCTGCTCGGCAATGACGTACCAGTGGGTTTCTTCGGCAGTTGTGGGTGCATAGTTGAATTTGAAGGTCTTGGCGTCTGTTCCTGAAACTACCTCGGAGGTAGAGTCGGCTACCGCGATGGTGGCTGTCTCGTCCGAAGCCGTCAGCGCCTGCTCGGCCAGATTGACGGAATTCTTCAGCGTAATCTTGTTACCAGCCTGATCCACCAGGGAGTCGATATTCGCCGTAACATCCTTAAGCCCGAATGTGAATGTGTTAGCCGCGATGCCATCAGCGATCTTCGTCACCGGAATGTTCACAGACGTCTTCAAATCCAGCGTGTTCGTAACTGTTGCAGCATCGTCGCCCGATTGATTGCCAATCTGCACCGAGTTGACCGTGGTGGTGTAGGTCGTGGAAGTCAGGAGAACGTTGTTGTCCTTTTCTTTGTAGCTAGCCACCTCTTTTTTGACATTCAGACTGACATGAACATCGATACCGTCGGGAATAGAAGACACAAAACCCGCGTCTTTCTGTTCATTAGTTAATATCTCCTTCAAAGAGAAGGTTTTTTCTTTCGGGCCTTCGGTACTGAAACCAGGCAATATAAATTTCAGATCACCGTTCTCGGTGTATCCTTCGTATGTCTCATTCGTTTCTTTGTCAGTTAACTCGAAGCGGAAAACGTCATCGGAGCCAATGTCTAGAAGATCACCCAAGCTGTTAACAATTTTCTTCGTCAGTGAAACCGTGTAAGGGTTCACCGTGGTTTTTTCTTCCGTGTCGAACTTTCCGAACTTGATCGCGCCGTTGCAGGCAATACCACCGCCGTGAGTTCCACTTTTGTTTCCTGTTATGATGACACTTCGAGCTATGTTCACATTATCGGCAGTAGCCGTGTTAGTAAGACAAAGGGTGGCATCATGGGATTCATAGCTCTGGCCCACAGGAATACCGATTTCCCTTGACCACAATCCAGTATCGCTCACCGAACAACCGTTCACGGGAGGCATGCCAACCTCGAACCCCCGCCAAGCAAGAGTTTCTCCATCCCCACGCACGAGAGTATTATCCGCAGAAACATAGCTCGCGAGAGTACAATAATAGTCTTGTGCAAGATCAACCTTAAAAGACTTGCTCACATAATCCTTATTTTCAAGAGTATATTTTGTGCTCCATCCGTAGGTAAGCTTACCATCGACTACGTTGCCAGGATTCTCCCCGTTTAGTAATTTGTCAATTTCGCCTTCGCCCATACCAGTAAGGAAGAAGTCGCCCGAGGGAACATTCTTACCAGAAGAAACAACAGACG
This sequence comes from Adlercreutzia hattorii, assembly GCF_011405655.1. GTDB lineage: Bacteria > Actinomycetota > Coriobacteriia > Coriobacteriales > Eggerthellaceae > Adlercreutzia > Adlercreutzia rubneri. The sequence goes on from NZ_AP022829.1 coordinate 148,183, forward strand.
CAGGAACATTGAACCGCAGCACCGTATTCAAAGGATAGCTCGTTCCCGAAGCAGTGTTCTTGAACACTGCGGCGCTGCTTTCCAGCTGGCCTGCACTGGTTGTTTCCTTCTCTCCGATAATAATTTTCGCATGAGGGCAGCCAGCAACGCCTCCACCCAGACCAGCAGCGCTGTTGTTCGTAATAAGGGCAGAGGGAATCATCAAGGTGCCATTATTGTTGATATAAATGCCACCGCCGCCCCAGTCGGTAGTAGTCTCTGTTTCATTGTTAATGATGGAACCACCAGTTATCTTGGTGTCTTTTGCGTCAGTAAAAATTCCGCCGCCTTCATGGGCACGCAAAGGACCATCGGAGTCATCCGTTTTATCGGGGTCTTTTGCTTTGTTACTGGAGATCTCGCCGCCCGTCATTTCGAAGTGACAACCATTCCACACGAATACACCGCCACCAGCGCCCGCTTCGTTCTTGGTGATGGCGCCGCTGTGCATGATGAAGCTAGCCCCGTCGTTCACAAAAACGCCGCCGCCTACCGTGCCTGCGCCGTTGTTGAAGTTACCAGGGCTCTCCGATCCTTTGCCACCTGTAACGGTTGGTCCTACACCGTTTTCTGTGCCGAGAATGACCTTGCTGTTAGAACCAACTATCGCTATGACAGAACTGATACCCGATCCCTGGATTGTGCCTGCCCCCACAATGGACAGCGTAGCGCCGCTGGTCACTCTGATGTCGCTGTGAAGCGTGCCATTGACGGTGAGGGTGTAGGCTCCATTCCCGCTGAAGGTCAGAGGGCTAGAGGTGTTGGTCACGTCGCCTTCAATGGTATGCGATTCGTTGTTGGCCAACGCCGTGGAAGTCGTATCCGCGGGAGTTTCGGCGCCTGCGTCGGGATTCTCCTCGGGGAGCGCCGTCGCCATGATCCCGGCCTCTTCGCCTGCAGGCGGCTCTTCCCCATCGAGAGTTGCACCGTCTAAAACGTTTTCTTCTGAGAGGACCCCCTCCTCTTCACCTTCAGCATTTTCCGCACCTTCGGCGCCTTCCAGATCGTCCGTATCTTCGACGGATTCTTCCGTGCCCGTGTCGGCTAGGACGTCGTCCTTGGAGCCGTAGGCGATGTTGATCTGGGGGACAAGGGCGACGATCAGTAGGATCGACAGGGCGATTCCCAAGAATTTGATGATCGATTTGTTCTGCAGCAACTTGGTCATGTCGTCCTCCTCCCTTTAAGCGTTCATCGAATCGGTTGCGGTTTGCTCGTTCTTTTTGCGGCGACGCATCCACCAGTAGATGCCAAGGCCGGCGACCACGAGAACGATAGCGCCCGTGGCTACGACCAGCGCCATGCCCGAGCCGGAGGTCGCCACGTCCTGGGCGAGGCCGGAGTACAGCGGGTTCTCGTCGTCGACGATAGCGCGCTCAGTACCGGTGTCCTGGCCGCCAAGCGTCGCCAGCGGATTGTCATCGTCGTTGATGACCGCGGCGGCATCGCCTGTGCCCACACCGGCATCAACCGTTGCCGGCGCCGTAGCATCGGCAGCGGCTCCTTCCGCAGCGGGGGCGGCAGCAACCGGAGCGGCCGTCATCACTGTGGTGCCCGGCACCGTCACCACGCGCTCGGTGTCGACGATCTGCGTGCGGCGAATAGTGATCTGCGCGCTGAGCTCGTCGTTCACATCGCGGTAGTAAATGGTGTAGGTACGCGCCGGTGAGAAGTAGGCATGGCGGATGGCCGTTTCCTGACCCGCCAGACGCACGTAGGTGTCATCGCCGAGCGCGAACTGCTCCTCGCCGAGGATGTTCACGAAGTCGTTCGTTTCGGGATCGATGGTGATGGTCTCACTGCGGAGAATCTGGCTGTTGGCGATGTTCATGTACTGCACGGTGATGTCGTAGGTATCGCCCGGCGTGTAGTCCTCCGGCACGTAGTAGACGTACTGGAGCACGTCGGTGCCCTTTTCCAGATCTTCCCACGCGTAGGTGATGGGCTCCATATTGCCAGACCACGGCACCAGACCGTTCTTCGGGGCCGGGGTGTAGGTGGCCGTCTGCTCCGGGGTGACTTCGTAGTGGATCTTATCGATAAGAGCACCCGTCTCACCGTTGATTTCCATCACGGTGAGGTTGACCTTCTTCGTAGTGGCCTGCGAGACGTACTTCGCCGTTACCGTGCGGCCGGCCGGATACTCGCCCGCTTCGAAGGCGACGACGGGATTGCCCTGCTGGGTCTCCGCCGAGCGGGCCCCAATGGCCACATTGTCGTCCGTCGCATTGGTCTCGATGGTCCAAGAATCCAGCGTGTAGTAGTTGACGCCCCACTGTCCCTTGTCGCGGTCGGTGGTAGGCGCATCCGCTGCATTCGTGACAGCGCTCATCGAAAAGGAGTTCGGCAGGGTGTATTGGTAGCCCTTGCCCTTCACATCTACGCTGTCGGTCCACAACGTATTGCCGTTATCGTCCACATAGTTAATGGTGACCTGATAGGCGCCGGCTTCGGTGTTCTTCACTTCCATAACGCGAATCTGCTTCGTGGCCTGCTCGGGCGTCAGCATGATGGTGGAGCCGGTGAGACGCTGGATGACGCGATAATAATGCGTGGTCTCCTGGCCGGCCTCATCGGTAGTCGTCTTGAAGAAAGACTTCTTGATAGCAACCTCTTTGCCTTCGCCGAGGTTTTCCACGATTTCCGTTTCGATGATGTTGCCATCGACATCGACGTACTTGACGGCGCCGGAGATGGCGGCAGCGTCAACTTGCTCGTAGGTGACGACGAGGCGCTGGCCATGAGTGGTGTCAGCGGCCTGCACCTCGGCTTTGGGCTCGCCATCCTTGGTGGTTTCCGCGCTTTGGAAGACAATGGGGATGTCGCCCGTGAGGTTCTTATAGTAGCTGGCACCAGCGCCGACCGTTTCCGCGAACTTGTCGTTTTTGGGATCGATCGTGCGAATGCCGAGCACCTTCCACTCATCCTCATTCGGCACGGCGGGGTCGTTGACAAGCTTCGCGTAGATGGGGCAAATAGTGCCCGCGTACAACGGGTCACCGCCGCGCTTCGCGTCGAACACTTTCACGGTATAGGCAGGGAAATTGTTCGGGTCGCCAAACACGTCATGCAACGATTGCGGCACCGAGGCTGGGGCCTCGGCATCCTGAGCCGCCGGAGCCGGCTGTGCAATCTTCAGCGCGACAATTTGGGCGATGCGAGAGGAGTTGGCATCGCCAGCGTAGTCGGGCGCGGAAGTGTCGGCATCCTTTGCCTCGGGATCGGTATCCTGCGTCTCGGGAATAGCGTAGGCGAAACGCGGCGCGATGGTTTTGCCGTCTTTCTCAACCTCTATATAGATGGTCTTCCCCGCGCCGTTTTCCACGCGGAAGAGATCCCACATACCATCTTCAGCTGTGGGGGTCATGAAATCGATGCCGTGAATTTCGCCGCTCTTGACCGGGTCGACTACAGGAGCGGCAGGAGCTTCTGCCGCATCACCATTCGAAGGGTCATCGGCAAAGGCCTGGGCAACGAAAGAAAGACTCGCTGCCGGAAAAGCCAACGTAGCTGCAAGAGTAAAGGCTAGAAGGCTTCGGCCGAAAATTCTCTTTTCAGCGAGACCCCCCCATGACCGATTTCCTCATTTGTGTCTCCTCTGCTGCTCGCGATCGCCTCTGGTGCTATATGCACCTATACGCGCGCGAAGCGGGGGCTTCGGGCGCGTCGGCGATCCTCTTCTCCTCGTTGATTGCGAAGAGCCGCCTCTCTTCGTCAGCTGATTCGCAATCCTGCTCTCTTGCTTGCTATTTTAGACGGCTCATCAGGCTATTGTCTACCCGTCAAATCATCTTTTAGCAAGCTAGCTCTCTGTCAATGCTAAGGATCACTTTATTGATCTGAGATTTTTTGTCTACTGCCAAAAATGACAACAAATGAGACAATTATGGCTTCTCTTCAAATTGCAAGGCTTTGACCTGGTGATTCTTCGCTATTTCACAGAGACCCCGAAAGAAGATGACTAGGTAAATGACAGGGTAATGACTATATTAAAACGCCCTGCAAGGAGTCAATCTGTGGCAAACAATAACTACTTTTCAACGAATGGCACTCAGCTAAGCGAGTGGCAATGCGTTAGGGATGACTCATGTCCCCTTCCTTGCTTCTACTTCCCTTAACAGGCAGCTACAAAAAGACGAACACCCAAAGGTGTTCGTCTGATTCGTTTATGGTGGAGCATAGGGGGATCGAACCCCTGACCTCAGGCTTGCAAAGCCCGCGCTCTCCCAGCTGAGCTAATGCCCCATGGCATGCACTAGCAGCCATCACTTTGCTCGTTCGGGGTTTCGACAGTTTAAGGAAAATCGGCCGATTCTGGCCCGAAATATAATAAACGCTCCACCGGCTAACTCGGCTCACGGTGGAGCGTTTATCGCAAAGTAATGGTGGGCCCGAATGGATTTGAACCAGCGACCTCACGCTTATCAGGCGTGCGCTCTAACCAACTGAGCTACGGGCCCTTGAAAAAGTGCTTGACTATCTTAAGCCTGTTTCATAGATGAGGTCAAGGAAAATTTTTCCGATTTCCAAAACGTACACGACACGCCGCGAACGGCACGAGTAGTATCCTTTTAATCAGAATATGAATTATTTCACCTTCCGTGACAGTATCCTCCCTTTCGATGTGCGAAAAGCGACTTATACAGACATTCGAAACTCCAGGATGCAAGAATTTTGACTTATACAGGCAAACCTACTCCTTGTTTTATTTCGGAAATGCCTGTATAAGTCGCTTTTCGCGTCCTGGACTCAATGTTTTTGTCACCGGAAGATGGGCTTAAGCGGTTAAACATTCCAAAAGTTTAAATAAGCTTGGTTCAATAATGAGACAATAGACATCAAACATAGAAAACTCAATCTGCAATCATGTTCTCATCGAACTAGAGTAAAGGACAAAGCATGGTTCCGTTGAAAGTGTTGACATTGGTGGTGGCGGGGCAGAACCAGCCGTCCGTGCTGGTGCTGCAACCCGTAGAGGAGACACCAGCGGGGAAGGCGCGCATTGTGCCCATTTGGATTGGCCCCACCGAGGCGGCACAAATCGGGATGGCACTGGAGCATGTGAAGTTCGCGCGGCCCATGACCCATGACCTCATGCTAGATGCGCTCACCAATTTGGATGCGCGCGTCGATTCCATGGTGATTTACGGATCGAAGGGGCAGATGTTCTTCGCGCACCTGGTTCTTTCCCAGGGAGGACGACTCATCACCTTAGACGCCCGGCCGAGCGACGCCATTGCCCTGGCGCTTCGGCAAGATGCGCCGCTCTATATTGAAGAGACGGTACTTGACGCTTCTTCGTTCCCGTTTCTCTTCAAGGGTGAGAAGCAGACGGAAGAGGAACTGGCGGCGTTCAAGACATTTCTCGACCATATATCCCCCGAGGATTTCGGAGATATCGAACAGCTTTAGTTTTCTTTCTTCTGTGATAATATAACTGAACCAGCAAAGTCCGTGTGCGGGCGGGGCCTACTACAAAGGAGGTTTCGCCTATGAATGAATTCCTGATTGCTTTGGCCGCCATGGCCAACGTGGTGACAGCTTTGCTATCACTGTGGCGGGAGTATAAGCACCAACGGATGGAGAGGATAGACAAGAGGGACTAGCAGCAACTAGTCCCTCAAGTTGTTAACCCGCTCCGCCCGCTCAACCGTTAACCAAACGACGGGCTTTGCTGGTGTTTCTATTATAGCACGTTTTCTAACGTTTTGCTACTCTTCCGTCGCTTCTCCCTCGTCGCCCAGATCGTCGTCGAGGTCGTCGAGGTCGTCGATGGCGAGAGTGCCTTCCTCACTCTCTTCCTCGAGCAGACCCATCTGGTTCTCATCGGCGGGAGCCGCCTTCTTGGTCTTCTTCTTGCCGGTGGAGGCGATGGCCACCGCGCACACCTTGTCCTTGTCGGCGACGTTCATCACCTTCACGCCCTGGGTGGAACGGCCGAGCTCGGAGATGCCCTTCACCGGGGTGCGCACAATGACGCCGTCCTCGGAGACAATCATGATCTCGTCATCGGCGCCGACGATCTTCATGACCGACAGCAGGCCCTTCTTGTGGGTCATCGTAATGGTGTAGACGCCCTGGCCGCCGCGATGATGCTCGGGGTATTCCTCGATCTTCGTGCGCTTGCCGTAGCCCTTTTCGGTGATGACGAACAGGTCAGTGCCGGGCTTGGCAATTTCCATGCCGAGCACGTGAGCGTCGGCGGGCACGTTCATGCCGCGCACGCCCATGGTGCCGCGGCCCATGGCGCGGGCCTCCGACTCATCCCACAGAATGGCCTTGCCGGCGCTGGACACCATGATGACCTTCTCGCCCTTGGCCACGCGCTTCACGGAAATGAGCTCGTCGCCGTCCTTCAGGTTGATGGCGATGAGGCCGTCGCGGCGCGTACGGTCGTACTGGTCCATGGAGGTCTTCTTCACGTTGCCCTGAGCCGTGGCGAACATGAGGAACTCCTCGGCCGGGAAGTCCTTCGTGGCGATGACGGCCGAGATGGACTCGCCCTTCTCCAGCGGCAGCAGGTTCACGATGGCCGTGCCGCGGGCATGGCGGCCGGCCTCGGGGATCTCGTACACCTTCAGGCGGTAAACCTTGCCCTTGGTGGAGAAGAACAGCATGTAGGAGTGCGTGGAAGCTACGAACAGGTGCTCCACGAAGTCGGCGTCTTTCAAGTTCACGCCCTGCATGCCCTTGCCGCCGCGCTTCTGCTGGCGGTAGGTGCTCACGGGCAGGCGCTTGATGTAGCCGGCCTTGGTCATGGTGACGACCATGTTCTCCTCGGCAATGAGGTCTTCCACCTCGATATCCTTGGCCTCGCCGGTCAGGCGGGTGCGGCGCGGGGTGTTGTACTTCTTCTTGATCTCCTGCAACTCTTCCTTGATGACCTGCTTCAACAGGTTCTCGTCGGCAAGGATCTGCTTGTAGTAGGCGATCTTCTCACGCAGCTCGGCCAGCTCTTCCTCGATCTTGGTGCGCTCCAGACCGGTCAGACGGCGCAGGCGCATTTCCAGGATGGCGTTGGTCTGCTTCTCGGAAAGGCCGAAGCGCTCGGTGAGGCGCGCGGCGGCTTCCTTGTCCGTCTCGGAGGAGCGGATGATGTGGATGACCTCGTCGATGTTATCGAGCGCAATGATATAGCCTTCGAGGATGTGCTCGCGCTCCTCGGCCTTGGCCAGCTCGTAGCGGGTGCGACGGGTGACGACGTCTTTCTGGTGCTCGATGTAGTAGAAGAGAATTTCCTTCAGCGAGAGCACGCGCGGGGTGCCGTTCACCAGGGCCAGCATATTGCAGCCGAAGCCCACCTGCAGCTGGGTGTGCTTGAACAGCTTGTTCAGCACCACCTGCGGGATGGCGTTGGACTTCAGATCGATGATGATGTCGATGCCCTTGCGGTCGGCGGCGTCGTGGATGTTGCTGATTTCGGGCAGCTTCTTGTCGCGCACCAGCTCGCCGAGCTTCTCCAGCAGGCGCTTGCGGTTCACCTGGTAGGGAATTTCCTTCACCACAATGGAGGCACGGCCGTTCTTCTTTTCCTCGATCTCGCATTTCGCGCGGATGGTGAGGTTGCCGTGGCCGGTCTCGTAGGCGTCCAGAATGCCCTTCTTGCCCATGACGAGGCCGCCCGTGGGGAAGTCGGGGCCGGGCATGGCGGTGAGCAGGTCCTCCGTCGTGCAATCCGGGTTATCGATCATGAGGCAGGTGGCGTCGATGGCCTCGCCCAGGTTGTGGGGCGGGATGTTGGTGGCCATGCCGACGGCGATGCCGTTCGAGCCGTTGACCAACAGGTTCGGGAAGCGCGACGGCAGCACCGTAGGCTCCTGCAGCGACTCGTCGTAGTTGGGCTGGAAGTCGACCGTCTCCTTGTCCAGGTCGCGCAGAAGTTCCATAGCCGGCTTGTCGAGGCGCGCCTCGGTGTAACGCATGGCAGCGGCGGAGTCGCCGTCGATGGAGCCGAAGTTGCCGTGGCCGTCGATGAGAGGCAGGCGCAGGCTGAAGGGCTGGGCCAGGCGCACCATGGTGTCGTACACGGCGGAGTCGCCATGGGGATGGTACTTGCCGATCACGTCGCCGACGGTACGGGCTGACTTCATGTGCGGCTTGTTCGGCGTGTAGCCGGACTCGTTCATGGCGTACAGGATGCGGCGATGCACCGGCTTCAAGCCGTCGCGCACATCGGGCAGGGCACGGGAGACAATGACGGACATGGAATACTCGAGGAAGGAGGTCTGCATCTCCTTGCCGAGAAACGCGGCGCGCACGATGGTGCCCTCGCCGCCGTTGGCGCCCTCGATGATGGAGCCGTGGGGATTGGGCATGTCCACCATCAACGAGCGGGCTCGCTCTTCCTCGGAGATGAAGCCGGGTTCGTTGCCATCCTCGTCGGCGTCTTCCACGTCTTCTTCTTCATCGAGGGTGGAGCTGGCACTGGCGAGTTCCGCGTCGTCGTCGCCCTCATCGTCGGTGTTCACTTCCTCGGCCAGGTACAGGGCGTCCTCCTCGGCGGCCTCTACCTCGTCGCGGTCGTCGTCGAATTCGTCAAAGTTATCAGCCATTTAGCTCTCCTAAATATCCAGGAAGCGGACGTCGCGGGCGTGTTTCTGGATGAATTCCTTGCGAGGCTCCACCTGCTCGCCCATAAGCTCGCTCACCACGCGCTCTGCCTCCACGGCATCGTCGATGTTCACCTGCAGAAGCGTGCGGGTTGCCGGCTCCATAGTGGTTTCCCACAGCTGCTCGGGGTCCATCTCGCCGAGGCCCTTGTAGCGCTGAACATCGAACTTGCTGGGGTCGTCGTACTCGGCCAGGGTGGCGGACAGCGCCTTCTCGTCGTAGATGTAACGCTCGACCTTCGGGCTGCGGGAATTCTTCTTCTTCAGGCCGAAGATAGGCGGCTGGGCGATGTAGATGTAGCCGAGGTTGATGAGCTCGGGCATATAGCGGTAGAAGAACGTCAGCAAGAGGCAGCGGATGTGCGCGCCGTCGACGTCGGCATCGGTCATGATGATGATGCGATGGTAGCGGGCCTTCTCGGCGTCGAAGTCCTCGCCGATGTTGGTGCCGATCGCGGTAATGAGCGAGCTGATGGTGTCGGAGGACAGCGAGCGGTGCAGGCCGGCACGCTCCACGTTCAGAATCTTACCGCGCAGAGGCAGGATGGCCTGGAACTTGCGGTCGCGGGCCTGCTTGGCCGAACCGCCTGCGGAATCGCCCTCTACAATGAAGATTTCGGACTGGGAGGCGTCCTTGCTGGCGCAGTCGGCGAGCTTGCCGGGCATGCTGAACGAGTCGAGCACGTTCTTGCGACGGGTCATCTCGCGAGCCTTGCGAGCAGCCTCGCGGGCCTTCAGCGCCTGGGTGGCCTTGCCGATGATGCGCTTGGCCGGCGTGGGGTTCTCCTCCAGGTATTCGCCGAGGCCCTGGGCGACGGCGTTTTGCACCAGCGGGCGGATCTCGGTGTTGCCGAGCTTCGTCTTGGTCTGGCCCTCGAACTGCGGGTCATGCAGTTTCACGGAGATGATGGCGGCCAGACCCTCGCGGGCGTCCTCGCCGGAGAGGTTCGGATCCTTCTCCTTCAGAAGGCCCTTCGAGCGGGCGTAATCGTTGATGGTACGCGTAATAGCCTGCTTGAAGCCGTCCATATGCGTGCCGCCCTCATGGGTGTTGATATTGTTGGCAAAGGCCATGACGGAGTTGGTGGAATAGGAGCTGGACCACTGCAGGGCCACTTCCACGGTGCCGTCGGCGTTCTCGGCCTCGAAGTAGATGGGCTTGTTCAGGGTTTCCTTGCCGTCGTTCAAGAACTTCACGAAGTCGACGATGCCGCCCATGGCCTGGAAAACCTCGGTGCGGGGGTTGCCGTCGGCGTCAGTGATGCGCTCGTCGGTGAGGATGATCTTCAAGCCGCGGTTCAGGAAGGCCATCTCGCGGAAACGGGCGGCCAGAGTGTCGTAGTCGTACACCGTGGTCTCGGTGAAGATGTCGGGGTCGGGCCAGAACGTGACCGTGGTGCCCGTGTGCTTTGCCTTACCGATCTCGTGCAGCTTGGTTTTGGTCTTGCCGTGATCGAAATCGATCTCGTATTCCTTGCCATCGCGGCGCACCTGCACTTCCACCTTCGTGGAAAGGGCGTTCACAACGGAAACGCCGACGCCATGCAAACCGCCGGAAACCTTGTAGCCTTCACCGCCGAATTTGCCGCCGGCGTGCAGAATGGTGAGCACGACCTCGACGGTGGGGATCTTCTCCTTGGGATGCTTGTCCACGGGAATACCGCGGCCGTTGTCCTCGCAGGAGATGGAATTGTCGGGATGGATGGTCACCTTGATGGTATCGCAGTACCCGGCCAGGGCCTCGTCCACGGAGTTGTCGACCACCTCGTAAACCAGGTGGTGCAGACCGCGGGGGCCGGTGGAGCCGATGTACATGCCCGGGCGTTTGCGAACAGCTTCAAGTCCTTCTAGAACTTGAATGTCAGAACCGTCGTAGTGATCTGGTTTGTTTGCCACTGACACTCCTTCGCTCTCGGAACAAAAGAACGCGCCCAGATGCGGGCGCCGAATGAGTGTCAATTATAGCATGTGAAAATCGCATTTCGGCTGAAAGTCGCGGAATGGGGCTATTTTAAGGCTGTTTGAGGGCCTATATTGCGGTTCGGTGAAGACTTTGCCAGGAATTGTGGAAAACAGGGCTTAAATCAAGCGAGAAATGCACGGAGTTAATACTTTGGGGACTCAAATGGGGCAATCCTGCGGTTTTGGCGGTTCACACCAACGGCAAGTGGATAACATTGCTCTTGTTCAACATGGTCTCATTGAAGTAATCGATGTTCGCTGTGGTGATAAAGGTCTGACTACCGCCTTCCATAGCGGTTACCAGCGCATCGCGTCGTCGGCCGTCCAGCTCGCTCATCACATCGTCAAGAAGGAGCACCGGCTTCTGGTCGATGATCTCCTCGATGACGGCCGCTTCAGCCAGTTTATACGAGAGAACAATAGAGCGCTGCTGTCCCTGACTTCCGTAGATTGAGGCGTTTTCCCCATCGAGAGTGAATACGATTTCATCGCTATGAGGTCCCACCACTGCCCGGCCGCGCCCCCGCTCTTCCTCCGCGCGCTCATGAAGCGCGCGGGCCAACGCCTCGCGGGCTTCGTCGCGGGTAAGGGGCTCAACTGTTTCCTCTGGCGCTCCTTTTCCCCACGAGGGAACATAGACGGCGTTCAAACAATCGCGTCCTTGAGAAATCTCCTGGTACTTTGCAGTCAGATGAGGGAGCAGCCGCTCAAACAACGCGATGCGATAGATCGTGAGCTGAGCTCCCACCGTGACGATCATCTCATTGATGGCCTCCACAAGAGCGTCATCGGCCTCCTCTTTGAGAAGGCGATTCTTGTGGCGAATCACCTTCTCGTAATCACGCCGTACCGTGTAGTAGCTTTTATTTACCTGAGCACCCAAGGTGTCCAACGATGACCGCCGCCCGCTGTTCGGCCCTTTTACCAAATCGAGATCATCAGGCGTAAAAACGACCGAGGGAATGAGTCCTTTCAAATCGATCGGCCGTTTCGCCTTCCCATTGAGCCGATACTTACGCGTACGACCATCAAGCGTGAGGTCGATATCAAGGCGCCGATTGCCATCAGTTGCCTGCATGGACACGCGACTATGCTCCTCGCCGTGGCGAATCAGCTGATCAGCCGTACCATGTCGGAACGACGTGAGCGCCGTAAGCAGCTGGATGGCCTCGATGAGGTTCGTTTTGCCAACAGCGTTCTCCCCCACAAGTACGGTGATGTCCCCAAGCTCGTTTAGAGCCGCATCCTCGTAGTTGCGAAAATTCCGCAAAGAGAGGCTTTCAATACGCAGGGTCATTTAGGAGATGCGCACAGGCATGACGAGGTAGAGGAAGTTTTCCGGCTCAAGCGCGCGGAAGATGCCCGGCTTCAACGCCGATTGCACTTCAAGATACACCTCGGCGGTGGCAATGGATCCGAGGCCATCCAACACATAGGCATAGTTGAAAGCGATTTCCACATCTTCACCCTCGATAGCGCAAGAGATGATCTCCTGCGCGCTGCCCACATCCTGAGATGCTGCGGAAATCTGCACCGTTTGGGAGGCGTTGTTCAAATCGAAGCGCACGGGCGATGAAGTAGAGCCAAGCAGGGAGGCGCGCCGAACACTGGCCACGAGCTTATCCACCTCGATGGTAGCGCGAGTAGCGTAGCCGTCGGGGAGCAGCTGCTTGTAATTGGGGAAGTTGCCCTCAATGCGGCGGTTGATAAACACCGTGTCCTCGCAGGTCACGACGATCTGATTGTCAGCCAAGGCCAGAGACACCGGCGACTCCGTTTTCGGCAACGACGCGATTTCCGATAGAAAGCTGCCCGAGATGACCGCGTGGAACTCATCGGCCGAGGAGTTCGGCAGAGGAGCATCCGTGATGGCGAGACGATAGGAGTCGGTGGCCACCATGCGCAGCACGCCGGCCTCCAGGGTGATGAGGACGCCCGTGAGAATAGCGCGAGACTCATCTTTGGATACGACGCGAGAAACACGCTTGACCATAGTGGAAAACTGATGGAAGGGAATTTCTATCTTCTGGTGAACGTCCACACGGGGAAAACCGGGGAAATCCTCAGCGTTCAAGGCGCGGATAGAGAACGAAGACGTGTCGCAGGTGACGAAAGCCTGCTCATCGGTAGCCTCGACATGGACTGCAGCATCGGGAAGGTTTTTCACAATCTCCGAGAACAGCTTACCGGGCACCACCGTGCGGCCTTCCTCCTCAACGAGCGCGGCCACGGAGTATTGAATGGAGAGCTCCAAGTCGGTGGCTTGGAGGATGATTTTGTCGCCAGCGGCCTCGATGAGGATACCGGACAAGACAGGGAGCGTCGATCGAGTGGAAACCCCTTTGAGGACAATGGACAGGGCGTTGGCAAGCTCGGTGCGATTGATACTGAATTTCAAGGGATGCCTCTCTTCGTAATGGCCTGAGCTGAAACAGAAGATATCGTGCGGGTATTATAACGCCGGAAAACAGGGAAACGGAGAGGCCGCGCAGAGTTGTCTGACTAATGGTTGATTAGTTTTACACCCTTTTCTCGCTCCGCTAGTGGAAAAAGTGGATAACTTCCTCTTTCCCCAGCGCAAGCAGTGGATAACCGTCCTTTTCACTGAGTGGATATCGAAGGTAAAGATGGTTGACAGTTTTAGCTAACAATTCACTGTCGATTTTTCTTTTCAAAAACGACGCGTTGAACTGGGGTTTTGTAAATTATGTCAGGGTAATTCTCTTTAAACGCACCTATGTTCGAACAAGATCGTGCTTGATGGGAATTTTCTTCTCAAAGGCATGGGAAGCAGCTGAGAAGGGTTATCGAGAGCCTCTGTCAAGGTTTTTGGGCAAAGTTTTTCACTTTTTCCTCTTTGAATGACAGCCGTTAGGAATTCTCGAATTCCGAGTTTTCCACTTTTACTGAATATTTGGTTGATAAGTCGGAATTCTTCAGAAAATCGCAGGTAGTTCAGTTTCGGTTTTCCACTTTTACTGAACAAACAGTGAATTACTCATCACTGGTTATGAAATGCGCAGGTAGATACCTTGTAAAATGATGAAACACGTTACAATATCCTGAAAAAATCTTGAAACGACGAATTGAACGGCGAACAAAACGGAATGATCTTGGAAACCATGGAACAACATACTTCTCTTCACGACGAAGCTCCCCAGGGGGCTTCCTTCGACTATTCCTTCGTCGACACCGTGGGGCGCATCGCTCTCTACGACGACCTGCGTAGCGCACCACGGGTTGCGGAGATAAAGCCCGCCGACACGGCGGCTTATATCGAGGCGCTCGCCTCCACGGTGTACGAACAGTCCCATGGCGCAGGGGGAACCATCCCTTACACCGTTATTCGGGAGGTTTCCGAAAATTTCATCCATGCGCGCTTCAAAGAGGTGGTGGTCTCCATTCTCGACAAAGGGAACACCATCCGCTTCGCCGATCATGGCCCCGGCATCCCCTCGAAAGAAAAAGCCCAAATGCCAGGGTTTTCTTCTGCCGTCGAGCCTATGAAAAACTATATTCGGGGCGTCGGGTCGGGCCTTCCCATTGTGCGGGAGTACCTCGAATCGTCCCATGGCACCATTACTATCGAGGACAATCTGGGGACCGGCGCCGTCGTCACCGTCAGCTTGGTGCGTGAAGAAGACGATCCTCTGGACGACTGGGACGAAACCGACGTGCTGAGCAGCAAGGGAGAGTATATCCCAAGTTCGTCCTACGCTTCGGAAACCGCCGTGGTTCATCAGCCCTACGCAGCGCCCCTCGCAGCCGGCACCGAACCCTATCCCTCCAATCCAGCCGGAATCTATCCCTCCATGGGCTCATCCAGCGCACCAGGGGCGACTCCCTACCCACCCGCCTACGCGCCGCAAGGCTACAGCGCAGTACCCGCGGCTCCAGCTCCCGTACCGGCTCCCTCTTACGGAGCCCCTTACCAGGGATATCCGAGCTACGGGGCCTATGGAGCCGCCCCAACCGCCTATCCGGCCTACGGAGCAGCGCCAGCACCGGCGGCGTATCCGGGTTACCCGAGTGCCGTCATGCCGGCGCCCGCCCTCTCCGAACGCGAGCGAATATTCCTGAAGCTTCTCCTTAAAGAAGGAACCCTCCGGAACAAGGATTTCAGCGACCTGACCGAGACGCCGGCCTCCACCACCAACACCACCCTCAATCGGCTGCGAGAGGCAGGTTTGGTGGAAATGGTCGGGAAACAGCGAGCCCTCACCCCTTACGGCCGACAGATCGCACAGGGTCTCTAAGACCCAAGCCTTGCCAATTTGCTAGAATTGCCCTGAAAGCGGAGAACCACGGCAAAAAACGCCGGCGGAAGGATGATGTATGGATAGCGAGACGCTCAACGAACAATGGGCGCGCATTTGCGCCCAGGTCAAAAGCTACCAGGATATCGACCCCTCCCAGGTTTCCGCCTTTTTCTCGCGGCTCGTTCCCCAGGCCATGAGCGATTCATTTCTCATGCTCACCGCCGACAACGACTTTATAAAGACATGGGTCGAGCAGCATTACACCGAGGTTATCGTACGCGCGCTGCGCGATCTCACCGGCGTCGTATTCGCGGTGGCCATCGCTGTCGACCCCACCCAAGAGCAGCGTAAAATCGCCGCTGCGGGCCAACCATCCCCTGCGGCGCCCCTTTCGGCGCCCGCCCAACCGATGCCGACGCCAACACCCGCGCAGCCAGCAGCATCGACGATAGAGTCTCTCCCTTCTCAGCCCATCGCGGCAGCTGCGCCCCCCTCACCGGCCTATGGTGCTCCCCTGTCTCAGGCGACCCCCTTCGAACCATCCGGCATGGTCGCCCATTCCCTTGCAGAGGACGTCGTGGTCGATCACTACGCGCCTCCCGCGCCCGCACCGCTCTCCCAGGAGCCGGTCGCCGAGCGGGCTTCGAATCCCTCGTCTTCCCTCACGTTCGAGAACTTCGTTATCGGGGAATCGAACCGCATGGCCTACTCCATGGCCGTCGAAGTTGCAGAGTCCCCCGGACGGCTTCCCCTTAATCCCCTGTTCATTTACGGGAAAAGCGGCTTGGGCAAAACCCATCTCATGAGAGCCATTCAGAACTACATCGAGGAAACGCGTCCCTCGATGCGAACGGTCTACGTGGATGCTCAGGACTTTGTCTCGAAGTACTCAGAGGCCGGCGCCATCAAGGACCAGGAGAAGGTCAGCTTCCGCAACTTCCGCGCCTACTATGAGCAGGCGGACATCCTCCTCCTCGATGATGTCCAGCACCTTCAGGGCAAGAAGGAATCCATGAACATGCTTTTCCAGCTGTTCAACACGCTGACCAGCCAGGGCAAGCAGGTGGTGCTCTCCGCCGACCGCGCTCCCAAGAACATCCAATTCGACGAACGTCTGAAATCTCGCTTCTACAGCGGCGGCACCATCGATATCCAGCCGCCGGAAGTGGAAACCAAACTCGGCATCGTCAAATCCTTCACCGACGAGTTCAGCCGCAGCGAGGGCCTGGGAAACTTCACCCTCTCCGACGACATTCAAATGTACATCGCCGAGAACTCCGGGTCCAACATCCGCGAGCTCAAGGGCGCCGTGAATACCGTCATCTACCGCATGATCTACTGCGATCGCAGCGATATCTCCATCGATGAAGTGCGCGAGCTTCTAGCCAATCATTTCACCGGCGGCATGTCACGAAGCTTGACCGTGGAGGACATCCAGCGCGAAGTGGAGAACTTCTTCAAAGTGAGCCATAGCGACATGGTAGGCCCAAAGCGATCCCAATCCATTGTGAGACCGCGACAGATCGCCATCTACCTGTGCCGACAACTGCTCGACCTCCCCTACGGCGATATCGGCAAGAAATTCAATCGCGACCATTCGACCGCCATCCATTCGGCAACAAGTATCGAAGAGCGTTTGAAGACCGATCGCGATACCCAGGAAGAGATTGAGGTGCTGCAGAAGATCATCTGCGAGCTGGACTAGTTTGTTCACAAACTCTTGATAAGAAGGGAAAACCTGCGCATAACAGGGCGACTTTTCAACGACAACAGGAGAGAGCAGAGGATGGCCGCCAGCGCATGGTTCACAAGCGCGCTTGACAACTCACCAAGCAGTAAGTACGTTGCAAGCTCCCCACCTGCGGCTATGCCAGTTATCGACTAATCCACTCGTCTTATTGAGACTACTATTTGAATTCTATTTTTAGAATCCCTCTTCAATGGGAACTACATTTTATTTCTGCACAGCCGTTACCTGTACTTCATGGTTCCACCTCCCTATCGCAACTCCCTTCGCAGCCATCTTCCTTATTCTTCTGTTCGCCCCGTTGACAGTACTTTTTTGCGTTGTATAATTCAAAAGCTACTCTTTAAACCATGAAAGGGAAAGAAACAATGAAACGCACCTATCAACCGAACAAACGCAAGCGCGCCAAGTGCCATGGCTTCCGTGCCCGTATGGCTACCAAGGGTGGTCGCGCTGTTCTCGCTTCCCGTCGTGCTAAGGGGCGCAAGCGTCTCACCGTCTAGGAGATCTTTAGGTGCAGACTATTAAATCCAGCACTGAAATCTCCCAGCTCTTCTCTACGGGGCATCGTCTTCATACGCCATACTTTACGGTTATTGTAGGCGCTCAGGACGACAAGCAGAGCAATTATGAGCGACACGGCCATTCCGGTCGTGTCGCTTTTATTGCGGGGAAGAAGTTGGGGAATGCCGTTTGGAGAAACCGCGCCAAGCGCCGCCTGCGAGCACTCTGCATGGAAATGGGTGGGCCGTGGGCCGGCTTTGACGTGATATTTCTGGCAAAATCAGGCCTCACCCGGGCTTCTTATAGTAAAGTGCTGAAAGCATGCGGAAATGTCGCTGAGCGCCTTGCCCAAGGCGAAGGGAAGAACACCGTTGAAGAAGCTACTCGTACGCATTAAGAGGATTCCGACTCTGGTCGCTATCGGTCTTATTATGTTTTACCGAATGGCTCTTTCACCCCTTCTCCCCCCTTCTTGCCGCTTCATTCCCACATGTTCCGAGTACGGACTCACCGCGTTCAAGCGATATGGGTTTTGCAAAGGGTTCGTGCTCACTGCAAAGAGGATACTGCGATGCCGCCCTGGCGGTCCGTGTGGGTACGATCCCGTTCCCTGAGTCGCTGGTGCATTTGGAAAGGTAAGCTATGTGGGATATCTTTAAAGACTGGATCTTCGACATCATCCAGTTCTTCTATAACTTCTGCCACGACTGGGGACTGGCGATCATCATCGTCACGATTATCTTTCGTATCATTGTCGCGCCCCTCATGCATAAGCAAGCGAAGTCCAATTATGCTATGCAGAAGGTGCAGCCGAAGATTCAGGCCCTGAAAGATCGTTTCCCCGATGATCCCACGCGTCAATCCCAGGAGATGCAGAAGATCTACGCGGAGATGAAGTTCAACCCGCTCGCTGGTTGTCTTCCGATGCTGCTCCAGATGCCGATCTTTATTGCTCTGTTCCAGGTGCTTCGCGAGATGGGCGATCGTATTGGCGAGGGCACGTATTCGTTCTACAACTTGGTTCCGAATCTCGTCACGACGCCCTCCCAGGCTTTCGGCGAGGGATTCGGAACATTTGTTCCCTATCTCATTCTCATGATTATCTTTGCTGGTGCTACCTTCCTTCCGATGGTCCTTCAGCAGTTGAAAACTGAAAACACCCAGCAGAAAAATCAGACGCTCATGATGGGCGCGATCATGTCTCTTATGATGCTTTGGATTTCCTGGGGTTCGCCGGCGGGTGTGTTGCTGTTCTGGGGCGCATCCTCCCTTATCGGTATCGGGCAGAACCAGTTGACGCTTGCGCGCTGCCGCGCTGCCGATCGGCGTAAAGAGGAGGAAGAAGCTCTCGTCGTCAAGCCGATCGAGGTTAACGTCACGCGCAAAGAGAAGAAGAAGCGTCCTAAGAAAAAGCGCTAGACCTTACTGATTTTAGGGAGTGTTTCACATGAAACACTCCCTTTGTACGTTCCGCGGCATCATTTCAACCGCGGTGTTTAAGGTTAGGAGCCTGTAATGACTGAAGAGTTCGAGGACATGATTGAAGAGGTAGAAGACGAGGTGGTGGAAGAATCTCAGTCTTCTGCGGATCCCATTAATACCGAAGAGGTTGTTGAAGAGGACGAGCTTATCGTGACGGACGAGATGCTCGATACCATTGCCGACACTGCTATCGCGGCACTCCAAGATATTCTCCAGTATTTCAATGTCGGCGAAGTGACTATTGATGAATACGAGGGTGACGAGGGCGAACTGATTCTTGATATCAGCGGCAAAGATATGGCTGTCCTTATTGGTCGTCATGGAAAAACTCTTGATGCGCTGCAATTCATTGTGTCGATGATAACGGTACGCACTATCGGTTTCCGTTATCCAGTTATTGTCGATGTTGAGGGCTACAAGAACCGCCGGCGCCAAAAGCTCGAGTCGATTGCGCACAGCTCCGCTAATCGAGCTGCTTCTCAGCACCGTAAAGTTGGATTGCGCCCGATGACCCCCTACGAGCGTCGGATTATCCACATTGCTTTGAGAGACGATGATCGCGTCGAGACCGTTTCTGAGGGGGAGGGTCCTTCCCGCCATGTGGTCGTGGTTCCTCTGTAAAAACTGTTCTAATACTTTCAATGTGCTGATGGGACGCGCAAAGCACGTCCCATTTCCTTTATTATGGACACGTTCGCCTATGGAAAGGAGTTGAGATGGCAGATGATCAGACGATGAGCTTGATGCAGTGCTATCTTGCTTCAATCCTTGAAGCAAACAAAGTTACGAATCTTACTCGCATTACTGATGGGGAACAGGCGCGTCTCCTTCATATAGAGGATTCGCTGGTAGGTTTGCCGGAGGTCAATGAAGCTCCTGACGGTCTCTATGGAGACCTTGGCTCAGGAGGGGGGTTCCCCGGCGTCCCTCTTGCGCTTGCGACAGGAAGAACGACCCTTCTCGTTGATTCGGTGAAGAAGAAAATGGCCATCGTCCAATCTGTCCTTGATGATCTTTCGTTGAGTGAGCAAATTTTCACATCGAGCGAACGCATCGAGGATCTTCCTCTGGAGTACAAGGAGAAATTCGCCGTCCTCACAGCTCGAGCTCTGTCTAAACTAGTTTCTCTTATAGAGCTTGCTTCGCCCCTTTTGAAAAAGGGCGGTCGGTTAGTCTGTTATAAAGCCCAGCTATCATCGGAAGAACTTGATGAAGCTCTTGCTGTGCAAGACCTTGTGGGTATGAGAATGATCTCTCAGCGTGAGATTTGCTTGAGCGATGGAGAGACCATGAGAACCATTGTAGTGTTTGAGAAAGTCGGCAAGTCACGCATCAAGCTTCCTCGAAGAATTGGCTTGGCTCAGAAACAGCCACTGCGTCCCCGTAGCTGAATGTAGTATGTGATCGTGTTTCACGTGAAACACGATCAATTTGAATCCTTCTGTCGAACATCGCCTGAACCAGCTTGAGGCGATGATATACTGTGCTCCAATCAAGGAAGGAGGTTCCTGTGGGATTCTTTGATGGTCTTAAACGAGACACAAAACAAGCCCGGACTGTCGAAGAGGTTGATCAACCTCAGACTCAGGAACAAGAAGTGGTAGCCGCTGAAGAGGAACTCGTTGACGATCCTGAAAATATTGAAGTGGTTGTCAGGGAGGTTGAGGATTACGCAGCTCCTGTGATTCCTCGAGAACCTTTGAAGAGCTATAAAGACAAAGCGCCGGTGCGTCATGTTGTCGGACAGACGAAGATTATTGCCATCATTAACCAAAAAGGTGGCGTAGGGAAGTCGACAACAGCGATCAACCTTGGGGCTGCACTGGGAGAGATGGGCAAACAGGTGCTTCTTGTCGATCTTGATCCTCAGGGAAATTGCTCCAGTGGCCTAGGCGTTGAGAAGAGTCTTATACAGCAGTGCATCTACGATGTTCTCCTTAACGATGTTCCTCTTGAAGAGGTAATTATTCCTGATATCGCCGAGGGATTAGACATTGCTCCGGCTACGATTAATCTTGCGGGGGCGGAAGTCGAGCTGGTCTCGGAAATGGCGCGAGAGAATCGCCTTAAGGATGCTGTGGGTAGCATGCGGGGCAAATATGATTTCATTCTCATCGACTGCCCGCCTTCTTTGGGTCTTTTAACAGTTAATGCTCTGGTGGCGGCTGATAAATTGCTTATTCCTATCCAATGCGAGTTCTATGCCTTGGAGGGTGTGACAAAACTTCTCGAATCAATGAAGCGTGTCAAATCTCGCCTTAATCCTACTCTGGATATCTACGGCATTCTTCTTACTATGTACGATAGCCGTACGACGCTCTCGAAGCAGGTTGTCGATGAAGTGCGTGAGTATTTTGGGCGCCTGGTGTTCGCCACGCCTATTCCTCGCACGGTTAAATTGTCGGAAGCTCCGAGTTTTGGGCAGCCGATTACCCAATACGATCCCAAGGGAAGAGGCGCTCTTTCCTATATTGAATTAGCGAAGGAAGTGATTGCACGTGGCTAAGCCCGAACGTCGTGGAGGACTCGGTCGAGGTCTGGGTTCCCTCCTCCCCGGTTCCTATGAATCACCTGCCCCTGTTTCCCCTGCGCCCGAGCGCCAGAGAGTGACAATTGAAGTAGATGAAGAGGCGGCGCGAGAGGCCCCTGTTTCCACACGGCCCGTACGGACGATGGTTGAGATAGAGGAAGAACCAGTTAAGGTCTCTGAACCCATTGTGCGAGAAGCCATCATTGAGGAATCGAGGACTGAGGAGGTTCCTGCACGGGGAACTGATGAGGTGGAGATTGATAGAATCGCCCCTAATCCTGATCAGCCGAGAACCCAATTTAAAAAAGAGGAAATAGAAGAACTCGCTGCTTCTATTGAAAAGGATGGTCTGCTCCAACCTATTCTTGTAAGGCAAATGGCCGATGGTACCTATCAGATCATTGCCGGTGAGCGCCGTTGGCAAGCCTCTAAGGCTGCTGGTCTTAAGAAGGTTCCCGTTCGTGTAAAAGAGGTTGATGACGACCAAGCCCTTGAGCTTGCGTTAATTGAAAATATCCAGCGCTCTGATTTGAACCCGATAGAAGAGGCGTACGGATACCGTCGGTTGATGGAGCGACGCTCGATGACTCAGGCGGAAGTGGCACAAGCAGTTTCCAAAGGTCGTTCGACTGTCGCCAATGCACTTCGACTTCTCGATCTTCCTGAAGAGGCTCAGCAGCTTCTGTTTGAGGAAAAGATCACGGCGGGCCATGCACGGGCCATTCTTTCAGTGCCCACAGCTGAAGGTCGTCTTTCCTTGACTCAGAAGATTATTGATAACGGTTTGAACGTACGCGAAGCAGAGAATCTTGCTCGCCTTATGTCAGGTAAAAAGGACGGCTCTGCCTCGACTCCTCGTGAGCCGATGCCTGCGGTTTACAAGTCTGTGGCGAAGACCTTACGCGAGACACTGAAGACTAACGTGCGTGTGAAATCGTCTAAAGGGAAGAACAAAATCGAGATTGAATTCAAAGATGAGGAAGATTTGCGGCGACTCTTCAGCGAGCTTGTTGGTGAGTAACTTTCGATAGCATTTAATGACTAAGAAAAGAGTCTGTTTCACGTGAAATAGACTCTTTTCTTTTGTTCAGGCTCGTGAGCCTGCACGGCGCGCGAAGCGCGGCGGGCAAAAAACCACCCGCTATGCGGGTGCGCGTCGAAGGTGTTAGCGCTACCGCAAAATCAGCCGAACGCGCCACTCTATCCCGCCGGCGGCGCCCCCGGTTCCCGGCCGGGGGCGCTACCGCACTTTGGCCGCCCGCGCTACCTCGGGCCGCCGCCCAGGGCGCGCTCGACCGCGGGGTAGTCGAAGTCCGCGGCCCAGATCTCAACCTCCAGCGCCGGGGAGCCCTCGGCGTCCCCGGGCGCGACCGCCCAGCTCGTGACCTCCCATCCGCCGAGCTGCGGGAACCTGACCGTCACCGCGACGTCCTCTGCGCCGAACGCGGCCAGCCACCCCGCGGCGTCCGCGGCCCTCACGACTGCCCCCTCTCGGGCAGCCCGTCGCCGTCGGCCGCCTCGGCCAGCAGGTCCTTCATGCGGTAGGACCGCCCCGTTATCTTGAGCATCGTGCAGTGGTGGCACACCCGGTCGGCGATGGCCGCGGCGGTCACCGCGTCCCCGAACACGTCGGCCCAAAGGCCCACGGCCACGTTGGTGGTGATGACCGTGGAGCGGTGCTCGTAGCGGGCCGAGACGAGCTGGAACAGCAGGTCGGCCCCCTCCTCGTCCACGTCCAGGTAGCCGAGCTCGTCGATGATGAGCAGCGTCGCGTGGGCGTAGTACTTCAGCCTCTTCGCCAGGATGCCGCGCGAGGAGGCGTCCTTCAGGTCGCGCACCAGCGCCGCGCAGTCGGTGAAGCGCACCTCCTTGCGGGCGCGCACCGCCTCCACCCCCAGCGCCACCGCGATGTGGGTCTTGCCCACGCCCGGGCTGCCGACCAGAACCACGTTCTCGGCCGCGTCCAGGAACCTGAGCGTGGCCAGGTCGTCCACGACGGCCCTGGGTATGGAGGGCTGGAAGGAGAAGTCGAAGTCGGCCAGCGTCTTGACGAACGGGAAGCCGGCGGCGCGCACCTTGCGGTCGGTCCCGCGACGGCGCTTGGCCTCGGCCTCCTCGGAGGTCATGGCGAGCATCGCCGAGGCGAAGTCGGCCTCGCCGGCGGCCACCGCCGACATCCAGTGGGGCAGCCCCGCCGCCATGGCGTCCAGCCCCAGCTCCGAGAGGTTCTCGCGTATGCGGGCGTAGGCGCCGCCCTCGTCCCGGGCGCTCACAGCGACCCCTCCCCGAGCCTGCCGAGCAGCTCCAGGTTGGCGCGGGCCGCCGCCTCGATGTCGGCGTCGGCGTAGCGCGCCTTCGCGGCCAGGGCCTCGGCGTAGTGCGCCGGGTCGTAGACGACGGGCCCTCCCGGGGCCGACAGGTCGTGGACCGCGACGGTCTCGCCGGCCATCTCCACCCTCACCTGGCCCGACGGCATCGCGAGCACCTTGACGCGCCTGCCTATGCAGCGCCGGGGCACCGAGAACTCGCGGCCCCGGCAGCGGACGAGCATCGTGGGGGGCGCCGCCTGGACGGAGACGTCGGCCACCATCGACTCCAAAAGCCCCATGTTGCCCACCTTGCGCAGCTCCTCCTTCTCGCGCATGAACAGCACCGCCGGCGGCACCCCGGTCGACGCGCTGGGCTCGGTGTTGCACCGCGCCTCGATGCGCGCGATGGCGGCCACGAGCCCCTCCTCGCCGCGGAAGTCGCCCTCGTAGACGGCCAGCCTCGACAGGAACCGGTTCGACGACTCCACCTTGCCCTTGGTCTGCGGGCTCCTCGGCCGCGCCAGCTCCAGCTCGAAGCCCGCCGCGGCGGCGAACCTGGCGAAGCGCGCCGAGACGCGCCGCCCCGAGGCGGAGGACGAGACGATGGAGGACATGTTGTCGGTGACCAGCGTGCGCGCCGTGCCTCCGTTGGCGGCCATCACCGCCAGCAGGCACGCCATGACGTCGTCCTCGGTGCGCGTCCTGGAGTAGACGAACCGGTGGAGCCGGGAGTAGCCCAGCGTGGCCGAGAACACGTTGAACTCGAACACCTCGCCCTCGGCGTCGGCCATGCGCAGCGACTCCTTCCAGTCGAACTGCATCTGCTCGCCGGGCGCCGTCTCGAAGCGGGGGTGGGGCTCGGGGCCCTCCGGAGGGCGCCCGCACTCGATGCCGTTGCGGCGCATCCACTTGGTGAGCGTGTTGTAGGCCGGCGGCTCCTCGCCGGCGTAGCAGCGGTCGATCAGGTACTCGTAGATGCCGCGCTTGGTCGCGCCGGGCAGCTGCGCCTTGGCCTCTATGACCTCCCTGTGGCGGTCCAGCCCGCTCGGGCGGCACCTGCGCGCGTCCTCCACCTGGCCGCCGGCCTTCCAGTACTTGGCCACCGTGTGCCGGTTCATGCCGTAGCGCCGGGCGATGTCGGTGAAGTTGGGCGTGGTGCCCGCCTGCCTGTACATGTCGAACTCTCCCATGATGTTCCTTTCCAATCGGGGCTCCTTCCGTCCGGAGACGTCGGGAGCCTACACCTTGCGGCGCCGGGGGCGCCGCCGGCCAAAGTCCGGTAGCGCGATCGGCGCCTGTGCGGTGGCGCGATTGGCGGGAAGCGGGGGCCCAATCGGCGATTATTACGGTAGCGCTAACAGAAGGCTCCGCCCTTGCGTCAAAACGCCGCCAGTCGGGATACGATACGGGTGTTCAAGTCGTATCAGCCCGGAAAGGCGGCCGTTTTGGCAAACAAGGCACACAGCCTGTCGCACACGAAGTGGATGTGCAAGTACCACATCGTGTTCACACCGAAGTATAGGCGCAAACTGATATACAGCCAATACAGGGATTCGCTGGGCGAGATATTCCGCAACCTGTGCAGGTACAAGGGGGTGGAGATAATCGAGGGGCACCTGATGCCCGACCACGTCCACATGCTGGTCAGCATACCTCCCAAGATCAGCGTGTCCAGCTTCATGGGCTACCTCAAGGGCAAGAGCGCGCTCATGATGTTCGACAAGCACGCCAACCTCAAGTACAAGTTCGGCAACAGGCACTTCTGGTCCGAGGGCTACTACGTGTCGACCGTCGGCCTGAACGAGGCGACGATAGCGAAGCACATCAGGGAGCAGGAGGCCCACGACATCGCGCTGGACAAGTTGAGCGTCAAGGAGTACGAGGACCCGTTCAAGAGGAAGTAGGGGAGCCCCTTTAGGGGCTGCCCGGTAGTACGAGGGCCGCTTTGTGCGGCCCGCGAGAGACAAGGGCGGTACGGCTTGAACGAAGTGAGAGGCAGCGCCTTTAGACGCTGCCGGCCCCCCTCGGCCTTATAGGCCCAGAGCAAACCACCCCTTTGAGGGGTGGTTCATGATTAAAAGAAGTTGTTGTAGACCCTAGTGTGAGGTAAGAGAAAATGCTTTACATAACATGCCATTAGTTATCTTTGTTTCACGTGAAACAAGAGAAGAGAAAGACGAATTAACGAAGAGAACCTTGCGCTAACTTGTTTTTTAACTGACCACATGCTCCATCGATATCAGCTCCGCGGGATTTTCTGAAACTTGTTTCCACACCATAATGGATCAGCGTCTCGACCCAATGTTTTGCAGTTGCTGGCGAGGCAGCTTGCAGAGGGGATCCTTCTACGGTGTTCACCGGAAGAAGGTTGACATGGCAGAGTAGCCCATCGCAGAAGTCGAGAAGTGCTCGAAGATCTTCTTCTGAATCGTTGACATCCTTGATGAGGAGATACTCGAAGGAGACACGACGGTTGGTTGACTGGGTGTATCTCTCCACAGCCTTTTTTAGATCCGAAAGAGGTTGCTTTGCCACTTTCGGCATAAGCCGATCACGCTTCTTCTGTAAAGCCGAATGAAGAGACACGGCGAGCGTGAATTGCTCTGGCTCTTGGGAGAGACGATCGATCCCATCTGTAATACCGCAGGTAGAGAGCGTGATATGTCTCGCTCCTATATTGAAATCGTCCCGGCTGTTTAGAATGCGCAAAGCGGCAAGAACTTCATCGTAGTTAAGGAAAGGTTCCCCTTGACCCATAACAACGACATTGCTTACCCGTTCTTGGAAATCCTCTTGGACGAGAGCCACTTGAGCGATGATTTCTGCAGCCGTGAGATTCCGTGTAAGGCCTTCGCGGCCAGTTGCACAGAATTGGCAGGCCATAGGACATCCTACTTGTGAGGAAACGCATACTGATAGCCGATCGAGGGAGCCGTCTCGATGGTAGACGGGCATGCCCACCGTCTCAACTAATGAGCCGTCGGCCAGGGTCACAACATATTTGCGTGTCCCATCTAAGGAAACTTGTCGGTCGAAAATTTTTACCGTCTCCAACGGAAAGAACTCAGAAAGTTTTGTTCTGAGGTCTTTCGGAAGGTTGGACATGGTATCGAAAGAAGCCGCATGATGGCGGTGAACCCACTCGTGGATCTGTTTTGCGCGAAAGCGCGGGTATCCCCACGAGGTGACAAGATCCTCGAGTTCGGCTTCTGTAAGCTTTATCAGTTCGTTATTCATAGGTTCATTATAGACGGTGGCGTTGCTCTGATATACTGCCTCCAGAGATTTACCGTCTGGAAGGAATGCTCCATGGCAGCAGTAGTTGAACCCGCAAAATGTCGCGTCGCCCTCTTAGCTGGAGGAACCAGTGGGGAACGCGAAATTTCCCTTGCATCGGGCAAAGGTGCCGGGGAGGCGCTTCGTGAAGCGGGGTTTATTGTTCAGGAGTTGGATCCGGCGAAGAAGGACCATCTGAAAACGCTCATTGAGGAGCCCTTCGACGTTGCCTTTCTCTGTCTTCATGGAAAAGGTGGCGAGGATGGCGTGCTCCAGGGTTTTCTGGAAACGATCGGCCTTCCCTATACAGGACCTGGTGTGTGGTCAAGCGCGACGGCGATGAACAAGGCCCAATCCAAGCTCTTTTACCAGCGCGAAGGCATTCCTACTGCTCCCTATCAATACATCAAGAAGGGAGAGGGATATTCCGTTCAAGAACTTGCATTGGCTATGGGCGGAACCTGTGTCGTGAAACCGGCTACCGAAGGCAGCGCTTTGGGCATTTACATCGTGGAAGGCGAAGAAGCTATCGCAGATGCCATCGAGCGTGTGTTTGAAATCGACGAGCTTGTTGTCGTTGAGAAGTATATTCAAGGTACCGAGCTCACGGTTGCCGTGTTGGGCAATAGGGATCCTTTCGCTTTACCTGTCATCGAGATTGTTCCTAAAGCTGATTTTTATGATTTCGAATCGAAATATGCCCCCGGCGGTTCGCAGCATATCTGCCCGGCACCTCTCGATGAGGAGAAAACCAAGCAAGTAATGGACGCCGCTGTCGGCGCCCATAAGGCATTGCAGTGCAGTGGCGTGTCGCGTTCCGATTTCATTCTCGACGAGAATGGCATCCCGTGGATTCTGGAGACCAATACCATCCCTGGTATGACGGCGACCTCGCTTCTTCCCGATGCGGCCCGCGCGGCAGGCATCAGTTTCCCTGAGTTGTGCACGAAGCTCATTGAGTATGCCTTCGAAGAGGGAGAGTAAGCGCTTGCGGCCGAGGGGCGACCAAGGTCGCCCCTTACGGTTACCGGTTAGATAACTAAAACAAGTGTTCTCGTTTTAGAACACTCCGCAAGACTTCAGGCCGATGATGATGGCGGCAACGAGGGCAAGAAGAAAGGCCCAGCTGAGAATGTAACAGCCTTTATTGCCCGTGCGTCCAGCCTCCACGAGGCCGTCGATGAACCCTCGGCGCGTTTTAAGTAGCGCCATGCCGCGTTGTTTCTCGGGGAGAGGTTCGCGCTCGCTCGGAAGCCACGTGCCGTTCGAGTCGATGATCTCGTCGACGGCCGACCCCTTCAACGCCAGCTTCGGGCGAATGCCCTTGCCGATAAGCCCGCAGATGCCATCGATGAACTGGTTGAATTCTTCTGAGTAATGGGGGCTGTACCCGATAACTGCGGCCTGTCCCCAATATTCACCTGGCTCAGGTGTTTCCGTGAAGGCGACAAAGGAGAGAATTCCCACGAGTTCCAGACCTTCCGCTGCCAAAAGGCTCAGTTCGCGTGAGAAGCTGTCGTCGAAGTAACCGATAGTTTCGTTGAACTTGTTGATAAGCCATGCGCGATGGACGCCCTCGTCCATAGTGAGATTGATGCGGTATCGGTCTCCCACGAGGGTGTTGGAACCCATGAACACCGCCGCATCTTTCTTTGAGACCGTTCGAAATGTTTGATATGTACCGAAATACCGTTCCATGAATATTCTCTCCGCCCTGGCTGATACAATACCGTGAGTTGTCGAGAACACCATAACCGAGCCCGATGAATCAGGGAACACTCGCTAGGCCGAGGTTCCTTTTTTTCACCACCAAGGGCGCCGCGAAAGATAGGCTGCGCTATGTCACGTGACACCACCCCCCTTGAAGGACAGCTGAAGAACTTCATCAGCGACGGAACGCCGCCGGAGATTATCGCGCGCTACGAGTCGCTGCCTGAACGGGCCCAAAGGAGCAATTTCGGCCGGTTCGATAATAATGTCGTTGTTTTGGATACGGAAACAACGGGATTCTCTCTCGCTCATGATGAGTTGACGCAGATTGCAGCGGCACGGGTGGAAAACGGCGAAATTGTCGACTGGTTCGTTACCTTCGTGAACCCGGGAAAACCCATTCCTGAGGATGTTGCCCATCTCACCGATATTCACGATGAGGATGTGGCCGACGCTCCCTCGGCGTCCGAGGCACTAGCTGATCTGGCCACTTTCGTAGGAGATGCCGTCGTCGTGGCCCATAATGCCGAGTTCGACCGCAATTTCACGACGAACCATCCGACGGGCTATCCGCTGCTCGAGAACACCTGGGTCGATTCCCTCGATTTGTCCCGCATCGCGCTGCCCCGCATGAAATCCCATCGACTCATCGATCTTGTGAAGGCCTTCGGTGCTCCTCGGTCAACGCATCGGGCTGATGAAGATGTGGCGGCGACCTGTGCTCTCCTGCGTATTTTGCTTGCTGCTGTGGAAGCCATGCCGACTATGTTGCTGCGGGAAATCGCCTCTATGGCGGAACCGAACGATTGGCCGACGGTCGTGGTGTTCAAGTATTTTGCCGAGCGTGCGGCTGAGACGAGCGAGGAGAAACCCCTTCCGTTCTCGCTGCGCACCCTGCGCCGAGAACGGGTGGGGAAAGCCGATCTAAGACCGCTCGTGGATGCCGATGAAATCGCCGCCGATCCAGGGCGATCCTTCTTGCTCCCCACGGCCGATGCTGTGGCCCAAGCGTTCACCGCCGAGGGCGTAGTAGGCTCCCTGTACGAAGAGTACGAGCAGCGCGGCGAGCAAGTGGCTATGGCCGAGGCGGTGCGCAACGCGTTTGCCCGATCGCGCAATCTTATGGTGGAGGCAGGAACAGGCGTGGGTAAATCCATGGCCTATCTTTTGCCGGCGGCCATCATTGCCCGAGATAACGGTATCAATGTCGGCGTGGCCACTAAGACGAACGCTCTCCTCGACCAACTGGTCTATCATGAGCTTCCCGCTCTTTCGGAGGAGCTCGGTGCCGACCTCACCTATGCTGCTCTCAAGGGGTTCTCCCATTATCCCTGTCTGCACAAGGTGGAGCGCCTCGTTGTGGAAGGCCCCGGCATGCGCACCGTGGGCAAGGAGCAAAAACCTCAGGCTCCGGCTCTTGCCGCCTTGCTTTCCTTCATTGAGCAGACGGCTTACGACGACATCGACGGCCTGAAGATCGACTACCGCACGCTACCGCGCTGGATGATCACCACCACGAGCCACGATTGCCTGCGCCGTAAATGCCCATTCTTCGGCACGTCCTGCTTCGTTCACGGTTCGCGCCGCAAGGCCGAGGCCGCCAATATCGTCGTTACCAATCACAGTCTCCTATTCTGCGATCTTGCTGCTGACGGAGGCTTGCTCCCGCCCATCCGCTATTGGGTGGTGGATGAGGCCCACAGCGCCGAAAGCGAGGCCCGCCGGGCATTTTCCCTTGAACTGGCAGAGGAGGACATTCTCTCCCTCGTGCGCCGCGTAGCTTCCGAGGAATCTCGGCGCAACGTCTTCGTGCGGGCGGAGCGCACCGTTGTCATGCCGGGCAATGAATCCTCGACGACGCTGTTCTATGGGCTCACGGGAAAGGCGCGCCGCGCGGGAGCCGAATTCGGCGAAGCGGCCCAGGCGTTCTGCAAGGCACTGCCCGACTTGTTCTTCTATGACACCAATAAGCGCTCGAAGGGCTACGAGACGGTGGATCTTTGGCTGAATGACGAGATTCGCCACGGCTCCCTCTTCCAGAACATTGCCCGTCTTGGCCGCGCCATGGCCGAGCGTGCCGAGAAGATGGTGACGGTTTGCCAGGAGCTCGTGGGTTATTTGGAGGACATTGAAGGCGCTGCCGTCATTCAGCGGGAGATCGCCTCTATTGCCATGGAGATGAAGGAAATCATCCAGAACGTCGAGGTCATCTGCACGCAGTGCCCCGAGCGCTACGTATATGCGGCAAGTTTGAGCCGCAAGACCGATCGCCCGCAGAACAAGCTGGAGGCCTTGCTCGTGTCGGTGGGGGAGACGCTGAACGAGACCTTGTACGCGCGCGCCCATTCGGTGGTCTATGCGTCGGCCACGCTGACCGTTGACGGCAGCTTCAACAGCTTCTCCCAGGCCATGGGTCTGAACGAGAGCGAGTTTTCCGTTGCCGACGAGCTGCTGCTTGCCTCAAGCTACGACTTCGACAATCAGATGGTTGTCTATGTCGTCAACGATATGCCCGAACCCAATGATCCGAGTTATCTCGGCGCCCTGCAGCGCCTGCTCATCGACGCTCACCGTGCCCAGAACGGGTCGATGCTTACCCTGTTCACGAATCGCCGCGAAATGGAGAAGTGCTTCGAAGAGGTGCAGCCGGCTCTGAAGGGAGACGATTTGCGCGTCGTGTGCCAGAAGTGGGGCGTGTCGGTGAAGGGGCTGCGCGACGACTTCCTCGCCGACGAGCATTTGTCTCTCTTCGCTCTGAAGAGCTTCTGGGAAGGATTCGATGCGCCGGGCGCCACGCTGAAGGGCGTCGTGATACCGAAATTGCCCTTCTCGAAGCCAACTGATCCTCTTTCTTGCGAACGGGCCGCTCGTGACGATGCCGCCTGGCGGCGCTATGTCCTGCCAGCGGCGGTATTGGAAACGAAGCAGGCAGCAGGCCGTCTTATTCGCAAAGCTGATGACCGGGGCATTCTCATCCTTGCGGACAAGCGTCTTATTACGAAGGGCTATGGCAAGACGTTCCTAAGGTCACTTCCCAGCCAGAATATCCGGTTCCTATCGGCGGCTCAGATCGTCGACGAGATAGCAGCGCGCCGCTAGGGGAGCGTTCTGGTCATGGCAGCGAAGAGGGCGCATCATCCGATGCACATAAAGCGGCGCACGCGGGGATCTTCCAACGAGATTTCCTTCAGCGTGCTCGATGCCGCCCGTGAGGCTCGCGATGCCGAGGAGCGCGATCGGCACGAGGGGGGCTCGGGCGGCCCTTCTCTTTTCACGTTGGGAAAAGGGAAGAAGCCTCGGCCAACACCGGTCAAAGGGCAGTCCATCGTCTTGTCTGGCGAAGCTCCCGCATCCCCGTCAGCCTCTTCTTCCGCTGTTGATCGAAAAATGAGGGGCATCGTGCCCGTGTTCGTGGTGGTGTGCGCCCTTTTGGTCATCACGCTGATGGGCGGTCAAGCTCTTATGTCGATGAGGGAGCAGCAGAAGTCCCTGCTTGATACCCTGAATGATCAGGTCGACATCATCAAGAGCTGCGACGAATCCCTTCTCCCCTTCGACGAACTGGTTATTGAACAGTGCGATGCCAAGCGCCTTTCCCCCTCGGCGACGGGAGACGCCGCGCCTTCCGCGGAAGCGCTGAACGAGGGGTATCGTGCCGTTGTCGCGGAGATTGCCCCGATGAGAGCCCAGTTAGAGGACTCTATCGCATCCATGGAAACGCTGCAGTCGTCACTGAGCGACAATGACGATAAGGAAGCGGCCTCTCAGGTGGTGACGGCCGCTCGCTCGCGCCTTAATATGCTGGATGCGGGGGTCAATATCATCGAGGAGTCGTTGATGGCGACCGAGGCGTTCCTTAAAGCCCGCTCGGGGTGGAATGCCGTGATAAACGCCGATGCGGCTATTCGTGAGGCCACGGCGCTGGCTGAAGAGATGAGCAAGGAAAACATTCTTGCCTCGCAGGCTAAGGGCACCGAGGCCTTGGCGTTTTTGGAAGAGGCTCAGCAGGATTTCTCCCAAGCCGAAGCGGCCTATCCCGGTCTCGATTTGGCGGCCTTCGAAGCCTACGTGGTTAAAAGAATGGAATCGCAGCAGGCAGCCCTTGCTGCCGACGATGCCTATCTTTCCCGCAACAAGGAAGAGCTCGAAGCTCAGAACAGCCGCTATAACGCATTGGAGGAGGAGGCGGCCGCCTTGGCCCAAGAACTCGGGGAAGATGACCCGGAGCAAATCGTTGCTCTTCGATTCTACAAAGAGATTGAGGCCGACCAAGGCGCCTATGAGGCCGAGCGCCTAAAAGCAGGAAATGCTGATGCCTTTCTTCGTGAATATCTCGGAACGGCCTCGTAATGGCGTATACTTACGATAATTATGTCCATAGAACCCTCTTCACCGAGGAAAGGCAACGTACATGGCCGAATTGAACGAACATGTCGCATATCTGTCTCAGGAGATCGGCCCCCGGCCGGCGGGTACTGAGGAAGAACAGCGTGCGGCTCTCTACATAAGCGAGCAGTTTTCCGCCGAGGCCGGTCTGACGACTGCTATGGAAGACTTCCAGTGCAATCCCGACAGCTCACTTCCTCGAACGCTGTGCAGTGGTGTAGCTGTGTTGGTGACGCTGGTGGCGACGATTGTGGGGGCGCTGGCTGTTCCTGCCATCGTGGTGTCCCTCATCTGCGCTGCGTTGGCAGCCGCCGAGGTGTTCGATAAGCCGGTGCTTTCGCGGCTTTTGAACCGCGGGGTGAGCCAGAACGTCGTCGCGCGCTACCTGCCTGCGAAATCGCCGACGCGAGCGAGCCGGAGACGCAAGGTGATCGTGGTGGCGAACTACGACAGCGGTAAGGTGCGACGCGATTTGAACGGTGCGATGCCGGCGGTGCTCCCCATCCTTTATTGGGTTGAGCTGGCGATGCTGGTGGTCATTCCGCTGCTTTTGGCGATTCGCATGGTGCTCGCACCCGACGGTAGCGTGCTCGTGGTGTTCAACGTCCTTCTGGCTGTTGCCATGGTGGTAGCGGTTTTGCCGGTTGCGTCGTTTCTGCTTGAGAAGTTCGCGAACTACAACGAGGGCGCAAACTGCAACGCTGCAGGAGTGGCGGTGCTTTTGGAAGTCGCCTCTCGCGTGGCCGCCGCTCGGGATCTCCCCGATGCCCCCGAGCCAACGGTTCATGGCGAGGCGGCCGCCGTGTCGGCGGGACTTGTTCCCGAGGGGGCGGAGATTGTCTACCATACGGGAAACACTTCCGAGGATTTGGGAACCTCCATGGAGTCGGCTGCCGAGCGTCTGGCGGCCGCCAAGGCTGCCGTAGCGGCGTTGTCAGGGAAACCGGTGTCTGCAACGCCTGCTGAGGTGGCAACAGAGGATGAATCTCCGGCGAAGGGAGAGGAAAACGGCGCCGTGGAGGTTTCTCCGGAAGAGAGCCTAACTCCATCCTCTGCCGCGGTCGTCGTCCCTGTTGCTGCTCCCGCCTACGCGGCGCCTGTTGAGCATCAAGTACCTGAATGGTTCAAAAAGGGCCAGGAGCAAGCCAAGAAGCCTGCTAAGGAAAAGCCCGTGCAGCGGTCGCGGTACGCCACGGCTTTGGAACGGGCCGAGGAAGAAATTAACGCGCGCGAGGAGCATGAGCGCCGCAACCTCGCCGAGCTTTCCGAGCGTATGCGTGTTATGCGCGCTTCGGTGCAGGCAGCTTCGGCAGCAGCTGGCGCAACACCCACCGAGATTATGGACAGCGTGGTTGCGGACGAGAGCTCCGAGGAAATTTCTGCTCCGCCTTCCTTATCGGCCGTTAATGAAGAGGCATCGCCCTCGTTGGCCCCCGTATTGCCAGCCATTGAAGTGCCGGCAGTTGAGGCCGATCAATTGCCGTCTCCTTCGAACAACACGGTCTCCGCGATGTTGGCCGACATTCCCGCCATCGCATCCGAGCCGGCCTCTTCGGAAGCCGGGACGTCTGCCTCGAAGCCTGTCGTGCCTGCTGTACCGGCTGTACCTGTTGTGCCCCAGCCGACCGATGACCCCGATGTGACGGTGCGAGATGGCCAGCGTCCGTTGACGGGCGCCACTGTGGCGGTTCCTCCCATTGATCTTTCGACGCCTGATGCTCCTGCTGCGCCTGCGGGCGGGCAGCGCGTGGTGGTGCCCTCGGTGGGAGAAGTGGCCGAGAATCCGGCTCCAGCTCCGGCCGCTGCTCCCCGCCGGCGCCGTGCTATTACGCTGCCCAATATCGGCATCTCCCAAGAGCTTCCGCGCATCTCCATGGATGATTGCCAGCAAGCCGCTCCTCTTTCAGAAGATCGCCCCGAGCATGATGGTCGCGTGCATGACTTGAGCGCCGTCATCCCCTCGGTGACGACGCCCGAGCCGTCGCCGGCCGTTTCAGGCACGCGGGAAGCGGCGCTGCTCGACGCGCTGCCGTCTTTGGGAAGGACGACAACGACGACTGATCCAGCGCTTTCCGGCAGCATCAGTCTTGCGGGCACGTTTTCTTCTATGGGGGCGACGGGAGCGGCCGCGCCTATCGGCGATGAGCTTTTGGAGAATGCCTCCGAGAACGATATGTATGTCGAAGATGTTGATGACTCTGCTTATGTGGAGCAGATCACCGAGACGGGAGCCATGGCTGGTCCTGGTTATGTGGAGATGCCCAAGAGCCGCTTCGGCGGTATCTTCGGCAAATTCCGCCGCAAGAAGCGTGAGGAAGCATCCAGTCCGCAGGAATGGCTCGATGTCGAGGAGAGCTTCGATGCCCGCGAAGTTGGAGCAGCGCGCGGCGGCTGGGAGAGTTTCCGCGAAGAAGGCGATATCCAGGCTTACGACGAGGAATATTTGGACGCCGACGCAACGACGGCGTTTTCTCCCGAATTTGACGACGATTTTGCCGAGGACGACTTCGATGCACCTCGCTCTTCGCATCGCCGCGGCCGCCATTTCGAGGGTGGGGCGTTCTCCCGTGATCAATTTGACGATGAGTCCGAAGGCGAAGAAAACCAGACAAGTGCCGCCGATCCGTCCAGTGTGTTCGGTGAAGGCCTGCCCGCCGATTTCGTCTTTGAGCCGACGCCGGAAATCGAGCAGATCGAGCAGTTCCACAGCGACCGCATCGATATGGAAGTGTGGTTCGTGGCGCTCGGATCCGAACTTGCCGGCAATGGCGGCATGAAAGCGTTTATGGCTGCTCATGAGGCTGAGCTCAAGGGCGCGCTTATCGTGGAGCTGGAGGCGTTGGGTGCCGGCGAGCTGACGCTGATCGACAAAGAGGGCACCTATGTTCCCAAGAAGGCCTCGAGCCGCATGAAGCGCTTGGTTCGCAAGGCCGGTCAGGCCACCGGGCTGAAAGTGCCCGAGGCTACGATGGAATGGCGCAACAGCGCATCGGCCTACGCCTTGAAGCACGGCCAGCAGGCCCTGCATTTGGCGGGCATGGATGGCAGAAAGCCGGCATTCTTCGCCGAGGAGGACGATGTCATTGAAAACATCGACAACGACATGTTAGCCTTGAACAGCGATTTTGTCATGGAAGTGCTCAAGCATATCTAGCGGCGAAATCCAGATATCCGCCCCCGTAGCTCAGCGGATAGAGCGTCGGTTTCCTAAACCGTGCGTCGGAGGTTCGAGTCCTCTCGGGGGCGCCATGATGTGAGCGGCGGAGCTTCGGCTCCGCCTTTTTATTCAGGCTCGTGAGCCTGCACGGCGCGCGAAGCGCGGCGGGCAAAAAACCACCCGCTATGCGGGTGCGCGTCGAAGGCTCCGCCCTTGCGTCAAAACGCCGCCAGTCGGGATACGATACGGGTGTTCAAGTCGTATCAGCCCGGAAAGGCGGCCGTTTTGGCAAACAAGGCACACAGCCTGTCGCACACGAAGTGGATGTGCAAGTACCACATCGTGTTCACACCGAAGTATAGGCGCAAACTGATATACAGCCAATACAGGGATTCGCTGGGCGAGATATTCCGCAACCTGTGCAGGTACAAGGGGGTGGAGATAATCGAGGGGCACCTGATGCCCGACCACGTCCACATGCTGGTCAGCATACCTCCCAAGATCAGCGTGTCCAGCTTCATGGGCTACCTCAAGGGCAAGAGCGCGCTCATGATGTTCGACAAGCACGCCAACCTCAAGTACAAGTTCGGCAACAGGCACTTCTGGTCCGAGGGCTACTACGTGTCGACCGTCGGCCTGAACGAGGCGACGATAGCGAAGCACATCAGGGAGCAGGAGGCCCACGACATCGCGCTGGACAAGTTGAGCGTCAAGGAGTACGAGGACCCGTTCAAGAGGAAGTAGGGGAGCCCCTTTAGGGGCTGCCCGGTAGTACGAGGGCCGCTTTGTGCGGCCCGCGAGAGACAAGGGCGGTACGGCTTGAACGAAGTGAGAGGCAGCGCCTTTAGACGCTGCCGGCCCCCCTCGGCCTTATAGGCCCAGAGCAAACCACCCCTTTGAGGGGTGGTTCATGATTGCTATCGAAATTAGTTCCGCGGGGGCAACCAGAGTCGTGCCCTGGGGGGACGGAGATACGACGCCCATACGGTCGGCGCGAGGAACGAAACGGGACATTCCCGCGTCATTTTTACGGTTCGCTTGGTTTACCATGGCCCCAGCGACCGAGGCAATGTGTGCTTACCGTGATGGAGAAATGCAGGTTCAACCGCAGCGGGGAAAGCTCTGCTAAGATAACAAGGCTATTCCTGCTCCGGTGTGTGCCTTCACCAGCCCGGAGCCGTAAAGTCCAAAGGAGGTGAGCTGATGAAGGCGTATGAACTGCTGTTTATTGTTGCTCCGACGATTGACGACGAGACGCGCGCTGGCGTTATGAAGCGCATCGAGACGACGATCACCGACGCCCAGGGCGTGGTGGACAACGTCGACAATTGGGGCAAGCGTAAACTCGCTTATGAGATCAACGGTCTGTCTGATGGCGACTACACTCTCATCGATTTCCATACTGACCCGCAGAGCATTGCCGAGCTCGATCGCGTGCTGCGCATCAACGATGCCGTTGTGCGTCACATGATCGTCGCCCGCACCGATCGCGACTAGTTGGAAACTGAGCGTTCTTAAGCGCTCACCATGAGAAGAGGTAGAAATGAGCATTAATCGAGTGATCATCAGCGGCAATCTGACCCGCGACCCCGAGCTGCGCAGCACCCAGTCCGGCATGGACGTCATGAGCTTCGGCGTGGCCGTGAACGACCGTCGTCGTAACCCCCAGACCAACGAGTGGGAGGATTATCCGAACTTCGTTGACTGCACCATGTTCGGCAATCGGGCTCGCAGCCTGCACCAGTACTTGTCCAAGGGCACCAAGGTGGCCATCGAGGGCAAGCTTCGCTGGAGCCAGTGGGAGCGCGATGGTCAGAAGCGCAGCAAGCTCGAAGTCATCGTTGACGAGCTCGAATTCATGTCGAGCCGCAACGGCGGCGGCGCTCAGTCCTACGGCGGCGATTTCGGCGGCAACCAGGGCTATGCTCCGGCGGCTCCGGCCTATAGTGCTCCGGCTCCCATGCCCGCACCGGCTCCGGCGCCCGCGCCCATGCCCGCTGCACCGGTTATCGACGCTTCCTCTTCCGTGTACGATGATGACATTCCGTTTTAAGCGAAACGAAAGAGGTTAATATGGCCGATTACGCTAAGCAGCCTCGTCGTAAGTATTGCCAGTTCTGCAAGGACGACGTGGAGTATATCGATTACAAAGATACTCAAATGCTGCGCAAGTACGTTACCGATCGTGGCAAGATCAAGCCCCGTCGCGTGACCGGTGCCTGCACCCAGCACCAGCGCGACATCGCGGAAGCTGTTAAGCGCGCCCGCGTCATGGCTCTCATGCCCTATGCCGTTCCCGCTGTCAGCGGCCGTGGCGATCGCCGCAACCGCTAGGCGAAGGGAGGAGAACCATGAAAGTTATTCTTCTGAAGGAACTCCAGGGCAAAGGCGGCGAGGGCGACGTCATCGACGTCAACCGCGGCTTTGCCAACAACTTCCTGCTGACCCAGGGCTACGCGGTGAAGGCTACTCCGGGCAACCTGAAGCAGCTTGAGGAGCGCAAGAAGAACATCGCCAAGCGCGAGGAGACTCGCATTGCCGATGCCAACGCTCTGGCCGAGAAGCTGAACGACGCTACGGTGCGCGTTATCGCCCAGGTGGGCGAAGAGGGCGTGCTCTTCGGTTCCGTCACTGCTCCTCTGGTGGCCGACGCCATCGCCGAGCAGCTCGACATCGAGATCGATCGTCGTCGTGTGGAACTGGGCAAGCCCATCAAGATGACCGGTACCTACCAGGTGCCCGTGTCGCTGTACCGCGACATCAAGGGCACGGTGACCGTGATCGTTGCTGGCGAGTCCGAGGCCGAAGAGGCCATCGACGCTATCGAAGAGGCTATCGATATCGCCGAGACTCCGGCCGACGAGATGGTTGAAGTTGACGGCGAAGTTGCCGCCGACGGCACCGTCGAGGTTGAGGTGACCGAGACCGAGGAGTAGTCCTCGTCTTGCGAGACCCTTTGATGGCCCCTCTTCGGAGGGGCCATTTTCTATAATGAGCCTGTTTCCCGTGAAACAGTGGCGGTAAGCCGAGTTCCGGCGTTCGCGGGAAGAAACGCGATACAATAGGCGCACCGACGACGCGAAGGATGTTTCATGCCCTACCAGCCTCAGCCTCCCATGGATGCCAACAATACGCCCGGACTTGCGCCCCGCGCGCAGTTGCCTCAGAACATCGAGGCCGAGCAATCGGTGCTCGCCGCCTGTTTGCTCAACGGGGAGGTGACCGAAGAAGCGGTGATGCGGCTGCGTCCGGAAAACTTCTTCCGTCCGGCCCATCGCATCATCTTCGAGGCCATCATCAGCCTCACGAACCGCCATATTCCCGTTGACCCCATCGCTCTCGCCGACACCTTGAAGTCCACGGGGCAGCTGGAGGCTGTGGGCGGCCGCGCCTATCTGGCCGAGCTGGCCGACAACACCTTCTCGCTCACCAGCTGGGAGCGCCATGTCGACATCGTCAAGAGGCAGTCCATTTTGCGCGAGCTCGTGTTCGCCGCTACGCAGATTAACGCTTTGGCCTACGACGCGCCCGATGATTTGGATCAGGTGGTGGAAGAGGCGGAGAAGACGCTCTTCAACGTAACCGAGAAGCGTGTCAGCTCGTCGTTCCGCAAGATGGACGAGTTGGTAAGCGATGCCTACGAGGAAATTTCCCGCCTCGCCAATCAGAAGGACAAGATGGCCGGCGTTCCCACAGGCTTCAAGGACGTCGATGAGCTCTTTCATGGATTTCGCGGCGGCGACCTGGTTATTCTGGCGGCGCGTCCCGGTGTTGGCAAAACCTCCTTCGCTTTGAACCTGGCCACCAATGCGGCGAAAGCCGGCGCCGCTGTGGCGTTCTTCTCCTTGGAGATGGGAGCCGAGCAGCTGGTTCAGCGTATCCTGTGCTCTGAGGCCCGCGTGAATCTCTCGAAGCTGCGCAGCGGATTTATTGCCGAGGGCGACTGGGGCGCTTTGGCCGAAGCCTCGGGCAAGCTCTCCCAGCTGGATATGTTCATCGACGACACCCCGGGCCTTTCGGTGTTGGAGGCCCGCGCCAAGGGCCGCCGCGAGCTGCATGGCCTGAAAGAGGGCCAAAAGGGCCTCATCATCGTGGACTACCTGCAGCTCATGCAGCCGGGTCCCATGACGGCCAATAAATCTACCAACGACCAAGTGAGCGAAATTTCCCGCGGACTCAAGATTCTCGCCAAGGAAATGAACATGCCGGTGCTCGCCCTGTCGCAGCTGTCCCGTGCCATCGAACAACGCGGCAAGGACAAGCGCCCCATGCTTTCCGACCTGCGCGACTCCGGCGCCATCGAGCAGGACGCCGATATCGTCATGTTCATCGACCGTTCCATGAACGAGATCGAGGCGGAAAGCGAGTCGCGCCCCGATTTGGGTATGGCCAAGCTCATCGTCGCGAAGCACCGCAACGGCGCCACGCGCGACATCGACTTGGCCTTCAACCCCGAGTTCACGAAGTTCATGGACTTTATTGACGACTCCCGCGTGGGCGGCTTCTAGGATCTGTTCGTGCCGGAAACGCTGACATTCATCCACGCTGCCGACCTGCACATCGGTGCGCCGTTTCGCGGCCTGAGGGCGCTGTCCGACGAGTGGGCGCGCCGTTTGGTTGACGCCATCCCCGGCGCTTGGGATCGCGTGGTGGAAGCAGCTGTGTCGCGCAAGGTCAATTTCGTGGTCGTTTCCGGCGACATCTTCGATTCGGTTCGCGCGTCCTATCGCGACTACCTGCGTTTCTTCGATGGGCTGAACCGCTTAGACGCGGAGGGCATTCCTTCCTACCTGTGCACCGGCAACCACGATCCGCTGAGTCTTTGGCAGCAGGATTTCTTCGCGTTGCCCCCGTCCGCCACGATGCTCGCCGCCGATCGTCCCGATTTCACCCTGTACGAGCGCGACGGGCGTCCCCTTGCGGTCATCGGAGGCCGCGGCTACCCGAACAAGGTGTGGTCGCCCAACGAGAACATCGCCGAGGGTATCACCTGCGCCGCCGCCATTCGGGCACTGGGCCCGCGCGCCGCCGAGGCGCCTTTTGCGGTGGGCGTGCTGCACACCGGGCTTACGTTCGATCCTGTGAAGGCTCCCACCGACCCCGTGGCATTGCTGCGCGCCGGGTTCGACTACTGGGCACTCGGGCATATTCACAAGCGGTGGGTCAACGATGAGCGCGCGCCGCGCATTGCGTTTTCCGGCTGCATTCAAGGGCGCGATGTGCGCGAAACGGGTCCGCGCGGTGTTAACCTCGTCACGCTGGCGGTTGACGCGCCACCGAAGGTGAGCTTCATTCCCACGGCCTCGGTGGTGTGGGAAAAGGTTCGCATCGACGTCTCCGATTGCACGAACATTCCGGCTCTGGTGTCCAAAACCATGCGGGAGCTGTTCGCGGTCAACGGCGACGCCTCCTGCGAGATGATGGTGTCGCGCATCATTCTCACCGGAGCGACCTCCCTTCACGAGGTGCTCGGCCGCCCCGGGGTGCTGGAAGAGGTGCGCGCCTCTTTGAACGATGCGTACTCGGAATTCTACTGCGATAGTCTCATCGACGAGACAACGGCTCCCATCGATGAAGAGGCGTTGCGCGCCGAGGGGCTGTTCCCAGCGGTGTTTCTTCGCACCGTTGATCGGCTCTCCGAGGATGTCGAAGGGCAGATCGACTATTTACAGGAAGAATACCTCGCGCGCAACGTTCCCCTTACGGCGGCGCTTTCCGAGAAGAAGGCGCGTCAGCTCACGGACGAGGCTGCCCGGCTTGTGCTCGACTTGCTGCTGCAGGGGGGCGACGACCGATGACCGAGCCGCGCATCTACCTTCGCTCTATCCACTTGGAGCGCTTCGGCCGCTTTCACGATACGGTGGTCGGGCCCTTCAGCGATCGCATGAACATCGTCCTCGGCGCCAACGAGGCGGGCAAGACGACCGTGGCCTCCTTTGTGGGCGGCGTGCTGTTCGGTTGGGAAGAGGCTCGAGGAAACCGGAACACCTACAAGCCCGAGGGGGCCGAGCGAGCGGGCTCGCTGCTTTTCGCGCGGTCGGCGGGGGCGGACGCGAGCGCGGGTGCGAGGGAAGACGAGGAGACGTTCGTGCTTTCCCGCGCCCGCAATGCCGACGGCCTGCAGGGAGACACCTTCCTGGTGGAAGACATCGACAAGGACACCTATCGCACGATGTTTTCCCTGAACAGCGATGAATTGCGCTCGCTGCGCAACACGACGGACACGACGGCGAAGTTGCTGACGGCCGGTTCGGGCACAGGTTCGTCGCCGGCCCACGCCCTCGCTCATGTGAACGAGCGCTTGGCGGCATTCACCTCCCGCGCCGCCTCGGCCGAGCAGTCGATCCCCCAGCTTCTGGCCCGGCGCAACGCCCTGCGTGCCGAGCAGCAAAGCGCGGCTGACGTCGCCGATGCCTATCGTGCCCAAGATCGCGAGCTGCACGAGCTGGAGCCCGAGCGCGCCGCCATGGGGGAGCGGGTGGAAGAGGCCAACCGCGTGATTGAGGCGCTCACCATGGCCAAAAGTTCTCTGGCGGCTCTGGATGCCGAACGCGACAAGCTTAAGGGGGATATCGCCCGGCTGGCCAAGAGCGAGGAGGAGGCAGCCAACAACTACGAACTTCACGAGCGTTCCTGCGGGCGCCGCCTCGCCCGCCTGACGGCCTCCGACGAGCGGGCCTTGCGTGACCGCTTGGAAAACCTCGCGACCCGTCAATCGCGGCAGGCCCATGCCGTGGAGGTGGCTCGCGCGAACTA
This sequence comes from Adlercreutzia hattorii, assembly GCF_011405655.1. Classification (GTDB taxonomy): domain Bacteria; phylum Actinomycetota; class Coriobacteriia; order Coriobacteriales; family Eggerthellaceae; genus Adlercreutzia; species Adlercreutzia rubneri. The sequence goes on from NZ_AP022829.1 coordinate 190,909, forward strand.
CACATCCTCCGTGGCAGTGTACGAGGCTCTGCAGGAAACGGCCGACGATGAGGCCGATCGCCGCAGCGAGCGATCGAAGAGGCGCATTCAGGTGGCATTCTGCGTGGTCATTCCCGCCGTGCTGTTTCTTCTGGGCGTCCCTCTTTTCATCGAGGGCCGTGCCCGCGGTGCTCTCAGCTATATGGCCATCGGATTTCTCCTCTCCGTCTTCGCGGCGCTCATGGCCACCGGCGGCTTCGCCATGTTGTTCCGGCCGAACAAGGAGGAAGGCGCCCGCAAAGCCCGTTTCGACGACGCCCATTGGGTGATGATCCAGGATAAGAAGAAGCTGGAAGCGTGCCAGGCTGAGGAGGGATCGGTGGCCGCGCAGGTACGCGAGGCGCTGGATGAAGAAGGGCTGGGCGAGGCCCAAGGGTCGGTGCGCCAGGCTCGGGCACTTCTTGACGAGGCCCGCGAGGCACGTCAGGCCATGGCGCTGTGTCGTCAGCGCCAGCAAGCGGCGGCCGCTCGGCGAGCGGATGCCGAGCATCGCCTTCAGGAAATCGCCTCTGAACGGGCGGCGGCGCTTCAGCGCGCTGGATTGTCGCCTGAAAGCGGGGTAGGCGATGTCGAGGAGGAGCTCGAGCGGCGCGTTCGCCAGCGCACGGGGCTCATTGAGGCGCTGGAGTCCATGAACCAGCGAGCAGGGGAGTTGGCCGCTGTCCTCGCCCAAGCCGAAACGGAGCGCGACTTCGATCGCATCAAAATTGAGGTGCAGGAAGTGACCACGCGCTTGGAAGAGGCGCGCACCGATTTCGCGCGATTGCTTCTGGCCAAGCACATGCTGGAGGCGGCCATTGCCACCTGGGAATCGAAGCGCCAGCCAGAGGTGTATCTGCGGGCGAGCCGGTTGCTGTCCCTCATGACCGAAGGGCGGTGGACTCGCGTGAGCCTTACGCGCGAGGGCACTCTGGAGGTAGCCGACGCCCTCGGGCGCACGCGCCAGCCGGTGCATTTGTCCCTCGGCACGTGCCAGCAACTGTACCTGGCCCTGCGTATTGCGCTTCTTACCTGCGCCGATAACGTGGGGAGGGCCATTCCCATCCTCGCCGACGACATTCTCGTGAATTTCGACGAGCAGCGCCGGCTGGGGGCCGCCCGCGCTTTGGTGGAACTGTCGGAGCAGCGCCAGGTCATTCTCTTCACCTGTCACGAAGGGGTCGCGAGGGCCTTGAAGAAGACCGCGAAGCAATCAGGACGCCCGGCGACGGTGATCAACTTATAGGTTAAACGGGTGTGGCTGCATGAACTCAGTCACCAGAAAGACCACGAAGGACAGCACGAGCAGAATCCCCACAACGATGCTGAAGATGCGCCGGTTGCGCTGCAGGCGTCGCAGTGCCGTGCGCCTTACGAAGGCCCGATCGCCCTCGGGCGTGCCCAGGGGAGGATCTGCCGCAGGGGGCGTGCGGCGCGGTGGCTGGTTGTCGGTCATGTAGGGTCCTTCGCAAGCGGAAGCGTCTTAACTCCGTAAATCTTAGCACGAAGCCCTCCATTCCGAAGCATTAGCCTGTGCGGCTGGTATACTGAGCCCTTGCGGAATGTCGTTTTCAGGGCATTCCCCGCCCAACGTCGAAAGGACTTGAAGATGCCCAGCACAGTGCTCGTCGGCGCCCAGTGGGGCGACGAAGGCAAGGGTAAGATCACCGACCTCATCGCCAGCGACTACGATTACGTGGTGCGCTTCCAGGGAGGCAATAACGCCGGCCACACCGTCATTCACGGCGACAAGAAGCTGGCGCTGCACCTGATGCCCTCCGGGGTCATGTACGAGAACGCCGTGCCGGTCATCGGCAACGGCGTCGTGGTAGACCCGGGCGTGCTCGTGAAGGAAATGGCCATGCTTGAGGCCGAGGGCATCTCCTGCAAGAACCTGAAGATTTCCAACGACGCGCACCTTATCATGCCGTACCACAAGGATCTCGATGGCGCCGACGAGAAGAGCCTCGGCGACAAGAAGATCGGCACCACCAAACGCGGCATCGGCCCCTGCTACCAGGACAAGATGGGTCGCAAGGGCATCCGCATGCAGGACTTGCTGGACGAGAAGATCTTCCGCCTGAAGCTTGAGGCGGTGCTGGCCCAGAAGAACCCCATCTTGGAGAAGATTTACGGTCTGCACACCTACACGGTGGAGGAGATCTGCGACGAGTACCTGCCTTACGCGCGCATTCTGGCTCCCTATGTGTGCGAGTCGGCCCATATGCTGAACGAGGCGCTGGGCGATGGGAAGTCCATCCTCTTCGAAGGCGCCCAGGGCACGCTGCTCGACATCGACCATGGCACCTACCCGTTCGTGACCTCGTCCAGCTGCTGCGCCGGCGGCGCCTCCACGGGCACGGGCGTCGGCCCCAAGGCCATCGACCGCGTGCTGGGCATTCAGAAGGCCTACATCACCCGCGTGGGGGAGGGCCCCTTCCCCACGGAGCTGAAGTTCCCCGAGAACGGCGGCACCGGTCAGGATGCGGAGGACGGCGAGCTTCTGTGCGCCGCCGGTCATGAGTTCGGCGTCACCACGGGTCGCAAGCGCCGCTGCGGCTGGTTCGATGCCGTCATCGGGCGCTACGCCGCCGAGGTGAACGGGCTTACGGACGTGGCCCTCACGAAGCTGGACGTGCTTTCGGCCTTCGACACCATCAAGGTGTGCGTGGCCTACGAATGCGACGGCGTGCGCTACGACTACTTCCCCATGCAGCAATCGGTGCTGCACCACGCGAAGCCCATTTACGTGGAGCTGCCCGGCTGGAAAGACGAGGACATCACCGGTTGCCGCACCTACGAGGAGCTGCCGGAGAACACGCGCAAGTACATCGAGTATTTGGAAGAGGTGTGCGGCGTGCCCATGAGCATCATCTCGGTTGGCCCCGATCGCGACCAGACGATTATCCGCATGTCCTGGTTGAGGGACGAGTAGCTTTTACCTGCTGTCCGGGCGCGTCCCCCCGAGAGGGGTGCCGTGCTCAGACAGATGCGAAATGCGCTCATCCGATTCCGGCTCGCGGAATCGTGGGGCGCACTTCGCATAACTGCGCGCGGCACCCCTCCCGGGGGGACGCGCCCTACGCTAAGAAACAACTTGCTGCAAAGCGAGGAAAGGAACGAACGTGAACATTCTGCTGATCGGTTCGGGTGGGCGCGAACATGCCATCGCGTGGGCGCTGCAGAAGTCTCCGAACACCGACGTGCTGTACGTGGCGCCGGGCAACGGCGGCACGGCGGAAATCGCCGAGAACGTCGATCTGGATATCGCCGACGGCGAGGCGCTGCTGAGTTTCGTGCACGAGCGCAACATCGGGCTGGTGGTCATCGGCCCTGAGGCACCGCTGGTCGATGGCGTGGCCGATCTGCTGCGCGCCGACGGCGTCCCGGTATTCGGGCCCAACGCCGACGGCGCTCAGCTGGAAGGCTCCAAGGCCTATTCCAAGGCATTCATGGAAGCCAACGATATTCCCACGGCCGCTTACGGGCGCTTCGACGACGAGGCCGCTGCGCTTGCCTACGTGCGCGAGCAGGGCGCGCCCATTGTCATCAAGGCTGACGGCCTGGCGGCGGGCAAGGGCGTTGTGGTGGCCGAAACCGTGGAAGATGCCGAGGCTGCCGTGCGCGCCTGCTTCGACGGTGCCTTCGGCGATGCCGGCTCCACCGTGGTCATCGAGGAGTGCATGACGGGCCCCGAATGCTCGCTTCTGTGCTTCGTCACCGCCGGACAGTCGTTCCCCATGGCCCCCGCCCAGGATCACAAGCGCGCCTACGACGGCGACTTGGGCCCCAACACCGGCGGCATGGGCGTGTACTCGCCGGTGCCCATCGTCACCGACGAGGAAATGGCTGCCATGGTGGCCATCATGGAGAAAGCGGCCGCCGCTACGGCCGTTGCTCCCTTCACCAGCGACTATCGCGGCACCCTGTACGGCGGCTTCATGCTGACCCCGGAAGGCCCGAAGATCGTGGAGTTCAACGTGCGCTTCGGCGACCCTGAGACGCAGGTCGTGCTGCCCCGCTTGGAAAGCGATCTGGTGGAGATCATGCTCGCGGTGGCCGAGGGGCGCCCCGAGGACGTGCAGCTGGAGTGGTCCGACGACTGGGCCGTTTCCGTGGTGCTTGCCAGTGAGGGGTACCCGGGCGCTTACGAAAAGGGCAAGGTCATCTTGGGCATCGAAGAGGCCGAGGAGCTGCCCGGCGTGACGGTTTTCCATGCGGGTACTCGCCGCAACTACGATGGCGAGCTGCTCACCAACGGCGGTCGCGTGCTGAATGTGGTGGCCAAAGGCGACGGCTTCGAAGAGGCTCGCGAGCGCGCCTACGAGGCCTGCGACCTCATCAACTTCGAAGGCAAGATGTACCGCCACGACATCGGCAAGAAAGCTTTGCAGGGCCGCAGCGCGTGGGATCAATAGCCGCTGTCTAGAGGTTCAGCGCTAGGGATAGATTCCGTAGGGGCGGACCAAAGGTCCGCCCTTCTCAACCAAGGCAACCAGCCAAGAAAGAAGGAATGCGCGATATGCTTTCAGAACGAATGCTTTCCAAGGTAGTGGAGGCGTGCACGGCCAACTACCTGCAGCTTAAGCCCTGCGACGAGGCGTTCATGCCCTCGCCCAACCCGGGGCAGCCTTATATGCTGTACATGCATGTGCCGTTCTGCGAGCGTTTGTGCCCCTACTGCTCCTTCAACCGCTTCCCCTTCCGCGAGGATCGCGCGAAGCCCTATTTCCAGAACATGCGCCGCGAGATGCGCATGCTGAAGGATCTTGGCTACGACTTCGATTCCGTGTACATCGGCGGCGGCACGCCCACCATTATGATCGACGAGCTGTGTGAGACTATCGATATGGCCCGCGATCTGTTCTCTGTCAAAGAGGTCTCCAGCGAGACAAATCCGAACCATCTCACCCATGAGTACTTGGAAAAGTTGAAGGGCCGTGTGCAGCGCCTGTCCGTGGGTGTGCAGTCCTTCGACGACGACTTGCTGCGCCAGATGGATCGCTACGAGAAGTACGGCAGCGGCCAGGAGATTCTCGAGCGCATTCAGGAGGCGTCGCCGTACTTCGTTTCCATGAATGCCGACATGATCTTTAATTTTCCCGCGCAGAACGAGGACACGCTCATCCGCGACATTGAGATGGTGGTGGCCTCCGGCGCAAGCCAGACGACGTTCTACCCGCTGATGGCCTCGCCGTCGGTGCAGCGGTCACTGGCCGCCACGGTGGGCAAGGTGGACTACAACCGCGAGCGCCGCTTCTACGAGATCATCTGCGATCTGCTGCTGGGAGATTTGCCTGGCGGGCAGCCGGGCCTGTTCGAGTTGGGCAGCGCCTGGACGTTCAACCGCCGCGGCACCGGTGCGGCCGGCGAGGACGCCATGATCGACGAGTACGTGGTCGATTACGAGGAGTACCCGGCCATCGGCAGTGGCGGCATCACCTATCTGGGCGAGAATTTGTACGTGAACACGTTCTCGGTGCGCGAGTACAACACGGCCATCGAGGCGGGGCATATGTCCATGATGGGCAAGACCACGTTCTCGCTGCGCGACCGCATGCGCTACCGCTTTATGATGCAGCTGTTCGGTCTGCGTCTTGATAAGCGCCAGTTTGCGCGCGATTTCGGCATGTCCGTCGAGCGCGGCCTGCCCGTGGAGATGGGCTTCATGCGCGCGTGCGGGGCTTTTGCCACCGACAACGCCGAGGAGCTGACGCTGACCCCCAAGGGCCGCTATCTGGTGGTGGTCATGATGCGCCAGTTCTTCATCGGTGTGAACAACCTGCGCGACCAGGCTCGCGCGGCGCTCACGGGAGAGGAGCGCGAGCTTATCTTCGGCGACGGGAAAGATTGCGGGACCGTGGTGGCCAAGCCGGCATCGGCCGACGCTGTCGCGGCGGAAATTGCTCGGGAAGAGGAGGCCTCGGCGATTCTTGATGGCACTCAAGCCGTGGCTTCGGGGGAATAAACGGCGCCGATGACTTATGTTTCCATCATAACGCTGGTCACGTACGCCCTCGTGCTGGGGTTGCTAGCCGTCGTATCCGTTATCGATGTGCGGTCGCGGCGCGTGCCCAATGTGCTGGCCGGCGCACTGGGTCTTCTGTGGGTGGCTTGGCGTGTGGTGCTCGGGTTCGCGGGAGCGCACATGGGCTTGGGTTTCCGAGCTGAGTTCCTCGGGCCCGCGCCTGATGTGCTGGTGCCTCCCGGGTTGGAAATCGGCGGCATCTCCTTTGCGAGCGGCATCTTAGGCGCTGTGGTGCTCGGCGGAGGCTTGCTTGTGCTGACGACGGTTTACGAGCTTGTTCGGCGCAAGGAGGCTTTCGGCGGCGGTGATATCAAACTCATGGCCGTGCTTGGGTTGTTTCTCGGGTTAGAGCGCGGGGTTGTTTGCCTGCTGACGGCGTGCGTGCTCAGTGTCGCCTATGTGTTTGGCCGCGAGATTGGCCGCCGAGTGATGGGACGAGGGCGGCGCAGCTGTCGGAAAGGCGCGGGAGCGTCCGACGCGTTGCTTGGCCGAGGCCGCGGATCTTCCGATCCGGCTTCTGTTAGTGAGCCCTTCTTGAGCGGCGCCATTCGGGAAGTTACCACCGAGCAGGATCGCGATTCCCTCCTCGCCGGCACGATGCCCTTTGCCCCTTTCATCGCCCTCGGCACCCTCGTCGCCTTCGTGGCGTAAACTGAGCACCAAACATGAGTCGAGGGGGCATTCCCCCCGACTCATCACTCATTCCGTTTGCGAAGGTGCTCGGCGAGGAAGGGGACGTCGAAAGCGACCTTTCCCCGGCCGGCGCTTTTGATGACGCCGCCCTCAATGAGCCGTCGACGGTATTTCTGCGCATAGTCGACCGTTGCACCCATGGCCTCAGCGATGGCGGCTATAGGCGCAGGATCTCCCAGTACGGCCATAGCTTCAAGAAAGTTTACGTCGCGTTCAGAAAGAGCGGCGAGCGTGGTGGCGCAGACGTCACTTTGGAAATCATCGCCCGAGGTTCGGAGCGCTTCGGCGAGGCTTTCTTCAGACACCTTGCCGTTTTCAGCATAGAGACAGGTGTAATGCCCCACAAGCTGAAGAAGATAGGGACTGCCAGCGGTGTACGCCGCCGCGTCACGGCGCAGATCGCTTGCTATAGCGATGCCAAGAGAGTCGAACGATCGCTTGAAGAAGGCATCCACTTCCCCCTGCTCCAGCGGAGGAAGAGTAATCTTCCGCGCTCGGTTGAGGAACGTGAGCACTCTGTCGTTGAGCGTTGTGGAAACAGCTCCCGGCAGACCGGCCATAACAAGGGACACATTCAGCCTCTCGCCCACCATTTCCTGGTAGGTGCCGATGAGGTGACGAACCTCCGGCGACGAGGCCTGCAGTTCATCTATCAGGATAAGCGCCCCCCGATCTTTTGCAGTGAGTTGGCGGCACAGTTGCACGAGTCGCTGTTGGGGGCTTTTGGTTGTTGCCGCGTCCCTCTCTAGTTGGATGCCCGCTGAGAAACCGAGCGCTCCTACGCTGCCGCCGGTGAGATGCAGCTTTCCGTCTGCAGATAGCTGACAGTCGTCCTCGAGCTTTTCGAGAATGCGCTCAAGCATGCCATCTGAGACAATGGTGGGGTTGGCCACGGCGAACCCCTGCTTTCGCATGCGGTCAGCCAGCTCCCAAAGAAGCACCGTCTTCCCGCTTCCTCGCTGGCCCAGTATCACAACAGCTCGCTCGCGGCTGCCCGGCCGCGATTGAAGGCCCTGCTCCAACTGGTCGAGTAGCTGTTCACGGCCCACCAGGAAAGAAGGGCGGTTACCGAAGGAGGGGGAGAACACCTCGTCATACATAGTTTTCCTTTCTTTCCTTTGTTTTCCTTTCTTTCCTATTATTTCCTTTTTTTCCTATTTGTCAAAGTGACGGGTAATTCGCCCGCAGTGCTGCGGCCCCGGTGTCGCTGCTCAGCAGTAGGACATCAGCTCTCAGCTGCCGCTGATTTAGGGGTGTTTTGTCGCAGGGCTCCTTGAGAGGCCTTCTGCGAAGCGCCATTGGACTACAACCCACAAATTCGGATTTTAGTAAATTTTAATTCGGATTTTGGTAAAATGAAACTCGGATTTTAGTAAACAATCCGAGAGGAGTCACTGTGGGTCAAGCATCCGTCAAGCCCCAAGGATACCTTCCTCGCCTCGTTGATGAGCAGGTGGAACGTTGTCTGAGGATATTCGGCGCCGTGGAGATAGAGGGCACGAAGTGGTGCGGAAAGACATGGACGGCGCGGCAACATGGCGCCTCCATCAGCTACGTGGACGAAGAGCTGTCCCTGGCGCAGGACGACCCCTCGCTCATGCTCATGGGGGAGCGCCCGCATGTCATTGACGAGTGGCAGCACGTACCCGCCATCTGGAACCTCGTGCGCCATGGTGTTGACGAGACGAGGGGCCTACGGGGCGCCTGGATCCTCACGGGCTCTTCGACGCCGCCCAATCACCGCAGCGCGGCAGGGGAGGGGGATAAAAGGCACAGCGGCGCGGGGCGAATCGGCCGCATCAAGATGTCCCCTATGACGCTCTCCGAATCGGGGGAATCCGAGAAAAGCGTCTCTCTCGCCCGACTTTTCGAGGAACCCCCTGTTCCGGTTATCGTCGGGGGCAATACGGAGCAGCTCGTCGATGTGACCTGCCGGGGTGGCTGGCCTGAAGCAGTCGACCTTTCTCCCTTGGATGCCCAGGCGATTGTCCGCGAGTACCTCTCTGCGATCTGTTATGAGAGCGCTCCCGACCAAGGTCTTGATCCTTTTGTTGCCGAGCGCATCATCGCCTCGCTGGCTCGCAATTTGGGGCAGGCTGCCACCTATGGCACCATTAGGGAAGACGCCCTGGGGTCAACGGGAGACGACCTCGCCGATCGCCAAATCGGCGAGTATCTCAGCTTCTTCAATCGTATCTATCTTGTCTCGGAGGTTCCCGGCTGGGAGCCCCCGTCCCGCTCGAAGAAACGCCTGCAGGTCAAGCCGAAGCGGTATTTGGCAGACCCTTCGCTCGCCGTCGCAGCGCTCGGCATGTCGCCGGCTGTCCTGCTCGAGGATTGGCAGACGTTTGGACTGGTTTTCGAGAACCTATGTCTTCGCGACCTCGTTGCATATACCCGTGCGCATGAGCTCGCCCGCCCTATTCCCGTTCGCTACTACCGCGATGACTCCGGGCTCGAGGTGGACGCCATCGTGGAGCTGGCGGACGGCCGTTGGGCCGCCTTCGAGATCAAGACGAGTGAAAGTAAGGTCGACCAGGCGGTTTCGAATCTCAAACGGCTTCGCAAGAAACTCTGCGAGAACCCCCGAGCTCAGACGAGGCCCCCAGCGTTCATGGCCGTTATCGTGGGCATAGGGAAGTACGCGCGCGTCGTTGAGGAGGGCATCTACGTTATACCCATTCGTGCGCTGACGGCATAATGCGGCAAAAAAGTTCTTGCAATGGGGAGGGCATCCCGCTAAAATATACGGACGCGCAAGGAACCAGTGGTTTCGCGCCTATGGTCGGGTAGCTCAGTTGGTAGAGCAGCGGACTGAAAATCCGCGTGCCGAGGGTTCAAGTCCCCCTCCGACCACCATGAATTTGAAAAGACCCCCAGTCATGGGGGTCTTTTTGTATCTGGGCAAATCCCCTGGTGGGCCCACGGAAGCAACGGCGATCATTCGCGGTTGCTCCAAACCACAGGACTCAGGGGAATCTCAGAAAGAATCTCTGAATTCAGAGATTAATATCAGAATTCAGAGATTCTTCCGAGATCGCAGGCTGTATCTTAAAAGGCACGGCCTAGAGCTGATGCAGTTCTACGGTGCCGTGCTCGTAGATGGCGTAGCTGGCGGAGCCGTCTTTGGGGTGGCCGACGCTGCCGGGGTTGATGAAGGTGACCGCTGGCGCAGCGAAAGTCCCGGCTCCTCCTTCCCCGCTCGTGTCCCGCGCGGCCGCGATGCCTTTTGCGAACGCGGGTGCCGCTTCCGGCCCGATGCCTTTCACGTGGGTGTGGCCCGAGAGTACGAATGATCCTGCAGGAAGCCCCGCAACGGCGGCCGCCAAATCCAGATGCCCATGGGTGAGCAGCAGCGTCGTCCTCTCGTCCACTACCAGCGCATAATCGCCTAGGCAGGGGAAGTTCAGCACCATTTGATCCACCTCGGAGTCGCAATTGCCCCGCACTGCCGTGATGCGATCGGCCAGCCCGTTCAGCAGCTTCGCCACCTGGGCCGGCGCGTAGCCCTCGGGCAGGGGGTTACGCGGCCCGTGATACAGCAGGTCGCCAAGCAGCAGCAGCCGGTCGGCGCCCTCTTCGCGAAAGCGCGCCACCAGCATTTCAGCGGCTGGCAGCGCGCCGTGAATATCGGAAGCAATGAGATAGCGCATAGGGCTCTCCTTCAAAACGGGTACGCTCCCATAGCGCCCCATCGATAGTGCCTCGCCAGTATAGCAGCGCTCTTCGAAACATCGGCATTCGTCATAGATTGGCAATAGATCGTGCCGTTGACCTCCGTGTCGCAACAAATAATTACATGCGAGGAAGGAGTTGTTGCAGCAACGGCTTCCGAATGCGTCAGCGGTGGTATGATCGTGGGGGAGAGAACGAGGCGCGAGGAACCGCAGCTGGCGGCTTTTCGTTTGGATGAAGCGCAAAGGGGCTGGTTATGACGATATTTCATCGGGTGACCGAGGGCAAGCTCGGCTCTCATGATGGGTGTGCGATCGAAGATGAGGTGTCCCAGGAATTTCTCGATCGCATTCCCGGAGGTCTGTTCCGCTATCGCGCCGACGATGAGGGCGGTACCATCGATTACGTGAGCCGCGATGTGCTGGAGCTGTTCGGCTGCGCTACCTACGAGGAATTCTGCGCCATTACGGACAACAGCTTTATCGGCATGGTCCACCCGGATGACCGCCGGCGCGTCACCGACGAGATAACCTCCCAGATCAAGTGCGGCAACACCTACGCGGTTACCTATCGGCTGAATCGTCCCGACGGCGCCGAAGTATGGGTGGACGACCGCGGCCGCTATGTGGTGGACGACGAGGGACAGGCGTGGTTCTATGTCACCATCATCGACATCACCGAGAAGATGAGCTACCAGCGCAAGCTGGAACGGGCCGAAGAGCGGGTGGAAATGCTCACAGTGCTCTCGCGCGACGTTATCTTCGATATCGACTGCCAGGCGCAGACCGGCGAGATCTTCGGCGATTTCGAGGCGCGCTTCAACCGTGAGCCGCAGTCGGACGACCTCATTTTGCAGAAGCGTTGCGACAAAGAATGCTCTATCGATCTGGAAGTGCACGACATCGAGCGCATTCGCGACATCGTTGCGCAAGGCGACTTCATCGATATGGAAACCTCACTACCCAATGCGGAAGGCGACCCCATCTGGTGCCGCTACCAGTCTTTCGTGCTATTCAACGGCGTTGGTTGTCCCGTTCGCCATGTGGGTCGTCTTCTGGACACCCACGAGATGGTCATGCGCGAGGCCACCCTGCGGAAGAAGGCCGAGCTGGATGGCCTTACGGGCATCTTCAATCGCGAGGCCGCCATGACGCGCATCGAAAAGGCGTTGACGAGTGAGGATTGCGCCCAAGGTTGCAGTCTCTTTCTCGTGGACGTGGACAACTTCAAGCAGGTGAACGACGGTTTCGGCCACCCGGAAGGCGATCGGGTGCTGCAGGAGATTGCCGCGTTTCTCAGCCGGAACATGCGTAAGGATGACGTGGTGGCCCGCCTCGGTGGCGACGAGTTCGCCGTGTTTGCCGCCGGTCTCGTGCCTGGGCCGGCTTTAGACCGCGTGCTGTCCCAGCTGTCCGGCGGCATTTACGCCACAACGCCGCGCCCCGCCGATATGCCCGAGGGCTTACACCCCTCCATCACCATCGGCGCGGTGGCCTGCACCCGCACGCCCGTCACCTTCGACGACCTGTACCAGGTGGCTGACGAGGCGCTCTATGTGGCCAAGCGCGCCGGCAAAAGCCAGGCGGCGCTGCGGTACCTCGACTAACTCGACTAATCCTTGCTCCGATAAACGGCCGGCGCCCGTCTCCCTTCGAAGGAGCCGGGCGCCGGCCGTTTTGTGATGTTCGCGAAAGGCTAGCTCACCGTGTAGAAGGCGTACTCGGCCTCGCCCTGGGGGAAGGTGGCCTTTATTTCGTAGAGGTAGTTCGGCTCGATGCGCAGGGCCGTGGTGCCGTCGTCGCCCAGGGTGTAGGGCACGTCCTCGCCATCGGCCTGCGGGTCAACTTTCGCCGTATCGCCTTTCACCAAGGGCTGGCGCTCGATTTCTACAGACGTCGGGTTCACGGAGAAGGCTGCGAAAGCGTCGACGCCGCTAGGGATGCGTGCGTCGATCACCGTCTCGTTCAGCGCACCGCTTCCGTCGGCGGCAAACCCATCAACCTGGGACGTGCTGGTTTGGCCGTCTTCTGTTTGCCACTGCCAGTCAAACTCGTAGGGATTCAAGACGACCGAGGTGTCGGCCTGATCCGTTTTGTAGCTGAGGCTGCCGACGGGTACTTGGCTCTGATCGGGGGCAGCGAATACGGTGTCCACGATGTCGGCGTACTGCTCGGCATCGGCAGGGCTGCCCGTTTCTAAGACTTCGACTTTAGTGATGCCAGGATACTGCCCCGGGTAGCTTTCCAGCATGATGCCGTTGCCCGTGACCTGCACGATATTGCCCGCGACCAAGGCCTCTTCGTCGGTCTGCTGCCCGTCGACGATGATGGTCGCGTCATCAATTTCCGTAGGAATGTAGGGAGTCTGCGTCTCCTGGTCGACGAAAAGCACCTGATCGCCGTTGGCGTAGGCAACCATAGCGGTGCTGACGACGTCGCCCTGGGTCGCCTCGCTTGCTCCGTCAGCAGATCGATTACCCACGGCGTTGGGTTTGCCGGGCGAGTCGTTGGTGCCGCCGGTGCAGCCGGGCAACATGAGCATGAAGCTGGCGGCAGCAAGTGCCACCACGAGCAGAGCAAGGGAGGTGCGAATATGTTTCCTCATGGCGAGACCTTTCAACGAGGAGCAGAGGGGCGTTTTGAAGGAATGCCTTGCGCTGTTCCAGAACGTCGCCTCCTTAATGCGGTTGACTTTCCCATGATAATGCACAGAAAAGCGAGGAGGATTTGAGCGATTGCGAAACGTTCCTGGCTTGCTACGCAATTTCACCCATTCTGCACGGTTTTCCAGCGGAACGTGCCTGCGTGTGGATTTTGCGGCGCCTAAAGGGCCTTCGCCTTTTCTACGCAGGCGACGATGGCGTTCATGACCGACGCACGGAAGGCACCCTCTTCCAGGGCTTTCACGCCTTCGATCGTGGTGCCGCCCGGTGAGCAGACCATATCCTTCAGGTCGCCGGGATGCCGTCCTGTTTCCAGAACGAGCTGGGCCGAACCGGCCACGGCGGCGGCGGCGAACTCGTAAGCCTGGGCGCGCGGCATCCCAGCGGCCACGGCCCCGTCGGCCAAAGCTTCGATGAACATGAAGACAAACGCGGGGGAGGAGCCAGCTGCGGCGCTGGCGGCGTCCATCAGACGCTCAGGAATAACGATGGCGCGCCCGAAGCTGCCCATGAGTTGCAGGCAGAGCGTCTCATCAGCGGCTGTTGCCCCAGGTCCTGGCGCCACGGCGGTGCACCCGGCGTTTACGAGGGCCGGGGTGTTCGGCATGCAGCGGATGAGCCGCATGGCGGTAACATCGCGGTCGAAAAGGCCCGCGATGCGCTCGAGTGTGAGACCAGCGGCGATAGAGATAACCAGTGTGTTCTCGTTTACGACCTCGCGAATTTTGGCGATCACTTCAGGGAAGAACTGGGGTTTCACGGCGAGCACCAGCACATCGGCCGCTTCGGCAACTTCGCGGTTGCTGGCAGTGACGGCGATGCCGAATTGCTCGGCGCGCTTCTGTCGCGTGGCCTCGGTCTTGGCCGAGCCGATGATGTTGGCAGCGGTGATCACCGTCGCGTTGTCGTCTTCGCTGCTGAGCGTTGTGCCCTCGCGCAGCAGGCCACCGATGATGGCTGTGGCCATATTCCCCAGCCCAATGAAACCGATCTTCATGGGAATCCTCCCCTTTCCTTTCTGCAAGGACCCGCAAACTGATTCCATCATTTTCGCGCGTCCAGAGGTGTTGAGTTCTCTCGAAACTCCCATCTATTTCTGGTTCGCCTCTCGAAACTTCCATCTATTTCTATTCTGCGGTTACTAGACTGATCTGGGAAAACGCAAAGAAGTTCCTGGTCAGCGCATTGGAGATAGATGGGAGTTTCGAGGGGCGAACCTAGTATACAAGAAGAGCCCCCGACATGGCCGGGGGCTCGAAAGATGCCGTGCGCTACGGCGGGCAAAGCTGCTGGATCGGTGGATGCCTTTCGGAACCGTTAGGCCCGCAGGAACAGCGGCTACACTTCCAGGTTCTTGAAGGCGTCGGGCACTTCTTTGAAGCCCTTGGAAATGACAGCGGCAATGATGAGGCCCACGATGAACCAGCTGATGCCCACGCCATAGGTGAGCGCATCGAAGCCGGTGAACACGTAGATCAGAATAAGGATACCGATCCAGGGGCAGATGAGGTAGCGCAAGACGGCCTTGGCGCCGCGCTGCTTCTCCTTGCACCAGAAGTACCAAAACACGCCGAAGTTCAGGACGATGAACGACGCCAGCGCGCCGAAGTTCACCATGGGGGCGAGCACCGTCATGCCGCCGAATTGACCGGCGGTCAGAGTGAGGACCAGCGAGAACGCGCCCAGGAAGATAGCGGCCACCCAGGGGGTCTGGTACTTGGGATGCACCTTGCCGAGCACGCGGGGCAGCACGCCGTCGCGGCCCATGGAGAACAGCAGGCGCGAAGAGGCGATCTGGGCATTCATGATGTTGGCGATGCCGATGGCGACGATGTTAATAACCAGCATGAAGTTCTGCAGCAGCAGACCGCCGGCAGCGTAGCAGGCATCGAAGAAGCCCATGTCGGGATCGGTATTCGCCCAGTCGGGAAGAATGAGAGCGGCCACATAAGTCTGAGCCACGAACACGACGATCATGATGCACAGCGCGATGAGGATGCCCTTGCCGATGTTCTTCTCGGGCTTGTAGGTTTCCTCGGCCAGGGTGGACATGCCGTCGAAACCGAGGAACGACAGGCAGGCCAGGGATACGGCCGTGGCCACAAAGTGGAGGTCGACCTCGCCGGGCTTGTAGAACGGCTCGGTGGAGAACTCGCCGTAGCCGCCGCCGCCGGAGACATACATGCAGCCCACAGCGATGAACACGATGAGCGCCAGGATCTCCACGGCGAAGATGATCCAGTCAACGCCCTTCGACATGGTGATGCCGCGCACGTTCACAAACGTGTTGAAAGCGATGAACACGACCACCCAAAGCCACCAAGGCGAGCCAGGCACGAGGGTGGTTCCCCAGTTGGCGACCATGACCAGCAGAAGAGAGGGCACCAGGATGTAGTCCAGCAGGATGAGCCAACCGGACATGAAGCCCACATGCGGGTTGATGGCGCGCTGCACGTAGGAGTACACCGAGCCCGCGATGGGGAACTTGCTGGACATCGCGGCGTAGCTCAGGGCTGTGAAGCTGATGGCAACGAATCCGATGATGTACACGAGCGGGGTCAGACCACCGGAATCAACCTGCAGCGAGCCCCAGATGGACTGCGGTGCGATGAGCACCATGAACAAAACGCCGTACAGAACGACGTCGTGAAGCTGAAGGCCGCGCCTCAGCTCCTGCTTGTAGCCGAACGCCTCGATGTCCTCGCCGAGGCCGATAGTCGGCTCTTGGATGGGTTGTGACATAGACGTCTCCTCTCTATCCCTTCCAAGTCTTCTCCTCGTGAATCGTGCGGCCCGTGATCCCTCCCAACACGGGTCGGGCGATTCCCCTTTCCTGCGCATTGTGCGCGGCCATAGCTTACCATTTGACTCAAGGTAAAAGGACAAGAACAAGGGAAAACTCGCCTGTATAGGCATGATATTGGGGGAAGTGCGGGGAAGAGGGGCGAGGCGAGAACGTCAAACGAATAAAAAAGCAGCAAAGCAGAAAGAGGCCGGCGTGCGAGCCGGCCTCTCGGAGGGGGTGCTGTTGCGGGTGCTGGCGTCTACCCTACAAGCGGGGGGAACTCGGTCAGCTTCGGGGTGCCGATGCGCAGGGACAGTTGCACCTCGCAGGGCTTGCAGCCTTGGCTGATCTCCACGTCGGATTGAGCCGACATGTACATGTAGGTTTCCACGGCATCCCAGCCGGTGATGTTCATGAGCAGGCGCTGCATCTCTTTCGATGCGCACACGAGCGCCTCGTTGTATTCCTGGGCGCTGGCGTTCACGTACCACTTACCCGCCGGGCCGAAGGTCTCCAGTACCGGCCAGTGCAGCTCGAAGTTCTTCAGCACGTTCACGCGGACGGTGATCTGCGCGGCGATCTCGATGCCGGTGCCGCACAGCTCGGCGTCGCCCATGGTGGCGTGCACGTCGCCCATCTGCAGCAGCGCGCCGGGGACGCGCACGGGGAAGTAGAGACGCGTACCCTTGGTGATGAGCTTGTTGTCCATGTTGCCGCCGTAGTTGCCTACGAAGCCGTCGGCGGGGGCTCCCTCAGTGGGCGCGGTGCCGATGACGCCGATCATGGGGTTGATGGGGAAGCGCACGCCGTTGAAGTCGGCCATGCCGCCCTCGATCTTGATCTTCTTCGTGCGGTAATCGGTGCCCTCGAACAGCGGCCCGCAATGGTCGTCGGTGGCAATGGTGCCCTCGTCGGCCACCTGGATGTCGTAGATGTCCACGACAAGCACATCGCCCACCTCGGCGCCTTCCACGTACACAGGGCCGGCGGCGGGGTTGGTGATGTTGTAGGAGAAGTCCATGTCCTTCATGGTGACGGTTTCGTCGGTCAGACGGCCCGAGAAGCAGTCGAGCGTGTTGAACTGCAGCACCTCGCCCGGCTGGGCGGTGTAGCACGGCGGATTGTCCTTCGAGAACGCGTACACCCTGTCTTCGATGATTTGCACGGTTTCCTCCTCTGCTTGCGTGATGGCGCGACCCCTTGCCGCGCTGGGTTCCATCATACTCTTCTTAGATTACTCGTGCAGGCGGGCCTTCGCGGTTAACTCGGTCGGGGTGATTTTCCACACGAGCGTGTGTGAAAGCTCCTCAGCCAGGGCGGTGTCGAAATGGGCGAGGTTCTCGGCAGCGTAGCGCTCGACGATGGCGTGCAGGGCGGCAATGCGCTCGGCGTCGTCGGTCACCTCGGCGATGGTGCCGCGCACCACGGCGCTGGCATACTCGGTGGAGTACGCCTCGGGCAGCGGCACGACATCGCGCACGCCTACCAGGCACACTGCGGGGTGCTCGCGCAGAAGCTTCGACTTTGTGCCGTGCTTGGCGGAATGAACGTAGATGGCGCCCTCGAGCACCGCCGGAGACACGGGGATGCTGTAGGGAAGCCCCTCGTCGTCGGTGGTCGAAAGTATGGCGTAGGGGCACGTCTCAAGCACGTCCCAGCCGAATTCCTCGCTTTGCTCGCGGTCCTTCCTGCGCATGGATGCCCCTTTCGACGCTCGTGGATGCTGTCCGCATTATAGCGCGGGAAACTTTAGGAGAGAGCATCGCCAATTCAATGCGGAAAAGTCATCAATGTTTAACTTATGGAATGGGAGCATTCTCGTGCTTTTCCTGGGGATAGGTGATTGAATACCTATCCCGTTTTTAGTACAGTTCCTCTGTAAGTCTAGCAATATACTAGACATTAATAAGATGAGCGATGTCGGCCCCGGGCCGACGCTGATTGAAAAGAGTTTCACGTGAAAACGCTGCTTACTTTTGCTTCGCGATCTCTTACTGCGCTGAAGGGTCGCCTCGGCGTGCCGGTGATGGCCGGCGTTCTCGCCCTTGCCCTTGCCGTGGCACCGCTTCCGGCCATGGCCATGGAAGATGACCGCACTGACGAGTCGGTCTTGACGGTCTCTGCGACCGCCAGCGATGAGGCGGCCGGCGAGAAGACCGGTGCCGACGCTAATGCCGATGAGGAGGCGACGCAAACGGTCACCATCTACCATTTCGAGCTCGTGCACTACGACGACCCGACGCTCGAGGATTGGGGCGTTCCTGAGCTGACTGGTACGCGTCTGCTCGGCACCACGACGGTGGAAGGCTTGAAGCCGGGCGATGTGGTGAAGGCATGGGATCATGTGGGCACCAACCCCGGGTTCGCCTTCTTCGACGGCTGGCCGCGTGAGCTGACCGTTTCGGAAGACCCGTCGAAGAACGCCATTCGGCTGAACTACTTCCGTCAGTCCAGCGATGTGACGGTGAACTACTACGAGGCGTCCTTGCTGGACGCTTCAGGGTCGATGCCGCTGTACAACCATACGGTGGTCGAGACGATCGGCGATCATACGGTCGGGTTCACGAAGATGGGCAGCGAGGTACGTAGCAACGAGCTGTTCGCCGACGTTCTAACGGGCGATGAGCTGGCCGAGGCGACTGAACCCGTTGATGGTCTGGCCTATGTGGGCAGCTACCCCGAGGACGTGTTCGTGAACATGGACTCCTCGAAAAACGAGATCAACCTCGTCTACACGTGTCCTGTGGTGCGACCCGATGAGATTGAAGTGGGAACCGAATCGACCGAGACGCCCGACGATCCGGACGCGGGCGAGACGCCTGGTGATCCTGTCGCGCCGGAGGCTCCGGATGCAACGCCCGACGGGCCCTCCGACGGCGGCACGGGCGATGGGGGCAGCGCGCCGGGGACGCCGGGCGGCTCCTCGGGCAGCGGTTCGGACGCGAGCAAGCCGAACGCGGGAGCGACTTCCAACGGCGGCAGCCAAGGCACCCAAGTGATCGATGAGGCTGCGGCGGAGAATGCCAATCACGCCGAAGCGGAGGCTGCTTCCAAAGACGGTGTGCTGACGCTTCCTCAGACGGGCGACGAGAAGGGCCTGGTGTTCGCCGTGATCCTTCTTGTGAGTGGCGTTGCCGCCGTTGGGGCCGCCATGGCGTTTCGCAAGATTCGCCGTTAGCGCGCGTTTCTTCGTTGTACACTCTGGGAGGCAATCTTCAGTAAGAGGAAGCGACAACGGTGGGAACGAATCAGGCACGCTGCGAACAACATTACGAGCAACGCTATGAGCAATGGGCGGCTCCCCTGCGGGGCCGCCCTGGCGTTGTTCGGGCGCTCAACATCGTCAACCGCGGCATCGTGATAGTGTTCTATGTGGTCTATGCTTTGTTGCTCGGGTGGGCCTGCGTGAGCGATCCGTGGAGGCTGGTTCCCCTCGTCGGCGTCACCGCCGTGGGGTTCGTCGCAGTGAGTTTCTTCCGGAGGCGGTTCAATGCGCCGCGGCCCTACGAGTGCTGCGCCATCGCGCCGCTCATTGCTCGCGATGGCGCGGGGAAGTCGTTTCCGAGCCGGCACACCTTCTCGGCCTTCGCCATTGCGGCAAGTTGGTTCGCGGCCAGCGTGCCTGTTGCCGTTGTGCTGCTGGTCGCGGCCGGTGTGCTCGCGGTTTGCCGCGTTCTCGGCGGTGTACACTTTCCGCGTGATGTTGTTGCCGGTGCCTTCATCGGCTCTGCTACGGGTGCGCTTGCTGCTTTTCTTGCGGCGCTGCTCTAAAGGCTTGACCTGGGGTTTGCAACCAGAAGGCGCTTGTGCGTTGCGGAAATTGATGCCGTAAGTTGGTAGAATGCACCTTGCGTGACAGGTAAAGTGGCCGTTGTTGATCAACCGAACTTGTCCTTTGGAGAAGGCGACGACTGATGGCACGAGTTCCTTCGCGGCGCCCGAAAGCACAGGGCAGCGGCCTTCCCTCGTTCAGAGAAAGTAGGCCCACCATGAGCTTCCGCGATAACCTTCAACATCTTCGCGCTACCCATGCGATGACCCAGGAACAGCTGGCCCTCATGCTCGGCGTCAGCCGTCAGTCCGTCACGAAGTGGGAGGCCGAGAAGTCCTATCCCGAAATGGACAAGCTGCTGAAGCTGTGCCAGATCTTCGACGTGACGTTGGACGACCTTGTGCAGGGCGATCTGACGACCAGCGCGCCCACCCCCGCTGTGCAAGCGCGCGCCGCCATCTTGCGCGAGGCCGCCGGTGGGCCGCCTCAAGATGTGTGCGGCTACGACGAGCATATGCGCACCTTCGCGTGGAAGATCGCCTGGGGCGTGTTCGCCATTCTCGCCGGAGTGGCGCTGCTCATGGCCTGGGGCGGCTGGGCCGAGGCCTCGGTGCCTTCCCTGGAGGCCGTCGGGCTCATACCGCTGTTCGCCGGCATCGCCATCGGCCTCGCCTTCATTCTCACCGGCGCCTTCCAGCACACGGAGTTCCAGCGCAGCCACCCCTTCATCCAGGACTTCTATACCGCAGAAGACCGTCAGCGCGCCCAGCGGCTTTTCGCGTGGCTGCTTGTTGCGGGCATCGTGCTCATCTTCACGGGCATTGTGGCTCTTGCTCTGACCGAGGGGGCCAGCGAGTTTATCCAGGAAGAAATGGCGGCGCTCATGATGGGGTGTGTCGCGGCGGGCGTGTGGTGCATCGTGTACGGGTCTATGATGCTGGGGCGGTTGAACGTCGCCAATTACAACGACGCGCGCGAACAGACCATCGCCGAGAGCGACGAGGGGAAGCTCATCGTGAACTCCGATGCCGCGGCCCTGCGCGCGATGTACACCGACGAGCAGATTTGCTCGCTGCTCGGCGTGCCGGAGGCGACCGATGACGAGATCGGTCGTGCCCGGGCCCGTATCGAGCGCAAGCGACGCAAGGATCAGCTGGCGAGTGGCCTGTGCGCCATCATCATGATCGTCGCCACCATCGCCGGCCTCGTCATGCTGTTTGTGCCCGAGTACCAAACGCCCTACTTCTGGCTCGCGTGGGCCGTCGGAGGCCTGCTGTGCGCCGTGGCCGCCATCGCCGTGGGTTCCTTCGTGAAGGACCAGCCGAGCCAGTAGCCTTACAGCGCCTCAGCGATGGCCTCGGCGAGGCGGCGGATGCCGTCGCGGATGGTCTCCTCATCGGCGTTAGTGAAGTTCAAGCGCATGGTGGAGCGAGCGCCCGGCTCAGCATAGAAGGGCTCGCCAGGCACGAAGGCGACGTTGCGCTCGAGGGCCTTCGGGAACAAGTCCATGGTGTTGATGCCCTCGGGCAGCGTCGCCCACAAAAACATGCCGCCCTCCGGCTTGGTGAAGGACACCTCGGCCGGGAAGCACTCGGCCATGGCGTCGGTCATGGCGCGGGCCTGGTCGCGGTACAAATTGCGGATCTTCACCAGGTGCTCGTCCAGGTCGTTGTGCTCCAGGTAATCCAAGATGACGTACTGGGCGAACACGTTGGTGTGCAGGTCGGCCGCCTCCTTGGCCGTGTTGATGGCCTTCAGCAGCGCGTGGTCCTTGGTGAGGATGTAGCCCATGCGGAAGCCGGGCGTGACCGTCTTCGAGAACGACCCCATGATGACGCCGTGGGGCAGCGCCGTGCCGCCGATGTAGGGTAGCGACTCGCCTTCGAAACGCAGCTCGCCGTAGGGATCGTCTTCCACGACCACGATGTTACGGCCGGTCAGCGCCTCGCGCACCTGGCGGCGCCCCTCGGCGGAGTAGGTGAGCCCCGTGGGATTCTGGAAGTTCGGAATGAGGTAGATCATCTTCGCGCCGGCGTCGAGTGCCGCGTTCAGCTCGTCGATGTTCAGGCCGTCCTCGGTCAGTTCCACCTCGTGGAAGGTCGGCTGGTTCAGCGCGAAGGCCTGAATGGCGGCCAGATAGGTCGGCTTCTCCACGATGACGCCGTCGCCCTTGTCCAGCAGCACCTTCCCCAGAAGGTCGAGGATCTGCTGGGAACCGGTGGTGATGAGCACGTCGTCGGCGGTGTAATCGGTGCCGAAGCGCTTGTTGTAGCGGCGGGCGATCCAATCGCGCAGCCCCTCGATGCCGGCGGTGGCGGAGTACTGAAAGGCGTCAGCGCCGCGCTCGGCCACCACACGCTGCATCGATTCCAGCAGCGCCTCCTGCGGGAATGAGATGGGGTTGGGCAGGCCGCCAGCGAAGGAGGTCACCGCGGGGTCGGAGGCGGCGGCCAAGATGGCGCGCACGAACGACGGCGGCGTGTTGGTGATGCCGTCGGACAGAAGCTCGTCGATGGGGAGTTCCCCGACGGCCTCGGTGGTCTCGGTCGCGATGGTCTCGTTGCTCATGGTGTTGCCTCCGCTCGGTTGAAAGCGCTTCGTCGATGGCGTTGCGTTCGTTGACTGACTTGCGTACCTTTCCATTTTTCCACGAACCGGCCCGTGTGCAACCATTATTTCGGCTTACGTGTAGAAGTGCTCCGCTTAGGGCGCAAAGTTCGGCGGCGAGTTGGGATAGCGGTATGGTTGGGATGATGTTGTGGTTAGGGTGTCGCTGAGGCCGGGGCGCGGCATGGGGGGCGCCGGCGAGGGAAGATGCCAAACCGCTTCATATTGCCGGCGCCAGGCGCGACGAGGGATACCGAACTGATGATCTTGCCCGGGCACATGCAATGCTGGGACATGAAAGGGCGGCCGAAGCCGCCCTGTGGGAATCACGCGTTACAGCCGCGCTTTGAAGTCCTCGAACTTTTGGTGGATGGCGGTGCGCTTTTCGGCTCGCTCCTTCTCGCGATCGGCCTTCTTCTGGGCGCGCAGCTTCTCGCGAGCCTCTTTGGCCAGCTGCTTCTGCTCCTGTTCGGCCTGCTCCACCTCGTCGGCGATCTCGCCGGCATCCCAGCGGGTGATGGTGCACTGGTAGTCGGCCAGGCGCAGATCGAAGGCCTTCTCGTCGTTTTCCTGCACCAGTGCCACAATGGCCGTCTTGCCCTCGCCGAGCGCCTGGCTGCCGTACAGGATGAGCGAGCTGTTGTCGTCGGCGTCATTGGCGTCCATGATGCTGCCCGTGAGCAGCCCGATGCTGGCGCCGAGCAGCACGCCGAGCGGGCCACCGAGGATGCCCACGACGCTGCCGATAAGGCCGCCGGTCCAGGTGTCGTCGGTAGAGTCGATGCCGGAATCGAAGCCGTCGGCGGGGACGATCTTGCCGTCCTCGTTCTTAATCACTGCCATCTGCAAGATGGTGTAGGCGGAGTTCACTGAATCGTTCTTCAGCTGGGAGAAGGCCTGGTAGGCCTGGGCTTCCACGTCGAAGGTGATCATAATCACGTTTTCCATGAGGTTCCTCTCGTTTACGGGTCAAGGGGCGCGCTGCCGTCCCGCTTTCAGGCAACAGCAGCTGCGTCGCATCATAGCCGCCAAAGAGAAGGGAACCGCCTGGGGCGCCCCGCCGTTACCGAACAGAGACGCCCTTGATGATTAGAAGCGCTCTTCGTGCACCTTCCCCAGCAGTGCTTCATCGAAGGGGCGCCGCGGGGCTTCGGCTTCGGGCATGCCGAGAGAGAGGATGGCCTCCAGCTGGTAGGGGGCTGGCACCTTCAGGAGGTTCGCAACGAACTCGTGGGTCGAGCGTCCGTCGGCCGCCTGGCGCAGACGGCCCTGAATCCAGCAGCTGCCCACGCCCGAGGCTGCCGCCTCCAGCTGCATGTTCGCCATGACGATGGAGCAGTCCTCCACCCAGGTGTCGGCCAGAGTCGGGTCGGCCACGACGACGATGGCGGCGTCGGCTCCGGCGAGCATGGCCGCGCCCTGTTCGCGGCATTCGGCCAGGTCGTCCAGCATGGCTCGGTCGTGCACGACGATGAGTTCCCACGGCCGCCGCGAGCGTCCCGACGCCGAGCGCAGTCCCGCCTCCAGGATGCGGTCGAGTAGCGCCTGCGGGATCGGTTCGCCGGAATAGCGGCGCAAGCTGCGGCGACGCGCCATAGCGTCTAGCACATCCACGCCGCCCTGAGGCGCGAACTCGGCCTTGTTCGGCAGAATCTCCAGCCAGCAGCCGTCGGGGTCTTCAATGAAGTACAGCCCCATGGCCTCGTTCACGTGGCAAATGCAGCCCATCTCCTCATGCAATGCGCGGGCGGCCTCGTAGTCGTCCACGGTGAAGGCCAGATGCGAGTCGCGGCCGCCGTTATCGTAGGGCTCGGTGCGCCCGCGGTTCCAGGTGAGTTCCAGCTGGAAGCCCGAGGCGTCGCTGCCCATGAACACGTTGGTCCACGAGCCGTCCTCGGGCCCCATGCGGCGAATCTCGGTCATGCCGAGCGCCTTCTCGTAAAACGCGACCGACTTCTCCAAATCCAACACGTGCAGGCACCGGTGAATAGCTTTTCCGTCCATGAGATTCCTTTCTCAAGCGTTCGCGAAGATGTGAGTCCGCTGGCATTTTAGCCGAGGACTGGCTCTCTACGACTTCGTCGTGAACTGGTTGCGGCACTTCGGGCACGTGATCTTCAGTGTTCCCTTGCCCTTGGGCACCGAAAGCGACTGGCCACACTGCGGGCACTTCAGGAACTTGGTCGTCTTGCGCTGATCCCATCGCGTATTGAAGCGTGCCCAGGCAGCGCGCGGCTTGGCCGTGAGTGCGATGTAGCGGGCGTTTTCCCGAGCGCGGGCGGCAATATTGCGCGAGAAGCAGCGGAACATGAAGTACAGCAGGAACACCATGCCGATAAGCGAGCAGATGCCCATGCCGGTAATGATTTCCAGGAATGTGAACAGCACGCCCATCCACAGCGACGCGCGCGCCAGCGCATCCGGCCCGTTGCGCCCGACCATAAAGTTTGCCAGTTTGTAGGGCAGATTTTGGAAGAAGTTGCTCATAGGTGCCTCCTTGGCTGTTCGACAGGCACCTTAGCATGGGCACAAATGGTTGCATGAAACAATTATTAAACTGGCATAACTGCAACATCTCTTGATATCGTGCTGCTGAGAAGGCTTTATTGCTGGGCCGTCGAAACCCCGTAGGGGCGGACTTTAGTCCGCCCCCGTGTTCCGATAGTGGCTACGTCTGGGGTTGGGGGGGGGGTGACTAAAGTCGCCCTCTGCGTCCTCTGCGGGAAGGCCGATCAACCATGTCGAAATATGTGTTTCTTCTCGAACGGGGAAAGGTGCGCTATAATTCCCTTCACGCATGCGGGCGTCGCCAAGTGGTAAGGCCCAAGCTTCCCAATCAATTTCACGCCCGATTTTTCAGGAAACTCACAAAACAGACAATCACAAAAAACCAGTTCAAAGGCGTACTTTTCGACACGCCTTTGTTTTTCCATCCGTTCGGGAAACAGGAGAAACGCGCGTTTTTGACGAACTTTTGACGAACGTGCGCATTCTCGACCCCGCCGGACCATGCAACAGGGGCTTCGTTTGTGTTCGTTTCGTGGCCGCATCGTCGCTACCTGCCCTGCGAACCATTGGAGACCGCCTATGAGCAGGTGCAAAGTCGTAGCGATAGCAAATCAGAAAGGCGGCACGGGCAAGACGACCACCGCCGCAAGCCTCGGCGTGGCGCTCGCCATGAGCGGGAAGCGCGTTCTGCTAATAGATGCCGACCCGCAGGGCGACCTCACCGCATCGCTCGGCTGGCGCAATCCCGACGCGCTGGAAACCACGTTGGCGACCCATTTGGAGGCGGTCGCCCGCGACGAGCCGCTGGAACCCGATGCCGGGATATTGAAGCACCCCGAGGGCGTTGACCTGATGCCCGCGAACATCGAGCTGTCGGGCACAGAGGTGGCGCTCGTCACCGCCATGAACCGCGAGCGAACGCTCAAAGCATGGCTCGACGAGGCCAAGCACGGCTACGACTACGCCCTCATAGACTGCATGCCGTCCCTCGGCATGCTCGCCGTCAACGCGTTGGCCGCCGCCGATTCCGTCATCGTGCCCGTGCAGGCGCAGTATCTTCCCGCGAAGGGCATGACCCAGCTCGTCAAGACGATAGGGCGCGTGAAGCGGCAGATCAACCCACACTTGGAAATCGAGGGCGTGCTGCTGACGCTCGTTGACGGCAGGACGAACCTCGCCAAGCAGATCGAGGCCTCGCTGCGCGAAGGCTACGGGAAGACGCTGCGCGTGTTCGGCGCCACCGTGCCCTTGGCGGTGAGGGCTGCGGAGACGAGCGCCTACGGAAAGAGCATCTTCCAACACGACGCGAAAAGCCCCGTCGCGGCGGCCTACGCGAAGCTGGCGGAGGAGGTGCTCGAAGATGCCCAGAGAAAGCGCGATACCCATCGACCTGCCGTCGCTCGATGACCTGTTCACCACGCAGGCCGAGCGCGACGAGGTGGGCTGCGAGAAAGTGGGGGTCATCCCCCTCTACATGATAGATCCCTTCCCGGACCATCCCTTCCGCGTCGATGACGACGCCTTGCGCGACATGGCCGAGAGCGTTTCCAGATTCGGCGTGCTCGTGCCCGCGCTCGTGAGGCCGAAGGAGAACGGGCGCTACGAGATGGTGAGCGGCCACAGACGCAAGCGCGCCGCCGAGATGGCGGGGCTGGAGGCCCTTCCCGCCGTGGTTCGGGAGATGACCTACGACGAGGCGGTCATCGCGATGGTGGACGCGAACATCCAGCGCGAGAACGTGTTGCCGAGCGAGAAAGCGTTCGCCTACAAGATGAAAATCGACGCTCTGAGCCGGCAGGGGTACCGCTCCGACTTGACTTGTGCCCCAGTGGGGCACAAGTTGGCCAACGTACGCTCGCGCGACATTGTGGCGGAACAATCGGGGGAGAGCAAAAGCCAAGTACAGCGCTACGTCCGCCTCACGCACCTCAACCCCGATCTGCTCGACATGGTGGACGGCGGGTCGATGGCCATGCGCCCCGCCGTGGAGATCAGCTATCTGTCCGAAAGGGAGCAGGACGACCTGCTCGACGCCATGGGGATGGAGGCGTGCACGCCGTCCCACGCCCAGGCGATCAGGATGCGCAGGCTCTCGGAGCAGGGCGCGCTGTCGCGAGAAGCCATGGCGTCCATCATGGGCGAGCGCAAACCCAACCAGGTGGAACAGTTCCGCATCCCCCGCGAGAAGATAGAGCGTTTCTTCAAGCCCGGCACGAGCAGGGAGACCGTGGAGGCCCGCATAGTCAAGGCGCTCGAGCTCTTAGAGCGCCACGAGAGGAAGCGCGCCCGCGAGCGCTGAGGCCCACCGACAGGCCAAGGGGGACGTGCGCCCTGATCCAGCATATGTTGCAACCAGGGCGTTTTCCGGGTTTCCCCCTCCCCACACCCCACCCCCTTCCGGGGATTACCAGCCGAAGAAGGGGATGGCAACCAACCTTGCCGGAAATAAAACCTCATACCGGAGAGAAACGAAAACCGAAGGCGGCTCTGCGGGGCCGCCTTCGGTTTTGGAAGGGGGCAGCCAATGAGCGAAGCCGACCACAAGCGACCGAGGCGGAGGGCGGCGGGCTGGCTTCTCGCCGGGATCCTGCTGCTCGCCCTCTGCGGGGCGATGGCCGCCTTCCAGGCATCGACCGCCGGAAGCGCCGCGTCGGTGGTGCCCAACCCCAGGGGGCAGCCGTTCGGAAGCCTGTCAGCGGCAGCGGTTTCCGCAATGGCTTCGAACGAATCGCCCACCGCGGCAGATGCCGAAGGGGTCGATTGGGATTACTGGCGGGTTGTGAACCCCGCGATCGTCGCGTGGGTGAGCGTCGATGGCACCGCCATCGACTACGCCGTCGTGCAGGCGCCGGGCGGCGACCCCGATTACTACCTGAGCCACGACATCTACCGCTCGTGGAACCCCTACGGATGCCCCTACGTGGACGCGGCGTGCGACGGCGTGGGCGGCATGAGCGCGGTGGTGTTCGGTCACAACATGGGCGGCGGATTCGTGGCGATGTTCGCTGACTTCGCGCGCTACTCGGACGAGGCGTTCGCGCGCTCGCATCCGACCATCGAGCTGCAAACTCCCAACGGGGCCATGGAGCTTTCCGTGTCGGCGGTGGACGTGATCGACGGCAGCGAAAACGCCAAGCGGACGGACTTCTCATCCGCCGACGAGATGCGCGCCTGGTACGCGCAACGCTTCGAGGAGTGCGACGTGCGCATATCGAACGACGAAAACGCTTCGCAGCTGTTCACGTTCGTGACCTGCTCGTACACGACCTACGCGAACGAGAGGACGCTCGTGTACGCGCAGCCCGCGGAAAGCTGACGGCCTCAAAGCGAGAGAAGGGAGCACGGAATGTAAGGGCGATCCGAACGTCCGGCACGCAAACGCAGAAAACGACAACGCAAGGAGAAGAACATGAAAGCACAGGCAACCAACGGCCGCGCTGCGGGCAAGATAATCCGCTGCATGCTCGCGGCCCTCCTCGTCGCGGCGGCGGTGTTCGCGGGGCTTCCTTCGCGCAGCCAAGCGGCATACGCGGCAGACGGCTCGCTCAGCGACGCCACTTGGGAGGAAGTGAAAGGCGGCATAGAAGACCTGATGGGCACGCCCTACGTCTGGGGAGGCAAAGGCACCTCGGGCTGGGATTGCTCGGGGTTCGTCGGCTGGGTCATCGCCAACGTCTACGGGCTGAGCTGGCCCGGCGGAAGCCCCGGCAACTGCGGAACGGACGCCATCGCGGCGTTCTGCGCCGCGCACGAGACGTTCCGCGGCTCGTCGGCGGATGACTACAACGCCGCGTTCGCGGCGGGAACCGTGAAGCCGGGCGACGTCATCGTGTTCTCCAACGCGTCGGGTGCCACCGTGCACTGCGCCATCGCGGGCGAAGGCGCAACGGTCTATCACGCATGGAGCGAACACTTCGGCACCTGCAACGTGCGATTCGACTACATGTGGGGCATCGACGGCGGGCACGGCAAGACCTACGCCAGCTTCGCCGTGTACAGGGGGCTGTCCGAGGGCGGCTTCGTCACGCTCGACAAGACGAGCGCCGATGCGTCGGTGACGGCCGGCAACGGCGAGTACACGCTCGCCGGCGCGGTCTACGGCGTCTACCAGGGCGGAAGCCTCGTGGCGCAGTTCACCACCGACGAGAGCGGCCACGGGCAGACCTCCGAGAAGCTGCCCAACGGCGACTACGTCGTGCGCGAGATCAGCGCGCCAGCGGGCTACGCGCTTTCCCAGGAGGAGTTCCACGTGACGGTCGCCGGCGGCAACGTTCACGTGAACGCGCAAGACGCCCCCGTCACGGTGAATCTCACGCTCATCAAGAAAGACGCCGAAACCTTGCTGCCCGAGCCACAGGGAGCCGCATCTCTCGACGGCGCGGAGTACGAGGCCACCTACCTCCACGGCGGCGAATACGTGACCGCGAAGGGCGTCGTGGAGAACTCGAAGCTGGCTTTCGAGGGCATCCCCCTCGGCACCGTGACCATCAAGGAGACGAAAGCGCCCGCCGGCTACCTGCCCGACCCCGAGGCCCACGAGATAACCGTCACAGCGGACATGGCGGGCAGCGAATCGCCCGTTTTCGAACACGAGGTGGCCGACGAGCTCACTGAGCAGGTCATCCGAGGCGACTTGAAACTCGTGAAGGTCGGCGAGGGCGACCAAGGCCGCATGGCCGGCGTGCCGTTCCTCGTCACCAGCGCCACCACTGGAGAAAGCCACACCATCGTCACCGACGCCAACGGCTGCGCATCCACCGCCGCGTCGTGGAACCCCCACACCGCCGACACCAACGGCGGCACGGCGGAGTCCGGCGTGTGGTTCGGCGGCGGGGAGCCCGACGACGCCTTGGGCGCGCTGCCGTATGACGCCTACATCGTGGAAGAGCAGCCCTGCGAGGCGAACGCCGACCGGGAACTCATCCCCGCGTTCGAGGTGAGCGTGTACCGAGACGGCGCGACCATCGACCTCGGGACGCTGGTGAACTCGGACAAGCCGCACGTCTCCATCTCCAAAGCCGACATCGTGACGGGCGAGGAGCTTCCGGGCGCCACGCTCCAAGTGACCGACGCCGAAGGCAACGTGGTGGACGAATGGGTGTCCGGGGAAGAGCCGCACGAGATCGTGCTCGACGAGGGCTCCTACACCCTGCGCGAGGAGATCGCCCCCGAGGGCTACCTGGTCGCAAACAGCGTGGATTTCGAGGTGGTGTCCGGCCAGGTTTCCCAGAAGGTGACCATGGAGGACGACTTCACCAAGGTCGATGCCGAGAAGGTGGACGCGGAAACGGGCGCGCCGCTTTCCGGGGCGGCCATGCAGGTGCTCGACGCCGAGGGCGCCGTGGTGGAGGAGTGGGTTTCCGCCGAAGAGCCCCACCGCATAGAGAAGCTCGCGCCGGGAACGTACACCTTGCACGAGGAAAGCGCGCCCGAGGGCTATGAGCTGGCGGAGGACGTTGAATTCGAGGTCGAGGCCACGGGCGACGTTCAGACAGTGACCATGGAGGACGAGGCGACCCCTGCGCCCGCAGTCGAAGGGGGCGAGCCCTTCGACAAGACCGGCGTGAACCTCGCGCCCTTGGCCGCCGTCTCGGCCGCCATCGCGGCGGCCGGCTTCGGATGCCTTGCCGTCGCTATGAAGCGGTGCCGCGAGAAGGACGCCGAAGAACTCGGCGAGCGCGAAATCCCCGAGATCCGATGAGAACGCGCGCGGCGGGCGGGCGGCCCGCGAGGGCCATTCGCCACCTGCCGGCTAGCGGTAGATGGAATACCCGGAGGTCGCGCTGTCGAGAGCCGAGAAAACGCCGAAAACGACGAGGCAAACGTAGGCGGCAGCCGCCAGAGCGAAAACGGCGGCCACCAGCCTGAGCAGGGCGAGCAGCTTCCTCATGAAAAACTCCCGTCTATTGGAGGATTTGGCCGATTCTAACCAAGGGGCCCGCGGGAAATCACGCCTGCGAGCGAACCTACGAAGCTTCCGAGGAGGTGACGCGTGGCGAGCACGTACCGGACCATTGAAGAACTCTACCGAACGACCCTCGTCGCTTTGAGCGAAAGCCCCGAGGCGTGGAAGGCGTTCCTCGAATCGGCGGGCCGCAACTACAAGCTGCCCTTCCCGGAGCAGGCGCTCGTCCACGCGCAGCGCCCGGACGCCACGGCGGTGTTGGAATTGGAGCGCTGGGATGCCCTGTTCGGCCGGCGGGTGAAGCGCGGATCAGTCGGAATCGCCGTGTTCGGAGCCCCGGGAACGGGGCGGTTGCGCTACTACTTCGACGTGTCGGACACGGCGCCCGGGCGCGCCGCCCGCCCGCTGCCGCTTTGGGCTGGCGGCCCGGAGCAGGAGGCGGCCATCGTCGGCGCCCTCCATGAATCCTTCGGGGCTGATGCCAGGAAAGGCACCATCGAGGCCATCGCCGAGGCGGCGAGCGCCGCCGTACGCGAAAACGCGGAATCGGCCGTCGCGGCCATCGGGGAAGCGCGCGGCGGAAGCGGCCTGGAACGCCTCGAAGCCCCCGAGGCCGGGGATCTGCTTCTGGAGCTCGCGGCGGCATCTGCCGCCTACGAGGCGGCGTCGCGCTGCGGCATCGAAGGCGGCGCGCTCATCACGCCGCGCGCGGCGGACGCCCTGCCGATGTTCGGCACGGTCCGGGCGATGAACGCGCTCGGCTGCCGCACGGCAAGCGCCGCCGCAGCCGTCCTGCGCGCGATAGCCCCCGCGATGCGGGAAAGAGCCCCGGAAGCATCCCATCGCACGTTTGCGCCCTTGGCCGCCGCCGTCCATAATCCGGCAAAAGAGCCCGATGAAAGGAGAGGCGATGGAGATGGCGTACAGGGAGGGCGGTGGTCTTCTGCTGCCGACCCTGGCAACGGAAGAGGAAGCGGCGGCGAACCTGGGGCCGTTCGCGCTGATGAGGGACGAATACCTGAGATCGAGCAAGCCCGAGCTGCGGGCGGACCTGCTGGCGCAGGGGGCGCTGGCGAGGCACCTGGCCGAGACGGAAGCCCTCGCGGAGGCGATGGCGGACGACCTGGCGGCCCGCGTGGCGAAGAGCAGGGGGTTGGACGAAGCGGCGAAGGTGGCGGATCCGGCAGCGTGGGCGGCGAAGATGGCCGAGGCGGCGGCAGCGGCCCGCGAAGCGGCGGCGATGAAGGTCGTGTACGCCTAGAAAAGCAGCGCGGCCAAGAGAAAATCAAGACAAGCCGAAGGGAGGCGGGCGACAAGCCCGCCTCCCGCCGTTCCGAGGCAAAGCCGCCCGAACAGGGCCAGCTGGCTTTCTCGTTCGACGATGGGGCAAATGAGCATCCCGAACAGCTCGCCACCCCGCTCGGGCGGCTGCGCGGCAACATCGCGGCCATCGAGGCGCTCGCGGCCATCGAGGGAGAAGGCCGTCCGCCCGACGCCGCAGAGCGCGAGGCGCTCGCACGCTACGTGGGCTGGGGCGGCCTCGCCGACGCGTTTGACGAGGAATCGGGCAAATGGGCGCACGAGAAGGCCCGGCTGAGGCGGCTGCTCTCCGACGGGGAGTACGCGGCGGCCCGCGCGTCCACGCTCACGGCGTTCTACACCCCGAAGGAGATCGCGCGCCCCATATGGGAGGCCATCCGGGGCATGGGGCTTGCGGGCGGAAACATCCTGGAGCCGTCGTGCGGCACGGGCGCGTTCTTCGCCGCCATGCCGGAGGCGCTTTCGGACTGCCGCCTCGTCGGCGTGGAGCTCGACGGCCTGACCGCGCGCATCGCCCGCGCCCTCCATCCGTCCGCGGAGATCATCCACGGCGGCTTCGAGCACGCAGACCTCGACGACGAATCGTTCGACGTCGCGGTGGGAAACGTGCCCTTCGGTAGCTACCAGGTCGACGATCCCCGCCATCGGGACGAGGGGCTGCTCGTGCACGATTGGTTCTTCGCGAGGGCGCTCGACTTGGTGAGGCCGGGAGGCATCGTGGCTTTCGTCACGTCCAAAGGCACGCTCGACAAGAAGAATCCCGCCGCCCGCAGAAGGATCGCCGAGCGCGCCGAGCTCGTGGGAGCGGTCCGCCTGCCCAACACGGCCTTCTCGCCGCATGCCGAAGTCACGGCGGACGTGGTCATCCTCCAGAAGCGCGAGCGCGCCGAGGTCTGCGAGCCCGAATGGGCGCACACCGAGCGCGTCGAGGCGGGCATCGACGTGAACTCCTACTTCGCATCCCACCCCGACATGGTGCTCGGCGAGCTCGCCGCGACGACGAACGCCTACGGGCGGGCGGACTCCGAATGCAGGCCGAAGCCCGGCACCGACTTGGAAGAAGCGCTGCGCGAAGCCCTCGGCAAGATGACCGCCCGCATCCCCGAATGGGATGCGCCCGAAAGCGAGCCCGGCGACGCCATCCCCGCAGACCCGGACGTGCGCGACTGGTCCTACGCCGAATCTGGCGGCGCCCTCTACTTCCGCATGGGTCCCCTCATGCACCGGCAGAATCCCTCGAAGGCGGCCGCTGAGCGAATCGGGGGAATGATCCCCCTACGGGATTGCGCCCGACGGCTCATAACGCTCGAAAAGGACGGCGCGCCCGATGCGGAGGTGGAGGCCGAGCGCGCAAGGCTCAACGCGCTCTACGACGCCTACGCGGCGAAGCACGGCATCCTGAACTCGCGCGCGAACGCCGCCGCGCTCAAGCAGGACTCGTCCTACCCGCTGCTGTGCGCATTGGAGATCCTCGACGGCGAGGGGAACTTCGAGCGCAAGGCGGACATGTTCTCCAAGCGCACGATACGGCCCAACGCGCCCGTGACGCACGCCGACGACCCCCAGGCGGCGCTGGCTGCCTCGCTGTCTGAACGCGGACGGGTCGATCTGCCCTACATGGCGAGGTTGACCGGAATGGGGGAAAACGAACTGGCCGAAGCGCTGAAAGGCGCCATATTCCGCGTTCCCACGGCGACCGGAGAGCAGCCCGTCTGGCAGCCCGCCGACGAATACCTCTCCGGCAACGTGCGGGCGAAGCTGCGCATCGCCGAGCTGACGGCCGCGTCCGACCCCTCGTACATTCCCAATATCGAGGCGCTGCGCTGCGCCCAGCCGCCCGATTTGGGGGCGGCCGAGATAAGCGTGCGCCTCGGAGCGACGTGGATCCCCGCCGACGACGTGCGCGAGTTCGTGCTCCACCTGCTCGACCCGCCCTACTGGGTCCGCGAACAGGTGGCCGTGAGGTATTCCGCCGCCACGGCGCAGTGGCGCATCGAGGGCAAGGGCCGCGACGGCTCGAACGTGCGCGCGCTGTCGACCTACGGCACGCGCCGCATGAGCGCCTACCACATCATCGAGGAGACGCTCAACCTCAAGGACGCGCGCGTGGTCGATTACGTCGAGGACGAAAACGGCAAGAAGAAACCCGTCCTCAACAAGAAGGAGACGGCGGTGGCGCTCGCCAAGCAGGAGGCCATCAAGGCGGCCTTCAAGGAGTGGGTGTTCTCAGACCAGGCGCGCAGGGAGAGGCTGGTCGCCGCCTACAACGAGCGGTTCAACGCCATCCGCCCACGCGAGTTCGACGGCTCGCACCTGGCGTTTCCCGGCATGAACCCCGAGATAGAGCTGAGGCCGCACCAGAGAAACGCCGTCGCCCGCATCCTCTACGGGAAAAACGCGCTTCTCGCCCACGAGGTGGGAGCGGGCAAGACATTCACCATGGCGGCGGCCGCCATGGAATTGCGGCGCATAGGGCTTTGCTCCAAGCCCCTGTTCGTCGTGCCGAACCACCTCACGGGGCAGTGGGCGTCGGAATGGCTGAGGCTCTACCCCGCCGCCAATTTGCTGGTGGCCACCAAGCGCGACTTCGAGCGGCGCAACCGCAGGCGCTTCTGCGCCCGCATCGCCTCGGGGGACTGGGACGGCGTGATCATGGGGCACACCCAGTTCGAGAAGATACCCGTATCGGTGGAGCGTCAGCGAGCGTTCATAGAGAGCCAGATCGCCGAGCTCTCCGACGGCATAGCCGAGATCAAGGCGCAGCACGGCGAACGGTTCAGCGTGAAGCAGATGGAGATCACGAAGAAGCGCCTGAACGTGAGACTCGCCAAGTTCGCTGACCAAACCGACAAGGACGACGTGCTCACGTTCGAGGAGCTCGGCGTCGACCGGATCTTCGTGGACGAGGCCCACTACTACAAGAACCTGTTCTTCCACACCAAGATGCGAAACGTCAGCGGCATCGCCCAGAGCGAGGCCATGAAGTCTTCCGACCTGTTCATGAAGTGCCGCATCCTCGACGAGCAGACCGGCGGACGCGGCACGGTGTTCGCCACGGGCACGCCGGTGTCCAACTCGATGGCGGAGCTCTACACCATGCAGCGCTACCTGCAATACGGCGAGCTGGAGCGCTTGGGGCTTTCCCACTTCGACTGCTGGGCGTCCACGTTCGGCGAGACGGTGACGGCATTGGAGCTGGCCCCCGAAGGCACGGGCTATCGGCAGAAAACGCGCTTCTCGCGCTTCTATAACCTACCCGAGCTCATGTCCATGTTCAAACAGGTCGCCGACGTGCAGACGGCGGACACGCTGGCGCTTCCCACGCCCAAGGTGCATCTGCGCAACGTGGCGGTGCAGCCCTCCCCCGTCCAGCGCGAGCTGGTGGCGGGGCTCGCCGAGCGCGCCGAGGCGGTGAGGGCGGGCAGTGTGCCCGCCGAGAAGGACAACATGCTCCTCATCACCAACGACGGCCGCAAGATAGCCCTCGACCAACGCCTCGCCGACCCCGCGCTGCCCGACTTCGAGGGCAGCAAGGTGAACGCTTGCTGCGAGAACGTGCTGCGCATATGGCGCGACGGCGCCGAGGAAAGGCTCACCCAGCTCGTGTTCTGCGACCTCTCCACCCCGAAGGGCGACGGGTCCTTCAACGTGTACGACGATCTGCGCCGCAAGCTCGAGGCGCGCGGCGTGCCCGAGGGCGAGGTGGCGTTCATCCACGACACCGACACCGAGGCGAAGAAGCTCGCCGCCCTCTTCGGGAAGGTGAACGCCGGAGCCGTGCGCATCCTCATGGGGTCCACGCAGAAGATGGGCGCGGGCACCAACGTGCAGCGCAGGCTCGCCGCCATCCACGACCTCGACTGCCCGTGGCGCCCCGCCGACCTCCAGCAGCGCCTCGGGCGCATCGAGCGCCAGGGCAACATGAATGCCGAGGTGGAGGCGTACCGCTACGTCACCGAAGGCACCTTCGACGCGTACCTCTACCAGCTCGTAGAGGGAAAGCAGCGATTCATAGCGCAGGTCATGACTTCGAAGTCGCCCGTTCGCACAGCCGCCGACGTTGACGAGGCGGCGCTTTCCTACGCCGAGCTCAAAGCGCTCGCCACGGGAAACCCGCTCGTCAAGGAGCGCATGGGCCTCGATGTCGAGGTGTCCCGCCTGCGGATGCTGAAGGCCGACCACCTAGCGCAGAAGTACGCGCTGGAGGACAAGGCCGCCAAGGACTACCCGCAGCGCATGGCGTCGCTGTCGGCGCGCCTCGAATCGCTGGAGGCCGATGCCGCGAAGGCAAGGGCGAACCCGCCGCCGACGAAGGAGGCATTTTCGATGGAAGTGCGCGGCACCGCCTTCCGGGAGCGTGCGGCGGCAGGCGAGGCGGTGCTCGCGGCGCGCGGCGAGATGACCGAGACGGGGGCCATGCCGCTCGGGTCGTACCGGGGGTTCTCCCTGGAGTTGACGTTCGACCGCATGAGCGCGGCGTTCGAGATGCGCATCGTCGGCGAAGCCGAGCACAAATGCGAGCTGGGCGGTGATGCGGCAGGCGCCGTGACGAGGCTGGACAACGCCATCGCCAAGATGGGCGCGGAGGCTGACGAGTGCCGCGCGCGCCTCGAAGAAGCCCGCAGGCAGATGGAGGCTGCGCGCACCGAGGCCACCAAACCTTTTCCCCACGAAGGCGAGCTGAAAGAGAAGTCCGCCCGCCTCGCGGAGCTCGACGCCCTGCTCGACGTGGGAAAAAGCGGCCCCGAGCAGCTGTGCGACGACGGTCATGAGCCGGAACGTGCCGAAAAGAAAAAGGAGTTCGAACGGTGAGGGCGCACACCGCGCCGCGCGAGATGCGCCTCATCGCCGGCAAACCGGAATCGGTCGATGGAGCGCCTTGGCGGCAACGCCGGGGCGTTCCTTTTCGCGAAGGGGGAATGTTTATGAAAGTGCTCGAACTGTTCAGCGGAACGCGCTCCATCGGCGAGGCGTTCGAAAAGCGGGGCCACGAGGTGTTCTCGGTGGAGTGGGACGAATCGCTGCCCGCCGACCTCCACGCCGACATCGAGTTCCTGAAAGCGCCGGACGTCCTGCGCGCATTCGGCCGGCCCGACGTGGTGTGGGCGTCGCCGGACTGCGCCACGTTCTCCATGGCGGGCATATCGCGCCACAGGCGCAAGAACGCCAACACCGGCAACCTGGACCCCGTGAGCGACTACGCGCTCAAATGCGACCGGGTGGATCTGGCGATGCTCCGCCTCATCCGCGATCTGAGGCCGGCGCTCTACTTCATAGAGAACCCGCGCGCGGGCCTGCGCAAGCAGGACATGATGGCGGTCATCCCCCGCCACACCGTCACCTACTGCCAATACGGCGCGAGGGCCATGAAGCCGACCGACATATTCACGAACGCCTCCGACCCGCGATTCTGCCCGCCGTGCCGCAACGGGGCGCCCTGCCACGAGTCGGCGCCGCGCGGGTCGAAGTCCGGCACGCAGGGCCTGGCGAACGCGCGCGAGCGCGGGCGCATCCCCGAGAGGCTGTGCCTGCACATCGTTGACGTGTGCGAGCGCGAGGTGCCCATCCGAAAGGCGGCGGGGCTATGCCGGTGAAAAGCGCGGCAGCAGCGCCGCCAGGCGGCTTCACCGGCGCCGGCGGGGCGGCCTTCTCGTCGGCGCGCGACGACTGGGAGACCCCCGCGTGGCTGTTCTCGGCGCTCGATTCCGAGTTCCACTTCACCCTTGACGCGGCGAGCTCGGACGCCAACGCCAAATGCGAAAGGCACCTCACCAAACGAGACGACGGGCTCGCGGCTGACTGGGGCGGCGAGAGAGTGTGGGTGAATCCGCCCTACGGCCGGGGCGTCGGGGCATGGGCGCGCAAGGCGGCAATCGAGGGCGCCAAGCCGCGCACGACGGTCGCGCTGCTGGTGGCGGCGCGCACGGACACCGAGTGGTTCCTCCGTTACATCCTCGGCCATGCAGAGATAAGGCTCGTTCGCGGCCGCATCAGGTTCGAGCTCGCCGGCGTCGCTCAGGGCCCCGCGCCCTTTCCGAGCATGGTCGCCGTGTTCGGGGAGGGCGCCGCCCCCGGCAAGGTGTCGTCAATAGCCAACGCCGCAGCGCGCGGCGGGAAGGGGGCTTCGTGAGGTACGTGAGCCTTTTCTCAGGCATAGAGGCGGCGAGCTGCGCGTGGGGGCCGCTCGGCTGGGAGGCGGTCGCCTTCAGCGAGATCGACCCGTTCTGCAACGCGGTTCTCGCTACTCGCTTCCCGAGCGTGCCCAACCTGGGAGATATATCGAAGGTCGAGTGGAAGGAGATGCGTGGCGAGATCGACGTTGTCATCGGCGGAAGCCCGTGCCAGAGCTTTTCCGTCGCCGGAAAGAGAACGGGGCTCAAAGGCGAGTCGGGCCTCATGCTCGAATTTATTCGAGCTGTACGTGAGGTCATGCCGAGATGCTTTGTCTGGGAGAACGTCCCGGGAGCGCTCTCGAGCGAGAACGGGGAGGCTTTCCGATGCCTGCTCCGGGCGATGGATGAGGTCGGGTACGGTCTGGCATGGAGAATTCTGGACGCGCAATTCTTCGGCTTGGCCCAGCGACGCGAGCGTGTCTTTCTTGTCGGAGTGCTTGGAAGCGCCGCCCGTGCCTGCGAGGTACTATTTGAGCCCCACTGCATGCGCTGGGATCATCCGCCGGGCAAGGAGAAGAGGGCGCTCCTTGCCGCCGCAGCTGGAGGAGGCGCTCGAACGGCAGGCTTCAAGTACTCCGCCGCCCCCGCCAGCGGGTCGGTAGGCCACGCCGCCGAGCAATCGCCCACCCTCACGGCCGACTGGCACGCGCCCGCCGTCTACGGCATCGTTGGCAACTCCATAGGCCGAAAGCCTGAAAACGGGGGCAATGGCGCGGGCTTCTGCGACCCCGACGAGAAAGGCATGTACACCCTCACCGCCGCCGACCGCCACGCCGTGGCCCTGCCTGCGGGCGGGCCGCCGCGCGAGGCCCTGTGCCTCGCGTCCACCCATGCGAACGCGCACGTGGGCGACGGCCTGTGCGGGTGCCTCACGGCGAACGCCGCCAAGGGGCCGCCCATGGCGTGCCTTTCGGGGGACGCGGCCAACGCGGCGTGCGACGTGGACCTGGCGGGCACGCTGAAGGTGGGCGGCTCCCCGTCGTGCGTGGGCCCCGTCGCGGCGTTCGCCCAGAACACGCGCGACGAGGTGCGCTTCGTCGGCGGGTCGGGCAGCCACGTGGGCGCGCTCGCCGCGCATCCCGGCGTCAAGCAGGCGAGCCACGTCCTGCAGGGTCCGGCGGTCAGGCGGCTCACGCCGTTGGAGTGCGAGAGGCTGCAAGGCTTCCCGGACAACTGGACGAACGTGGAGTTCCGCGGCAAGCCGGCTCCGGACGGCCGTCGTTACAAAGCCCTCGGAAACGCCATGGCCGTCCCGGTCGTCAAATGGATCGGCGAGAGGGTGGAGAAGGCCGTTTAGCCTCGGCGAAAGAGCGGGCCTCTTCCAGGGTCCGCCTGTCCTTCGCTACGACGAAGCGGACGAAGTCCGCCTCGAAGTAGGCGGCGTTGAGCCTGACGACATCGCGCGCGCCGAGCAGCTCGCAACCTCCCATCCCCCGACGGGGGCCGGGGCCGTAGATGACGGCCGCATTCGGGCTGATAGGGCAGTACAGAGAGGAGAGGCGATCCCGCCCCCCTGTTTCCCGAACAACGGGGAGGACGGGGAAAGACGCGGTGGCGAACGAGGCGCACCCGGGCGCGCGCAGGACGATCCCCTCCATTTCGAGCAGCTCTCCTACGATGAGCCCTTGGTAGGACCCGTCGCCCGTATCTAGCAGCAGGCGGCGCGTGACGCCTTCCGCCGCCACCCCCTCGAACGCGCCCTCGTGCCCCAGAGCCCTCATAAGGTCGCGATACGGAGAGAGGTCTTCTTCCGAAGCCGACAACATAAGCTCATTCCGGAGGGGCTTGAACACGCTGGGATGGCGAGCAATCGCATTCGCCACAAAAGACGCGATGATTCTCGCGTCGTCATCGCCGACGCACGTGAACGGGGCGTTCGGCACGCACAGGGCCGCCACCCTTTTCAGGACGGGGGCAAAAGCGCTCTCCAGTTCGCAGAGGCCGTCCTCAGTGTAGTTCGGATAGACGAATTTCCCCTTGTACCAGTTGGGGTCGTTCGATAGGGATTCGTACAGGTACCTCTCCGCACAGAAATCGCCAACCGAGGGTGTAAATATTCCCCCCGACTCCTTATCTAGCGCGAACACCGTGTCGCCGCTCCCGCAAAACCCACGCAAGTAGAACTTCGGAACGTAATGCTGCTTCTTCTTTTTCGGCCCTTTTGTGTTCATGGAAGTCACCGCCAAACCGAGCTCCGCCGTCGGGCAAACGAGGGCGATCTGCCGGACGTCGGTTCGGAAGACGCAGTTGAAGCGACGTGAGAGCCAACCAAGCCCAAAAAACTAGAGCCAATCCCAGCGGGATTGGCCCATACAAAACCCGAAGGTTTTTGAATCTGAGGTTATGGTGCCATCAGCCGAGCGCCTTGTCAATGAGATTCGCCAGAAACCTCAGGTACGACACGAACCCGTTCTGGACGCCGTAGCTCTCGCACGTGCCGAGAAGACTCGCGCGCAGCCCTTCCAGCAGCGCCGTCGAACGGGGACAGAGCGCCGGCCCTCCCAATCGGTCGAACA
Source organism: Adlercreutzia hattorii (assembly GCF_011405655.1). Lineage (GTDB taxonomy): Bacteria > Actinomycetota > Coriobacteriia > Coriobacteriales > Eggerthellaceae > Adlercreutzia > Adlercreutzia rubneri. The sequence goes on from NZ_AP022829.1 coordinate 231,571, forward strand.
TCACGAGCGTCTCGAGGAGCTGCTGCATACGACGGTTCCTTAACTTGGCGCGGCGCGTCTTGCTGTTGCCGACGCCTTTCTCGGCGAGCCAATCGTAGACCAGGCTGGAAAGCGCGTAATCGCACTCGTTGGAGCCGTCCATCCCGTTGACTATGCAGCTGCCGTGGGAACAGCAGTTCCTCACGGCCTTCACGCCCTTGAGGATGTAGTGCTCCTCCCGCATGACGGCGTCGTCCCATCGCTCGGAGCAGAACAGGCAGAAGGCCAGCGCCGTTCCGAACGTGACCACCTCCAAAAACGCCCATACGGGCATCGCGTCTCGGTAATGGCCGATGATGCGCCCGGTGTAAACGTCGCCGACGATGCCGGCGGACATGCGCGAGGAGAGATCCCGCTCGATGTAGCTGCGGTATCTCCTCTGTTGCGCCCTCATGAAATCGGCGACTATGCCGTAGCCGTCCTCGTCGTCGAGCCTGGAGGCGCGCGTCACCATGGAGGTCTTGGCCAGCCGCTCCACGTCTTGCGAGACAGCTAGGAACGCCTTGCGGAGCTCGTCGTCGAGCGCATCGAGAGCCAGCAGGTCGGCGAAGTCAAGCCTCACGTACTTCCCCCGGTCGTCGCCGGACGCGTGCTTCTGGAACAGCCTGCGGCATGACGCGAGGTGCACGAAGGTTCCCCGGCGGGCCAAAGCGTCCGCGGCTTGCTCCTCGCCGCATCGCTCGAACGAGACGCCTTTCGCCTTCAGAAGCGCAACCTGCTCCTCCGGGTTCAGCATCGGCTTGAGCCCCGTCACCTCGTGCGCGCCCTCCCCGATGCTCCATGCAGTGTATGTTTCACTCGGATTCACCATGCCCGCCATTCTACCCCTTTCAGCGTCTCTTGGGCACGCCGCGTTCCGCGCATCTCGAATCGGCATGGCGAAGCGAAGGCGAATGGGGGCACGCCGCGCCGCTCCGGCGGCCACAGGCAAATCCGAAGACAAGAAAAGGACGAAAACATGCCATACGTCGACCCTGAAATCATCGCTGAAGTGAAGCGGGTTGACCTGCTTACTTACCTGCAAGAGCGCGAACCCGACGAGCTAGTGCGCATTTCGCCCGGCGTCTACTGCACGAAGGAACACGACAGCCTTAAGATCTCCAACGGCAAGTGGTTCTGGTGGAGCCGGGGTCTCGGCGGCAGGAGCGCGCTCGACTTCCTCGTCAAAGTGCGCGACATGGCCTTCCTCGACGCCGTGGAGCATCTGCGGGCCGACCGCCCTGCCGTTGCGAGAGCATCCCCGCCCGCGCATGCCGCCCCACCGGCGAGCGCGCCGCGCCCGGCGTTTCGCCTCCCACGCCGGTGCGCCGACGACGATGCGATGCGGTACCTCGAATCGCGCGGCATCTCGCGCAGCCTGCTGAAGGGCCTCGTGGATGCCGGAGACGTCTACGGCACCATGCGCGGCGGGGTCGCGTGCGCGGTGTTCGTCGGCAGGGACCGCACGGGCGTTCCGAGGTACGCGGCCTTGCGCTCGTGCGAGGGAGGCTTCAAGGGCGAGGCTCCCAGATCCGACAAGCGCTTCGCGTTCTCCCTGCAAAGCGTCCGAAACAACGGCGTGCTCCATGTTTTCGAGAGCGCCATAGACGCGCTTTCCTACGCGACCATCCTCGAGCACGAGGGCAAGCAGACGGCCAGCTTGGGGATGCTGTCCCTCGGCGGGGTGTCGGTCCCCCATGCGCGCAACGGAGCCCCGAAGCTGCCGCTCGCCCTCGCGCAGCATCTTGACGACCGCCCATACATCGCCTCGTTGGCCTTGCATCTCGACAACGACGAGGCGGGCAGGCGGGCCGCCCGCGAGATCGCGCGCGCAGCCGCTTCTCGCGGCGTGGCGGCGTCGATGGAGCCTCCCCCGGAGGGTAAGGACGTGAATGAGTTCCTCTTGGCCCGCCGCTCCAGAGGCCGAGCGCCCGACAGGGGAAGGTGATCTTTCTTTCGGCGGGTTGCGAAGTCCGCCGCCGAGGCGGCGGAAAACCGTCGCGTACCAGCAAGCAACGCCGAGCGCTGGCGCTCGGCAGACGCAGGGGGCACCCCCTGCAACCCCGCGAAGGGAGGCGGCGAATGGAAAGGCGCACGCGCAAGGCCACGGTGAGGCTCACGGAGGAAGAGCTGGCGCGGCTCAAAGAGGCGGCGCGCAGGGCGGGCTGGTCGCAGGAGGCGTACCTGCGCGCGCTCATAGGGGGCATCGACCCGAGGCCGAAGCCGCCGCCCGACTACCTGGCGATGACCCGCGAGCTGCACGCCATCGGGAACAACCTCAACCAGATCGCGCGCAAGGCCCACGCCCTCGGCACCGTGGACGCCGCCCGCTACGACGCCGAGGCGCGAAGGCTCGAAGCCGCGCTCCGCGAGATCGTGGCGGCGGTCAAAGAGCCGGGAAGGAGGCGATGAGGTGGCCGTCACGTCGATTTGGAAGGTCGAAGGGCGCCTGGCGCGCGTGCTCGGGTACGCCGGGAACCCGGACAAGGCCGAAGGCTCGCCCGACGAGTGGGAGCTCCAGGGCGTGGGCGCCGCCATCCTCTACGCCGCCGACCCCGGCAAGACCGAGCGGCAGCTGTACGTGACCGGCGTCAACTGCCTGCCCGCCACGGCGCTGGAAGAGATGAACGCGACCAAGCGCCAATACGGCAAGACGGGCGGCATCGTGGCCTTCCACGGATACCAGGCGTTCGCGCCCGGCGAGACCGACCCCGCCACGGCCCACGAGGTGGGCGTCGCCCTCGCCCAAGAGCTGTGGGGCGGCCGCTTCGAGGTTGTGGTGGCCACCCATCTGGACAAGGCCCACCTCCACAACCACTTCGTGGTCAACTCTGTGTCCTTCGCCGACGGCAGGCGCTTCCACCGAGACGCCGCCTGCTACCGCGCGATGCGCGAAGCGTCCGACGAACTGTGCCGGGAGCATGGTCTTTCGGTGGTGGAGAGCCCCGGGCGCGGCGGCGCGCGCCACCACGCCGAATGGCGCGCCGAGCGCGAGGGGCGCCCCACGTGGCGCTCGCTCGTGAAGGCCGACGTGGACGAGGCCGTAGGGCGTGCGGCGAGCATGCGCCAGTTCCACGCGAACCTGCGCGCGATGGGCTACGACGTGAAGGTGGGCAAGGACATATCGGTGCGCCCGCCCGGCAAGGAGCGTTTCGTGCGCCTGCGCCGCAATTTCGGGGACGCGTACTCGCAGGAGGGCATCGGCGCGCGCATCCTCGCCAACAGCCGCCAGCGCCTGCCCCTCGGCAGGCCGAGGCCCGCTCCCAAGGAGCGCCCGCCCGTGCCGAAGGGCACGCTCGTGAGCCTGTACCGCAGGTACATGGCGCTGCTCAACGGCGCGAAGAGGCAGAGGGCGCCAGGCGGGCGGGCGCATTTCCTGCTGCGCGAGGATCTGCGCGAACTCGAAGCCATATCGGGGGAGCTCGCGCTGCTCGCGCGCGAGGGGATAGAGACGCGATCCCAGCTGGCGGCATACGAAAGAGCCTTGGCCGACAAGTCCGAGGCGCTGCAGGCCGAACGCCGCGCGCTGCGCAACGAGGCGAGGCGCTCCAAGGCGGCGGGATCCCCCGCGCCCCCAAACCCCCGCATCGCCGAGATAGCGTCGGAGCTGCGGGGCGCAAGGCGCGAGGCGCGCGCCTGCGCGCGCATCCGGGCAAGAAGCGCCGAGCTGCCGGCCCGCATCGCGCAGATCGAGGGCGCCGAAGCGAACAGAGAGGAAAGGCAGGTGGAAGGTCATGGACGCATCGAGCGAGGCTGCTGAGCAGATCGTGAGGATGACGCTCGAGGGAACCGAGGTGGCGCTGCGCATCACGGGCGCCGGCGCGAAGAACGCGGCCGCCATGCTGCTGGCGGCCGCGGCGAGCAACGAGAAAACCAAGGGCAGGGCGCGGCTTTCGGCGATGCTCAAATCGGGCCGTGAGCTGCGCGTGTTCCCCATCCGCTTTGACGATCTGAAAGGGTTCGCGAAGGAGGCCCGACGCTACGGCATCGCATACGCCGTCGTGAAGCAGAAGGACGGCGAATCCGTCGATCTTCTGGTGCGGGCCGAGGACGCGAGCAAGGTGAACCGCATCGCGGAGAGGCTCGGCCTGTGCCGCATGAGAGACGACGCCCGCGAAGCGCCCGAGCCGCGCGAGGGGAATCGGCACGATGGGCGCGCGCACGCCGCGCAGGCGCCGCGCGCACCCGAACAAGCTGCGGCGCTCCTCGATGATTTGCTGGCATCGCCGGGCGACAGCGACGCCTCCCCTTTAGCGCAAGCCCCGGCGGAAAGCCGTCCGTCAGGGCCTACATCCGCGAGAAAACGGCTCTCAGAAAAGGATGGTGAGGCAGCGCGCAAGCGCTGCGGCAGGCTGTCCGTGCGCGCGGAGATGCGCGCCATATCGGCGGCACGCGAAATGAGCGGCGAAGCGCATGCGACTCGCAAGCCCATGGCGCGCGCCCTGGAGAAAGGAAGGTAGAGCATGCAAGATATCTACCGGATGATGGAAGAACGCAGTAGCCGGGAATTCGCGCCGGAAGGCGAGTTCGACAAGCAAGCGTGGGCGGAGCGGAAGCAGAGCGAGCGCCAAGAGGCATTCGACCGCGCCGACGCCGCCGCGCTGCGCGCGAATTCGGATCCAGCGGCGCTGGAGACGTACATGCGGGTGGCGGCGCAGCTGCCCCACCATTCCGCCACGAACATCCTGCTCATAGCCGACCGCATGCCGAACGCGACGCGCGTCGGCACGGCTGAGCATTGGCGCAGGCAGGGAGCGTCGGTGAGGCGCGGGCAGAAGGCGATCCCCATCATCGAACCCGTCAAGGAGTACGTGCGCGACGACGGCAGCATCGGCGTCTTGTACGACGTGCGCAAGGTGTTCGACGTGTCGCAGACCACCGCGCGGCCATGCCTGCCGCGCAGAGTGGACCCTCACGCCGCGCTCGCGGCGCTGGTCGCTCGCTCGCCGACGAGAATAGAGCCGGTTGACGACCTCGGCGTCGTCCCCGCCGAGTACGATCACGCCTCGGGGGCCATACGGGTGCAGCGAGGGCTCGATGAGCCGCAGCTGCTCTCGGCGCTGATAGTCGAGGCGGCGCATGCCAGCATGGCGCTCGGCCTCGATGCCTACGACAGGGAGACGCACGCCGCGAAGGCCGACCTCGCGGCGGGCATAGCCGCCCGCCGCCTGGGACTCGAATGTTCGGGAGCCGTCGCCGCGCCCGCGCCACTGGAAGCGAGCGCGCGCGAGGTGAGGGACGCCTTGGGCGAGATCGGCAAGGCCGCGCGCGACGTGTCGGAGCGCATGGCCCCGCCCGAAAGGCGGCGCGACAGGTCGGAGGGCAGATGAGGCCCCCGACGGCTGGCGAGGCGGCAGCCGCCGCGCTCGCCGCGCCGCTGGCGGCGTGGGCGGGGTTCGTCGCCGCCCCCGCCTTGGACGGCGGGGGGTCGCTCGCCTCGCTCATCGCGGCGTTCTCGGATCCCTTTTCGACGAAGCCCACGGCGGGCGGCGCGCGATGGGCGCTGCTGTTCCTGGTCCTGTATGCCGCCTGCGCGGCGGCGTGGCTGCTCACCCGGCGCAACCTGCGCCCCGGCGAGGAGCACGGCAGCGCCCGGTGGGGTGACGCCCGCCGCATCTGCCACCGCTACCGGGGGCGCGACCCCGCAGGCGACAAGCTGCTCACGCGCAATTTTCGCATGAGCTACGACACCCACGCCCACAGGCGCTCGATGAACACGCTCGTGGTGGGCGGCTCGGGCGCAGGCAAGACGCGCGGGTTCAGCCTGCCCAACGCCTGCCAGGCCAACACATCGATGGTGGTGCTCGACCCGAAGGGCGAGATCGTGCGCGCCGTGGGCGGGCTGCTCGAATCGAGGGGCTACGAGGTGCGCGTGCTCGACCTCGTGCGCATGGAGAGGTCCCACTGCTACAACCCGCTTTCCTACATCGAGTCGGACGCGGACGCGCAGCGGCTCAACACCAACCTGTTCAAGGCGACGACTCCCAAGGGCGCGCAGAGCCAGGATCCTTTCTGGGACACGGCCGCCGGGATGCTGCACCTGGCGCTTCTGCTTTACCTCGTGCACGAGGCACCGCCCGAGGAGCGCAACTACGCCACCCTCATGGAGATGCTGCGCGCCGGCGAGGTGCGCGAGGACGACGACGATTACGCCTCGGTGCTCGACGAGCTGTTCGACCGGCTGGAGATGAGGGACCCTGGCCACATCGCGCTCAAATACTACCGCAGCTACCGCTCCGGCTCGGCCAAGACGCTCAAATCCATCCAGGTGACGCTCGCCTCCAGGCTGGAGAAGTTCAACCTCGACGCCCTGGCGTCGCTCACCGCCACAGACGAGCTCGACCTGCCGTCGCTCGGGGAGCGCAAGGTGGCCCTGTTCGCAGTCATACCCGACAACGACACCAGCTTCAACTTCCTGGTGTCCGTCCTCTACACGCAGCTGTTCCAGCAGCTTTTCGCGCTCGCGGACGGAAAACACGGCGGGCAGCTGCCCGTGCACGTGCACTTCCTCATGGACGAGTTCGCCAACGTGAGCTTACCCAATGATTTTGAGAAGATACTCTCCACCATGCGCGGGCGCGGGGTGTCCGCGTCGATCATCATCCAGAACATGGCGCAGCTGCGGGCGCTGTTCGACAAGCAGTGGGAGTCCATCGTCGGCAACTGCGACGAGTTTTTGTACCTGGGCGGCAACGAGCAATCCACCCACAAGTACGTCAGCGAGCTTCTGGGCAAGGAGACCATCGACCTCGACACGCACGGCAGGACCACCGGGAGGGGCGGCAGCTGGTCCACCAACCAGCAGATCTCGGGGCGCGAGCTCATGACGCCCGACGAGGTGCGCATGCTCGACAACTCCCGCGCGCTGCTCTTCGTGCGCGGCGAGCGCCCCATCATCGACTTAAAGCTCGACATAGCGCGGCATCCCGCCGCGCGGCTCACCCCCGAGGGCGGCGCGCCGCCCTACGAGCACGGCGCCTGCCCGCTGGCAAGCGCCGCCGTGGCGCCCTACGAAGGCGTTGCCCCCGCGAGCGCGCAGGCCGCGCCTGCGGGCTGCGTCGTGCTCGACGGGGAGGAGGCCGAGGCAGCGCTCGCGGCGGAGGCGGCGGGCGGGAAAGGAGAACCAACGCATGAGAAAGACCACTGAGGGGAAGAAGGCCCGCCCCGCAGCCCGCGCGCGGCTCATGGCGGCAATCGCCGTCTGCGCCGCTTCGGCCTTGGCGCTGGAGCCGCCTGCCGCGTTCGCGGCGACCGACCCGATAGCGGCGGTGGACAACCTCTCCACGTTCATCTTCGGGCTCATCAGGAGCGTCGGGCTCATCCTGCTCGGCTTCGGCGTGGTGCAGGTGGGCATGTCGCTCAAGAGCCACGACCCGTCCCAGCGCGCCAACGGCTTTTTGACCCTGGCGGGCGGCGTGGTCATCACGTTCGCGAAGGAAATCTTGGACATCATCGTCGGATAGGCCCGTCGCGCGGGCCCCGAAAGGAGGCGGGCCGTTGGATTCGGACAACTGGGTGGTCAGCAACCTCCAGGGAGCGCTCGACACGTGGAACGAGAAGATGGGCGAGATCGTGGGGTTGCTCACGGCGTCGCCCGCCGACTTCCGGGGCGGCGGGATATGGGACGCGGTGCTCTCCATCCACGGCGCCGTGCAGGCGGTGGCGCTCGCGCTCCTCGTGCTGTTCTTCCTGTCGGGCCTCGTGAAGACCTGCGGCTCGTTCGCCGAGGCCAAGCGCCCGGAGGTGGTGTTGAAGCTGTTCGTGCGGTTCGTGCTGGCGCACGCCGCCGTCGTCTACGGGCTTGAGCTCATGATGGCGTTCCTCGACGTGGTGCAGGGGCTCATCGGCGACATGATGGACACCGTGGGCTTCGCGTCGGCCGCGCCCGCCGCGCTGCCCGGCGAGATGGTGGAGGCCATCGAGGACGTGGGCTTCCTCGACGCCATACCCCTGTGGGCGGTGACGTTGCTCGGCGGGCTGCTCGTCACGGTGCTCTCGTTCATCATGATACTGGCGGTGTACGGCAGGTTCTTCAAGATATACATGTACACCGCGCTCGCGCCCATACCCCTGTCCACCTTCGCGGGCGAGCCGAGCCAGTCGGTGGGCAAGGCGTTCCTCAAAAGCTACGGGGCCGTGTGCCTCGAGGGCGCGGTCATCCTGCTCGCATGCGTCATATTCTCGCTGTTCGCATCGGCGCCGCCGGTGGTGGACGCCGAGGCTCCCGTGGTCACGCAGGTGTGGTCGTACGTGGGAGAGCTCGCCTTCAACATGCTGGTGCTCACGGGCATGGTCAAGATGGCCGACCGCGTGGTGCGCGAGATGATGGGGCTTTGACGCCCCTCCCCTTTCCCGAAACAACCGAACGAACACATTGCCCGCGCCGCGCGCGGGGCGCTTTACGCGCCCGCTTCGCCGCGCAGGCAGAGAGGAGCAAGAAGTGGAAGTGAAGGTCAACCGAGAGATACGCGAGTATACCGAGGGGGTGTTCTTCGGCATGTCGCTTCGGCAGTGCGTCTTCGCGCTGCTCGCCTGCGTCGCCGCCGTGGGGCTCTACTTCGGGCTGTCGCCCTTCCTGAGACTGGACGAGCTCTCCTGGGCGTGCATCGCGGGAGCGGCCCCGTTCGCCGCGCTGGGGTTCGTCACCTGGCACGGCATGGCGGTCGAACGCGCGGCGTGGGCGTGGGCCAAATACGCGCTTTTGACCCCCAAGGAACTGCCCGCGCGCCCGCAGAACCTGTACTACGAGGCCGTCTGCACGCCGCATCGCGCGAAGGGCATCCGCCGCGAGAAAGGAGGGCATCATGGCCGCACTCGCAGCTAGGCGGCGCAAAGGCGGCACGCGGTTCGTCCCGCCGAAAACCGCCGAGGACGCCGTGCCCGTGCGCCGCATCTGGCCCGACGGCGTGTGCCTCACCGACGACGGCGAGTACGCGAAGACCTGGCGCGTGAGCGACGTGAACTACGCGGCGGCGTCAAAGGAGGATAAGGAGGCCATGTTCCTGGGCTACTCGGACCTGCTCAACTCTTTCGACTCCGACGCGCGGGCCAAGGTCACCGTGGCGGTGCGCAGGCTCGACGCCGAAGCCCTCGGGCGGCGCATCCTCATACCGCCCAAGGGCGACGGGCTCGACCGCTACCGCGAGGAGTACAACGCCATGCTCATGGAGAAGGCCACGGGGGCGAATTCCATGGTGCGCGAGATATACCTTACCATCGCCGTGGGAGGGAGAAGCATCCAGGAGGTCCGCTCCTACTTCAACCGCGCGTCGGCGGAGACGGCCGCGCACCTCGCGCGCCTCGGGGCGCACTGCGAGGAGCTCGACGCAGAGGGCAAGCTGCGGCTTCTGAGGGGCTTCTACCGGGGCGGCGCCGACGACCTGCCCATCGACGTGCGCGCCTCGATGCGCCGGGGGCACTCGTTCAAGGACGCCGTTGCGCCCGAGGGCGCGGGCATTGAGGCCGACCGCCTGCGGGTGGGCGGCCGCTGGGCGCGCGCCCTGTACCTGACCGACTACGCGTCCTACATCAAGGACGGCTTTCTGGCCGAGCTTACCGACGCGAGGCGCGCGATGGCGCTTTCCATAGACGTCGTCCCCGTGCCCACTGACGAGGCGGTGCGCGAGGTGGAGCGGCGACTGCTCGGTGTGGAGACGAACATCACCAACTGGACGCGCCGGCAGAACGCCAACATGAACTATAACGTGGCCGTGCCCTACGACATGGAGCAGCAGCGCAAGGAGAGCCGCGAGTTCCTGGACGACCTCATGTCGCGCGACCAGCGCATGATGCTCGCCACGGTGACGCTCGTCCACTTTGCCGACACGCCTGAGGAGCTCGACGCCGACACCGAGGCGCTGCTCTCGTGCGCGCGCAAGCACCTGTGCCGCCTCTCGGTCCTGCGCTTCCAGCAGCTCGACGGGCTGTCAACCGCGCTGCCCATAGGCGTGCGTCGCATCGAGGCGATGCGCACGCTCACCACCGAGAGCCTCGCCGTGCTCATGCCGTTCCGCGTGCAGGAGATCATGGAGGAGGGCGGCATGTACTTCGGCGAGAACGCCATATCGCGCAACCTCATCCTGTGCGACAAGTCGCGGCTCCTGAACCCCAACGCGTTCGTGCTGGGCGTGCCGGGCTCGGGCAAGAGCTTCTCGACCAAGGAGCTCATAGCTATGCTTGCGCTCTCGACCGACGACGACATAGTGATATGCGACCCCGAGCGCGAGTACGCCTCGCTCGCCGAGGCACTGGGCGGCGAGGTGGTGCGCATCGCGGCGGGCAGCCCCCACCACATCAACGCCATGGACATGGTGGAGGGCTACGGCGAGGGAGGCAACCCCGTGGCCGACAAGAGCGAGTTCGTGCTGTCACTGTTCGAGCAGCTCGACCGCCGGGGACTGGGGCCGCAGGCCAAGTCGGTCGTGGACCGCTGCACCTCGGCGGTGTACGCCGACTACCTGCGCGGCGGCGAGGCGCCCACGCTCGCCCACCTGCGCGACAAACTGCTCGCCCAGCCCGAGCCGCAGGCGCGCGACCTGGCGCTTTCGCTGGAGCTGTTCACCTCGGGCACGCTGGACGCGTTCGCCCACCCAACCAACGTGGACACCCGCAACAGACTCCTCGTCTACGACATCATGGACCTCGGCCGTCAGCTCAAGACCATGGGGCTGCTCGTCATCACCGACGCGATGCTCAACCGAGTGACGGACAACTGGCGCGCGGGCAGGCGCACGCACATCTTCATAGACGAGTTCCACGTGGTGTTCGAGAACGAGTACTCCGGCGCGTTCTTCAACAGCGCGTGGCGCCGCTTCCGCAAGCGCAACGCCTATCCCACGGCCATCACGCAGAACGTGGAGTACCTGCTCGATTCGGTCTTAGCCTCCACGATGCTCTCCAACTCCGAGCTCATCGTCATGCTCAATCAGGCGGCCGCCGACCGCGGGAAGCTTGGCGAGCTCCTCAACATCAGCCGCGAGCAAATGGGCTACATCACGAACGCCGAGGCGGGCTGCGGCCTCCTGCGCTACGGCGGCGCCATCGTGCCGTTCGCCAACCACTTCCCGAGGGGCACCGAACTCTACCGTCTCATGACCACGAAGCCCGGGGAGTGACGAAGCAGAAAGGAGGCCGCCTTGCCGAGCGACATCAAGGAGCGCGTCGTCGCCAGGAACGTGAAGACCCTCGACCGCGCGGCGCTTCTCCAAAAGGCGGCGCGGCCCGCAGCGCTGCGCGTCGGCGAAACGGCGAAGGCGGCAAACCCCGCACACACACGCGAACGAAGGGGCGATGAAGCCGAAGGCGGCTGGGCGGCGGCGCGCGGCGAATCGGAGCGAACGGCGCACGAGGGCTTCGCGGCCACAGCGAACGGTGCGCGGGTCGCCCGCGCAATCCGGCGGCGCAATGTCCCCAAGGAACGCGCGCGCACGACCTTCCCGTCCGCAGAGCGCGGCGAACGTCGCACGCCGAGGGGTTGCGCGGCATCCTGCGGGCCAAGCCGCGAAGCATTGAGTCCTTCGCCGAGAACGCCCCGGTCGGCGAATGCGCGCGCCCGAGATGCCATGCGCGCGAGGGCACAGGCGGCGTCGCGCGCACGCGCGGCCTGGACGTCTCGCAAGGCCGCGGCGAAGGGCGCGAACGCCGCCGCGCGGCGGGCGGCAAACAGCGCGGGCCGTTTCGCGCGCATGGCCGCGCTCCAGGCGCGGGCGGCAGCAGCGGCGCTCGCCGGCCTCGGCTCGTCCGCAGCTGCGGTGGTCGTGGTGGCGTGCCTCGCGGCATTCATCGCCACCTCGGCGTTCGGCATCTTCCTCATGGGCGGCGATATGGGCGACGGAAACCCCTCGCTCCGCGAGGTGATGGCGGAGATAGACGCCGAGCACGCCGCCAAGGTGGAGGAGGCCAAGGCGTCGGCGGAGTGCGACGAGGCTTCGGTTTCGGGCAGCAAGAACCCGTGGAAGGAAACCCTCGCCGTGTTCGCGGTCAAGCTGGCGGCGGATGCCGACAACCCGCTCGACGTGCTGACGCTCGACGCCGCGCGGCAGGATGCGCTGCGCGCCGTGTTCTGGGACATGAACTCCATCGAGGTCAAAATCGAAGAAGCCGAGCCGAGCGGTTCCGACGGTGAAGGCACCCCGCCCGCCAAGATGCTGTGCGTCGTTCTTTCAGCCAAGACCCCGGAGCAGATGGCGTCGGCTTACGGGTTCGACGCGGGACAGCTCGAAACGCTGCGCGAGCTTCTGGACGAGCGCTACGACGCCGCATGGCGGGCAGTGCTCCACGGAACCGCGGGCGGCGGCGTCGACATTGTGGAAGTCGCCGCGAGCCAGCTGGGCAACGTAGGCGGCCGGTCGTACTGGTCGTGGTACGGGTTCGAGAACCGCGTGGAATGGTGCGCGTGCTTCGTGAGCTGGTGCGCGAACGAGTGCGGATACATCGATTCGGGCGAGATGCCCAAGTTCTCCTACTGTCCCACGGGCGTGCAGTGGTTCAAGGCCGCAGGCCGCTGGCTGCCGGGAGGCAGCGCGCCGGCACCCGGGGATATCGCGTTCTTCGACTGGGATGGCGACGGCGTCTCAGACCACGTGGGCATCGTGGAATCGTGCGACGGCTCAACCGTGCACACTATCGAAGGCAATTCGGACGATGCGTGCAGGAGAAGCGCCTACGGCGTCGGAAGCCCTTTCATTATGGGGTATGGGGCGTGCTCTTTCTAAGAAATCTCTATCCATCTTGCCAATAAAGGCAGCTCCAAATGACGCAAAACATCGTTGCACTCGTAGATGGTTAGGCTGTCGTTCATGGACAGCAACTCTCTGTATGCCTCATGAAGCTTACACCCTCCAAGGTAATAACCCGCCGCATTGAAAAGATTCTCGGATTCTTCCAAAGAGAGTCCGAGGCCTACGCAAAATTGCATCACTGTTTCTGGTTTAGGACGATCTGCAAGTTGACCATATTTGATTCGCTCGTAAGTTTTCTCCGACAGCAAAGTACGTCTGCAGAACTCGCTTTTTGAAATGCCAAGCTTCAAGACGTACTTCGCAGAAAGCAGAGAAAATGGTGCTGTCTCTCTTTCTGACCCGCTGCTATCGTGTTCGATTGACGCTGGAGTGCCATAAGCTTTCCCCATCGTCTTCTTGAAGAGGCGGTCTCTTAGTCGATAGCAACACTCCGTTACTTTTTGAGTAATGGCATCCTCCTTCACGGCTGGGCACCTACCTCGGTTGGCGCTGCCAGCGCAATAAGCCCTGGGGGATTTAGTCTTCAAGGTCGAACTCCCTCAAGCCAACCTCCTTTTGGCGCCTGCGTTGTTTTGCTCTCAAACCGAATTGCTCCCGGGATACATGCTTTTCACTGTCTCCATCAGAAAAAGAAGAGGGCGTAATCGCAAGCTATTTGCAAAGCGTGCCTTTCTAACCACATGGCTAAAAAATCTTTGCCACCTGCAAGCAAAAAAGCGCGTGCAGGGAGCTAGTGGGCTGGAGAGACCGATTTGATTCTGAGGATATCAGGAGACCCCCTTCGTCGCTTCAAATACACTTCTCTACTACTCGCTTACGACATATTGCCGAGCCGGGTATCAAACCAGTTTTTCTGTTAATCAAACTAAAACTGATTTGTAAAACACGGCTTTAAAAGAACGGTTGTGCAGGTTTCAATCGAAAGCCACCAACAAAAAAGTTAGACATAGAAACCTTTTATCCTTATAATGTCCTTGTTCTAATTGGACAGTGTCTATCTAAATATAAAGGAATAGATGCTGATGTACGGGATGATATGAAAAAATGATTGGAGCGGATATGTCACAAGATGAAACAATGCTGGGGAAAGGGGTTCTTTCTCGCCGTGACTGCGTGAAGCTGATGGGAGGCTTCGCCATCGCCATGGGCACGGGGTCGCTGCTTGCTGGCTGCTCGTCGGGCACCAGTGATTCCGGCGAGGGCGCTTCTCAGTCGGATGAGACGCCCAAGACGTTGCGGGTTGCCATGATGGGCAGCTCGACGGACACGTTGGATCCAGCCACCTTCAGCACGCTTCTTCCGTTGGCGATTGCGCTCAACGTGTACGACTCGCTTATCCTCCTGCGCAACGGCGTGGTGGAGAACTCGCTTGCCGAAAGCATCGAACCCAACGAGGATGCGAGCGCTTGGACCGTCACCCTTAAGGACGGTGTGAAGTATCATGACGGCGAGACCGTCACGGCTGAAGATGCGCTCTACAGCCTCCAGTACGCCGGCACCTCACCCATGTACTCGTCGTTCTACGCGAACGTCGATTGGGAGGGCAGCTCGGTTGTGGACGAGCGCACGTTCACGCTCCAGCTTCTCTCGCCGCAAGCCACCTTCTGGGACGAGGTCGTTTCCGCCGTCACCTTCGTGTTCCCGGCGGGCAGCGCCGGTGACGATTTCTCTGGCGACATCGGCAGCGGGCCCTTCAAGCTCGTTTCCTTCTCTCCCGACACTGGAGCCGTGCTTGAGAAGAACGCCGATTACTGGGGAGGCGCTCCGGCCATCGACACGGTTGAGATCGTCCCCATCACCGATCCCGAGACGAGGTACACGGCGCTCACGAGCGGCGAGGTCGACTTCGCCCACCAAATCTCGACGACGAACGCGGCCACGCTCGAAGGCCAGTCCGGCTTCAACGTTTTGAACGGCGGCATCGAGAATTCGAGTTCTTTCCGCTTCTGCCTCAACGCGTCCGCCGCGCCTTTCGATGATCCCGAGGTACGCGAGGCCCTCAAGCTTATCGTCGACCGCCAGACCATGAACGACACCATCTTCCGCTCTGCGGGTGTGGTTGGCAATGATGTGCTTGGCCAGGGTATGCCGGGCTACAATGATTCCCTCGAGCAGCGTGCTTACGACTTCGACACCGCCAAGAAGGTGCTCGAAGAAAAGGGCGTGACCGAGCTCGAGATCACGACCGCCGAAACCACCACCGGCGTCAACGATTCTGCAGAGATGCTCAAAGCCCAGCTGGAGAAGGCGGGCATCACGGTGTCGGTGAAGGAGATCGATCCGACGACGCTGTTCTCCGACATGAACAACATCTACGGAGCGCAGATTTTCGCAACCTATCTCATCAATCGCCCGTATATCGCTTCGGCCGTCATGTACACCGGTGGCAGCTCGCCGTACAACTTCAGCCAGTGGAAGGATGACGAGTACGATTCCCTCTTGGCCCAAGCAACCTCGGCAGTGGATGAGGCCGACCGGGCGGAACTCCTCAACCAAGCACAGGAGCGTCTCTGGGCCGAGGGCGGCGATATCGTTTGGGGATACTGCGCCGATCTGAGCGGGCAGGTAGATGGCCTCGACGGCATAGACATCACGCTCTCGGTGCCCCTGTTCGCCAAGGCAACCCTCTCCGCTTAGCGAATCGGACGAAGGGCATGTCACCGAACGCCAACCGTACGGGAGGGCACCGCGCACTGCGGATACTCTCCCGTATTCTCCTCTTCGCGATCTCGCTGATCTTCACGTGTCTGCTCGTGTTCCTCGCCCTTGAGGCTCTGCCCGGCGATGCCGCCACGCAGCGTCTCGGATTACAGGCGACTCCCGAGCGTGTGGCCGAGCTCACGCAGCAATACGGCCTCGACAAGCCGGTACTCTATCGTTTCGTTCTCTGGTGCGCTCATGCGCTGCAGGGCGACTTCGGAACCGTTCTTGCGTCGGGATTGCCCGTAGCCGACGCTATGGTCGGCCCTCTTGCGCGAACTGGAGTGATTTTTGCGATCTCGCTTGTTTTGGTGATTGTGGTCGGCACGGCTGGTGGCATTTTCGCGGGTCTTCATGGCGGCAAGGCGGCAGACAAGATTGTGAGTACGCTTGCGCTTGCTGTTGTGGGAACACCCGAGTTCGTTGTCGGATTCTTTCTCATCTTGGTATTCGCGACGCAGCTCGGGTGGTTTCCCGCCGTATCGCTTCTTCCCGTTGGGAGCGGCTCGATGTTCGACAAGCCCATCATCATGGTGCTCCCCATCGTCGCCATATCCCTCATCGGGGCTTGCACTCTTGTGCGTCCGGTGCGCGCCGTGGTCGAGCGGGAGAACCAAACGCTTCATGTCGAATCGGCCCGACTTTCTGGTCTGCCGGAAAGAAGGGTGATCGTCAAAAACCTCTTGCCCGGAATCATTGCCCCCGTTGCGCAGTCGGCGGCTTCGGTCGTACCTTATCTTATTGGCGGCACGGTCATCATTGAATCCCTTTTCAGCTTTCCCGGCTTGGGTACGCTCCTTGTCAACGCCGTGCTGAACCGCGAGCCCGATTTGCTCATGGCTTGCTCGGCGGTTGTCATAGCGGTGTCGCTTGCGGCTTTCTGGATTGCCGACGGGTTGGGAAGGGGGCGGTCCCGTGAGATCGAAGCATAGTGTTAGCGAGAAGCTGCTCTCTTGGCCCGATTTTGTGCTTCTCGTCTTCTTCGTCGCGTTTCTCGCTCTTGCGCTCGCCGGATCGCTTTCCCCGACAGACGGGACAAGCACCGTGGGGGCCGCGTTCATGCCTCCGAGCGCCGAGCATCCTTTGGGCACCGACGGGCTTGGCCGCGATGTTTTGGCGCGCCTCATGCATGGCGGCGCGCACCTTATCGCCGTTGCCGCTGTTTCCACCGCCGTCGCCGCTGCCGTGGGCGTGGCTCTCGGGTTCGCCGTGAGCGCGAAGGGCAGGTTCGCCGATGTGTTATCGTACCTGCTCGATCTGCTGCTGGTCATTCCTTCGATACTCGTGGTCATGGTTCTTGTGTTCGGGCTTGGTTCGGGAGTGGGGACGATGATCGTGGTGACCACGGCGGTGTCGGCACCCTACATAGCCCGGTACACGCGCTCGCTCGTTCGTCCCGTGGCCGCATCGCCTTATGTGACGGCGGCGCGTCTTTCCGGCGATTCGGCGGCGAAGACGGCTGTGCGCGAGGTGCTTCCGAACTTGGCGGTTCCCTTGGCAACCACGGTGGGCATGAGGTTCATCAACTCCGTCTATCTTGTTGCGACGGCCGCTTTTCTCGGGTTCGACCCCCTCGGAACGGGCTCCGACTGGGGAACCATGATACAGACGGGCGTCACGGGCATCAGCCTGAACCCGTGGGCCGCGCTTGCTCCCACTATCGCGATTGCCTGCATCACCATATCGGGCAATCTTCTGCTTGATCGAATAGGGAAAAGGAGCAACCTGTGACGAACGGATCGGACGCGATTGTCGAGATAGCGGGCCTTTCGATTGCAACTCTCGGGGGTAAACGCGTTATCGACGATCTGTCGATAGAGATTTTGGCCGGAGAAAACCGCGCTCTCGTCGGAGAATCGGGGTCGGGCAAAACCACGCTCGCCCTCGCGCTCATGGGACGCATCCGCAGCGGCCTCGTCCACGAGACCGGAACGATCTTCGTCGACGGGGCGGACGTGCTTTCTCTCAAAGGCTCATCGCTGAGGCGCTACCGGGCGGAAACGGTATCGTGGCTGTCGCAGGACCCCGCTCTCTCGCTCACGCCCCACATGACGGTGCGCGCGCTGCTGTCAGAATCCGTCCCGATGGACGACGAGGACGCGCTCGGCTTGCTTGGCAGGGTGGGCCTCTCGGGCGTCAAAGGGCTGCTCGACCGGAAGCCGCGCTCGCTTTCCGGAGGGCAGCGTCGACGTGTGGCCATCGCCAAGGCCATCGCGTCGAAACCTCGCGTGCTTATACTCGACGAGCCCACTGCCGGCCTCGACGGAGCCACCGCCGATGAGGTCGTGGCCACCATCAAGGGAATCTGCGCCGAATCGGGAATGAGCGTCGTCGCCATCACCCACGACCTTGATGTGGCCGGCAAGTTCGCCGAATCCGTCACCGTCCTCAAAGAGGGCTGCGTTCTCGAAACGGTTTCGCATTCCGAGCTGATGAACAACCCTGGAACCGATTACGCCCGCAAACTCGTTGACGCCCAGCGGCTTGAACGGCGTCCTGGCGATGAAATGGATTCATCCGCCGGTGCCCCTGTGTTTTCAGCATCAAGCTTCGATGTCGTGACGCCCGACGGCAAGGTTGCAACGAGGAATGCCGCGTTTTCGATCAATCATGGCCGGGGGCTTTCCCTTTTCGGGCCTTCGGGGTCGGGCAAGAGTACGATTGTCAGGGCCATCACGGGAGAGCGCCCTGCGGAAAGAGGTTCTGTGGCGCTCGATTTGGGCGATGGGGGTATGCATGTTCTCGCGCCCTCGTTCAAGGATCGGTCGCAAACCGAGCTTGCCGCCGTGCAGATGGTGCCACAGGATCCTGCGACAAGCCTCAATCCCGCGCTTTGCGTGGACACCCAGCTTTCTCGCGCCGTCAGGCGGGTGCATCCTCGCTGGTCGAGAAAAGAGGTGAAGGAGCGGGTTTCGGAGCTTTTGGCCTTGGTGCGTTTGCCCGATGAGATCAAACACCAGTATCCCCGCTCGCTTTCGGGTGGACAGGCCCAGCGCGTCGCCATCGCCCGGGCTCTCGCCCATGAGCCCAAGGTGCTTGTTTGCGACGAATCGACCTCCGCTCTCGACCCCACCACCCAAAAGGACATCCTCGATACGTTGAACCAGCTGAAACGAGACGAGGGTTTGGCGCTTGTCGTTGTCACCCATGCGGAAAGAGTGGCGCGCTACACCTGCGAGGAGGAAATCGCCGTGCCTTTCGAGGGTTAGTGTGGCGATCTAGACGCTGGATTGTCTGTTGTTGTGCAGCGTTTCGACTAGAGCAGTGGCGACTTGGGAAACATCGTCCATGAAGTAAAAATGCCCTCCTTGGAAATGCCTCATCTCGAAGAAGCCTGTCGTAACGTTTGCCCAATCCCTCATTTCATTCTCCAGAGCTTCCGGATCGTCCTTCCCTAAGAAAGCCGTAATGGGACAGTCGATGCCCATCTCATAATTTTCTGTAGGAACGTACTCTTCTATCAGCTTGTAGTCGTTCCGAATGATCGGCAAAAATATATCGCAGAGTTCGTCTATCTCGAGCACCTCGGGAGATATTCCGCCTACGCGAAGCAATTCTTCCCTAAATTCGGCATCGTCATAGAGGTGGACGTGGGCCTCTCTGATGCTCGAAGGAGCTTCTCGGCTTGATACTATCAAATGCGAAGGGCCATGCAGTTTATCCAGCGCTGCGATTCGAGCTGCTTCATGGGCAAGGGAGGCCCCCATGCTGTGTCCGAAATAGGCAAAAGGTCGATCTTCAAAATATGCGGACGCTGCTTTGGCGATTCCCTCTGCTACAAACGAGAAATCGTCTACGAGAGGCTCCGATATTCTATTTTCATGACCTGGATAGCAAATAGCGTAGACAGGAAGTTTCCTGCGAATCTCGCGTGCGACAGATCTGAATGCATTGGGTCCTCCGCCCGCATGGGGCACAAATACCAAAGCTGTTCCTCTCGCTTGCTCTTTCTGATTGAGATCGACTATCCAATTGTTCACGCTTGTCCTCCTAGGAGCGAGCCTACAAAACGTCTGCAAGAAAAAGCCAGCCAGTCACGAGTACCTGCTGAACAAGCGCAAGGCAAGTCATGGGAGCGCCAAGCTTCATTACGGTCTTTTCGCCGTACCCAGCAAGCTCCATGCCAGAGGCAATCGGTGCCTGATGCATCGAAAGAAAAAACTGGCTGGCAATCATTTGGTATGCGATCAGAACAGCGCCCGCATCGCTTACGCCCAATCCCGCTACATCGCCGAATGATATCAGTATGGGAAAAATAACGACAGCGGTGGCCAACACTGATCCTATCAAAGTATGGATGGCCAATGATATTGCTGATATAAAAATGACGGTTGACAGAATATCGCTTGGTAAAGAAGCTGGGAGCGCCGTATCGGCAATCCACTGGCTCATACCTGTGGCTTCGCCTACAGATCCGATCGACAACGCACAGGTGAGGAATACAAGAGTTCCCACGGGAACGTCTGCAAAAGCTTTTGCGTCAAGTACTCCGATTCGAGGTAGGAACATAAGCGATGTGAGAAGCATAGTTCCCCACGCTATACCTATTCCCATGAAAGGGTAAAGCAACCAGAATGCAATCATCAGAGAGAGCCACAAAGCCATCTTCTTTTCTTTAGGGCTCAATCTGCCAAGGTCTTCTAACGAAGCGCGGCTTTTTACCCCATCTACAAAGACCTTTCCAGACGGCTTAAACACTCTTATAAACAGAACTGTCACTAAAAATAAGTAGATGATGTTGGGAATGCCTATAGTGCTGAACCAGCCAACCCAGCTCAACCCTAATTCGGAATATTCAACAACGAGTGTATTGAGGGCTGGTTCCGAAGTCAAAAAGATAAGTGTCGTGGGAACTGCAAGCGCAAAACATGCAGGTAGTGTCCCGATTGTTGGTGTAGCGATTCGATCTGCGAGGGCGGCCGGAGGCCGTCCGAGGAGATCGAACCATCCCTAGAACGCTGCTATTCTACACCATTGGATCACGCCGCCTTCCTGACGGCGCCCCCGTCGGCCATCACCACGGCGATGATGCGCGCGGCGTGCTCCGCCGCGGTGCCCTCGTACGCCGGCGGCCGTCCGGGCCTCCAGCGGCGCCTGTCCTCGAAGACCTCCGATATCGACTCCTCGGTGAACCAGCGCCGCGCCGCCCAGTCCTCGTCCATCTCGGACAGCACCGCGCCCAGGAGCCGGATCAGCGACTTCCTGGATGGGAACACCTGGACGACGTTGGCGCGGCGCTTGATCTCCCGGTTCATCCTCTCCTGGACGTTGTTGGTGCGCAGCCTGCGGTGGTGCGCCGGCGGGAAGTCCAGGTAGGCCAGCGCGTCGGCCTCGGCCTCCTCCAAAAGCGCGCCGGCCGCGGCGCTGACCGCGCCGATCTCGTCGACCGCCAGGTGGTAGAGCTCGCGCACGAGCGCGGGGTCCGACTCCGCGAACACCGCCCGCATCACCGAGCCCAGGAGCGCCCGCTCGCGCCTGTTGCGGGCCAGCGCGCACACGTTGCGCTCCAGGTGCACGACGCAGCGCTGCCAGGCCGCGCCGGGGAACACCTCCTCGATGGCGCGCCTCAGGCCCGCGTGGGCGTCCGAGGTGACGCAGCGCACGCCGGCGACGCCCCGCTCGCGCAGCGAGAGCAGGAAGGCCCGCCACGAGGCGTAGTCCTCGGTGTCGGCGGAGTCCACGCCCAGGAGGACCCGGTGGCCGGTGTCGGCGGCCCCGATGGCGGTGACCACGGCGCAGCTGGAGACGTGGCCGCCGTCGCGGCACTTGAGGTAGGTGGCGTCTATCCAGAGATAGGGGAAGCGCGCGCCGCCGAGGGGTCGCCCCCGCAGGTCGGCCACGGCGGCGTCCAGGGACTCGCAGATGCGGGACACCTGGCTGGCGCTCATGCGGTCGACCCCCAGCGCGCGGGCCACCTTCTCCACCTTGCGGGTGGACACCCCGCTGGTGACCATCTCGGCCACCGCGGCCACCACGGCGCGGTCGACTCGGCTGTAGCGCTCGATGAGGTCCTCGGGGAAGTAGGTCCCCCGCCTGAGCTTCGGGATGCGCAGCGTGATGCGCCCGACGCTGGTGAGGAGCCGGCGCTCCCGGTAGCCGTTGC
Source organism: Adlercreutzia hattorii (assembly GCF_011405655.1). GTDB lineage: Bacteria > Actinomycetota > Coriobacteriia > Coriobacteriales > Eggerthellaceae > Adlercreutzia > Adlercreutzia rubneri. Next base: position 253,132 of record NZ_AP022829.1, read on the forward strand.
GCTGGTTGCCCTCGGCGCAGGCGTCCTCGGCCTGCGCGTCCATGATCTCGTTGACGATCGCCTCGGCGAGGGTCCTGACGAGCTCGTTGATGTTGACCATGCCGTCGTCGAATCTGGGAATCTCGGGCGCGTCGGCGCCGATTGCTGCTAAAGTGTCCATTGCGGTCATCGCCTTTCTCGAATCGGTTTACTTCGCAACAAACGATTCTAGCGATGGCCGTTTCTCGTGCCGCGACTATTCGGCACGCGAAACGTCCGCTACACCAACGTTCGGGACGCGATCAACATGCAAAATTGATTACAGCGGCATCCGTCTCAGATACGCTATTTTCTTTGCACACTTCTTTTGCAACTGCCAATATGACGAATGTTCTTGCAAAGGCGCTTGGAATGATCAGTGCGAACAACAGCTCTATGACGGCTATCGCTGCAATGAGCGATTGAAAACCTTTGACTTGACCGGATGCGCAAATACTCAGAGCTGCTCTTCTAGCAAGTCCAGACCTTTCAACTCCAGAAGCTATGAGAAACGCGCAAAGCACCAGCCATAGACTGCCTCCTTCGTTCGTCCAGCCAGAAAAAACTGTTAGCGGATCAGAGGAGTTCGTGATGAGCAGTAGCCCCATATACAGCATGCCCGTAATTGGGGCCGGCATCACTCCGCTTGCCCAAAACGATAAAGCACCGAGAGTGAGAGCAAGCTGAATACGTGCTGGGCTTTCCAACTCCGGCAATGGAAATATCAAAACAAGAAGCCCAGCGGTCAAACCTACCGAAGCAACAATGCCTTTTAAATGAAGCTTTCCAAATGACGCTGTTCGCTCGACTACCATTAACGACGTTGCCTCAATTCGCTTGGGGCACCTAAGGCCGAAGTAAACTCTTGCCAGGCTAGGCATGCGGAAATCTGGAATTGGGTTGTGGCAAGGGAGTTGCGCTCTCCAAGTCTCTCCGAGAGCATATTGGCAATCCCCTTCGGCCACTGTTCAGCGAGGATAGAATTATATGTTTCTGCTCTCCTATGAAGAACGTTAATACTTGCGCTTTCGACGGTTGAGAGATTCGAGCTGTCGGCTGCTGCCTTTCCGACATGAAACCGTGGCGTCCAAAGAACATCTCCGTAAACGTCGCATAGGGACAGAATGCCTTTATCCGAGCAAACGTCCATCCGCATCAGGGCTATGGCATTATTGTCTGGGTCACTGGAATCCATTTCGTTTTGGAATCGAACGGAAAGGGGAATTCCTCCTACTTCTCCGACTAGGATGTCAAAAGGACCGGCATCTGCTATCTTATCCAATCTGAAAGGATGCAAGCTTCCGGCCACTTTCCCAACCACCTCTACAAAAGGGTATGCTACTTGTACGCATGTAGTCACATCTATGCTTAGCAATTCGTGTTCCTTGCGAAGGGAAGCTGCGGCATCAATGAAGCGCTTAACCGAATCGAGATATGGATAGAAACCGTTAAGCATGAATTTGCAATCATGTTCTGCAGCGCATCTGGTCAGCTCAAGAACCTCGCTGCTATGCATGGGCTGCTCTTGGATTACGTGAATGCCCTTCTCGAGGAAGGAGCGAGATATTTCAACTCCATCTCCTCCAACCATGGCTGATCTTACCACGACACAAGCAAGATCTATGTTTGCCGGAACGGCATTAGCCCCTTGATACAGAGGAACTCCGTATGATGCAGCCAAGGCGGCGCTTCTCTTGCTCCCCCTGCCTACAATACCAGCCAGCTCTACATCGTCGGCAATCTTAATGCCCTCGGCATATACGCTTCCGAACGTGCTCCCCACAACCACGGCTTTCATAACTCGCCTTCCTCGACTTCAAACAAAGACTTTGACGGTGCAATTTCGATTCGAGCACTCTTAGACAAAGATAGAATTCCGTATATCGCCAGTTCTGGATCAAGCAGATCGGGCAAGTTGTATACGCCATTGGGGATGCTCCCAGCAAGGAAACTCTCTATGGCATAGCATGCCACTGCTGCAGTTAGCTCATAGCTGTCGGCCGATTTAACAATGTAGGCCATTTCTCCAGAAGTTGCAGCCAACGTATAAAATGCCTGTCTACCCATAGCATCGATGGATGCGGCTATGCTGATTTTCTTGCTTGCTTCTTCGAGGCTCTGGGTTTTCGACAACTGTGCGTCGACAAGAGCCTTGCAAAACAGATCACCTACAAATACGTTATACCATTCAAGTCTTGGAAGTGCCTCCTTCTCGGCTATGACTCTCGCCTCTTCTGACAAAAAGGCTCTGCAAAACGACCCTTCGGGAAAGCAAGAGGGGGCGGGGGTTGGATCGTGGTCAAGTTCGCGGACTGCGCCGCTACGCCACATGGAGCCATTGTTGCCATATCCCGACGTATCGGACATGCTCAAAACTAGATCCGCCGCAGCACCCAGAGAGATATCTTGGACTCCCCCGGCAAAGCCAACAATATCCTGTCCTTTGTTTGCGGAAATAGCCATCTTTAGTAGAAGACCCGAGAGCCCCGGCACCATTCCTGCAGAAAATACAACCGGTGTTTCCGCCGATTCGTCAGCTAGGGTTTTGCACAGGTTTTCGCAGCCGGCAACGTCAAAGTATGCAACGCCTGAGCTTATGGCGGTTCTTGCTGCTGGTTCGCTCAGTAGATACGCGGGGCCAGCGCAGTTGACCACAGCATCGCATCCATCGAGAAATCTTGACAAAGAACTAGGGTCTGTCATGTTGACGATGAATCCGGCCGAGCGAGAACCGAGGCGAAGCTCGTACCCCTTAGCTTTCAGCATGTCGGCAAGCAGTGATCCAACATGCCCGCTCGACCCAAGCACTCCGATCATCGAAGCCCCACTCTCTTTGCGACATCTTTTGCGTGTTCTCCGGATATGCAGGTAAAGTGATCTCCTTCTATATCTTGGGTGTCTATCCCCATGAGGGCGACGCTGTTCCAGAAAACCGTTTCATCACCACCGATGTTCTTGAATAGCCCCATTCTTCCACTGTCTCGCAAAAAGTGGATAGGGCCAAGATAGGGTTTTGATTCGTATTCCATTACTGCAATCAAATTATGTTTGAACGTCCTGTAAATTTGGGTCAATCTTTCTACGACGTTGCTATCGGCGGTCACGGTTGAAAGTATCCTACGCATGCGCTCGTTCGAATCTAGGGAGGCAATCTTCTTCAGTTTTTCGACAACAGGGCCTTCACCATCGAGAAGATCCAATACTCCGGGGTGTCGGATCTGGGCATCAGCGATTGCGTTGGCGAAGGCTTCGTCGTCTTTCGGATACCCGAGGTCTTCAGTTGGGGCATTAAGTACGCGAGCAAAAGCATACTCAATCATTACGTCTTCGGTGATTTTGAACGGGAACCCATATGAGCTGATGACAAAGAGATCGGCAACGGTTTCTCCCTGCTCCATCAGGTTTCTTGCAATCTCTGTTGCGATCAAACCTCCCATGCAGTATCCCACTATCCTAAAGCTGCATCCATTCCATTCCGAGAGGCGGTCGGCATACTCTCTTCCGAGGGTTTCTATAAGAGATCGGGTGTCATAATCCAAGGCTTTTTGCATGTCGGGCATTTGCACACCGATGATGAGTTTGTCACCCGAAGCGCTAATAAGGTCGCGGTATGGGTCAAGAGTGCCTGTTCCGTCATGCACCAATACGTTAACGACGCCATCTCCGTTTCCGTCTTTCAATACGACAACAGGCTCCATCTGCCCTTTGGGCGCGGCCTTTTCTGCTTCTTCTGTACTGGAGAGCGCGAGTGCGAGTGAGCTGACCGTTGGGCTTTCCATCATCTTTCTCAAAAGCCACTCCCATTCAAGCTCAGCCGCTTCGTCTACGTTCTTCTTTATCTGGGCTGCGAGTTTGGTGGCCAAAAGCGAATCGCCTCCAAGCTCAAAGAAGTCATCATCCCTCCTGACGCTATCTGCTCCGAGTACTTCAGAAAACTCTACAGCTAGGCGTGCTTCCAAATCGCTACGGTAGCTGTCTCTCTCATCTCCGATGCCCGCAGTTTTCGACTGCGTTCTTCCGAGCAGTGGTAGGCGTTTAAGCTCGGCTCTGTCAACCTTTCCGTTTCTCGAAAGGGGAAGGGTGTCGATTATCCCAATGGCTTCAGGAATCATGTATGAGGGAAGGGTTTCTTGTGCGGCTGATACCACATCATCGACCGAAAGCGCGGCTATATCAGCCTTTGCTTGTGCGACTATCAGGTGCTGGCCAAAGAGATCCGGTTCTTCGTTCGTAGGAGAGCAGTCCGTCAAGCCAAAACCTGCTTTTGCGAGGATTCCGCTCCATTCGTCGAGGTTAAGGAATACCTTGCTGGTTCCTGCACGCAAATCCGAGTACTCCATCCCGAGGGCATCTTGGAAATCCATGCTGACCATAAGGGGAAAGCTCTCGCGCGTGGCCTCAATAAAGGCCAAAATGCCTCCCGGAGAAAGAAGGGATTTGATTTGCCCCAGCCCTGCAAGGACATCGATGCAATTATGGAGTACGTTTGCGCCTACGATGAGATCAAATGAGTTGTCTGCAAGTCCCTGAGTTCTGGCATCCTTATTGACATCGTAGATGGCGTAGCCAATCCAGTTTTTACCTTCGTAGCGATTTCGGGCTTCAGAGAGGAAGAATTCAGAGATGTCAGTAAAAAGATATGTGCTCCCCGTTCCCTCAAGCGCATCGATGAGCGAGTCGCTGCTGCCTCCCGTACCGGCCCCGACCTCAAGAACTCTCAACCCACCCTTGATGCGCGCAAATTCCGAAACCATGCTAACTAGTGTGGAGTTGAGAGTTTTGGAGGCTAGGTTGTCCCTGTAGGTTGAAGCGGCTACATCAAAACCACCTTCGGGAAAAAGTATGGATAAATGATCCACTTTCCCCGACACGAGGCCGGATAAGGAATCTATGCATGTGTGCAAAAACGACAAAAGCCCTTTGCTGTACTCGACTTTCAGTTCCAAGGATTCGAGCTGTTGCCATAAAGCTTCAATGTCGCCTCTCTTATAATCGTCCGAGAAGCAAAACGAGTCGCCCTTTGCATTGAGCGCTTTCATGTCGACGAGAGACTTCGCCCATCTCTCTAGGAGCCTTCTGTTCCTCTCTTTGGCATTGAGTCCATGCATCATGTCATCCATTGAGAAGCAATCTTTGCTAACGGCATCTGCTATCAAATTCATCATGGCCGACAAGCAGACCTCGTCAACTTTGCGGCAATACTCTGCAACTTCGTTGACAGCCATTTTGCTGAAGCGATCTCTCATACATTCTTTCATGGCGACCGTAGATCTCTTGAACAAGGATTCTGCCTTGTCGGGATTGACCTTTTCGGCGATGACTGCGGCGAGAAGATGCTTGTCGGTTTTATCGTTGTCGACAGCAAATGCGACAGCCTTGTCCACTCCCGGTGCCTTTTCTAAAGCGGCTTCCACTTCGCCTAGCTCGACGCGGTAACCCCGTACTTTAATCTGCTGATCTGCACGCCCGAGAAACTCGATGTCGCCGTTTTCCAGGTATTTGCCCATGTCGCCGGTTCGATAGCATTTCACTCCATCCCGCATTATAAAACTCTCGGATGTTCGAACAGGGTCATTGAGGTAGCCCGAAGCAAGGCTCTTTCCGCTAATGATGATTTCACCCGGAACGAGAAGAGGCAGCGATTCAAGTTCGCGTCCTACGATATCAAACTCCTGGTTGGCAAGAGGCTTTCCGTAGGGAATGCTTGCCTTTTCCGAATCCGATGGATTGATTTCGTGGAAGATCGACCAGATTCCTCCCTCGGTGGCACCGCCGAGGCTCACCATTTTCAAGTGAGGGATTTTATCTGCGATATCGTTGGGTAGAGAGACGGGTATCCAGTCGCCAGACAAGAGAGCGAGCCTCAAGGAAAGAGAGGGTACATCCGGAGCCGTATCAAGGTAGTAAGAAAGCATTTGCATCTGCTGGGGGACAGAATTCCATATCGTTACCTTGCGTTTAACAACTACGTCGCACCAGCTCGACGGATCATTAAGTGATGAGGGTTCGGGGAAGATAAGCTCTCCTCCGACGGAAAGGATTCCAAATATATCATATATAGCTAGGTCGAAGGTTAGCTCGGCCAATCCGATGATCTTGTCGCTCTGCCTAACGTTGAATCGAGAATTTATGTCGGCGATGGTGTTCCACGCGGCGGCGTGGCTCACCGCCACCCCCTTCGGCACCCCGGTGGAGCCAGACGTGTAGATCACGTAGGCTTCGTCAGATGGCAAAGTCCGATCCTCGAAGTTAGCGGAAATGTCATCGCTTAGGATAAGGTCGATATCCATAGCCTCTTCTTTGCCGGCCAAGTCAAGCCTTTCGAGGGTTTCAGCTTTGGCGAGAACCGCGCCCACTTCCGCATTGCCCATAACGGTGTCGACTCTTGATCGAGGATGGTCAGGGGATAGAGGAATAAAGGGAGCGCCGGCAAGGCTGCAGCCGATCACCGCAACTACTTGTGCAATGCTCTTCTCAAGAATGATCGCAGTCCGAACTCCTCGCTTTAACTTATGGGCCACTTTGAGGGAAAGCGCCCTCAGCTCCGCATATGTCACAAACTCATCTCCCAATCGCACGGCGGGGAGCTCTGGATGAGAGAGGGCTGTCTTCATAAAGTCTGAGTGGAGGGTACTCGACACTATTTCTTTGCCGGTGTCGTTTGCTGCGATACGAACAAGTTTCTGCTTTTGAGGTAAATGGACTATTCGTGTCTCTTCCCATGTCGCTTTGCTCGAGGCAAGACTTCTAAGGGTCTGTTCGAAGGATGAAAAGGCATCTGAAACCAGACCGTCAGGGAAGACTCCAGCGCGCTCATCCCAATTGATTACAAGAGACCCATTCCACTCCATCGCTTGGCAGTCAAGCCATACTTGGGGGGTTTGTGAAAGTCCGCCGATGACTCGAGAGCCACGAAAGAGGCTTGTTTCACTCAAGGACGATCCTCCGCGTAGGCCGATGCTGCTCGTGAAAACGAACGGCATGAGCGCCCCACCGCCCGCACGTCCACGTCGTCGCGCGATCTCTCTCAGCACGGAGACTCCGGAGAAGCTTCTATGTTCAAGATCCGACCATAGCTGTGATTGCGCTGCACGAGCGCGGGAGAAGAAGGGCGCGCGCTCGTCACGAATCAATCCCAATAGGCTTGACATTGTGAAATCACCGACCGTACGCATGATTCCAGGAATGTCATCCCCCCTGTTCAACATTGTCATATTGATCGTGAAATCCGATGATTCCGCCCACAGCGCCAAAGTGTCCGAGAATGCAGCGACCAATGCAGCTGTGGGGGTAACCCCTTTCTCTGCGCTTGTGCGACGGAATTCTGCCCATTCGTTATCGGTAAGGCTCATCTGGTGCCTAATGAATCTAACTCCCGTTCGCACGTCAGGATTCGGCCCCATGGGAAGCATAGGGGCGGGAGGCAATTCGTCAATGCGTGCCGACCAGTATTCCTCATCTGCTTTTAGAGAAGGGCTGGAAACTCCTCGGGTTTTTGCATCCATGACAAAATCTCTGAAGGAAATCTCGTCGCTGCTATCTAGTTGCTCGCCGTCATATGCCCGAGCCAGATCATTGAGGATTATGGTAATGCTCAAAAAGTCACAAAGAGCCAAGTTGACTGATATGTGGAGGATTGACTTAATCCCATCAGTACTCACTTTCAGTTCGTACGGATGGACCGAGGTTGCATAATCCTTGTGATCCATGGTTCTACGACATTCGGAAGCGACCTCTTCTAAGCTTCGCGATTCGGCTTCGACGAATTCAATCAATCCCACATCATATTCTTCCAGCACCTGCTGATAACCGTCTTCAGAAATGACCGAGTGAAGTACGTCATGCCGAGCCACCACTTTTCGCCATGCGTTGTTCAATCGCTCGAATTCAACGCCTCCCAAGCTAATCTCCATGTACCCTTGGCATCCCACTCCGCCGTAGGGATAAGCTTCGCTCTTGCCAAGCTGATAAGCTTGCTGTATGTCTGTAAGAGGATAAGGATCGTACCTTTTCTCGGGCTCGCGCTTTATCGGGCGAGGTTCGTTGAGGGCTGCGATTACAGCATCCCTGTTCTTCTTTATCAGGTTAGCCCTTTCTACCGTCATGGCTCCAGATGGCGCTCTGAATTTTAGCTTTCCGTCCTCGACCCATAAACGTATTCCCGCATCTGCCATCTCTTCAAGAAGGCATCGGATCTCGTCCATCATAGGGTTCCCTCCTCATATGTGTCCCCGCATGTCGTATCTATCTTTTGGCAGATTCCGGCTACAGTCGGATCGGATATAAATTCTTGAAGTCCAATTTTGAATCCAAGACGCTTTTCCAAAGCGCTCGTCATTCTCATGGCCATGAGGCTGTCGCCGCCCAGCTCGAAGAAGTTCGACTCCCTTCCGACGGGCCCCGCATCGAGCAGCTCCTCCCACACCGACGCCACGGCGCGCTCCGCTTCGGTGGCCGGTTCGGACAGGGAGGATGCGGACGGGGCCGCTTCGGGGGCCATGCCGGCCAAGGCCTTTCGATCGACCTTCCCGTTCGCGCTCAAGGGCCACTCGTCTAGGACCGTCACGTCATGGGGGACGAAGTAGGAGGGAAGGAGCCCGGCCACGCGGGACAGCACCCCGGCCGGATCCACGTCAGCCCCCTCGTCGGCGACCACGAACGCATGCACCACCGAGCGCTCGCGCTCGCCGGCCACGACGGCCACGGCCCCCTTCACCCCGGGGCATCCGGCCACGGCGGCCTCGACCTCGCCCAGCTCCACCCTGTGGCCGCGTATCTTCACCTGCTGCTGGGAATCCTTGCGACCGAGGAACTCCAAGACGGCTCCGGGCCAGTAGCGGCCCATGTCCCCCGTCCGGTACCAGCGCCCCCCGTCCTCGACGAAGGAGGCGGCCGTCTTCCCCGGATCGCCCAGATACCCGTCGGCCAGGCTCCCCCCGCCGATCCACAGCTCGCCGGGCACCCAGTCGGGGCAGTCGAGGCCGTCCTCGCCCACGACGCGGAAGGACTGGTTGGAGAGGGGCCTGCCGTAGGGGATCGAGCTCCACGACGGATCGACCTCCCCGACCTCGAAGTAGTTCGACCATATGCCGGCCTCGGTCGCGCCGCCCATGGCCACGAGCAGCACCCCCTCGGGCAGCTTCGAGCGCAGACCCAGCGGCACCCAGTCGCCGGAGACGAGGGCCAACCGCAGACCGGCCGCGGCCCCGGGGCCGTCGTCGAGCATCACGTCCAGCAGGGCGGGGGCCGAGTTCCACACCGTCACGCCCCGGGACGAGACGAGCTCGCGCCACGCCGATGCGTCGCGGCGCTCCTCCTCGTCGGGCAGCACGACGGCGGCTCCGAACGAGAGGGCCCCGAAGATGTCGAACACGGAGAGGTCGAAGTCAAGGGCCGACACGCCCAGGACCGCATCTCCCGGCCCCATGCCCCATCGGCGCACGACATCGGCGATGGTGTTCCACGCGGCGGCGTGGCTCACCGCCACCCCCTTCGGCACCCCGGTGGAGCCGGACGTGTAGATCACGTAGGCCAGCGCGCGCTCGGAGGGGCCGGCGGGCGCGGGGAGGGGGTCGGCCGCCTCGAGGCGGGCCAGCTCGGTGGAGTCGACGCACAGGGACGCGCCCGCCTGTTCGAGGATGAGCGCCGCGCGGGCCTCGGGCTGGGAGACGCCGACGGGGACGTACGCCGCCCCGGCGGCCAGCACGCCCAGCACGGCTGCCACCTGGCCGGGCCCCTTCGGGAGCCTGACGGCCACGCGGTCGCCCTCGCCCACGCCGGCGGCGGCGAGCCCCCCGGCGATGCGCAGGGCGCGGCCGGCAAGCTCCCCGTAGGTCGCCTCGCCGTCGGCTCCCCACCGCAGCGCCGGGGCATCCGGCTCGGCCTGGGCGCGGGCGAAGAACCGTCCGTGGAGCGTCCCGCCGCCGAGGTCGGCCCCCTCCGAGTTCGCCTCGGCGCGCGCCGCGCGCTGCGAAGGGGGCAGCAGGTCGGGGAACGGCTCCGACCAGTCTGAGGCCGCCAAAGAGGAGACGGCCGAGCAGTACGCATCGAACATATCGGCGATCATTCCGTCGGGGAACAGCTCGGACACGTAGTCCCACGAGAGCATGACGCCGCCGCCTCTCTCCATGGCTTGGTGGTCGAGCCACACCTGTGGAGTCTGGGACAGGCCGCCCAGATAATCCATGAAGCCGCCGTCGAGATCGAACCTACTCAGGCCGAGGGCGCTTGTGAACACCACGGGCAGAACCACTCCGGAGGTCCCTGCGGAGCGCGCCAGCTCGCGCTGGACCCACACGGCCGAGACCGCCCTATGCTCCAATCCTCCGGCAAGCTCGTTCTGGACGCCCCTCATCTGGGCCTCGACGGACGCGTCGGCCGAGGGGCGGCATGCCACCGGGAGAAGGGTGGTGAAGTCGCCCACCACCTTGTCTATGTCGGGATGGACCTCGGGGCGGTCGAAGATGGTCAGGTTCAGCGTCACGCCGCCCCCTCCGCTCCAGGCTGACAGCACCCTCGCGTAGCAAGCAAGCAGGACTGCCGAGGGTGTGATGCCGTGCAGCCGGGCCTTTTCCTTGACCGCCGACCATTCGGGCTCGGCAACCGTCCGCCACAGGCGCTCGAACCTCCCTTCCCCGACCGTCGAGGGGTCGGCGGCGAGGGGGAGCTGCGGCGCGGGCGGCAGCTCGGGCAAGCGCGAGCGCCAGTAGCCCTCCGCCTCTTCAACCTCGCGACCGTCTCTCCGGTGCCCGACGACGAAATCCCTGAACGTCAGGCCGATGCCGGGGAGGTCGGCCCCGGGGTTCTCGTAGAGTTCGGCCAGTTCGGCGAGAACGGTGCTCATGCTCACGCCGTCTACCATAGTGTTGTCGAAGCCAATACCGACAACAGCACCGCTGCTATAAACTGCCGAGAGAGCTTCAAAGCCGGGAGATTTCGTTAGATCTATCGATCTATGCGACATTGCTTGTTCGACTATTTTACGAGCATCTTTTGAATCCATTGCATTTTGGACAGCCAGAGGTAGATTCAGATCAGATGATCGATACACCTGCTGCTTCTCGCCATTCTTGACTAGAAGAGTGCGCAAGGCTCCGTGACGCTCGAGCAGAATCCTCCATGCTGATGCAAATCTGTCGTGACTGTATTCGCTAGTTTCAAACATGAAGAAGCAATAGGATCCTACCTTGCCCAAGTCGAGACCGCTGGTCCTTCCTATGGTGTATGCCCTCTGTACCTCGGTGAGGTCGAACGGCTCAAATCTCAACTCTTCATTGATAGTGATTGCCTTGGAGTTATTAGGAGACGAAATGGAAAGCCCTTTGCAGAAGTCTGCAAGATTTCCTGAGGCGAAAAGCTCCTTTAGACTTGCTTTGATGCCAATTTTTGAAAGAGCGGAAATCATCCGCGTAGCACTTAGGCTGTCTCCTCCGTATTCAAAAAATCCATCGTAGCGGCCGACACGCCTTCCTCCAAGGAATTTTGACCATATAGACGAAACCTTTTTCTCGATTTCTCCATTTGGCTCAATATAATTGTCAGATGCATCACAGAAAGAGCAATACAATTCAGCCCAGTCTTTAACGCTTCCTTTATCCACTTTTCCGTTTCTGGATAGCGGCTGAGAAGGTAGGATTCCAAGATGCTCGGGAACCATATATGCGGGAACTTCTTTTTCTAGAGTAGAGCGGAGAAGTGTGAGGTCGATAGGTGGAGAAGTTCGGCTGGACAGAGAGATGAACAGGCCATCGTCGATTTTTACCCAGTCGGCACGCAATCCTTTCTCCGAAAGAGAGTCGATCCATTTCTCGGGAGAAAGCAGACCGCTCGGTTCCCCATCGCCAAATGCGCACTGGGCAATTGCAGCTGTTACCATTGCGGAAGGGGCAAACTCGGTGGGATCCACAATGAAAGCCCTGCCGTCTGCTGCTAGGGTTTCTCCAAGAGCACTTATTGCCTCAGAAGGTTCTTCCATGGTGTGAATTGCGTTTATCGACACCACAACATCGAAACGTGCATGAATATCTTGATCGACAACTTTTGTAAGCTTTGCTGTTCTCACTTTTTCTGAAAAGTCGTCTAGCCTTGTTTTGGCCATATCTAGCATAGATTGAGAAGTGTCGAGCAGATGGTATTCCGAGATAGTATCTGCGACCTCGGGGAGCAACAGGGCTGATATGCGTCCACTTCGGCATCCGAAATCAGCGACTTTAAGTTTGCGGCCAAGCGTTTCAGCCATTGCCTTGATTGTGGCGATTGCGTCCTTGATGATTCTTTGGGACGAGTTGCGAGAGAGAAAGAGGGCTTCAGGAGAGAACCTGTCGCTTTCGTACAACGTGGAAGGGTCTGCGGCTTCTGTCAGTATCTTTTCATAGAAATCAGCGGCTTCTTCCAATGTGTTGTCTCGGCATACTGTTGAGCAATTTGAAGTGTTGCGAGAGAGCATTTCCATAACCGCGTGATATCGTGAAGAAGATTCGTCACTCTGCTCGTTCGTAAAAAGCCTGTCATTCGACAAGCCTCGCTCTTTGATAAGAATATTAGAAAGCGCAGTGAGCCGCGTGTGTTCAGCTTCCCTGTTCTCGACTGGCGATCTCTCGCTAATTGAGGCGATGGGGGCTTCGCTGATGGCAGGGATTGCGACAGCAAAAAGATGCTCGCGCTCGCCGGCCACGACGGCCACGGCCCCCTTCACCCCGGGGCATCCGGCCACGGCGGCCTCGACCTCGCCCAGCTCCACCCTGTGGCCGCGTATCTTCACCTGCTGCTGGGAATCCTTGCGACCGAGGAACTCCAAGACGGCTCCGGGCCAGTAGCGGCCCATGTCCCCCGTCCGGTACCAGCGCCCCCCGTCCTCGACGAAGGAGGCGGCCGTCTTCCCCGGATCGCCCAGATACCCGTCGGCCAGGCTCCCCCCGCCGATCCACAGCTCGCCGGGCACCCAGTCGGGGCAGTCGAGGCCGTCCTCGCCCACGACGCGGAAGGACTGGTTGGAGAGGGGCCTGCCGTAGGGGATCGAGCTCCACGACGGATCGACCTCCCCGACCTCGAAGTAGTTCGACCATATGCCGGCCTCGGTCGCGCCGCCCATGGCCACGAGCAGCACCCCCTCGGGCAGCTTCGAGCGCAGACCCAGCGGCACCCAGTCGCCGGAGACGAGGGCCAACCGCAGACCGGCCGCGGCCCCGGGGCCGTCGTCGAGCATCACGTCCAGCAGGGCGGGGGCCGAGTTCCACACCGTCACGCCCCGGGACGAGACGAGCTCGCGCCACGCCGATGCGTCGCGGCGCTCCTCCTCGTCGGGCAGCACGACGGCGGCTCCGAACGAGAGGGCCCCGAAGATGTCGAACACGGAGAGGTCGAAGTCAAGGGCCGACACGCCCAGGACCGCATCTCCCGGCCCCATGCCCCATCGGCGCACGACATCGGCGATGGTGTTCCACGCGGCGGCGTGGCTCACCGCCACCCCCTTCGGCACCCCGGTGGAGCCGGACGTGTAGATCACGTAGGCCAGCGCGCGCTCGGAGGGGCCGGCGGGCGCGGGGAGGGGGTCGGCCGCCTCGAGGCGGGCCAGCTCGGTGGAGTCGACGCACAGGGACGCGCCCGCCTGTTCGAGGATGAGCGCCGCGCGGGCCTCGGGCTGGGAGACGCCGACGGGGACGTACGCCGCCCCGGCGGCCAGCACGCCCAGCACGGCTGCCACCTGGCCGGGCCCCTTCGGGAGCCTGACGGCCACGCGGTCGCCCTCGCCCACGCCGGCGGCGGCGAGCCCCCCGGCGATGCGCAGGGCGCGGCCGGCAAGCTCCCCGTAGGTCGCCTCGCCGTCGGCTCCCCACCGCAGCGCCGGGGCATCCGGCTCGGCCTGGGCGCGGGCGAAGAACCGTCCGTGGAGCGTCCCGCCGCCGAGGTCGGCCCCCTCCGAGTTCGCCTCGGCGCGCGCCGCGCGCTGCGAAGGGGGCAGCAGGTCGGGGAACGGCTCCGACCAGTCTGAGGCCGCCAAAGAGGAGACGGCCGAGCAGTACGCATCGAACATATCGGCGATCATTCCGTCGGGGAACAGCTCGGACACGTAGTCCCACGAGAGCATGACGCCGCCGCCTCTCTCCATGGCTTGGTGGTCGAGCCACACCTGTGGAGTCTGGGACAGGCCGCCCAGATAATCCATGAAGCCGCCGTCGAGATCGAACCTACTCAGGCCGAGGGCGCTTGTGAACACCACGGGCAGAACCACTCCGGAGGTCCCTGCGGAGCGCGCCAGCTCGCGCTGGACCCACACGGCCGAGACCGCCCTATGCTCCAATCCTCCGGCAAGCTCGTTCTGGACGCCCCTCATCTGGGCCTCGACGGACGCATCGGCCGAGGGGCGGCATGCCACCGGGAGAAGGGTGGTGAAGTCGCCCACCACCTTGTCTATGTCGGGATGGACCTCGGGGCGGTCGAAGATGGTCAGGTTCAGCGTCACGCCGCCCCCTCCGCTCCAGGCTGACAGCACCCTCGCGTAGCAAGCAAGCAGGACTGCCGAGGGTGTGATGCCGTGCAGCCGGGCCTTTTCCTTGACCGCCGACCATTCGGGCTCGGCAACCGTCCGCCACAGGCGCTCGAACCTCCCTTCCCCGACCGTCGAGGGGTCGGCGGCGAGGGGGAGCTGCGGCGCGGGCGGCAGCTCGGGCAAGCGCGAGCGCCAGTAGCCCTCCGCCTCTTCAACCTCGCGACCGTCTCTCCGGTGCCCGACGACGAAATCCCTGAACGTCAGGCCGATGCCGGGGAGGTCGGCCCCGGGGTTCTCGTAGAGTTCGGCCAGTTCGGCGAGAACGGTCATAACGCTAAGTGCGTCAAGCACCGTATAGTCGAAGCAGAATACAAGTCGAGTTTGCTTTCCTGATTCTTCATGCCAAGAAATTGAGACCACGCGATGAAGAGGGGGTTTTGCCAATGCGAATACAGTACGTTTAATCTCTTCGAGTTGCTGCTTTGCTTCAGAGCTATTTGCGCATTCAGCTCGCTCTATGTGTCCGATTTTGGAAGACGGTGCAATGGATTGAGTTCCGTCTTCTTCGACCGATGCTCTCATCATTCCGTGTCTCTTCTGCACTTTGCCCCATGCAGCATCAAGCCGATCAAGATCGATTTCGTCTACTGCGAATATCTGGCAGTAGGTTGTGCCAACGGTGGCTTGGCTGGATGAGTCTCCGCGGCTCACCAGATAAGCGTGTTGTATTTCCGTCAAAGGAAAACTCTCGTATTCTTTTGACGGATCTACCTCAATGAGAGCTTCCTGCTTTGGGGGAGCTTCTCTTTTCCTGAGCGTCTTGCAAAACTCACTTAGATTTTCCGTATCAAAAAGAAGCTGAAGGCGAGCATCCTCGTATCCGAGTGCCCGCACTCTGCCGATGACTCGTGATGCCATGAGGCTGTCGCCGCCCAGCTCGAAGAAGTTCGACTCCCTTCCGACGGGCCCCGCATCGAGCAGCTCCTCCCACACCGACGCCACGGCGCGCTCCGCTTCGGTGGCCGGTTCGGACAGGGAGGATGCGGACGGGGCCGCTTCGGGGGCCATGCCGGCCAAGGCCTTTCGATCGACCTTCCCGTTCGCGCTCAAGGGCCACTCGTCTAGGACCGTCACGTCATGGGGGACGAAGTAGGAGGGAAGGAGCCCGGCCACGCGGGACAGCACCCCGGCCGGATCCACGTCAGCCCCCTCGTCGGCGACCACGAACGCATGCACCACCGAGCGCTCGCGCTCGCCGGCCACGACGGCCACGGCCCCCTTCACCCCGGGGCATCCGGCCACGGCGGCCTCGACCTCGCCCAGCTCCACCCTGTGGCCGCGTATCTTCACCTGCTGCTGGGAATCCTTGCGACCGAGGAACTCCAAGACGGCTCCGGGCCAGTAGCGGCCCATGTCCCCCGTCCGGTACCAGCGCCCCCCGTCCTCGACGAAGGAGGCGGCCGTCTTCCCCGGATCGCCCAGATACCCGTCGGCCAGGCTCCCCCCGCCGATCCACAGCTCGCCGGGCACCCAGTCGGGGCAGTCGAGGCCGTCCTCGCCCACGACGCGGAAGGACTGGTTGGAGAGGGGCCTGCCGTAGGGGATCGAGCTCCACGACGGATCGACCTCCCCGACCTCGAAGTAGTTCGACCATATGCCGGCCTCGGTCGCGCCGCCCATGGCCACGAGCAGCACCCCCTCGGGCAGCTTCGAGCGCAGACCCAGCGGCACCCAGTCGCCGGAGACGAGGGCCAACCGCAGACCGGCCGCGGCCCCGGGGCCGTCGTCGAGCATCACGTCCAGCAGGGCGGGGGCCGAGTTCCACACCGTCACGCCCCGGGACGAGACGAGCTCGCGCCACGCCGATGCGTCGCGGCGCTCCTCCTCGTCGGGCAGCACGACGGCGGCTCCGAACGAGAGGGCCCCGAAGATGTCGAACACGGAGAGGTCGAAGTCAAGGGCCGACACGCCCAGGACCGCATCTCCCGGCCCCATGCCCCATCGGCGCACGACATCGGCGATGGTGTTCCACGCGGCGGCGTGGCTCACCGCCACCCCCTTCGGCACCCCGGTGGAGCCGGACGTGTAGATCACGTAGGCCAGCGCGCGCTCGGAGGGGCCGGCGGGCGCGGGGAGGGGGTCGGCCGCCTCGAGGCGGGCCAGCTCGGTGGAGTCGACGCACAGGGACGCGCCCGCCTGTTCGAGGATGAGCGCCGCGCGGGCCTCGGGCTGGGAGACGCCGACGGGGACGTACGCCGCCCCGGCGGCCAGCACGCCCAGCACGGCTGCCACCTGGCCGGGCCCCTTCGGGAGCCTGACGGCCACGCGGTCGCCCTCGCCCACGCCGGCGGCGGCGAGCCCCCCGGCGATGCGCAGGGCGCGGCCGGCAAGCTCCCCGTAGGTCGCCTCGCCGTCGGCTCCCCACCGCAGCGCCGGGGCATCCGGCTCGGCCTGGGCGCGGGCGAAGAACCGTCCGTGGAGCGTCCCGCCGCCGAGGTCGGCCCCCTCCGAGTTCGCCTCGGCGCGCGCCGCGCGCTGCGAAGGGGGCAGCAGGTCGGGGAACGGCTCCGACCAGTCGTTTTCGCAGTAGAAGCGCACTGCTGTGCAATATGCCTCAAACATCTGTTTGGCTATTTTGTCATCAAGCAATTCGGAAACGTAATCCCACGCCAAAAGCAACCCGTTTTTATGATCGTATATCTGATGATCCAGCAATACCTGTGGTGTTTCTGCTAGCATCTTCGACAAGGGACCGAAAACATCTTCCACTTTGTTGGAGATAAATTGGGTGCCGATATTGCTAGCGAATACAACAGGGGCTTTCTTGGGATCGTTTGGGCAACGGTGAGAAAGCTCTCTCAAAACCTCTACAGCTCCAAATGAAGAGTGCGCAACATCCTGCTGAAAGCGTCCTTGCATTTGAGAAGCTAGTTCAAGAAGGGAAATTGCGTTTGCGCAATCAGCCTCAAGAAGGATAAGAGAGGTGAAGTCGGATACGATCTTGTCAACGTCTGGGTGAATTGGTTTTCTGTTGAACAGCGGAAGGTTGAGAAGAAATTTCTTGTCTTCGCTCCATCGAGAAAGAGCCTTGGCATAAACAGCGGCGATGCCCATAGATTGGGTAACCCCGATTTGCCGTCCTTTCTCGGTGAAGTTCTTCCAAGACTTAGAATCAATTAAGTACTCCATACGAGTGAATTGAGATCTTTTGACACTCTCCATAGGGGCTTTCAGTGGCAAAGAGGGGCCGCCTGGCATGTTGTCTATTCGATTCAGCCAGTATTCTCTATCCTCGTTTCGTGCGTCTTCTCCGATTCCGGTTCTTCTCGCATACTCCATGAAGTCTATCTCGATGGGGGCGAGATCCGTTCCGTCGTAGAGATGCGCTAGATCCTCTAAGAGAACTTGGATGCTAAGCACATCAGCTGCAAGAAGATCGACGTTGATATGCATGATAGTGCGTTTCGGTGATACGACAGTAAGGCGTACATCTATGAGATCGTCTTGCTCGATGTCGAAACGTAGGTGACTTAATTCTTGGCGAATACCTTCAATCCTCGAGTCGGGATTGCCTGCTCCTTCCACTCTGTAGGTGGTTAGTCCCTTCCAAGTTACTTTGTCTTCGATGCGGGCTGTTCCGTCATCAGAGAACCGGGCGCGCAGCATGGGATGCCTTAGAATAAGAAGTTCCACTGCGCGTTCGAGTTTGGCCGCATCGAGAGATCCGCATTCGAATTCCATATAAGCGTGACAAGCGGTTCCCCCTAGCTCCTGTCCGTCTCGCCTTCCAACCATATAGGCATGTTGGACGGACGTGATCGGAAAGGGGTCGCCTTTGCTGTAATTTGCGGAACCGAGGAGAGGGCTGCCATTAGACGAGCTTCTCGCAGACCTCTCTCTTGCAAAATTTACCCAAGAAGCCATACAGGGATTCGAAACCAATTCTGAAAAGGTAACATTGCAGCCATTCTTTGTTAGCAACCCAGCTATTCTCATAATGTCAAGAGATCCTAGCCCCAAACTGATAAGATTATCCGAAGGGCTTAGTTCTTCTTTTGACAGTCCGAGCATTTCCCCAACAAGCTTTCCAACTAGCTCCACGCATACTTCAGACATGCCAACCGCCCTTTCAAGCAATAAGTCTTTGAATATAAGGCATACTAACATAATGCTAGCTATAGTATACTTATAGCGAAAGGGTTGTTGTTTGCAAATATTGCGCAAATATCTTCTAAGGCTTCGGATGGCAGAAGGGGGTTTTATGAGAAGGGCAACCGACGTTGGTTTCACTCTTGTTGAACGTATTGCGCAATGGGAGCGTGAATATGGGGCAAATATTGCGGTTCGCGACAGAGAAACCACGTATACTTACACTGAGCTATTTGATGCGGCAAGGCGATTCGCCTCTTGCCTTGCTTCGGAGGGGATAGAAGCTGGGGACAGGATCGTCCTTCAGCTTCCGAACAAAGCTGAATCTCTTATAATCTTGTTCGGGTCAGTAATGAGAGGATGCATCCCCGTACTTGCTTTGCCGACTCATCGCAAAGCGGAAATCTCTCATTTCTGCTCAAAGTCAAATGCATCCTGCCTAATTGTTCCGTGTTCTTCCCCGGCTTATGATTACGAGTCCTTAGCAAAAGCCATCAAAAAGGACAATCCAAGGCTAAAATGTTTTGTCATCGGATCTTCCGATCAATATCGATCAGTTTCGGATATGCGCGGAGAGCTCTGGCAAGCCACAGCACCCCACTCCTCATCAATTTTGTTCCTGCTTCCGTCGGGTGGTACAACAGGACTCCCTAAACTTATTCCTCGCTCAAATTTCAGCTATGTGTACAATTTCGTGGAAGCGGCTTCCCGATCGCTTTTTTCCGAAAAAACAAAATACCTAGCAGCTTTGTCGATATGCCATAATTTGCCGCTCGCATGCCCCGGCGCACTTGGTGCGCTAGAAAAAGGAGGCACCGTCATTTTGGCGGAAAGCGTGAGTCCCGATGAAGTGTTTCCATTGATCTCTTCTGCAAAAGTGACGACAATAACAGCAGTTCCATCGGCGGTAAACCTCTGGATGGACGCACTCGACTGGTATCCTGTTGATCTTTCAAGCCTTGAGTCCATCCATGTAGGAGGTGCGCGATTTACCGCAAAAGATGCCAAGAGGCTTTCTGCCGCTTTCTCTTGCGCTGTCCAGCAATCATACGGCATGACTGAAGGAATATTGACGCTGACAAGCCCTGAAGCGCCAGAGGAAATCGCCTTTACCACCCAAGGCTTCCCCCTTTCCGAAAACGATCGCCCTCTTATCATCGGACAAGATGGGCAACCTTGCGCAGACGGCGAAGAAGGGGAATTGATATGGAAAGGACCGTATCTGATGAGTGGATATTACGAAGATGAATATTCTACTCTGCGCTCTTTTGATTCGGAAGGATTTTATCATACGGGGGATTTAGCGGTGAGGGATCCCTGCGGCAACTTCAAAATCACGGGACGTCTGAAAAACACAATAAACCGTGGCGGTGAGACTTTCTCGGCGGAAGACGTAGAGGCAAGTCTTAGAGAAATGCCCGGCATCGTAGACGTAGCCGTCTGCGGGATACCGGATCAAGCCCTTGGCGAAAAGACGTGTGCGTTTATCGTTTGCAGCGGCGATGCGCCCAACTTGGAATCCATAAGGGAGTTTTTAAACAACATAGGAATCGCCCCATTCAAGCATCCAGACAGAGTAGAGATTCGTGAGTTGTTGCCCCTGACCCCCATAGGAAAAATTGATTTAAATGCTCTTAAGACCTCGATACGCTAGTCAGCCCTTTAAAAAAATCTCTTCCAATCCGCCGAGAAGAGCATCGAGAAGGACTGAGAACTGATGATCAAAAAAACTTCTCCTCAGGCTTTCTTCTTCGGTCAGGAGTTTGACCGTTTTTGCCAAAGCGGCAATACCGGGATCGGACGCAGAAAGCGCACTCGCATACGAACCCCCCACCTCTTTGCGCACATCGTCCATTTTGTCCCTGTCATCCTCGGTAGCAACGAACGCGCAAGTTTGGCAAAGCAAAACGGAATAAACAAGAGTGGACCAATCGCCAAACCCAGCATCTCTCAGCACTTGAATGCCGCAATTGATAATGCGGTCGGATTCCCCAAGGCCAGGACCTACGGCAGCGAGTCTACGAGCGACTCCGGGGTACTTTCTCAGGGTGGAACGCATCCCCTCAAGAAGAAGCTTGAACCATCGTTTCCAATTCTCGCGAGGCTCAGGAAGGTCGATTTCGGCATTAACGTGCTCGATAACAAGATGTACCACATCTTCTCTTCGACCAACGTGGTAATTAATGACACCTGGGTACGCGTTAATTTCTTTAGCCAGTTGACGAATAGACCAACCATCTATGCCAAATTCTTTGGTGAGCTTCAAGGCGGCATCGCAGATAGAAGTCACGTCAATTGCTGGCAAGCCGGCTGTCTGGCGCGTCGACCCCATATTCAGCACCTTTCTATTTGCTGGTTGCGACAGAATACCATTTTTTTGCACCCCCAGCGTAACGCGGTCAGTTTGCGGAAATATTCAAGTCGCTGCAAGTGCAAAACAACGTCCTGGTAATAGAGCAGGAGGAGAAATGACGGAACAAAGCCCAGAGAACAAAAAGTCGAAACGCAAAGCACCCCATCCGCTGTTCAGGTTGCTTGACTTCGCAGGGCCTTACAAAATCCTCACCGTGGTGGGCTGCGCCTTGTCTGGTCTGCATTCGTTGCTTGCTGTGATGCCCCTTGTGTGCGTCTGGTTTATCATGTCGCAGTTTGTCGCAGTGGCTCCTCAATGGAGCGAAGCGAGTGGCGCGGCCTTTTACGCATGGCTGGCAGTCGGATTCGCGGTGGCCGGAGTGGTGGTGTACTTCGCGGCGTTGATGTGCACTCATATCGCGGCATTCCGAACCGGCAACAACATGAGGAAGGCCGCGACCCACCATCTCTCCAAGGTTCCCCTTGGCTACTACGACGAGCATTCGACCGGCGAACTAAGGAGGGTGATCGACGGCTGCGCCGGCCAGACCGAGTCCGTGCTTGCCCATAAGTTCCCTGATTTCGTGGGAGCCCTCATCACCCCCGTTGTGTTTGTCGTCGTGATGTTCATCTTCGACTGGGCCATGGGTTTGGCGTGCCTGGTTCCCATCGCGGTGTCCTTCGCGTGCATTTGGAGGATGATGGGAGGGGGAGGCAGCGATGAGAACTCAAGCTATCTGACTTTCGTGTCGAACTACCAGCAGGCATTGAACCGAATGAACGCCGCTGCGACCGAATATGTTCGAGGCATGCCCGTCGTCAAAGTGTTCCAGCAAACGGTCGATTCGTTCAACGCATTCAAGGAGGCCATCCTGCAGTACCGGGATATGGCCCATGGCTATTCGAAGTTGTGCGAAAAACCGCAGGTCGTGCAGATCGTGGCGATCAACTCGACCTTTGCTGTGCTGGTTCCCGCCAGCATCCTGCTTGCGGGGGCAGCAGGGGACTTCGCGTCGTTCTTCACGGACTTCCTCTTCTACGTGGTGTTCAGCGCGGTGACGACATCGATGATGACCAAGATACTGTACGCCTCTGAAGCTGCGGCGATGGCCCAAGATGCCGTGATGCGAATCGAGGGGATCCTATCCACGCCGGAGATGCCTTGCTGTTCTGCGAAAGGCGGGAGGGCGAGCGGGACGTGCGATATCGTTTTTGAAGGGGTGTCTTTCACGTATCCGGGCGCTGACGCACCTGCCGTCAAGAACGTGAGCTTTGCGATTCCCGAAGGAGAAACGATGGCGCTCGTCGGGCCGTCGGGAGGAGGCAAGAGCACCATTGCAAGCCTTGTTCCGAGGTTCTGGGACGTCGATGAAGGACGGGTGCTTGTCGGCGGTGTTGATGTGCGGGATGTTCCCCGTTCGGAACTGATGGATTCCGTTTCCTTCGTCTTCCAAAACACACGGCTTTTCAAGCGCAGCCTCATTGACAACATCAGATTCGCGCGCCCGTCGGCTACGCGCGCGGAGGTGGAGGCGGCCGCGCACGCGGCGCAATGCGACGACATCATCGCGAAGCTGCCCGAGGGCTTGGACACGGTGGTCGGCGCGAAGGGCGTCTACCTGTCGGGCGGCGAATGCCAGCGTATCGCGCTTGCCCGGGCCATTCTGAAAGATGCGCCTATCGTGGTCTTGGACGAGGCCACAGCGTTCGCCGATCCGGAAAACGAAGCCCTTATCCAACGTGCGCTCGCGCGTCTTACGCACGGCAAGACCGTTCTCATGATTGCACACCGGCTATCGACCGTGGTGGGCGCGGACAGGATCTGCGTCGTGGAGAACGGGGCCATCTCGGAATCGGGATCCCACGGGGATCTTGTCGAAAGCAAGGGAGTGTATCGCCGGATGTGGGAGGACTATCAGAAATCAGTCTCTTGGAGAATCGGAGGGGGTGCCAACGATGCTGCGTGAGAAGTTCGCTTTGACCGAGCGGGGTGCTTTCGAGTTCAAGAGAGGCGCGTTCTTCTGCGCTCTCGCCAACCTCGTCATGATGGCACCCATTGGCGTGCTGTGCATGGCGACCAACGACTACCTGGATCATCTGCTCGACCCCTCGAAGCCCCTCCCTGCTCTTGGTGGCTATCTTGCAGCCATCGTCGTCATACTCCTGCTCATGCTGCTGACCCAATGGCTCGAATACCATTTCACCTACAATGTCGTGTACGGCGAGAGTGCCAGAAAGCGGATCGAGCTTGCCGAGGTGCTGCGCAGATTGCCCCTTTCCTTTTTCGGAAGGCGCGACCTCTCGGACCTCACCACCACCATCATGAAGGACTGCGCCGATCAGGAGCGCATGTTCTCCCATATCATGCCCCTTTTGTTCGGAACCGGCGCGTCGACCATATTGATCTCGATCATGCTTCTGCTCTTCAACTGGAAGATGGCCATCGCCGCCCTCTGGGTTCTTCCCATCGCCTTGCTCATCATCGCCTTCTCTCGGAAGAGCCAAGATGCGAAGGGGCAGTTTCTCATCGACCGCCAGCTTGACGTTGCGGACGGCTTGCAGGAGTACCTCGAATGCGCCCAAGAGATCACGGCGGCGAACCAATCGGAAACGTATCTCGAGCAACTGGATCAGAAGATCGATCGCGCGGAGAAGGCCCAGATCGTCTCGGAGCTTTCGAGTGCCGTTCCCGTGTCGGCCGCGCAAGCGTTCCTCAAGCTCGGAATAGCTTCGACCGTCCTCGTCGGAGCCCTGCTTTTGGCATCGGGGGAACTAGAGTTCATGGTGTACTTCTGCTTCCTTCTCGTGGTGACGAGATTCTACGATCCGATCAACACCGTGCTTGAAGTTGTGACGGAGCTTCTCAATCTCAAGCTCGGAATCAAGCGCATGCACTCCATCGAGCACGAGCGGCCTCAAACCGGGTCGATGGAATTCGAGCCGGCGAATCACGACATTTCTTTCGACAACGTGACTTTTTCGTACGAAGGAGGCGAGAAGGTTCTCTCGAACGTCTCATTTGTTGCGAAGGAGGGCGAGGTGACCGCCTTGGTCGGTCCGAGCGGGGGCGGCAAGTCCACCGCGGCCAAGCTGGCTGCCCGTTTCTGGGATGCCGACGATGGCGTTGTGAGCATCGGAGGCGTGGACGTTTCGACCGTCGACCCCGAGGCCCTTCTCGTCGATTTCGCCCAAGTGTTCCAGGATGTGGTTCTGTTCGACGACACGATCATGCAGAACATCCGACTCGGTAGGCCAGATGCCACGGATGAGGAGGTGTTTGCGGCGGCTCGGGCGGCGAACTGCGATGATTTTGTCTCCCGCATGCCGAAGGGCTATGAAACGAGGATAGGCGAGAACGGCGCGCTTTTGTCCGGAGGCGAGCGCCAGCGCATATCGATTGCCCGGGCGATCCTCAAAAACGCCCCCATTGTTCTTCTGGATGAGGCGACCGCTTCACTTGACGTTGAAAATGAGACGAAGGTGCAGGAGGCGCTATCGTGTCTCCTTGAACGCAAAACCGTGCTGGTCATCGCGCACCGGATGAGAACCGTGATGAGCGCCGACAAAATCGTGGTGCTGGATGGAGGCCGCGTTGCCGAGCAAGGAAAGCCGTCGGAGCTCATGGAGCGCGAAGACAGCCTGTTCAAGAAAATGGTGGAGCTTCAGTCGTCGACGGGTCGGATTTTGAATTAAGTGAGGTGGAACTGATGACTTTGAGTGAGTCAAGGGAAGACTATCTAGAAAACCTGCTTATTCTCGAAACTCGTTCTGGTGGTTTTGTAAGGCAAGTGGATATGGCCAGTAGAATGGGTTTTTCCAAGGCGAGCATATCAAAAGCTATGTCCTCCTTGAGCGCGGAAGGATATGTTGAATTTAGGCCTCGAGGTTTGGTTCGCCTTTCAAATGGGGGACGCAAAATCGCTGAAAGAGTTTACGACCGCCATTGCTTCTTCTTCAAGGTTCTTACCAACCTTGGCATTCCGACTGAAATTGCACAAAGGGATGCCTGTCGCATGGAGCACGCAATGAGCGAAGAGTCATATCAGGCTTTAAAAAAGGAGCTGTCGAGCAAGATGGACGTCCAATAAGGGTCATCAACCTAAATAAGCTGGATAATGGGCAATCTAAAGTATAGAGAGAATTGAAATGACGATAGAGCAAAGGCCAAGCTTATCGATCGCTTTGCCAAAATCCTACCTGTTCACGTCCGAATCCGTCACCGAGGGGCATCCCGACAAGATGTGCGACCAGATATCGGACGCCATCTTGGACGCCATCATCTCCAAGGAGATAGAGCTCGAGCGCGAGGGCTACATCGCCCCCAGCGGGCAGCCCGCCGACGTGTCGCGGATGCGCTGCGCGTGCGAGACGCTTGCGACCACGGGGCTCGTGGCCGTGGCGGGCGAGATCCGCACGCAGGCGTACGTGGACGTGCCGGCCATCGTGCGCGAGGTGGTGTGCGGCATCGGCTACGACCGCGCCAAGTACGGCTTCGACGGCACCACCTGCGGCGTGGTGAACGCCATCCACGAGCAGAGCCCCGACATCGCGCAGGGCGTGGACGAGAGCTGGGAGGCGGCCCACGGCGGGGCCGCGGACGACCCCTACGAGCGCATCGGCGCGGGCGACCAGGGCATGATGTTCGGCTACGCCTGCGACGAGACGAGCACCCTCATGCCCATGCCCATCTACCTGGCCCAGCGCATGAGCGAGCGCCTCGCCGCCGTGCGCAAGGACGGCACGCTCGACTACCTGCGCCCCGACGGCAAGACCCAGGTGAGCGTGCGCTACGAGGACGGCGCGCCGAAGTGGGTGGAGAAGGTGGTCGTGTCCACGCAGCACGCCGAGGAGGCGCCCTACGAGCGGCTGCGCGCCGACGTGGTGGAGCAGGTGGTGCGCCCGGTGCTGGCCGGCGAGGGCGTGGCGCTCTCGCCCGACGCGGAGATCCACGTGAACCCCACGGGCCGCTTCGTCATCGGCGGGCCGATGGGCGACTGCGGCCTCACGGGCCGCAAGGTCATCGTGGACACCTACGGCGGCATGGGACGGCACGGCGGCGGGGCCTTCTCCGGCAAGGACTGCACGAAGGTGGACCGCTCGGCGGCCTACGCGGCGCGCTGGGTGGCGAAGAACGTGGTTGCCGCGGGCCTGGCCGCGCGCTGCGAGGTGCAGGTGGCCTACGCCATCGGCGTGGCGCGCCCCGTGTCGCTCATGGTGGAGACGTTCGGCACCGAGAAGGCGGCGGTGGGGGCCATCGAGCGCGCGGTGGCCGAGGTGTTCGACCTGCGCCCCGGCGCCATCATCGACGCGCTGGATTTGCGCCGCCCCATCTACCGCAAGACGGCCGCCTACGGCCACTTCGGCCGCGAGCTGCCCGAGTTCACCTGGGAGCGCACCGACCGCGCCGAGGATCTGCGAAAGACCTGCAGGCTAGCATAAGGGGCTAGCACCCCCTTGGAAGGAGTTCCATGATTTACGATAATGTGCTGCAAGCCATGGGGCATACACCTCTCGTTCGTCTCAATCGGTTATCTGAAGCGAATGCCGCACAGATACTCGTTAAGTTTGAGGGCGTTAATGTAGGAGGCTCCATTAAAACGCGCACGGCATTACAGATGATTGAATCCGCCGAACGCCGCGGCGAAATTGGGCCAGATAGTATTATCGTTGAACCTACAAGCGGCAATCAAGGTATAGGGCTCGCGCTTGTGTGTGCTGTGCGCGGTTATCGTGCGCGCATCATTATGCCAGACAGCGTGTCGGAAGAGCGTCGTAAGCTTGTTCGCCACTATGGTGCTGAGGTAATTGTCGTACATGATGCTGGCGATATTGGAGAGTGCATATCCAAATGCATCGCTCTGGCTAAGCGTATGGCTAGCGAGGATCCTCGTGTTTACGTGCCACAGCAGTTCGAGAACAGGGATAATTTACTAGCGCATCGCTATCATACAGCACTTGAGATCTTAGAGGACGTGAAGGGGCCCATACATGGATTCTGCTCGGGCATTGGTACAGGTGGTACTATTTCCGGTATAGGGCAGGCACTCAAACGTCTTTTTCCTGATGTATGCATTTGGGCCGTTGAGCCGGAGAGCGCAGCGATTCTTTCGGGAGGAAGCGTCGGAACGCATTTGCAGATGGGTATCGGCGATGGGCTTATTCCCGATATCCTTGATCAGGGCATCTATGACGATATCTGCGTGGTTTCCGATGAGGAAGCTATCAACGAGGCTCGCGCGCTTGCTCGTGAGGAGGGTTTGCTTTGCGGCGTATCGGGCGGTACAAATGTGGTTGCCGCACGTCAGCTTGCTCGGCAACTTGGTTCGGGCAAGACAGTGGTTACTTTACTGCCCGATACGGGCGAACGATATTTTTCCACTGAATTGTTTGAGGATTAATCGACGCCAAACCAGACATAGGATCAGTCGATAACATAAGAAAGAAGCGCCATGACCGAGAGCTACGACATCAAAGACATCGACCTTGCCGACGCAGGGCTTGCCCGCATCGAGTGGGCGGCGCGCGACATGCCCGTGCTGGCGTCCATCCGCGAGCGCTTCGCGAAGGAGCGCCCGCTTGAGGGCGTGCGCATCGGCGCGTGCATGCACGTGACCACCGAGACGGCGAACCTCATGCGCGCGCTGGCGGCCTCGGGCGCCGAGGTGGCGCTGTGCGCCAGCAACCCGCTTTCCACCCAAGACGACACCGCCGCCTCGCTCGTGCGCGACTTCGGCATCAAGGTGTTCGCCGTCACCGGCGAGGACATGGACACCTACCGCCGCCACATCGACGCGGTCATCGCCACGAACCCGCAGATCATCATGGACGACGGCGCCGACCTGGACACCGCGCTGCACACCACCCACATTGACAAGCTGGAAGGCGTCATCGGCGGCACCGAGGAAACCACCACGGGCGTGGTGCGCCTTGTGTCCATGGCGAAGGAGGGCACGCTGGGCTACCCCGTGTTCAACGTCAACGACGCGAACACGAAGCACTGCTTCGACAACCACTACGGCACGGGCCAGTCCACGCTCGACGGCATCGTGCGCGCCACGAACCGCCTTTTGTGCGGGCGCACCATCGTGATCTCGGGCTACGGCTACTGCGGCAGCGGGCTCGCCCTGCGCGCCAAGGGCATGGGCATGCGCGTGATCGTGTGCGAGGTGGACCCGCTGAAGGCGCTGGAGGCGCACATGGAGGGCTACGAGGTCATGCCCGCCGCCGAGGCGGCGCGCTTCGCCGACGTGTGGGTGACGGTCACCGGCAACTGCAAGGTGGTGGACGCGCCCGCGTTCGAGAACATGAAGGACGGCGCCATCGTGTGCAACTCCGGGCACTTCGACAGCGAGATCAACCTGGAGTGGCTGCGCGAGCACGCCGTGAAGGTGGAGGAGATCAAGCCGCTCGTGGAGGAGTACACGCTTGCCGACGGGCGCACGGTCATCGTCCTGGCGCAGGGGCGCCTCGTGAACCTGAGCTGCGCCGAGGGGCACCCGGCGTCCGTCATGGACATGAGCTTCGCGAACCAGGCGCTCGCGGCCGAGTACCTCTTCCAGCATGCGGGCGAGCTGGAGAACAAGGTGTACGACGTGCCCGCCGCCATCGACGACGGCGTGGCGCGCGTGAAGCTGGAGACTCTGGGCGTGAAGATAGACACCCTCACCGAGGAGCAGATCGCCTACATGAACAGCTGGAACTTTTAAAGTGTATACAAGGGTGTATAGTTCATACTAGGGGTGGTGCTGTGATTGGCTTTCCTAAATTCAATTCCGGTTTTTTAGCCTCCTTACTACCAGAGGAAGTGTTTTCTTCAGAATACCTGGGGTCTTTTTACGGTTTTCCTCTTATTGGGAAAGAAAAGGAAATATCACGAAGTTTTTCTTCTAAACGCCTGAAAGAGTTTTCCGTTGGGCGCAAATGTGCTCGCAACGCTCTCTCGCATCTGGGCTTCAATGACCCTCCTATCCTCATCGGTACCAACCGAGAACCGATTTGGCCCAAAAACATATGCGGGAGCATTACGCATTGCAGAGGATATGCCGCTGCCGCAGTCACCTCAGATTACCGATTTCGAACTATCGGGATTGACGCCGAGCCGAATAACCCCATTGAATCAGAGATATACAGTTTGATAATGAGCAAGAAGGAGATAAAACAGATGGGTGAGCTTACCTGCAGTCAGCCAAATATATCTTGGGATAGGCTGACTTTCAGCGCGAAAGAATCTGTCTACAAGGCATGGTTTCCAACGTATGGGAAGTGGCTCGATTTCACTGATTGCGAGGTCATGTTTTATCTGGATTCACATCGTCCCAACAACCAACCCAAAGAACTGGTTGTTGGGCGCTACCATGCCCAACTGCTTAAATCAAAAAGATCATATTCCTGCAACGGACAATGGGCATTTGTGCCATTTTTCAATCTCCTCATAACGACAACAGCAGGCTCTTTGACGGAATCTTGAGATCGCGTCCCGAACGTTGGTGTAGCGGACGTTTCGCGTGCCGAATAGTCGCGGCACGAGAAACGGCCATCGCTAGAATCGTTTGTTGCGAAGTAAACCGATTCGAGAAAGGCGATGACCGCAATGGACACTTTAGCAGCAATCGGCGCCGACGCGCCCGAGATTCCCAGATTCGACGACGGCATGGTCAACATCAACGAGCTCGTCAGGACCCTCGCCGAGGCGATCGTCAACGAGATCATGGACGCGCAGGCCGAGGACGCCTGCGCCGAGGGCAACCAGCGCAACGGCTACCGGGAGCGCCGGCTCCTCACCAGCGTCGGGCGCATCACGCTGCGCATCCCGAAGCTCAGGCGGGGGACCTACTTCCCCGAGGACCTCATCGAGCGCTACAGCCGAGTCGACCGCGCCGTGGTGGCCGCGGTGGCCGAGATGGTCACCAGCGGGGTGTCCACCCGCAAGGTGGAGAAGGTGGCCCGCGCGCTGGGGGTCGACCGCATGAGCGCCAGCCAGGTGTCCCGCATCTGCGAGTCCCTGGACGCCGCCGTGGCCGACCTGCGGGGGCGACCCCTCGGCGGCGCGCGCTTCCCCTATCTCTGGATAGACGCCACCTACCTCAAGTGCCGCGACGGCGGCCACGTCTCCAGCTGCGCCGTGGTCACCGCCATCGGGGCCGCCGACACCGGCCACCGGGTCCTCCTGGGCGTGGACTCCGCCGACACCGAGGACTACGCCTCGTGGCGGGCCTTCCTGCTCTCGCTGCGCGAGCGGGGCGTCGCCGGCGTGCGCTGCGTCACCTCGGACGCCCACGCGGGCCTGAGGCGCGCCATCGAGGAGGTGTTCCCCGGCGCGGCCTGGCAGCGCTGCGTCGTGCACCTGGAGCGCAACGTGTGCGCGCTGGCCCGCAACAGGCGCGAGCGGGCGCTCCTGGGCTCGGTGATGCGGGCGGTGTTCGCGGAGTCGGACCCCGCGCTCGTGCGCGAGCTCTACCACCTGGCGGTCGACGAGATCGGCGCGGTCAGCGCCGCGGCCGGCGCGCTTTTGGAGGAGGCCGAGGCCGACGCGCTGGCCTACCTGGACTTCCCGCCGGCGCACCACCGCAGGCTGCGCACCAACAACGTCCAGGAGAGGATGAACCGGGAGATCAAGCGCCGCGCCAACGTCGTCCAGGTGTTCCCATCCAGGAAGTCGCTGATCCGGCTCCTGGGCGCGGTGCTGTCCGAGATGGACGAGGACTGGGCGGCGCGGCGCTGGTTCACCGAGGAGTCGATATCGGAGGTCTTCGAGGACAGGCGCCGCTGGAGGCCCGGACGGCCGCCGGCGTACGAGGGCACCGCGGCGGAGCACGCCGCGCGCATCATCGCCGTGGTGATGGCCGACGGGGGCGCCGTCAGGAAGGCGGCGTGATCCAATGGTGTAGAATAGCAGCGTTCTAGGGATGGTTCGATCTCCTCGGACGGCCTCCGGCCGCCCTCGCAGATCGAATCGCTACACCAACAATCGGGACACTACCAATCTTGATTCGATACGTCACTCCGTATTATAACTGTCGACATTCGCAGTTTAGCGCAAGTCGCAGATTTCACCCTCAGATTAAAGTCGCGCTTTGTACTTCGTTCATCAGGACTATCGCTTGGCTCTTTGCATCATAATGCAATTCATTTCTTTCTTGTTAAAGCTTGTCGAAAAGGATATCGAGTTAAACTCCCGCTCGATATTCCGTTCCAGCTTCATGCCAAAGACCGAAAAGTAGCAGAATCGCTCCAACAACCTTTAAGACAAAATATTGGATATTTATGCATTGTGCTGCAGCATGACGCCCAAGGGGTTGTTGTGGCGTAAGCAAAATCTCCCGCAACAACCCTAAACACTTGCGAACCGATAGACCGAGCGAGAATCTTCCGTCAGTTTAGCGGTGACGATGCATTACCCATCCGTCTCGTAGAGCACCCCAAGATCGACAGTCTGCGGAGCACCATTGTCGAACCAGACAGAATTTTGACTTTTCAAGTCGGGACGCTATGTGGTCAAACATGACATCATGCTCCGTCAGAGAGGAGGTGGCTGTATGCAAGACGTAAGGAATGCGCTCGGCAAGCTCGTCTGTCGGGCAGATAGAAAGCTGCGTCGCGTAGAAATAGTACGCAAGGGCCAGCTTACCGTGCTTACGTTCGAGAGCAATGGGACTATGCGCATAACGAATTTGCCCAAAACGTAGCACATCCTTGAGGATGTAAATAAATACCCGCCGATCCGCCAGACGGACAGGAGCCAAACGTCCTGCCCGTCCTTTTTTGCGCTTTCGGCCGGTTGCTCCTGCGGGTCTGAACCGAAGGAGCAATATATGGCCCGATTTTACGAAAGCAGGAACATTGACGACTCCCAAGCCCAATATCGCATTGTGGTGAGGACGCCTGACGGCAAACGAACCGAGATAAATCTGCCCAGGCAAGTATTCGAGGGCATAGAGGAACTTCAGCGTGAGTTCTGGCGAACGGAGCGCCGCGAGACAAGACACTCACTACACTTGGCGTCGATGGACGAAGCCTCTCTTGCCCCCAACAATCCCGAAAAAGACCCAGAGTTAATCTTTATGGAGAAGCTGGAATCCGAAGCGCTGTTTCAAGCGTTCCAGCAGATACCCGCCGCACAACGCAGGCGTTTTCTGATGAGGCACTTGCTTGGTATGCCCACGGCGAAGATAGCCGAAGTAGAGAGGTGCTCCGATCGCGCAGTGAGACGCAGCATCAGTCTTGCGCGAGAGAACCTGAAAGAGATTCTCTCTTCCGGTTTCTAGTGTTTTTCTCCGTGCGGGGTTCCGTTTCGCCCACCTAGCTGTCCGTCTCTATGAGGGAGGAAATCCCTCGATGGAACCTTGACAGCCCCATACCCGCCCGCCCTTGCAAGGTCAAGAGCGCGCCACGCCATGAGGGGCCTCGTGGGCGAGCGGGAGCCGCGGAAGCGGCGTTTCAGGCGGCCGCGGGTCGGACGACCCCGACTCTCGGCCGCAGTTACATATTGAAACGAAGGAGGTGCCTCATGGACGACCATCCGCGCAGGGGCGATGTGTTTTTCGCTTTCCTCGACCCCGTTCTGGGATGCGAGCAGGGAGGCACGCGTCCCGTCCTCGTCGTGCAAAACGATGCGGGCAACAGGCGCAGCAAAACTATCATCGTCGCCGCCATAACCGGCAAGCCCAAGGCGAACCTCCCCGTGCACGTACCCGTGCCCGCGTCGGCCGGGCTCAGGGAGGGCTCGGTCGCCCTCCTGGAGCAGCTGCGCACCATCGACAAGCTGCGCCTGCGCGGGAGGGCGGGGCACATCGGCGCCGAGCAGATGAGGCTTGTGGACGCTGCACTCGCCGTGAGCCTGGGGCTCAAAGGGCCGGGAGACGACTTCATGCTGCTCACGCTGTGCAGGAAGTGCCATCAGACGTTCTGCGACTCGGACGACTACCTGGTGTGGCGCGCGGACTTCGAGCAGGAGCAACGCGAGCCCTGCACCATCTGCAATACCCGCACGGGCTACGACTACAAGGTCGTGAGGAGATGACCGCGCGGCCTTTCGTCCCTTGTCAAGCATGCGATGCGGAAAATCGCATCGTTTCGCGCTCTGCCGAAATGGCTCATTATGAGCGTCGCGCGGAGGCGGCGTTTGACGACGAGGCGCTTTGCGGGGCCGACCCTGGCGGGCTGTTCCTGCCCGCGCTCGAACCGTACCCCTACATGATGACCCCCTGCCAGATAGCCGAGTTCACGGGCCTCACGTCGCAGGGCGTGAGGAAGCTGTTGGCGGCGGGCGAGATGCGCGGGGTCAAGTTCGGGTCGAAGTGGCTGGTTCCCAAGCTCTGCCTCCTACGCTATCTGAACAGGCGCGAAGATGGAGGAGAGAATGACGAAGACGCTCAAATGCGACAAGCCCGTGGATCTCGATGAGGCGAGGAAGGCGAAGGGGCTTCCCCGCAGGAAGCGCGACGACCCGAAAGCGACCGCCTACGAACTGCGCATCAGGGTGCCCGCCGAGTTCCAGGGGGTCATGGGGCGCAAGAAGCTGTCGCGGACGGTGTTCGCCCGCAACAAGCGCGAAGAACTCAGGGCGCGCATCGCCGAGTTCGAGGAAGATGCCAACAGAATGCTTGAAGATAGGACGACGGGGGTGGGCATTGGGGCGCAAGACGTTTCACCGCTGAGTCCCGCAACGCCTTTCGGAGAGTACGTTGAGCGTTACATTGCGCTCCGCAGCAATGGGGCCATAGGAAGGCAAACCCTAGCCAACGAGCGGCGATACGCCGAGTACCTGCGTGAGGTAATAGGGCTTATCCCCCTTCGCGATTTGACGGCGATGGACGTGGAGCGATGCCTGCTTCAGGTGCCCGAGATTTCGCGGCGGTGGGCAAACGAGCGCGTGGAGGAATGGAAAAGGAAACGCGAGCAGGCGGTGCGCGAGGGGAATCGACGGAAGAAGAAGCCGCTCGGCTCCCCGCGCGTTGCCGGGCCCGATATGCAGCACAAAATCCTCAAATTCTGCCGCGAGATCCTCAACGACGCGCTGGATAGGGAGCTCGTGCAGAAGAACGTGGCGAAGGCGCGCTTCCTCTCCAAGAACTTCAAGAAGAGCCGCCCGCTCATCGACCCTCTCATGGAGGAGGATGCGGCGCGGTTCCTCCACGAAGTGAAGGCGCTTCCCCTGTCGCCTTTCAAGGTGGCGTGCCTCGCCCTTTTCTCCAGCGGGATGCGCCCCGAGGAAGCACTCGCTTTGAAGATGGGCGGCGTCAACGTCGGCGGCGTCCCTTCGGCGAGAATCACCGGGTCGCTCGAACACGGGACGGCGGAAATCGTTGAGTATACGAAGTCCGATTCGTCGTACCGCACGGTTCCTATCGACGATTACACCTCCCGCGAGATAGGCAGATGGATAGAGGAGAAGAGCAGACGCCTGCGCGCCATGGGCATCAGGCCCGGCCCAAGCACGCCTCTCGTGGGAGAACTTGACAAGCCCCTCACCTACAACGTGCTCAAGAAGCAGTGGCAAAGGTTCGTGGAGAAGGTGGGGTTCGAGGGCGTGCGCCCCTACGCGCTGCGGCATACGTTCGCCACCATCAACCTCGCTCGCGGCGAGAACATCAAGACCATCTCCGTCATCCTCGGACACGCGTCGCCGTCCTATACGCTCGACCTCTATGTGGGCTACATCCCCTCGACAAGCAGGGAGCTATCCAACAGGTACGTCTCACGGCTCGAATCGCTGCCGCAGGCCGCATAGTTTTGGAACTTTTGTATTCCGCTGCGTTTTGCTTGGGATGCGTTATAATTCAAGCGCTGCGTTTAGTCAGCGAATGAATTGCGGGCGTCGCCAAGTGGTAAGGCCCAGGCTTCCCAAGCCTGTACCGCGGGTTCGAGTCCCGTCGCCCGCTCCAGCAATCAACGAAGGGCATCGGCGTTTGTCGGTGCCCTTCGATTTTTCTCTTGCAGATGTCCAGTTTTGAAAACAGTTGAAATTTGACGAACTTTTTGACGAACTTCTCGCCATGCGCTAAACTCTAAAAGCGATTTTGCAGGTGACGAGCGGTTTTCTCGGAAATGGAGCTCGGGATGGAAATAGCTTCCCAAGCTGTTAGCGAGGTAAGCACCCGCGAAACACGCGAAATGCGTGGTCGAGAAACGCCCAGCTCAGAACCGTGATTTCTGAAATTTGGGAAACCCTTCTCCCTTCTTGGTTTTTCGAGAAACCCCGATATTTCCAGTGCGCTTCCAGTATTTTCGCGAAACGCACGTCCATCGCACATTGCGCGAGGGCCGTCTGACCTCCTGTTAGCGCTACCGCAAAATCAGCCGAACGCGCCACTCTATCCCGCCGGCGGCGCCCCCGGTTCCCGGCCGGGGGCGCTACCGCACTTTGGCCGCCCGCGCTACCTCGGGCCGCCGCCCAGGGCGCGCTCGACCGCGGGGTAGTCGAAGTCCGCGGCCCAGATCTCAACCTCCAGCGCCGGGGAGCCCTCGGCGTCCCCGGGCGCGACCGCCCAGCTCGTGACCTCCCATCCGCCGAGCTGCGGGAACCTGACCGTCACCGCGACGTCCTCTGCGCCGAACGCGGCCAGCCACCCCGCGGCGTCCGCGGCCCTCACGACTGCCCCCTCTCGGGCAGCCCGTCGCCGTCGGCCGCCTCGGCCAGCAGGTCCTTCATGCGGTAGGACCGCCCCGTTATCTTGAGCATCGTGCAGTGGTGACACACCCGGTCGGCGATGGCCGCGGCGGTCACCGCGTCCCCGAACACGTCGGCCCAAAGGCCCACGGCCACGTTGGTGGTGATGACCGTGGAGCGGTGCTCGTAGCGGGCCGAGACGAGCTGGAACAGCAGGTCGGCCCCCTCCTCGTCCACGTCCAGGTAGCCGAGCTCGTCGATGATGAGCAGCGTCGCGTGGGCGTAGTACTTCAGCCTCTTCGCCAGGATGCCGCGCGAGGAGGCGTCCTTCAGGTCGCGCACCAGCGCCGCGCAGTCGGTGAAGCGCACCTCCTTGCGGGCGCGCACCGCCTCCACCCCCAGCGCCACCGCGATGTGGGTCTTGCCCACGCCCGGGCTGCCGACCAGAACCACGTTCTCGGCCGCGTCCAGGAACCTGAGCGTGGCCAGGTCGTCCACGACGGCCCTGGGTATGGAGGGCTGGAAGGAGAAGTCGAAGTCGGCCAGCGTCTTGACGAACGGGAAGCCGGCGGCGCGCACCTTGCGGTCGGTCCCGCGACGGCGCTTGGCCTCGGCCTCCTCGGAGGTCATGGCGAGCATCGCCGAGGCGAAGTCGGCCTCGCCGGCGGCCACCGCCGACATCCAGTGGGGCAGCCCCGCCGCCATGGCGTCCAGCCCCAGCTCCGAGAGGTTCTCGCGTATGCGGGCGTAGGCGCCGCCCTCGTCCCGGGCGCTCACAGCGACCCCTCCCCGAGCCTGCCGAGCAGCTCCAGGTTGGCGCGGGCCGCCGCCTCGATGTCGGCGTCGGCGTAGCGCGCCTTCGCGGCCAGGGCCTCGGCGTAGTGCGCCGGGTCGTAGACGACGGGCCCTCCCGGGGCCGACAGGTCGTGGACCGCGACGGTCTCGCCGGCCATCTCCACCCTCACCTGGCCCGACGGCATCGCGAGCACCTTGACGCGCCTGCCTATGCAGCGCCGGGGCACCGAGAACTCGCGGCCCCGGCAGCGGACGAGCATCGTGGGGGGCGCCGCCTGGACGGAGACGTCGGCCACCATCGACTCCAAAAGCCCCATGTTGCCCACCTTGCGCAGCTCCTCCTTCTCGCGCATGAACAGCACCGCCGGCGGCACCCCGGTCGACGCGCTGGGCTCGGTGTTGCACCGCGCCTCGATGCGCGCGATGGCGGCCACGAGCCCCTCCTCGCCGCGGAAGTCGCCCTCGTAGACGGCCAGCCTCGACAGGAACCGGTTCGACGACTCCACCTTGCCCTTGGTCTGCGGGCTCCTCGGCCGCGCCAGCTCCAGCTCGAAGCCCGCCGCGGCGGCGAACCTGGCGAAGCGCGCCGAGACGCGCCGCCCCGAGGCGGAGGACGAGACGATGGAGGACATGTTGTCGGTGACCAGCGTGCGCGCCGTGCCTCCGTTGGCGGCCATCACCGCCAGCAGGCACGCCATGACGTCGTCCTCGGTGCGCGTCCTGGAGTAGACGAACCGGTGGAGCCGGGAGTAGCCCAGCGTGGCCGAGAACACGTTGAACTCGAACACCTCGCCCTCGGCGTCGGCCATGCGCAGCGACTCCTTCCAGTCGAACTGCATCTGCTCGCCGGGCGCCGTCTCGAAGCGGGGGTGGGGCTCGGGGCCCTCCGGAGGGCGCCCGCACTCGATGCCGTTGCGGCGCATCCACTTGGTGAGCGTGTTGTAGGCCGGCGGCTCCTCGCCGGCGTAGCAGCGGTCGATCAGGTACTCGTAGATGCCGCGCTTGGTCGCGCCGGGCAGCTGCGCCTTGGCCTCTATGACCTCCCTGTGGCGGTCCAGCCCGCTCGGGCGGCACCTGCGCGCGTCCTCCACCTGGCCGCCGGCCTTCCAGTACTTGGCCACCGTGTGCCGGTTCATGCCGTAGCGCCGGGCGATGTCGGTGAAGTTGGGCGTGGTGCCCGCCTGCCTGTACATGTCGAACTCTCCCATGATGTTCCTTTCCAATCGGGGCTCCTTCCGTCCGGAGACGTCGGGAGCCTACACCTTGCGGCGCCGGGGGCGCCGCCGGCCAAAGTCCGGTAGCGCGATCGGCGCCTGTGCGGTGGCGCGATTGGCGGGAAGCGGGGGCCCAATCGGCGATTATTACGGTAGCGCTAACACCTCCCGATGCGGGCAACCGCAGAAGGAGGCGCATGAGCCATGCCATGCAGAACCATCGCAGTAGCGAACCAGAAGGGCGGCACGGGAAAAACCGCCACCACCTTGAGCTTGGGGATAGCCCTCGCGCATCGCGGGAAGAGGGTGCTCCTCGTGGACGCCGACCCGCAGGGCGACCTCACCAAGTCGCTCGGCTGGAAGGACCCCGACTCGCTTGAGGCGACGATCGCGAACCACCTGAGCGCGGTCATCGAGGGCGAGGGAGCAGACCCCCGCGAGGGCATCCTCTCCCACAAGGAGGGCATCGACCTGATGCCTGCGAATATCGAGCTGGCGGGCATGGAAATGCCCGTCCTCATGGCGATGTCACGCGAGCAGCTTCTGAACGTGTGGGTCTCGTCCCTCAAGGGAGACTACGACTTCATCCTCTTCGACTGCGCGCCCACGCTCGGCATCATCCCCGTGAACGCCTTCGTCGCATCCGACAGCGTGCTCATACCGGTGTCGGTGGAGTACCTTCCCGCTTCCGCCATGGTCGGCCTGCTCAACACCATCGGGCGCGTGAGGCGGCAGATCAATCCCGCCCTGGCCGTCGAGGGCATACTGCTCACGCTGTTCGACAGCCGCAACAACCTCGCCCATGAGGTCGAGCAGACCATCCGCGATCAGTGCGGCAGCGCCTACCGTGTGTTCGACACGGTGATCCCCAGGCGGTATCGGCCGCCGAGGCGCCTTCCGTGGGCGCGAGCATCTTCGCCTACGACGGGCGCGGCAAAGTGGCGAGCGCCTTCGAGCGCCTTGCCGAGGAGGTGGTCTGCCGTGGGTAGGAAGAAGGTTCCCATAACGCTGCCCGGCGTGGACGACCTGTTCACCTCGCAGGGCGAGCGCGACGGCTCCGCGATTGGCGGCGTATCGGACATCCCGCTGGCGGCCATCGACCCGTTCCCCCGTCATCCCTTCCAGGTGAGAGACGACGAGGAGATGGAGCGGCTCGCGGAGAGCGTCGCCGAGAACGGCGTGCTCGCGCCGCTCACGGTGCGGGCTGCGGGGCCGGAACGCTACGAGCTCGTGAGCGGCCACAGGCGGAAGCGCGCGGCGAAATTGGCAGGGCTTGAGAGCGTGCCCTGCATCGTGCGCGCCATGACCGACGAGGAAGCCACTATCGCCATGGTGGACTCGAATCTCCAAAGGGAGACCATCCTGCCGAGCGAGCGGGCGTTCGCGTATTCGATGCGGCTTGAGGCGATGAAGCATCAGGGGCGGCGCACCGACCTGACTTCTGTGCAAGTTGCGCAGAAGTCAGGCGGCAGGTGGTCGCGTGACATTCTGGCCGAGGAGCTTGACGTCAGCAAGGACAAGGTTCAGCGCTTCATACGCTTGACGTTCCTCTCCTCGGAGCTTTTGGCCCTCGTTGACGAGGGGCGTATGAAGATGCTTCCCGCCGTCGAGGTCAGCTATCTTACAGCCGAGGAGCAGGATCATCTGCTCGACGCCATCCGCGCGCAGGAGGCGACGCCCTCCCACGCCCAGGCGCTGAAGATGAAGCGCTACTCCAAGGAGGGCACGCTCACCGCCGCCCTCGTGCGCTCCATCATGGAGGAGGAGAAGCCCAACCAGGTCGTGCAGTTCAAGATCCCGAAGAGGAGCATCGCCCGCTTCTTCAAGCCGAGCGCGACCAAGGACGAGATAGAGGGCCGCATCGTGCGCGCCCTTGAACTGCTTGAGCAGGCCGAGCGACGCCGCAGCGAACTGGGCGGTGTCTGATGGGCAACGTGATTCACAGGGGCAAGGGCTCCTTCACCTTCGTGGAGAACACCATATTCTTCGACCACGGCCTCTCTGCGAAGGCCAAGGGAATCTACTGCCAGATTCGCTCCCTTGAGAACAATCCCGAGTGGGTGTTCACCGTCAAGGGGTTCGCATCCCTCGTGAGGGACGGCGCGGATGCCGTGTCGGCCGGGATAAAGGAGCTGGAGTCTTCGGGCTACATTATCCGCGCCCGCAAGCGCAGCGAGAACGGCCGCTTCCTCAAGGCGGAGGAGGCCACCTGGGTCACGCTCGACGACCCGGCCATGCACGCGCAGGTGGCGGCGGAGCTCAAGGCGGACGGCTACGCGATCCTCTCGGAGTTCACGCGCGAGCCGCCCGCCAACGTGGAGTTCGAGACATCCGCTGCTCAACTTGCTACGACGAGCGATATGCCCAAAAAAGACCAGGTCGGCACCAGAACGGGAAAATCCGTATCTGGGAAAGCCACATCTGGAGAACCGGCACCTATAAATTACTCATCTGATAAAACCCTTGAACCTGATAAAGAACCCCTCTCTTGTCTCCCCGACGAAGGAGCCCAAGAAGCGAAGCGACAGAAGGAAAGTTTCAGGGAATATCGGAAGGGAGAGTTCCCGGAAGCCTTCGAGCGGCTGTGCGCCATGTCCATCAAGCCCGTAGCCTCCTTGAGGTTCAAGCGGGACTGCCTCACCGCATGGAAGCGGCGCGTGGCGCAGGGCTTCACGCCCGAGCAGATCATCGACGCCTATGCTGCCTACGCCAAGAGCTTTTGGATGCGCAACGGCGGCGACACCACGCTCGCCAAGAACCTCGCCCGCTGGCTCGAAGGGGAAGGCGGCCTCGCGGCGTACTCCGACGAGCCCATCCCGCCGGATCTCCTCGATCCGTGCGGCGAACCGCTCGACATGCCGGGCCTCGCCCAGACGGACCCGGAGTTCGCGAAGATGTGGCGCAAGGTCGAGACGCGCCGCAGCGTCATCCGCTCCCAGATGGCCGTGGGCGGCGAGCGACCGCCAGAGGAGCGAGTAGTCGCCGCCTGCGCGGAGGACAAGCACTATCAGCGCTATCTCGCCGCCTGCGAAGAGCGCCATGCGCGTTATCTCAAGATATTCGACCTCTTCAAGGCACCAGAGATGCAACTGCCGCTTGAGGATGCGCACCAGCAGATCATCGCCGACGGTCTCAACCCGTATGGAAGGAGGGTTATAGCATGAGAACGACGGCGAAGTTCATCCGATGGCTGTTCCGTGCGGTGTTCAGATTCATGTGATGGGCGCTTGCCGCAAGGCGCTTTTGCTTAGCCTATGCACGTTCTCCGAACGGGTGTTGCGCAGTTTATAATAGGTATGTCACCCTAAATTGAATATGTACGTCAACTACCGGACCGAGGGGCATCTGCCGTTTGGGTAATTGACGTACAGTTCCCACAGGGTGACAACTGAGGTGGATGCCTCTCATCTGACATCCCTAGGGGCTACCATCATCCAATCCTTCGTCATGGAAAGGTGGCCCCTATGGCAGCGAATGAAGAGTACGCTCCCTCCAAAGAGCCCGTCAATGTTGTGGTCCATTCGTCGGAGAAGCTGGAAGGCGCTGCATCCCTTTTGAAGACGCTTGAAGATAAGGCCGACAGTGAGCAGATAACCGCAGCCGAGCTGGCTGCCGTCCGCTGCATAGTGGAAACCTGCGCGAGCGATCTCGATGCGGTCCTGGAACAGGCCTAGTTGACTCCGGCCTACTTCGATTCTTTTCCTAATCTACATTGGCCTAACGGGCTCTCGGATTCGCAATCTATTCGCAACAGGTTGATAAACGTTAATCGCCTGCTTAGTCTCGAAAGTGACCAGTAGAGCATACGGGACTCGAAGTTTTCCAAGTGCGTACGGTACGCCTGAGCGGTGACTGTTCCACGCTACGCCGATGATGTATGTCCACAGCGCCGATGCCTGTTCCATGCAGCGCCGATAATCGGGAGGGGCCGTTTCGACCCCTCCCGCTCTTCGTCGGTTTGCTCCTATTCCATTCCTCTCATCCGCTTGCGCATAGATTCCTCGCCTGCAATGTGGATGGTGTAGGACTTGCACACCACGCGGTCGATGACGGCGTCGGCAATGGCCCCGTTGCCCAGGTTCGCGTGCCATGCCGACGGCGGGAACTGCGAGCACAGGATGAGCGATCCGGTCCTGTCCCTCGCCTCGATTACCTCCATAATCTCCCTGGCCTCATTTGGCTTGACCTGCTCCAGCAGCCAATCGTCGATGATCAGCAGATCGCACTTGATGTACTTCTTGCGCTGCTTGAGCCATTCCTCGTCTTTGAAGACGGTGAGCTCGTCCAGCAGCTCCGGCAGCCTGGTGTAGCGCACGGTGTAGAACGCGTTGCAGGCAGCCACTCCAAGGGCGTTGGATATCCAGGTCTTGCCGGCTCCGCTCGCCCCTGTGACGATGATGTTGCGCCTGCTCGCGATCCACGAGCAGTTGGACAGCTCGACCATCTGGGCGCGGTCGAGTTTTCGGTCGTCATCGTAGCGGACATCGGCGATATTCGCATCCTGCTCGGGAAAGCCCGCCTGCCTCAGGTGCCGAAGGCGCTTGTTGGTCCTGCGCGAGTCCCATTCGGCGTCGACGATCATGGCGAGGCGCTCGTCGAAGCTCAATCCTGATGCCGCGGGAAGCTCTTCTTGGTCGCGATAGGCCCGGGCCATCACCGACAGCCTCATGTCGTGCAGCTTGTCCATAGTCGATTGGCTCGCCATCATCGTCCGCCTTTCTCGCCGTTGTCGGCGCCTGCGCTCTCGATCTTTCGGTAGTAGTCCTGGCCCCTCAGATAGGCGCCTGCCGCCTCGTCGGTGCGCCCGACTTCCCGGGCAAGTGCCGCTATTACGCCCTTTATAGTCTTGTAGCTGGGCCTCTGCGTCCTGAGAAGGGCCTTTTGGCACGCTTCCTCCAAAAGCTCCCCTCCATAGGTCTTCTCCAGGGCGAGCACGGCGCGGCACGAGCGGTACGACTGCTGCTCGATCCTGCGCGACGACAGGATGGCCCCGATCGCCCGCGCGGTGGCCTCCCCGATGCTCTCGGCCCACGACCTGAACCGCGCGCCGTCCCATTCGGCGTAGTCCCTGTGGGCATCCGGCATGTGGTCGGGGTTGGTGCGGTACTCGCCCTTGCGGTGAGCGCGCTCGTGCATGGCGATCCGCGTGCCGTCCGCCATCACCGACACGGTCCTCGCCGTCGCGACCACGGCGACCGTGCGCTTCACGAATTCGAACGGAACCGAGTACCAGCAGCCGTCGAAGCACACGTGGTAGTTAAAATTGACGGTGACCTCCTTGCGGGCCGTCATCTCGTAGGGAGTCGCCGGCAGCGGGATGAGCAGCGGTTTTTCCTGGGCGAGGAATACGCTCTCCCTGCTGCCCTCGCGCCTTTGGAAGGGGCGCGAGTTGATGGCGGCGACCTGGTCCGCAAGGGCCGAGTTGAACTCGCCGAGGGACATGAACCGCCTTCCCCTCAGCGCGAGCATGGCCTGGCGCTCGATGAGGCCGACTCCCATCTCCACGCTCGCCTTGTCCCTGGGCCTTCTGACCCTGGCGGGCACGACGGCGCACCCGTAGTGCTCGCTCATGCGGCGGTACTGCTCGTTGACGATGAGCGCCTCTTTGGTGTTCTTGGACACCGCGGTCTTGCAGTTGTCCGGCACGAGAACGGGGGTCGCGCCGCCGAAGAAGGAGAACATATGGGCATGGGCGTCGATCCAGGCCTGCTCGTCGGTTCTGTAGAATCCCTCGGCGAACAGGTAGTTGGAGTAGGGCAGGCATCCCGCGAACACGTAGACCCTCAGAAGTTCGCCCGTATCGGGATCGACCACTTCCGCCGTGTCCCCGACCCAGTCCACCTGGATGGTCTCGGCCGGCCTGTGGTCGATGCGCATGCGGATGTCGTGGGCCTGCGCCCACTTCCTGTACTCCCTGCAGAAGGCCGAGTACATGTAGGGCTCCTCGCCCCGCGACACGGCGGAATCGCAGTACTCGTTCCACAGAAGCGACAGCGTCATGCCGCGCCGTCCAAGCTCCCGGTGTTAGCGTCGGGCGAGAATAGCCACCTAAAGTCAAACTAGTTCAGCCAAATTCCAGTCAAGCAAAAACAGCCATTGCGACGCTGCTGGCCCTACACTGGTGTACGCCAATACGCCAGAAGACAAGGAGGACCATGAATGACAACGAGCGCAATGGCCTGCAGGAGATTATAGACAAGGCCATATCGGATATCGCCCGGACGGAGGGCGATTCCTTCGAACTCGACAAGATGAACCTGGCCGAATTCTCGCGAAGAACGGGGCTCTCGAGATCGAGGGCCCGCACATTGAAAGCGAGAGGTTTCGTCGTCGCGCCCCACGGGCGCTGCGGGATGCGCGCTGCCACGACGGTGATCAGCGGCTTCGAGGGCATTGTGAACGCCCTGCTCTCGGAGGGCGTCACCAACTCCGAGGTCGTTTTCGAGCGCATCAGGGGCCAGGGCTACGAGGGCGGCAGGACCACCGTGAAGAACTATATCGCCGCGCATGCCGACCTGGTTCCCTCGAAGAGGAGGCTCGCGGGCGCCGACCCGCAGGCGAGCCGCGGCAGGAGATTCTCCACATCGCCCGGCGAGTCCTACCAGATGGACTGGGGATTCGTCGATGTCGAGGACTGGACCGGAGGCATGTTCAGAATCGCGTGCTTCGCGATGGTGTGCCACCACTGCGGCACGTGCTACGTGGAGTTCTTCCCCAATGCGCGCCAGGAGAGCCTGTTCATCGGCATGATCCACGCGTTCGCGGTGATGGGGGTGCCAGAGTGCGTGCTGACCGACAACATGAAGTCGGTGGTGCTGCGGCGCGACATCGA
The DNA here is from genome assembly GCF_011405655.1 of Adlercreutzia hattorii. GTDB lineage: Bacteria > Actinomycetota > Coriobacteriia > Coriobacteriales > Eggerthellaceae > Adlercreutzia > Adlercreutzia rubneri. Next base: position 297,588 of record NZ_AP022829.1, read on the forward strand.
CGGCAGGCCCGTATGGCAGGCCGACTACGCCGCGTTCATGTCGTGCGTCGGGTTCAAGACGAAGCTGTGCAAGCCCAGGCACCCGTTCACGAAGGGCAAGGTCGAGCGACTGATCAGGTTCGTGAAGGGCAACTTCCTGGCAGGGAGGAGGTTCTGCAACGCCACCGACCTGAACGCCCAGGCTCTCGAATGGTGCGCAGCGCAATCCGGGCGCTACCGCAGGGCGGTCGACTGTGTTCCGGCCGACGAGCACTCCGCAGCCTGCGCGCCCGCCGCGTCCGTGCTCGCGATGACCCACGAGCTGGCGCTCTACCTGTGCCCCCGCCGACGCATCAGCTTCGACGGGTTCGTCAGCTACGAGGGCAGGCGCTTCGGCGTGCCGTACTGGTATCCGGGGAGGGAGTGCCGCGTCAACCGCGACGGGGAATGGCTGCACATCTACTCCGACGACCTCTCTCGCGAACTGGCGGCTCATCCCGTGACATGGGGCCGCAGGGACAGCTGCTGCGACGACCAGTACGCCGACGTCCAGCCGGTCGAGCTGCCGACGGCCCCCGTGACGACCGTCATCGCCCGGCTGGAGCCTCCCAAGGGAAAGCCCGGGTTCGACAAGTTCGACTTCGAGGGGAGGCTGTAGCCATGGGCGACACGGAAGATGCCGCGGCCGTCTACGATCGCGTGAGCGCCCGGGCGGCGTCGCTCGGAGTGGCGATAGCCCCGGAGGAGCTGGCCGAGCTGGCCGTGCGCCACAGCATGGGAGGCGGCGAGCTCGCGGCGCTCGACGCCGTGTTCTCCTATCTGGCGGACAAGCGTCACGACCAGGTGATCGAGACGCTGCTCAAGCTCAGCAGGCTGCCGCAGAAGGCCCCCAAAACCTTCGCCGGCTTCGACTTCGACCGCATACGCGGCCGGGACGCGGGGGCGCTGCGCAAGCTGCCGGCGCTCGCGAACCTGCATGCGCGCAAGAACCTGGCGTTCATAGGGCCGGGCGGCATCGGAAAGACCCACCTGGCCCAGGCCTATGGCCGGGAGTGCTGCCTGAACGGCTACAAGACGTACTACCTGAAGGCCACGGAGCTGAGGGACAAACTGAGGAGGGCCGCCGATTCCGGCAGCGTCTCGCGAGCCGTCGCCGCGCTGGTGAAGCCGTCCTGCCTCATAGTCGACGAGGTGGGGCGGTGCACGTTCGACAAGGCGTGCACGGATCTCTTCTTCGATGTCGTCGACCGGCGCTACGAGAAGGACTGCGCCAATACGATGATATTGACCAGCAACACGCCCACGAACAACTGGGACGAGTTCTTCACCGGCGACGACACCCTGCTCTGCACTCTCGACCGCCTGTTCGACCGTGCATCTGTGTTCGTGATGAAGGGCGCCAGCTTCCGCGGCGCTGAACTTGAGATCTTCTCAGTCGAGACAACGCCGCTGGCAGTTAGGGCGATCGCGTCCCGAACGTTGGTGTAGCGGACGTTTCGCGTGCCGAATAGTCGCGGCACGAGAAACGGCCATCGCTAGAATCGTTTGTTGCGAAGTAAACCGATTCGAGAAAGGCGATGACCGCAATGGACACTTTAGCAGCAATCGGCGCCGACGCGCCCGAGATTCCCAGATTCGACGACGGCATGGTCAACATCAACGAGCTCGTCAGGACCCTCGCCGAGGCGATCGTCAACGAGATCATGGACGCGCAGGCCGAGGACGCCTGCGCCGAGGGCAACCAGCGCAACGGCTACCGGGAGCGCCGGCTCCTCACCAGCGTCGGGCGCATCACGCTGCGCATCCCGAAGCTCAGGCGGGGGACCTACTTCCCCGAGGACCTCATCGAGCGCTACAGCCGAGTCGACCGCGCCGTGGTGGCCGCGGTGGCCGAGATGGTCACCAGCGGGGTGTCCACCCGCAAGGTGGAGAAGGTGGCCCGCGCGCTGGGGGTCGACCGCATGAGCGCCAGCCAGGTGTCCCGCATCTGCGAGTCCCTGGACGCCGCCGTGGCCGACCTGCGGGGGCGACCCCTCGGCGGCGCGCGCTTCCCCTATCTCTGGATAGACGCCACCTACCTCAAGTGCCGCGACGGCGGCCACGTCTCCAGCTGCGCCGTGGTCACCGCCATCGGGGCCGCCGACACCGGCCACCGGGTCCTCCTGGGCGTGGACTCCGCCGACACCGAGGACTACGCCTCGTGGCGGGCCTTCCTGCTCTCGCTGCGCGAGCGGGGCGTCGCCGGCGTGCGCTGCGTCACCTCGGACGCCCACGCGGGCCTGAGGCGCGCCATCGAGGAGGTGTTCCCCGGCGCGGCCTGGCAGCGCTGCGTCGTGCACCTGGAGCGCAACGTGTGCGCGCTGGCCCGCAACAGGCGCGAGCGGGCGCTCCTGGGCTCGGTGATGCGGGCGGTGTTCGCGGAGTCGGACCCCGCGCTCGTGCGCGAGCTCTACCACCTGGCGGTCGACGAGATCGGCGCGGTCAGCGCCGCGGCCGGCGCGCTTTTGGAGGAGGCCGAGGCCGACGCGCTGGCCTACCTGGACTTCCCGCCGGCGCACCACCGCAGGCTGCGCACCAACAACGTCCAGGAGAGGATGAACCGGGAGATCAAGCGCCGCGCCAACGTCGTCCAGGTGTTCCCATCCAGGAAGTCGCTGATCCGGCTCCTGGGCGCGGTGCTGTCCGAGATGGACGAGGACTGGGCGGCGCGGCGCTGGTTCACCGAGGAGTCGATATCGGAGGTCTTCGAGGACAGGCGCCGCTGGAGGCCCGGACGGCCGCCGGCGTACGAGGGCACCGCGGCGGAGCACGCCGCGCGCATCATCGCCGTGGTGATGGCCGACGGGGGCGCCGTCAGGAAGGCGGCGTGATCCAATGGTGTAGAATAGCAGCGTTCTAGGGATGGTTCGATCTCCTCGGACGGCCTCCGGCCGCCCTCGCAGATCGAATCGCTACACCAACAATCGGGACACTACCAGGATTTCTCTGTACTTGACCATTCTTCTTTCCTTTCCCTAGATGGCCATAGGCGCCCTTTTGGCACCCAGGTGAATTCTAGGAAAGGAAGTGGAGGAGGAAAGAGCCTTAGGCTATCGGCAACGCGTGGAATGAGTATCGGCGACGCGCGGAATCATCATCGGACAAGCGCGCAGGAGGCATCCAAGCGATTTAAGCCCAGCAGTGCTGGCGCAGCTTACAAGTATTTCGATTTCATCGGTCTCTTCATCCCAGGACAATGCTCCTCTGCCAACGAATGATTGATGTTGAAGAGTCCCTCGGCGTATAGCCTGCCAATCAGTATATTCACGATTGGGTACGAGCCTATCCTTTGTTAGCCCGACACGGTCAAACCATAATTGAGCATGTCGATATTCTTGCCGATTGAAAGCAACCGGCGCGAAGTAAGCCAGCGTTACAACAAGGCGGCGATCTATCACTTCAGATGAGAAGTTTAGAGGCAGCGGAATACGGAATTTCTGCCCCTCGTCTTTGCCGATGTCTCCGAACCCAAAAGTTGTAACTCGATTCAGAGCACATTCTCTTGCACGCTGAAAATCTGGATAGCCGTAGCCCACCCATTGTGTGCAATCCTTATGCTTGGCAGAAAATTGCTTTTCCGCTATTTTGCCAATATTGTCGTAAACGCACCCATGCACAGTCATAGCTTTAAGAAGAAGTGCCGCATAATCTTTTGGAACGCCAGGATAACCAGCATTCGAGAAAACATCCTCAAGCGCATCATAATTTGCTTCACACTCGTGAGAGATGGCGGCTGCTGAGCAGCTTGTTCCGGCCTCGGTGATATATCCTTTAGCTACCACCCCAGCAGATGGAGCAGCTGTAAGGACACCTGGTCCTCGATGCCCAGAACGAGCAAAATTAATGCTGTTCTCGTCTCTAGCGGAGACGAGAAACTTTCCCCCAGGATAGAGGATCTCGGGCTTTATTGACCGAGTAATACCACTGCCAAAAGAGGTAATGGGGCTAACGTCACCCTCTTCTACAGGCTGGATGGCCAACGAGCTTTCAACAACATGGGAATGGTCGTCGTATAGCGCTCCTACAGAAATTGAGTTAAGACTCTCAGCTGGTGAAAGTAGCTTCAAATTCCGTCTTTCTCTAACAAGCGAATCACTAATTCGCCTCGCTCTATCCGGAATGCTCATTTCTTTTAATTCACTTAAACCTCCTTCTATAGGAATTAGGTCTAAGTGTTGATTACCGACGCTTATTACGAAAAGAACCCGATACTTATAACTTAGCCAATCTAGCAGCTTTGCCAGAGGGCTCGGTCTGCCCAGGAACTGCCGCGCCTCATCCCCGACAGAAAGATTGATGACCCGAACACTCGGAGCCACTGGAAAGCCCTCATCGCCGTCGAAGATGCGCTTGACGGCTCTATGAACCAAATCGACAATAAGAGTATCTTCGGGAAAGGTTTCCTTTCTGCCAAATGCCTTGTCGGGCCGCATTATCGGACGAACATAGATGGGCCGCGACGCCGAAGACACTGTTGGTGCGGCAAGATCTCCATGTGCGACAATCGAAGCCATTGCTGTCCCATGGAGACGGAGGCTAGCTGGATAGTTTTCACCGAAGTCGTCTGGGTCGTCGACTATCAGTCTATTGCGCAAGGCAACGTGATTTTCTAATGGAAGGCCATCCAGGATGCCAAGAATAGGAACGCCCGACACCGGCTCCTGACTTAACCTGTCTGCAACATCTTCCTCGAATAAATCGCTGACAGAGTCTATTGTTACCTGTCCGCCCGGACGATAGTACATTACTTCATCGCAACGAGCCAGCAACATGTTATTTCGTTCGGCTCCCAGAAGCTCTTCGATCTGTTGTGTAGGCAAAGTTGCCATCATTCCATGGTATTGAATCTCATCTATGACGCATTCGCTCAGAACACTCCCGCCCAGCTCGTTGATAGTATCTCGCACATTTTTGGAGGCCAACTGACGTTTATCTGCGCTGCTTCGATAGAATAGTTCGATCTCGAAGGGCGAGGGAGACATACCTTTGACTTCGACGGTCTCGCGCCAATGATCCAGGATGCCAGTATCCAGAAAGCGGTCTTCGGGCCCCCAAGCATGAACATCTCTCAACAAGCAGAACAGATCCCGGAGAGACGTTAGCCCCCGTGGAAAAGCATACTCGTTGTCCATCTGGTACTTCTCCCAGATTCCTATCAGTTGATCAAAGGCCTTCCTATCGCTCATGACGCAATACACGCGGCCAGAAAACGAAGAACCGGTATCTTCTTCAGGGAAGAAGTATTCATCAGGAAGCATCTCGTCATCTTCGATGTCGAAAAGCCAATCCAGTCCATCTATACGGGTTACTGCACCAAAAAAAGAAGACAAGGATCCTGCCACTTCAAAAACGAGAGCAAGTTCTGGCTCCATTCCATCAGGATTTGCTTGCACTCTAATTTTCTTGCTATCGAACGCATTTGCGAGACGAGTGAGCTTCGGAGATAGTCGCTTCCCTTGAACCTCAACAGACGGTCGATGCATGGGTGAACCGAATCCGGGTCTGCCTCCTTTATCTTGCTCGCTTGGCTCGGGAAGCATCAGGAGAGGATATTCTACGGCCATTACCCATCACTCCGCTCTCTCGCTTCTCCTTGTTGACGCTGTTTTGCCCAAAGTCTCAATACTTCATTGGTTATTCTCTTCGTATTGTCAGCTGGCATAGACAGCACGTATCTTCTGTAAATCTCCGTTGCAATTTCTTCTGCTTCGGCAAAACTACACCCATATATCTTTTTTGCAATAGTTTCCGGTTCTATGCCGAAATCAAGATCATTTTTCCTTTCGTACAAAGAAAGCCACGCAGACAAGGCGGCCCGGGTTGGAGGAGGGAGCTCTACGCGTATTTGAAATCTACGCCATGCTGCCTTGTCAAGTAAGATGTCGTGATTTGTTGCCGCGATAACTATTACGTAGCTTGGAAGCGAGTCGATCTGCAGAAGAAGAGAGCTGACAACTCGCTTTATCTCACCAGTTTCGTGCGTATCTCCCCGTTCTTTACCCAATGTTTCAAACTCATCGAAAAAGAGAACGCACGGCCGAGTCCTTGCGTAGTCAAACAGCTGAGAAAGCCTGCTTGCCGTCTCTCCTAAGTACGAGCCAATGAGCTGTTCGTATCGTACGGTATAGAATGGAACCATCAGAGACTCCGCTATAGCTTCTGCAAGGGTCGTCTTTCCGTTTCCGGGCGCACCCACTAATAGCATTTTGTGTCTAGGCTCTAAGCCGTACGAACGAAGCAAATCCGATCTAAGCTGCTCTTCGATTAACCCCTCGCAGAGTTCTTGTACGTAATTTGGAAGGATGAGCTCACTCATCCTTCGTAGAGGCGCTTTTTCAAGAAACAAGGATGGCGCGCCCACTGTCCCTTGCCTGACAATATTTGCATCCTGCTTTGGTCTCTGCCTGGTATGTCGCGCCGTCAGGAGTATTTTCTCAATTCGTTCTGCGAGTACGGTATGCTGCTTTTCGCGCTCTTCTGCGCAGACCGCTTCAGCAGATTGCATGAAGCGCTTATCATCATGAGCGAGTCCGAATTTGATCAAATCGCACATCAAATCTGCCCGAGCCATCTTCACTTCCCTTTTTCTTATTCCGCAGGAAAACTGATGAAGCTGCTTTCGCAAAATTCCTCAAACGCCCTTTGCGCAAGAGAGCTGGGATTCACCTGATTGTTTTCCCATCGATTTACCGTTGCGAAACTCACACCGAGTACTTTCGCAAATTGCGTCTGGGTTAAACCTAATTGCTTACGCGCGTATCTCACCTTTTCACCGAATCCCATATTAGCCAATACTCCTATATCAGATGTTATATTTTTAACCAAGACTTGCCCAGTATACGGTAATTTCATTGTAAGCGGATACAGACTAATTCACTAAAGAAAACTTACGAGGGTTTTTCTGCGTATATTTCTTCACAGGAAAGCCTTTCGTAATTGCTTCGAGCCTGAGACATTGAGCAACCCTCTCGTCTTTGCTTCGCAGAGACTGCTCTTAACTGCTCTTAACTGCTCTTAACTGCTCTTAACCAAGCAATTTTTCGGATAGTTCATAATACTGAGAGGGGTCGGTTTTGTTTCTTCCTCGCCAGGCCAAAACCTCCATATCAGCCAGATGCTTCAAAGTGCGATTGGCAGTGAGCTTTGATATTCCGGCATTTTCAGACAACATCGCCGTGGTAACACGGCCTTGCTCGATTGCCAGCCGGAAAGCAATACGCTCGTTATCGCTCAATTGGGTATCCGAAACCGGCAATAAAGTCGACACGTCGCCATGTGTCAAGGAGTTCGAGCTCGTGCTCTGCGCGTACTCGAAGCAGTCAGGGCCTTCATCTGTTTGCAGAGGAAGAAGAATGCTCGACCGCTCGGGGTTCACTTGCTCGCTGAGCACGGGGGTTCCATAGCCTGAAGATGTCCACTTCTTCACCATGTCGGGAATACCCCCTCCGGCGCGCTCTCCGATGTTGATGAGGGTGAACATCTTCATCATCGTCTCGTTGCGCGGGTCGGAATTGCCGCCGATATAGGCATCCTTGATGCCTACACGGAAGCCGCCGGGGTTGGAGAAGTGAAGGCCATCTTCCTTCCACAGGAAGACGACGCCGCGGCGCTCATTGTAGTCCGCGTTCGTGAGACAGTTCGCAATGGCCTCGCGCAAAGCATCGTGAGCCTCGGTCTCGTCAACGCGCAGGCTGTTCTCATCGAGCTTGAAGGGCACGTTGATGGCCTGCTTCATGTTGTTGAATACGCGCCGGTAGAAGTCGAACACGTTGCCCGACCAGCTGTCGTCCTGCGACGTGATGCGTCCTTGCCACCTCTCGTCGGTGCCGAGTTCCTGGCGATAGTCCAGGAAGTAATGAGGGAACTCCGCCATGATGCGCCACTCTTCTCCGAACATGAGCAAGCCCGCACTCGTCGGGTGAACCTCCCCGTCGCTGCCGACTTTCGCCGCTCCGATTCTGCAGAGGAACTCCTCGTCGGGCAAGTCGGCCCATGCGTGGGCGCCGTGATGCAGCTCGTAGCTCCTGCGGTATGAGCCGATCGTCTCCGCGAATAGGTCGGCTACGGTCAGGTTCTCGTGTACGCGGGTGTCCACCGATTCGTCCGAGGCATCGCGGTACATCGCCTGCATCTCATTCAACGCGCAGCGGTAGTCGCCCTTGTGGTCGCGCCGGTACGTGCCCGTGACGGGGTTGCCGTTCACGTATACCGGTCTCAGGCGCCGGTCAGCGCGGGGAACTTCTATGACGATCAGCTCTTTGCCCTCAATGCTCTCGATGCTGACGTCCCTGTCGGACATTACGCAATAGGACAGCTTATCGGCGCTGTGGGCTGCGTTCCAAAAGTCGTCGAGCATCTTGTCAGCATCGCCCAGCCCCTCCACTTCCAAGGTGCCGTCCTTGCGCTCCTTAGCCCCGAGCACGATGACGCCGCCCTCCGTATTGGCGAAAGCGGAGATCGTCTCCCAGATGCTCCTCGGCAAGCCTCCTTGGGCCGCTTTGGCTTCGAGGCGGTTGTTCTCCTTGTAGGTTTCGAGCTTGGTTAGATCCATGTAGCGACCTTTCTAGTTTCTCTTATTTTACAGCCCAAGCCGCTGTCCCGACATCATGCATTCCCGTTTGCGCGGCATCGCCGCATCGTATGCTACACTGGCAGTCGATTCCACGTAGATGCGTAATAGGGGGAGGATTCTGTTCATGACGTTAGCGAGCACGCGCGCTGCACATATCGGTTCGGACGGCGAATCGACGAAGGGCCGCCCTCTCGACGGAAAAAGCATCGCGTGCGCGTTTGTCGGCCTTATGTGTCTCTGGCCGTTCGTGTCCTTCTCCTCCCGGGTCTCGCTATGGACGTCAGCTGCCGTCGGCGAGACAAACGCCCTGGTCGGAGGCCATGCCGTCGCACTTTACTCGACGATGCTGGCGATTTGCTTCGTGGTCCTGGGCCTGCTGAGCCTGCGGCCGAACGACAGCGTTGCGAACGTGTGGATCCCGTCCGTCGCCTTCGGCCTGATCGGAAGCGTCGGCGTGGCTCTCCTTTCCTCGGCGCCGGAAAACCCCGTTGTCTTGGTTGTTGGGTTAGGTGGCATTGCGGTTTTCGTATCGACGTCGGTTTTGGCGTGGGGGTCGTGGACGACAGGCGCTCGGCTGGTCGCGCGGATCGGCATCCTGCTTTCGGCCGCCGCTGTGTCGTGCATCGTTTCGCTGGCATGCCACCTTCTGGACATCGACTTTCAGGGTGTTTATGCGGTTTCGCCCCTGATCAGTTTTCTACTGTTCGGTCTGTTGGCAAAAAGGCAAGCGCGACCGTGCGAAATTCCCGCGCCCCCCGACGATTCCTCTAACGAAACGCCTCCGTTCAACCAGCGCTTCCGGAACGAGCTCGCTGCTTTTTGGGATCTCCCTCTGCCCATCATCGTCTTCGCATCCTGCCTGCTGGCCCTAACTTCGGTCATCGTCGCCGTACTAGTCGGCCATCAGCCAGACAGCCTTTCCGTCGGCGCGCATCTGTTCATCGCCGCGGCGACCGTGACGGGAGCCTTGCTTATCATGGGCTTCACTCGTTTGCGGCTGAAAACGCTGGACGACCTGTATGTCCTGTTTGGCCTGTTCGTGGTCTTCTACGGAGCGGTGCTGGCCCTCATGTTTTTAATGCCGGTCTTTGGAGGGGCATCCCTGTCGTTGCGGCTGTGCCTTGTCATGTTCCTTTGGGTGGTGTTCGCGGTCAGCTGCGCAGGGGCTCCCTTTTTTCCGCCGCTCGGCTTTTCGCTTTTCGGGCTGTTCGCCATTGCACCCATGGGGATGCGCCTGTTTGATTACGAAAGCGCCCTTGAGGCCCTCCACAGAAACTCGCTTTTCGGTCCGGTCGCCGCCGGTTTCGTGTTTCTGATGCTGTGCGGCATCGCATTCGCGATCGTTCGCGCGCACATGCACGATCGTTCGGCGATTGAAAAGACTGGCGACGCACCGAGCCTCGGCGACAGCGCCCCCGACGCGATCCCCGGTGAATTTGCCAGGCGCATGGAGAACGCCGTCCTTACCGAGCGCGAGCGCGAAGTGGCGTTGCTGGCTGTGAAGGGCTACACCGCGAAGAGGATCGCCGAGGAGTTAGTGGTGTCCGAATACACTGCCAAAAACCACCTGTCGAGCATTTACCGGAAGATGGGCGTCGTCTCGAAACAAGAGCTCATCAAGCTTTGGGAAGTCAGCCGGTAGCAAAGATTTCGCGCCAAGCGGAAGAGCGGTCGGCTATGCGGTTTTCGCCCATTTTTGAAAATCCCAGTTCAATCAGATAGTTCGTTTAGAATCAAACCGCATGTTGGCGCGTTTTGAATCATGACATGGCCCCCGAAACCCGCGATGATCGGGTCGTCTCACCAAGGAGGCGGGACGCAAAACGTAAAATACGAAAGGGGTACACCATGGGAAATGACCAGGGCTTCATGCCCTCTAGCGTGCAGGAAGGAATCTCGCGCCGTAATTTCTTGACGGCTGGCGGTATTCTGGGCGCATCGACGATCGTCAGTTCTATGGTCGGCTGCGCTCCCAAAGAGCCATTAAGCGACACTGCGACAGCAGAATCCGACGCACCGTACTATGACGACGCTCCTTCCCCGAATGCCGAGGACACGACGTCCAGCCTTGGCGAGAAGGCATTCGTCGAGAAGAAGTACTTCCCCGAGCAGCCCGCTCCGGAAACGACCGAGTACACGTGCGATGTGCTGGTCGTTGGATGCGGCTGGGCGGGCCTTCACGCTGCCGTGACCGCTGCCGATGCTGGCGCGTCGGTCGTGGTGGTCGACAAGGGACGCCCCGGCTATTCCGGCCTGTCCCCCTTCTCGCAGGGCGCGACCTACCACATCGAGGGCTATGACGACCGCGAAGCTTCCGTTACCGCCATGACCATGGCCGGCGAATACGTGGCGAACCTCGACTGGTTCAACCTGTGGCTCGACGAATCCGAATCCGTTGTCGAGCAGAACAAGGAATTCGGATTCATGGAAACCTACCCGTCGGCGACGGAGTCGGGCTATTGGGACAAATGGGATCCGAAGGGCTACCGCCGCGAGTTCGAAGATAAGATGCGTCAGCCCAAATGGATGGGGGTTCTGGAAGACCGCGGCATCACAGTGGTGGAGCACACGATGCTGGTAGACCTCGTGACGACCGACGGAAAGGTGACGGGGGGTGTCGGCTTCCACACGAAGAGCGCGACGCCGATCACATTCAGCGCGAAGGCCGTGTGCCTGTGCACTGGCACTGGTTCGATGAAGTCGACCGGCTATCCTACCTCGGGCGACACTTTCGACGGCGAATACATGTGCACGAACCTGGGTCTGACGTTCGTGGGCAAGGAATTCGACGACTTCCATCAGACCGCATCGTACGCCCCCGGCAGCTACTATTACGACAATACCTGGGAGTATTCCGAGAACATGAACGGCGCCAGCGTCGGCGCTACCATGGAAGGCATGAACGAGTACGTCGTCAAAAAGCTGAACAGCAAAATCAAGTATCGCAACATGTCCGTACTTCAGGGCCTGTCGCCTGTGGATGGATCCCAGTGGCAGAGCACCTTCACAGCCGCTTCAGTTACGGGCCACGACGGCGATTCCTCCGACCCGGGTGATCGTGGATCCTTTACACGAAGCAAGGAGCGCGTCCGTGACATCTTCGGTGCTGCACCCGGCATGAATAGCCAGATGAGCTGTGGCGTGTTCTGCGGCTGGGACGATACCGACGGCTTTACGGGGGTTCCCGGCTTGTACGTAGCTGGCAACGGCATCTACGGCTGCATGGTCAACGGTGCGGTGTTTGCGGTGCAGACCAACCATCCCGGCTGCTGCGTCATGGGCAACCATGCTGGTGCCGCGGCTGCTGATTATGCTGCATCGACCGAGATGGAGAGCCTTGACCAGGCGCAGGTAGATGCCATCGTCGAGGAGATTTTCGCTCCCAGCACGCGCGCCAAGGGCGTCGATCCCAACTGGGTCATCGAACGTCTGCGCGATATCCTTGTCGCTCCTGGCGTCCATGTGGTTAAGAACGAAAAGGCCCTGCAGGCAGCCTTGATGCAGATCGAGATCCTTCGCGACGACTTCGTGCCTATGATGATGGGCTATACCGGCCACGACCTGCGCCTTTGCCTTGAGGCAAAGCACAAGTGCCGCTCGGCCGAGATGAAGGTGAAGGCCAATCTGTTCCGTACTGAGAGCCGCGGGCTGCACTATCGCTCCGACTACGCCTTCCGCAACGACGAGGAATGGCTGTGCCACGTTGGCGTTTCGCTAGACGAGAACGGCGAGGTGGTATGCCGCAAGATCGATATCCCCGACTCCTGGAAGGGCGATACCTCCAAAAAGCACGAGGAGCGCTATCTGGTGCTGTTCCCTGGCGAGGCCGAGGCCCTGGGCATCGAAGTTGAAGAATCCGGGCGCTAAGCCTGCGACCCGTAGAGAGGAAAGACCATGACTGTTGCAAGGAAGAGCGTCGAGGAATGCATTGGTTGCGGGAACTGCGCGAACATCTGCCCCATGGATGTGTTCTATTTCGATTACGATGCGAATAAGTCCGTATGCCTTTATCCCGAGAACTGCCAGAGCTGCGGCCAATGCTACCTGGCTTGTCTCGGAGACGTGATCATCATGCTGGACACAGCCTACGAGTTCGCGCCAACGCCGATGAGGGGTTTGCGCACGTTCTCCCAGTTCATGCCTGAAGAGGAAGAGGAGGACGGTAAAAAGGGTTAGTCGTCCGCCGCCGACATGGCGGAATCAAAGGCTGCGCTCTCTCCGGCACGCAGCCGCCACGGGCGCGGAGCCGACGGGTTCCGCGCCCGTTTTGCATCGGGGAAGGACATCCCACTTTGGGGAAGCGGGCCACTCAAACCCAGCCGTTGACGACTCGGACAGCCGCCCGGCCCCGCGCATCTCCTAGCCCGCCCGCAGGATCGCCTGGGCCTCCTCGCACTGGGTCGCGAGGAGGTCGTACAGCTCCTCGATCTTCGGATTCAGACGCGCCGACTCCCGCGCGTACGTCTTGCGGTAGAGGAAGTAGGCGCCGACGCAGCCCGCGATGCCGACGATGCCGACGACCACGCCGATCGCCATGAGGCCGTCCCAGACCATGCTGCAGCACATCCCCGCGCCCAGGACGAGCGCGGCGGCGATGCCGAGCACGGAGGCGCGCACGGTCGCGGCGCGGGTCTTCTCGCTTCCCAGGCGGGAGATGGACGCGAGGGCGTCGTCCATGACGCGCTGGATCTTCGCGAGCTGCGCCTTCCCGCGCACCTTGCGGCTGCGGCGGAAGGAGAACGTCGTCTGGTTCCCGACAGCGCCCACCTGCTGGCCCGTCAGCTCGTACCCAAGGCTCCCGTAGCAGTCGATCGCAACCTGCGAGAGATCGCTCTCGACGGTCGTGCGCGCATACTCGTAGGACTGATAGCCGCCACCCGCCCAGGCGCTCTCTGCCTCTGCCGCGCCGCCGGGGCAACCGGCCGGGATCGCCGCGCGCTCGGCCGCGCCCTCGATGGGCTTCCCGCACTTCTCGCAGAAGGCGGCGTCTTCTTCTAGCCTGTTTCCGCAGTGCCTGCAATACATCTGGTTCTCCTTCCAACGCGATGCCCTAAAATGAGATCAGGGATCCTTCCGAACGTCCCCATCGTGGACCTTCGAGATAAACGATCCGTAAACTCCCGATAAACTCGGCGATTTACGTCTCGTTTATCTTCCGTTTACCTTCGTGTGGTTTCATGGCCCGCAGACGAGCAAACCAGAGAGGAGCGTCGTGGCACGAATACTGGTGGTCGAAGACGACCGCAACGCGAACAGACTCTTGTGCGCCGTGCTGCGCAAGGACGGCCACGAGGCGCTCTCGGCCGCGGACGGGCGGGAGGCACTCGGCATCCTCGACGGGCAGCACGTCGACCTCATAGTGAGCGACCTCATGATGCCGAACCTGAACGGCATGGAGCTGGTCCGTCGGCTGCGCGAGGCCGGCTGGGACGTCCCCGTGCTGATCCTCACCGCCCGGGAGGAGGCCGAGGTGCTCCACGCGGGCTTTCTGGCGGGAGCAGACGACTACCTGACCAAGCCCGCCGACCTGAAGGAGCTCGTCTTGCGCGTGCGCGCCCTCCTGCGCCGTGCGGGCGCGACCGGCCCGGACAGGCTCGTCGTGGGAGCGACCGTGCTCGACCCGGCCCAAATGACCGTTGAGCGGGGAGGGACCAAGACGGTTCTGCCCCCGAAGGAGTTCCAGCTCCTGTTCAAGCTGCTCTCGAACCCCGGGCGCGCCTACACGAGGATGCAGCTCCTCGACGAGATATGGGGATGGGACACCGAGAGCGCGGAGGCGACCGTGAACGTGCACGTAAACAGGCTTCGATCGCGGTTCGCGGACTGCGACGACTTCGAGATTCGCACGGTGCGCGGCATCGGCTACTGCGCGGAGACCGGCGGCTATGGCAAGTAAGGGGGCCGAGGGGGATCCTCGGGATGAGCTGGACGCCCTGCGCTCCATGGCCCTCGGCACGGTGCTCGTCGCCGTTTTCGCCGGCACCCTCGCGCTCATCTGCACCGTCATAGGAGTGCTCGGCTACGCCCTCGTGGAGCTCGGGTGCATCACGTTCGAGCAGCTCACCTCGGCTCCCTCCGTCATCCTCACCATGCTCGTCGCCGGGGCCATCCTGGCAGCCATCATCTGCTACGCCGTGAACTACTCCCTCGTCCGTCCCCTGCGGAGGATGACGCTGGCGATGGGGCACCTGGCGTCGGGGGACTTCGGCTATCGGCTCGAATCCCCCGAGCGATTCAAGCTGCGCGAGGCCCGCGAGTTCGAGAGGAGCTTCAACGTGGCCGCGGCCGAGTTGGAGGGGACGGAGATGATGCGCGCCGGGTTCATCAGCGATTTCTCGCACGAGTTCCGCACGCCCATCAACTCGCTCTCGGGCTTCGCCCAGCTCCTCCGCGACGACGGCCTCACGGAGAACGAGCGCCGGGAGTACGCCGGCATCATCGTGGACGAGGCCGCGCGCCTGGCAGGGCTTTCCGAGCGGATCCTGCTCCTCTCGAAGGTCGAGGCCGCGACCATCCTTCCCCATGCGGAAGACGTGGACGTGGCCGAGCAGCTGAGGAGGTGCGCGCTCGTCTTGGAGACGAGGCTGGAGGATGCCGGCGTGCGACTCGACCTCAGCCTGGACGACGCGCACATCTGCGGCAACGCCGATTACCTCATGCAGGTGTGGATGAACCTGCTCGACAACGCCATCAAGTTCTCGCCGGCGGGGAGCCGTGTGAGCGTTGCCCTGTACGGCGGCCGCGCCCGAGAGGAGGGGCGGCCGGGCGGCTCGGACTCCATCGCCGTCTGGGTGTCCGACGAGGGCGAAGGCATGGATGCCGACACGAAGCGCCATGTGTTCGATCGATTCTACCAGGGCGATTCGTCGCGATCGGCCCAAGGGTCGGGGCTGGGCCTTTCGCTCTGCAAGCGCATCGTCGAGCTGCACGGCGGCACCATAGAGGCGCAGAGCGCGCCGGGCAAGGGCTCCGTCTTCGAGGTGCGGCTTCCCCGCAACGTCGAAGAAGGCATGGCGCGGCGATGAGCGGGAGGGAGGCCGCACAAATGGAAAGGCCCGCCGGGCCTCGTAATTGTCGGCAGCGAATGCGGTATATAGGCTACGTCGTTTCGCTCCTCGGGAGTGCGACACGCGCGATGCTCATGCCGAGCGGCTACGTGGTCGCCTCGTGCCCTCTCGTCATTGTCGCCCTTATGGCTTGGGCGTTCCTGCTTGACGGCCGCGAGAGCCCCCTCTCCACTCCCGCCTACCTCGTGTCCGGCTGGGCGCTGCTCGTCACCTCGATCTGGGTGGCCCGGTGCCCTGCCAAGGCTGGGCTGAGGATCCTTTGCGAGAAGAGCAGGTTCTTCGACAGGCTGGTGACCGACTCCGACTACCGCCTTCACGCCAGCACGGCCGTCGGCTTCGCCCTCTATTTCGCCTGGGGCGCCTTCAACCTCGCATCGAGCATCTTCTTCGCGTCGACGTGGCTGCTCGTCCTCGGCGCCTACTTCCTGCTGTTCGGAGGGATGAGGGCCCTCCTCTTCCTGCAGCTGCTCTCCGGAAGCTACACGATCGAAAAGGGCTGCCGCATCGAGCGTGTTTGCGGGGCGCTCCTCATCGCCTCCGCTCTCGTCCTGTCGGGCATCGTGACCCATGTGATGGCCGGGTCGGGCGCGTACCGATACGAAGGCGACCTCATATACATGATGGCGCTGTTCGTCTTCTACTCCCTTATCAGCTCCATCGTGAGCTACGCGAGGTTGAAGCGGAAGGACCCCGTCATCGCCACCATTCGGCGCATCAACCTTTCCGTGGCGCTCGTCGCGCTCTTCGCCCTCGAGACTGCGATGCTCTCGACCTACGGGACGACGCCGGCGGACGAGCAGCTTTCTTTCGTCATGCCGATCATCACGGGAACGGTGATCGCCGTCGTCATAGCGGTCCTGGGAATCAGGTCGATCATCACGGCGAGCCTGCGATTGAAAGCCGAGAGGATGAAGTGCGCCCCGCAGATCGTACAATTTCAGCGCCTACTCGAATCAACTGGGCTCGGCACAATAGAAGATCTAGGCGTCCCGTGTAATGTGCTGCTAGAGATTGCATCCTCTAGCGAACGAAGCAATGAAGAGTCTTCTAGGTTCTAGGATGAAGCAACCTTGCTCTGAACGTCGTTATCCCTCCACTGTGAGGGCGTTATGCCAAACTGACGCCGGAAAGCATCAGTAAAGCTGCTCTGATGCGCATAGCCCACAAGACGACTTATCTCGGCCGCCTTCAAGTCGGTTGTTTCAAGCAGCTTGCGAGCCTCGTCCATCCGGACATCGCGCAGGTATTCTGCAACGCATAATCCCATTTGCTCTCGGAACACTTCGCACAAGCGTGTTCTGCCGACGAAGAGCTCGTTAGCGATCGATTGCAGCGTGATGTTCTCTGCGTAGCGCGCGTCGATCATCATCTGTGCTTCGCGCGCAAGCCTCTTCTCTTCGGTCGAGGGCTCCCGAGGATCATCGTTACTCGCTTTAACAGCGTCATCCAGAAGCCGCGCAACGATCTCCTTCATCCTGCCTTCGCAGAAGCAAGCGCCTCCCGCGCTCATCGCCCAGGAGTGCCCCATGCTCTCCAATGCGTCTCCGATTTCACGGGAGTGAGTATTGGTGTCGCAGCTGCAAAGGTAGGAGACGAGTGTTTCGCGCTCGCTGTCAGTAAGGCCGGGAAGCTCATCGAAGAAGTTAGGCGTCATGCATAGCGTGTACGAGCGGTAGCGCTCGTTTGGCATAAGGTCGAACGACACAGCGCCGCCCTTCTGCCTGAAGGAGAGGATATTGCGCTCCTGGAGATAGCGAGACTGCGCAGGACACAGCCTTGCCGAGCAAGCGGTCATGGATGTAACGCATACGTAATCGTCGGGAAACTCCACAAGTCGCGTCTGCTCGTTGACATTGACTTCATGAAACGTGTACAGGCAGTTCTTGCCTATGCTGTGCGCCCATAGCAACCCGCGACCGAATTCGTCATCGCGCATGCTGAGTGAACCGTGGCGTGATGGCTGCTCTTTCATCCCAAGTTGCTCCATCTGCGGCACGAAGAACGTATGCAGATTGGAGGATACATCGCTTATCATCATGAACTCCGTTTTCTGAAAGGTCAACCTGCTCGCCGACGCTCGACGCTGCGTTGAGGATTTCGTTCGCATCGCTTAGCGTTACGTTCGCTCTTCGGAAAACCTAGACCTGTGTGAGACTTTTTCGAGAATAATAATCCAGCTATGTTAGACATAGGTAACTTAGTAGCATGAACGGTCGTTATTGGGAAAGGAATCACGCAAAACATGAAATCGACGAAGATAGTATCGCTCCTTCTCGCAGGAGCGCTTGCCGCGGGTGCGTTGGCAGGGTGCAGCCAACCGTCCAACGACGGCGCCGAAGAGCAGAAGAGCAGCGCGTCTCAAGAGCAGGCCGCCCAGAAAAGCACCGCAGAGCAGGAGGCAGAGCAGCTCTTGTCCGACCTTTCGGGAAGCTACCAAGAGCTGTTCCCGGTTCTCTTCGATGAGCAGTATGACCAGCTTTGGCTCAATGATTCGGCGGCGATCGTCGGCGAGACCGACGCCGCTGTGAGCGCCGAGATGCTCAAGGGCTCTGTCAACGGCAACCTTTGGGGCGAAGAGGCCATAGAGGCTTACGGGGAAGAGGGCGGTCCTTTCTACTGCGGATGGTTAGAGGGTCTAGCGGAGCTGACGATAGACGGCAACGCGATGGAGATCAGCGGCAAGGATGCTGCTGGCAAAGAGCTCTTTTCTAGCACTTACCACTACAGCGGAATGGCTGGCGACCTTTATGTGTTCGAGAGCGATGACGACGAGGCGAGCACCTACAAATACTTCGCCTTCCTGCCGGATACCCCCGAGAGCACCTATCACATCGAGTTCCGCTATGGTTCCGATGATGCCGACTTCGGCGAATGGATGGCCGGCGATTACGCTTACTGGATGGCCGCCGGCTTCCCCATGGATCCCACTCAGCAGATGATCGAAGACTGCATCAAGCTCTTCTGCGACGAGAACTTGGCAGGGGAAGCCGAATAGCACCCCCTCCAAACAAGCTTCCTTCAAAGGCGACCTAGCGATAGATCGCCTTTCTTTTGTCCTATCCACTCATGGAAGATAGATACAAATGGAGCTCGAAAATACGAATGGGCTAATGGCAATCGCTCGACATGGCATAAAAATGTTAGCCATCCGCAACTTGAGAGAAAGGACACTTATTTTGAATACTAAAGGAGTAAAGCAGGGACTGAAGCCGAAAGACCTGATAAACGTCGGTATCTTCAGTGCGATCTATATCATCATCGTCATGGCGGCAGCTATGCTTGGCTATATACCTATCTTCATTCCTCTACTTGTTGTCATTTGCCCAATAGTTGGCGGCATTCCCTATATGCTCTATATGACCAAAGTTCATTGTTTCGGCATGGTGACGATAATGGGCATTATTATGGGAGTTCTGATGGGCTTGGGCGGAATGGGATTGTATGCGCTTATAACCGGCCCCCTTTTTGGCTTGCTTGCCGATTTGGTTTTGAAGAGCGGCGGCTACCATAGCCCGAAGAAAGCGGTACTCTCGCATGGCATATTCTCAATGTGGCTAATCGGTAATTACATTCCGATAGTGATCAATCGCGCTTCTTACTTCGATGGTCTTGTGCAAGGGTACGGACAAGCATACGCCGAAACGCTCATGGGCTATATTCCAGACTGGAGCCTTGTTGTATTGCTAGCGGGAGCGTTCGTGTTCGGTATTGTTGGTGCGTTGCTTGGCAAGGCTATCTTCCATAAGCATTTTGAGCGTGCAGGAATTGTTTGATGACGAGTACCGTTCTTGCTTTGAAGCAACAGCAGCGCGGGATTCTCTTTGACCCCCGCGCAAAGTTCTTGGCACTGATTATTGTGGCTTCGTTGTTATTAAGCATCGGAAACGAAGGTCTGATGGGCCTGGTTCGAATCGTCTTGGCGTTGGTGCCCTTCGTTCTCTTAGTTCTTTCTCGTAATATCAAATCGGGCGTTGCCTATATTTTTATCTATCTCGTCGCTTATGGCCTGTCGGTTGTGTCATCAATGTTCTTGTCGGGACCGCTCTTATTTCTAGCACTAGGAGCGACTGGGATAATGAGGCAGTTTCTTCCAGGCGTGATGATGGGTTATTGGTTCGTTAGTACTACGACCGTGAGCGAGTTCATGGCGGCTTGCGATCGAATTCGGCTAACGCAGTCGATTGAAATTCCCCTCGTCGTTATGATGCGGTATTTTCCAACCATCGCACAGGACTATTCTCAGATTTCTGATGCGGCCAAGATGAAAGCATTGGGTTTGTCACAGGGGCCGATTACTGCTGTAGAAAACCGCCTCGTCCCCCTTCTCGCAAGCGCCGTTCGAGGTGGCGAGGATCTTTCGGCAGCTGCTTTGACGCGAGGATTAGGCGCCCCCATCCACCGCACGAATATCTGTGAAATCGGGTTCCATGCTTGCGATATGATGCTGCTCTCAGTATGCGCTCTAGGCGCAATCCTCGTATTTTTAATCGGTGTAGCTTAGGACCTCGAATGATAGATTTTCGCAACATTACATATTCATACGGCACCGATATGTCGCCATCACTCGCAAATGTGACCCTGCACGTAAACCCTGGCGAGGTGGTTCTTCTTACTGGAAGCTCGGGGTCGGGAAAGAGCACCTTGCTTCGTTTAGTGAACGGGCTGATTCCGCATTATCACGAAGGCGAGATGTCAGGCACTGTAACCGTTGCTGGTATAGAGCCCCGAGATAGAGAGTTATACGAACTCGCAAAGATGGTTGGTTCTGTATTTCAGAATCCACAGACTCAGTTCTTCTGCCTAAACACGACCGAAGAGCTCGCTTTTTCCTGTGAGAACTTCGGATTGCCGGTGTCTGAGATTGCGCATCGCTTGGACACGACAGTTCAACAACTCTGTCTTGAAGAGTTGTTGAATAAAAACCCTTTCTTGCTATCCGGAGGACAAAAGCAACGTATCGCTTGCGGATCTGCTCAAATGATGAACCAAGAAATCTTTGTCCTCGATGAGCCGTCTTCAAATCTAGATGGACGTTCGGTACGTCTTCTTGCCGAAGTGATCGCATATTGGAAAAAGGAAGGAAGGACCGTTTTAGTCGCGGAGCATCGACTTGGTTACTTGAAAGATATCGTAGACAGAGTCGTTGTGCTGAATAAAGGTTCCCTCATAGAAGATTTCGCCGCCTCTGACTTTTACGCCATGGGTTCAAGTGCCTTTATCAAAAGAGGACTGCGTGATCCTCATACGGAATGCTGCGTCGCGGTCACCGACCAGATAGATATTGCTGACGCGGGATTTGTTTCCGTCGCAAATCTCCAGTATTCCTACTCGAAAAAGATTAATGGCCTGAGCATTCCTTTGGCAAAATTTCCAATAGGGAGCATAACGGCTCTAGTAGGCGAGAACGGAGCCGGGAAGTCAACCCTTCTGCGCTGCCTCTGTGGGCTCAATAGAAAGTGCTATGGCACACTGGAGATCAACGGTGAACTGTTCGGGCTCAACAAACCAACCGGTCGTGCTTACATGGTTATGCAGAACACAGGAAATCAACTGTTTGCTGAAAGCGTTCGGGCTGAAGTAGAGTCGTCTTGCAGCTCGGCCGAAGAAGTTACCGCCATTCTGGATGCACTTGACCTCGCGGACCTTGCAGCTCGGCATCCGCTGTCGCTCTCGGGTGGTCAGCAACAACGTGTTGCCGTTGCTTCCGCTATTGCATCAAATCGGGGCTTGCTCTTACTAGACGAACCGACAAGTGGCCTGGATTATCAGTCAATGCGCGAAGTGGCTTCGTCTTTGAAGAAGTCGTCTATCATGGGCTGCACGGTGATTGTCGTAACGCATGATAGGGAGTTCATCACGAGTTGCTGTACACACTACGCCGTCTTGAAAAACGGTCGCCTCTCGGAAACAAGAGTTCTTGATGAAGATAGCGCCAGCGAGCTCAATGCTGCTCTTGATGCTATGCAGAGCAGCGTCACTGATACGGCGTGTATGGTTTAGAAGCAAGAGGAAGTCAATGGAGGGAATAACTAGCTATGCCGCGTTGGGTGATAACGTTGAGCGTATAAATCACAGCGGCACCATGAACACCTATCGCGTGATGTGCGAAGACGGTCAGGGAATTATGACCATGTACGAACTGTATCCCGGTATGACTCTGAGCTTCAACGATTTCGTTGGAATGACGTCAACGAAATCAATGTTCAGGCTTAAAGACAACGCCGAGATGCTGTGCTTGAACTATTGTCGTGAGGGTCGTATTGAATGGGATGTGGCAAAAGATGAGAGCCTTTTTCTGGGAGCCGGGGATATAGGTATCGACGATCATACAATGCACTCGAGCGATTTCAGTTTTCCTTTGAAGTACTATCGGGGCGTCACCGCGTCATTTGAAATCGACGTCGCTCAAAAATGCATCAATAAAGGTGTGCTTAGCGGCTTTGCGGTCAACTTGAAAAACATTCAATCCGCTTTCTGCAACAGCTCTCACCACAAAGTGGTGAAACAGGGCGTGTCGGCGCTTGATCATGTATTCTCCGAAATATATACAGCTCCCGACTCTCAGCGGGAAACGTATTTGCGCATCAAGTTGTTAGAGCTTTTGTTTTTATTGGATTCGCTCTCATCTTCGAGTGATGCTGGAGAGGATCTATACCTTCGCAGATCACAAATCGAGAAAGTGCACGCTATCCAAGAAGCGATCACGTGCGACCTTAGCTCAGCCAAGACGCTCAAACAGCTGTCTGACGAATTTGATTTTCCATATGTGAGCATGCAGGCTTGCTTCAAGCAGGTTTATGGAATGAGCATACATTCGTATCTCGTCCACTATCGAATCTCTCAAGCATCGCGCATGCTGCGCGAATCGGATGTACCAATTGGTGAAATTGCCTTATCTGTCGGCTATGTAAATGCATCCAAGTTCTCTTCGGCCTTCAAGGAAGCGACGGGCTTCACGCCGAGCGAGTTCCGCGCGAGCGCTTCTTCTGAGATTTAAAAGAACATAAAGGTCAATCCAATACGGGCGGGTTACCCCCGATCTCACAAATCACGATACCTTACATTACGTCGTTCCTCTTTTTCGGCTTTTGTTCGCAGAGGTTCGGAATCAGTCCGTGCTTTGCTTCTGGTGCCTGAATCTCCGATAGGTTCTAGCTAAGTGTTTCATAAAGCATTGAAAGGAGTCTGTATATATGCAACATGATGAATCGTTGTCCGAATCTCCGGCAAAGCCATCCGGTCCCCCCGCTGACGGGGCAAGCGAATCGTCGCGCAAGCTGGGATTGGGCTATCTTCTCGGTTTTGCAGGTCGAAAGCGCTGGCTACTCTCTGTCGGTTGCGCTCTGTCCGCAATAGCCATGCTGCTCACATTCGGTCCTTATATCTGCATCTGGCTCGTTGCGCGCGACCTTATCGCGGTCGCCCCTGACTGGACGGCAGCAGAGAACCTGGCGCTTTACGGGTGGCTTGCGTTCTTCCTGGCCGTTGCGAGCCTCGTGCTGTACTTCTTCGCGCTGCTCTGTACCCACGCATGCGCCTTCCATACGGCGAGCAACTTGCGGAAAGCCTGCCTAAGCCATCTCATGAAGGTGCAACTCGGCTACTTCGATACCCATGCGTCGGGCGCGCTCCGGCGCGTCATCGACGGGTGCGCTGGCTCCACAGAGGGGCTCATAGCGCACAAGACGCCCGATACGGCCGGATCCATCGCTATGGTACTGGGTCTTGTCGTCACGCTGTTCGTCTTCGACTGGCGCATGGGACTCGCATGTCTGATCGCGGCCGTCCTCGCTATCGCGTGCATGTTCTCCATGATGGGGGGCAAGAACGCGCACTTCATGCAGCGCTACATGCAAGCGCAGGTGAACATGGCCAAGACCGGAACCGAATACGTGCGCGGCATCCCCGTCGTGAAGGTCTTTCAGCAGACCGTCTTCTCGTTCAAGGCCTTCCACGACGCCATAACCGAATACTCCGAAATGGCTGAGAACTATGCAGTGAAGGTATGCGCCAAGCCGCAGGTGACGTCTCTCACGGTCATCACGGGTATCGCCATCTTTCTCGTGCCAGTGGTCATCCTCCTCGCCCCTGGTGCCGAGGCGGAGGGCTTCGCCGCGTTCGCGGGCTTTATAGCCGATTTCGCGTTCTATGCGATCTTCTCCGCCATCATCGCCACTGCCATAACGCGCCTCATGTTCGTGATGGAGGAGTTCGAGATCTCAGCTGATGCTGCGAACAGGACTCATGGCATCTTGAGCTCGCCTGTCCTCGCAGAGCCCGCGCATCCCGAGACTCCGCGAGCGCACGACATCGCCTTCGACAATGTCTGCTTCCGCTACGAAGACGCAGACCGCGATGCCCTGACCGACGTGAGCTTCGAGGTTCCCCAAGGGGCCACGGTCGCCTTGGTCGGACCTAGCGGCGGAGGCAAGACCACGGCGGCGAGCCTGGTCCCGCGATTCTGGGATGTCAGTGCCGGTTCGGTGCGAATCGGCGGTATCGACGTGCGCGCGATCGACACGGCCGAGCTCATGCAGAGCATCGCCTTCGTGTTCCAGGACAACCGGCTGTTCAAAAAGTCCATCTACGAGAACGTCGCCGCGGCTCGCCCGGATGCCACGCGCGAAGACGTGATGTCCGCGTTGGCCGCCGCCCAGTGCGACGACATTCTCGCCAAGCTTCCCGACGGCGTTGACACGGTGGTGGGGACGGCCGGTGTCCACCTTTCGGGCGGTGAGAAGCAGCGCATCGCGCTTGCCCGCGCTATCTGCAAGCAAGCGCCCATCGTCGTGCTCGACGAGGCAACGGCCTTCGCTGATCCGGAGAACGAGGCGCTTATCCAAAAGGGTTTCGCCGAGCTGGCTCGGGACCGCACCGTCCTCATGATCGCCCATCGGCTTTCCACGGTCGTGGTGGCCGACAAGATCGTGGTCATCGAGGATGGCCGCGTCGTGGAACAGGGAACCCATGACGAGCTGTTAGCTCGTGACGGACTTTATGCCCGTATGTGGGAGGAATATCAGCGTGCGGCTCTTTGGCGAATCAAGTCGGACTCTTCAATTGAGGACGAGGCCGTGGTCGTGTGCGAATCATCTGCGTCGGAAGGGGGCGTACGATAATGGGAATGAGAGAGAAGTACGCGCTCACCGCGGAGGGTGCGAAGAACATTCGTCTCGGAGCCTTCTGGACCGTGGTCGTGAACCTTGTCGCCATGTTCGGCGTTGGATTCTTCTTCTACCTGATGGAACAGCTCATCGCATCCTTGACGGAAGGTGTGCCGCTGCCCGACATGGTTCCGTATGCGGTGGGACTCGTCGTTTTCGCAGTCGTGCTCTGGGTGGCGCACTGGTTCCAGTACGACTACACCTACGGCAAGACCTACCGCGAGAGCGGCAAACAACGCATCAGCTTGGGCGAGCGCATGCGGGAGCTTCCGCTATCGTTCTTCGGCAAGCGCGATCTGGCCGACCTGACGGAAACCATCATGACCGATGCCACCACGATGGAACACGTCTACTCTCACGTGCTGCCGTATCTTTACGGCACCTATATCTCGACCGCGATCATCGCGGTGTGCCTTCTGGTGTTCAACTGGCAGTTGGCGATAGCGGCCCTTTGGTCGGTTCCGGTCGCCTTCGCTATCCTGTTCTGGTCGCGTCGCTTCTCTGCGCCGCTCATGCGCAAGACACGCGCTTGCGCGCTCGCCATGACGGAAAACACCCAAGAGATGCTGGAGTGCGTTCGCGAGATTCGCGCCACCAATCAAGTCGCATCTTATCTCAAGCAAGCCGACGGTTACATAGATCGACTTGAGAAGACGATGTTCAAATCAGAAGTCGGAGCCGGAATCCCCGTTCAGTCCACCCAGGCAATCATGCGTTTCGGTATCGCCACAACTATCCTTGCTGGTTCGCTCATGCTCGCCGACGGCTCCATCGGGTTCATGGTCATGTTCGGCTTCTTGCTCGTGGTCTCGCGCATCTACGCCCCCTTCGATCAGTCGATGCTCATGCTCGCCGAGCTGTTCATGGCCACCGAGGTTGCGGCTCCTCGCATGAAAGCGCTCTACGATGAGGTTGCTGCCACAGGAAGCGAGGACTTCTCGCCCCAGGGCCACGATGTGACGTTCGAGGACGTTACTTTCTCTTACGGTGAAGGCGACGAACCCGTCGTCAGCAATGTATCCTTTGTCGCAAAGGAAGGCGATGTGACCGCATTGGTCGGTCCCTCCGGGTCGGGCAAATCGACCCTCACCAAGCTGGCGGCGCGCTTCTGGGATGCCGACGGCGGTCGCGTTCTCGTGGGAGGCGTTGATGCGTCCACTATCGATCCAGAAGCGCTCCTAAAGGATTATTCCGTGGTCTTCCAAGACGTGCTGCTCTTCGATGACACGGTGATGGGCAATATCCGTCTCGGTCGCCGCGACGCGACGGACGAAGAAGTGCTGGCAGCCGCCAAGGCTGCCATGTGCGACGATTTCGTGCGCAAGCTGCCGCAGGGCTATGACACTATGATCGGGGAAAATGGCAGCAAGCTTTCGGGCGGTGAGCGCCAACGTATATCGATCGCCCGCGCGCTTTTGAAGAACTCGCCCATCGTCCTGCTGGATGAGGCGACCGCATCTCTTGATGTAGAGAACGAATCTCAGGTACAGGAAGCGCTTTCCAATCTGCTCGCAGGAAAGACCGTCATCGTTATCGCGCACCGTATGCGCACGGTGATGAACGCCGACAAGATCGTGGTGCTCGATGAAGGGCGTGTCGTAGAGCAGGGATCCCCGGCTGAACTATTAGAGCAGAACGGTCTGTTCTCTCGCATGGTGAAGCTTCAATCTGAGAGCTCCGGATGGTCTTTGGTTGGCACAAAAGCATCAGGAGAGGACTAACTTGAAAGTTCAAAAGTGCGATGATCAATCTTATGTAGAGTTTTGTCAGGCCATTTTGCTTGCTAGATAGTCAATGTTCGATCAGCGAAACAATGTCGGCTCTTCGTCTCATGCGAGGTTTGAGCGTGGCAGAGCTTGCTCGAAGGACGAATATTGAGAAGAAACGGCTCTGGTATATTCTCGATGGTCAACGCGAAATGCGCGTGGAGGAGTTCCTTAAGCTTTGCGTTGCTTTAGGAGTTGACCCACGAAAGTTCGTCACTCGCGAGATTGTCGACGAAGTGGCCTCGGCCACTAAGCGCAGCATCGAGAATCACGGTCGCTGGAATGTTCGTTAAACTGCCGAGCGCCCTGCATCTGCAGGGCGCTCGCTTTGGGTGGGACTTCTACTCGCTATCGCAGGCTCATTCGTCTTTGCTATCCTCCTCTTCCGAATCCTCCTCCTTCTCTTCGCTTTCGGTTTCATCGTCGGCGCGATTGCAGCGCTTCTCACGCAGCACGGCCAGCGTTGCTGCCAATGCGGCCAATGCCGCAAGGCACACGAACGGGAGGATCTTGTTCGTGTCGCCGGTCTGCGCGAGGCCGGTCTTGGCGCTTGTTCGCGAATCAGGATGCCTTCATCACGAAGACCTGCCATCACTCTCTCGATATGTCGCTTGCTCATTCCTAAGCCAACCGCGATACTCTGTGCACTAATTTTCGGATTGCCTGCGACAAGGTGCAGCACTCGCTCTGCGGTCGTCACGGCCTTGCTGTTGGCATTACCGACATCACTACTGACCGGCTCTTTGACTAGGGGCAAAGGATCGTAGACCGCTCCGGGTTCATCCGATCTCTGAGCACCGGCCTCCCGTAACCGGCGGACATCAAGGCGGCCACGGGTTTGCACGGCTGCGGGCGGCGTGACGTTCCGAGATTGTGGATTTACCTTTTGGGTGGAACGAATGGGAGCCAATAGCGTATAATTCAACAGCACGCGGGCGTCGCCAAGTGGTAAGGCCCAAGCTTCCCAAGCTTGTATTCGCGGGTTCGAGTCCCGTCGCCCGCTCCATGAACTTCCCGACCCTGCCTTCCGGCGGGGTCGTTCTTTTTTGGGCGGGGATAGGGTTAAGTTTCAAAAAGTGTGTCCGATCGGATTATTCAACGTCGGTAATTCGTGAGCATGTGGAATTCGGATATTCGGGACGAGGGCAATCGCTACTCGAGCGCATCTTGCTTGTGCTATGCTGGGCGTGGCAACTTCGCTGAAAGGACTTCCATGGCCGCTCTGCAACCTGATCCCTGTGCGCTCCTTCCCTTTTCCGCCGGACAGCTCACGCCGATGCAGGCGATTGAGGCGCGCCATGCCGTGCGCAGCTACACCGACGAGCCTCTCGCGCCCGAGGCGGTGGAGGTGCTGCGGGAGGCCATTGCCCGGGTGAACGAGGAAGCGAACCTGAACATTCAGCTTGTGCTTGATGAGCCGCGGGCTT
Source organism: Adlercreutzia hattorii (assembly GCF_011405655.1). GTDB lineage: Bacteria > Actinomycetota > Coriobacteriia > Coriobacteriales > Eggerthellaceae > Adlercreutzia > Adlercreutzia rubneri. The sequence goes on from NZ_AP022829.1 coordinate 325,602, forward strand.
TTACCGGCTTTAAGGCGCGGCTTGTGAACTTCACAAATGTGCGCAACTACCTGGCGCTCGTGGGGCCTGAGTGCAAGGAGCTCGACGGCATTCTGGGTTACTACGGCGAGCAGCTGGTGCTGCTGGCCCAGTCGCTCGGGCTGAACAGCTGTTGGGTCGGCGGCACCTACAAGGTGGTGAACCGCGCCTACAACGTGGACCTGGGCCAGAAGCTGACGGCCGTGGTGGCCCTCGGGTACGGGGCCACGCAGGGCACGCCGCACCGGTCGAAGGCGCCTCAGGAGGTGGCGCCGGGCTACGCCGACGCTCCGGAGTGGTTCCAGCGCGGAGTGGATGCGGCCCTGCTCGCGCCCACGGCCCTGAACCAGCAGAAGTTCTCCTTTGCGCTGGGCGTCGAAGAGGACGGCGCGCCGGTGGTGCGGGCGACCACCAAGCGCGGAGCCTTCACCCAGATGGATCTCGGCATCGCCCAATGCCACTTCGAGATCGGTGCCGGCCCAGTCCTCTACCGCTGGGCGGAATAACCGACTTGAAGAGCCAAGAGAACCGCTCTCTTGGCTCCCGCTCAGATCCCCGTAGGGGGCGACCTTGGTCAGCCCTGTTTTGTCGTGAGCGGTTGTCCCGCTCGCGAGGGCTGACCAAGGTCAGCCCCTACGGGGAGGTGCGGCGGGAAGAAGGGCGCAGCGCTCGCTACTTCCCCGGCATGACCAGCTTCAGCAGGCGCATTTTCCTTTCGTTGAAGGGCGGGTTGCGGATGCCGGTCTCGATGAGGGTCGACTTCTTCATGGTGGACTTGTAGTGAGTGAAGGCGTCGAAGCCCACTTTGCCGTGGTAGGCGCCGATGCCGGAGTTCTGCACGCCGCCGAAGCCCATCCGATTGCTGCTCGCGTGAATGACCACGTCGTTGATGGTGGCGCCGCCGCAGCGCACCGCATCCAGGATGTGCTGCTGGAACGGACGGCTCTCCGAGAAGATATAGCAGGCCAGCGGATGCTTGATCGACCGCACAATGTCCAGCGCCTCGTCCACGTCGCGCCAGGTGATGACGGGCAGCACCGGGCCGAAGATCTCCTGGCTCATGAGCGGGTCATCGATGCGCACGCCCGTCACCACGGTCGGTTCAATCTGCAGCATCGTGGGGTTGCGCCGGCCGCCGAAGGCGATACGGGTGCCCTGGGGGCGATCGTCGATGAGCTGGCACACCATGTCGAAGTGCTTCTGGTTGATCATGTGCGGGTAGTCGGGGCTGGCCAGCACGTCCTCGCCGTAGTACTCGTGAATCCACCGCTGCAATTCTTCCACGAACTCGTCGGTCACATCCTCGTGCACAAGCGCGTAGTCGGGCCCCACGCAGGTCTGGCCCGAGTTCAGGCACTTGCCCCAGGCGATGCGCTGGGCGGCGCGACGGATGTCGGCATCGGTGGCGATGAACACAGGGCTCTTGCCGCCGAGCTCCAGGGTGACGCTCGTCAGGTTCTGGGCCGCGGCCGTCATGATCTCGCGCCCCACACGCGGGCTGCCGGTGAACATGATTTTGTCGAATTCCACCTGCAAGAGCCAGTCGTTCATCTCGTTTGAACCGTGCCAGCAGTACACGTAGCGCGGATCGAACAGCTCGCGGCACATGTCACGCAGAAACTGCGACGTGTGCGGCGAGGTCTTCGACGGCTTCATAGCTACGCAGTTGCCCGCACCGATGGCGTCCACCAGCGGAATGAGCGTCAGCTGCAGCGGGTAGTTCCACGGTGACAGCACGGCCGCCACGCCGAAGGGGTAGGGGTACACCGTGGACGAAGAAGGGAAGTGCGCAAGTGGTGTAGGCACGTGCCGCGGCCGCGCCCATTGGCGCAGCTTCTTCAGGTAAAGGCGGATCTCGTCGTAAACGAGCCCCAACTCGGTGGCGTACGACTCGAAGGCGGACTTTCCCAAGTCAGCATGAAGGGCGTCCAGGGCCTCCCGCTCGTGGGCAAGCAAGTAGGCTTGCAGCCGGCGCAGCTGGCGCAGGCGGAAGTCCACGGGCAGGGTGGCGCCGGTTTCGAAGAAGGCCTCCATCTCGTTGATCTGGTTCTGCACGTCGGCCATGGAGGTGGCAACGCCGTAGTTGTTGGGGATGGGGGTCGTGGAAGGCGTGGAAGAGGTATCGTTCATGAGGGGGTTCCTTTCGAGGGAAAGTTACAACCGACGCAGCACGTCCCAGCCGGCCATGGTGATGCAAGAGGGAACGACCTTGCCGATGAGGCGCAGCGCCGCCGACTGAGGGCTCGCGCAGGCCACAGCGAAATGGGCCTTGTTCGCGCAAAGCGCTCGGTGCACCACGTCCTGCGGCGTTTGCTCGCCGAGGAGGTGCCCCACGTCGTGGCCGCCGCCGGAGGTGCGCGCCACCTTCTCGAAGCCGGTCTTCACCCAGGTCGGGCAGAGCGCCGTGGCGGTGATGCCAGTTCCGTGCAGCTCCCAGCGCAGGGCGCGCGTGTAGTGCAGCACGAACGACTTGGTGGCGGCGTACACATTCATATGGGGCAAGGGCGTGAAAGCAGCGGCGGAGGCCACCTGGATGATGCGGCTGCCCCGTTCCATATAGGGCAGCGTCGCACGAGTCATATCCACCAGCCCGCGGCAGTTCAGGTCGATCATGGAATCCACCGCGGCATCGGAGATGGTCTGCCAATCGCCGAACTTGCCGAAGCCGGCCGCGTTCACCAAGAACGTGACGCGGGGGTCTTCCGCGGAAAGCGTTGCGCGAATGTTCGCGATGTCGGCCTCGCTGGTGAGGTCGGCGGCTACCGCGCGGGAGGGCGTGTCCAGCTCGCCGGCCACGTCTGTCAGGGCCTTCTCGTTGCGCGCAACAAGCCACAGCTCGTCGGCCACCTGCTGCGCATCTAGCTGCCGCGCGAACTCGCGCCCCAGCCCGGAGGACGCGCCCGTGATGATGGCTACTCGTTTCGAAGGATTCATGGAAAGTCTCTTTTCTGAACAACCGTGGGTTTAACCTAACAGTCAGAAGGCTGTTTCCGCATTGGAAGCGGGCAACCGTTACAATGATGTGGCTCTATAAAAGCTTGAAAGGACCAAAGCCTCATGGCTGCTGAAAAACCAACGCCGCCCTTCGATACGTTTGTGTTCGATGTGGACGGCACGCTGCTCGACACGCTTGACGACCTCGTCGTGCTCACTAACGATGCGCTCGCCGAATTCAACCTGCTCCCGCGCACCCGCGAGGAGATCAACTCCTATGTGGGCAACGGCGTGAAGGCGCTCATGTACCAGGCAGTGCCCGAGGGCACGCCCCAGGACGTGGCCGACGCCTGCCTCGCCCGCTGGAAGGAGAACTACGGCACCTATCCCAACGACCTGACGAAGCCCTATCCGGGCATCCCCGCCCTGCTTGCCGAGCTGCGTCGGCGCGGTTGCAAGCTGGGCGTGCTGTCGAACAAGTTCGATGGAGGCGTGCAGTTCATCATGAACAAGTGTCTCCCCGACGCTGTGGATGTGCAGCATGGGGAAGGCGGCCCGCAGAACTTCCCACGCAAGCCCGACCCCACAGGGCTGCTCACCACCATTGAAGAGCTGGGAAGCGCGCCGGCGCGCACGGTGTACATCGGCGACTCCCCGGGCGACATCCACGTGGCCCGCAATGCCGGCTGCTATGCGGTCGGTGTGGACTGGGGCTACCATGACCCGGCCGATTTCGCCGCCGAAGGCTGGGAACCCGACCTGCTCGTGAGCGATCCGAAGCAGATTCTCGTTCTTGCTCCGGAAGTCTAGCGCCTGTGTCGCAGCGAGCCCACCTCATACTCTCCTGGGTTATCGTCGCCCTGTGGACGGGCGTGATCTTCTTCATGTCCGCCCACACCGGCAGCGATTTCGACGGCACCGGCCCGCTGGCCGCGATCAAGCGTTGGCTCGTGGGCCTTGCTGCCCCCGTTTTCGGCCCCGATACCGACATCGTGAATGTGGCAGCTCATTTTACCGAGTACCTGATATTCGGTGTGCTGCTCGTTGTGGCCGCGCGGCGCACCTGGCCCGCGCTGGGATGGGGAAAGCTCGCGCTCGTCGCCGTCGCCCTCGCCAGTCTTTACGCCGTGACCGATGAGTTCCACCAGTCCTTCGTCCCCGGCCGCATGTGCGACCCCGCCGACTGGCTCACCGATACGCTGGGGGCTGCATTAGGAGCTGGCACTGCTGTTCTTGCGCTTGAAAAGATGTTGGCAAAGAGGCAAATGGGTTGATCGGGCGAGGCAAGCGGCGGGATCAGAGAGCGAAAGTCTCCGGCAGATCTGGAGGGCGATTTCGGGCGGAAATTTCGACTTGTTAGGCATGTGCATAGGTTCAAGTACGCACCGAATTGCTATGTATAATGTAATTCATGTATTAATATGCGAATCGAATACGATCATCTAATTCGCACTATTATTGAGCGCCTGGCAAACTCTAACAAGTCGAAATTATTGTCCTCGCAAAGCGCTAGTTCTGCGAGAAATGGGCACGAGAAGCTCCTGCGCCTATTCCGCGTCCCCGTAGCCGTCGGGGTTCTGGGACTGCCAGCGCCAGCCGTCTTCGCACATGCGGGCCATGTCGTATTCGGCCGTCCAGCCCAGCTCGTCGCGGGCCTTCGTGGCGTCGGCGTAGCACTCCGCGATGTCGCCGGGGCGCCGGGCCATGATGCGGTAGGGAATCTCGTGACCGCACGCAGCCTCGAAGGCGTGAATCACGTCGAGTACCGACGAGCCCTTCCCCGTGCCCAGGTTGAAGATGCCCACGCCCCGGCGCGTTCCGTCTTCCGCCGGCTCGCCGGCCACCGAGCCCACGCCGATCGGCGCGCCGGTACCCACGCGCCCGGCCATCCAATCGAGCGCCGCCACATGGCCGCGGGCCAAGTCCACCACGTGAATGTAGTCGCGCACGCCGGTGCCGTCAGGGGTGGGGTAGTCGTCGCCGAACACACCGACCTGCTCCAGCTTGCCTACGGCCACCTGAGCCACATAGGGCAGCAGGTTGTTCGGAATGCCCTTGGGATCCTCGCCGATGCGACCGGATTCGTGGGCGCCGATGGGATTGAAATAGCGCAGCAGCACGACGTTCCACTCGTTATCGCCCGTGTACAGGTCGGAAAGGATCTGCTCGAGCATCGATTTGGTCCAGCCATAGGGGTTGGTGGCGTCGTGCTTCGGGCAACTCTCAGTGATGGGCACGAACTCCGGCTCGCCGTACACGGTGGCGCTCGACGAGAACACGATGTTCTTGCAGCCGTGCTCGCGAGCAACTTCGCACAGAACCAGGGTGCCGGCGATGTTGTTCCAGTAGTACTCAAGCGGCTTGGCCACCGACTCGCCTACGGCTTTGAAGCCGGCGAAGTGGATAATGACGTCCACGGCGTGCATGGTGAAAATGGTCTCCAGGGCCGCGCGGTCCAGAATGTTCGCCTCGTAGAAGGTGAGAGAGGGCCCCGGCGCAACCTTGCGTACCGCAGCGCCGGCCACAGCCGCGACGGCCTCGGCCTCTTCCTCGTTGGGCAGATCGGCAAACACGGGCGCCACGCCGGTGATTTCGCCCACGCGCCGCACGGCCTCGCGACTGGAATTGCTCAGGTCGTCCACGATGACGACCTGGTAGTTACGCTCGAGCAGTTCCACCACGGTGTGGCTACCGATGAACCCGGCACCCCCCGTCACCAGTACGCAGGTTTCGGCGGGATCTTTCGCAAGCAGGGCGTTCGCCATGGGAGCCTTCTTTCTTGGAAACGACGACGCAGGTTTTGCGCTCTTGAATCGCATGACGCTATGGTATCAGGTTGGGATGGCTTGCCGCTATATTTGATGGAAAGCGCATGGTCAGGGCGGCCAGCGAGTTAGGGGGTTCTCCTGACTCGCTTAGGGCAAGTCAGGAGTCGAGAGAACCGTCCTCCGACTCGCGCCCCCGCCTCACCCGCGCCCAAAGAAAGCCGCCTTCAACGAAAAGGCGACTTCTATGGCTCGCATCCTCTATAATCGTTCTCGCAACAAAACTCGCAGAAAAGGCCCAGGAGGCATTGCTCATGGCTGACATTCATTTTGGAACCGACGGCTGGCGCGCCATCATCGGCGAAGATTTCACGCCCGACAATCTGAACCGCGTCGTCGCGGCGGCGGCCCGCATCTTCAAGGAGGAGGCCGTGGCCGCTGGCCGCGATCCGCAAGCCCCGGGTACGCTCATCGTCGGCCATGATTGCCGCCAGGACGCCCACGCCTATGCCGAGCTGGCCGCGCAGGTGGCCGCAGGCGAGGGCTTCAACGTGCTGCTCACCGAGGACTATTGCCCCACGCCCACGCTGTGCTGGTCGGTGGCCCATAACGACGACGCGGTGGGCGGCATCATGCTCACGAGCTCCCATAACCCCGCCGAGTATCTGGGCGTGAAGCTGCGCATGGCCGACGGCGGCGCGAGCCCCGCCGAGTTCACCGACCGCGTCGAAGCCGTGCTGCCGCCCGAGCCGACGGACATTCTCGGCCCCTTCCAAACGGCCGACCTCATGACCGACTACCTGGCCGCCCTGCGCGAGCTGGTCGACGTCGAGGCCATCCGCGGCGCCAACCTGCGCGTGGTGTGCGATCCGCTTTACGGCGCCGGCCGCCACTATCTGGCTGGCCTTCTGCGCGACATGGGCGTGGAGGTCGTGGAAATCCACAACACGGAGGACCCCACCTTTGCCGGGCTGCATCCCGAGCCCATTCAGCCTTGGGTCGATGAAGGCCTCGCGAAAGTGGGCGAGCTGGGCTACGATGCCCTGTTCATCAACGATGGCGACGCCGACCGCATTGCCGCTGGCGACTCGCGCGGCAACTACGTGAACGCTCACCGCATCATCACGCTGCTCACGAAGCACATGGTCGACCGCGGCGAGACGGGCCGCGTGGTGTCCACGGTGACGGCGTCGGCCATGCTCGACCGCATGTGCCGCAAGCTGGGGCTGGAGCTCGTCAGTACGCCCGTCGGCTTCAAGTGGATCTACGGCGAGATGGAAAAGGGCGGCGTCATGATCGGCGGCGAGGAGTCCGGCGGCATCGGGCTTCCCGATCACGTGAAGGAACGCGACGGCCTGCTCATGGCGCTTTTGCTCACGGAATGCATGGCCCAGTCGGGGAAGGACTTGGGCACGATCATCGACGAGATGCTCGCCGATATCGGCCGCTTGGAGTTCGCTCGCCGCGGCCTTTCTGTCACCGACGATCAGATGGCCCGCTTCCGCGCCGAAACCGTGCCCACGTACACGGCCGACGAGATTGCCGGCAAGCGCGTGCTGGACGTGGATCGTCGCGATGGCGTGAAGCTGCTTTTGGAAGGCGACGCCTGGGTGATGATGCGCCCCTCCGGCACCGAGCCGCTCGTGCGGATCTACGCCGAGGCGGCCACCACCGACGAGGTAAACGAGCTTCTGGACGCTGCCGAAACGGTGGTCACGAGCCTGTAGGCCGTCTCGGCACAACGCGCCCGAAAGGCCGCCAGAGCCACTGTGCCCTGGCGGCCGCCCGACTTTTGAAGCACTGTTTGTAAAACAACCAAAATAGCGAAAAAATAGTGAAATTGGAGTTTCGCTATTCAGAAGGTCTCTCTACCGCAGCTTCTTCAGGAGCGCCCAGGCGCGTTGTTTGTCGGCGGGGGTGTTCATCATGCCTTCGAAGTCTTGGAAGATGGCGGCGGTGCGGCCCATCAGGCGATTGTCGGCATCCAGGGTCACCGGTGTGCGGTAGGCGGCCGAAAGCGCCTCGGCGGCGAAGGCGTCGCAGGCCACAAGCGCCACGGGGTCGAGGCCTTCCACGATGGTTCGCACGTCTTCCGCGCCCAGCTTGCCCTCGGCGGTTTCCACGACCACCTGCGCCAGAGGGGCAGTGCCGAACTCCAAGCTCACCGCCGATTTCTCTAGGGCCTCCAAGGCTGCGTCGCCCAAAGGGGTCTCGCTCAGCACGAGCAGCGTGGAGGTTGGCGCGCCGGTCAGGTGGCTGCCGTACAGCATGAGCACCGATTCGCCCGTTACCTCAAAAATGTTACTTTTCACGGAAGAAATCACACTCCCTCTTGCGCTGCGCTCGCACTCGCGATAAAACATTCCTGTATATAGTAGCAAATTCCAAGGAGGCGCCCATGTGCACCAATGGAGTCAACACCGGCCAGCTGGAAATGATGATCGACCAGATCGACGACCACATTAAGCTCGAGCGCCGCCATGCGCACGATCTGGGGCATTTGGCCTCCGACGCCGGGTTTGCCACGGTGGGGGAAAAGCTGCATGACGTGATGCGCCTGCTCGACGAGGTGCGCGCCGCACTTGACGAGGCCAAAGAGGCCATGGAAGATGACGCGAAGGATGCCGCCGGCTTCACCGTCGCCCGCGTCTAGGCGGCGCGACCGATGAGCAACGACCTTGTTCGTTTCTCCGTGGCCATGCCCGAGGGGCTGCTCATGGAGTTCGACCAGCTGGTGGCTCGCCGCGGCCTGGCGAAGAACCGCAGCGAAGTGGTGCGCGATTTGGTGCGCGACGCCCTCGTGGAAGAAGAGTGCGCAACGCCTGGGGGCCTTGTCATGGGCACGCTCACCATTATTTACGACCACCACTCCAACGATCTGCAGGAGAAGCTGCACACCATTCAGCACGACTACTTCGACACCATCATCTCCACGATGCACGTACATGTGGACGAGCATATGTGCTTGGAGGTTATCGTCATGCGCGGTGAAACGGGCCTCGTGCAAAGCGTGGCCAACCTCATTTTGGGCACCAAGGGCGTGAAGAACGGCAAGCTGGTGCTTACCACCACGGGAAGGTTTATGTAATGGCAGACGAGAAGGTAATGCTGGGGCATGGTTCCGGCGGTTCCATGATGAAGCGCATCATCGACGAGGTGTTCTTCGAGGCCTACGGCACCGACGAGCTTCTGCGCGGCGATGACGCGGCGGTGCTGCCGGCCCTCGCGCCGGGTGAGCGCATCGCCTACTCCACGGACAGCTTCGTGGTGACGCCGCATTTCTTTCCCGGCGGCGACATCGGCCGTTTGGCGGTGTGCGGCACCGTGAACGACGTGGCCACCTCCGGCGCCCGCCCGCTGTATCTCTCCTGCGCCTTCATTCTGGAAGAGGGCTTTCCCATGGATGACCTGCGCCGCATCTGCGCTTCCATGGCCGAGGCGGCGCGCGAGGCCGGCGTACGGTTCGTCACCGGCGACACCAAGGTGGTGAACCGGGGCCATGGCGACGGCATCTATATTAATACGAGTGGCGTGGGCGCTCTCGCCGAGGGCGTGAACTTGGGCGGCGCGCAAATTCGTCCCGGTGATGCAGTGCTGGTGAGCGGCACCCTGGGCGACCATGGCATCACCATCATGAGCTGCCGGGAGGGCTTGAATTTCTCCGCGAACATCGAAAGCGATGCGGCACCGCTGAACCACCTCATCGCCGATGTGCTGGCCGCGGCGCCGCACACCCGTTGCTTCCGCGATCCCACGCGCGGCGGCATTGCCTCGACGCTGAACGAGCTGGCCGAGCAGTCCGGCACCGACATCACCGTGGACGAGGATGCCATTCCCGTGAAGGACGCCGTGCTGGGCGCCTGCGAGATGCTCGGCTACGACGTGATGCAGGTGGCCAACGAGGGCAAGATGGTCTGTGTGGTGGCCGCCGATGAGGCTGAGGCGGCGTTGGCCGCCATGCGGAAGAGTCCCTATGGTGACGACGCCGCCATTATCGGGCGCGTGACCGAGGCCGACCCGGCCCGCGGCCCCAAGGTGTTCCTGCGCACCGCTTTCGGTAGCACCCGCATCTTGGACATGCTCGTCGGCGAGCAGCTTCCCCGTATTTGCTAGTTCGTTACGCACTCCTTAGCCGCCCCCTGAAAAGTTTTCTATTTCTACTTGCGCTTTGGCTCTTTCATGGTATCTTGCGCAGTGAAGTAACGGGGGGCGGAAAGCCCCTGCTTCATAGACGAGGATTATCACCCGAGAACGAAGGAGCTTCCCATGTCTCATCCCGTAATTGAAGCTGACGAGTGCATCGGCTGCGGCATCTGCGTTGACGCGTGCCCCCAGGAAGTGCTCGAGGTCGTCAATGGCGTTGCCGACGCCGTGAACGAGGAAGCTTGCATCGCTTGTGGCGACTGCGTCGAGGAGTGCCCCATGGGTGCTATCCCGGAGATCGTCGAGGACTAACTCTCAATTTTCGGTAAGTGCGATTGAACGCGGAGTCTTCCGGAGTCTCTTTTATCGAAATCCATTGAAAGCCCGTTGCTGCTGCAGCGGGCTTTCTTGCGAATTGAGTAAATGAACACGCAAAATGAGGTAGCCTGTCGTACCTTAAAGGGGTAAAATTGGCGAAATGAAAATGAGTTGCCCCACGAGAAGCAACATTCAGGAGTCACGTCGTATGCGAAAGAGCAACTGGATCATAGCCGCTGTGCTTCTGCTGGCTTCCGTTGCCTTCCTCTGGATTTGGCATGCGTTGCAGTTCGATCTCGTGGACAACCCTCTCGATATCGTGGTGACGGTTGTCTGGTGGGTCGTTATTGTCGCTGCCTGCGTTGCCATTCACTGGGCCGAAAAGAAGCGTCAGGAACGGATCCGCACAATCTTCGTTGCGCCGGGGCTGCTCTACAACAGCGAGATGGGAGTGGTGCGTCTGAGCCCCGATGATGAGGTGGTCGACGCGTTGCAGGCGATTCTCTCGAACCTTACCTATGGGTTCGAATTAGCCGAGCTGCCTGCCAACTCACGAGTGCGCTTCCAGCGCATCGTGCATTCCTCGAAGTTCGGCGATGCGGGAGCCACCTGGGAGGGCGATGTCGTGGAGGTTTCACGCCCCGATCGCCCCAGGGAGTTCCATGATCGCAATGAATTGGCCTCTCTGGTTCGCGGCGCCGTTTAGCAAATTTCTCTGAAGGACTTTCCTTATGGCGGCTTCGGCCGCTTTTTCTTGCCTGTCATTTCCATTTCAGAACAGAAGAATGACAAATTCATATCAAATGCAATGTCATTACCCTATCAATATCCTATCAACTTACCGCAAAAGCGACTTCCTCTTTAAAGCTGCGTAGAATTCTCATCGATATTGAAATCACTCTGCATTATGCGTATCGCCGGTGTTTTCGGTATCGCACTCACAGCCTGAAATGTGAGGATGCAAGGCGGCGAAAAAGCCGCCGGGGTTAAGGAGAAGTTGGTGGAAATGAACACAATACAGCGATTCGCCGACGCGCGTAACTGCCTCGAGGGAAAGATCGTGGCGGTCGCGCTCTCTCTGCTTATGGCGCTCTCGTTCCTGAACGTCTCGGTGTTTGCCGATGCTGCGCTGGCCGTCGAAGGCTTCGATGGTGAAGTGGGCGAGAAGACGACGGAGCCAACGCCGCCTGAAAATGCTCCGGAGAAGGCGTCCGAGAGCGTTTCGACGCCGACGAATGATGGCGCCAGCGAGACGCCCGCCCAGAAAGACGACGGCCCCCTCGATGCTCCGACGTCCGATGGCCTGCAAAACAATGCGGCCGTCCTGACCGTCGACACCGATGATGTGACGGTGGAGCTGACCGCTGCGGGTGCGCTTCCCGAAGGAGCGCGGCTGACGGTTGATGTGGCGGTAAACGACGAAGGCAAGACCGCCATGGAGAAGGCTCTGGAAGAGGGATACGGGCTGTACCGCATCTACCGCCTCGGCCTTGTTGACGAGGCAGGCGATCCGCTCACGCTTTCTGACATGGGCTACCGCGTTACCGTGACGTGGAATGGCATGTTTGCGGGCGAAATGAAGGCGTATCGCATTGATGGCCCCGACACGGTCACTGAAATAACGCTGGAAAAGCCCCTTACGACTCAGGGCGATATCAATCCCAACGCTCTCACGTTCTCCACTGATGTGCTCAATGCTCCCTTTGCGTTCGCCATGCCGACGCCCAGTGACGATGAGGGCGACAAGCCGAACGGGCCTGCCGACCCGACCAATCCTGAGCAGTCCGTAATTCCGGGTGATGAGAACGTCGGTGAAGGTGATGGCGACAACGCCGAAAATGACAACGGTTTCGGCAAAGAAGGCGACGTGCCCGGCACCGATAACGGCGATACCGGTACAGGCGCTGACGCTGACGTGGACGCTCCCGAGCAGCCTGCGCTGTCCGAGCCCGCCGCGAACAAGCCCGTCGATGACTCGGACAACGAGCATCAGCTCACCCTGTATGTGGGCGAGGTTCGCGATCTGCACCGTTTTGCCGCTTCTGGCGGCACGTGGGCTTCCGAAAACCCGGCTGTGGCCGAGGTTGCCACCACGGGCAAGGTGACAGCGGTCGCTCCGGGAGACGCGGTGGTGCGCTGCGGCGAGGTTACGATCAACGTCACGGTGCGTCCGGCTCTGACCGAAGACGCCGAAGGCCCCCAGCTTGCCTACTTCTACTTCCTGCCGCCCTCCGAGAATGGTTTGAACGGCGGTGCCGCGGTGGCGGCTGGCAGCGACATGAGCGGCGCTACGTTCCTCGGGTCGGGCGCCGCGCAACTGCCCTCGGGCTATGACGGACACAGCGCCCTGCTCAATGGCACGGTGCTGCCTCTCAGCAAGGATGCCAACGGCAACGAGATCCGCAACAATTACGACGTGCAGGTTGTTCCCGGTACCTTCACCATCGGCCCGGCCGGCTCTACGGTGGTGCCGCCGCGCAACCCGCTTCTGCCGCCGCGTTCGAGCCTGGGCGCGGGCATGCCGGCGGGGGCCACGACTCCGGCTGATGCCATTGCCGGCGTGGTGACGACGATGGTCGGAAGCCAGCGCGCTGCTACCGTGGCCGAGCAGTTCGGGGCTGTGGCGGGCATCATTCTCGACGAGGACGTCCCCATGGCCGCAAGCGTCTCCTTCGATAACGAGGAGCCCACGGTGACGCGTGTCGGCGGCGAGGTCATCGAGGACGACGCCACGGCTCTGGGCGCCTTCGACGAGCCCCACTGCTGGGTGCACTGGGTGATGCTCATTGGCGTTCTGCTCACGGTGGGCTACGCTGCCGTGGTAGTGGCGAACCGCCTCGGTTACGCCCGCAGGATTGACGACTTCAACAACTCGCTTACCAGCACGGTTACGACGGGAACCGAAGATACTCGCGCGGCCCGAGTCGCCCATAAGGCCTAAGGGCGCAAGCGGCCGCAGAGGCCGACGAGTCGCACGGATCAGGACGCGCGACCGGCGGCCAACTCCATGGACTGCCCGCACGGATCAGGACGTGCGGGCAGTCTTGTTTTCAGATCTGGTTGAGCAAGTTCGAAGAAGGGTGCGACGGGCTACTGAACCTGCCAGAACCCCGACTTGTCCGAGCCGATGCGGGCAATGAGCCCCAAATCGCGCAACCGGCGGAAGCTGCGGCGCACGGTGCTCTCGCTGATGTTGAGGTTCTTGGCGATGCGCGGCGCGGTGAGGCGCCCGTCGATGTCGAGCATGGCGAGCACTTTCTCGTCATTCAGCGTGAGGCTCGTGTCCTGCTGGGTCGCCCGGGCTCGTGCCGTCTGCTGCACTTCGGGCAGGTCAGCTCGGGCCACTGGTGCGGCGCTGATGGCGTTCGCGTGCGTTATCGAGGCGGTCAAAAGGCTGTCTGAATCCATGGGAAAGCACACCATAGTCTCGTCGTCGCGTAGTTCGAAGATGGGCTCGGGCGTGCCGGCTTCCATGCAGCTCATGCGGATGCGCGAGACCCCGTTGCTCCAGCCGTCGATGATGCCGAGCGAGCGCAGGGCCGCCACGAGATTGGGGTTGTTGGGCCGCGATGTGTGGCGTCCGAGGAGCGCGCCCACGGTCCAGGTGCGGGGCGGTCGGCCCACGTTGTCGATGCAGAGGCGGTCGGTGAACACGCTCACCTGCACGGGGGCGCCGCTGTCGTAGTTCTTATGGGCGAGCGCGTTGAGCACGGCTTCGTGCACCGCATCCCGAGGCGGTCGACCATGGCCACCGGCGGTGCCGAGACGGTAGGTGCCGTGCGGGGCCGGCTCCTCTTCCGGTAGGTACTTCTCAAAGAGCAGCTCGACGGTTGAGTGCACTTGCTCGATGAGGGAACCGAAGACCTCGTCCTCGTAGATGGGCGTGCCGCCGTGGCTTCCGAAAAACCCGATGCGCACCGTGGCGCCGGGAATGTACTGGTGCGGTCGGTTGTGCAGCAAAAGGATGCCGGCATTGGTGGGAGTGCCGACGCCGGTCATGAGGCCCGCATGGCGTAGCGTCTGCTCGATGGCCGAGGCTTCGTCGAGGTCGACGGTGAGGTCGGTATCACGAGCCGCGCCGGTGAAGCGCGTGACGAGGCCCATGTTCAAATCGTCCAGACTGGCCTGCACCACAGGACGCTGCTCCCATTTGACGTCGACTTCCATGTCGCGCTGCATGAGCCGATCGAGCGCCTCGTCGTCAAGGATGTGGTTCTCGCCATCTTTATAGAAGAAGAAAATACCGCGGAAGCTGATAGGGTCATTGGCCGGCGGAATAACCACCTCCAAACAGAAACGACCGCTATCGAGCACCAATTCCACCGCGCAGGTGAGGTTGAGCGATTGCGCGATAAGCCCGGGAATGGTTTTCATGAGGCGGCTTGTGCGTCGCTTCACGGCGCCGCGGCTGTCTACGTCGGCATCCAGAATGAGGCGACCTCCACCGGCGTTGGCGATGCCGCAGACCAGCTCGAGGCATTCCGTGTCACGCCAAGTGGCCCGGCGCGCGATAGGAAGCGAAGATTCGGATGGGAGCATAATGGCCTCTCTTACCCTGGCAGTACCGTCGCATTACATTATATATAAACAGCAGCTCTCTGTTCGACGACGAGAAGAAGGGAATGCCGGGCTCGTTTTGCAATGAGCGATCGACTCATAGACATAAATCATTCATATATCGCTTCACGAGAAGCGCTTAGGAAAGTGAAGAGGCACGCACTCAATTTCTTTGAATTCCCCCTGATAACAGCATTGTTTTAGTTTGGCAACAGAAGCTTCGTGTCGTGTCTGCACCATATTTCGGCGCGTATTGTGCTGGGAAGTGAGCTTGTCTCACTGAATGTTGTTGAGAAAACTTGACAGCACCAGACTAAGGTTTTATAGTGCATCTCAACATCATTCATCTATACGTGAAACTGTGAAAGCGAGGCAGTACACAATGGCTAAGATTCTTGGCATCGACTTGGGCACGACGAACTCCGCCATGGCCGTCATGGAGGGCTCCGAGCCCGAAATTCTGGTGAACGCCGAGGGCGATCGCACCACCCCGTCTGTGGAGGGCTTCCGCAAGGACGGCGAGCGCGTCGTCGGCAAGGCCGCGAAGAACCAGGCGGTCACCAATCCTGAGAACACCGTCTCTTCCGTGAAGCGCTTCATCGGCCGCTCCTACGACGAGACTCCCGAAGAGCAGAAGACCGTCAGCTACAAGGTCCAGAAGGGCAAGGACGGCCGTGCGGTCATCGATATCGACGGCAAGGACTACACCCCCGAGGAGATTTCCGCCATGGTGCTTCAGAAGCTGAAGACCGATGCGGAGAAGCAGGTGGGCCAGCCCATCACCCAGGCCGTCATCACCGTGCCGGCTTACTTCAACGACGCTCAGCGTCAGGCCACCAAGGACGCCGGTAAGATCGCCGGTCTGGAGGTCCTGCGCATCATCAACGAGCCGACCGCTGCGGCGCTCGCTTACGGCCTCGACAAGGTCGACCATGACGAGAAGATCCTCGTCTTCGACCTGGGCGGCGGCACCTTCGACGTGTCCGTGCTCGAGCTTGGCGATGGCGTGTTCGAGGTAGCCTCCACCGCTGGCGACAACCACCTGGGCGGCGACGACTGGGATCAGCGCATCATCGACTGGATGGCCGACAAGTTCCAGGCCGAGAACGGCATCGATTTGCGTAAGGACCCCATGGCCCTGCAGCGTCTGAAGGAAGCGGCTGAGAAGGCGAAGATGGAGCTGTCCTCCACCACGCAGACCAACATCAATCTGCCCTTCATCACCGCCGACGCCTCCGGCCCGAAGCATCTTGACTACACGCTGACCCGCGCCGAGTTCGAGCGCATCACCAAGGATCTGCTCGACCGCTGCAAGAAGCCGGTGGAGCAGGCGCTGAAGGACGCCGGCCTGAAGATGGGCGAAGTTGACGAGGTCATTCTCGTCGGCGGCTCCACCCGTATGCCGGCCGTGCAGGAGCTCGTGAAGCAGCTGACCGGCAAGGCCCCGAACATGTCCGTGAACCCGGACGAGGTCGTGGCCATGGGCGCCGCTGTTCAGGGCGGCGTGCTCGCCGGCGACGTGCAGGGCATCCTGCTGCTCGACGTCACCCCGCTGTCCCTCGGCGTTGAAACCATGGGCGGCGTGATGACCAAGATGATCGAGCGCAACACCACCATCCCGACCCGCAAGACCGAAATCTACTCCACAGCGGCCGACAACCAGACCTCCGTCGAGGTGCACGTCCTGCAGGGCGAGCGCGAGATGGCCGCGGGCAACAAGACCTTGGGCCGCTTCCAGCTGACCGGCATTCCGGCTGCCCGTCGTGGCGTGCCGCAGATCGAGGTTACCTTCGACATCGACGCCAACGGCATCGTGAACGTGTCCGCTAAGGATCTCGGCACCGGCAAGCAGCAGCAGATCACCATCTCCGGCTCCACGGCCCTGTCCGACGACGAAGTGGACCGCATGGTGAAGGACGCCGAGCAGCACGCCGAAGAGGACGCCGCTCGCAAGGAAGAGGCCGAGGTGCGCAACAACGCCGACGCTCTGGTGAACGCCACCCAGCAGACGCTGGACGAGCTGGGCGACAAGGTTCCGGCCGACGCCAAGACCCAGGCCGAGGAGGCCATCGCCGAAACCAAGAGCGCTCTTGAGGGCACCGACGTCGACGCTATCAAGGCGGCGACCGAGAAGATCCAGCAGGCCGGCTACAAGCTCGCCGAGGTCGTGTACTCCACCGAGGGTGCAGCCGCCGGCGCCCAGGCAGCCGCTGCCGAGACGGCTCCGGCCGATGACACCATCGAGGCCGACTACGAGGTCGTCGATGACGAGAACGAAGGGAAGTAAGAACGATGACTGAGCCCGAGAAGGACCAGGTCACCTCTTCTACCCAACAGGACGTGGCCGCCGATGTGGCGGCCACCGCCTCCGCCGACGACGCCCGCGCGGCCGAGGTGGTTGCCGACGCCGAGGTGATCGAGGCCAACGAGGCCGGCGAGCTGGATGCCGAGCTCGAGCAGGCCGCCGCTGAAGCGGTGGCGAGCGCGATCGAGGAATCCGAGGAGCTGGCTGCTGCCAAGGCCGAGGCCGCCGATTGGCAGGACAAGTACGTGCGCCTGCACGCCGAGTGGGATACCTACCGTCGGCGCATGGCCGAGCAGCGCGAGGCCGAGAAGGTGCGTGCCACGGAGAAGCTCATGGAGAGCCTTATCCCGGTGCTCGACGACTTCGCCCGCACGGTGGACTACGCCGAGACCAACGGCGAGACCGGCTTGCTCGGCGGCGTGAAGGCCGTGCAGACCAAGCTGTCCGATACGCTGGCCAAGGGAGGCCTGGTCTTGATCAGCCCCGCCGGTGAGGCATTCGACGCCCTTGAGTGCCAGGCCGTGGGTACGGTGGACGATCCGAGCGTTCCCGATGAAACGGTCGCGCAGGTTTACCAACCCGGATACAAAATGGGTACCAAGGTCATCAGGCCTGCCATGGTGACGATCACCACGGGCGGCCCCAAGAGGGAAAAGCCCGAAGAAGAGTAAGACGAACGAGGGCGGCCGCAGCTTGGCCGCCTTCGTGCTTGAAAGAGCAATTCTAAGTAACTAACTAAGGTAATGGAGGTGGAACGAATGGCGTCTACGCCCGATTATTACAAAACGCTAGGCGTTCCGCGCACCGCCACGGCCGATGAGATAAAGAAGGCGTTTCGCAAGCTCGCTCGCAAGCATCATCCCGATGCCGGCGGCGACGAGGCCAAGTTCAAAGAGCTGAACGAGGCCTACGAAGTCTTAAGCGACGAGAAGAAGCGCGCGCTTTACGACCAGTACGGCACGGCGAACGAGAACCAGATCCCCCAGGGATGGGGCGGTGGCCAAGGCTTTAACGTCGAGGATATCTTCGGTGGCGGTGGGGCCGGCGGCTTCGGCGGCAGTTGGGCCGACATTCTGGAGAGCATTCGCCACGGTGAAGGTGCGTTTGGGGGCAACTGGGACTTCGGCGGCGGTTTTGGCGGCCAGCCTCAGCCCCGTCGCGGCCAGGATATGAACGTGACGTTGAACGTGACGTTCGACGAAGCGTTCAACGGCACGGAGAAGCGCATCACCGTGCGCATTCCCGGCAAGAGCGAGTCCGACACCCACACGGTGAAGGTGCCCGCCGGTGCTGTCGATGGCGGCCGCGTGCGCCTGAAGGGCCAGGGAGCTCCTGGCGAAAACGGTGGTGCGGCGGGCGACTTGCTCATCACCACTAAGATTGACGCGCATCCCTACTTCGGTCGCGATAAGGCCGACGTGACGGTTGATTTGCCGATCAATGTGGCGGAGGCAGCGCTCGGTGCTTCCATCGTGGTGCCCACGCCCGACGGCAAAAAGATCAAGGTGAAGGTGCCCGCTGGCACGCAAGACGGCAAGGTGCTCACCATTAAAGGCAAAGGAGCGCCCGATCTGAAGAACAAGGGGCAGTTCGGCAACTTGAAGATTCAGATTCACGTTGAAGTGCCCACGGACATGAACGACGAGCAGAAAAAGGCCATGGAGGACTTCCTCGCCGCGACGGGAGAGGAGAAGCGCCCATGGGCCTAGATGACAAGAACCGGCCGCTGTACATGATCAGCATTGCCGCGGAACTGGCGGGCGTGCACCCGCAGACCCTGCGCTCCTACGAGCAGAAGGGTCTGGTCACGCCGCGACGCACCAGTGGCAACACGCGCATGTACTCCCAGGCCGATATCGATCGGCTCAACCTGATCAACGAGCTGACGAGCGAGGGCATCAACCTCGCCGGTGTCACGCGCATCCTTGATCTGCAGAGCCGGCTGGATGAGCGCGAGGAAGAAGTGGAAGACCTGCACGCGCGGGTGCGCCGCCTCGCCGATCGCGTTCGCGAATTGGAAACCCGCACCCCCGTCGGCGCCATCGTCCGCGTAACGCCGACGAGGCGTTTACCATAAAGGAGAACGTATATGAGACTAGATAAATTGGCGGTGACGGCGCAAGAGGCTTTCCAGAACGCGATGGGCGTTGCTGGCGAAGCCGATGCCGCCGTTATCGAGCCCATTCACTTGCTGAAGGCGCTGCTCGATTCCGACGAGAACAACCTCGCCGCCATCGTGAAGCGCATCGGCGCCGACCCGGTCTGGCTGTCCCAGAACGTGTCCGACGAAATCGCCAAGATGCCCAAGCAGACTGGCGCCACTCCTATGGCCATTCCCGGTCAGGACCTTATCAAGGTCATCGATAACTCGGTGAAGATCGCCGAGAAGCTCGGTGACAGCTACGCGACGAGTGAGCACCTGCTCATTGCCCTGTCCGAGGACAAGGGTGCCGCGGGTCGCATCCTCACGACGGCGGGCGTCACCCGCAAGAACATCGAGGCGGCCTACGAGAGCCTGCGCGGCGACACCCGCGTGACCTCGCAGACCGACAAGACCCAGTTCGAAGCGCTGGAACAGTACGGCCAGAATCTCACCCAGCAGGCCCGCGAGGGCAAGCTCGATCCGGTCATCGGCCGTAACGAGGAGATCCGCCGCACCATTCAGGTTCTGTCGCGCCGTACGAAGAACAACCCGGTGCTCATTGGCGAGCCCGGCACCGGCAAAACCGCTATCGTCGAGGGTCTGGCCCAGCGCATCGTAGCTGGTGATGTTCCCTCGTCGCTGAAGGATCGCGAGATCGTCTCGCTCGATCTGGGTGCGATGATGGCCGGCGCGAAGTATCGCGGCGAGTTCGAGGATCGTTTGAAGAACGTGCTGCGTGAGGTGAAGGAAGCCGACGGCAACATCATCCTGTTCATCGACGAGCTGCACACCATCGTGGGTGCCGGCGCTGGCGGCGACTCTTCCCTGGACGCGGGCAATATGCTGAAGCCGGCTCTGGCTCGCGGCGAGCTGCGCGCCATCGGTGCCACCACGCTCGATGAGTACCGCAAGTACATCGAGAAGGACGCCGCCTTGGAGCGCCGCTTCCAAACGGTGCTCGTGAGCGAGCCGACGGTGGAGGACACCATCGCCATTCTGCGCGGCCTGAAGGAGAAGTACGAGATCCATCACGGCGTGCGCATCACCGACGGCGCCATCGTGTCCGCAGCGGAGCTTTCCGACCGCTACATCACCGACCGCTTCCTCCCCGATAAGGCCATCGATCTTATGGACGAGGCGGCCAGCCGTCTGCGCATCGAGATCGACTCCATGCCCGAGGAAGTGGATGCCGCCGAGCGCAAGCTCATCCAGATGCAGATCGAGGAACAGGCTCTCATGAAGGAGACCGACATGGCCTCCCAGGAACGCCTGGAGAAGCTGCGCCACGACATCGCGGCCGCCCAGGAATCCCTCGATTCCCAGAAGGCTGAGTGGCAGAACGAGAAGGACGCCATCGTCGACGTGCAGAACCTCAAGGCCGAGTTGGAAAGCGCTCAGCTTGATGAGGAGCGCGCCACCCGCGAGGGCAACCTGCAGCTCGCTTCCGAGATCCGCTACTCGCGCATTCCCCAGCTGCAGCAGCAGCTGCACGTGGCCGAGGAAGCCGTGAAGATGAAGCAGCAGGACGGCGCTATCCTGAAGGAAGAGGTTTCCGAAGAGGAGATCGCGTCGGTCGTGGCTGCCTGGACGGGCATCCCCGTGGCCAAGATGATGCAGGGCGAGATGGAAAAGCTCGTCGATTTGGAAGAGGTTCTGAAGGGCCGCGTCATCGGCCAGGACGAGGCCGTGGGTGTCGTGGCCGGTGCCATCCGCCGCAACCGTGCGGGACTTTCCGACCCGAACCGTCCCATTGGCTCTTTCCTGTTCCTCGGCCCCACCGGCGTGGGCAAGACCGAGCTGGCCAAGACGCTGGCCGAGTACCTGTTCGATTCCGAGAAGGCCATGGTACGCATCGACATGTCCGAGTACATGGAGAAGTTCTCCGTGCAGCGCCTGATCGGAGCGCCTCCGGGATACGTGGGCTACGACGAGGGCGGCCAGCTCACCGAAGCCGTGCGCCGCAATCCCTACTGCGTGGTGCTGCTCGACGAGATGGAGAAGGCCCATCCCGACGTGTTCAACATCCTGTTGCAGGTGCTCGATGACGGCCGGCTCACCGACGGCCAGGGCCGCGTGGTGAACTTCAAGAACTGCATCATCATCATGACCTCCAACGTGGGAAGCCAGATCATCCGCGAGCATGCAGCCGAGGGTCGCGCCTACGACGAGGCCCAGGCCACCGGTGGCGAGACCATGGGCGAGATGGCCGAGAAGATGATGTCCATGACGCCCGAGCAGGCCGCCAAGCGCATGCAGGAGTTCACGAACAAGATTCAGGATGCCCTTTCCACGACGTTCCGCCCCGAGTTCCTGAATCGTATCGACGACGTGATCACCTTCAACGAGCTGTCCATCTCGGCTATCGAGCCTATCGTGGATCTGCAGCTCGAGCAGGTGCGCGACCGCCTGCAGGCTCGTCATATCACCTTGGACGTGACGCCGGCGGCCATGGAGCACTTGGCCATCGACGGCTACGATCCGGTGTACGGCGCCCGTCCGCTGAAGCGCCTCATCCAGCGCGAGGTGGTCGACCGCATCGCCGAGAAGGTCATCTCCGGCGAGCTGCGCGACCGCAGCCACGTGCTGATCGACCTGGACGCCGAGGGCAACTACTGCTGTCGCGTGGAAGGCCCCATGGACTTGGACGGCCTGAACCTGGACGACCCCAGCTTCCTCACGGCCGGTGCCGACCCTAAGGAAACGTTGCAGGATCTGGATACTCTGAGCAACGGCGACCTCGGCGAGGATCCCATCGCCTAGTAAAAGGAGGGGCGACCTCGCCCCTCCGCGCACCGGTTTCCGGCATTATCGCCCGAACCCCCGCTCCGCTGTTCTCCTTCGGCTCAGGCGCCGCTCCTTCATGCTTTCATGGAGCGACTTGGGGTCGCGGATGGACAGCGTTCAGAGGTCTCGGTCAGCGACACCGGAAGCTGGCGCGCTACTCAACCGCATACCTCTTTCACAGCAAGCGCCCCGGGCAGCCAAGACCCGGGGCGCTTTTTGGTCACGAAGGTCCTTCCGTCCGTGTGGATAGCGACATCGTGACCGCGGTGACGATGAAAGCCTCCGTGCTGCGAAGCTGGGGGTTGGCGCTTACGACAGCGATTCGAGCATATCCAGGAGCTCCTCGCGTGAATGGACGCCCAGCTTCAGATAAATACTGCGCACTTGGGAGCGTACGGTGTGGAAGGAGACGGTGAATTGTTCTGCGATGGACTTTACCGTGTGCCCCTTGGCCAAGGGGACGAGAACGGCCGCTTCGCGCTCGGTGAGGTCGTGCTTCTTTGCGAGGTGAGCGCATTTGTCCTCAAGCGGCGAGGCGCTGGCGGCCGGCGATCGATGGGGGAGGCCAGTGTAGAAGAACCCGAATATCAGCACGAGCAGGGAGATCACGAGAAAGATCAGGGCGAGCACCAAAGCCGAGGGAGGGTCGAGGGCAAAGACCGTAACCAGAATCTCGCTTGCGAGGCGCGATGCGAAGAACAGGAATGCCGCCAGGCGAAAGCCGAGACAGGCAGGCTTTCCGACAGCGCTCGCCAACGTGCCCGGCAGGAAGAACATGAGTCCTCCCAAGAGGAACGCCGCCGTGTTGAGAAGAAAGGCGATGAGGTGTAAGCCGCTTTCGGGAAAAAGGATGACAAGCAGAGCGCTCAAGCAAATAAGGAGCACAAAGCCCGAGGCAAGCCAGAGGCCCGTGCGTAGCACAAAGGGCCTTCTCTGGAAGTAGAGCGCGAAAGCCCCCGTGACTACGACGCCCGCAAACGATGTAGTGGCAATCGAAATACCCGCCGAAGGTGTGAACACGGTGCGGAAGGCGAAGCTGAGCAAGCTGTAGGCGCAGATAGCTAGAGGCACGAGCGCCGAGAATTCGGATCGATCTTCCGGCGACGCCGGAGCCTCCTCTTCTGGAGGCAATGGAGCAAGGAGAACGTCAAGGGCGACGGCGACGAGCATCAGCACGAGAAGCCCGAAGCGCGCGGGGACGGTCAGCGCCATGTAGAAGGTGAGCGCAAGCACGGCCACTATTCCCGCGCAAAGCATTTGGAAGGATCCGCGCCGGGCCGAAAGGGGTCGGGCCATGCGCGACCAGAGGCAGAGGAGTGAGGCGCAGGTCGCGCCCATGAGCACTTGGCGAAGAACAAGGTATTGGAGGAGCTCGCCGGAAGGAACGAGAGGCTGGGCAACCAAGAGCGTCGCAGTTGCAAGGCCGAACGCGAGGGATGCGAACAGCGAGGGCGCGGGGCGGCCTTTTTTGGCGAGAGGGAGAGAGATGGCGAGCAGAGCGATAAAAGCTATCTGCCACGAGAAGGAAAGCATTGCCGGCGAAGCGTCCGAGCCGGCCCCCGCGATCGCCGTCTGCCCCATGGATATGAGCAGCCAGCCCCAAATGAGGCCGGGCAGCAAGGCGAGCCGAACCGTAGCGGGCAAGATCGACTCCTTCGGAGAATCCTGTTCGCACAAGTGGCCTTTTTCGCGTCGCGTCATCAAATAACCTGTCCCCACCTGCCATTTAGCACAAAATGAACGTGTGAATCGCGGGCATTTAGCTCATCGGGGGCGATGAACTGCCGCCCCTTTTCCCCGATTCTCTTCACGGCGGAATTATACCGCTGCGTAAAGGAAAAGGAAGTATGGATCGAGGAGGATAAGAATGAAGGAAATTAACACTGCCGAGGTTTTCCCCACGCTGCGCAACATCTCGCTTTCGCGCAGGACGTTTGTCGCCTGCGCGGCCATTGCGGCCGCCCAGGCTGCTCTCGTGTCTGCGGGGTGCGCTCCTGAGGTGCAACCATCGGGGGAGGGACTTGCCTCGACCGCGGCGTTTGTCCCGGGGACGTATACGGCGTCCGCGCCCGGCAAGAAGGGCCCGGTGACTGTCGAGGTGCGCATGTCCGAAAGCGCCATCGAGAGCGTCGAGATCGTGGAGTTCGAAGACACCGAGCGCATCAGCGCCCCGGCTCGCGAGCGGGTGCCGCAGCAGATTGTGGAGCTGCAGAGCTTGAACGTAGACACCGTGACGGGCGCCACGCTGACGAGTATGGCCATCATCGAGAGCGTGGCTGATTGCGTCAACCAGGCGAACGGAGACGCTTCGGCGCTGAAGAAGGCCGCATCGCCGGAGAAGTCGGATGAGACCAAGGAGATCCAGGCAGATCTCGTGGTGTGCGGCGCCGGCGGTGCCGGCATGGCCGCCGCCGTCGCCGCGGCCCAGCAGGGCTTGGATGTGGTGGTGTTCGAGAAAACCGCCTATGCTGGCGGCAACGCGCTGGTCAGCGGTGGCTGGCTCGAGGTGTTCGAAGGCGTCGACGACATGAAGCCCGATATGACGGACGGCAACCGCGACATGTTCCACGCGACGCTCCAGAAGAGTCTGGACAATGGCGTTCCCAAGGACTTCGTTGATGCCGTGCAGGCCGACTTCGATGCGTATTTCGCCGCGGGCAACACGAAGGTGTACGACTCCATGGAGTACTACGCCCTGGACTACGCCTCGCGCAATGGCGGCCCGGCGAAGGAGTACTGGCTCCCCTATGCCCACAAGGTGAACGATCTGAACAACTGGCTCTTCGATCAGGGCTACACCGTGAGTGGCACGCTGGTCGGCATCGTCGGGTTCCCGTGGCCGCGCAAGGCCCATGCGGTGGACAAGGAGAACGGCGAGGGCTTCTTCAGCGTGTTCGACAACACGGTGGAGACCCAGAACCTCCCGATCACCTTCCTCTTCGAGACGCCCGTTTCCGAGCTGATCGTGGACGGCAAGGCTGTGGTGGGAGCCTCTGGCCAGTGCGCTGACGGCACCACTTATCGTGTTATGGCGGATCGCGGCGTCATTCTGGCTACTGGCGGTTATTCCGGCAATCCCGATCTGCTGAAGAAGTACAACGAGATGTGGCCCTGGGATGAGTCCACGGTTATTCCGACGACCAACAGCTACGGCCACACGGGCGATGGTCACGTGCTTGCCGAGGGCCTGGGAGCCGAGCTGAAGAACATGGGGCGTCAGATGGTGTTCCCCATTGCTGACTCCATCGACTATTCGACGGAGACTATCGTCGGCAATACCGGTCTGGGGCTCTTCGTCAACGTGAACGGCGAGCGCTTCATCAACGAGTCGCTCGATCGCTTCGCCCTGTCCGCCGCCGTAATGAAGCAGCCCGAGGAGAAGCTGTTCATCATCAGCGATGCGCTCAACTCCGGTCTTGTGAACGGCTACAACGAGCAGGGCTACAGTGCGGACAAGCTCATCGAGGAGAGCAAGCTCTTCCGGGCGGACAGCATTGAGGAGCTGGCCCAGATGATCGGCGCCGATCCCTCGGTGCTTGCGAAGGCGGTTGACGATTACAACGCCATTGCACGTGGAGACGTGGCGGACACGGTGTTCGGTCGCGAGAACATGAGCGAGAAAGACGCTATCGTCGAGGCTCCCTTCTACGCCTCCCCGCGTACCTGGGCCGCCCATGTGACCATCGGTGGCGTTTCCGTCGGTCCCGATTACCAGGCCCTCACGGCCGACGGTGCGGGTATTGAGGGCCTCTATGTCGTGGGCGAATGCTCCGACGGCAACAGCGGTGTCTCCAGCATGAGCACAGGCCTTTCCTGCGTCAACCAGATGCTCGCCTAATCAGCCCCTCCCCATGGACGAGGCCCTCGCCGAACGGTCGGGGGCCTCGTTTGTGCTTGGTGGCCCTATGCCGGTTACGCAGCCACCTTCTCGGCGTTGCGACCTTGATCCAGTCCGCCGAAACGACTTTGGAGCTGTGCCGGCTATGCCGCGGCCTTCTCGGCTTTGCGAGCCTTGCGGGCGGCGGCGCGCTTCTGCATGGCGTCGACGCAGGTGGCCACGGCCGCGTCGCCGGTGACGTTCACCGTGGTGCGCATCATGTCCAGGATGCGGTCCACGCCGGCCACCAGTGCCACGCCCTCCACCGGTAGGCCCACCGACTGCAGCACCATGGCCAGCATGATCATGCCGCTTCCGGGCACGCCGGCGGTGCCGATGGAGGCCAGCACGGCGGTCATCACGATGGTCAGCTGCTGGCCGATAGAAAGGTCGATGCCGAACACCTGCGCAATGAAGATAGCGCATACGCCTTGGTAGATGGCGGTGCCGTCCATGTTGATGGTGGCGCCGAGCGGCAGCACGAACGAGGTGACTTCCTTCGACACACCCATCTTCTCGGTGCACTCCATATTAATGGGGTAGCGTGCCCATAGATGATGCCGAGGCGAAGGCGAAGCCCATCACCGGCATTTCGCCGCGTAAGAACTTCAGCGGGTTCATGCGGGCGAAGATTTTGATGATGCCCGAGTACACCAGGATGATCTGCACGATCATGGCCACGTAGGCCACCACGATGAGCCACAAAAGCGGCCGCAGCACATCGATGCCGTTGTTGGCGATGACGGGGCAGATGAGCCCGAACACGCCGAAGGGCGCCACCAGAATGATGCCGCGCATGATGGCGATGCACACGTCCGACATGGCGTTGCAGATCTTGATGACCGGCTCGGCCTTCTTCCCCGCGGCGATCATGCCGAAGCCGAATACCACGGCGATGACGATGACCTGCAACATGGTGGCGTCGGCCATGGGCTGGAAGAAGTTCGACGGGAACATGTTCACGATGGTGTCGATGAGCGACGGCGGCTCAGTGGCCTCATAAGAAAGCTCGCCCGAGGGCATGGTGTAGCCCGCGCCCACGTTCATCACGTTCGCGAAGATAAGGCCCAGCGTGACGGCACAGGCCGTGGTGGCCAGGTAGAACAGCACCGTCTTGCCGCCGATGGCGCCGACTTTCTTCACGTCGTCCAGCGACACGACGCCGGCGATGATGGAGAACAGCACCAATGGCACGACGATCATCTTGATGAGGTTCAAGAAGATGGTGCCGAAGGGCTTGATGTAAGTGTCGGCGATCTCGGGCGCCCCCTGCAGAGCCATGCCGGCCAGCACGCCCAGAATGAGCGCGATGAAAATCCAGGTCGTCAGCGACAGGCGCTTGAACCAGGGCTTTGGCTTGCCGTGGCCGTTCCCGTTGTCGCCGCTGTCGGGCGTTGGTGCGACCGTCTCGGTAGCGTCAGCAGGTGCCGAAATGATGGAATCGTCGGCCATGGCGGTGCGTCCTTTCCCTTTGTGCATAAACCGACCCCATTATAAGCATATCTACAGGGAAAATAAGGCACGTGGCCAAGCGATCTAACGGCCCCGCAACAAATGGAGAAATGCCCCGTGCTGCTTTTTGGGAAAGGCCATAATGGCATTGAGAGCTGCCGGGGACGCGCCGGTGCGAGATGTGTGGAATAACGTTTCTGCCTGAAGAGGGCGGAAGTGCCATGATATGGTGTGCCGCACTTCAGGGGACGATATGCTTGAAAGGAACGTCTATGGACCGCAAGGAAATAGTTGCCGCCGCCGAGGCATACTGGGATGCTCATCGCGATGCTATTGTGGCTGACATCGCCAAGCTCGTGGAAATTCCCTCGACCGAGGACTTGGCCGCTGCTGCACCGGGTGCACCCTATGGCCCGGGCCCCGCTGCCGCCCTGGAAGCGGCGCTCGAGATCGCCGAGGGTATGGGCATGGCCGCCACCAACTGCGAGGGCCACATCGGCTTTGCGGATCTGCCCGGCGAGACCGAGACGCAGCTTGGCATCATCGGGCACATGGACGTCGTGCCCGCCGGCCCGGGTTGGACTTTCGAGCCCTTCAAGGTGACGGAAAAGGATGGCTACCTCATGGGCCGTGGTTGCCTGGACGACAAGGGCCCGTCGGTGGTTGCCCTTCATGCGGTGAAGTGCCTGAGCGGGCTCGACGTGCCACGCCCCTACACCATCCGCTTCCTGTTCGGCGCAAATGAGGAAACCTCCATGGCCGATGTGACCTGGTACCTCGAGAATTACGAGAGCCCGGCGTTCCTGTTCACGCCCGATGCCGACTTCCCCGTGTGCTACGGTGAGAAGGGCGGCTACGACGGGTGCATCACGAGCGCGCCCATCGCCGACCCGGTGATTCTGGACATCTCTGGCGGCGTGGTGACCAACGCGGTGCCCGGCGAGGCCTGGGCCGTCGTGCGCGCCGATGCCGCCGCGCTGCCCGCGGCCGAGCGCATTACCGTGGAAGACGCCGGCGACGGCACGGCGCGCATCGATGCTACGGGTGTGAATGCCCATGCCGCCTGGCCCGAGCGTGGCATCTCCGCCATCATGCTGTTGGCGAACTACCTGCTGGAGAACGGCCTGTGCAACCAGCAAGAACGCGAGTTCTTGGAACTCGTGCAAAGCCTCGTGTCCGACACCACCGGCGCCGGCGTGGGCATCGCCACGGCCGACGAGTACTTCGGACCGCTCACGGTAGTGGGCGGCACCATCCGCAAAGAGGGCGACCGCCTCGTGCAGACCATGGATAGCCGCTGGCCCACGTCCATCACGGCCGAGGAAATCACGGCCGCACTGACGAAGCTCACGGACAATATCGGTGCCACCTTCGAGAATACCCTGCTCATGGTGCCCTTCCTCGTGAAGCCCGACGATTCGGAGATTCAGGTGCTGCAGGACGCCTTCCAGTTCGTGACCGGCGACACCGAGCACAAGCCCTTCACCATCGGCGGCGGCACCTACGCCCGCGAGTTCAAGAAGGGCGCGTCTTTCGGCGTGAACATGCCCTGGATCGAGAACCCCGATTGGGTCGGTGGCGAGCACGGCCCCGACGAGGGCGTCTCCGAGGACCTGCTGAAGACTTCCTTCAAGATCTACGTGCTGGCTCTCGCCGAGCTGCAGGGGTTGAAGATCGTGTAGAGGCGCTTCTCCCTCGACCTTGTTTCCCGGGCCCTGCATTCGCTGCAGGGCCTTTTTTGCGATTGGGCGTCGGGAGGCGCGGGCATAGGCATTTTCGATGCTCTCATCTGGAATTAACCCGTGATTTCCTGATGATCGGACATGACGGCCCGTCAGCTGTGCTATAGAATAGATTAAATGCAATCAGAGGTTTACTTTTTGGAGGACGACGTGCTTAACGCAATCATCGTTGACGACGAGGCTCCTGCCCGTTCTGAACTGCGCTTTCTTCTCGACGAAGTTGGCGGGGTTGAAGTGACAGCCGAAGCTGCCAACGTGCGCGAGGCTATCGAGAAGCTGAAAGAGTATCCCTGCGACGTCATGTTCATGGACGTGAACATGCCCGAGGCCACCGGCCTTCAGCTGGCCGAGGCCCTGCAGCACCTCAAGTTCCCCCCGGCGGTGGTGTTTGTGACGGCTTATTCCGAGCACGCGCTGGACGCCTTCAAGGTCAGCGCCATCGACTACTTGGTCAAGCCGGTGGAGACCGAGCGCTTGGCCCAGGCCATCGCCCGCGTGCGCGAGCAGGTGGCCCTGCACCTGCAGGCTCACAAGTCCGAGCGCATCCCCGTGGAAAAGGGCGGCAAGAAGATCCTCATCGGCATCGACAAGATCCGCTTCGTCATGGCCCGCGACGACTACGCCTACCTGCAGACCGATACCGACCGCTACTTCTCCACGGTGAGCCTCGCCCAGTTGGAGAAGCGCCTCGACGGCCACGGATTCTTCCGCGTGCACCGCGGCTATCTGGTGAACCTGTCTATGGTGGAGGAGATTGAGTCCGTCTCCGGCGGCACGCTGCTGCTTACGCTGAACGGCGTGGAGGAGAAGATCCCCGTGTCCCGCCGCCGCGTGTCTTCGCTGAAGAAGGCGCTGAATCTGTAGAACGTCTTGCGCCAAATGATGCACTGACGAGCCCCGCACCGGGGCTCGTTTCGTTCACAGAACCGCCATAGGGTTGTGGGGATGTGGGCGCGCTTCGGCGGCCTTTGCTAGAATATTTCCACTAGATTAACGAGGAGGGGCCCCGGTGCCAGGCGCAAGGGGCCCGTTTGCAATTCTGCTGGCTGGCGGAAATTGCCCAGAGAGAAGAGGAGCGCCATGCTCTCCGTTGACGTTGAGAAGCTGTATCCGGCGGCAAAGACCCTGGTGAAAGCTCGTGCGGCAAGCCGCATTCATGCCAAGGACGCCACGCTGTACGATTTCTCCCCCGAGGCGCAAGCGTGCGCGAGCGACTACATGGGATGGGTCGATCTGGCCACCAGCCCCTTGTGCGATATGGACGCTATCCAGGCTTTCGCCGACGAGGTGGTGGAAGCGGGCCTCGACACCATTCTGCTCATCGGTCAGGGCGGTTCCACTCAGGCGCCCATGACCATCACGAAATACAACAAACACGATTCCACTCGGGTGAAGTTCCGCACGCTGGATTCCGACTCGCCCGTGCGCGTGCGCGAGATGCTCACCATCTGCGATCCTCATCGCACGCTGGTCATCATCTCCTCGAAGAGCGGCGGTACCATCGAGCCGCGCATGCTGCTGGAGGCCGTGCGCGCCTCCTTCGAGAAGGAGCTCGGCGAACATGTGGTGAAGCACCTGGTCGCCATCACCGACCCGGGTAGCGATCTCGATCGCCAAGCCCGCGAGGAGGGCTGGCGTGCCGTGTTCTCTGGCGAGCCCACGGTGGGCGGCCGTTTCTCGGCGCTCTCCGTGTTCGGCCTGGTGCCGGCGGCGCTCACGGGCATCGATATGGAGGCCTTCATGGCCCACGCCCGCGAGGCCGAGGAGGCCTGTTCGGAAGACGCCATCGACAACCCGGCCATCAACCTTGCGGCGTTCCTCTACGACAACTACCTGAAGGGCCGCAACAAGTTCTCATTCCTTACCCCCAAGCGCGGGCGCGTGCTGGGTCTGTGGATCGAGCAGCTGGTGGCCGAGTCGCTGGGCAAGAACGGCGAGGGCATTCTGCCGAACATCGAGATCGACTCGCTGCTGCTCACGGAAGACCCGGGCGATCGGTCCATCATCATGTACCAGACCCAGACCGACCTGTGGGACGAGCGCCGCAACTTCGAGATGAGCCTCGCTTACATCGACCCGGCCATCCCGCGGCTGAACTACCGCATCGACACCGTGGAGGAGCTGGCCGAGCACTTCGTCATGTGGGAGTACGCCATCGCTATGTGCGGCTACCTCATGGGCGTGTGCCCCTTCGACCAGCCCGACGTGGCCTCCGCGAAGGCCGAGGTGCTCGACATCCTGAAGAACGGCCAGCCCGAACCCGACTTCACCGAGGTGTTCACGACCGATGTGGACATGGGTCGCGTGGAAGTGTCCTTCGCGCCCATGTTCGAGGGCTGCGAGGATTTGCACGAGGCGCTCTACGCGCTGCTGTCCTCCATCCAGCCCGGCGATTTCTTCGCGTTGAACGCCTTCCTGCCGTTCACGGGCGAGGGCCGGCGCGAGGCTATCGAGCAGATTCGCCACGGAGTGGCCGAATCCTTCGGCTGCGTGTCCTGCCTGGAAGTGGGGCCGCGCTACCTGCATTCCACGGGCCAGCTGCAGAAGGGCGGCCCGAACATGGGCGTCTTCCTCATCCTGTCGGCCGACGAGTTGAAGGACATCTCGCTGCCCGAGGGGGCCTCGGCGCCCAGTCTCGGCGAGCTGGCGAAAGCCCAGGCCGCGGGCGACTTGGTGACGTTGGTCAAGCGCGGACGTCGCTGCGTGCACCTGCATCTGCCGGACAACTCCGGCGTGACGCTGCGCCAGCTGGCCCAGGTGATCGACGACGTGATTGCCGACATCCTGACCGATCGCGCTTTGGCCGAAGCCGCTGCCATGGCCGAGGACGAAGAGCTGGCCGAGGCTACCGTGGTCGTGGAGGCCGCCGAAGCGAGTGAAACTGCCGTGGAAGCCGAGTTCGCCGAAGCGTCCCAGGACGCCGATGCTGAGGCCGTGGCCGCAGAAGTTGCCGCCACCGAGGGCGAGGCCAGCGAAGCGTAGGCGTTCCCCGCATCCTCTCAAATGGGCAATTCATCCTGATGAAGTGAGGTTGATTCCCGTTGAAAGTCGCGTTGTATTACACTACACTTGCGCGCACGGACGAGCGGACTGCTTCTTTCGTCGAAGGGAGCAGCTATGTACGTAAGCTGGATGGAACTCCTCACGTTTTGTTTGGTGATCGTAGCGGTGATCGATTTGACCGCGCGCTTGCGGCAGTAGCCGCGCGGGCGACAATGAAAAAGCCGCCCCTCGCATAGGAAGAACGGCTCTTCATCACATTAGAACAGGTAATGTGAAGCAGTCGTGCCCGAATGCAGCGGGCCTCCGCTTGTCCGTAGTATATCGCGCTAAAGGGCCCAAGGCAAGGGAGCGGTTTATGATTGATGCGGTCGATATTCATGTGAAGGGCATTGTGCAAGGAGTGGGGTTTCGCCCCTTCGTTTACCGGATGGCGAAGAAGTACCTCATCAACGGCTGGGTGCTGAACGCTGCCGATGGCGTGTACATTCATGCCGAGGGCGAGAGCAAGCTGGTGGACGAGTTCATCATGGAGCTCTCGGACAATCCTCCGGCCGCGTCCCGCGTAGAGGAGATTGACATCAAGGAAGTGCCCCTGGAGGACTTCGACAGCTTCGAGATCCGCTTTTCCGACGATGATGCCGTAGAAGAGACGACGCTCGTCTCGCCCGAGCTTGCCACGTGCGAGGACTGCGTGCGCGAGCTGTTCAACCCCAACGATCGCCGCTACCGGTATCCGTTCATCAACTGCACGAACTGCGGGCCGCGCTTCACCATCATCGACCACTTGCCCTATGATCGGGTGGCGACGTCCATGGCGGCCTTCCCCATGTGCGAGAAGTGCGCCGCCGAGTACGCCGATCCGCTCGACCGCCGCTTCCACGCCCAGCCCGATGCCTGCTTCGAATGCGGCCCTTCGGTGACGTGGAGCGTTGGGACTGACGATGATAAGCTCGTCGGTAAGACGCGCGAGGAGTCGGATGCCATTTTCGCGGCGGCGGTGGAGATGCTCATGGAAGGGAAGATTTTGGCCGTGAAGGGGCTGGGAGGCTTTCATCTCGTGTGCGATGCGAACAATGCCGATGCTGTGGCCGAGTTGCGCCGGCGCAAGCGACGCGACGGGAAGGCCCTGGCGGTCATGGCGCCGACGGTGGCTGCAGTCCGGGCGCTGTGCTTCGTGAGCGAGGAGGAGGAAGCGGTGCTCACCGGGGCGTCGCGGCCCATCGTGCTCTTGCGCAAGCGCCCCGACGGGGCCATCGGGGCCGGCGTGGCCGACAGGCTTTCCGAGCTGGGTGTCATGGTTCCCTACACGCCGGTGCAGCATCTGCTTATGCACGATTTCGCGGAGGCTTGGGAGGCGGCGCATCCTGAAGAGGCGGCCGCGGCCTGCGCCCCCGGCACGCCTGTGCCGCTTTTGGTGATGACCTCGGGTAACGTGCATGACGAGCCCATCTGCATCGCCGACGAGGAGGCCCGCGAGAAGCTGGCCAGCATCGCCGATGCCTTTTTGGGGAACAATCGCCCCATCCTCACGCGCTTCGACGATTCGGTCGTGCGGCTGATCCAGGTGGATGAGGTCGACGAGAAGCCCGGGTACGCCATCCAGTTCCTGCGCCGGGCGCGGGGTTATGCGCCCGTGCCCGTGTCGGTGGCGGCCGAGGGCGCTGCGCCTGCCGAGGGCGTCATTTTCGCCGCCGGCCCTGAACAGAAGAACACCTTCACGCTGCTGCGCGGCACCGACGGCTTCGTATCCCAGCACATCGGAGACGTGGAAAACGCCGAGACCTACGACGCGTGGTTGGCCACGAAGGATCGCTTCGAGAGCCTCTTCGAAATGGAGCCTGCGGCGGTGGCATGCGACTTGCACCCCGAGTACCTGACGAGCAAATGGGCCCACCATCAGGGGCTTCCCGTAACTGAAGTGCAGCATCACCACGCCCATATTGTGTCGGTCATGGCCGAGCACGGGCTGACCGACGCAGTCTGCGGCATCGCCTTCGACGGCACGGGCTATGGCGTGGATGGGGCCATCTGGGGAGGCGAGGTGCTGCTGGCCAACCGCTCCAATTTCGAGCGCTTCGCCAACTTCGCCTACGTGCCCATGCCTGGAGGAGCTGCGGCCATCAAGCATCCGCTGCGCATGGCCTATGGCGTGCTGTGGGCCTACGACCTGCTGGAACATCCAGCTGCCGCGGTGGCTTTGGCGCCTCTGGGCGATGAGGCCGAGGTGTGCGACACCATGATCGAGCGCGGGCTGAACACGCCCATGACGTCCTCGGTCGGGCGCCTGTTCGACGCGGCCAGCGCTCTGCTGGGCATTTGCACGGAGCCGAGCTACGAGGGCGAGGGTGCCATCCTTTTGGAGGCAGCCATGGAAACGGCGGGGGCCGATGAGCCCGGCGCCGCTGCCGCCGAGGGAGCGGCCGGTGTGGTGCCCGATGACGATCTGGCGGCCCGCGAGCGCTATGCCGTGACGGCCGAGAAGAACACCGCCACCGAAACGAGCACGGCCGAGGACACGTCGGTTATTCTGTTGGATGCCGAAGCCACCTTCCACGCGCTTTTAGACGATCTGGAAGCGGGCGTGCCCGTGTCGGTCATCGGGCGGCGTTTCCACGACGCTATGGTGAGCGCCATTGTGATGAGCGCCGAGCTGGTGCGGGCGCTGTACGGCATCGCTACCGTGGCGCTGTCGGGTGGCGTGTTCATGAACCGGTACCTGACCGAGCACGTGCTGGCCGATTTGGCCGCTGCCGGCTTTACGGCCGCCATCAACCGCGACCTGCCCCCCAACGACGGTTGCATCAGCCTGGGCCAAGCCGTGGTGGCTTCCGCTCGTTCGGGCGAGTAGGGCGCCTCTCGAAACCTCGCCGACTTCCTTGGGCGAACCTGCGACAATGGAGCATTGAGAGACGAATCGAAGGAGCAGCGTATGTGCTTGGCAATTCCGGCGAAGGTGGCGGCCCTGGAAGAGGGGAACTTGGCCACCGTTGACATTTTGGGTGTGACCCGCGAGATTTCCGTCGACCTGACGCCCCAGGCGCAGGTGGGCGACTACGTGCTCGTGCACGCCGGCTTCGCCATCGAGGTGGTGGACGAGCAGTTCGCCCTAGAGACCATCGAGCTGGTGAAGCAATTCCCCGAACTGGCCGATTTGAACGAGGCTCCCACGCCGGCCTAAGGAGCGAAAACAGTGCATTTTGCCTGTTGAATCCGCCCGTGTATTACACTAGACTGACCGCACGGACGAGCGGACTGCTTCTTTCGTCGAAGGGAGCAGCTATGTACGTAAGCTGGATGGAACTCCTCACGTTTTGTTTGGTGATCGTAGCGGTGATCGATTTGACCGCGCGTTTGCGGCAGTAGCCGCGCGGGCGGCAATGAAAAAGCCGCCCCTCGCATAGGAAGAACGGCTCTTCATCACATTAATAGGAGTAATGTGAAGCAGTCGTGCCCGGTGCCACGGGCATTCCGCTTGTCCGTATTCTACACCCTTGAAGGAGTGGTTGCAAGAATGGACGCCATGCAGCAAGAACTGAAGGCATTCAAGGATCCGGCGTTGGCGCGGGGGCTCATTGAGTCCATTCAAGCGCTGGCCCCGGAGTCTGCTACGCTGATGGAAGTGTGCGGCACCCACACCGTGGCCATTGCGCGCAACGGCATTCGCGGTCTTATGCCCGAGGGGGTTCGTCTGGCGTCGGGCCCTGGATGTCCGGTGTGCGTGACGAGCAACCACGACATCGACAAGGTAATCGCGCTGGCCCGCGTGCCGGAAGTGACCATCGCAACCTTCGGCGACATGACCCGCGTGCCCGGCTCCACGTCCAGCCTGCTGGCCGAGCAGGCGGCGGGACGCGCGGTGGAAATCGTTTACTCGCCGCTGGATGCCCTGCGCCTGGCGCAGGAGAACCCCACGCGGCAGATCGTCTTCGTCGGTGTGGGCTTCGAAACCACCACGCCGCTGGTGGCTATGGCCATCAAGCGGGCGCGCGCCATGGGGCTCACAAACTTCACCGTGTACGGCGCCCACAAGAACATGCCCGGGGCGCTGGAAGTCATCATCAACGACCCGGCGCTGAAGCTGGATGCGCTCATTCTGCCGG
This sequence comes from Adlercreutzia hattorii, assembly GCF_011405655.1. Lineage (GTDB taxonomy): Bacteria > Actinomycetota > Coriobacteriia > Coriobacteriales > Eggerthellaceae > Adlercreutzia > Adlercreutzia rubneri. The sequence goes on from NZ_AP022829.1 coordinate 361,743, forward strand.
GGCACGTGTCCACTATCATCGGCGCGGAGCCCTATCGCTTCCTGGCCGAGAAGTACGGCATCCCCGGCGTTATCACCGGGTTCGAGCCGGTGGACGTGCTGCAGGGCATCGCCATGATCATGCGCCAGCTGCACGAGGGTCGCGCCGACATCGAGATCGCCTATGCCCGCGGCGTGATGCCCGAGGGCAACCCGGTGGCGCTCGCCGCCATCGACGAGGTGTTCGAGACCTGCGCGGCCACCTGGCGCGGCTTGGGCGAGATTCCTGGCAGCGGCTACCGCATTCGCGACGAGTTCGCCGAGTTCGACGCCATGCGCCGTTTTCAGCCCGACGTGGAAGAGGTGCGCGAGCACAAAGGCTGCCGCTGCGGGGACGTGCTCCGCGGCATCATGGCGCCGAGCGAGTGCCCGCTGTTCCGGAAGGTTTGCACGCCGGAGAACCCCGTGGGCCCCTGTATGGTCTCCAGTGAGGGCAGCTGCGCGGCATATTATCGGTATTACTAGATAGAGGTTCCGTTCGCCCTGGCGGGACGAGCGGACGAGCCGATGCTGCAGGTGCGATTGCGATTGCACAGTCGCAACCTCGCTGATTTTCTTGGGCGAACCCGGGATGAGATGAAGATGGAACAGAAAAGTCACTACATGTACGTGTTGGAATGCGCCGACGGCTCGCTGTACACGGGCTATGCCGTGGATGTGCAGGCACGGCTGGCGGCGCACAACGCTGGCAAGGGAGCGAAGTACACTCGCGCCCGGCTGCCGGTGAGCTTGCTTGCCTATGCCGAGTTTGCCAGCAAACATGATGCCATGCATGCGGAATACGTCTTCAAGCAGCTTTCCCGCAACGAGAAGGATGCCCTGCTCGCCTCCGCCTCGCATTCCAGTTTCGAAGAGGCCTTGAAAAACATACTCACCTGACATCGCTTAACGGGCGCGACCTAGAAGAAGCAGCAAGTCGCATCGCTTTCGAATCTGGTGGCAAATGCCAGTTCGACCCCGAAATGGTAAGAGGGGGGAGACCATTTCGGCTATGAAGTGGCACTTTCTGGCCATTTCGGCCTTCAACTGGCAGGGCGGTACGCCATTTCGGGGTCGAAGTGGCATCTGCCCCTTGAATTTTGAAGATACCTAAGCTGACGGGTGGCTTTGATCGGTCGGCCCGGAGGTTTGCCTGATGCCCAGGTTCAATTCCTGCAGGTAGTTGCTGGGCTCGATGTCGCAGGTGCGGACGCCGTTGCGCAAGCGGATGCGGGGGATATGAAGACGCAGGCGCTCGGCGGTTTCCAAATCGCAGCTTTCGAAGCTGGTGAAGAGAAGCCGTCGGGTGGCGCGCTGCTCGGCCAGCGCAATGGTGTCCCGGTCGGTCGCTTCCTGGCGGACACGGGCGCCGCCGACGATGACGCCGGGGTCGCACATATCGCGCGAGGGGATGAAGCCGTTCACGAAGCCGCCGAAGATGACCACCTCGAAAGTATGGCCGAAGAGGTCTTCGGGGGCGGCGATGGCGACGGCCGGTGCGGGAGACGTTGGAGTCGCCGCTGCATCGTTTTCACGCGTTTCAGTAAGGTTGGCGAGGGAGAGGGCCGTGTCGGCTTTGGACGAAGAAGAGCTCTCACGTGCTCGATTGGCTGCGGCCGCCGGCGAGGTGACGATTGTCGGCTGGTCGTTCCCGCTGCGCTTTGCAAGCAGTCTTTGCGCCTCGCGATAGGGGGTGAGCAGGCTTTGGGTGAAGGGACTTGTTGCGGGAAGGCCGGGCAGGGCGTCGGCGTCCAGTGCGGCGAGAGCTTCGGCAAGATTGAGGCCCTGGGGTTGCGCGATGCGCCGCAGCTCTGAGACAGCGGCGGATCGTCCGAGGGCGTCGTCGAAGCTGAGCCATTGGCGCCAGGCGATAGAGTCGCCCGCGCAGGGGGAAGCCGGCGGGTTGTTCCGAGTTGCAGCATCGTTGATGCCGGCACGAGTGCAGGCACGGGACCCGTGCGAATCGTCCGGTCGCGTGATGCTGTCGCGAAGCTGCCTCAGAACGTGCTCGCGCTCGTTGTCGCTGGCGGGGGCGAGGTCGCCCTTGGGAGCCTTGAAGGCCGGATGGCGCATCGGTGCTGCCGGAATGTCCACGGAGGTGAGGGCCCGCTGCAGGTTGGCGCGCCAGGTGCGGTTGGTGCCCACGACGGCGATGGCGTCGGGACTTGTGCCGCCGGCCAGCTCCTCGGCAATGGTGCGAGCGATAAGGGCCATCTCGCCAGCCAGGTCGGGAGCCGCTTCCCATGCGCGTTCAAGGGAGCGGAAGGGCGCTTCCAGCGTCACGCGCTGCAGGGGCGCGTGGGCCGTTTCGAATTCCGCGAAGCCGGTGGCACAGGGGTAGGGCTCGAAGGCGGGCAGGGCGGTCTTCTCGCTTCCGGCCACGGCGATCTTGCCCGTAGCCAGCAAGTTTACGAGTCGCTGGGAAGCGCGACTCATGAGCAGGTAATCGTCGGCCAGCACGACGGGCGAGCCGAAGCGCTGGCGCAGCGCCGGTTCGGCTTCCAAAGCGCGCACGGCCAGGTTCACGGCTTCGCCCGGTAAGACGGCCTCTTCGAAAATGAGGATGCTGCGGGCCAGATCGAGAACGGCCTGTTCTTCGGTGGTCTGAATCCAGTCGGGGTCGCTGTCGCTCAGGTTCACAAGGCCGCATTGCAGAAAGGCCCACAGCTCGCGCAGGCGTCGGCGCTTCAGGCCGCACGTTTTCAGATCCTCGTAGAAAACGGCCTCCTCGGCTTGGCTGAGCACGCGGCCGCCTCGGCCCGTGGCCCGCTGAGCGAGAGGATCGGCCAGAATGCGGCAGGCGTAATCGAAGGGTGTGGTTACCAGGCCCGTGCACAGGCTCGTGCGTGGGCCGTGCTGACAGGCGGCGGATTCGGCAGGCCCTGCGGCCTCTGCGGGCGCGTCCGCCAGTCCGCGCTGCGAAAGGCGAGATGTGGTGTCATCTATTGTCACGGGCGACGCGCAGAAGAACAAAAACGGCGGCTGGGCGACGGGGTCTGCGGGGATCGCTTCGGCCCAAGCAGCGGCACGTTCGACGAGCGCTCCGGTTTTGCCTGAGCGCGGACCGCCCGTGATGCAGAGCGCTTCGGTTACTGTTGGCGAAGGGATCATAGGTGGCCTTCCGTTTGGAATGAGGAAAGGGAAGCCCAGCAGTTCGAGGACATTGGGGAATCGAGACTGCCGGGCTCCCCCTGAACGGCCTTTCGCGGGGCGCAGGAAGGGGAGGCGTCCGATGCGGCGGGATCCGAAGCGCAGGGAGGGAGAGGAAAAGCTTCGGGAAAGGAGGAGTGCCGCATCGAAGGAGGAGGGGAAAGGCCGGTCAGGGAGAGACTGGGCTGCGGTGCGATGGTCGTGCAGGTAGAAGGGCTTGCCTGCACGGGCGCCGCGCCCAGCTTCTTCCCAAGGAGAGGAGGCGGGGTTACGAGAGAGTCTCGGACGGCTCGTCAAGGTCGAGCTCGGGCTCGATGGCCGAGGTGCCGGATGCGCCCGCAGTTGTTGGCTCCAGCGCTGGGGCGCCGGCCGTCTTGCGGGCGATGAGCGGGAAGCTGATGGCGTGCCCCGGGCACACATCGGCGCAGGCGTGGCAGCGGGTGCACTCGTTGAAGGTGGTACCCAGCTCCGGGTGGCGAGGATTGATGCCCACCTCGCACGCCTCGGCGCAGCGTCCACAGGTGGCGTTGTGGGCGGTCTCCAGGCACTTCGCATCGTCGATGGCCGGCTGGAACGTGCGGTTGGCGCGACCGATGAGGCTCATGAACGACGAGATGGGGCACAGGTGCGAGCACCATTTACGGAAGAAGATCACCTCGACGGCTATCAGCGCCGGGATGATGAGCACCGACCAGGTGACATCGCCGCCGCCGAACAGCGCGATAAGCAGAAACACCATGGCGAACGACAGACCCACGGGGCATACCAGGCAGAATACCGGGAATCCGAAGATGGCGGCGGAAAGCAGGGTGCCGCCCAGGATAATGTGGCGGGAATCGGCCGGCTTTCGGTCGGCGCAGGAGGAGCATCCGCCCGCGCACGAGGTTTTCAGGGCGCGCTTCTCGGCGGCGGAAAGGGGCGTGGCCTTCGTTGCTGGCGCCGCTGAGGTAGCTTCGGTTGCGGAGGGGCGACCGAGGTCGCCCCCTACGGAGGAGATCCCAGGGGCAGCGTCGGGCGCGGAGGAGATCCCGGAGGCAGCCCCTGCCGTAGAGGTGCCGCCCTTCTTGAAGATGCCGCGCAGCTTGCTCCATACGGGCACGGGGCAGAGCCACCCGCAGAAGGCGCGCCCCAAAAGCAGGATGGCGGCCACGGCCAGCACGATGGAGATGACCGCCCGCGGCACGAGCATCTTGCTGGCGAGCATGGTGCCCAAGGCTCCAATCGGACAGATAAGTGAAATGGATTCCCAGCCGAAGGCCGACAGGGTGCCCGCGCTGACGTGAGCGGCGTAGGCCACGCCGGCGGCGCCCAGCAGGGCCAGGGGAATGATGATGCGAAGTTTCTGACTCATGACGACTCCTTAGGCCTCGCTCTCGGGAACGACGATGATGGCGCGCGAGGTGGCGCCGGTGGTGTAGGAGCCCTCTTTCTGGGACACGCACACGCTTTGGCAGGCACCGCACCCGTTGCAGTTGTCGGGCACGACGACGGGGCGGCCGTTCTCGTCCAGCTCGATGGCCTCGTAAGGGCACGCGTCGTAGCAGAACCGGCAGCCGTTGTTCTTGTCCCAGGCCAGGCACCATTCGCGAATGAGCACGGCCTTGCCGATGATGGTGGTTTCGGCGGTCGCGTCGGCGGGCAGCGCCAGCGCCTCGGTGGGGCAGGCCGCCACACACAGCGGAACCCCGTCGTTCTCATCGGCGCAGAAGTCGCACCAGCCGTCGTTGAAGTTCGTCGTGGGAGTGCGCACGGAGACGATGCCGTCTTCAATGTGGGCCGGACGCAGCGCGCCGCGCGGGCAGGCTTCCACGCAGCGCTCGCAGCGAATGCACGATGCCACAAGCCGGCTCTCGTCCTGGCCTCCGGGTGGCCGCACCTGGGCCTCCGCGGGCACCAGCTTCAAGCCGCCCATGGCCAGAAGCACGCCGGCTCCTCCCACGCCCAAGGCGAAGGTGCGCCGGGACATGCCCGCGCCTTCTCGTTTCTTCTCGTCTCCCATGTCTTCTCCTCTACTTAGAGGGCCGGCGCGACGGACGCGATCGGCCCGAACGCTAGTCCTCCGCGAGCAGCTCTTCCAGCACCTCGCGGTCGGTCTCTAGAAAGCCCTCCGTGAGGAAGGCGAGTCCCCGGTAGAAATCGGTCTTGGCGAACTTCTTCACCTCGGCGGTGAGCAGCGGCGCCCAGCTGTCCAGGTGCACGTCGAGGAAGTTGTACTGCGCGCGCACCCACGACGTTGCTGTGTCGGTATCGCCCTTGCAGAGCGCTTCTGCGGTGCGGTCGGAGAGAATTTGCAGGTACTCCAGCTCCAGCGCAATGTGATCCTCGCCCTCCTTCCAACTCTCCTGCTTGGAAAGCCCGGCGGCACGGTACAGCGCGAGCACCTCGTCGCGGGCGCTCTGCATGAGCAGGCGCTTCTCGCTGGAGTACACGCTTTCGAAGGGATAGGCCGCCGCATGGCCCGAATAGCCGTGGCCGAAGAAGGTGCGCATGTAATCGGCGGCCAGCTCGGTTAACGTGTTCTCCCAAATGCCGGAGAGGTAGGTGGCGATGAGGCGGTTGCCCGTATCGCCGGCGTCGGTGCCGGTCTCGATGGGCCACAGCGTGTCGTGCAGCTCGTCGAGTAGCTCGGCGTCCACTTCCTTGGCGTACAGGCGCGACAGCAGCCCGTAGGTGGCACTGCGGTGCTTGAACAGCTCGATCAGCTCGGACGGCGCGAGAGCCGTCTCTTCCAGAACTTCCTCAGTCATGGCTCCTCCTTACCAGTTCACGCCATCGGTGAGGGTGGGTACATTGGCGCACGTCACGTCGTCAACGGCGGGCACTTCGTAGTCGTCGACCACCTTGGCCAGCGCGCCGGCCAGCGCCGCACGGCCCGCATCGGTGGCGTGCCAGGCGCCGTCGGCCCAAACGAAGGCGCCGGCGCGCTCCAGGCTTTCCACGAAATGCTGCACGTAGAAGCGACGGTTCTCGGCGATGGCCGGATCGGTGTCGACGGCCACGGACATGAGTCCCATGCTGGTGCCCTCTTCGGTGTCGGCCATGAGCAGAATGCGCTTGTACACGGGGAGGAACTCGGGCTCCTTGGCGAAGAGGCGCTCGATGCGCGCGGCGGGGTCGTCCTCGGCGAGCACCGTGGCGCCCGCTTCGGTGGTCTGCCAGTACACCGGTGGCGGGGTGGTGGGGCGCCAGAAGGCACGGCCGTCCACTTCCACCATCTCGGGCGCGCGCACCTCGTCGGTGTAGGGCTCGCCGGCATCGGTTACGCGCGCAAGGCCGCCGGCCACTTCCAGCATGGTGCAGAAGTTAGAAGGCGTGTACACGGAGAACTTCCGGCCGCTGATGCGCTCGACGGCTTCCTTCATGGCGCTGGTTGCCATCGGCGCCTCGCAGGCGGCCAGGATGCCCAGCAGCGTGGCGCGGTGCGGGCGCATCTGGGACAGAAGCTCGCGGGTGCGCTCGTCGGCGGGGCGGGCGGCATAGGCCGGGTCATCGGTGCGCACCGAGTTCTCGATGACGGGCACGCGATCGGGGTCGGGGGGCAGAAACTCCGTGCGTCCTTCCACGTTGGGCAGGAAGATCTCGGAGGAGTCCAGCTCGGCGGGCTCATCGCTGACGGCCCAGGTGTCCAAGGTCGGGTCGAAGCTGAAGTTGAACGCGGACAAATCCGGTGTGCTCACGGGAGCTCCTTTCTAGTTCAGGCCGGCATCGCGCAGAAAGCGCTGGCTGCCGACGGTGGTCGGCCGTGCCGCTCCCATCTCGCTGATGAAGTGCGTGGGAGTCAGACAGGCAAGGGAGACACCGTCGCGGGTGATCGTGCGGCGGTAGGGAAGGCGAATCTGATCGGCCAGGGCAACGTCCGCCTGAGCGAAATAGGAGAGCACCACATGGGGCCGATCGCCGGCGACAAGGCGGGCGAAGGCGGCGCGCTGCTCCTCTTGGGCCGCCCGGCTCGCTTTGTCGTCGCCTGTGGCCGCCGCCGTGGGCATAAGGCCCTCAGTGCAGCCGACAACGAACAGCCACTCGACGTTTCTCTTCGGGGCGCGGAAGTCGAAGATGACAGCGGCGCTACCGCTCGGCACTTCGCCGGCCTCTGCGATGCTGGCGCGCACGCCCATGACCTTGCAGGCCTGGGCCAGCTGTACGGCCCAGGTGCGGTTCGGCACGGAGAAGCCGATCTGATGGGGCAGCACGGCGTGATCGCGCAGCAGCACGGCGGCCCCTGCGGCAATGCCGCGCACCTCATCGGCGGGGCTTTCCCACTTCACGAGGGCGTGCACGCCACGCATCTCTTGGGGCTGCTGGGCCGCTGCGGACGCGTCGTTGCGCGAGACGGGCGAGTTGGCGGAAGCGTTCTCGGGTGCCATGGGTATCTCCGCTAGCCGACGAAAGCCGCTGCGACGGAATCGTAGGTGCGTGTTGCGCCATCGGCCCCGATGACGGCCCACAGGGTGTAATCGACGGGGAAGTCGAAGGGGTCTTCCTCTTCTTCCTCTTCGCGCTGGGGACGCGGCAGTGCCTCGGAGTCGGTGGGAGGCACGGCGGTGTTTTCGTAGCTCTTGGCGATGACGTCCTCGGCGAGAAGTTCCTCGCGGGTCTTCTCCGGCGCGGGTTCGGCTGCCTCGTCGGCAACGTCGCCGCTCGGCGCCTCCTCGTCGGTGTCGGGCTCTTCCAAAACCTCGGGATGCTCGGTTGCCCAGGCCTCCCAGGCGGCGTCGCGCTGAGCGTTCCATGATTCGGCGCAAGGCAGCTCCACGCGCACGGCCTCGGCGAAGGTGCCGTCGTTGCGCAGATTGCGAGCGGCGGTGACCCGTTCGGCTACGGCTTCGTCGACGGCGCCTGCGCCCTGGGGCCGCACCGCGACGGTGAAAGCTCCGGCGCCCAGTTCGATATCCAAGGTATCGAAGTGCACTTCCGGATAGCCGATCTTGCGCTGGCGATCGTTGAACACCTTCATGTTGTTGCCGATCTTGCGCAGCATGTTGCCGATCCAAGGCCCCACGATGGTTTCCCACCGCTCGTCGGCGCCTTCGTCGGCAGAGTTAAGATAAGAGTAGGTGCCCATGTTCACGATGAGACGCGCCGTGTTGCGCACGGGGGCGTCCTCCGCGCTTTCACACGCATGGGTGCGAATAACGGGCGTGCCGATGTGGGCGTAGCTCCGATTGATTTCGAGGATGGTCTGCTCGGCGGCGACGCGCTCATCCAAATCGAGCACGAGCGTCAGCGACGGTCTTAGCAGTGCCATGTTCCCTCCTTTTCTCTCGATTCCCCAATACGCCGAGAAGTTTAGGAGGGCTTTCATAGCCAGAATAATATGGTTCCTATGATTTCGCCTATGAAATGGCCTTTATGATGACGAAAACGCCAAGGGGGCTGCGCCCCGCGGCCTTTGTTCCGCAGCGGCTGGGACAAAGGCCGCGGGGCGCGGTTCCGGTCGATACGCAGAGAGGACGCAAGGGGGAATCATGGCGAGCATCGATACCATGCTGGGGCTCATCGGGAAGCTGGAAAGCCCGTACATCACCGTGCACCAGGAGCGGTGCGCGCTTGTTCGCAACCGTCACGCCGACTGCCTGCGCTGCGCTGAGTCCTGCGCGTCGGGCTGCATCTCCTACGACGGCGAGGTGCTCACCGTGTCGCCGGAGAAGTGCATCGGCTGCGGCACCTGCGCCACGGTGTGCCCCACCTGCGCCTTGGAGGCCCACCACCCGAGCGATGCGGCCCTCACGGCGGCGGCCCGCGCATCGCTTGCGGCCAACGAGGGCGCGGCCTATCTCGGTTGCGGCGAGCTTTTGGAGCGGGCGCGCGGCCGCTACGATGAAGAAAAGATCGCGCGTGTGGAATGCCTTGGCCGCGTGGACGAGTCCCTCCTGGCCGATCTTGCCGTGGAAGGCGCCCGAGAGGTGGTGCTCATTCACGGCGACTGCGAGCGCTGCGATCACGGGCGGGGTCGCGCCTGCGCCGAGGCGGTGGTGGAAACCGCCGAGAAGCTGCTGGAAATTTGGGGCGCGCCCATGACCGTGCGCTTCTCGGGAAAGCTGCCGGCCTCGGCCAAGAGGGCCGCCGACTACGACAGCGGGCGCCGCGCCGTGCTCGCGGAAGGCGCCGCGCTGGCCGCCCGTGCCGGGGTAGTCGTAGCGGAAACGGCGGTGACCGAGGCGCTGGGTGACGCCAGCAACGCGGATGCCGAGGGCGCGTTGGTCGTCGATGCCCGCGACGTGGGTCGCTATCTCAAAGTGATGGACGACGGTACGCTGCCCCATTTTATTCCCGACCGTCGCGAGCGTTTGCTCGACAGCCTGGCGGCCTTGGGCGAGCCGGAGGACGTCATGGTGGACACGCGCCTGTGGGGTCACGTCGTCATCGACACCGATGCGTGCGCCTCCTGCCAGATGTGCGCCGTGTTCTGCCCCACCGGCGCTTTGGCGAAGTTCACCGACGCCGACGGCACCTTCGGCGTGGAGCACCGTCCGAGCGACTGCGTGAAATGCCGCAGCTGCGAGGCCATCTGCCCCGAGCACGCCATCGAAATCTCCGAGGAGGTCTTCGCCGTGGATCTCCTGGGCGGCGTCACCGACCGCTACGTCATGCGCCCCCGCGCCGTGCAGCACGACACCCCCCATACCATCTGGCACAAAGCCCAAACCATGATGAAAACCGACCAAGTCTACGAGCGCTAATCCACCACCATGGATTCCACCAGATCGATGAGCTCGTGCTGGGAGTGGACGTCCAGCTTGCGGTAGATGTGACGCATGTGGGTGTTGGCCGTGCCCGCGGAAATGTAGAGAGCCTCCTGGATGGCGGCGGAATTGCGGCCCTTCGCCAAAAGGAGCAGCACCTCGGTTTTCTTGCGCGACAGCAAAAAGGTATCGGCCACGGCGGCGCACTTCCGTTTGAAGCGTCCGGCGCGCTGCTCGGGAGATTCTTGGACGGCGGGAGTGGCTGGCTCCGGAATATCGCCCGGTGCAGAAGAGACGGCTCCCGGCGTATCAGATGGCATCGGCACCACGGCTTCTTCGACGGAAGGTTCGCTTGCGGCAACTTCCCCGCCCATCAGCTCTTCCAAGTCGGTCTGGTCGTCCAGCAGAGGGCAGAGGCGACCGCGTATGAGCGTGCTGCGCATCTCGGCGCCGTTGGGCAGCGTCGCAACGCCGAGGGTCAGCGCGATGAGCCCGACCAAAGCCAGCATCATCGGTTCGGTCGACGCCGCTTCCAAAAGACCGCCTGGCTGCAGCATGAGAAAACCGGCGAGGGAGCCGGCGGACAGAAGGCCGTGACCGAAGCCGAAGGTGGTAAAGGCGCTCACACGGTAGCTCTGGGCGATGTCGGCGTACATGACCCACAGGCACGCTTCCAGCATGAAGTAGGAGCCGAACAGGGCGAAGCAGCGGAAGGTGCCGTCGGTGCCATAGGGGGTGCACAGCGTCACGAGCAGTACGGCGATGAGGGGCACGAGCACGCGGAAGGCGAAGTTGCGCGACTTGCGCAGCGTGAGCATGGCCATGATGAGGGCTGCGCAAGCGAACAGGCTCGCCGCGAACACCGAGAAGGAGAAGGCGCTTTCCGCACCGCCCGCGGCCAGAAGCAGGTCCAGCAAAGGCCCGGTGAGCGCGCAGCAGCGTAGGATGCCCAGAAGCACGCCGAAAACGACCGAGGGAACACCGAGGTGCCCTACGAAGGAGGCGGTGCGCACGGGCATGGTCATGAACGAGAACTCCAGCTTGTCCACCAGATCGGCGGAGCATTTGTTCAGGCAGAGCAACTCGAGGAATGGCAGAGCCAGACATAGAAGGGCGCCGGCCGGCACAAAAGCCGCGCTCACGACGAGGGTGAGGGCGAACGCCAGCGCGCTCACCACCATGGAAAGCGCCGCGCACAGCGCAATGGTGGGCAGGTCGCACACGCTGAAGGAGACACCGAAGCTCATGAGCAGCATGGCCGATCCCACGCCGCTCGCCACGCCGGCAAGCACGAAGAGCGCGGCAGCCAAGGGCCCTACCGAGACCATGTTCCCCGCCATGCATAGAAGCGTCGCGCAGGCCACCAAAAACGCCGCGATCGCACGGTTGCGGCGGATGTGCGCCGGCGTGTCGAAGAGTTGGCGGGCCTGTTTCAGAAACACGGCGTACAGCAGCAACGCCACGGCGTGGAAGACGCCGGAGGTGGCGGAAAGCAGCAGCTGCATTGAATCCGCTTCGGGAAAGAGGATGTACTGCCCGTTGAACATGAAGAGATAGACCCAGGCCCAGTGCAGCCCGAATCCCACGATAAGCGCCGGCGATACTTTCCCGGGCGCCCCGGTCTCCTCCTCGCGGTATTCCACTTCAACTTTGATATACGGCAGCTTCATAGTTCCCCTGTTCCAGCGCATCATGCAACAAGGTGCCCGGTATGGCGGCCCCTTGCCTTTCGTCCATGCAGCTGCTCCCCCGTATGTCCGCAGCAGAATTATGTCCTGCGATGATAACACAGAGTCAGCAGCCGGCGCGAAAAATCGTGCGGATGCGGGCCGTTTAGAGAATCCGCAGATCAAAACGGCTCATATGATCCTCTCCCCTCAGAATAATAGTCCCAAATCATAAGCCTCCTATGAAGGGGGACGATGCGCGCCTCCGTAGAATGGCGGCCGTAAGGCACCGTCCTGTCAGCGTCCCGGGGAAACCGGCGAGGGCGCGGAGGTAGCGGGCGCAACGCACAGCGCCAGCCTTCCGCCGAGTCGGGGGACAAGCCGCTCCATTTCGGTGCAGGAGAGAAACGGCAAAGGAAAAGGAAAGAGAGAGGTGGGGATTTTATGGCACAGCTAACCATGTCGCGTCGCAACTTCATGAAGACGATGGCTATCACCGGTGCGGCTGCAGCAGTAAGTTCCTCGGCGGTCGCGCCCATGCGAGCTCTCGCCGAAGATGCCGACGCTACCGCTGGCGAGCTGAAGCACGTGCGCACGTGCTGCCGTGCTTGCGGCAAGGTGGAGTGCGGCGTCTGGGTGACGGTGCAGGACGGCAAGGCCATCAAGGTCGAAGGCGACGAATCGGCACCCCAAAGCCGCGGCCATTGCTGCGCGAAGTCGCAGTCGTCCATGCATGCGGCCTATCACCCCGATCGTCTGCGTTACCCTGTGAAGCGCACGAACCCCAAGGGCTCCGATGATCCCGGTTGGGTGCGCATCACCCTGGACGAGGCCTTCGAGCTGTCGGGCCAGGGCCTGGGCGAGGTCGTCGACAAGTACGGCGGACAGTCCATCTTCGTCATGTGCGGAACCTCGCGCGTGTGGTCGCTCGGCCCCTACCAGGGCATGAAGCAGCTGTTCGGTACGCCGAACGCGCACTTGGCCTACCAGGTCTGCAAGGGCCCGCGCCACTGGGCCGGCATCATGACCGACGAGATGGGTTCCCCCTGGATGGAAGTGGAGGCTGAGCCGAAGGTGTACCTGCAGTGGGGCACCGCCGTGGAGTACTCCAACTACGACACCACCAACCGCACCATCTCGGACGTGGCCCCGCATGCCACGGCGCACATCTGCGTCGACCCGCGCGTGACGCCGCTTTCCAAGGAAGCCGACATCTGGCTACCGCTGCGCCCCGGCACCGACGGCGCGCTGGCGCTCGGCTGGTTCAACTGGATCATCGAGAACGAAGCCTACGACGATACCATGGTGCGCCGCTGGTCCAACGCCACCTTCCTCTTCTGCGACGACAAACCTTGGAAGACCGAGGGCTGGCTTGTGGAGGGCAACGGCGGCATCGACATGCGCACGAAGCTCATCACCGAAGCCGACATCATCGAGGGCGGCAAGTACCAGCGCTTCATGGTGTGGGACGAGAACAACAACCGGCTTACCTACTGGGACGCCGAAGAGGGCAAGTGGGAAGGCGAGATGCACAAGATCCCGACCACCGGCTCGTTCATCGAGCATCCGCTCGAGGGTCTCGTGGCTCCCGGCTGGCTGCCCGACCCGAGCACGTGGTGCGACCCGGCCGACGCCAAGTTCGACGCCTATTGGGATGAAGGCAACGAGAAGGGCAAGGTCACGAATCCGGCCGGCCTGCCCAAAAAGCCCGCGCTGTTCCCCGGCGAGGTGGCCGTTACCCTGAAGGACGGCAAGACCTACCAGTGCCGCACCGTGTGGGACGGCTTCCACGATCTGACGAGCCAGTACACCTGGGACAAGGTGGAGGAGATCACCGGCGTACCCGGCGAGAAGGCGGAAGAGGCCGTGAAGGTGTGGACGACCCGCGTCGATCCGCGCCACGGCAACGGCGGCATCCACTTCCAGCTGGCCACCGACCAGAACGGCAACTCCATCCAGAACTGCCGCGTGCTGCAGATGCTCTCCTGCGTGACGGGCAACTCCGACGAGCCCGCCGGCAACCGCGGTTCCTGCAAGAGCCAGTTCGACGGCAACCCGGGCCGCTCCAACATGCAGAAGGCGGCGCCGTGGGGCGATGCTGCGAAGGTGTGGCCGGGCCGCGACTACTCGCTGGAGGAAGTCGCCAAGCACATGCAGGACTTCGTGCAGTACCTCATCGACGAGGACTCCCCGCTCGCCGAGCGCTACGGCAACAAGGTGCCCACCGACGAGGAGGCCATCGTCATCGCCAAGCGCATGGGCGGTGCCATGCTTCCCTCCCAGGGCTGGCCGAACCCGACGACCATTTTCATGCGCCAGGCCGGCCAGGTGGACGCCGATCGCTTCCCGCTCAACCGCTTCTGGGCTCGCTGGGCCGACGCGAACTGCATCTGGGACGCCTGCCTGCAGGATCCCGATTGGTCGCTGGCCATGGAGAACGAAAACAAGGAAGTGGGCTACAACGTCAAGGAGACCCTGTACGCCCTGCACGGCGGCGTGTGCCAGTCCGGCGACATCATGAATATGGGCAACATTGCCCGCGCCTGGGACGCCACCACGCAGCTCGACTTCTTTGTCGACATCAACCTGTGGTTCTGCCCCAACAACGGCAACGCTGACATCATCTTCCCCTGCCAGCATTGGATGGAGCTCGATTCCACCCGCGTCTCCCAGGGTTCCGGCGGCATGTTCGGCTGCTGCTGTGCGGCCATCGAGCCTCCGGGAGAGACCATCTATGACCCCGACTGGAACGTGGGCATGTACAAGGCCATGGGCGTGCCGTGGAACACGAAGGATCCGGACGCCGCTCCGGCCGAGAACCTCAACTATGCGCCGCAGTGCCAGACCTTCATCGACAAGTGGACCGAACAGCTGGGCGACGACTACGACGCCTCCGGCGCGCCGAGCTACCTATGGCCCGACCACGACCGCGTGCTGAAGGACAACGTGGACAAGTGGTGCACCGCCGAGTTCCCCGAGGGCCCCACCTGGGCCGAGGCCAAGCAGTGGTTCACCGATCACGGTTGGATGGACTGCCGCGAGTGGCATCCCGAGCGCTGGGGCACCTTCCGCCGCCACGAGATGGGCTGGCGTCGTCAGCAGGGCGGCTTCAACCTGTTCCCGCTCGTGGACTTCCATCCCGGCTTCATGACCGCTTCCGGTCTGGTGGAGATCTGGTCGCTCGTGTGCGAGGCCTACATCTGCAACATGGGCGAGGTTCCGGAGGACTCCGACAAGTGGGCGCACTCCGACCTGCCGCAGTTCCAGGGCGACGACGACCGCTTCCCGATCTACCGCGAGCCCACCGACTCGCCGGTGGCGAAGCCCGAGCTGTACGACCCGGCGCTGATCGATTCCGCCGACGACACCTACTTCATGAACCACGGCTACAAGGACACCCTGAAGGCCATGCCCGACAACGTCTTCCTCATGACCACGGGTTCCCGCCAGCCCACCTACTTCCACTCCGAGCATCGCCAGCTGCCCTGGTGCCGCGAGGTGTGGCCGTCTCCCCGCATCGAGATGAACCCGAAGGACGCCGAGCGCCTCGGCCTCAAGCAGGGCGATTGGGTGTGGATCGAGACGCCGTGGGGCAAGGTCCGCGAGGTGCTCGATCTGTACTACGGCATCTCCCAGGGCGTCGTGAACGCCAACCATGCGTGGTGGTTCCCCGAGTTCGATACCGCCTCTCATGGCTTCGAGCTGGTGGGCATCAACGTGGTGAACGACCCCTACGGCCAGGACACCGTCGGCGGCTGCGCCACGATGCGTTCCACCCCGACCATCGTGTACAAGGCCACGGCCGAGAATTCCCCGTTCGGCAATCCGGTTCCGTGCGATCCGAATGGCGTCGAATGTATCCATGATGCCTCCGACCCGCGCCTGCGCGAGTGGGTGCCCACGGGCAAGGGCGTGCGCGCCCGCTTCGAAGGCGAACCCGAGTGGGATGGGAGCGTGATGTAAGATGGCCCGCTACGCTATCGTTACCGACCTGAACCGCTGCGTGGGCTGCCAGGCCTGCTCGGCGGCCTGCAAGACCATCAACGGCGTTATGCCCGGCGATTTCTGGATCAAGACGCTGCGCATCGGCCCCACCCCTAAAGAGGGCGGGAGCGGCGACTGGCCCGATGTGGAGATGTACTTCCTCCCCATCCAGTGCCAGCACTGCGAGGATCCCGAGTGCGTGAAGGTGTGCCCGACTCAGGCGTCGCACGTGACCGAGGACGGCACGGTGCAGATCGACAAGGACAAGTGCATCGGCTGCCAGTTCTGTGCTATGGCCTGCCCCTATGGCGTGCGCTACTTGAACGAGGAGGAGCGCGTCGTCGAGAAGTGCACGCTCTGCCAGCAGCGTACCGCCCAGGGCGAGCTGCCCCAGTGCGTGGCCCAGTGCGGTTCCCGCGCCCGCTTCTTCGGCGACTTGGACGAGGGGCTGGAGTCCTTCCAGGCCTTGGCGCCCACCCACGATCTGGCGACTCCCTACGAGGAGATGATGCAGAACCGCACGACGCTCGGAGAGTGGGTCGAGCCCTTCACCGAGGCCGATGTGTACCATCTGACCGACACGGGCAACGGCCCGAAGCATTGCTACATCCTGCGCAATCGCAAGTGGCAAGGAGAGGAGTAACGAGGTTCCGGCGGCGCTAACGCGCCGTCGGACCGCTCGACGCTGCGGCTCCGACAGGCACCTGGCCTTGCCCCTTGTTTCGCGCACGGCGTTGGCCAAAGCCAACTTGGCGCGAAGGCGGGGCAATTCCAGGCGCCTGTCGGACCCTCGCTGACTTCCTTGGGCGTACCTATGATTAGTTAGGAATTGATTATGGAATTACAATGGCCTCTTATTCTGTTCACGACGCTGCTCGCGTGGGCGGCGGGCGTGTTCGGTGCGCAGTGCCTCTACGCGCTGCGCGGGCAGGGCACCCGCGCCCAGATGCCGGCGCTCATCACCTCGGCCGTGCTGCTGGTCGTGGGCGGCATCGCGGTGTTCTTCCATCTTGAGCACTGGGAGCGCATCTTCAACGGCTTCGGCCACCTGAGCAGCGGCATCACCCAGGAGCTCATCGCCATCGTGGTGCTCGCGGTGGTCATGGTGGTGTACTTCGTGTACCTGCGTCGCGGAGGCGACGAGGCCAAGGTGCCCGCTTGGCTCGCAGCGGTCGGCCTAGTGCTGGCCGTGGTGCTCGTCGCCGTCATGGGCCACTCCTACATGATGGCCTCGCTGCCCGCCTGGGATTCCGTGCTGCAGATCGGCTCGCTTCTGGGTGCGGCTTGCGGCTTCGGCCCGGCCACCATGGCGGTGCTGTGCGCCGTGAAGGACGAGTCGCTCGACTATACCGCCAAGGTGAACGTCATCGGCCAGATCGTGAACGTGGTGCTTGTGGTGGCCTACCTCGTCGCTATGCAGGCGACGGTGGGCGCCTACACCCAGGTGGACTTCTGGTTCGACCCGACCCAGCCCACCATGGACATCGCTCCGACGGGCGTCACCGAGCCCCTCTCCGGCGCCTCGCTGCCCTTCTCGGTGGTCGCGCTCATCGCCGCGGCGTGCGGCGTGGCCGGCGCCTTCGTCGGCAAGGCGAAGAAGGATTGGAAGGTGTGGGGCGCGGTCTGCGTGGCCTGCGTGCTCGTGAGCGCGCTCGCCCTGCGCGTCGTGTTCTACATGACCGGCATCTCCATCTACCCGTTCTTCTAGGGATGGAGGGGGCGCGTACCTGTGCGGCGCGCGTCCCGCTCTAGCCCATAGGCAAGCCAAACGGGCCCGCTTTCGACAAAGCGCTGTAACTGAGAAGGCCTCCCTGTGGGAGGCCTTCTCCGTGTCCGGTCTGCCATGAACGGTGCAAACTCAGCTTGCTGCCGAGCTCCTTGGCGGCGGCTGCCTTGTCAGACATCGTATCTGGGCTGCCTAATAGTTGAGGCCGAAGGCCCACAGTGGCACAACGTTGGCGAAGCCGTACTCGATGTCATCCTTAACCACATATCCCCTCTTCGCATTCCGCAGCTGATCGGGGCCTTTGCTCTTGCCACCCACCTCGAAGGTGATGCCCTCGATTTCGAAATCGGATACGGGCGATGCCGTCACCAGACGGTTGACGCGCATTTGGTTGAAGAAGAAAGTCTCGCGAACAGTCCCTCGGTCGGAGCTCTCGTTGCCGAGATTCATGAGGATGTTGGGATTGTCCAGATACACCTTCTCAACTTTACCGAGAAGGTTGATGGACGAGCCGGATTGCCTGAGCCGGGCTATCATCCCTGCTTTCTCCATGAACATGAAGTAGTCCTCAAGATTGTTGCGGCTCACCTCGATCTTACCGGCAATGCTCGCCATGCTCGGCTTGAAGGGGGCCATGGTGCTGACGAGGGCCATCAGACGTTTGAGCTTTCGGCCGGTCGCGGCGTTCATGTTGGCGAATTGCGGTATGTCCACCTCCAAGGTGCGGGTGATCACCTGGCCGAGCTCGATCTCGAATTCAGGGTCGCTTCCAAACGGGTAGTAGCCACTCGCGAGGTATTCTCTGAAAAGGGGAAGGGGGTGATCGACCTCTGGGATTGCAGCCTTGTGGGCGAGTATCTCCTCGAGTGTGTAGGGCTCGCAGCTGATGTTGTGGCGCATGGCGAGGAACTCTCGGAAGGAGAGGCCCTGCAGATGGTACTTAGGCGCTCGGCGGCTGAGGTCTGCCTCGCCTTTTTCGATGTCGAGCACCGAGGAACCGGTGAAGCGCACGTGCAGGTGAGGGAAGGAGTCGTAGATCGCTTTCAGCTCGCGTGACCATCCTTCGTATTTGTGTACCTCGTCGATATAGAGAAAGGTGCCGCCGTTTTTCGAGAAAGCCTCAGCGGTATCGAAGAGCGTGTGCTCCGAGAAGTACATGCTGTCGGCAAATACGAAGAGGGACTCATCTGCCTGGTTGCTGTTGAGGATGTGCTGAAGGAGAAGGGTCGTCTTGCCCACGCCGCGAGGGCCGACAATGCCGAGCATGCGACTCTCCCAATGAATATGCGGGTAGAGATACCGAACAAATTGGTTCGGTGTGTTCGCGAGCAGTCGATGCATGTTTTCATAGAGCTGATCCACGGGTGCCTCTTTCAATATTGCACTCATTGAGTGCAATATTTTAGCATATTCTGCACTCAATGAGTGCAACTTTCCTTTTAACTCTTTTAGGTTGCTTTAAAAGTTTTAGGTCGCTTTAACTCATTTAGCGAAGAAAGGCCTCCCAGTTGCGGGAGGCCTTTGAGGTCGCAGGAACGCTCTGCCAGTTGCCGCTAGCCCAGCTTACTGCCGAGCTCCTTGGCGGCGGCTGCCTTGTCGAAGTTGCCGCCGGTGCGCTTGGTGAGCTCGCCCATGACGCGGCCCATGTCCTTCTTCGTGGACGCGCCCGTGTCGGCGAGCACCTCATCGATAAGCGCTGCCAGCTCGTCGCCTTCCACTTGGCGGGGCAGGTACTCTTCCAGAATGGCCACCTGCTCGGTGAGGGTGTCGGTGCGCTCCTGGTTGTTGCCGGCCTTGATGGAGCCGTCCAGCGTCTCCTTCGTCTGCTTGATGGTGCGCTTGAGCATGGCGTCCACGTCGGCCTCGGTCACCTCGCGGCGCTCGTTCACCTCAATGGCCTTAAGCTCGGTGTGCACCTGGCGCAGAATGTCGCGTCGGTGGTTGTCGCGCGCCTTCATGGCCGCCTTGATCTCGTCTTGTAGCTGTTGATATTCCATGCTCGTCCTTTCGGCTGCGGAAGCTTCAGGCTCCATCATAGCGCTTTTACCCCTCGGTGAGGGCGGTTTTCACGATGCCGCGGGCGGCCAGGTAGGTCACGAGCATGTAGCCGCCGTAGATGACGAGCGTGAGGGCGGCGGCCATCATGATGGGGCCGGCCGAGGACACGCCGATGGCGTCCAGCAGGGAATCGGACAGCACGCCGATGGCGCAGACGGAATGGCACACCGCCAGTCCCAGCGGCACGAGGAAGTACACGAGCACCTGGGCCAGAAGCGACCGGTAGATCATGCCTCGGTCGCAGCCGAGCTTCCACAGGATGCGGTAGCGCGGTGTCGAATCGGACGCTTGGGAGAGCTGCTGGATGGCCAAAATGGCTGCCGTGGAAATGAGGAAGACGAAGCCGATGTAAAGTGCCAGGTACGTGATCATGAGGCGCAGCCCGGCAGACTGGGAGAGCATTTCGTTCGCCGTGAGAATGCGCGTGACCGGCCACAAGAGGCTCGCGTAGGGGTCGTCGGCACCTTGGGTGCCCTTCTCGAAGCCGCCCATGTCGCGGGGTTGCAGGGCCGCCACGATGTCGTCGATGGCCGCGTCATTCTCGCCGGCGGTCTTACCGTTGTCGGCGTACATCACGTTCAAGTACTGGGTGTCGGGAATGCAGCCGGCGGCTTTCAGGGCTTCTACGGCTTCATCGGGAGCGATGATGACCATGGCTGTGGCCGCCATGGCGTTGTCTTCCAGCTGCGTGTCGTACAGGGGACCTGCCAGGGCGTATTCCTCGCTGGCGATGGTCACCGTGGGGGCCGCGTCCAGCACGGCTCGGGCCAAAGGCGTCACCATGTCCATGTTGTTCGCCAAGGCGCAGGTGCCCGCTGCCAGTTCCACGGGATCCTGGCCTTGTAGGGCGCGGGCGCCGTTGAAGTCGGAGAGCGACACCACGGTGAGATGCGTTGTGCATACGGAGCCCAAGTCGTCCAAGCGCAGTGTCGACGGATCAACGCCGGTGGCCTCGGCAGCGGCAACGAGGGGGTCGTAGGTCATATCCGGGGCTGAATAGGCGCTCACCTGGGCGAAGGCGCCTACGGTTTCGGCCCACAGCTCCGGAGCGGCCTCTTGCAGGGCGGCAGCCATGTCCCAGTTGAAGGACTCCGCCTGGGCCAGGCGCTCAGGGGCCTCGGCCTCCATCTCGGCGCGGCGATCAAGTGGGTCGCCCGACGAGGAAGCCTTCGACCCATCGGGCCCGTACCACACGGCCGCCTCCAAGGTGGCGGAATAGGGGTTCGAGCGTTCCGCGCCGCCAACGAACACCTCCACGAGCCCCATGCCCGAGGAGAACACAGTGATGGAGAAGAACAGCAGCACGCACACGGCCCACAGGGACAGGAACGCCGTGTTCACCTTGCTAGCGATCTGGCGCACGGTGAACAGGTTCAGCTTGCGCAGGTACACGCCGCGAAGCCGCGTGAGCACGGCAATGGCGAAGCCTGCGAGCGACCAGAAGAACAGAAGCGATCCCACCAGCATGCCGATGGTGGCGCGGATAAACTCGGGCTGGTCCAGCATCACGAGGCCGTTCTCGATGAGCTGCTCGTAGGCGTAGGCGAGGATGGCCACTGCTGCGACGAACCCCACAAGGCACACCCACGGGTTGCGCACGCCGGCGCGCTCGTTCTTCTCGCCGGCGCGGATGAGGTCGATGAGCTTGCAACGGCTCACGGTGATGGTGTTGAAGGCGGCCACCACCACGTAAATGGCAGCGAAGCAGGCGAGCGTGACGAGGAAGGCGTCGGGGGAGAACACAAACTGGTAGTTGGTCATCGTCGTGCCGAACAGCGCGGCGGTGAAAAAAGACAGTCCCTGGGAGAGCAGCACGCCGCAGATGAGGCCCACGGCCAGGGAAAGCAGCCCCACGAGCACCGTCTCGTACAGCACGATGCGCGACACATGGCCCGGCGTCATGCCCAGCACCAGGTAGGTGCCGAACTCCCGCTTGCGGCGGCGGATGAGGAACTGGTTGGCGTACAGAATGAGGAAGCCCAGCACGCAGGCCACCACCACGGAGAACATGCCCAGGATGTAGGTGGTGGAATCGAACACGCTTCGGGAGGCCGAGGTTTCCATGTCGAAGAGGATCTGCTGGCTGCCGATGGAGTTGAACGCGTAGAACACCGCCACGCCAAACAAAAGCGTGATGAAATAGACGGCGTAATCGCGCACCGACCGGCGGATGTTGCGCAGGGCGAGCTTAAGATACATGGCCGGCCTCCCCGCCGAGGAACGACACGACCTCCATGATGCGCGAGAAGAACGCGTCGCGGCTCTCGTCGCCCCGGCGCAGCTCGTTGAACACGGCGCCGTCCTTGATGAACAGCACGCGGTTCGTGTAGCTGGCGGCGAAGGCGTCGTGGGTGACCATCATGATGGTGGCGCCCATCTGCTCGTTCATCATCTCCATGATCTCCAGCATCACCGTGGCGGCGCGGGAATCGAGGGCGCCGGTGGGCTCGTCGGCTAAGATGAGCTTCGGGTCGGTGACCATGGCGCGGGCCGCGGCCACGCGCTGCTTCTGGCCGCCGGACATCTGGTAGGGGTACTTCTGCAGCACGCCATCCACGCCGAGGCGCGCGGCCATGGCGTTCACCTTGCCGGGAATGGCGCGGGCCGGCTCGCCCTTGATGGTGAGGGCCAGCGAGATGTTCTCGAAGCCGGTGAGCGTGTCCAGCAGGTTCGAGTCTTGGAAGATGAAGCCGAGGTCGTCGCGGCGGAACTTCGCCAACTGGCGCTTCGACATGCCGGTGATATCGCGGCCGCCCACGATGATGTGGCCGCTCGTGACCGTATCGATGGTGGAGACGCAGTTCAGAAGCGTCGTTTTGCCAGAGCCCGAGGGACCCATGATGCCGACGAACTCGCCGGCGGCCACGTCGAAGCTGACGCCGGCCAGCGCGTGGGTGACCGAGTCGCGGCTGCCGAAGACCTTCTCGATGGAGCGCACGGAGAGGATTGGGGAGCCTGCGTTGACGGGGTGGCCGGCTTGAGAAGCGTGGGTTGGGTCGGCCGCACGGTGGGCGCCACGGGCGGTGTGGGCTCCTCTTCCGCTGGCGGCGCTGGCTGCGGAGGCGGCGCCGGCCACGTAGTTCTCGCGGGAGAAAGCGGCGGCGATGCCGTCGAGGGTCGTCGTGCCGTCGCCATCGAGGGGCACAGGCGTGCCAGGATCGGTCGGACGCGGACCGAAGGCCGAGGGGGTGGGTTCGGTGTACACTTCGGCCATTAGTAGCTCCTCTCGGTTTTGGGCAGCTGGTGGGAGATGAAGGCTCCCACGGCCCCGATGATAGCAAGCGTCAGGATGATTTTCCCTGCAGTGTTCACGACAGTCCTTTCTCTCGGATGTGCGGCTCGCGTTCCGCCTGTCCGGAGACGGCTTCGGGATGCTCCGTCCCTCCGGAGGCGGCTATGCGGCATTCCGATTCGCTCAGACAGTCCTCGCTTTGTGGAAATGCCCACCGGGCATTTCCAGTCGCTGCGGAACTCGCTCGGTCGGAACGCCCCGTATCCGCCTCCTGCATTTGACGGATCGCGAGCTTGATTTCATCCTAAAGAGGAGGTGTGTATGGTTCCATCGATCGGACTTACGGTTGACTTACGAATGTGTTAGGTTGCGCAGGTTTCTACCTGTTTCTACCTGGCCGCCTCTTCTAAGCGCCGAAGAGTTCTTTACGGGTGCGGTCGTGGGGGAAGGTGAGGATGACGCGGGTGCCCGTGCCCTCTTCACTGGCGAGGCCCACGTGCAGGCCCATGGAGGCGCACAAGTTCGCTACCAGGTAAAGGCCCATGCCCGTGGCCGAACCGTGGGCGCGGCCGACCTGACCGGTGAAACCGCGCTCGAAGACGCGGGGCACGTCGGCGGCGGGAATGCCGCAGCCGTTATCGCGCACCTCAAGTACTGTGCGGCCGCGGGAGGTGCCGGGCTCCTCTTCGCGGGCGGTAAACGTAAGCGCGGTGGCGCCGTACTTCGCCGCGTTTACGATCACCTGCCCCAAGATGAACACGAGCCAGGGCTCGTCGGCCAGCACCGTCATGGCATCCGGAATGTCGAAGGCAGGGGTGCAGCCCTTCTCGATGAGGAAGCGGCTGTGTCGCTTGCAGGCCTCTCGGGCGACGGCGGCCAGGTTCACCTCGCGGATGGCGTAATCGCGTTCGACCGAGGTGGATCGCGCGTAGTAGAGGGCCTGATCCACCTGGGCTTCGATGCGCTCCAGCTCGCGGGCCACTTTGGCGGATTCGGGGCCCGGGTTGTTGGCCAGCATGAGCTTGATGGCGGCGATGGGCGTCTTTATCTCGTGGATCCACAGTTCCACGTAACGGCGGTAGGCGGCCTCATTGTCGCGCAGGGCTGCCGTCTCCTCGGCTGAAAGCTGTGCGAGGCGCGAGGCCGTATCGTAGGCGATCTTCCCGTCCAGAAAGGGCGGCTCGGCGATGAGGGAGGGAAGCACGCAGGCTTGGCGCAGCTGCCCGGTAAGGTGGTGCAGTTCGTGGTAGAAAGCGGCCTTGCGGCGGTAGTCCAGAAAGCCGGCGCCCAGCGCGATGAGCGTGAGGACGTCGGCGACGAGCAGCGTGCCCGCCGAGTTCACGCCGAGGGCCGGCAGAATGAGCACGGTGCTTGCAAGGGCCAGCAGAAACGCCGCCAGACCGATGACGTTGTCGCGCACGTAGGTGGCCGGCGTGAAGGGGGCGATGGGCGTATCCGCCTCGCCTGTGCCGTGCCCGCTCATACGGCGTACCCGACGCCGCGGCGGGTAGTGAGGAAGTCCTCCGGCACGCCCAAAGCTCCCAGCGTCTTGCGTAGGCGGTTCACGTTCACCGTCAGCGTGTTGTCGTCGATGAAGGCGTCGGATTCCCACAGGGCGCACATGATCTCGCTGCGGGGCACCACTACGCCGGGGTTACGCATGAGCGTCTGCAGGATGCGCAGCTCGTTGCGTGTGAGCTCGGCAGTGCGTCCTTGGAATTCCACGGTGCCGGCGCCCATGTTCAACGTCACGCCTTTGTGAAGGATCGTCATACCGGCGGCGGGACTCGTGCTGCGCCGCAGTAGCGCCTGCAGATGCGCGAGCAGCACGGCGGGCCGATAGGGCTTGGTCACGTAATCGTCGGCCCCCAGGTTCATAGCCATCACCTCGTCGAACTCGCTTTCCGAAGAGGTGAGCATGAGGATGGGCACCGAGCTTTTGGCCCGGATGTCGCGGCAAATGGAATGCCCGTCGGCGCCGGGCAGCTTCAAATCGAGCACGATGCAGTCGGGCTCGGCAGCGAGGGCACGGGCCGCGGTGTCGCCCCAGGTGCCCTCGTAGGCCGCCACGGCGTAGCCGGAAAGCTCCAGCACGTGGGCCAGCTCCGTGCGCAGGGCGGTATCGTCTTCGATGAGGTAAATGCGCTGGGCCATGGCTGCCTCTCTTTCGGCGATGTTCACAGGTGCCGTCCGCGCAGGGCGTGGCGCTCGGGCGCGAGGTTCGGACGTGGGGCTCGCGCGCAAGGCTCGGGCGCGGTAGCGCGGGCGCGAGGTGCGTGCGCTCAAGCGCGGGCGCGAGGTTCGTGCGCTCAAGCGCGACGGCAAGCATCGCAGCCCATTGTAAGCCCGCGCGCCGTCCCCGCCCCCAGCAACTTCCAACCTTACGCAACCGTAAGTTGGTTACCAGTTTTACTCGGAAGGCGTGCTCGACCGCTCGATAGTAAGCGAATGGGCGGAATTTGCCTGAGATCTTGAGTTATAAGCGTCTGCAGAAGAAAAATGCGGACGAAATTAACGAACAATGTATAAAGAAAGGGTGCGAATGTGTGAGCAGACGCTGATAACTCGTGATTCTGCGCAATTTTAAGGCTGTTCGTCGCCAATGGCGCCTCTTTGCGGCATTGCGACTCCGTCTCGGTCGGCGCGGGGAACGGATCGGGACATTCCCGCGTCATTTCTTCTGCCGCCACGACGCCTACGGCAAGGGCGACCCGGCGTACGTGATCGAGCGCAGGTGCGGGGCCCATCCCGACCTCGCCGTGGGCGACGCCTCCCCGTGGGTGGTGTTGAACGCCTCGGCGTGGGAGGCCTCCGCCGACCCCGGGCTGCGGGATGTGCTACGATACCTCCGGACCGGGGAGGCCGAAGGGCCCCTGTCGTCGGAGATCGACGCCCTGGTCGGCGTGTTCAACGAGGACAGGGAGTGGGTGGACCGCGTGCTTACCTACGAGCAGGAGACCGAGATGCGCTGCCGCCGGGCGCGCGAGGAGGGCCGTGAGGAAGGCCGAGAGGAAGGTCGCGAGGAAGGCCGAGAGGAAGGTCGCGAGGAGGGCCGGGAGGAAGGCGAGGCCCGGCTTGGCGCCCTCGTCGGCGCTCTGCTGGCCGACGGCCGCTCCGAAGACGTGGCCGCGGCGGTGGAGGACAAGGTGCGCCGCGAGGAGCTCTACGCCGAGCTCGGAATATGAGGCCAGCGCGCTTGTACCGTGCGTATTACGCCTGAAGGCGATGCGCTGGCCGAGAAGCGCTGCGCTGGCCGAGAAGCGCTGCGCCGCGCAGTCCGAGGTGGCCGATCGCATTCTGTCGACCCTGACGCCCGAGGAGATCGAGTCGTTGAACGTTCTCACGGAGAAGATCATCCACCAGTGCAAGGACATGGGCGCCCGCGGTGAGCGCAAGCATGGTCGCCACTATCGTCATGGCAAGGGCCGCGGCTGCCGCAAGTAGCGTTCGGCATGTCCCCGATGCCTTTTCAGATAATGGCCTCCCAGGGGCCATTATTTTTCTCAAAGATTATTCTTGATATAGAATAACGCATCGCTATAATAGATTTCGACAGAGCGGGAGATACGAACCCCCCCTCTCTCCTCTTCTCTCCTCCGCACGCGCCTATCCCCCTCGGGCGCCAAGGACACTCATTTGCGAGCCCGGGATCCCCCTCCCCGGGCTCGCAACACGTCGGGGGCCGGTCGCTTCGGAGGAAGGGCGGCCCCTCGGCTCTCTGCTGCTCTCCATCAAGGCACACCGGCACGTTGGCGCATGCGCTTTTCTTCCTTAAGAATCCCTGAGGTTTCGTTGCGAAGGCGAAAAGTGGGGTAGTATGGTCGAGAAAACGTGGCGGCCTTTACGGGGCCGCCTGCACGTGGCGACTTCCAGAGGCGCCAGACCGGGGAGTCGCCTGGATAGGGAAGGATTCGGCTATGCGAGAAATGCCCGCCAATCAGTTGAACCCGCGCATCAAGAGCGTTTGGCGCATCAACGATGCCATTTGGATCGCGGTCTCGTTCCTGTGCTGCTTTCTGCCCTTCGCTATCATAGCGCTGGTGGCACCGGAAGAAGCGTGGGCTGGCGTGGTGGCTCTAATCGTGGCCATTGTGTTCGCGGCGCTGCTTGTGCTGTGCGTGGTGGTGCTGCCGCCCATTCGCTATGCTCGTTGGCGCTACGAGCTTACGCCGGATTACCTGGATATTGCTCGCGGCATCTTCTGGCGCAAGCGCTTCGTCATTCCGTTCATCCGCGTACAGAACACTGACACGCGCCAAGGACCCATCCTGCGCGCCTTCGGGCTGTCCAGCGTCACCGTGGCCACAGCCGCCGGCGAACACGAGATTCCCGGCCTCGGCATCGAAGAGGCCGACGTGCTGCGCGACCGTGCCGCCGAGCTGGCGCGTCTGGCCCGAGAGGACGTCTAAATGAGCGCGCCGAACGTGCCCCCGCAGGCGCCCGCGCCCATGCCGAACCCGCCGGCCCCGGCGCCCGCGCCGATGCCCCCTGCGGCGGCTGCCCCATCGACTGAGCTGCCGCGCCACCATGTGCACCACAGTTACATCTGGCTCGAAAGCGTGCGCACGATCTTCATCATTGCCGTATGCGTTGTGGTGGCGAACTTCTCCACCATCATTGGGCTCGTTGCCGAAGAGGGCATGGGCGCCGAGGCCGGGTTCATCATGGCGGTGGCCGGCATCGGCACGCTGGTGGTCATCCTTCTTACGTTTGGCATCGTCGCCGGGCTGCGCGTCGTTGGCTACAAGCATCTGTACTTCACCGTCGGCCCCGACGAATTCACGCTGTGCTCCGGCATCTTCAACAAGAAGCAGGTGCACGTGCCCTACCAGCGCGTGCAGTCCGTGGACCAGCGGGCGACGCTCCTTCAGCGATTGTTCGGCGTGTGTACGGTTTCCATCGACACGGCCGGAGGCGCGGCGAACAAGGCCGTCGTGGTGCCCTACGTCACCAAGGCCCAGGCCGAGTGGCTGCGCGCCGAGCTCTACAACCGCAAGAACGCTCTG
Source organism: Adlercreutzia hattorii (assembly GCF_011405655.1). Lineage (GTDB taxonomy): Bacteria > Actinomycetota > Coriobacteriia > Coriobacteriales > Eggerthellaceae > Adlercreutzia > Adlercreutzia rubneri. The sequence continues at coordinate 389,266 of NZ_AP022829.1, forward strand.
GCCGCTCAGGCTGCCGTTGCGTCGGGCATGGCGGGTGCGGCGAGTGCGACCGCGACGGGTATGGCGGGTGCGGGCGACCCGATTCCGCAGTCGGTGGAGGCCGGCATTGCGGCTATGGCTCAGGGGGCGGCGACCTTTGCCGGCAACGTGCCGAGCCCGGCCGCCGCGGGCAACGTGCTCGATGTGGGCGCCGAGGCATGGAACCAAGTGGGCGGCGTGTTCGCTGGTCCTGCTCAGGATACCGGCCGCGTTACCTACGAGTACGGTCTCACTAACAAGGAGCTGTTCCTCGCGGGTCTTTCCAACACCACATCGGTGGGGCTCATCTTCGCCGGTCTGGTTGTCGGCGTGCTGCAAATCGTCGGTTTCATCTTCGACGTGATGGGGGATGCGGCTGATGGTGCCGTGGAAAGCGCCCTAGTTTTTGCCGACTCCCAGGCTTCGGCCTACCTGATCGGGGCCGTTTCGGCGGGGGTCATCGTGCTGGTGCTCGTGCTGTGGGTGCTCTCGGCGGTGGGTTCCTGCATTGGGTACGGCGGCTTCAAGGCGCGCCGCCGCAACAACCGCATCGAGGTGGAATACGGCTTGCTGCAGCACACCTTCCAAGGCATCGACATCGACCGCGTGCAGTCCGTGGTGGTGAAGCAGAGCTTTATCCGGCGTTTGCTCGGCTACTGCGAGCTGTCCCTCGGCAAGATTGACGCCGGCGTCAGCGAAGATAGCAGCAGCCAGAAAAACACCCTGGCCAATCAGGGGATCGTCATTCATCCCTTCGTGAAGATGAACCGCGTGCCGGAGATTCTTGCCGGGCTTGTGCCGGAGTTCGCCGACCTGCCCCGGGAGGCGAAGCCCGTGGCGAAGGTGGCCCTGCGTCGGGCGCTCATTCGTCGCGGTATCATCCAGGGCGGCGGCTTCTGGCTCGCGGTGGTAGCGACGCTGTGCCTGGCGGGGCTTACCTGGATGGGCGCGACGGGGACGGCCGAGCTGCTCGAGCTTGACTCCGATGATTTGTTCCTCCTGAGCATTGGGTGGAACGTGGTCATCGTGTGCGGCTATGGGCTGGCGGCCATCCTGCTTGTCGTCGACCTCGTTGGGGCCGTGCTGTGGGCCCGGGAGTCCAGCTTCGCCTACAACCACCGCTTCATGCAGGTGAGCAACGGCGGCCTTTCTCGAGAAACAGTGAGTTTCCCGCGCCAGAAAATCCAGTTCGGCTGCACGAAGAGCAACCCGTTGCAGCGTCGTGCGGGCACCGACACGCTGCTCGCCACGACGGCGGCTGGTTCCGGCGGCACCACGACGACGCTCATCGACGCCTCCCATGCCGACGCCATGGCCTGGCTCGACTGGCTGAAGCCCGGCGGCAACCAGTAATCCCGGAAAATATGGTAAAGTACCGCCCATGAGTAAAACAGACGACACTGCAAATTCGAAGCCGGCCTTCCTCGATTTTCTGCGCCCTAAACGCGAAAGCGTTACCGAGGACGAGATCAAGGACATGGTGGCCGAGAATATCGAGCTTCTCGAAGACGAGAAGCGCATGATCAACGACATCCTCGATTTGGCCGACATGACGGTGCGCGAGATCATGAAGCCGCGCGTCGACATGATCATGGCCGAGGACACCGAACCGGCCCGCGCGGCCCTCGACCGCATGCGCGGCACGGGCTATTCCCGCCTGCCGGTCTATCACGAGGAAGTGGACGAGGTCATAGGCCTCGTGTCCTACAAAGACCTCATCGGCCCTCTGCTGGACGGCCGCATTGAAGACCCGGTGGCCGAGTTCATGTACGAGCCGCTTTACGTGCCCGAGACGAAAAACGTGCTGAAGCTGCTGTCGGAGCTGCAAGAGGCCCGCATGCAGATGGCCATCGTCGTGGACGAATACGGCGGCACCGACGGCCTCATCACCATGGAGGACATCATCGAGGAGATCGTCGGCGAGATTGCCGACGAGACCGACAACGATCGCGACCTCATTGTGCTTGTCGAACCAAACCAGTGGCGCGTCGACGGCCGCTTTCCCGTGGAGGATGCCGTGGAACTCGGCTGGCCCGTGGAAGAATCCGACGACTACGAAACGCTTGCGGGCTGGATTATCCACGAGCTGGACTCCGTGCCCCGGGTGGGCGACGAGCTGCTGGTCGACGGCTACGCCTTCAAGGTGGTGAAGATGCGCCGCTCGCGCATTTCCATCGTGCAGGTGAAGAAGTTGCCATCGGCAAGTTGTGAAGAGTCGGTAACGACTGCCTGACAGCGCTCACAGTCGCACCCGCGAGACCTGCGGGAACCCAGAAAGTGCGTTTTGTCAAGCGAACAAAGCGTGGATGTCGGCTACCGCCTCGGCACGGTTTCAGCCAACTAGGGTAAAATATCCGCGACACAAAACAGCATAGCAATCTTTACTGCAGCAATCCCACACCCTAATCCAGCACGCTGCGCCGCTTGAGCGGTTTAGTTTCGTGCTGTCGAGAAAGGGAATGAGTGGTCACAAGGCGCAAACAGAGTCATCGCAAAACCGTCGTGCTGGCGATGGTTGCGCTCTGCGTGCTGCCGATGCTGGCCGTGGGCTTCCTTGATGCTGGCTGGGCGTCCGCCGGTTCTCACGACATGGGGGCGACCACCTTCGGTCTCGCCCGTCAGTCCGCTGAGAATCCCAGCGCTTCCGATGTTTCCCCCGACACCGTGCAAGACAAATCCGATGCGGACGTTCTCGCCGTGGAAGACGTCGCCGAGGAGGCAGCGCTGAAGACCGCCTCATCCCGCGACGTGAGCGCTGGCGTGCAGGAGATCGCCGACGAAGAAGAGGCCGCGCGCCTAGCCGCCGAGGAGGCCGCACGCGTCGCCGAGCAGGAGGCCATCGATCGGGCCGACGCCACGCGCTCCCGCTACTATGCTACTTTCGGCAGCCTGCCGGCCGGCGATGTGGATTTCTCCATCGGTCGCGAGGCGTTCATCGAAGAATGGTCCGCGCGCATCAACGATTACCTGTTCGGCAGCCCCCTGTCTGGTCATGGCGAGACCTTCGCCGAGGCGGCCTGGGAGGCGGGCATCGACCCGCGCTGGTCTCCGGCCATTTCCAACACCGAGTCCACCAAGGGCCGCGTTTGCTTCAAGTCCCACAACGCTTGGGGCTGGGATCAGACCAACTGGTCCGATTGGGATACGGCCATCCGCGCCCACGTGGCCGGTCTGGCCCGGGGCTACGGCTTCACCATCAGCTACTCCTACGCCATGCGCTACTGCCCCCCGAACTACGACAACTGGTATCGGGATACGCTGAATCAGATGCAATTGATCTAAATTAGTGAGAAAATGCCGCAAGGCATTTTCTTTTGTAGGAGGACGAGCAACCTATGAGCAACGTGATTGTGGTCGGGTGCGGGCGCGTGGGGTCGCAGCTGGCCAATATGCTCTCGGATAACGGCAACAACGTCTGCTGCATCGACAAGAACGCCGATGCCTTCGCGAACCTCGGCCGTAACTTCAACGGCAGCACCGTGCAGGGCGTGGGCTTCGACGAGGACGTGCTCATCCGTGCTGGCGTGGAAGAGTGCGATGTGCTGGCCGCCGTCACCCAGCTGGACAACACGAACCTCATGTGCGCGGAGGTGGCCAACCATCTGTTCGGCGTGCCCCATGTCATCTCGCGCCTGTACAATCCCGACCACGAGCGCGCCTATATGCAGCTGGGCATCGACTACGTCTGTGGCACGTCGCTGGTGGCCGAAGATGTGTTCTCGAAGATTGTGTCAGGCCACGGCTCCCACATCGACACGTTCGGTGAATTCGAGGTACTCCGGTTCACGCTGGATCTTTCCAGCCGCGACAACGCCAAAACGATCCGCGTCTCGGAACTCGAGCGCGATCACGAGGTGCGTATTATCGCCTTCGAACGTGCCGACGGCTCCGCGTCCTCCATCCCGACGCCCGATTCGCTGCTGTACGCCGGCGACTCCATTCTCGCCTGCGTGCGCCACGACGTCATCGCGCAATTCTCGCGCTACATTCTGGATTAGGTGATACCCATGTACATCGTTATCGCTGGCGGCGGCAAAATCGGGTCGTATCTGGCTGGCATCATGTTGAAGAGCGGCAACGAGGTGGCGGTCATCGAGCAAAGGCTCGCCACGGCCGATCGCCTCTCCGTGCAGCTGACAGGCCCGTACCTCGTCATTCACGGCGACGGCTGCGACTCGCGCTACCAGGAGGACGCGGGCATCCGCCAGGCCGATGTGTTCGTGGCCACCACGGGCCAGGACGATTCGAATCTCGTATCCTGCGAAATCGCCCAGCGCGTGTTCCGCGTGCCCCGCTGCATCGCTCGCGTGAACAATCCGAAAAACGAGCGCATCTTCCGCGAGGTGGGCATCGAATGCGTGTCCTCTACGACGCTCATTGCGAACCTCATCGAGGAGGAAGCGCTTTTGGGCTCGGTATCCGTCGTGTCGTCGCTGACTCACGGCAACGTGGCCTTAGCCGAGGTGATGGTGCCGCGCATGCGCCACTTCTCCAACGAGGACGGCGTGCTCATCAGCGAGGTGCTGCTGCCGGACAACGCCATCATCGCGGCCGTGGCTAGCGGAGGCGACGTGGAAGTGGCCAACGACGAGACGGTGCTGCATCCGGGAGATAAGGCCATCGTGGTGGCGGACGAGGACGTGCTGGACGACGTGCGGCTGGCGTTTCGGGGGCTCTAGTGGTTGTGGAAAGGGCCGGTTGCATGTCGCTTGGGGCGGAATCAGGGGGTACCTTGATTCGCGGCTGCGAGTCCACTGGGGAGGAGCTACGGGGTATTCCAATTCGCTCAGACAGTCCTCGCTCGGCGGAACAGCCCACTGGACTGTTCCGTTCGCTGCGGAACTCGCTCGGTTGGAACACCCCGTATCTCCTCTTCGCCGCCATCTTGCTGATAGTTTGCCTCCTGCCCTTTTGCATGCCCGGAAAAGCTCTGGCGGCGGATTATCGGTGCTCGGAGGTGGACTTGCTGGCGTCGGTGGAGACTGACGGGTCGGTGCACATGACCGATCAGCGCATCTTCGATCTCACGGAGGGGGAAAGTGCGCCGGAGCGGTTGAAGTGGCTCTACGATGGGTTCATCGAAGGGGCTGAGGTTACTATCGAACGGGTGCGCATGGCGCCGGTGGATGGCGATGGTGCGCTTGCCGGGGAGTGGACGGAGCTTCCCGAGACGACGTTCCTTTTGCCCTGGCGCGGCGGCGGAGGGCCCGAGCACGACGCGTGGGCCTACGACAAGTTCCAGCATACGCTCTACGCTTTCGTGGATGCCATGCCCGAGCGCGTCATGTTCGAGGTGGTCTACCGCGTGGAAGACGCCATCGAGGCCTTTGACGACGCGGCTGACTTCCAATGGCTTTATGTTCCCCAGGACTACGATGTGGCTTTGGCCGATGTGCGGGCAGAAGTGGTGCTGCCTGTAGCGGCCGACGACTCCGTGAAGGTCATGGAAAATGTTTATGCGTGGGGTCACGGCCCTGCCGATGGCGAGGTGGATATTCGCTCCGATGGTACGGTGATCTTCACGGATCCTGCGGTCGAGCCCACGATGTACGCCAAAGCGCGGGTGATGTTCCCCGTCGAGTGGCTGACGAACCTGAGCGAGGAGGCGCGCCTGGCGAATCAGGGCACCCTGCAGTACTACTGGACGAGCCGTTACGAGGAAACGTGGGTCGATACGGATACGTCTCAGGAGGTTATTCGTCTTGGGCTGGCTTTGGGGCTGCTGGGCTTGTCTGCGGCGTTGCTGCTGGCGGCGCTCATCGTTTGGTGGCGCTGGGGCCGAGAGCGGCCGCCGGCGTTTCGCGACGATTATTGGATGAACCCGCCTGCCGACGCCATGGCGCCAGCCGTGCTCGGTCGTCTGTGGCGCTGGAACCACGAGAGCCCCGACGACATAGTAGCTACGGTGCTCGATATGGTGCGTCGCGGTGTTCTTGAAGTGCGAGACGATGAGCTGGTCATACCTGCTGCGGGAGAGGAGTCGGCGAAGAGGATCGAGGGTGAGTCGTCTGTCGCCCTTGCTGCGCCTCGGGCTGCTGATGCCAATGCGCCCGATGCGCCCGATGCGGCCGTCGCGGCCAACGCAGAGCAGGCCGCTCTCGATGCGGCCACGCTGCGGCTGCTGCGCATGGTCGCCACGGGTGGTCGGACGCTCAGCCGCGCCAAGCTTTCCGTTTTGGCTCACGAACATCCGCGCGATCTTTTGGAGGCCAGTGCTGCTTGGCAGCGCCGCCTCACCGCTTTGGTTGAGCCCTACGGCTTCTTCGATACAGCCTCCCGTCGCGCTCAGCATATCGTTTTGGGGGCAGCGATTTTCCTGGCGGTTGTCGCGGTAGCGGCCATCATTTGGGTCAGCTGGCGTGCTGGCGTGCTCGCCCTGGCCACGGCGGCGGCCATGGGGGTGCTCGGCAACTACACCATGCGGCGCTCCCCCGAGGGCAACGACATCGCCGCCCATGCCAAGGCCCTGCGCAACTGGATGCGCGATGGCGGCTGGTCGCTCGAGGGCGATAAGCTCGCTCCCGACGAGCGCGCGGCGCTCATTCCGTACGCTTATCTGTTCGGCGCGCTTAAATCCCTCGGGTTCGGTGCTTCCGCTGACGCGGGAGACGCCGATGCCGGAGATGCCGCTACGGCGGTTCGGGAGAAGGCCCCGATGGCTGCCCCCGCTGCCCCTGCCGCTGCCCCTGCCGCCCCTGTCGATGAAGCGGCGTTCCTCGCCGCCCTAGCTCCAGTGTTTTCCCAATCCTTAGACGAAGCGTTACGTGCCGCCCATAAGCGCGCTGAAGTATCATAGGGGCGAAGCTGCCCATCCGTTTCGGCGACCATAGCCCGGCCGTCGGCACCTTCTACGAGAAAGGCCCTAATATGAAAGAGAAGTCCTTCGAACCCGGTCGCGACAATATCGTGCTCATCGGCATGCCCGGTGCGGGCAAATCGACCCTCGGCATCGTGCTGGCGAAGATTCTCTGCATGGACTTCGTCGACGCCGACCTGCTCATCCAGCAGTCCTGCGACAAATCGCTCCAGCGCCTCATCGACACCTTGGGCCCCGACGCCTTCCTCGAGATTGAGAACCAGGTGCTCTCCGAGATGTCCTTCGATCATTCCGTCATCGCCACGGGCGGCTCGGCCATCTACAGCGAGCCGGCTATGGACCACCTGTCGGACATCGGCCGCGTGGTGTATCTGAAGATCAGTTTCGACGAGTTGAAGCAGCGTTTGGCCGACTTCTCCGAGCGCGGTGTGGTCATGCGCGATGGCATCGGCATGAGCCTGCGCGACCTTTACGACGAGCGCTTGCCGCTCTATGAGAAGTACGCCGACATTACCGTGGATGTGAACGATCTGTCCATCACCGCCGCCGCCCGCAAGGTCGCCGCTGCGCTGAAGTAGCGGCTCGGCTTCGCATCGACGGGAAACCGGCGGAAAACAGCGCCACTTTTCGCGGGGCGTTCAAAATACCCTGATAATATCGCCTAACTTTAGCCCGCTGTAGGGTAGAATACAGGCATGTCTTGCGTCGGAAAGAGGCCGGCGCGTATATCCGAGGCCGTTTTCCTGCGACGAATCCCTGGTTTGGGCGTGTCTATCGCGCTCTATTGGATTCGACCGCAGAAAGGCGAGCCCGTTTGGAAGGCGATCCAGGTTGCAGGGCCTGGCGCGCTTTCGGAAAGGAAGCATCTATGGCCGATTTGAACGAGATGCTCGTCGCTTGGACTGGTGAGATCGACTCCTTTATGTACACCTACATTCTGGTGATCTTGCTGGTGTTCGTGGGCATCTACTACACCATCCGCACCAAGGCGGTGCAAATTCGCTACATCAAGGACATGTTCACTCAGCTGACGGAGAAAAAGCATGTCCAGGGCGAGAAATCCATCTCATCCTTCCAGGCCCTCATGGTGTCCACCGCCTCGCGCGTGGGCACGGGCAACATCGCCGGCATCGCCACGGCCGTGGCCACGGGCGGTCCGGGCGCCATCTTCTGGATGTGGCTCATGGCGCTTATCGGCGCGGCTTCGGCCTTCATCGAGTCCACGCTCGCGCAGATCTACAAGATTCGCGGCAAGGAGGGCGAGTTCCGGGGAGGTCCGGCCTACTACATCCAGCAGGGCCTCGGGAAGCGCTGGCTCGGCATCATCTTCGCTTGGGCGCTCATCCTGTGCTTCGCTTTTGGCTTCAACGGCTTGCAGGCCTTCAACATGACCTCGGCGCTCGAGTACTACATCCCCGACTACGCCACCAACGGCACGGCGGTCGGTGTGGGCATCGTGCTCATCGTGTTCACCGCTTTCGTCATTTTCGGCGGCGCGAAGCGCATCTCCATCATCACCTCCATCATCGTGCCCATCATGGCCATCGCCTACATTCTTATTGCACTGTGGACCACGATCACCAACATTGGCGAGCTGCCGGCCGTGTTTGCCACCATCTTCCAGTCGGCCTTCAACTTCCAGTCCATCGCCGGTGGCTTTGCCGGTTCGGTGGTCATGCTCGGCATCAAGCGCGGCCTGTTCTCCAATGAGGCCGGCATGGGCTCGGCCCCGAACGCCGCCGCCACCGCCAGCGTGTCGCATCCGGTGAAGCAGGGCCTCGTGCAGAGCCTGTCCGTGTACATCGATACACTGCTCATCTGCACCTGCTCGGCTATGATGGTCATGGTGTTCTGGGTGCAGGATCCCGAGGCTGCCATGGCGCTCAACGGCATGCCGCTCGTGCAGATGGCCGTGAACAACGCCGTCGGCGAGGTGGGCATCCACTTCATCACCTTCGCGATCTTCGCCTTCGCGTTCTCCAGCCTCATCGGCAACTACTTCTACGCCGAGACGAACTTCCGCTACATCTTCAAGAACACCAAGTGGGGCATGCTCGTCTTCCGCATCCTGTGCCTGGCTGCCATCTTCTACGGTTGCGTGAATAGCTTCGATCTGGCGTGGAACCTGGCCGACATCTTCATGGGCTTCATGGCCATCATCAACCTTGTGGCCATTCTGCTGCTCGGCAAGTGGGCCTTGGCCGCGCTGGATGACTACACCCGTCAGCGCAAGGAGGGCAAGGATCCGGTGTTCATCGCTGCCAGCGTGCCCGGCATGCCCGCCTGCGAGTGCTGGACCACTGCGGATCTGCCGAACTTCGGCGACAATCCGGTGGAGGAGTACATCGAGGAAGCCGCATCGCTCGACTCGGAGGGCTTGAGGTAGAGGCTTTTACCCGTAGGGGCGGTGCTTGCGCCGCCCCGCAATCGACACCTTGCGCCCTAGTGCTATACTTTCCCGGAACAAAACGGCGGCCCGGGCGGCCGCATTAGGGGAGGGCGTAACAGCTATGATCGATATTCCAAGTCCGGCTGTGGCCGTCGTGGGGCGGCACAACTCCGGCAAAACGACGCTCATCGAGCGGCTCATCGCCGAGCTGGTGGGCCGCGGGCTCGACGTGGGTTCCATCAAACACCATTCCCATCGCGGGTTCGATATCGATATTCCCGGCAAGGACTCCTACCGCCACAGGGCCGCCGGCGCCTCCGAAACGGTTATTGCGGCCCCGGGGCAGGTGGCGCGCATCAAGACCGTGGAAGACGAGGTGGAGTGCAGCGAGCTGGTGCGCTCGATGCCGAATCACGACATCATTGTGGTGGAGGGCTACCGCAAAAGCGGGTTGCCCACCATCGAGATCATGCGCTCGGGCAACGAGGCCGACTGCCGTGCGGCTCGCCTGTTCATGAAGGCGGCCCGGGAGGGCCTGCCTTTGACGACGGACTTCACGCAGCTGGGGCGCGCGGTCGACCGCGCGGGCAACGCGGCTGGGCGCGACGGCGCGGGCGAAGTACCGGGTTTGGGCGAGATGCCGGGCGCGTCCGACTACTCGGCTGCCGCCGATGCTGCGGCCAAGATGCCTTCCACCAACACGGTGGCTGTGGTGACCGACATTCCCGAGGCCGAGGAGGCTGCGGCGCTCTATGGCATTCCCGCCATCGGTCTTGAAGATGTGGCCGCTTTGGCCGACTTCCTTTCCGAGCACTACGTGCGGCCGCGCGTCACGGTGGTCATTCAGGCCGGTGGCGAGTCGCGGCGCATGGGCCAGTCGAAGGCAACGGTGCCCTTTGCGGGACGTCCCCTCATCTGCCGTCTCGTCGAGCGTCTGTCGCCCGTGGCCGATGAGCTTATCATCACCACCAACGAGGCCGACAAGCTGGGCTTTCTCCATGATATGTACCCCGATCTGACCATCAGGCTCGTGGGCGACGCCTATGCAGAACGAGGCGCTTTGCCCGGACTCTATACCGCGCTTGCTGCTGCCGAGAACCCGTACGTGGCCGTTGTGGCCTGCGACATGGTGTTCGCGAGCGCGCGTTTGGTGGTGGCCGAGGCGCTTGCCATGCACGAAAGCGGAGCCGACGTGGTGGCTCCCTCCAACAAGCACGGCTTCGAGCCGCTGCATGCCATGTACCGCAAAGAGGGCTGCCTCGGCGCTGTTCACGCTCGCACCGAGCGGGGCGAGAAGCGCGTGCAGAGCTTCTTCGATGACCCGGCCGTCACGGTGCTGCCCTTTAACCAGGACCGCGTCCTGGAGGTCGAGCCCCGCGGTGGCTGCTTCATCAACGCCAACACGCCCGAAGAGCTGGCTCGCATCGAGCAGTCCTACCTCGGCGAATAGCAGAAAGGGGTTCGCGCCATGCCGAACTTGAACGATATCATGGAGATGATGGACGCCCTGGAGACGAAGGCCATCATCACGATCCCCACGTTCTGCGTGGCTGTGCGCAACCGCCACTCCTCCTGCCGCAAATGCGTCGACGCGTGTTTGGCCGACGCCATCACCATCGAGAAGAACGAGCTGAACATCGACGCTGGGGCGTGCGTGGCCTGCGGGGCCTGCGTGGCGGTGTGCCCTACCTCGGCGTTGGTTCCCATGGATCCGATGCCCGACGACTTGGCCGGCGCTGTGGCCGAGACGACCAACGCGGCTGATGGCCTGACGGTCATCGCCTGCGCCCGCAAAGCGGCCCGCAACGTGGGCGACCCCGACAAGTACGCGGTGGTGCCCTGCCTTGCTCGCATGGAGGAAGAGCTGCTGGTGGAACTGGTGGCCCGCGGTATTCCCGAGATCTGCCTGGTGGACGGTGACTGCCGCACCTGCAAGTACCGGGGCGCGGTGCCCGCCATCGACGATACCGTGGAATCGACCCGCACCCTCATCGAGGCCATGGGGTCGGACGCGCAGATCACGCGCACCTCGGAGTTCCCGGCTTCGGTGCAGGTGGAGGACATGCGAAAGGCCGTCGGCGCCGCCCGGCGCGAGTTCTTCACTTCCTCGGGCCACTACGCCAAGGACGTGGCGAAGTCGGCGGCCGAGAAGGTCGTGAACGACAAGCTGACGCAGCTTCATTTGCAGAAGCAGGAGCAGTCGCTGCGGGAGAAGCTGGGCGTGAAGAACGGTGCGGGCAAGATGCCCACCATCGAGGCCGAGCGCAACATCGCCATTCTGGATGCCATGAGCCGCATCGGCGATCCGGACGAGCCGGTCGTCGACGAGATGTTCACGCGCACCTTCGGCGACATCGCCATCGATGTCGAGAAATGCTCCGGCTGCGGTATGTGCGTCATGTTCTGTCCCACCGACGCTCTGCGCAAGGCGGTCGATCGCCATCCGGACGAGGGTAAGGCGTACTTGGAGTTCCAGGTTTCCGACTGCGTCCAGTGCAATTTGTGCGCCGACGCCTGTCTGAAGAAGTGCATCGAGATCGTGCCTGTCGTCTCCATGAAGGAGCTGTTCGATTTCGAGCCGCGTCTCGTGGAGATCTCCGCCGCTAAGAAGGGCAACAAGCTGTTCAACCGGAACAAGTAGGTTCCTTGGGCGAACCTGTGGCTTTCGCCCCTTTTTATTGCATTGGTCTGTGCTATACTAGCCAACGCTCTAGTGCTTTAGCACAGTAAAGAAGTAAAGTGGGGAAGACGAGAGACTTCCCTGGCGTACCTTTTTAGGGAGGACCGAATGAAGAAACTGACGAAGATCGCCGCTGCGGCTGCGGCTCTGTGCCTGGGGGCCGCGCTTCTGGCCGGCTGCTCGGGCTCGAACGATGCGGCAAGCAACGCGGCTGACAACGGCGCTGCCGCTAACCCCGATGCCACGACGCTCATCGTGGGCCTGGACAACGCTTACCCGCCCTATGGCTTCATCGGCGACGATGGCAACCTGACCGGCTTCGACATTGATCTGGCCACCGAGGTGGCCGCGCGCAATGGTTGGAATCTCGAGCTTGAAGCCATCGACTGGGATGCTAAGGACGCGCTGCTGAACCAGGGTACCATCAACTGCATCTGGAACGGCTTTACCATGGAGGGCCGTGAGGCCGACTACGCGTTCTCGAAGCCCTACATGCACAACGAGCAGGTCGTTGTCGTGAAGAAGGACTCGGGAATCAACTCTCTGGATGATCTGGCCGACAAGAACGTTATGACCCAGGTCGATTCCGCCGCCCTTGACGTGCTGGAGGGCGACCAGAAGGATCTGGCCGACACCTTCGCCGGCGGCAAGGCCCAGACCATCGGCGACTACAACAACGCCTTCATGCAGCTGGAGTCCGGTGCGGTGGATGCCGTGGCCTGCGACCTGTCCATCGCCGACTACCAGATGGCTGCCAAGCCCGACATGTTCGTGAAGCTTGAGCCGCTGTCCACCGAGAACTACGCCGTGGGCTTCGCCAAGGACGGCGATACGGCCATGATCGATGCGGTGAACAAGACGCTGAAGGAGATGTACGACGACGGCACCATCGCCAAGCTGTGCGAGAAGTGGGGCGAGTACGGTATCTCCATCGACAACTGGGTGCTGGTAGATTAATTAACAACCTCGCTGACTTCCTTGGGCGCATCCCGGAGTCAGGGAGAATTTAATTAAAAGGGAGGGCGAGGCTCTTGGGGCCTTGCCCTTCTTGTGGGTTTAAGAGCGACGATGAGAGGACGTGGAGATGGAATTCTCGGTCATGATGGGGATTCTCATGGAAGGTTTCGCCCTGACGGCGGAGATCTTCCTCATCACGCTGGTGGGCTCGCTGCCTTTGGGCGTGGTGGTCGCTCTGGCGCGCATGAGCAAGTTTAAGCCGCTGGCGTGGCTGGCGCAGCTTTACATCTCCATCCTGCGCGGCACGCCGCTTATGCTGCAGCTCATGGCCATCATGTTCGGGCCTTACTACATCTTCGGCCTGAACATGGGCAGTGATTGGAAGTTCTGGGCCTGCGCTATCGGCTTCATCCTGAATTACGCCGCCTACTTCGCTGAAATCTATCGTTCGGGCATCCAGTCTATTCCGCGTGGTCAGTACGAGGCGGCCGAGGTACTGGGCTACACCAAAGCCCAGACCTTCATGAAGATTGTGCTTCCCCAGGTCATCAAGCGTATTCTGCCGGCTATGGGCAACGAGGTCATCACGCTGGTGAAAGACACGTCGCTCGCGTTCGTGCTCGGCATCATGGAGATGTTCTCCGCTGCGAAGGCCCTGGCCGCCAGCGAGGTGTCCATGGTTCCCTACGCCATCGCGGCTCTCATCTACTGGGTGTTCTGCCTGCTCATCGAATTCATCCTGAACCGTGTCGAGAAGCGTCTCGATTATTACCACGACTAGGAGGCGTTTCATGGAAAGCAAAGCGGTCGTAAGCCTCGCCAACGGTAAGAAGGCGTTCGGAGACAACGAGGTTCTGAAGGACATTTCGCTGACGGTGAATGCCGGCGATGTGCTGGCCATCATCGGGCCCTCGGGCGGCGGCAAGTCGACGCTTCTGCGTTGCATGACGCTGTTAGAAACCCTTGATTCGGGCGATCTTTCCTACGGCGATCTCACGGTGTGCGCCAACGATGCCGCGGGGCGCGCTGTGTACGGGGGCAAGGACGTCATCGCCGCCGCAAAGACTCGTTTCGGGCTCGTGTTCCAGAATTTCAACCTGTTCCCGCACTACACCGTGCTGCAGAACGTCACCGATGCGCTCATCTGCGTGCAGAAGATGCCGAAGGACGAGGCCCTCGCTCGCGGTCGCGAGCTTCTGGCCCGCATGGGCCTGGCGGACAAGGAATCGATGGTGCCGTGCGACCTATCCGGCGGTCAGCAGCAGCGTGTGGCCATCGCCCGGGCCATGGCCATGAACCCGGACGTGCTGTTCTTCGACGAGCCCACGAGCGCGTTGGATCCGGAGTTGACCCGCGAGGTGCTGAAGGTCATCCGCGATCTGGCGGCCGAGCACATGACCATGGTCATCGTCACCCACGAGATGGGCTTTGCCCGCGATGTGGCCGACCATCTCATCTTTATGGACGGCGGCGTCATCGTGGAGCAGGGCCCGGCCAGCGAGGTCATCAACAACCCCCAGCACGATCGCACCCGCGCGTTTCTGGCGAATTACGATCGCGACTAGGCGCTCGCTTGCGTTCTCGCATCGCCTCGAGGGTGGCTCGAAGACGGCTCGAAAGCGGCTCGGCGGCGGTCGGCGCGGGGTGCGGTGGCCCATGCACGGTCGGCGTGCGTCGTTGCATCTCCGCAGTGGTTGGCGCGCGTACACCGATTGGTGTATCTCTGTGACGCAAGCGTGACGATGGGTTGCCATAACGGTTGAGAAGTTCTAGAGCGTGCTAAGGTTTGGCGCACATAAGGACAACCTTACGCGAAGGAGCCTTCCATGACCGACACCAATAGCACCCCCACGCCTCCAGGCGACTCTGCCTCGGGCGGCCACACCCTCGCATCGCAGCAGCCGGTACCGCTGCAGCCGACTCAGCCTGCGCCCTACAGCGCCCAGGGCACTCAGCCCTACGGCGGTCAGCAGGCTTATGCGGGCCACGCAGGCTACGGAGCCCAGCAGCCCTACGGCTACGGAGCCCAGCAGGCGCCCGGCTCCGCGCAGCATTCCGCCAGCCAGCCTTATGGCCAGCAAACTTACGAGGCCGAGCCCGTGTCGATGCATGCCCAACACGCGGCTCCCAAGGGCAACGGCGGCAAGACCTTCCTCATCGCCTTCGCCGGCGCGCTCGTGGCCTGTGTACTCGCCTTCGGCGTGTGGGGCATTACGAGTGCGATGATTCCGGGCAGTTCTGGCTCGGGTACTTCAACGGTCGTCACCGACCCCTCCACCGGCGAGACGACGGTCATCGCGCCCAGCGAGGATCCGACGCTGGCCGAGGCCGTGTCCGCGAAGTGCTTGCCCTCTGTGGCCGCCATCACGGTGTACGCCGAGGCTTCCCAGAATGACGCGATGAGCCAGTACTTCGGCTACCCGTACGGTGGCCAGGGCGACGGGTCGGGCGATCTGGTGGCCTATTCCCAGGGATCTGGCGTCGTGCTGACCGAGGATGGCTACATCATCACCAACAACCATGTGGTGGAAGGCGGCAGCGCCTACGAGGTCATGGTCGCCGGAGAGACCTACGAGGCCGATCTCGTGGGCACCGATCCCTCCTCCGACGTGGCCGTGCTGAAGGCCAAGGACGCCAGCGGTCTTACGGTTATGGAGCTTGGCGACTCCGACAACCTGACCATCGGCGAGTGGGTTATGACGTTGGGCAGCCCCTTCGGCTTGGAGCAGTCGGTGGCCACGGGCATCGTATCTGCCACGAGCCGCTCCCAGATTATGGACGCCCAGGAATCGATGCAGTCCGGCGGCACGGGGGAGATTACCATTTACCCGAACATGATCCAGACCGACGCGGCCATCAACCCCGGCAATTCCGGCGGCGCGCTGGTGGATGACGAGGGCAAGCTCATCGGCATCAACACGCTGATCACCTCGTACTCCGGCAACTACTCCGGTGTCGGGTTCGCCATTCCCGTGAACTACGCCATCAACTTGGCCCAGCAGATCATCGCCGGTGAGACGCCGACCCATGCTCAGCTCGGCGTGAGCCTCTCCACGGTGAGCGCGGCGACGGCATCCCGCTACGGCCTGCCCGTCGACGCCGGCGCCTACGTGGCCGCCGTCACCCCCGACTCCGGTGCGGCTGCGGCGGGCATCGTGCCTGGCGACATCGTCACTGCCTTCGATGGACAGGCGGTTGAGTCGGCTTCCGACCTCATGCTGGACGTGCGCACCAAGAACCCCGGCGACACCGTCACCCTCACGGTGAACAGCGGTGGTCAGGAGAAAGAGGTGCAGGTGACCCTGGGCGACGACTCCGCTAGCCAAAAGGCCAAGCAGGAGCAGCAGAGCCAGGAGCAGTCGATGAACGGCTACAGCCTGGAAGACCTCTTCGGCCGCCAGCGCTAACCGGCGTGACGCGTGGGCGTGTGCCGCTCACTGCGTCCACGTCACAGCTCGATCAATCTCGGCCCCTCCTCGGAGGGGCCATTTTAATGGCTAATAATCCTGGCGCACCATGGGAAATATAGCGCCATCTGCTAAGATGCGCCGCAAATCATGTCATATTCGGCATTCGAGGTCTTGCGTCTGCCGCATACTAACTGCACTATCCCATGATGCGCAGAGGAGCGTGCAGTGAGGTTCGGCCCTAACGTAGTGGAGCACGCTCCCTTTTCCATCCCCATGATCGGCAACACCGCGACTGGCTACTCCATCGGGCTCACGCCGGAGGGCGCCGCCGTGTGCCATCGCATGTTTTCCGAGGACGTGACCGAAGCAGAGGTCGCCGCAGTGCATGCGGATTTGCCCGCCCATTTGCGCCGTGGCGGCTTTGTCGTGGAAGATGTGGAGGCCGACGACGTAACATTGGGGAAAGGCGTGGAAGGCGTCGAGCGTGCGGAAGGCGTCGGGGCTGGGAATGCCGCTGCGGCTGCATCCGCGCCGTCCGCGTCCGCTGTGCCCGCGCCGCTGCAGTCGGCGTACCTGCACGTCACCCACCATTGCAACTTGAACTGCATCGGCTGCTACTCGGCGGTGGACGCCCGCAACACCCGGCGCGACCTGACGCTGGACGAGCTGCGCGGCATCATCGACGCTTTGGCCGATGCCGGCTGCCAGCATGTGGTCATCTCCGGTGGCGAGCCCTTCCTGCGCGACGATTTGCCCGCCATTGTCGCTTACGTGCGCGAGCGCGGCATCGCCTCGGTGGACGTGCTCACCAACGGCACGGCCGTCACGCCGGAGAAGCTCGCCGCCATCGCGCCCTACGTGGGCCGCGTCTCGGTGTCCTTCGACGGTCCCAACGCCGAGGCGGCGCCGGTCATCCGCCGCGAGCCCCTGTTCGACCGCCTGGTAGCGGCGGTGGAGATGATTCGCGAGGCGGGTATTCAGCCCCACATCATCCCGACGGCCCATGGCGGCAACATCGATGCCCTGGGCGAGTACGTGGCCCTGGCCGACTCCCTCGGCGCTACCATGAACTTCAGCCTGCTGTCCGCTCCCGTGGAAAGCGACGAGCTGGCCGCGGTCCTTCCCGACGATGCGGCACTCGAGCGTTTGGCGCAGGCAACGCTGGCCCTGTCGCGCGACGGGGTGCCCGTGTTGTCCGACACGCCGGTGAGCACGCGCTTGACGACGACGTGCGGCTGCGGGGCGGGATGCGCCATGGTAAGCGTATCGGCCGATGGCGAGGTGTTTCCCTGTCACATGATGCACGATGGGGTGTTTAGCTTGGGATCGCTTTTGGAAGACTCCGGCTGCTTGGCCGCGCGCCATGCCCCTGCGCCCCGCGTGGCCGAGCTGGCCGCCTGCGCCGACTGCGACATCCGCTATCTGTGCGGGGGTGGTTGCCGCGCTCGCGCCTATTTCGCCACGGGCGACGTCGAGGCCCGCGATCCCTATTGTGCCCTCATGCGGACGTTCTACCGTCTGCTTTTTGAGGCCATGTTAGGTCGCAACCAAAGAAAGGAGGAGGAATCATGCTGTTCTATAGCGATGCAGAGCCGCTGAGCATCTGTGCGGTGATTGGTCCCGACCACACCCATTGTGTTCAGATCGGGTTTTAGCTGTACATGGATCTGTGCAATCCGGCGTTGGCCTTTTGCGTCGGATTGCGCTTGACTGCGAAAGGAGGTCTGAGAAGTGACGAAGAGCAATACTTTAGAGCAATCGCTTAAACACGCCTCGCATGTATGTCGAGTGATCAATGTGATGCTGACGGTATTGCTAATAGGCGCTGGTCTCATTTGGTTAACGGCATTGGTCATGTCTTTCGCTCAGCTTGGCGCGGCAGGATTCGATGGCATGTCGCTTGTTGCGTATATAGTGCTTTATGGAGTCCTTGTACTTGGCGTTTTGGCAATGCTGAAGCTTATCTTCAAGGATGCAGTCAATAGCGAAACGCCATTTACAGAAAAGCAGGCAGATCGCCTCAGATTCATTGCGTTCCTTGCGCTCATGTTTGCACTTCTCGAATTTGCATTTACCCTCGGGGTGACATTCGAGGTAGTTCCACGCATAGGCTACGATGTGATAGTAAATAGAGGGTCAACTGAGCCTGTTATAAGTATTAATGTTGGAGTACTCGTCTTTTCTGCTATTATGTACTCACTTTCGGCAATATTTCGATATGCTGCGCTGCTACAGCAACTCAGCGACGAAACCGTGTAAGGGAGCTGCTATGCCTATTATTCCTCGTCTTGACCGAGTGATGGCGGATCGCAAGATGTCCGTCAACGAGCTTTCCCAGCGCATCGACATCTCGCCGGTGAACATTTCGCGCATGCGTCGCGGTCACATCAAGGCCGTGCGTTTCTCCACCATGGAGCGCATTTGCGAAGTGCTCCAGTGCCAGCCGGGCGACCTGTTCGAGTACGTTTCCCCTGAGCCGGGCACCGATGAGGCCGTCGAGCTGGACGCCATCATCAACCGCCCCATCGAGGAGCCGGCCCGCAAGCCCATCGGCGCCGTCTCCCGCATCCCTGTGAACGTGGCCAACTAGTCTTTGCCACAACCCGCACCTCACAGGACGCCTCACCGGGCGTCCTTTTTCATGCCCGCGAAACACCCCCGAAAAGTGCTCCCCGAGAGCTGCACCCCCGAGAAACGCATTTTCAGGAAACGCGCCTGTGCTCCGACGCCCCTTTTTGCAGCATCGAGGAGGTTCCGTAGAGGCAGAAGGATCGACCTCGCCAGATGAAGGACGTCTTTCTGGCAAGTTTTCCAAGCTTTTCGACATGGCCTGTTTGCAGTGGATCAACTGATGACATTCAAGCTGTCTAGATCTCGCCGAAGATTGCTGGGAACGTCATCGGGAGCAACACGGCGGGCACGATTCGGGCCGGCGAGCGTCTCGACAGGACTGTCGATCTTGTGCTGAAGAGGAAGGACATCTGGGACGAGATCCAGATGTCCCAGGCGACGAGGAAGGCTCGGGATCTGTCGAGAGCGGACACAGTGAAGACGACCGTGGGGAAGAGGAATGGGTCGGCAGCCGATGCTTTCAAGAAGGAATACAGGAAAGACTCGGTGCCTGCTGGTTACGATGTCGATCATGTAATAGATCTTCAGCTGGGAAGCGCCGACCATGTGAGCAACATGCGCCCCCTCGACGCCAGCGTCAACCGGAGCATGGGAGCTCAGATACGCTATCCGATAAAGGATCTTCCAGAAGGCACCAAATCGGCAACGTGATATTCGAGTGAAAGGAAGCGAGATGTTCGACTTGTTCAAGAGGAAGAAGGGCCGCGGGGCCCGGCGGAGGGCGACCCCCTCGATGTTCGCGGAGTTTCTGGAGTACTTCGGGGAGGCCCCGGTCCTCGAGGACGGGGCGGCCGATCCCTACGACGCGTTCATCGACGGCCTGGGCGGCCGGTCGTTCGGCGATGGAGTGTTCAGGGTGTTCGAGCGCAGTGATCTCGAGAGATGGCATCGGGTGGTGTCCGGATGCTTCACGAAGCTTCGCGGTGAGTTTAATCTGATCGGATACGATTGGATGGGGCGGTGCTTTGCGGTTGATCAACGGGACGGCGATGGGAAGGAGCTCGTGGTTCTCCTGGAAATCGCAACTCTCGATATGTACTATATCGGGAAAGACGTGGCAGTCTTCCTGAACGAGGTTATGCCGAATCAGAGCGAGGCGTGTCTTGGGGTCGGGAGGTATCGGGAGTGGCTGGAGGGGCATGCGCCCGTGGGACGCATGGAATGCGGCGGCTACAGGATCCCTCTCTTCCTCGGCGGGGAGGACTCCCTGGAGAACATGGAGGTCTCCGACATGGAGGTGTACTGGGATATGACTGACCAGCTGTGGGAGGCCGTGAAGGACCTGCCCGAGGGCACCAAGATAGGCAACATCAGCTTCGAGTAGGGCGAGTCCCCCCCCAAACCGGAATGAGGCCTTTGAACGGCGATCTGAGCGAGGTGCTCGATGATTTGGGTCTCCGCTACTTCGAGGGAAATGCCAATTCGCTTCGTGCGGGGCAGGTCTTTATGAAAGCCGGCGCTTGAACCTCACGCTGCTGACGTTGTGCGCGATGGTCAAGTACCCATGGGGCGTTCGCGAGGCCGTCTTTATCTCCGCATCCTGTTCGCCAAGGATGGTAGAGGAAGGCGACGGGGGAAGGGCATGGCCGCGGTCGAGATCGTCCCCTGCGTGAGGCTCGGTTCCATTGTCTTCGGCGAGAAATCATATGAAATGGATGCGAATGCGGAGCTGTCGGAAGGCCCTATTGTGACGAAAGGTCGATAGCCGAGGTCGGCGAGGGGCGGGCGGGGATTCCGATGCGACTCTGCTGCGGCACAAGTGCGGTCGGCGCGGGGAACTGACCGGGGCATTCCCGCGTCATTTCTGCGGTCGCTCTGTCGTAGGCTTGGGGAATCGTGATGTCCGATGAGAGGATTCCGCCATGCCGAAGAGATTTCTGAAGTTCTCCGATCGATGGATGTTCAACCGCGTGCTATGCGAAAAGGAGGTGTGCCGCAAGGTCCTGCGCGCCGCGCTGGGGATAGAGGTGGGCGAGATAACCTACCTGAACGCCGAGCAGGCGAAGGAGCCGGCGGCGGCGAGCCGCGGCGTCCGCATGGACGTGTTCGCGCGGGAGGGAAGCCGCGTGTTCGACATCGAGATGCAGGTCTCCCCCGAGGACCGGATAGGGCGCCGGATGCGCTACTACCAGGCGGCGATCGACGCGACGGAGCTGGGCCCCGGGGAAGATTACGGGCTGCTCCCGGAGAGCTTCGTCGTGTTCTTCTGCGCGACCGACCCCTTCAGGGCGGGCGAGGCCGTCTACTCGATCGAGCGGGTCTGCTTGGATGCCCCGGAGCTGGTCGCGGGGGACGACTCGCACTGGCGCGTGTTCAATGCGTCGGCCGCCGAGGATGTCGCCTGTTAGCGCTACCGCAAAATCAGCCGAACGCGCCACTCTATCCCGCCGGCGGCGCCCCCGGTTCCCGGCCGGGGGCGCTACCGCACTTTGGCCGCCCGCGCTACCTCGGGCCGCCGCCCAGGGCGCGCTCGACCGCGGGGTAGTCGAAGTCCGCGGCCCAGATCTCAACCTCCAGCGCCGGGGAGCCCTCGGCGTCCCCGGGCGCGACCGCCCAGCTCGTGACCTCCCATCCGCCGAGCTGCGGGAACCTGACCGTCACCGCGACGTCCTCTGCGCCGAACGCGGCCAGCCACCCCGCGGCGTCCGCGGCCCTCACGACTGCCCCCTCTCGGGCAGCCCGTCGCCGTCGGCCGCCTCGGCCAGCAGGTCCTTCATGCGGTAGGACCGCCCCGTTATCTTGAGCATCGTGCAGTGGTGGCACACCCGGTCGGCGATGGCCGCGGCGGTCACCGCGTCCCCGAACACGTCGGCCCAAAGGCCCACGGCCACGTTGGTGGTGATGACCGTGGAGCGGTGCTCGTAGCGGGCCGAGACGAGCTGGAACAGCAGGTCGGCCCCCTCCTCGTCCACGTCCAGGTAGCCGAGCTCGTCGATGATGAGCAGCGTCGCGTGGGCGTAGTACTTCAGCCTCTTCGCCAGGATGCCGCGCGAGGAGGCGTCCTTCAGGTCGCGCACCAGCGCCGCGCAGTCGGTGAAGCGCACCTCCTTGCGGGCGCGCACCGCCTCCACCCCCAGCGCCACCGCGATGTGGGTCTTGCCCACGCCCGGGCTGCCGACCAGAACCACGTTCTCGGCCGCGTCCAGGAACCTGAGCGTGGCCAGGTCGTCCACGACGGCCCTGGGTATGGAGGGCTGGAAGGAGAAGTCGAAGTCGGCCAGCGTCTTGACGAACGGGAAGCCGGCGGCGCGCACCTTGCGGTCGGTCCCGCGACGGCGCTTGGCCTCGGCCTCCTCGGAGGTCATGGCGAGCATCGCCGAGGCGAAGTCGGCCTCGCCGGCGGCCACCGCCGACATCCAGTGGGGCAGCCCCGCCGCCATGGCGTCCAGCCCCAGCTCCGAGAGGTTCTCGCGTATGCGGGCGTAGGCGCCGCCCTCGTCCCGGGCGCTCACAGCGACCCCTCCCCGAGCCTGCCGAGCAGCTCCAGGTTGGCGCGGGCCGCCGCCTCGATGTCGGCGTCGGCGTAGCGCGCCTTCGCGGCCAGGGCCTCGGCGTAGTGCGCCGGGTCGTAGACGACGGGCCCTCCCGGGGCCGACAGGTCGTGGACCGCGACGGTCTCGCCGGCCATCTCCACCCTCACCTGGCCCGACGGCATCGCGAGCACCTTGACGCGCCTGCCTATGCAGCGCCGGGGCACCGAGAACTCGCGGCCCCGGCAGCGGACGAGCATCGTGGGGGGCGCCGCCTGGACGGAGACGTCGGCCACCATCGACTCCAAAAGCCCCATGTTGCCCACCTTGCGCAGCTCCTCCTTCTCGCGCATGAACAGCACCGCCGGCGGCACCCCGGTCGACGCGCTGGGCTCGGTGTTGCACCGCGCCTCGATGCGCGCGATGGCGGCCACGAGCCCCTCCTCGCCGCGGAAGTCGCCCTCGTAGACGGCCAGCCTCGACAGGAACCGGTTCGACGACTCCACCTTGCCCTTGGTCTGCGGGCTCCTCGGCCGCGCCAGCTCCAGCTCGAAGCCCGCCGCGGCGGCGAACCTGGCGAAGCGCGCCGAGACGCGCCGCCCCGAGGCGGAGGACGAGACGATGGAGGACATGTTGTCGGTGACCAGCGTGCGCGCCGTGCCTCCGTTGGCGGCCATCACCGCCAGCAGGCACGCCATGACGTCGTCCTCGGTGCGCGTCCTGGAGTAGACGAACCGGTGGAGCCGGGAGTAGCCCAGCGTGGCCGAGAACACGTTGAACTCGAACACCTCGCCCTCGGCGTCGGCCATGCGCAGCGACTCCTTCCAGTCGAACTGCATCTGCTCGCCGGGCGCCGTCTCGAAGCGGGGGTGGGGCTCGGGGCCCTCCGGAGGGCGCCCGCACTCGATGCCGTTGCGGCGCATCCACTTGGTGAGCGTGTTGTAGGCCGGCGGCTCCTCGCCGGCGTAGCAGCGGTCGATCAGGTACTCGTAGATGCCGCGCTTGGTCGCGCCGGGCAGCTGCGCCTTGGCCTCTATGACCTCCCTGTGGCGGTCCAGCCCGCTCGGGCGGCACCTGCGCGCGTCCTCCACCTGGCCGCCGGCCTTCCAGTACTTGGCCACCGTGTGCCGGTTCATGCCGTAGCGCCGGGCGATGTCGGTGAAGTTGGGCGTGGTGCCCGCCTGCCTGTACATGTCGAACTCTCCCATGATGTTCCTTTCCAATCGGGGCTCCTTCCGTCCGGAGACGTCGGGAGCCTACACCTTGCGGCGCCGGGGGCGCCGCCGGCCAAAGTCCGGTAGCGCGATCGGCGCCTGTGCGGTGGCGCGATTGGCGGGAAGCGGGGGCCCAATCGGCGATTATTACGGTAGCGCTAACATCGCCGACCCCGACCTGCGCGATTTGCTACACTACGTGGCGACGGGGCGGCCCGACGGCGCGCTGTCCCGCGAGATAGACTCCCTCGTGGAGGAGTACAACCGTGACCGGGAGTGGGTGACCAAGGTGCTGACCTACGAGCAGGATACCGAGATGCGCTGCCGCCGGGCAGAGGCCAGGGGCATCGAGCAGGGCATCGAGCAGGGCATGGACAGGCTGGGAACCCTCGTCGGCCTCCTTCTGGACGCGGGGCGCCTCGACGATGCCAGGCGGGTTTCCGAGGATGCTGCCTATCGCGATGAAATGCTCGCGGAGTTCGGGCTGAAAGTGAGCGAGTAGACAACGGGAAAAGCGTCGCGGAGAGTTGCCCTCCGCTGCGAATGCTATCGGCCTGGTATGAAACTATCACCTTAAAATTATTGAAAACGTGCTAGTATATTAAATACATTATGAGGTTACCGTACCGCAGCGGAGAAGAGGCGGCCGTGTGGGCGCCTGCAGGATCACGCAAAAAGCGGCTTTCTGGGCGGATGGGAGCATGCTATGCCTATTGTGTCGAAGTTGAAGGTGGTCATGGCCGACCGCGACATCAGCGTCAACGAGCTGTCGGAGAAGGTGGGGCGTTCGGCGGTGAACCTCTCCCACTTGCGCTGCAATCGCTCAAAAGGTATTCGGATCTCGCTGCTGGAGGATTTGTGTCGCGAGCTGCACTGCCAACCGGGCGATTTACTCGTGTACGAGCCGCCCGCTCGCGAGGAGCAGGACTGACCGAGCCGGCGGGTGTCGCCGAGGCGTCTTTCGTCATCTTTCCTTTAAAAAGACACGGGAAAGATGCTTAAGGGCTTGCACGAGCCTTTCGCTCGCTCGCTCGCTCGATTGATGGGGGGCGAGAGGAAGTTCTTCGCCTTAGAAGTTGATGAGGGCGCCCAAGGGAAC
The DNA here is from genome assembly GCF_011405655.1 of Adlercreutzia hattorii. Taxonomy (GTDB): domain Bacteria; phylum Actinomycetota; class Coriobacteriia; order Coriobacteriales; family Eggerthellaceae; genus Adlercreutzia; species Adlercreutzia rubneri. The sequence goes on from NZ_AP022829.1 coordinate 413,951, forward strand.
ATCGAGGGCATCGGCGATTTCGATATATTTGGCGATGCCCGTGTTGTGCTTGCCGGCCTCGATGCGGGCGATGACGGCTTGGTCGGTGTGCACCATGAGGGCAAGCCTTTGCTGGGAAAGGTTCTGGGCAATGCGATGCGCCCTGATCTGCTGACCAAGCGAGTGAATGCGGGCTTGCACCTTTTCCTGTTCGTCGTTCATGGGGCCAAGAGTACGTTGATGACGAATCAGTCATAGGTCATATATGACATAACTCGGCAATTTCTGAAGAATGGGCGCACGGGAAGAGTGGCTGCCTGGCGTCTGCGCGATATGCGTTTCTGCCCGCAGTGGTCTGCACGACGGTTTGCGGTTCAGCGGGAGAGGGTTCGGGTAAGCCCCTATGCTCGCGCCTCAGCACTGAGCTAATTCTTTGATCTTGGAAGGCTGACGCTGCGTTGGCGAGGGACTTCGGGTAATATGTATCCGTTTACAAGATCCTGCCGACGAAGGGATGTACTCGATGGCGAACGAATACAAGTACGATCGCGTGCTGCTCAAGCTATCTGGCGAGGCGCTCGCCGGCGATCAGGGGTACGGCATTGACCCGCGAGTGGTCGATGACCTTGCCGAGGAGATCGCCGAGATCGTTCACGATGGCGTGCAGCTGGCTGTGGTTGTCGGCGGGGGCAACATCTTCCGCGGTTTGGCCGGATCGGCCGAGGGCATGGATCGCTCCCAGGCCGATTACATCGGCATGCTGGCCACGGTGATGAATGCGCTCGCTCTGCAGGACGCCTTCGAGCGCCACGGCATCTTCTCCCGTGTGCAGAGCGCCATCAATATGCAGGAAGTGTCCGAGCCCTACATTCGCCGCCGCGCGATCCGCCATTTGGAGAAGGGGCGCGTCGTCATTTTGGCGGCCGGCACGGGCAATCCCTATTTCACGACCGATACGACGGCGGCCCTGCGCGCCTGCGAGCTGGACGTCGATTGCGTCATGAAGGCCACGAAGGTCGACGGCGTCTACGATGCCGACCCGATGAAGAATCCCGACGCGCACCGGTTCGACCATATCAGCTATATGGAGGTGCTGAGCCAGGGGCTGCATGTCATGGATGCCACGGCCACCTCGCTTTGCATGGACAACGACGTGCCCATGATCGTCTTCGATCTCACCAAGCCGGGCAACATCAAGGCCGCTCTGCAGGGCGAGCCGGTGGGCACGGTGGTCGAGTAGGCACCTGGGGCGCAGGCCGCGCCGGAGCCGCTTGTCGGCGCGACAGCGAGGACGAGCGTATGCCGCGGGTCGCGAGGCTCGTGGCGGATTCTAGAAGGATTTCAGGGGGAGGAGCCCCTGAGTGATTAGGGAGGAAACCCTCATGGCAGATATCGACGAGATTCTGATGAGCGCGGAAGAGCGCATGGAAAAGGCCATCACGGCGCTGAAGGAGAACTTCATGGGCGTGCGCACGGGCCGCGCCAACGCCATGGTGCTCGACCGCATCAAGGTGGACTACTACGGCGTGCCCACGCCGGTGAACCAGATGGCTGGCGTGAAGACGCCCGAGGCCCATCTGCTGGTCATCGAACCTTGGGACAAGGGCATGCTGCGTGCCATCGAGCACGCCATCCTCGAGAGCGATTTGGGCGTGACCCCGAACAACGACGGCTCGGTCATTCGCCTGCCGTTCCCGAGCCTGACCGAGGAGCGCCGCCGCGATCTGGTGAAGCAGTGCAAGACCTACGCCGAGGAAGCGCGCGTGGCCGTGCGCAATGCGCGCCGCGACGCGAACACCGCGATCGAGAAGGCCGTGAAGAACGACAACCTTCCCGAAGACGAATCGAAGCGGGCCGAGGCCGAGATCCAGAAGATGACTGATCGGTTCGTTGCCGAGGTCGATGAGGTTCTGAAGAAGAAGGAAGCCGAGGTCATGGAGATCTAGGGGGTTCACTGGCTTCACGAACGACCGGTGGGTAGGGATGAATAAGGATTTAGATTACATATTTCCGGATCCGCCCGAGGGGGTTGATCCTCGGGCGCTTGATCCGGAGAGGATTCCCGAGTCGGTGGCCATCATCATGGATGGCAACGGGCGCTGGGCCAAGAAGCGCGCGCTGAATCGCCTGAAGGGCCATAAGGCCGGCATCGAGGCGGTGCGAGAGGCCATTCGCTGCGCGTCGGATCTTGGGGTGCGCTATCTGACCATCTACTCGTTTTCCACGGAGAACTGGAAGCGGCCCGAAGATGAGGTCGTGGGGCTGATGGATCTGTTCGCCAAGACCATGCTCGCCGAAGTGGACGGCCTTCATGAAGAGGGCGTGCGCGTGCGGACGATTGGCGATCTCTCGGCGCTTCCCGCAGAGACGCGTGAGGCCTTCGATGAGGCCTGGGAGAAGACGCGCGACAACGACGGTATGACGCTGGTGGTGGCCGTGAACTACGGTGGCCGTCAGGAAATACTGCGCGCTTGCCGGGGCTGCATGCGCGAGGCGGTGCTTTTGGGCGAAGAGACCGGGGAAGTGATAGAGCCCACCGAGGAGATGTTCGAGCGGGGGCTGTACACGTTCGGGATGCCCGACCCCGATCTGGTCATTCGCACTTCGGGCGAGATGCGCATCTCGAACTTCCTGCTGTGGCAGATCGCCTATTCCGAATTCGTGGTCACCGATGTGCTATGGCCCGACTTCAACCGCTACACCTTCCTGGAGTGCCTGCTCGAGTATCAGGGGCGGAACCGCCGTTTCGGGGGCGTGGCCTAAATGCGCGGGGGGATTTCCGACGAAGAGAAGAAGGATCGAGCCCGAGCGGCGCGCGAGCGATTGCGCCGAGGCGACCATGGCCGTCGTGTGCGTTCGGAAGAGCGCGGAAGCGTGTCAGCTGCGCGTGGGGCGGCGGCTTCTGACGGGATGAGTGCGTCCCCTGACGAGGTGAGTGCGCCCTCGGAGGAGCGCACTCATTTGCTCGACCGGCTGCAGCCCGATGAGGAACGCGACTTGCCTCCCGTCGTCTGCGATGCGGAATCGGCCCCCGAAGGCCCTCCCTGGCACTACGACCTCTCCGATGAGGAGCGCGCCGCCCGCGAGGAGAAGCGCGAGACGCGCCAGGAGAAGCGCGATCGCCTGAAGCAGAAGGCGCTGAACAAGACGCCGGACAAGCTGCGCAATCCCTCCGATCTTCAAGTGCGTTTCCGTACCGGGGTAATTTACACGGCGGCGACGGTCATCTGCGTGCTGGCCGGCAACATCCCCATGGTGCTCATGCTGATGGTTGTCGCTGGCATCTGCGCCGGCGAGTTCTTCTACATGCTGCGCTCCGATGCGAAGCTGCCCAACGAGATGCTCGGCATTATTGCGGCCGTGCTCTATCCCCTAAGTGTGTACATTGCCGGTCTGGTGGGCGCGATGCTGGTGAGCTTGGCTCTTCTGCTGGCCCTCTTGGTGTGGTACGTGTTCTGGCTGCGGGCCCGCATCCCCGATGTGGGGGTGAGCTTCTTCGGTGCTGCCTACACGGGCCTTCTGCTGTGCGGACTGGTGATTATCCGTGTGTCGCTGCCGGCGCCGTGGGGCGGCGCCTGCGTGCTTCTGCTGTTCTTGTCGGTGTGGGCCAACGATGCCTTCGCCTATTTGGTGGGAAGCAAAATCGGGAGGCACAAGCTGGCACCGCGCACGAGTCCGAAGAAGAGCTGGGAAGGGTTCATCGCAGGTCTGGTGGGGTCGGTGATATTTTGGTGCCTCATGACGCTGGTGCCCGGCATCACCATGGCCATTCCTCAGGCTATTGTCTTCGGCATCATTTCCGGCTGCATGGGAGTGCTGGGCGATTTGGCGGAGAGCCGCATCAAGCGGAATTCCGGGTTCAAGGACTCCGGCACCATCATGCCCGGCCACGGCGGCCTGCTCGATCGGAGCGACTCGCTGTTCCTCACCTCCATCACGGCAGCTATCCTTCTGATAGCCGGCGGTTGCATTCCCTATGCTCTTTTCTAGGCGATCCGTCCCGGTTCGCTCTTTGCGTGTCCTGTCATAGTGAAAGGGGTTCTCATGGCCAAACGGCGCATTGCGGTACTCGGCTCTACGGGATCCATCGGTACCCAGACCCTCGATGTCGTGCGTCAGCACGGCGATAAGCTGGAGATCGTCGGTCTTGCGGTGAACAGCTCCTTGGATGTTCTGCTCGCTCAAGCCCGGGAATTCGGCGTGCGCCATCTGGCGGTGGGGAATGCCGCTTTGGCGAACGATCCCCGTTGCGATGAGGCGCGGGCCCTCGTGCGGTCGCTGGCCGTTCCCGAGGGCCAGGAGGACGCGGAGGCGAGCTTCGGCGTGGGCTCCGAAGCCGTCGTGGCTCTCACCCAACTGCCCGAGGTGGATGTCGTCGTGAACGCCCTGGTAGGGGCAGCTGGCTTGGAGGCGAGCTATACGACGCTGAAGGCGGGCAAGGTGCTCGCTTTGGCCAACAAGGAGTCGCTCGTGGTGGGTGGCGACCTCATTATGCCGCTGGCAGCAGCGGTGGATGCGGATCGTCGGGCCTCCGGCGTAGCTCCGGCGACAGGGCCGGCCGGGGCGCTCATGCCCATCGATTCGGAGCACGGGGCCATCTACCAATGTCTGCTCGGAGAGAATCCGCGCGAGATCTCGAAGCTGTGGGTGACGGCTTCGGGCGGCCCGTTCCGAGGCAAGACGATCGCCGACCTGGAGGCGGTCACGCCAGCTCAGGCACTGGCCCATCCCACCTGGAACATGGGGGCGAAGATCTCCATCGATTCCTCGACGCTGATGAACAAGGGGCTCGAAGTCATCGAGGCGCACCACTTGTTCGCGATGCCCTACGATCAGATCGAGGTGGTAGTGCAGCCCCAGAGTGCCATCCATTCGATGGTGGAGTTTACCGATGGGTCGGTTCTGGCTCATTTGGGTACGACCGATATGCGTATTCCCATTCAATTTGCTCTCTCCTATCCCGAGCGGTGGGAGGCTCCCGTGAGACCGCTCGATTTTCGGACGTTGGGCTCGCTGGAATTTGCGGCGCCCGATGTGGATACGTTCCGCTGTCTTTCTCTGGCTCGTCATGCAGGTGAGGTGGGGGGCACGCTGCCCGCCGTCATGAATGCCGCCAACGAAGTGGCGGTGGCGGCATTTCTCGCCGAGCAGATCGGCTACCTCGATATCGCCCGCTGCGTCGAAGCGACCATGGACGCCCACGAAGGGGCAGGCGTCCAAGTCGTGGAGAGCCTCGAGCAGCTGAAGGCCGTCGACGCATGGGCCCGCGCCTTCGCAAGCGAGTGGGCCCGGGGGCGGCGGAGTTAGCGGCGCCGCCCCGGAAGCGTTCTCAGCGGCGCTTGCGGTAGGCGACGAAGGCAGCGCCGGCGCCGGCTACGGCGAGCAGGGCGACCAGGCAAATCACCGTGAGGCTCTCGTCTCCCGTTTGAGCGAGGCGCGAGGTTTGGGCGACGCGCGTCGGCTCGGGCTCGTCGGCTTCGGGCTCAGTGGGCTTCTCCGGCTCGTCGCCGCCGGTCGGCGGCAGCGGCAGGTCGGGATAGGCGTAGGAGACGGTCTGCCCCTCGTCCTCGATGTCGGCGTGGAGGGCCACCTCGATGTCGTCGTGCAGCAGCGATTCGAAGACCACGAGGCTCACGCCATCCAAGTTGGTGCCGGGAATGGTGATCTCGACATCCACCGTGCCCGAGGATTCCTCGGGGATGAACCGGTGGCTTACCATGACCACTTTATCCTCCACGAGCCACGGGGCGTTTTCCTCTTTGTCCATGAGCACGGCAGATAGCTCGTACTCCTCGCCGGGGGTCAGTCCCTGGTAGCTGACGGTGTCGATGATGGTGACCTCTTCGGCTGGCACGCCTTCGTGAGTGCCGGTGGCGGCGTCGACGGCCGTTGTGCCGATGGCGATAGGGCTCACGGCGATGGTCTGCTTGCGGTCGGCGAGATCGCGGTGCGAGGCTACTTTGACGCCATCTTGCAGAAGCGTCTCGAAGATGACGAGGTTGGTGTCCTCGGTGATCGCCGAGGCGTCGAAGGCGAAGGTCACGTTCGCGTACCCGTTGTAATCCTCGGGAGTGAACTCAAGCTCGGCGGTGACTTCTTCCTCATTCACGAGGAACGGCTCTCCGGTGGCTTTGTCCATGAGGGTTCCCCGAAGCAGATAGGGCTCTTCGGGTTCTAGGCCAGAATAAGTGACTCGGTCGATGACGACGGCCTTGGTGTCGGCGCTGATCTGCGTGTCGTACAGATCGTCGGACAGACCGTCGTAGGCACTCGTGCGGATCGTGGGCTTGTCGGTGCCCGTGTTGTTGAGAGTGCCTAAGTCGACGACGAGCCCCTCATCGCTCTCGTCAACCACGATTTCATCGCGGATCATCTCGAAGATTGCGTTGGCCGGGCATCGAAGCTCTTCCAGCTCGTACGTGTCAAAGGGCAGTGCGCCCAGTCCATTGTCCGCAGCGACGGACGCCCCTTCGGCATTGAGACCGAACCAGATCCCCGCTGTGGCATCAAGGGCCTCGGTGTCCAACGTAAGTGGCATCTGGAAGCTGCCGTCAGGAGCGGTGAACTGCGCGTCATTGGCGTTCGTGTTCGCGTCGTGGGGATGGCCCGGGGTAGATTCCGTGGAAGCGAGCCCGTTCTTGTCCGTGACGAGGATGTGCCATTCGCCGGTCGTCTTCGAGGTGAGCTTGAAGGGGATGCCGGCCAGCTTCGCGGCGCCGTCGGCGCGCTTCATGAAGCGCAGATCGGTGCGGGCGACGCGGTCGGTGACGAGATCGCCGTTCTGCTCTGCATCGAAGGTCTCGATAATCTCGCCATCGGTGTCGGCATCGGTGACGTGGCGCACGTGCACGGTCTCGTCGAGAAGGTAGCCACGCGGTGCCTTCACTTCCTGGATGGCATAGGTGCCGATGGGAAGCGCGATGCGGCCGTTGGAGAGCTTGTAGAACGCATCACCTGCCACCTTGTAGGGAAGCTCTTCGGTTGTTCCGTCGGCCAAAGTGTGTGTGAAGCTGCCTTCCGCCTCGTCGAGCAAGAAGGCGCCCTCGTCGTTGGTGCGCACGACCCAGCTTGCTTGCGGCTCGAGGGTCTTAAGGGCGTCCAGGGAAGCGTTCTTGGCCGCATAATAATCGATGCGGAAGTGGGCATCGCCGAGGGTGGCAGCACCCTGCGCATGGCTCTGACCGCTTTGAGCATCCTTCTTCTGGATAAGAAGGGAGAGGGGATTCAACTTTGCCTTGTCGCTGACGGCAGTGGTATTCACGCGGGTGACGGAACGATCAGCGACGGTCACGGCATAGGTTCGGCTATCCAGAGCATAGCCCTCCAGAGGGCGCTTGGTCTCGCGCACCCAATAGGAGCCGATGGGCATCTCGTCGATGCGTCCGTAGCCGTCGGCATCGCCGTTCAGGCTCGTACGGATTTCGCGGACGAGCTTTGTGCAGGCCGAGTCCGCGTACACGCCATAGACGGCGCCCGCCAAGGTATAGCCGGGGTGTCCCATCGTGACCTCGGGATAGCCCGACTGCTTGAGCAAGTCGATGGAGCCGCGCATGGGTTCATCGGCAAAGGATACTTGGCACACGACGCTCTCGTCGCTGGTTGCCTCCACGGTCGCCTTCTGGACGGCGCTGTTCAGGCGGAATCCGGGCGGGGCGAACAGTTCGCAGAAGTAATAGTCGCCGCCCTCGATGTCCTCGGCGACCGCACTTCTGCCATCCGCCCCGGTAACGAGGGTAAACGAAGCATTGGCCTGAGCCCAGGTGCGGGCCGCCTGCCAGCTTCCCCAGGCGCCCTTGGCAGCCTGCTCGGCCGCCGCTTCGGCGCTTGCACGAGTGGAGAAGGCGCCGAACACCGCGTTGGCGAGCGAGTAATTCCCGTTGGCGTTGGAGATGGCGGGGTTGGCGGAGGTTTTCACGACCTGGGCGCGCCCGGTGTTGATGGGCTCCACCAGCAGGTAGCCGACAACGTCCTGGAACTCCTTGTTGGTGGCAGCGGATCGAGCATCGATTTTGTAGTAGAACTTGTACCATCCGTTGTACGCGGATTGCGAGCCGGTGTAGGTGCCCTTGTAAGTGATGTAGTTGTCGCCGTTAGGGTTGCTTGCCACGGCGCCGTAGCCGTTGGAAACGCCGGCAGTACCGCAGGTGGCTTGGGCCATGGCGCGGTTGGTGGGTGCGCTTCCCCCGCTGTAGTTGGTGTCCTTGTAGTCGTTGCCCGTGGTGAGGAAGCGAGCGCGGTAGTCGCTGCCGGTGCGCGAGGTGGCGAAGGGCGCATCGGCGCCGTTGCGGGCGGCGATCGTCTCGTAAAGGAACGCGTCCACGACGGCGTCGAAGCTGCTCGATGCAGTGTTCAGCACGTAGTCGTTGAAGTTCGTTCCCTGGGAAACTCCGTTCACCCAGTGCTGAGAGGTGCCGAAGAAAGCGCCGAACCCATAAGAGCCTACCAGATCGCTGGGGAACCCATAGGCCTCCTGTTTGCGGGGCATGTCGACATCGAAGGTTTCGAGGCGCATATAGGGGTTGAGCGCGTAGTGCTTCTCGGTCTGGCCGGGGAAGGCGGCTGCGAAGGGGGCGATGCCGCCAGCCTCGGCGAGGATATCGGGAATGTCCGAGGCGATGGTCGTTGTCTCTTCGCCGACGGTGAGCTCCTGCGGACTCGTGTCGAGGTCGGCGAGCACAAAGCGCTCATAGGCGGGATGTGCGGGCGATAGCTCGAAGACGATGCCGAGGGTGTCCAGGGTGTTCGCATAGGACTCGGGGATGCTTACGGTGCCCGCTGCGGCATCAAGAGAGCACTCATCGGTAATGTCGCGCTGGCGGTCGCCGAAGGTGGCGTAGTGCTCGTACACGGCGAAGCTGAGCGCTTCGTCGAGGCCAAGCGCTCCGCCCTCATCGACCGTGGCGACAATGTGCCCTTCTTGCAGGTCGTATGGCGCGGTGATGCTGGCGAAGTCGATGGTCTCGCCCGCAGAGTCTTTAAAGTGGAACATGACGGGCACCCCCTCGGTTTCCGTGGCGACTGCCGAGGTCGCAGGGGCACACATCGCGGGGATGAGGCCTACGAGCAGTAGGAAGGCAAGAACCATGTTGAAAAGGGCGCGGCCTCCTTGGAGGGGCGGGCGCGCGGGGACGGGATCGAGTGAATCCACGGTGACTCCTCTCTGCGCGGCCACGTGTCCGCGCTGCTCGATTGACGAAAGAGAGTCAGGCGTGGGGCGCAATCGTGACGTCCGTGTCTCGAAGGAATGCGGGCTGGAAGGTTTGGCGTACGGCGCCCGATGCCTGACGCCGATAACCTTACGAGATCCGAACCGTAGAAATGACGCGGGAATGTCCCAGTTCGTTCCCTCCCTCGACCGTGCGAGAGTCGTATTTTTTTGCGACGAAAAAGCGGTCGGCGCGAGGAGCTAAAAGGGACTTCGACGGGTTTTCAGTGGGAAAAGGGCGGGACTTCGAGGCGCTCGATTCTCAAGCGGCGGTAGCAAAGGCGTGTGCCTCGCGCTCGCCGTGGCGGTAGCCAAGGCGGCGGGCGCAGCCGGCAGATTCGGTGTACGTCCCTCCGAAACCATGGAGGGATCGTAGCCAGCTTGTAGTTATTTTCCGAGACGGCTCTCCAAGGGAAAGACAAAGGGTGCCCGCTTTCTATAATGACCAGCGACACCCGTTCCTGCCCCGCGAGGCAGGAAATCTCTCATATATAAGGAGACATCTGTGGACATCCTCATCATGATCGTCTGCGCCGTTATCAGCATCGGCTTCCTCGTGTTCATCCACGAGGGCGGCCACTACCTGGCCGCTCGGGCCTTCGGCGTGCGCGTGACCGAGTTCATGCTGGGCCTGCCCGGCCCCTCCATCGGCTTCACGAAGGGCGAGACCCGTTATGGCGTCACGGCCGTGCCCCTCGGCGGCTACGCGAAGGTGTGCGGCATGGAGGCCGGCCCTTTGCAGCCGCACCTGCAGGAGGTGCTCGCGTCGCTTTACCGCCGCGGCACCGCCAACATGGAGGACGTGGCTCGCGACTGCGGCATCAGCGACGATGAAGCGTACAACGCCCTGGAAGAGCTGGTGGAATGGGGCAGCGTCATCGGGCCTTCCAAGGCCGATCAGTACAACACCTACCGCGCCCCGCGCGTCACGCCCGGCAAGCGCGCTCTGAAGAAGGCGGCCGCGGCGGGGCTGCCGGCGCCCGCCTCCTACGAGCTGGGCCAAGCTCGCGAAGTGGCCGACCCCCATGCGCTTTACGAGTCCGAGTACCGCCAGCAGTACCGCTCGCTGCCCTTCTGGAAGCGTTCGGTCATCCTTCTGGCGGGCATTTTCATGAACCTGCTTTTCGCCATGCTCGTGTTCATTATCGTGTTCTCGATCATCGGCTTTCAGGTGCAGCATCCTGAAACGGGCGAGATCACGACCATCCATGCCTCGGTGCTGCAGGCGCTGCAGGCTGGCTTCATGTACATCGGCATGGTGATTCAGGCGGTCGTGGGCCTGTTCAACCCGGCTACGGCGGCTCAGACGGTGTCCGATTCCACCTCCATCGTTGGCATTGCCGTCATGTCGAAAGACTACTTCCAGGCGGGCCTTGTGGAGGCACTGGAGTTCATGGCTATGATCTCGGTCTCGCTGGGCATCATGAACCTGCTGCCCATCCCGCCACTCGATGGCGGCCGCTTCGTGGTGGAAATCTTCCAGAAGGGCACCCGCAAGACAGTGTCCCAGAAGGCCATGAACTATATGTCGCTGGCCGGTATGGCGCTCTTCCTCGGCTTCTTCGTCATCATGCTGAACCAGGACATCCAGCGGTTCGTCTTCGGGAATTGGGGCTAGGGGTTTAAACCTGTCGGACCCTCGCTGACTTCCTTGGGCGGATTCCAGACTTATAATTGGTGAAAGATAACGGTTGGAAAGGAAGTGGTCCGTGACCAAGGAACTGAAGCCCCATGACCGCACGCGGCGCGTGATGGTGGGGGGCGTGCCGGTGGGCGGAGGCGCGCCGGTGGCAGTGCAATCGATGTTGAACGCCCCGGCCGACGATGTGGCCGCCAACCTCGCGCAGATCGAGGCGCTGGCCGAGGCTGGCTGCGAGATCGTGCGCATGGCCATTCCGCGCCGAGACTGCCTGGACACCTTCGAAGCCGTGTGCGTCGCGTCACCCTTGCCCGTGGTGGCCGACATCCACTTCGACGCCCGCATCGCCATCGAGGCGGCGGCCCGCGGGGCGGCCAAGTTGCGCATCAACCCGGGCAACATCGGCGGCCTGGAAGCCACCCGCGAGGTCATCGCCGCCGCGGCCGCCTCGCACATCCCCATCCGCATCGGCGTGAACGCCGGCTCGCTGGATGACGCCATCGCAGCTCGCCAAGATCTCACGCTGCCTGAGAAGCTGGTGGCCTCGGCCACGGAATACGTGCGCTTCTTCGAAGATGAGTGCAACTTCCACGACATTGCCGTGTCGGCCAAGGCCCACGACGTGCAGACTACCATCGACACCTATCGCCTGCTGGCGGCCGAGCTGCCCGAGGTGCCGCTGCACATCGGCGTCACCGAGGCTGGCACCGCTTTCCAGGGCATCATCAAAAGCGCGTGTGGCCTGGGCGTCCTTTTGGAAGAGGGTATCGGCGACACGATGCGCATCTCGCTCACGGACGATCCCGTGGTGGAAGTGCGGGCTTGCTGGACGCTGCTCGGCGCACTTGATTTGCGCCGCCGCAGCCCCGAGCTCATCAGCTGCCCCACCTGCGGGCGCTGCCAGGTGAACCTCATCGGGCTCGCGCAAGAGGTGGAGCAGCGACTTGCCACGGTGGACAAGCCGGTGAAAGTGGCGGTCATGGGATGCGTGGTGAACGGCCCGGGCGAAGCCGCCGATGCCGATATCGGGGTGGCTTGCGGAGCGGGCGCGGGGGTTGTTTTCTCCCATGGTAAAATCGTCCGCAAAGTGCAAGAGTCGGAAATTGTTTCTGCCCTTATGGAGGAGTTGGAGAACCTATGACCCAGATTCTGCGTATGAGCAACCTGTACGCCCCCACCCTGAAGGAAGACCCGTCGGACGCCGACATCGACAGCGCGCGCCTGCTTCTGCGCGCGGGCATGCTGCGCAAGGCGGCATCGGGCCTGTACACGTTTCTGCCCTTGGGCTTCCGCGTGCTGAAGAAGATCGAGAACATCGTGCGCGAGGAGATGGATGCCTCTGGCGCTCAGGAGATCCTCATGCCCGTGCTGCAGCCGGCGGAGCTGTGGGAGGAGAGCGGCCGTTTGAACGATTACGGCCCCGAGCTCATGCGTCTTGTCGACCGCCACAACCGCGAGATGTGCCTTGGCCCCACCCATGAGGAGATCATCGTGGCGCTTGTGCGCAACGAGTTGCGCTCCTACAAGGAGCTGCCCCAGAACCTCTACCAGATCCAGACGAAGTACCGCGACGAGATCCGCCCGCGCTTCGGCCTGCTGCGCTCCCGCGAGTTCGTCATGAAGGACGCCTACAGCTTCAACGCCACCCAGGAGTCGCTGCAGGAGACCTACGACGAGATGGGCCGTGCCTACGGTGCCATTTGCGAGCGCTGCGGTCTGGACTACCGCGAGGTGGAGGCCGATGGCGGCCAGATCGGCGGCAAGGTGACCACCGAGTTCATGGCGCTGGCCGAATCGGGCGAGGCCGACCTGGTGTACTGCTCGTGCGGCTATGCGGCCGATGCCGAGGCCGGCGCGTGCCTGGCCCGCCCCACGCTGTACGAAGTGGACGCCATGGAGAAGATCGCTACGCCCGACGTGCACACTATCGCCGAGCTGGCCGCGTTCCTGAACATCCCCGAGTCCTCCACGGTGAAGGCTTTGTCCGGCAAGGACGCCGAGGGCAACCTCGTGTGTCTGTTCATCCCCGGCGACCACGAGCTGAACGAGCTCAAGATCGAGGGTCTCGTGCCCGGCTTCACGCTGCTGACCGACGAGGAGATGCTCGCCTTCGGTCTGTGCAAGGGATCCATGGGCCCGGTGGGGCTGCCCGAGGGCGCTCGCGTCATCGCCGCTACCAGCTTGCAGGCCATCCCGCAGTGGGTAGTGGGCGCCAACGAGGACGGCTATCACTACGTGGGTGCACGTCTGGGCGAGGATTTCCAGGTGGACGAGTGGGCCGATCTGGCCACGGTGAAGCCCGGCGATTGCTGCCCTACGTGCGGACTTCCGTTGGAAGGCGCTCGCGGCATCGAGGTGGCCCAGATCTTCCAACTCGGCGACAAGTACTCCCGTGCCATGGGCGCCACCTTCATGGACGAGGACGGCGAGGAGAAGCCCTTCATCATGGGCTGCTATGGTGTGGGCATCTCTCGCACGCTGGCCGCCATCGTCGAGCAGCATCACGACGAGCACGGCATCATGTGGCCGCTTTCCGTGGCACCGGCCCATATTTGCGTGGTGCCGCTCACGGTGGGCGACAACGAGGTGCAGCCCATGGCCGAGAAAATCGCGAAGGATCTGGCCGAGCTCGGCTTCGAGGTGGTCATCGACGACCGTGACGAGCGCGCCGGCGTGAAGTTCAACGACGCCGACCTCATCGGCTGGCCCGTGCAGATCGTCGTGGGCAAGCGCGGCCTGAAAGAGGGCAAGGTGGAGATGAAGCTGCGTCGCACGGGCGAGAAGAAGGAAGTAGCGCTGGACGCTCTGGCCGAGATGATGGGCTTTGCCCGCCGCGCCATGCGCGACAACGTCCTGCACGGTGCCGGTACCGGCGCCTTCGCCGCTATTTTCGGGTAAGACAGCATTCCGCCGTTGCCGACGCAACGGCGGGAACGTCGATGCTGCGGTTCCGACAGGCACCTGGCCTTGCCTTTCAGCGCTTTCCCTCACAGCCGCAAGGCTGCTCGGCCGTGCTTCAAGGCACTAAAAGCTTCTACGGTCGCTATTTATCTAGAGAAAACACCTGATCAGAGCCCCTGTCAAAGACTTTTGGCAGGGGTTTTCGTTGGCTGTAGGGTTGTGCCAAAGGGTTTTGGTGGTACGCTGCGGCGTGTCATGTCACTCTGATCGCGAAAGGACGCGTTGTGGAACTCAAGGAGCATCTCAAGGAGCATCGGAACCGGCTGGGGCTGTCCCAGGAGGACGTGGCCGAGCGCATTTTCGTATCGCGCCAGACCATTTCCAATTGGGAGACTGACCGCACCTACCCCGATGTGCAGAGCCTTCTGCTGCTCAGCGAGATCTTCGGCACGTCCATCGATGAGCTCGTGAAAGGAGACGTGGCAACGATGGAAAAGGCGATTGAGAACGATTGGAAGACCATGAGCCGCCTGACGGTGGCAGCTTGGGCGCTTGTGGGCGTCGGGTTGGTGTGCGTGACGGTGGGGTTCGCGGTGCCCACGGCCCCCTCCTCGCTCATGCCGAAGTGCACCGAGAGCGAGGTACTGGGAATTGTGCTGTTTCTTGCGCTGTGGGTTTTAGGATGTATTCTGCTCGGCATGGTGGAGTCGATGAAGAAGAAGTACGATCTGGTCACCTATCGCGACATTGTGGCGTACTCCCGCGGCGAGGAGCCGGTGCGCGACAACGAGGCCTTCGGACGCAAGCACCCGGTAGCTTCGGCCGGCCTGAAAATGGGGGTAAGCGCCGTGTCGGGGTTCGTGGTGGCCTACGTGGTCTTGAAGCTGATCCTGGGATAGCACCCGCGAACGAGCGAATGCGAGCGCACGGGCGCGCAGGCGCGCGCAGGGCGCACGGCTGCGAGCAATCATTCGCGGCAGATTCCCTAACCAAATCAATCAACCTTTGACGGGGCGGTAACGGTGCCGCCCCGTTGGCATACGTGGGGCGGGGGCGCTCGTATAGTAGAGGGTGCGAAATCACCGTCGAGATAAGGGAGGCCCCGAAATGACGACGATTGCCGATGGATTGAAGGACGTGTTCCTGGCTGGTGTGGGCGCCATGGCGCTCGGCGCCGAGAAGACCCAGGAGCTGGTGGAGCAGCTTATCGCCAAGGGCGAGATCACCGTGGAGCAGGGCAAGGCCATCAACTCCGAGGTGCTGAAACAGGCTCAGGCCACCGCCGAGCGCGTGGGCCAGCAGGCCCAGACCGCGGTCGGCGAGGCAGCCCGTGAGGCTCAGGCGGCCGCGAGCCACCTGAACGATCAGGCCAAGACGGCCGCGGTGTTGGCTCACGAGCAGACCGAGGCTGCCGTGTCCATGGCGCGCTCGCAAGCTGAGATGGCTGCCGATGCGGTCAAGAAGGCGACCGAGGGCGCCAAGAAAGACTCTGCTGATTTCGCCACAGCGCTGAAGCACGACGTGCTGGAAGCGCAGATGGCCATGATGACCCCCGAGCAGCGCGCCGAGTTCGCCAAGAAGGCCGCCGAAATCGCCGCCCGCGATGCGAAAGCGGAATAGCTGGCAGGAAATCTTGCCCCGCAGCTCTTCATTTAGGAACAGAAAAAGGAACCCGCATGTCGCGGGTTCCTTTCATAGGGAGGGCTGTAGAGCGCCTTCTACCAGGTGCTGTTGTGCAGATTCTTGCCGAGCAGATAGCCGAAGGTGGTGCAGGCGCCCGCCAGCGGCAATCAACCGGGAAATGCAATTGCAAAACGAGTAGCGTAAACCTGTCAAAGTAAGTGGAATACCTGGCAAAGATATGTTTCACAGCAAGCAGGAGCTCATCGATCTCGTGCTCTTCGGCTCAGGCGTGATGTAAAGGGGCGTTACTCAAGTGAGCTTTAGTAAAGTCGGTTTGAGCGATTGGCTTGTTCGGCTTCCACTCATGCAGCTGGATGATCGGGGCGCGGATGAGGCTGTGCGCCGGGGTGTCGCTCGGGCGACGGCCAGCGTTGATTTGGCGTGATTGGGCGTGCGGCTTCAGAAGGGCCGCAGGGCCGTGGTAAACTTCTCGATTACCATTGAACTACTACGACGAAAGCGATTCCATGGCTGATTTCATTGAAGGCAAGCGTCCTGTCATTGAGGCGCTGCGCACCCACGTGCCGCTGAAGTACATCCTCATGGCCGACAACCTGAGCCAGGGCGACAGCTTGGTGCGCGACATCCAGCGCAAGGCGAAGAACCTGGACGTGCCTATTAAGAAGGTATCGAAGAAGAAGCTCGACGAGATTTCCGAGCGCGGTAGCCACCAGGGCGTCATGGCTGAGGCGGCTCCGTTCAACTACGTGAACATGACGACGATTCTGGACGCGGCGAAGCAGTCGGCCGAGGAGCACGACGGCCGCGCGCTCATTGTGGTGCTCGACCACATCACCGATGCCGGCAACTTGGGGGCCATCGCCCGTTCGGCCGAGTGCGTGGGCGCTTCCGGCATTGTCATTCCCAACAAGCGCGCCGCCCGCGTGACCGCCGCCACCTACAAAAGCTCGGCCGGGGCTATCTCGCACATTCCCGTCACCCAGGTGGCGAACCTCGTGAGCACCATCGAGCGTCTGAAGGACGAGGGCTTCTGGGTGGCCGCCGCCACGGAGCACGCCTCCGATCTCATTTGGCAGTCGAACCTCAAGGGCAAGATCGCGCTCGTGATGGGCAACGAGGGTGAAGGCGTGTCGCGCCTTGTGCTGGAGAACTGCGATTTCGGCGTGAAGCTGCCCCAGGTGGGAGAGATTTCCTCACTGAATGTGGCCCAGGCCTCCACCGCCTGCATGTACGAGTGGCTGCGCCAGAACTGGGAATAGGCCGCAGATCGAATCATGGCCAAGCAACGCAAGAGGCTCCTCATCGTTGACGGGTACAACGTGCTGCGGTCGGGCAGTCGCTACCGGTGGCAGCCGCGGGCCGATGAGGACTACACTGACGATTTCTTCAACACTGCTCGCGAGCGGCTCATCAACGACGTGGCGAACTACGCCGGGCGCGATATGGGCGCCATCATCGTGTTCGACGCCGCCGACAACGAGCTCTCGGAAGGCTCGCGCACGAAGATCGGCGGCGTCCAGGTGATCTTCTCGCCGGCGGGACAGTCGGCCGACAAGGTCATCGAGAAGCTGGCCTATGACGCGGGAAAGCGCGGCGTGGAGACTATGGTGGTCACGAGCGACGCGGCCATTCAGGACACGGTGTTCGGCGGCGGCGTCGATCGCATGAGCGCCGACGGCTTCTCCCATGAGATGGGCGAGTACTACGAAGATGCGCGTTTGGATGACACCCCGAAGGTGGCGCGCAAGAACACCGTCGCCGAGCGCATCCCCGCTGACACCCTGGCGCGCCTGAAGGCACTGCGGGACGGCCGCTAGCGAGCGCGAATGCTGCCGTGCGTGTGGTGACCGCTGGGGTATTTTCCCAGTTCAGCGCTTCCGCAACCAATAATTGCGGAAAATGACAACGCGAATTGGTTCCGTGGCAAAGAGGTTTTCGGTAGGCTCCAAGGCGTTTTTGAGAGGCAATCGCAGAAGAAAGGCAGCACACCATGAATGTCGAAATCGCCGAGCGCTTGGCCGCGCGCCGAAAGCTTGCAGGGCTGTCGCAGGAGGCCCTCGCAGAGAAGTTGGGCGTGTCGCGCCAGGCTGTTTCCAAATGGGAGCGCTCAGAGTCGTCGCCTGACACCGACAACCTCATTGCCCTGGCGAAGCTCTACGGGGTGTCGCTGGATGAGCTTCTGTACGTGGACGAGTCCATTGAGGATGATGTGGCCTTTGAGGCCGCCGACCGCGCGGAGGCGCGCGGCGCGAGCAGGGTTGTCGTCGCGGAAGCTTCGGAAGAGACGGCTTCGCCAGAGGGCGGTGGCGTTGGCGATGCATGTGATGCCGAGACAGCCGAGGGCGTTGACTTCGAAAAGGAGGGCCGCGGCAAGGTGCACTTCGGGCCCGGTGGCATTCACGTGGACGACGGCAAGGACCATGTGCACGTGTCCTGGGCCGAGGGCGTGCACGTGGTCGACCGCCACGGCGAAGAGGTGCACGTCGGTTGGGACGGCGTGCGCGTCAACACGACGGATCCGGAGGTGGCAGAGCATATCTTCACGCGCGACAATCCTTTCGGGGTGTCGCCCGATGACTTCAATGCCGAGCGAGCTAAAAAGTGGCTGAAGTTTCCCTTTTGGGCGTTGGTGATTGTGGCGTATCTTGCCTTCGGTATGCTCAGCGGTATCTGGGGGCCGACGCTGTTTCTGCTGTTCCTCATTCCGGTGTATTACGTTGTGGGCGCGGCAGTCGCATCTCGCCGCATCGCTCCCATGCTGTGCGCGCTGTATCCTATTGGTGCGATCGCCTGGTTCCTTTGGATGACCTTCGTCGATGTTCATTGGCATGGCCCCGCTTGGGTCATCTTCCTCACGATTCCGCTCGTGGAGGTCATCATCGTCCAGCTCTCCAAATGGTGGAACGCCCGCAAGGGCAACGATGCCAAGGGCGACGTCGCCTAGGGCTTGCAGTAAGCCAAGCAAGATTCCGTGGCGTATCTTAGATATCTCTGGAGAGATATCTATGCTATACTTCTGGAAGTATCTCTGGAGAGATAGGTAAACCATGGAACTTATGACCCTATTTCATGGATCGCCTCAAATAGTTGCGCATCCTTTCTACGGTGGTGGTAGGCCATATAACGACTACGGCCGCGGGTTTTATTGCACCGAGCATATCGAATTGGCGCGCGAGTGGGCCTGCTCCGAAGAAGGCTACGACGGCTACGCTAACGAGTATCGCTTCGATGGCCGCGGCCTTAAGGTTCTTGAACTCTCCTCTCCGGAATACTCGACGCTTCATTGGCTGGCGCTGTTGCTGGAGCATCGCAAGATCGATCTGCGCACCCCGGTGGCTCAAGCGGGTAGCGAGTTTCTTCGTGCCCACTACCTGCTGGATGCGGAGTCGTTCGACGTTATCGTGGGGCACCGTGCTGATGACAGTTACTTCACCTTCGCCCGCGCCTTTTTGCGAAACGATGTTTCTTTGGAGCAGTTGACGCGGGCTTTGCATCTCGGTGATTTGGGCCAGCAGATCGTACTCAAGAGCCCGGAGGCATTCAAGGCCATCGAGTTCGTCGAAACCACAGTGGCGCCCAGCGCCGTTTACTACCCTAAGCGGAAGGAGCGCGACGAGAAGGCGCGGGCGCTCTATCGCGAGGAGGCTGCCCGGCAGGGCATCGACGGTATTTTCTTGCGCGACCTTTTGCGAGAAGAGGTGACCGATCTTGCAGGCCTATAGCGAAGATTATCTGTTCGATGCCATGGAAGCGCTGGGCGAGGCATTCGATTGCGCGGCCAACCGTGTCAACTTGGGGCTCGACCAGTTCTTTGAAATGTTCGTAGCGACAGGGGTTGCCGATGCGTTCGGCGCCGGCGCCCCGCGCTATGTGAGTGGTTCGTCAGGCATCGAGCTGGTGCTTGACGTGTGCTATCGGGCCGGGCTGGATATCGGCGTGCCTCTGGCCGATATGGCGTCCGACGGGGAAGGGCCCGACTATTGGTGCGGTTGGGTTCTGGCCTACTGGCAGTGGGAGACGGGCCGCCCGTTCCGAACCATCGGGCGCGTAACGACCATGGAGGAAATTCGCGCGCTGTACTGGCCGCTCCACGAAGCGGCAGAGCAGAAGTTCGTTGAAGTGATCGAGGAGCGCGTGGCCCGGCGGGGTGCTCCTTTGAAATCGTGGCGCGAGCAAAGGGGTCTTTCCCAGGTGGCGCTGGCGGAGAAGTCGGGCGTGTCGCTGAGGGCGATTCAGCAGTATGAGCAGCGCTGCAAGAACATCAATCACGGCCAAGGCGCATCGCTCTATCGGCTCGCTCAGACGCTGGGTTGCCGCATCGAGGATCTGCTCGAGTATCCGCTGTGACCGATGAGGTTGGTGACTTGCGCTGCGAAGGAGGTGCGAGTGGTCGTGGGCTGGCGGCTTGGAAGAAGCGCAAATTACCTGTTCGTGGGTGGGGCAACCAGTGGTTGTCGGAGATTTTTCGCTCGGTTCTGGTAAATTGACCACATAAGGTGCTGGTGCAACTAGGGTTGAAACCATAGGGTGAAAGGCGAGATGTGACGAACAAGACGCGAAAGGGAACCGTGATGAACGTCGAAATCGCCCAACGCCTTGCCGAATTGCGCCGTGAGCGCGGGTTCTCCCAAGAGGGGCTGGCCGAGCAGCTGGGGCTGTCGCGCCAGGCCGTTTCCAAGTGGGAGCGCGCCGAGTCGGCGCCCGATATGGGAAACCTTATTGCTTTGGCCGACTTGTACGAGGTGACCCTGGATGAGCTTCTGCGCGTGAGCCCCGAGGTGGAAGAGGACATGCGCTTCGAATCCCAGGAACGTGCTGAATCCGTTGAGACCGAGGCCGCTGCTGCGGCGGAGGCGGCTTTGGCAGCGGCGGCGCGGGCCGAGGCGGCGGCTGCGACGGCAGCTGAGGCGCCCGACGTGCCGAAAGTGGTCGTGGAAGTGAGCGCGCCCGCTGCGACGTCGGGAGGCTTCCCGCCGCCTGCTCCGTCCCCTGGACAGGTCGGTGCTCCCGGCCAAGGGGCGCCGCACGGGTTCTCGCCTTCCACATACGGAGCGCCGGGCCATCGATCACCGAGCGCGGGCTATGGCCCTGGTGCGTCTTCGCACGGTTCGCCGGCATCGCCGCAGAGCCCGGGTGCCTACCCTCCTGGCTCCTGCCCACCAGGTTCCATTCCGCCGGCATCCTCGGTGCCCATTGCGCCGCCACCGACGCCCCAACCGAAAGATCCGCTGCAGTCGTTTCCCTACCCGCTTCTGTGCGCGGTCATCTTCCTACTTGCTGGCTTCTGCTTCGGCTGGTGGCATCCCGGCTGGGTGATCTTCCTCACCATTCCCTTCTACTATTGGGTGGTGAACACCTTGGAGGCTGATCCGGCTTATCAGACGTGGTTGGCCGAACGCCAGAACGTCGCGGCGAAAAGTGATTCCTCCTCAGAAGGAGGCGCCCAATGAAACTGGAACGGAGCACCTATGTGAAAATCGCCCTCATCGTGCTGCTTTGCCTGGGCGTGTGCGGTTTCTTCGGCGGCTGCGGTCGTGGCGTGGTCGTTGCTCCGCTGGGCTCGCTGCTTGCGCCCGGTGGCTTGATGGGCTGTGTGGGCTGGAACGCCATGGGCGAGATCGCCGGATATGCGGGAGACGCGGTCGGCGAGATGGCCGGATATGCG
Organism: Adlercreutzia hattorii; assembly: GCF_011405655.1. Taxonomy (GTDB): domain Bacteria; phylum Actinomycetota; class Coriobacteriia; order Coriobacteriales; family Eggerthellaceae; genus Adlercreutzia; species Adlercreutzia rubneri. The sequence goes on from NZ_AP022829.1 coordinate 434,984, forward strand.
GGCGATGCCGCGAGCGAGGTGGCGGATGCGACGCTGCACAGCGGTGTGCGCGGCGGCGTCTCTTGAGCGCTTCGTTCTTGAGGCGGCCTCGGGTGAGTACGGCATCGACGGGGCCGACGCCATTCTGTGCGAGAAAATGGAACTCGATGTCGCCTCGGGTTCCGTCTCAGTGAGCCAGATGTCGGTGATCGACCTCGAGCTGAGCCTCGCAAGTGGCAACGTCGCTTACGAAGGCTCCGTCGCCAAGACGCTGCGCATCGATCAGGCGTCAGGCGAGTTTCGCCTTGGGCAGTGCTCGCCTGCTCCAGAAACCATTGCGGGCTCCCTCGCTTCGGGTCATATCATCCTGGAGCTTCCCGCCGACACGGCACTGAAGGCCAACGTCAACAAGACCTCGGGCAACTTCACGAACGACTTTGCCGAGTCTGCGGGCGACTCCTCCCAACCCTGCGACCTTTCCTTCGACATTATAAGCGGCAACTTGGAGGTGCTCGGCGTCGAGTAAATGGTGTGCAACCCCATAGCCTTCAACAGAAAAGGGGCGACCTGATGGTCGCCCCTGCTGCGCGCAAATACCTCATGGGGTACTGCATTTGTGCGATGCGCTTATAGTCGGGCCTTTCTATCATCCATTGGCAGAGAAATTTGGAGGATGATAAAGAAAGGCGGTAGCATGGCTGACTTTGAAGCCATTGTCGTGGGGGCTGGGTGTGCCGGTTCTGTCGCTGCATACGAGTTGGCCCGATCGGGTAAGTCTGTGCTTCTTATCGAGCGCGGAAACTATGCAGGGGCGAAGAATATGACCGGAGGGCGCATCTATTCTCACTCTTTGGCGAAGGTGTTCCCGGATTTTGAGCAGGAAGCTCCCTTAGAACGCAAGATAACCCACGAGAAAATATCCTTGCTCGCGCCCGATGCCTGTTTTACCGTCGATTTCTCATCGGAAGCGATGCTTGCCCCGAATTCCGATTCATATTCGGTGCTGCGCGCGCCTTTCGACCAGTGGCTCGCGTCGAAGGCGGAGGAAGCGGGAGCGGAGGCCATCTACGGCATTGCTGTCGAGAGTCTTGTGAAAGATGAAACCGGCAAAGTGATAGGCGTGAAGGCGGGCGAGGACGAAATTACGGCTGATGTTGTTCTGCTTTGCGATGGAGTGAACTCTCTGCTTACCAAGCAGGCGGTTGGCGCCGCGCGGCCGCCCGCGAGTGGGATTGCTGTCGGCATCAAGCAGACCATCGAGCTGCCTCCCTCTGTTATCACTGATCGAGTGCTTTCGGGCTCAGATGAAGAGGGAGCAGCGTGGCTGTTCGCGGGAGATGCGACAAAGGGGACATTCGGAGGCGGTTTTGCCTATACGAACAAGTCGTCCATCTCCATTGGCTTGGTTGCAGGGATCGAAGCGACGATGAACCATGGTCGAGCGCCGGTTTACCAGATGCTCGAGGACTTCAAGCAGCATCCGGCGATCGCGCCTCTGATTGCCGGCGGCAAGGTGGTTGAGCACTCGGGGCATATGGTTCCTGAGGGTGGCTTGAGCATCATGCCCCCTCTTGTGGGAGATGGCGTGCTTCTCGCGGGGGAGAGCGCCATGATGTGCATCAATTTGGGATATCAGGTTCGCGGCATGGATTTCGCCATTGCAGCTGGCATGCACGCCGGCCGGGAGGCGGCGCGCGCGTTAAGCGCCGGAGATACTTCCGCGCAGGGGCTGCAGGGCTATACGGCGGCCCTCGAGAACTGCTTCGTCATGCAGGACTTGCGCCAGTTCTCGAAGGTGCCTTCTTTCATGGAAGGCTTCCATCGCATGTTCGATGGGTATCCGCAGGCGATTCGAGACATTATGAACACCATGTTCGTGGTTGATGGCGAGCCGGTTCGGCCTCTGAAGAAGAACCTGAAGCCGGTGCTGGGGCAAATCGGAGTTGTCAATATGGCCCGCGATGCGATGGGAGCGATGAAGGCATTATGAGTGTGCAGCAAATTACGGTGAACGTTGACGGCTATCTGGCGTTAAACAAATACGAGGTCGATGAGGCCAACGCTCATATCGAGCTTGTCGAGGATCCCTCTGACGAGGAATTCGACAAGCTTGTCATGGTGTGTCCGGCGGCCCTGTACAAGCGAGAGCCCGACGGAACGACAAGCTTCGATTATGCGGGTTGCCTCGAGTGCGGCACATGTCGCATCGCCTGTGGGGACACCATAATCGCTCGGTGGGAGAACCCTCAGCCCACCATGGGAGTGGAATACCGTTTCGGTTAAGTCTTTCTTTAGGGGAGAAAAGGGGCGACGTGAACATGCGGAACACCACTAAAGGTTGGCTGTGCGTTTCGGGAGGCATGATAAACCTCTCCCTCTCGTACTTTTCCTATACGCTCGTTATTCTGTTTCTCCCCCTGTTGGCGGAGCAGCTTGGCTGCTCGCTTGCGCAGGCGTCTCTGATTTTTACTACGTCAGCGATTGCCAGCATGGTAGCGAGTATGTTCTTGGGGCCTATTGTGGCGGACCACAACCCTAAAGGTGTGTATCTCTTCGGTGCCGCCGGTACGGCGGTAATGTTTCTGGCGATAGCTTACGCTCCTGCCCTTGAATGGGTGCTAGCTGCGTCCATTCTGTTTGGCGTGGCCAATAAGTGCAATGGTACGCTCTCGTACCAGGTGTTGGCTACGGAGTGGTTTCGGGTGGGCAGAGGTACCGTTGCCACGATGGCCACGGTAGTGTCGGGGCTCTCGAACACTCTTCTAAGTCCGGTTGCTGGAGCTGCGGTTATGCACTTGGGGCTGAGACAAGCTGCTTTGGCGGCGGCAATGCTGCTTCTCGTGCTGACGGCGGTTGTCACGATGCTTATGATTTGCCGGGGGCCGTCATATTACGGCATGGAGCCGATCGACTTCAATTTCGTCATGGGGAAAACGAGGAAAAGGGAGCGACTGCAGAGGGTTGCGGCGCCTTACGAATTCGCCATGCCCGCTTCGCGTCTTCTGAGGATCCCGCTTGTGTGGGCGCTTCTCCTCTGCCCGATGCTGATGCTTATGGCCGAGCGATTCTTCTACACCAACGAAGCGGCGATTTATGCCAGCATGGGGTTTGATGTGGCCCAAGCGTCCATCATGCTTTCGGTGGTCTATATCGGGTCGATGATCGTGGTCCCGCTATTCGGCTTTCTCAGCGATCGCTTTGGGCCGAAGAGAATATTGCTGACCTATTGCCTCATCGGGGCCGTAAACATGTTCCTCTTTCCTCTTTGGTGCCAAACAGGATTTGTTGGAGGCGCGATTCTTGCCTTCTTCTACAACGTGGGCACGGTAGGCCTCTATTTCGGCTCGGTGGTCACTACGCCCTTGTTCGGTCTGGAGAAAAGCCCAGTGCTTATCGGGTGGACCCAGGTGGTCACCTCGGCGGGCTCTGCCATTTCTCCCCCGCTGGCCGCTGCCATGTATGAGTGGTCGGGCTCCTATGTGCTTCCTTTGGCCGTGGCCGGTCTGTGCTATCTGGCGGCATTCGCCATCGCGTTCTTCTGCTTGAGCAAGAAAAGCCAAGATTACTTGGAGAAACTCGACGAACCTTATAAAAGGGATGAACTATGCAGCGAACTGAAATAGTAAGGCAAGATGACAAGAACATCATAGACCCCTTTTTGCGCCATACGAAATCGGGGCCGACCGATGTTGCGATTATCGACGGCGCTGAAGTGCTGACATACCAAGAGCTGTGGCGCTTGTCGAAATACGTTGTCCATTCGTTATGGGACTTCGGTATACGGAAGGGCGATCGAGTTGCGTATTTCCTGCCTAATGGCGTTGACCTCATCGTGCTGTATCTGGCCATTCAGGCCATGGGCGCCGTTGCGGTGCCCGTCAATTATCGTTTTACATCCGAAGAGGTAGGCTGTTTGGTCAACGCTTCGGATGCTGAGGCTCTGATCTATGCGCCAGAACACCAAAGCGTCGCCATTGATGCCCGCAAGGGCTTCGATCATGCGGTGCAGATACTCAGCAGCCAGTTTATTCGCGATGCGTTATCTGACATGCGCCAGGGAGGTCAGTCGGATTCCGCCAAGGATTTCGAGGTGTTCCAAGAGGGCGGCCCATCCCGGATTCAATTTACCGGGGGCAGCACGGGAGCGCCCAAGGGCGCCGCTCGTACCCATGCAGCGGATCTCGTCGAGATCCGCGATATCTTAGAGACCATAGGGCTTGAGGATGTCGAGCATCCCGTTGCTCTTGTTCAGGCGCCAATGGAGCATCATGGGGGGCACAGCTGGCTGCTTTCCTGTCTGAGTGCTGGCGCTGCCGTGGTGGTCGCCTCCAAGTTCGATGCCGAGGAGATACTCGGCAAAATCGAGCGATACGCCGTGACCCATATCATCTTGCTGCCCCCCAGCGTATACTGTCGTCTCTCACGCGAGGCCGCGCCCGGCGCTCGCGACCTGTCTTCGGTGCGTATTGTGCAGAGCGCCGCCGGCGCCATGACCCCCTCCATAGTGGAGGGGATATTCCAGCTGTTTCCTGCCTGCGAGATCAACTATGGTTGGGGACAAAGCGAGAGCGGCGTCGGCACTTCGATGCGATTGTCGAGGGAGGAATACGCTTCAGGCACGCCAAAAATCCATTCGGTGGGAGTGCCGATGAGATCTTTAGAAATGATGTTGCTCGATGAGAAGGGGGGAGCCTCCGATTGCGGCGAGGCCGTGGTGCGAACGCCGGCCATGATGGAGGGGTATTACGAACGGCCGGACCTTACGAGGGAAGTACTGCAAGACGGCTGGTTGAGGACAGGCGATGTCTTTGCCCGCGACGAACAGGGCCTGTACTACTTTAAGGCTCGGGTGAAGGACGTGATAAAAACAGGAGGAGAGAACGTCTACGCAAGCGAGGTGCAGGCGGTTATCCTGAGCCACCCCGAAGTGCAGGACTGCGTCGTGAAAGGTGTTCCTGATCTGGTATGGGGGGAGGCAGTGGCCGCCATCGTGCAACCGATGAAGGGAAGCGCTCTGTCGCCGAAAGCGATACAGGACTTTTGCAAAAGACACTTGGCGAGCTACAAAAAGCCGCAGAAGATAGGCCTGGTAGACGATCTGGGGAGAGACGAGTCGGGGAAAGTGGGCGCCGATCGGATGAACGAGCTTTTCTCTTTGGCGGAAAGCTGAGCACGCCTAGCGCGGTAGGATTCCACGTTCGCGGGCGTTCTCTACGGCCTCAACCCGCGAATGCGCATCCAATTTCTGAAGGGTGTTTCGGATGTGCGTTCTCACCGTGTGAACGGAAATATACAGCTGCTGGCTGATGGTCTCCGTGGTACTGCCACGCGCGATCATTTCGAGTATTTCGACTTCTCGTTCGCTGAGAACCGGCAACGCTTCGTCAGTGTCGGCTTTGGAGCGCTTGGGCCGGCACTCAAGGGCATGAATGAGGGATTGGGCGTAGGCGGGGTGCACGTCTTGGGCGACGGCAAGCTCGAGAAGCGGTTTGAGGATGTCGCCCGCAGCGATCACGCTCCGTACAATCTGCTCCTTTTCGGCCAGGGCGAGACTATACTCGATAGACCGGAGTGCCTGCTCGCGCTGTCCCAGCTTGAAATATATGCAGCCGAGAAGCGCCCGTGCGCTTAGACACCATATCGCAGCACTGTTGGCATCGAAGAGCACCAAGCTGCGCTCCAGCTGCCGCTTCGCCATGTTCATGATGTCTTGACGGTTTGCGTCTTCAAGGGCGAATGCCAGCAGTGTTCGTTGGGCTATTATGAAGCTCATAAAGCTTGTGGTTCCCTGGAACGGGGTTTCGACGATCGATCCTTGCGGGTAGAGAACCTTTGCAGCTTCCGAGTGGTCTCCCTGCTCCAGAAGCACCTTTGCTTTTACCCCCTGGATGTAGGCGCTCCAGTTGCGCTCCGGGCGAGGTGCGGCATATTGCTCGGCCTCGTTGAGAAGCATGAGCGACGTGTCGATGTCGCTGCGCGCCGCTGCAACTTCGGCCAAACCGATATAGGCGAATGGCAAGTACTTGCCCTTTTGCGCGTTCGGAGACGGATAGAGCGCGGTGTTGAAATGGACTTCCGCCTCGTTCAGGTGGTTTCGTTCAAAGGCTATGAATCCGAGAATTGCCCGGGCGAGTCGCCGCTCGGCGTCAAGGGCATTGCTTTGCAGCTCCAGAAGGGCCAGACTGCGCTCCTCTGCCTCGATGAGCGAGCCTTGCAGGAGTAGGACCTCGATGTGCTGGGTCTCTGCAATGGCGGCGTGGCGATTGTCGTGGGCCTTGACGAATTCCGACCGTGCCTCGGCGGCACATTGGGCGGAAGAGCCGGCATCCCCGTTAAGGTAAAACCCAAAACTCTGAGACAAGAGGGCCGATCCTCTGAACCAATTGAGGTCGGTCGGAAGATTGTCGAGAGCATGCTTGCCCTCGTCTATAGCCAGGTCGGCTGATCCGCGATAGCGATAGACCAAGCTTCGTATGGCATGGGCTCTGCCAAGGGCCGGTTTGTCATCGCGGGCGAGAAAGGCCTGCTCGGCAAGGCGCAGCGGACGCTCTATATGGTCGAGGTCCTTAGAATAATAGCTTGAGAATGCCGCCGAAAGGCAGAGATCCGGCTCCTGTGCCAAGACCGAATCCGGCCAACTGAGGAATTCTCGATACCAGGTGAGGCGAGTCTTTTGAGGGCTGATGGACGGAGCGCTCTCAAGAGCATGGGAGTGGTAGCGATCGAGCAGAAGCCATCCGGCCGTCGTGTCTCCCGAGGCCATATGGTACTCAGCTGCCAAGAGGAGTTCTCCGCGCTTTTGATACCACGCGGCCGCTTTTTGCCAAAGGTCCTTCTCGTGGGCGAGGTCGCTGGTGCGACTGAACTGATCTCTGAGGAAAGCACGCAGGAGTTTTGGGTAGGCGAAGGTTGTACCCTGGTCATCCACGGGGGAGATCAGCCCACGATCCTTAAGCCAAACGATGTATTCGCCAGAATCATCAGTAGAGCGTACGGTGTCGCACAGGGGGGCGGAAAATTCGTTCAGAATGCACGTATCGAGCATAAAGGTGCGAATGCGTGAGGGCAAGGTATCGTAGATGGCGTCATTGAGCCATTCTGTGATGCGGCGATCGCGGGCGCCGATGTTGGAGACGAAGTCGTCGCGATCTTCCGGATCGATGCGTTTTATTTGCAGAAGGGCCAGATGGAGCGCCGCTGGCCATCCGCCCGTGAGATCCATGAGGCGCTCCACGGATGTCTCTTTGAGATCAATCAGATTCTCCCGGAGGAGGAGGCGCAAGTCTCCTCGCGTGAAAGCAAGGTCTAGGGCTGAAATCTCGAAAAGCTGGCTATGGGCTCGAAAAGAAGACAAGGGGAACGGAGGCGTAGATTCGCTCGAAATAATAAGGTGCAATGAAGGGGGAGCCCATCGAATGAGGGCAATAACAGCCTCATGCACCTCGGGATTGGATACGAGATGATAGTCGTTGAGTATGAGGACGTGGTCTCCAGTTATATGGGAGACCTGCTCAAGCGTCCAGGCCAGGTCAAGCGACGAAGCGCCTGGGGGAGGGTCTGATTGATAATCCTGCTTCGACAGCATAGCCAAAAGAGACGAGGCAAGCTTCTGGTAGAACATGGCCACTTCGTTGTCGGACTCGTCGACTTGGAGCCACGAGACGTGCTTGTCGGTATGGTTGGCCCAGCTTGTCAGCAGCGTTCCCTTTCCCCACCCCGACGATGCGACGCAGAGCGTGAGAGGGTATTTCGTTCCTTCGTTTAGCAGGCTTAGCAGTCTGTGACGCGGCACGATGCTTTTTGACTCAAGGGATGTTGGAGGACAACCTCCTATGTTGATAACACTCAAAGTGCTCTCCTCGCGCGACGGTGCAAGCCACCAGCTTGGTTAGTGATGATATCACGAGAACCTAGGGGAGTAGCGCAAATACCTCAAGCGATACCTCATTTGTGCGGTGACCCGACGATCGTCCATTCCTATGATCGAACAGCGAGTTGAATTCGCTCGGCAGCGCATCTGCCGAAGTATCGAGGGCTTTGATCGAAGGGGCGGATATGGCTAAGTCGGAGGAAATACCCGATTTTGGTCTCCTTCACGGTGTGAAGGTGCTTAGCACGGGCACGGTGGCGGCCGAGCCCTATGCCGCCACGCTGATGGCCGAGCACGGGGCCGATGTCGTCCAGGTTGAGAATGCGCGCAGCCCTGAGGGGATGCGGAAAAACGTCGCTTTGGAATGGGCGCAGGATGCACGGTGCAAGCGCACCATTGCTCTTGACATCCCATCGAAAGAGGGGCGGGGTGTCTTCCTTGATCTCATCCAATGGGCAGATATCTGGCTGGAGTCCTCCAAGGGGGGAACCTATAAGAAATGGGGATTCGACGACGAGTTTCTTTTGGAGCTCAACCCTGATCTCGTTATTGTGCATGTCTCGGGCTATGGGGAGATGGGAGAGCCCGACTACGTGCGTCGCCCGAGTTATGACCCGATAGCCCAGGCCTTCAGCGGGTTTATGTACATCAATAGTCCTAGAGGTACGAAGCCCATGGCGGTTTTCCCGGGCATCGGCGATTTCATTACGGCGCTTTTTGCACTCTGGTCATCGCTGGCGGCTCTCCTGCGCGCCCGCGAGACCGGTGAGGGGGATGTTATCGACTTGTCCCAGTACGAGGCGATCTTGCGCGTTTCGGCTCAGTATCCGGCCGAGTATTTCACCAAGGGCAATCAGCTGGTCAGAAATCCGGATATTGACGGAGATGTGGGCGGTCTCGGGGTCTATGAGTGTAGGGACGGCCGGTATGTGTACGTCGCCCTGAATCCCTCTGCCTTGAAAAGCGACGGGCTTGCGCTTTTGGGATTGACGGGAGATCCCGATTTTGATCGGCAGGACGCAATCGTTGCTGGGACGGCCCGGGATGAGAAGTCGAAAAGAGCGATCGAGGACTACTGTTTGTCCCATACGGCAAGCGAGGTCGATCGTGACTTCAACAAGGTCAATATCGGCTGCTGCAAGATCATGGACTACTCGGAACTGGGAGACAATCCGCACTGCCTGAAGCGGGAAAGCATCGTCGAATGGTTCGATGACGCTTCGGGACAGATGGTGCGGGGAGTGGGCATTGTGCCCCGAGTGGAGCGAAGGCCCGGCCACGTTTGGCGCGGCGCCCCCCGCTTGGGCCAGGACAACGAGGATATCTTGGAGGAGTTGGGCTACTCCTCTGCGGATATAGAAAAGCTATACGCCGAGGGCGTCATTGTGCGCGACTAGTTGGTTGTACGCGAGGCGCCCATTTCCATAATCGTCTCGCTGCAAAGCTAGTGCCCGTTTTCGGAAGGAGATGCTAAACGCGCAATTGTTCATAGATGTATTGAAAGGAGGAAGCATGATTGAGATTCCCGAAAGTGTGGAGACATGGGAAGAAACCGAGAAGACCATCGGGGAGACCCTGCCTGTGATTTACGGGGCAGACGCGGCGACCCTTGGATGGATTCGCCAATGGAATGAGGTGATCGAAGCTGATTGTCCTCTCTATTATGACGAAGAGTTGGCGCAGCGGCTGGGATACAAGACCATCCCGGCACCTGCCGGCATGGCCATGGCGGTGGGTACGGCCTCATGGTGGGAGCCCGGGGTGGAAGAGGGTCGCGTCGGGCCGCTGTATCCCCTCGCAATGCCCATGCTCGTTCCCACTCCTCGGCACTCGCTTGGCTTTGCGACAGACACCGAAGTAGAGTTTCTGCGTCCCCTCTATCCGGGGGACACTCTTCGCCAAGTCGGGCGGTTGGTGAGCGTGACCCGAAAGCGTCTTAAGGTTGGCGACGGCGCTTTCTTCACTGTGGAAATTGAGTTTATCAACCAGAACGATGAGACCGTGGCCGTTCAGCGCGTTACGACCTGGTCGGGCAACCCTGTTGAGGAGGGCGAGTAACTATGGCGAAGTGGGATGAGCAATTGACCTTTGAGGAGGTCAGCGAGGGAGACGAACTCCCCGAGCTGGTTCTTCCCCTCACGGTGCAGCGTCTTGTGATGGAGGCCGCAGCGAATCGCGACTTTGTGCCGTTGCATCATGATGATGCCGCGGCTCAGAGGACGGGAGCGCCGGCCATGTTCGCCAACACGTGGTACTACATGGCTCTCAGCGAGAGGCATTTGCGCGAGTGGGTTGGACTTGAAGGCGAGATTCTCAAGATCGGGCCGTTCCGCATGGGCAAATTCGCTTGTCCGGGCGTTGACTTGCATTGCGGTGCGCGCGTTGTGGAGAAAAGGGAGGAAAACGGAAAGAACGTCGTCGAGCTTGATATTTGGCAAGACGACGGCACCGATAAAAACATGTGGGGCAAAGCGTTGGTCGCCTTGCCTGCAAAGCAATCGTAATCAGGGGAAAGGTACGATTCAACTATGTCGAATACAGTAAAAGGGTGGCTTTGCGCCATAGCGGGCATGGTGACCATGGGCGTGTCCCATCTGTGTTACTCGATCATCATCATCTTGATGGCATCGATGGTTGCCGCCGTCGGGTGCTCTGCGGCAGAAGGTGCGCTCATCTTCAGCATTACCGCTATTGGCTCTTTGGTAGCATCGGTTTTCATCGGGCCCTTGCTTAAGGTGCTCAAGACGAAATATGTTTACGTCATCGGCGGAATCTTGCAGGGCGCTCTGCTGGTGACCATGGGGTATTCCACCAACCTGATGCTTGTTTACGTCATGGCGTTCTTGTTTGGCGTTGGCAACAAGTTCTGCGGCGCGATGACCCATCAGATCAACGTTACCAACTGGTTTGCCTCTGGGCGCGGAACTATCTCTTCGATGGGCACTCTCGTTTCCGGACTGCTCAATGCGGTGATGGCGACGGTTACCGGCGTGCTCAGCTCGATGTTCGGATATCAGACCTATTCGCTCATTGCGGGCTTCGTGCTGGCTGGCATCATCGTGGTGCTTGGCCTGCTGTTTGTTTGCGACGCTCCCGAAAAGTACGGCATGCAGCAGATTGTGCTGAAGGAGAAGGAGGGCAAGAAGACTCGGACGATTGGAGCCGATTCGAAAGTGTACGAGACGGCCATGCCGATGTCGAAACTGCTGCGCCAGCCTCTTTTGTGGGTTGTTCTGGTATGCCCTTTCCTCATGCAGTTCGCTTGCACGACCTACTACAGCAATCAGTCGCTCGTGCTGGGTTCCATGGGTCTGGATGTGATGCAGATCTCTTATTGCGTGTCCATCGTAAGTCTTTCCCAGATGATTTTGGTGCCGCTGTTTGGTGTGCTGTCCGATGTCATCAGTGCCCGTAAGACTCTCATTATCTACTGCGTTGTGGCCGCAGCTAACATGTTCCTGTTTGGTGTGACATCTCAGATGGGTCTTATCGGCGGCATGATTCTGGCCTTCTTCTACAACGCTGGCATGGTCAATCTGTACTTCGGTGCTGTCGTTGCCACGCCGCTCTTCGGCGTGAACAAGTCCGCCACCATCACCGGTTGGTGCAATGCCTCCGTGTCCGTGGCGGCCATGATCGCTCCGGTGTTTGCGGCGGGGCTGTACGGGGCAACGGACTCTTTCGTTTTGCCGCTGGCCATTGCTGGCTGCTGCTTCACGGTGGTCGTCATTCTTGCCGCCATCGGTATGAGCAGCAAAGCGCGCAAGCATTTGGAGGCAGCCGATAAGCCCTACAAAGAGGCTGAGGCGATTGCAGGGGCGGTTGCTGCTTAGAAGCATTGCCCTATCCGTTCAATTAAAGGAGAGAAAATGGCAAAAGCAAATGATGTACCTCAGTTCGGCCTGCTCAATGGTCTCAAAGTTCTCAGCTGTGGGCAAGTGACCGCAGAGCCCCACGCGACGTCTCTGATGGCGGAGCACGGAGCGGATGTCATTCATGTCGAGAACTGCAAGTCACCCGAGATGACGCGTGGCTTTGCAATCTCATTCGCTCAGGAGAACCGCAATAAGCGAAATCTCGCTATGAACGTTCCCGAGTCAAAGGATGTATTCGACAAATTGCTTCAGTGGGCCGACGTGTGGATCGAGTCCTCGAAGCCCGGCATGTATGACAAGTGGGGCTACACCGACGAACATGTGCTCGAGCTGAACCCGAAGTTGGTGGTTGTTCACGTTTCCGGTTATGGTCATTTCGGTGATCCGGATTACGTGCCGCGTCCCAGCATGGACGTGATCGGTCAGGCGTTTTCGGGCCTTATGGCGCTGAACGGCGAGAAAGAGCCGTCGGCTCCTCTGGTGAGCAAGCCCGGCATCTGCGATTATCTTACAGGTCTCTATGCGATGTGGGCGGCGCTCATGGGCGTCTACCATGCCCAGAAGACGGGCGAGGGCGATGTGATCGACGTCTCGCAATACGAATCCTGCCTGAGAGTGCAGGGCTATGGGCCCCTTATGTACACAACGACGGGCGAGCAGTTGAAGCGCACGGGCAACAAAGAGGCCACCTATGCCGGCATCGATGTATTCGAGTGCAAGGACGGCAACTACTGCGTCGTTCAGGTGTCCGGTCGTCCGGCGGCAAAAGCCATTGCCGCGTTGCTCGGTCTTGACGACGAGGAGCACTTCATTGAGGGTCGTCCGACGTTGAATGGTACGCCGCAAGGAGAACGCCTCGATGGGGCTATCAAGGCGTTCTGCCTTGAGCGCACGCCCGATGAGGTTGAGACGCAGCTGAAGGCTATCGGCGTCGCATGTGCGCCCATCAACAACTACGAGATGCTCATGAGCAATCCCCATGTGATCGCGCGCAACGACTTTGTCGAGTGGTACGACGAGGCGAGCGAGCAGACACTGAAGGGCGTGGCCGTGCTGCCCCCCGTGAAGAACAATCCTGGCCAGATTTGGCGTGGCGCTCCGAAACTGGGCCAAGACAATGAGGACATTCTGGAAGAGCTCGGATACTCGAACGAAGAGATCGAGGCAATGTATGCCGAGGGAAAGATTGGAAAGGCGGAGTAATTACATGGATTTTTCGTTCACTGAAGAGCAGGAGCTGTTGGCCGAGAACTTGGTGGAGTTCATGGATCGAGAGTATCCTGAAAGCCTTATTAAGGAATGCGATGAGCAGAAGATATTCCCTGTAGAGGCGAATAAGAAGTTCTATGAGGCGGGATTCGGAGCCATCGGCGTTCCGGAGGAGCTGGGCGGCGTTCCTGCAGATATGGTGACGATGTGTCTGGTCACTTCCATTGTGTATCGCTACTCCTGGGCCGGATGCACCTATAGCCCCCTGTCTATCATGAATGCCGCCGATAAGGCGAGTCCGGAAATTCGCACGGAGATGCTCGAGGGTCTTATGAGCGGCGAGAAGCGTCACTCTTTCGGCAATACAGAGCCGGGAGCCGGTTCGGATGCCGCCGGCATCAAGACGTCCTACAAGAAGGTCGACGGAGGTTATGTCATCAACGGGCATAAGATCTACAACACTTATGCCAGCTGTTCCGATTACAACATCATCACCGCAAAGGATCCCGAGATTGATGATCCTTACAAGGCGGTTACGCTGTTTGCGATTCCCAACCCGACGCCGGGCATGACTATTGTGGATTTGCCGACCATCGGGCAATGGCTTGAGCCTACTTGCGAGACGTTCCTGGAGGATTGCTTCATTCCCGATAAGTATCTGTATGGCAAGGAGCATGGCGGCTGGGTCCAGCTTATGAAGCACTTCGAGGCAGAGCGCCTTCTTTGCGCGGCCATGTACCTTGGTCAGGCCGAGACGGCGTTCGCCGATCTTTGCGCCTACGCCAATTCACGCATTCAGTTCGGTCAGCCTATTGGCAAGTTCCAGCTCATTCAGGAAAAGGTGTGCCGCGACAAGATCATTCTTGAGAGCATGCGCAATATGGTGTTCCGTACTGCTTGGGAGTACGACCAGGGCAAGTCTATCCGCATCGATGCGAATATTTGCAAGCTGCTCTGCACTGAAGGCAATTGGCAGATTTGCGACGATGGCATCCAGATCCTTGGCGGTCTGGGCTATTGCACCGACCATCGTATGCAGCGTTTGTGGCGCGATGCCCGTGTCGGCCGCATCGGTGCCGGTTCGAGCGAGATTCTCACGAAGACCATCGCCAAGGACGTGCTTCGCGAGGCTGGCCAATATGGCGGCGGCACGCGCGCGTTGGGTATCTAGGAGGGCACATGCGTATTGTAGTTGCAGTTAAGATTCTGCCGGATAGCAAAGATCTTCGTGCTGGCAATGACGGTGCTCTTGATTTCAGCCATGCTCGCAATGTCGTGTCTGAGTATGATCTGAATGCCATTGAGGCCGCGGCTCAGCTTGCTGCCTCCCAAGAAGGATCGACGGTAAAGGTTCTTTCGGTGGGCCCGGCGTCTATTGACGAGTCGAAGGTAAAGAAGAACATTCTATCTCGTGGCGTTGACGAGCTCTACTTTGCCACGAACGACGCTCTGGAGCATGCGGATGCGCGAGCGACTGCGCAGGCGCTTTCGCTGGCCCTGCAAGACGTTGGTGGCTGGGATGTTGTGATCTGCGGCGATGGATCCGATGATTTCTACGCAAAGCAGGTCGATGCGCAGCTTGCTGCGACCCTTAACGTCCCCTGCGTGAATGGCGCGACTCTTTTGCAGGCAGGAGACGGCTGTATCGTGGTCGAGCGCGTGCTCGAGGATGTGGTGGAGACGGTGGAGGTGCCTCTGCCCGCTGTCATCTCGGTGCAGCCATCGGTTGCCGTTCCTCGGACTCCGTCCATGAAGGACATTCTAGCAGCAGGAAAGAAGCCGATGCACGTAGCGCCGTTGGACGTGGCTTCCGAAGAGACGGTCGAGTGGGTTGAGTGCAAAGTGCCTGAGCCGACGCCGCGCAAGAAGCAGATCTGCCACGTCAGCGACGAGGGCGCCATTGCGAGTTTTGCTGCCAGCCTCAAAGCCGCGCTCTAGAAAGGGGAGAAACGTTGAAAGTGTTAGTTTTAGCTGAGCGTCCGGGTGCGGCAGAAGAGCTTTGCGCCGGTGCGAGGGCCATGGGTGCCGATGAGGTTGCCCTGGTGGCTTTCGGCGACATGGAGATGCCGCCCTCATGCGCTGATCTTATCTATCGCGTGACGGTTCCGGAGGGGCTTTCGCTCGATAACGCCACGGCGACGGTCAATGCGATCTTCGATCATGTACGGCCGGATGTGGTGCTGGTAGAGCCTACGCGTCATATGCGCATTCTTGCTGGCGCCCTTGCTTTCCACGGCGGCACCAGCGCTATTGCCGACGTGATGGAGCTTGACGGCGATGTGGCCTCCAGCATGTATTATGGAGGAGCCGCTATCCTAAAGCGAAAGCCCGGCAAGACCGCCATCTATCTGATGCAGCCAGGTGCTTTCGGCGATAGCGTTGCAGCATCGGGCGCCAATCAGGAAGAACCTTTTGCGTGGGTTGATCCGGGTGCCACAGTTAAGGTGCTATCGAGCGAGCCCATCGAGAAGAGCGGGGTCGACTTGCAGAAGGCCGATGTCGTCGTTGCCGCCGGAAGAGGTTTTGGACTCGAGTCCGATCTTGATATGGCCCGAGCGCTCTGTGACAAGCTGGAGGCTGGTTTGGGCTGCACGCGTCCTTTGGCCGAGGATATGAAGTGGCTGCCGCGGGAGACGTACATCGGTGTCTCTGGGCTCATGCTTGCTCCTAAGGTGTATGTTGCAGCAGGGCTTTCGGGCCAGATGCAGCATATGGTCGGTTGCGATCGAGCCGGAACCATCTTTGCTATAAACAAGGATGCCGATGCTGCCGTATTCGATCAGTGCGACTATGGCATTGTTGGTGACATTCAGACGGTTCTTCCTTTGCTGGTGAACGAGCTTTAGAAAGAACGGTAGACGTCGAAATGGGGAAGTGCCCCTGGTTTATGCCGGGGCACTTCTTCGGTTTTGGGCCGCTTTCTCTGGTATAGAGGTTCGCAATGTCGAGCAACCGGGTGTTCGCCTGTCAACGAAAAGGGGCAGCCTTGAGGCTGCCCCTGGAGTAAGGGAATCGTGGATCCCTGTCGTTGGCTGCTCAGGTGCGGGCGAGCGTGCCTCCGCTGTGGCTTAGCGCTGACCGAACAGGTCGTCCAGGTTCAGGCCGTTGCCATAGCCATCGCCGTAGCCGTACCCGTTGCCGCCGTCCTGGCCGTAACCATCGCCGTAGCCCCAGCCGTAACCGTAGTCGTTACCGTCGCCGTAGCCCCAGCCAAAGTCCTGACCCTGCTCGGGCATCTGCTGCTCCCGCTGGGCCTTCTGCTCCGCGGCGGCCTTCTGGCTGGCGGCATCGTCGCCCAGGGTCACGGAAATCTCCTGCTCCTGGCCGTTGCGGTTCACCGTCAGCTTCACGGTGTCGCCGGGGTTCTTCCCACGCACGGCCAGCATGAGGTCGGAGGCACCTTCCACAGACTCGCCGTCCAGGGCCGTGATGATGTCGCCCTCCTGGAGGCCGGCCGCCTCGGCGCCGGAGCCCTGGGAGACGGCGGCCACGTAGGCGCCGGACTCGGCCGCGAGGCCGTAGCTGGCAGCCGCCTGGTCGTTCACCGTGGACAGGCTCACGCCGAGCTGGGCGTGGGTCGGGGTCTCGCCGGCGATGATCTGCTGGGCGAGGTTCACCGCGTAGTTCACCGGAATGGCGAACCCGACGCCGGAGTAGTTGCCAGAGTACGAGGTGATCAGCGTGTTGATGCCGATGAGCTTGCCCTCGTCATCCACCAGCGCGCCGCCGGAGTTGCCCGGGTTGATGGCCGCATCGGTCTGGATCATGTTCGGGTAGATAGTGGTCTCGCCGCTGCCGCCGGACTGCATCGACTCGCTCGCGTCCATGATCTGCGAGCGGCTCGTGGCGGACACGATGCCCGTGGCCACCGACTGCTCGAGCCCGAAGGGGGCGCCCAGGGTCATGACCCACTCGCCGACGGTCAGGTTGTCCGAATCGCCGATCTCCATGGGGGTGAGGCCGCTGGCATCCTTGGCCTTCAACACCGCCACGTCGGAGGAGGGATCGGTACCCACCAGCTCGGCGTCGTAGGTGTTGCCGGCGATGGTCACCTTATAGGCGCTGCCGCCGTCGACCACGTGGTTGTTGGTGATGAGGTAGCCGTCCTCGGTCATCACGACGCCCGAGCCGGTACCCAAGCCCTGGAGCTGGCCGCCCGCATCGGCGTAGGTCTCCACGTATACCACGGACGGCAGGCACTTGGCGGCCACGGCCTCGGCCAGGGTCGCATCGTCGTTGGTGTTGATGACAGTCTGGGTAGCGGAAGGGGTGCCCGTGGCCTCGGCGGTGGCGGGGTCGATGATGGCGCCCTGCACGCCGAACGCGAGCATGCAGGCGAGCGCGGCGCCGGCGAATCCGGTGAGGAAGGAGCGGCGGCCGAACTTCGGCTTGGCGGTGGCGGTGTTCTCGACGCTGGCGGCCACGGAGCCGTCGATGTCGAACTCGTAGGTCTGGCTCGCGGCGGAGTCGACGGCGTTGTCGCGGAACGAATGCTTGCCGAAGGGGTTCGGAGTGGTGTTCAAGTTGGTCATTGGTGATCTCCTTCTGAAAGGGGGTCGGTCATGTGCTGGAGTGCACACTATCACGCCCCAGCACGTCCCAATGACCTCGGCAACCCCCAATCACGACCGGCCCACGCAGATACACCAACGGGAGTAGTCCCTGCGGATTATGGGGAAGCCTCGAATGCACAAAACAGGGTACTTCTCGTAGGATTTTGTGCCGGGAGGGCTTGAACCGTTTAGGTAGTGTCCCGATTGTTGGTGTAGCGATTCGATCTGCGAGGGCGGCCGGAGGCCGTCCGAGGAGATCGAACCATCCCTAGAACGCTGCTATTCTACACCATTGGATCACGCCGCCTTCCTGACGGCGCCCCCGTCGGCCATCACCACGGCGATGATGCGCGCGGCGTGCTCCGCCGCGGTGCCCTCGTACGCCGGCGGCCGTCCGGGCCTCCAGCGGCGCCTGTCCTCGAAGACCTCCGATATCGACTCCTCGGTGAACCAGCGCCGCGCCGCCCAGTCCTCGTCCATCTCGGACAGCACCGCGCCCAGGAGCCGGATCAGCGACTTCCTGGATGGGAACACCTGGACGACGTTGGCGCGGCGCTTGATCTCCCGGTTCATCCTCTCCTGGACGTTGTTGGTGCGCAGCCTGCGGTGGTGCGCCGGCGGGAAGTCCAGGTAGGCCAGCGCGTCGGCCTCGGCCTCCTCCAAAAGCGCGCCGGCCGCGGCGCTGACCGCGCCGATCTCGTCGACCGCCAGGTGGTAGAGCTCGCGCACGAGCGCGGGGTCCGACTCCGCGAACACCGCCCGCATCACCGAGCCCAGGAGCGCCCGCTCGCGCCTGTTGCGGGCCAGCGCGCACACGTTGCGCTCCAGGTGCACGACGCAGCGCTGCCAGGCCGCGCCGGGGAACACCTCCTCGATGGCGCGCCTCAGGCCCGCGTGGGCGTCCGAGGTGACGCAGCGCACGCCGGCGACGCCCCGCTCGCGCAGCGAGAGCAGGAAGGCCCGCCACGAGGCGTAGTCCTCGGTGTCGGCGGAGTCCACGCCCAGGAGGACCCGGTGGCCGGTGTCGGCGGCCCCGATGGCGGTGACCACGGCGCAGCTGGAGACGTGGCCGCCGTCGCGGCACTTGAGGTAGGTGGCGTCTATCCAGAGATAGGGGAAGCGCGCGCCGCCGAGGGGTCGCCCCCGCAGGTCGGCCACGGCGGCGTCCAGGGACTCGCAGATGCGGGACACCTGGCTGGCGCTCATGCGGTCGACCCCCAGCGCGCGGGCCACCTTCTCCACCTTGCGGGTGGACACCCCGCTGGTGACCATCTCGGCCACCGCGGCCACCACGGCGCGGTCGACTCGGCTGTAGCGCTCGATGAGGTCCTCGGGGAAGTAGGTCCCCCGCCTGAGCTTCGGGATGCGCAGCGTGATGCGCCCGACGCTGGTGAGGAGCCGGCGCTCCCGGTAGCCGTTGCGCTGGTTGCCCTCGGCGCAGGCGTCCTCGGCCTGCGCGTCCATGATCTCGTTGACGATCGCCTCGGCGAGGGTCCTGACGAGCTCGTTGATGTTGACCATGCCGTCGTCGAATCTGGGAATCTCGGGCGCGTCGGCGCCGATTGCTGCTAAAGTGTCCATTGCGGTCATCGCCTTTCTCGAATCGGTTTACTTCGCAACAAACGATTCTAGCGATGGCCGTTTCTCGTGCCGCGACTATTCGGCACGCGAAACGTCCGCTACACCAACGTTCGGGACGCGATCACCGTTTAGCGTGAACAGGGAAAACTTTTCGCATTTGCCGCCAATAGCTACGAGAAATGGCTCATTTTGCACATTTCGGATCGATGGTGCTTTTAGACGCTCTTCTTCCAGTGTGATGCGCCCGATGCGGGCGGCCGGGTCATGACCGCGCTCGTAGAGCCGCAGGTTCTGGTTGCGCGTGGGGTCGCGCCAAGGCTTTAGACGGCTTGGTGGTGCGCGTCGACTGGTGCACCAAGCGGCGCGCACCACCGCCGGCTTCTAATACTTCTCAACGAGATCGATGAGTTCCTGCTTGGAATGCAGGCAGGTCTTCTCCAAAATGCGGCGGGTGTGGGTGCGGATGGTGGATTCCGAGACGAAGAGCGCTTCGGCGATGACCTTTGCGGAGCGGCCGCGGGCGAGGTAGGGGAGCACCTCGGCCTCGCGACGGGTGAGGCCGTAGTCGTCGGCGAGGAGCGCGAAGACGACCTCTTCGCTGTTAATAGCTTCGGCCCCATCGATCTCGCCGGTCGCAGAAGTGCTGATGGACTCCGCAACGGGAGAGGTGCTGGCAGGGTCGGCAGCTGCTTTGTCGGTTGCCTTGACGGCTGTTGGGGCAGCTAAGACCGACGATGGATCTGAGACGCTCGAATGCGGATTCGCGTTGCCGTCGCCGGTCGCCTCGCCAATCGCCATTCTCCCTTCTGCCTCCTCGTCCGAAACCGAGCGTTTGGCGTTGTGCCAGAGAAACCATAGCAGGATGACGAGCAGGTACACCGCTCCGATGCACACGCCCACTACAGCGCAGCCAGCCACTTCGGGGAGGAGCATGATCAGATACCCGATGCCGATGCCCACGAGCCGTGCGAGAATGGACAGCGCCCTCACCAGGCCCCCTATAACGAAGCCCGATACGGCGTAATCGTAGGCAGCTGTGGCTACCAGGTACCAGATGACCACGTCGAAGACCCCATGTACGGCGCTCATGATTGCGTTCAGCACTACGGGGTGAACATTCCAGAAAAACGGCAGCGCCGCGAACAGCACGATGGCGATGGGGATAAGCAGTTGGTAGACTAGCGACAGGTTTACTCGCCGCTGCAAGGCAACCGTGAAGGCCAAAAGAAGCACTGCAACGACGAAATTCAGCACGAGGGGCAGTTCATGGGCCGTGCTCGCGGAGTTCACGCTGAGCACGGCGGTCTCCCACATAAAGCCGAACAGGCAGGAGAAAACGAGGGCGGCGATGATGAGCGGCACGAGGGTGGTGAGAGCCGCCAGGTAGCGCTGAGACTCGGTTCGGTGGGGCGCGAGGAGAACCGACGGCTGGCTGCTCTCGGTACGGCAGCGCTTCAGGCAGAGAACCGAGGCTATTGGCAGGGGAGCCATGAGCGCAAGGGGCGGAAAGGGAGTGAGGGCCACGAGGGAGTCGACGGCGAGAAAGATGATGGTGGTGAGCAAGAACGACGCCGGGGCATACAGGGCCGTGCGCGAGGGATGCACGCGTCCGAGCACGTCCGCCCAGCTCCCCCATAGGTAGCCGAAGCCGACGCCGCATAGCGTCGAGCCGATCACTAGCGATGCGGAAAGCGCTGGGCCGGCAAACCATATGCCGGCGCCGCCGATAGCCGCGATGCCGACAAGGATGCATCCGCAGAAGGGCCACGGCGAGAGTTTCGCCAGATTTTCCGGCGCCCGCTCTACAAGGGCCGACACGCCTAAGAGCACGGTCATGTTTGCCAAAAACGATACGACGACGATCAACGTATTGTACTGGGGCGTGTCCGCCGCGCCGGTGAGCAGGATGGAGCTGCGGAAGGTGAGCATGCTGCAGGCCCAGAAAAACGCGAGGCCGAGATAGCACAGGTGCAGAAAGCGGTGAAGCGGCTCGATAGCGGCCGATGGTGCATCGCGGACTGCTGTCACGGCCCTGCTCCTCCTTCTCCATTGCCAGTGTGAACTGGGCGTTTCCCTGTCGCGTCCTCTATTATGACTGACTTGCGTCTCGGTAAATCATCAGAAACTGATGATATGGCGCATAGCCGACGATTCTAGCATGGAGCGCCAACGGAAGGAGGTGCGAAATGCAAGAGACAAGAGGCGGGGCTGCGCGTGCGACCGCGCAAACATCGGAGAGAGAGGTCGTGCGCGATGCCGCACGGGTGAACGTCTGCGCCAAGGCAGCCTACCTGAGCACCATTGGGGCTCTGTTCTCGCGATGGGGCGATGACTATGAAGCGGCGTACGAGGCGGCCCGTGCGACAGCGGCCGATTTAGCGATAGCGCCCGCGACGCCGGTGGGCGCCGTGCGCTGCCGACTCGAGAACGAGGTGCTCACCTTGGGCGCTCCCGCGGCGGCGGTGCCCGTCGAATCGCTTTATAAGCCTTGGGCCGATGGACGGGAGCGCCGCAGAGGGGTCTCGGCTGAGTTTGGTGCGGCCCGGCATCTGCTCCTCGGTGACAGCGCCCAGCACATGCGGGCCCTTTATCGCGCTCTCGAACTTGAGGTGCCGATGGAGTTTTGCGCCATGCCCGACCATGTGACGCTCATGACCGAGGTGGTGGCCCTGTGCGTCGATGCGGGAAACCATGAGGCTGCTCTTGCGCTGTTGTCCGAGCATTTCGACTGGCTGGACGCTTACGAGCAAACCCTGCTCGCCCATGCGGCCGCGCTCTCGTCGGCGCCCCCCTCGGCTCGTACCGACGAGCTGGCTCGCGCTCTGGCCCATGGGCGCGAGCTGGCGGTAGCTCTCGCGGCGGCCGTCCGAGACCTATCCGTGTCCCTTCGGTAAAAACCGAGGACTTCCCCAGACAAGGAGAAAGCAGATATGCAAGAGAAGGAGGCTTTAATGCACTGCAATCCCACCAGGCGAACCTTCCTGAAGGGTACCGCCGCCACCGCTGCGCTGGCTGCTGTGGGCACTTGCTCGGTGGCCGCGTGGCGGGCCGAGCAGGCCGAGGCCGCCGCCACGGGCGCGGCCAAGATTCAGGGCGCATCGCTGTGCAACGGCTGCTCCAGCAAGTGCGGCCTGATCGCCACCGCTCTCGACGGGCGGTTGTGGACCGTCGAGGGCATGAAGGAGCACCCCTATTCCAAGGGAACGCTCTGCGGTCGCGGTCACGGCGCGGCTCAGTGGGCCTATTCCGACGGCCGGCTGACTCAGCCTATGAAGCGCGCCGCCGACGGCAGCTTCGTCCCTATCAGCTGGGATGACGCTCTGTCCGAAATTGGCGCGAAGGTGCAGGAGATCATCGCCGAGGCCGGCCCCGAGGCGCTGGCCATCATCCAAGATCCGCGCCCCTCGGGCAAGTACTACAGCAAGCGCTTCATGAACGCGCTCGGCTCACCCAACGTGTACACCCATGCCGCTGCCTGCAATCTGTCGAAAGAGAGCGGAATTCAGGAAGCCACGGGAGCCCAGAACTTCTCGGTGGACTTCCCCAACACCAAAATGGTGGTGTTCATCGGCCGCAGCTATGGCGATGGCATCCGTCCCTCCTCGGTGAAGAGCTTGGCCGGAGCGGCCGAGGGCGGGGCGCGGGTGGTCATCGTGGATCCGCGCCTGAACAACACCGGCGTCTTTGCTACCGACTGGGTGCCTATCAGGCCCGGCGCTGATATCGCGTTCCTGCTCGGCATCGCGAACGTGCTGGTGACGCGCGACCTGTACGATCACGCGTTCGTTGAGCAGTCCGCCGTGGGCTTCCCGGAGTTCGCTGCTCAAGTGACCGAGTACACGCCGGAATGGGCCGAGGGCATCTGCGATGTGCCGGCCGATACCATCGTGGAAATCGCCGAGTCGCTGGCCGCCGCCGCACCGGCCTGCGCTATCGAGCCTTCCTGGCGGGCAGCGTTCGGCTGCGCCTATCAAAACTCCTTCGAGACGGCTCGCGCGGTGTGCGCCGTGAATGCGCTTCTTGGCTGCTGGGGGCAGAAGGGTGGAGCGCTCATCACCTCTTCGCCCAAGGCGGGCGACGTGGATCCGGTGAAGTTCCCCGAGGTGCCCAAGCCGGCCGCCAAGCGTTTGGGCGACGCCGAGTACCCGCTGGCGCTCTCGGGCACCGGCACCAACCTGGCTGTGCTGAACGGCTGCGCCGATGGCGCCATCCAGGGCGTGTTCTTCTACAACTCCAACGCTGTGCAGGGGTACGCCCAGCCGGCGAAGTGGCGCGAGGCGCTTTCCCAGGCGAAGCTCGTGGTGACTATCGACGTGCAAATGAGCGAGACTGCTTTGGCGTCGGACTACGTGCTGCCCGAGTGCACGGTGCTGGAGCGCCTGGAGCTGCCCGAGTTCATCGGCGGCAAGAAGCACTATGTGGCACTGCGCACCCCCGTCATCGAGCGCATCCATCCCGAGACGCGCCCCTGCGACGAGATCTTCGCCGGGCTGGCCGAGGCGTGCGGCGTGGGCGAGTACTTCGACTTCACCGTGGAGGAGCTGGCCGAGGCGCAGCTGGCCAGCGTGGGCACCTCGATCGAGGAGGTGCGCGAGGCCGGTATCGTGGAATTGGCTGACCCCGGCTTCGCGTTCGGCACGCCGACGTTCAAGACTCCGACGGAAAAGTTCCAGTTCGCCTCGGCGAAGGTGGCGGAAGCGGGCTTGAACCCGGTTATCGGTTACGTGCCGCGTCTGGTGGAGCCGGCCGAGGGCGAGTTCTCCCTCATCGGCGGCAAGCAGGGTATCCACTCCCACACCATGACGCTGAACCTGGAGGCGCTGAATGCCATCTCCCGGGAATATCAGCTCGAGCGGCTCTGGATGGCTGCCTCCGATGCCGCGGATCTGGGCATTGTCGACGGCGATACGGTGGAGCTTTCCTCCAGCGAGTGCTCAGGCCAGGTAGCTGTGAAGGTGACCGAGCGCTTGAAGCCCGGTGTGCTGTTTCTGCCCACCCATTACGGCGGCACATCGCCCTATCTCACTCGGGCCCAGGGCTTTGGCCTCAACATGATGGATTTCGTTCCGCTGCATTTGGAACCCGGCGTAGGCTCCACCATGAGCCAGGAGGTAGCGGTGAAGGTTAGGAAGGTGGAAGGCTGATGGCCCGTTACGGAATGCTCATCAACACGAAGAAGTGCGTTGGCTGCTACGCCTGCCGCGTGGCCTGTCAGATGGTGAACGGGCTCGAGTCCGATGAGGCGTTCATCAAATTCGACGAGATGGAGCAGGGGGCCTACCCCAACGTGTATGCGGAAGTGGTGCCAGTGCAGTGCATGCACTGCGAGGACGCTCCCTGCGAGGCGGTGTGTCCCACCCATGCCACCTATACGACCGACTCGGGCGTGGTGCTGGTAGACGAGGAACGGTGCATCGGCTGCAAGTACTGCATGGCCGCCTGCCCTTACGGCGCCCGCATCCAGATTAAGAAGACCGGCGTTATCGAGAAATGCCGCTTCTGCTGGTACGAGGGCGAGCCGGGCAACCCGCCGCGTTGCGTGGGCACCTGCATCTCCGGCGCTCGCCTGTTTGGCGACCTGGACGATCCGCAGAGCGAGATCTGCCAGGAAATCGCTCGCACCAATGCCCAGCCGCTGGCGGGCGACCTGACCACCGCGAAAATCTACTACGTGAGGTGATGATCAATGGTTTGGGGATCTATGATCGCTTGGTACCTGTTTTTGGCGGGCGCATCGGCCGGCGCCTTCCTCACTTCAGCCTTTGTGGAGGCGAAGTATCCCGACAGCGTGAAGATGCGCGTCGCGGGCCGCATTATCTCGCCCATCTTTCTGGGCATCGGTCTGCTCATGCTCATGTTGGACGCCGAGGCCGGGCTGCACAACCCGCTGCGGTTCTTCTATCTTATTATGAACCCGGGCTCGGTAATGACGCTGGGCGTGTACTTCATCTGCGTGTTCATGCCGGTGTCCATTGCCGCGGCGCTGCTTGAGGTGCTGCGTCGCCCGGTGCCGAAGTGGCTCACCTGGACAGGTATCGTATCCGCGTTCTGCGTGGCGGCCTACACCGGCTTTCTGCTGGGGGTCGTGAGCGCCTACCCGCTGTGGAACAACGCCATTTTGCCGGTGCTGTTCGTGGTGTCGGCTCTGTCGGCGGGTCTGGCGGCTACGAGCTTGGTGGGCCTTATCACCGATCGTGAGCGCTTCGAGCAGATGTGGCTCATCAAGAAGAGCCACGTGATTCTGTCGGCTATCGAGATGGTGGTGCTTGCAACCATGCTCATCATCGTGAGCTCGGGCAGTCCCGAGGGCGCCGCATCGGTTGCCTCGCTCGTGTCGGGCCAGTACGCGCCAATGTTCTGGGGCGGTCTGGTGCTGCTTGGCCTGGTGGCGCCGTTTGCCATCGAGGGCTACCCGGTGTTTGTCACGCGAAAGGTGGAGACCTCCACCACCTCTATGGTAGTGAGCGTCATCGGCGAGGGCGGTGTCCTTGTGGGTGGTTTCATGCTGCGTCTGCTGGTCATTCTGGCGGCTCTACCGGTGCTGTACCTGTAGCGAGATGGCGGCGCTGCCGGTGCTGTGCTCGTAGCGCGATGGCGGCGCTCGCCGGGTGATCGGGCGCCCCGGGGCTTTCTCCCATAGGCGACGCGTCGCCTGCGGCAAGGCCGTGGTCCTTCCGGGATCGCGGCCTTGCTCTTGCTGTGGCTTGGATCCTTTGCCGGGGCAAGGCGCTGCGGTCGCGCTGGGGGCTACTCCTCTTCCAGCGTGATGCGGTCGATGCGGGCGGCCAGGTCGTGGCCACGCTCGTAGAACTGGAGGTTCTGGTTGTGGGCGAAGTAGCGGTCGCAGCCGTGGTCGTTGATGAAGGCCATGCCGGCGCGGCTCACGGACAAGTCGGTCACCAGCATGAGCATCTCCTGCCCCTCGCCGAAGGCCTCTTCCACGAACTTGAACACGTTGTCCAGGGCGCCTGCCGCCGTATCGATGGCCGCGTCCAGCTCGTCGAGCCGCTCGTTGAAGCGCCCGCGCAGCAGGTTGAATGTGGCGCCCTCGGGTGTATCGGTTCCCGTGCGCAGCACCTCGTCAAGAAGGCCGATGGTCCGCTCGAAGGAGCGGTAGCGCTCGTCGGAAAGCAGGCTCGCGGCCCGTTCGGTGTCGCGGGTGCGTGCCAGCTCGGTGGTCGTGGCGCGGATGAGCGCGCTCGCGTCGGCGTCTTCGGCCACGCCTTCGGCGGCCAGGCGCTCCTTCAAATCGGCCAACACGCTATGAGCGAACGCCGCTGCTTTCTCTTCCATGACCGCCTCGCGCAAGCAGCTCACCGTGGCGTCCACGATAAGCCCCATGACGGCCACGCGCTCGTCGAAGGGCGCCGCCGCGGCCCGCTCGGACAGGCCGGCATCGGCGCTGCCATCCAAGATACGATCGATCTGATAGTCGCTGCGGTACTTCGTGAACAGGTCGTAATACATGGCGAACCGCTTTGCGATCTCGCCGTTCTGCACGTACTGCTCCACGAGCAGCTCATCAACGGTGAGCCCCTGGGCCTCGTAGAGCTTGATCATCGCTGACAGATCGTCCCAGCCGCGGGCCGTCACGAACGACGCGCCGTCGGGGGTGGCTTCCACGGCGTAGAAGTGGGAGCGCTCGATGTCCAGGTAGGTGATGACCGCCGGATGCACCTCGGCCGACACGGCGAACTCGCGCCACACGTCGTAGTCGGGCTCAACCTCGATGCGCTTCAGGCGATCCCACGTGGCGATGTCGAAGTCGTGGGCCGTGCGGTTGTACTCGGGCGGGTTGCCGGCCGTCACGACGATCCAGCCGTCGGGCACGGCATGGCGGCCGAAGATCTTGTATTGCAGAAACTGCAGCATGGCCGGCGTGAGCGTCTCCGATACGCAGTTGATCTCGTCGAGGAACAGAATGCCCTCGCGGCGCCCCGTGGCCTCCATCGCCTCATAGACCGAGGCGATGATCTCGCTCATGGTGTATTCGGACACCTGGTATTCCACGCCGTCATAGGTTTTCGTCGCGATGAACGGCAGGCCCAGCGCGCTTTGGCGGGTATGGTGGGTCATGGAGTAGGACACGAACCCCACTTCCAGTTCTTGGGCGATCTGCTCCATGATGGCCGTCTTGCCGATGCCCGGCGCGCCCAGCAGGAACACCGGACGTTGGCGCTCGGGCGGCAGAAGATAGTTGCCGAACTCGTCTTTAGTGAAATAGGCGACCATGGCGTTTTTGATCTGCTGTTTTGCTTCGCGGATGTTCATAGTGGCTCCTCTTCTAGCACGAAGGTTTCATCCAGGATCACTTTCATGGCCCAGGGCGGCACGGGGGCCGAGGCGGCGGCATCGTCGGAATCGAGGAACACGAAGGCGGTCTCGTAGGCGGGGCGGCGCGCGGGGTAGGTGCCCTGTCCGTCGGTGAAGTAGATGAGGCCGCCCAAATCGTTCAGCTCGCCGGTGGCCAGCGCTTCGTCCACGTAGGTGAACACGGGGCGGAAGTCGGTGCCGCCCAGGCCCTTGATGGTGGGGTTTTCCAGGTAGTCTTCCAAATCGCGCAGGCAGGTGATGCGCGCGACGTCGGTAATGGCGGCGTCGCACTGCACGATGAGCACGTTCATGCGCGAGAAGAAGCTCGTCTCGTCGGCCAGGATGGAATAGGTGCGCTCGATGAACTTGCGCACCAGGCCGTCTTTCGTGGAGGCCGAGGTGTCGATGGCGATGACGAAGTCGCGGATGCGCTTCTCCTCGGCAAATTCCACTGGTTCCACGAGTGGCAGGTTGCCGTATAGCTCGAGCCCGTAGGTGTAGAACACGTAATCGAACTCGTCGTCGTTTACGCGGATCTGCTCGCCCATGCGGGCGAACTTGCGCAGGAAGGCCCGGTAATCGTGCTTTTCGCGGGTAACTTTGCGCAGGTTCATGGCGAGGTTCGATCCCTCGATGCCCCACAGCTTCGCGTAGGCGTCCAGCTGGATGCCCATCTCCAACGCCGCGTTTTCCCACTGCTCGCGGGAGCGATCGAGCTGGACGGTATCGGCAAAGCGCTCGCCGATGGCCCGGGCGGCGTTTTCGGGGGCATCCTTCTGGGCGATGTCGGCGGAATCCATGGCGCGGTGGGCCTTGTGGGAGTAGGGGACGTCGGCCGCTTCGTCGGGGATGTCCATATCGGTGCCTGAGGTGTCGGCCTTGGCGGCGGGAGCGCTCGTGCGGCCCTCGCCTTCGGTTGCCTCGCCCGTCTTGCCCGACGCTTCTTCTCCTTCGGCAATGACGACGGCATGCCAGGGGCGATGGTCGTCCACGTGGAAGCGAGCGCCGAGGCGGGCGAGCTCGTCGTCAGTTGCGCCGGCGGCGCGTCGATCGCGCAGGGCAGCGTAGACGCGCTCGGCAGTCATGAGGCCGGCCTCTTCGGCCATGCGCTCCAGCTCGGGACGCGAGGCTGCCGCTTGGGCCGTGCGCGTGGCGGGAAGATCGAGCTGGTCGATCACCGATTCCACCACCATGTCGCAGGCGATGTCCCATAGAAGGGGATCGATGCCAGCTCCGGGGTAAAGGTGCAGAAACACGTTGTGAAGCACCGTGTGCAGGTAGGCGCGAGAAGCTTCGGCCGGGTCGTTGGCGTAGGTGCGCGCCCAGGTGACGGGGTCGAACCGCAAATGCGCGCCATCGGTGGCGAGCGTAGCGCCGGGGATGGGCAGGGGCGCGAGTCGGGCGAACGCCGCGCTCATGAAGCGCAGGCTCACGAGGAGCTCGTTGCGCACCAGGCCGAGCGCGTCGAGGGCCAGCGCCTCTATCTCGCTTTCGTGCACGGCCCCTCCTTTCGCGACTCGAGCTACAAACATTTCGACATTTTTGGTCACAAAGTCGAGTTCTGGGTTTTTCTCCTGCCGGAAAGACTCACTCACTTATTGATATTCGATATATTTGGATAAGATCCAATACTGTTGTGGGTTTCGCTGTCCGTAATTCCCTCTCAAGGAAACCCAGAACTCGATTTTGTGACCAAAAATGGCGATTCTTTTGTCATTGTGCCTCTTTGCGCTGTAGTGTAGCATGGGGATTACGCGGGGTAAACAGCCCTTGGGCATCGAAATTGGGAAGGTGCACAAAACTATGGACGCCACTGCTCTGGTCTTTCGCGACGCAACTTCTTCTCTTGACGATCTCATTGCGCGGGTGCAAGAAAATCCGATTCATTTAACTCTGGCCGACGTGACGATTGAGGAGCCGGGGCACCCCATCGAGGGGGAGAACTGGCGCCCTCAGCTGGCTCCCTACAAGCCCTGGGTGCACGATGCGGCCCTCGATGAAACCGAGGAGCTTGATGGCACCGATGGCGACCTGCTCATCGTAGGTGCGCTCGGCATGGGTATAACTGATGAGGAGCGCATGGGCATTATCGGCAGTGCTGTGCGCGGGGAAGAGGGGGAGGGGCCAACAGCAAGCGCAGTCGGACAGGCCATCGGAGAGGCGGCTGCTGGCACTGGCGCAGCAGCGGCGGCAGCGCCAGCGCGCAAGCTGTCGCCCCACGAGCTGTGGACCTTGGGGCAAACGCCGCGCTGGCAGCCGAAAGAGGAAGCGAAGGATCCGTCTTGCGAAAATGCGCGCGAAACCCAAAAGCGTGAAACATCGCAAAACCGTGAAACACTTCTAACAGCTCGTGAAACATTGCTATCCGACCGTGAAACATCACAAAGTGAAGAGACGTACTTTGCCACCAACGTTCCCATAACGGTGCGACGCGATGGCGAGGGCTACGCGGTTTCCGCCGTGCACCTGGGAAAGCTTGCCGAGCACGGTCTTCGGGCCGACGGCTTGATCGTTGTGGTGCCGTCGTTTATCGACGATGTGCCCGTAGTGCGCATCGCCTCAGAGGCTTTTTCCCGACGCTTTACGAGTGGCGCCCGGGTTCGCTTGCTAGTGGTGCCTGACACCGTGGAAGTGGTGGGCTCCCAGGCGTTCAATGCCGTAAGTGCCGAAGTGGTGTACCTGGGCGCGGGCGTGCGCACGTACGACCCATCCCCGCTGGACATGGCTCTGCCCAACCCTCGGCTCGAGGCGCGTCGCTACCTGGTGAGCCCTGTCAACAAATGCTATGCGATAAAGGAGGATTGTCTGCTCGAGCGTCTGGGCGGTGGGCACAGCGAGAGGTTGGGCGCTGGCGATGCGCGCCTTTTCTCGAGCGAGACGATGGCCCCCTTCCGCCTCATCTTCGCCTCGGCACCTTATGCCGAGCATTTTGTGGTCCCTGATGGCGTGCGCGTCATGAGCGCCGCCGCCTTCGCGAAAGGATGCCCGCCGCCGCGCGTCATCGATGTGCCCGACTCGCTGGAGCGCGTGGACGGCTCGATGAACCCCGAGACGCTTTGGCGGGCCAGCGATCCAGCGGCGCTTGCACGCATTGTCGCGCGCTGCGGAGGTCGTGTCACTGATTTTCAGGCCGTGGAAAAAAACCAGTGCTGGTACGGGTTTGCAGAAGGAAATGACCCCGCAGAAAAGGATGGCTTCGCGCGGGAGGACGGTGTTGCGAAGGAGCCCAGCGTCGCTGCGGAAAACGGTTCGCGTGAGGCTCATCTGGTGGCGGGTCCTCCGGCCCCCGATTCCCCCTCGCGCCAGTTCTCGTCGGCGGCCCATGCCCGCATGAGAGGCGCGACGGCGGTGTCGGCTCGCGAGGCCGCGGCGAACGCAGCGAGCGCCATGGTGGCGCCGGTTTCTGCCACCGATCGCCTGGCTTTGCCGCGCGAGGTGGAAGGCGCACCGCTGACGCTCATTGCCGAGCGCGCGCTCATCACGGCGCCAGCGACGTTGGTCATCCCCGATACGGTGCGTGAGGTGCGCGATGACAACGCCTGCAAGGGCACGCGTAAGCTCATGCTTCCCGAAGGCTTACGCACCATCGGTGCC
Organism: Adlercreutzia hattorii; assembly: GCF_011405655.1. GTDB lineage: Bacteria > Actinomycetota > Coriobacteriia > Coriobacteriales > Eggerthellaceae > Adlercreutzia > Adlercreutzia rubneri. The sequence goes on from NZ_AP022829.1 coordinate 465,958, forward strand.
CACTGCTTCTGCTCGCGCACGCTGGTCGGCCCCGTGCTCATCCCCGCGAGCGTCACCAGCATCGGCGAGGGCAGCTTCGAATACGCCATCGTGCGCTTGGCTGCGGCCGATGCGGTGGTGCATATCACGTCCGACCAGCTCATAAGTTGCTTTTTGGAAGACGTCGAGGATGGCATCCCCTTCGACTTCGCCCGCTACGATGACCAATTGCTGGTGGGGCGCGGCTTGCCTGATCATCTGGGAGCCCTGCTCCACCGCGTGGCGGCGCCTTTCCGCTTGGCGCCCGAGATGCGCGATCGCATTGTGGAAGCGCTGCGTGAGCGTGCGGCGGAGGCCGTGCAGTATGTGGCGCGTGAGGGGGACATCGCCATGGTGCGCGCTCTGGCCGATGCCGGGTTCTTGAACGATGTCGAGCTGTTCGATCGCCAGATCGAGCGCCTGCGCGCCAGCAACCGCACCGACTGTGTGCTGTTCCTCATGAACTGGCAGCACGACCGCGCTGAGGCCGCACGCGCCACCGCCCCCAAGCGCGCCCGCGACCGCTTCGCGCTATAGGTGCTGTGAGGGAGGCGAATCTATGGATCGCAAACTGTTGCAATATTTGGTGGAATACCTCGTCGAAGAGGGCAAGGCGCATGGGTGCGCTCTGCCGCCCGCGGCGGCCGATGCGGCTCAGGGCGGCCTGGCAAGCGCTTCGGCCGAGGCGCTGTGGCTTGCGTTCCGATCACTTGTAAACGTGCGGCCTCCGTGGCCCGCGCCCGGCGAGTTCCTCGCGGCCCAGGACGAACTGCTGCAGGGGCTCATCGCTGAGGCGGGTGTGGCGACCTTGGCCGACACGACCCCGTCGCCAACCGACCCGCGCCTACGCTTGTGGCGCGGCGACATCACCACTTTGGCCGCAGACGCCATCGTGAACGCCGCCAACTCCGGCATGACCGGCTGCTGGGCGCCGCTGCACTACTGCATCGATAACGTTATCCACACTTTCGCCGGTGTGCAATTGCGTGCGGCTTGTGCGAACCTCATGGCAGCGCAGGGGCACTCGGAGCCAACGGCCCAGGCCAAGGTGACCGACGGCTACAACCTGCCCGCGCGCTACGTTATCCACACGGTGGGGCCCATCGCCAACGGACGTCCCACCGATACGCACCGCCGTCAGCTGGCCGAGTGCTATCGCGCGTGCCTGGACGCGACGGCCAAGGCGGGGCTTTCCAGCATCGCTTTCTGCTGCATCTCCACGGGCGTGTTCGGGTTCCCGCAGGAAGAGGCGGCCTCCATCGCCGTCGCTACGGTGCGCCGCTGGCTTAACGAGCATCCCGATGTGCCCATGACCGTGGTGTTCAACGTCTTCTCCGAAACCGACGAGTCGCTGTACTGCCCGTTGCTCGGACTGTAGGTGGCATCGCAGCGCTATACTGTCTTCACTCGAATCCGATGAAGAAGGGAGCGGCGATGTTGGAAGCGCGCGTGGCGCGGCCCGATGAGTTCGATGCGGTGCTTGCGTTCTACACGACGATGATCGACGAGATGCAGGGCACCGATTTCGACGTGCAGTGGCAGCATGGCGTGCATCCCTCGCCGGCGTTCTTGCGTGAGTCGTTGGAGGCGGCCCAGCTGATCGTGGGGCTGCTGCCCGCAGAAGAGGTTGAAGTGGTCTCCGAAGGCGGTGAGTCCGAGCCCATCATTGCCTCGGCCATGGTGGTGAATCATGAAGGCGCCCCCGGTTACAACGCCGTTCCCTGGGCCGTGGATGCTGCGCCCGAACAGGTAGGCGTCCTGCATGTGGTGGCCACGTTGCCGGCCTTCCACGGCCGGGGCTTCGGTCGCCAGCTCGTGAATGGTGCCGCTGACATCGCCCGAGCCCAGGGCCTGGTGGCTCTACGCCTCGACACCTTCCCCCACAACGTACGCGGCCGCGGCCTCTACGAGTCGTGCGGTTTCGAGGACAAGGGCGAGTGGACCGTGCACTACCCGGCCCTCGGCGACATCCAGGTGGCCATGTACGAGCTGGCGTTGTAGCGTTCGCAAACGCATTCTCGCGCAAGTCTTCAACGGCGCCGTGACAGTTCGGCGCAGGCGGGGTTGTTGCGCGGCGCTTGCGGCGGCCGTCTTTCTAAAATAGGGAGAATCCCCTGATTGGAAAGAGGCGACCTATGGCGGTGAGCGCAGCAGATACGACTTCGAAGACGGAGGCGGCTTCGGCCGCTGCAGCTGCGTCGCCCGCAATAGCTCCTACCTCATCGGCGCCCGCAAAACCCGCAGGCGCTTCCACGCCCCATACCGATCACGCCCTGCACGGCCGGGCGCTGGCGCTCGTGTTCTTCGGGCTTCTGCTCGCCATGTTCATCAGCTCGCTCTCCGAGACCATCGCCTCCACGGCGCTGCCCACCATCGTGGGCGACTTGAACGGCGTGGAGATCATGCAGTGGGTCTCCACCGCCTACATCCTTTCATCGACGCTGGTCATGCCCATCTACGGCAAGCTGGGCGACCTTATCGGCCGCAAGCGTCTCCTCATGGCGGCGCTCACGCTGTACGCCGCGGGCAAGGTGGTGTGCGGCCTGGCCATGAACATGGAGATGCTCATCAGCGGCCGCCTCGTCTCTGGCCTTGGGGGCGGCGGCCTCATCATCTTATCCCAGGCGACGCTCTCCGACGTGGTGCCGCCGCGCAAGCTCGGCACCTACATGGGCGTCATCGGCGCCGTGTTCGCCGTGTCGAATGTGCTGGGCCCGCTTATGGGCGGCTGGTTCGTCCAGGTGACGGGCTGGCGCTGGATCTTCTGGTTCACGGTGCCCGTGGCCCTGCTTGCCGTGGTGGTACTCGGACTCACGTTGCCCCGCGACGCCCGTGCCCTCGGAAAGCACCCTCTCGATTGGCCCGGCATGATGGCCATGACCGTGGCCGTGACCTCGCTCGTGCTGGCCATGGCCTGGGGCGGCACGCTTATTCCCTGGGGCAGTCTGCCGTTTATGGGCCTTGTCGCTCTGGCTGTGGCTGCCGCTGTGGTCTTCGTGCTGTTGGAGCGCCGCGCCGCCGAGCCCATCATCCCCATGGGGCTCTTCCGCAACCGCAACTTCGTGCTGTGCTCGGTAACGGGGCTTCTCCTGAACATCAGCTTCATGGGAGCGCTCAACTACCTGCCCACCTACTTCCAAATCCTGGACGATCTGTCGCCGGAGGTGGCCGGTCTCGTGTGCACGGCTACCAGCGTGGGCATCCTTATCACTTCCACAGCCACCGGCTGGGTGGCGTCGAAGACGGGGCGCTACAAGGGGATGCTCGTGGCCATGTGCGTCGTGAGCACGGTGGGCCTATTCTTGCTGTCGCGCATGCGGGTGCACGAGGCGCTGTGGGTGCCAGTGCTGTATCTGTTCGTACTCGGCTTCGGCATGGGGCTCGGCATGCAGCTGCTCGTGCTCGTGGTGCAAAACGAATTTCCCCACGCCATGGTGGGCACCGCCACGGCGGCGAACAACTTCTTCCGGCAGATCGGCGCTTCGGTGGGCACGGCGCTCGTGGGCGCGCTGTTCACCATGCGCCTTACGGCCGACGTGGCCGGCAAGCTCACCCATGTGGACAATCTGTCGCTCGCCACACTGACGCCGCAAATCGTGGATGCGCTGCCCGGGTCAGCCCAGTCGGTCATTGCTGTCGGTTACTCCGACGCCCTGCTGCCGCTGTTCCTCTGGTTCGTGCCGCTCATGCTTGCGTGCCTCGTGATGATGCTTCTTCTGAAGCGCCACCCCCTCGCCACCACCATCAACCACGGCGGCGCGGGAAAGTAGGACGCTTGTGGCCAAAAACGACTCGCGAACTGCATGCGAAAGTGTCTCTAGAGCATTTTTTGGTCAAAAAATCTGCGCTGGCTGCGTCAGCGGCTTGCGGTTTCGAAAGTGCGGTTTCTCTTGATCATAGTTTTACCTGGTCAGAACATTATTGAAAAGGACGCGCGAATGCGTAGATGGTGAAAGTCGGGGAAAGAGGGCTGAAAACCGCAGTTAGCGCGTCTTTTTTGGCCATCTGGCGAATGCGGCTGAAAGGCGCTGGGGTGCAATCGGCTTGGGCACAGAAAGAAGCCCCGAAATGGCACTTTTAAATCAGAAATATCATTTCGGGGTCAAAGGTGCGCGAGCGAGAATGTTTGCCTGCAGGTTCGCTCGCTAGCTTACCCGCAGGCCTCGGGATCGAGGCGGTAGCCGATGCCCCAGACGGTTTCTATGATGCGGGGCTCGGTGGGGTCGTCCTCTATCTTGGCCCGCAGCTTCTTGATGAACACGGTGATGGAACTGGTCTCGCCGACGAATTCCGGTCCCCAGGCTGCCTCCACCAGCTGTTCGCGGGAAAGCACCGTGCCGGGGCTTGCAGCCAGCGTCGCCAGGATCTTGAACTCCTTCGGGGTCAGCGACACGTGTTCGCCGGCCAAGGTGGCGCGGTGCTGGGCCATATCTAAGGAAAGACATCCCACGGTGATGGTGCCGGAGGAAGGCACAGCGCTGCTCGGGCGCATGGCGGCGCGGCGCAGATGCGCCTCGATGTGCATCATCAGCTCGCGGGGGTCGAAGGGCTTCACCATGTAGTCGTCGCCACCGGCCGCGAATCCGACGCCCTTGTCCACGATGTCGCCTTTGGCCGACAGGAAGATGACCGGCACGGTGACGCCTCGGGTCCGCAGCTCGCGGCAGGCGGTGAATCCATCCATCTTCGGCATCATGACGTCCATGATGATGAGGTCGGGCGCATCGCGAGCGACGGCGTCCAGCGCATCGGCGCCGTTGTCGGCGTAAGCGAATTGCCACTCGGCGCCTTCCACCATGTCGCGCACCACCCGGGCAATGCGCGGTTCATCGTCCACGAGCAGAATCTTCGCCATCGTCGTCCTCCTTCGCGGTTGTCAGCGGCTCGGCCTTCGGCGCTGCGGGCCGCCCTGCGGTTTTACGATTCCTCGTCCTCTTCCTCAATGACGGGCGCATAGGGAATGCGCACGGTGAACGTGCTGCCCTCCTTCACCCGGCTTTCCACGGCCACGGTGCCGCCATGCAGCTCGGTGAGGTCGCGCACTACGGCAAGCCCTAGCCCCGTGCCCCGGTAGCGGCGGTTGGCCGACTGCCCGGCCTGCTTGTACAGCTCGAAGATCTGGTCCAGCTCCTCGGGTGCGATGCCCATGCCGTCGTCGGCAACGCGCATGACGATCCAGCCGGCAGGGGCCGCGTCTTCGTCATCCGGGACGTGCGTGCCGGGATGGTTGCCGTGGCCGTGGTTCGCCTCTTCGCCGCTTTCGAACCCAATCGTCAGGCGCACGAACCCGCCTCGATGGGTGTACTTGATAGCATTGTTCACCAGGTTCTCCAAAATGCGGCGCAGCTTCTCCCAATCGGCCATGCTCAAGGGCACGTCCGGCGCCACCGAGCAGGAGAGTCTCACATCCTTGCCTTCCGCGATAGGGACCAGCGCCTTGCGCACGAACTGGGCCAAATCGACGAAATCCACGGGTTCGGGCAAAAGCTCGTCCTTTTTAGCAGCGTGCTTGGAAATGACGAGGATGTTGTTCACCATGTTCAGCAAAAGGGTGGCATTCGATTCGATTTCGCCCACGGCCTCGCGGGTCTTGGGCGCTAGGCTGTCGTCCGCGTTCAGGATGCGCGCGTAGGCCAAAATGCTGGTGAGCGGCGTGCGCAGCTCGTGGCTGACGATGGCGAAGAACTCGTTCTTGTAGGCCACCTCATCACCCAGCCGATCGAGTGCTACCTTCAGCTCGCGCTTCTGGTAGTTCAGCATGTCGTTGAGCACCATGAGGTCGTCGGTCTTGGAACGCACCTGGCCCTCCAGATCGGCATAAAGCGCCTCAAGGTCGCGGGCCATGCGGTCGAACTCGCCGGTGAGCTCCGCCAGCTCGTCGCGGGGCCGCTCGCCGGGGTCGGGCACCGTGAGGGTGTAGTTGAAGTCGCCCTTGCCCACGGCGCCCGCCGCGCTTCGCAGCTCGTCGATGGGCCGCAGCACCAGCCGGCTTGTCACGAAGTACAGCCCGATGAAGGCCGCTACCATCATGAACAACACCATGATCGCCTGCTGCATCATGCTGTCCTGGATGCCGGCGGCGTAAATGTCCATGGGCTCGGTGATGGACATGGCGCCGCCCACCTGTCCCACCTGCATGCCTTCCTTGGGGTAGCCGTACTGATCCAGCTCGCCGACGGGGTCGCCGTGACATTCCAGGCACGATTCGGTCACGTACAAAGGCTCGGTATAGCGAAACACCCGCGTGCCGTCGCCGGCGTCTACCACGCGCCAGAACGCCTTGCGTTCCGGGTCGGCGTTGAAGGCGGCCAGAGCCTCCTGCTCGAACTCGTCCGGCGCGTTGGCGGCCTGACGAGGGGTGTCGTTGGTGAAGCGGATGGAGTAGTCGGTCTCCGTGGTAAACAGCATGGAGATAGACTTCGCCGCCACCACGCACACGAGGTGCTTCGTACGGAAGGTGCCGTCCTCGGCACGGTTGATGACGTCCTGATTCATATCGACGAAATCCCATGCTGCGCGCATCTCGGAGGCAAGTACCTCGGCCTTCTCGCGAGCCTCGTTCTCGGCTTGGGCGTTCTGCAGCGACAGGTTCCACAGGATGTCGACGGCCATGAGCGCAACCATAATGACGCCGATGGAAACGGCGATCTTGAAACGTATGCCATAGCGGAACGGGCGCCCCGGGTGATCGGTCGACATGGTGTCCCCTCCTCGTCAATCTTCATATTATGCCCGATGGAGCTGCATGCAGGAGACTTCGGTGGGGAAGGTAATTCTTTTTTAATATTTGCCCCGAAGTCTTAATGAAAAGTTCCGCTGGCCGCCATTGAAGTGACGTTGAGTCAACGGCAGAATAATAGCAAGCGAGTGCGAGGGTTTCGGCCGAGGAGGGCCGCCCGATGCGACAGCAAGGCGGTAGGAGATCCGCCGAGAGCGGGGGTTCAAACGTCTTTTCGCCGCAGCTCGCGAGAAAATCCCATCTGAGGGAGGAGAGTTCTATGACGAAGAACAGCGAACGCGCCATTGACGCCAAGCTCACCCGTCGCGCCTTCGTGGGCGCTGCCGCGGCTACGGCTGCTGTGGGCCTGGCCGGATGCGCCCCTGCGGCCACCGACGAGGCGCCGGCCAAGGACGAGGACCTGCCCGTCACGGGGGAGGATCCCTATGCAAATGCGGAGATCTTCTACTCTACGTGCCCGCCGGAGTGCCAGCATCACAACCTCAAGGGCTATGTGGTGGACGGCAAGCTTGTGAAGGTGGAGTCTTCCGAGTTGAACGACTGCGCCGCCTGCGCTCGCGGCATCGCTCGTGGCTTTATGTGCAACGATCCCAATCGACTGACGGTGCCGCTTTTGCGCGACGGCGATAAGGGTTCGGGTAAGTTCAAGGAGATCACTTGGGATGAGGCCTTCGACCTTATCCAGCAGAAGCTCGATGAGGCCATTGCCACCGATGGCAACCAGTCGATTTGCTACGCAACTGGCTCGGGCAACTTCGGGGCCATGCACGGCCCGGTGGCGAATGCCTTCTTTGCGCATCTCGGCGGCGCCACTACGACGGTAGGCAAGCTTTGCTGTGCCGGCGTGTACGAGTCTGTTGTGTACATTTACGGCAAGCGCTTTCTGGACTGCCGTAACCAGATTGAGAACAGCACCTATTGCATTATTTGGGGCAACAATCCCGCCATCACCAAGCAGGGCTACTTCCAGCGTTTCGAGAAAGTGGTGGAAAACGGTGGCAAGCTCGTGGTGATCGATCCTATCTATACCGAGTCGGCCGCTAAGGCTACCGACTGGATCGCTCCCTGGCCCGGCACCGATGCAGCCTTGGGGCTTGCGATGCTGAAGACCATCGTGGACGAGAAGCTCTATGATGAGGAGTTCCTGCTGGCTCACACCTGCGCCCCGTGTCTGGTGGACAAGGCCACGGGAGAGCCAGTGATGGAAGATCCTGAGGATCCGGCCTCCTTTGTGGTGCTCGATACCGCCACGGGCAATGTGGTGCGCCATGATGCCGCAAACATCACGGCTGCCCTCACTTTGGAGGGAACGCCCCAGGCCGAGCAGTACAACACTGAGTTCGAGCTCATCTATGCCAACGCCGCTCCCTGGACAGTTGAGGCTGCCGAGGCCGAGTGCGGAGTGCCTGCGGCCGACATCCAGCGTATCGCTCGCGAGTACGCGACCGCCGAGCATGCCATGATCGTTCACAACATGGGCGGATTCATGCGTACCGAGAATGGTACCTACGCCGTGGCCGTTGGTGCCTACTTGGCAGCGTTCTGCGGACAGATCGGCCATGAGGGTGAGGGCTATTCGGATGCGGGTGGTGTGTGCGAAGTGAAGACCGGTGCGCCGATCGAGGTTCCCAACTTACTCGAGAAGATGCCCACCATCCCGTGCTTTAAGTTTGGTGAGTCCATTCTGAACGAAGACCCCTGCAAGGTGAACGTGTTCTGGTCCATGACCGGCAGCCCCATGACCCAGTGGCCCAATACCAACATGGTGCGCAAGGCTCTAGAAAAGATCCCCTTCGTCATTACCGTCGATGAGTACCTGACCTCTACCGCCCTCTACTCCGATTTGGTTCTGCCCTGCGCAGGCATCTTCGAGGTGGACGGCGTGCTGGCCCAGAACCGCTCCCATTGGATTCAGCTGATGGAGAAGGCGGTGGATGCGCCCGGCGAGGCCAAGAGCGATTTGGAGATATTCACTGAGCTCGCTCGCCGTTACGACTTCGGCGATGCCTTCGATGTGCCCATGGAGACGCTCATCAGCAACGTCATTGAGCCGGCGGGCATCACCTATGAGGAGCTGAAGGAGAAAAAGGCCATCGACGTGGTGGGTCCCGACTACATTCCCTATAAAGACGGCAAATTCCTTACACCTTCCGAAAAAGCCGAGTTCTGGGTACGCTCCTGGAAGGAGGAGGGCTTCGACCCCATTGCCTCCTACGCGCGTGCTGAAGAGGACGCTCGCAACGACAATGAACTGGCTCGCAAGTATCCGCTCTTCAGCGTTCAGCAGAAGACTTATCGCAGTGTGCATTCCACCTTCAACAATCTCGAATGGATGGACGAGGTATGCGATCAAAAGCCCGTGGTTCTTATGAATGTCGCTGATGCCGAGACACGAGGTATCCAGGATGGCGATGCGGTGGTTGTGTTCAACGATCGTGGCGAGCATCACGGCGTTGCTCTCGTCAACGACCTTATCAAGCCTGGGGTAGTAGGGCTGCAGAACGGCTGGTGGGAGCAGCAGGGCGGCTCGTCCAGTTATGTGACCAACGATAAGTGGAGGACTCTCGGTGGTACCCACTGCTGCAATCAGACTCTCGTTGACGTGAAGAAGGAGGCGTAAGACCATGGCTATCGGATTTTGGATGAACAATAAGAACTGCTACGGCTGCAAGACCTGCTCCATCGCCTGCAAGAGCGAGAAGCAGTTGGATAAGGGTGTGCTGCTGCGGCATGTGACGGCAATTCGTCAGGATGATCCGCGAGCTTTTGCTTACCTCTCTATGGCCTGTAACCATTGCGAAGAGCCTGCCTGTATGGCGAACTGCCCGGTAGGGGCCTACAGCAAGCTGGAAGACGGTACGGTGATTCAAGATCACTCCGTGTGCATCGGCTGCAAGACCTGCATCTCGGCCTGCCCCTACGGTGCGCCCGGCTACGACGAGGCGTCGAGCACCACGTTCAAGTGCGACGGCTGCTATGATCGGCGCCAGCGCGGTGAGCTGCCTGCGTGCGTGGCCGCCTGCCCCGGTGCAAATCTGGCCCTCGATGACATGGAGTCTCTGCAGGGCGCGCACGCGGCCGACATCGTGTCCGACGAGAGCTCCGGTACCAAGCCCAACTTCGTCATCACGGTGGATGCGGCCTTGGCCGAAGAGCCTGACGACATCGTGGTCGAGAACCATACGGCGTAATTTTCCTGAGGGCGCCCTTGTCCGCGAGGGCGCAAGAACGGCACGAAGCGCTCCCTCCCCTCCGCTTCGTGCCGCCCCCTTTTGGAAGGAGGACGAGCAATGTTTTCCCTAGCTTGGAAGAACATCATCCGGCGCTTGGGCGGATCCCTCATGACCGCCCTCATTGCCTTCATCGCCGTTTTTGTCCTGGCCACCTCGCTGGCTGTTGTGGCATCGCTCGAAAATGGACTGAGGCTCTCGCGGGAGCGACTCGGGGCCGACATCATGGTCCTTCCCGCAGGGGCCTCGGGCAACGCCTCGGAAGTGCTCTTTTGCGCCGAGCCGGTCAACGTGTACTTGCCGGCCGACGTCGAGCGAACCGTTGCCGAAACCGCCGGCGTGGAACAGGCAACGCCCCAATTCTTCACGCAAACGGTCAACCAGAGCTGCTGCTCGGTGATCGGGGTGACGCGCGTGGTGGGTATTGACATGGAGACAGATTTCATCGTGGGCCCCTGGCTGGTCGGCGGGGCCCTTGAAGGGGGAGCGCTGCCGCCGGACGGCATTATCTTGGGGGCCGCAGCGCCACCCATCGAAGGCGGCCAAGCATCCATTCTCGGATCGGTGTTTCACTGTGTGGGCACCCTTGAGCCAACGGGATCGAGCGTCGACGAGACCATCTTCATGGATGTGAATGCTGCGCGAACCATTGCGGCCGAAAGTCCGTATCTTGAGAGCGTCTGGCTTAACGTCGATCCCTTCGATGCTATCTCGTGCGTTATGGTGAAGGTGAAAGAGGGAGCGCAGCCCTCGGCTGTGGCAGCTGCCATTATCGAACAGGTGCCGGGCGCTGCAGCGGTATGCACCTCCGATCTTATTGCCAGCGTAACATCCCAACTGGTCGTGTTGGAATCAATGACCCTTGCGTTTCTGGCGGCCATTGTGCTTTTGGCGGCTCTGGCGTTGGCGGGGCGGTTCTCGTCGCTCGTGTCGAGTCGTATGGGCGAGCTCGGCCTGCTGAGGACGATGGGAGTTGGCCGCCTTAAGGTTGCTTTGAGCTTCGTGGTCGAGGTGGGGGTTGTCACGATGGCCGCGGCTGCGGCAGCGACGGCCTGCGCGTGCTTGGCGTCGTCGGCCATTATCGGGCAGCTCCATACCTCGTTTGATTTGCCGGGAGCCCTGTTGGCTCCCTCTGCTTACGGGTGGGTTGTCTGCGCGGCCCTCCTGTTCGCGGTGCTCCTCAGCTTGGTGGCGCTCGTTCAGCCCATGATCGCCCTGATGCGCCAGGATCCCCAGGAAACGCTTGCCAAAGGAGGGTTGTGATGGAACCGTTGTTAGAGCTTTCCGACGTCGTAAAGGAATTCTCATCCCGTCCCCCGGTGCGCCCCCTCGATGGCCTGAGCATGGTTGTGCCGCCCTCGACGATGATTGCGGTTACGGGCGTCTCTGGCAAAGGGAAATCGACGCTGCTCAACGTGATGGGCGGTCTGTTGCGCCCCGAAGCTGGCAGTGTACGGTATCGGAAGATCGACTTGACGCAGGCGACGGCCGCTCAGATCGACGACATTCATCGGCGGGGCATCGGCTTCGTTTTTCAAACGCCCTATTTGTTCCAGGCGCTGACGGCCTATGAGAATTTGGAGCTGGCATTGCGGGCCTCTGGCGAGAAGGTGGTGCGAGACCGCATTTTCGAGATGCTGGAGAAGCTGGGCCTCAGCGAGCGGGCCGAGCATCTTCCCTCGGCGCTATCCGCTGGTCAGAAGCGCCGACTGGTGCTCGGCCGTGCGCTTCTCTCCCATCACGATGTGCTGCTGGCGGACGAGCCGACGAATGACCTGGATGCGGAATGGTCGGAGCGCGTCTTCGAGTTGCTGCGCGGCTTCTGTGCCACCGAGGGGCGGTCGGTGGTTCTGGTGACCCATGACCGCTCCTATGCTGCCCAGGCCGACAAGGTATACCTTTTGGAAGGCGGAAAGCTTCGGGAGGAGGTGACGCTGTGATCACGCGCAGGAGCTTTGTGATGTTAGCGGGTATTGGGGCCATGGGGCTGCTGGGCACACCAGGGTGTGCCGCTCTGACTGAGGAGTCGCCAAGAGATGTAGCCGAAGAGGGAGGGCCGCGTGAGAGTTCGTCGCCGACTCCCCAAAAGGAGCCGATCAATGCCGGCGAGCCATTTTCGGGGGAGATTGCTCCCGGGATGCTGTGCGTTGCGGAGTACGCGACGAACGCTCTTGCAGTTGTCGACGCGAGGGCGGGAGAAGTAGTTGGGCGCATTCCCGTCGGCCGCAATCCGGCTTCGGTTCTAGTTATGCAGGGTATCGTTTTCGTGGGATGCAGCGGTACTGGCGAGGTGACGGCGGTCCCGGTAGCAAATCCGGCCGCTGCGGCCCCCATTCCCGTGGGACATCAGATTCTCGGGCTGTGTCGCGACGAGGCCCGGGGGCTTATCTATGCTGGCGACTACTTTGCCAACGGCGTCCATGCAATCGATGCGGCGCTGCAATCGCTTGTGAGTACGATGGATCTGAGCTCCTCGGGGTTCAGCGGCCGTACCGACCCGCCGCCTTGCTGCACCATTGAGCCGGGGGCCGGCCGCCGCACGGTGGCGTTGGCCCTGGCGCCTGAGGGGGACGTGCTGTACGCGGCCAACTACGGCACCTACGACGTGGCTCGCATCGATCTTGCGACGGGCGAGGAGCTCGATGCCTTCGACGGCGTGGTGGGTCCGCGGCAGATTCTTGTGTCGGCCGATGGCGGCCAGCTCATTTTGGCCGGCGTGGGCGGTGAGGGCGAGCAGCAGGTGAGCGCGCTGTACGTGCTCGACCGCGCCACGGGCAAGCGGGTGCTCGAGGTGCCCGTGGGGCTCTCCGTGGCCGGAGTGGCGCTTGCCGCCGATGGGCGGCGGGCGTGGGCTATCGCCCGGGACGACGGCGAGCTCGTGGCCTTCGACGCGGCCGATTGGACGGAGACGGGGCGGCTCTCACTGGGCGTGGGCATCGACACGCTGGTGCTCTCGCCCGACGGGGAGACGCTCTTTGTGGGAAACAGCATTGGTGGTCAGGTGCATGCCGTTGACGCGGAGACGCTGGCGCTGCGCACGACCGTGGAAGGATTGGCGGCGCCTAAGGGCCTCGCCGTCATTGTCTGAAAGGGAGCAGAATGAAGAACGTGAAGCTGATCGTGCCGATCATCTCGCTGGTGTGCGCCGCCGTGGTGTGTGGGGCGGTGCTTCTGTGGGCACCCGTCTGCGCGGGAACCCTCGAGCTAGCCAATGGGAACATGGTGCCCATGCGGTGCGCCTACACGGCCAAGGTCGCCGTGCTGCTGGCGCTGGTGCTGGCCGCGGTGGCGGTGGCGGCGCTCGTGACGAAGCGCCCCATGACTGTGGCGCTGGTGCTGTTGTCGTGCGCCATCGTGCTCATGACTTTCGACACGCCGCTGTCCGTCGGCGTGTGCAAGAGCGCCGACATGGCCTGCCAGGCCACGGCCCTCTGGCTGCGCATCGCCGGAGGCGTGTCAGCGGTAGCCGCCCTGGCCGGCGCCCTCCTCAACCCCGACCGCAAGCGCGTAGCGGAGTAGGGCGTCCCTCGCGCTCGGGCCGCAAGCCTGCCCAGGTGCGCTAGGTTGACGATAACCCTCTTCTTCGATATCCTTCTCTATCACTTTGGTGATAGAGAAGGAGTTGTTATGAGCGAGTCCGTGCGCCTTTACCATGGGTCGCCTATCCGGGTGCCAAGGCCGTTGTTCGGGGTGGGCAACCCCTATAACGACTACGGCCTGGGCTTCTACTGCACCGAGTCGCTTGAGCTGGCCTGTGAATGGGCGTGCCCGAAGGCGAGGGACGGGTTCGCGAACGCCTACGACCTCGCTCTCGACGGCCTCGATGTCGTCGATTTGGATGCCGAGCCTAACGGCACCATCGAATGGCTCGCCGTGCTCTTTGCCAACCGACAGTTCGACGTGGCAACAAATCTCATGGAGGCCGCCAAGTCCTACGTGGCGGCTCGTTATCCGGCAGAGCTGGGCAAGGCGGATGTGATCATCGGCTACCGGGCCGACGACTCCTACTTCTCGTTCGCCCGGGCCTTTCTGGAAAACCGCATCAGCCTTGGGCAGCTTGAACGGGCCATGAAGCTCGGCGGCCTGGGCCGCCAGGTGGTCGCGGTGAGCGAGGCCGCTTTCGGGGCCCTCACGTTTGCGGGGGCAGAAGTGGCCCTAGCGTCTCGGTGGCACGAGAGGCGCATGCGGCGGGACGAGAGGGCCCGGCGCGATTTCGATCGCATCCTGCACGAAGAGCCCTTCGACCCCGCTGGCGTGTACATGCTCGACCTGATGAGGGAGGGCTGAGAGATGGGGGAGTACCATTATGCGGTCATCGAGCTGCCGTCCTCGCCCTATGCCCACGACCTGCAGGAGGTGCTGGCGTTCGTCTTCGATATCGGCGTGAACCTCGCCGGGTGCACGGGTTCCCAGGTGGCCCACGCGTTTTTGGCATCGGGCCTCGCCGAGGAATTCGAGAAGCAGAACCCGGTGTACGTGGCCGGGAAGTCGTCCTACGACCTGCTGCGCACCATGCTGCCGCTGCTTCCCTGCGAGGAGCTGCCCGCGCCGAGTCTCCGCTACGACCGCACGCCGGACTTCTGGGTCGGGTGGGTGCTCGCGCACTACCAGATGGTCACGGGGTGCTCGTACCGATCCATCTTCGCGACGGCCACCTACGACGAAATTCGCTCCATGTACTGGCCGCTGCACGAGGCCCCCGAGGGCAAGTTCGTCGCCGTTTTCGACGAGATGCGCACCGAGCGCGCGGGGGCCACTAACCTCCGCATGCTGCGGGAGGCAGCCGGCCTCTCCCAGTCGCAGCTGGCGAAGGCGTCCGGCGTGGGGCTGCGATCCATCCAGCTCTACGAGCAGCGACAGAAGGACATCAACAAGGCCCAGGGCATAGCCCTCTACCGCCTGTCCCGCGCCCTCCGCTGCACCATGGAGCAGCTGCTGGAACGGTAGAAGGGGACGCACGCTGGCAGCCCCTGGCGATTCTGCACTCACTGCGTTCAGAATCGCCTCTGCTCTTACCGTCCCTCGGGCTCGAAGCGCTCCACGAGGGCGATGAGTTCTTGGCGCTTGTGGGTGTCCAGCTTGACGTAGATGCGCTTGGAATGAGTGCGCACCGTGTTCTCGGAGACGAACAACAACTCAGCGATGTGGGCCACAGTGTTGCCCCGGGCGATGAGCTCGGCCACCTCGGCCTCGCGGGCCGAAAGGCCGTAGAACTCGCGCACCGCTGCCATCTGCTTCGAGAAACAGTCGCGGAAGGCGGCGCCGTCGCGTGCGAGCAGCGCGCTGCTAGACGGTGCGCTCTTGGGGGTCGTTTCTGTAGCACCTTCGCCCTGCTCGCCGCACTCTTCCTCATGCGCTTCACCTTCTACATGAGCCACCTCACCGTAGGCCTCGGCGTCTAATCTGACAAAACTTTTTACAGTTTACGGAAAAATCTGTTAAAAATTTTGACAGATTGCCCGCAAGGAGAGCGAGTGAGATCGCCTAAGCCTCCATCAGCACTTTCCCGTCCAGGTTCTCCACCCAGGTGTGCCGAATGTGGCCGTCTTCCACGTCCATCTTTGCGATGGTGCGGCCGAAATCGCTGCGAGGGCGGTACACGGCGCCGGGGCACAGGTAGAGGCCCGCGGGCCGCGCGTCGGGGCCCGTTTTCAGCTCGGGCACGTGGGTGTGGCCGTGAATGATGACGTCGGGCAGGGGGTCGCCCGGTGCCAAGGCCGCCGATCCGGCGAAGCTCACGCGCACGTCGCCCGGCTTGTGGCCCACGAGGAAGCGCACGCCTTCCAAAACCGGGTGCGCGAAATGGCCCGCGGCGCTGCCGTACTCGTCGAAGTCGTTGTTGCCAAGCACCGCCGTGACTGGCGCCAGTGTTTCCAGCTCGCGCAGAACGGACGGCCCGCCGATGTCCCCGGCGTGAATGATGTGGTCGCAATCCGCCAGGGCCGCATAGGCGCGCGGGTCCAGCGAGCCGTGGGTGTCCGAGATGATGCCGATGCGCACAGCCGGGCTCCTTTCGAGAAATGCCATGGCCCTCCATCGCTCTTTTGCCTATCCAGCGAGCGATAGGTGCGGGCGCGAAGGCCGGTTCCTCCCTATAATAGCGCGTGGAAGATGTGACGCGCCCGACGCGCAGAGGAATCGCACGAGGAAAGAGATCCGTCGCTTATGGAAACTGTTGCCCGCCTATTCGAGGAGAGCCGCGAGAATCGTTCGGCCGACGCCCGGTGCTGTGGGGTGGCCGATAAGGAAGGCGCCGCGGGGCGCATTCCCTTCTCGGCAGAGATGTTCCCGCCGAAAGGCCAGCTCACGTTAGATGCGGCCCGAAAGGTTGTGGAAGGTTTGCGCGCGGCGTCGCCGGACTTCATCTCGGTGACCTGCTCGGCTGGCGGCAGCGGCAACGGCAGCGGCGGTCAGACGGCGGCCATCGCCGAGCTCGTCCAGAAGGAGGCGGCCATACCCGCCGTCGCCCACTTCACCTGCGTGAGCGCCACCCGTGCTTCGGTGGACGATGCTGTGGAAGACCTGCGCGCCGCCGACGTGAAAACAGTGCTCGCCCTGCGCGGCGACCTTGTGGATGGCCAGCAGCCGGCCGACTTCCGTTATGCCTGCGAGCTCATCCCGCGCCTGAAGGAGGCGGAGCTGTGCGTGGGCGCGGCGGCCTACCCCGAGGGACACATCGACTGCCTGGACCCGCGCGAGAACATCCGCCATCTGCGCGCGAAGCAGGATGCCGGCGCCGACTTCTTCATCACCCAGCTGTTCTTCAACAACGATGACTTCTACCGTTTCCGTGAGGCGGCCGAATCGGCGGGCGTTACCGCGCCCATCTCCTGCGGCATCATGCCGTTTCTGGGGAAGTCGCAGATCCAGCGCATGGTGTTCCTCTGCGGCAGCTCGCTGCCGGCGCCCATCATCAAGCTGCTGGCGAAATACGAGGACGACCCGGCCTCCCTGCGCCAAGCCGGCATCGAATACGCCTGCAACCAACTGGTCGACCTCGGCCGCCACGGCGTCGACGGCCTGCACGTGTACGCCATGAACCAGCCGGATATCGCCTGTGCCGCTGCCGAGGCGGTCGCCGCTGCCGGACTTCGGTGAACACCGTGGTTGTCTTTTACGCCATCTCGAGAGCCGTGCCGAAGGCGCTGTGCCTAAGAGCCTCCGACGTTGTTGGAGGATGGTGACGCCGTGGAACTGAAAACGCGCGTCGATAGGGAAGAGGCCCTGGCGTTTCTGGGCCATCGCGGCCAGGAGCTGGGGGATCTGCGCGAAAGGCTGGAACGCGCGGCTTGCTTGTGCGAAAAGGAGCTCGTCCCGCGCGGGGTGTACCGCGAGATGGACGCGTCGGAAGCCCTCGCCCTGTTGCCGGGCCGCGATATCGCTCGCCATGTGGGAGGCTGCACGCGCGTGGTGCTGCTGGCGGTGACGCTGGGGACGCAAAGCGAGATGCTGCTGCGTCGCGAGCGCGCCCTCAGCGCGACGGACGGCCTGCTCGCGGATGCCTGCGCATCGTCGCTCGTGGAACAGGCGGCCAATGTGCTGAACGGGCATATCGTGGAAGAGGCCGCGGCGCGAGGTCTGGCCGCCACTACGCGCTTCAGCCCCGGCTATGGCGACCTGCCGCTGAGCTGCCAGCCGGCTTTTCTCGTCGCAAGTGGCGCCGATCGCGCCCTGGGAATCTGCGCCACGGCGGCCCACCTTCTCGTTCCCGCCAAATCCATCACGGCCGTCATCGGCCTGTACCCCGGTCGAGGTTTCGTCCGGGAAGGAGCGCGCTGCTCCACTTGCCCCGTTGCCGATACGTGCGCCCTGCGCGCTCAAGGAAGGACTTGCTATGGCAACCCCGCGTAAGCTCACCGTGACCGATGCCCATCTGGCCGAGGCCCTGGCCGGCCGCGCCTACCTGCTGTTCGATGGCGGCATGGGCACTCTCGTCCAAGCGGCCGGTCTCCATGCCGTCCACGCGGTGCCGGATCTGCTGAACCTCACGCACCCCGAGGCCATCGTAGCCATCCAGCGTCAGTACGTGGAAGCTGGCGCCGACTGCATCACCACCAACACCTTCAGCGCCAACCGCCTGAAGCTCGCGAGCACCGATGCCACGGTGGCCGAGGTGTACGCGGCGGCTGCGGCCAACGCGCGGGCGGCCGGAGCGCCGCTGGTGGCCGGCGACATCGGGCCGACCGGCGCGCTGCTCGAGCCTCTGGGCACCCTCACCTTCGACGAGGCCTTCGATATCTTCTCCGAACAGGCCTGCGCCGCCGAGGCGGCGGGCTGCGACCTCATCGTCGTGGAAACCATGGCCGACCTGCTGGAAGCCAAGGCTGCCGTGCTCGCTGCGGTGGAAAGCACGACGCTGCCGGTGTTCGCCACCATGACCTTCGGCGAGGACGGCCGGACCTTCCTCGGCACGACGCCGGCCATCGCCGCCACGACGCTGTCGGCGCTCGGCGCCTCGGCCGTGGGGCTCAACTGCTCGCTGGGGCCGACGGAGCTGGCACCGCTCGTGGGGGAGCTCGCGCCTCACGACCGCGCCCTCGTCATGGCGCAGCCCAACGCGGGCTTGCCCCGCATTCAGGACGGCGAGACCGTCTTCGACGTGGGCCCTAACGAATTTGCCCAGGCCATGGAGGCGATCCTAGATGCCGGCGCTACCGTTGTCGGCGGCTGCTGCGGCACGACGCCCGACCATATTGCTGCTCTGCGCGCGCTCATCGATGCGCGGCCGCTCCCCGCGGTTGCATCCGTCTCCGTTCCAGCCCACGCTCCTGTGGCCTCCTCTGTGGCAGCTGTTTCCGCGGGCTCCGCTTCTTCCCGTATTGCTTGGGGGGAGCAAAGCGAGCCGAAGGGCCTCTCGGTGCCCAGCGTCCCCAACCTGCGTTATTGTCCTGCCTTCACGGTGACCTCGGCGCAGCAGATGGCGTCGCTGCCCGAGGGCGAGGCGCGCATCGCCGTTATCGGCGAGCGCATCAACCCGACGGGGAAAAAGAAGCTGAAGGCCGCTCTGCAAGCGGGCGATGTAGACTACCTCGTGGCCGAGGCCGCCGCTCAGCAGCGCGCCGGCGCCGACATCCTCGATGTGAACGTGGGCGTGCCTGGCCTCGACGAGCCGACGCTCTTATCGCAGGTCACGCGTACGCTGCAAGCCACGGTGCCCCTGCCGCTGCAACTGGATTCCTCGGATCCGGTCGCTATCGAGGCCGCGGCTCGCGGCTATGCGGGCCGTCCCATGGTGAACTCCGTGAACGGTAAGGCCGACAACCTCGCCGCCGTGCTGCCCGTGGTGGCGCGCTACGGTTGCACGGTGGTCGGCCTCACTCTGGACGAAAACGGTATCCCACCCACCGCCGAAGAGCGCCTGGCCATCGCCGAGCGCATCGTGGCCACCGCCGAGTCCTACGGCATTCCGCGCGAGGACGTGGCCATCGATTGCCTCGTCATGGCCGCGGCCACCAACCAAGACGAAGTGCGCGAAATTCTGCGTGCCGTGGCCCTGGTGAAGGAGCGCCTCGGCGTGCGCACGGTGCTCGGCGTGTCGAATGTCAGCTTTGGTCTGCCAGCGCGGCCGCTCGTGAACAGCACGTTCCTTGCTGCTGCGTTCGGGGCCGGCCTCGACATGCCCATTTTGAACCCCCTGAACGCCCGCTACCGCGACACCGTGGCCACCTTCCGCATCTTAAACGGCCAAGACGCCGGCTGCCGAGCGTTCTTGGAGGCCTACGCGAATACGGCCGATCCCTACGAGGTCGCCGCCGGCATTTCGACTGCGGGCGTGGTCGGCGGCTCCATCCCCGTTGGGGGCGACCTTGGTCGCCCCTCCTCAAGCAAGGCGACCCCACTTGAGGAGGGCGGCGCAAGCCCCGCCCCTACGGAGGGGGTCCCTGCCGGCTGTCCCATCCCGATAACGGAAACCTTCGCCGACGCGGCCGACGTCGTTTCCCACCTAGCCGAATGCGTGCTGGAGGGCCGCGGCACGCCGGTGGCGGCGGCCACCGAACAGCTGCTGGAGACCCACGACGGTCTGGCCGTCATCAACGACATCTTCGTGCCCGTTCTCGACGTCGTCGGCCAGAAGTACGATGAGGGCGTGTTCTTTCTGCCCCAGCTCATGGC
Organism: Adlercreutzia hattorii; assembly: GCF_011405655.1. Taxonomy (GTDB): domain Bacteria; phylum Actinomycetota; class Coriobacteriia; order Coriobacteriales; family Eggerthellaceae; genus Adlercreutzia; species Adlercreutzia rubneri. The sequence continues at coordinate 486,058 of NZ_AP022829.1, forward strand.
CTCCGCCGAGGCCGTCAAAGCCGGCTTCGATCTCATCCGCGACCACGCCCAGGCCGCCGCAAGCGCCCCCGGAACCACCAACGCCGCGGGCGATCGCGCCATCATTGTGGCCACGGTGCAGGGCGACATCCATGACATCGGCAAGAACATCGTGAAGATGCTCCTGGAAAATTACGGCTTCACCGTCATCGACCTCGGCCGCGACGTCGCCCCCGAGGCCGTCCTGGCCGCCGCTCGCGACACCCGCGCGCGCCTCATCGGGCTCTCGGCGCTCATGACCACCACGGTCGGCGCCATGGAGCGCACCATCCAACTCATTCACGAGCAGCTTCCCGGCACCGCGGTCATGGTGGGCGGCGCGGTCATCACCCAGGAGTTCGCCGACCAGATCGGAGCCGATTTCTACGCAAAGGACGCCGCCGCTTCCACCCGCGTCGCCTCGGCCTTCTTCGATGACTAATTCGCGTAGATGCCCCCACAGACCGCCGATCGCGCTATCATAAGGCCGTTCCAATTCCACCCTCACCGAAGCAAAGGAGCCTTAATGGGGAAGAAGGACGTTGAAGCCCTCGAGATCACCATCGACGAACTGCCCACTTATCTGCACACGAACCACGCCGTCTACATGGAAGTGGCCGATGGGCTGTATTACCTCACCGATGTGAATGACCGCTATTGGCGCGCCCAGGACACCAACCAGTTCAACGAGAAGGGCCACTACGTCGACGCGAGCCCCCTCGTCCCCACGATCGCCGAGTTCCTCGAGCTGCCCTTCTGCGACGGCAGGTCGGTGACGGATCTGTTCGCCGAGGCCACCTTCTACGCATCCGGCGACGGCAAGGACATGCCCGAGGATTTCTAAGCGCCGGTGCGTGTTTTCCGAAGCGGTCTGTCTTTTGTTCTTACGACGTTCAAGAACCCCGAGGTGTCGAAAGGATGCCTCGGGGTTTGTGCTATGATGCCCTGCGAACTACCCTGGTCGCGAAGTGCGCGGCCACTCGAGAAGAGAAAGAAGGAATCATGGCAGAAGAATGTTCCCACGAGTGCTCCAGCTGCGGCGTCTCCGGCTGCGGCGATCGCACCGCCGAGGCTGGCCCCAGCACCCTTGCGCCCAACAAGCGCACCAACGTCAAGCATGTGATCGGCGTCGTGTCCGGCAAGGGCGGCGTGGGCAAGTCCCTCGTCACCAGCCTACTCGCCTCCGAGATGAACAAGCGCGGCCACAAGGTGGCCATTCTGGACGCCGATATCACCGGCCCGTCCATCCCGAAGTCCTTCGGCGTTGATAGCCGCCTGACCGCCGATGCCGACGGCATCAATCCGGCGAAGTCCGCCAGCGGCATCGAGGTCATGTCCGTGAACCTCATGCTTCCCGAGGGCGACATGCCCGTGGCTTGGCGCGGCCCGGTCGTCACCGGCGCCATCAAGCAGTTCTGGCAGGAAGTGAACTGGGGCGACGTCGACTACATGTTCGTCGACATGCCTCCGGGAACTTCCGACGTGTTCCTGACGGTTTTCCAGTCGCTGCCCGTGGATGGCATCGTCACCGTGTCGGCTCCCCAGGAGCTCGTAGCCATGATCGTCGGCAAAGCCGTGAATCTGGCGAAGTCGCTGGAGGTGCCGGTGGTGGGCCTCGTGGAGAACATGGCCTACTTCAAGTGCGACGAGTGCGGCAAGGAGCACCACATCTTCGGCGAGCCCCAGGGCGCGGCCGTGGCCGAGAAGTACGACATCCCCGCCGTGGCCACGCTGCCGATGGACCCGACCTTCGCGCGCCTGGTGGACGAGGGCAAGGTGGAGGCCTACGAGGTGGAAGGCGCCCTGGACGGCATCATCGACCAGATCGTCGCCACCTGCGAGGCCGAGTAAAGCCGGCGCTGCGAGGGGCGCGAGCGCCGCGCGAGGACCGCTAGCGGGAATTTCCAAAATTCCTGAAAAAAGTTCTTGCGCACCGCTGCCGTTATGCTAATATAGTCCTCGCACTTTTTCGGGGCCTTAGCTCAGCTGGGAGAGCGCATGGCTGGCAGCCATGAGGTCAGGGGTTCGATCCCCCTAGGCTCCACCAACCTTTCAAGCCCGCCGTTAGGCGGGCTTTTTTGTTGATGCTGCGGTTTCGACAGGCACCTGGAAAATGACCCTTCACCTCAGGTTTTAAGGAATCCTTTCAGGAACTTTACAGGTATGTGCGATTATTGTTGACACCGTGTGTGGACTAAGTAATTCGCTTTATACGGTGCGCGCGCATTGAAATAATAGCTCTCTGACCTTACGAAACGGTAAAGAACGTTACGCTAGGGTTGCAACATTCAGTTAGCGCTCATGAAGGAAGGGCGGGAGTCCCGCGGAGGGAGCGGGAGTGCGCTCGATGAGCCTGCGCCGGCAATAGGGCTGACGCAATGTCATGAAAGGTTGAGGACACATGAAATTTGCCTCGTTCAAGAGCTCTGCTCTGAAGAGCGTGGGAGCGGTTTCGCTCTGCGTCGCTCTCGGTGCCGGGCTGGTGGGCTGCGGCGGCAACGGTGCCGGCGGCGGCGCGGTGGCCGCGACGGTCAACGGCCAGGACATCATGGAGCAGACGGTCACCGATTACATCGCCAACTTCCGCACCTCCAGCTCGCTGGAGTCCGATGAGGCGTGGGGCGAGTGGATGGTCGCCAACGGCTACACCCCCGAGTCCGTGCGCGAAGAGGTCATCGACTACTACGTCAACCAGGATCTCTACGACCAGGCCGCCAAAGAGTACAACGTGACCGTGGAGCAGGCCGACATCGATTCCGCCATGGAGGAGACCAAGGCCATGTTCGAGTCTGATGAGGCCTTCCAGGAGGCTCTCGAGGCGTCCAGCATGACCGAGGAGTCCTACATCGAGGACGTCATTCGTCCGAATCTGCTTCAGACGAAGCTCGCCGAGGCCGTGGCCGCCCAGGATACTGAAGGCGAGGGCGAGGATGCGACCCTGGCCCAGGCCCAGGCCATGAGCGAGCAGTTCAACGGCGCTAAGCGCTCGAGCCACATCCTGCTGACCGCCGAGGAAGGCGAGGACGACGCCGCTCTGGCCGCCCGCGCCCAGGAGCTGCTTGATCAGATCAACGCCGGCGAGATCTCCTTCGAGGATGCCGCTTCCCAGTACTCCACCGACACTGGCTCCGCTGCTAACGGCGGCGATGTGGGCTGGGACGCGCTGAGCACCTTCGTCACTGAGTACCAGGACGCTCTGGCCGGCCTCGAGAAGGATCAGATCGTCGCCGCTCCCGTCAAGAGCGAGTACGGCTACCACATCATCAAGGTGACCGATGTCTACGAGGTTCCCGAGGGCGGTATCACGTCGGTTGACCAGCTGCCGACCGAGTTCCAGGAGTATCTGACCTACATGGAGCAGAGCAACGCCTCCCAGAACTTCTCCACCTGGTTCGAGGAGTATCGCAACAACGCCGAGATCACCGTTAACCCGATGCCCGAGGGCCTGCCCTACGCCATCGACCTTGCTCCCTACGAGGAGGCTGCTGCCCAGAATGCCGAGGGCGACGCTGCCGCCACCGAGGGCACTGAGCAGCCTTCCGACGAGACCATGTCCGCCGAGGATCAGGCCGCTGCCGACGCCGCCGCTGCCGATGCGGCCGCCGACGAGGCCGCTGCCGGCGAGGCTGGTGCTGATGCCGCTGCCGACGATCAGGCCGGCGACGCTGCCGCTGCCGACCAGGCAGTCGATGAGGCCGCTGCCGACCAGACGGCCGCCGACCAGGCTGGCGCTGACGCTGCCGCCGACCAGGCCGCTGCCGATCAGGCCGCCGAGGGCGCCGAGGGTACCCAGCAGTAAGCTGCTCTCGACAACCCAGGCGTTTCCCAAGGACCCGCGCTCAGGCACGGGTCCTTTTTGTGGCAGCGAATGATGCTTCAAGAGGGAATCCCCCCCCGAGGACGCACTCTCGGCCACGCAGCCAGCAGCGAGCTTTGCCGACGAAGGGTTCGCTCTCTGCCGGCGGCATTCGGAAGTAGCCAAAGGTACCATGTCCATTTGTGGAAGAGGTCGCCGCGAAAACCGTTTCCGTCCGCGAAATGCGTTATGCTTCTTCCCTAGAACCCCGTTCTGCTCTCTTCGAAAGGCCTTCCATGCTCTTTGCCGATATCAATCTTCTCGACGCCGACTTCGCTATCAAGCACCACCAATGGGTGGGGGTGCGCGACGGCCGAATCGCCTATATCGGCTCGGTGCCTCCTGCGCCCGATGTGGCTGCCACCTTCGGCGAGACCTACGATGGCACGGGACGTCTGCTCATGCCCGCGCTCTACAACGCCCATGCCCATGCTCCCATGACGCTTCTGCGCGGTTACGCCGAGAACTTGCCGCTGCAGCGTTGGCTCGAGGAGAAGTGCTTCCCCTTCGAGGCCAAAATGACCGCCGAGGATTGCTATTGGGGCACGGTGCTCGCCTGCGCCGAGATGGCGCGCTTCGGCGTGGTCAGTTTTTCGGACATGTACTACGCGACCGAGGAGCGTGCCCGTGCGGTGCTCGAGGCCGGCATGAAGGCCAACATGTGCGAGGGACTCGTTGCCTTCGAGGAGAAGCCCTATGCGGAATATCCCATCTGCGCCCAGATGGAGGCCCTTGTGCGCGACTGGCACGGGGCCGGCGACGGACGCATTCGCATCGACTATAACATCCATTCGGAGTACCTGTCCACCGAGACGGTTTGCCGCGACATTCTGGACATCGTGCGTGGCACCGACCTGCGCCTGCACATCCACCTGTCCGAGACCGAGAAGGAAGTGCGCGAATGCCGCGAGCGCCACGGCGGCCTCTCGCCGGTGCAGTATTTCGAAAGCCTCGGGTTGTTCGACGTGCCGGTGACGGCGGCCCATTGCGTATGGGTCGATGACGCCGACCTGGATATCTTGCAGCAGCACGGGGTGTTCGTCGCCAACAACCCGGCTTCCAACATGAAGCTTGGCAGCGGTTTCGCGCCCATTCCCGAGATGCTGCGCCGCGGCATTCCCGTGTGCCTGGGCTCCGATGGCATGGCGTCGAACAACAACCACAACCTGTTCCACGACATGTACTTGCAGGCGCTTATCTACAAGGGCGCGACGCTTGATCCGACGGCGGTCACGCCCCAGCAGGCGCTGGCGGCGGCGACGCGCACCGGCGCGCTTTCCCAGGGCCGCGAGGATTGCGGCATTGTGGCCGCAGGTGCCCGTGCCGACCTGTGCGTGCTGGATACCACGGGCCCCTCCTGGTGCCCCGCGCCCGACCCGGTGTACAACGTGGTCTATGCCGGCGATGGTGCCGACGTGGTGCTCACAATGTGCGATGGCGAGGTGATCTACCGCGCCGGTGAATGGCCCACCATCGACGTCGAGCGCGCCAAGGCCGAATGCGTCGCCCGCACCGCCCGCATCATCAGCGAGCTCTAGCCATATCCCATGCGTCGAGCAGCCCAGCTGCTCCCAGTTTCGCGAGGCCGCGGTTCTTGCCGTGGCCTCGCGCGTCGCGGCCGCACCTTGGGGCCTCATTTTGTCATTTGGGTTTGGGGCCAACGGCATTTTGATCCTCGATCCGCAGCCCGAGGCATCTTTTTGTCGTTCGGTTCTGAAACGTGCGACATTTTAGGCTCTCGGGCTGCGGTGTTAACCATGAAAAACAAAGTCGCAGCAAGAGAAGCACCAGGTCACAGCTTCGTGCCTCCAAATCCTTCCTCGGCAACCCGCAGCCAGACCAGCAAAAATGTCAGAACAAGGAAGGACGCCTGACAAAAATCATCTTTGGGCTGCGGTTGTCAGGGTGCGTTATTGCCAGGAGGGGAGTCCCAGGACCTCTCGCAGATGCTTGTGCTTTGCATCGAAGTCGCCTATGCGGAATCGGATCGGTTTGCCAAGTGCGCGGGCAACAGAGAGCGCGATTTTCCTTGTTTCGCTGGTTGAGTTGAGCTGCAATCGTCCCACGGTGATGATCCGGTAGTTCATGGCTTGCAGCGTCATGCGTTTAACAGCGTCTTCCTGCAGCTGCTCGGACGTAAGGTGGCGTTCGTCGCTGTCGTACTCGAGAATGAGTCTTTGCGCGGGCCAGCAAACATCTGCAACATAGTACTCTTTTCGCGAAAGCGGGCGAGCGGCACCGGTGAGTTCGATGGAATGATTCAGCCTCGGTCGGGCGAAGTGATAGCCGCCGAGATGGTTGGGGAGCGTCATGAGAAGAGCGAGGGCTGCCTCTCTCGGCGAGGCGGCGTTATCGAGAATCCAAGGAGCGGCGCGTCTCGTCATGGCGCAGCCTCGTATGTCCCGGTGGGCCAAAAGAGCTTCTTGGATGCGCTCAGATGAAGTAAGAACGGGGCGATTGAAGACGGTGTCGAAAGGAGGCGTTAGACCGTAGGCGCCGCAAAGGGTGCTTCCTTTGAAGATCACTTCGGCAAGGTCGTGACTCCAGTTGCTTTGGAGAAAGGCGACCTCGGGGGAAGGAGCAAAGAGTCCTTGCGCAATGCGAAAATAGCGATCTTGCTGAATTGACGCCTCTGCGACATGGCAGCGCACATCTTTGAGATTGCGCTTTTGCTGGCGTGAAGGAACGATGATGCGAAAAGGCTTGCTCAGCCAGGGGAGCCTATCCTCCAGATACTGAACGGCGGCAGCGTTGGGGGTGATGTCCTCCTGGTGGGCGATATCAAGCCACAGAGTGAGGAGAGAGGTGAAATCGCCGTGCTGGTAGAAATCGAGGGCACTCGAGCCCCATAGTATTAGTTTCGACATTGACCGTCACTTTCCAATCGATAATGAAGCCATGCGGCGGTGAGGGATGGCGCGTGTGGCTCCTGCGCCCTGCGCGCGTTCGAACAGGCTACTCTCTCCGAACCGTATTAATGACGCGAGAATGTCTCGGTTGGTTCCTCGCGCCAACCGTGGTGGCGTCGCATGGGCGGTTGGGGGGTGCACGGGCCAACTCGCGGGCCAACTTGCGGTCCAGCTTGCGGGCCAGCTCGCGGATCAACCTGCAAACCAATTCGCGGACCAACTCGCGGATCAAACCCTGAGAAGCTCCCCCTGAGAAAAAGCGCACGAACTTCGTCTCGCGAATTTTTCGCTGTACTCAGCGGACGCGGTGCCCTCTGCTAATATGGATGCCACGGAAAAGACGCCGTTCGTCGGCGCTGAAAGACCGCTCGCTGGCGATGCGCCAAGAGCTCGCGGGTCGTGGATCTGTCAGTTGGCGCGGCCCCGGCAGCGGGTGTTCGCGGCAACGGGAATTCAGCGTAGCGTTTGGCGAGAAGGCGCGCGACCGATGGGCGGCGCGCCCGGGTTAGACCCGCGCAAGGGGTGCGGGCGCCCTCTATCAGGAAGGCAGGTGGTCGCTCATGGCAGCTCCGGCTCCCGAACACGTCAGAAACATCGTCCTTGTAGGACAGGATGGCGCCGGCAAGACCTCGCTGGCCGAGGCCATGCTCTTCGTCTCCGGCAAGACGCCGCGCATGGGCACGACCCACGACGGCAAGTCGTACCTCGATTACGACCCCGAGGAGATCAAGCGCAAGTTCACCATCTCCACCTCCATTGCCCCCATCCCCTACAAGGACTACAAGATCAACGTGCTGGACACCTCCGGCCATCCCGACTTCATCGGTGATACGCTGGCCACCATGCAGGCGGCCGAAATGGCCCTGTTCGTGGTGGACGCCGTCGACGGCCCCCAGGTTATGACGACGAAGCTGTGGCGCGAGGCGGAGGACATGCGCCTGTCGCGCGCGGTGTACATCAACCACATCGATCGCGAGAACGCCAACTTCGACGCCGCCATGGCGTTGCTGCACGCCCGCTTCGGCGGTCGCCTCGGCGCGGTGACCATCCCCATCGGCCAGGCCGAGGACTTCCAGGGTGTCATCGACATCATCCGCATGGAGGCCCGCTATTTCGAGGACGGCGGCGAGCGCGTGGAAGCGGTGGAAACCCTGCCGGCGAAGTACCAGGAGGAGGCGCGCAACGCCCGCGACAAGCTGTGCGATCTGGTGGCCGAGGCCGACGACGAGCTTATGATGAAGTACCTCGAGGGCGAGGAGCAGCTCACCCAAGAGGAGCTGGAGGGGCTGCTGGACAAAGCCATCGCTCAGGAGCTCATCATTCCGGTGTTCGTGGGATCCACCATTATTATGCAAGGCGTTCAGGGCCTCATGGAGGACATCTGCACCTATTTCCCGCACCCGAAGAGCCACGGTCGCTTCCGCATGGCCGACGACGTGACGGTGCGCATCGACGAGACGAAGCCCCCCTGCGCCTTCGCCTTCAAGACGGTGTCTGACCCGTTCGTCGGACGCCTCACCTTCCTGAAGGTCATCTCCGGCTACCTGGAGCCGGGGCTGGAGCTCGTCTGCGGGCGCACCGGCAAGAAGGAGCGCCTCGGCAAGATCCAGGTCATGATGGGCAAAGAGGCCGTCGACGTGAAGAGCGCCAAGGCCGGCGACATCGTCGTGGTGCCGAAGCTTTCCGACGTGCGTGCGGGCGACACGCTCTCCTGCGAGGGCACCATCGCCATCGAGCCTTTGCCGTTGCCCGAGCCCTTGTACCCCGTGGCCATCGAGGCTGTGTCGAAGAAGGAGGAGGACAAGCTCGGCACCTTCCTAGCCCGCGCCGCCGAGGCTGACCCCACTATCCGCATCACGCGCGACGAGGACACGCATCAGACCATCATCCACGCCATGGGCGAGACCCAGGTAGACATGCTGATCGGGCGCTTGAAGGAGCAGTCCGGCGTGGAGGCGAAGCTCGTGCCCGTGCGCATCCCCTACCGCGAGACCATTACCAAGCAGGCCGAGGCCCAGGGCCGTCACAAGAAGCAGACCGGCGGCGCCGGCCAGTTCGGCGACTGCTGGCTGAGGTTGGCCCCCATCCCCGGCGAGGGCTACGAGTTCGTGGACGAGATCAAGGGCGGCGCCATTCCCAACGGCCTCATCCCGGCGGTGGATAAGGGCGTGCGCGAGGCCATGGAAGAGGGCTTCCTCGCGGGGTACCCCATGGTGGACATCAAGTGCACGGTGTTCGACGGCTCGTATCATTCCGTCGACTCCAACGAGATGGCCTTCAAGACCGCGGCGCGCATCGGCTTCCGCGCCTGCTGCGAGAACGCCGGCCCCATCATCTTGGAGCCCTGGGCCACTATGGAAGTGACCGTGGGCGAGGAGTACGCCGGCACCATCATGGGCGACATCTCCACGCGCCGCGGCCGCATTGTGGGCACCGACGCGGGCTTCGCGGCCGGCGAGACCGTCATCAAGATGCGCGCGCCCTATGCCGAGGTCATCAACTACACCAAGGATCTGCGCTCCATGACCCGCGGCTCCGGCTCCTACACGCTCACCTTGGAAGGCTACGAGCAGGCGCCGGCCGACGTGACGAAGAAGCTCGTGGAAGCCTACGAGGCCGCCCGCGCCGCCGGAAACTAACGGCATTCTCATAGCAGAATGGGACGGAGCGAAAACGCTCTGCCCCATCCCACAAGGGCGGACTTCGGTCCGCCCTTTTCGTTGCGCGAGAGCGTGGCGCTCCAATCCGTAGGGGCAGACCTTGGTCTGCCCTCCTCAAGCGCGGCGCCCTCACCTGAGGAGGGGCGACCAAGGTCGCCCCCTACGGAGGACGGAACGCAACAACGCCCAGCTCCGAGCCCTATTTTCCAGAAAATTTCCATGGCTCGTAAAAATTTTTCTTGACTCGGGCTTCACGCCGTAGTATTTTAGCGAATTGCAACTTTTTTGCAGATTTGCGATGGACGTGAAGGAGGAACAGCCTCGTGGCAATGGATAAGAAATCCGCTCCCACCAGCCTTTACAGGGATCGCCGAAGCTTCGCGAAGATTCCCGACGTCATGGACGTCCCGAACCTGATCGCTATCCAGACGGAAAGCTTCGACTGGTTCAAGAACGAGGGCTTGGCCCAGGCGTTCGCCGATGTGTGCCCGATTGAGAACAACACCGGCGACATGTGCGTCGAATTCGGTAAGCACGAGTTCGGCGAGCCCAAGTACACGGTGGACGAATGCAAGGAGAAGGACGTCACCTACCAGGCGCCGCTCTTTGTGGAGATCCGCTTCATCAACCGTGAGACCGGCGAGATCAAGGAGCAGGAGGTGTTCATGGGCGACTTCCCGCTCATGACGCCGCGCGGCACCTTCATCATCAACGGCACCGAGCGCGTGGTCGTCTCCCAGCTCGTGCGCTCCCCGGGCGTGTACTTCGCCTCTGAGCGCGACAAGACCTCCGACAAGACCATCTACAACGCGAAGGTCATCCCTTCCCGCGGTGCGTGGCTCGAGTTCGAAACCGACAAGCGCGACCTGCTCTCCGTGCGCATCGACCGCAAGCGCAAGCAGCCGGCCACCCTGCTCGTGCGCGCCCTCGGCCTGGCCGAGACCCGCGAGGAGATCATCGAGCTTTTGGGCTCCTCCGAGATGGTGCTGCGCACGCTCGACCGCGACCCCGCCACCACCAAGGAAGAGTCGCTCATCGAGCTGTACAAGCGCTTCCGTCCCGGCGAGCCGCCGACGATCGATTCCGCCCGCACGCTGCTCGACGGCCTGTTCTTCAACCCGCAGCGCTATGACCTGGCCAAGGTCGGTCGCTACAAGATGGACAAGAAGCTCGGCTTCACCCCCGAGGAGAACGATTCCTCCACGCTGACCAATGAGGACATCATCCGCACGATGCGCTACATCATCGGTCTGCACAACGGCGATGAGGGCTTCGTCACCGACGACATCGACCACTTCGGCAACCGTCGCATCCGCAGCGTGGGCGAGCTGATCCAGAACCAGTTCCGCATCGGCCTGTCGCGTATGGAGCGCGTGGTGCGCGAGCGCATGTCCATGCAGGAGCCCGACGAGATCACGCCGCAGTCGCTCGTGAACATCCGCCCCATCGTGGCCGCCATCAAGGAGTTCTTCGGAAGCTCCCAGCTCTCGCAGTTCATGGATCAGTCCAACCCCGCCGCCGGCATTACGCATAAGCGCCGTCTGTCGGCTCTGGGCCCGGGCGGTCTGTCCCGCGAGCGCGCCGGCTTCGAGGTGCGCGACGTCCACACCTCCCACTACGGCCGCATGTGCCCCATCGAGACGCCTGAAGGCCCGAACATCGGCCTTATCGGCTCTCTGGCCACCTATGGCCGCATTAATCCCTACGGCTTCATCGAGACGCCCTACCGCCGCGTGATCGACGGCAAGGTGACTGACGAGATCGACTACCTGACCGCCGATGAGGAAGAGAACTTCACCATCGCCCAGGCCAACGACTTGTTCGATCTGGAAACCCGCGAGTTCGGCTACACCGACGAGGACGGCGTCTTCCACAAGTCCGCCCGCGTGCTCGCCCGTACCACCGACACCAACGGCGTGTTCGGCGAGGCCATGGACGTGCCGCCGGAGATGGTCAACTACATGGACGTGTCGCCGCGCCAGATGACCTCCGTGGCTACCTCGCTCATTCCGTTCCTCGAGCACGACGACGCCAACCGCGCCCTCATGGGCTCGAACATGCAGCGCCAGGCTGTGCCGCTGCTGCGTCCGAGCGCCCCGCTCGTGGGTACTGGCATCGAGCACCGCATCGCGGTGGACTCCGGCGAGATCCTCGTGGCCCAGCGCCCCGGCGTGGTCGATTACGTTGACGGCCAGACCATCATCATCCTGAACGACGACGGCGAGTACGACGAGTACCTCATTCCGAAGTTCCAGCGCTCCAACCAGTCCGGTTGTATCAACCACCGTCCCATCGTCCGCAAGGGCGACGAGGTGCAGGCCGGCGACGTGCTGGCCGACGGCCCGTCCTGCGATGGCGGCGAGCTGGCGCTCGGCCAGAACCTTATGATCGCCTACATGCCGTGGGAAGGCTACAACTACGAGGACGCTATCATCGTGTCCGAGCGCGTCGTGGCCGAGGACCTGCTGACCTCCATCCACATCTCCGAGTACGAGGTGGACGCCCGCGACACGAAGCTGGGCCCCGAGGAGATTACCCGCGAGATCCCCAACATCTCCGAGGACATGATTTCCGACCTGGACGCCGACGGCATCATCCGCGTGGGCGCCGAGGTGTTCCCGGGAGACGTGCTGGTGGGCAAGGTCACCCCGAAGGGCGAGACCGAGCTCACCGCCGAGGAGCGCTTGCTTCGCGCCATCTTCGGCGAGAAGGCCCGCGAGGTGCGCGATACGTCGCTGAAGGTGCCCCACGGCTCCGGCGGCCGCGTCATCGGCATCTACCGCTCCTCCCGCGAGGCCGGCGATGATCTGGCCCCCGGCGTGAACGAGCTCGTGCGCATCTACGTCGCTCAGAAGCGCAAGGTGCAGCAGGGCGACAAGCTGTCCGGCCGTCACGGCAACAAGGGCGTTATCTCCCGCGTGCTGCCGGTCGAGGACATGCCCTACCTCGCCGACGGCACCCCGATCGACGTCATCCTGAACCCCCTGGGCGTTCCGTCCCGTATGAACGTCGGCCAGCTGCTCGAGAACCACCTCGGCTGGGCCGCCAAGTGGGGCTGGTCGGACGCCGAGGAAACCGACGAGGTCGTGGAGGGCCCGATGTACGTGGCCACGCCCGTGTTCGACGGCGCCACCGAGGAAGAGATCTCGGACGCCATCGAGAAGGCGAACCGCAACCTCATCAACATGAACCATGCGAAGTACGGCGACATGGCCCGCGACGAGCTGGTGCCCCAGCTGACGCGCACCGGCAAGACGTGGCTGTACGACGGCCGCACCGGCGAGAAGTTCCGCGAGCCCATCACCGTCGGCCAGACCTACATCCTGAAGCTCGGTCACATGGTGGACGACAAGATTCACGCCCGCTCGACCGGCCCCTACAGCCTCATCACCCAGCAGCCCCTCGGCGGCAAGGCCCAGTTCGGCGGCCAGCGCTTCGGCGAGATGGAGGTGTGGGCGCTGTACGCCTACGGCGCCTCCAACGTGCTGCAGGAGATCCTCACGGTGAAGTCCGACGACACGTCGGGCCGCGTGAAGAGCTACGAGGCCATCGTGAAGGGCGAGAACATCCCGGCGCCGGAGGTGCCCGAGTCCTTCAAGGTGCTCGTGAAGGAAATGAAGTCCCTGTGCTTGAACGTCGAGCTCGAGGGCCACGATATGCAACCCATCAGCGAGGACGAGATCGAGGACTACAGTGCCGACCAGGCGCTTTACGCCGCACTTGCCGCTGATGCCAAGAAGACCGAAGACGAAGAGGCCAACGCCATCGATGCCCTGGCTGCCGAGCTGGGCGACCTGATGAGCGGTCTTGAGTCCGACCTGAACACCGACCTCATCGGTGGCGGAGAGGAGGCCTAACCCCATGACGGAATTCGACGTCAACAACTTCGACGCCCTGCGCATTTCGCTCGCTTCCGCCGAGGACGTGCGCAGCTGGTCTCGCGGCGAGGTAAAGAAGCCCGAGACCATCAACTACCGTACCTTGAAGCCTGAGAAGGACGGCCTGTACTGCGAGAAGATCTTCGGTCCCACCAAGGACTGGGAGTGCGCCTGCGGCAAGTACAAGCGCGTTCGCTTCAAGGGTATCGTCTGCGAGCGCTGCGGCGTGGAGGTCACCCGCTCCAAGGTGCGCCGCGAGCGCATGGGCCACATCGAGCTGGCCGCGCCCGTGAGCCACATCTGGTACTTCAAGGGCTCCCCGTCGCGTCTGGGCTACCTTCTGGACATTCCGCCGAAGGAGCTTGAGAAGGTTCTGTACTTCGCCAGCTCCATCATCACCTCGGTGGATAAAGAGGCCCGCGAGGAGGACATCGACGACTTGCGCGACGAGCTTGCCGCCGATATGGAAGAGCTGGACGCCGAGCGCGACCGCCTTATCGAGGCCACCCGCAAGCTGTCCACCGACTACGTGCCGGAGGAGGACGACTTCGTCGACGATCTCGATGACGACGAGCGCCTCACCCCCGAAGAGGTGGAAGAGGAGATCGCCGACATCTACGAGGAGTTCAACGAGCGCAAGGCCCTGCGCCAGGACGCGTTCGACGCCTTCCTGAAGATCGAGCCGAAGCAGCTCATCGGCGACGAGGCCCTCTACCGCGAGATGCGCGCGAACTACCGCGACTACTTCACCGGCGGCATGGGCGCCGAGTCGGTGCGCGACCTTCTGGACGCCATGGATCTGGAGGCGACCTCTGAAGAGCTGCGCGAGGTCATCGCCACGGGCAAGGGCCAGAAGCGCGCCAAGGCCGTGAAGCGCCTGAAGGTGGTGGATGCGTTCCTCAAGTCGGACAACAAGCCTTCCGACATGATCCTGGACGTCATCCCGGTCATTCCGCCCGATCTGCGCCCCATGGTGCAGCTCGACGGCGGCCGCTTCGCCACGTCGGATCTGAACGATCTGTACCGCCGCGTCATCAACCGCAACAACCGCCTGAAGCGCCTGCTCGACCTCGGTGCTCCCGAGATCATCATCAACAACGAGAAGCGCATGCTGCAGGAGGCCGTGGACTCGCTGTTCGACAACGGCCGTCGCGGTCGCCCCGTGACCGGCCCCGGCAACCGTCCGCTGAAGTCCATCTCCGATATGCTCAAGGGCAAGCAGGGCCGCTTCCGCCAGAACCTGCTCGGCAAGCGCGTCGACTACTCCGGCCGTTCCGTTATCGTCGTCGGCCCGTCGCTGAAGCTGCACCAGTGCGGTCTGCCTCAGCAGATGGCGCTGGAGCTGTTCAAGCCCTTCGTCATGAAGCGCCTGGTCGAGCTTGAGTATGCCGCCAACATCAAGGCCGCCAAGCGTGCCGTCGATCGCGGTGCCAGCTACGTGTGGGACGTGCTGGAAGAGGTCATCGTCGACCATCCGGTGCTGCTGAACCGCGCACCAACCCTGCACCGTCTGGGCATCCAGGCCTTCGAGCCGGTGCTCGTCGAGGGCAAGGCCATCAAGCTGCATCCGCTCGTCTGCACCGCCTTCAACGCCGACTTCGACGGCGACCAGATGGCTGTGCACGTGCCGCTGGGCGCCGAGGCTCAGGCCGAGGCCCGCGTGCTGATGCTGTCCTCTAACAACATCAAGTCCCCGGCCCACGGCCATCCGCTGACCGTGCCGACCCAGGACATGATCATCGGCCTGTACTACCTGACGGCCATGCGCGACGGCTTCCCCGGCGAGGGTCGCATGTTCATCGATTTCGATGACGCCCTGAACGCCTACGACGCCCGCGCCGATCTGGACCTGCAGGCCAAGATCCAGGTGCGTCTGCCCTACAACACGAAGGTGGCCACCGCCTTCGGCGTGTTCGAGGACCACAAGGAGGGCGAGCGCATCGAGACGAGCGTCGGCCGCATCATCTTCAACGATGTGCTGCCGCCGGACTATCCCTTCCTGAACTATGAGATGAACAAGAAGGAGATCAGCCGCCTGGTCGAGGACGTCACCAACACCTACGATCTGTCCGAGGTGCCGCCGATTCTCGACGGTCTGAAGGACGCCGGTTTCCACTACGCCACCCGCGCCGGTGTTACCGTGTCGGTGTACGACGCCACCATCCCGCCCTCCAAGCCGGCCATTCTCGCCCAGGCCGATGAGCGCGTCGCCGCCATCGACGAGGACTACGAGATGGGCCTCATGTCCAACGAGGAGCGCCACAAGCAGGTCGTCGACATCTGGAACGATGCCAACGAGGAAGTCGGCGAGGCCATGGCGGAGAACTTCGACAAGTTCAACCCCATCTACATGATGGCCTTCTCCGGCGCCCGAGGCAACATCAAGCAGATTCGCCAGCTCGCCGGTATGCGCGGCCTTATGTCCGACCCGAAGGGCGAGATCATCGACCGTCCGATTAAGGCGAACTTCCGCGAGGGTCTGTCCGTTCTGGAATACTTCATTTCCACCCACGGCGCCCGCAAGGGCCTGGCCGACACGGCGCTTCGTACCGCCGACTCGGGTTACCTGACCCGTCGTCTGGTGGACGTGGCCCAGGACGTCATCATCCGCGAGATCGACTGCGGCACCACCGAGGGCGTGCCCTACCGTGTGCGCAACGAGAAGAACGAGGTGGACGAGAACCTCATCGGCCGCTGCCTTCTGGAAGATGTGGTGGCGCCCGAGACCGGCGAGATCCTCGCCGAGGCCGGTACCTACTTGCACTCCATGGCTCAGCTGCGCGAGCTTGATGCGGCCGGCATCGAGGAGGTCACGATCCGTACGATCATGACCTGCCATGCCGAGCACGGCGTCTGCCAGAAGTGCTACGGGTGGGATCTGGCCACTGCCCGTCCGGTGAACATCGGCACGGCGGTGGGCATCATCGCCGCCCAGTCCATCGGCGAGCCCGGCACCCAGCTGACGATGCGTACGTTCCACACCGGCGGCGTTGCCGGCGAGGACATCACCCATGGTCTGCCCCGTGTTCAGGAGCTGTTCGAGGCCCGCAAGCCCAAGGGCCAGGCGGTGCTCGCGGAAATCTCCGGCACCATGCAGGTCACCGGCGACAAGATGTCGAAGACCATCACCATCCACGACCAGGAGGGCAACTACCGCGAGTACGTGGTGAGCGCCCGTGCCCAGCTTCTGCCGGGCGTGTTTGACGGGTGCGAGGTGCGCGTGGGCCAGCAGCTGACCAAGGGTTCCGTGAACCCCCACGACCTTTTGCGCCTCACTGATCCGAACACGACGCTGCGCTACATCGTGGGCCAGGTTCAGGACGTGTACGTGTCCCAGGGCGTGGATATCAACGACAAGCACATCGAGGTCATCGCGCGCCAGATGCTGCGCAAGGTGGCCGTGCTTGATGCCGGCGACTCCGACTTCCTGCCGGGCCGTCAGGTGAACCGCTTCGAGTTCGAGAAGGTGGCCAACGAGCTGATCGCCGAGGGCAAGGAGCCGCCGGTGGGCCAGCCGCTGCTGCTCGGCATCACCAAGGCGTCGCTGGCAACGGATTCGTGGCTGTCCGCCGCGTCGTTCCAGGAGACCACCAAGGTGCTCACCGACGCCGCCATCGAGGGCAAGACCGATCACTTGGCCAGCCTGAAGGAGAACGTCATCATCGGCAAGCCCATTCCCGCCGGCACGGGTCTGCGTCGCTACCGCGATGTGGGTCTCACCTACAAGGGCCGTCCGGTGGAGAAGGTCACCGGGGACGCGCTGCCCGACTTCGCGCCGGATGCGCTGCGCGAGATCGAGGATCTGCTGCCCCAGCCTCAGGATTGGTCGCTCGACAGCGACGGCTACTTCAACTCCTCGGGCTCGTTCGGTGGCTACTACAGCGCTCTTTCGGGGCACCGCGGCCACAACCTGTCCGACGAGGACGCGCGCCTGTACATCTACGACGATCTGGGCGTGTCCCAGCGCTGGGCGAACAAGTTCTCCGAGGCGGGCATCGAGACCGTGGCCGACCTGCTGGGTCATACCGAGGAGGATCTGCTGCGCATCGAGGGCATCGGCGTGAAGGCCATCGAGGAGCTGAAGGAGGGCTTGGCGGCCCGCGACCTCATGCGCGTCATCGAGGACGACCTGGCGGCTTCCTCCGACGACATGAGCCAGCTCTTGGACATGGTGTTCTCGCCTGACGACACCATCCTCATCGGCGGCGACGAGCCCCCGACGTTCAACACCGACGGCGAGGAGATGCTCGGCGAGGCGCTGCCTCCGCGCTCCTACCAGCGCAACCTTGAAGAGCTGGACGCGCTGCTCGGTAACATGGGCGGCTTGAGCTCCCTCGGCTTCGGCTTCACCAGCGCTGAGGACGAAGCGGCTTCCAACCAGGCCATGGAAGACGGCGAGGAGTAAATTGGTTTCGCCTGTCCTTGCGAAGCATCACTGACTTCCTTGGACGAACTCGGGAGTTTTCTATTGGGGCGACCTTCGGGCCGCCCCTTTTTTGTGCTTGCTGTTCCCGCGGGGCGCCAAATGGCCAAAAAGTAGCTGCCAGCTGGCAGCTAGGTACCTGTTTTTGACCATGGAGGCTATAGCGACGAAATCAGGCTGGCTGCTCGGAAAGTATTCCCAGGTCAGTGCGTCGACGAATATTGGTACAAAGCAAGCCGCCTTTTCGGTTTGCAGCTAACGACCGATAATTGACCAAAACGTCGCTTCAAGCTCTTCGAACTTGCAGCTGGCATTCGGAATTTGGCCATTGAGCGCAGCTTTCCTTTGTGCGCGGCTACTCGCTGTCGACTAGGGTGCCGCCTTTGCCATGGTTGAGGATGATCTTGCGGGCGCGGGTGTAAGCGTCCAGGGCCGGCCGCACGCGTTCGTAGTTGTCCTTCTTGTAGACGGCGTACAGCCGGAAGGCCGCATCGTCGTCGGTCACGGGAAGCACCGTCACGCGGGAGAAGTCCGACAGGTAGCGCAGCTGGGGCATGGATGCCTGCAGGATCATGACGTCTTCCACACCCAGCGGAATAGCGCAGTAGTTCATGTAGGTGCGCCCGAGTACCGCCCGGGTGCGGGGCGTGTAGCCGTGCTCTTGGCAGACGCGTTCGATGTTGGTCCAGCCCGACAAGGAATAGCCGTCGGCGAATTTCACGAAGCGGTAGCTGCGCAGATCGTCCATGGTCACCGACTTCATAGAGGCCAGGGGGCTGTCCATAGAGACCATGGCAACGAAGGGCGAACGAATGAGCGGAATGTAGGCAAGTCCCAAATTATCGAGCTTGTCCAGTTCGGCATAGGCCAGCAAGATGTCGGCATCGCCTTCCACCAATTGCTCCAGGTAGTTCGTATCGTTCAGGCTGTTGTAGCTGGCAGGAGCCTCGCCCTCGGTGTCGAGAAACGTTGCGGCAATAGAGGTGATGGAGGCGATGGCGCTATCAGACATGATGCCGTTCACCTTGAGCGGCGTGAGGGTCTGTATATCGTGGATGCGCTGCTTGGCGTCATCATAGGTATCCACCATCTGAAGGGCGGCAGCGGCGAACACGTTGCCTGATTCGGTGAGCTCGACCCGGCGTCGGTCGCGCTCTAAAAGCGAGCAGCCGAGCTCCTTTTCCATGGCGACGATATGCTTGGAAAGCGTCGGCTGTGTGAGGTGCAAGATCTCTGCCGCCTTGGTGTAGTTCAGCGTCTGAGACAGCACGATGAATTCGCGCAACAAGCTCAGCTCCATGGAAAGCCCCCTTCAAACCCCTTCTGCTTTTCGCGTTATTGACACCATACACCCTAATGGGCCGAAAGGGCACGGCATCTCCTGCCCAATTCCAAATGGAATAAGCATATTCGCAGCAGCTGATCAGCAAAGAAATGCCCTTCTGAGTATTGAGTAGCCCCAAATTGACGGTTCTTACGGAAAGAACGCCAATTCGGGGCTAGATATATCTCGAATAATCGAAATTCGTTAATAAGATAGTCACGAATTGACGGTTGTTACGTAAGAAGGGTCATTTTGTGACTAGAAAAAATTCGGGGAAGTAGAGTGACATTCCTCACGAGCTGTGTTGCTCGCGGATTTCGCGGCGGCGGGCTTCGCGGGCTTGGGCGTATTCGCGGCGGGCGGCGGTGTCGAAGGACTTCACCTTGGCCTGGGGTTCCTGCAGGTTGTCCACCTTGATGAAGCGGGCCATGCGGCTGGCGATGGAGTCCTCGGCGCCAGGGTTCCAGCCGATGGGCTGCATGGTGAAGCGGAACTTCTTGCCGCTTAGGAACTCGTCGGCGGAGACTTCCTCGGCTACGGTGATGGCTTGCTCCGGGCAGATGGTCTCGCAGAGGCGGCACTGCATGCACAAAGCGCTGCGATGCTCCACGCCGAAGGCGTCGTTGGCGGCGTCGAATCGGGTCAGGGCGCCGGTGGGGCAGAATACGGTGCACATGCGGCAGGAGCGGCAGAGTTCCGTGTCGATGGTGATCTGGCCCCAGAGGCGCGTGGTCACGGTGGGGGCCGCGGGGGTGCCGAGGGCTTTCAGACTGTTGAAGAGGCGCAGGCGACGCTCGGGCACGAAGTGGGGGAGGGTACCGTCAGCCTGCACATGGGCGAACTGGGGCTCACGCGAATCAGCTTGGGACTCCTCGGGGGCGGGCTTCCGGGTAGTGCTCAGTCGCTCAGACAGTCCTCGCTCGGCGCGACAGCCCACTGGGCTGATCGCGTTCGCTGCGGAACTCGCTTGGTGAGCACCACCCGAAATCCCGCTGGCGTTTGCCATGGCTGCAGCTGCGGAACTCGCTCGGTCAGGGCACCCCGTGTCCCCGCTAGCGTCTGCCGTGGCTGTGGCGTTCGCTGCGGAACTCGCTTGGTGAGCACCACCCGAAATCCCGCTGGCGTTTGCCATGGCTGCAGCTGCGGAACTCGCTCGGTCAGAACGCCCCGTGCCCCCGCTGGCATCTGCCACGGTGGCGGCGTTCACGGCATTAGTGTCATCCTGAGCGGAGGCCGTAGGCCGGAGTCGAAGGATCTCTTGAGTGTCGGAGGCGTGCTGGAGGCGGATGCGGTCGATGGGGGAGGGGGTTCCCAGGGCGGCGAGGAGGGTTTCGGCGGAGACGATGATCTCATCGCTGAGGGCGCCGCCGCAGCGATGAGGGCAACTCTCACAGGGGCCGCTGATGAGCTGGATGGAACGGGCGCCGCGGGCGGTGGCTTCCACGAGCAGCGACTCGTCCACGCGACCCAGACAGACGACGCCGACAAGGGGCCGGCCGTCGGAGGTGGCACCTGCAATCTTCCCAGGGACGAAGGAGGGCGCGGTGGCATCGCAGGAGTCTCGCTTCATGCGATTGCCGCTGGCCATTGCAAAGGCGCGCTCGCAGGCGATGGCCACTCGGCCCTCATTCTCGGCAAGAGCGGCTTCTACGGCGCCGAACAGTTCCTCGTCAGTGGGGTCGGCGGCGGTAAGGCAGCCGGTGGGGCAGGCCGAGGCGCAGGTTCCGCAACCAATGCACTTCTCAGGGGAGACGACAATGCCCTCTTCGCCCAAGGAGATGGCACCCGTGGTGCACACGGCGGCGCAGCGCAGGCAGTCCCCGTTGCGGTGGCGCACGAGTACGCAGCGCTGGGGCTCGACCGCAAGCAGCGGTGAATTCATCTCATCGATGAGGTTGATCATCTGTCCGTGGCGATAGTTAGTCATGATAGGACACCCCCGTAATGGCGCGGATGGTTTCGCTGGGGTGTACCTCGCACACGCGCTCGCCTTCCCGCAGCCGTACCCGATGGATCTTCAGTTGCAACGATTCGGCCTCCGCCAACGGGGCCTCGGTAAAGTACGTGAATAGGAGCGTTGATGCGGCCTTGCCGGCGCAAGCATAGGTCTTGGCCATTTCGGCAGCCAGCATGGCCGGACGCTTGTCGCGCTCCATCTGGGCGGGATCGAAATAGCGGCGCGGAAGAACGAGGCCGTTCACGAGCCCCGCCATGATCACGACACAGGCGGTCTGCCCCGCAAAATCCTCCGGCAGCCCCACGCGCACGCCGTCGCCGACGAAGCTGGGAGAGAGCACTCGGTCTTGAACGGCGCCGCACAGGGCTGACGCCGTGGCCTGCTCGCCCGCATCTTTCGCGGCGGCGCGGAGCAGCGCTGCTCCCTGATCGTCATCCGCGCCGACGGCAACGATAGCCGCATCGATCAGCGCGCTTCCCCTGAGGCCCGAAAGGCGGTCGACGATTTCGGCCGCTTCGGCCAAGGCGGTGGTGGCGCTTGCGGCCTGCTGGCGCAGCAGGGCGCTTTCAGGAGCATCGGCGAAGGCGACGCCCGCGCGGAGGCTTAAGGCTGCATCGCCCGAAGCGACGGCGTTTGCCAGGGCGCTTTGGGCCAAATAGTCGCCAAAACCGCACCAGCTGCGCAGGGCGAGCGGGTCTTCCGGATCGGCGGCAAGGCGCAAAAGCGTGAAAGCGCGAGCGGCTCGGCAGGTATCGGTATGGCGCATGTCGCCGCCGAGCGAGGGGCGGGATAGCGGGCTTGCGGCGATGCCCTCCGCCTGAAGCGCTTGGGCGATGCGCGCGGCCCATTGTCTGGTGGCGGCTGCCACGGCAATGCCTTGGGGCCGCGCCCCGCAAGAGAGGTGGTGGCTCACCAGCGAAACGACGCCCTTCAGTTCGCTCTCGGGGCGCTCGAAAGCCATCGCCTCGCAGCCTCCCTGATCGGTGCAGGCGCAGGGTATCGGTCGCGCATCGAGGGCCTCGTCGGCGGCCAGGAGGTTGACCGCGTCGGTCACCACGCGGCTGAGATGGCTGTAGGCCAGGGTTTCGCGAACGGCGTTGGGGTTGGCGGCAACGAGCTCTTCGATGCCCGAGAAATGCGGGTAATCTTCCGAGCCGTGCGTGCGGGCGCACGGCTCGCTCGCGACAAGGAGCGCCGTGCGCGCAAGAAGGCCCGCGAGGCATTGGGACGCGCGGCTGGCCATTTGGTAGTCGTCGACGAGAACGTAATCGCGGCGGAAGGCCTCCAGGTCATGGGCGAAGCGCTGGCCGTAATCGAAGGCGGCGCGGGGAAGCTCGCAGGCGAGGTAGGACTCCCGATGGCGCAAGGAACCGACGAGCAGGCGAAAGACGCGCTCTTCCTGCTCGTCGTAGAACCAATCGCCGCTCATGGGCTCCAGATCGGCCCAGCTGCGGTAGAAGAATTTCAGCATTTCGCTGATGCGCCGCGGTGCAACCCCGGAGGTTTTCACATCTTCCAGAAGAAGGCGCTCCTCGAAGCCCATGAGGATGCGGCCCCGCCGACCCGTGCGGGCTTCGGCTTGCGGAGAGGACAGCACGTCGAGCGCGTACAGCGGCAGTGTCGTCACCAAGGGTAGGTCCTCAAGGGGCACGACCGCCTTAAGGCGCCGCTCGAGGGCGCAGACCGCAGCGGGGGTGGCGGCGAACAGGATGATTTCTCGCGGCGGCACGCCTTGGGCCAAAAGATCCAGGACGGCCTCCGCAAGCCGTTGGGTCTTGCCGCATCCGACGCGCCCCTCGACGGAGTGCACTTCGGCCGCAGTGGCGTAGGGCGACAGGTCCATGGTCGCGTCCTCCCTTCAGGCTTAGGCCGCTACCAGATCGGCGAGCAGGGCGGCGTCCTCTTCCAAAAAGCCCTCGGTCACATTGGCAACGCCCTGGTAAAAGGTCGTGTCGGCGAACCGACGGGTATCGCTAAGGAACACCGGCACCCAGCTGGCGAGGTGGTCGTCCATGAAATTGCGCTGGGTGTTGATGAGCGAGAAGGCGCGCTCTTCGTCGCCGGCGCGCAGGGCCTTCGCCGCCCGGTGAGCCAGAACGCCCATGAACTCCAGCTCCACGGCCACGTGATCCTCGCCGACGGTCCAGGACTCGGACTTTTCCAGGCCGCAGGAGCGGTAAATGGCGAGCACCTCGTCGCGGGCATCGCTCATGAGCAGGCGCTTTTCCGAAGTGTAGACGGATTCGAAGGGATAGGCCGCCGAATAGGTGTCGATGCCCGAGCCCAGAAACGCGCGGGTGTAGTCCACCGACAGCTTCATGAGGGGGTCGACCCAGGCGTTGGAGAGGTACTTGGCGATCTGGTAATAGCCCTCGTCCATGAGTCCGTTGCCCGAAGAGACGGGGTAATCGGTGTCGTTCAGCTGGGCGAGCAGCGCCTCGTCAACCTCTTCGCGGAACAGGCGGGCGAGAAAGCTGTAGGTCTCGCCGCGGCTTTCGCAGAGCGCGGCCAGATCTTCGGCGGTCATGACGCCCTCGTCGTTGGTATCGGTGCCGAGGGCAGCGTTCTCGGTGGTCTCGGCAGCGTCATCTTTGCGGGTCGCGATAGTCATGGTTGCCTCCCTAGTTCTCGTTGTCGGCGTGCAGATACGCGCGGCCGTGCTCGGTGGCGGACCACTGGCCCGTCCATTCCACGGCGCCCGCATGCTCGAGTTTGTCGATGAAGTACATGGCGTAGCGCTTGGGGTTCTGCAGCACCGGTTCGTCGTCCACCACGTCCCCGATCTCGCGTAGGCTGGCGCCTCCGTCGCGAGCGCACAGCTCAAGGCAGGTGGTGAAGATGGCGCCGTACTGCGGCTCTGCCTCGTACAGGGCGGCGATCATCTCCATCGGGCGATAGCTGTCCAGCTTGGCGGCCCCTGCCTCGGTCAGGCTCCAGAACACCTCCGGCGCCGGGGCGACGCGCCAGTACTCGACGCCTTCCACTTCCACGCGCAAGGGTTCCTGCTCCACCTCGGCCAGCGGGGTGCCGTTCTCGTCGGTCTGAGCGATGGCCCCGGCGCGTTCGAGCAAGTTGCACAAGGTCAGCGGCTCGTAGACCGAGTGGTGGTGGCGCTTCATCTCGGCGATGACCTCCTCAAGGTCGGCCGTGGGGAGGGGGGATGCGCACGTGCCCATGATGGTGAAGAGCATTTTGTGGAAGGTGGGCATCTGGGCGAACAGTGCGTCGATGCGCTCCTCGGCGGTCTCGCCGTTGTCGAAGGCGACCAGGTCGCGCTGGAACTGAGGGGCGGCTTCGGGGTTCGGCATATTGAAGGGGCCCTCGGCGAGAACCGAGGGGGCCTCATCGTCGGCGTCGGTGTCGTCGTCGAAGACGAAGGCCTGCAAGGGGTCGAAGTCGGCGGTCAGGTAGCCGTCGAGTATCTCATCGGTTTCGGTGCGGTCAGTCATGGGGCCTCCTCGGTGCGAGTTGTGCGATGCCACGATCTTAACGAGGCATAAATTTATGCGTCAAGCCTGTTCAGGAGCATGTTCTCATGACGATTTGGCTTGGATGATGCTTGCGCTCCATGAGCTTATTCCGATTCGACATGCTGTCAGATTTCCCGTTGACGGCGCCGCAGCGCGCCCCGATACTGGGCCTCGAAACGCTCCGTCTCGGGCTGGCCTTCGCGGTTGCGCTCGGGACGCATTTGCAGGATGAAGGAGGATGCCATGCTGCCCAAACCGTCGCTCGTGCTTCAGGTGAGGCTTCGGCCCGAGGAGTACTCGGATACCGCTGCTGCCGAGATCAAGCGCAGCTACATGTACCTGGCCCAGTCCGTCGTGTCCGAGCTGGACGAAGGCGAACGTGCCGAGGGCAACCTCATGCGTCTGAACGTCCGCCTCATGAAGCCCTTTTGGGATGCGTCTGACCCTGCTGCTGAACAGCTGTGGCGCGCTTCGTTCATGCCCTGGCTTGTCAACGCCACGCGCAATATGTCCACAGCCATGCACAACTACAACACGGTGCTGCATCCCCTGGGCGCCGGCAACGTGACCTACCAGTGGGCCGACTTCGACTTCGCCCCCCATGCCGCGCTGCGCCTGAAGGTGGACGACGAAAACCGCATTCCGTCTGAAGCTCCGGCTCTCTGCGACAAGGTGCGCACGCTTGCCGCCGAGGGCGTCTTCGACGAGAACGTGGCCCGCATCCGCATCCCTTCCCGGGCGAGCCTCGCCGCTCAAGAGGCCGCCTTCGAAGAGGAACAGGCTCGCTACCGCGCCGCTCTGGCCGCCCAGGATGAAGATGCCGAAGATGAAGCGGCCGTTCCCGCTGAAACGGCGGCCGAAGGCGAAGGTTCGTTTGAGGCCGACGAGGCGGCTGTTGTTACTGAAGACATCGAAGAGCTTGGTATCGCTCAGCCCTCCGACTTGGCGGACGACGCCGCAGCTGACGCGACCACCGAGGCTCCCGAGGGTGCCAGCGAAGTTCTCGCCGAGCCGGTGTTCAGCCTCGATTATTCCATCTGGGGCATCGAATACACCGACGGCACCGTCGTTGAGTTCGATTCTCGCATTCACTAAGCTTACCCCGGCCCGGATCGCGCTTCCCCTCTTCCCTAACCTCACGATCCGGGCGTCTTTCCCCTCCCTTGAACGGGCAGGACGCCACCCCTCCGGCGCCCTGCCCGTTCGCCATTTCGCTGTTCTCGGAGGCCTCGCTTTCAACGGCTGCCGCCGCTTATGCCGCTGACGCATAAGCAATGCCGAATGGGCATTGCCAGCCCGTCAACCCGGCATCTTCGGAAATTCCTTATGCCACCCCAAGCGCGTAACGTGTACGTCAGAAAAGCTTGTGAGATGTCTCCGCCCCAAGGGGACTTCCAAGCTTTCTAAAGAGAGAACCCGAAAGAAGAGAAGGAGGATGAAATGGGCAAGCTGAACATGACGCGCCGGTCTTTCGTCAAGACCGCCGCCGTGTCTGCCGCCGTGGCTGCCGTTGCCGGTGCCGCCAGCCCCACCGCTGCTCTCGCCGAGAACGAGAACGCCGCCGCCACCGAATCGGCGGTCACGCGCATCCGCTCCTGCTGCCGCGGCTGCGGCAAGGTGGAGTGCGGCGTATGGGTGTACGTGCAGGACGGCAAGGTCATTCGCACCGAGGGCGACGCCGACTGCTTCCTCACCATGGGCAACCACTGCTCCAAGGGCCAAGCGTCCATTCAGGCGGCCTACCACCCCGACCGCATCAAGTACCCCATGAAGCGCACGAACCCCAAGGGCGACGACGATCCCGGCTGGGTGCGCATTTCCTGGGACGAGGCCTACCAGACCATCGCCGACAACATTCTGGAGATCACCGCGAAGTACGGCAACGAGTCCACCTTCACCTGGTGCGGCACGGGCCGTCAGTGGTGCATGCAGTCCGATGCCGGCATGGCGCTGCTTCTGTTCGGCACCCCGAACATCGTGGCCGCCTACCAGGTGTGCAAGGGCCCGCGCCACTTCGCCAGCCGCATCGACAATGTGCAGGCCTGGTCGTGGTCGGAGCTGATCAACCACTCCACGAAGTTCGTGCAGTGGGCCACCGAGCAGTCGCAGTCGAACTACGACGACGCAGCCCGTACCGTGGTGGACGTCGCCCGTTGCGCCGACGCCTTCATCTCGGTGGATCCGCGCCAGACGAACCTGGGACGTACCGCCAAGTACTGGCTGCCGCTGCGCCCCGGCACCGACAACGCGCTGGCGCTCGGCTGGTGCCACCTCATCCTGAAGAACGATCTGTGCGACTGGCAGTTCCTGAAGCGTTGGTCGAACTCGCCGTTCATCGTGGTGCCGGACATGGACCCGACCGGCTACGAGGAGCATGTGCAGAACGGCGGCTACCCCTACGCCTACCAGACCCGCCTGCTCACCGAGGCCGACATCGACCCGACCATGGTGGACTGGGAGATCGAAGGCGACGGCGACCCGCAGCGCTACCTCGTGTTCGACCAGCTGAACAACCGTTGGACCTACTGGCAGGCACACCCGGAGGTGGGCGAGGCCCATTGGGAGGGCGAGGACTGGCAGAAGTCCACGAGCTACTTCGACCAGGATCTCTCCCGCCTGCGCGACGACGAGTCGAAGAAGCCCGGCAAGGTGTACGACCTCTCCGAGTTCAACCCGCTCATCGACCCGGCCATGTATGGCGAATTCGATGTGAAGCTGAAGGACGGCACCACCCATAAGGGCCGCCCCGTGTGGGACATCTGGGCCGAGTACCTGGAGGGCTTCACCCCCGAGAAAGTGAGCGAGATCACCGAGGTGGACGCGCAGCTGCTGACCGACGCCTGCCTGGAGTGGGCCACCCGCGACGATCCGCGCATCCCCAACGGCGGCATCAACTACGGCCTGGCCATCGAGCATCATGGCCAGTCTACTCAGAACTGCCGCGCCATCATGGCCGCCTGCGCCATGGTGGGCGCCATCGACACCCCCGGCGGCCAGCGCGGCGCCACCAACGGCTGGACCACCCAGTCGGGCCCCACGGCCATGTACCCTGGCGCCGACGGCGGCTCGAACCCCGCCTCCTTCGTGCGCGCGCCGTTCTTCGGGCTGTACAACCGCATCGCCGGCTACGAGAAGTTCCCCATGCTGTACTGGTACGCCGTGTGGGCCGACTGCAACTCGGTCATGGAGTACATGCACCGCGACGCGAATGCCCCCTACGAGATTCACGCGGGCATGATCGGTTCCGGCGACCACATGAACATGGCCAACGCCAGCTACAACTGGGAGGCCCTGCTCATGCTGGACTTCCTCTTCGAGGCGAACCTGTGGCACTCGCCGACCTCGGGTGCGGCGGACATCCTTCTGCCGGTGTGCCACTGGACCGAGATGAACGCCCAGCGCATCGCCCAGGGTTCCGGCGGCTCCTTCAGCCTGTGCGTGCGCGCCGTCGACCCTCCGGGAGAGTGCAAGAGCGATCCTCTGTACTTCCTGGAGCTTGGCCCCTACTTCGGCGTGCCCTTCTCCACCGACCCGGACGATCCCTACTGGGAGAAGAAGTCGGCCGAGACCGGCAAGCCTGTGGACCTGCTCGCCCTGGAGTACGAGTGCCTCGATGCCGAGCACGGCGGCGGCTGCGCTCCCTATGACTCCTGGGACGACTTCGTGGCCGCCTACCAGGAGCACGGCACCTGGAACATGAAGGAAGTGTTCCCGGACGACTGGGGCTCCTACCGCCGCTACGAGATCGGCCAGGCCTACCGCAAGGCGCCCCATCAGCAGCCGACGAAGCTGAACATCAACATTCCCGGCTTCCCCACGCCGACCATGAAGCACGAGCTGTGGGCCACCACCATCGAGTCCCACTTCCCCGAGGGCTCCGACGGCCCCGAGGTGACGCCGGGCTTCCACACCGAGGCTCTGCCCTACTACGTGGAGGGCATCCACTCCCGGGTGCGCGACGCGGAAACCTACGAGGAGTACCCGATCCTCTGCATCACCGGCCGCCGCATCCCCGTGTACTTCCACAGCGAGCATCGCCAGCTGCCGTGGTGTCGCGAGCTGTGGCCGGTGCCCCGCATGGAGATCAACCCGGAAACAGCCGCCGAGCTCGGCCTGGAGCAGGGCGATTGGGCCTGGATCGAGAGCCCCTGGGGCAAGGTGCGCCAGACCGTGGACCTCTACTACGGCATCGCGCCTGGCACTATCAACTGCGAGCACCAGTGGTGGTACCCGGAGCTGGCCCAGGCCGACAAGGGCTTCAAACTGTCCTGCATCAACTGCATCGTCGACCGCACGGCCCAGGACAAGTACAACGGCTCGTCCACGGTGCGCGGCTATCCGGTGAAGGTGTACAAGGCCACGCCCGAGAACAGCCCCTTCGGCAACCCCGTGCCCTGCGGCAACGACGGCACCGAGATCATCCACGACTCGTCCGATCCGCGCCTGAAGCTGTGGGCCATTGGCGCCGAGGGCATTCACCCCGATAAGTTCGACGCGTAAGAGAAAGGAGTGGGAGAAATGACACAGCTTGCTATTTGCACCGACCTCGACCGGTGTGTGGGATGCCTCGCTTGCAGCGTGTCCTGCAAAGTGGTCAACGGCGTGCCCATCGGCAATTTCTGGAACAAGACCCTGCGCGTGGGCCCCACCCCCAAAGAGGGCGGTTCCGGCCAGTTTCCGGATGTCGAAACCTACTTTTTGAACGTGCAGTGCCAGCACTGCGAGAACCCCCAGTGCGTGTCGGTGTGTCCCACCGAGGCGTCGCACAAGTTGCCCGACGGCACCATTCAGATTGACAAGTCGAAGTGCATCGGCTGCCAGTTCTGCGTCATGAGCTGCCCCTACGGCGTGCGCTACCTCAACGAGGAAGAGGGCGTCGTGGAGAAGTGCACGCTGTGCCAGCAGCGCACGGCCCAGGGCGAGCTGCCCCAGTGCGTGAGCCAGTGCTGCGGCATGGCCCGCTGGTACGGCGATGCCGAAGCCGGCATCGAGTCCTTCGAGGGCCCGCGCGGCGAGAAGCTGGGCGACTTCGTGAACGATTTTACCGAGGACCAGGTGTATCAGCTCACCGATGTGGGCAACGGACCGAGCATGTTCTACATCATGCGCAATATCAAGTGGCAGGGGGTCGAGTAGCCCATGGAGATTCAAATCCCGCTCGTTATCTTCACGAGCTTTCTGGCCTGGGCCGCAGGTATCTTCGGCACCCAGTGCATTCTCGCGCTGCAGAAGCGCGGTGGTGCGGTGCAGCTGCCGGCGCTCATTTGCTCGGCCGCGGTGCTCGTGGTGGGCGGCATCGCCGTCGTGTTCCATCTGACCCATCCGTTCAACCTGTTCAATGGGTTCGGGCATATCACTTCGGGTATCACCCAGGAGCTCATCGCCATTGTGCTTCTGGCGGTGGCTATGGTGCTGTTCTTCCTGATGCTGCGCCGCTCCGAGGACAACACGGTGCCGCAGTGGCTCGCCGTGGTGGGTATCGTGCTCGTGCTCGTGCTCATCGTGGCCATGGGCCACAGCTACATGATGCCGTCGCTGCCCGCTTGGGACACAGTGCTGCAGCTGCTATCGCTTCTGGGCGCTGCCTGCGTCATGGGCCCGGCCACCGTGGCCTTCATCGGCGCCGCGCGTGGCATTGAAATCGAGGGTATCGGGCTTCTCGCGGTCATCGGCGCAGCGGTAAACGCCGTGCTCTCGGCGGCCTACATGTTCGCCATGGAGGCCTCGAGCGCCACCTTCCAGTCCTTCCAGTACTACTTCGATCCGACGCACCCGAACGTGGCTATGGCCAACCCGGCCAATGTGTCGCTGTTCACGGGCGACTCGCTGGCGGCCCTTGTGGTGGCGGTCATCGCCCTGGTGGTCGCCCTCGTCGGCGCGCTTTTGGGCAAGAAGCAGGGCGCGTGGAAGGTGTGGGGCGCGGTGGTCGCCATCGCCGGTTTGGTGTGTGCCGTGGCTTTGCGCATCATGATGTACACCATGGGCGAGACCCTGTTCATGCTGTACTAGCGGGCTTCGGGGAGGCCGCGTGCGCGTGCGCCTCCCCGCCCTTCGAGAAATGAGACAAGGAGGTTCTCATGCGAGGAATATACAAGCGGGCTGGCCTGGCGCTTGCCGCCGGAGCGCTCGCACTTGGCCTCGCCGGGTGCGCTACGGAAAGCGCGCCGGTGAGCGACCCTTCCAAGGGCGACAACACCCAACTGGCCTATACCGGTGCCGAGTCCGCCGACGAGCAGAGCTTCGATACGGTCACTTTCGGCAGCTACCAGGGTCAGGACATCACGTGGCTTGCGCTTGCCGAGGAGAACGGCAAGACGCTGCTCATCAGCGAGTCGGTGCTGGATGCCGTGCCCTACGACAACACGGCCGAGCCGTACCAGTGGTCGGTGCAGTCGCCGCGCCCCCAGAAGGACGTGGAATGGGCGACGAGCTCGATTCGCACGTGGCTGAACGGCGAGTTTTTGAATGCGGCCTTCAGCGCCGATGAGAAGGGCGCCATCGCCGCCACGACACTCGCCGATACGAAGAACAACGTGTCCCATACGGCGGCCACGGCGGCGGACCCTTCGGTGCATGCGGCCGAAGAGACGACTGACCAGGTCTTCCTGCTGAGCCTGGCCGAGGCGAAACAGTACTTCGCCAACAACGCGGCTCGCGTGGCCCATCCCACCGACTATGCCGTGAAGCAGGGCGTCTACGTGGGCGTGGCGAGCAACGACGAGCAGCCTGACGGCGCGGCGGCCTGGTGGCTGCGCTCCAACGGCTACTACGCCGGCTACGCCTCGGTGGTGACCGACGACGGCTACGTGCACGGCGACGGCTACCGCATGGCCGGCGAGCTGCACGACGGCTTCGACGACCACGGAAGCGAGCTTAAGAGCACGCTCGGCGGCAACATTGGCGTGCGTCCCGCCATCTGGGTGGAGACGAGCGCGCTTTCCTAGAAGCGCCGGGAATGGGGGCGGCTGGTTGATCGGTCGCTCCCATTCCTGTTGATAAGTCCGAGAGAGGAGGATGAGCATGGCTGGTGGAAATCCGTTGACGCGGCGGACGTTGTGTATTGGCGTGGGCGCTACCGTGGCCATGGCCGGGCTGGGGGCGCTGCGCTATGTGGGCAGCGAGCCGCTCGTGCGACCGCCGGGAGGACAGGACGAGGAGAACCTGGTGTCCCGCTGCGTGCACTGCTACCGCTGCATCGAGGCGTGCCCCGAGAAGGTGATCGTGGCTGCCTCTCTTGATGCGGGCGTGCTGAATACGCGCACGCCGCGCATGGAGTTCTCCGACTGCTACCCTGGTCAGCTGGACGATTTCCGCTACTGTGATTTCTGCGCCGAGCGCAACGGAGGCGTGCCCCTCTGCGCGGCTGTGTGCCCTTCCGGGGCTTTGCAGCTGCCGGTCGATTACGCACCCGAAACCGAGGTCATTGGCGTGGCGGTGCTGAATACCGAAACGTGCATCGCCTACCGCAGCAGCTTCTGCGCTTTCTGCCACGACGTGTGCATCCAGGTGCGTGGCGAGGAGAATGCGGCCATCTACTACCAGAACGCCGATGCGGCGGATGCCCTGGACACGCGGCTGCCCGTGGTGGATGCCGAGAAGTGCAACGGTTGCGGCGCCTGCGAGGCCGTGTGCGTGTCGGCCCAGGCCGGCTCCACCATGAACGCCTCGGAGCGTGCCATTGTCGTGAAGCCGCTGGAAGGGTAGGGGGTCGTCATGAAGTTCAAGAATGCGCGCACTGCGGTGGCCGCTGTGGCTTTTGCGGCGCTGGCCGTCTGCCTTATTGCCGGCGTGGCCACGGGAACCTGGTGCGGATTCGGGGCGAACGACATCGCGGTTCTGTGCCCGGTGGGCGCGCTGCTATCCATGGTGGCGGCCAAGACCCTCATCCCGCGTGCGGTGCTGAGCATCGTGGTGGCCATCGCCCTCGTGCTGCTTTTGGGCCGCCTGTTCTGCGGCTGGATCTGCCCCGTGACCCTGTGGCGCCGAGTGAAGGAGTTCTTCAAGCCCGTGAAAACGCGCGAGCAGGAGGCGGAGGCCCTCTCTCAAGCGAACCAGGCCCTCGCCGCCGAGGAGATCGCAGCGCTGAAAGAGGCGTCGGCGACTCACGACTGCGCCGCCTGCGGAGCCTGCCACGCCAAGCGCAACGCGCCTTTCGACTCGCGCCATGCGGTGCTCGGCGGTGCGCTGCTGACGACGGCTGTGTTCGGGTTCCCCGTGTTCTGCCTCGTGTGCCCCGTGGGCCTCACTTTCGCAGCGGTGGCCTTGCTGGTGAGCCTGTTCGGCGCGGGCGACTTGAATTGGTCGCTTCTGTTCGTGCCGGCCATGCTTGTCATTGAGCTGGTATTCTTGCGCAAATGGTGCGGCCGGTTCTGCCCCATCTCGGCGTTCATGAGCCTCATCTCCCGCTTCAGCCGCACGGGCATGCCGGTCATCGACAACGAGCGCTGCCTGGAGACGGCCAAGGGTACGGCCTGCAGCCGCTGCGCCACGGCCTGCACCTTCGACGTGAACCTGCGTCACCCCGACTTGGGCGAGCTGCCCCTGCACGACTGCGCCCGCTGCGGCGACTGCATCGACGCCTGCCCCACGAGTGCCATCTCCTTCCGCGTCGTCAGCGGCAAGCCCGTTCCCTTCGCCGATGCCCTCTCCACGGTGCGCTCCGGTGGCAAGGCGAAAACGTCTGCCGCACCGGCTTTGGACGATTTGGAACCCGAAGAAGCGTAAGGGCGCTTTCGCCTGCGGGCATCTTCTCCGAGCGATCGTACCGGTCGATCCCGTAGGGGCAGACCTTGGTCTGCCCTCCAAAGACGGCATCATGCCCGAGACCTAGGGGCGACCAAGTTCGCCCCCTGCGAGGAGCGCGCATAGGGTATTTTCAAAACCTGTGATTTTTATCAGGGGCGGCTTTCGGGCCGCCCTTGCTTTTGCAGGCGGGTATCATAGAACGAAACATCATGGTGGCTGGTCGAGAGAAAGTGCTGCATTCAATGGTCAACAAGACGTTCATCCCCGAAGGCGAGGCGGCCCCGGCCTCGCAGATTGGCGCGACGTTGGAGGCGCTCGCTGCCACTATCGCCGCGCGTCGCGACGCCGATGAGGCGAGCTACACCTACCGGCTTCTGACTGGCAACGTCGACGGCGTGCTGAAGAAGGTCATGGAAGAGTCCGGGGAGGTGGCTCTGGCCGCCAAGGACGTAGAGGGCTGGGCGACGTCCTCGCTCGCGGCGGCTGTGGCGTTGGAGGCGACTGAGGCTGGCGGGACGACTACCGGTGCGGAGACGGCTGACGGCGGCGCCGACTTCCCCCTTTCCGTCCAGCTGCCCCCGGAGTACGGCGAGGCGGTCGATCATCTGCGCTACGAGGCCGCCGATGTGGTGTATCATCTTCTCGTCGTGCTGGAGCGCTACGGCATCACGCTCGACGAGTTTGCTGCCGAGCTGAACAATCGCATGACCGAAGGAGAGCGGCCGCACGGCGCCGTTCGCTTGCACGACGAGTTCGTACGACGCGGAAAGTAGCGTTCAGCTGCAGGTCTTGTGCGGGGAAGAGACGGGAATCTCGCGGCAGCCTGAGCGAGCGAAACGGTATGAAGAACTTCGGGGGAGCCCCCGAGTTGAAGGAAAGAAGGATTTCATGGCCCGACTGTTTGGAACTGATGGCGTGCGCGGTATCGCAAATGTGGAGCTGACCTGCGAGATGGCCTATCGTCTCGGCCAGGCCGCCGCCATCTATCTCGGCAAGACTATCGTTGTGGGTCGCGACACGCGCCGCTCCGGCGACATGCTGGGCGCCGCCCTTTCCGCGGGCATCATGAGTGCCGGTGGTACCGTGCTCGAGGCAGGCATCATCCCCACGCCGGGCGTGGCCCTGCTCGTGCGCGAAATGCGCGCGGCGGGCGGCGCGGTCATCTCCGCCTCTCACAATCCGCCGGAGTACAACGGCATCAAGTTCTTCGACGCCCAGGGTTTCAAGCTGCCCGACGCCGTGGAAGACGAGATCGAGGCCTTCATCGTCAACGGTGGATTGGAAGGCGAGGTCGCTGCCGCCGAGGAGGCTGCCTGGAGCGCCGCTCAAGCCGCTGCGCCCGATGCTCCCGCCGATGCGACGAGCTATCTGGCTTCCGAAATCAAGATGCCTGCTGGTGCCGAGGTGGGCGTGGTCATTCCGCTGGAAAACGCTTGCGACATTTACATCGATCATGCAGCCCGTTCCATCGAGGAGCAGGGCATTTCCTTCAAGGGCCTGCGCATCGCTTTGGATACGGGTCACGGTGCTTCCTCGCTCACGTCCCCGGAGGCTCTGCGGCGGTTGGGCGCCGAGGTGAGCGTCATCAACGATGATTTCGACGGCATGGACATCAACGTGCGGTGCGGCTCCACTCATCTCGAGCCCCTGCGCGCGCTTATGGCCGAGACGGGTGCCGATGTGGGTATTGCGCATGATGGCGATGCTGACCGCGTCATGCTCATGGCGCCCGATGGCACCGAGATCGACGGCGATATGGTGGAAGCGGTCTGCGCGCTCGATATGCGCGAACGCGGCGTGCTGGCCGGCGACACGGTTGTGTCCACGGTGATGTGCAACTTCGGTTTCGTGCGCGCCATGAAAGAGATGGGCATCAACGTGGTGCAGACCAAGGTAGGCGACCGCTACGTTCTGGAGGCCATGCGCGAGCACGGCTACTCCATCGGCGGCGAGCAGTCCGGCCACATGATTCTGCTCGATCACAACTCCACGGGCGACGGCCTCATGACGGCCTGCCAGTTCTTGGCGGCGGTCATCCGTTCCGGCAAGCCCGTGGCCGAGGCCATCCAGGTCATGGAGAAGATGCCGCAGACCCTGATTAACGTGCGTGTGAACGACAAGCATGCTGTGGAGGACAGCGCCGAGGTGGCCGCTGCCGTGGCCTCCGCTGAGGAGGCACTCGGCGAGGACGGCCGCGTGCTTCTGCGCCCGAGTGGCACCGAGCCGGTGGTGCGCGTGATGGTGGAGGCGGTTGATCCGGCCGCCGCGCAAGCGCACGCCGAGGCCATCGCCGCCGTGGTGGAAGCCTGCGTGTAAGGCGAAGGCGACCGACAGGTTCCGTTTTTCGGAAACAATGCAGTAAATGCCAGTTCGACCCCGAAATGGTAAGAGCTTCGGCGCTGTTTCTTACCAAAGCAGGGCTAAACTGGCATTTTCACCCCTCAGCCGCCTCCCCTTCTTGCCAAAGCGGGATCGAACTGGCATTTTCTTGGGAGATTTCGAAAATGACTTTGCTCGTCGGAATCGTAAGGCTCGCTCGATTGTGTTCTTCTATAAGCGAGCAGCTCATTGATTTCGCTTTGGCAACAGAACATGACATCGCTGTTAACCTGGGGTTATTTACAAGGAGTCACCGTTACACTGTCGTTATTTCTTGGTAGTGATCGGCGCAAGAGCTTTCTGTCCTCGGTCCTGCTTTATCTGCTGCCGAAAGGACGGGCGACATGAAAACGCGAACCCTTGCTCCCGGGGCCTATCTGGCAAGAAGCGGCCAGGGCGTTTCCCTGTACGATGCCGAGGGCAAGTGCTTCGCCATGAACAAGATGGGAGGCTCCATTCTCGCGCTGGCTCTCACGGGGCTTTCCGCCGAGGGCATCGCCGATGCGTTGCGCCATTATTTCAACGGCACTCCCGCTCAGTCCCGCGATGAGGTGGCCGCCTGGCTCGACGAAATGGAAGCGAGCGGTTTCCTGCATTCCTAGCATCCCGCTGGCGTTGCTGCCCCTTGTTGAACGCGCCGGAAAAGTGTGCAGGATTCTCCCTCTGGCCAGAACTTGCTTGTTCGTTTCGTGCCTTTCGCTATGATGGAAGTCACAGAAATTCAAGGAGGATGCTGTGGCGACAAGAGACGACAACATCATTGCGGAGGAGGCGCGGGCCATCGAGGTCGGAGAGGAGACGGCCGTCGGTGCGCCGAACCCATCGGGCGGTTCGGGTCGCGGGCGTCGCGACACCTGGGCCACCCACACCGGGTTCATCCTCGCCTGCGTGGGCAGTGCGGTGGGCATGGCCAATATCTGGTTGTTCCCCTACCGTGTGGCCCAGCTGGGCGGCGCGGCCTTCCTCATTCCGTACCTCATCTTCGTGGCCCTGCTCGGCTTCACTGGCGTGATCGGGGAGATGGCCTTCGGCCGCGCCATGGGCACCGGCCCCATGGGCGCTTTCGGGCGCGCCATGGAGATGCGCGGCGTGCGGCATGGCGAGCGCATCGGCAAGATCATCGGGCTAATTCCCACGCTGGGGTCGCTCGCCTTGGCCATCGGGTATGCCGTGGTGCTGGGCTGGGCTTGCCATTACCTGTTCTCGGCGATGACCGGCGAGCTTATGGCCCAAACCGATACGGGCGCCTTCTTCGGAGCCATGGCGTCGGACTTCGGTAACGTGGGTTTCCACTTGCTGGGGCTGGCCATCACCTTCGGCATCATGATCCTCGGCGTGTCCCGGGGCATCGAGAAGGCGAACAAGGTGCTCATGCCCACCTTCTTCGTGCTGTTCGTCATCATCGCCATCCGCGTGGCCACGCTGCCGGGGGCGGAAGCGGGCTATCTGTACCTGCTCGTGCCCCGCTGGGAGGCGCTGCTGAATCCCACTACCTGGGTGTACGCGCTCGGCCAGGCATTCTTCAGCCTGTCGTTGGCCGGCTGCGGCACGCTGGTGTACGGCAGCTACCTGAAGCGAGACGTGGACGTGGTGGACGCGGCGAAGAACGTCGCCATCTTCGACACCATCGCGGGGCTCGTGTCCGCGTGCGTGGTGGTGCCGGCGGTGTTCGCCTTCGGGTTGGACGTGTCCTCTGGGCCGCCGCTTCTGTTCATCACGCTGGCCCAGGTGTTTCAGGAGATGCCTTTCGGCGGCGTTTTCGCGGTCATCCTGTTCGTGGCCGTGGTGTTCGCCGCCATCACGAGCCTCATGAATTTGTTCGAGGCACCGGTGGAGGCGCTTCAGAAACAGCTGGGACTGTCGCGGTTGGCGTCGGTGGGCATTATCGCCGTGGCTGCCGTGGCCGTGGGCCTGTTTATCGAAGGCGGCAGCTCGGTGAGCGACTGGATGGACGTCATCTCCATCTACGTCATCCCTGTGGGCGCGTTCCTGGCGGCCATCATGTTCTTCTGGGTGTGCCCGGCGGGCTTCGCGAAGAGCCAGGCGGAGCTGGGGCGCAAGAAGCCTTTGGGAGCGTGGTTCAACGTGTTCACCCGCTACGTGTTCGTGGGCATCACCGCGCTGGTCATCGTGCTCGGCATCTTCTACGGCGGCATCGGGTAGAAGATGCGACTCTAGTGCGACTCCGTTGCGGTTGGCGCGAGGAATAGAACGGGACTTTCCCGCGTCATTGCTACGGTCGTGCTCTGGCAGAATGTCCCTCCATCGACTTGTCGCTGATCGAAGGGGGTTCATGATGACAAAGAGAAAACTGGGGTTCCAGGACCGCTGGATGTTTAATCGAGTACTATGCGAGAAGGATGTTTGCCGCAAGATTCTGCGCGCCGCGCTTGGGATAGAGGCGGGCGAGATATCCTACTTGAACGCCGAGCAGTGCTTCGAGCCGCTGACGTCAGGGCGGGGCGTGCGCCTGGATGTGTTCGCCAGAGGGGACGGGCGGGTCTATGACATCGAGATGCAAGTCGCAAAGGAACGCGACCTAGGGCGTCGCATGCGCTACTACCAGGCCGCCATGGACGTGGGCGAGCTGGGCGCGGGGGCGGACTTCGGTGATCTGCCTGAGAGCTACGTGATGTTCGTCTGCACCTTCGACGCCTATGGCAAAGGCTCCCCATTGTACGTGATTGAGCGGCAGTGCATTGATTATCGAGATCTTGATGTAGGGGACGGCTCTCCCTGGGTGGTGCTCAATGCCACAGCGTGGGAGACAGCTGCTGATCCCGGCTTGCGGGATGTGCTACGATACCTCCAGACTGGAGAGGCCTTGGGGCCGTTGTCGGAAGAGATCGACGCTCTGGTCGATGCGTTCAACGAAGATCGAGAGTGGGTGAATCGCGTGCTGACCTATGAGCAGGAGACCGAGATGCGCTGTCGCCGGGCCAGGGAAGAGGCTCTGGAGCAGGGCATCGAGCAGGGCATCGAGCAGGGTATCGAGCAGGGTATCGAGCAGGGTATCGAGCAGGGCATGGATCGCTTAGGAGCTCTCGTCGGTCGTCTTATTGACGCGGGCCGCCTCGACGACGCAAAGCGCGTCTCCGAGGACGCTGCCTACCGCGAAGCGCTGCTCGTGGAGTTCGGTCTCTGAAAATGCCAAACTGGATATAGCCGCTGCCATCGTGCTATCATGGAGCCAGCTTAAAGCACATAGCCTGCCGCCGGGTAGGCACGAAGCGCTCGCAGCGCGGACATCGTTAGGCCTTTGAAGATGTTCGCCCCGCGGGCGCTTTTTCGTTGGAGAAGGTCGTCGCGTTTGTGCTGGCACGCGAAGCTGAGGGCTTTGCGGGCGCGACGGCCGTCGAGAAAGGAAGACCTATGAAGCAGTTCGTGACGGAAGAGTCGTTTTGGGAGCTGTTCCCCGAGGCTCAGATCGGCATCGTCGTGGCTCACAACATGAAGCCGACTGAAGAGGTGGCGCCCGAAGACGCCGCCGCCATCGCGCGCGCTCTGGCCGAGGCCAACGGAAAGGCCGATCAGCACCTGGAGAGCAACACCATCTCGCAGAACGAGGTGGTGGCCGTATGGCGCGACGCCTACCAGAAGTTCAAGACGAAGAAGGGAGTGCGCTGTTCCATCGAGAACCTGCTGAAGCGCGTGCTGAAGGGCAATCCCGTGGGCTCCATCACGCCGTCGGTGGACATCTACAACACGGTGTCGCTTACGCACGCGCTGCCCGTGGGCGGTGAGGACATCGATGCCATGGCCGGTGACATTCGCCTCGGCATTACCGAGGGCGGCGATGCGTTCCGTCCGCTCGGCGAGGAGGAGGACGCGCCCACGTTGGAAGGCGAGCTGTGCTATCGCGACGATGCCGGTGCCATCTGCCGCTGCTGGAACTGGCGCGACGGCGAGCGCACGGCCCTGACCGACGATTCGAAGAAGGCCTTCCTCATCATCGAGTCCGTGGATCCGGCCCGCGCCGACGATCTGGCGGCTGCCACCGACCAGCTGGCCGCCATGGTGCAGCAGTACCTGGGTGCCGACATCTTCGCCAAGCAGATCGTCACCCGCGACAATCCGACCATGGTGATCGACGAATAATGAGTTGGCTTGTGCTTGTGGCCTCGGGCTGCATGGAATCGGTGTGGGCCATAGCCCTCGGCAAGTCCGAGGGCTTCACCCATGTCGGCCCCACCATTGTGTTCGTCGTGGCCCTGGTGCTTTCCATGCTGGGGCTTTCCTTCGCTGTGAAGACGCTGCCGACGGGGACGGCCTACGCCGTGTGGGTGGGCATCGGCGCGGCCCTCACGGTCATCTACGGTATGGCCACAGGGTCGGAGCCCGCAAACCTCGCCCGCATCCTGCTCATCGCCGGCCTCGTCGGTTGCGTCATCGGCCTCAAGCTCGTCGACGGCGCAGCTGATTGATCTTTACACCCCCTGCATCAGATCCTCCACGGAGCAGCCGAGGACGCGGGCCAGGGCGATCGCCACGGTGACCCCGTTCTGACTATCGGTAGAACGATAGTCAGAACGGGGATTGCACTAGGCCGCTTGTATATGCATGTAAAAGTAGGTATAATGCATGCAATGATTGCTCCGGAAGAGAGGACAAGAGATGCCTGCGCTTCAGGTAAGGGATTTTCCGGCGACGCTTTACGATGAGCTGAAGGAATACGCGGCGCGCAACCATCGCTCTATTGCCCAGCAGACGATCATCGCCGTGGAGGAGATGCTGGCCGAGGCATCGGCGCTGCGGCAGGAGTCCTTCCCGTTCGATGCAGATCGTCTGTCACGCCCCGCGCCGCGCAATGGTGATATTCAGCTCGCTTCAGCGGGGGTCGCAAAGGGAAGCTTCTGGCAGGAAAGAGGGGCAATCGAGGAGTCCCGAGCGCAGAGGCGTCAGCAGATTTTCGCCAATTTCGATGAACTGAACTGGAAGTGCAAGACGCTGACGACTGATGAGATCGTTGCATTGGTAAGAGAGGGAAGGGAAGAGCGCACCGATCGCATTATGGCATCCCTTGATCCTTTTGCCGACATCGAAGACGAGGGGGGTGTCAATGATCGTTCTGGATGCTAATGCCGCCGTGGCGATGGCCCAAGGCGGAGAAGCGGGGCAGGCGCTCAGAATGCTTGTGGGCAATGGGGAGGCGATCATCGCTCCGCGATGCTTCGTAACCGAAATGGGCAATGTGGCTTGGAAGTACATACGGATAGGGGGTCTTTCCGAGGAGGAAGGCATCGAGCTCTTCCAGAATGCGCTTGATTTGATAGACGGTTATGCGGATGACGAATCGCTTCTGCTGGAGGCGCTTCATGAGGCTGCGCGGAACAACCACCCTGTTTACGATATGCTTTATCTCGTCCTCGCTCGGCGCAATGCTGCTACGCTCTTCACGTTTGACAAGAAGCTGAGAGCCATCTGCGAGGCCAATGGGGTGAACTGTCTCGGGGCGGCGAGCTTGTAGGGTGGGCGTTTTGGCGAGGATCTTAGGAGCGGCCTGACGCATCGGACTGCTTTTTCCAGGGCCGTTGACATCCCGTTGCCAAATTTCGGCTAATCGTCCAAAGAATGGTAAAATACATAGGTCGCGCGCGTTCCGGTGCGCGGCTTGATTTTTTCGGCCAGCGACTATACAAGAGGGAGAAGGCTAGGCCCATGAACGCACAGGCATCGAAGGATACCGCGGCAACGACGACGATTGTGAAGCCGCCTTATATGCAGAACCGTGAGCTCTCGTGGCTCGATTTCAACAAGCGCGTGCTCGACCAGGGCGCCGATCCCACGGTGCCGCTGCTTGAGCGTTTGAACTTCATCTCCATCTTCTGGAGCAACTTGCAGGAGTTCTTCATGGTGCGCGTCGGCTCGCTCACCGACCTGTCGCTTTTGAAGAAGTCCATCATCGACCCGAAGTCCGGCATGACGCCGGCCCAGCAGCTGGACGCCATCTACGCCCGCTGCCACGAGCTGTACCCCTACTACGAGGAAACCTATAAAACGGTCCGCAGCCTCCTCGCCGAACAGGGCATTCGCGGTTTGCACAAGGAAGACCTCACGGCCGAGCAGCGCGATTATCTGCGCGGCTACATGGAAGACAACGTGCTGCCCTTCCTCTCGCCGCAGATCATCAACGCGCGGCACCCTTTCCCGCACCTGGAAAACGGCGGCCTGTACATCGTCGTGCGCCTCGATGAGGAGGCGCGTCCCAAGGCGAAGAAGTCGAAGGAGGAGCGCGCCCGCGACAAGGCCGAGGCGAAGGCCACGAAGAATCTGGGAGCCGAGGGCGTGACGCTGGGCATCATCCCGCTACCGCGCCAGACGAGCCGCGTCATCGAACTGCCCGGCGACGGGCTGCAGTTCATCCTGGTGGAGCGCGCCATCGAGATGTTCGCTGCCGAGGTCTTCTCGATGTACACCGTCAAGCACACCAACATCATCTGCGTGACCCGCAACGCCGATTTGGATGCCACGGAAGGCGCCGAAGAGCAGGGCGAGGACTACCGCGAGCACATGAAGCGCATCCTGAAGAAGCGCAGCCGCCTGGCGCCGGTGCGCCTGGAAAGCGAGCGGCCGCTCTCGCGCACGGTGAAGGGGCTTCTGCTGGAGAAGTTGGGCCTGGCCGAGCACCAGCTGTTCGTCACCCGCGTGCCGCTGAACATGGGCTACACCTGGGGGTTGGGCAGTCGTCTGTCCGCCGAGGCGCGCGCCGCGCTCACCCAGGCGCCGTTCACGCCTCAGTGGCCCGCCTGCCTCGATCGCAAGCGCTCCATCATCGAGCAGGTGAGCGAGCGCGAGGTGCTGTTGTCGTACCCCTACCAGTCCATGGACGCTTTCGTGCAGCTTCTGCGCGAGGCCTCGGTGGACCCGGCCGTCGTTTCCATCAAAATCACGCTGTACCGCCTGGCGAGCCAGTCGCATCTGGCCGAGGCGCTCATCAACGCCGCCGAGAACGGCAAGGAGGTCACGGCGCTGTTCGAGCTGCGCGCCCGCTTCGACGAGTCCAACAACATCGAGTGGTCCCAGCGCTTCGAGGCCGCCGGCTGCCACGTCATCTACGGCTTCCGCAACTTCAAGGTGCACTCGAAGATCTGCACTATCACGCGTCAGACGGAAAACGGCCTGCAGCACATCACCCAGCTGGGTACGGGCAACTACAACGAGAAGACGGCGAAGCTCTACACCGACTTCTCGTTCATCACCTGCGATTCCCAAATCGGTCACGACGCTGC
Organism: Adlercreutzia hattorii; assembly: GCF_011405655.1. GTDB lineage: Bacteria > Actinomycetota > Coriobacteriia > Coriobacteriales > Eggerthellaceae > Adlercreutzia > Adlercreutzia rubneri. The sequence goes on from NZ_AP022829.1 coordinate 528,906, forward strand.
CGACTTCTTCCGCAACATGGCGCTGGAGAACACCTCGGACAACTACGACATCCTGTGGGTCGCGCCGCTCATGATCAAGCAGAACATCTTGCGCAACATCGACGAGCAGATCGAGCGCGCGCGCCGCGGCGAGAAGTGTGGGCTGTTCTTCAAGACGAACTCCATCACCGATAAGGAGGTCATCGACAAGCTGGTGGAGGCCTCCCAGGCGGGGGTGCCCATCGACCTGTTCGTGCGCGGCATCTCCTGCATCCTGCCGGGCGTGGAAGGCTACACCGACCGCGTGCGCGAGGTGTCCATCGTCGGCCAGCTGCTCGAGCACAGCCGCATCTACGGCTTCGGCCCGCGCGACGATTGCAAGCTGTATTTGTCCAGCGCCGACCTCATGACCCGCAACATGGACAAGCGCATCGAGATCGCCTGGCCCATTCTGAACGACACGCTGCGCAACCAGGTGCTGGGGTATTTGGGCATCTGCTACTCCGACACCGCCAAGCTGCGCGAGCTTCTGCCCGACGGCTCCTACACGGCGCTCGGCGCCTTCGCTGAGCGCGACGAGAACGGGGAGGTAGAGCTGTTCGATTCCCAGAAGTACCTCATTGCCGAAGCTCAGCGCATGAAGCTCGTGTCGGCCGAGCTGGCCGCCCGTCAGGAGGCCAACAACGGCGGCAGTGCGCGCATGGTGTTTCCGCTCGGGGAGGTGGCGACCGCAGGGAGCGCCCCGGCCGGCGCCGACGAGGTGGTGACGGAAGAGGAGTCGGAGTTTATCGCCCATCGCTCGCCGGAGTTGGAGGCGGCCGAGGCCAAGGCCGTGCGCGATGCGGCCGATGCCATGGCCGCGGCTGCGACGGCTACGGCGGCGTCGGTTTTGGAGGCGGTGACCAAGGGCGTGGCCCAGGAGGTGGCCGCTCTGCAGGCCCGTGAGGCCCAAGGGGCGACGGCGTCCTCGGAAGATGCCCCTGCTGCCGGTTCTGATCCGGTTGCGACCGATCCGGCCGAGGCGGCTGATCCGGCTGCGACAGCCCCGACCGCCGAGGGCCCCGTGGCCGAACGCGCGGAGTTGGATGCCGCGGCGGCAACGGCCGTGGAAGAGGGGCGCCCGCTGCCCGATACCGCGCCGAGCGCTGCTGCGGCACCGGCCCCTGCTCCGGCCCCCGCTCCGGCCCCCGCAACCGAGGTCATCGATGCCGCTCGCACCGATGACGGCCGCGCCATCGTGCCGGCCGCCGTGGTGGAACCGGCGCCTGAGGGCAATGCCATCGCGCGGTTCTTTCGCCGCCTGTTCGGCAAATAGGCCGGCGTCGCAGCGCCCGGTTCTCACAGAAGACGAACGCCCAAAGATAGGGGAAAGGAAAGCCATGCTCGAGAAGGTCACGTTCAACAAGAAGCCCATGAAGAAGGCCGTCTACAAGGAGCAGTGGGACGAACTTCTGGCCAAGCTCGTGGTGCTCCAGCAGCAGGCTCATAACGAGGGCGTGGGGCTCGTGGTACTGTTCGAGGGCTGGAACGGCGCCGGCAAGGGCAGTCGTATCTCCGATCTCATGTATCACTTAGACGCCCGCTCCACCGGGGTTTACGTGGGGCTCGACCTCGATCCGGACACCGAGCGCGAGTTCGTCGGCCGCGAGTGCGGCGTGACGGGCTTCTACCCCATTATGCAGCCCTTCTGGAAGGCCTTAGGCGAGCGGAACTCCATCACGTTCTACGATCGCGGTTGGTATACGGCGGTCATTCAGCATATGCTCTACAACGCGCCGGCCAAACTGCTGCTTCCCAAGAAGGAGGAGCGCCACTACTTGGATTCCGTTCACGACTTCGAGCAGCAGCTTGTGGCCGATGGCTACGTGGTGGTGAAGTTCTTCGTGCATATGACCAAGAAAGCCCAAGTCGAACGCTTGCAGCGGCTGCACGACGATCCCGTGACCCGTTGGCGCGTGACCGAGAAGAAGCTCGAGAGCCATCACGGCTACGAGACCGCCTACGAGCTGTACGACCGTCTGCTCGAGCGCAGCGACTACGACTTCGCTCCCTGGGTGCTGCTCAACGGCGAGGACAAGCGCCGCACGAACCTCACCATCGCCAGCACGCTGGTGGACGCCCTGGAGCGCGCACTCGCCCGCAAGGAGGCCGACGACGTGCTGAAGGCGTCGCTGGCGGCCCGCGAGAAGGCCGATGCGCTTCTCGCGGAAGAGCGCGCCGTGGAAGAGGCCGCCGCTGCCGAGGCAGCCGGTGCGGTGCCAGCGCCGGCGACCCAGCCTGGACGCGGCATGTTAACCGGCGTGGCTTTGGCCCGCGCCGAGGCCCAGGCGGCCGCGGCCCACGATTTGGCCCCCAAGAAGTCCCGCTTCGACATCGTGAAGCACTACCCCCAGGTGGACACGATCGACCACAGCCTGGTGCTCACCTTGGAGGAATACAAAACCGAGCGCAAGCGCCTGCAGGATCGCCTGTTCCGCCTGGAGAACATCATGTTCCAGCGCCGGGTCCCCCTCATTCTCATGTACGAGGGGTGGGACGCGGCCGGCAAGGGCGGCAACATCAAGCGTGTCGCCCAGGCCCTCGACGCTCGCGCCTACACCATCTTCCCGTCGCCGGCGCCCACCAAGCCCGAGCTCGCCCATCCGTTCCTCTGGCGCTACTGGACGCGCCTGCCCAAGGCGGGGCACGTGGGCATGTACGATCGCAGCTGGTACGGGCGCGTGCTGGTGGAGCGCGTGGAGAGTTTCGCCACGCCGGCCGAGTGGTCGCGGGCCTACGACGAAATCAACGAGTTCGAGCACGATCTGGTCGATTGGGGCGCCATCTTGCTGAAGTTCTGGGTCGATGTGAGCCCCGAGGAGCAGCTGCGCCGCTTCCAGGACCGCGAGGACGACCCGGCCAAGCAGTGGAAGATCACCGAGGACGATTGGCGCAATCGCGAGAAGTACCCCCAGTACAAGGCCGCCATCGACGATATGTTCCGCTTGACGTCGACCACGTTCGCTCCCTGGGTGGTGCTGGAGTCCGATGACAAGCGCTACGCCCGCATCAAGGCCCTGCGCATCATCGTGGAAGCCCTGGAGAAGCGCTTGGGCGAGTGCCCCGCCTCGTGATGCCCTCCAAGAGGACAGTTCGCCGTCGTCGCGGGGTTTTTCCTTGCGCCAACCCGGGGTTCAGGGTACTATGAACCCAACATCAGCAAGTTGGCGGGTGCGCAGAGGATGGCCCCGTTGCATAGAAGGAGTCCGCTATGTCTTTGTTCGGTTTCGAAGTGCCCATGGAGGCCATCTGGGTCGTTGTGGCCATCATCGTGCTCGTCATCGTGGTGTTCATCGCCAAGGGCTTCATGGACGAGATGAAGAAGTAGCAGCTCGCCCGCTCGACGGGGTGAGCTCAGGGCCCCTGCGGGGGCCCTTTTGTTTTCCGCCGGCGCAGGGCCGGGGAAGGCGAGAGCGCCGGCACGGGACCGGCGAGGACGTCGTGGGCGGCGCGGCCGAGGGCCGTCCCTGCGGTCCGGCACTACGCAGAGAGATCGATATCGAAGGGGGACGCCTCATGGCTACCGCAGAGAATACCGATACGAGGAAGAAAAAGAAGAAGCGCGGGTGCTTCTGGCGCATCGTGTTCTGGCTGGCGCTCATCGTGTTCATCGGCTCGGTGGGCACGCTGGGCTATCTGTTCTACACCTATTGGCAGGGCCAAAACGAGTACGAGGAGATTGCCAGCCGTGTCGTTGAAGTGCCCGAGGACGGCCATGTCGCGAACTTGGCTGATCTGGTGGTCGATTGGGACGCCCTGCGCGAGATCAATCCGGACATCGTCGCCTGGGTGTATATGCCCGGCACCGTCATCAACTACCCGGTGGCTCACAAAGACGGCGACTCGGAGTACTACCTGCACCACAACTTCAGCCTGGGCGAGGGCTCTTTCGGCGCCGAGTTCGGCTCCATCATGCTGTCGGGCGAGAACGCCGGCGACTTCTCCGACGAGGTGAACATCCTTTACGGCCATCATATGCGCAATGGGTCCATGTTCGCCCTGTTCGCCGAGTTCCGCGATTCGGCCATTTTCAATGAGCACCGCACCATTTACCTGCTCACCCCCGAGGGCAACTACCGCTTGCAGACCTTCGCCGTGGAGCACGTGCCCATGACCCATTCCTCCATCGCCACGCCGAACTACCCGACCGACGAGGAATTCACGGCCTTCAAGGACTGGCTCGTGGAGGAGTCCGTGGTCACGCCCGACCCCGATACCACCGACACCCTCGCCGATGCGACGAAGCTCTTTGGGTTCTGTACGTGCGATGGAGCCGACAACACCTGGCGCTATATCACCTTCGCCGATGTTGCTGAATTCGTGCCCATCAGCTATGTTGGCACCGACACCTACCAAGGCGACACGGCGGTGGAAGACGATGCGGCCGGCGAGATTGCCGCCGACGCGCAAGAGCGAGTGGAGGGCTAGTGGCCGATAGCATATTTCCCGGCGAGCAGCCGGATCGATTGGAAGAGGAGTGCGGCGTCTTCGGCGTCTACGCGCCGGGGGAGGACGTGGCGCGCCTGACCTGCTACGGGCTGCAGGCCCTGCAGCATCGCGGCCAGGAGAGCGCGGGCATCGCCGTGGGCGACGGTTCCACGGTCATCGAGGCGAAGGACTTGGGGCTTGTGACCCAGGTCTTCGACGAGGCAACGCTGGCGGGCCTTGGCGAGGGCGTGGTGGCCATCGGGCACGTGCGCTACTCCACCAGCGGCGGGAAGGCCTCCTGGGAGGCGGCGCAGCCGCACATCTCCGCTATCGACGACACGCTCATCGCGCTCGCCCACAACGGCACGCTGGTGAACACGAACCACCTGCGGGCGCAGCTTATCGACGAGGGGGAGCACCTGCGCGCCGGCACCGATTCCGAGGTGGCGGCCAAGGCCATCGGCCACCTCACGCGCCAGACCCATCATCTGCGCGAGGGCATCCGCTACGCCATGGAGAACCTGGAGGGCGCCTATGCCATGGTGCTCGCGAGCCCCGAGGCGCTCTACGCCTTCCGCGATCCCCACGGCATCCGACCCCTGTGCATCGGGCAGCTGCCCGAGGGCCGCGGGTGGGTCGTGTCCTCGGAAACCTGCGGACTCGACATCGTCGGCGCCGAGTACGTGCGCGATGTGGAGCCTGGCGAGATGGTGCGCTTCACCGCCGAGGGCATGGTGAGCGAGCAGGCCGTGCCGCCGCGCCCGCGGGCCTCTTGCATCTTCGAATACGTATACTTCGCCCGGCCCGATTCCGTGCTCGACGGGCAGTCGGTCTACCAGGCGCGTCGCGCCATGGGCCGCATTCTGGCCGAGGAGGCGCCCGTGGAGGCCGACCTCGTGCTTGGCGTGCCCGACTCTGGCGTGCCCGCGGCCCTGGGCTATTCGGAGGCCTCGGGCGTTCCGTTCACCGACGGCATTGTGAAGAACCGCTACGTGGGCCGCACGTTCATCCAGCCCACCCAAGCCATGCGCCAGCTGGGCATTCGCCTAAAGCTGAACCCGCTGCCGAGCGTGATTTCCGGCAAGCGCCTCGTGGTCATCGATGATTCCATCGTGCGTGGCAACACCTCCAAGAAGCTCGTGCAGATGCTGCGCGATGCCGGTGCGGCCGAGGTGCACCTGCGCATCGTGAGCCCCGAGGTGCTCTGGCCCTGCTTCTACGGCATCGACACCGATACCCGCGAGCAGCTCATCGCCGCGAACATGACGTTGGAGGAGATGAACGATTGGATCGGCTCCGATTCGCTCGCGTTCATCAGCCTGGACGGCCTGCGCGCCTCGCTCGCCGATGCGGGCCACGACGGCTTCTGCACGGCTTGCTTCACCGGCGACTACCCGGTGCCCATTCCCGACGATGTGGCAAAGAAGAGCTTTCTTACCCGCAAGGACTTCGAGGCGGTGTACGCCGGCGAGGTTTCATAGACACTGAAAGGAACCCCATGGAAAACCAGAACAGCGTGACCTATGCCGAGGCCGGCGTCGATATCGTGGAGGGCGCCCGTGCCGTGGACGCCATCAAGGACACGGTGCATTCCACCTATCGCCCCGAAGTGGTGGGCGACATCGGCGGCTTCGGCGGCCTGTTCTCCATCGCGGTGGCCAAGGACATGGTCGATCCGCTTTTGGTGTCGGGCACCGATGGCGTGGGCACGAAGCTCAAGGTCGCTCAGCGTCTTGGCGTGCACGATACGGTGGGCATCGATCTGGTGGCCATGTGCGTGAACGACATTCTTGCCACCGGCGCGGAGCCTTTGTTCTTCCTCGACTACGTGGCCGTGGGCAAGCTGGATGCCGAGGCCATGGCCAAGATCGTCGGCGGCATCGGCGAAGGCTGCCGCCAGTCTGGCTGCGCGCTCATCGGCGGCGAGATGGCCGAGCATCCCGGCGTGATGGACCCGGACGACTACGATCTGTCCGGTTTCTGCGTGGGCCTGGTCGATCGCCCGCGCATGCTCGATCCCGAAAGCGTGCGCGAAGGCGACGTGCTCATCGGCCTCGCCTCGTCTGGCCTGCATTCCAACGGCTACTCGCTGGCCCGCAAGGTGTGTATCGAGGGCCGTACCGAGGAGGAGCTGCGCGAGGCTCGCGAGGACTTGGGTGGCCAGAGCATTCTGGAAGCCCTGCTCACGCCGACGCGCATTTACGTGAAGCCGGTGCGCGCGGTCATGGAGCAGGTGCCCGGCGGCACCCGCGCTCTGGCTCATATCACTGGCGGCGGCATCACCGAGAACCTGAACCGCGCCTTGCCCGCAGGCGTGAACGCCGAGGTCGATTTGGGCACCTGGCCCATTCCACCGGTGGTGCGCTTTGCCTGCGAGCAGGCGAATCTCTCGGAGGAGGAGGCCCTCAAGACCTTCAACATGGGCCTCGGCATGATTCTCATCGTGAATCCGGACGAGGCTGAGGCCGTGGAGGCCGCCCTGGCCGATGCCGGCGAGCAGGCCTTCCGCGTCGGCCGCATCGTCGCTGGCGGGGGCGAGGTCCAGTACGCCAACGAGGGCGGCTTGTTCGCGTAGTCCCTGCGACCGAGAGAAGGGAAATGAGATGGAGAAGCTGAAGATCGGCGTGCTGCTCTCCGGTAGCGGAACGAACTTGCAGGCCATCATCGACGAGATTGCCGAGGATCTGCCGGTTGAGATCGTGCATGTGCTGTCCTCGCGCCCCGATGCCTACGGCATCGAACGCGCTCGGGCGGCCGGCATTCCCGTGACGGTGTTCGACCGCTCCTGCTACGAGGATCCCACGGCCGCCGACGGGCGCATTGCCGCCATCATGGATAAGGCTGGGGCTGAGTACCTGGTCATGGCCGGCTATATGCGCAAGCTCACCCCGGTAGTGCTCGACGCCTTCCCCGATCGCGTGCTGAATCTGCACCCGGCGCTATTGCCCTCCTTCAAGGGCGCCCATGCTATTCAAGATGCATGGGATGCCGGTGTGAAGGTGACGGGCGTAACGGTGCATCTGGCCAACGAGGACTACGACAAGGGGCCCATCGTGGCTCAGCGCGCGGTGCCGGTGCTGGAAGGTGACGATATCGACGCTTTGGAGGCGCGCATCCACGAGACCGAGCACGTCATTTACCCCGAGGTGCTGCGCGCCATCGCCGAGGGCCGCATGACCCTGGATGCCGACCGCAAGATTCATATTCAACCGCTCGGTTAAAAGCGCGCTCGGTGACACAAATTTTGGATTTTTTGGTCAAAAACCTGAGAAGTGAGTCTTGCGACGTTGGTTTTGGGCTCGAAACAATCGAAAATGTGTCCCGTTGCGCATCATTTTGGCGTGAATAGCGTCTTGTTGGTCAAAATATAGACTCATTTCTCGACTTTTTGACCATTTTTGAGAAAAATATTGCGGAGGAACCCATGAAACGAGAGACCATCGAAACCATTGTCGCTGATTTGCGAGCCGGTCGTGTGCCCGAGCTGGCCGTCGAGGATTTCCCGGCGTTCTCGGAAGAGGCGACGGCGGGCGATGCGCACATCGGCCCCGCGACGCTGGAGGCTATCGCCGCCACGCTAACTGAGGCCGATATCCCCACGTTCGAGCGCGCCTTGCGCGCTATGGACGAGGGCGATTTGGCGTGGCTCGGCTTCAAGGTCGTCTACGACGGGGCTGCTGCCCAGGGCAATGTGGACAATGAGGTCACGAAGAAGTACGGCGAGCAGGGTTCCGCCGACAGAGAGCTGCTTGTGTTCTTCTGCAACGATGCCAAGGAAATTGTCGCCTCCCGCGAGCTGTCGCCCCGCGATATCTTCCAGGCGAAGGACGTCACCCGCGGCCCCTCGATGCACAACGATCAGTTCGACGGTCTCACTTGGGCCAGCGAGCCTTTATTCGGGAAGGTGCGCGTCTGGCTGCTTGGAGCGTCCGATGCTGCCGTGGAGGTGGCGCAGCTGGCCGACCACGTGGGCTTCCATGTGGTGGCCGTCGATTACGACCCGGCGTTTTTGAACGAGGAACGTTTCCCGACTGCCGAGCGCATCATGCTGCATGGGGGCAACTTCGACGAGCTGGCTAACATGCCGGGGCGCCCTGAGGACTATGTGTGCGTGCTGACTCGCGGGCATATGTTCGACCCGGAAAGCTGCGTCTGGGCGCTGCAGAACGGCGTGCACTATGTGGGCATGATGGGGTGCGCGGGCAAGAACTCCACGGTGCACGACCTCGTCATCAATGCGGGCATTTCCGAGTCCGATTGGGATCGCGTGAAGCGGCCCATCGGTCTTAGCTTCGGCGCGAAGACCCCGGCGGAGCTGGCCATCGCCATTGTCGGCGAGCTGGTGGACGTGCGCTACAAGCAGCGCTACAGCGAAGAGGCGCAGGCCCGCCACGAGAAGAGCCTGGGGCGGGAATAGCCGCTCTGGCCGCGCTTGCGCCGCCGACGGAAAAGCCGTGGGAAAACGAGGAGCGCTCTTTCGCAGACGGCTCCTTCCGTGATAACCTGCTTTTCGAAGCGAACGCGCTGTGACTGACGGGTACGCGTGGGGAACCACGGGGGAGCAGCGCGCATATCCTGCCGACCGTCTGGGCAAGCCTTCTCGCAGGAGGGGCTTGCCCTTTTTAGTTGGGTGGGGCGCGGAAGATGCCGACGCGTCGAGAGCCGATGCGGAAAGCGCACCGGTCGCGGCAACGTCGGAGAGCCGAAGAGAAAGGGAACGCCCGTGCAAGACCTCGTCGAACTGCTGGAAAACAATCCCTACCCGGGCCGCGGTATCGTGGTGGGCAAGGACACCGTGTACTACTTCATCATGGGCCGCTCGGTGAACAGCCGCAATCGCATCTTCGCCGCAGAACCCGACGGCATCCGCACCGAGGCCCACGATCCCGCGCTTCTGGAAGATCCGAGCCTCATCATCTACCACCCCGTGCGCACGATGGGCGACGCGCTCGTGGTCACCAACGGCGATCAAACCGACACTATCGTGGAGGCGGGCGATTTCCGCGCTGGCTGCATGCAGCGCGAGTACGAGCCCGACGCGCCGAACTTCACGCCGCGCATCTCGGCCATTGTGAACCCCGACGGCTCGTTTGAGATGTCCATCTTGAAGCACGCCGATGGCGACCGCTGTATCCGCGAGTTCTTCGCCTACGAAGGTGCCGACGAGGGGCAAGGCTACTTCATCAGCACCTATCAGGGCGACGGCAATCCGCTGCCTACCTTCGCCGGCGAGCCCATCCCGGTGACGCTGCCGACTCCCGATGAGCTGTGGGCCGCGCTGAACGATGACAACAAGGTGAGCCTCTACGCCAATGTCGGCGGCGAAGTGACCCTCTACAACAAGAACCTCGGGGATTAATCGCGCCCATCTTCAACTACGGTTGAGCTTGGCGGGATGCGGGGCGCCGCTCACCAATCGAGTTCCGCAGCGAGCGCAACTGCGCACTCTCAACTACGGCTGAGCTTAGCGAAGATACGGGGTGTTCTGACCGAGCGAGTTCCGCAGCGACTGGAAATGCCCAGTGGGCATTTCCACAAAGCGAGGACTGTCTGAGCGAATCAGAATACCGCGTAGCTTCGCCCCCGAGGACCCAGAAACATCATAGATAGGAGAATCATGAACGAACTGGAACTCAAGTACGGCTGCAATCCGAACCAGAAGCCGTCGCGCATCTTCATGAAGGACGGCAGCGACCTGCCCATTCAGGTGCTGAACGGCAAGCCCGGCTTCATCAACTTCCTCGACGCTTTCAACTCCTGGCAGCTTGTGAAGGAGCTGAAGGAGGCCACGGGGCTGCCGGCGGCCGCTTCCTTCAAGCACGTGTCCCCGGCCGGCGCCGCCGTGGGCCATCCCCTCACCGAGACCGACCGCGCCATGTACTTCGTGGAAGACGCGGGCGAGCTTTCTCCCATCGCTTGTGCCTACATCCGCGCCCGCGGTGCCGACCGTCTGTGCTCTTATGGCGACTGGGCGGCGCTGTCTGATGTGTGCGATGCCGATGTGGCCCGCTATCTGGCGCGTGAGGTGTCCGACGGCATCATCGCGCCGGGCTACACCGACGAGGCGCTGGAGATTCTGAAGACCAAGCGCAAGGGCTCCTACAACGTGGTGCAGATCGATCCGGACTACGTGCCGGCCGAGACCGAGCTGAAGGACGTCTTCGGCATCACCTTCGAGCAGGGCCACAACAACTTCGAGATCAACGAGGCGCTGCTGGAAAACGTGGTGACCGAGAACAAGGAAATTCCGGAATCGGCAAAGATCGATATGATCGTCGCGCTCATCACGCTGAAGTACACCCAGTCCAATTCCGTGTGCTATGTGAAGGACGGCCAGGCCATCGGTGTGGGCGCCGGCCAGCAAAGCCGCATCCACTGCACGCGCCTGGCGGGCAACAAGGCCGATCAGTGGTGGCTGCGCCAGATGTCCGAGGTGCTGAACCTCCCCTTCAAGGCCGACATTCGTCGCCCTGACCGCGACAATGCCATCGACGTGTACCTGTCCGACGACGAGTGCGACGACGTGCTGCGCGACGGCGAGTGGCAGCGCGTGTTCACCGAGCAGCCCAAGGCCCTGACCCGCGAGCAGAAGAAGGCCTGGATCGCGCAGATGAGCGGCGTGACCGTGGGGTCGGACGCCTTCTTCCCCTTCGGCGACAACGTGGAGCGCGCCCGCAAGTCCGGCGTGGACTACATCGCCGAGCCCGGCGGCTCCATCCGCGACGACAACGTCATCGAGGTGGCCAACAAGTACGGCATCGCCATGGCCTTCACCGGCATGCGCCTGTTCCATCACTAATCGGACGATTGGGGCCTTGCTTGGGGCCTAAAGTGTCGGTTGTCGAACCCTTTGCGGCCGCTCTTTCGAGGGCGGCCGTTTTGCGCCATAATGGGTAGGTCAATGGCCCGTCGGGCCGCGCGTGGGAGCGCGGTGCGCGCCGTGGATGAGAATGCGGCAATGCGCGTCTCGGGAAATGTGGGTGGAAAGCCCGCGCTATGCCAGTAACCGTAAGGTTCGCCGTTGCGCCGAAGGGCGCGGCGGTGGCGAAGTCGGAACACCGAGCCGAACAACAGGGCCCTGGAAGAAAGGATAAGGAACTATGAACAAATTCGATATCACGGAGCTTCCCAAACAGTGGCTCGTGGCCTTGGTGGCCCTGGCCTTCACCTTCTTGCTGGTGGTGCCGGGCTGCGCCGGGGAGGCGGCCGATAACGGCGGCAACGGCGAGAACGCGGCCGAGCAGGCGGCCCAAGTGGCCGAGGAGGAAGGCCCCATCGAGGCCGGCCAGGCGGCGGAGGACATCGTTGTTCCCGTCTCCATCACGATGCCGGAAAGCGCCGGCGCCGAGCCCAAGACCATCGAGGTGACGGTGCCCGATGGCGCCACGGTGCTGCAGGCGACCGAGGCTGCGGGCTGGGATGTGCAGGTGGAGGACAGCGACTACGGCAAGTTCGTCACCTCCATCAACGGCATCGCCAACGGCTCTGAAGGCGAGGCCTCCGGCTGGGTGTACACGGTGAACGACGAGACGGTCATGGAAGCCTGCGACGTGCGCCAGCTGGCCGCCGGCGACTCCGTGCAGTGGTCGTTCTACGCCGGCTAGCCACCCCTCCGCGCCAAGCGCGCAATCCGGCGGGCTCCTCCAAGCGAGGGGCCCGTTTTGCAAGTCCCCTATGCGAAGGAGCTTTCCATGATCATTCTCGATGAACCCTACGCCTCCGTTCCGCTGCTCGACTGGATGGAGGCCTCGGCGCATCCCGTGCTCGCCAACGGGTTCACCGAGAAGCTCGTGGCGGGCGGCCGCACGTTGAACCTGGTGGACGCCGACGAGTGCGCCCGGCGCCTGGAGGCGGGGGAGCGCATTTACACAAACTCCGAGAACGCTCTGGCCTGGATTCTCGACCACGTGGACAACCCCACGCTCACCGATGCCATTCGCCTGTTCAAGGACAAGGCGGCCATGCGCGAGAAGCTCGCGCCTCTAAGCCCTGGCCTGTTCCATAAGACCGTCGATCGTGCGGGATTGGAAGCGGTAAACGTCGCCGATCTGCCGTTGCCGGTGGTGCTTAAGCCGGCGGTGGGCTTCTGTTCCATGGGCGTCTACGTCATCGAAGAGCCCGAGGATTGGGCGGCGGCCGTGGCCGACATCGCCCGGCGCGAGGACGGCTGGCATGAGCGCTATCCGGAAAGCGTCGTCGGCGGCAGCGAATACCTTATCGAAGGCTACCTCGCTGGTACGGAATACGCCCTGGACGCCTACTTCGACGAGGATGGCGCTCCCCATATCCTGAACATCCTGCGTCACGATTTCGCCGGGCCCGAGGATACCTCCGACAGGATGTATCTCACCGACGGAACCATTGTGGATGCGTGGAATGACCGCTTCACGGCGTGGCTGGCGGCTGTGAACGAGGTGGTGGGCGCCCGTAACATTCCCGTGCATGTGGAGCTGCGCGTCGATGGCGACTTTATCGCGCCCATCGAGTTCAACCCCTTGCGCTTCGCGGGCCTCGGCGGCACGGACGTGGCCTTCTACGGGGTGGGCCTGCGCACCTACGAGGCGTTCCTGGAAGACGAGCCGGTCGATCTGGCGGCGCTGTACGCGGCGCACCCGGGCAAGGTTTACTCCATGTCGCTTCTGAATCCGGCGCCGGAGGCCGATCTGGCGCGTCCCTTCGACGGCGCGGCGCTCTGCGAGCGGTTCAGCCATGTGCTCGCCTACCATGTTTTCGATCCGGTGACGGTGGGCTTCTACGGGTTCCTGTTCCTGGAAACCGATGCGGAAGGCACGGGGGCTGACGAGCGCGATTGGCTTTTGCGCAGCGATCTCATGGAGTTTGTGGGCGGCGCGTTATAATGATGCACCTACCCCTGTCTCCTACCACGACGGAGGTGCGCTGATGCGCGGCAATTTGCAGAAGATCATGATCGGCCTGGTGGTCGTTATCGTGCTCGCATTCATATTCTTTTCCGGCGACTCGCTGGTGAAGCTTGTCGACACCATCAAGCAGGGCACGCCCTTTTTCATCATTGCGGCGGTAGTGGCCCAACTGTGCAAGTACCTGGCCCAGGGCCGCGGCTTTCAGGCCTGCTTCAACACGGTGAACGGGCACATCAGCTACCGCACGGGGCTTTCGCTCGTGTTCGGCACCTTCTTTATGAACACGGTGGCGCCCTCTATGAACCTGGCCGGCACGTCGCTCGTCATGGCCACGGCCACGCGCAACGGCATGCAGGCGGGCAAGGGCACCACGGCGGCGCTGCTCATGCAGCTATCCATCGATTCCGGTTTCGTCATCATCATGCTCACCACCTTCGGCGTGCTCACCTTCACGGTGGGGCTGCAACCGGGGTGGCTGGCGCTCGGGCTGGTGGCCGTGGCGCTCGTGGGCGGCCTCGTGTTCGTCATCGCTGTGGGCGGGCTGAAGCCCCAGCTGGTGCTGAAGGTGCTGCGTCCGTTCGTGAAGCTCGCCGACAAGATCCTCGCGAAGTTCAAGAAGCCGGCCATTGACGAGTCCGTGGAGCGCACGATCCACAACTTCTCCAGCGCTGCGCATCTCATCACGAAGAACCCGCGCAAGACGGTGCAATCGTTTTTGTGGACGACCCTTTCCAGCATCTGCGAGATGAGCTGCTTTGTGCTCGTTGGCTTCGCGTTCGGCGTGCACCACCCAGAAGCGCTCATTTGCGGGTATGTTGTGGCCACGCTGTTCGCTATGATTTCCTTTGTGCCCCAGGGCGTCGGTGTCGTGGAGGCGGCGGTGACCGTGGCCTTCGCGCTGTTCGGCATCGGCTCGGCCACGGGTCTTGCCGTGGTCATCGTCTATCGCGGCATCGTGTTCTGGCTGCCGTTCCTCGTGGGCGCAGTGGTCATCCAGCGCATAAAGGCGTTTATGCCGCTGGGAAAGCGCGATTTGAAGGGCAAGGCCGAAGCCATGGAGCACGAGCTGCCCGACAAGGTGGAGGCCGTGAAGCAGGTGGAGGCCGACGAGGTCGCCAAGTGGGACTCCGCCGAGGCCAAGGCCGAGAAGGTGTCGGTGTCTGCGAAGGTTTCGCAGTCCGGGTCGGGGAAGGCTCCGAAGAAAACGAAATAGACGGGCACCGCGAAGGCGTCCGGCGCGAAAGGAAACGAGAGTGATGACGGGAACGAATCTGGCGGGCGCTGCTTTGGAAGTAGCGCAGAAGCGCGAGACGCAGGGGCTCAACCACACGCTGGGCGTTCACTTCACCAAGGTGGAACCGGGCCTCGTCGAGGCAGAGATGCCCATCACTCCGGCGCTTTTGCAGCCTTTCGGTTTTCTGCACGGAGGCGCCACTATCGCGCTTCTGGAATCGGTCGCTTCGGCCGGCGGCGAGCTGGCATGCGACTTGGAGACCGAGCAGCCCTTCGGCGTGGAGGTGACCATCCGTCACAAGAAGAGCGGTCGGGAAGGCGATGTGGCTCGCGGCGTGGCGAAACTCGCCGAGCGCAAACCGTCGTCGAAGGCCGGCTACAAGCTGTACTGGGACGTGGCCGCCTACGACGGGGACGGCGACGTCATCAGCGACGGCGTCATCGTGGTGAAGGTGGTGCCGAAAGACTACCTCGCCCAAAAGCTCGCCGAGCGCGGGCAGGCGTAAAATTCCCCTGACTTCCCCCTTGCACTGTGCGTGCTCTGTGGTATCATAGCGTTCGCTGTCCGCAAGGACGCACTTTCGGGTTGTGGCTCAGTTTGGTAGAGCGCTGCGTTCGGGACGCAGAGGCCGCAGGTTCAAATCCTGTCAACCCGACCATCGAATTCAAGAGCCGGCCCCGCGCCGGCTCTTCTTGTATGGAAGGGAAATGCTCATGCGCATACTGGTCGTGAATGCGGGTTCGTCGTCGCTGAAGAGCCAGCTTATCGAGACTGACGGCAAGGTTTCGCTCATGAAGTGCCTGGCCGAGAAGGTGGGAACCCCCGACGCTTACATGAACGTGGCCTTTGCGCCCGATTTCCAGAAGGTCACCTATCATGTGGCGGATATGACGGTAGCCGAGTGCCTGAAGAAACTTTTGGAAGCGCTGGTGGACGATCCGGAGAGTCCCATCAGCGACCTTTCGCAAATTGACGCCATCGGCAACCGCATCGTGGCCGGCGGCGAGTACTTCACCAAGTCCGTCATCATCGACGGGCCGGCCCGCGAGAAACTTGAGCTGTGTGAGGAGCTGGCGCCGCTGCACAACCCGCCGGCTGACGCCTGCATCGATATGATGGCCGCGCTCATGCCAAGCACGCCCCAGGTCGCCGTCTTTGACACGGCCTTTCACGCCACCATGCCCGCGAAGGCCTACATGTACCCGCTGCCGGCTCGCTACTACGACGATTATCGTATCCGCCGCTACGGCGCTCACGGCACGAGCCACCGCTACGCGGCCCAGCAGGCGGCGAACCTGCTCGGCCGTCCGCTGCGCGACTTGGGCCTCATCACGTGCCACCTTGGCAACGGCGGCTCCATTACGGCGGTCAACCATGGGAAGTCCATCGATACCACCATGGGCTTCACGCCGCTGGAGGGTCTCATGATGGGCACGCGTTCCGGCTCCATCGACCCGGCCATCCTCACCTACATCATGCGCCGCGAGGGCATCTCCTTCGACGAGATGGATGCCGTGCTGAACCGCGAGAGCGGCGTGCTCGGCGTGTCGGGGCTGTCGGCCGACATGCGCGACGTGCTGGCGGCGGCCGATGCGGGCAACGAGCAGGCGCGGCTGGCCATCGACATGTACGTGTACCGGGTGCAGAAGGCCATCGGCGGCTTCTACGCGGCCATGACCCGCACCGACGCCGTGGTGATGACCGCCGGCATCGGCGAGAACTCCGCTGAGCTGCGCGAGCTTATTTTCGACGGGCTGGCCCACATGGGCATGATCCTCGACCGCGAGCGCAATCACGTGGTGGGCCAGATCGGCGTGAACCGCATCATCTCCATCGACGACAGCCCCATCAAAATCTGCGTGGTCACCACCGACGAGGAGATGCGCATCGCCCGCGAAACCGACAACCTCGTAAGCCAGCTGGGGTAAAGCATTTTCCGAAATCTTCCGACAAAACACCTTCCCCAATCGTGTTAGAGGAAAGGGAAGGAGAAACCGTGGCCTCGCAAACCGAGATGGAAGCTGTGTACCGCCTCCACATTGGGGCGGTGTACCGGCTGTGCTACTCCTATTTGGGAAGCGCCGCCAAGGCCGAGGATGCCGCCCAGGCAGTGTTTCTCTCGCTGGTAGAGCATCCCCGCACGTTCAACGACGCCGAGCATGAGAAGGCGTGGCTGATCGTCTGCGCCCAAAACCGCTGCCGCGATGTGATGAGAAGCGCTCGCTGGGGTGGCTGAGCCCCGACGAGTACCGCCGCAGCGAGGGCTGGGCGGTGTAGGAAGGTACGAAAAAACGTCCGCACCCCCGGCCCTTCACCTTGGTGGCTTCGTTAGTGATGACGCCGCCGTTGTTCTGCTCGGCGCCGGTGCCGGAGAGCGTGACCACGCACCCCAGCGGGATGAAGGCGGTCGGCGTCTTGTCCTGCACGTGCTCGAAATCGTCGATGTCCTCGTCGAGCAGCACCTGAGCGGAGACGATCTTGCAGCAATCGAACACCGAGCCGCCGCCCACGGCGAGGATGAAGTCGACCCCTTCCTCACGGGCGATGCGGGCCCCTTCCTGCACCTTCTCGTAGGTGGGGTTAGGCATGATGCCCGGGAATTCCACGACGGTCTTCCCCGCATCTTGAAGCGCCGCCACGATTTCGTCATAGAGGCCCGTGCGCTTGATGGAGCCTCCGCCGTAAGCGAGCATGACCTTCTCGCCCATGGCGGGCAGCTCGGCGGCGAGCGCGGTGTGCAGAGCGCCTTCGCCGAAGTAGTTCTTGACGGGGTACTGGTAAGTGAACGAGTTCATGGGAATCCTTTCTTGTCAGGATGTCTTTCAGCTGCTAAAGTGCGACTCTATCAATCGGTAGTTACTACCGCAAAAGGGCAGTGGCAGCGAAAGCAAGGAGCATTCACAAACATGACGCAGCTTTACTCCATGAAGCAGGTGTGCGAGACGACGGGCCTCACCTACGAGACGCTGAAGTTCTACTGCAACCAGGGGCTCGTGCCCAATGTGAAGCGAGGCGCGAACAACCGCCGCGTTTTCGACGAGCGCGATGTCGAGTGGGTCAAAAGTCTGACGTGCCTTAAGCGCTGCGATATGAGCATCCAGGAAATGAAGGAGTACCTAGCGCTGTGCTTGCAGGGGGCCGCCAGCATTCCCGAGCGCAAAACGATGCTCGAGGCCAAGCGCGCGCGACTTGCGGAGCTACTCGTCGAGGTGCAAAAGAGCATCGACTATATCGATTGGAAACAGGGCTTCTACGACGATGTTCTGGCGGGAAGGACGGAGTACGCAAGCAACCTGCTGCCTCGATAGGGCCGCACGCTCTCTTTCGCTCAAGGGGTTGCATGGCTCGGCGCGGGGCTATCCTGCCCCCTTACTCGTAGCCCATGGCGGCCAGCTGGTCCTCGTTAAGGCCGAAGTAGTGGCCCAGCTCATGGATGATGGTCTTGCCGACCTCTTCCACGATTTCCTCGCGGCTGTTGAAGCAGCGCTCGTGTGGGCCTTTGAAGATGGTGATGACGTCGGGGATGTCGTCGTCGTAGCCGTTGGCCCGTTCCACGATGGACAGCCCGTCGAACAGCCCGAGAAGGTCGTCGAATTCGTCCTCGTCGTCCTCCGCCTCGTATTCGCCGCCTGCGTCTTCCGCTGCTGCGTCGTCTTTTGCATCGCGTTCCGCAGGCGTATACGATTCGGGGCCATCTTCGTCTTCGACAAACGCTGGTTCGATGTCCCATTCCTCGTCATAGCCCACATGGTAGGCGCTTGGCTCTTCTTCCCATACGATGGCCACGTTGTTCAGCGCTTCCATGAACTGCTCGGGCATCGCATCAAGGGCCTCGGCGATGGCGGTTTCGAATTCCTCATCGGTCATGCGGTACATAGCTGCTCCTTCTGGATGCGAATGCTGAACACCCATTCTATCCCATCGAGGTTGCGGCGAACCGTAGCCCGAGGCGTGTTTTTGTCACGACGCAGCAAGCATCGCGTCATTATCCTGCCCCAGGCTACGGTGTATCGTGTGGATAACATATCGATTTCTGGCATATCGCCTGGTCGTAGCCCCGGGGCGATTTGTTGTATCAGGATAACACCGTAGCCAGACAAGGAAAAATGCCTGGCTCTTCGAACCGGGGTGGCAAAAATTTGTTTCTGGCTACGGTCGCCGCTTTTCTTTCGCGCCTTTTGCGAGAGGTGGAGGCTGAACGGCGGACGTCGTTGAAGTATTTGTGCGAAACACGGCGCGGTGAGGGGGTTTGTGTTACCATTGCCCGCGCATTCAAAGGCGCGCGGAGGGTCCGGGCGCACTGCTCGTCGGAAACGAGACGACGGCGGGCGATTACCGATAAGGCAAGGCGACCCCTTGCCCGACCTTATGGAGGAAATGCATGAAGATTCTGGGCATGGGAGTTCCCGAGCTCCTCATCATCCTGGTCGTTATCCTGCTCATCTTCGGCCCGAAGAACCTGCCCAAACTCGGCAGCGCGCTCGGCAAGACGGTGAAGAACCTGCGCGAGGGCATGGGCGCCGGCGAGAAGGACGTCGAGGAAGCCGCCGACGACGAGGAAGTCGTCGAAGTGGTGGAAGAGGTCGTGGAAGAGCCTGCAGCCGCCCCGAAGAAGACGGTGAAGAAGGTCGTCAAGAAGAAGGCCGAGTAGCCCGCATTCTTCGGCAACAATTAGGTAAGAACGGTGGTGCGCCCGCTGCATTGCGCGGGCGCACCACCGATGTATAAGAGAGAAATTAGGAACTACCATGGCTAACGACAACTACGTGCTGACTGAAGAAGGCAAGAAGAAGCTCGAGGAGGAGCTGCACTACCTCGAGAACGAGAAGCGTGCCGAGATCGGCGAGCGCATCAAGGTCGCCCGCGAGTTCGGCGACATCTCCGAGAACTCCGAGTACGACGATGCCAAGAACGAGCAGGGCATGATGGAGGCGCGCATCGCCGAGATCAGCCGCATCCTCTCCGAGGCCACCGTTGTGAACGCGCCGAAGCGCTCGAGCAAGGTGAACATCGGCTCCACGGTGACCGTGGACATGAACGGCCGTGAGCGCGTGTTCACCATCGTCGGCGGCGCCGAGTCCGATGCCCACGAGGGCAAGATCTCCAACGAGTCGCCGGTGGGTCAGGCGCTGCTCGGCTGCAAGAAGGGCGACGAGGTGACGACGACCGGCCCCACTGGTCGCGACATCAAGCTGACCGTTATCAAGATCGAGCACTAGGAGACCGGAATGGCCGAAGCGGTAGAAATCATCGAAGACGATCCCATCGAGGTGCGCCGCGCCAAGCGCGAGGCGCTGATTGCCGCGGGCATCGATCCCTATGGGCACTCGGTCAAGCGCAGTCATTCGGTAGGCGAGCTGAACGAGAAGTACGCGCACTTGGAAGACGGCGAGTCCACCGAGGATGAGGTGCTCATCGCCGGCCGTGTCATGGCCAAGCGCGTCCAGGGCAAGATCGCGTTTCTGGAGCTGCGCGAGTCCGGCTGCGACATTCAGCTGTTCTGCCGCATCAACGCGCTCGGCGAGGAGGCCTTCGCGGCCCTGTGCGATTTGGATGTGGGCGACTGGATTGCTGTGCATGGCGCCATGATGCGCACGAAGCGCGGTCAGCTGTCCGTAGCGGTGGACTCCTTCGAGCTGATGAGCAAGTCGCTGCGTCCTCTGCCCGAGAAGTTCCACGGCCTGACGGACAAGGAGACTCGTTATCGTCAACGCTACGTGGACTTGGTCATGAACCCCGAGGTGCGCACCACCTTCGAGCGCCGCTTCAAGATCGTCTCGGCCATCCGCCGCTACATGGAGGATGCGGGCTACTACGAGGTGGAGACGCCGTTTCTGCACGCCATCATCGGCGGGGCGAACGCGAAGCCCTTCATCACGCACTTCAACGCGCTCGACCGCGACTACTACCTGCGCATCGCCACGGAGCTGCCGCTGAAGCGCTTGCTCGTGGGCGGTTTCGAGAAGGTGTTCGAGATTGGCCGTCAGTTCCGCAACGAGGGCATGGATCCGTACCACAATCCCGAGTTCACCACCATGGAGGCCTATGAGGCCTTCGGCGATCTCGACTCCATGATGGACCTCACCGAGGGCTGCATCAAGGCCGCGGCCGAGGCGGCCTGCGGTACCCTGAAGATCGAGTACCAGGGAACGCCGGTGGATCTGTCCGGCGACTGGCGCCGCGCCTCCATGATGGAGCTGGCCAGCGAGCACGCCGGCGAGGAGGTGTCCTTCGACCGCAGCCGCGAGGAGCTGGTGGCCATCCTGGAGAAAAACGGCGGCCATGCCGAGGCGGCTTGGGGCAAGGGCAAGCTCATCTCCGAGATCTTCGAGGCCGTGGCGGAGGAGAAGCTCATCCAGCCCACCTTCGTCATCGACCACCCGCTGGAGATCTCGCCCCTGGCGAAGAAGCACCCGGAGAACCCCGAGCTCACCCAGCGCTTCGAGTTGTTCATCCTGGGCCACGAGTACGGCAACGCCTTCACCGAGCTGAACGACCCGGTGGATCAGGCCGAGCGCTTCCGCGCCCAGGTGGCGGCCAAGGACATGGGCGACGACGAGGCCATGGGCTTCGACGCCGACTACATCCGCGCGTTGGAGTACGGCATGCCGCCAGCCGGTGGCGTGGGCATCGGTATCGACCGCTTGGTCATGCTGCTCACCGATGCGCCGTCCATTCGCGACGTGCTGCTGTTCCCCCACATGAAGGACGAGGTGCTCGGGGACGGGAGGCCGGTGTGCGCGACTGAGAAGGCGCCGGCCGAAGCTGCCGGCAGCGCCGACGCCGACGCTGCGGCCCCCGCGTCCGAGCCCATCGATTTCTCCAACGTCGTCATCGAGCCCCTCTTCGAAGACGAGGTGGATTTCGACACGTTCAGCAAGTCGGACTTCCGCGCCGTGAAGGTGAAGGAGTGCGTCGCGGTGCCGAAGTCGAAGAAGCTTTTGCAGTTCACCCTGGACGATGGCACGGGCACCGACCGCACCATCCTGTCGGGCATCCATGCCTACTACGAGCCGGAGGAACTTGTGGGGCGTACGCTCATCGCCATCACCAACCTGCCGCCGCGCAAGATGATGGGCGTGGCCTCCGAGGGCATGCTCATGTCGGCCATCCACGAGGTGCCCGGCGACGACGGCGAGCCCGAGGAGCGCCTGAACCTCCTCATGGTAGACGACCACATCCCCGCCGGTGCCAAGCTGTACTAGGCGCTTGCGCTGACGACTCCAGGACGGCCCCCTTCGCAACTGCGGCGAAGGGGGCCGTCCTTTGTATCCAGCTTCTTGACGGCTGGTGGATGGCGACGCGTTGTGGGGCGTCCTCTGCTTAGAATGGGAGGGGAGAGGAGGTGCCCCATGAGCGCCACAGATGACGAACGGCAACGCGACGAAGACGACGAGCGCGCTGCCCGCGAGCGGCGGGAGCGCCGCGAGGAGCGCCGGCGGCGCAAGGAGCGCACGCGCCGCGAGAGCCTGCGTCGGCGCTTGGGCGACTCCTCCACGTTCAAACGGGAAACCTTCTACGCTTTGGAGAACCTGAATCGGGCGAACTGGCCGGCGAAGATCGTCGGAGGTGCGCTGTTCGCGCTCATCCTCCTGAATGCCGTGGTAGTGTTCGTCTCCGCTCAGCCGGGGCTCGATCCGGTGGCGGCCAATATCATCCAGGGCTTCTACCGATTCTCCACGGTGTGCTTTTTCGTGGAATATATCGCTCGTATCTGGATTGCCGATTTGGCCTACGGTAACTGCACTCTGGCTCGTGCTCGGCTGCGCTATATCTTCTCGCCGTGGGGTATCATTGACCTCTTGTCCTTCGGGCCGAATATGGCGGCATGGTTTTTGCCCGTCACGCCCGCGCTGCAGAACGTCATTAGCGTGGTGCGGTTGGTGCGCCTGATAAAGATCTCCCGCTATATGCGCGGGCTGCGCACGATCGGTCGCGTCATTTCGAAACACTACCATGAAATCGTGGCGTCGTTTCTGGTCATTGCCATGCTCGTGGTGGTGGCCAGTGTGGTGATGTACGAGATTGAGCATCCGGCTCAGCCCGACAAGTTCAACAACCTTTTGTCCGGCATCTACTGGGCCGTGACCACTGTCACAAGCACCGGCTATGGCGACTTGGTGCCCATCACGCCGGCGGGGCGCATCGTGGGCTCGGTCATCATGTTCCTCTCGGTGGCGCTCGTGGCCATTCCCGGCGGCATCTTCTCGGCCGGCTTCGTGGCCGAGTTCCAAAACGCCAACCTCCGCAAGATCGAGCGCGACGTCCGCCGCGAGGACGCTCGTCAAGACAACCGCGACGAGGAGGAGCGCGCCGCCGACGAGGAGGTCGAACGCGCAGTTGGCGAAGAGCCTGAAAAGGAAGCTCCCTCGCGGAATTCTTCTGCGGATCCCTCACAACGTGCCCACAAATAGGGGGTTTCCAAGACCCAGGTTTAGCAATTCAAGATAGGGAGTGCTAAACTGCACGGGAACTATTTGCCGTGCCCGACGTGTCAGTTTTACCAGAGAGAAAGCATTCGCAGAAGGGCACCAACCCAAGGAACGAGGCAACCATGTCATTCGAGAAATTCACGGACAAGGCGCGCAAAGTGCTTGTCCTGGCTCAGGATGAGGCGCGCTCGCTTCACCAGCCCTACGTGGGCACCGAGCACATCCTGCTCGGCCTCATCCAGGAGAAGGACGGTCTCGCCGCCCAGGCACTCAACCGCTTGAACGTCAGCTACGACGGAGTGGTGCAGGCCATCCGCCAGGTGGTCACTATTGATGAGGACACCGATGTCTCGGGGCACCTCTCCTTCACGCCGCGCGTCAAGCGCGTGCTGGAGAACTCGCTGCGCGAGGCCATGCAGATGGGGCAGTCCTACATCTCCACGGAGCACTTGCTGCTCGGCATCGTGCGCGAGGGCGAGGGCACGGCGCTCGAGGTGCTGGGCCGCCTGAACGTCTCCGGCGACGACGTGCGCGGGGCGCTGAACGATCTTGTGGGCCAATCGCCGGTCTACGCCGGGCGCGCGGGCTTCGATGGCCCGGCGAGCTCGTCGGATTCCATGCTCACCGAGTTCGGCACCGATCTCACCAAGAAGGCCCGCGAGGGCAAGCTGGATCCGGTCATCGGCCGCGCTTCGGAAATCGAGCGCGTCATGCAGATCCTCTCGCGGCGCCAGAAGAACAACCCGCTCATCTTGGGCGAGCCCGGCGTGGGCAAAACCGCCATCGCCGAGGGCCTGGCCCAGCTCATCGTGGCCAACCAGGTGCCCGACATCCTGCGCAACAAGCGCCTCATCACGCTGGACGTCTCCGCGCTCGTGGCCGGCTCGAAGTACCGCGGCGAGTTCGAGGAGCGCCTGAAGAAGGTCATCAAGGAGGTCATGGACGCCGGCGATGTGCTGCTGTTCATCGACGAGATCCACACCATCATCGGCGCCGGCTCCGCCGAGGGCTCCATCGACGCGGCGGCCATTCTGAAGCCCCCGCTGTCGCGCGGCGAGATCCAGATCATCGGCGCCACCACCCTGGAGGAGTTCCGCAAGCACCTGGAGAAGGACTCTGCGCTGGAGCGCCGCTTCCAACCGCTTACCATCAACGAGCCCAACGAGGAGCAGGCCGTGCGCATCATGGAGGGCCTGCGCGACAAGTACGAGGCGCACCATGGCGTGCACTTCACCGACGAGGCGCTGACCGCCGCGGTGCAGCTGGCCAACCGCTACATCCAGGATCGCTACCTGCCCGACAAGGCCATCGACGTCATGGACGAGGCCGGCGCCCGCATGCGCATCCGCAACATGACGCTGCCCAAGGAGCTGCGCGATTTGGACGAGAAGCTGCGGAAGTGCCGCGCCGAGAAGGACCGCGCCATCGGCGACCAGAACTTCGAGCGCGCCGCCGAGCTGCGCGACGAGGAAGAGGCTCTGAAGAAGGAGCGCGAAGAGGCCGAGAAGCAATGGGAAGAGGACACCTCTAAGACGGTGCAGAACGTCACGGTTGAGGACATCGCCGACGTGGTGTCCATGTCCACCGGCGTGCCCGTCAGCAACCTCACCGAGGCCGAGACTGAGAAGCTGCTGCGCATGGAAGGCGTGCTGCACGAGCGCATCATCGGCCAGGACGAGGCCGTCACCGCGCTTTCCAAGGCTATCCGTCGTTCCCGTTCGGGCTTGAAGGATCCGAAGCGCCCCGCGGGTTCGTTCATCTTCCTGGGCCCCTCGGGTGTGGGCAAGACCGAGCTTTCCAAGGCGCTGGCCGAGTTCCTGTTCAACTCCGAGGATGCGCTTCTGTCTTTCGACATGTCCGAGTACATGGAGAAGCACACGGTGTCGCGCCTGGTGGGTTCGCCTCCGGGCTATGTGGGCTTCGACGAGGGCGGCCAGCTCACCAAGGCCGTGCGGCAGCGCCCGTACTCGGTGGTGCTCTTCGACGAGATTGAGAAGGCGCATCCGGATGTGTTCAACATCCTGCTGCAAATTCTGGAGGAGGGGCGCCTCACGGACGCCCAGGGCCGCACCGTGGACTTCCGCAACACCGTCATCATCATGACCTCGAACGTGGGCGCCCGCGACATCACCACCACGACCACGCTGGGCTTCTCGAACTCGGGGCAGAACGGGCTTTCCGACAAGGAAATCAAGAGCCGCGTCATGCACGAGCTGAAGAACGCCTTCCGTCCGGAATTCTTGAACCGCATCGACGAGATCATCGTGTTCAAGAGCCTGACCGAGGACGAGATCGTGCAGATCGTCGACCTCATGGTGGCCGAGCTGCGCGAGCGCATGATCGCCCAGAACATGACCATCAACCTGGACGACGCCGCCAAACGCCTCGTGGCCAAAGAGGGCACTGACACCGCCTTCGGTGCCCGGCCCTTGCGTCGCGCCATCCAGCGCATGCTGGAGGATCCGCTGTCCGAGCAGATCCTTGAGGGCCGCTGGACAAGCGGTTCGGTGGTGGACGTCACCGTGTCCGAGGACGGCGAGGAGCTGGTGTTCTCCGAGGGAACCGGTTCCATCCCGGCGCCTCGCAAGCGCGACTCCATCGCCCGTGACGCCGAGCTGCTGCTGACGAACTACGACCTGGGCCACGCTGGCGTGGGAAGCGGCCGTGGCGCCGGCACCCCCGCTGGTTCTCTGGCGGGAGGGGAGTAGGGGCGGCCTTTCGGCGCTAGCGGGGCTGTCCTTCGGTTCCGCCCCGGCTGCGTTTCGGTGCCAACTGAGGCCGCGCCTCGGCTCCGACGCAGCTGCGCCCAGTCGTAATTCGAGCGTATTCTAACCGCGTCTACAAGGAGGCTCCCCGGAGCCTCCTTCTTCATGTCTGAACCGCGATTGGGGACGATTTCGATTTTCCCTTCCCGAATGCCAGTTCGACCCCGGAATGGTAAGGGCGCAAGACCTCTGGAGCTCGAAATCTTACCAAAGCGGGCTTCAACTGGCATTTTTCGTCCTCGCGCCTTACCAAAGCGGGCCTGAAGTGGCATTTGCGGAAGAAAACCGAAAATGCGCGCGATGGCTTATACTATGTCCCAACATTCCACGAGCCCTCAGGGGGTACTTATGCCGAACATCATCGATCCCGTCACCGAGCCCTCGGTTCTTCGCGAGCCGTCCTTTTGCATGGATGAGCTCGATTTCGATGCCCTGAGCTCGCCGCTTCTGCAGCTGCAGGGCAAAGTGGACAAAAAGCCCCAGACGGCGGCCATCATTCTGGCCGGTGGCACAGGGGAGCGCTTCGGCAAAGAAGGTGGCAAGCAGCTGGTGGAGATTGCCGGCAAGCCCATCCTTACGTGGTCGGCCGAGGCCTTCGACGCGGTAGGAGATGTGGGGCTCATCGTCATCGTGTGCCCCGAGGAGCGCATGCACGAGTACTTGTCCCGCGCCATCGACCCGTTCCCCTTCGTCACGCCCGTGGTGCTCGCGCCCTCGGGGGCCATTCGCCAGGAGTCGGCGTTTTCGGGGCTCGAGATGGTGGGCGACGAGTACGAATACGTGGTGCTGCACGATGGCGCCCGACCGCTCGTGTCGCCGGATCTCATCGAGCACACCATCAACATGGTCAAGGGCAACTTCGATGCCGACGGCGCCATTGTGGCACATCCGGCGGTGGATACGCTGAAGGTCGTGGAAGACGGCGTGGTGGTGGGCACCCCCGACCGTTCGGTCTTCTGGAATGCCCAGACGCCCCAGGTCTTCCGCGCGGGCATCTACCGCCGCGCCCATGCGAGCGCGCTGTCCGACGGCTTCGTGGGAACCGACGACTCGTCGCTCATCGAGCGGCTTGGCGGCAAAGTGCTGATCGTGGAAGGGAAGCGCGACAACATTAAGCTTACGGTGCCCGAGGACTATGTGCTTCTCGCCAGTGCCGTTCGGACTATGCTTTTGAACTCCGAGCATCGATGACGGTTAACGAAGAGGCCACTTTCTGCAGCAAATCGCGAGTTATAAGCGTCTGGAGCTTGCTTCGTTCGAGACATTCAAAAGCTGCGAATTTCTGACCTGGGGTTTTGCTGGGCGGAAAACCTGGAATGCGGTGAAGCGCATCGCTCAGACGCTTATAACTCGCGATTTGCTGCAGAAACGAGCCTTTTCGATGACCGAGAAGGAAATGAGAAGGGTTTTCAGAGGCGATATGCGTGATGGAAGAAGGCGGAAGGAGCCGGTATGAACGACCTGCGCAATCTTCGGACGGGGCTGGGAATGGATGTGCATGCTTTTGCTCCGGGCCGCAAGCTCATCTTGGGCGGGGTGGACATTCCGCACCATCAGGGGCTCGACGGGCACTCCGATGCCGACGTGCTGGCCCACGCTATCTCCGACGCGCTTTTGGGCGCCGTGCGCGGGGGCGACATCGGGAAGCTGTTTCCCGACACCGACCCGGCCTACAAGGATGCCGACTCGCTTAGGCTGCTCGCCGAGGTGGCCCGCTTCGTGCGCGAGCGCGGTTTCGAGATCATCGACGTGGATAGCGTCATTGCCGCCCAGGCCCCGAAGCTCTCTCCCTACCGCGAGCAGATGCGCGAGAACCTGGCCCGTGCCATGGGGCTGCCGGTGGAAAACGTCGGCGTGAAGGCCACCACCACCGAGCACTTGGGTCCCGAAGGCCGCGAAGAGGGCATCACCGCCTACGCCACCTGTCTTGTGTGCCGCATTTAACGACAACCAGAACCCCATCTGGACCTTCGGTTATACCCCGGCGAAGGCGGGCTTCTACGTGCTGCGCGTGCGCTCGGTGAACGATGCCGGCGAGCACAGCCCCGAGAGCGCCTTCGCCGAGCTGCAGGTGGACGATTAGGGAGACCCACCTGCTCGGCCGACTCGCTGCCGAGCTGGATGACGCGGCGTGCGCCGTTGTAGGGGGAGTGCTGGCCTCAATGAGGCTGCTTCCTCAGTCTTCCGGGTGCGACTGCAGGAGGTCGATCAGGGCCTGGCGGGAGGAGACCTCGCACTTCTCGTAGATGTGGCGGATGTGGGTCTTCACGGTGCTCTTGGAAAGCACGAGCTCCTGCTCGATGTAGGGAACGTCGCGGCCCTTCGAGATGAGCCCTAGGATCTCCCGTTCGCGGGGCGAGAGGCGGTGGGTGCTGGCGAAGGCGTCCAGGTGCGCTTCGGCCAGCTCCTCGCGTTGAAGGGAAACCGCCGCCGCGCTTTCGGCTCCTTCGTCGGTATTTTCGGCATTGTTCCCTGCGGCTTCCGAGCGGCATGCCCCCCGGCGCACGACCTCGTAGACATGGGGCATGGGCCCCAGCAGCAGTGCCACCAGAACCAGGACGCCAACGCCGCCGAAGATGGTGCGGTTGGTGAAGTCGAACAGGTCGAGGGCCGGGTTCAGGTACAGCGTCATGACAAGCACGTCGGCCACGGCCATGGCCAGGGCGCACAGGCACGCGAGCCGGGCGAGGGGGACAAGCCACGCGCGCGGCGGACAGTCCTGGTAGTAGCGCAGCAGCGCCATGATGATGAAGACGAGAATGATGACGCGCCCGGCCTCGGCGACGCCGATGGGCGCTCCGCCAGGGAAGTGGTAGGGAAAGGTGACGAACCCCACGGCCACGGCGAAAAATCCCACGGAGCACACGAGCGGAAGCTTGAGGCGTTCGCGTTCTTCAAGCAGAAGGGCGATGCCCGAGAACAGAGCGATAAGCAGCGCGGCGATAAACGCCGGCTCGGTGAGATTGCCGAGGGTCGCAGCGGCCGGGTCGCCGGTCAGCGGCGCGAAAAGCGGGCTGGCCTCCGAGAAGAGCGATACGGGGAACAAGCTGAGCAGAAGATCCGCCACGAATACCGAGATGACGATAGAAAGTTGGAGTACGCGGGGCAAGGGCGCGGTTTCAGGCGCGGGGCGGGTGGTCTCTGTTGTGTCGGCGGAGGCTTCGGGGCGTTCGTCGCGGGCGCCGTCGCAAGGAGAGTCGTCCGCGTCCGCCTGTGGTTCGGCAAGCTGCATTGCCAGCCCCAGACCTATGGCGACGGGCGACACCAGGCAGGCGCCGAGCAACAGAATGCCGCGCGGCGCCAGGCTAAGCACAACAAAGGCGATACTGGCCCCAAGCAGCGCTCGCACGACTCGAAGAAGCGCGACGTGCGGCGACTCTCCGGAAAAGGCAAGCCACCAGAGGTATCCGGCCGCAGCCAAGGAGGCGCCGAGCAGCACGTCGCCAGCGATCATGGGCACTGTCGCCTCTTCGAAAAGCATCCCCGTCCGCAGCAGGATAGCAACGCTTGTGGTGAAGGCCGGCAAAAGCGGCAGCATGGTTGCTGCGAAGGTGCGGCCGGCCCCCGCAAGGAGCGGCATCCCGAAGGCGCGCCCGCCGCGTTTCGCCACCGCAAGGCATCCTGCAAAGCCTAAAAGAAGCCCTGCGTCGCACGACAGTGTCAGCGGTATCTGACAAGCGGTGCCCACCTCCAGCGCGGGGTACAGCGCGCCCGACAGCAGCGTGCACAGCGCCAGCCAGAAATAGCAGCCAAGGCCGATTTCCACCACCAGCGGTTTCGCGGAATCGAATGTCACGGGCCCCTCCTTTCTTTCTAGATTATAGACGCTCACCCCGCCTCGTTCCTATCGTACTAACGGGTCGATGCTGGAAATATTTTCGCAATTACCTCCATCGGGTCGATGCGTTGAACTGGGCTTCCGTCCTACAGTGCCCTCATCCCCGCCGTGAGAGCCCACGGGATCCTTCGCCAAAGCGGCGAGAAGCGCCGGCAAGTGCGCTGATCCCAATGGCATCGGGTGGGGCGGCAAAACGGAACGGAAACGTGCCGAAGGAGAGAAAGGGAGGCTCGCATGAGCACGATGGAAGAGACGAAAACAGCAGCAACGGTAAGCCGCCGCGGGTTTTTGGGCGGCATAGGCGCGGCGGCCCTGGGTGCAAGCGCGCTCGGGCTTGGGCTTCTGGGCGGGTGCGCCCCGCAGCCTCGTGCGGCTGAGGCCGGCGGCGAGGCAGCGGCGTCCGGTGATGCGACGTCCCCGGCGTTGTCGCAGACGGGAAGCGCCGCTTCGCCCTACGCGCAGATCAATCCCCAGGACTGGGACTTTACGACCAACAGCATCGAGGACTTCGCCAACACCACTATGTTCTCCGAGCTGAAGATCGGTTCGCTCACGCTGAAGAACCGCCTCATCAAGTCGGCGGCCAGCTCCATGGTGCCCAACGAGGAGCAGAAGGCCGTGGCCTATCACGGCCGCATCGCCGCCGGCGGCATGGGCGCGGTGCTCGTCGAGGGCAGCTATATCATGCTCGAGCGGCTGGACAAGCGCGTGAATGTGGCCGACAACGATATGCGCATGACCATCGAGGAAAGCCCGCTTGCGGCTATCTGCGCCGAAGTGCACAGCTATGACGTGCCTTGCCTCGTCCAGATGAAGACGGCCACTCCCGGCATCGTGTATTTGTGGGAGAACATGGGAGAGGAGGGGGAGACTCACAAGGCGAGCTTGCTTTCCGATGCCGATATTCAGATGTACATCGAGGACACCATCGACGGCGCCGCCCGCCTGCAGGCCATCGGCTTCGACGGCATCGACCTGAACGCCGCCGGCGACAACCTGCCCGCACGGTTCTTCTCGCGCTTCGGCAACGACCGCGCCGCCGATGACCCCTACGGCCCGGCCACCATCGAGAACCGCACGCGCATTGCCTGCGAGATTATCCGCGGCATCAAGGAGCGCTGCGGTGCGGACTTCGTGGTGCAGGTGCTCGTGAACGGCGCCGAGGAGAACGACGGCGCTCTCGGCGACAACGCGCTGGTGAACACTCCCGAGGAAACCGTGGCTATCTGTCAAGCCCTCGAGGCCGCTGGCGCCGATGCCCTGGAGCTGCGCCTGGGTACCTTCGCCTTCCACGAGGCCCAGTTTGTCAACGACGGCGTCTTCGCCGGCTACGGCTACGACGGCGCCACCAGCTTCGGCACCTTCTTCGACTTCGACAGCCACTTCAGCGGCTTGCTCGACGGCTCCCATTCCGGCTGCGGCCTCATCATGGGCGCCTGCCGCTACGTGAAGCAGCACGTGAGCATCCCCGTGGGCGGCGTGGTGTTCATGGATCCGGCGCTTGCTCCCGACTACTTCGAGAACGCCCTGAGCGAGGGGTGGCTCGACATGATCTATATGCACCGTCCCGTGGCCAACTGCGATGCGGAATACGCCAACAAGCTGCGCGAGGGCCGCATCGACGAGATCCGCCCCTGCTGCCGCTGCCTGAATTGCCTGGGCGGTCTGTGCCGCGTGAATCCCTGCAACAACTCGGTGTTCACCGATGCCATGCCCGAGGGCTACGAGGTGCGCCCGGCCGACGGCGACAAGAACGTCATGGTCATCGGCGGCGGCCCTGCCGGCATGGAGGCGGCGCGCGTGGCCGCCGAGCGCGGGTACGCCGTCACCCTGTACGAGAAGAACGGCCTGGGCGGCCTGTTGGACTTCGCCGAAATGGTGAAGGGCAAGCACGAGAGCCTGGGCCGTCTGCGCAACTACCTCTCCCGTATGCTGGAAGTGGAAGGTGTGAACGTCGTCACCGGCCAGGAGGTGGACGCGGCCTTCGTGCGTGAGCAGAGCCCCGATGTGGTTATCGTCGCCACCGGCGGCGTACGGCCGGAGCTGGCGGCTGCGGGCACGGCCGCCACGCCGGTCATTGGCGTCACCGACTTTCTGGCCAGCGAGGTAGGCGAGCGCGTGGCGGTGCTCGGGTTCAACGCTCAGGCCACCGACACGGCCCACTACCTCATCGCCCAGGGCAAGAAGGTGACGGTGATCGCGCCGGAGCCCGCCGAGGCCTTCGGCACCGGTCAGGCCATGATGCTGAACGCCTTCGTGAAGCCCGCCTTCTTCGCCGCCGGCGGCCGCCTCATGCCCGAGTGCACGCTGAAGAGCGTGGGCGACGGCGAGATCGTCGTCGCGAACAGCTTCGGCATGGATGTCGCCCTTGCCTGCGACTGCGTGGTGGATGCCTCCACCATGAGCCCCAACACGGCTCTGGCCGACGAGCTGTCCGGCGAGTTCGACGTGCACGTGATTGGCGACGCCGCCGAGCCGCTGAGCATCCAGAACGCCATCACCACGGGCAACCTCACCGCCCGCAACTGCTAAGGCGCGCGACGCGTCTCATCTGCGCCCTCCCAAGGAGAAGGCCGGCCTCGAGTCGGCCTTCTCCTTTTGTGTCCTGGCGTGTTTTCAAAAAATTCTCTGCACGTCGCACATTTCTCCATTCTCAAGCGTATTGTCTGTGAAAGGCCTTTTGTGGAAGGTGGCGACGGGGCGGCAAGCTAGCGGCCGCGCTGTCGCCGCTTTCTCGACGGACGAGAAGGAAACCCGTGGACAACCGCCAGTACCGACAGATCGTCGACGACTACGCCGACATGGTGTACCGCATCGCGCTCAATCAGACGCGACGGGTGCCCGATGCCGAGGACGTGGTGCAGGCGGTGTTTCTAAAACCGTACGAGAAGCCGCCGACGTGGCTCGAATGTGATGGCGATCCTGATCCCGGGCGCGATGCCGGCCACGGTCGCGGCCGTGACGGCGAGCGCACTGCAGGGGACGGAACTGGTTGCGATACCAAGCGAGCAGGCGCCCTCGACGAGCGCCTGCGCGCGTGGCTCATCTGCGTCACGGTGAACGAGTGCAAGAGTCTCTGGCGCAGTCTGTGGCGCCAGCGGGTGGAGCTGCGCGAGATTCGCGACGGCGACGCCCCTCCCTTCGAGGAGCCCGCTTTCGCCGAGCCCGCCCACGAGGCGCTGTATGCCGCTTTGGGCGATCTGCCCGAGAAGTGCCGCATCGTGGTGCACCTGTTCTACTTCGAGGACATGGGCACGCGCCAGATCGCCGAGGTGCTGGGCATCAAGGAACCCACGGTGCGCACCCGGCTCGTCCGCGCAAGGAAGCTACTGAAACAGTCACTGAAGGAGGCGTGGGAAGATGAGCAACCAAAGCCAATACAAAGCCATGATGGGCGAGGTCCATGCCTCTGCTGACCTGATAGGAAAGGTTAAGGGCATTCCCATGGAGAAGACGAAAAAGCGCGGCATGGCGCTGAAGTTCGCGACTGCTACCTGTGCGGCCCTGCTCGGGGTGTTTGTGGTCACCAACGGCGTTTGCTACGCGGCCACGGGCGAGACCTGGGTGGAGAAGGTCACGGTGTGGATCAACGGCGAGCCAGTGGAGATGGACGTGCAGATGAGCCAGAACGGCGACACCACCGTCGGTGAGGTCTCCTACGAGGTGGGCGACGGCGAGGGTGGCGCGGTGCAGATGACCATGATCTCGGAAGGCGGCGACTTCGACGGCACCACCTACGAGATTCACGACTACACGGTGGAAGGCGCCGAGGACGGCTCGCCGAACGCCGACGATATGGTGCTGGAATCCTCCGACGGCCACGTGGTTTTAGCCCCCGAGGGCGTGGAGCCCATCGACTTGACTGACGAGCTGGCCGCTAACGGCGCCGCCACGGGCACCTACGAAAAGGACGGCGCCACCTACGTGTACCAGGTAAGCGGCGAACCCGGCAATTGGCACGCCTCCGTGCATTTGGAAGACGCCGAGGCCGAAGCCGCTCCGTCCGCCGCTGCGGAGGTGCGGTAGAGTTTTCGCAGCCACGAATGCGTGATAGGGTCGAAGCGACGGCGCGATAGATCGATGCAGAATTTTGTTATGCGCTAACCATATTCGTGCGATCTCCCGCAGAAGCTCACTCTCTGCGGGAGACCTTCTTGCCGAAATGGCTGAAATGGCTTGGAAAACACGAAACATCGGTCGAAGAGCTTGTTTTCAGCATTCTTTGTAATACTGAGGATGATGTTTTCCCAGGTCGTGTATTACAAAAGAGCTTAATCTGAAAATTCCGACCGATGTTTCGTCGTTTTCAAGCCATTTGAAGGATATGAAGTCTCATTTTGTAGATTTCGACCGATGTTTCGTGATTTCCAAGCCATATCGGGGCCACAAAGTATCATCTTGCGAAAGAGAGCGAAGTCTCATGCTCGGAAGGAGCAAGGGACCAACGATGACGCGGGAAAGGGAGCGGCTATGGCGAGATTGACGGAGCGAGCTTTCGAAAACGCGGTGGTGCGGCTGCGTGACGGCCAGGGCGCGCTGGGCCAAAGTGCGCTAGATGCGTTGCACGAGCAGCGGGAGGAGCTGGCGAACCAGATGCTCGCGCGGTTGGCGGGCAGCGACGAGTTCTCTGCCATGTTGGAGCGCAACTTCGCGCCCTACCGGCGGCTTATGACCTACTACGAGTGCGCCATGATGGAGGTGGAGACGAAGTTCCGCGTGCTGGATGCCGAGTTCGGCCTGCAACACGATCGCAACCCCATCGAGTCCATCAAATCGCGCCTGAAGAGCACCGACAGCTTAGCGAAGAAGCTTGTCCGCAAGGGCTTTCCCGTGTCGGTGGACTCCATCGAGAAGAACATCTACGATGTTGCCGGCGTGCGCGTCGTCTGCACCTTCCCCGAAGATATGTTCTCCCTGGCCGAGTCGCTGCTCTCCCAGGATGACGTGCGACTTATCGAGCGGCGCGACTATGTGGCCTCCCCGAAACCGAGCGGGTACCGCAGTTTGCATCTCATCGTCGAGGTGCCCATTTTCCTGGAACGCGAAAAGCGCTGCGTGAAGGTGGAGGTGCAGCTGCGCACCATCTCCATGAACTTCTGGGCCTCGCTGGAGCACCAGCTGCGCTATAAGAAGGACCTCGCCGAGGAGGATGCCGCCGCCGTGGCCGCGGAGCTGGCCGATCTGGCCGACACCGCCGCTGAGCTGGATCGCCGCATGCAGGCCCTGCGCAACTACCTGGACGACGGGGAAGAATAGGGCTCGTCGGCGATAGGGCATAGCTGGCTGACTAAAATTAGTAGTTCCATATCATTCCCGATCGGTAATGGAACCACTTGAATTCCTTTTTCATTCCCGATCGGGAATGATATAGTTCACGAACACCAGATATTCCCGATAGGTGATGAGACCATTATGCGCATTAACTCGACGGAGGTCCTCGGACAAGCTATTCGCGCGCGTCGCAAAGAGCTCGGCTATTCGCAGCAACAGATGGCCGATTATTGCGGGTGCGGCACGCGTTTCATTTCCGATTTGGAGAATGGCAAGGAGACCATTCAGTTCGGCAAGGCTCTCGGTGTGGCTTCTATGCTCGGACTTGACCTGAGTATCGACGTGAGAGGAGGGGCGCGATGAGCGAGTCGCTCAAGGTGCTTCAAGGGGGCGTCTTAGTTGGCGCTCTCGACAAGGGCAACAGCGAGCCGTTCTATGGTTTTACCTATGATGAGGCCTAACTGAAGTCGTCATCTGCTGTGCCGCTGTCCCTATCGCTGCCGCTTTCAGCTCGTCGCTACACGGGCTATGAGGCGATGCCGTTCTTTGAGGGCCTTCTCCCCGAAGACGATGTTCGCGAGGCGGTGGCGCGTCAGTTCCATGTGTCGGCCATGCGACCTATGGAACTCATTCGCGTGCTCGGCAAGGATTGTGCCGGCGATGTCGTCATACTGGAAGAGGGTGATAGCTGTGATTTGCCAGGGGAGGCGGCCTATGTTCCGCTCCCAAACACCCTTGAGGAAATCGTTCGCTACCCGTACGGCGCCATCGCCCAACTTCGCGCGGAGTATCGCCTATCCCTTGCTGGAGGCCAAGAGAAGATCGCGCTTTTTCATGACGATCGTGCTCCTTTGGACAAGGGCTGGTTTGCGCCATTGGCGGGAGCACCGTCGAGCCATATCATCAAGCCTCAGATAGCCGATCGTTTTCCGC
Organism: Adlercreutzia hattorii; assembly: GCF_011405655.1. Classification (GTDB taxonomy): domain Bacteria; phylum Actinomycetota; class Coriobacteriia; order Coriobacteriales; family Eggerthellaceae; genus Adlercreutzia; species Adlercreutzia rubneri. The sequence goes on from NZ_AP022829.1 coordinate 564,707, forward strand.
TTCTGGCCTCCAACGAATTTATTTGCATGGAAGCAGCGCGGGCTATGGGGTTCGAAGTTCCCGAGACGTATTGTCTTAGGCGAGCACCCTCTTTTCGTTGTTCGTCGCTACGATCGCGAGATGATGGAGGGATCCGGCGACGGCGCGCTCCAGGTGTTGCGGCGGGTGCACCAGGAAGACTTCTGCCAAGCTATCGGCCTCACTTCGGGGGAGAAGTACGAGACGCAAAAACCCCATCATGCTCAGGATATGCGCCAGCCGAAGCGAGTGGCTGCGAAGATTCTTGAGGAATTGGCCAGTTCGTTGGAAGCGGCATTCGAGGCGGCCGCTATCGAGTCGGCGAGGGTTGGCCTGGCCGATGACGCCCACGATCTGACGCAACGCATCGTAAGAAGCACAGCCAAGCGCAAGGGCGTCATGCGGAAGGCCGCCGACTTGTTGGGCTGATGTTCATATCCTAATCGCCCTGCGTCGCAAAGGCGAGGTGCTCTCTTGCGCTACAATGGCCGGAACCTTATTTTTCGCCGAAGGAGCTCACCCATGATTAAGTTGTACGATACGCGCCGCCGCCAGAAGGTGGACTTTGAACCTGTGGAGCCGGGGAAGGTCTCCATGTACGTGTGCGGGCCCACGGTGTACAACCGCATCCACATCGGCAACGCGCGCACGTTCATCTCCTTCGATATGATCCGCCGCTACCTCACCTGGCGCGGCTTCGACGTCACCTTCGTGCAGAACGTGACCGACGTGGACGACAAGATCATCAAGCGCGCCGGAGAGGAGGCGCGCACGGCCGCCGAGGTGGCCGAGGAGTACACGCGTCTGTTCATCGAGGACATGCGCGCGGCTGGCGTGCAGGATCCGGATATCCGCCCGAAAGCCACCGAGGAGATCGGCACCATGATCGCGCTTATCGAGCGCTTGATCGAGCGCGGCCATGCCTACGTGTCGGAGGGCGACGTGTACTTCGACGTGCGCTCCTATCCGGGCTACGGCCAGCTCTCGGGTCGCGATGTGGACGAGGCGGAAAGCGGCCATCGCGAGCTGCGCGCCGATGGCCAGGGCTTGGAAGAGCGCAAGCGCGATGAGCTGGACTTCGCCCTGTGGAAGGCGGCCAAGCCCGGCGAGCCCGCGTGGGAATCGCCCTGGGGCCAGGGCCGTCCCGGTTGGCACATCGAGTGTTCGGCCATGTCCGAGAAGTACCTGGGACTGCCCTTCGACATCCACGGCGGCGGGGCCGATCTGGTGTTCCCGCACCACGAGAACGAGCGCGCCCAATCCGAGTGCGCCTGTGACAGCACGTTTGCCAACTACTGGATGCACTCCGGCATGCTGCAGATCGCCAATGCCGAAACCGGCGAGACCGAGAAGATGTCGAAGTCGCTGAACAACTTCCTGCTGCTGCACGAGGTGCTGGAGCAGGTGCGCCCGGCGGCCCTGCGCATGCTCATGCTGCAGAGCCACTACCGCAGCCCCCTCGTGTTCGGCGAGCAGCGCATGAACGAGGCCGACGCGGCCCTCACGCGCATCGAGAACGCCGTGAAGGCCCTCGATTGGCTGTTGGAGACGGGCACGCCCCGCGGCGAGGCGGCCCTGGCCCCGGAAACCGCCGAGGGCGAGCTCGCGGCCGTGCTGGATGCGGCGGCGCTGACCGATCGCGTGGCCGTGCTGAGGGCCAACTTCGCCGAGGCTATGGACGACGACTTCAACGCTCCGGCGGCTCTGGGCGAGATCTTCTCCTTCGTGAGCGATGTGAACGGGCTTGTGGCCGATGTGACCGTGCTGGCGGCCGAAGAGGCCGCGGCCGGCCGCGCTGCCCGGGATGCCATCGTCGAGCTCATGGACGTGCTCGGCATCGATGTGACCGCCGCCGAGGCAGGCGCGGCCTATCCCGCGGAAGTGGTGGGCCTGGCCGCCGACTTGGCCGGCTACGAGGGCGACGACCCCGAGATCGCCGTGGCCCGTCTGCTCGAGGCCCGCGCCACCGCCCGCGCCGAGAAGATGTGGGCCGTGGCCGACGGCGTCCGCAACGGCCTGGCCGACCTCGGCTTCGTGATCGAGGACACCCCCCAGGGTGCCCGCGTGACGTTCGAGGGGTAGCTCGTTGGGCAAAATCGGCATGGAGCTTCTGGCGCCGGCGGGTGGCATGGAACAGCTGCGGGCCGCGGTGGCCTTTGGGGCCGATGCGGTGTATTTGGCAGCTGAGCGGTTCGGTATGCGAGCGCGGGCGGCGAACTTCCGCATGGACGAGATTCCCGCCGCGGTGGCCTTCGCCCACGACCATGGCGTGAAGGTGCACGTCACCTGCAACATCCTCATGCATCCCGACGACATCGACGGGCTGCCGCCGTTCTTCCGTGCGCTGGACGCGGCTGGCGTGGACGCCTTCATCATCGGCGATGTGGGCGCTTTCGCCGTGGCCGGGGAGGTGGCGCCGCGGGTGGAGCGCCATGTGAGCACCCAGGCCTCGGTGGCCAATGCGACCGCCGCCCGGGTGTGGCATTCCCTCGGCGCGAGCCGCGTGGTGTGCGCCCGCGAGATGTCGCTGGCCGACATCGCCCGCCTGCGCCAGGACGCGCCGCCCGATCTGGAAATCGAGGCCTTCGCCCACGGCGCCATGTGCATGGCCGTCTCGGGCCGCTGCCTCATCAGCAGCTACCTCACCGGCCGCTCCGGCAACAAGGGCCACTGCACCCAGCCGTGCCGCTGGAGCTACCAGCTCGACGCCGCCTCGCCTGCGGCGACGCGGCCGGATGAACCCGCAGGGGGCGACCTCGGTCGCCCCTCGCCCGCAAGTGTGGTTGAGTTGCCGCAAAGCGAAAACGCCATCGGTATCCAGGGCGGACTAAAGTCCGCCCCTACGGAGTTCGCGGCGGGGCGACCCGTGGAGTTCCTTCTGGAAGAGGAAAAGCGGCCCGGCGAATTCTTTCCCATTGAGGAGGACGACCGCGGCACCTTCATTATGAACGCGAAAGATCTTAACATGCTTGCGCACCTGCAGGCGCTGGCTGATGCGGGAGTCGATTCCATCAAGATCGAGGGCCGCAACAAGAAGGCGTTCTACGTGGCTACAGTCGTGGGCGCCTATCGCCGCGTGCTTGACGGCGAACCGCCCGATGAGGTGGCTGACGAGCTTCTGGCCGTCTCCCACCGCCCCTACGGCACGGGCTTCTACTTCTCCGAGGCGGAGCAGGCCCCCGCCTACGACGGCTACGAACAAGAGACCATGCACATCGCGGACGTCGTCGCCGGCGACCCGCACCACCTCTACCTCCTGTGCCGCAACCGCTTCGCGGAAGGCGACGAGCTGGAAGTCCTCGCGCCCCACGAGCCCAGTCGCCGGCTCATCGTGCGCGACCTGCACTGGCTCAACACCTTCGGCCCTGACAACCACGACGAGGACGCCCCTGCCACGGTGGAAGAGGCCCTCACCCGCGCCACCACCGCTGACTGGGAAGCCGCCGCCGTGGCCAACCGCTCCTGCAACCTCTACCGCATCCTCGTGGAAGGTGGCGCGTGCGGTGGTGCCCCTGCCGCTCACGTGCCCGAGGGTTCCTTCCTCCGCAAACGCACCTTCCGCCGCTCCGCCCGCCATGGCAGTTAGGAGAATCTCATGATCACCGTTGGCGACGTTATGAACATGAGGGCCTTCGACAGCATTTGGTTGGCGGCGCCTTGCGAGGGGGCGGCCGAGCGCGAGGTCACGGGCGTGGGAACCCTCGATCACGAGCCCTTCACGGGCGGCTATGAGGTGTTCACCTCGGGCGAATTCGTGTTCACCACCTTGGGTTTCGCCGGGATGCACCCCGATCTGGCCGAAGAGGCGCTGCTCGCGCTCATCGAGTACGGCGTGGCGGCGGTGGCCGTGAAGCCCGTGGTGCTGAAGGAGCTGCCGCCATCGGTGGCGGAGGCCTCGACCGCCCGGGGTGTGCCCGTGTTCTTCTATGAGGGGCGCTATATGGAGCGAGTCATCGCCGACCTCATGAACCTGCTCGACGACGATGCCGCCGAGTGGGAGCGCAACCACCTGATCGACCTCATTCTGGCGCCTTCCGACGAGCAGGCCGTGCGCTCTACGTTCTTCACCATCGCGGGGGTTACGGGCGCCACTATCCAGTGTGTGGCCATACGCCCCATCACCGACGATGGGGCGTCGCTGCGCGCTCTGCAGAAAGTGGTGGAAGGGGTGCTCGCCGGTTATGGCGAGCGCTGGGACGATGTCGAGCGCACGTTTGTGTGCCGCTACCGTGGGATGCTTCTGGGGTTCGTCTCCTTCAAGAGGCCCCCGCTGAAGGCTATCGCCATCTCCGACGCCGACCTGGCGAAGTGCATCGCCATGGCCGGGCCTTTGGTGTGCGGTATCAGCCAGGAGGTGAGCCTGGGGGAGGGGGATCTAGCCGTGCGCCAGGCCATGGCCGCCCTGCGCACGGCCGAGCGGGAGGACGCCGGCATCGTGCGCTGGACCACCCTGCGCTTCGACGCCTTCCGCGCCGCGGCCCGAAGCGACCGCCTGTACGCGCGTGCCGCCGACCTTTTGCGCTCGCTTCTGTTCGATTACGATGCTGAGCACGACGCCGACTTGGGTGCGACGGCCGAGGCGTTCGCTGCTGCCTATGGCGAGGTGAGCCGCACGGCCGAGGCGCTGTTCCAGCACCCGAACACCGTGCGCTACCGCCTGAAGAAGATAAAGGAGGTCCTCTCCGTGCAGGACGCGACCGACCGCGAACTGGCGGCGTTGCTCGCGCTGGCGTATCTGACATAGTTCGGCTCCCGCATCATTGGGGCTATCGGCGCGAGGGAGGGGAGCATGCTGTTTCTTTCATCGTCGCGAAGCCGATCTTGCAGACGATAATCTTGTGCAACTGCACAAATAGAAGCGCATGGGTTCATCCGATCGACCAAACGATGACCTTTATCGTGGGCCTAAACTAGGCGCCGTCGAAAGGAGAACCATCATGAAACTGTTCAACGACCAGGCCGCAGCCGCCGTTGCTTCCCTTGATTCCGCCGACGCCGCCTACTGTGCCAAGCTGGAGCAGCGCTTCGCTCATATGGGCATCAGCTCAAAGGCAGCCTCCAGCGCCGTGCAGTCGCTCGTCGAGGCCGATGCCGTGCCCCAAGTTGGCGTCTGGGCCGCGCTGCCCTCCGCGTTCAAGGGCCTTTTCCAGAAGAAAACCGAGGTGAAGCCTGCCGCCTCCGAGGTGTTCGAGGCTTCTCTGTCCGAAGCGCTCGCCTAGGTTCGTCGCGGCAAGCGCCTCCGCTTCGCCGCATGGTGCCACTTTTTCGTTGGCCCCGTGCTGCCGCGCTTGCATCTGCCGCATGCCCCTTGGCGTGCCGAGTCACCGACTCTCAAGCCTTGCCGGCTGCCAATTTCCCACCCAGGGCAGCCTCGGTTTTCCCCAAACGCAAAGCGACCCCGCCAAAGCTGACGGGGTCGCTTCAAATAAGCTCAAGTAAGCTCAAGTAAGTAAGAGTAGGTCGGGAGTTGGCGGAGGGGGTGCCGCGCACAGTTCATTGAAGTGCATTCGAAAATGCCGGAACCCTCGAGGAGCCCTGCACTTCAATGCTGTTTGAGCACGGCACTCCTCCGCCAACTCCCGACCGGACAACCAGGGTTAGTCCTCAACCTCCACGAGCTCGATGTCGAAGTTCAGGTCTTTCCCCGCCAGCTCATGGTTCATGTCGAAGGTGACAATGCCGTCTTCGATGGACTGCACGAACACAGGGAAGGGCTGGCCGCCCGGGCCCATCATGTAGACGGTCTGGCCGACGGGCAGCTGGTCGGCGTTGGGGATCTGATCCACGGGCACCTTCTGCACCATGGCGTCGTCACGCTCGCCATAGGCCTCGGCGGCGGGGATGTGCACGGTCTTCTTCTCGCCCACGGCCATGTCCTCCACGGCGGCGTCGAAGCCGGGGATCATCTGGCCGGCCATGCAGACGAACTCGATGGGCTCGCCGCGGTCCACGGACGAATCGAACTTGGTGCCGTCGTCCAGCGTGCCGGTGTAGTGCACCTTGACCTTCTTGCCTTTGTTGCTCATGGGAGCTCCTTTCCAAAAGATGTGCGCTTAAGTCTAGCGGAAGGGGGCGTGCGGGGTAGGGAAGGGGCGCAACCTGCTCCAAGTTGTCATAAACGGAGCTTTTTGCCTTCGGGACGGCTCCAGTGGGGGTATGATGAAAACAACAACGAAAAAGCTCAACTTTGTGCATATGCTCAAGAAAGAGCCGAATACGCAACGGGCATAGAGGAAGGAAGTTTCTATGGGCTATCGAGCGGGAGTTGTGGGAGCGGCCGGTTTCGCCGGCATCGAGCTGGTGCGTCTGCTGTCGCGCCATCCTGAGTTCGATCTGGCGGCGGCGACCTCCGACGCGCTGGCGGGAACGCCCATTGCGAAGGCCTATCCCGCCTTCACCGGGGTAACCGATCTCGCGTTCTCCGCCCACGAGGATACTGATTTCTCTGCCTTCGACGTGGTGTTTCTGGCGGTGCCCCACAAGGCGGCCATGGGCATGGCGCCCGACCTTATGGCCGCCGGCGTCACGGTCGTCGACCTGTCGGCCGATTTCCGCCTGAAGGATCCTGCTATCTACGAGAAATGGTACGCGCCCCACACCGCCACCGACCTTTTGGCCCAGGCCGCCTTCGGACTGCCCGAGCTCACGGGCGACGAGTTGGCCGCCGCGGCCGAGCGCCGCGCTGCCGGCGAGGCCGTGCTCGTGGGCTGCGCCGGCTGCTACCCGACGGCCACCTCGCTCGCTGCGGCGCCCGCTATCCGCGCGGGGCTCGTGGACGCGGCGGCGCCGGTGGTGGCCGATGCCGTCTCGGGCGTGACCGGCGCGGGCAAGAAGGCCACCGAGCGCACCCATTACTGCTTCGCCAACGAGAACCTGGAGGCCTACGGCGTGGGCACCCATCGCCACACCCCCGAGATCGAGCAGATCTTAGGGCTGGAGGGCCGGCTCGTGTTCACCCCGCATCTTGCCCCGCTCAACCGCGGACTGCTGTCCACGGTGACGCTGCCGCTGGCCCCGGGCGCTGCCCCCACTACCGAGGAGCTTGTGGAGCTGTATCGCGACTTCTACGCGGCAAGCCCGCTCGTGTCCGTCATGGACGCCGGCGTGCAGCCGCGCACGGCGTCGGTGGCGGGAACCTGCCGCGCCCAAGTGGGCGTGGCGGTACACCCCGCCGGCATGATTGTGGCCACCGGCGCCATCGACAACCTGGGGAAGGGCGCGGCTGGCCAGGGCGTGCAGTGCGCCAACATCGTGTTCGGCCTGCCCGAGACCTGCGGTTTGGAAGAGATCGCCAACCCCGTGTAAAGCTGGAAGGGGACGAGGGCCGTGTCGGCGCCGTCCCGTGGGAAAGAGAGGACCTATGACCGAGAACGACACTTTCGCTTTCGATCCTGAGGGCAACGCGGCCAGCGCGCTCGGCTTTTCCGCTGTGGGCGTGCACGCGGGCTTTAGGGCCGACCCGGAGCGTCTCGACATGGCGCTCGTCGTGGCCGACGAGCCCTGCGCGGCGGCGGCCACCTTTACGACCAACGTGTTCTGCGCGGCGCCCGTGCGCGTGTCCCGCGAGCACCTGAACGAAGGAGGCGCCGGATCTCCCGCCTACGGGTGCGCCCGGGCCGTTGTCGTCAACTCCGGCATCGCGAACGCCGCCACGGGCGAGATCGGTTTGGAAAACGCCCGCAAGACCGCCGAGCTCGTCGGTGAGGCCGTGGGCTGCCCGGCCGACGAGGTGCTCGTGGCCTCTACGGGCGTCATCGGCCAGCACCTGCGCCTTGCGCCCTTCGCGGAGGGCGTGCCGGCGGCGCTTGCGGCCATGGCCGCCGCAGCCGACGATCTTGCCGGCCGCACATCCCAGGGCCTGACGGCGGCCCGCGCCATCATGACCACCGACACCTGCCCCAAGCACGGCTCGGTCAGCTTCTCCGGCGACGGCATCGGATACCCGGGCGTCACCTTCACGGTGGGCGGTATGTGCAAGGGCGCGGGCATGATCATGCCGAACATGGCCACTATGATCGCCGTCATCACCACGGATGTGCCCATCGCGGCGCCCGATCTGTCGCAGGCCCTCACGGCGGCGGTGAACAAGAGCTTCAACAAAGTCACGGTGGACTCCGACACCTCCACCAACGACACCTGCTTCGCCCTGGCATCTGGCGCTGCCGCGCCCGACGGCCCCGCTTTCACGCCCGGCACACCGGCCTTCGACGCCTTCCAGCGCGCCCTCGATCAGCTTGCGACGACGCTCGCCCGCAAGATGGCCGCCGACGGCGAGGGGGCCACGCGCCTCATCACCGTCACCGTGCGTGGGGCCGCTACGGCTGACGACGCCGATGCGGCTGCCCGTACGGTGGCGAATTCGCCGCTCGTGAAGACCGCCGTCTACGGGCACGATGCCAACTGGGGCCGTGTTGCCGCCGCCCTCGGACGGTCCGGTGCTCGTTTCAATCAGGAGGACGTGGATATCGATATACTGGGCCTGCCCGTGTGCCGTGCCGGTCTGGTGGTTGATTTCGACGAAGAAGAGGCCCTGCGGCGCTTCGAAGAACCCGAAGTGGCTATCGAGGTGGATCTGCACGCGGGGGAGGAGTCGGCCACGATGTGGACCTGCGACTTCTCGCACGAGTACGTGACGATCAATGGAGACTATCGCTCATGAAATACGCTAACGAAGCCCGTGCCGAGGGCGTGCCCGTACGCACCGGCGAGATCCTCTACGAGGCCATGCCATGGCTCAAGCAGGTGACGGGCAAGACCATCGTCATCAAGTACGGCGGCTCGGCCATGGAGAACCCCCAGCTGGCTGCCGAGGTCATGGCCGACATCGTGCTTTTGAAGATCTTGGGCGTGAACCCGGTGCTCGTCCATGGGGGCGGCAAGGCCATCAACCGCGCCTTCGCCAAGTTCGATCTGCCGGTGGAGTTTGTCGACGGCCAGCGCGTCACCACCGACGACGCCATGGATCTTGTGCGCATGGTGCTCACGGGCGAAGTGAACCAGCAGCTGGTGGAGGCCATGAACGCCCATGGCAACATGGGCGTGGGCGTGTCGGGCACCGACGCCGGCATCATCGTGGCCGAGCAGGCCGATCCGCGGCTGGGGCGTGTGGGCAAGATCACGCGCATCAACACGCCGCTCATCGAGGACTTGGTGGCCGACGACTACATTCCCATCATCGCCTCCATCGCCATTGGCGAGGACGGTGGCTGCTACAACGTGAACGCCGACGTTGCTGCCGGCTACATCGCCGCGGCCATCGGCGCCCACAAGATCATCTTCCTCACCGATGTGGACGGCCTCTACGAGAACTACCCCGACCCCGACTCGCTTATCGCCGAGATGTCGCTGGGGGAGGCCGAGGCCATGGTGCGCGGCGACAAGCTGGCCTCGGGCATGATTCCGAAGCTGGCGAGCTGCGTGCGCGCCCTCGATTCCGGCGTCAGCGCGGCCCATATCATCAACGGCACGGTGCCCCATGCGCTTCTGCTGGAAATGCTCACCGACTCCGGCATGGGAACCATGGTGGGCGGCCTCGCTTCCGCCCAGTTCCTGAACGTCTCGCCGGTGAGCAAATTCGCCGCCAAACTCATTGAAAACCGTTAGGAGCATCCCATGACTCTCGCCCGCGAAATGGCTTTGGAATCCGAATACGTGATGGGCACCTTCGCCCGCAAGCCCGTGGAATTCGTCGAAGGCCACGGCATGACGCTCATCGACGATGCCGGCAACGAGTACCTCGATTTCCTCTCCGGCATCGGTGTCTGCAGCCTCGGCCACTGCCATCCCTCCATCGTGCAGGCCGTGAGCGATCAGGCGGCCAAGCTCATCCACGTGAGCAACTACTACTACATCGAGCACCGCGGGGAAGTGGCCCAGCTGCTGTCGAACATGCTGAACGCCTACGTCGATGAGCCGAGCCCCGAGACGTGGAAGACCTTCTTCGCGAACTCCGGCGCCGAGGCCAACGAGTGCGCTATCAAGCTGGCGCGCCTGTACGCCCGTCGCCGCACGGAGGCTGCCGGCAAAGACGCCGAGTTGGCCCCGCGCCTCATCGTCACGCTGGCCAAGAGCTTCCACGGCCGAACTCTGGCGACGCTTGCGGCCACGGCCCAGCCGGCCAAGCAGGAGGCCTTCCAGCCGCTGCCGGCCGGGTTCACCGCCACGCCCATCAACGATGTGGAAGCGCTCGAGCGCCTGTTCGAGACCCAGGGCGACCGCATCTGCGCCGTCATGATCGAGTGCATCCAGGGCGAGAGCGGCGTGCATCCCTGTACCGAGGAGTTCGTCGGCGCCATCCGCCGGCTCACCGAAGAGCACGGTGCTCTCATGATCTGCGATGAGGTGCAAAGCGGCATCTTCCGCACGGGTTTGCCCTACGGGTTCCAGAACTTCGGCGTGCTGCCCGACATCGTCACCATGGCCAAGGGGATCGCCTCGGGTATCGTGGCCGGTGCCTGCGCGGCCAAAAGCTCCATCGCGGCGGCGTTCGCGCCGGGCGATCACGGCACCACCTTCGGCGGCTCGAACATCGCCATGGCCGCGGCCCACGTGACGCTGTCCACGTTGCTCGCCCCGGGTATGGGGGCGCAGATCGAGTCGGTCGGCGCCTACATGCGCGAGCGGCTGGCCCGACTGCCCCACGTGCAGGAGGTGCGCGGCTTCGGTCTCATGAACGGTATCGACCTCACCCATGAGGCGTCGTCGGCTCCCGATGTGGTGGCCGCCGGCCTGGAAGCGGGCCTCGTCCTGAACGCCACCGGCCCCCATACGCTGCGTTTCCTGCCCCCGCTCATCTGCACGGAAGCCGACGTGGACGTGCTGGTTCAGAAGCTGGAGCAGTTGCTGTAAAACGCCATCACATCGAGCCATCATCGAGCGACCCTTGCACAAAAAGCTTGGGTCGCTCTTGTATATAAGCGCACAATTTCCCAGGTAGAATAAGCAAATTTTTGTGCAACTGCACAGCACAGTGCACAATTAAATTGCGCCGTTTCCGCAAAAATTTTGAAATTCGGGGTTGACGACTCATAAATTAGGGCATAATGCCGTCAACCGCACAGCCGAGGGCTTACGGCGCAAGGCGCCAGGGCTCCATAACTCGGACGGCTGCGCGTGCTTGAAAGGAATTGTCACGATGCAGGCAGCAGCTCTCATAGCTTCCAAGCACAGCGGAATCGCTGCTGCTGCCCCGTGCCCTCAGTTCCTCGCCACGGCCTACGTCGACCGACGCCGACGTACCTCTTCTCTGCGACGCCGACGCGCGTAGCAGATCTTTTCGCGCGCTCAGCGCACCGCCGCGCGGCCCCGCCCGGGTCCGCCAAAGGCCGTGGCCTCCCGAAGTTCCTCTTCGAAACCTCAAGCACCATCGCGCAGGAACCCTGCGCATCGTCCCAGACGCGACTTCATGCCACGCCTTTCCATCGCAAAGCGAGCCGGGCACCCCATAAGGAAACCCAAAAGCAGCTCCCGACACGAAAGGCAAACTCCCATGACTACGACGAACTCCTCCCTCCACGACGCCCCGCAAATCTCCGCCAAGCCGGCCCCCGGCGAGAAGGAACGGTGCGTGCTCGCCTATTCCGGCGGCCTCGACACCTCCGTGTGCATCAAATGGCTGCAAGAGGAATACGACCTCGACGTCATCGCCGTCGTGGGTGATCTCGGCCAGGAGCACGAGGGCCTCGAGGCCATCAAGGCCAAGGCGCTCGCCACCGGTGCCATCGGCTGCGCGGTCATCGACATGCGGGAGACCTTCGCCAACGAGTACCTCGCCTGCGCCATGGCCGCCAACGCCATGTACGAGAACAAGTACCCACTCGTGAGCGCGCTCTCGCGGCCGCTCATCGCCAAGCACCTCGTGGCGGTGGCCCATCAGTTCGGCGCCAAGTACGTGGCCCATGGCTGCACGGGCAAGGGCAACGACCAGGTGCGCTTCGAGTCCTCGGTGCTCATGCTGGATCCGGCGCTCACCATCATCGCCCCGGTGCGCAACTGGGATCTCGGCTGCCGGGCCGACGAAATCGAGTGGGCGGCGGCCCATGGCGTGCCGGTGAAGGCCACGACCGACAAGCCCTATTCCATTGACGACAACCTGTGGGGCCGGGCCATCGAGTGCGGCGTGCTGGAGGATCCCTGGTGCGAGCCGCCGGCGGATATTTGGACGATGACGTGCGATCCGGCCTGCGCGCCCGACGAGCCCACCTATGTGGAAATCGAGTTCGACCAGGGTGTTCCCTGTGCGATCAACGGCACTCCGATGAGCTTCCTCGACATCATCTACGTCATGAACGATATCGCCGGCACCAACGGCTACGGCCGCATCGATATGGTGGAGAACCGGCTCGTGGGCGTGAAGAGCCGCGAATGCTACGAGGTGCCGGGAGGTTTGGCCCTCATCCAGGCCCACAAGGCCCTGGAGGATCTGTGCCTCGAGCGGGGCGTGCTGCATCACAAGCTCGCCATCGAGCAGACCTGGGCCGAGCAGGTGTACAACGGCCTGTGGTTCTCGCCGCTGAAGGAGGCCTTCGACGCCTTCCTCGCCCACACCCAGCAGTGCGTCACCGGCACGGTGAAGCTGAAATTCTTCAAGGGCTCCTGCACGGTGGTGGGACGGAAGAGCACCTACTCGCTCTATGATTTCGGTCTGGCCACCTACGACGCCGACGACGCCTTCGACCATCAGGCCGCCAAGGGCTTCATCGACATCCACGGCCTGTCCTGCAAGGTGTGGGCGAAAAACCGGCTCGCCACGGGCGCACGGATGCCCTCCTACGACGACGTGGATCTCACGAAGACCGCCTATGGCAAGACGAGTGCCGTGGTGGAGGCCGCCGAGGAGATTTTGGAAGACGCCGACGCCGTCACGGCCTAGGGGCGCTAGACTAGCACGATAACAAGGGAAGCGGGCGGTCTTGAGGGCCGCCCGCTCGGTTCAACGACTTATCGAGGAGACACTATGGCATTGTGGTCTGGAAGATTCACCGAAGGCGCCGACGCCTTTACCCAGCGTTTCGGGGCGTCGCTGCCCGTGGATCAGCGGCTCTACGCCGAGGACATCGCCGGTTCTATCGCCCACGCCACCATGCTGGCCGCCCAGGGCATCATCGCGACTGCCGATGCCGAGGCCATTACGGAAGGGCTCCAGGGCATCCTGACCGACATCGAGTCCGGCGCGCTTGTCTTCGACGTGATGGAAAGCGAGGACATCCACATGGCCATCGAGGCGGAGCTGACCCGCCGCGTGGGGGATGCCGGGGCGCGGCTGCACACGGGCCGCTCGCGCAACGACCAGGTGGCCACGGACACGCGCCTGTATGCCAAGCGCCGCGCTGGCGAGCTCATGGCCGCCAATGTGGCCCTGCGCGAGGCGCTCATCGCCCAGGCCGAGGCGAACTTCGACGTCATCCTGCCGGGCTACACGCACCTGCAGCACGCCCAGCCGGTGCTCTTCTCGCACCACATGCTCGCCTATGTGCAGATGCTCGCCCGCGACTGGGGGCGCCTTGCCGCCGCCCGCAATGCCGCTGACGCGTGCCCCTTGGGAGCCGCCGCTTTGGCCGGGACCACCTACCCGCTCGACCGCTTTACCACCGCAGAGGCGCTCGGCTTCGATCATCCCATCCCGAACTCGCTGGATGCTGTGTCCGACCGCGACTTTCTGCTCGACCTCATCTATGCCTGCAGCGTGTCGTGCCTGCACCTGTCCCGTTTGTGCGAAGAGATCGTGCTGTGGTCGTCGGCGGAGTTCGGTTTCATCACGCTGTCGGATGCCTATTCCACCGGCTCCTCTATCATGCCCCAGAAGAAGAACCCCGATTTCGCGGAGCTCATTCGCGGCAAGTCGGGGCGCGTTGTGGGCGATCTTGTGTCCCTCATGATGACGCTGAAGTCGCTGCCGCTTGCCTACAACAAGGATCTGCAGGAGGACAAGGAAGGCGCCATGGACGCCGCCGACACCCTCAAGGACTGCTACACCTGCGCTGCCGGCATGATCGCCACCATGACCGTGAACGCCGACGCCATGGCCGCCCAGGCGAAGAAGGGGTATTTGGCCGCGACGGACGTGGCCGATTACCTGGCCAAGAAGGGGCTGCCCTTCCGCCGCGCCCACGAAGTTGTGGGGCACCTCGTGCTTCTGTGCGACCAGCGCGGCTGCGATTTGGAAGACCTCACCCTGGACGACTTCAAGGCGGAAAGCGATCTGTTCGAATCCGACATCGTGGAATGCTTGAACCTGCCCGCCATTGTCGCCGCCCGCACCACCTTCGGCGGCACGGCCCCCGCCGCGGTACGCGCGCAGCTGGATGCCGCCAAAGCGCAGCTGTAAGGTGCTTGCGCATAGCTCGCTTTCAAAGGGCTGAGGCTCGGCCTGTTCCATAGCGGGAAATAAGATACTCGTGATTATTACAATCACGAGTATCTTACGTTCGGGGGACAGACTGCTGGGCTGTCCTCTGTGCATTTCCTGGTGGCGGCTCCATCTTATGAACCCTCCATAACTCATTGGTAAAATGGCCAGATCTATAACTGATGGAGGTTAATTCGTGGGTTCTCGCGCAATGAAGGGCCGTAAGGGCACGAAAGTAAAGAACAAGAAGGTCATTGTCCTGTCCGTGCTGGGCCTTATGGTGGCCTTTATCGCGGCGGGCGTGTTCGGCGTGGTGACGCTATGCAACTCCTGGCTGGAAGATCTGCCGGACTACCAGAACGCCGACGCCTACAACACGGCGCAGCCGACCATGGTCTACGCCTCCGACGGCACGACGCTGCTCGCCGAGTTCCAGCTGGAGAACCGCGAGCTGGTCGCGCTCGATCAGATCAGCGAGTACGTACTGAAGGGCACCGTTGCCACCGAGGACGAGCGCTTCTACACCCACGCCGGCGTCGACTACCTCGGCGTGGCCCGCGCACTCGTGAACAACCTCATGGGCGGCGAGCTGGAGGGCGCTTCCACCATCACCCAGCAGTTCGTGCGCAACACCATCCTGTCCGACGAGATGCGCGACATCTCCTTCAAGCGCAAGATCCGCGAGATGTACATCTCCCAGAAGCTGGAGGAGCAGTACTCCAAAGACGAGATCCTGCTCATGTACTTGAACACCATCAACTACGGCTCGGGCGCCTACGGCATCGAGGCTGCCTCCGAGCGTTACTTCTCCAAGGACGCCAAGGATCTCACGCTGAACGAGGCGGCCACGCTCGTGGGCATTCCGCAGTCGCCCACCTACAACAACCCCATCGACTACCCGGACAACTGCCTGAAGCGCCGCAACACCGTGCTCGACCGCATGGTGTCCAATGGGGTCATCACGGCGGAGGAGGCCGACGCGGTGAAAGCCGAGCCCATCGAGCTGAATCCCTCCGAGCCCTCCATGACCGGCATTCTGGCCTACCCCTACTTCACGAGCTACGTGCGCAACCAGCTGACCAACCCCGAGGGCAAGTACGCCTATTCCACCTCCGAGCTGTTCAAGGGCGGTCTGAAGGTGGTCACGACGCTGGACATCGCGGCCCAGACTGCCGCCGAGGAGGCTGCGGCCGAGAAGGAAGAGGAGGCGGGCGATCCCTTCGAGGTGGCCATGGCCGTGGTGAACCCCGAAAACGGCTACATCGACGCCATGGTGGGCGGCCACGATTACGAGAGCTCCCAGGTGAACATGGCCACGGGCGAGGGCGGCTCGGGCCGCCAGGCCGGGTCGTCGTTCAAGCTGTTCACGCTTTTGGCGGCGCTGAACGAGGGCATCGATCCGGAGACGCTCATTGATGCCGGCTACAAGGTGGATTTGGAAGGCGGCGAGCCCGTCTACAACAACGACAAGGCCGATTACGGCACGCGCACCATCAAGAGCGCTTTCGGCGTGTCGTCGAACACGGCTTTCATTCGCCTTTTGCTTTCCGTCGGCGTCGACAAGGTGATCGAGATGGCCCACGCCATGGGCATCACCTCCGATTTGCCGGCGGTGGCGGGCCTTACCCTGGGCATCGGCTCGGTCACGCCGCTCGAGATGGCCGACGCCTACGCTACGGTGGCCAACGGCGGCGTCCATTACGATCCGGAGTGCATCATCTCCATCGAGGACAAGAACGGCAACGTCATCGTGGACAACACCGATCCCACCGGCGAGCGCGTGTTCTCCCGGGAAGTGGCCCGGGCGGCGCTGGACTGCATGGAAGTGGTCATCGACAACGGCACCGGCAAGGCGGCCCGTCCCGACAACGGTCAGGAGGCCGGCGGCAAGACCGGCACCACTGACGACAAGAAGGACAGCTGGTTCTGCGGTGTGACCCCGCAGTACGCCGTGGCCATTTGGCTGGGCGACCGCTCCGACTACTCCAAGGCCGAGGCGACCACCACGACGGCCGCCAGCGTCTTCGCCGATTTCATCGATAAGATGATCTCGCCGACTCAGACGGTGAAGTTCTTCGAGGCCGAGAAGCCCGAGTACAAGAAGGACTACCGCGACGAGGACAACCATATCGGCGGCTACTATTCTTCCAAGAAGAAGAAGGACGACACCGAGGTGACCCAGAAGTCCGATGAGGAGGAGACGCCCGAAGGCGATGAGAACGAGGGCGAGGGCAACGAAGGCGGCGAAGGAAACGGAGGCAACGAGGGCGGCAACAACGGCGGCAGCGCCGAGCCCACGCCGACGCCTGAGCCCACGCCCACGCCGGAGCCGACGCCGGAGCCCACGCCCGAGCCGACGCCCGATCCCGCTCCCGACGGCGGTGGCGGCGAGGGTGCCTAAAGCAGCGTAGCCGCGACATAATTGTTGCGATACCGTGACGGCGGTACGGGCCCGGGGGTGCGGACTGCTATCATAGCGAACGAGAAACCAGGCCTCGCTCGACGAGGCTGCCCTGAGCAAGCAACCGATGCCTCAAGGCACCGAAGACGGGAGAAATCATGAGAAAACGTACCATCGCGCGGGTTTTGGCTGTGGCCCTTGGCGCGGCTTTGGCCCTCGGCGCTCTTTCCGGTTGCCAGTCGCCGGCCACCGGAGCCACCGACCAGCAGCAGGCCAATCGCACCTACATGACCAAGGTCAACCAGGCGGTGGAGGAGCTGAACACGCGCCTCGGCGAGTTCGACGAGGCCGTGGCTCAGGAGAGCGTCGTCAACATGCGCAACAAGGCCAACAGCGCCTTTGAGGCCATCGACGCCTTGGCGGCCATCGACACACCGGATGCCATGAAGGACCTGCAGACGAACTACGTCGACGGCTGCAACAAGCTGAAGGATGCCCTGAACAGCTACATCGATTTATACACTGAAATTAGCAGCGCAACCGAGGAGGCGCCCTTCGACTTCAGCGCCTACGATGGACGCGTGAAGGAGATCCAAGACGCCTACAACGAGGGCATCGACAAACTGAAGGCCGCCGACGAAGAGGCTTTGAAGCTGAATGAAGACTAGTCTGTTCCGCTTGCCCTAACGGGTCAAGCGGAATGAGCCGACGCTGCGGGCCCGACAGGCACCTGCCTCTGCGCTTCAAAGCTTGCCCTCGCGTACGAAGTACGCTCAGCCGCTTTTCAGCACAGATGCAGGCACCTTTCGGGCCCTCGCTGACTTCCTTGGGCGAACCTATGATGAGGAGATAAAGAGTGAGAAACGTAGAATTGTTGGCGCCGGCTGGCAATATGGCGGCGCTGCATGCGGCGGTGGCTGGCGGGGCCGATGCGGTGTATTTGGGGCTTGAGACCTTCAATGCGCGCCGCGGGGCCGACAACTTCACCCTGGAGACGCTGCGGGAGGCCTGCGACTTCGCGCATCTGCGCGGGGTTTCCATCTACGTCACCATGAACACCATCATCCTGCCCGACGAGGTAGGGGAGGCCTTGGAATGCGTGCGCCAAGCTTACCGCGCCGGCGCCGATGGCTTCATCGTGCAGGACATCGGCCTGGCTGCGGAGATTTCCCGCACGCTCCCCGAAGCGTCGCTGCATCTTTCCACGCAGATGAACACCCACAACCTCGCCGGCGTGCGTGCGGCGGCCCGCTTAGGGGCCGAGCGCATTACGCTCGCCCGTGAGGTGTCGCTGGACGAGATCGCCCTTCTGTGCGCGGCAGCGGCCGAAGAGGGGATGGAAGTGGAGGTGTTCGCCCACGGCGCGTTGTGCGTGTGCTACTCGGGCCAGTGCTTCATGTCCTCCATGATCGGCGGCCGCTCGGCCAACCGGGGGATGTGCGCCCAAGCGTGTCGGCTTCCCTACGAGCTGCAGAACAAGGCTCTGCAGAAGAGCCTTCCCTCGCCGGGCGATCACTTGCTTTCGCCTCGGGATCTGTGCACGGTGGATCGCGTGGACGACCTCGTGGCCGCCGGCGTGGCGTCGCTTAAAATCGAGGGCCGCATGAAGTCGCCCGAGTACGTCTTCGCCGTGACCTCCGTCTACCGTAAAGCTCTCGATGCTGCTTTGACGAAGGAGAACGCCGCCATTGCCGATGCCGATCGCGACCGCCTCACCGATGCCTTCTCCCGCGGTTTCACCACGGCCTATCTGGACGGCAAGCGCGGCAACGATATCATGAGTTACCAGCGTCCCAACAACCGCGGCCTGTTCCTCGGCCGCGTCGACGAGGTGCGCGATGGCGCTGCCTATTTGAAGAGCGCCCATGCTCTGACAGAAGGCGACGTCCTGGAGTTCTGGACGCGCAAGGGCAACGGCACGCTGACGCTGGGGCCGGTGCGCACCGACAAGAAGGGCCGCTACCATTTGCCGCTGGAAGGCAAAACGCGCACGGTGAAGGCCGGCGACCGCGTTTTCCGCGTCCGCAGTGCCGAGGCCGCCTTCGAAGACGACGCCCGTGAGCCCCGCGTGCCCCTCGTCGGCACCGCCACCCTCCACATCGGCGAGCCACTTCGCATGGAATTCCGCCCCGCAACCATTGCTGACCCGCGTGATGCCGGCTTCGCCCCGGAAGACCTAACGGTTGACCCCGCAGGGGGCGACCTTGGTCGCCCCTCCTCAAGCGCGATCGATTTTCGTTCCGAGGATCTCTCCGGCGCTGCCCGCACCACTCTCGCCGTTGCCCGTCGCCTGCAAGCGGCCTTCCCCGATGGGGTTTCCGGTGGCGCCGACGGCGCGCCCGTAGAGGCGGCTCGCACCCGGGTCGTCTCCTTCGACGACGTCGCCGCCCACATCGATCGCTTGGGCAACATGCCTTACCAGCTGGTGAACCTCACCATCGACATGGACGACGGCGTCGGCATCGGCTTCTCGGCTCTGCACGGCGTGCGCGCGGCGGCTCTGGACGCCCTCACCGAGGCGCTTACCGCCGAGGGCCACGGCCGCACGCTGCCCCGCACCACCCCGCGCGAGCCGCTGCCTGCGGCGCACCCCGCCGGCTGCCGCGTGGCCGTCACCGTCGCAAATCCGGCTTGCGCCCGCGCCGCTAAGCGCGCCGGTGCCCATCTCATCTACGTGCCGGCTCTGAACTACCGGCGCGGCGAGGCGGTTATCGCCGGCCAGAAGAACGCCGCAGCCGAGCAGGCCGGCTACCCCAAGGGCTGCATTCCCATCATGCCCGTGGCCGATCACGAGGCCGTCGGCGGCGCGCGCGAGGCCGTCGTCGATGCCGACGTGTGGAAGTATGCTGCCGAGGGCAAGCCGCTTTTGGCCGAGAGCCTCGGCGCTATGGAGCGGGCTTCCGAAGAGGGGGCGCTGCTCGACGTTGGCCCCCACGTGCCCATCACCAACGGGCTCTCCCTGGCCGTCGCCAGCGAGTTCGGCGCCAATCGCGTGTGGCTCTCGCCGGAGCTCACCCTGCGCCAAATTGAAGCGGTAGCCAAAGATGCCCCGGTGGAACTGGGCGTGCTGCTCATCGGCGCCCAGGAGCTCATGGTCACCGAGCACTGTATGCTCATGAGCCAGGGCCCGTGCGACGAGAACTGCGCCGTCTGCCCTCGCCGCAAGAGCCCGCACGCTCTGTTGGATCGCAAGGGCTACGAGTTCCCGGTCGTCACCGATGCGATGGGCCGCAGCCATCTCTACAACGCCGTGGAGACGGACATCGCCCCGGCGATGCCCGACCTGCTTGCGGCCGGCATCTCCTCGTACATGGTGGACGCCACGCTCATGAACGCCGAGGAGACGGCCCACGCGGTCGGTCGCGCCATCCGCGCTTTGCACGTGGCCCAAAACGACGGCAACGCCATCGCCAAGATGCCCAACACCACAAGCGGCCACCTCTACCGCGGCGTTTCCTAAGGGGCAATTGCATGCCGTGGGAGCTTCCCTTCGGCAAATACCTCCTCGAGTGCGGTATTACTTCGGCGCTGCGGTGCCGTCCAAGCGCCGCTGCGTCGCCCAGGGCTCATTTGATCCGGCGCTGCGCCGTCGTCCAAGTGTTCTGGTGCCTCCTGGGGCATGTCTTGGCCAAAAAAAGCGCACAAGCTGGCAGCTCGGGCGCTCTTTTTGGCCATTATGCTGCTTGCTGGGAAATCCCGCTGTATCTGTCCAGAGTTTTCCCAGGTCAGATGATTGATGACACTTCGTGTCACAGCGGCGTTGCGTTGCAGCAGCAGTCAACGGCCTCTTTTTGGCCAGAAAAGCCACCCATGGCTTCGGCGGGTACAGCTAGCGACTCATTTTTGGCCATCGTGTCCCGATGTCCTGGCGGAAGATGCAGCGAAACATTATGCGCGGCAGCATAATGTTTCGCTGCATAATGTTTCAACTCTTTGGCGGCCGTGATCGCGGACAACTTCCTCCAGTTCTGGTTCCCGTTCGTCCAGCCGGGTCTGAGCTACCTGGAATCGGGTCATGGGGAGTTGGTGCTCGACCGCCTGAAGAAGAGCTTCATCGACCGCCATGTCGCCTACGTCTACGAAGACGTATGCCGCGCGCAGCTCTGGGATCTTTCGGCGCAGGGGGTTGTGCCGGTGTTTCTGGAAAAGGTGGGCCGTTGGTGGGATGCTCGAGACGGGGAGATCGATATCGTGAGGCTTTCGGAGGTCGACAACGCCATTGTTCTCGGCGAGTGCAAATTCAAGAACAGCCCCCTTGGCGTCGACGTGCTAACCGATTTAGAAGAGAAGAGCCGTCGCGTGAAATGGGGCGACCCCGATCGTCAGGAGTATTTCGTGCTCTTCAGCATAAGCGGATTCAGTGACGCGCTGCACCAAGTCGCAGATCAGCGTAGTAACGTGATTCTCACAGAGTGAACGCTGTCCTTGCGCAAATCGAAAGGCGCCCCGGTAGATGCCGGGGCGCAATGGGGAGGGCTTTGTGCGCTGTGCCTAAATTCCGGCAGCCATATTTTTGCCCGCGACGTAACCGTAGTACATTGCCAAAGAGTGAGACATGCCGCTCATAGTGGGAATATAGTTAACGGAGAATCTCTCGCCCTGAGCGTTGCCGGCAACGTAGAGGCCGGGAATGATTTCGTCGTTCTCGTTGAAAACATGACACTCTTCGTCGCCTACGAGTCCCATGAGGGTGGCAAGATTAACGTTCATGCCGCCCTGGAATGCGTAGAAGGGGCCGTTCTCGATGGGGAACATACGATTTGCCGGCTTGCCGAAGTCGAGGTCTTTGCCATTGCGGGCAAGCTCGTTATAGCGCTCGATGGACGCTTTGGCTGCCGCTATATCGGTGAGGTTTTCGAGTTTCGAAAGGAGCTCGTCGATGGTTTCCCCTTTGATGATGCTGAAGGGCCCTTCTGCCTGGCAGGCTTGTTCGATGGCGTCTCGCGTAACGTAGGGGTGTACATCGTTGATGAGCAGGTTTTCCGGCGTCGGTGTGTCTACCACATAATTTGTTGATGCGAAACGGGGCTGGAATGCCTGAAGTTGCTCGGGCCATTTCGCGTCGAATATTGTGTAGAAGGCCTTGCCGGGAATGCGCTCGGCGGCGCTCTGGAATTGGAGTGCGCTGATATCCTCATTGGTGAAGCGCTTGCCCGTCAGGGTCAGACTGAGATAAGGAGCAGCGCCGATGGTCGACATGGCTCCCATGTAATGTACCATAGGAGCGGCTTTCTGCTGAAGTCTTCCGCCAGCCCAGACGCCCATCTTCTGGCAATCGCCTGTGTTGGTGAAATTGCCTTCCGCATCCATGTCCGACCACATGTTCTGAATGCCGTTCAATACCAGATCGGGCGCGTAGTAGGCATTCATCTCGGGATTGTTGGAAATGTCGCCACCTGCAAGCAAAACGCCATTGTTCGCCATGATTTTCTTGTAGGCTCCGGTTTCCGCATTGCGAACGAATACGCCTGCAACCCTGTCGCCTTCTTTGATGAGCTTCTCGGCGAAATGGCCGGTGTAGCAGACAGCGCCCGCCTCCTCCGCCCTTTGCCAGTTTGCTGCGAGGACGGGCTGCTGGGAAGGATTGAACGATACGCTGCTCTGGAACTCCTTGACGCGCTCCTTCGAAAGATCGAAGCCTTCAGGGAGCGGATAATGGCGAACCCAAATGGAGCAATCGTTTTCAGATTCAACGGCGGGCAGCGGATCGGTCGATCTTTCGCTGATGAACAAATCGGGCTTAGCGGCAATAAACCAATCGAACACCTCACCGTTGTTGTGCGCCCATTTGCTGAGCAGGGCGCGATTCGGATAGTACTGGCATTCCGTCATGACCGCCTCAACGACTTCATCGGGATCGACGTAGTTGGCCTGTCCAACGCCGCGCTCCCAACGCTTGTTGGTCTCGCCTCCGATGACGGCCCATTGGCCGCTGCGACAGACAGCTGTGTGGTCGGCTTTCTCGACAACGATGACTGACGCGCCTTCTTCGGCTGCAGCGCGTGCAGCGCAAGTGCCGGC
Source organism: Adlercreutzia hattorii (assembly GCF_011405655.1). GTDB lineage: Bacteria > Actinomycetota > Coriobacteriia > Coriobacteriales > Eggerthellaceae > Adlercreutzia > Adlercreutzia rubneri. The sequence continues at coordinate 587,494 of NZ_AP022829.1, forward strand.
TGTGCCGCAGCCCACGATGACCACATCGGCCGTCAGCTCCTCTTCGATGTTGGTGGGATCGGCGGGTTCGGACGGAAGCCATGTGAGTTCGCCATTCGCCTGAGCATCGCCAATGTGCAGAGGCTTTCCGGTCTCAGCGAGGGTATCGTCCCCGTCGCCTTGATCCTCGGATGCGCTTCCATTGGGCTGTGGCGCGCATCCTCCGAGGAGGCCTGCGCTCATTCCCGATACGGCGAGGGCTCCCAATCCGGCGCCCTTGAGAAAACCGCGCCTCGAAAGCTGCTCCTGTTTCATGTCTCTCCTCCTTTGTTGTGTTGCGACCCGCAGAGGCGGGGTGCGCTTAAAAGCCATCGCGGCTTTGCGCACCGAGGATTATGGGAGAGGTTGGTTGGGAGCGCGATGCCCATAATTGGTAATTTTCGTGCCAAGATGAATAAACGTTTTGGGTAATCTTTGCAAAATGCCTGATCGGCCTCCTACCAATTGAATACGAATTGCAAGATAATACAAGCTATGAACGCAATGCCACAAGCTGACTCAAATCCGGTCTATGCAAAGAACCTCATGATTCTCAGTGCAGTAGTTGCTGGGAAGGCGGTCTTGTCAGTCGCGATTTTTACCATTGTTCGCGACATTATGGTCACTGACATTATTGCTTCCTGCATATTAGTGGCCGCTATCGCTCTGCTCGTTCGCGGCGGCGTGCTCCGTTCTTCCAGAGAAATGGAGATAGGCGATTCTTCTCACCCGCTGGAAGACGTCGTTTCGGCTCTTAAAGCCATGGCTGTTCCTCTTGCAGGCTGCTTGGTGTGCCAATGCTCTTTGGGGATAGGCTGGGCGGCGATGCTATTTGGTCGCCTTAGCGTAGTCCTCCAAACGCCCGAGAGCTTTTACTGTGTTATCGTGGGTGCTCTGCTTTGCGCACTTTGCTTGGTTGCTGCTCGCGGTCATATCAAGAACATTGTAAATTTTCGTTATTACGCCATTCTTTCGTGCCTGCTGCTTTTGGTTGTGCCCTGGGTTGGCGCCGATCTGTCTGGAGAGGCCCAGGTGATAAGCACGGCGACTCCTTGGGGTTTTTCCGAGTCGCTTTTATCGGTGATAGTCATTGTCAATCTGGTCGGTGTTGGTCGGCGGACTTTCTACGTGACGGGACTCATCGTTATTGCTCTCAACGTGCTGGCTTGGTTTGCTTCTGGTGCGTGTCTCGTGCTGTTCGGTGACGAGGTTGCAAATGTCCTCTGGCGTTCTAGCCTCATTGTGCTGATAGCCCTTAGTGCCCTTGAAATACTGCGCGATTATCGGCTTTTGGAGAAGCGGCTTGATGAAACTTCCTCTCGGAAGGTTACTGACGAGCAGCTTGTTGGTTACCGACTGACGAATCGCGAAAAAGAGGTCCTCCTTTTTCTTGTGCAAGGAAGGCGCGCTGCGTGGATTGCCCAAAAACTTTATATTAGCGACAATACAGCGCGAGCGCATGTGAAGCACATATATCAAAAGCTGGGCGTGCATAGCCGGGAAGAACTTCTCGACTTCATCGAGTCGCTCAAATGAGCCTGTTTCCCTGATTGCGCCTTATACGCAACGCCATGAGCCTAGCCAAAAGGATATTGCCCTGAATGCGCCTTTAAGCTGCCTTAGGCATGGCGGGGGCAACTCTAGCCTGTCTAGCTGGTTGCGTCCCAGCAGCATCGGCTTCTAAGGATCTTTCCGACACAGGGGAGATGACAGTTACCGAGAAATATTCATGGGAGATGCCCCGAGTCCATAAACGAGGGTGTCAGTACGGGCGTCGGCCTTTTAACGATGTGCCCTCGCCGCGCACCGACGCAGTGCCGCTCTCGGTCGACTGGCTCCTATTCGCCATTGCGGTAAAGTGTGGCGGACATTGCCAGGACTTCATCGAGCTGCTTGACAGAGTCGATTTGGTTGGGTGTTTTCTGCGCTATAATTTCTTGAACTTGCAAGCGACACGCAGAGAGGTACCCATGCTTACTCCTGAGGAACAACTGCACATTATCAAATCCGGTACGGCCCAGATCGTACCTGAATCGGCGCTTTTGGAGAAGCTCAAGCGCGGCGTGCCGCTGAACGTGAAGCTTGGGGTCGATCCGACGGCCCCCGATATCCATCTGGGTCACGCGGTGCCCCTGCGCAAGCTGCGCCAGTTCCAGGATCTGGGGCATCAAGTGACCCTCATCATCGGCGACGGCACCGCGCTCATCGGCGATCCGTCCGGCCGCAACTCCACGCGCCCGCAGCTTTCCCGCGAGCAGATCCAGGAGAATGCCCAAACCTACGTCGACCAGGCCTTCAAGGTGCTCGACCCGGAGAAGACCGTCCTGCGCTACAACTCCGAGTGGATCCTCGATTTGGATATGGAGCAGCTCCTGAAGCTGCTGGCGAATTTCACCGTGGCACGCATCTTGGAACGCGACGACTTCCACAACCGCTACACGTCCGGGCAATCCATCAGCCTGCACGAGTTCCTCTATCCGGTCATGCAGGCCTACGACTCCGTGGTCATCAAGGCCGACGTGGAGCTCGGCGGCACCGACCAGCTGTTCAACCTGCTCGCCGGCCGCGAGCTCATGGAGAAAATGGGCATGGAGCCCCAGGTCTGCCTCACGCTGCCTTTGCTCGAGGGCACCGACGGCGTGAAGAAGATGTCGAAGAGCTACGGCAACTACATCGGGCTGACTGACGAGCCGTCCAATATGTTCGGGAAGGTCATGTCCATTCCTGACGAGCTCATGGTGAAGTACTACCGCCTCGCCTCCACCGAAGCCGTGGACGAAATCGACCGCATCGAGGCCGGCCTTGCCGCCGATGAGCTGCACCCCAACAAGGTGAAGCGCTCGCTCGCCCGCAACATCGTGACCGCCTACTACGACGACGTGGCCGCCGAGGCCGCCGAGGCCGACTTCGATCTCAAGTTCAAGGAGCACGGCTTCCCGGCCGACGCCCCCGTCTTCGCGCCCGATCTGACGCCGGATGAGAACGGCCTGGTGTACGTGGCGAAGATCCTCGTGGACGCTGGGGTGGCCGGCACCGCTTCCGAAGCGCGCCGTCTCATCGACGGCGGCGGTGTGAAGGTCAACGGCGAGGCGCTGGCGCCTAAAGCCTACAACGTGGCTCCCGAAGTTCTCGCTGGCGCCGAGGTGCAGGTGGGGAAGAAGAAGTTCGTGCGCTTCGAGTAGACTTTAAAGAGCAACGAAGATTTGCCGAAGTTTGCCAGCCGAGAGCCAGCGGCGTTTTCCGCTTAGAGGAGTTTTTTCCAGAAACGAAAAAAAAGCTGCAAGGATTCGCGTGGCTGAATCGTGTTACTTGCAGAGACGGAAGAAAACTCAAGGAGGAACCTGAATTATGAAGAAGTCTACCTTCGTTGTTGTCGTGGTGCTCGCGTTGGCGCTTTGCGTGCCGGCGGTGGCTTTCGCCGCCCTTTCCCCGTCGTCGCCGATGGCGATCGGCTCCCGTTCGGCTGCGGCGACGTGTCCGAATTACGCCGACCGCAATGCCAACGGTGCGTGCGACCGGCATGAGAATGGTGTGTGCCCCGGCTACACTGATGCCGACGGCGATGGCGTCTGCGACAACTATGCCGCACCGCGATCTAACGGCAAGGCTGCGCCCGACAATGGCGACGCTTCCGCATCCGATGACGCTGCCGCCCCTGAGGCTCCGGCCCAGGAAGCACCGGCGCCCAAGGCCGCTCCACGCGGTGATGGCCGCGGCTACACTGATGCCGACGGCGATGGCGTCTGCGACAACTACCAAGACGGCGCGTGCTCTGGGTATGTGGATGCCGACGGCGACGGCATATGCGACAACTGCGCCGGTGCTGGAGCGAACTGCCCGGGCTACGTGGATGCCGACGGTGATGGCGTCTGCGACAACTACGGCAGCGGGAACGGCCATGGTCATGGCCATGGCCGTCACCATGGCGGCGGTCACGGCTGCGCTCGCTAAACAAACCCTGCGAGTGCGTGAGATCTGCCCCTGACATAGAAGAGACTATGGCGCGTCATGGCGATACCGTGTGGCGCGTTTGCCTTACGGCGCTTTGTCGCCATGCGGATGCCGAGGACGCGTTCCAGAATTCATTTCTGAAATACGCACTCGCAGATGATGTTCAGTTTCGCGAAGAGGAACATCGCAAGGCGTGGTTGATTCGGGTTGCTTCGAACACGTGCCGCGATATGCGGCGGGCGGCTGCGAGTAAGAATGTGCTGCTTGATGAGACCTCATTCGAATCGCTCGCGTCCCGCGATGAGGAGGCTCAGCCCGATTCGCGTGTGAAAGAAGTGCTCGATGCCATGAGCGACCTCGATGACCCTCCCCGCACTCCCGTGTATCTTGCTCTGTACGAGGGCTACACGGCCCCGGAGATCGCTTCGATGCTCGATGCCCCCGTGAATACCGTGTATTCCTGGATTGCCCGCGGCAAAAAGACGCTGAAGGAGGCCCTCTCATGACCGATCTTGAGCAGCGTATCCGTGAGGCCTACGATGCCCAGCATGCTTCCGATGAGCTCCGCGGACGTACGCTGGTCTTTCTCGAGGAAGAGCGGAAGAGGCAGCCGGATGCTTCCTTTGTTGAGGTGCATCGCGCTCCCCTGCGGCGTCGCCCGCGAGCGCGCGTCGTCACTGCTTGGGCCGCATGCCTTTTGCTCGCGCTGGCCCTCGTCGGCGTCTATGGCGTGTATCGCGCGCCGTCTGCTTTCGTGGACATTGAGGTGAACCCCTCTCTTGAGCTTACGGTTAATACGTTCGGTATCGTGATTGAAGCCGAAGCGCTCAATGATGATGGCGCTGTCGTGCTCGGCGCTGTTGATATGCTGAATCGCCCTTACGGCGACGTCATCGGCGCGCTGCTGTCGAGTGACGCATTCGGCTCTTATGCTGAGAAAGATGCGTTTATTGACGTCAACGTGGTTTCTGAGAACAATCGCCTGGGGGAGAGCCTTGTTGCTCAAAGCGACGAGGCGCTGTCCTCTTCATCCTGTGAACATGCTTGTCGCCGTGCCGATAGCGCCACTCGCGATGCGGCAGCTGCGGCGGGTTTGGGCGTTGGTCGCTATCAGGCTGCCCAAGAGCTGATGAGCCTCGATCCCTCATACACGCTCGAGGAGTGTGCTTCCATGACTATGCGTCAGCTGCGTGATCGCATCGACGCGTGCCACAGCGGCCAGGAGGGCGATTCCTACGAGGGTCACGGACATGGCCAAGGGGCTGGTAAGGGATATGGTCACGGCCGCCATGGCAATTAAACGAGGCGACGCATAACGTATTGCGACGGAGTTTCGGCCGTCTCAGGGGCCATTCGTGCGGATGAAAGATTTTTCAAAAAACCCCTTGCGCGAAACCCGTGGAGCTGTATCATATGCGGGCTGCCTTTTCCGGAAGTGCGGAAGGCGGCGCCCCCGGCGGGCCGGGGGCCGTGTCGGGCGGGAGAGCAAAGTTGTCGAGATTTCGTGAACCGCTTGACGGGGGATGCGAGTCCCTGTAAAGTATTTCCTTGCGCCGCTCGCGAGGGCGGCGGGGCGGGAAGCCTCCCGCGGAACCTTGACAACCGGATACTGAGGATGGAATTCGAGAGACGGACAATACGTCTTCTCGGATGTCAGACGGACATTCGAGAGAGCAAGCTTAACTTTTTCCCTGTCAGGGGCCCGAGGCCCCGACGGAGAGTTTTCAAACAGAATCGAGACTCACATCGATCCTACGGCGCCTCCGGGCGCCGTTCGAACGGAGAGTTTGATCCTGGCTCAGGATGAACGCTGGCGGCGTGCTTAACACATGCAAGTCGAACGATTAAACTGGCTTCGGCCAGATATAGAGTGGCGAACGGGTGAGTAACACGTGACCAACCTGCCCCGCGCTCCGGGACAACCGCTGGAAACGGCGGCTAATACCGGATGCTCCGGGGAGGCCCCATGGCCTCCCCGGGAAAGCCTTAACGGCGCGGGATGGGGTCGCGGCCCATTAGGTAGACGGCGGGGTAACGGCCCACCGTGCCCGCGATGGGTAGCCGGACTGAGAGGTCGACCGGCCACATTGGGACTGAGATACGGCCCAGACTCCTACGGGAGGCAGCAGTGGGGAATTTTGCGCAATGGGGGAAACCCTGACGCAGCAACGCCGCGTGCGGGACGAAGGCCTTCGGGTTGTAAACCGCTTTCAGCAGGGAAGACTTTGACGGTACCTGCAGAAGAAGCTCCGGCTAACTACGTGCCAGCAGCCGCGGTAATACGTAGGGGGCGAGCGTTATCCGGATTCATTGGGCGTAAAGCGCGCGTAGGCGGCCGCCTAAGCGGAACCTCTAATCCCGGGGCTCAACCTCGGGCCGGGTTCCGGACTGGGCGGCTCGAGTGCGGTAGAGGCAGGCGGAATTCCCGGTGTAGCGGTGGAATGCGCAGATATCGGGAAGAACACCGATGGCGAAGGCAGCCTGCTGGGCCGCCACTGACGCTGAGGCGCGAAAGCTGGGGGAGCGAACAGGATTAGATACCCTGGTAGTCCCAGCCGTAAACGATGGGCGCTAGGTGTGGGGGGACAGTCCCCCCGTGCCGCAGCCAACGCATTAAGCGCCCCGCCTGGGGAGTACGGCCGCAAGGCTAAAACTCAAAGGAATTGACGGGGGCCCGCACAAGCAGCGGAGCATGTGGCTTAATTCGAAGCAACGCGAAGAACCTTACCAGGGCTTGACATGCGAGTGAAGCCGCGGAGACGCGGTGGCCGAGAGGAGCTCGCGCAGGTGGTGCATGGCTGTCGTCAGCTCGTGTCGTGAGATGTTGGGTTAAGTCCCGCAACGAGCGCAACCCCCGTCCCGTGTTGCCAGCATTGAGTTGGGGACTCGCGGGAGACTGCCGGCGTCAAGCCGGAGGAAGGTGGGGACGACGTCAAGTCATCATGCCCCTTATGCCCTGGGCTGCACACGTGCTACAATGGCCGGTACAGAGGGTTGCCACCCCGCGAGGGGGAGCGGATCCCGGAAAGCCGGTCCCAGTTCGGATCGCAGGCTGCAACCCGCCTGCGTGAAGTCGGAGTTGCTAGTAATCGCGGATCAGCATGCCGCGGTGAATACGTTCCCGGGCCTTGTACACACCGCCCGTCACACCACCCGAGTCGTCTGCACCCGAAGCCGCCGGCCGAACCCGAAAGGGGCGGAGGCGTCGAAGGTGTGGAGGGTAAGGGGGGTGAAGTCGTAACAAGGTAGCCGTACCGGAAGGTGCGGCTGGATCACCTCCTTTCTAGGGAGACCCCTAGACCGCCTCCCCATCCCAGCATCCGGCTGCGAGGGCTCCGAGCGAGAGCCCCGCGCACCTTGACAGTTGCATAGCGCGTGACATGAAAATGTCAACATGATCAACACCAACATCAATTTCCTAAGCTGATTAGGTTCTCGATGGGTGCTCGCATCATGGAATAGACGATTCATCACGATCGCGAACGTATGTTATACGACGGAATTAATTCTCATTAATATCCAACGGACGAAACCATTAGAAGTAATTACTTCTTTGGCGACCTAGGTAATGGACAAGATATCTAGGGCGCACGGCGGATGCCTTGGCACAGGAAGTCGACGAAGGACGCGGCAAGCTGCGATAAGCCCCGGGGAGTGGCAAACACACCTTGATCCGGGGATCTCCGAATGGGGGAACCCAGCAGGGGTCATGCCCTGCTACCCACGCCTGAATCAAATAGGGCGTAGGGAGGCAACCGGGGGAACTGAAACATCTAAGTACCCCGAGGAAGAGAAATCAACCGAGATTGCGCGAGTAGCGGCGAGCGAAAGCGCACCAGCCCAAACCCGGGCGCGTGTAAGCGGCAGGCGTTGCCGCCCGGGGGTTGCGGGACACCCGTCCAGGTGCTGCCCACCTGGGAGTGGTCACAAATCCGTCAGGTAGCGGAACGGCATGGAAGGGCCGGCCGCAGCGGGTGAGAGCCCCGTACGCGAAACCTGACGGACCACTGCGGTGCATCCCGAGTAGGGCCGGGCACGTGAAACCCGGTCCGAAGCCGGGGGGACCACCCTCCAAGGCTGAACACTCTCCTGTGACCGATAGCGAACCAGTACCGTGAGGGAAAGGTGAAAAGCACCCCGAGAGGGGAGTGAAACAGTACCTGAAACCGTGCGCCCACAAGCAGTCGGAGCAACCTTGCGTTGTGACGGCGTGCCTTTTGTAGAATGAGCCAGCGAGTTGCGGTGTGCGGCGAGGTTAAGTTTGGAAACGAGCCGCAGCGAAAGCGAGCCTTTAAGATGGCGAGTGAGTCGCACGCTGCAGACGCGAAGCCGGGTGAGCTATCCTGGGGCAGGCTGAAGCGGGGGTAAGACCCCGTGGAGGGCCGAACCCACTTCGGTTGAAAACGGAGGGGATGACCCCAGGATAGGGGTGAAAGGCCAATCAAACCCGGAGATATCTCGTTCTCCCCGAAATAGCTTTAGGGCTAGCCTCGGCCGTTAACCCGCGGTGGTAGAGCCACCGGATCGACGAGGGGGCTTCACCGCCTACCGACTCGAACCGAACTCCGAATGCCGCGGGTCGAGAGGCCGGGAGTCAGAGGGCGTGGGCTAAGCTGCGCGCTCGAGAGGGAAACAGCCCAGACCGCCCGCTAAGGTCCCCAAGTCATCGCTGAGTGGCAAAGGATGTGCGTCTGCCCAGACAACCAGGATGTTGGCTTAGAAGCAGCCATGCATTTAAAGAGTGCGTAACAGCTCACTGGTCGAGTGGACATGCGCCGACAATTCACGGGGCTAAGCGATGCACCGAAGCGGCGGACTGATCTTTCAGTGGTAGGGGAGCTTTCCGCGACCGGCGAAGCCGCAGGGCGACCTGCGGTGGAGGGCGCGGAAGTGAGAATGCTGGCATGAGTAACGAGACCAGGGCGAGAAACCCTGGCGCCGTGAGCCTAAGGGTTCCTGGGCGAGGCTAATCCCCCCAGGGTCAGTCGGGAGCTAAGGCGAGGCCGCGAGGCGTAGCCGATGCGCAGCGGGCAGACATTCCCGCACCGCCGACGGCGCGGCATTACCGATGGGGCGACGGAGAAGGGTAGCCGGGCGGGGTTCTGGACGTCCCCGTGAAAGCGCGTAGGGCGCAGGGCATGGAAATCAGCCCTGCACGAGGCCTGAGACGCGAGACGAAGCGACCGAGCGAAGCCGGTGAGCCCATGCTTCCGAGAAAAACCTCTAGGGAGTGCCGTCGGCGCCCGTACCAAAACCGACACAGGTGGGCGGGTAGAACATACCGAGGCGATCGGGAGAACCACGGTTAAGGAACTCGGCATACTGGCCCCGTAACTTCGGGAGAAGGGGCGCCCCCGCCGGTGAAGGCACTTGCTGCCGGAGCTAGTGGGGGCCGCAGCGAAACGGCCCAAGCGACTGTTTATCAAAAACACAGGACTCTGCAAAGCCGCAAGGCGACGTATAGGGTCTGACGCCTGCCCGGTGCCGGAAGGTTACGCGGATGCGTCAGCCGAAAGGCGAAGCGCTGAAGCCAAGCCCCGGTAAACGGCGGCCGTAACTATAACGGTCCTAAGGTAGCGAAATTCCTTGTCGGGTAAGTTCCGACCTGCACGAATGGCGTAACGATTTGGGCGCTGTCTCAACCGTGGACCCGGTGAAATTGTACTGTTCGTGAAGATGCGAACTACCCGCGGAAGGACGGAAAGACCCCGTGAACCTTTACTGCAGCTTGGCATTGGCATCTGGTACGGCGCGTAGAGGATAGGCGGGAGCCTTTGAAGCGGGGGCGCAAGCCCCCGTGGAGGCGACCTTGGAATACCGCCCTCGTCGTGCCGGCTGCCTAACGCGCGGCCGTGATCCGGCGCGCGGACCGTGCCAGGCGGGTAGTTTGACTGGGGCGGTCGCCTCCCAAAACGTAACGGAGGCGCGCGAAAGGTCCGCTCAGGACGGTCGGCAACCGTCCCGAGAGCGCAAGAGTGCAAGCGGGCTTGACTGCGAGAGAGACACCTCGAGCAGGGACGAAAGTCGGTTCTAGTGATCCGGCGGCACAGAGTGGAATGGCCGTCGCTCAACGGATAAAAGGTACTCCGGGGATAACAGGCTGATCTTGCCCAAGAGTCCACATCGACGGCAAGGTTTGGCACCTCGATGTCGGCTCATCGCATCCTGGGGCTGAAGTCGGTCCCAAGGGTATGGCTGTTCGCCATTTAAAGCGGTACGCGAGCTGGGTTCAGAACGTCGTGAGACAGTTCGGTCCCTATCCTCCGCGGGCGCAAGGGAGTTGAGGAGATCTGCCCCTAGTACGAGAGGACCGGGGTGGACGGACCTCTGGTGACGCGGTTGTCGACCAACGGCACCGCCGCCTAGCTACGTCCGGCACGGATAACCGCTGAAGGCATCTAAGTGGGAAGCCGCCTCCGAGATGAGCTCCCTTTCCGGTAAGGGCCCAGATAGACTATCTGGTCGATAGGGCGCAGCTGCAAGCAGGGCGACCTGCTCAGGCGAGCGCTACTAATAGCCCGAGCTCTTCTTCATTGCCAAGACTACGATCGAGATCGAGAGATGGACGTGTCGCGCGCATGCAACCGCCAGGGTGGCGCGGGGGATCCCCGGGCCCCTCGGACGGCACACAGTTGCCGCGGGAGCGCCTCCCGCGAGCGGAACCATGGAGTGGGGGATCACCCGATCCCATTCCGAACTCGGCAGTTAAGCCCCACCTCGCCGAAAGTACTGCGGCGCCAGGCCGCGGGAGGACAGGTCGTTCCGCTCGCAGGGGGCGCTTTTCTGCGCTCCGGCCGCCCTGACGGGGCGGCCGGACCTGCCGATGCCGCGGCTCCGACGGGCACCCGGCCTCGCCCCTTGTTTGGGGCTCGGCGCGGCGCGGAGGCCGCTTGGCCCAAAGGCGGCCGAATCTGAAATGCGGCAGGGCCTCTCGCTGGCTTCCTCGGGCGAACAAGTGCGACAAAACTGTATTATAATTTGGACACCTTGCAGGGTGTCTTTTTTGTTTTAAAGGGCAGATATTCTGCCAGATAAGAACTCCTGGCTTCTGTGAGATTCGATTTGCGGGGGGCTTAGCGTGGTGTGGCAGAGGCAACTTGCGAGTTACGCGAGTTGCAAGTGTGGTGGAAATGCCGTTTAGAAAATTTTCTAAATTACCCCTTGCGCTCTTGGAGCCTAAGGAGTATTCTACTAATTCCGCGCTTGAGGAAGGCGCGGTGGCTGGCTCCTCTGAGCCAGTGCTTGCGGGTTCCCGCTGGAAACGAATTTTCAAAAATTTTGAAAAAAGTCGTTGACAGCCAATGGAAAACCCTGTAAAGTATTTCCCTGCGCCGCTCGCGAGGGCGGCGGGGCGGGAAGCCTCCCGCGGAACCTTGACAACCGGATACTGAGGATGGAATTCGAGAGACGGACAATACGTCTTCTCGGATGTCAGACGGACATTCGAGAGAGCAAGCTTAACTTTTTCCCTGTCAGGGGCCCGAGGCCCCGACGGAGAGTTTTCAAACAGAATCGAGACTCACATCGATCCTACGGCGCCTCCGGGCGCCGTTCGAACGGAGAGTTTGATCCTGGCTCAGGATGAACGCTGGCGGCGTGCTTAACACATGCAAGTCGAACGATTAAACTGGCTTCGGCCAGATATAGAGTGGCGAACGGGTGAGTAACACGTGACCAACCTGCCCCGCGCTCCGGGACAACCGCTGGAAACGGCGGCTAATACCGGATGCTCCGGGGAGGCCCCATGGCCTCCCCGGGAAAGCCTTAACGGCGCGGGATGGGGTCGCGGCCCATTAGGTAGACGGCGGGGTAACGGCCCACCGTGCCCGCGATGGGTAGCCGGACTGAGAGGTCGACCGGCCACATTGGGACTGAGATACGGCCCAGACTCCTACGGGAGGCAGCAGTGGGGAATTTTGCGCAATGGGGGAAACCCTGACGCAGCAACGCCGCGTGCGGGACGAAGGCCTTCGGGTTGTAAACCGCTTTCAGCAGGGAAGACTTTGACGGTACCTGCAGAAGAAGCTCCGGCTAACTACGTGCCAGCAGCCGCGGTAATACGTAGGGGGCGAGCGTTATCCGGATTCATTGGGCGTAAAGCGCGCGTAGGCGGCCGCCTAAGCGGAACCTCTAATCCCGGGGCTCAACCTCGGGCCGGGTTCCGGACTGGGCGGCTCGAGTGCGGTAGAGGCAGGCGGAATTCCCGGTGTAGCGGTGGAATGCGCAGATATCGGGAAGAACACCGATGGCGAAGGCAGCCTGCTGGGCCGCCACTGACGCTGAGGCGCGAAAGCTGGGGGAGCGAACAGGATTAGATACCCTGGTAGTCCCAGCCGTAAACGATGGGCGCTAGGTGTGGGGGGACAGTCCCCCCGTGCCGCAGCCAACGCATTAAGCGCCCCGCCTGGGGAGTACGGCCGCAAGGCTAAAACTCAAAGGAATTGACGGGGGCCCGCACAAGCAGCGGAGCATGTGGCTTAATTCGAAGCAACGCGAAGAACCTTACCAGGGCTTGACATGCGAGTGAAGCCGCGGAGACGCGGTGGCCGAGAGGAGCTCGCGCAGGTGGTGCATGGCTGTCGTCAGCTCGTGTCGTGAGATGTTGGGTTAAGTCCCGCAACGAGCGCAACCCCCGTCCCGTGTTGCCAGCATTGAGTTGGGGACTCGCGGGAGACTGCCGGCGTCAAGCCGGAGGAAGGTGGGGACGACGTCAAGTCATCATGCCCCTTATGCCCTGGGCTGCACACGTGCTACAATGGCCGGTACAGAGGGTTGCCACCCCGCGAGGGGGAGCGGATCCCGGAAAGCCGGTCCCAGTTCGGATCGCAGGCTGCAACCCGCCTGCGTGAAGTCGGAGTTGCTAGTAATCGCGGATCAGCATGCCGCGGTGAATACGTTCCCGGGCCTTGTACACACCGCCCGTCACACCACCCGAGTCGTCTGCACCCGAAGCCGCCGGCCGAACCCGAAAGGGGCGGAGGCGTCGAAGGTGTGGAGGGTAAGGGGGGTGAAGTCGTAACAAGGTAGCCGTACCGGAAGGTGCGGCTGGATCACCTCCTTTCTAGGGAGACCCCTAGACCGCCTCCCCATCCCAGCATCCGGCTGCGAGGGCTCCGAGCGAGAGCCCCGCGCACCTTGACAGTTGCATAGCGCGTGACATGAAAATGTCAACATGATCAACACCAACATCAATTTCCTAAGCTGATTAGGTTCTCGATGGGTGCTCGCATCATGGAATAGACGATTCATCACGATCGCGAACGTATGTTATACGACGGAATTAATTCTCATTAATATCCAACGGACGAAACCATTAGAAGTAATTACTTCTTTGGCGACCTAGGTAATGGACAAGATATCTAGGGCGCACGGCGGATGCCTTGGCACAGGAAGTCGACGAAGGACGCGGCAAGCTGCGATAAGCCCCGGGGAGTGGCAAACACACCTTGATCCGGGGATCTCCGAATGGGGGAACCCAGCAGGGGTCATGCCCTGCTACCCACGCCTGAATCAAATAGGGCGTAGGGAGGCAACCGGGGGAACTGAAACATCTAAGTACCCCGAGGAAGAGAAATCAACCGAGATTGCGCGAGTAGCGGCGAGCGAAAGCGCACCAGCCCAAACCCGGGCGCGTGTAAGCGGCAGGCGTTGCCGCCCGGGGGTTGCGGGACACCCGTCCAGGTGCTGCCCACCTGGGAGTGGTCACAAATCCGTCAGGTAGCGGAACGGCATGGAAGGGCCGGCCGCAGCGGGTGAGAGCCCCGTACGCGAAACCTGACGGACCACTGCGGTGCATCCCGAGTAGGGCCGGGCACGTGAAACCCGGTCCGAAGCCGGGGGGACCACCCTCCAAGGCTGAACACTCTCCTGTGACCGATAGCGAACCAGTACCGTGAGGGAAAGGTGAAAAGCACCCCGAGAGGGGAGTGAAACAGTACCTGAAACCGTGCGCCCACAAGCAGTCGGAGCAACCTTGCGTTGTGACGGCGTGCCTTTTGTAGAATGAGCCAGCGAGTTGCGGTGTGCGGCGAGGTTAAGTTTGGAAACGAGCCGCAGCGAAAGCGAGCCTTTAAGATGGCGAGTGAGTCGCACGCTGCAGACGCGAAGCCGGGTGAGCTATCCTGGGGCAGGCTGAAGCGGGGGTAAGACCCCGTGGAGGGCCGAACCCACTTCGGTTGAAAACGGAGGGGATGACCCCAGGATAGGGGTGAAAGGCCAATCAAACCCGGAGATATCTCGTTCTCCCCGAAATAGCTTTAGGGCTAGCCTCGGCCGTTAACCCGCGGTGGTAGAGCCACCGGATCGACGAGGGGGCTTCACCGCCTACCGACTCGAACCGAACTCCGAATGCCGCGGGTCGAGAGGCCGGGAGTCAGAGGGCGTGGGCTAAGCTGCGCGCTCGAGAGGGAAACAGCCCAGACCGCCCGCTAAGGTCCCCAAGTCATCGCTGAGTGGCAAAGGATGTGCGTCTGCCCAGACAACCAGGATGTTGGCTTAGAAGCAGCCATGCATTTAAAGAGTGCGTAACAGCTCACTGGTCGAGTGGACATGCGCCGACAATTCACGGGGCTAAGCGATGCACCGAAGCGGCGGACTGATCTTTCAGTGGTAGGGGAGCTTTCCGCGACCGGCGAAGCCGCAGGGCGACCTGCGGTGGAGGGCGCGGAAGTGAGAATGCTGGCATGAGTAACGAGACCAGGGCGAGAAACCCTGGCGCCGTGAGCCTAAGGGTTCCTGGGCGAGGCTAATCCCCCCAGGGTCAGTCGGGAGCTAAGGCGAGGCCGCGAGGCGTAGCCGATGCGCAGCGGGCAGACATTCCCGCACCGCCGACGGCGCGGCATTACCGATGGGGCGACGGAGAAGGGTAGCCGGGCGGGGTTCTGGACGTCCCCGTGAAAGCGCGTAGGGCGCAGGGCATGGAAATCAGCCCTGCACGAGGCCTGAGACGCGAGACGAAGCGACCGAGCGAAGCCGGTGAGCCCATGCTTCCGAGAAAAACCTCTAGGGAGTGCCGTCGGCGCCCGTACCAAAACCGACA
>NZ_AP022829.1:605000-2908404 GCF_011405655.1 Adlercreutzia hattorii
GCCATGGCCGAGCGCATCGTAACTGCCGGCTTAGCGGGCCAGACGGGTGAGGAAGTGGAGTTCTCGCCGGCGCGCGTGTTGTTCCAGGACTTCACGGGTGTGCCGGTGTTCGTCGATTTCGCCGTCATGCGCGAGGCCTGCGCCGATCTGGGCGGCGATCCGAAGAAGATTAATCCCCAGGTGCCGTGCGATTTGGTCATCGACCATTCGGTCATTGCGGATGTGGCCGGGTGCGACGGCTGCATGGATGAGAACATGAAGCTGGAGTTCAAGCGCAACGGCGAGCGCTACGACTTCCTGAAATGGGCCCAGGAGTCCTTCGAGAACGTGCGCATCGTGCCGCCGGGACAGGGCATCTGCCATCAGCTGAACATCGAGAAGTTCGCCAGCGTGGTCATGGAGTCGCCGGCCGGCCTTACGGGCGCCGACGGCACCCCCGTGGTTTACTTCGACACGCTGGTGGGCACTGACTCCCATACGCCCACGGCCAACGGCATCGGCGTACTCGGTTGGGGCGTGGGCGGCATCGAGGCGGAGGCGGCCGCGCTCGGCCAACCCATCACGACGCTCGTGCCCCGCGTCATTGGCGTGAGGCTGACGGGCGACTTGTCCGAGGGCGTGTCGGCCATGGACGTGTCGCTGACGTTCGCGCAAATGCTGCGCGAACGCGGCGTGGTGGGCTGCTTTGTGGAATGCTTCGGCCCCGGCGTGGCGGCGCTTTCCGCCACCCAGCGCGCCTGCATCTCGAACATGACCCCGGAGTACGGCTGCACCTGCACGCTGTTCCCGGTGGACGACCGCACCCTGGACTACCTGCGCCTCACGGGTCGCAGCGCCGATCAGGTGGCTCTGGTTGAAGCTTACGCGAAGGCCCAGGGTTACTGGAACGAGCCCGAGGCGGCGCCGCGCACCTATGCCGAGGTGATCGAGCTCGATCTTTCCACAGTCCAACCTTCTTTGGCGGGCCCCTCGCGCCCCCACGATCGCATTCCGCTCGCCAAGGCCAGCGAGCGCTTCCGCGCCATCTGCGCCGAGCGCGGCCTCGACGATGCGACGGTGCATGTGGAGGTTGACGGCGAGGACTACGAGCTGACCCACGGAGCCATTGCCATCGCCGCCGTGACGAGCTGCACCACGGCCACCGACCAGGCCATGATGCTAGCCACGGGCCTCATGGCGCGCAACGCTGCCGAGCGCGGGCTTGCGCCGGCGCCCTGGGTGAAGACCATCTTGGCTCCCGGCAGCCGCGCCACCGAGCTTCTGCTCGAGCGGGCGGGACTCACTGAGCCCTTGCGCCAGCTGGGCTTTTTCACCTGCGGTTTCGGCTGCATGAGCTGCATTGGCAACTCGGGCCCTCTGTCCGAGGCCATGCATGCCGTGGCCGACGACATCGAACTGGCCAGCGTTCTGTCGGGCAACCGCAACTTCGAGGGCCGCATTTCGCCGGACGTGTCGCAGAACTACCTGATGCAGCCGGCCAACGTCATCGCCTACGCCATCGCCGGCACCATGGACATCGATCTGGAGAAGGATCCCCTTGGTACGGACGCTGAGGGAAATCCCGTGTTCTACGCCGACATCGTGCCCGCCGCCGACGAGGTGGCCGCTCTTGTGGACGAGTTCGTGACGGCCGACTTGTACGAGCAGGGCGCCGCAAACATGTTTGAGGGCGACGCCGCGTGGCAGGCCCTGGGCGCCGAGCCGAGCGACACCTTCGCGTGGGACGATGACTCTACCTACGTGCGCCGCCCGCCCTATTTCGACGGGATGACCCGCGAGGTGTCGGGCCAGGATGCCATCGAGGGCGCTCGTGTGCTCGGCAACTTCGGCGACTTCATCACGACCGATCATATCTCGCCGGCCGGTGCCATCGCGCCGGACATGCCGGCGGCCGAGTACCTGGAGACCCATGGCGTGGCTCCGGCCGACTTCAACACCTACGGTAGCCGTCGAGGCAACCACGAGGTGATGATGCGCGGCACCTTCGCTAACGTGAAGCTGCAGAATAAGTTGGCCTGCGGCCGCAAGGGCGGCTGGACCCGCGACTTTACCACCGGTGAGATCACGCCTCTGTATTATGCCGCCGAGAACTACGCCGCCTCTGACACGCCGGCGGCAGTCCTTGCGGGCAAGATGTACGGCTCCGGTTCGTCCCGAGACTGGGCGGCCAAAGGTCCGATGCTGCTCGGCGTGCGCGTGGCCATCGCGGAGAGCTTCGAGCGCATCCATCGCTCCAACCTCATCGGCATGGGCATCCTGCCGCTGCAGTTCATCGAGGGGCAAAATGCGGAGACGCTGGGTCTCGACGGCTCCGAGGTCATCACCGTGGCGCCCATCGACTTCTCGGCGGGGTTGCCGAGCCCGGCTGTCGTGAAGGTGACGGCCAAGAAGCCCGATGGAAGCGCCGTGACCTTCGATGCCACCGTGCGCATCGACACGCCCACGGAGGGCCGCTACTACGAAAACGGCGGCATCCTCCAATACGTTCTTCGCGATCTGATCAAAGGATAAGAACCGATCGTGCATTGCTCAGCCCCCGTCGCTGCGCGAGAGCGACGGGGGCTTTTTGCTGCCGTCTGTGCGCTTTTCCGTTGCTGAACGCGCTGAAAGCTAGCTTGCGCGCCTGCAATGCGGTACGATTACGGGCACGTGATTTTTGACCCCTAGGAGCAACGAAACGACTATGGAAGACTTCCGCAACGAATATTGCATGCACACCGCCACCTGCGGGCAGCTGCGTGCGACTGATGTGAACCAAGAGGTGGCTTTGTGCGGTTGGGCGTGGCACACCCGCGACCACGGCGGCCTCATCTTCATCGACCTGCGCGACCGTGATGGCTATACCCAGGTGGTGGTCGATCCCGATTGTGTGAGCGAGGAGGACTTCCATGCGGCCGAGCACTTGGGTCGCGAGTACGTGCTGAAGGTGTCCGGGCGCGTGCGCGAGCGTGCACCGGAGGCGATCAACCCGAACATGATCACGGGCGAGATCGAAGTTTTGGCCAATGCGGTACAGGTGTTGAACACGTCGGTGACGCCGCCCTTCTCTATTGAGGACGGCATCGAGACCGACGAGATCACGCGCATGAAGTGGCGCTATCTGGACATCCGCCGTCCCGAGATGCTCGCCAACCTGAAGCTGCGCCACACGGTGACCCAGGCCATGCGCCGGGCCCTGGACGAGCGTGGTTTCCTGGAGATCGAGACGCCGATTCTGGCGAACTCCACGCCCGAGGGCGCCCGCGACTACATCGTGCCGTCGCGTCCGAACCCGGGCAAGTTCTACGCCCTGCCCCAGAGTCCCCAGCAGTTCAAGCAGATGCTCATGTGCGCCGGGGTGGAGCGCTATTACCAGATTGCCCGCTGTTTCCGCGACGAGGACCTGCGCGCCGATCGCCAGCCCGAGTTCACCCAGGTCGACATCGAGATGTCCTTCGTCGAGGGCGACGATGTGTGCGACATGATGGAAGGTGTCATGGCCGAGACCTTGAAGGCCGTGGGTGTGACCGACGTCGCCTTCCCGCTGCAGAAGATGCAGTACGCCGACGCCATGCGCCTGTACGGCTGCGATCGCCCCGACGTGCGCTTCGGCATGCTGCTTCACGACATCACTGACATTGTGAAGGACACCGGCTTCAAGGTGTTCGCGAGCGTGGCCCAGTCCGGCGGAGTGGTGAAGGCCATCAACGTCAAGGGTGCCGGCGACTGGTCCCGCGGCGAGGTGGAGAAGCTCGCCAGCATCGCCGAGGCCAACGGCGCCAAGGGCATGGCCTGGGTGGCGTTCACCACCGATGGCCAGGAGAAGAGCCCTATCAAGAAGTTCTTCACCGACGAGGAGTGGGCGGCCCTGAAGGCCGAGATGGAAGTAGAGCCCGGCGACCTTTTGCTGTTCGCGGCCGATAAGCCCGAGATCGCCAACGCGGTGCTCTCCGCCCTGCGCCTGCACATGGCCGACGCCATGAACATCCCCCGCGAGGGCCACGCGCTGCTGTGGGTCGTGAACTTCCCCATGTTCCGCTACGACGAGGACGAGAAGAAGTACGCTGCCGAGCACCATCCCTTCACCCATGTGCTGAAGGAGGATCTGGACAAGATCGAGAGCGATCCGCTGGCCTGCGGCAGCTACTCCTACGACTTGGTCATGGACGGCTTCGAGGTGGGTGGCGGCACCATCCGCATCCACAACGCCGAGGAGCAGCGCCGCATCCTGCGCGTCGTGGGACTGACCGATGAGGAGATCGACGAGAAGTTCGGCCACCTCATTCGCGCGCTGGAGCTGGGCGCCCCGCCGCACGGCGGCATCGCCCTGGGCTTGGATCGTCTCGTGATGCTTCTGGCCCGCAAGGACTCCATCCGCGATGTCATCGCCTTCCCGAAGACGAGCAGCGCGAGCGACCCCATGACCGGCGCTCCGAGTGCCGTCACCGGCCGCCAGCTGAAGGATGTGAGCCTACGCATCCTGTAAGCGCGCAGCGCGGTCGAACGCAATAGAGCTTGCAAGGCGCCTGCCCCTTCGGGCGGGCGCCTTTTGCGCGAGAAGGCCATGGGGTCGGGACGCTTTCGTTTCAGGCGAGGCAAATGCCACTTCGACCCCGTTATGGCACGGCGCGATGCCAGTTAAGGGGTGAAATGGTAAGGAAATGCCAGTTCGACCCCGTTATGGCAAGACGCGAACGACCATTTCTGGGTCGAACTGGCATTTGCGCGGGCAAAAGCGAAAATGCGTGCCCGAGCTTTGGGCTATCGGCTTCCAGGGCGCAGGCGTTTCCGAAAGCGCGGCCTAGGCCACCAAGGCGCGGAGGCTTTCGGTGGCTTCGGGGGTGAGGTGCAGGCCCTCGCGCAGGTAGGCGGCGAAGCTGCCGTAGAGGCGGTCGATCTCGTCGAAGTAGGCGCGCAGGTAGGCCGGCCGCGCTTCCAGAAACGACAGCAGGATGGCGCGCTCGTGGTCGGTCATGCCCCCGTCGAGGTGCGCTGCCTCCTCTGCGATGAGGTCGGCGTGGTCGGCGTTCACGCGCAGATAGTCCTCCATGATGGCGTCCTCGTCGGCTCCGGTGGCGCGCAAAAGCGTGGCGCATAGCACCCCGGTGCGGTCCTTGCCGTTCACGCAGTGGATGAGCGCGGGGCGTCCCTCGGCGGCCATGGAGCGCAGGGCCTGCCCCACCAGCGGATACTCGCGCACGTAGCGGCGGTAGTTCGCGCCCATGCGCTCCTCGGGCTCGCCGTAGCGCTCGATGACGCCGGCGATCAGGCGCTTGTCGGAATCCTTGCGGCGATGCTCAGTGGAGGGCTCCAGGGCCACGGTGCGCATGCCCACGATGTAGGGCTCCGGATGCGCCGCCACTTCGGCGGCCGTGCGCAAATCGTAGATGGTGGCGATGCCGAGGGCGCCCGAGAGGAAGGCCGCCTCCTCGCCCGTGAGGTTCGAAAGCTCTCGGGACCGGAAGATGCGCGCATCTCTGAACGAACCGCCCACGGCGCGGATGCGCGCATCTCCGTAGGTGCCCCCGGCGGGCAGCGCCTCGAAGGCGAACCCGGCCACCAGCGCGGAGGGCTCGCCATCCTCGGTCACGGGCCGCACCTTCAGCAGGTAGCGCCCAGGGGTTTCCGGGGTATAGACGAACCGCCAGTTCACCCCGCGGCTCTTGTCCACGGCGGCAGTGGGATAGGCCGTCCAGGAGGCGCCGTCATCCAGCGAGAACTCCATGGCGCAAATGGCGCGGTCGAAGTCGTCCACGTAACCGGCAAACTCAATGGGCGTACCGGCGTAATAGGGCGGCCGCGTTCGCGGGGCGAGGGGATTGCCTGATTCATTCGCCATAAGAGCCTTTCGGAAGGGTGCACGCTGGGTTATTCAATCGATGCAATTATCCCAGTACCGCGTATTCAAATCTAGATTTGTCAAATCGTGATTTGAATATCAGACGAGGTCGCCGCGGATTTCCAGCAGGGTGCGGGCGAGGTGGGCGAAGGCCTGCTCGCCGGCGGCCGAGTCGGGCGCATTGGTCATGATGGTTATGAGGTAGTCGCGACCGTTGATGGTGACGATGCCCGAATCGCACACGGCGTCGTCGTCTTGGCCGTCGATCCAGCCGGCTTTGTTGCGCACGGTGATGTTTGTGCCGATAGAGGCGACGGTCTTGTCCTCTTCAATGAGCGTCTGGCCGCCCTCCGCGTCTTCGGCGAGCACAGAGCCGTCCCCTTCGGAGCCGTCGGCGGGCGTGATCTCCTCGGAACCCTCCTCGTCGCTTCCGTCGTCTTCCACGCCCTCCTCGCCGCCGGAGCCCTCTTCCGGCAGGTAGTCGGTGTGCCCTGCGCTCGTGGTGCCCAGGGCGCCGTTGCGCAGGAATGAGACTTCGGTTTTGCTGAAGGTGTCGGAGAGCCACTGGGCTGCCGAGGTGTCGGCAGTCGTCAGGTACTCGTAGATCTTCAACCACATGAGGGCCGACTGGCGTGCTGTGTAGGTGGGGAAGTACGTGTCGTTCACCAGCGCGGTGTCGACGCCGGCCTCCGCCAGCCACGCCTCCATGCCGTCGTTCCCGTAGGTGCGGCGCAGCTTGCCGTAGGAGGCGTTGTCCGACCAGACGATGGTGTTTTCCACCTGAGTGAGGCGCGAGGACGAAGCGCGGTCGATGTCGTTGGGGAACTCCTTGTTCACCACATAGGCGCAATAGGGACCCTTGAACGAGCTGGCGCCGTAGATGGGCACGTCCACGTTGCCGGCAATGCCGCGTCCCGTGCCCAGATCCATGATGAGGTAGCTGGCCTCATAGCCATTGTTGTCGTAGTAGGAGAGCGCGTTGTTCAAGCTCACGAGGGAACGGTCGGAGAGCACGGGCGCGGCGGCCTGTTCGCCGGCGTCGTTGGTCGCGTTGCCGAGGGCGAAGGCGAAGGGGGCCTTCTGCCCGGCGAGGTTGGTAAGGTCGTCGCGGGTTGGCGTGTAGGCGGGCAGCTGGGCCAGCTCCGGCTCGACGGGGCGGGCGAGGCTCACCTGGGTGGCGACGTTCTGCGCGAAGTAGGAGGCGTTGCCGCCCACGGCGTTGGCGCTGGCGACGCCGACATGCTTGCTGCCGTCTTTGGCGGCGGCCGATGCGAAAGGACCGATGTGGAAAAGCGCCATGGCGAAGATGACGGCCAGCGCGATGGCGATGAGCGCCATGGCCGCCCGTGCGAGATTGAAGCCGCCGGCCGGGGCGAGCGTGTGCATTTGGGGGGCGAACGCGGCGCCTGCGCGGGGGGCGTGGCTGCCGCGGCCGGAGGGGGCGCCGTTGCGCGGACGTCCCTGGGCGCCGCGATTGCCAGCGGGCGTTTGTTTGCCGCGGGGCTGCTCGCCGCGTGTGGAGCGCTCGCCGCCCGAGTGCCGGCGTCCCGGCTCGGGCTCGCGACGGCGGTCGCGGCTTGAGGGATACTCGTCGCGCAGGGGGTTGTGCCGGGTGCCGCGCGGGCGGTTGCCGGAGGAGGAAGACGAACGGGTGGTACCCGTGGAGCGGCCATCGAAGCGGCCCGTGGAAAGAGAGAGGCCGCCTTGGGAGCGTCTGGGTTCGTCGTCGTAGCGGCTGTAATCGGATCGGGCCATGACATCCTCGGGACTGATGTGTTTGAGTTACGTTTAAGGGGCGAAAGAATAGTAGCAATTCCCCGGGTTTTTGCGAAGACCTTACGAAGATCTTAACAAGGATCGCGTAGTGAAAACGCCCGCAGACGGTCTTTAGCGGGCGCCCTATGGACTTTTAGTTACCGGAGGGGAGCGCCGTCGCCAGTTGTGCGCGCTTCCCCTATACTTAAGCCTTACGAGTTCGAGTGCCTCGAATGGGTATGGGCGGCGACATGTTCCGAACCTGGTCAGGTCCGGGAGGAAGCAGCCATAAGGGACCGCTGACGAGCGCCCATACCTATTCGGGGCACTTTTGCGCGAAGGGCGCACCGCGGTGCCAACGTAAAATTACCGTGGCGCTTTTGCGCAGGGCCTCGTTGCCGTGACCTCTGAAAATACAATGGGGCCGGCGGCGCGCCGCCTTCTACGTTATTCTGCAGATTGGAGACTCGGTGGGCATCATCGACTTTTTCATCAACCTTTTGAAAGACCCGCGCGGCTTCATCGCCGGCTGGATCATCGCTTTGGGCCCGGTGTGGGTGTACACGCCGCTGTTCCTTATCGTGTTCGTGGAGACGGGGCTCGTGTTCTTCCCGTTTCTGCCGGGCGACTCGCTCCTGTTCGCGGCCGGCGTGTTCTCCGCCGACGGCGGCGGCCTGAACGTGTGGGCCACGCTCATCGTGTTCTGGGCGGCGGCCATTCTGGGCAACACCTCGAACTATTGGATCGCGCGCCTGTTCGGTAGCCGCATCATCGATTCGGGGAAGGTGAAGGCGCTCACGCCCGAGCGCATGGCCAAGCTCGATCACTTCTTCGAGCGCTATGGCGGGCTCACGATCATCATCACGCGGTTCATGCCGTTTTTCCGCACCTTCGCGCCGTTCATCGCCGGTACCGGACACATGAACTTCGGGAAGTTCACGTTCTTCAACGCCGTCGGCGGCATCTCCTGGGTGAGCCTGTTCGTACTGGTGGGATACTTCTTCGGCGGCATTCCGCTGGTGCAGGAGCACTTCGAGGTGATCGTGCTGGGCATTGTGGCCGTGTCCGTGGCGCCGGCGTTCATCGGTGTCATCAAGGCTGCTCTCACGAGCCGTCGCGCCAAAGAGGGCGATCCGGTGGCCCAGGCCGAGGAGCGCGTGAGCGAGGCCGAGTACCAACGCGAGCTGACCGAGGAGCGCGTGATGCGCGCCGAGGCCGAGGCGAAGGCGGAGGCGCGGCGCCGGGTAGCGTCTGAGCAGACCGCGCAGCCGACCGAGGAGACGCAGGCGCCGGTTTCCGAGACCGAGGAGAAAGACGGGGAATAGGCCATGGCCGAGGCACTCTATCGCAAGTACCGACCGCAGATCTTCGAGGACGTGGTCGGCCAGGAGCACATCGAGCGCACCATTAAAAACGCCATCGCCCAGGACAAGGTGAGCCATGCCTACCTGTTCACGGGCCCGCGCGGCACCGGCAAGACCACCACGGCGCGCCTTCTGGCCAAGGCGCTTTTGTGCGAGAAGGGGCCCACGGACACACCCGACGGCACCTGTGACGATTGCGAGATGATCGCTGCCGGCGAGCACCCGGACGTCTACGAGTTGGACGCCGCGAGCCGCACCGGCGTGGAGAACGTCCGCGAGGAGATTATCGGCCGCGTGCAGTTCGCGCCGACCCGCGGGCGCTACAAGGTGTACATCATCGACGAGGTGCACATGCTCTCGACGGCCGCTTTCAACGCGCTTCTGAAGACGCTGGAGGAGCCGCCGAGCCACGTGGTGTTCATCCTGGCCACCACCGATCCGCAGAAGGTGCCCGAGACCATTCACTCGCGCTGCCAGCGCTTCGATTTCCGCCGCATCTCCACCGAGGCCATGGTGTCGCGGCTGGGTGCCATTTGCACCGCCGAGAACGTGGAGTTCGAGGGGGAGGCGCTCGAGCTCATCGCGCACCGGGCTGAGGGCGGCATGCGCAATGCGCTCACTTCGCTGGAGCAGCTCATCGCCTTCGGTGACGGTGCGGTGACCATGGAAGTGGCCGAGCGGATGCTGGGAGCCGTGGACTCCACGGATTTGGCCGGCATTGTGCGGACGATAGGCGCCCGCGATGCGGCGGCGTGCTTCCGCTGGGTGGCCGAGTACGTGGAAACCGGCGCCGACATGGCCCGGTTCGTGGCGAATCTGGCCGAGCACATGCGCAACATGTACGTCATGGCCGTGGCGGGACCTGAGGTGGTGCTCGACGTGTCCGAGGCGACGCGCCGCGAGCTTTCCGAGGAGCTGCCGCTGTTCGGCGTCGACCGTCTGGCGCGACTTCTGGGCGTTTTGGGGGATGTAGCCGGCGAGCTGAAGACGTCCACGAACCCGCGGCTTACCTTCGAGATCGCGCTGACGCGCATGGTGCGCCCCGATGCCGATGTGACGCTGGAGGCTCTGGCCGAGCGTGTGGAAACCCTGGAGCGCCAGCTGGCCGGCGCCTCTGTCGTGGCTGCCGCGGCGCCCGCGTCCGCAGGCGTGCCGGTGGCTGCTCCTGCGCCTGTGTCTGCCGCTGCTC
Source organism: Adlercreutzia hattorii (assembly GCF_011405655.1). Classification (GTDB taxonomy): domain Bacteria; phylum Actinomycetota; class Coriobacteriia; order Coriobacteriales; family Eggerthellaceae; genus Adlercreutzia; species Adlercreutzia rubneri. Next base: position 615,127 of record NZ_AP022829.1, read on the forward strand.
CGGCGGTGGTCGTTCCGGCAGCGGTTGCCCCTGCGTCTGCGGCAACCGCCCCGGCTGCTGTTGCCCCTGCAGGAGCGAACCCGGCTGCGGCCGCCCCGGCGGGATCGAGCCCCGTAGGGGGCGACCTTGGTCGTCCCTCGGCTCCGGCCGGGTCGGCGCCGTGCGACAGCCAGTCTGTCCCGCTCGCGGAGGGCGGATCTGTGTCCGCCCCTACGGAAGGGGTTGCCCCGACGGCAGCCCCTGCCGCGGCGACTCCGGCCGCAGTTGCCTCCGCCCCGTCTACGGCATCTGCCCCGGCCCCCGCGCCGTCCGCTCCGGCGGCCGCGGGCTCTCTGTCGCCCGAGATCGTCGCCACGCTCTCGAACATGGCGGCGCTGCAGCGCCTCTGGGCCGGCGTCCTCGCCTCGTTGAAGAAGTCCAAGGCGGCCTATGGCGTGCTGTTCATGAACACCAAAGCGGTCTTCGATGCGGCGGCGGGCGCGCTTTTGATCGAGTTCCCCGCCGAGAACGACTTCGCCTTCCGCGCCGTGCAGAAACCCGACGTGCAGGCCGAGCTCGCCCAGGCCCTGCGCCGAGAAGCCCACGGGGACATTCCCTTCGAGCTGCGCAAGGGCGGCGCCTCGGCTCCGATGGCCTCTGCCCCCGCCGCGGCTTCCGCATTTAACGCACCCGCACCGGTAGCTCAGTCGGTACCTGCCCCGTCCGCTGCCTCTTCCGCTGCTTCGGCGAGCCCGATGTCCGGCGCGCCTTCTAGCGTGAACGCGCCCGCGGTTCCCGCTTCCGCTGCTGCGTCGCCGGTCCCCGCGCCCGATGACGATCGGCCGCCCTACGACGACTACGTCCCCTACGACGATGCGGATATCCCCCTCGAGGACCCCTTCGCCGCCCGAGCCGCCTCGCCCCAAGGCGCAGCGACCTCCCCGGCGCCGAGCTTCCCCGCAAATGCCGCTTCCGCAGCTCCTTCCGAGGTGCCTCCGTGGGAGGATGCGCCCCAGGTGCCGGCGCCGTCTGGTGCGACACCTCAAGCGCCTGCGTTCGCTCCTGCCCCCTCGCCGGCCCCTTCGATGGCAACACCGTCCGCCTCCGCGCTTCCCCCCGAGCCCGATGCCGTGTCCGGGCCTTCCCCGAACCCCGTAGAGGAGCCCGACCTCGCCGCCTCGCTTGCCTTCGGCTTCGGCGACGGCGTCAACTTCGAGGAAGTCATCTAGGCGAGATAAGGCGAGATGCCCTAGAATACGTTAGCAGTCGGGCGCGACCCGCAAATCAGCAAAGGAGACCCTTTCATGGACATGAAGAAAATGATGAAGCAGGCTCAGAAGATGCAGCGCGATGCTGCCGCGGCTCAGCAGGAGATTGCTGCCATGACCTTCGAGGCCTCGGCCGGCGGCGGTATGGTGAAGGCCACGGCCACGGGCGAGATGACCATTACCGACATTACCATCGACCCCGCTGCCGTGGATCCCGAGGACGTGGAGATGCTGCAGGACATGGTCGTCGCCGCCGTGAACGAGGCGCTGCGCGCCGCCAGCGAGGCGGCCAACGCTCGCATGAACGCCGTCATGGGCGGCATGAAGATCCCCGGCCTGATGTAGCCGGGCCGTCTCCATCTCAAGGCGATATTCGTGCAAGCGGCACCTTCCATTCAAAAGCTCCTCGACGAGCTGGAGCGTCTGCCCGGCGTGGGGCCGAAGTCGGCCCAGCGCATGGCCTACTGGATCCTGAACACCGACGCCGCCGAGGCGCTGCGTCTGGCCGATGCTATCCGCGAGGTGAAGGCGGGTGTGCACTTCTGCGCCCGCTGCTTCAACTACGCTGAAGGCGATTTGTGCGAGATCTGCGCCAGCTCCAAGCGCGACGGCGCGGTCATCTGCGTGGTGAGCGAGCCTCGCGACATTCCGCCCATCGAGCGCACGGCCGTGTTCAACGGCGTCTACCATGTGCTCGGCGGCGTGCTGGCACCCATGGAGGGCGTCGGCCCCGGCGACTTGCGCATCGCCGAGCTGATGGCGCGTCTTGGTCGCGAGGACGTGACCGAGGTGGTGCTCGCCATGAACCCCAACATCGAAGGGGAGACCACGGCTGCCTATCTCGCGCGGCTCATCAAGCCCTTGGGCGTGAAGGTGACGCGCCCGGCCAGCGGGCTTCCCGTCGGCGGCGACTTGGAATTCGCCGACGAGGTCACCTTGGGCCGCGCTTTGGAAGGCCGCTTGCCGCTGTAGGCTCTCAGACTGCGAAAAAAGAAAGGCCGTTGCGAAAAGCATCTCGCAACGGCCTTTCTTTATGGGTTGAAAAAGCCAGGTTACTTGCAGCAGGCGGGAACCTCGTGCTTGACGCGGTCGTGCTCCTCGGCGCGCTTAGCGTCGTTAAAGCGGTCGAGCGTGCCCACCAGGTAGCCGGTGATGCGGCGGATGCGGTCGAACTTCACCGGCGCGAGCCCGTAATGGATGCCGACGTCCTCGCCATCGACGTCAAGCGTCAGCGACTCCAGCTGCCCGTGGGGGTACTTGTCGTAGGCGCGCTTGATATAGGCCTTGATCTCGTCGTCGGACACGGGGGCGTCGCTGGCCTGAGCGTAGTTCACGGCCACCTTCACGCCGTCGATCATCTTGTTCTCCATAGTGGGCTCCTTGTCGTTTGCGGTTCGGTTAATGCCTCGCTGGTTCACTATATCTAGTTAGCGAAACGGAATTCTAGCACAATATGTGGCCCTTCGGGGTCATGTTCTCGAGATGTAGCAAAAACCTCGCGAAAGACCTTTGCTCAGCGCTCCCAGAAGTCGGCGGCCAGCTCGGCGCGGTTGGCGTGGCCGGTCTTCTTCAGGATGTTGTGCATATGCACCTTCACGGTGCCGGCGGAAAGCGTCAGTGTGCTTGCAATGTTCTGGTTGTCCTTCCCCATGAGCGCGTGGCGCAGCACCTCCTCCTCGCGCTTGGAGAGATCGTAGGTGCGGCTATACAAAGGCAGCAGACGATCGATGGACTCCGCGAGCAAAGGATCGTCGCCTTCGGGCAGCTCGCGGGCTCGCAGCTGCAGGGACACCGACGCGCCCCGCAGAACCGCCAGGCCGTAGCAGATGAACAGGAGGTTCTCCATGGGGCTGCGCTCGGCGAGAACCCACATGCCGCGGGGAATGCTGCCGGGGTCGAAGATCAGCTGGACGTACACGTTCTCCAGAATGATGCCGCAGGTAAGACCGATGGCCCAGAAGAACGCGGTGCGGTGGCTCTTCATGATGGAGCGCCGCTCGGGGTCGGGGGAGCGCGTGTACCACCAGGCGAGCAGGCCGTAGCAGACCAGCTGCAGCACAGCGCGCAGGTTGTAGTAGGCGAACTCCCTCCATTGCGGGTTCTCGATGAGCTGATAGGCGGCCAGCGACAGCGCGGCCCACAGTGCCACGGGCGCAAAGCGAACGACGGGGCGTTCTTCCCGGCAGTAGCGGCAGGCGGCCAGCCACAGAAAGAGGAACGCGCCGCCGCCCGTGATGATGGAGGTATAAGGGTGTCCCACGTCGTAGAACGAGGAGGCGGCGAACACGGCGTCGGGGGTGATGAAGTTGTCCTTGAAGACGAGGGAGACGTCGAAGAAGTAGAACGCGAAGCCCACGGTGGTGTAGAGGAAGGTGCGCCGCCGTGACACGTAGAAGGCCGACAGGCTCGTGGCCGCCACGATGGTGTAGAAGAACATGATGAGAAGCGTGTAGTAGAACAGCAGGGTCATGGCGTTCCTCGAAGATGGGGGGCGTCGGAGGGCGCGCGGGGCGCGGGCAAGCCAGCGAGCACAGTGTAGCGAATCGCGGATGGCGCCGTCACGGACGAACGGTCCCTCGTTGGCAACGGGCCGCCAATGGCCTTCTCACCTGCGGTTTAGCTACCGTTTAGAAAGGCGTCTCCACAATATCACCAAATTATATCCGGCGCGGGCAGCGGCCATCCCCGCCTTATGCCTAGGCAGGCGAGCCCCGGCGACCCTACACTCGCTCCAGTACTTCCTCCCGCGGGCCCTCGGGCCGCGCTTCGACGGGCCGCCCGGCCGGCTGCCCGTCTGCCGGACCGGGCGACGAGGGTCCGCGGGGAGGCGTTCGGCACTCTGCCCCGATTCAGATAGGAGATCATCATGGCTGAGACAACCATGGAGGCCCGCCCCATCCCAACCGAGGAACCGGGAAAGGAGAAGAAGAAACGCAAGTTCTCCTTCCCCTCGGCGTTCACCATCCTGTTCATCGTGACCATTATCGCCGTCATCTGCACGTGGTTCGTGCCGGCGGGCCAGTACTCCAAGCTGCTCTACGACGCCGACAGAGGCAAGCTTGAGATGACCACCCCCACCGGCGAGACCTCGCAGCTGGACGCCACGCAGCAGACGCTGGACGACCTCGGCGTGAAGATCGACATCGACCAGTTCACGAGCGGCGCCATCACCAAGGCCGTGTCCATTCCCGGCACCTACGAGGGGCTCGACCCGCACCCGGTGTCCATCGCCGACATTCCGTACTCCATGGTATGGGGCGTCATCGACGGCATCGACGTCATGGTGTTCATCCTGTGCTTGGGCGGCCTTATCGGCGTAGTGAAGGTGACCGGCGCCTTCGAATCGGGGCTTGCGGCCCTCACGAAGAAGACCAAGGGCCGCGAGTTTTTGCTGGTGTTCGGCGTGTCGGTGTTCATGATCTTCGGCGGCACCATGTGCGGCCTAGAGGAGGAGGCCGTGGCCTTCTACCCGATTCTCGCACCCATATTCATCGCGCTCGGCTACGACTCCATCGTGGTCGTGGGCGCCATCTTCATGGCCGGCTCCATCGGCACCACCTTCTCCACGGTGAACCCCTTCTCGGCCGTCATCGCCTCGAACGCCGCGGGCACCGTGTTCACCGAGGGCATCGCCGTGCGCGCCTTCGCGCTGGTGGTGGGCGCCATCGTGTTTCTGCTGTACCTGCACTGGTACGCCAAGAAGGTGCAGGCCGATCCGAAGTTCAGCTACTCCTACGAGGACCGCGACAAATTCAACGCCCAGTGGGAGCTTAACGACAACACCGCCGCGGCCCACGAGTTCACCCTGCGCAAGAAGATCGTGCTCGTCATCTTCGTGGCCGCCTTCGTGCTCATGATCATCGGCGTCATGAACCTCGGCTGGTGGTTCCCGCAGATGGCCGCCGAGTTCGTGACCCTGGCCATTCTCGTGATGTTCATCGGCGGTACGGGCAAGGATGGCGTGGGCGAGTCGAAGATGGTGGATGCCTTCGGATCCGGCGCCTCCAGCCTGGTGCCCGTGGCCCTCATCATCGGCCTGGCCCGCGGCGTGAACCACGTGCTCACCGAGGGCATGATCAGCGACACCATGCTGAACGCTGCCTCGAACCTCGTGGCCGGCATGAGCGGCCCTTTGTTCGTGATCTGTCTGCTGCTCATCTTCTTTGTGCTCGGCTTCGTGGTGCCCTCCTCCAGCGGCCTGGCCGTGCTGGCCATGCCCATCTTCGCGCCTCTGGCCGACACCGTGGGTATCCCGCGCTGGATCATCGTGGCCGCCTACCAGTTCGGCCAGTACGCCATGCTCTACATCGCGCCCACGGGTCTCGTGATGGCCACGCTGCAGATGCTGGACATGAAGATGTCCCACTGGTTCAAGTTCGTGTGGCCCATGATGGTGTTCACGCTCGTGTTCGGCGCCATCCTGCTGAGCATCTGCTCGGTGGTGTTCGCGGTGTAGTGACTTCGGCGAGCCTTCTCTGCCAGAGCCCCTCTTTACCGGAGCCCCTCTCTGCTGGAGGGGCTTTTTTCTGCAGGCGGGGCGCGACGGATGACAACGAGAAGCGATTTGGGAATTAGATGAGAGTTTCGCGCGCGTTCCGGAAATAGTTGGGAATTTCGCGCGCCAGGACGACTCCATTTTGAGCCAAATTGCCAAAAACTGCGCTCGAAACTCGCATCTATTTCCTGATTCCTAATCTCAGTTGCGCGAAACTCGCGTCTATTTCCGAAATACAGGCAGTGAGCAGTGGGAGCGGGCACGCTTTTTGTCCTATAACCCGAAATCTGTCTTAGAGTCCCTAGATATGACAAAGGGCTCTGTCCCCTCCAAAAACAGAGCCCTCATCGTTCGAAGCTTGTGGGCTTCGGCGTAAATCGGTGACCATTATAGCAACCCTCACAGAAAATGCAAAACGTCACCGAAAACTGTTACTTTTGCTCGCGCTTCTTGGCCTTCATGTACTTGGCACCGAAGGCGCAGATGTCGGTGGCGCCGAAGCCGATGAGTAGCATCGAGAAGCCGGCCTTCAGCACTTGGGCCGAGGTGGCGCCGGCGCTTGCGAAGCCGGCGGAGCCGTTCATCTGGTAGGTGTCGAACAGGGAGCTGACGTCGTCGGGCGTGTAGTAGGCGAGCATGCACAGGCCGAAGACGATGATGACGGCGCCGACGATCATGCCGCAGATGCGGAAAACTTGCTCGGGGTCGATGGTCTTGCGCGTCTTCTGGACGGCGGCCGCGGTTGCGGCTGCCGCGGCGTGGGGCGAGGCCGTGGGGACGGTGCCGGGCGTCGCGGCCGCAGTGGGAGCCTGGGGTGCCGCTGCTACCTGCTGAGGTGCGCCGTAGGTTGCCTGGTAGGCGGCTTGATGGGTCGCGGCGGTCGGCTGCTGCGGCTGAACCGGTGCCACGGCGACGGAGGGCGCGGCCTGCGGCATAACGGCAGGCTCGTTGGTGACGGCGGGCTCGTCGGGGTTCAGCTCCTGGGATTGCAGCACCTCGCCGAGCATCTCGCTCGCATCGCCCGCAGCGGCGGTCTCAACGTCGCCAGGGGTGCGAGCGGGCTCGCCATAGGCGAGAGATTCCCGCTCGAGCTCGCGGCCTTCGGGGCCGTAGCCGGCGGTGGCGCCAGGGGTTTGGTTGGTGTTCTCGGTCATGGGAAAGCTCCTCTCAGAGAAAGGGTTCTTGATTGAACGCAAACCAGCATAGAAGCGGCCCGCCCCGAAATCGGAGCGGGCCGCTAAGCGTATGGCGACCGTAAAGTTGCCGCCACCATTTCGGAAACGGTGGCTGGCGAGTCGATTCCTTCTACCAGCTGAGCAGTTCGTAGCCGTCTTCGGTGATGACGAGCTGGACTTCCCATTGGGCTGTGAGCGAGCGATCGGCGGTACGGACCGTCCAGCCGTTGGGGTCGGTCATGTCGATCTCCTGGGCGCCGGCGTTGATCATGGGCTCGATGGTGAAGCAGAGCCCCGGCACGAGAATGGGGCCGGTGCCCGCCTCCGTGACGAAGCTCACGAAAGGATCCTCGTGGAACTCCAGGCCGATGCCGTGGCCGCCGAACTCGCGCACGACCGTGTAGCCGTGCTCCCGGGCGTAAGCGTTCACGGCGGCGCCGATATCTCCCAGATGCCCCCACGGCTTGATGGCGCCCAGCCCCACCTGCACGGCCTCCTTCGTGACGCGCACGAGATCGGCCGCCTCCGGCGACACCTCGCCGATGCAGAACATACGGGAGGAGTCCGAGAAGAAGTCATCCTTGATGGTGGAGCAGTCGATGTTGACGATATCGCCCTCGCGCAGCACCTCGTCCGGAGAGGGGATGCCGTGGCAGACCACCTCGTTGACCGAGGTGCACACCGACTTCGGGAAGCCCTCGTAATCGAGCGGCGCGGGAATGGCGCCGTGCTCCACGGTGTAGTCGTGCACCCACTGGTCGATTTGCTCAGTGGTAACGCCCGGCGCGATGCGCTCGGCCACGTAATCCAGCACGCCGATGTTCACCTCGGCGCTGCGCTTGATGCCCTCGATCTCGGCCGGGGTTTTCAGCAAATCGCGCGGCGGCACTTCCTCGCCGGCCTCGGCGAGCTCCTCTAGGCGCTCGTCGAAATCGAGGTGGCATTTCTTGTACTTCTTGCCACTGCCGCACCAGCACTCATCGTTGCGTCCAGGACTTTGAAGGCCGTCATACATGGGGGCTCGCTCCTTTATCGTGTGCGCCCGCGGGCGCCTTGACGTTCGCGTTCCCATGGTACTACAAGTTCGCCGAAGCGAACCTGCTGGTTTGCTTCGGCGGGTTCATTGCGAGACGGGATGAAGGGCTTGTGCCACTCTACCGATCGGTTGCGGGTATCTCCAGGGCGCGGTAGAGGCGGTCGGGCACGAGGCTCACCAAATCGTCGGTCCAGCGCGCGAGGTTGGTGGGCTCGTCGGAGCGGAACCAGTCGTTCATGACCTCGCATTCCAGCTTCGAGAATATCTCTACGATGAAGCGCAGGTTGTCGTTCACTTCGACGTGGCGATAGTTCTCCAGGGTGTCGAACAAGACGCTCTTGCGGTTCTCGGGCATGATGGTCTGCCCGAAGGGCGTGTTGATCGAGTACTGGATGGACTCGCGGAAGAAATCGCGCTCTTGGGCAATGAGGCGCAGATGGTGGTAGTACCCCGTCTTCCAGTCGATGGTGCGGCCGATTTCGTTTAAGTAGAACTGGCGGCAGAAGATGGAGTACCACCAGGGAATGTCGTACTTGCTCTCGAAGTGCCGGTAGAAAGTCTGTCGCGAGATGCCGGCATTGTGGCAGATCTCGCCTACGGTAATCTGATCGAGAGATTTGTTCACTGCATGGAGAATTCTCATCTTGGTGCTCAAATCGGGAGAAGTGAAAATGCTCTCGCCCGCCATCAGATCAGTAATCATGGCTTTCGCCCCTTTGTTCTAGCCCTTGAAAAACGCCCTCGAAAGCCTGCAGTGGCCCCTATTATAACACCTGATGAAAGCCGTATTATTGACGCTGCGTCCATAAGAGGGAGCCCCTGTGGGCGACAGCGTCTCGCCTTTGCTCGGATTGTGGTACATTCTCTCGCTTTTGTCTCCTATTTCAAACAAAATATCCCTGACATTCTGTTGCGAGGAACAGGGTGGGGTAAACGACCTTTGCGGTCATCGTTGTGCGTCCGCATAATCTTAGTCACGGGAGATAGCGCTCACTCCAGCACTTCAATGCTTTGGGAACGAAGAAAGAGGACTCCTATGAACGAACGAGCAAAATACAAGCTCATCGGATTCATCATGATGTTCGCCTCCTCCTCGCTGATGGGCGGCATCGGGGCATTCACGCGCTTTATCGACGCTCCGGGCGACTTTGTGTCGTTTTGGCGTAATTTCGCAGGGCTTATCGCACTATCGATCATCTTCCTGTTTATCGGGGGATTCAAGAAGGTGAAAACCACGCGCTTCTCGGGCACGATGCTTCTCTCCGGCATCTTCCTCGGGTTGCTGTCGGGCCTGTACTGTCTGTCTACTCAGTACACGACGCTGGCCAACGCGTCGTTCCTCATCTACACCGGTCCCATCTATTCCACGGTTCTCGCGGCGATCTTCCTCAAAGAGAAGATCGACTGGAAAGGCATCTTGTGCATCGTGGCTGTGGTGGTGGGCATGCTGTTCATCGTGGGCATCGTGACCCCGGAGGGCCTGACCCTCGATCTTGACCCCGCCTACACCTTCGGCAACGCCATCGCCCTGGCCTCCGGCGTGGCCTACGGCCTGTACCTGTTCTTCTCCCGCTATCGGGAGGATTGCGACTCCAACGTGCGCTCCTGGTGGAACTTCCTGTTCGCCTCGCTGGCCATTCTCGTGCTCCTGCTGTGGCACAACTTCTTCCTGCAGCCGCTTTCCTACACCGAGAAGGTGGGCGGCGTCACTCAGTTCGATGCGGCCGGCCAGATCATCACGCACCCCTGGAGCCTGTTCACCATGCCGCTCGATTCGTGGCTCTGGCTCATCGCGGCGGCGCTCATCACCGGTTTCGGCGCGTTCTATCTGCTCACCCATGCCACTAAGCGCCTGAAGGCCGGCGAGCTGGCCGCCATCTCCTACCAGGAGACCATCATGGCGTCGCTTCTGGGCCTGTGCCTGTTCGGGGAGACCATGACCGCCTTCCAGCTTATCGGCGGCGCGCTCATCGTCATCGGCGGCGTGAGCCAGATCGTCTTCACCACCAAGGCCGCCAACGAGGTAGAGGGGGACGCGGCCGTGAACGGCGAAGTGTCCCTGGCCGCCCAGGTGGGCGCTGGCGGAGCCGGCCTCATCGACGCCACGCCCGACGGCATGGATCCGCGCATGGCGACCAAGGCCGACGGTGCCGACGCGGCGGCGCACCGGTACGACTGCGAGCACGCGAAGCTGGCGTGCGACTAGCGCGACGGCAGGTCGCGCGGCGCTGGCGACTCTTTTGATCCGGCGCCTACAGCATCTCATCCCATCCAGTGGTTTTTGCGGGCCCCGTCCCCGGGGCGGGGCCCCTTACGGTTTCGCTTAGGAGGATCTCATGAAGAACACGGTGTACATGGAAGAAATGGATGCGTTCACCTATCGGGACAAGCTCGCCCAGGAAGCGGTTATGTTCATCCCCGTCGGCGCCCTGGAGCAGCATGGCAGCCACATGGCCATGTGCGTGGACGCCGCGCTCACCAAGGCCATGGCCGGCGCCACGGCCGAGGCGCTGGTGGCCGACACCGAGGGGGCGGTGGAAGGCGTGGTGTGCGCCCCGATCAACTTCGGCTATCGCTCCCAGCAGCGCAGCGGCGGCGGCTTCCACCTGTCGGGCACCACATCGCTGGCCGGCTCGACGCTCATCTCGCTGGCGCGGGATATCTGCTACAACCTCATCGAGGACGGCGCCCGCAAGATCGTGTTCATGAACGGCCACTACGAGAACTACCAGTTCATCTTCGAAGGGGCCCAGCTGGCTTTGGAGAAAGCCCGCACCGATGGCATCTCCGATGTGAAGATACAGCTTCTGTCCTACTGGGATTTCGTGGACGATGCCACCATCGACGCGCTGTACCCCGATGGGTTCACCGGCTGGGATTTGGAGCATGCCGGCGTGATGGAGACCTCGCTCATGCTGCTGTTCCACCCCGATCTCGTGGACATGGATCGCATCGATGCGGGGGTCTACTGCGACCTGCCCGCCGTCCTGCCGAACTACGATGTGCTGCCGGTGGTGCCCGGCTACACGCCTCCTTCCGGCTGCCTGTCGCATCCCGGGGAGTCCACCCGCGAGAAGGGGGTCATCCTGCGCGATGTGGCCGTGCGCAACATGGTCACTGCCATCGAGAACGAGTTCTACCGTCCGGGTGATTTCCATGAGAACTAGCGACATCGCCCCTTCGGGCTCTGCGGCCGCCCCGGCGCTGGATGCCGATGTTCCGATCGCCCCTGCGGCCGGCGCCGCCTCGAAGGGTGCCCTGGGACGCGTGGCTCTCTCCTCGTTCCTCGGCAATTTTATCGAGTGGTTCGATTACGCCACCTACACCTACTTCGCCATCACTATCGGCGCCGTGTTCTTCCCGGAATCGGGGGTGAATTCGACGCTCATGGCGTTCGCCGTCTTCGCGCTGTCCTTCATCTTCCGGCCTTTGGGCGCGGTGTTCTGGGGGAACATGGGCGACAAGAAGGGCCGCAAGTGGTCGCTTTCCATTTCCATCTTCCTCATGTCCGGTGCGGCATTCCTCATCGGGTGCCTGCCCTCCTTCGCCGCCATCGGCATCGCTTCGCCCGTTTTGCTGCTCGTGCTTCGTAGCGTGCAGGGGTTCTCGGCAGCGGGGGAGTACTCGGGCGCGGCGGTGTTTCTCGCCGAGTACGCGCCGGCCGATAAGCGGGGCCGTTACTGCTCGCTCGTGCCGGCCTCCACGGCTACAGGCCTGTTCGTCGGTTCGACGGTGGCCCTCGTGCTGAAGAGCGTCCTGCCCGAGGCTGCGCTCATCGAATGGGGCTGGCGCATTCCGTTCCTCATGGCCGGTCCTTTGGGGTACATCGCCCATTTCATCCGCACGCGTTTGGAGGACTCGCCGGCGTTCCATGAGATGGAGCACGAGAAAAAGGAGGTCGATCGTCCCAGTCGCCTCGTGTTCAAGAAGTACCGGCGGCGCCTTCTGTCTTCCATCGCCGCCACCATGGTCAACTCTGTCGGCTTCTACCTGGTGCTCACCTACCTGCCCACGTATCTGACGAGCTACACGACCATGGGTGCCTCCGAGGCCCAGCTGGCCACCGACATCGCGCTGGTTACGTACATCTTCATCATCTTCGGCGCCGGGCGCCTGTCAGATAGGGTGGGGCGGCGACGCATGCTGCTGGGCGCCTGCGCGACGTTTATCGTGCTTTCCATTCCCTGCTTCCTCATGCTGGGGACGGCGTCGCTGCCCATCGTTATTGTCGCCGAGCTGATCATGTGCGTGACGCTGTCGCTCAACGACGCGAACATCGCTTGCTATCAAGCGGAGATGTTCCCCACGGAAGTGCGCTACACCGGTGCGGCTTTGGGTTCGAACATTGCCTACGTGGTGTTCGGCGGCACGGCGTCGTTTGTGGCCACGGCGCTCATCGACGCCACAGGCAACGGGCTCATGCCAGCTTTTTACATGATGGCCATCAGCGCGGTGGCCGGCGTTATCCTGTTCTTCACAGCTCACGATTATAATGGCATACCCCTGGACGAGATCAGGTAGCTGGTTGGTTGACGCTGGCTCGTGCCCCTTCTTTCGGGCCAGCTCCCTCTGAGGTGCCAGCTACCGCCTCGTTCCGGCGGATCGGCCGCTTGCCCGGCGGCCGCCTTTCGAAGGCCCCGCAGCCTGCCCTGGCTGCGGGGTCTTCCGTCACCTGCGGCGACGTGCTACCCTACAGGGCGGCAGGCGTTAAGCCGGGTGCGACCCGGCATCATGAGCGGGAGCGGAGGTGGAAGCGTGGCGAAGGTGAACCCGGGAGTCTACAAAAAAGTGCTGCGCGTGCGCGAAGCCTACCCCTTCGATATCGCCTGTTTGCTCATGCGCTTCTTCGGCAGCATGCTGAACATCGGCGTAGTCACGATGATCACGCTGTCGGGTTACTCCTTTCTCACGGCAGGGCTGTCCTCATCGCTCATCGCGCTGTCCATCTTCGTGGTGACGCCCCGGGTGTCGAAACGCATCGACGAGCGCGGCCAGTCGGCCGTGGTGCCCAAGGCCGCGGCCGTATCGCTTTTGGGCCTCGTTGTCCTTATTGCGAACGTGGCGCTGCACGGGCCGGTATGGCCCCTGTTCGTAGGAGCGCTGCTGGTGGGGTTCTTCCCGAGTCCCCAGGCCATGGCCCGCGCCCGGTGGACCTACCTCATCCGCTCCGGTCGTTTGGGGGAGGCGGCTCCCGACTTGCGCACCATGTTCTCCTACGAGAGCGTGCTCGACGATATGGCGTTCATCTTCAGCCCGTCCATCTCCATCGCGCTCGCCGCTGCCATCGCCCCGGTGGCGGGTATGGTGTGCGGCGGCGTCGCCTTTGCCGTCGGGGTCGTGCTTCTGTGCGCGGCCAAGAGCACCGAGCCGCATCCCGGTTGGTCGCAGGCTGGGGCTGCGGGGAACGATGCCGATATCACCGATGCCGCTGATGCCGCCGATGCCATCGCCGATGTGGCGGGAGACGGTGCGGCCGCTTCGAAGGGCGCGCTCGCCGAGGGGGCGGCTGCCGTCGCTTCGGCAGCGTCCGTGCCTTCGAAGAGCCTGCTTGCCACCTCCGCAGCGGTGCGCGTGCTGTTCGTGATCTACGCCTTCGCCGGGTCGTTCCTCGGCCTGTTCGATACTGCCACAGTGTCGCTTTCCGAGGACTTGAACAGCCCCGATTTCGCCGGCGCGGTTCTTATGGCCTCGGGCGCGGTATCCATGACGGCGGGCTTTCTGTTCGGCATGGTGCGCCTGCGGGCGCCGCTGCCCAAGCAGCTCGTGGTGGCCGCCTGTGCCGTCGGCCTGTCCTTCGGCACCATGTTCCTCATCGACTCGGCGCCTACGCTGATGGCGGTGGCGCTTTTGGGGGCGTGCACCTACGCGCCGCTGCTCATTGTGGCCAACGGCGTCTGCGAGCGCGCGGTGCCCGACGCGCGCCTCACCGAGGCCATCACGTGGCTCAATGCCGGCTATACCTGTGGGGCCGCCTTCGGGCCCACCGTGGCCGGCGCTCTCATCGACACCTTCGGTACCATGGCTTCCTTCAAGGTGGGCACGCTTCTGTGCCTGGGCATGCCGCTTACGGCCATACTCTGCTATCGCGTGGTGAAAGCGAGCATCCTTCCCGCCTACACGGTGGTGGAAGAGCGCGAGATGTAGGCGATCGCTCTCTTGGGGCCCTTCAAGCTTACTTAACCCTTGCGGAATTAGATGACAATTTTCCCACTGATCCGGTGTCAAAAGGGGAATGATGGCACAATAGCCCCAACGTCATTCGAGTCGGAGCGCCTCTGGTTTGCGCGGCGTCTCGCGTACCGCAAGGTGCAGGCATTTCGACTCCGGAAAGAGGAGGTTCCCATGGATCCGATGAACTACACGCCCCCGGTGCAACCTGCGCCCGCGCCTTCGCCCGCCTACACCACCAGCTGCCTGAAGGCCGCCTGGGAAGACGTGAAGGCGACGCCGAACTACATAAGCCGGCTGTTGGTGCTCGGCCTCATCATGTGCGTGCCGATTCTGAACTTCGTCGCGGCCGGCTACCTTCTGTTCTGGTCCCGCGAGGTGCCCTTCGGCGGCCGCAGCCTCTTGCCCCAGAAAATCGTGACGGGCAAGAACTTCGAGTATGGCTTTTACGCTTTCGTGCTGACGCTGGTGGTGGGCCTGGTTGGCGGCATCATCGGCGGTATCTTCTGCTGGATTCCCTTCATCGGCTGGGTCGTCTCCATCGCCGTTTCCCTGGCCACCTATGTGGCCGGCATCATCATGCAGATGCGCATGATCATGGGGCAGAGCCTGGGCGATGGCTTCAATGTGAAGGACATCTGGGAGAAGGCGCGCCGCAACTGGGGCCAGCTGTTCGCGGTGACGCTCATCCCCATGGCCATCGTCATCGGCATCTCGCTCGTGCTGAGCATCGTGGTGTTCTCGATCATGTTCCTCTGCATCATGGGCGCGGCTCCGACCATCGCCGCCATAGGCGGTGCGGCCGATCCCTCCTTCGCGCAGATCATGTCGCTTATCGCCGCTTTGGCCGGCCCGATGATTTTCTGCACGCTCATCCTGTACGTGGTGCTGTCGGTGGCGGAAACCTTCGCCGAGGCCGTGGCCATCCGCGGCGTGGCCCACTGGGTCGCCCGCTACGCCCCCGAATGGACGACGCTTTCCGCTCCGCGCTACTAATAAACTACAGGCAGAACAAAAACGGTTGGCAGAGGGCCGGGCCGCACATGAGGCAGCAGCACAGCGAGCTCGGATCCGCGCAGCCGCCGAAGCCGCGGCTCTCGCTTTCCTGCTGGTAGGTGCGGGCGCGGGCGCCGATGACGGCCTCGGCCTGGCGGTAGTCGCCGTTGGTGGGGTCGGCCTTGCGGGCGGTGCGGATCTGGTCCACGGCGGCCACGGTGTTGCCGGCGCCGTAGTTGGCCAGCGCCGCCAGATAGTGCCAGCGGGCCGTGCGCTCCTTGATGGGCAGGGCCGCGAGCACCGTGAGGGCCGCTTTGTAGTTGCCGCCGTCGATGAACAGCACCGCTTGGCGCAGCTCGGCCGAATCGGTGGCCGATACCTCCGGCCGCGGCACCGAGGAGGCCTGGTTCCAGGTGTTGAACAAGTCCTCCCAGTTGATTTCCACCCACTGGTACTGGTACCCGCCGCCGGGCGCCGAGCCGCCGCCGTAGGGATTGCCAGGGCCCGCGCCGCCGAAGGGGTTGCCGCCAGGGGAGCCGTAGCCGGTGTAAGTGGGGTTGTAGGGCGACCGATAGCGCCGGGCATCCTCGCGGGCGTACTTCTCCGGGTTCGTGATGCGGTCGTAGGCCTCGTTGATCTTCTTCAGGCGCTCCTCGGCCTCGGGGTCGTCTGGGTTCAAATCCGGGTGGTTCTCCCGCGCCTTCTTGCGATAGGCCTTCTTTATCTCGTCGGACGTGGCCGTGCGGGGAACGCCGAGGATGTCGTACGGGTCTTCAGTCACGAAAATCTCCTAGGATGAGCGATGGGCGGCATCGGGGTGGATGCTCATCGATTCGAAGCGGTTCTCCATCCACTGGTTGTCGAACTGCTCGGCGCAGAACTGCTCGAGCGCTTTGTCGGGCGCCGCACCTGCCAGGCGCGAGTACCAGCAGTCCAGGGCCACGAGCGTCATGGCGCCGTCGAAGATCATGAGCGCCGCGCACAGCGCCGTGATGGAGTAGCGCCAGCGCCATGGGATGAGGTTCACCGTGTGCAAGAGCGCCGGCAGGGCCAGCTTCACCCACACCACGCCAAGCACTCCCCACATGCACATGAACATGAAGTTGGTGCGCCCGTTGATGTTGAGGAAGGTGCCGGTATAGTCCCAGGCGATGGCGCCGAAGGCGTATTCCATGAACCAGCTGACGAAGTACTCGAAGGCGCCCCCGATGACGGCGCTGACGAGGAACACCACGGGGATGGGCGCGTTGTGGAAGCGGTTGAGCGCCAACGTCATGAGCACGGCGCCGAAACCGTAAATGGGGGAGAAGGGCCCCCACAGAAGGCCGGCGCGGTCCTCGTAGTGGCCGAAGTCGACCACGAGCACGTGGTAGATGGACTCGATGACCACTCCGGCCACCGAGGCGATGACGAAGATCCAGAACAGGTTGAAGAAGTCCAGTTCGATGTAGCCGCGGCCGGTCTTGTCCAGGCCGAGGGTGCCGTCCTCGGCCTCTTCGCGGGTCTGCATGAGGCGCAGCCGCCGCTGCAGCTCGCGCTCGTCGGACAGCGACGGGTCCACCCAGACGTGGGCCGCGATGAGGATGAGGGCGCAGGCTCCGAGGAACCACAGGCCCGGGTTCACGCCGAACAGCAGCAGATCGGCGGAGAAGGCGACGACGAGCCCTATGGCCACGGCCTCGGCGATGAGGCGGGCGCGCCGGCGGTTGCCGCGCAGAAGGCGGAAGCCGAGAACGCCGGAGGCCAGGGCGCAGAAGCAGGCGGACAGCGCGAGCGTGACGTACAGGATGATGGTGAGCAGCGAGTCGTCGGTGTAGGTTTTCTCGACGAAGACGGTTCCCATTTGGGCGAGCGTGTGGATTACTTCGGGCACGACGGCCACGCCCCCGGCCATGAGCAGGGCGCCGAACACGCGCAGCGCCAGGGGAGTGCGCTCGCTCTTGCTGCCGTCTCCGATGCCGGGCGAGGGCTGCAAGGGGGTTTGTTGAAGAACCGTCGGATCCATGGGCCTATGGTATCATGACCCCCCATCTTCAGGCGGCAAGCCCACAACAAGCCCGCAAGCTTGAGGGGTGTCCGTCACATTGCCCGCAGGGCAGCAGGCTGAAAGGAGCGCTGGTGGCAGTCGAACAGACAAGCACCATTTCGTGGTATCTGCGCATGTTCTCGTACCTGCTGATGATCTGCGGCCTGTTCGGACTCGCCGTGGGCGGCGTGGTGATCTACGGGGCTCTCGCCGACGGGGCGGCCGCCGCGACGGGGCTTCCGCTTTCCGCCCTTGTGCTCGGTGTTGCCGCGGCCGTGGCCAACGGCATTACCATTGCGGCGGGGGTTCTCGGGCGCGCGGCCTCGCGCAATCCGGGGCGCTCGGCGGCCCTGCGCAGCCTCGCTTTGGCCGGCGTGGTCGCCTCGGTGTTCGGGTTGGGACTGTGCTATGCCACGGGCGGTCAGCTTTCCACGTCGCTCATCTTCAACCTGTTGCTCATGGCGATTTGCGTCGTCATCGCCGGCAACCTGGGGAAATCTGTCCAATAGTTCTTTCGCTGCTCTAGCCGACATCGAGTCAAATACAGTATACTGCGAGGCTAAGGCCGCATAATGGCGGTCTGCTTTCTCAGGAGGAATTATGACTGAACTCGATCCGCGCAGCGCCTCTCCGGCCGATTCCGCCCCCGACGAGGGTCTTTCCCCCCGCGCGGCCGCCGAGGCCAAGAAGGCCGCCGCCGCGAAAGCCGCCGCTGCGGCGTTCATCCAGAGTGCCGGGGACGATTACGGCAACGTCGAGGCCGCTCAGCCCCGCGACGTGAAGAAGGGCCAGCGCACGGCCGTCATCGTTGGTCTTATCATCTGCGTGCTCGTAGCCGCCGGCGTGCTCACCTATCTGTTCACCTCCGGCTTCTTCAACAAGCAGCCGGTCGCCGAGGAGACCCAGCGGGTGCCGCTGTCCGACGCCCGCGTCATCGCCGCCTTCGACGAGGTGGCCATGGACGCGCCGGACATCTCGCAGTACGCCTATGTCTCCCAAGACGCGCTCATCGGCCCGAAGTTCAGCGACATCGTGCTGAACGAGCCCACGAACTTGGGCACGCCGGGCAACCAGATCGTCACCTGCGAGGCCACTGCCACGGCCACCTTCAAGAACAAGGGCGTCGAGATCAACGTGCCCGTGACGCTGCCCTTCGAGTACTCCGATGCCGGCGAGACGTGGGTTCCCGGCGATTTGGTGGTGGGAGAGGCGGCGGCGGTGCCTTTGGCCAGCGCCAACGCCAACGACATCTTGGCCAACCTGAACGATATCCTTACGACTAACGACCCCACCTACGGGGAGGCCATGGTTGATGCATCCATCGTGAAGACGACCTCCGACCTCACCATCGACGGCGGCCCCATTGCCGTGGATCTTTCGAAGACCGTGGAAAGCGAGGCCGACGGCGTGAAGACGAGCGAGCTGCGCACCTCCACGGTGACGCTGAACGTGGCCTGGTCCAACACCGAGGGCTGGCTTGTCACGGTGGCCGATGCGGGGCAGATCGACACGCAGACGAACCAGATTCCCGTCGCTCCGGCCGAGGGCACGGATTCGCCGGCATCGGTCGATCCCGCCAACACCGAGCCCGAGAACATCGGCAACGTCAAGTTCGGAGACTCGGTGTCGCTGTCGGGGACACTTCAGGCGGTGGAAGACGCTGCGGGCCTTTCCTCCGGCAACAACTACACCAACAACGGCACGACGGACAACGCCAACGGCAGCGTGCAGCTGGTGCTGAAGCTCACCCGGCCGCTCGACATGAATCTGAACGGCACCCAGTACCGGCTGACCACCATCGCCGTGGCCACCTCGGGCCTCGACGACAACGGCAAGAGCCTCATTGGCCGCAAGGCCGATGTGAAGGGTCCCCTGGAGGAGTCGTTCGCCACGTCCTGGTCGCCGGCGGGCGTGAAGGCCCTCGAGATCCACGTGGAATAGCGGACAGCATTTCGAAATGTGCAGACAGCGCCCCTTGGACGAAGGTTCAAGGGGCGCTGTGCTATGATTGCCGGTACTGCTTATTCGCGCCGGGCCGCTCGGCCGGCGCCTCGATACCTGAGGAGGTTGCCCGTGCCCCAAACGACAGATTGGGCCGATGTGCAGGTGGTGGGCATTCCCCGCGCGCTTCTGTTCTATCGCTTCGGCGTGCTGTGGACCACGTTCTTCGAATCCATCGGGCGCACCGTGGTGGTGAGCGACCCGACGGACAAGGCCATCGCCGATGGGGGCGATCGTCTTTCCGTGGACGAGTGCTGCCTGGCCTCGAAGGTGTTCATCGGGCACGTGGAAAGCCTTGCGGGCCGCTGCGACGCCGTCTTCGTGCCCTGCTATCCGACGAGCGACCACCGCAGCGGGTTCTGCACGAAGTTCCAGTCGGCCACCGATATGGTGCGTAACACCTTCCGCGACGACAAGCTGCGCGTCATCTCCTGCGAGGTGCAAAATGCCCGGAAGGTGAAGGATGTGCGCCGCGCCTTCTGTGACATGGCCGCCCGCATGGGCGTCGCCCCCAAGGACGCCCGCGCTGCCTTCAAAGCCGCCTGGGATGCCCAGCGCGCCCACGACGAGGCTTTGGCCGACGCCCAGGAGCGCACGCTGCGCCGTCTGATCGACGAGCGCCGGGCCGCCGATGCCGCCGCCGCGGCCGGCGACGATTCGGTCGCGCGCCCGCTTGGCATCCTCGTGGTGGCCCACCCCTACATTTCCCACGATCCGTACCTCTCCGGCGCGGTCATCGATTCGCTCGAGGATATGGGCGCCACCGTCGTCTACGCCGACGCCATGGATCACGAGCGCGCCTACAAGAAGAGCTTCGAGTTCTCCGGCACCATGCCGTGGCTCATCAACCGCGAGCTCATCGGCTCTATCCTCCTGGCGCAGGATGACATCGACGGCATCGTGCTCATCAGCGCCTTCCCCTGCGGCCCCGACTCCATGACCGACGACGCCATCATGCGCTGCATCCAGGGCACGCCGATTCTGAACCTGATGATCGATGCGCAGTCCGGCACCGCCGGCGTGGAGACCCGTGTGGAAAGCTTCGTCGACATCCTGCGCTTCCAGCAGAAGGGAGGCTATGTCCATGAGTAAGCCCCAGGCCCTCATCGAGCAGGTGCGCTCCTCGGTGGCTGTGGAGCTGGAGCGGCGCCATGCCCCAACGCTTCTGGCCGACCGCAAGGCCGCCAAAGCCGCCAAGCACAAGGCCAAGCACCATAAGTACACCAAGGCGGCGTTCTTTCGCTACTGCTACTACGATCCGGCGTTCAAGTTCTTCTGCGAGCAGGTGCTCGACGTGGACTACCTGCCCCTGCCCGAGGCCACCCGCGCCGCCAGCGAGGTGGGCGTCCAGAACTCGAGCGATTACGTGTGCACGCCTTTCAAGCACATCCTGGGCGATTTCGCCGAGGCGCTCGATTTGGGCGCCGACATTCTCATCCAGTTCGGCGGCCCGTGCCGGCTGGGCTACTACGGCGAGCTGCAGGAATCTATTCTGCGGGACATGGGCTACGAGTTCATCATGATGAACTTCGCCCGGGGTATCGAGCTGGGGTACATCGGCTGGGCCAAGGAAGTGCTGAAGACGGTGAACCCGAACATCGACGTTCCCCACGGTGTCGTGAAGCTGAAGGCCGTGGCGAAGATGATCGAGCATTTGGACTCCCTGCGCGACTTCTACCTGGCCAACGCCGGCTTCGAGGTACAGCGCGGCTCGTTCGACGCCGCCTGGGTGTCGGCGATGGACGCCATGCGCACCTGCCTGGACGAGCGCGACATCAATGAAGCGTACCGTGAGGCCATGGCCGCCTTCCGTGCCATTCCCCTGGACAAGCCCGCCGATCCCATCCGCATCGGCATCGTCGGCGAGATGTTCACGGCCATCGACGAGCGCAGCAATTTGGGGCTCGACCACAAGCTCGTCGCCATGGGCGTGGAAGTGCACCGCATGTTGAACTTCACGAACCGCTACCTTCGCTACAACGAGCCGAACCTGCGCGTGGGGGCGAAAGACTACCTGACCTATGACATGGGGCCCACCTCCACACTCACCGTGGCGGCGGCGAAGAAGTACGCTGCGGGGGGCTTCGACGGCCTCATCCACGCGAAGAGCGCCGGGTGCACGCCGGAGATCGACTGCATCCCCGTGCTGCAGAAGGTGAGTGAGGACTACTCGGTGCCCGTGCTGTACCTTACCTACGACTCCCAGACCTCCGACACGGGCCTGGACACGCGCCTCGAGGCGTTCTACGACATGCTTTCCATGAAGAAGGAGAAGAGCAAATGACAAAGGGTTATCTCGGCATCGACATCGGCTCCATTTCCACGAAGGGCGTGATCATCGACGAGAACCGCGCCATCATCGCGCGTTCGTATTTGTGGACCGAGGGCAACCCGACCGAGGCGTCGAAGAACGTCGTGCGCGAGCTGGAGCGCCAGGTGGAAGGCGCGGGGGTGGATATCGTCGGCGCTGGCACGACGGGCAGCGCGCGGCGTCTCGTGGGGGCCATGCTGGGGGCTTCCGTGATCAAGAACGAGATCACCGCCCATGCCGTGGGCACCACCCATCTGCACCCGGACGTGCGCACCATTCTGGAGATCGGCGGCCAGGATTCCAAGATCATCTGCGTGTCCGACGGCATCGCGGTGGACTACGCCATGAACACCTTGTGCGCCGCGGGCACCGGCTCGTTTCTGTCGTCGCAGGCGCACCGCTTGGGCGTGGAGGTAGAGGAGTTCGGCGACATCGCGCTCACTTCCACCAAGCCGGCCAACATCGCCGCGCGCTGCACCGTGTTCGCCGAGAGTGATCTCGTGCACAAGATCCAGGTGGGCTACGCGCGCGAGGACATCATCGCCGGCTTGTGCAACGCTGTGGCGTCGAACTACCTGAACAACGTGGGCAAGGGCAAGAAGATCGCCGCGCCCGTGGTGTTCCAGGGCGGCGTTTCCAAGAACGCCGGGGTGGTGCACGCCTTCGAGGAGCAGCTGGGGATGCCCGTGGCGGTGGATCCGGACGGGCACCTCATGGGCGCTTTCGGCGTGGCGCTGCTTGCCGCCGATGCGGGGCCGATTGTGGGGGCCGAGTCGGGCCCGTTCGCGAGCGGCACCTTCGACTTCGAGGCGATGCTCGACTTCGACTTCAAGACCCGCGAGATTGAATGCCAGAAGTGCGCCAACCACTGCGAGGTCATCTGCGTCTACCGCGACAAGGACATCATCGATTCTTGGGGCAATCGCTGCGACAAGGGCGCCGTGAAGACCACAGCGTAGGGACTCTTTCGCCGTGATGCAGGAGATTTTGTTGATGGCATGGGGCTGCTTTGGCGGCCCCTTTTTCGTACGGCAACATTGCCCGTCGACGCTTAGCGATAAAAGCGAGGTTCGATCACGACAAGCGACAGCTCGTCCTGCGCTCCCTTCAGCGTGGCTTTGGTGAGAAGGGCGAGCCCTTTATAGAAAGGATGCTCGGCGCAGACTTCCAGAAGGCCCAGATAATGGGGGGCCCAAGGGAGAAGATGCTCAGACAAGTACTCTTCTACCAGCTCGGGGCGTTCTTCAGTCAAAGTGGCGAGCAGCGAGAGCATAAGGCCGATATGGTCGTCAGGCATGCGGTCGTCTGCGAGGCGAGCGATGCCGTGTTGGCGCATCCAGCTCCGCAGACGCAGTGTGCTTTCCCCGAAGATGACTTGCTCCCGGTCGGTATAGACGGAGCCCCAAGGCGGCGCCGGTTTTTGCGCAGGGCCGATGAACAGTCTTCGGTACTCGTCCACAAGCTTGTCTTCGGCGCAGAAAGCCCCGTCAGCTTCGGTGGCGCGGCTCGCTTTCAGCCCCGCAACGATAAGATCGAGGCCTTCTTGCGCCTCGGTTTTGTCGGCCAAAGGCCATTCTGCCGTAGCCTCGTCGGCGTTAAGCAAGCTCAATGCTTCGAAAAGCGCTCCTGCGCTACCAGTGCGTGGATCCTGCAGAAACAGGGGAGATAGTGTGGCGCCTGCAAATGACAGGCTGTTCAGGACATCTACGGATGGGGTCAAGGAAAGCCTCCTGAGCAAGTCAGTGATTTCGGCGGGCTAGAATCCGACGGTCATATGCAGATTGTAGAACACAATGCGTGTTGCAAAGACGGCGGCGAAGGCGAGGATGGCGGCGGCGATACGCAGGATGAGGCGCGCACACTCGGTTGCTCGGGGTCGCAGGGCCCAGCCGTCGAGGAGGAGCGCGCCAGCCCCGACGAGGGCGAAGATGCCGATGACAAGAGGGTAGCCCGGCGCAAGCGAGGCTGCGGATATCTCATTGTTGGCGATTGAGGCCAGATAGGCGTTCTGGGCGAGCATGGAGACGACGCCGGCAGCAAGGCTCGCCGCCCCCAGGCCCACAAGGAGAAAGCTCCATCGTGATAGGGGTACTTTAGCAGCGGCAAGAAACAGCTGGCTTAGCACGGTCCCCTCGAATAAGCCCGTGAGCAAAAGGTTCGCCGGTGAATAAGGTGTGTTCCAGGTGGGCACGGTGCGCACGGCGTAGGCTTGGGAGGTGCACGCTAGCAGGGCGATTCCTGCAAGGCAAGCGACGAGCAGCCATGGCTTCGCAGCAGCATCGGGAAAGTTCACCTTGAAGGCGACCATCCAATAGGATCCAGCCAGGAACAAGAACATCACGGCGGCCAGCACCTCGTTGGAAAGCGGAGAGGTTCCCACGCCTGAGAACACGTGAAGCGCGTTGGCCGGCGTACCCAGATGCGTTGCCGAGGCGATGAAGCCAACGAGCGCAACGGCGAAAGGCAGCGCGATCATGCGGTCGATGCGAACCGCGCGCTCGTGGTCGATAGCAAATAGGCGCGCCAGAGCCATGATGATGAAAGCTACGACGCCTGCAGGGGCCAAGGCGGTGAACAGCGCAAGGGAAAGATTGTCGAGGCCGCTTGTCATAGGCCGATTTCCTTGCGGTTGACCAGCGCGCCCTTGCGACCTTGGGCAGCAGCGGGGCAGGGCCGGATGAATAAATTGGGCCCGGTCTCCGTTTCCGAAGGCAAAGGAAGGATGTCGCCGCGCACCTCGTCCCACCATTCGGCATGGCGCTCGAAGATGTCGCCCTTCTCCCCGAAATCCAAGGCGCGCAAGGGGCAGGCCTCCACGCAGATAGGGGCCTGCCCCGCGGCCAGACGCTCGCGGCAGCCATCGCACTTGCTCGAGCGCTTGAGCTCTTTATCGATGACGGGCGCATGGTAGGGGCAGGCCATGGTACAGTAGCCGCAACCGATGCATTTGGTGATGTCGGGCCAGATAAGCCCCGTCTCATCGCGATGCATGGCCCCTGTGGGGCATACCTGGGTGCAGGCGGGGCTGGCGCAATGGTTGCAGGCCAGAGAAATGTGATAGGCGAAGGCGTCTTGGGAAACGGTTCCGTCCTCTGCTACGTTCCAGTCGCCGCCCTCGTAGTCGAGCACGCGGCGAAATCCTTCGTCGGGCCCATGGTCGTGGTAGTCCTTGCAGGCCATGACGCAGGTCCTGCATCCAGTGCAGCGCGCGTTATCGAAGAAAAATCCCTTCGGCATGGTCTCCAAGTCCCTTCAAACGGCGTAGCTCGGGCGAATCCGTGCTACGCCTCAATCATATCGGAAGCGGGCCGCCGCCTATGAGGGAGGGGTCGCGGCGGCCCTGAATGCTCCTTAGGCGTTTTCCACTTCCTTCGGATTCGCGATGGCGCCGGTGGTGTCACCGCAGTCTTTGGCGGCCGGGCAGGCCAGA
This sequence comes from Adlercreutzia hattorii, assembly GCF_011405655.1. Taxonomy (GTDB): domain Bacteria; phylum Actinomycetota; class Coriobacteriia; order Coriobacteriales; family Eggerthellaceae; genus Adlercreutzia; species Adlercreutzia rubneri. The sequence goes on from NZ_AP022829.1 coordinate 640,012, forward strand.
ATGGCCGCAGAGGGCTTCGTCGCATCCGGAGGAGCCATGGGGGCAATGCCGTCCACGGTGCCGGGGTGCGCCGCTCGCAGCTTTTCGATGTCCCCGAACTCGAGGGCCCGAAGCGGACAGGCGTCCACGCAGATCGGCATCTTGCCCTCGGCCACGCGGGAGGCGCAGCCGTCGCATTTCGCGGATTTCATGGTCTCGGTGTCCACTACGGGCACCTCGTAGGGACAGCTTTTCACGCAAGTGCCGCAGCCAATGCACTTCTCCTCGTCGCGGGACACGAGCCCGGTATCGGCATCCTTTTCCAAGGCGCCTTGGGGGCAATTGGCCACGCAGGCCGGCATTGCACAGTGGTTGCAGGCCATGGACACGTGGTAGGCCCAGCTCGTCGGCTCAAAGGTACCGTCACCGTTGTCTTTCCAATCGCCACCCTCGTAGTCGAACACGCGGCGGAAAGCGTAGTTGGCGGGCAGGTCGTTGTAGTCTTTGCAGGCCATCTCGCAGGTGCGGCAGCCGGTGCAGCGGGTGCTGTCGAAATAGAATCCGTACTGAGTCATCTTCGTACCTCCCTTAGGCCTTCGCAATCTGGACGATCATGGAGTGAGTGCCGTTGCCCTTGGCCATCGGCGTTGGTTTGTACTGCGTGAGCGTGTTCACGCAGCCGCCCTCGTCCACCTTGTCGCCATTCATGTTGGCCTTGTGCCAGGCGCCCTGCGGAATCATTACAGTTCCGGGGATGACGCGGGGCGTCACCTTCGCCTCGATGCGAATCTCGCCAACCGGACTTGTCACGGCAATCAGGTCGCCGTCTTCAATTGAGCGGCTCTCGGCATCAGCGGGGTTTACCCACAGCTGCTGACGGGCCACGGCTTCAAGCTCGGGGATGAAGCCGAACGATGAATGGGTGCGGCTCTTGTGATGGAAACCGCAGCAGTAGAGGGGGAATTCCTCGGTGACGGAACCGTATCCGTGAAATCCTGCTTGGAAGACGGGGATGGGGTAAATTACCTCGCCCTCTTCAAGATCCCAGGTACGTGACATCTCGTCCAGCGCTTCGGAGAAGATCTCGATTTTTCCGGAGGGGGTGCCCAGTGGGTTGGCGGAGGGATCGTTGCGGAACGCCTCGAAGGCGATGTAGGGTTCAACGGGTCGCTTGTATACGCCCTGCTCGAGCATTTCCTCCCAGGTCGGCATGGAGCCATCTTCTTCGGCCCCCTGCTCATAGAGGAACTTTACCCATTCGTCATGAGTGCGGCCTTCGGTGAACGCATCACGCACGCCGAACTTATCGGCAATGTCGGCCATGACGTCATAGCTCGAGCGACACTCGCCGGGTGCTTCTTGAGCGGGAGTACCCAGAACTACGCCCGAGTACCATTCGGTGTATCCCTGGGTCTGCAGGTTCATTTGTTCTGAGCGCATGGCATCGGGCAGCAGAATGTCAGCGTATTTCGCCGAGTCGGTCATGACCGTGTCCCAGACGAGGATGAACTCGCATTTCGATTCGTCGACGAGAATCTCATGGGTCATGTTGATATCGCCATGCTGGTTGGTCAGACAGTTGCCGGCGTAGTTCCAGATGAACTTGATATCGGTACCAAGTTCATCGCCTCCGACAAGACCGGAATTTGTGGCGGTCATGGTATGGCCGTGATCCACGGCGTTAACCCACTGATAAGCGGGAATGGAAAGCGTGACGGGGTTTTCGCCTGCTGGCAAGCCGGGAACGAGACTTGTGAGCGCCATGGATTCACGCTCCCCGTTGTTGGTGCCCGGAAGTCCCCACTTGCCTAGGAGGAGCGGCAGCATGTAAATAGAGCGGCAGGCGTCCTCGCCATTTGTGTGGCGCTGGGGGCCCCATCCCTGGGTGATGAAGGGTGCCTTAGCAGCAGCGATGGTGTTGGCTAGTTCGCGGATGCTGGAGGCAGGAATCTGAGTGATGGGGGCGGCCCACTCGGGCGTCTTCTCCACCATGTCCCAGCCAGTGCCCATAATGTAATCCTTGTAGGATTTGTTCTGACCTTTGGCGGATTCGGGCATGGTGTCCTCGTCGTAGCCGAGGCAGTAAGTATCGAGGGATTCTTTGTCCACTTTGCCTTCGACGATCCATTCATGAGCGATGGCCGCGCAGAGGGCCGCGTCGGTACCAGGGCGAATGGGAAGCCATTCGTCAGGGTGGCCGGAGACCGTCTCGTTCATGCGCGGGTCGATAGAGATAATTTTGCCGCCGCGGTTCTGAATGGCTTCGCGAAGGCGGGCGAAATCCCATGAGGCATTGGCACCGCCCATGCGAGTTTCGGCGGGGCTGTTGCCGAACATGACGATGAGATCAGAATGCTCGGTTGCCTCAGTCAGAGAAGAGCCGTCGAGCGACGTACCGTACATGTAGGGCGCGACGGCCTCGATCATGTGGGCCGAATAGTCATAGGAACGGTTTAGGTAGCCGCCGAGCAGGTTGAGCAATCGGGCGGTGGGGTTGCCTGTTTTCGAGTACATGCCTGTGGCATAGTTGACGTAGATGGCCTCATTGCCATAGGTGTCGATGACGCGTTTCAGCTCGCTGGCGATGGTGTCGATAGCCTCGTCCCAGGTAATCTGCTCGAACTTTCCTTCGCCGCGTTTGCCCACACGCTTCATGGGGTACAGCAGACGGTCGGGGCTGTTGAGCCAGCGTCGCATGGAGCGGCCGCGTAGACAGGCGCGGGCCTGCAAGTCGGTATCTCCTGTGTTATCGGTCTCCATGTAGAGCACTTTGCCATCGCGGGAGTGCCACTGGAAGACGCAGTTGCCGCCGCAGTTGACGTTGCACTGACTCCAGTGGATCTCGTCGGGCGCAGTCTCCTCTCCGGTGGCGGCCATGGGCTCCTCCCCGGCTCCGGTGCCAGATTGGGGTGCGCATCCGAAGAGTGCGGTACCCGCGGCTCCGGTGGCAGCCAGGCCCGCGAGCGAGCCTTTGACGAAGGTGCGGCGCGACAGGGTGGATTGGGTTTCAGTCATAGTCCCTCCTCTAGTTGAATTGCCTTCTCGCCGCTTTCAAAAGTACCGGAAAAGGGGAAGTGCCGAATCACACGACAAGTGTGATTTAAGGACAAAACCCCAGTTCGCGCGTTTTCGGGTGATACCGAAGTGCGGTCATTTGCCTAACAGGCGCGTCCTCCTATGCTACCATGCGTGCCACCGAGATAAGAGAGGAGGTCAAGCTATGGCGACCGAGAGTGCCAGCGCAATCGGCCATGCGTCAAGTTGGGGCTATGCTTGTTTCCTCACGGTGAATGCCACCTCGGTATGGGGCGGCATCTTCCCGTTTCTTCCCCTTGAGTTTCAGACGGTGGAAGTGACTCTCACGTTCTTTTTGACTCAGGCTGTGGCTTTTGGCGGCGCCTTCCTGGCGAGTATGCTGGGATCGTATTTCTTTCCCTACGGTGCTCGGCGCATGCTCGTCTCGCTTTCCGCTGTCCTGCTATTCCTTGGGTCGGCCTGTCTGATTACGGCCATGTACGTGGCATCGGCTGCCATTGCATTTGTGGGAGCTGGCGGGGTGCTTCTCGGAATCGGGTGCGCCGGCATGTTCATGCTCTGGCAGCGGTATTTTGCTTCCCTCGATGCGAGAACCGGCAATTTCCGCCTTATTGTGGGCACGGCTATCGCTCCCTTCATCTACCTTGCCCTGTATTTAGTGCCCATTGCGCTAACGGCTTTTCTCGTCCCCCTGATCTTCGTGCCTCTGTGCGGTCTGTGCGTGGCACTTTCGGTGCGCGAGATGAACTTCGAGCAGCCCATGTTCGAGGACGTCCCGCGTCAGCACCCGCGCGTCTACCGTCAAGTGGTGGCCGACTATTGGCGCAGTGCTTTATGCGTGGGGTCGCTTGCTCTGGTAGCCGGCGTCATTCGCGGAATCGCTCTGCTACATGAGGAAATTAGCTCGCTTGTCAACAGCGCGTCCATGCTTGGTTCGTTTATTGCGGCTGCGGTGCTTTTAGTCCTGTGGCACCGCATGAGCTTTCGCTTCGGCCTCATCTCTGTGTTCCGCGTGGTATATCCGCTGCTCACGCTGGGATTTCTTCTCATGCCGTTTTGTGGCTTGGTGTATCTGAACGCCTTCGCGGCGGTCGCCTACATGGTCTTTTCCCTTGTGCAGATGCTCATGATGATGCAGTGCGCCCAGGTCTCCCGCGATCGTGGTATCAATCCTGTGTTCATCTACGGGTTCTTTGGGGCTATCGTCTATATTTTGCAAAGCGTCGGCTTCCTTTTTGGCTGGGCGAGCGAATTGACGGTGCCCGCGGGCTCCCAGTGGTTGTATTTCGTGGCGCTTATCTCTAGCTGCGGACTGGGGATCACGCTCCTGGTCTCTACGGGAACCCTTTTCAGGCCGATGGTGTCGAAAGGCACCGTAACCGCCGACCCCATCGAGTTCTATTCTCTTGCCGCCATGCCCGCCGTGTCAGTGGGGAGAGGAAGCGGCTCGGTCTTTGGCGAGGATGCTCGAAAGGCGAACTGCGGCTTAGGAGCGGAACTGGGCAGAGCGTCAGCGGAGTCTTTGGAGGATGGCGATTCCCTCGTAAGATCTACTGCCGACGATAAACCGGCCACGCCAGCCAAACGTCGTCGACGTCGGCCTTCGGCTTCGGAGGACGCCGGTGCCATTCGCGACCGGCTTTCCAAGCAGTGCCTGGTACTGCAGGAACGCCACGGTCTTTCCATGCGCGAGACAGAGGTGATGGAGCTCATCGCCCGCGGCAACTCCATGGCGGCCATCGCCGAGCGGCTTGTTATCAGCGAGAATACTGTGCGTACTCACGCTAAGCATATTTACACCAAATTGGACATTCATCGCCGCCAAGAGCTTCTCGATATGCTGCGCGAATTGGGGGATTAGCCATCTTTGCAGTATTGCAAAGATGGCAGGAGCCTCCTCGCCGCTTACCGAGTGGCCTCTTTTCTTTTTCCGCCAAACCCATAGCATTAGAACATTCACTTTTTTCATGGACGAGATGCAAGAGCGAGGTTGATGCGGTATGGCATTGGGCGTGGGGCGCAAGGAACTGGTCATGGTGGGCGTGCTCTTAACGGGCACGCTTCTGGCGGTGCTGAACCTGACGATGCTGTCGCCGGCGCTGCCGGCTATTATGGCTGATCTGGGGGTGGACGCCACCACGGCCCAGTGGCTCACTTCGGTGTACGCGCTTGTGGAGGCCGTGGTCATTCCGCTGTCGGCCTACCTGGTGGGGCGCTTCACCACCCGCCAGCTGTTCATTGCCTCGCTGTCGGTGTTCACGGCGGGTAGCCTGGCGGCGGCCCTGGCCCCCAACTTCTGGGTGCTTTTGCTCGGCCGCGTCATGCAGGCGGCCTGCACCGGCGCGGTCATGCCTATGGTGTTCACGGTCATCCTGCTGGTGTTCCCCCGCGAGAAGCGCGGCACGGCCATGGGCATCATCGGGCTCATCATCGGCTTCGCGCCGGCCGTGGGCCCCTCGCTTTCCGGCGTGCTCGTGGACAACGTGGGCTGGCGGGCGCTGTTCGCCATCGTGACCGCCCTCGGCGTGGTCGTGGTGGCGCTCGCGGCCTTCTCGCTGCGCAACTACGGCAAGTTCGCCCGCACCACCTTCGACGTGCCCTCGGTGGTGCTCTCCACGGTGGGCCTCGTGGCGCTGCTCTACGGGCTTTCCACCTTCGCCTCTACTGATAACATGGCCCTCACCCTGGGGCTCATCGCGGCGGGTATTGGGCTTGTGGCGCTGTACGTGCGGCGGCAGCTGCGCCTTGAGCACCCCATGCTGAACGTGCGCATTTTGAAGGCGCGGCCCTACGCCACGGCCGCCATCGTCATCATCATCGTGCAGGCGGCGCTTCTGGGCTGCGAGGTCATCACGCCCCTCTACATCCAGGGCACCCTCGGCTTCACGGCCACCATGTCCGGCGTGGCCATGCTGCCTGGCGCGGTCATCGGCGCCTTTACGGGCCTTTTGAGCGGGCGCTTGTTCGACCGCTTCGGGCTGCGGAAGGTGGCGGTGCCCGGCATTATCGTGGCCGTCTTGGGCGCGGCGGGGCTCGCGCGGCTCGGCATCGACGCGGGCTTCATCACCGTGGTGCTCACCTATACCACGCTCGTCATCGGCCTGCAGTTCACCATGACGCCGCTGAACACCTGGGGCGTGAACTCGCTCGATAACGCCGTCATCCAGCATGCCGAGGGGCTTTCGAGCACCATGAACCAGGTGGCGGGCTCCTTCGGCACGGCGGTGCTCGTATCGGTAGCGGCCCTCGCGCCCGCAGTGGCCCCCGATCTGCCGGCCTTCGAGCAGGCTTACCTGGGCGAGCACATGGCCTACACCACCACCTTCGCGCTCATGGGCGTGGCGGCCCTCGTCATCATCGTGTTCGCCCGCGACAAGCGGCGCGCCCCCGGCGCGGCGGCCGCCACGGCCGTCGAGCGCGGCGGGGAGCCGGCGGATATCGCCGCTGGCATCTCGGGCGTGGTGGTGGACGGCACCCAGGGCGAGACGTGGGATGCGAGCCGCACCTACGTGGCGGCCGACGTCATGAACCGCGAGCCGGTGTGCGCCGCTGATACGGCCACCATGGAGGAGGTCATCCGTCTCATGGACGCCAACCAGACGAGCGGGCTGCCCGTCGTGGACGGGGAGGGGACGCTCGTGGGCTTCGTGTCCGACGGCGATGTGGCCAGCTACCTGGGCAAGACCGAGATCTCCTTCGTGGACTCCACGCTGAACCTCTACCGCTATATCGACGACGAGGACGCCCTCACGCGCCTGAGGGAGCTTATGGCCTTGAACGTCATGGCCGTGGCCACCCATCGGGTGATCTCCGTGGACGCGACGACGCCCATCGACGAGGTGTGCGCTCTGTTCGCCGCCAAGCGCATCAAGAAGGTGCCGGTGGTGGAGAACGGCAAGCTCGTCGGCGCCCTGTCCCGCCGCAACATCATGCGCTCGCTCGTGGAGGCTATCGACATCCTGGAGAAGTAGGGGCTGTGTCGCTCGCTTCGTTGGGAGCGCAGGGCCTGCCCCATGAGGCGTTGCGTGCTCTGCTGGAGAAGTTGGGCTCGGCCCACGACGCGATGCGTGCTCTTTTACCCCCTGCGCTGAACTTCGTATGAAAGCCTGGATGTAGCAACGGCATACAGGCTTTCTGCTAACTTGCGCAGTGTCTCGTTTCTCATATGGCTTGAAAATCACGAAACATCGGAAAAGACGGCGAAAATGAATGTTCGGGGCGCTCAAATGGCTTGAAAATCGCGAAACATCGGCGTTTTCGAACTCCAAGAGGCTCGATTGCTGATTATTGCTGGAGTTTTCCCAGGTGGCGTATTACAACGAAGACGCAATTTCGCAGTCAACGCCGATCTTTCGTGATTTCCAAGCCATTTGAAGACTAAGAAGTCCTTTTCTGTAGCGACCTCGACAACGTCGTTCGCTTGAGCGACCCTTTCAAGTTCTGTTCTTATCGTATTATCTTCTGCTGCGAGCAAAGCGTCGAAGAGTGTAGAGCTCCGCTTCTTTGCGATAAAATCCTTGAGGTTTGGGTGCCGTTCAATCCGTTCAGCGTATTTCCTCTTCCTGGCCACGAGCGGAAAGTAGCGATATTGGACATGATGTTGTCGGGGTTGAAAATATTGGAGAGCGTCGGATACCCCGTGCGATTTGTTCAAGAGGGATGCCGCAGGTTCGCGGAGGCGGGACTGCCTGATGACGTGGTTTGGCTACAAAAAATATCGCGGAAGAGAAAACGCGCTCAGGTGAAGGTGCATTATACGACCGATGACCTGGTCGTTAATTTGTCGGCATTTAGCAAGGACGGAACGCTTTTGAAGAGCGAGGATGTTGCAACTGGCTTGCCACGTGCCTCCTGAGGGCTTCCGTACGAATACGTGGGATCCCTAAAATGGAAAGGCGAGTCGGCGGTAGTTCTGAGCGCAAGATCGGGCTTCTCGTACGAGATGGCTCTGGATGAGGCCGAGATCGAGGTTCGCTAGTTGAAAAGATTTTTGTGGCTCGCAACCATCAGGTCATTGGCGTTCGAACGGCGTGGCGTTCTCCGGTGGAGTTGCAGCCAGCTACGCCAGCCTTTCGAGGGGAATAACCCCTGCGAGCAAATCGTTCGCAGCGTCGGAAATCTCGCGAGTGATGGCGAGAGCGGCGGTTCTGCTTATTCCGGCGCCCGCGGCTACGGCGAGGAGGTCTTCGAGGTCGATGTCTCGCCCTTTGCCGTTGACGGTGGTCGAATGCTCGCCGTTGATACCGCTGTTGTGCGTGAGATCATAACCGGGGGAGAGACGCCATGCGCCTCCATCGCAAAGATAGGTGAAATTCTTCGCGTGGTCGTCTCGGTTACCGATGATGACATTGAAGGTCATGAGGCGGTAGAGTCGTGCGATTTCCTCGAGATCGGTTGTAAGGCGCATGGTGAGCTTCATCAGGATTCCGTAATCCAAATTGGGAATGCGATGCGATGTTTCGAGGAGCGCGCCCGCCGAGGCCATGTGAACGCGAGAGGGAACGCCATCTGCCCTGCCTTTTGAACGATCGAAACGTTTGATGGCGAAGAAGCCGTCACGTTTAGACGATGGCAAAAGTCGCACCTCCGGCATCGCGATGCCGCACGCTGAGGCGGCTTGGGCGATGGCGAATTCTTGGGTGGCGATGTCGGCCGGATCATGCGAGGAAGGGAACTTGACGATCCACGGCTCTTCATCGATGTCGGTGAATATCTTCGGTCGCGCCCCTCCCGATGAGCCGCCTAAAGCGTAGAGGGTGTCCAGATCGTCGGAGAAATCAGTTCGGAGCATTTCCGCGCATTCGTCAGCCAGCTCGTCGAGCGTTCGCTCCGCTGCTTGGGGCATAAGAGTGAGCTCCGGTTCGTACTCAAGCGCCCCCATGCCGGAAGATCCGACGATGGCGAGGCGTGTGAGGGGAGTGACGACAAAGGTGTCTACGCCGTGTTCGCGAAACATACGATCTACTAGCAGGCGCCCCCAGCCGTCCGGAAGGCTGTCGTCGAAAACGCCGAAAAGCCCTTCGAGGGGGCGCGGCGCGGCAACGAAAAGGCGCTTTTCGAGAGGGAGACTTAATGGGCTGATGGAGAAGCCATGGGCTAGCCATTCATCGTGGTATTCGAAGGCCACGGGCCCATCCGGCGTTTGGGCGAGTGTGCCGACGGGGCTGCCGGCGAGGAATACTCCCAGAGTTTGCACGTCGAAAGTGGGAGCCACGGAGTGCCGAGGCTTATCGCTTGCGGGCGTCACGCTGGGCATCGATGACCTCCTGGATTGACGTGTACTGGCGGTGTGCGAAGAGCTCGTCGAAGTCCTGTTCGCAGCCGAGGGCGATAGCGATGTTGCACAGAGAGCGGAAGGCGATCTCCCCTGTCTGCTCGAAGCGCTTATAGGAGGCGAACGACATGCCAGCCTTCTTCGCCATTTGAGCCTGCGTGAGTTTGCGCTCCTTACGCCGTGCCCGCACGCGCGCGGCCGCTTCGTGCGTGAGATCGTAGGCGGTTTTCTGCTCGAATGAAATCATGGCTCATATATTAGCACAAATGGCAATTTTAGGGCAAAATGGCTCACATATAAACATATGGTTTGTGCGGTAATGGACTTTGCTATGAGTAAATATTGCAGCAAGCTGCTGCAATATTTCATGAATTCTCAGAAGCTAATCCAACTATCAAAATTGGGTTTCGATTCTGATAGAATGCTCCTTTGCCCTTCCTCTCAAAATTGAAACCTCATTTTGAGAGGCTTCCCCTCATCTGAACTTAAAGAAAACTTGATAGGTATTGACTTAGGTTTCCTTCTGCTTACAATGTGCTATTAGCACTCGTAAGGGAAGACTGCTAACGCCTTTGTCGCCGCCGGTCAACGACTGCCGTACAGACCGAACGCACCGCGAGACACTGCCGGCGCGCGACCTACACTGAGGCGGTTATGCGTCTTCCGACCCTAGGAAAGAAGGACAAGAACCTATGCGCAAGTTCAAGACAGAGAGCAAGAAGCTGCTCGACCTCATGATTAACTCCATCTACACCAACCGCGAGATTTTCCTGCGCGAGCTCATCTCCAACGCGTCGGATGCCGTGGACAAGCTGTACTTCCGCAGCCTCACCGACCCCGAGGTGGCCGTGGGCCGCGACGACTTGGCCATCACGGTGGGCTTTTCCGCCGACGAGCGCACCGTCACCGTGTCCGACAACGGCATCGGCATGACCAAAGACGAGCTGGACAAGAACCTGGGCACCATCGCCCATTCCGATTCCTTCGAGTTCAAGGCCGCCCAGGCCGAGGCCGCTGCCGATTCCGAGCCCGGCGAGGCGAAGGGCCTTGACGACCTCACCGATGTGGACATCATCGGCCAGTTCGGCGTCGGCTTCTACTCCGCCTTTATGGTGGGCAAGAAGGTGCGCGTCGTCTCCCGCGCCATCGGAAGCGACGAGACCTGGGCCTGGGAATCCGACGGCGTCGACGGCTACGACATCAAGCCGGCCGAGCGCGCCGAGCACGGCACCGACGTCATCGTGTACCTGAAGGACGACACCGCCGACGAGTCCTTCGGCACTTTCGCCAGCGAGCACGGGCTCACCCGGCTCATCAAGCGCTACAGCAACTACGTGCGCTACCCCATCAAGATGGAAGTGACGAAGAGCCGCAAGGTGGAGGCCCCCGAGCCGGCAGAAGGCGAGGAGCCGGCAGCGCCGCAATGGGAGAGCTACACTGAAGTGGAGACCATCAACTCCATGATCCCCATCTGGAAGCGCAAGAAGTCCGAAGTTTCCCAGGAGGAGTACGACGAGTTCTACAAGACCGACTTCCACGATTTCGAAAACCCGGCCCGTACCATTTCCGTGCACGCGGAAGGGTCGCTCAACTACGACGCCCTCATGTTCGTGCCGAGCCGCGCGCCGTGGGATATGTATTCGAAGGACTACAAGCGCGGGCTTGCCCTGTACTCCTCCAACGTGCTCATCATGGACAAGTGCGAGGAGCTTCTGCCCGACTACTTCGGCTTCGTGCGCGGCGTGGTTGACTCATCCGACCTCACGCTGAACATCTCCCGCGAGACGCTGCAGCACAACGGCCAGCTGCGCGCCATCGCCCGCCGGCTAGAGAAGAAGATCAAGGCCGATCTGGTGAACATGCGCGACGACGACCGCGAAGCCTACGAGAAGTTCTTCGAGCAGTTCGGCCGCACGTTGAAGTTCGGTATCTACCAGAGCTACGGGATGGCCAAGGACACGCTCGGCGACCTGCTTCTGTTCTACTCCGCCAAGCAGCAGAAGATGATCACTCTGGACGAGTATTTGGCCGCGGCTCCCGCTGGCGCCGATTCCATCTTCTATGCCGCGGGCGATTCGCTGGAGCGTTTGGCCGCCATGCCGCTCGTGACCACGGTTTTGGCCAAGGGCTACGACGTGCTGCTGTGCGACCAGGACGTGGACGAGTTCTGCATGATGGCCATAGGCACCTACGGTGAGCACGCGGTGGATGGCGACGAGGAGAGCAAGCAGCCCTACTTCATCAAGAACGTGGGCTCCGAGGACTTGGGACTTACCACCGATGAGGAGAAGAAGGAGGCCGAGGAGGCCACCGAGTCCAACGCTGAGCTCTTCGACGTGATGCGCGAGGCGCTGGGCGAAAAGGTGGAGCGCGTTGTCGTTTCCACTCGCCTTACCGATGCGCCGGCCGTGGTCACAAGCGAGGGCGGCGTGTCGCTGGCCATGGTGCAGGTGCTGAAGAGCCAGCCTGGTGCCGAGGGGCTGCCCGATTTGCACCTCGTGCTGGAGATGAACGCCAAGCACCCGGTGTTCGAAGCCCTGCGCGCGGCCCATGAGGCCGGCGACGACGACAAGGTGCGCACCTACGCCGGCATCCTGTTCGACCAGGCGCTCCTCGTGGAAGGCGTCATGCCCGACAACCCGCTCGCCTTCGCCCAGGCCGTGAGCGAGCTGATGAAGTAGCGAGGTCGATGCTCGGCGCCGCTGAACTGAAACAACTCGAGACTCCCTCCTCTCTCTTGGAAAGGATCGCCTTCGCGCGATCCTTTCCCGGTTTCGGAGCAAGAATTTCGAGTTGTTAGATGTCGAGGGTTCGGCTTGCGGAGTACCTTAGCGCCGCACCATCCGAACAAGGTTCCATTTTAGCGAATAACGTTGATTTTATCGGGCATTGGGCAGGTAAGCCGAAGGAAATGGGTCGAAGGCGCTTTCCGAATGTCTAACAACTCGAAATTTCGATCTTTTGCCGGAGGGCAGATTGTTTTACGCGCCTTTCAAGCAGAAGCAAGAATCCCCACGAGGCGCTCATCAGAAGCAGGCCCGCGGCGTCGAAGGTGATGAACAGGTCGACGCTGCTGGCGAGGAGATCGTGGCCGACGGGCAGGGTGGCGCGGATGAGCGACTCACCGACTAGCCCCACGATTTGTTGAGCCAGCACGACGCCGGCCAAGGCGCGATGGCGGCATGGTTGCCAGATGACCGGCGGGTAGGTGCAGTTCCACATGAGGAAGGCGATGCCGATGCCCTGGGTGGCCACGCGCCCCGGAACGCCGGCGAGCTCGTAGGCGCCCATGTAGGCTTCAGGTGTGAGCGCGAACCCCAGGGCGCACTGCACGTTCACGACGAACACGAAGGCGAAACAGAGGCGCACGACCCAGGTAGCCACGGTGACCCTTCGCGGCACTTTTTGCAGACTTGCGCTGTCCTTGCCGATCTTCCTGTTTGTCGCGCTCTGGTCGGTGGGGTCGCTGTTCAGCTGCGAATCGTTTTGGGCGATGGGGGCGCTTGCTTTCCCTGTGTTGTCTTGAACGGGGGCCGCGGAACGGGGATTGAAGGATCTCATTGTGCCCTACCTCCCTAGCTGGCTCAGCTGCCGGAAGGCGTAGAAGGCCACGGCGCTGGAAGCGGCGACGTTCAGGGAATCGACGCCGTGAGCCATGGGGATGCGCACGGTGTAATCGCACCGCGCAATGGTGGCGGGGGAGAGCCCCTCGCCCTCGGTGCCGAACAGCAGCGCCAGCTTCGCGGGCGCGCCGCCGGTGGCCTCGCGCTCGGTCAGGCGCGCGTTCAGCTCGTCGGGGGTCACGGATTCTTCGGAGAGCGCCATGGCGGCGCAGATGAAGCCGTGCTCGTGCAACTCGGGGATGCCTCGTACGCTCCAGGTGCCGCAGCCGGGACGGTTCGGCACGTCCTCATCGCTGATGCGGGTCCAGGGAACTTGGAAGACCGTTCCCATGGATACGCGCACGGCCCGGCGGTACAGCGGGTCGTAGCAGGCGGGACTTGCGAGCACGGCGTCCACGCCCAAGGCCGCAGCGCTGCGGAAGATGGCCCCGACGTTGGTGTGGTTCGTGATGTCCTCGAGCACGGCCACCAGGCGCGCGCCGCGCAGCACATCGGCCACGGCGGGCAGGGCCGGGCGTCGGAAGGCCCCCAGGGCGCCGCGCGTCAGCTCGAAGCCGGTGAGCCGCTCGAGCTCGTCATGGGGCGCCACGAACACCGGCAGCCCCTCGCCGCTGGTCTGCTCGCTCGTGCGCTTTTCCATTCGCTCGATAAGCGGCGCCATGGAGGGCAGCCACTTCTCTTCCATGAGAAGCGAGATCGGCTCCATACCGCCTTCGAAGGCCCGCTCGATCACCTTTTGCGACTCGGCGATGAACAGCGCCCGCTCCGGCTCCAGCTTGCTGCGCAGCTGAGCCTCGGTCAGCCGCGCGAACGCATCGAGCCGCGGATCGTCCAACGTGTCTACATAGATAAGGGGCATAGATACCTCCAAAAAAAGAAAAGCCAACTAAATTATAGTTGGCGAGAACGCGCTGGTGGCGCGAAAGTCAGCGAGAGCCCGACAGGTGCCTGCAATTGCCTCGCCTTTTGCCCAAGCGTACTTTGGTACGCGCCGAGGCAAAAACAAGAGACAAGGGCAGGTGCCTGTCGGGCTCGCAGCGTCGAGTAGTTCGTTCGACCCGTCAGGGCGAACGAAACTAAGAAAGGGCGGCCTTCAGGGCGGCCATCTGGTTGGAGCCGAGGCCCTGCAGACGACGCTCGGCCGGAATGCCCAGCTCCTCCATGAGCTTCTCGGTCTTCACCTTGCCGAAGCCGGGCAGGGCGTTCACGAAAGCCTTGACCTTCATGCGGCCGATGATCGGGTCGTCGATCTGGTCGAGAACCTCGGCCGGGGTGGTGAGACCCATGGCGAGCTTGTTGGTGATCTCGGAGCGCTTGGCGCGAACGACGCGGGCCTTCTCGAGGGCGGCGGCGCGCTGCTCAGGGGTCATGGTAGGTGCGGGCATATCATTTCTCTTTCTCTAGTCGGTGCCCTTCTAGCAGGGCCTTCACTCGAAGAACGCTGGTACCAGAAGGCTTCGGTACCAGCGTTTCTCCGTTTTTAGCTACACGATCATAATAGAAAACCGCAGGTTGTACACCCCTTTTCCCGCTAATGTCGCGTTTTTGCAGAAAAATGTGCGCTTTTAAGGCTCCGGAATGGGGATTTGATGACGAAATAGCTCGAATGCGGCTGCTCGGGCTTCTTGAGAAACTGCGAAAAAGCGGAGGGAAGGCGCTGCTCGAAGACGTCGGAGGAGCGCGCGAAAGCAGGAGCGCTATAATGCTGCGGAAAACCGCAATCGAAGGGAGCAACACTGTGACTGAGAAGCTGGCAGCCGAGGTGCAGCCGACCGAGCACCCCGCCTTCAACGAGTTCGTGGCCACCATCGAGGCGCTGCGCTCGCCGGACGGGTGCCCCTGGGACAAGGAGCAGACCCACAAGAGCATCTCCGGCAACATGGTGGAAGAGGCTTATGAGGCCGTGGACGCCATCGAGGCCGATGACGTGGCGCATATGCGCGAGGAGCTCGGCGACGTGCTGCTTCAGGTGGTGCTGCAGTCGCAAATTGCCGCGGATGCCGGCGAGTTCACCATCGACGACGTGTGCCGCGACGTGAACGCGAAGATCGTGCGGCGACATCCCCATGTGTTCGGTGACGTGGTGGCCGGCGACGCCAACGAGGTGCTGGACGTGTGGGATCAGATAAAGATGGCCGAGAAGGAGTCCGCCGATGCCGCGGCCGACGTGCCCCAGGGGCTGCTCGACGGCGTGCCGAAGAGCTTCCCGGCGTTGAAGCAGGCGCAGAAGATCTCGCGGAAGGCGGCCTCGGCCGGTTTCGAGTGGGAAACGGTGGACGACGTGTGGGCCAAGGTGGACGAGGAGGTCGCCGAGCTTAAGGCCGCCTACGCCGCCGCGCCGAAGTCCGCGAACGGCAAGGTGGATGCCGCGGCCGACCCTGCGGCTGTCGCAGCGGTGGAGCTGGAGATGGGAGACGTGCTGTTTTCCCTGGTGAACGTGGCCCGCAAGATGGGCGTCCAGGCTGAGGAGGCCCTGCGCGCCACTTGCGGCAAGTTCCGCGCTCGTTGGGCCTTCATGGAAGGTGCGGCCGCCGGCCAGGGGCGTCGCGTGGAAGACCTCTCCATGGAGGAGATGGAAGAGCTCTGGCAGCTTTCGAAAGTGCTGGAAGGCTAGACTAAGCCGCGGGCTCTCCCTGGGCCACAGCGGCCTTCATCTCGTCGAAAAGGACGCGGCCGTGGGGGCTTTCGACGAATTCGTCTCGAAACACGGCGATGAAGTCCGTCGAGAAATCCATATCGTCGAGGTCGAACAGACGCAATCCAGGGCGTCGGTCGAGTCCGAAGCGGGGCACAAGGGTGTCGGGCGCAACGCCGATGGCGCATCCGAAATCGTGGGCGAAGTACTCGGCGTGATCGCGGAAGGGCATTGTCTTGAGCGTGATGCGGGCGCCGTTCGCGGCAAAGCGGTCGGCTACCCCGTCGCGCTCGTAGCTCTGGTGGACATCGGGGGGCAGGAGCAGGACGGCGCCATCGAGGTCGGCGGCGCGAATAGTATCGCGTCCGAGCAATGGATTATCCTCGGTCATAAACAGGTGAGTGGTCTCAGCGTTCAGCACGAACCCTGGATGTTCTTTCGTGAGAAGCCGATGCCCTGCCTCGCTGAAGCTCTTGCAGCCCACGACGACGATGTCGTTCTTCCGCTCACCCAGCGCGTCTACGGTGGCCAAGGGACCGCTGTCGGTGACGATATCAATTTTGCCTTCGGGCCATTTTTCGACGATGCGGTGCCGTGCGCGCAGAAGAGGCGCTTCAAGCCAGGGAAGGTTTGTGGCCGATACGGTAACGGTGAGCAGGTTGTCAGAAAGATCCCGGTATTCGCCGACAACTTCGTCCCATTGCCCCAGTAAATCTGAGGCTGTGCCGAGGAACCGCCTCCCAAGCGGCGTCAGCGCGGGCTTTCCATGACCGCGCTCGACGAGCTTGCAGCCCAGTTCATCCTCCAGCTCTGCCAAATGCTCGCTGAGAGTGGGGCGCGTGGTATAAAGCCGCTTGGCCGCTGCAGAAAAGTTCAATTCCTCGGCAATGACGAGGAATTCCTTCAGATAGCGTGTGTTCACGGCGCGTTCCTTCCAAACATGACGGCGAGACATCCAGTGTCCCACTCAAACAGCTTGCTGTAAAGATTACTTTACACGTGCGTTGCCAACCTGAACAGAGGCGCAAAGGAAACCGACGGCGCTCGCAATTAACCTCCCTCATTCCCGGCAGGGGCGCCCCTATGATGGAGGGGCGACGAAACCTGAAGGAAAGGGGAGACCTATGAACATCGATCGCAGGACGTTTTTCAAGGGGGCGCTGCTCGGAGGAACGGCTGCCGCAGCGGGACTTGCCGGCTGTGCTCCGAAAGCCGAGATGGCCGACACTGGCGGAAGCGATGCTCGCGACAAGGAACGAGAGGCATTCGAGGCTGCCACTGCCCCCATCGAGCCGGCTAGTGTTCCCGAGAGCTGGGACGAGGAGGCCGAGGTCATCGTGGTCGGCTCCGGTGCCGCGGGCATCAACGCCGCCATCCGACTCGGCCAAGCGGGTTACCAGGTGCTTGTGCTAGAGCGCAACATGGAGTTGAACGGCAACTCGAAGCACTCGTCGGTGTTCTCGAACATGGGTGGTCACAAGGCGGCTGAAGAGCGCAAATTCGCCTATCCGGAGTACCCCTACGACGTGGATCGCATCCTGGAGTACGTCATGAGCTGCCAGCAGCAGACCGGCGACCCCGATCTCATGCGCGCTATGCTGGTGGAAGGCCCGAAGTGCATCGACTGGATGAACGAGAAGGCCGGCGCCAAGTGGGTGCCCATGAACCCGAGCCCCGCCGGCGCGGGCATGCTGGAGTGGGAGGGCATGTCCACGCCCACCAACGGCATCAACGTGAACCTGATCCCCCTGCAGCTGCTGACCGAGCAGGCGCAGAAGGACGGGGCCGAGGTGCGCGCCAACAGCAACGTGGACACGCTCGTCTTCGACGGTGAGGCCGTCGTGGGCGTGAAGGTCACCGACGAGGAGGGCGAGAAGTTCATCCATGCTACCAACTGCGTCATCCTGTGCGCTGGCGGCATGGAGGTGAACCGCGCCATGATGGCCAAGTACTCCGCCACGACTCTTCAGGGTATCGCGAATATCGCCACGCCGCCCAACGGCACCGGCGAGTGCATCCGCATGGGGCAGGGCGTAGGGGCCGATCTGGCCGGATACGATTCCACCGGCGCCTTCGACGGCGGCGTGTGGTGGCGCGACTATGACGAGTTCGATACCGAGATGGACTGCCACATCAACAAGGATGGCAACCAGGTAGTGCGCCAGCCCTGGTTGCGCATCAACCGCGACGGCAACCGCGTCCCCTACATCGGCACGAGCGCCCGAGTCTATCCCTATGTGAACGACGCGTCGCCCTCCTCCGAGGGACTTTGCGAGACAGCTGCCATCGAGATGAGCCAGCCCGGCGGCAAGACCTATTGCATCTTCGATTCGAAGTACGAGCAGCTCATGCTGGACAACTACTTCGGCCAGGTGATTTGTCGCAAGGGCAAGATCCTCGCTGACGACGACCCCTTCTACGATCGCGTACCGGAGTACCTGCGCGACTGGCACACTGGGTTCAACGACATGGTGGAGGCCGGCGTCATTCGCAAGTGCGACACCATCGAGGAGCTGGAGGCGGCGCTCGGCCTGCGCGAGGGCGTTCTCGTGGACAACGTGGAGAAATGGAACGCTGCCTGCGCGGCGGGCGAGGACTACGCTGCCACCTACAAATATCCGAAGGAGTGGCTGCTTGCTTTAGATGAGCCGCCCTACTATGGAGCCATCGTTGGCGGCCATGTGTTCGGCTCGAAGTGCGGTTTGAAGGTGAACCCCGACATGCAGGTCATCAGCACCGAGGGCGCGCCCATTCCGGGTCTGTACGCCGCCTGGCATACTGCCGGCGGGTCGGCGGGCGAGGGCAACCCTGCAGGCAAGCCTCTCACTGGCGTGTTCGCTGATCTAGGCTTGGCCTTCGTGGGCGGCTACATGGCCGCGGGCGGCGTCATGAAGAAGGACGGACGCGCCGACGCCTAATCACTGAAGGGAAACTGGCGGCGGGACGTTCTCCTTCCTCCCCCCGCGTTCCGTCGCCTTTCCATATGTCGAATTGGAACGAGCCTGCTTGCGCGGGCTCGCTCCTCAGTTGGCGCGCCCAGCGGAAGGCGCAGTGCCGATCACAGAAGGCCGGCCGGAATGACGAGCGTGTTGCCATCAAGGGCTCCGAACTTTTCCGCTGCGCATATGGGTAGTGTCCCGATTGTTGGTGTAGCGATTCGATCTGCGAGGGCGGCCGGAGGCCGTCCGAGGAGATCGAACCATCCCTAGAACGCTGCTATTCTACACCATTGGATCACGCCGCCTTCCTGACGGCGCCCCCGTCGGCCATCACCACGGCGATGATGCGCGCGGCGTGCTCCGCCGCGGTGCCCTCGTACGCCGGCGGCCGTCCGGGCCTCCAGCGGCGCCTGTCCTCGAAGACCTCCGATATCGACTCCTCGGTGAACCAGCGCCGCGCCGCCCAGTCCTCGTCCATCTCGGACAGCACCGCGCCCAGGAGCCGGATCAGCGACTTCCTGGATGGGAACACCTGGACGACGTTGGCGCGGCGCTTGATCTCCCGGTTCATCCTCTCCTGGACGTTGTTGGTGCGCAGCCTGCGGTGGTGCGCCGGCGGGAAGTCCAGGTAGGCCAGCGCGTCGGCCTCGGCCTCCTCCAAAAGCGCGCCGGCCGCGGCGCTGACCGCGCCGATCTCGTCGACCGCCAGGTGGTAGAGCTCGCGCACGAGCGCGGGGTCCGACTCCGCGAACACCGCCCGCATCACCGAGCCCAGGAGCGCCCGCTCGCGCCTGTTGCGGGCCAGCGCGCACACGTTGCGCTCCAGGTGCACGACGCAGCGCTGCCAGGCCGCGCCGGGGAACACCTCCTCGATGGCGCGCCTCAGGCCCGCGTGGGCGTCCGAGGTGACGCAGCGCACGCCGGCGACGCCCCGCTCGCGCAGCGAGAGCAGGAAGGCCCGCCACGAGGCGTAGTCCTCGGTGTCGGCGGAGTCCACGCCCAGGAGGACCCGGTGGCCGGTGTCGGCGGCCCCGATGGCGGTGACCACGGCGCAGCTGGAGACGTGGCCGCCGTCGCGGCACTTGAGGTAGGTGGCGTCTATCCAGAGATAGGGGAAGCGCGCGCCGCCGAGGGGTCGCCCCCGCAGGTCGGCCACGGCGGCGTCCAGGGACTCGCAGATGCGGGACACCTGGCTGGCGCTCATGCGGTCGACCCCCAGCGCGCGGGCCACCTTCTCCACCTTGCGGGTGGACACCCCGCTGGTGACCATCTCGGCCACCGCGGCCACCACGGCGCGGTCGACTCGGCTGTAGCGCTCGATGAGGTCCTCGGGGAAGTAGGTCCCCCGCCTGAGCTTCGGGATGCGCAGCGTGATGCGCCCGACGCTGGTGAGGAGCCGGCGCTCCCGGTAGCCGTTGCGCTGGTTGCCCTCGGCGCAGGCGTCCTCGGCCTGCGCGTCCATGATCTCGTTGACGATCGCCTCGGCGAGGGTCCTGACGAGCTCGTTGATGTTGACCATGCCGTCGTCGAATCTGGGAATCTCGGGCGCGTCGGCGCCGATTGCTGCTAAAGTGTCCATTGCGGTCATCGCCTTTCTCGAATCGGTTTACTTCGCAACAAACGATTCTAGCGATGGCCGTTTCTCGTGCCGCGACTATTCGGCACGCGAAACGTCCGCTACACCAACGTTCGGGACGCGATCGAGCGTGTTGTAAATACTAGTTCGCAGTTCTTCATTTGCGCACTCTATCTGCATTGTTGCCCGTGGTTTCGAAAAACCTAAACGCTCGGAGAACAAAGCCATTACTACTCAACTCCTGGAACTACGAACTTTCCAGTGACTGCTTCGGAAATGAGGGATTTGCGATATTCGCGTAGTTTATCAATTAGAGCAATTTCGTTGTTTATGAAGGCGTTGATGTTAAGTGTCGCAGCATTAAGATATCCTGCAATTCTTTCTTGCTCGGGTTTTGGCGGTACGGGCAAATAAAAGGAGCCTAGTTCTTCTTTATTACCTTCTGAAACATATGGCGCACCTTGTCCAGGCGGCTGTTTGGACGGCGGGGCTGGATGACTGGCTTGCCGACAGCGGCCTGATACCCTTTCAGTTCTGTAAGGCATACGCTCTGCCCGTTGGTGTAAAAGGCCAGATCAGTACGGTATGCCTGTATACAGCGGGCGGGAATCTCGCCAGTAAAGACAACTTCATCCTTTTTTACCTGGGCCGTTTCGATGGTGGCACAGTATTTCGGTGCATCATGATAAGCCCTGGAAAGATATTCCCGGGGCGCATAGAGGGTGAAGGAGAGATAAGGTTCCAGCAGTTGCGTCCCTGATTCCTTCAATGCCTGTTCCAATACAATCGGGGCCAATGAGCGGAAGTCCGCCGGCGTGCTGACCGGACTGTAATAAAGCCCGTATTCAAAGCAAATCTTACAGTCCGTTACGTTCCAGCCGAACAAGCCCTGCTCCAGCCCGTAACGGATACCATCCCTGACAGCGTTTTGAAAACTCTGGTTCAAGTATCCCAGCGAAACCCGGCTCTCGTATTGTACACCGGAGCCAAGCGGGAGTGGTGTAACAGACAGTCCGATGGATGCCCAAAACGGGTTGGGCGGCACCTCGATATGGATGGTGTGGCTGGCTGCTTTGAGCGGCCGCTCCATATAAATGACGGTGGGTTCCTTTACCACTGTTTCAAGCTTGTATTTTTCCGACAGCAAAGCGGAAACAACCTCCAACTGCACCCGGCCCAAAAAAGAAAGAATGATCTCATGGGTGATGGAATCCACCTCGCAGCGCAAAAGCGGGTCAGTATCCGCAAGTTGCGTAAGAGCGTCCAGCAGCCGTTCTCTTTGCGCTGCCGTTTTCGGCGCAATCGACGTCCGCAGCATGGGGAGGGGGTCCTCGCGCCACCTTTTACGAGGGAGCCGGGTTGGGTCCCCTAATACATCGTTTAACCTCACGCTGTCGCTGGGAAGGATAACAATTTCACCCGGATAAGCGGTGTCTGTCCGAACAATTTCCCCTTTGGATGGAATACGCATCTCTGTGATTTTCAGCTTTTCTCTCCCGGCCAGGGCCACCGTATCCCGCAGGCGCAGCGTTCCGCTGTATAGCCGTAGATAGACACGCCGCTGGCCGCAATCTGTATACTCCACCTTGAAAACGCTGCCGCATAGGGCGGCGCTCCCCTGTTCCCCAATCGGTTGGAACAGCCCTGTCACCGCATCCATCAACGGTTGAATGCCAAGGCCCTTTTTGGCGCTGCCATAATAGACCGGGAACAGGGAGGCGTCTTGAACCCGCCGCTGTTCCTCCCGCACAAGTTCTTCCCGGCTGATTGGTTCTCCTGCGATATACTTTTCCAATAATTCATCGTTATTTTCGATGACCGCATCCCATGCTTCTATGTCGGTATTTTCCTCCAGGACTATTTCCGGGGACAGCGACACCGTCTGCTTGATGATAATATCGGCGGAGAGCTTATCCCGAACAGACTGAACCACGCTCTGCAAATCAACGCCAGCCTGGTCGATCTTGTTGATAAAGATAACGGTGGGAATGTTCATTTTCCGCAGGGCATGGAACAGAATACGGGTCTGGGCCTGCACGCCATCTTTAGCGGAGATCACCAAGATGGCCCCATCTAAAACAGCCAAAGAGCGGTACACCTCCGCCAAAAAATCCATGTGGCCGGGCGTATCCACAATGTTGACTTTACATCTGTGCCACTGGAAGGAAGTGACTGCCGCTTGAATGGTAATCCCACGCTGCCGCTCCAAAAACATGGTGTCCGTCCTCGTTGTCCCTTTTTCGACGCTCCCCGGTTCTGAAATGGCTCCGCTGGCATATAGCAGGCTCTCCGTCAAGGTCGTCTTTCCAGCGTCTACATGGGCAAGAATTCCAATATTGATTATTTTCATGTGATTGTCCTCCCTTTACTGCCCCGAAGGGCATAAAAATCCCCAGCAGTAAAATACTTTTACCACTGGGGATGATAATTTGCGGACATACACATATACAGCATACACCTGTTTGTGATTGCTGTTTTTGGGGATATGTCAAAATTGATAAGGCAAAAGTATTCTTAAATTGGGTACAAAAAACTAAGCCCCTACAAAAGGAGCTATCATAATCCTTTGTTCCCACTATTTGATTATAGTTTTATTTAAGAATACCTTGCCGCATATTTTTTACTCCTTTTCTGAACTTGAATTATTATATCACATCAGTTTTAGGAAAACAAGTATCTAAAAGAAATTTTTCTTCCCCTTATATGTAACAATCATACCGGCTTCCTAACGTTCAGAATGGTTTCTACTGTCTGCTGCGGTGTTTGGTTGGAATTGTCCAGCCAAAAGCCGATCCGTGGTGTTGTCTGCATTTTACTAAATACAAATTCAATGTATACAGAAAGATATAAGGAGTGGGAGGGATTCCGCCGTAGTTGGCATTGTAGGAAAATCCAAAAGTTTAGATTTTCCCACAATGCTTATCTTTTGGTCTTTGGTTCGGAATAGTGTAGTGCTGGCGGTCTATCTCTTGTTTTCGGTTGCTTGCTTCCTTACCGTACATGAGCAGTGATCCAGGGTATGTCGCCGCCCCAATATTTCTCGTTGTCGCTTCTAGGCGTTTTGCCTGCGACTATCTTCGAAACACCCTTAACTGGAGCTAAGCCCCAATCAACGGGGATAGCTCCAATCCATTCGATTCCTGAATCTTTATAAGCTTCGTACCTCTCCACTCTTACAGCCCAGCCTTCTGCAGCTGTTCTGCGATGCTTGCTTCGAGTTCTTTGATCTCGACTAGGATTTCACTGCTGGGACGCAGGGGCGTGTACTCGTAGAAGTAGCGCGTGAAGGGGATCTCGTAGCCGATCTTGTCCTTCTTGCGATCAATCCAGGCATCGGGCGCGTAGGGGAGCACTTCACGCTCGAAATAGGTATTGATGTCCTCGCCGAGAGGGATGTTCTCGGTATCGCGAAGCGAGCTGTCTGGTTTCGGGTTGCCCTTCCTATCCGTAACGGGATTCCCGTTTTCGTCTTTGAGCGGTCTCTCGACAGTGACCGTCGTGTATCCGAAATCATCGTTGGTGAACACTTTCGAAAGCTTCGAATCCGCCTCTTCGAAAGCATCATACAGACCAACGATTTCTTCGATTTGCTCATCGGTGAACTGCTTGCGCTTGCTGCCCAGGCTCTTGCGCATCTTCGAGAAGATGCCATTAGCATTTATGAGCTGAACCTTGCCCTGGCGCTTATGCGATTTGTTGTTGGTAATAACCCATATATAGGTAGCGATGCCCGTGTTGAAGAAGAAATCGTTCGGCATCGCAACGATCGCCTCTACCATGTCATGCTCAAGAAGATAGCGACGTATTTCGCTCTCACCACTCTCGGCTGCTCCCGTGAATAGAGGGCTTCCGTTTAAGAACACGGCGATACGCCCGCCTCCCTCTTTGGGCGAGCGCATCTTGGAAACCATGTGCTGTACGAAGAGCAGCTGACCATCGGAGATGCGCGGAAGACCAGCACCGAAACGCCCGGAGAAGCCGAGCTCGTCGTGCTCAGCTTTAACCGATGCCTTCGATTTCTCCCATTTGACACCATACGGAGGATTCGAGATCTGGTATCCGAAGGTTTCTCCTGCGAGACGCTCATTCTCCGGTCCCAATGTATCGCCTAGGACAATGTTTGCCGCATTGCCCCCTTTGAGGATAGTGTCACTTTTTGCGATGGCATATGACTGCTCATTGATTTCCTGGCCAAAGCCAATCACGTGGGCATGCGGATTGATCTCGCGAACCAGGTCCTCGAAAACTGAAATAGCGCCACCAGTTCCCGCGCATGGATCGCATACCTTCACTATGCGGTTAGGTTTGGCAATATCATCCTCGGTTCCAGCTATAGCTAGCCTTGCCGCTAGCGCCAGCCCGTCACGTGGACTGAAGTGCTCACCAGCTGTTTCGTTACTTGCCTCGGAGAACTTCCGGATAAGCTCCTCGTAGATGTCTCCCATGTCAGCTGAGCTGACGCTCTCAGGAGAGAGATCGACGTCCGGTTTGCAGAACCTTTCAGTGACCTGGAACAGTAGACCCTTCTTGTCAAGGTCGTTAATCACTGAATAGATATCGAAGTTCTCCATGATGTCCACTATCTCCGGCGAGAAGCCGTCGATGTATGCGGTTATATTCTCCTTGATGTTGTCGGCATCCTTCACGAGGTCTTCCATCGTGAATGCCGAGGTGTTGTAGAAATCCTGTCCTGCGGCTTTCTTGAGATTCTTGTCTCGCAGGACTCCTTCATCGAAGCTCTTCATTTGTTTGAGGGCAGCAGGAATTTCTTTCTCTGACTCTTCGAGAACAGCCTGCTTTGTTGGGGTGAGAACGATATCGAGCCTTCGCATCACCGTGAAAGGAAGGATGATGTCTCCGTATTCGTGCTG
This sequence comes from Adlercreutzia hattorii, assembly GCF_011405655.1. Classification (GTDB taxonomy): domain Bacteria; phylum Actinomycetota; class Coriobacteriia; order Coriobacteriales; family Eggerthellaceae; genus Adlercreutzia; species Adlercreutzia rubneri. Next base: position 664,945 of record NZ_AP022829.1, read on the forward strand.
CTTGTAGCTGCTACGAAGCAGGTCGGCGGTGCCCCAGATGAAACTCGAAATCGCAGAATGGTTCATTATGCCTCTTATTCCTCAATCAAACCCTTAAGGTACTTGTTGTATTCGTCCTTCAGGCTCTTTGGACCGTGTATCCTCACGGTGCCTCCGAGCCCCGCTATCCAGCCGAAGAACGGCTCGGACTTGCGGATCTTCACGATCGCCTTCGCAGTCTCGTCGTCGTGCTCGTACATCTCGGCGGCATCGCCGAAACGGTCCATGATGATCTCGACCTTGTCGCCGTCGACGAGGAGCGTCGCCGTGACGGGCTCTCCGCCGAAGCGCCCGAAGCTCTCGTGATTGTCCCCGTCGAATGCATGATGCGTGATCTCTTCATTGCGCGTTGCCGCGTTTTGGGACACCCGCAATCTTTCCATGCGGTCGATCCTGAACTCAGTCATGCACTCATGATCGTCGTTCCATGCGGTCAGGTAGTAATAGCCTCCCCAGTAGGTGATTCCAACAGGCGTCACCTCGTGCGGCTTGCCGTCGTGTGTGGCCTTGCGCTCGCCCTTGAGACCGAACTTGTAGTACATGAAGATGACCTTCTTGTGCTGACGCATCGCATCGTGCAGGATATCGATGCATCCGAACACCCCGTCCTTTTTAGACGTGATCCTTCCCTGCACGTGTATCCGCCTGTCGAGCAGCGCCCTCTCATGGTCGCTCGCAAGAAGCTTCAGGTTCGTGGTGAGTGATCTTGACTGGCTCTTCGTGAGGAACTTGCACGATTCCACCGCGTCCACCAGAAGCATCAGCTCGGACAGCGTGAAGTCCCGCCTCACAACCGCGTACTGCACCGGGTTCCTCTGGTAGGTGCGGATGTCGAGGCCGAACTCCTTCAGCGTCTCAAGGTCGCGGTACACGCCCTTGCGCTCCGCCGGTATCTCGTAAGCGTGCAAACGGTCGATGAGCTGCGTCATGGACAGCCCGTGGCTCTCGTCGGTCTCCTCTTCGAGGATGCGCTTCAGGTACAGCAGCTTCAGCTTGGACTTGCTGTTGTTCGCCATGATCCCTGTCCCTTCTCTCGCGCCCCATCTGTATTACATGTGTTAATCACTCATTCTAAGCGATGATCTCGAACCTCCGTTCCGGGTGTCCCTTTTTCGCATAACTTCTCCGCCCGGGCGGAGCATCTGCCCACGCAGACGCGCGGTTTCCTTCATAGCTACAACCTCCGAGCCTCGCGCGTGCCCCTTCGCCTTCCTTGAACGTCGCACCCTCGCACAGCGCCGCTCGTTGCCGCGCAAGGGCCGCGATGCTTTTCCGATTTCTTTTCAGGGAAGACTTCATTTACTACGACCCCGAAAACAAATAGGAAAACCAGCACGGCAGAGATGCTTCCTCGATCCGCCGTTTCGCTTCCTCCCTTGCACGGCCGCGACGCCGTGCGCCATGCGCCTCACAAGGCAGGCCAAAGGGGCCGAGCCGAAGACGAATTGGAGGTCGATTCGAATGAAGGAATTCAGCAAGCACGTACAGGACGCGGCAGAGATGTTCCTCAAGCGCCGGGGCTACGACATCCTCGATGCGAACTGGAAGTGCCCGGACGGCGACGGCAAGTTCGACATCATCGCCCAGGACGAGGACTCCATCGCATTCGTCCAGGTGAAGGGGCGCGACGGAAGGGTCGATGGGTTCGGCTTCGACGAGGCGACCATGGAGCGCGATGACTTCGAGCGCATGTCGATGAGCTACCTCGCCGAGAACCCGGACATCTGCAACTGCGCGGTGCGCCTCGACGTCGTCGCCATCACGGTCGTAGGCGAGGACAGGGCGATGATCCGCCACCACATCAACGCCATGAACTACGGCCTCTCGGAGGAATAAACGACCTCCGTTCCTCCAGAGGAGGACACCCGCTCCCGTCCGGGTCGCAAGGCCCGGGCGGGATCCCGGGGACAAACCGCAACGATTGAAAGGACGCACGATAATGGGACTCGACATGTACCTCACCCGCAGGGCCAAGGGCGGAAACGCCGAGCACGAGCTTCTGGCCTACTGGCGCAAGGCGAACCACATCCACGGCTGGTTCGAGCGCAACACGACAGACGGCTACATCGAGAACTGCGAGTACTACCCGGTCTGCAGACAGGACCTCGTATGCCTCATGGACGACTGCAGGCTCGTGAAAGATGATCGCTTTCTGGCACCAAAGCTCCTGCCTGTGCAGGAGGGATTCTTCTTCGGAGCATTCGGCTACGGCGACGAGTACTACACCGACTGCATCGACCAGACGATCAGCATGCTGGGGCATGTGCTTGAGGAGACCGGCGAGGAGGATGAGCTCTTCTACCACGCTTGGTGGTAGTGCTCGCAAAGTACCCTAAAACAGTTCACAAGTGAACTGTTTTAGGGTACAATACCGAATGTAATACAAATCCACTCGAAGCGCCCAACCTCCAACCTGCGGGCGCGAGATGCAAGGGAGAAAGGACAAGCATGCGCACCATAGCTATCTCCAACTACAAGGGAGGTGTGGGCAAGACGACGAGCGCCGTGAATCTCGCGAGCATCTACGCCGATGCAGGCAGGCGGGTGCTCCTGATCGATCTCGACCCCCAGGCCTCCGCGACCGACTACTACGGGCTCTACGATAGGGCGAAGGCGGAGGGCCGAAGCTCCATAGAGCTCCTCTATGGGCAAGCCTCCGTCGCCGACCTCGCCTTCGAGACCGGCACGGATAACCTGTCTGTGATCCCGTCGACCATCGAGCTCGTCGACCAGAACGAGCTGTTGCTCCGCGAACAGAGGCTCAAGTTCGCGCTCGACGACGTGGCAGACACCTACGACATCGCGATCATCGACTGCTCTCCGGTGCTCAAGCGCCTGGCCTTCAACGCCTACCTCGCGGCTGCGGATGGCGGCATCGTCGTAATCCCGGTGAAGCTCGACTCGACGGTAATGCGGGGCACGGCACTCACGGTGGAGGCCACGAAGTCCATCGCAGAGGCGCTTCGCATGCCCTGCCCCAAATACCGCATCCTCCGTACGTGCGTTCCCGGCCGCATGACCAAGGCCGAGAGGACGGGGGCAGAGGTGCTCGACCGCTTCTTCCCCGATGCGCAGTTTACGAGCGTGATCCACGCCTCGGCCAAGGTATGCGAGGGAAGCTGGCAGTGGACGCCGGTGGCATCCTTCGAGCCCGGAAGCAGGCCTGCGCGCGACTATGCGGCCTTGGCGGAGGAGGTTCTCAATGAGCTCGACTAGCGAAGTCGCCAAGTCTTTCTCGATCTCAGGGCTCCTGGATGAGAAGTCCAAGACGCGCGAGCGCTTCCCCGTCCTTGAGATCGATGTCGACGACATCGCGGCGCACCCCGCGAACGTCGCATACTCCATGGACGCCTCTGCCATAAGGCAGCTCGCGAGCTCCATCAAGCGCGACGGCCTCACCGACCTCCCGCTCGTGAGGAAGCTCTCCGACGGCGGCTACCAGATGATATCGGGGCACCGCCGCCTTGAGGCGTTCCGCCTCCTCGCGGAAGACGATGACGCGTTCTCGCGCATTCCCTGCCGCATCGTCGAGGGAATCACCGACTCTCAGGCGATAACGCTCCTCCACACGGCGAACTACTTCGTGCGCTCGCTCACGGTGACCGAGAGGGCGTTCGCGACGGAGGCGCTCGGCATCGAGGCGGAGCGGCTCCGCGCGGAAGACCCGTCGCTCAAGGGGAAGCGAACCGAGGACATCAAGGCGGAGATGATCGAGCGGCAGACCGGCAAGGCCGTATCCGGAAGGACGATCTTGCGCGACGAGAAGATGGCCAAGACCATCCAGAGCGACCTTTCCAGGAACTGGGCGATCGAGGCCAACGAGGGAAGGCTCTCCGCATCGAGCGTCGAGATACTCAAAGGCCTTCCGAGGGAGAAGCAGACGCGCCTTTACATGAGCCGTCCCGCAGGGCTCTCCAAGAAGGAGACTACCGAGTACCTCAAGCGCAAGCTCGAACTGGAGAGCCCGTGCGACAGGAGGCTCGTCCGCATCCTCGACGACCTCCGCTCGTACATGTCCTCGATGGAGGGAAAGCCCTCGAAGGCCGATTGCGAGGCGGTCGCGGAGATACGGCGGGTAAGCGCACGAATCTCGAAGATGTGCATTAAGTGACCACCTTGGGACTTATCGGCGCTTAGACGCCGAATCCAGCAAGTAGCCTATGGCGTATTACATCTTCGATGACGCCATAGCACTTGCCCCGGGAGGCGATGGAGCAGTCATGTCGCTTGAGCCTCGTGGGGGCTCCGCTCCGCCAACTCCCGGGGATCTGGCAAGCGCAGGCGCTCGGGACTTGCGCCCTTCACCTCCGCTTGGCGGGGGATCCCCCGCGCCCCTGATACGAATCTTTGGAACAGCAACCAGGAGGTATTCCTATGAACCCCATGAACAAGACCAGGACCTTGAGCTTCCGCCTCGCGGAGGACGACTACCAGAAGCTCGTCGAGCGCTGCCGCGTGTCGGAGCTCTCGCAGTCCAAGTACCTGCGCTACCTCATCCGCATCCCCATGCTCGCCGAGGCGGCCAAGGGAGAGATCCCCGACGGCGTCGTCATCGACAGGAAGACGATGCGCCAGATGTCGCGGGAGCTCACGCGCTGGGGCTACCACTACAACCAGGCCGTGCATGCCATGAACTCGATCAACTACTACATCGTCCACGGCAAGGCGACCACGGAGCTCATCGCCCCCAAGGCCGAGACCATCGAGACGGAGCTCGCGGCGGTGAACGAGAACGCCGAGCGGATCGTCTACGAGCTGGCACGCATCCAGTGCTCGACGATCATGGAGGCGTGAGCGATGCCGATCCTGAAGCCGATATCGGGGCATGGGTCGGTGGCAGGCATCAGGCGCTACCTTGAGAAGAAGAACCGAGCCATCGGACGCGACGTCCTGAACCTGCCGCTCGACGGAGAGTGGGTGTGCGAGGATCGCGGCCAGAGCGCGATCTTCGTCGATTGGGACGTGGAGATGGACGCCACGAGGGAAGCCTACGGCACCAACTCAGGGTGGCGAGGCCTCAAAGCGCGCACCTTCAAGCACTTCGTCATCTCGCCCGACCCGGAGGACCGCATCGACCTCCCCGCGCTGCGCGAGCTCGCGCAGGCATGGGTCGGGGCTTATTTCCCGGATCACGAGGTGGCGATCGTCTACCACGAGGACAACGAGGGGCGCATCCCCCATGCGCACGTGGTCGTGAACAACGTGAACCTGAAGACCGGCTACCGCATGCAGACCGAGCATCCCGAGGACTTGAACCGGGCGCTGCAGGACATGGCGCGCGAACGCGGACTTAAGGGGCTCTCTAACGTCATGCCCGAGAGATCCCAGAAGAGCGCCGGGCTCAAGACGGCGCGTACGCGCCAGAGTATCTACTTCGGGCGCGCCGAGAAGGAGATCATGCGCTCCGGCAACTACTCGTGGGTTGGCGACATCAGGGCGCGCGTGGCGCTCGCGAAGAACACGTCCCGGAGCGAGGCCGACTTCATGGAGGCTCTCAGACGCCTCGGCATCGACGTGGCCGACAACTCGTCGAAGGCCCGGCGCGACGACTGGATCTTCTCGCTCGCCGACGATCCGACCAAGAAGGTGTCCGGCGAGAGGCTCGGCTTCACCTTCGGCAAGCAGATGCTGAGAAGCCGCTTCGAGAGGCAGTCGGCGTACCACCCCGAGCGCAAGACCGAGGGCGAGATACGCCGACGGGCTGTGAACGCCGTTGAGCTCAACGACCTGCAGGACCTCTCAAGACTCTCAGCCGTCCTTGAGACGTGCGCGAAGTTCGATATCCGCTACCTGGAGGATTTCGATGCGAGGGCCGCCACCATCGCCCGAAGGGATCAGCTCGGCAGCGAGGGCTTCAGGCGTCTGACCGAGGCGCGCGTCTACGTCGCAGAGAACAACCTCATGACTCATAGGAGCAGGAGCGAGTCGGCTCCCGCATCGACGAGGCGGCACGGAAACCAACACCAGCCCGCGCCAAGGACCCAGGAGGCCGAGCAGAGGCGCAACCGCGAGAGGAGCGACAGATGATAGTGAAGGTCACATACGACGACCAGAAGCTCGATGTTTTCGACACGGCGACCTTCACCGCCGCCACGCCCCTTGGAAAGTCGAACATGCTCACCAACTTCGAGGTGCGCTTCGACACCTTAGGCGATGGCGGTCTCTGGATGGCCGCCCACAGCTACCAGGCAGAGAAGATGGAAGACAATGACGGCCAGGTGCCAGCAGCCAGGCGCAGGCGCGGATGGGAGTTCCTCCTCGCCGACGCCGAGGAACTCGGACATGTGGAGCTCGTCGTAGTGGACGGCGAGGCGATCATGAAGCGCGTGTTCGGAGAGCTCGTCGACCTGCAGGCGTTCGACGAGGCGGCCTACGAGTGCATCGGAAGCTCCTCGAAGGGGCTGCACGCGAGGATCGCGGAGCTCTTCGGATACCTCAAGAGGATGACCGGGAAACCGAACCCGAAGGTGCCGGGGATACCGGCAGAGGTGGTGGATGCCGTCATCTCATCGATCGAGGCGGAGAGCAAGATGAGGGAAAAGGAAGAGGACGAGCAGGCCGAGGAATGGGGCGATATGGATGAAGCTGGTTGGTAGTTTTCTGCGTTGGCTTATCAAAGCGGTGTTCCGCTTCATGTAGGAAGGTGAGATGAATGAAGATCAGCGATTCGACCAGAAGCGATAATGGAAAGCTGGCGGCTGTCTGCGCAGTCCTGGCCATCATGCTGGCTCTGGGCGTAGCGCTCGTGTCCTGCTCAAGCGACGTGAGCGCAGGGGGGATCGGGGCGAGCCGTGCCGTCGCAGATGCAGCGGGCGGAGCCGTAGAAGGCATCGATGTTCCGGAGGTCACCGAATCCGGTGAGACCGAGGAGGATTCCGCGACACAAGAATCGGAGGCTGTCGAGTCTGCAAATGATGAGACGGTATCTCAAGAAGGCGACGGCTCCGTCGATGCGACTGCTGCGACACCGGGGCAACCAGCTTCCGGTTCATCGCAATCCGAACCGAAGAGCGAGAGCAAGCCGAATGCCTCCGCCCCTGCCCAGAGCGCGCCGCAGAGGAAATGGATCGAGGACACCGAGCAGGTTTGGGTCGTGGACAAGGCCGCGTGGACCGAGAGCATTCCCGTTTACTCCACCGTGGAGGTCTCGATTTGCAACATCTGCGGACAGAACGTCACGGGCAACGCCTCTGCGCATGCGAAGGCTCATATGAAAGCCGGCGAAAGTTCGGGACACCACAGCGAGGTGCGCCGCGAGATCACCGGATACGACACAGCGAGCTATGCGGAAGAAGGACATTGGGAAACAAAGGTCGTGGGAGGTCACTGGGAATAGCATCCAAGGACTACCATTGCTCGCATGTCCAGCATCCCCGTTATCGCGAAAGTAGGGAACATTTATGACGGAAGTGGAATTGCTAGCTTTCCAAGACCAGCTCCGAAACTCGTTGTCCAGCATCTCGGGAGTCGCTGAAGCCCTCTCGCACGTGGGCACCGAATCCACTGACTATTGCATGTGCCAGATGCTCGCGAATGTGCTGAAGGATGATATCGAGGGCATTGTATCCACATGCCCGGAGGAATGGGACATTTCCTATCCGGGGATCTAGCATGGAAACGGGAGCCGGTAGTCTGGCCAGTCGCACATCCGGCTCCCTTGATCCAAAGAATAGCCTGTAAGAACTATCTTTTCATTAACTGGCGGCTAATCGATGCTACGGTAAATCAGAAGTCCTCGCCGAAGATTTCTTTCCATACCTCCACTGAAACATCTGAGGCTTTGAGCATTTCCTTCATCTGCTCCTGCATAGCGGGAGGCATAGATGCGAAATCTTCCCTGATTGCCTTGTCCGTTATCTCTTCAACCTTGTCATGGCGCTCTATCAATTCCTTCATTTCTTCGATTTCGTACATGCCAGGGTTCTCGATAGCTAACCTCTCGCTGAACTCGACAGCCTCTTGCTCAATTTGAGCTCGCCTTAAGTCTTCTTCGCTCACATTCTTCCCCTTGCTCCACGAATAATTGTCTTGAAGATCATGTCCCTTTATGGGACATCGCAACGAAGTAAGATCCGATAACATAGAAACTGATATGGATGCCGTGCATTATACCGAGCTGCATCGGCCTCCTGATAATTCCTAGAATACAATTGTCTCTAAGATAATACTGGAGGACTAGATGAAGAAGAAACTGATCATCGTCAGCAATGAGTCTGACAGGAAATACGCAACATACCTGCAACAGCTGATAAGCGCATTCGACGATTCGGATGACAAGCAGGTTGGAACAAAGGACGGCTCGGTCGATGCGGTCGTTTGGGACGAAAAGCACTACAGGGACAATCTCAATTGCCTTAACTCCACCAATCATATTCTCTTCATCGGCGACAACGAGAGCGCCCGAGAAGCCCGTAGCAATATGAATGTCAAGTTCTATGCCGTTGGAATGAGCTACGGTTGGCTTGGCGCGCAGGCATATATGCTCGTGGATGACGGGAGCCTCAACAAGGACAACTACGGCGAATTCAAGGAGCTCTGCGAGAAATACGGCAAGACCTTCAAGAAGGAGCTCGATCTTCACTTCAGCCCATCAGAGGCCGAGCAGCAAAACCAGCAAGCGAAGCCGGATGACGCCATCGCCCTGCTTCCTGTTCCTTTGGCCTTCCTTTCACCTGTTCTCGGGGTTGCGTCTGCTGCCGCCATCCATGGCCAAGCGGCGGTCAACATAGCCGGACAGGCTCTGGCGAAAGCGGGCGATATGCTTCAGGCCGCCGAAGCGAAGGATCAGCAGTATTCGCTGTTGACCCTGATCTTGTATATGGACGGGCTGACGGAGTTCTTGGGCGAATAAGATGGACGTGGGTTACGCAGAAGGGTTTGAATACTATGCGCAGAACGCTGGTGCCCAGATTGCAGCCAACGACGCCGCAGAGCGTATTGCGCTTGCTGAGGAGGAGATCGCTGCCCTAGCCGAAGCGATAGAGGCGCTAGGTACCAACAAGTCGGTGGATTTCCTCAGCGGCGATATCGCCGAGTATCTGCTCGCTCATACGTTCAATGTGGACGCGATACTATCCGAGTCTGAAAATCGTGGGACTGTCCCGAGGGTCACAACTTTCGCTTCTCCGGATATCGTTTTGAACACGGGAGAGGAATTCCAAGTCAAGTCCTACGCCGATGGGGCGAAGAGCGCGAAGGCGCAGTCGGTGACCTATCAGGAGGCCGCTAACAATCCATCTACAAAAGCAGCTGCCGCACATGCCATCGCCCAAGGCGACGTAGATCAGAGCAGTCCGATATACGAGGGCATGGGGCGCGTCATACCGAAAGGCCAGACAGAAGATGCTGAGCTTTTTCTGGACAGGAAAGCTGCGAAGGAATCCGTGACGAGAAAGGCGAATGCCCAACGCTATTCGGAGACCAAAAGCAAGCTGTCTGAGGTCGTCGAGGACAAGAAGGGCATCAAGTCGAAATCATTCTCTCGCGAGGAGTCAAAACAGATCGCACGAGACGCTAAAGAAGGAAAACTCAATCTCGAAGATTATGGTATCTCCGTAGACCAGATGATAAAAGCGAAGCACATCCTGGCATCTTCTCTTAAGGCGGGCATGTCTGCCGCGATGATAGCGGCGGTCCTGAAGGCAGGGCCACTCCTTGTCTCTTGTATAGAGGAATTGGTTGCAACCGGCGAGATAGACTTGGATCGATTCCAAGATTCAGGGACGGATTTGGCAACGAAAAGCGGTTCGGCTTTCGTGACAGGAAGCATCAGCTCCGCGATCGTAGAGGCGATGCGGTCGGGTCTTCTTGGCGAATCTGTTAAAGATTTCAACCCCTCCATAGTCGCTAGCGCCACTGTTGTCGCTGTGAACGCAATCAGAAACGGTGTGAGAGTCGCTAAGGGAGAGATGGGCAATCGCGAGTTTGCCGATGCCGTCGTCAGGGATACTTTCATTTCCGCTGTTGCGTTGGCGGGAGGCGCTGTTGGCCAAGCTACGCTTCCGATGGTCCCGATGATCGGATACTTGCTGGGCAGCTTCGTCGGCTCCGCAGTGGGAGGCATTACATACAACGCTGGACAAAGCTTGCTTATGTCGTTTGCTGTCGATAGAGGTATCACTTTCTTCGGTATCGTTGACCAGGACTACGAGTTGCCAGAGTCTACGCTTAAGTCTTTAGGCATCGAGGTGTTCGAGTATGAGAGGTTCATGCCAGACTCAGCCTCTATCGATATGTTTTCTCCAGATGCCTTGCCCTTCGATACAACGTCTGCCAATAATTACCAGGTCAGTTTTCCGAAGCGAGGTGTCATCGAATTCGGGAAGGTTGGCTATATTTCATGAATGATATTGCCTTTCTGCCGGTTAGCTATTTAAATCCATTCTCTGAGTTTTAGCTCGCAATTTGAGTGAGAGATGCAGCATGGAATAATGGATCTCTCGTCCGGCAACGAACACGGAATGCACTTCTTAGCCAGAAGACGCGCATCGACTCCTTCCGTTTGCCGTTTATTTCACTAAGAGCAGTGTCGATGTTGACAGACAGTTAATCGAGCTGCACAACAAGGAAGGGGATATCGCAGTCATACATATTGACACTTTTAGATATGTCGATATACTTCGGAATACATCGAAGATTTTGAATGTATAGGAGCGTGAATGGAAGCGGTCGGATCTTTCTTCATGGATCAGGTGCTCAAGATGCAGTGGCTATCGGACTTAGTGGCGAAGCTCGTGGGCGCATTCGGGCTGGATGTCACCTCCCAGTGGGGAGGCACCATCCATTTCTTCATCTACGACACCATCAAGATCGTCATTCTGCTATGCGTGATGATCTTCATCATCAGCTACATACAGAGTTACTTCCCTCCCGAGCGCAGCAAGCGCATCCTCGGGCGCTTCAAGGGAATCGGCGGCACCATAGTCGGCGCACTCCTAGGCACCGTGACGCCGTTTTGCGCCTGCTCGTCCATCCCGCTGTTCATCGCGTTCACGCGAGCAGGACTGCCTCTCGGTGTCACGTTCTCATTCCTCATATCATCGCCCATGGTGGACATCGCCTCCATCATCCTCATCATGAGCATCTTCGGCCCGCACGTGGCGCTCATCTACACGGTGGTAGGCCTTATCATCGCCGTTGCGGGCGGCTCCATCATCCAGCATCTGGGGATGGACGACCAGGTGGCTGACTTCGTGCGCGGAGAAGCTGTCGATGCTGAGCAGGCCGAGGCTATGACCAAAAGAGCACGTGTCTCTTACGCTCTCGAACAGACTGGGCAGACTTTTCGTAAGGTCTTCCCGTTCATCCTTATCGGCGTGGCCGTGGGCGCACTCATCCACAACTGGATCCCACAGGACATCATTGAGGCCGTCCTCGGCGACGGCAACCCGCTCGCGGTCGTGCTCGCCACACTCGTCGGCGCGCCCATCTACGCCGACATATTCGGCACCATCCCCATCGCCGAGGCGCTGTTCCAGAAGGGCGTAGGACTCGGAACCATTCTCGCGTTCATGATGAGCGTCACCGTGCTCTCGATCCCCTCGCTCACCATGCTCTCGCGCGTGGTGAAGCCGAAGCTGCTCGCCGCGTTCGTCGGCATCTGCCTCGTGGGGATGATCATAAGCGGCTACGTGTTCAACTGGCTGCAGCCCCTGTTCGTGTGAGGAGGGGCGTATGTGCAGATGCAAGAGGCTCTATAGGTGCAGGTCGGTGTAGGACGGCATCTTCGTATGCCCGAATCATCAACGACCTAAAGGAGATAACGTGTTCGACGATCTTTTCACGGTGGAGAACCTGCTCAATGTGCTGGGCACGTTCGCCTACCTGTTCGGAGAGCTCTTCCTGCTCTTCATCGCCATCAGCTTCTTCGTGGCCCTGTTGCAGGTCTGGGTGTCGAAGGAGCGCATCAAGCGCATCCTGTCGCGCCCCCACAAGGTGACAAATGCGCTTCTTGGCGCTGCGCTCGGCGCAGTGACGCCGTTCTGCTCATGCTCCACCATCCCCGTTCTTGTGGGGCTCTTCAAGAGTGGCGCGCCCTTCTCGGGAGCCATATCGTTCCTGATGACGTCGCCCATCCTCAACCCGGCCATCATAGCGCTGTTGCTCGTGTTCTTCGGCCCGGTGCCCACAGTGACCTACGCCGTCATCACCTTCGCGTTCGCGGTGTGCGCGGGGCTCGTTCTCGATGCGCTCGGGTTCTCCCGCTACATCAAGAACGTCGCCGTCAAGGGCGGCTGCTGCGGGGGCGACGAGGCAACGTGGGAGAACCTGAAGGGCACGTTCTGGCAGAAGCAGGCGCAGGCCTGCAAGTACGCCTTAAAAGACGCCATCGGGCTGTTCAAAGGCGTCGTCGGCTGGCTGCTCCTCGGCGCGGGCATCGGGGCCTTCATCTACGGGTTCGTGCCGACCGAGCTCCTGGAGGGTTTTGCCGGTGCCGACAACCTCTGGGCAATCCCGCTTGCCGCCGTGATTGGCATACCCATGTACATCCGTGTGGAGACGATGATTCCGATCGCGGGCATCCTCATGGAGAAGGGCGTGTCTTCGGGCATCGTCATCGCGCTAATACTGGGCGGTGCCGGTTGCTCCATCCCCGAGGTGTCGCTTCTGAACAGCATATTCAAGAAGCCGATGGTGGTGACGTTCGTGCTGTGCATCCTGTTGGTGGCCATAGGCACAGGCTTCGCATTCACGCTTGTCATGCCATAGCGGCATGCGTGTAGCAAAAGGATAGAAGACCCATAGGAGAAAGGAAAAGGAAATGGGATTGTTCGGAAAGGTGTTCGGCAAAGAAGAGAAGAAGAGCTGCTGCGAGATGGAAATCGTGGAGGTGCCCGAAGGCGAGCAAGCATCTACGACGTGTGATTGCGGAGGAGCTTGCGATGCGTCCGGAGAGGATCTGGTCACGCTCACCGTCCTCGGCCCGGGTTGCAAGCGCTGCCATCAGCTCAACGACAATGCGCAGGAAGCGGCGAAAAAGGCTAATGGGAAGGTGAGCGTCGATTACGTTACTGACCCAGCGGCCATCGCCAACGCGGGCATCATGTCCACACCTGCGCTGCTCGTGAACGGGAAGGTTGTTTCTCAGGGCAAAGTGCTGAGCTCGGACGAAATAGCAAGTTTGATCTAGGCATGTCGGGGGCAACTCCGGGATGCATCCATCAGATGAAGGATGCATCCCGGTTTCTCTCTTGACCGAACTCTAACCGTAGTGGAATATATTTAGATATATCTATGCATCAGACACGCAAGGGGTCCAGAATGGACACAGAGAAAGAAGCACGAGCTTTCAAGGCCCTCGGTGACGAGAATCGCTTGAGGATTATCAACCTGATCTCAAGCCAGGGCGAAATCTGCGCATGCCGCATTCTTGACGAACTGGATATCGCGCAGCCAACGCTATCCCATCATATGAAGCTGCTGAGAGACGCCGGCTTGGTCAAAGCGAGAAAGCAGGGCAGATGGATGCATTACTCGATGGATGAATCAACGATCGAGGAGATCGCGAGATTCCTCCATGCACTTTAGCAATACTTAGCCCATCCACATGATCTTGCCCATATTTGTCGTATCGTAGCCGCCGAGGGACGAGAACTCCTCCTTCAAGATTCCGGTTTCGAGGATCCCCATGAGAGCACGCACCGGCCTGGTGTCGATGTCCTTCTTCTTGAACACGAGGTCGTAGCGCTCCTTCTGAAGCGGTACGAAGTCGAGGCCGTCCACCTGGCGCGCTATCTTCTCGCTGCCGACGGCGACGTCCGCCCGCCCGCGCGCCACCGTGCTGGCGACGGCGATATGGGATTGCACCTCGTTGTCATAACCTTCCAATTCTTGCGGGTTGATCCCCGCCGTGCGCAGGTGCTCGTCGAGAAGGATGCGCGACCCAGCGCCTTTCTCGCGGTTCACGATGCGGATCCCGGGTCTCGCGAGGTCTTCCCATGTTTTCAAGCCAAGAGGGTTGCCCTTGGCTACATAGAATCCTTGCGTGCGGTACGTGAGGTTCACGACCACGGCGGGAACGCCCGGGAGGAGCCTTCTCACGAACGGCACGTTGTAGGTGTCGGTCTCGCCATCCCAGAGGTGCGATGATGCCAGCTGCACCTCGTCCTTATAGAGGGCGGTGAGCGCGTCGTAGCTTCCCACGTACGAGCGGAGGCTGGGCACGCCCGCCTGGTTCATGTAGTTCGAAAGCGCGTCCAAGATTATGTCCTGACCGCAGATGACGAAGCTCTCAGGCTGGTGCGCAGCGGTGACGAATGGGACTTCCCGCCCTGGGTTTTCGCCTAGCGGCTGATCGCGCTCGATGTACTCCTGAACGGCTTTCCTTGTGAAACGGAGCTTGCGGCCGACCAGGAACGAGGGCAGCTCCCCTTTGTCCTTGAGGGCGTAGACGGTGCCACGGCTCACCTTCAGCAGCCTGGCGACTTCCTCAGCGGTCAATGCCTCGTCTTGGTTCATACATTGCTCCTTGCGCGAAATCGTGCGAAACGATACGGAACAGTATATAACTCGCTTCGCTTCTTCATCGTTCGAAACGTCGTGATTGGCCTTGCATTATACTCGCCCAAGCATCAATAGACAGGAGCGTAAGTGGACGAGCATCTTATCATGTGCGCAGCATTGACCTTGGCGGTTGGCATCCCTTGCGGGCTTCTGGCCAAGAAGTTCAAGGTGCCTGCCGGTTTCATGATAGGCGCTTTCGTGGGCGTGTCGGTGTTGAGCATAGCAACCGGCGAGGCGTGGCTTCCTACCGAGACGCGCACGCTCGTGCAGATGGTGGCGGGCGCGTTCGTGGGGTGCTCCCTTGAGCGAAGCGACATTGAGCGGATGCGCGGCTTTTTGAAGCCTATGGTTCTTCTGCTCGCGATCTTCCTTCTGCTGAACTTGGTCGTGGGATTCCTCATATGGGCGACATCTCCCTTGAGCCTGGTGACCTCGCTCATGTGCGCGGTGCCGGGCGGCATCAACGACACGCCCATCGTGGCCGCCGCCATGGGCGCGAACGCTCCAGACGTGACCATCATGCAGCTGATACGCCAGGTGCTCGGCATCGGCGTGTTCCCCATCATGATCGAGGCGTTCGACCGGCTGCGAACGAAACAGGGCCACCCCGACCCGGGCGATGCGGCGCTGGGAGAGGATGCCAAGCGCGTGAAGTCGAAGCAGAAATCCGCCGCCTCGACCGTGGCCGCCTTGGCCGTGGCCGTCGTCGCGGGCGCCCTCGGCAAGGCGAGCGGCATTCCCGGCCTTACCTTCACGGCCTCCATCGTTGCCGTGTCCGTCCTGAAGCTCGCCTTCGACTTCGCATTCATCCCCAAGGTAGTGAAGAAGGGATGCCAGCTTCTCGCAGGTTGCTACTTGGGGACCCTGCTCACGGCAGAAGGGTTTGCGGGGCTGCCCGACCTGATCTTGCCCGCGCTCATCCTCATCGCAGGCTACACGCTGAACTGCTTCGCCGCCGGTAAGCTTGAGAGCAGGCTGTTCGGCTACGGGCGCAAGGAGGGCATGCTCATGGCCTCTCCCGCAGGGGCCTCCGACATGGCGCTCATCATGGAGGACCTGCACGTGAAGAACACCGACGTGGTGATCATGCAGGTGATACGTGCTGCCGTGGTGATGGCGCTCTTCCCTCAGATCATCAACCTCATATGCTTCATCACCGGAAACCCAGGATAGGAGAATTCACATGAAACGTGTCGCTGTGAACGGAATGGGACGCATAGGGCGTCTGGTCGTGCGCTCGCTATTGGAGTGCGAGGATGTGGAACTCGTTGCCGTGAACGATATCGCCTCCATGGAGACGATCGCATACCTGTTGGCGCATAGCACGGAATACGGCGCTTTGGGAGAGAGGGTCTCTTTCGACGAGGCAGCGGGGGTGCTCACAATCGGCGAGAAGGCCGTCAGGGCATTCCGCGAGCCCGACGCCTCCGCGCTGCCCTGGCGAGAGCTCGGGATCGACGTTGTGCTCGAATGCAGCGGGGCGTACTGTTCGCGCGCAAAGGCCGAGGCGCACATAGACGCGGGCGCTAAGAGGGTGCTCATCTCCGCCGCAGCGGGAAGCGACGTACCGACCGTGGTGTTCGGGATAAACGACTCTATCCTTACCGAATCGGACGACATCATATCTGCCGCATCGTGCTCGACCGTGGGGCTTGCTCCATTCGCGAAGGCTCTGAACGAGGTTGCACCTATCTGCCAGGGCATCGCCACCACCATCCATGCGCTCACTCCGTCACAGATGACGCTCGACGACGCGCAGCCCAAAGGCAACCTTCGGCGATCGCGCACGGCATCCGAGAACATCATCCCCACCACAGCCGCCTTCGCCCAAGCGGTGGGGCTCGTGCTGCCTGAACTGCAAGGGAAGCTCTCTGGCTATGCTATCAGAGTCCCGGTCACGAGAGGCAGCCTCAGCACCTTGTACGCCGTCGTCTCCTATGGTGGCGAGGGAGCGCTCGATGCCGATAGGCTGAACGAATTAATGCACGCACAAGAGAGCTGGATGTTCGGCTACACGGAAGAGGAGCTGGTGTCCTCCGACATCGCTGGGACCGACCTTTACTCCATTTTCGACGCTACACAGACGAAGGTGTCGCCGCTTGAGGAAGGATATCTCGTGGAGGTTGCAGCATGGTTCGACAACGAGACATCCTACGTCTCGCAATACGTGAAGCTCCTGCGCTCGCTATAGGGCACATGATAGATGCTCAGATATGCCAACGGAATAGTGTCCTTGCTGCTGCTGGCGGTATTTTCCGCCCATGCGATCATGGGGGCGTTATTCTGCTGGAGCGTCGCTTCGGGAGAGGTGGGCTGGGTAGTTTGGGTTGGTGTTTGTATAGCCGTGCTTCACGTGGCTCTGAGTATCGGTACCACAAGGCATATGCTCCACGACGAGGTAAGGCCGCCTAGCGCAAAGAAGAAGGCGCACCAGCTGAAGAAATGGATCAGCGGTGTTCTTGTCGGAGTTGTGGGTGTGGCGCATGTCTTGACGGTTTTTGAAACTCGCCTGTGGTTCGTAATCGTGCTGACGTTGGATGTTGCTTTGGCGGCGCATGTCTGTGTATCCGCGAAATCCCTAGTCAGGGATTTAAGGCTTGCCCCGAATTTGAGGTACGTAATAAGAGTTGTTGCCATAGCGATCGCCGCGCTCGTTGGGCTGGCTTTTATCGGTACCTTTGTGCCCGCCTAAGCGTGATGCGCATATACTATCGTCCGAGAATTCCAGGTTTGATAGGAGCAGGTGGTGAAAGCGAAGAGCTGCTCTGCCTCTGCTGGGTCTGAAAGCTGCAAGTCTGCTGCTCCTACAATCTTTTCAAAGCTCTCTTCTTGATCGATCACCAATCTTTCCCGACTGGCGTTCACCACGTCGATGGCGCAGACCTCAAGATCAAGCGCCTCTCCGCTTCGCTTGTAGACGATGATGCGGCTGTGTTCTCGGGCGAATTCCTCGTCTATGAAGTCGGCGAACTCGGCAAAAGCCGTCCCGTCGGACATGTGGTGGCCGTAGACTATGACGAGCCTGGAATCTATCGAGCACTCGCAGTCAATGTAGGGCGTCCCATACGCCCCCTGGTCGAACACGTCCCTGTAAAGGTATGCGTTCGGGGAATCGGGCGAGGCCTGCACGACCGGCTCGTCTATTCCCGTGCCTGGCACCTCCACCCATGCGATGACCTCTGCGGGAAGGCTGTCCCAATCGATCTGCCTTCCAGACTCTTCCTGGTCATGAAGGCCGTCCAACGCCTCGGTCAGCGCAATGCGATCCTCCTCCGGCGCGCAGAGGACGGTGGCCACGAGCGCGGTGAGTATGGCGGCCATAATCACGCTCGTAACCCTAACTGCCTTCCTGATTCTCTTCATCTTTTGCTCCTTGTATCGAAAAAGGGTGGGACGCCCAGCGAGCGCCCCACCCTGCCGTCCTTAGCTCTCAGCTAAGGTTCCTGACGCTTGCGCGAAGGGTCGGTCCTAGTCCTCGTCAGCTGCCGCCAGCGCTTCCTCCTCCATCTCTTCGATGGCGTCGGTCTGCTTGCGGGAGCGGCGGACGTAGGCATAGGTCGCACCGGCGATGCCGCAGAGCAGGATCACCGCGACGCTGGCAGTTACGGGATCGGCCTCAGCGAATGCTCCGGTCTTCGGGTATCCCTTCCCGGGGTTCTCGGGCTCGGGCACGGGCTCGGGCTCCGGGAAGCTCACGGTCTGGCCGCCGTCGTTTATGTCCTCGTGGGTTGCGACGATGTTCTCCTGTGCGTCTGAGAGCTTCTCGAAGAACACGATGTCATGGCCTGCGAGCTCGCGCGTGTCGATCTCGACCTCGACGTCGATGATTCCGTCCGGGGTCTCGGGCACGAACTCGGTCGTTCCCACGATGGGAAGGCCGTCATCGCCCAAGATTGGGTTTCCGGTAGCCTTGTCCATGAGCATGGTGAAGAGCTTGTAGGTGCTGCCCGGCGCGAGCCCGGTGTAGGCAACCGTGTCGATGAGCTTCACGTGCTCGCCGATGGTGCCTGTGTTGGTGCCGGTCTCGGCGTCGCGCGCCTGGGTGGCGATGTCCGCTATAGCCACCGTCTGCTCCACGTCGTCGATGTCGGCATGAACCATGTACTCTGCCCCCTCGAACTCCATCGTCTCGAATGCGACGAGCGACTTGCCCGCGAGGCTCGCCCCCGCGAAGGTGAAGGTCACATCCACCGTGCCGCACGACTCATCCGCCGTGAACGTGGTGGACGCCGTGATCTCGTTGCCCTCGTCGTCGAGCGCGGGCTCGCCCGAGGCCTTGTCCATGAGGGTTCCGCTCACGGTGTACTCGTTTCCGGGGACGAGGCCCGTGTAGGCGATGGTGTCCACGATGGTGAGCACTTCGCGAGCCTGGCCCTCATGGGTTCCGCTCTCTGAGTCCATGGCGGTAGTCTTCATGGTCTTGGGCATGTTCTCAAGCGTGAACTCGTGCGCCTGCGCCATGGCACCGCTCTCGTCCCACTCGATCATTCCCTGGTCGTTCACCGTGAAGTCGGTGATGGTCGGATTCCCTTCCTCGTCGAGGTCGGCGATCACATAGCCCTCGGGAGCTTCCACCTCTTGGATGTGGTAGCTACCGTGCTTCGCGTAGGCGAGCGAGATGATCCCGTTCTCGTCGGTCGTCATCTCCTCGTCGAAGGTTCCCTCGTCGTTCCAGATGCGGAACACCGCCCCTGCGACGGGGGTCTCGGGATCGAGCGCATCGACCTTCTTGATCTCGGGGTCGGTGGGAGTGTCGGTCACTGCCTCCTCGTGGTCGTAGACGGCCACCTCCTGGCCCGCGTACTCCAGCGCCACCGTCTTCTCGACGACGTCGAGCGCGTAGCCGTCCTTCGCCTTGGCCTCGTATACCGTGTAGGTTCCGAGGTAGAGCTCGGGCGTGGCCGCCTTGCCTTCCTCGCCGGTCGTGAGCGTGGCGACGATCTCGCCCTCGTGGGCGCGGATGGTGCCGTCGGGCGTCTGGATGGTCTCGGCCGCCTTCACGATGTAGACGGACTCATCCACGGCCTCTCCCGTCCAGGAGTCGGACTTGGCGACGGTGATGGTCGCCTTCTGGGGCATGTTCGCGAACTCGATGACGAGCGGGTCGTCCCAGCCGTTGTAGCCCTCGCCGACATGGAACGCCTTGCCCTCGAGCTCCTGCACGTAGCCGTGGGGTGCCTGGACCTCCTTGAGCGTGTAGTCGCCCTCTTCGAGCAGCATCGGCAGCGTCAGCTCGCCGCGCTCGTTGGCCGTCCAGGTGTCGATGGTCTCGGTCACGGGGTAATGGGAGGTGTAGGTGACGAGGTTGCCGCTAGCGTCCTCAAGCTGGAAGCTCACGGGAAGCGGCACCTGCTTGCCGGTCTCGGCGTCGACCTTCACGACCTTGAGAGGGGTCTGCGGGATGTGGTCGCTCACGAGCTGCGGCGGGTCGTACTGACCCTCCTCGCGGATCGTGGTCTTCCAATCCTCCACGGGGAGGAGCGTCTTTCCCCACTTCGCCTTGAAGGCATCAGCTACGTCTTGCGGGATCACCTCGTGGACGCGGTAGGTTCCGTAGGCCAGCGCTCCCGTCCAGTCGGCGGGCTTGCTCCAGCCGTTCACGTCGGCGTTGTCGTCTCTGGTGGTGGCGAGCCCGTTCTCGTCGACCGTGATGGTGCACACGCGGTTGCCGGGCTCGACGAGCTTTCCGGTCTCGGGCGAGACCACGGCCTCCTCGGAGTCGTTGTAGAGCTCGAACTTCACACCGGGCACGAGCACGCGCACGACCTCCTGGGGCATGTCGCCGCCAGGCTCGTCGTATACGGTCACGGACACTTCCTTCACGAGGCGGAAGTCGCCGCGCTTGACGGTGTCTGGCACCTTGGGCGAGTTGTAGGTGTAGACGGACTCGCCCTGAGCGCCGTCGGGTGTGATGCGCACGCAGAACACCTTGGGTGCCCCTCCGTGTCCGTCATCGAGGTTGTAGCCCTGCGGGGCCCTCGTCTCCTGGATGAGAACGGTGCCGAGCGGGATGGAGGCATCGCCGTTTGTCTGGTAGTAGAGCGCGTCTCCTGAGTGCTTGTACTCGTCCGCGAGGTAGGCGAAGCCGTCCTCATCGGTTTCGAACACCCAGGTGCGCGCGGGCGCGCCAGATGCCTCTGCCGCAGCGGCATCGGCGTAGTCGCCCGCGTAGTAGCGGACGGTGAAGAGAGCGCCTGCGAGCGCGGCGTCTCCCTGCGGTCGGCTCTCGCCCGTATCGGCGTCGATCTTGCCGACGAGCATGCCGACAGGATCTGACTGCGGGATGTCGGATACGGTCTGGCCGTTAACGCGCGTGGTCTCATCCGAGGCCACTTTCACCGGATACACGGCCGGGTCGATCGCGTGCCCAGGTGCCTGCTTGGTCTCCTTCACCCAGTAGTCGCCCGGCTCAAGCTCCTCCAGGACGCCCCATCCGTCCTTGTCGGTCGTGATTGAGCCAGCCGCGTCCGTGAGGCCCGAGTTGCGGTACACGGTGTAGACCGCGCCCTCCACGGAGTAGAGCGGGTTGTCCTCGCACATCTCCTCGTTGGCGGTGACCTTCACCAGGTCGATGTTGCCGTAGGGGGTGTACTTGAACGAGAGGATGATCTGGGTGCCCTCGCCGGTGTAGAGCTGGAACGCCTCGAAGTTCGAGGGAACGTCGGCCGTCCTCGCGGCGATGAGGCGTCCCGACGCGTTCGAGTTGATCATGCTTCCGTCGGTGCCGAAGCCGATGACGTTCTTCCGGGCCCAGCTCTTGAAGTCGGCGTTGCAGCCGTAGAGCGCGTACGAGCCGTCGGAGGTGTACGTGTCGGACACGAGTATGTGGGCGCAGGCCGCGTAGCGGGCTGAGGTCATCTCGGTGCCGTCGTACCACTTGTCCGGCCACAGGCTCGCATCGAATCCGGGGCTCCCGTAGGCGAACCAGAGGTCAGCCACCACCTCGGCGTTGCGCCCGGAGGGGGCGTCGATGGAGCTCTTGGCGTAGCTGCCGGGAGAAGGCGTTGCCGATTGGGGATCGGCGCAGTAGGCCATCTCGCCGTCGGCCTCCATCCAGGTGGTGGAGTAGCCGCCGTATGGGATCTTGCCCCCAGTCGTCAGGTTCGCGCTCTCGGCGGCATAGGCGCTAGTGCCCTGGACGCCGAGCGCTCCGAGCGCCGATGTCAGGGCGATTAGCGCGGCGAGCATGCAGCGCACGACCTTCGAGGCCATCGCTGCTTCAGTGATGTCTTTCATCTTCCGCCTCCTTAGCGCGCGACCGGCTCGGCGCGGCGAGCCTCGCGGTCCTGGTTGGCCGACGCCTCGCGGGCGTCCTTCGCCTTGTCGTCGAGCGAGGCGAGGTAGGTCTCGCGACCCTTGTTGATCGCCTCCTTGAGCTGTGCTGGCATGACCTTGACGATGTCCTTGACCTGCTTCCCGTCCTCGTCGAGGACAGGATTCCCGTCGGCGTCGAGGGCGTCCTTCTTGAGCCAGACCTCCTTGTCCGCCAGAAGCGGGATGTCGCGGAAGTTCTCGCCCTTGAAGCGTGAGGGGTTCACGAACAGGGGCGTGAACTGGTAGTAGCTGACGACCACTCCGTCGATGACGGTGCCCTTCGGCAGCGTCACCGAGTTGAACGTCTTGGTCTCGCCGGTCTTGCGGTCGGGGTACTCGATGTTCTCCCTCACGAAGTTCTTGTGCACGGTGACGTAGACGTTCTTCTTGTTGTCTTCCATGTGAGTGCTCCTTTGCATCTCTTGTCGATCTCTGGGCGCGGCGTTGCTTGGAGGTTTTCCGCGCCCTTCTGCCTTAGCGTTTTCCGCCCGATTCCATAGGCACCACCTCCTCTCAGGTCGTCTCCGCCATCAGAAGCCGCTCACGATGTCGCGCGCCCAGGCACCGCTCTTCACGAGCGAGAGCACGAGAAGGATGCACATGGCCAGGTACTGGAGCGCGTAGGTGAGCCCGTTCGCGATGGCGTCGATGGGCGTCCCCGTCCCGGGGTTCACGGCGACGATGCCGCCCAGGATCACGGGGAAGCTGATGAGCAGGATCAGGATGATGAGGCCTGCTATGCAGACGGCCCCGAAGCTCTTCAGGTACCCGAGGCCGATCTGGCGCGTCTGGTCGAAGCCAAGGAAAGCCAGCGGTATCGGCGAGAAGGCCGCCATGATGTAGAGCTGTATCGCTCGCGCCCAGCAGACGACGAGGGCCACGATGTAGGCGATGAGCACGACGAGCCAGCTGATGACCGCGACTATCAGAAGCGCCAGGAGCGCGGAGAGGTCGTCATCTGCGGTCACGATGGACACCGCCGTCATGTCGAGAGCGCCGCCCGTCCCGAACAGCCCCTCCACGCGGTCGATCGCGAGCCCTATCACCTCGTAGATCGCGGCCATCAGGTCGAAGGAGTGCTGGATCAGAAACAGGAACACGGCGAAGAACACGAGGAGGAACACGACCTCCTTCACTCCCGGCAGCGACTGGCTGCCGTCCATGCGCTGCGAGATCTCGATGAGCTTCAAGGTGAACACGAGCCCGAGCACCCCGCATCCTATGGGCAGCACCGCCACCTGCCAGACGCCGCGCGCGATGTCGTACATCGACACGTCGCCAGCGCTCGTGAGCATCGTCTCGAAGGGAGCCGAGAGCACGCCGGTGGCACCGAGCGATCGCATGACGTCGGTCTGCGCGGCGAAGATCCAGTTGCACCAGTCGCGGAGCACCCCGCAGAGCCATGCGTTGATGTCGTCTGCGATCGAGCCCCACGCGAAGTGCGTCGGGATGAGTAGCGCCGTGAGCAGCGCGAAGGTGGCCGCGAAGGCCAGTATGAACCGTCTGCTTGAGACGGGGTTTCCTAGCTTCTCCATCGGGATCAGAGCGCCTCGATGGTGCCGTCGGATGAGCGTGTGACCGAGATCATGGTCGATGCGCCGTCGGATGAGCGTGTGACCGAGATCATGGTCGATGCGCCGTCGTCGAGCGTGAAGGTCGTGGTCGCAGCCCCGTTCGCGTAGTCTATCCACGCCTCGGCGTCCCAGATGGCACGGCTTGCGTTGGGCGATACCGCCGCTGCCCGCGCGGACACGGCCGCCTCGATCTTGGCGGTCTCTACCCCCATGGCCTCTTCCAGCTTGGAGGTGACGCCCGTGAACGAGAGCGCCCTCTCCCCGAGGAGCACCTTCTTGTACGAGCATGAGAGCGCGTCTGTCCTCAGAACGGTGTCAGCGCCCTCAGTGGCCACGGTAACGAGATAGGGGCTCGCGGCCTCGGTCAGCGACTTCGAGGCGAGCACGGTCGCCGTTACGGTCGTGTCGGTTGCCTCCTCTGCGTCGAGCGTCCAGTAGGTGACGCTCGTCTGGCCGTCCTTCGCCTCGACGAACGCGCCCTTGACGATGGAGAGCGTGTAGGCGGGATCTTCTATGCCCGTCCAGGAGGTGCCGACGAGCGCCTCCATGCCCGCCGCCTTATCCGCGTGCCCTTCTGCAGGTGCGCCTTGCTGGGACGTCGGTGCCTCTTCCTTCTCGATGGCCTCGATGGCAGAATTCGTGCTTTCGACGTCCTCGCGGGCGAGCGAGCAGCGTGCCACTCCCGACCCGACCAGCAGCAGCACGGCGATGACGGCGGCTGCGAGCATGAGCTTGTTCTTCTTCGGCATTTCCTCTTCCTTCCTATCTGATCTTTATGGCGCTCGTGAAGTACGACGCGCCGCTTGCAATCGTGCAGACCGCGCCTGTGTGAGGCTCGTGGATGTAGCGGTCTTCTCCGATGTAGATGCCCACGTGCCCAGGCCTCCACAGAATGTCGCCTGGCGTTGCCTGAGACACCGGTACCTTGCGGCCGAACGCCGCCTGGTCCTCGGAGTTTCGCGGGATCATGATGCCCGCCTGCCGATAGCAGTACTGGGTGAGCCCCGAGCAGTCGAGGCCGACCCCGGGCGTGGTGCCGCCCCACACGTAGGGCACGCCGAGCTGGCTGTAGGCGGCGGCGATGACCGCGTCTGCCGAGAGCGCTCCGCTCTCAAGGTCATCGACCGTCATCGAGTCGAACCTGCGCAGGTTGTACGCGTCGAGCGCCGCCTTGAGCGATTCGACGTAGGACGACGACGTCGCCCATCCCGCGTCCTTCAGGCCCTCCGCCATCTTGTCGGAGGAGTGCTCGGCGATGGCATGCCTGATGAGGGCGTTGTCCTTGTAGTGGGAGGCCTGGAGGAACACGCGGCTCCTGAAGCGTATGCACTCGACGTCTCCCTTGAAGACCGTGAAGTAGGCGGTGATCGTGGACATCTGCCCGGGCGTGTACTCCTCGTGGGTGGTCCACCCGGCCTTGCCCGCCACCTCCGGTGCCGAGGCGAAAGATGACGCCCACTTCATCCCGAAGAGGTTGTGGTCGCGCGTCGCGAGCTGGCTCATGGTCTCTCCCTGTCCCGACTCGCAGATGATCTGCGCGATCGTGCACCCGGCGGGGTGCCCGAACTCCTCCTGGCAGCGTATTGCCTCCTCGACCATCTCGTAGGTGATGCAGGGCGGGAGCCCCTCCATGGAGTGCTTCTTGTCCTCGGCGTCCCAGAACCCGAAGAGCGCCGATACGATCTGGCCGACGAGGAGCGCAACGAGCACGAAGGCGATGATCCCCGCGAGAACGCCTCCGGCGGTCGCGAGCCCGCTTCCGCCGACGGCACCGGCTATGGCGGTGCTGCCCGATGCGGATGCCGCCGTCTTCGCGGCACCGCCTGCTGCCTGTGCGGACGCTTGCGCCGCGCGGGCCTGTCCCGAGGCCGCTGCAGACGGGGATGCCTTGCCCGCTCCTGCGGCTCCGGCGTTCTTGCCCTTCGCGGCCCCTGCGCCCTTGCCGCCATTGGATGCGCGCGCTGCTCCCTTTGCCTTGCGCTCCCGCGCTGCCGTGATGCCGCGCTTTGCGCCCTTCCCGGCGTCGTATGCGCCCTGCGCGCCCTCGAACTCGTCGGTGTCGTCGAGCTCGGATACCGCCCGTCGCTCCAGCACCTGGCGCACCTTGAGCCGTCCGCTGGTCTCGTCCGCCGCATGCGCCGCCTCCTCGGATGGCCACTGGGCCGAAGCTGGCTCTGCGTCTGGCTTCGATCCTGCGCTTGCTGTGGACGCCTTAGCCTTGCGGGTCGCGCCCTTCGTGCCCTTCTTCGGGCTGCGCGCGCCGAGGGCGTCCTCCTTGCTTGCGAGCGTGGAGAGGCTCTGGGCCTCGTCGTCTTTCACGATTCCCGAGCTCACGGCGTCGACCTTCTCCGCCGTGACGATCTCTGCGATGGAGGAGCGGTCCTTGTCGAGTTCTCTCGGATCCATCTAGCCTCTGCCCCTCTTCGCGTTGCTCTCGAAGAGGTGCGCGCGCTTGAGCTGCGCGATCTCCTCGGGCTTGGTGTTCCACAGGTCGTAGAGCGCGCCTTTTGGGAAGTCGTCCCGGATGGGCACGCGCGCGCCTCCCGCGACGAGCAGGCCCTCTCCGGCCTTGATGGACTCGTCGATGTACTCCTTCTCCGCCGCCGAGAGGGAGAGCATGTCCGCCCAGGCGGCGAGGTCTTGGCTCGCCTGCTTGTGCAGCAGCATGAAATCCGAGTTCAGCACCATGGTGCGGGCGCGCTCGTGGGTGAGCATGTGGGAGGTGTTCTGCGAGATGCCGGTGCAGATGAGGTTGAACTTGCGCCCCTCCGCCCAGAACTTCGCGAAGTAGTCGATGATGGTCGGGTGCCCGAAGAGCGACTGGACCTCGTCGATGTAGAGCCAGGTGGTGATGCCCCGCTCGAAGTTCGCGTACATCCGGTTGCGCACCGCCTCTAGTGCGGTGAGCATGCCGAACACCCGCATGTTGGTTGAGAGGTCGTGCAGATCGATGTTGGTGATGCGGTTGTCGAAGCCCACGTTGGATTGGCGGTTGAAGAAGGAGAGCGCGCCCGTGACGTAGCGCTCGTATCTGAGCGCGATGTCGCGCGCCTCGGCCTCGGGCTGGCCGTTCAGTATCTCGTGGAAGTCGGAGAGCGTCGGCATGCCCTGCCCGTCGGCGCACCTGGAGTATGCCGCCTCGACGCATCTCGTGATGATCGACTTGTCGGCTTCGGGAAGGCCTTCCGAGGACTCCGCCATCATCGCCGACGAGAGTGCCAGGAACGCGTCGATCTTGAACGCGAGCTGGGCGGCGTCCGCGCGCCCCTCCACATCTGAGAGGTCGAAGGGGTTGAGCGCGGTGTCCGCATCCGGGGCGAGCCGTACGTTCACGCCGCCCAAGGCCTCGATGAGGTTTCCGTACTCTCCTGCGGGGTCGAAGATGATTATCTCGTCCTCCGGGTAGGCGAGCACGGTGTTGGTGATCTCGCGCTTCACGGAGAAGGACTTCCCGGAGCCGGGCTTGCCGCAGACGAACCCCATGGGGCTCGCGAGCTTCTTGCGGTTGCATATGACGAGGTTGCCCGACTGCTTGGACTGCCCGTAGTAGCCCCCGCCCTCCTGGTTGAGCTCCAGCGAGGCGAAGGGCATCTGCATGGCTATCTGGCCCGTGGTGAGGTAGCGGGCGACGTCGATGTGGTTCATGCCCAAAGGGAGCACAGAGTTAAGCGCCTGGCGCTGCCGGTAGTAGAGCGGCTCTATCCCGAGCGAGTTGCCCTGCCCGATCGACACGATCTGGTCCACTTGCCGCTCAAGGGCCTCCACGGTGTCCGCGTAGGTGTAGATGAGGCCGGTGTAGGTGAAGAGGCGCTCGTTCTTGTTGCGAAGGAAGTCCAGGAGCTCCTCGGCCTCCTCCTTGGAGTACCTCAGCTCCGGCGGCAGGATCGTATAGTCGTAGCCCTTCTTCATCGCGCTCATCTGCTCGTCGATGATCTCCTTGTCCATCCAGTCGAGCTGGCGCTTCACGAGCGCGAGGGCGTCGGACTGCGCGATGGGCTGGATGTGCAGGTTCACCGAGAGCGGCATGGGAAGGTCGATGATCTTGGCGAGGTAGTCGTCTTCGAGCATCGAGCCGAACGTGCGGATGGAGACCACGCAGCCGTATGCGTCGTCCACCCGGAATATGTCCGCCCTGCCGTGCGGCTTGAAGTCGATGAGCGCTGGCGCTATGAGGTCCTTGGTCCTCGTGTTGGACACGGGGCTCACCTTGTCCCAGTCAAACGTGAAGGGGGATTTCGGGCGAAGCTGCGACTGGATCGCCTCGATGCGCTCGGTGCCGTTCAGGGCGTGGGCCTCGCAGCGGATGCGCGAGAGCGTGTCGATGACGTCGCCCTTTATGCGCGAGAGCTTCGGCACCGCCTCCCAGACGTCGTCTGCGCCCACCATGTAGGTGAGGTAGCGGTGGCGCGTGAGGTTGGAGACCCCCTCGCGCATCTTGTCGTTGAGGATCCGGTTGTACTCCTTGGCGTACTTCTCCGTGTCGGGGTCGGACGCCTTGAAGAAGCGTTTCTTGCCGATCTCCTCGTCGGGGATGGGGACGTTGGCGATGGTGAGTTGGACGCAGGAGTCCGCCCCGAAGTAGTTGTAGAGCGATGAGAGCACGGTGAAGATGTTCTGCTGGTTCTCGCGCCGCGCCGACTGGTAGGAGATGTCCGAGAACTCGATCGTCTGCGAGAAGAGCCCGTCCTCCACCTGGGCTATGCCGTCCTTGTAGATGGCGTCGTAGCCGATGTAGGAGGCGATCTCGCCCGCCTGGGCGCGCGCCTTCTTCTGGCGCTTGAGCTTCTCCTCGTGGGCCTTCTTGGATCTATCCGACCTGCTGGCCGATCCCATCAGCTGCTTGATGAAGCTCGTCGAGCCCGACCTCTCGCGCTTTGACTTGGCCCGCGCCGCGCGCTCGGATCTGATGCGCGCCTTCGCGAGCTTCTTCTCAGCCTTGAGCTTCTCCTTGTCGCTCGCTCTCTCTTTCCTTGCACTTTTCGCATTCTCTCGTTGGCTCATTGGCCTCTGCTCCTTTTCGTCTTGCGATCCTCTTCGCCCTGCGCGTGGGCCTTCCCGCCTCGGTGCGCGGGAGGGACTTGTCTGCCGGGCTCTCGTAGAGGAGCCTCTGGTCTTTCAGGTGGTGGTTGATCAGAAGGGGCGCGAACTTCTCGGCGCGCATCCCGAACGGCCGCCAGAACCCGGCGAGCCAGAAGGGTATGGATGCGCACATGACGGGAAACGCCGCGTCGGCGACCTCTATGCCGACCCAGAAGTGGCATATCGCCGCCACGATGATCGCCGACCCGAAGCCGCCCGCCACGCACGCGAGCGTGCGGAAGGAGAGCTTCCCGACGATCTTCTCCTCGTACTCGCCGATGTCCTTCTGAATGGGGATCTGAAGCGACATGGCCTGTCACCTGCCTTAGGCGGGCAGCCAGGACGTGTCGAGCATCCCGAAGTAGACCGCTGCGGCGATGATGATCGCGCCGCCAGCGATGGTGGATATTGCGGAGGCAATCTGGCTGCCTCCCTGCTGCTCTCGTATGGCGAGGCCGAGCGAGACCGCGCCCCAGACGACCAGGAAGCCGCCGAGGAAGGTCACGCAGCCCGATACGAGGCTGATGATGTTTGCGAGCATGTGGGTGTTCCTTTGCATCTCGATTCGCCAGCGCCTGCGGTACTTGGAGGTTCCAGGCGGCGGGCTGATGGTAGAATTTCGGGTCGAGGGGCACGTGCGTGCTCCCTTGCATCTCGGCTGCGACGGCCGGTCGCGGTACTTGGAGGTTCTGCCCCGGCCCTTGGGTCTAGGTACCTGTCGCAGCCATTACTCACACTTCCATAAGCGCTCCCTCCCTTCTCGCCCGGTACGCCCTGAAGTCGAACGCCCCCGCGTCCTCTGCGGCCTTGAGCGCCCCGTGCCTCGGGTGCGCCTCAAGCGGGTACTTCTTGTCCTTGAACGCCTGTGCGCCGTTGATGAGAACGAGCGCCTCGTCGCGCGGCAGCCTCGCAACCTCGGAGGCTTGCATGAGCTCGCGCTCTATGAGGCCGTAGTTGTGCGTGTAGGTGGGGTTCGCGCCCCGAGAGTCGTTCACGGAGACGTTGGCGACGGTCTGCTTGCCGATCATGTCGGCGATCTTCTGGTTGGTGTCTGCCGACTTGCCCCCGAGGAACAGCAGCGTGTCGCAGGCGTTCATGATGGTCTTGGCGTTGTTCTCCCCGTATGACTCCTCAAGCTGGGAGAGGGACTGCAGGATCATCGAGACCGCGATGTTGCGGCTTCTCGTGACGGTGATCATGCGCTCGAAGTCGGGGATGGTGCCGATGTTTGAGAACTCATCGAACATGAAGTGGACGCATCTGGGAAGACGTCCCGAGAAGCGCGAGAGCGCCGTCTCGCAGAGCGAGTCGAGCGACTGCTGCATGAGAAGCGCGAACACGAAGTCAAAGGTCGAGTCCGTGTCCGACATCGAGCAGAAGAGCGCCACCTTCCTGTGCGCGTCGCCCATGTGGTCGAGCTCCATCTCGTCGTAGCGAAGAAGCTCTCTCATCTCGGCGATGTCGAACGGCTTCATGCGCACGTTGCAGGAGACCATGACGGACTTGAGTGTCTTTCCCGCAGCCACCTTGAACTGCTTGTAGCTTGAGAGTGCGAAGTCGTCCTCGGGGCGCACGGGGGCGGCCACCTTCACCCATTCGAAGCCTCCGGAGCCGTTGTCGAACGCGCGGGACGCCCGGTCGTACTTCTTGGCCGAAGGGCTCCTCACGAGCCTCTCTCCGGTCTCAAGCTCGTTGAAGAGCATGTCGAGCGGGCTCAGGTAGTCCTCGTCGTCCTCGCGGGCGTCCGCGAGAGAGAGCAGCGACAGGAGCCCCGGCACGTTCCTGTCCTCCTCAGGGCAGTGCAGAAGGAGGTAGGAGACGAGGGCCGTGTAGAGGAGCTTCTCGGCGTTCTCCCAGAACGGGTCCCCTGCATGGTCCTTGTCGCCGGTGGTGTTCTTGATGAGGCACTCCACGAAGCGCAGCGTCGCCGCCTCGCCGTCGATGTAGGCGATGGGGTTGAAGTGCATGGAGCTTGCGAAGTCTATGGTGTCGAATGTCTTGATCTCGTAGCCGAGCCCTTCGAGGACGTGGCCCATGTCGTGGATGAGGGTGCCCTTGGGGTCGGTGATGAAGTAGTTGGCGTTTCCCTGCATGAGGTTCGGCTTCACGAAGTAGCGCGTCTTTCCCGTGCCGGGGCCGCCTATGACGAGCACGTTGTCGTTCGTCTCGGTCTTCTGGTCGTGGGCGGTGTCGATCAGGCGGATGCTCGCCTGCTTGGTGAGGATGATGTTGTTGTCGGCGTCCTTGCGATCCGAATACGCCTCGATCTCCTTCGCCGTCGCCCAGCGCGCACTCCCGTGCTCCTCGCCCTTGCGGTAGCGCCCCCTGCGCTCCCACCATCTGACCCATACGAGCCAGACGGCGCACGCGCAGGCGCATCCGATAGCGAGCGGAAGAGGATCCATCGACGGGATCGCCCCTTGCGCCGCGAGACCCATCGCCTTGGACACGAGGTCGGCCTCGGAGCTTCCTGCGGCCATGACGGCTGCCGTGGCGGCGTTGCCGACAAGCAGGGCTGCGCCCGATAGCGCCGCGATGAGGATGAGCTCCGACTTCATCGGGTCTTCACCTCGACCTTCTCGATCTGCCTCGTCGCCTCCTTGGCCTCGTGCGCCGCCTTGGACGCGGCCTTCGCTGCCTCGGCCTTCTTCTCCAGCGGCTCCTGGTCGCGCTCCTCGGTGAGCTCGCGCTCGCGCATCTTGCAGGCGCGCTCCGCCGCCGCATCGACGTCGTGCTCAAGGTTTCCGAACACCTCGTCGACCTCGGGGGCGTCTGCCACTCTGAACACCAGATGGTCGCGCCCCTCGACATCGACGAAGTCGTGCTCGATGGCGGCTTCTGTGAGCCTCTCGCCGATGATCTCCCTCAAGGTCGCGTAGTCGGGGAGCTCCTCGAACTCCGAGAGGTTCAATCGTGCGTACTCGCGAACACCCTCGCGCTCGGCTTCCGCTGATGGCTCCTCGATCTGGCCCCTCAGGTTCCTGATGGCGCTCTTGAGCCTCTCGGCGCTTGCCCGGATAGCATCCTGGCTCGCGTCCTGGCCCATCCTGAGCATCCAGTCGAAGAGCTTCTCTCCGCTCTCGTCTCCGAAGTCGCTTGCCATGTCGCCCTCCTCTTCTCTTCTATCGGATCGTCTCGCGCGCCTCGCTTGCGCGGTCGGCGCGTTGCTGGTTCTCGGATGCGCGCAGCGCCGCCTGCGTGCGGTCAGCTAAGCTCTCCGTCGTCCTCTCGGCCTTGTACTGCTCTGCCCTCTCCACCTGGGACTTGATCACGTCTAGAAGGGACATTCCCTCCTGCGTCTGGTCGACCATGTAGTCCTGGGTCGGGGCGTTGACGGTTAGGAGCTTGCCCATGTGGCTGAGCGCCACGTGGATCCGGAAGTCGTCGTTTCTCGCGGCCACCCAGCCGTCGTCGAGATAGGGGAAGGCGTTGCCTGTCCACTGCATGTCGGATTTGGGGGGAAGGTAGTGCAGGTGCTTGCACTCATCGACCGTGGCGAGGCGCATCCCCGCGACGTAGCGGGTGAGCTCCGAGATGTCTCCCGCGATCCTCTTGAAGCTGAGGGACTCGAAGGGAACCCAGGTCTTCCCGTCCTGCTTGAGCGTCCACCACTCGTCGCCCCCGTCCACCTGCTGGATGAACGCGAGGTCGCCGTAGACGACTCCCTGCCTGATGGCCCAGTTCCCGGCCTTGAAGAAGTCGGAGAGGTCCTCAAGCGAGAAGCAGCGGTCGAACTCGTAGGGGTACTCCTCCAGATAGGGGTCGTCCTGCCAAGCGTATCCGCCGCGCTTGACCCAGCCGTTCTTCTGGCAGATCGCCTCAAGGCTTTCCTGTTCCTCTGCCGTGACCGGCACCATGTTGTACATTTCCGTCTCCTCCTCGGGAGCCGACGCATGTCGGCTCCCCTCGGTTCGGTGGTTCGGCGGCGAGGCGCCGTAAGTCGTCCTCGCCCGGTTGCGTTTGTGAGAGTGTTTCGGCTGACCCGCTTCTCCTCGCCGCCCTGCAACGGTTATAGCGTGGTCGATTCCCTGATGGGACGGGGATTTTTCGCACAGTCCCGCATGGTCACGGATAGTCACTTATCCATCAAACCCACATTTTTCCTCGGCGGGAGCACGACCAGTCGGCATGTCTCCTTGAGCCTCTCGACTATCGCCTCGGCGCTCTCGCGCTCCCCGCTGCGCCCCATGCGCGACTTGAGGGCGTCGGGCGCGTACTGCGACGTGACCACGGTCGGCTTCATGTTCTCGTAGCGGTCGTTGATGATCTGGAAGAGCGTGCCCATGACCCAGGAGTTCGCGTTCTCCTTGCCGAAGTCGTCGATGATGAGCACGTCGTATCCCGCATAGCGCTCGACGCCCTGCTTGGATGGGGCGTCGTAGCTCGCCTTGATCTCGTCGAGCATGGAGAGGGACGACGTCATGAGCACGCTGTACCCGCTTGCGAAGAACGCCTTGGCGAGCGCAGTGGCGCAGTGCGACTTGCCCGCGCGGGAGGGGCCTGTTATGTAGAGTCCCACGCCCGATCTCATATCGAAGGCGTCCAGGTACTCGGCGATCTCTCGCCTGTCGACCTTGGCATGGGCGAATCGGGGCTTCACGCCGCACCGCCTTAGCGCCTCGGCCTCGGCTTTGGCCTTTCGCTTCCTCTCGGCCTCCTCTGCGAGCGCTCGCTCCTCGCAAGCGCCGTCGCACTCGCACTCCTTGGCCCCGATCCAGATGACCTTGCCGTTGAAGCCGAGGAGTCCGATGGGGTCGAGGAGGTTCCCGCACCATTCGCATCTGCGCTCTGCGGGCTCCTCGTATTCCAGGCCGCGCTCCTCGGCCGATGCCAGGGTGATGATGCGGCTCTCCTCATCTGCCATCGCGCAGCTCCTTTCCTATCCTTCTTCTTTGTATTCTTCTTTGTTTTTAAGGTGCCAATTTGGCACCCCCTCAGGCGACATCCTGTCATCCCCTCCATGCTTGGAAGCGGACGATTTGTCAGGGAGTGACAACTTGTCAGGTGCGCAGGACGTCCTCTTCGCGCGATGGCCGAGCACGTAGCTCCTCGTTGTCATCCCGTCCCTTGCCCATTCGCCTCCGGTCTCGGCGATAAGTCCTCTCTGCTCCAGCTCGGACACTGCCCTGATGACGGAGCGCTCGGACACGCCGAGGTAGGTTGAGGTCCTCTTGCGGCTCTCGTAGAACGTCCCGCCGTCCTTGCAGAATCCGTAGATGCGCGCGAACACGAGCAGCGCTGTGCCCTTGAGCCCGAGCTCCTTCCACATGAAGGGGTGCAGGACCAGGAAGGCGTCGCCGTCGCGCGGGCGCACGGGATCTCTCTTCGCATGCATCGGCATCGCCTACCCGACGCCGATTTTCGAGAAGTTGCGCATGGCCCAGTCGAGCAGCTCGGCCCTGAACGCGATCGAACCCTTCTTCTGGCCCTCCATGCGCCTCAGTGGCAGGGGGTCGTTGCCCCTCTTCGAGAGCTCCCATACCTTGTTCTTGCTTATGCCTAAGAGCCGGGCTACCTCGTAGGCGTTGTAGATGTCCTGCACGGGCACCGGCTGCTTCGATGAATCGTCAAAGATCTCGGGCATATACTCTCCTGTTCTTCGTTCGAACAGACAGCCCGAGGCTCTCAAGACCCTTGCTGGCCTGAGCCCGATAGGCGATCGAGCATCCGCTCGATCGCCGATGGCGTCACCCTGTAGAGGCGGCCGAGGTTCACTGCCTCAAGCTCGCCCTTGCGGATCAGCTGGTAGACTTTCGCTGTCGAGACGCCGAGGCTCTCGGCGACTTCTCCTACGCTTAGGAGCCGGGGAGACTTCATGTCGTTGGTCTGGTTGGGCACTGGCTCCTCGCGCTTCATTTCCCTGATATCTTTTGGCATTTGTATTCCGCCTTCTTTGTGCTCGTTTCTTCAACTTCTGTCGAATGCTCTCGACTTTTCTTGATGGCGGCGATGATTGCAGGTTTTCCGGGTTGGTGCTTCGTGATTTCTGCGCACAGTCCCGCACAGTCCCGCATAGTCACAAATTCGCTAAACCCACACAGCTGCCTGATTCGAGGTGGCCCATCTGTCTGTTCTTTCGGACAAAAAAGCCCCGACGTTTGTTGGGGCTTATCGTGGCACCTTGAATCAGCGCGAGGTTCTTGGTGACATATCTGGCTTCTTCGTGTCCGACGGCGAACTGGCCATGATCGTGTATCTCTCGGCTCTCATGCCGGTCCTCCTTCCCGGTCTTGTCGGCGCTGTTGCGTCGGACGCTTGGAACCAGTTTCGGGCAAACGCCCGTTTGAAACACTTCTTGCGTTGATAATAAACCCGATATCGAGAGACAGTTGTTCCAAAAAGGGACACCCATCTTGATTGCGATGATGTAATATGCGATGTTGACATGCTGTAACAATTCGACGTCATCGCTCGAGAGGTCGGTTGAGTTTAGCGGAAGAGAGATGAGTAGGTTGGCAGAGGAAAACACCCCGAAGAAGCAGCACTACGTGCCCCAGTACTACCTGAGGCGCTTCTCGGATGATTGCGACAGCCTCTGGGTTTACAACCGCAAAACGGGCAAGACCTACAAGAGCAGATCGGAAGATGTGTGCGAGCGGAACTATCACTATGAGATGGAGGCGAGATGCCAGAGGAGCTGGCACGGGCGTCATCTCCTTCCCGGGAAGATCGAGAAGAAGCTCTCCCAGATAGAGGGTGAGCAATCGGCTCTCCTGCGCAAGATAGATATCCAGATTGATGCCGGGCGCGTTCATGAAAAGGAGCGAAGGGCGCTTTCGTGGCTGGTCGGACATTTGATAGCAAGGCACCCTGCAATGCTTGCGAACTATGAGCCAGATTACGATGCAATGTACAGCGATCCTGAAGTGAGATGGGGCTGTGAGGTTTTGGCCCAGGCGGGAATGGCTGACGAGATCGAGGTGCTGGCTCATGGTGCGAACCAGATGGTGCTCGCGCTTTGGCGATGCAAGGGGAGTCCCACGTATTTCGCCAAGAGCGACCTCGAAAGACTGCGCTGCCACTTCATCAGGCCGCAGGGGGAGGCTCGCTTCATCACCTCTTCCCTCCCTCCGCATTTCAATACGACACTTTGGAAAGATGGGAAGTACCACATCGACGACCTCACGCTTCCGCTGTCCTCCACACTCGCGGTAGTCTATTCCGGCGCGGGGCCGACGAAGTGCGACGTCCTAGAGGTTCCAGACAGCACTGTTGTCAGGCTGAACTCCGGCTACTTCGTCTCGGAGCCCGCGTGCGAGCAGGTGGTCTCCGGAAGAAGAGAGGATCTCGATCAAGCCCGTATTTTCGCCCAGCGCTTTCGCATCAGTGCAGCTTCGACCCGAAGGGAAAATCGTTGATGCCGTGATTACTTGCGAATGTTCGCAGGTCAGCGCCACTGTGACAATTTGTCGCAGCGGGTTTGGGCGAAACCTCCATCCGAGTCCCGTCCTTTCTGCTTCGGAAAATCCACAGTCTGTTCGATTGACTGAATAAGCGATCGGGTGCATCATAGGGATTCACGATAATCGAACGCATGTTCCCATTGTATAGCGAGGAGGTGCCATGGGCGACAGGGTCATCATGCATATCGACATGAACGCCTTCTATGCGAGCGTCGCCCAGCATCTCGATCCCGGGCTGAGGGGCAAAGCCGTGGCTGTGGCGGGCGACCCGGAGCGCAGGAACGGTATCATCCTCGCGAAGTCCCGGGAGGCGAAGGCCTGCGGCGTGAAGACGGCCGAGGCGATCTGGCAGGCCAAGCAGAAGTGCCCGGACCTCGTAGTCGTGCCGCCCGACTACGCCGCCTACAAACGCTACTCGCGACTGGCGCGCATGATCTACTACGGCTACACCGATTTAGTCGAGCCATTCGGCCTCGATGAGTCGTGGATCGACGTCACCGGATCGCTACAGCTGTTCGGGGGCGACGCCATGCTCGTGGCGAGGGAGATATCGGAGCGCGTGAAGTCCGAGATCGGGCTCACCGTGTCTATCGGCGTCTCGTGGAACAAGGTCTTCGCCAAGCTCGGGAGCGACACCGATCCGGGCGACGGAATCGTCCCCATAACGCGCGAGAACTTCCGCGACGTCGCATGGCCCATGGCCGCTTCCGAGATGGTCTACGTCGGTCCTGCCACCATGCGCAAGCTCCACTCAGCCGGATACGAGACCATAGGGGACCTCGCACATGCCGGGGACCACTTTCTGAAGAGGCGCTTCGGCAAGATCGGCATCATGCTGCGCGCGTTCGCGAGAGGCGAGGACGCGAGTCCCGTGAAGGCCATGGATCCCTCGAAGGCCGATGTGGACTATGTTGTGAAGGGAATCGGCAACGGCCTCACCGCCCCGCACGACCTCGAATGCGACTCCGACGTGAAGGCCCTCGTCTGGCTCCTATCCGAATCCGTGGCGCAGAGGCTTCGCGAGTCACGGATGCGCTGCCGGACGGTGTCGGTGGGGGCGCGGTTCGCACGCGACCTTTCCGGCTACTCAAGGCAGAGGACGCTGAGGACCCCGACCTGCCTCGCGAGGGACGTCGCGAACGTCGCCATGGGACTTCTGCGCTCGAACCAACCGATCGACAAGGAGCATGCGCTCAGAGCCGTGCACGTGCGCGTGACCAATCTCGTTCCCATGGACGTGCCCGTGCAGTGCGAGCTCTTCGGGGACGCCGAGAAGACAGAGCGCCTTGAGAGACTAGACCTCGCGATCGACGCGCTGAGGGGGCGCTTCGGCAACACCTGCGTCAAGCGGGCGGTTGAGCTCACCGACGAGGTCATGTCCGGTCTCGACATCAAGCGCGACAACACCATCCACCCCGTAGGGTTCCTCAGGTAGGCGGCCGTCATGGTCGAAGGCATCTCGGGAAGGGTCAAGCGATACGTTAGCGTCACGGCGCGCATGGACGAGGACGGTCGCGTGCGGCCGCTATCCATCCAGTGGTACGACGGCAAGACCTATCCCATCGACGAGGTCAAGGACGTGCGCCGCGCCTCGTCGCGCAAGGTAGGCGGAGACGGCATCTGCTACACCATCCGAATCGGCAACAACGTCACCTACCTGTTCTACGAGGATCCGCGCTGGTTCGTTGAAGAGGTCGTCAAGGACGGCATGTCCGCATAAAAGCTCGCATTTCTTGAGCAAAACGCCAGTTCGGTGCCACTGTGACAATTTGTCACAGCGAATGCGGGCACCGTTCCCGTCCGTTGGGCTGATGCGCTCTATCCCGTGGCCTCCGTCGCCTCAGGTGCGCCCTGCCCCGCCTCTCATCCAGGCACGCTCGCACGGAACCCGCCATGCGCGCTGCAAGGCGCGCCCTTCCTGCGCAAAACCCACACATGCATATCTCGTTCCTTTGACTGCCGCATGTGCAGGTTGCGGACGTACGTCCTTTGCGAAGAAGCCCGCTTTCCTCCTTGCAGCGCAGGCGGAACCCGCGCACGACCCCGGATCACGAGGCGGTGGCACAGGGCGACCGCCGAAAGACAAGGAGGTCTTCAAAATGGGAAATCGAGCAGTCATCACCACGCCGGACAAGAACCTGGCACTCTACCTCCACTGGAACGGCGGCCGCGACGCGGTCGAGCCGCTGCTCAAGTACTGCGAGCTTCAGGGCTACCGTCCTCCGAGCCAGGACTGCTACGGATGGGCGCGGATGGCCCAGGTGGTCGGGAACTTCTTCGGCGGGTCGCTCTCGGTGGGCATAGAGCGATACCGAAACCTTGGCGACCAGGGCGACAACGGCGTATACGTCATCGATGGTTGGAAGATAGTCGATCACTACGCCACGGATTACGACGAGGACTGGAACGCGGTCGGCCTGAGGCACATCGACCCTTCCGCCGAGCAGAGCGGATACGACTTCGACGAGATGCTTCACGCCTTCGATGAGGCGATGCCCGAGAACCTGAGGCTCGGCGCCTTCCTGGACGCCGAAGAGGTGCCGGTGTCCGATGTCCGCCTGGGCGACAAGGTTTGGATGAGCGCGTACGAATCCAACCCCGAACTCTTCGAGGTCGTGGGCTTCGGCGCAGACGATGCCCCCAGGGGCTTCAAGGGAATCCCCTTCGTCAACCGCTACGATCACGACGGCGACTACTCCTGGAACGGCAACAACTACATCGACGCCGACACCTGCCGCATCGCCCCGCGCGTGTAGAAGCCTCCAGCTCCGCAACGACCACGGGCGCGGCCAAGCCGCGCCCCCTACAGAAAGGACAGGCACATGAATGGAAACGACATCTTCGCGACGCGCAGAGAGGATATAGTCGATCCCTCCAAGCTTACGCGCAGGGAGCTGCTCAGCGCCATCTACTGGCTCAACCAGGAGCTCACGGGCCGTGCGATATTCGGCGGGGCTGCGGCTTGCGATTACGTCGAGCGCGAGCTGAAGAGGACTTCCGCCAATTCGAAACCGGTGCTCATCGAGAGGTTCAACGATATGGTGGACGAGCTGATCGGGACCGATCCGTATTCCCGCGTGCTTCGGATCTACAGGAAGAATTAGCGGCAATCGACGAGCAGGCCTCGGATCGCTAGCGGTCCGGGTCTGCTCGCCGTGGCGGCATGGCGCAAACATTTGCACTGAATCTATGCTATTATGTCAGTGTGGTTGTTTATGGCAAATAGAAGCGAACAGAGGATCGAGCGCCTGCTCGACGAGAACAACGGCGTCCTCATCGCCTCGGAGGCGATAGGCTCGGGGATCCCGAGGAACGCGGTCTACGACTTCGCGAGGTCGCGCGGGCTGGAGAAGGCGTCCCCGGGCATCTTCGTGGACGCCGACGTGTTCCCCGACGAGCTCTACCTGCTCCAGGCGCGCTACCCCAAGGTCGTGTTCTCGCACGAGACGGCCCTCTACCTCCACGACATGGCCGAGCGCGAGCCCGTCCCCATCGCCATCACGGTGGAGTCGGGCTACCACTCGGGGTCCCTCAAGGACCAGGGCGTGAGGATCTTCTACGTGAAGCCGGAGTGGTACGGCCTCGGGATCTCCGAGGCGGAATCGCCGGGCGGCCATATTGTGAGGGCATACGACAGGGAGCGCACGGTATGCGACGTCGTGCGCAGGAAGGCGGCCATGGACCCCGCCGCCTACGGGTACGCCCTCCGCAGGTACGCGGCGAGCAGGGGGAAGGACCTCGCCAAGCTCGGGCGCTACGCCAGGGAGATGGGGGTCGAGAGGCAGGTGCAGCAGGCGATGGAGGTGCTTCTGTGATCAAGGGCGCGCGCAGGGTGAAGGACCTGATCCGCAACAAGGCCGAAGGGGACAGCAGCAGGTCCCAGGCGCTCTTGCGCCACTACGCCATGGAGCGGTTCCTGGAGAGGCTCGCGAACTCCCCATACCGGGACAACTTCGTGCTCAAGGGCGGCATGCTGATGTCCTCGCTCGTGGGCGTGGACCAGCGCAGCACGATGGACATCGACACGACCGTCAAGGGATTGACGCTCGATACGGGCAACGCCCTCAAGGTCGTGGAGGAGATCGCCGTCGTCGAGCTCGACGACGGCATGGAGTTCCAGGTCGGCGGCGCGGGAGAGATCATGGAGGACTCCGAGTACGGCGGCGTGAGGATTGCGCTCACGGCCCGCATGGAGAAGACCCGCATTCCCCTGAAGATCGACATATCGACGGGGGATGCGATCACCCCGGCCGAGGTCATGCTCAAGTACCGCCTCATGTTCGAGGACCGCGACATCAGCATATGGGCGTACCCGGTGGAGACCGTGCTCGCGGAGAAGATCGAGACCGCCCTCGCGAGGGGGACCCTCAACACGAGGATGAGGGACTTCTACGACGTCTACATGCTCCGCGAGCTGGACGGGGGCCTGAAGCCGTCCAACCTGAGAGCGGCGCTTGAGGCCACTATCGAGAAGAGGGGCAGTGGCGTCAGTGCATCCAGCTACGCTCAGACGTTGGCCGAGATAGAAGGCAGCGCGACCATGGCGGAGAGATGGCGATCCTACGGCCTATCGAACCCCTATGCCTCCTCGATCGCGTGGACGGACGCCGTCGGGTCGATTCGCCTCCTGTGCGACGCGTGCTGGCAGGGTGCGCGAGATCCCCAAAAGGGCAGTTCGAATCCACTGTGACAAATTGTCACAGTGGAGTGATCGTGCTGCTTTCTTCCACCAGATTGGACGTTAAGAAGGCCACAGGGCGTTGTACTCACTTGGAACTCACTTTGTACTCAGGATTTCGCATATTCCCTGTTCGGGCTTTTACACCCCTATGTCAAATTTATTCCTGAGATATTCCTGGTAATAAATTTGCAGACCAAACAATCGGGATTTCGACATTTTTGTACTCAGCATTATCGAAATAAGAGAAAATCACCTGCTCGCAGGCGCTTTATTGCAGCGCCGTATTTATTCCCTTTTCAGATTGTGTAAATCGGTGATTTCGGGTGAGTACAAAACGATACTGTTAATGAGTTTAACCAGGTGAACGCAATGATACGAGTTGGACGACATGGCATGATTTGGCACATTTTGTACATCTAGCGGGCAAAACTACGATTGAGTGGGAGTGAGTTTTACCAGTTCAGAGGCGCTATTTTGCTTCACCATTACTTTCTAATTCTTTGTAAAACTGTGTAATTCTCCACAAGGATTTTGCAAGCCACTCGATTATCCTCTCACTTTCGATTTGATTGAAAATGACCCGTCAAAGCCTTGACGGGTCTTTCTTTTCCCGGTTCCAATACTGTATATTGGCGGCTTCTGGAGTGCTGTGCCTAGAGACAATGTTTCAAATATGCGCTTAGATTTCAGATTCCTTAGCTTTATAACTTTGAATTGTTTTAAGAATCCAGCGATTCATAGACTATACATTGACACATTTCAATGTATGAATATACTAAGCGTATTACATAGACGGTTATCGATGTAAAGGATTTATAATGGAAGTGGTCGGCTCGTACCTTATGGATCAGGTGCTCAAGATGCAGTGGCTTTCGGATCTTGTGACCATGCTCGTGGGCGCATTCGGTTTGGACGTCAACTCCCAATGGGGAGGCACGATACATTTCCTCATCTACGACACCGTCAAGATAGTCATTCTGCTCTGCGTGATGATCTTCATCATCAGCTACATTCAGAGCTACTTCCCGCCCGAGCGCAGCAAGCGCATCCTGGGGCGGTTCAAGGGCATCGGCGGCAACATCGTAGGTGCTTTGCTTGGCACGGTGACGCCGTTCTGCGCCTGCTCTTCTATCCCGCTGTTCATCGCGTTCACGCGCGCGGGGCTCCCGCTCGGGGTGACGTTCTCCTTCCTCATCTCGTCTCCCATGGTGGACATCGCCTCCATCATCCTCATCATGAGCATCTTCGGCCCGCACGTGGCCCTCATCTACACGGTGGTGGGACTCGTGATCGCAGTGGCGGGGGGTACCGTCATTCAGCACCTCCACATGGATGACCAGGTGGCCGACTTCGTGCGCGGCGAGGCGGTGGACGCCGTGCAAGCCGAGACGATGACGAAGCAGGAGCGCGCGACCTACGCACTCGGGCAGACGGCGGAGACTTTCAAGAAGGTGTTCCCCTTCATCCTCCTGGGCGTCGCCATCGGCGCGCTCATCCACAACTGGATCCCGCAGGACATCGTCGAGGCGGTCTTGGGCGACGGCAACCCGTTTGCCGTCGTGCTCGCGACGCTCATCGGCGCTCCCATCTACGCCGACATCTTCGGCACCATCCCGATCGCCGAGGCGCTCTTCGGCAAGGGCGTGGGACTCGGCACCATCCTCGCGTTCATGATGAGCGTCACCGTGCTCTCGATCCCCTCGCTCACCATGCTCTCGCGCGTGGTGAAGCCGAAGCTGCTCGCCACGTTCGTCGGCATCTGCCTTATCGGCATGATCATAAGCGGGTACGTGTTCAACTGGCTGCAGCCATTGTTCGTTTAGGAGCTCTTATGTGCAGGTGCAAGAGAAGACATAGATGCAGGTCGGTGTAGGCCTCCCGGGTTTCAATTGACGACCGTATAGCTGATTCGATTGATTGCGGCCGATGGGCTTTGGGCCATACCCCTTCCCATCGGCATGCGAACCCAAGGAGGCATAGATGTTCGACAACTTATTCACCGTGGAGAACCTGCTCAACGTTCTGGGCACGTTCGCCTACCTGTTCGGGGAGCTCTTCCTGCTCTTCATCGCCATAAGCTTCTTCGTGGCCCTGTTGCAAGTGTGGGTGTCGAAGGACCGCATCAAGCGCATCCTCTCTCGTCCCCACAAGGTCACCAACGCCGTGCTCGGCGCGGCGCTCGGGGCGGTGACGCCGTTCTGCTCATGCTCCACCATCCCCGTGCTGGTGGGGCTCTTCAAGAGCGGCGCTCCGTTCTCGGGAGCCATATCGTTTTTGATGACATCGCCCATCCTCAACCCGGCCATCATCGCGCTTTTGCTCGTGTTCTTCGGGCCCGTTCCCACGCTGGTTTACACCGTCATCACCTTCACGTTCGCGGTGTGCGTGGGGCTTCTGCTCGACGCTCTCGGGTTCTCCCGCTACATCAAGAACGTCGTCGTCAAGGGCGGGTGCTGTGGAGGCGACGAGGTCACCTGGGAGAACCTGAAGGGGACGTTCTGGCAGAAGCAGGCTCAGGCATGCAAGTACGCCTTCAAGGACGCCATAGGGCTGTTCAAGGGGGTCGTCGGGTGGCTGCTCCTCGGCGCGGGCATCGGAGCCTTCATCTACGGATTTGTTCCCACCGAGCTTCTGGAAGGGCTTGCCGGGGCGGACAACCTCTGGGCCATCCCGCTTGCCGCCGTGATCGGCATCCCCATGTACATCCGCGTGGAGACGATGATCCCCATCGCGGGGATCCTCATGGAGAAGGGCGTGTCAGCGGGCGTCGTCATCGCGCTCATCCTGGGCGGCGCGGGCTGTTCCATCCCCGAGGTGTCGCTTTTGAACAGCATATTCAAGAAGCCCATGGTGGTGACGTTCGTGCTGTGCATCCTGCTGGTGGCCATAGGCACAGGCTTCGCGTTCACACTCGTCATGCCCTAGCGGCATGAGAAGCATATAGCAAT
This sequence comes from Adlercreutzia hattorii, assembly GCF_011405655.1. Lineage (GTDB taxonomy): Bacteria > Actinomycetota > Coriobacteriia > Coriobacteriales > Eggerthellaceae > Adlercreutzia > Adlercreutzia rubneri. The sequence goes on from NZ_AP022829.1 coordinate 708,485, forward strand.
GAAGGCCCATTAGAGAAAGGATAGGAAGATGGGACTGTTCGGAAAGGTGTTCGGCAAAGAGGACAAGAAAGATAGCTGCTGCTGCGACATGGAGATCGTGGAGGTACCCGAGGGCGAGGAGGCACCTGCGGCATGCGAGTGCGATTCATCTGGGGCGGATGCAGTCGTGCTGACCGTGCTGGGGCCGGGATGCAAGCGCTGCCACCAGCTCAACGATAACGCGCAGGCCGCCGCATCGAAGGCGGGCGGCGCGGTGAGCGTGGAGTACGTCACCGACCCGGTAGCGATAGCCGAGGCGGGCATCATGGCTACGCCTGCGCTTCTCGTGAACGGCAAGGTCGTCTCGCAGGGCAAGGTGCTCGCGCAATCGGAGATCGAGGAGCTCCTGTAGGCGGAAGCCGCTATCTGACGGGGTGCGTTCTGCGCTTGACAGCCGTAACATCCTGATTGAATATATAGATAAGCATCAATTTCTAAGGTTTGGAATCATGGAGACAGAGAAGACAGCGCTGCTATTCAAGGCTCTCGGAGACGAGAATCGCTTGCGTATCCTAAAACTTGTATCCCAAGGAGAGGATCTCTGCGCCTGTCGTATTCTCGACGAGCTCGACATCACCCAGCCCACCTTGTCTCATCACATGAAGATATTGAAGGATGCCGGTCTGATCAGCGCTAGGAAGCAAGGGCGCTGGATGCACTACTCGATCAGCGAGAACGCAATCAACAAGGGCGTTGAGTGCCTACAGCGTTTTCGAACGGAATAGGCACTCTAATTCGCGACTAGTCTAGTTCATGGAAGCTGCTGGAGGCTTTTCTTCTGCTGAATGGCCGAGGGCATCCCTCGGCCTTTCTTATGCTCTGCTATCTCTGCCTTGACCTAAGTCAGTCTAGTCTCCGCAGAACAATGGCTCTCGCATGGCGGCTAATGGCTTGGATGTGATGTTTTACAGTGATTTGGCCTTCGGAGACACTGAACTCATCGTGAACTCACTTTGAACTCATGGTTTTTCGTTTGCGCAGTTCAGGACTTTACACCCATAGTCTGTTTTTATTCCTGCGTTATTCCTGGGTATAAATGTGAGTCCTGTATAATGGGTAGTTGAACTCAACATAAACATGTGCAGAGAGTTTCGGCTGGTCAGACAAAGTGTTTTCTAGTTTTCTTATTTACTCCCTCATGCTAAGACTAGAGATTGCGAAATAAGTGAGTTCAAATTGGTACTAGGAATGCTCGACACTAGTCGGACATCCTATGATGAGGTGATACGAAATGACTCTGCTCGAACAATTATCCGCCCCTAAAACTATCGAGTGGGAGTGAGTATTACCAGGTCAGAGGCACTATTTGGCTTCACTAGCTTCGCGGCAAGGAGGCCATAGATGCCTGCCTGTTCTAGTTTTCTCGAAGTGTCGCCTGCTCAGGGCCACTGTGACAATTTGTCACAGTGGTTCAGGAGGGTCTTTTGATGGGCTGGATAATAGCGATACTTGTCATCGGGTTGGCAATAGCCGGATTGGTTGGAGGAGCTGTCTTGCACCCGCTACTCTACGGTCTGTTCATCGCCTCGATACTGATTGTTCCTCTATGGCTCGGGTCTTCGATCGTCTACGGCATCATAGATGCGATCTTCGGAAAGAGGCGATAGGCCATAGGGTGTGCAAAAGTGGCTCTCCGTGCCTGCCGTTATAATTACATGTGAAGGAACCATAAACGAGGGAAACAGCTTGGCCGACATCAGATGCAGGAGATTCTCGGACATTCTCAGAACCAAAGAGGATCACTACCCATATTCAGACAGGTACATAAGCGAGGTTCACGACTCGTCCACCAAGACGGGAAGGACCGAGCGCGAGCACATGGTCGAATGGTTTCGCGCGAACGAGACCAAGGGAAGCGGTTCGTACAGCAGGCAGACTCCGAACTCCAGCGCGAGACGATGCTGCAACAGCCTGATGAACGCTGCCTCGCTCCTCTGGATCGCCGAGGCTGTCGGTATAGACGAGCTTACCGTGAAGATTGCATATGAGGCTGCTGTTGGTGCCGGAGATTATCGCCGAGCATGCGGGGCGATTCGAAAGACCATCACCTGGGACATGGTCTACGCCTGCGTATAGCCACGAGAGGTCACGATTTCGTGTAGGGCGGAATTGCCTGTTGTCGCAGGAGCTCGCAGGCCTTATAATATTCAGCAACGGACTGGTCGAATAGATCTTGGTCCACCCTGCGGCGGGGATATTCCCCGCCATTTCTATATCTAGGAGCAATACCTTGTCTGACCTTGGGATATTCATCGACGAATCTGGAGACGTAGGGTCGAACTCCGAGTTCTATCTGATCACGATGATACTCCATGACCAAGCATCGAGCATCGAACAGCAGGAACAAAAGCTTTGCTACGAGCTCGATCTTCTGGATGCGCATCCTGAAGAAGCAGTCCACTCCGGTCCCATAGTCCGCAAAGAGGACGAATGGAAGGACGTCGATCTCGAAAAGCGCCGCAAGGTCTTCTTCAAGATGTTCTCGTTCATGAGGCTTAGCCCTATCAGCTACAAGACGTTTTCCGTCAGGAAGAGGGAATGCGCCGACCGGTTCGCGCTGAGGGGGCGGCTCGCAAACGAGCTGGGCTCTTTCCTGAGGGACAACCTCGCTTTCTTCCAGGGATTCGAGTCGGTCATCGTGTACTACGACAACGGTCAGGCTCTTGTCACGGACCTCATCAACACCGTGCTTTGCGCGTATCTGACGAATGTGGATGTCCGCAAGATAGCTCCCTCCGAATACAGGCTGAGCCAGGCGGCGGACATGGTCTGCACGCTGGAGCTCATGAGGGAGAAATCTGAAAATGGCGCGGGCATGAGCAAGTCCGAGCTCATCTTCTTCGAGAGCAGGCGAAGGCTCAGCAAAGTGTTCCTGAAGACGCTGAAGGGACTGGAGTTTCCCAAGAGCTAGCTCACGGGGGAACCGAGCCTCTCGTGGCATTACCGCCGCAGCTCCACCCGGAGCGCGCGTCTTCGCAAACGAGTACTTGAGATAGGAGAATTACCATGGAGTCACCCAGGGTCCTGCCAGAAGCGGGCGACAGGGTTCGATTCGAATTCGACGGAAACCTCATCTCCGGTACCGTATTCGTCGTCGACCCTAGGGGTGGCGGCGTTTGTTTCGGTATTTGCCCCAGCTGCGATGTGAGAGCCGATGACGGCACGCTTCACAAGCATGTCCCCATCAACGAGGTCGAGCCTTTATCGGTTGAGCAGAGGTAAGTTGGCGGGCCCCTTCTTCGCCGCATGCTGGATCTGGGCGGCAAATGGGCAGCCGATGCATGCTGCCAAGCGGTTTGGGGCGATTTTGCTCTGCGAACCGGCTCATAAAGACCCTGTACTCACTTGGAACTCACTTTGTACTCAGCGTTTCACGTTCTGCCTGTTCAGGCCTTTACACTCCTATGCTGAATTTATTCCTGAGTTATTCCTGGTAATAAATTCGCGGAGTAAACGATCGGGATCTCGGCATTTTTGTACTCAGCATTTTCGAAATAAGAGAAAGCACCTGTTCACAGGTGCTTTATTGTAACGCCGTATTTATTCCCTTTCCGAGGTGTGTAAAACGGGATTTAAGGTGAGTACAAAACGATACTGTTGATTTGCTTAACTAGGTGGACGTCATGATGCAGGTTGGACGACATAACATGATTTGATACGTATTGTACGCCTGACGGCAAAAACTACGATTGAGTGGGAGTAGGGGTTCTCCTCTTTCCTTTGACGCTTGATCACCCTAGCGGGTGCTCTCCGTAACGAGGGCACCCGCTTCATTATGAGGAGCGCCCCGTGGATGCCCTGCAATTCACGCGCGATCACCAGGCTTATTTCGAAGACTACGTGACACGCAGCACATACCACTCGAACGCCATCGAGGGCAGCACGCTGTCCTTTGCCGAGACCTATGCCATCCTCTGGAACGACAACACCATGAAGGTGACGGCCACGGCTCGCGAGCTGTACGAGGCGATCAACCACAAGTACGCCCTGGCCACGGCATCGGAAAACATGGACGACCCTCTTTCGGAGCGGCTTGTCAAGGCTATAGCGCGGGATTCAACCGCAACATAAGCGGCATCGACGACTATCGTCACGGCCAGGTGATCATCCGCGGGGCGGAGCACCTGCCGCCGGCCGCCAATCAAGTGAACCAGCTCATGATGCAGCTCGTGTACGAGTACAACCACGACGAGGGAGGGGACCCCTTCCTGCGCGAGGCTCGCTTCCATGTCCGCTTCGAGAGAGTTCATCCCTTCGAAGATGGCAACGGTCGGACAGGTCGCATCCTCGTAAATCGCGGTCTCATGCGCGCCGGCCTCGCCCCAGTAGTGATTCTCGTGGAAGAGCGCGCTGCCTACATGGACTTGCTGGCGCGCAGCGACTACGATGGTCTGGCCGCCATGCTGCGCCGCCTGTCCGAGGCGGAGACCGAGCGTATGGAGAGATTCGCCGAGCTATGATGGTGCCCGAGGGCCGTAGGTGTTCATCCTTGACTCAGGGCTGCACCTTGACTTTCTCGCAGCCCGGACTGGGTTATTCGGTGGCTTGCAGAACCGAATAAGATGGTTTGTGAGCGCCTATAATTCATTGTAGAGGATGTTTAGACAGCCTGCGGGATAGGGTTTTCTCTTGGGCGTGCGGCATCCGAACATCCACGTCGAGGAAGTGATACTCAGCCTTATTGCGAAGTGCATCTTTTTTCGCCGGCACAGGGCTTTTCGCACTACAATATGTATTTATACGGTACAATTAGTGTATCGATAAGATACAAAATGTGAGGTGTGGTATGAACGATAGAGAGCTTCGGTTGTTCAATCTGTGGGCTATCAGGACAAAGGATGAGCTTCTGGGAGCCATCGATGAATATATCGACAGGATTGAGCAGCATGATGATATTGAAATAGTGCGTAAAGGTCGTTCGAAACCCCTTGTAGACGTCATGAAAGACTTCAGAAAGAAGGTTGCAAGAACTCCTCTCGCTGATCTCGACCAGGATTTCTGTGCTTATGAGGTTGAGATTACAGATACGGAAATCGAGCTCAGCATTAATGCGTTCAAAGACATAGTCGTTGATGATAATGGCGAGATTCTAAAGAGTTCTTCCGAAGTTACACCCGAAATCATAGTAGTGAGCGCGCCGTATATTCCTATAGACCAATTTGCTGAGATGCAGGGAGTGAAGGCTGCGACCGTGCGACAATGGATTCGCCGGGGGAAGATTCGAAATGTTAAGAAGCTCGGATCTGAGTGGATGGTTGCTTCTACAGAGGGGCAGCCTGAGAGAGGGTTCACTGGTGGAGTGTTCTACTGCACCGATCAAGACGGGGACATGAGCAGACTCTTCCCTTTAAAGGAGGGAACTCATTCGATAGAGCTGTGGAAGGCAAACCAGTACAGCGAAGAATGTTTGGCGACCATGCGCGATTTTGACCACCATGTACTTGATGAGATAAAACTGAACAGGGTCGCTCGGGAGAAGCTCGAACACGCTTTAGCCGCTTCTCCCGAAGTGCGCTTTCAGAGCACTTTTATAGATGTCATAGATCGGAAAGCGTCGTCGTCTCGTGATGACGCTAACAGCCAGCCAGAAGGTGGCTGGAGCGATGTGGCTGGGACGCAAATCGATGACCTCTCTATCGACTGTCTGCTGAAAGAAATTAGTGGTGATGGCTATGTGCGAGATTTGGCGATAAGCTTAGCTCACTTATGCTTCAGGAATGGTCCGGTCGAAGATATGCACGCAGAAGGCAAGCTTGACGACACGGATATGATGGAACTAAATAAGTACATGGTTGACCATCTCGGATTGTTCCTCTTGTTGCTAGGTTTGTCAGACTTTAGCTCACTGAAGCGAATTCTTTGGTTTCATGATCAGTGCGGTTCTGATTGGGATAGCCCGGATGTCCAAAAAATGCTCCATGATTACCATATTTCGACCGATCGATTAAAGGCGCTAGCCTTCAATCGTGATCAGGCAGCTGCGTGCAGGTGTTCGAGCAATACGGCTCCAGCTGGGCTTACGCGCCTAGCGCCTGTGCCCTCAAGTGATCATGATCCAGACGAACCTTTGGCGGACTGCCCGATCTGCGGGTCGAATGTTCTCATACGCAAACCGATGACAAACCTTTCGTTTGCTGTGGATCACGGCAAGACTGTTCATACGAACAAAGAGCTTGCAAATGCAGCGCATGTTCCCATTCAACTTGTGACCGATATGCAATTCGTTGAAAGGGTCAAGAGCGCGAGTGAAAAGCAGCGTGAGCGCATGAAGGCAGTCGCCGATGTCTTGGATGTTCCGCTTGACTATCTTCTTGCATTTAACCCGAATGCCTCTACCATCAGTTGCGGTGATTGCCATACAACTGCACCATGGTCTGTTTGGAGTGCGCGTCGGCCCTGGCGATGAACGCGTCGTCGTTTCTGCTTCTGCGCAGAACGCCTTTCAGCGCTACAGGTGTTTTCTGTAGTTGAATTGCGAAGGATGCATTTGGCTATACCGTGCGAGATATCAATGGCATTCCTGCCATCGTGAAGGACTATGGCTCTGCAATGGACTTCATGCGCGATCGTCGGACTTAAAGCGTTATTTGAAACCAAATCCCTATTATTGCTCATGCCAAAACCTTCCCAAATATGGTAAGGTTTTGGCATGAGCAAATACGAGGAAATATACGAAGTAGCAGCCGATAACTACGGGATTGTGACCCGGGATGAAGCGGCAAGGATGGGGGTCTCCGATAAGGAGCTGTCCCGTTTTACCTCCGATGGAAGGCTGACCCGTATTGGGCGCGGCGTCTACCGCATTAAGCACCACGTTCCCGGCAATCTTGATCCTTACGCCGAGAGCGTTGCTCTGGCGGGTCCCGGTGCGTACCTCTACGGCGAATCTGTCCTCGCCATGTTCGCGCTTTGCCCCACTAATCCCGCCAAGATGTACATCGGCACGCCGAGGCGCATCCGCAGAAAGCTACCCGAGGGAATGAAGGTAGTGCAGCGAAAGGGCGCCAAGGACGTTACCGAGTACGAGGGCATACCCTCACAGACGGTCGTGGCGGCCATCAGCTCGTGCGTGGGCAAGATCATGCCCGATAGGCTTCAGGAGGCCGTTTGGGAAGCGCGGCGGCAGGGCCTATTGGGGAAAGACGAGGCGGAGAAACTCGATAGGGAGGTGTCAATCTGATGCTAAAGAGACCGAACAGTCTCATCGAAGAGATCGCCCAATAGCTGTTTGCGGCGAATAAATCCCATTTCAGGCTTACGTGGACAATGTGCCCGCGTAGTAAGGGAGGCGGACGATTTCCGGAACAGTCCGCTATGCTGCGAGCTGCATAGGAATCTGGGACGGAAGCATCAGCGTTCCCTTATGAAGCTTTAGGCTTGTGAAAAACAAGAGGAACGGTGCAAACGGGAGAGGGGAATCTTGGGGAATTCGGCTCGACCTTCTCGCGCTTGTGCGCGCCGCTTATTATATATCTCGCGCTCTGCCGGCTATCCTGTCACAATGAGACTTGAAGAATATGATTCGACGAAGGAGCAGACATGCGCATCGCGCTCGTGATGGACGATATGCCCGTCCGCTCCAATGGCACATCCTCTACGGCGTTGCGCTATGCGGATGCCCTGCGCGAGCAAGGCCATGAGGTCATCTGCGTGGCCTTTGGCGCGGATGACCCCGATAGCTTCGATGTGCCCGAGCATCACATCCCCGTCGTGACTCCGGTTGCCGAGGGGCTCGATTTCCACTTCGCGCTGCCTGACGAGGCGGTCTTCGATGAAGCATTCGCCGATGTTGACGTCATCCATATCTTCCTCCCCTTCGCCTTAGGCCAGGCGGCTCGCGATTGGGGGCGAGCCCACGGTGTGCCGGTGACGGCGGCATTTCACTTGCAGCCGGAGAACGTCACCTACAACGCGAACCTGGGGGCAGCGCCCTTGGTTTGCGATGCCATCTACAGGCTGTTTCGCGACTGGCTCTACGGCGACATCCGCCATATCCATTGTCCGAGCCAGATGATCGCCAACCAGCTGCGCAAGCATGGCTACCGGAGTCAACTCCATGTCATATCCAATGGCGTGCCCAAGGCGTTCTGCCCAGGAGAGGGCGAGAGCTTCAATGATGGCCTTGTCCATATCGTCACCGTCGGTCGTCTCTCTCACGAGAAGGACCAGGCAACCATCATCCGCGCCATCGAACGTTGCTTCCATAGGGATCAGATCCGGCTGCATATCTGCGGTAAGGGCCCGCTTAAGCACAAGCTTGAGCACGAAGGGAGCCGCCTGCCCCATCCTCCTATCTTCGAGTATCGGTCCATCGATGACCTGATAGCCCTGGAGCGAGCGTGTCCTTTGTACATCCATGCGTCGATTGCAGACATCGAGGCCATGAGCGTATTGGAGGCTCTCGCCTGCGGCTGCGTCCCGATCATCGCCGAGGCCGAGATGAGCGTGCCCTCTCAGTTCGCTCTCTGTGGGGAGAGCCTATTCGAAGCTGGTGACGACGAGCGCCTTGCCGAGCTCATTGACTGGTGGCTCGATCATCCCGAGAAGATCGCGGAATGGAGCCCGCGTTATGCTGCAGAGGGCATGGGCGATCATGTGGAAAAGTGCGCCGAACGCTTCGCTGCGATGCTGGAAGAGGCCATTGCCGACGACCTTTCAGCCTATGGGGAAGAAGCCCGAAGTTAGCCGCAGGCGCACTTCTCTGCGGAGCCTTGCAGTTCTCCCGTCTTTCTGCCGCCGCTAGCTTCGCTTGCCCTTCTTCCAGAGCCTAACCACAGCGGTAGTCCCGATCCCGATAATGGCAATGATCAAAACAACCAAGTAGGAATGCCACCACTCTGCTTCTGCTGTTTCCAAATCCGCTTCCACGATTTCGTATGACTCGCCAGATGCTAAAGGAACATAAGCGTCTTCAAACACGACGAGTGGCTGTGTGATTCGGGAGGTTCCATCAGAAGAGGTGATGAGCACTTGGTCACCCTCTTTCACTCCAGGAGCCTTCACCCAATTGACAAGCTCGAAAGCGTCCGGGGTATCGGGCTCGTACCCAGGCTGTTCAGGGCTCGATGTGCCGGAGCCCTGCGAGCCCTCAGGGGCGGGGCTCGATGTGCCGGGGCCCTGCGGACCCTCAGGGGCGGGGCTCGATGTGCCGGAGCCCTGCGGACCCTCAGGGGCGGGGCTCGATGTGCCGGAGCCCTGCGAGCCCTCGGAGGGCGAGCCATCAACACTAGGCCACTCCCAATGTCCGTAAGCAGATCCGTCATCGGTGAAGAACAGTACCAGCTTGTCGCCGTCCTCCAGCGTGTAACCGGCCAAACCCACGCTAGGCGTCGTCCCGTTCACTGAATACAGCCAGCCGGAATTCGGGCCGCGACTCTTCTCTGCGAGCACGGTGCCGTCCGGTCCGGTGATGGAGCTCACATAGCTGCCTTTGTGCTGGTAGTTGCCCGCAGGAACCATCTGCTTGAACACATCCCATGCCGTTGTGCCTTCGGGCAACTGCTTGTATTTGCCTGAGTACAGAACGCGCGATCCGTCGGTCACAGCGAAGTTCACATCGACCGGTGCCCTACGCGCCATCGCCATAAGTGGGTTGCTCGTTCCGCGCACGAGTATCTCCGCGCTCACTTCCTGATTGTATAGAGCCGCGAGGTCCTTGTACTGCGCGTAGGTTATGGGATCTTCCGCGTAAAGCTTGCCGTACTTTCCGTATACCTTGTGGGAAAGCACACTTTTGATGGTGACCGCCTTCGGCTCGGCCTGGCGGGTCACCAGCAGGTTCTCGTGCGACACCACTTTCGCATTCGAGGACTTGAACAGACGCCACAGCTCCAGCTCTTCCCAGCCGTCCTGCGCCACGGGCACGATGCCCGTGTTCTTCTCTTGTGCGCTGTCGCGGACCCATACGAGCTCCCCGTTGTCGTCAGCGTATACCTCGAAAAACGGAGATAGGTTAACGGTGACCTCGTTTGCGGATGGGTTCGCACCTGCGTTGAGGCCGTCGAAGTAATGCTGCTTTGCCTGCTCCATGAGATCGAATTCCGAAGCGAGGTCGGAAAGCTCGATGGGCTTCACGCGGATGGTGAAATCCTTGGTCGCCTTGACGCCGGTGTCTTTGTCGGAAAGGGAAACGGAAAGCGTCGCGAGGCCTTCCATGTTCGCGCTGCGGGCGAGGCTGCCCGTGCCCATGGGGCGAAGCACGGAGACTCGGGCGCTGTTGCGCACGTCGGGTACGGTCAATAGCGTGCCGTCGCTGCTTGCAAGCGTAACGGGGTAGTACTTGCCGTCCACGCCGAAATCGGCCGTCGTGGGAAGCTGGATGTCGTTCTCGACAGTGTAGATGCCGCCGGCATCGGGCTGAAGTCGTACGCCGGTGACGCTATCGCGCAGGCCTGCCTTGGCAAAGCCGGCGTCGAGCTTTGCCATAAGCTCGCTTTTGATCTGCTGTGCCCTTGCGCCGTCCAGCGAGTCGACATGCACGGGGAAGGTCTGCTCGACTGCGATCTCGGGTTCACCCATTGCCGTGCGCTGGAAGACGACCTTAGCGGTTAGCGTCACGTCCTTCGGCGTTTCTCCGCACTTCACCTTGCCGACGTACGGGGCGAACAGCGTGTCGGCCGTGCCCTGGTTCTCGCTGGATACGGAGATGACGGATGGGTCGGAGGAAGTCCATGTGATCTGCGCCCAAAGCTTTCCGCTTGCAACCTTGGGAAGTGAAAGGTCGGTGCTTACGTTGGTGGTGTCGCCAAGGTCGACCTGCGAGAGAACGTCTGCCGCCAGCATGGCTTTGACCTTCTGGGCGTTCCAATAGACGATGACGGGAACAGTCTTCTGAACGGTGGCTCCGGCTAAGGAAAGGTCGATAGTGATGCGGTAGGAGCCGAACCATTGCGCGCGGAAGCCGTCGGGGTCTGCGTAGAAGTAGGTGATGTTGCCTTCTTGGTCGATGGCGGAGCAGTTGTCGGTGCCGTTCGTCTTCTCGATGGATTTCAGGGCGACCGTGATATTCGGGTGCTTCGCATGGATCATATCGACGACGTTGGCGTCCTTGCCGAACTCGGGGTAGAGCGTCGAGAGTGATGCGGCTATCTCGTCAAGTGTCTTGTCGGTTGCGGGCGGAACGTCGGGGTTGGGCTCGTCAGGACTGGGGCCGGGCGTGGGATCAGGATCATCGGGATCGACGGGGCCGGGTGCCGTGCCGCCGATGATGACGCTATGAAGGTAGGCGGGGTCGTCCGACTGCACGCAGCTTTCTCTCTCGACTGTGCCCGTGCCCGCGCCTGATATGCGCGTGACATAGCCGCATGTTCTGATGGTGGATGAGCCGTAGAGGAAGTCGACGATGTCGCTTGCGGTGTCTGAGCCCGAAATGGCGCCGGTGCTGTAGCAGCGCTCGATACTTCCGTTGTTCTGCAGCTGGCCGCAGATGCCGCCTGCACGACTGGTTCCAGTCACGGAACCGGTGTTGTAGGAGTTCTCGATGGTGGTGTACTTCGCATACCCGACGATGCCTCCCGCAACGCCGCCCGACACGGAACCAGCATTGGAGCAGCTCGAGAACGAGGCGGACTGCGAGGCGCTGTTGCCAGCGTAGCCAACCAGACCGCCTGCGTAGGCTGTGCTTCCTTTGGCGCCTGTCGAGACGCTTCCTGAGAAGCTGCATCCGGTGAGCGAGCCCTGCTGCACTTTGCCTACGATACCGCCGACATAGGCCTTGGTGGAAGACACCGTGCCGCTCACATGAAGGTTCTTGATGGTGGCACCGTTGATACCGCCGAAGAAGCCAACGTTCGTAGTAGTACGATTCACGCTCAAGTTCGTGATGCTATGGCCGCAGCCATCGAACACGCCGCTGAACGCTTCGGTGATATAGCCGCTTGATGGATAGAAGGGCTCCCACTCGCCAACGGAGATGTCAGACGTCATCTTCACATGGACGCCAGGGTTGTCGTTCATGATGCCGCGTAGCAGCTCCAGGTCTTCCACGGAACCGACGAGAAAGGGGTCAGTTTCCGTGCCACTGCCCGCAAGATCGTCCTGAGGCTGAATGAGCTCTTGAGCCTCGCTGACGCTTGTGGGCTCATCTTCGGCTTCAACCGATTCGTACGACTTCTCATCGGCGCCAGAGTCATCGAGCGCTCCGTCCACAGGCGAAATGGGCTGCTCCGGAGCGGCAGGAAGGGGAGGTTCCGTAGGCTCATCGGCCTCAGCAGAGCCTGCCACCTCATCTGATGAAGCTGGTGCTCCAGTTGATTCAGAAAGGTTAGGAGAGGTTTCCGCAACCGTATCTTGTGCAAATACAGAGGTAGGCGTGAACGAGAAACAGAGCAGAAGGGACAAAAATGCGCAAACGAACTTAGAGCCGGACATGATCGGCACCTCTTTCCCAGGGCTATCGTGCGATGGAGAGGTGTTCCGACTTTGCCTCATCAAAGCAGCCACCGTGCCCGGCGAGGACGAAATGGCAATCTGGAGGATTACATCGCCCAAGATGCTGCTTTTCGGCGTTTACGGTTACTGGTATAGCGGAGGATTCTCACCTCCATTCCCACTCAGAGCTGCAGCATGTGCGGCAGCTCCGTACCCCCTGCATGCGGGCGCACTCCATCAATGCCAAAACAACAATCACATTATAGGCTATCGATTAAAGGGTGCGCTAGTATGAATATTATCCCAGGGCTACTCCAACACAGTAGTCGGAAGTGGCTTGTAAGCCTCGCCCTTGACGTCTTCGAGGTTGGAGACGGCTTCGCACATCAAAGACAACGAAGAGTCGGGCCGTGCGATCGGCGATGCCCAGCTCGAAGGAACGGGGTACAGCTACACGCTCTCTCATCTCCGGCAAGCACAAGATGGTGATCCTGTACTGCCTTATGGAGTACCAGCCGGTTAGGTTCAACGAGCTGAAGCGCTACCTCGGGAAGATCTCAGACAAGACGCTCTCCCAGAACCTCAAGGAGTTGGAAGGGGATGAGTTGGTCCGTCGCAAGGTGTATCCGCAGATCCCTCCCAAGGTCGAGCACTCGCTTCCGAATCAAAATAGACAATAAAAGAATTAAATATACTTAATGCTATATCAGATAGGAATGATAGAATTAAGCAGATTTAATTCTATCGAAAGGAACCCGGAATGATTCTGCGAACGCAATATCTCGAAAGGATTCGTCCGTTCTACGACTCTGAGTTGATTAAAGTCATTACCGGGGTGAGGCGTTGCGGCAAATCCGTCTTGCTGAGGCAAATAGCGGACGAAATCCGTGCGGAGCATTTCGATTCTATGGAACCGGACACGCTGGTGTTCGTCGATTTCGACGACTACGCCAACCGCGAACTCACCGATCCCGACAAACTCTACCGTCACATCAAGCCAAAGCTCTCCGACGAGCGTAAAACCTACCTGCTTTTTGACGAGATTCAGAATGTGCGCGATTTCGAGCTCGTGGTTAATTCGTTCAATACGACCGACAACGTCAGCATCTTTTTGACGGGTTCAAACTCGAAGCTGCTATCGGGCGAGCTTGCAACGCGCTTGGGTGGTCGTACGGTGTCGTTTCATGTGATGCCGTTCAACTTCCGAGAGTTCTGCTGCTTCAAAGAGGCCCAACTTCATTCGGAGGCTTCCGAAGGACATTTGGATGAATCGATGCTTTTGGATGAGTACCTGACATGGGGAGGTTTTCCCTTGGTGTGCGGGCAGGAGCTGGCCGAGTCGCGGCGTGTGGTTCTCGACAATCTGTACAACTCCATCGTGCTCCGAGACATCATTCAGCGCAACAAGGTATCCTCCGCAACGACTCTTGAAAACGTGCTGGATTATCTGATTGCCAACTCGTCATCGACGGTGTCGGGCAACAACATCGCCGCCGAGCTAACCGACTCGGTTCGGAAGGTGTCCGCGCCAACGGTTTACGACCTCATTCGCTACATCGAAGAGGCCTACGTTGTGGGAAGAGCGGAGCGCTACGATATCCGCGGAAAGAAGAAACTGCGATTCGAGGCTAAAGAGTATGTGTGCGATCTCGGATTGTTCCATCTTCGGAAGAACCGAGTCAAAGATGAGTGGAACTGCGTCGTTGAGACGGTAGTCTATAACGAGCTGATCTCGCGCGGTATGCAAGTGTATGTGGGAAAGCTGCACAAGAGCGAGATAGACTTCGTTGTCGAAAGAGACGGGCGTCGTTGCTACGTTCAGGTCGCCTACGTGATGGCCAGTGAGTCAACGATTGATCGTGAGTTCGGAGCGCTGGAGGCCATTGGCGATAGCTATCCCAAGTACGTGGTCTCGATGGACCCTGTTGTCGCGAGCAGGAATGGCATCACTCATGTGAGGCTGATCGATTTTCTGCGTGACGAATCATTGCTCCGCTTGGGTTGAGGTCGCTGCCGGTCGCTGTGTCTCGCAAGCGCCATGGCAGGGCCGCTCTTCCAGAGAGGCTTCGTTGTGGTTGCTCCGCGGCTGTGCATCGATGGGCTACTTGATTTGACATCTTGGACGAGAGATGATGTCTTGGACGTTCCGGAAAGTCATTCTACTAAGGAGCGCGAAATGATTCTTCGAGAGTGCAACCATCCGGTGGCGCCAGCTCGTGAGAGCCGTGCCTCGAAAACCCTCAGAGCCGTCGTGTACGGGGCTGCTGTGGGCGATGCGCTTGGGGTGCCTTATGAGTGCATGGAGCGCGGCACCTTCGCATGCGAGGGCATGGTCGGTGGGGGAGCGCACGGGATGCCTGCGGGCACGTTCTCGGACGACACGTCGCTGATGCTTGCGACTTGCGACAGTATCAGAGCTTGCGGCGGCGTCGATGTGGACGACATGCGTAGCCGCTTCCGGGCTTGGCTCTACGAGGGCGCGTACACTGCCGACGGTCGCGCCTTCGGGGTCGGCAACGCCACCGCTACTGCGCTTCTCCAGGGATTCGGCTGCGACGGCGAGCGTTCTAACGGCAACGGGTCGCTCATGCGCATCGCGCCGCTGGCCCTTACGGACGCGACCGACGATGAGGTCAGGGCGGTGTCGGCCATCACGCACGCCCATCCGATATCCACGGAGTCCTGCGTTTTCTTCGTGCGCGCCCTGAGGGATGTGCTGGAAGGGGAGGGGCTGGAAGAGGCCATCGGGCGCAACATTCCCGGTGACGAGCGCTTCGCTTTCCTGGAGGGCATCCGGGGACTGCCCCGCGACGAGATCCGCTCGACGGGCTACGTCCTGGACACCTTGGGCGCCGCGCTCTGGTGCGCGTGCAACACCGACAGCTACGAGGAATGCGTGACGGAGGCGGTGAACCTGGGCGGCGACTCCGACACCACCGCCTGCGTCGCTGGCGCGCTGGCAGCCGCCCTCTACGGCTACGATTCCATTCCCCGGCAATGGCTGAACCAGCTCCGCGGGAAAGAGGTTATCGAGCGGTGCCTATTCTGATGGCCGGTGAGGCAACGATCATTCGTGGGTCTTGAGCGCTGGAGGCCATTGGCGATAGAAACCCTCGAAGCCCTCGATGGACCCTGTTGCCGTGGGCGGGAATGGCATCACCCGTCTGAGGCCCATCGGCTTTCTCAGCGACGAATCATTGCGCCGCTTGTGTTTCGCGCATTGGGTGCCCGATTCATTGTTTGCGTCCGTGCAACTTAAAAGTGTCGTTAGCTCGTTTGAGGCTTTGTAACGACGAAATTTCATGATAAAGTGTCGTTAGAATACTATATAAGACTTTAATAGCTCTAAAGTGTCGTTAGGATGCGCTATGAAAATAGAGAACAACGGGCAGGGCTTTCTCAGGAAAAACCTTACAGGAGAGTTGGAGTACTCTTCATTCGTGCCAACGCCGTTATCGAGAGTGGCCGCCCTGGAGCTTAGCTCTGACACCGTAAAGCTGCTCAGCGCTTGCTCGAGGAAGATTGGCGAGCTTGAAGGTATGCTCAGATTTGTTCCGAATGCTTCGATGTATCTGGCGATGTACGTTCGCAAAGAAGCCTTGCTGTCGGCGCAAATTGAAGGAACGCAGTGCACGTTTGACGATATTCTCGACCCGTCCAATGTCGGACTTACTCGCAAAGATGTGTCTGACGTGGTCGCCTACGTTAAGGCGACGGAGTATGCGGTGAAAAGGATGCAGACGCTTCCTCTTTGCGCGCGTCTTCTTAAGGAGACGCATGAAGTGCTGCTTGAGGGGACGCGCGGACAGGAAAAGAATCCCGGACAGATGAGAGTCTCTCAAAACTGGATAGGTCCAGCTGGCTGCACGCTGCGCGATGCATCGTTCGTTCCTCCAAACGTCGACGATATGGCCGATGCCCTTTCGGAAATGGAGGCATTCGTAAACAACGAGCATGGAATTGACCCTATTGTGAAAGCGGCGCTCGTTCATTATCAGTTTGAGACCATCCACCCGTTTCTCGATGGCAACGGAAGAATCGGAAGGCTCCTGATAACGCTCTCGCTAATGAATGATGGCGTCCTAAGCGGTGCGGTTTTCTACCCTTCCTATCAGCTGAAGCTGCGG
Organism: Adlercreutzia hattorii; assembly: GCF_011405655.1. Lineage (GTDB taxonomy): Bacteria > Actinomycetota > Coriobacteriia > Coriobacteriales > Eggerthellaceae > Adlercreutzia > Adlercreutzia rubneri. Next base: position 725,020 of record NZ_AP022829.1, read on the forward strand.
CGAAGCGAGTACTACGCCATGCTAACCAAGGTGCGCGAGTGCGGCGCCTACACAGAATGGGTCGAATTCTTCTGCGACTGCTTGCTGGCAAGCGCCGAGGATGCGGTTAGGGCGATGGAGTTGCTTGTCAACCTGAGGAACAAAAACGCATCCCTCATCAACGAGGAAATGGGACGGTCGGCCGGCAACGGTCAAAGGCTTTTGGAGCTGATTGAGGGCAATCCGATTGTCGATGTGAACTTCGTGGCAGAGCAACTCGAGATTTCAAGGACAACTGCGGTGAAATTGGTGAAGTCTTTCTGCGACCTGGGCATATTGGCACAGCTTGAGGCTAACAAGCAGCGATATCGGGTCTATCTGTACGAAGATTATCTTGCCATTCTTCGGCGCGGGGGAGATCCGTTGTAGACGCCGTGGAGGGAAGCGCCTTATTCGCGGGGCGCGGCGCCTGCCAAGTGCCTGACGGTCTAAATGCGCCGTTAGCTCAGCTGTCAATCCTCTAACGATACTTTATCTCGGTAGTCTTTCGTTAGATGATTGTCAGGGGCTGCAGCGACTTTAAGCTGTCGTTAGAAAAAGCCCGAGCCGATAGTTGCGGCTATCGGCTCGGGCAAGAATTCAAGGCATGCCGGATCGGGTGGAATGCCCCTACTTGTTCTCCTCCACGATGCGCTGGTAGGCCTTCGTGCCGGCGTAGATCTGATCCTTCAGCGGGTTCAGCTTCAGTTTGCGGATGCGGTAGAGCTGGTAAGCCGCCAGCGCCACATTCGACGCCAGCGCGATCAGGCTCACCGCGAAGAACGCCATGGGGTTGTGCGTGGTCGGGATGGGGGCGAGCACGTCGGCGAACTGGGGCACTGTCATCACGAACATGATCCACAGTGCCAGTGTCTGCGCCCGATGCTGCAGCCATGCACCGCGCTTGATGAAGAACGTCGGGATGGTGCAGGCCAGAAGCAGCGCCAGGCCGCAGTAGGCTGAGTGATCCGAGATGCAGTTGTAGGTGTAGGCGAAGTTCCAAAGGTCGTAGGCGATGATCCAGGCCCAGATCATGTCCGGCCAGATCATGTCCTTCGACGGGTCCTTCGAAATGAAGATGCCGAACCAGCCGCAGATCGTGAGGATGTTCAAAATGCCCGCGATGCCGTTCATAATGTTCCACGGGCCCGATATCGTCCACAGGTTCTCGACGACGCCGCCCTCCCACAGCGCGAAGCCGAACACCTGGAAGTCGCGGATGACCGCCTCGGCGATGTTGATCGCCAGGATGAGCGGCGGAAAGCACAGCGCCCAGCGCTTCTCGTACAGGTAGTGGATCTTGCCGTCCTTGCCGCGCCATTTCACAAAGCGCAGGGCTATGAACCCGAGGCACCCCGCCAGCGCGGAGTAGGTCTTCACCCAGTTGAACCAAGTTCCCGTGCCGTACTCGTTGCCGGGTGCGGCGGTTTCGGGCCACACGAACAGGGTGAGCGCGATCGGCACAAGCGCGAACAGGGCGAGCCCGCACCACAGTTTGACGCGCCCCAGCTCGTTGAAGGCCATCAAAGCGAAGAGGGCGAACAGCCAAATGACCCAGTAAATCGGATCGGCTGCCTGGTAGAGGATGCCCATGGAGTCTCCTTTCGTCGGCATGTGCCCGCGCGTTTCAGAAGCGGGAATGCGGCTTGCGATGCGCCCGTGTGCGGGCCGATTCGCTTAAAGTCTAGCAAATGCCGGTATCGCAATACTTCACAAAAGGCTATGATTTGTGCAGGACATTTCGCGGAGGAGAGACGGGACGTTCCAGGGGATGACGATGATGCGCGACTACGGGAAGATGACGCCGCTGCAGGCGGCCGGCTGCGTACGGGAGAGGCGCCGAGACCTGAAGGAATCGCGACGCCTGACCGACACGCCGGGCGCGATTGTGGCCACGGCACGGAAGCTCTTCGAGCAGAGAGGGGTGCGGGCAACCTCCATTGCGGCCATCGCGAAGGAGGCGAACGTCACCCGTGAACTTATCTACTACCACTTCGCAAACCGCAACGGGCTGATTGAGGCGGTCATCGACGACTACGTGGAAGACTTGGTGGAAAGCGTGATCGTGTGGAACGAGGCGCGGGTCTTCGGCGACACGCCGGGGTCGCTGAAGAAGTGCATCCAGACGTTTCGCTACTCCCTCTACGACAGGGCGGGAAGGCCGCGCCCGGTGATAGCCGTCCTGGAGGAGCTGGGCGTGCGGGACGCCTTTGACGTGCGCGCCACGCGCGAGACGGCGGACTGCCTGGCGAACCATATCGCGAAGGAGTACGCGGCTTACCACCGGATTGAGATCGAGCTGGTGCACGAGATGTTCTGCGTCGTGATATTCGGCCTGGTGGGCCTCGTGAAGATGAACCCCCGGATAGAAGACGATGTCCTCATGAAGGTGATAGAGCAAACCCTGCGCCTCGACATGGCGCCGCTTGAGGCGGGGGAGGGGTGAGCCGCTTCGCTTTAAAGGCATTGTGCCATGAACTTGCCGAGAATGTGGGAGCAGTCGCCCCCGCCCCCTCATGCTGAAGGGGTTGATGGTCTCGAAGAGGAATGACAGGTAAAGACAGCGAGTAAGGTCTATAGAGTGGCAGCGGAGATGGGCTGGTCGGACTAATGCGGCGCAAAAACGGTTTAAGTGTTCGTCTGAACATGCGATGCTGTGTCTATGGGTAGAATGTGGGTGACCGCAAATGCGTTACTGGAGTTCAGCATGAGAGCATTTATTCCTTGCAAAGATCATGTGCCATACAATGTAAACTTTTATTCTGCGTGGCTCGGATTCTCCGATATGGGCTTTGAAACTATTCCATATTTTGACCCCTCGGAGCTTTTGGGCGTCGAGAGGGGAGATGTCGTAGTTGGCGGGATCGGCTCCTGTCAAGCCGTGTTGCGCAGATTCGGAGTCCAAATTCCGCAGATCAACTATCCAGAGTCTCTAACACCGTTCCTGGGAAGGGAATTGTGGCGTTCAACCATCAACCAAGTGAACAACGACATCAAATCATGGCCGCTTTTTGTAAAGCCAGTCGAAGACAAAAAGTTCACGGGCAAAGTCATCAAAGGCATATCTGACCTTGTTGGTTGCGGCATAAGCGGCGAAAATCCTCCGGTTATTTGCAGCGAAGTCGTAGATTTCGGGGCTGAGTGGCGCTGTTTCGTGCGTTATGGGGAGGTATTAGATGTGCGCCCTTACAAGGGCGATTGGCGGCTCCATTTCGATCCTTCGACTATCGAGAGCGCTGTGAAGGAATACCGGGATGCACCTGCTGGCTATGGGATCGATTTTGGGGTGACAGCAGACCGGCGAACACTTCTTGTCGAAGTGAACGACGGATATGCGCTCGGCTGCTATGGACTGCAGCATGATCTTTACGCCCAGCTGCTCTCTGCTCGTTGGAGCGAGCTCATGGGCGTCGAGGATGAGCTTAGCTACATCGGCGTGCACTCAGGTATGTGAGTCAAGGCTTCGGGGCCTTCTGGCTTTTCAGGCAACGGTGCAGACGGGAAAGGCTGGTTTCGATTTTCGACCGAGCTGAAACGTTCCGCTAACTTATCGAGCGCAAGCAAGTTTCTAGGGCGGTCTTGCTGCCCGAGATTGCCGTATCCCAAAGAGCGTTCATTTCGAGTGAGTAGACGTTGTTAGCGTCGGGCGAGAATAGCCACCTAAAGTCAAACTAGTTCAGCCAAATTCCAGTCAAGCAAAAACAGCCATTGCGACGCTGCTGGCCCTACACTGGTGTACGCCAATACGCCAGAAGACAAGGAGGACCATGAATGACAACGAGCGCAATGGCCTGCAGGAGATTATAGACAAGGCCATATCGGATATCGCCCGGACGGAGGGCGATTCCTTCGAACTCGACAAGATGAACCTGGCCGAATTCTCGCGAAGAACGGGGCTCTCGAGATCGAGGGCCCGCACATTGAAAGCGAGAGGTTTCGTCGTCGCGCCCCACGGGCGCTGCGGGATGCGCGCTGCCACGACGGTGATCAGCGGCTTCGAGGGCATTGTGAACGCCCTGCTCTCGGAGGGCGTCACCAACTCCGAGGTCGTTTTCGAGCGCATCAGGGGCCAGGGCTACGAGGGCGGCAGGACCACCGTGAAGAACTATATCGCCGCGCATGCCGACCTGGTTCCCTCGAAGAGGAGGCTCGCGGGCGCCGACCCGCAGGCGAGCCGCGGCAGGAGATTCTCCACATCGCCCGGCGAGTCCTACCAGATGGACTGGGGATTCGTCGATGTCGAGGACTGGACCGGAGGCATGTTCAGAATCGCGTGCTTCGCGATGGTGTGCCACCACTGCGGCACGTGCTACGTGGAGTTCTTCCCCAATGCGCGCCAGGAGAGCCTGTTCATCGGCATGATCCACGCGTTCGCGGTGATGGGGGTGCCAGAGTGCGTGCTGACCGACAACATGAAGTCGGTGGTGCTGCGGCGCGACATCGACGGCAGGCCCGTATGGCAGGCCGACTACGCCGCGTTCATGTCGTGCGTCGGGTTCAAGACGAAGCTGTGCAAGCCCAGGCACCCGTTCACGAAGGGCAAGGTCGAGCGACTGATCAGGTTCGTGAAGGGCAACTTCCTGGCAGGGAGGAGGTTCTGCAACGCCACCGACCTGAACGCCCAGGCTCTCGAATGGTGCGCAGCGCAATCCGGGCGCTACCGCAGGGCGGTCGACTGTGTTCCGGCCGACGAGCACTCCGCAGCCTGCGCGCCCGCCGCGTCCGTGCTCGCGATGACCCACGAGCTGGCGCTCTACCTGTGCCCCCGCCGACGCATCAGCTTCGACGGGTTCGTCAGCTACGAGGGCAGGCGCTTCGGCGTGCCGTACTGGTATCCGGGGAGGGAGTGCCGCGTCAACCGCGACGGGGAATGGCTGCACATCTACTCCGACGACCTCTCTCGCGAACTGGCGGCTCATCCCGTGACATGGGGCCGCAGGGACAGCTGCTGCGACGACCAGTACGCCGACGTCCAGCCGGTCGAGCTGCCGACGGCCCCCGTGACGACCGTCATCGCCCGGCTGGAGCCTCCCAAGGGAAAGCCCGGGTTCGACAAGTTCGACTTCGAGGGGAGGCTGTAGCCATGGGCGACACGGAAGATGCCGCGGCCGTCTACGATCGCGTGAGCGCCCGGGCGGCGTCGCTCGGAGTGGCGATAGCCCCGGAGGAGCTGGCCGAGCTGGCCGTGCGCCACAGCATGGGAGGCGGCGAGCTCGCGGCGCTCGACGCCGTGTTCTCCTATCTGGCGGACAAGCGTCACGACCAGGTGATCGAGACGCTGCTCAAGCTCAGCAGGCTGCCGCAGAAGGCCCCCAAAACCTTCGCCGGCTTCGACTTCGACCGCATACGCGGCCGGGACGCGGGGGCGCTGCGCAAGCTGCCGGCGCTCGCGAACCTGCATGCGCGCAAGAACCTGGCGTTCATAGGGCCGGGCGGCATCGGAAAGACCCACCTGGCCCAGGCCTATGGCCGGGAGTGCTGCCTGAACGGCTACAAGACGTACTACCTGAAGGCCACGGAGCTGAGGGACAAACTGAGGAGGGCCGCCGATTCCGGCAGCGTCTCGCGAGCCGTCGCCGCGCTGGTGAAGCCGTCCTGCCTCATAGTCGACGAGGTGGGGCGGTGCACGTTCGACAAGGCGTGCACGGATCTCTTCTTCGATGTCGTCGACCGGCGCTACGAGAAGGACTGCGCCAATACGATGATATTGACCAGCAACACGCCCACGAACAACTGGGACGAGTTCTTCACCGGCGACGACACCCTGCTCTGCACTCTCGACCGCCTGTTCGACCGTGCATCTGTGTTCGTGATGAAGGGCGCCAGCTTCCGCGGCGCTGAACTTGAGATCTTCTCAGTCGAGACAACGCCGCTGGCAGTTAGGGCGACCGCATAAGGCAGCAGAAGGCAAAGGTAAATCGCAACTAGAATCACTGGCGTATTGGCGAAATTAAATTGGCCGGGATTGGCGATTTATCTCCGACTTGGGTGTGGCTGATTTAACCTGACTCCAATAACGTTGAGCTCATCCACTTCTTCGGTTGATATTCGCCTAAAAAAGAAATTCTGCTGGCGCTCTTCGTGGAATATCAGGGCGGATGTTGCGCTAAGGGGAAGATAGAGCCAATCGGGATTTTCGGTTTCTTCGTCGGTCCAGCTTGCGGTGACGGGAAAAGATGATGTGATAAAGCTAGCGTTATCGGGTGCCCGCAAGAGGATCACGCTCATCTTGTTGAACTCTTCGACTAGTTTCATTGTGGAAGATCGATCATTGAAGTTGAGCAGCTCGGCATGCTGGATACTCAGCTCAACGATACCTTGCAAATCGGACGAATAGCCATTTTTTCCCAATTCGAATAGATCGTTCGGAGAGAAGAAGCCCCGGGAAAGCAAATCACGCGTCAAAGACTCGGCAAGCTTTCTTCTTGTCTTGATCCACTTCGGATTGCGTACGATCAGGTTTGCGGTGAAGACTATCACGATAGAAAGATGCTCCCAGAGCGATTCCGATGAGGTGTCCGGTTTGTCGGGGTCGTATTCGGCGAGATGCTTTACGGAGAGCGCGAACGTGCTCTCCATTCGCGAAAGAGCAGCTTCAATTGCTCCCCATTCTATGAACTTTTGTTCCGGGGTATTCATTGAGGGGATTTCGTATAAGTTATTTTCGACGCAGATCTTTCTGGCGTTGCTTTTGAAGACAGCAGAGCTTTTGGCTTCTGATCTGCGCCTGCAAATCCATAAGTCCCCATTAGCCTTTGCGAAGTTTTTCAGATAGAACTGCGGGACAAAATGTTGTCTTTTGGCATGCACAGCCCCTCCTTTGAGATACTTGGGATGGTTTCTCGACCATGAAATATATCAGACGCGAGATCGTTACCACAGGTCAATAATATGCCAAGTTCTGCCGATGTATTCGTCGCAGCAAGTCGCTTCGACCCTATGGATCCAGTAATTTTTTCCGCCAGAAAGACCTAAGGTCAGTTTGCTTTCGGATGCTACCGCTTTAAGACAAAGATGCTTGCTCGAGTCGCTTTTCACTATTACGCATCCGGCTTCATGGATAATTGCATAGCCCTCATCGAACGGAAAGTTTGCCACGAGGTTCAAGTACTCCTCTGCATCACCGGTGTGGGTTGAAAGAGCAAGAGTCAATCGCATCAAGCAAGTTTGTAGATAACGCAACCGTTTTGCAGCATCAGCACGCATGGTCTTATCCCTTGCTGCTTTGGCGAGCTGCTGTTCAAGAATATTTATTTTCGTCCGATAGCAGCTCTTAGTCTTTGCGGTTTTGTGCTCTCCAGCCGCACTGCTGTTTGCGCGAGAGTGCTGCTTGGTTATGGGGCTTCTATTCTTGGGGCTTTTGCCCTTCGAAGCTCTCTTTGCGTTTTCGGCTTGGGGATCGTATTCGAAATTGCCAGGATGCTCGAATCTCCCTCCCGCAGACATGCTGGATGCATCTCCGTACCCAATGATGGGACCACTCCAGATGTCATGCCTATTCGGAGTCATTCGCTGCTCCTTTTCGCCTGTTTTGGTTCGTGACTGTGTTTCTTGAAATGCTTTCGTGCTTTTCTGGGGATCCTATTCTCGTTGTTTTCATCGGGCCCGATTTTCGCTTGCAGTATTCCTCGTAGCGCTTTGCCCTCTTCTTTTGTCTCTTATGCCACGCGGGAGAGGTTTCATATGCCCCCAGAGATCCACCCGTGATGCCTTTGTGCGTCATGTACCTTCTTCATCCTTTAACTTGCTATCAGCAATCGGTCGGATACTCGATCCCTGTGGTGGGGATATCTCCCGTAATTTCTGCATCAAGGATCACCGTCTTCTCCGATCTCCGGATATTCATTGATGAGTCTGGGGTTCTTTCAGAGTTTCGGCTCGGTCATCGTGTATTACGACAACGTACAAGCGCTCGCTACAGATTTCATAAACACCGTGCTTTGTGCCTATAACCCAGAAAAGAAAGTTTGTTTTAAGTTATTCGGCCTTAATCGGAACATCGATTCGATCCCGAGCAACGCATTTCCTATTCTTCACAATATAGCATTCTACAAAATGAGGGCCCGAGAAATGTGTTCTCTCACGGTGCTTGGTCTTATTCGGACCTTTCTCAATCTGGCCCCTAATTTGATTCTTTCTATGAGCTATTTCTCCAACGTTTCTCACTTTCCAGTAGACGTCATAGGGCTTAGGCACTGTGCATTCAACTATCTCAAAATCAAGAGTTTTATCCTTGTGCAAAAAAACGCCTTCTGCAAGCATTTCCAATAACTTCCGTGGCCTCCATCCCTTTTGCGTAACACCGCAATCAATTTTTACGGAATACCTGATTTCCACAGGAAATTTGCTTTCAATGAACTCTTCTGTATCGGTGCTTCCATATTGCTCAGCCCACCGATTTTCTTGTGCTTGACTCTCGCTGCCAACAATGCACTCTTCGAAACGATTGCCGAGAAGGGCAATTAATGCTTCTTCTTTTTCCAGTTCGTTTTTCGCGTTATTGAGCTTGTCGTATGCTTTCTTTGCTTTTCTCACAAAAGCCCCTCTACCTTTATTCTCTACATGTTGCTTACTCCCTAAAGCTAACCAATAACTTTGCTCTGGATTCTCGGATTTCAGCTTAGAAAATATTTCTTGAAGCACGTTGTAATAATCCTCAAAAGCAACGTTTCCAAGCTCAATGTCGTCTCTATAGTTGTTGACAAGCGTATCGATCAGCAACCCACCAAAGCACAAACCTATATGTTCCTTCCAAATGCGCAGAGCGTTGCACGCCCTCGTAAAGTTTTCGCTCGTTTCAGCGTTAGCAATTTTGCAAGCATCTTGCTCGGGGGTTGGCTTTGTTGTTCTCCAAGAACCACCATCATTCGTATCTGGGTACTTAAAACTTCCGTCGCTTTGCTCAAATGCTGGCACTAGGTCTATCGTATAGGGTTTGTTGGTGAACGATATTACAACCGCTTGACCATCGCCTTTGATGTCTGTATTGGGATACTTGCTCTTAAGAATCTTCTTCACGTCCTGAAGCAAAGCGCTTTGTCCATTCCCCTCGCGGTTGTCGTAACGACTGTATTCTTCGCCGGGCAACTTGAACACAACATCAAGATCGCTGCATCCATCTACTGCCGTACCTCGGCCAACGGAACCAACTATCACTCGATTGGATTCTGCGTCGTTACTGTCATAGTAGTGTTGATTAAGCTTCTTTATTACTCCGCCGAGGTCGTCTTCATATTCAGTTACGTCCTTCATGTGAATATCGTCAAAGAACGCTTCGAATGTTTCTTTGTGATTCATGTGTTCTGCCTATTCTTCTTTTGACGCAATCGCTCCAAAGCATTCCCTGAATAGCTTTTCTTCGTTGTCGTTTATCGCACTTTCGGCTTTCTTTACTGCTTTGTCTGTTGTACGCGGCGCATGCTCGCATAACTGCACGTATCTACAACGAATGCAATCGATAGCATCCTTATCAATGCGCTTTTTTGTTAATATCGAAGTCAAATCTTCACGAAGGCGGAGATAATCCTTGGCGTAAGACGAATGATCGCAAACAAGGACATCAAATGGCTTAGCTTCTCTGTAGATAGCCACAAATGCTGCAATTAAAGCCAATGCGGTTGCTGAGATATTAAGCCATATGAAATCAACCCCTATACTGATGCCTGAGAGTACTGCTGTGATTGCGATGCACGCTATACTTGCTATTTGAAGCCTATTCCCATTGATTGAATAGATGTCGGCTTGTTCCTCATGGATCTTATGTGTCCATACAATATCGTTGTATAGCTTTTCGATACCTAGGTGGCCGCCTTCTTCGTTTAACGACATGCGATCTTCCATAAGCAAATCCTCCGTTACCAAACGCTCGTTACCGCATATGTTGTTCGCACGCTGTAGGTCACACCATCATCCAGCGCAGCAAAATGCTTGCGGGCACAATCGATCTTTGCGGCCTCTCGCGGGCGTGTAGCTGGATCAATGTTGCCTCCGCCCTTGGTCTCCACAACGAAGAACACGCGCTTACCGCCGTACTCGTCCTCGGACACATAAGCCCAATCGGGATTGTAGGAGCCAACCGGCGTGTCGATGGTGAAACTGTTTGGCAGCTTCGCGAACACCTTCACGTCCTCGGCCATGTCGAGGTCGTAGGCAAATGGGCGTTCAACAGTCGAAGAGTCGTACACGACATAGCTGTAGATGGACTTGTTGTGCTTAGGCTCGTAGGCATTCTGGCCAAGATAGGCGGTCAGATCCTCAACCTCGAGCACCTCCATGGTGTACCAGTCGCTCTCGGGGAGCTTCGTGTACTTGATCCCCTTGGAGAGCACCTCTAACTTCGCACGATCGATCTTAGCTGCAACTTGGGTGAGGAAGGTGGCAGGGTCGATCGCGAACTCATCGAAGCGGCTGCAGCCTTCAAGGATGCGCTTGATCGTGGAGCGCGTGAGACCCACCGCATCCTGCAACTCCCAGATTGGGTCGGGAAGATCATAGGCGCGGATCGCGGACGTCTTCACGATGGCGGTTCCGGTCATGGAAGTGTCGATGCCCGCTTCGTCAATGGAGAGATCGGCGCGCGAGCTGATGACTTCGACGGGGCGCACCTCGGGCATGTGAGAGATTCCCTCGATGGCTTTCTCGACGAGTTTGTCGGTATCGACCTCAAGCTCGTAGCGCGTGCGCTTACGAATCTTCTCCCATAGCTCCTGGAAGGCGGGCTCGTCGGTAACGTCCTTCTTGAGCTCCACCGTCACCTCGTTGCTCTTGTCCTTGATGACGAGCTTCTTTGCTTTGTTGGAGATAATGGCCTCTACCTGTTCCTTGACAGGCTCGAACTCAGGTGGCAGCTCTACGATGTGGTACTCAACGGCGTGCTTGAGCTCGGGGGTTATCGCGCCTTTCTCGGTGACCATCCCAGTATCAAGGAAGTACTCGTAGAGAGCCTTCGACCCTTCGAAGCCGAGCATCTCCTCGTCGCCGTTTTCCTTCTCGACGATGATCTTGGTGAACGACTCCGGCGTGAGGATGCCGAACTTGTAGCCGTCCTTCTCGAACTCCTTTTGGAGCCCGCGCGCGAACTCGTCATACGATTCGTTGGCAATGACAGTGAGGACGTTCACGCTCGGATCGTGGCTGCGCTCGCCCTGCTGGTTCACACACAGACGAAGACCGCGGCCGATCTTCTGACGCTTGGTGAACTCGTTTCCGCTGTCCACGAGCGTGCATATCTGGAAGATGTTCGGGTTGTCCCAGCCCTCTTTGAGCGCGGAGTGGCTGAAGATGAACGAGATGTCCTTCACGTCGTCCTTGCCGTCGGGAAAGCTGATCAGACGCTCCTTGGACTGCATGATGGCCTCGAAGGTGGAGGTGTCGGCAGCGGTCGTGCCGGAGGTGTCCTTCATCTTCCCCTTGCCGTCCATGGAAAAGTAGCCCTGATGCAGAGGAGCCGGATCTATGGGCAGCGGCACGCCCTTCTTCTCGTAACGCCGTCTCCACGAGCCGTGTCTCACCTCATCGGCATACTCCTCCTCGAATATGCGGGCGTACCCTCCCGCGCTCCAGGAGCCGTCGTCGTTGTAGACGCGGTACTTCTCCACTTTGTCGATGAAGAAGAGCGAGAGCACCTTGATGCCCAAGGGATATAGCTCCAGTTGCTTTTGCAGGTGGTCGATGATCGTGCGGCGGATCTGGGCGCGCTTCACGGCTTCGTCGGCCACATTGCCCACAGCCTCTCCGACTTCCAGGTACTCGCCGTTCTGGAACTCAATGAACTCGTTTCCCTCTTGGGCAGAGATATTGGTGATTACCCAGCCGCCGCGCACGCCCTCGTAGTCGGGGTTCTCGTTGCTCTTCACGAACAGGTCGTTGCCGGTCGCGCATGTGACGGACTTCCGCTTCTGCCCACCCTTCTTGTCGCGCACGTCTATGGTAAGTTTCGCCTTGATGGAGCCGCCGTTTGCCTGCACGGAGTCCAGCTTCACGTAGCTTCCGTTCAGATCCTCGGCCGAGCGCACCGAGTCCACGCAGATTCCCTTCACCAGGTGCTGGTCGAAGGCGTCCACTGGCGTCAGGCGGTAGAGCATGTTGTAAGGCTCCTTGTGGGTGGCCGAATAGCGCAGCACGAAGAGCGGGTTCAGGCTCTTGATGGCGGCCTTCGCCTGCTTGGAGTTATCCACGCTCTGCGGCTCGTCGATTATGACGATAGGGTTGCACTCAGCCACGAGCTCGCGAGGGCTACGCCCGCCAATCAGCCGCTCGCTCCTGCGGTGGAACAGGTTGCCCTTGTTCTCCTCGCCGTCTTTGGAGAACTCCTTGTTGAAGGCCTGGATGTTGATGATCATGACCTCGATGGAGCTTGACAGCGCGAAGTTGCCGACCGCACCCATGCTCTTGGAATCGTAGACGAACACGTCGAGCGGCGTGCGATCGTAGAGCTCTTCGAAATGCGCTTTGGTGCTCTCGAAAGACTTGATCACGCCTTCGCGGATGGCCACGGAGGGCACCACGATGATGAACTTGGTGAGGCCGTATTTCTTGTGCAGCTCGTAGATCGAGCGGATGTAGACGTAGGTCTTGCCGGTGCCCGTCTCCATCTCGATGGTGAAGTCGCGGAGGTGTCCGTCCGTGAGCTCCTCGGTTCGGGCGAGGCAGTTCTCCTCCTGGATGCCATGTAGGTTGTCAGCAAGCTGGCGAGGTGAGACGCGGATGCCGTTCGCGTGGCCGACCGCGAACGTTGCCTGCGCACCAAAGCTGGTGTTGCCAGAGAATTCGCGGGAAAGGAATTCCTGCCCTTGGAACAGGTTGACCACGGCGTCGATGGCTTGAACCTGATGACTCTGGTCGGATGCGTATCTGAATTGCAAATCTGCCATGACTACGCCGTCCTCAGCTCTATCTCGTAACCGAGCTTGTCGCCGACGCGCTTGAATATCTGCGCGGCGTTGAGCTTGATGGTGTCGGTGAGAACAGAATCAAGGAAGAACACGCGCTTGGGCTCAAGCGCGGCGATTGCTTCCAGCACCTCGACAGTGAGCCCGTCATTCATGCAGCAGATGAGCTCATCGGCAGCGATCGAGGTGACGGGGTACCCTGCAACCTCCGTCTTCTCTATGGGAAGCGACAGCTCAAGGCCCCATTTGAGCATCATCTCGAAGATGATGTCGTCATGGGTGCGACCGGGCTTGATGAGGTTGTCGACAAGTGCGCCGCCCTCCACCTGGTCGAAGTTGGAGCTGTCGAGCTTGAGCACACGAAAACCGATATCCGGGAGGGGTTTTAACTCGCCGGTTAATGTAAGCTGTGCGTTAGATGCATCGACTTCAGTTGCGATGCGTTTTCCAATTCGCCTAATTCTTTCTTCGGCTATTTTACAAAGACTGTCAAAACCTAATTCCTCAGCTTTTTTGTTTCCAGCACAGTTTTCGGGCAGCTGAACGCAGATGCATTTTCGGGTTCCGCCATCATTCAGATTCATTTGCATCAGTGCATCCATTGAGCTCGCGGATCCCGAGAAGAAATCCAAAAAGAGAGCTGACTTTTCTGGAATCATGTCGAATAGTTTTATCAGAAACTTAGTTGGTTTTGGATAGGAGAATATCTTTGCATCGCCAAAAATATCCAGTATTTCATTTGTTCCATGCTGTGTGAAAACATCATCAATTATTGATTGCAATTTGCCTCTTCGAACGGTGCCATCTTCGAGCTTGAGATACTGTTTTGTCTGAACACTCCATCCTCCATCAATGCTCCTCACAAATTCAATTTCATTGTTCTCTAAAGCTCTTTGAACGCGCTCCTTGCTCCACAGCCATTGGCGTTTTGGCCAAACGCTCGTTCCGTCTGGAGCTGTTATGGGAAATACAAGGTTTTCACGAGCATCAAGAGTCTTATTTGCCTCCAAAGGGTGAGTCCTGTAGGGCCCTCTTTTCTCGAAATTCAAATCAGTTTTTGTATAATACCTTTGAATAGACTCATCCGTTAAAGGAACAGTGATGTCATCAATTTCTGATAAGTCTTTTGCATATATCAACACATAGTCTTGAAGTGTTACTAAATACTTTTCTTTTGGTCCGCCTCCGTAGCGCTTCTTCCATATTATTGTGTCAATAAAATTTGGGGCACCAAATACCTCATCGCAGATGAAACGCAACGAATTCAATTCGTTGTCGTCAATTGAAATGGCAATGATCCCATCTTCAGAAAGTAGTTCTCGTGCAAGCCTCAGTCTTGGGTACATCATACTGAGCCAGTCGGAATGATAGCGCCCACTTGTATCTGCGTTGGATTGCCCGCTCAATCCAGCTTGCTTTTTGTAATTTTCAACCGAGTCCTGGAAGCTGTCCTTGTACACGAAGTCATGGCCGGTGTTGTAGGGAGGATCAATATAGATCATCTTCACCTTGCCGTGGTAGCCGCGTTGCAGGAGCTTCAGCACTTCAAGGTTATCGCCCTCGATATAAAGGTTCTCAGTGGTGCCCCAATCGACGCTTGCATCCTCATCGGGACGAAGGGTAGCAGTTGAAGGCATTTGCGCCTGACGAATGGCATCTGCTTTTCCAGGCCAGGTGAAGGCGTAGCGCTCCTGCCCTTCATCAACCTCGTCTCCCAGAATAAGCCGCAGTTTCTCGAAATCGATTGAGCCATCGCCTTCGACGGCAATCTCCGGAAACAGCGCCTTCAGCCGCTCAACGCGCTCAGCAACCAAATCTTTCGATTCCAAGTCCACTTTTTCGATATCACTCACTATGTACTCCTCAATTTAAAGACCGAGTTTTTCAAAAAATACCCTGCTTGATCGCGTCCCGAACGTTGGTGTAGCGGACGTTTCGCGTGCCGAATAGTCGCGGCACGAGAAACGGCCATCGCTAGAATCGTTTGTTGCGAAGTAAACCGATTCGAGAAAGGCGATGACCGCAATGGACACTTTAGCAGCAATCGGCGCCGACGCGCCCGAGATTCCCAGATTCGACGACGGCATGGTCAACATCAACGAGCTCGTCAGGACCCTCGCCGAGGCGATCGTCAACGAGATCATGGACGCGCAGGCCGAGGACGCCTGCGCCGAGGGCAACCAGCGCAACGGCTACCGGGAGCGCCGGCTCCTCACCAGCGTCGGGCGCATCACGCTGCGCATCCCGAAGCTCAGGCGGGGGACCTACTTCCCCGAGGACCTCATCGAGCGCTACAGCCGAGTCGACCGCGCCGTGGTGGCCGCGGTGGCCGAGATGGTCACCAGCGGGGTGTCCACCCGCAAGGTGGAGAAGGTGGCCCGCGCGCTGGGGGTCGACCGCATGAGCGCCAGCCAGGTGTCCCGCATCTGCGAGTCCCTGGACGCCGCCGTGGCCGACCTGCGGGGGCGACCCCTCGGCGGCGCGCGCTTCCCCTATCTCTGGATAGACGCCACCTACCTCAAGTGCCGCGACGGCGGCCACGTCTCCAGCTGCGCCGTGGTCACCGCCATCGGGGCCGCCGACACCGGCCACCGGGTCCTCCTGGGCGTGGACTCCGCCGACACCGAGGACTACGCCTCGTGGCGGGCCTTCCTGCTCTCGCTGCGCGAGCGGGGCGTCGCCGGCGTGCGCTGCGTCACCTCGGACGCCCACGCGGGCCTGAGGCGCGCCATCGAGGAGGTGTTCCCCGGCGCGGCCTGGCAGCGCTGCGTCGTGCACCTGGAGCGCAACGTGTGCGCGCTGGCCCGCAACAGGCGCGAGCGGGCGCTCCTGGGCTCGGTGATGCGGGCGGTGTTCGCGGAGTCGGACCCCGCGCTCGTGCGCGAGCTCTACCACCTGGCGGTCGACGAGATCGGCGCGGTCAGCGCCGCGGCCGGCGCGCTTTTGGAGGAGGCCGAGGCCGACGCGCTGGCCTACCTGGACTTCCCGCCGGCGCACCACCGCAGGCTGCGCACCAACAACGTCCAGGAGAGGATGAACCGGGAGATCAAGCGCCGCGCCAACGTCGTCCAGGTGTTCCCATCCAGGAAGTCGCTGATCCGGCTCCTGGGCGCGGTGCTGTCCGAGATGGACGAGGACTGGGCGGCGCGGCGCTGGTTCACCGAGGAGTCGATATCGGAGGTCTTCGAGGACAGGCGCCGCTGGAGGCCCGGACGGCCGCCGGCGTACGAGGGCACCGCGGCGGAGCACGCCGCGCGCATCATCGCCGTGGTGATGGCCGACGGGGGCGCCGTCAGGAAGGCGGCGTGATCCAATGGTGTAGAATAGCAGCGTTCTAGGGATGGTTCGATCTCCTCGGACGGCCTCCGGCCGCCCTCGCAGATCGAATCGCTACACCAACAATCGGGACACTACCCCCTGCTTCTCATCTTCGAATCGGCAAGGATCTTGTCATAGGGAAGCACTTCGATGCTGGCATTTAAATCATCAACATATACATGCCAACCAAGACCATCGGGCGTTTGTTTGAAATTTCGGCGCCGCATTATTTTTTCTAAAGACGCAGGAACATCGCAGACCGCATATAAGTAGATTCGTGTATTTTCATTTACCCTAATAGGGCGACCCGTTGCATCAATAGCATTACCTTCTTTGATTTTTTCTGCGTATTCTTGCAGCTGATCAATAGGGTTGTCTTTTCCATCGTAATTGTCACGCATGGGTCGTTTGAGCTCAAAAATCGATATCGACTCAAAAGTATGACCAGGTCCATCTTCGTCTGAAACAAGAACAGGGTGATCCAGAAGCAATAAATCCGGCCTCTTTTTGCCAGCGCTAGCGCCAAGTGAGATATCAGAAGCTAAATATTGGCTGTATGTAAGACGCTCATCAATCAACCAGAGGTTGTGAGCTTCGTAAGATACATCTTCAGAAGTGGCACGAACGGGAAAAATGAGTTCGTGAAGGAATTTTTCGAGTTCGTATTTTTCGTCTGGCCTCTTCTTTAAGCTGGCTTCGAATAATTGCAGTACTGCCTTTCGATGTGCAATGTATTCCGCAAGGGAGGCTTTGTTTATATCGACAAGTTTTCTCGTGCATTCAGCAAACTCGTGTTCGTAGTCTTCACTGGAAAGAGAGTTGTTGTTGATCTTAACCAATAGCTCATCGTTTTCCTTTGCAATATCCTTCTCCAGCTGACGTTTCGCATCATGGAGGCTGTCCTCGATATTGCTAACACTTGAACCAAATTTGATTCCTTCTATTGCTTGAGGCAAGTGCTTCATTAGCG
Organism: Adlercreutzia hattorii; assembly: GCF_011405655.1. GTDB lineage: Bacteria > Actinomycetota > Coriobacteriia > Coriobacteriales > Eggerthellaceae > Adlercreutzia > Adlercreutzia rubneri. The sequence continues at coordinate 742,216 of NZ_AP022829.1, forward strand.
GTTTATATTGAGGTGCTTCCTCAGTTATATATTTCCTTACTGCCTCTTCTCTTTCATTTACTGCTTCGTCAAAATAGTCTTTTAGGATGTCTTTTACACACTCCTCAACTTTCGAATCAATTTCTTTTCGACTCGGCTCAATGCTCTCAAACAGACTATTTTCTTCGACAAAAGAAAAAGAGAGTCGATTTGCATTAACTTTCATGTCGAGATACTCGCTCGTCAGGATTCCGATAAAGTAGAGCGAATGCTTTTGTTTTAGTAGAGAGCCTAGTCCGTTGAAACTGCTATCTAGTTTCAACTCATCTACGCACCGATTGTTAGCACAGAACATCACCCGATTTGTTTTGTCTAGTTTTACTTTGCCTATATCATCTATAGGCATTTCAAGACCGATTAGACTGAATGTATATCCAGCAATAATCCTCCTTTGCAGATTGTGGGCTAGGAGGAGGACTCCTCATCGTCTGAACTGGGCGACCTCGCGTAGAAGTCCCTGTATCGGAGCGTTTTCGGGTTGCGCATTGCCCGATCCAACACGAACGCCGCCTTTTCCATCTTGTCGCGGGGAGGGTTCATCATCACCCAGAAGAGGTCGAGGTAGCCGCCGAGCCTGGTGCGGTCGAACCCCGTGTGGGAGTCGAGGAACAGGCGCAGCAGATAGCAGAGCCGGTTGACCGCGGCGAGCGGGTTCTCCGGGTCGGGCAGGCGCTTGATGAGCTTGGAGTTGTGCCGCTCGCTGCGCAGGCCCAGCTCGCGGACCAGGCGGTTGTGGCCGTTCTCCATGTCGTGGACCAGCGTCGAGCCGCGCGCCACATGGCCCCCGAAGGCGGCGAGGGTGCGCGCGCCGCTGGTCTTGCCGAGCCCCTCGTCGGCGAACACCGACGCCCCGCTCCCGTCGCAGCCGATGCCGATGCAGTGCTTCCCCTTGGAGAAGCCGCCCGGGACCTTGGAGCCGTCGGGCATCCTCGGCTGGTCCGCCAGCGGCAGCGGGTACATCATCTCGTCGATCTCCACCCGGCCGGCCAGGGCGGCGCCCTCCTGCACCCCCTCCAGCACCGCGAGCAGCTTGGCGAGCCAGTACGGCGGCGTGGTGGCCGACCTGCGGCCCGACCGGGCCGCGCCCGCCAGGCTGCCGTAGGAGAAGACCTCGAGGAGGAACTCCGTCCAGTCGGCGACGGGCAGCTTGCGGCCGTCGAAGACGGTGCCGGTGGCCGGGTTGAACGCGCGGCCGCAGGACAGGCAGCGCCACCGGCGCACGCCGTTGGCGTCGCGCCCGTTGCCCTCGATCGCCGGCGAGCCGCAGCGCGGGCACGCGTCGCGGTCGTAGCCGTTGAAGAAATCGGCCTCGCCGACCAGGCCGGCGCCCGCGTGGCGGTAGCGGTACATGTCGCGGTGGCAGTCCCTGACGATCCTCTCGGCCGGGGACAGCTCGCCGTCGCCGGCGCCGTCCCACGGCGTGGCCGACGGCGCCGGGCGCCGCCGCTTCTCTTCTCCGCTCATGGTGGAAGTCCTCGCTGCCCGGAGGGACGGCGACGCCGAGGACTTCCACATCGCAAGAGCATCGCCGTCCATCCGGGCGGTCTCGCGGATGGATGTTCTGTTGCCTGCGATTATAGGGCAACGCGCGCGGCGGCGGATGCGCTACCCACATTCTGCAAAGGAGGATTTTCCAGCAATTTCAAAACTTCGCGTCTCGCCTTTATCGCTAAACAGCTTCGCAAAAGCCTCGTTAAGATCAAGCTCCTTATCTCCATCGACAAATACAATTTGTGGGCAATCGTCGAGGAGGAAAAATGGAGCACAGTGATGGATTACGGCACCAGCAATTTCTTCAAACTCAATGGGCATGGATTTGGCGTATTCAGCTCGCAATCCGAATAGATGCACGATGGTTCCTATCGATCCGGTAGGCTCTTCAACGCTATCATCATCTAAGGTGGATGCAGAAAGGTTGAAACGGAATTTGCGGCTGTATTTTTCATCGCCTTCCAAATAATTGCTCTCTATATCTGCGTTTTGAAACACCTTTAGCCAGCAGAACCGACCCACGCCTTTGCCGCCCCTTGACGCTTTATATGTAGAATCCGATTGAAGAAAAGACTCGAAGTTTGGTCCATTAAATCCAATACCGTTGTCACGAATGCAGAAACCGGAGACGGTTGCTGTAGGCAGATCATCAAGAGGAAGCTGTATGCCTCTCTCGATCTCAACAACTATTTTGCCACCACTGAAGCTTACGTCTTCTAGCCGCCGATCCTCTATTGCCTGAATAGAGTTTACGATGCTCTCATACAAAGGAAATAAAACCTCACTTTGAGCAAGCTCGAAGTTACTTACTCTTCCGGCTAAATTGACCCCAAATTCCTTGGTCATCGGCATATCTCCTTTATCTCATCCATAACGCTTTCGCGTTGTCGCTCCAGTTTTCTCATCTCAACGCGAAGCTTCGTCGTATCCGCAAGCGTGGCGTCCTTCGACTTCTTCGCATCCTTCAATTCGTTAATCTTCGACGTTAGCGCATTCATCTCTTTCACGTGTCCCATAAGCAGGCCAGCGTCTGCATCTTTGCAAACTGGGTAGAAGCCAAGGACTTTCACGGAACGCGCCAGCAGAGTTCTGTCGCCCAAAGCAACCAGATAATCCAACAAGGTAGTTTGCGGAAGCGTCGCAAACGACAGGCGCTCCAAATAGGGCGCGTATTCAGGACTCTCCGCTTTGAACGGCCCGCTGGAGTAGATCTTCTCTGTCACGAAGGATCCGTGTTCCGCGAAGCTCTTGCGCCGCAGAGCGGCAGAGACTGCATTGCCTGAGTTCGCGAAACCCTCCGCAAGGATCACCGTAGGGTTCGGAAAGCAACCATGCACCATGCGCAGCGCCTCCGCTATCCCGGTCGTGGAATTCAGGCCGCACGTCAGGAAGATGACCGATTCGATGCCGTAGGCATCGTCCTTCACGGGCAGGATGCGGGAGTTCGACTTGTTCAGGCTCGCGAAGAACCGCACGTCGCGCACCTTGTCCAGAAGCTTGATGGACGTTGCTGATGCCTTGGCAAGCTTTGCCTGTTCAGCCAGCTGCGTCTTGGGGACGCGCCGCTCTCCCGCAAGCGCGCCATCCGGCAGCTTCAATATGTCGTTCCACGCAATCGTCTTCACATCAGCACCACGAAGCTCACGATGGAGTAATCATCGAACCCGAGCACAGCGCCGCCGCCGACCTCTCCGACAGAGAAGAGCTGCTCGATTCCTTTGGCTTCCTGCACTCCCGTGATGTCTGAGACGGCGGTCTGGAGAAGTGCGTTCGCGTGCGCCATGTCGGTACCGTCTTTTGTCTTTCTGTTGAAGCGCTTGCAGAGGTCGTGCAGGGGCTGCGCCTCTCCATCACAGGTTGCCCTCATGATGTCGAGCGCCGCCTTGGGCTGCGTGTGCGGAGACATCACGCTGTCGTTCTCGGTGACGTATATAACATAGTAGGGAAACGTCGGATTCGTGTCCTTGGGGTCGCGACTCTCGTCGTTCTGCTTCAGGCAGAAGACGATGCCGGGTTCCACGTCGTCTGCAAGCTCCGGCGGAATGGGCGTGACGGCGCAGAGCCCACATGGTGAGTTCTCCAGCAAGCCCGGATGATTCTGGACGTAGCGCTTCAGCTCCGCGCGGAAATCGTCGAATGCGAAGTCCGTGATGGATATGCCTCCGGACATGTCCTCCAGGTTGAGCACTTCCTCCTGGAGCGCTTGGAGCTGCTGGCGGCGGTACTTCAGGTCGTTCATCTCGTCGTTGCGCTTTCCTTCGAGCACGTTCTCCTCGCCGGTCGCGCTGGCATCCAGCAGCGCCATGCGTCCCTTCACGCGCCCTTCCAGCTGGATGTACTCGTCGAGCTCGATATCCGGCCAGAAGTTCACCAGCTGGATCGTCGTGTTGGTTGACCCTAGGCGGTCGATGCGCCCGAAGCGTTGGATGATGCGCACCGGATTCCAATGGATGTCGTAGTTGACCAGACAGTCGCAGTCCTGCAGGTTCTGGCCCTCGGAGATGCAATCCGTGGCGAAGAGGATGTCTATCTCGCCGAGCCGCCTGCGCGCGTCCGACAGTTCCTTCGACACAGGCGAGAAGTGCGCAAGAGCCGTGTCGAACGTGGTGCGCTTGACCTTAAGTGAATGAGTCCGAGCGACGTCGCCCGTCACCATGGCGCATTCGAGCCCGAGTTCGTTTGCCAGCGGTTCGGCCAGCTGGTCATAGAGGTAATTCACCGTGTCGGCGAACGCGCTGAATACGAGGATTTTCCTGTTGCCGCCGTTGAAGGGGCTGGCGGCCTTTTGCTCGATGAGCTCGCGCAGGACGCGGAGCTTCTCATCGCGCTCGGGCGTGATCTCGCGGGCGTAGCCAAGCAACTGCTCAAGCACGCTTATATCGTAGTCGATGTCCTGGCCGAGCTTCAGCCGGTCGAGATCGGCGGGATCCACGTGCACCTTCGACGAAGCGCGGTACTCCGCGAAATCGTCCTCGTCGTCGAACATGGCCGCGTCAATCTGCGCCATGTCACGCTGGGCGACCAGCCGCTCCGCCTTATCGAGCATCTGCTTGGTGGCGAGGTTGCCCTCGTAGATGCGCTCAAGCGAGATTCTGAACGCGTCGATGGAGCTCTCCAGGCGCTTGAGCAGGTTTACGCGCATGAGGTTGGCCACGGCCTGGGTGCGGTTGATCTGGCTGTCGAAGTCGCGACCCCATGTGTCGCCGTACATGTCCACGTACTTCTGCTGGCGTCCCGGCATGACGTAGGCGAGCTGCTGGTACTGCGCGAACGTGAGCGATGCGATCATGTCGTTCAGCTCGGCTATGGAGGGAAGCTCGCCTTTCGAGTCAATAGGCGGGTGGAGCGAGACGGGCTTGCGGCGCTCGGGGAACTTGGTATCGCCTGCCGTATAGTACTTGTCTATGTGCTTGCGGCTGCGTGCGATGGTGAGCACATCGAGCAGCTTGAAATAGTCGGCGTTCACGGCGTTCACGAACGACTGGGTGGTGCGCTCGGCGTCGTCGAGCTTGCTCCACTCCTGGAATCGCTGTTGCGCCCTGCGCGTCACGCTGTTGATGGAGGGGATGCCGTCCTCTGCCAGGTACTCGTCGTCGCCCTCGGTGATGATCTCTATCTGGTTGCGCAGGTCGAGCAGACGGTTGTTCACGGGAGTTGCCGACAACATGAGCACCTTCGTGCGGATGCCCGACTTGATGATGTCCTCCATCAGGCGGTCGTAGCGGCTTTTCTTGGTGGTGTCGGTCGGCTTGTTGCGGAAGTTGTGCGACTCGTCGATGACGATGAGGTCGTAGTTGCCCCAGCGAAGCGTCTCCAAGTTCACGTCTCCCGAATATCCGGTGTAGCGCGAAAGGTCGGTGTGATTGAGCACCGTGAAGCTCAGGCGGTCGTCTGCCAGCACGTTGCGCTCGTCGTTGTCCGCTGCGTAGAGCGTCCAGTTCTCGCGCAGGCGCTTGGGGGCGAGCACGAGGATGCGAGCGTTTCTCTCCTGGTAGTACTTCATGACGGCGAGCGCCTCGAAGGTCTTTCCAAGACCCACGCTGTCGGCGATGATGCAGCCCTTGTACTTCTCCAGCTTGTGAATGGCACCGACCACGGCGTCCTTCTGGAAGTCGTAGAGCTTGTTCCAGATGACCGAGTCCTCAAGCCGGAACTCCGGTTTTATGGGGTCGTCCTCGTCATCAGCCATAAAGTCCCTGAAAAGGTGATAGAGGGTGAGGAAGTAGATGTACTCGGGAGCATTGTCCTTATAGAGGGTCTGGACCTGCTCGGCTACCGCATCGGTCACTTCCTCCACCATGGCGGGGTTGTCCCACACGGAATCGAACATGGCCTTGAGGCCAGCAGCCTCGGTCTTGCCCTCATAGTGGCTCACACCCATCACAGTCTCGGGTCTGCGGTCATATCCGAGACCTTCCAAGGTGAAGTCGGCAGATGCCCCCATGAAGGCCTGCGCCTCGCCATTCGCGTTGTCTATGTGATAGGTGCCGCCCGGCTGGATGGCACCGCAATGCTTGGCGGACTTGAATGTCGCCTTCTCGCGGATCCACTCCGCGCACTCCATGGCAAGTGCGCGCTGGTTGAGGTTGTTGCGCAAGGTAAGCTCAAGTCCCGTTCCGCCTATGCCCTGTTCGCGCGAACGGCGCTTCAGCTCGAACTCCATGGGCTCCTTGGCATCCTGCATGCGCTTGACGAAGGTGGGCTCGCTGAACACGAAGCGAAGCTCTTCAACTTTGGAAAGGGCATCCTTCAGCTCGCCGTATGCGAACACCGTGAAATACGAGCTGATGATGGAGAGCTTCGCATCGTTGCCGATGGACTCTGCCAGAGCGTCACCGAGTCGCTCCTCTCCGATGTTGCTCAGGAACTCCATCGCTAGTCTTCCTTAACGAGCTCGTCGATCATGCACATGCGCGCGAAGGCACTGAAGCTTAGTCCTTTAAGCGTCGCCGCCTCGGCAGCGGCATCCTTGAGGTTGCTCGGTATGCGAATGGTGATGGCGGTTTGCTCGCCATCGACTAGGTATTCATGTTGCTTTGTCTTGCTCGCCCCTGAATCTACTAGCTCTGTGAACTTCATAGACCTCTCCCGAACGGTTCGTTTTGCAATACAAACGATTATAATATCTACAACCAATCCGAGTAATGATAAAGAGGACGAACATGGCTGAATCGGACAAAGAAATCATTCCAAGAGCTAGCAACGAAATCGATCCATATGACTCGAACTATCCTGCTGCTCTTCTTGCAAAGAGCGTAGGCTCGTCTCTTGAAAAGGCCGATAGGGCAGCTGAGGCCATCATCGCTGCAGTATCCAAGGACGCCTCGCTTGTTGCTCAAACCGCCGAAGCCTTTACGAAAGGCGTTCGGTACGTTGTCGACACGCCTGACGCAATGATCGACTCTTTGGAAAAAGGACGAATCAAGTTTACGCAAGAGAATAACGGCAAGATGTATGCCCAAATTAGGGAAAGTAATGGGCATTACGGAGAGAAGGTTCCTATCAGGCGTGAGGAGTTTAGTCAGGGAATAGATCCCATCCAAATGGCAAACGCCATGCAATTGCGCGCCCTTCAAACCCAAGTCAAGGAAATGCAAGATTGCATCACGCTGATAGACCTCAACGTCAGGGATGTTGTACGTGGTCAGCAAAACGACAGGCTCGCGTTATATCAAAGCGGATTGGAGCTGTTCCTGGAGGCTAGAAACGTTTCAGATGATGCACTGAAAAGGCAGCTGACTTCACAGGCAATACGTGCTTTATCGGACGCCTCGTCGCAACTATCCCTGCAACTGCAGTCCGATGTGGAATGGCTTAGGAGCGAGTCGTACAAAGATGCAAAAGGTAAGAACAGAGAGCTTATTCTGAAGCGCATGGCTCAAATCAATCAAGGATTCGAGGGCATTCATCGGTCGTACATCCTCAGGGCGGCTATCTATGGAGAGACGGGCGAATATGCAGCTATGGTTAGCGCACTGGAAGGGTATTCGCGATTCATAGATTCCGCAATAGTCGCTAATGCGGGGTTCCTTGCCGAATGTGACCCGGTTGACAACGGAACAGAGCGAGGTGTCTGGAGGCGGCGGGCGAAGTTGTCGTTGAATATGGGCGATCTGGCAAAGCAGCTGCGCAGCCAGGAAACCGTGCTCTATCTTACTCAAGCTTCGGAAGAGGACTGCGATGAAAAAGAAGATTAGACTGGGATGTCCCAACAAGGATTGCAAAAATTATAAGAAGAACGAGAAGTTCAAGAGTGCTGTTGCCGAGTGTCCGGAATGCGGATCGAAGCTGGTTCACATCTGCAAAAGCAAAAAGTGCAGAACAGTGGTTGATGGCGACGATGAGGCCTTTTGTGTGCTTTGCAAAGCGGAAAGAGAGGACAGGAAGGCCGCAGCAGGAAAAGGTGTCGCCATTGGAGGTGCTGGGCTGTTCGGCATTGGCGTAAAATACCGTCGTCAACTTCTCGGGGTCGTTAAAACGATACCTGAGTTGCTGCTTAAAAAATAAGCGCCCATATCTACTCATTGTGAAAACGGTTGTTCTAGGGATTTGCGCTGGGATAGTTTACGGGATCCAGTGCAAAAGTATCAATCCTAAATCGGACTCGCTTGCCTGATGAATGCGACTGCTGGTGCCTGGTATGGTGGAGGCCATCGAATAGTCGGCGCGAGAAAGAGGTGGCGCGTGGAATTCACATCGGCTAGTGCCAACAAGTACCTGCGGAGATTGCAGGACGAGAAGGATCGACTCCTGCGGGCCGAGCAGGAGGTGAGCACCTACGTGCTTGCGGAAGGGGAGGCAGCCGAGCCTCCTGCTTACGACTACGGGGCCGTGCGTGAGAAGGTCGCGCAGATCGACGGGCAGGCGCGGGCCATTCGCCACGCTCTGCACCGGTTCAACATGCAGACGGTTCTGCCCGAGCGAGGCATCACCATCGACGAGGCCCTTATCCTGCTCGCGCAGCTGTCGGGGCGTAAGGATCGCCTGAACTCGCTCGCTTCGCGGCAACCCCAGGAGCGACTGGGCAACCGGTACTTCGGCAGCAGCAACGGGCCCATCGAGTACCGATATGCGAACTATGACGTTGCCCAAGCGGAGGCGGACTACCGCGCCGTCGCGGACGAGATCGCTGCGCTGCAGCTTGAGTTGGACCTGGTCAACCAGACGGAGGTCTTCTCGATCGAGCTGTAAGGACTCGCTTACTTTCCGGATCTGCGGCTTTTCCCCGCAAAGGATACTTTGGGACGTTGCGGTTTCGCGTTGGAGTTGTCGGGTAGTTTGTTGTCGGCAGTGCCATGCGGTTTGAGCGTTGGCATCTTGCTGGAAGATCTGGCTTCCACCCATTCCGCCGCAGATCGAAAGCTTCGGGCGCCTCCGCGCGAGGCCGCCCGCGATGCCGAAGCACGGTCATAGGCGTCATTTCCTGCAAGCAGCTCGCAGAGGCCAGTGAGATCCTAGCCAAATTCGACCGCGTCGAGTTGCAGGGGCGGCCGAACCGCCCCTTGTTCTAGCGCAAGCGGTACCTTGTTCCGCGCGCCGAGCCTTCGGACGCGATAATGCCCATGCCCAGCAATTCGGCAATAAGCCCTTTGGCCTTGGTTGGCCCGCAGTTTAACGCGGATTCCACATCTCTGCGTGTGAAACTTTCCTTTTCTCGGGCGACCTCTACGATTTTTGCGAGATCGTGGGAGAGGGCAAGTTGTGGAGCGGGCACGGATGGCTGGGCAGAGCTGGAAGAAGCCGGCGTGTGGTTTGTCTCGGAGGGAGAGCTATTGCTGGGTGCGTCGGTGTCAAAATAGAACGCAGACAGCTTCCCTGTGTAGACTTTTACCATTACGCGGTCTGGGTTGAAAAGCTCCTCGATTTCGGGCGGGGGAGCGCTTGCCGCTTTCGCAGCGTTGCTCATTACGTCGAATCCGCTTCCCATTCGCTCACAAGCGCTGATAAGCCCGAACATTCGCATCAGAGTCGGATTGCGCGCATCTGAAATTCCGCCCGCTCTCACCACATCGAGCGCTACGCGTGAATTGCCGGGATTGGCTATTTCGATTCGGTCAGAATATCTCAGAGCGACGATGCCTCTTCTTCCATAGTAGTCCGAATGAACGAGTGCGTTCGCGAGTGCCTCTCTTATTGCGGCGTGCATCTCGGTGTCTTCGATGCGCTGGAGATTGTTGTCGAGCGCAAACGGCTTCTTAAGGCCGCTTGTCAGTCGCGGTAGCGCTTCCGTCCAAAAATCGAAAAGGTTTCCCGTCCATGTTCCGTCTTGCGATGTGATGCGGTCTGCCCATCGGCGTTCTTGATCTGCTTCGCGATAGTCTAGGAAGTAGTTCGCATATTCCTTTGCGATTTCGTACTCGAAACCGAACATGAGAAGACCGGCACGTGTTGGATGAAATTCTCCCTCTCCATTTGTTCGTCCAATGGCATTCAGCTTCACGAGGAACCCCTCATCATCGAGCTTGAGCCACGGATGATTCGGTCGGGCAGCTGACACCACGGCTCGATATCGGCTTACCGTGTCCCACGAAAGAGCATCTAACGAGAACTCTTCAAGCACGGTGTCGTCGAGCGGCTCGTTGCTGGCATCGCGAATCATGGCAACGATTTCTTCGGATGAGCAGCGATAATCTCCCTCGCCATCTCGGCGGTAGGTTCCCTTTTCCCGATTGCCGCAGATGTAGATAGGTCTCAAATGACGGTTGGCGCGAGGAACTTGAATGCGGATAATGTCGCAGTCGTTAATTGTCTCAATGGTGATCGAATCATCTGTGAGAATGTTGGCGCTGACTTTCGAGGGATTGTGCACTCCGTCCCAGAATTTCTTAACGAGCTGTTCAGGGTTCGGGACTCCGACGTACTCTACCTCTCCTTTTGGGCCTTCTTCTGCGCCGAGGATGATCAGCCCGCCGTTGGTGTTCGCGAAAGCGGAATAGGTTTCCCAGATGCTCTCGGGCACACCGCCTTTGGCGCGTTTTGCTTCCAGCTGACCATTCTCGCGCAATGTCATCACGGTGCCATCTTTCATGTTGCCCCATCTCTTAGTTAAAGTTTCGATGGCATTATCGGTCGTTATCGGTCGTTATCGGTCGTTATCGGTCGTTATCGGTCGTTATCGGTCGTTATCGGTCGTTATCGATTTGCTGGACGAGAGGCGCCCGCTTCCACCGCCGCTATCCTTCGGGCGGCGCGCAGTAGCTCGTAGTCGTGCTCGCTGCGGGAGGGGAGGGCGGAGGCGCGCACGGCTTCACGGCAGACGCCCATGAACGCGTCGGCCGCTTCGCAGAAGCCCGTTCGGGCGAACTCGCCGGTTCCGTGGGCGCACTTGAGGCCGTCGGCGTAGAGCGTCCACGCCCGGGGCTCGTGCTCGTCGCCTTCGCAAACCAGCTGGAGCACTCGCGGCTCGCCGTCATCGGCCAGTTCGGCTTCCAGACGTTCCACGCTGTAGCGCATCTGGTGGCCCAAGTTGGCCTTCCCCATGGCCGAAATGTGGCCCGTGGGCTCATCGAGGAGGTGCATCCTCGGCTGCTCGACGCTCAGGTTAAGGAATTCGCGCGCATCGCGCACAGAGACGTTGTCCATGGCAGGACTCCTTTCATCGATGTTGGCGGGACCACCGTGCCGCGCGGCCGGTTGGTGCCGGGATCGTCGAGCCAACTCTCTACCCCGACTCTGGATAAAATGCGCCAGCGCTCTCGCTGACGGAAGTGCAGTCTAGCAGCAAAAGGATCAACTGCGCAAGGGGCGAAATCGGTCGCTATCGGTCGCTATCGGTCGCTATCGGTCGCTATCGGTCGCTATCGGTCGCTATCGGTCGCTATCGGTCGCGCATGCGCTTCATTGTCTCCTTGATCGCGTGCGCTAAGGCTTGCTAAAGCAAATCAAGGACGCTAAAACAAATCAAGGACGCTAAAACAAATCAAGGACGCTAAAACAAATCAAGGACGCTAAAACAAATCAAGGACGCTAAAACAAATCAAGGACGCTAAAACAAATCAAGGACGCTAAAACAAATCAAGCTGCCTCTCCTAGCAATTTCCTACGTAGACGTGCTTCAAATAGCGCCTCGCTACGTTGGCCAGGTGGTGTACGGTTTCGGGTGGGGTGGCGGGGCGGTCGGTAAGGCGGTGGCAGGGGAAGAAGCGGGTCAGGTGGTAGGGGGTCGACGGATCCAGCGAGGCGAGCCATTGGGCGGCCTCGGCGATTTCCTGGTCGCTGTCGTTCAGGCCGGGGATGACGAGCGTCGTTACTTCCAGGTGACAGCTGGGTGTGGCAGCCAGCACTTCTATGGTGTGCTTCACAGTTGCCAAGTCACCGCCGACGAGGTCGTAGAAGCTCTGGGTGAAGCCCTTCAGGTCGATGTTCGCGGCATCGATGAACGGTGCCACCTCGTGCAGCGGGCCGTCGTTCACGTAGCCGTTGGATACCAGCACGTTGACCAGGCCACGCTCGTGGGCGAGGTGCGCGGTGTCGCGGACGAACTCGAGGCCCACGAGCGGCTCGTTGTAGGTGAAGGCGAGCCCGATGTTGCCTTCGGTCACAAGCGATGCGGCCGCATCCACCAACTCGGCCGGTGCGATTTCGCGCCAGGGCACGTCGCGCTCGCCGGCGCAGGCGATGGAAGCGTTCTGGCAGAACGGGCAGCGCAGGTTGCAGCCGTAGGAACCTACGGAGAGCACCTTGCTTCCAGGGCGAAAGCGGGCCAGCGGCTTCTTCTCGATGGGATCCAGTGCCAGTGACGTGATGCGCCCGTAGTTGGCGTCCACCACCTCTCCACCCTCGGCGACGCGCGCACGGCAGAGCCCCGTTTGCCCCTCGACCAGGGCGCAGGCATGCGGGCAGATCGGGCACACGGCACGATCTGCCCCAAGATCGCGGGGCTCTTCCTTCGAAGAACCCTGCGCTGCAATTCTGCCTTCGGTATTTTCCACGACGCCTCTTTTTCTCGCTCGCCTTGTTTGTGCGGCCTCTATGGTAGCGCAAAGGATGCCTACTGATAGAATTATCGTTGTTGGCTGGCATTCTCGCGTAGAAAGAAGACAAGCATGGATCGTTTGAAGGACAAAGTCGCCATCGTCACCGGCTCCACCAGCGGCATCGGTTCGGGTATCGCGAAGATGTTCGGCGCCGAGGGCGCGCGCGTGGTGGTGTGCGGCCGCAACGAGGAGCGCGGCGCGGCCGTCGTGGACGCCATCGCCGAGGCGGGCGGCACCGCCTGGTTCCACAAGCTGGATATCACCCAGCCCGAAACGGTGGACGCGCTGTTCGCCGACACCAAGGAGAAGTGGGGCTCCATCGACGTGCTGGTGAACAACGCCGCCGGCATGGCGCTGAAGGACGGCCGTGTGGACGAGATCTCCCTGGAGGACTGGGATGCCGTGTTCGCGAGTGACGTGCGCTCCACGTTCTACTGCACTAAGACCGTGCTGCCCTTCATGCAAGAGCAGGGCGCGGGCTCTATCATCAACATCGGCTCCATGGCCTCCTGCGGCGGCGATTTGGGCTCGACGGCCTACGCCTGCGCCAAGGCCGGTGTCGACATGCTGACCCAGTACACGGCGCTGCAGTACGGTAAGCAGAACATCCGCTGCAACTGCGTGCGCCCCGGCCTCATTGTCACGCCGCAGAACGAGGCGAAGGTGCCCCAGGCGCTGAAGGACATCTTCCTGGACAACATCGAGGTGGCCCGCTACGGCACGCCCGAGGACATCGCGGCCATGTGCGTCTACCTCGCCTCCGACGAGAGCTCGTACTTCACCGGCCAGGTGGTGACCGTCGACGGCGGCCTGAACTCCCACGTCTCCACCGTGGCCCAGTTCCGCGCCCTGGCCTCCCGCACCTGGTAGCAGAGCGAGCGGCAGCAGAGCAGCTGAGCGCATCCAGCGCCCGACGGCCCCGCACCATATGCGGGGCCGTTTTTCATGCGCCGAAGGGCGACTTTCTGCCGAACGCGGGTTCTGCATTGATGGGTGTTTTGGTCAGCGATAAAATGCGGCCTCGTGTCTTTCCGCCCGCGACGATCGAAGGAGCCGAGTTTTCCCGCCATGCAGCAGCGCGACAAGTTGAAGCCCATCCTTTTCAGCATTATCAAGCATTCCAGCAAAGAAGAGCTGAAAGAGCAAATCCCTAAGGACATCGTGGCGGGCGTCGTGGTGGCCGTGGTGGCGCTGCCGCTTTCCATCGCGCTGGGCATCGCCTCGGGCGTCTCGCCGGAACAGGGCCTCTACACCGCCATCGTCGCCGGCTTCCTCATCGCGTTCCTCGGTGGCAGTCGCGTGCAGATCTCGGGTCCCACGGCGGCCTTCGCCACCATTGTGGCCGGCATTGTGGCCACCGATGGCATGGAGGGCCTCATTGCTGCCACCATTATCGCGGGCATCCTGCTCGTTCTCATGGGTCTGTTCAAGCTGGGTGCCATCATCCGCTTCGTCCCCTTCACCATCACCACTGGGTTCACGGCGGGTATCGCCGTCACGCTGACCATCGGCCAGCTGAAGGACTTCTTCGGCCTCACCTACCCGCCCGACACCGTTACGGTGGAGACGACCGAGAAGCTGGCTGCCCTCGTGGGTAATTTCTCCACGGTGAACTGGCAGGCGTGTTTGGTGGGCGTTGTCTGCCTGGCGATACTGTTCCTCTGGCCGCGCGTGACTGAGCGCGTGCCCAGCTCGCTTGTGGCTCTGCTTGCGGGCATCGCGCTGGTGAGCGGACTCGGCCTTGAGGTCAGCACCATCGGCGACCTCTACGTCATCGACAGCGCCCTGCCCGCCTTCCGTATGCCCGAGCTTACCCTGGAGCTCTTCCGCGACCAGTTCGCCAACGGCGTCACCATCGCCATTCTGGCCGCCATCGAGTCGCTGCTCTCCTGCGTGGTGGCCGACTCCATGATCAGCGGCCATCACCGCGCCAACATGGAGCTGGTGGCCCAGGGCGTCGGCAACATCGCCTCGGTGCTCTTCGGCGGCATCCCCGCCACCGGCGCCATCGCGCGTACCGCCGCCAACGTGAAGGCCGGCGGCCGCACGCCCATTTCCGGCATGGTGCACGCGCTGGTGCTCGTCGCCGTGCTCGCTTTCCTCATGCCCTATGCGGCGCTCATTCCCATGCCTACCATCGCCGCTATTTTGCTGTACGTCGCCTACAACATGTCCGGCTGGCGCAACTTCGCGCATCTGTGCCAGACGGCGTCGAAGGGAGCCGTTGCCACGCTCGTACTCACCTTCGTGCTGACTATCGTGTTCGATCTGGTGGTGGCCATCGGGGTGGGCATGCTCATCACGGTGGTGCTGTTCATGAAGATGGTGAGCGAGGAGACCGAGGTCAAGGGCTGGAAGTACTACTGCGACGAGAATTCCGAGGTCACGCATTTGCGCGAGCTGCCGAAGAGTGTGCGCGTGTACGAGATCAACGGGCCGATGTTCTTCGGCATGACCGAGCGCATCGCCGACATCTCGGTGAAGGATTTCACCCGCTATCTGATTATCCGCATGCGCGGTGTTCCCTCGCTGGACGCCACGGGTATGAACGCGCTGGAGAACCTGTACGACTACTGCAACTCCCATGGGGTGCGTCTCATCTTCTCGCATGTGAACGAGCAGCCGATGAAGACCATGCGGCGCGCCGGCTTCGTCGACCTGGTGGGAGAGGAGCACTTCCGCAGCTGCATCGACGACGCCATCGCCCATGCCCGCGAGCTTTTGGAAGCGGAGCAGGACGTGCGTCGGGCCTCGCGCGAGGCGAGGCGCTCGTAGCACTTGCGAGCTGAAAACCTGATGAAAACTTGCGGCTGATCTCCGCTGCGGGAAAGACATGGTTTAGCATGGGCACGCATCTTTTCTGGTGGCTCCAAAGAGAGAGGCTTCCCATGAAATTCATCGTCACCGAGAACTACGAGGCTATGTCGCGTACGGCCGCGCGCGTGATAAGCGGCTACGTTTCCTCGCATCCTGATTGCGTGCTGGGTTTGGCCACGGGCTCGACCCCCATCGGCCTGTACCGCTGCCTGGTTGAGGATTGCGAGGCCGGCGCGTTGAGCTTCAAGGACGTGACCAGTTTCAACCTGGACGAGTACCGCGGGCTCGATCCGCAGCATGACCAGAGCTACCGCTACTTCATGGAGCACAACTTGTTCTCCCATGTTGATATCGACCCTGCTCGCACCCATGTGCCGGACGGCGCTTGCCCCGATGCCGACGCTGCGTGCGCCGCTTACGAGCAGGCCATCGCCGAGGCGGGCGGACTGGGCCTGCAGCTTCTGGGCCTGGGGCACAACGGCCACATCGGGTTCAACGAACCCGCGCCTGAGTTCCCCAAGGAGACGCACTGCGTGGCGTTGACGGAGAGCACCATCAACGCCAATTCTCGCCTGTTCGATTCTGCCGACGATGTGCCCCGCGAGGCGTACACCATGGGCATTGGCACCATTATGGCGGCCAAGGAAATCCTCGTGGTCGCAAACGGCGCCGACAAGGCCGACATCGTTCGCCGCGCCTTCTTCGGGCCGGTTACCCCCGAGGTGCCCGCTTCCATCTTGCAGTTCCATCCGAACGTCACGGTTGTAGTGGATAAGGAAGCCGCCGCGCTCTGCCAGTAGCGCAATGCAAACGCTCGTGCCGTCAGCGCTTCAAAAGGGGAAGTGCTGACGGCACGCTTGTAGGTGCGGGTTCGTGACGGTGAGCAGCGCCTGCCGCTACAGGGGGCGGCCGCATCGCTTCTGCGCGAGCTGCGCGTGAAAAGTTGCATTGCCCTCGGGCCCTTCGAACATGGCATCGAGGGTGAGGCGAATGGCCGTATGGGCGTAGTTCCAAACGGGGTCGAGATTTTGGTCGGGGATGGATTGGTTGAGGTAGGAGAAGTACAGCCGAACGCGTCCCCAAAGCCCCGTGGCGTGATATTCCGCCAAAAACTCGTGGGTGGATGTCGATAGCTTGCGGCCCTCGCCGAGCATTATCTGGATATCTGTCCTGAAAAGCGGTATGAACAGAAGCTCGACATAACGCGAGAAATCGATATAGCAAGCGAAGCCGAAGATTCGCCGATAGTATTCGCTCTGCTCATTAAGCACGCCGCACACGGTGCGAAAGAAAGGCCCTTGATTGAGCTCTCCCTCGCGTCTGCCGTAAAACCGGGCATAGCAGGGAAGATCGGTGTACTTGTCGTGTAGCTCCTCGGCAGGGTAGTCAAGTTCGGCCTGATAGAACTTCCGATCTCGCAGTTTCTCAGCCAAGCGCGCCCGAAAGATCCAGATAACGAGGTCGGTCGTATTGTCGAAGTGGTTGTAAAAGGTTTTCCGATCGATTTCGAGTTTTTTCACCAGGGTGGTTACATCAATTCGCCGACGCGGATCGGGTTGCGCAACGACCAGTTCTATGAAACAGTCGGCGATGCTCTGCTTCGTCATCTCCGAGGCTTTTCCCATGACGTTCCAATCTGCTCGCAAAAGCTGACGAGGACGGCTCCTTGGTTGTGCTCAATTGGCGGAGGGCTGATCGAGCATATCGCCATTGCTTGCGGTACGAACCACACGTCAAGGCAAAACAGATCATAGCTTCGGTGAAATGAGATGTCTAGCCAGCGGGCGGCATCGTTCGGGGGAATTTCCCCACATTGGCAAATCTGTTCTGCTAAATGTCTACATAATTCGAAAAGTGTGATTCGTTTCTCTACGAAAAAGGGAATGCGGGCATTTATATGCGTGGGGGCTGCGTTCTATATTCACCTTGAGGGTCGGAAAAGCCGGCCCCGGGCTCCGGAAAAGGAGGAAAAGGTATGAGCGGTGGAACATACGATTTCGTCGTAATGGGCGGTGGCCACAATGGCCTTCTCAGCTCGATCTACCTCGCGAAGGCGGGCTACAAGGTCTGCGTTCTCGAGGCGCTCGACGAGTTCGGCGGTGGTACGCGATCAGGGGAGATTGCGCCCGGTTACATTGCCGATCAAGGGGGCATGGTGCACAACCTCATTTCGCGTACGCCCATTGTGCGCGAGGATGAGTTGGAGCTGTTCTCGAAGTACGGCCTGGAGTACAAGTTCGTCGATTCGCTGTGCTGCTCGATCTTTCCCAACGAAGAGCATCTGATTTTGTATTCCGACCTCGATAAGACTTGCGAGCAGATTGCGAAGTTCTCCGAGCGCGATGCCGAAACGTATCGTGAGTTCGTCAATTACTTCTTGAAGCTCTCCGGTGCGGCGGCCGCGGGCACTGCCGGAGCCATTCCTGCGTATGGTCCCATGATGAACGTGCTCGCCATGTCGCCCGAAGGGCGCGAGTTCATTCGTGTCATGAACTCCTCTGCGCAGCAGATCGTGGAAGAGTGGTTCGAGAGCGAGGAAGTGCGCGTCACGCTTACGCGCTGGTGCACCGAGATGATGATCGATCCGCGCCAGATCGGCACCGCTACGCTGCTGGCCTTCTGCGCGGCCCTGCACGCGCCGGGCAATCCGGGCGCCCCGTTCCCCGTTGGCGGCTGCGTCAACTTCGTGAACGCGCTCACCGCTTGCGCCCGCGACCATGGTGTCGACCTGTTCACCAATGAGTGGGTCAACGAGCTGGTTGTGGAAGACGGCGAAGTCAAGCGCGTTCGCACCAAGTGCGGCGATGAGTTCGTGGCAACGGAGGGCGTCATCTCCACCATCAACGTGCGCGACGTGTACGACTGCTTGGGCGACGCTGCCCCTGCCCACGAGCGCGAGCATATCGCCAAGATCAAGAATGCCGATTTCGTGGCCCTGAACCAGGCCTTCGCTTTGTCGAAGATTCCCGAGTTCAAGACGGGCGAGGCCGTGAAGGACTCGTTCTGCATCGAGTTCGCGCCCGACGAAGAGGAGTACCTGCGTACCTTCTCCGAGTACCTCCTGGGCGGCTTCAGCCCCAAGCTGCCGCTGATCACCATGCCCAGCCTGCGCGACCCGAGCCGTGCGCCCGAGGGCGGCTGCGTGGTGAACGTTTACAGCTACGCTCCGTGGAACCTCGACGGCGATTGGCACAACTGGGAGACCAAGGGCCAAGAGCTGAAGGACGCCCTGTGGGAGTTCTTCAAGAGCCGCTGCACCAACATCACCGACGACGACCTGGTCGGCCGTTGGGGCTGCACCCCGCTCGAGTACACCGAGTGGAACCCGGCGTTCCGCGATGGCGACATCGGCCAGATCGGCATGCAGCCCTCGCAGATGTACGACTTCCGTCCGCTGCCGGGCCGCGGCCACGACTATCATGGCGACATCGAGAACCTGTACTTCCTCGGCTGCAGCTCGCATCCGGGCGGTGCCATCGCCGCAAGTGCGCGTTCGGGCATTCAGAAGGTGCTCGAGGACTACGGTGTCGATTTCCGCGACATTGTGAAGAAGTAACGCGTCGAAGACGCTGATCGAGGGCGCCTTGCCGATAGGCGCGGCGCCCTCCCCATTTTTATTCCCCGGATTCGCTCGGCAGTCTTGCAATCAGTCGAATCCCTTACAAACAAAGGAGAGAAGCATGGCTGCAAAGCTGGTCAAACCGTCCATTATGGCTCGCACGGAGGATGGCAGCCCTGTTGTCGAGGTGTTTGCGTTCGAGTACAAGGACGGAAAGCTCGTCATGGACTGCAAGGCTTTGGGGAGCATGCGCATGGATGTCATTATCGCGCCTGAGGATTTGGCAAAGGGCTGGAGCATTGTCAAGAAAGATCGCGGCGCCCTGATGCAGTTTGCCAAGCGCCTCCCCAAAGCGTTGCGTGCTCAGAAGAAAGAGAGCGGCCAGTCGGAGTCGGGCAAATAACATTACTTGCCCGTCCGATTCGTGTCGGGCGGGCCGATACGAAGGAGGATGTCGATGAGTACATCTCCCGGTAAGAAGAGTATCTTTCCCTACCTTGTTGTTGCAACGGGCATTATCTGCTGCTTTGGGCCGTGTTCTTTCGCCCTCAGCTGCGCTGGAATCTACTTTACCCCGGTAAGTGAGTCGCTCGGTGTCGGCCGAGGCGCTTTTGCCCTGTACCTCACCATTATGCTGGTCGTTACGGCCTTGGTTCTTCCCGTGCTGGGAAAGCTGACCGAGACGAAGGACTTGCGCTTGGTGCTTTCGGCGGGTGTTGCCTGCATTGGCGTGCCCCTTATTGCCATGTCGTTCTTCAATGCGGTGTGGCAGTTTTATGTGACGGGCGCGATCATGGGCATCGGTTTGGCTGAGATGCTCATTCTTACGGTGCCAACGCTGATCAATCGTTGGTTCCGGAAGAATGTGGGATTCTACATCGGCCTGTGCATGGCGTTCACGGGCATTGGTGGCGCAGTGTTCAACCTGGTGGGAGGCTATCTCATCGGTACGGGTCCCGAGGGTTGGAGAACAGGGTACCTCGTATTCGGCGTGCTCTGCTTGGTGATGGCCCTGCCGTTCACTTTGTTTGGTGTTCGCAGCCATCCTCAAGATGTGGGTCTTTTGCCCGTGGGCGCTGAAGAAGTGGCCGAGGCGGGTTCTACCCAGGCCGCCGCTCCCAAGGGCATTCCGGCGGCTCGCGCCATGAAGACGTCGGCGTTCTTCGTTTTGGCCATCTTCACCGCGCTGGTGAACCTGGGCATGAACTTCTACCAGTATCTGCCGTCGTACGTGTCTTCGTTGCAGCAGTTCCCCGATGTGGTGGCCATTGCCGCCACGGTTGCCTCGATGGCTATGCTCGGGCAGGCGGCAGGCAAGATCCTTATCGGTATCATCAACGATAAGATCAGCGTGCGTGGCGGCCTTTTCTTCGCCATGATCTGCGGGCTTGCCGGTTTGGGCGTGCTGCTGCTGTTCCCAGGCGTGTCGTTTGTGGTGCTTGCCGGCGGCTTTATGTTCGGCGTTTTCTACGCCAGCGGCACGGTGCTCACTCCGCTCATGACGCGCACTATTTTTGGTACGCTTGAGTACTCGAGCATTTACTCGCGTGTTGCGATGGTCGGCTCCCTGTGCGGTGCGTTCGCCGTGACGTTCTGGGGCTTGCTGGTGGACTCCATCGGCTTCCAGTTCACGTTCATCGTGATGCTCGTCATCATCGCGTTGCTCATTGTGCTGGGTCTGCTGTCGCTTGCGGCGGGTCGCAAGCTGGTTCCCGAGATGGAGCAGTCTTAGGTCGAAATGCGCTGACCTGACATAATGCGGACGATGGGCCGCGCTCGGAGGGAGGCCGAGCGCGGCTCGCTTGCGTTTCGCCCAAAGTCGTGCGGAATGGGGTCGGGCCGACATAACGCGGCCCGCTTGCGCTTTGTTCGAGTCTTACGAAATGAGGCCAGGCTGAAGGTTTTACGCCAAAATTTCCCGTTTCCACGGTGGTCTCGAGGCTTTGGACTGAGCGGAAATATCTGACCTGGGAAAACGCTGACATTGGAAGGGGCTTTGCACTTCTGAGGGACTTCAAAATGTGGAAAACGGGAAATTTCGGCGTTTTTTCGCCACGCGAACTTCCACCGCCGGCGTTTTCGGAGGGGGAAGTGCGACGCTCAAAAGCGATGTGCGGAAGAAGCTGAGAAGCATCGCGGTCTATGAGACCGATTGCGGAGACACCGCGTTGGAGAGCAATTGCAGCGAGGGGTTATTCTCCTCATAAACGGAGATGAAAATGCTCCTGCAGGGAGAAGGTGCCTTGACTTTCCCATGGAACTTGAAGGATGCGATACGGTTCTTCTGGCTTGCGTCCGGTTGATGATGGCCGACGATATGACGCACACGTCGGGTCCCGCGAAGCAAATCGATCACAGCAGATTGGACGGTCGCGACTGACGCGTACCACTGCTTCGCATATAGCTCATTTGGGTGATGCGGTTGGTGGGCGCTGATCGCTAAGATATCCCTAATGTGGTGCACGCTGCGCCTTTGAGGCGACGGGTTGTCCGAAATGGGGTCTTTCGGTAAAGGCCGTTGCGGGATGACGGACGAGCCTTCAAGGCGATAAACGAAACGGGAGATGCGATGACGATCAAGCGCTATCTTTATGCGGGGCTGGGACTGCTGTTCCTGGGACTGGGGGCCATAGGCGTCATCATTCCTATTATTCCCACAACGCCGTTTCTGCTGCTGACCTCGTTTTTCTTCCTGCGCAGCTCCGAACGTCTGAACACGTGGTTCGAGGGAACCCGCATGTACAAGCGCTTCATCGCCAACTTCATGGAAACGCGCTCGCTCACACTGCGGGCCAAAATCCTGTGCGCTGCCCCCGGCGTGACCGCCATGCCGATGCTCGCGCTGGTGGTGCCGCAGTGGTGGCTGAAGGCCATCCTCATCGGACTGACCGTGTTCGAGATCTGGTACTTCATCGTCCGCATCGAAACGGTTTCGGTGGAAGAGGCCCGCGCCCGCGGCAAGGCCCGCGTCGCCGAGGCGAAGCGCGACCAGGCCGCCTCGGCCGCTTCCGCCGCCGAGGGTCTCGCCCTGGCGACCGAGGAGTAAGGGCCTCATGAGGATCGCGTTTGTGATGGACGATCTGAGCGTGCATTCCAACGGCACGTCGGTGACGGCGGAGCGCTACGCCCTGGACTGGGCGCGCCGTTGGCCGTCTAATCCAACGCTTCTTGTCGCAGTGTCTACAGGTCGGTGGCAACAAGGCGGCCTGGGCTGCGGCTCCAACCCAATCGCCTAGGATGGCCCACAGACCCTCGCGCTTGCCGCCGTGCTACCGCAGGCGTTGCAAGCACGGGCCTTTTAGAAGCTGCGAGAAAGGAACCGTCATGGCCACAATTTCGAATCCGTTCGTGATGGAAGTGCCGCGCAAGCTGACTGACGAGGAGCTCGTCAACGCCATTCGCCAGGACATCATCGGGGAGCTTGAGGCTATCCACGAGTACGACGCCCACGTCCAGGCGACGGATAACGAGGATGCGAAGAAGGTGCTCTCCGACATCCGTGACGAGGAGCGCGAGCATATGGGCGAGCTGCTGGAGCTTTTGGAGCGCCTGGCGCCCGACGAGAAGGCCCTGCACGACGAGGGCCGCGGCGAAGTGCGCGAGATGCTGGACAAGTAGCGCGCCTGGAGCCGAGAACGGCCCGCCGCGATTGGCCTTGGGATATCGCGATCAGTCTATGAGAGCGCTGCCGGACGTATCGGTTCGGCAGCGCTCTTGTCGTTGGACGGGGCCGATATGGCCGCTGGGACGCCGGCACCGTCGGGCTCGCTTTCCGCCAGCTCGTTGCGCTCCACGGCCACGAGGGTCTGGGCCACCACGGCGTTGACGAGGGAGAGGCTGCCGCTATCCACATCCCCCGAGGAGCAGTCGATGGCCACCACCCCGTACAGGCGCCCCTTCATGCCGAGCGGCAGGTACTTCTCCGTCGCATCCCGCCAGCCCGGCTCGCCGTAGCCGGTGGGCGAGCGACGCTCGTAGCAGTCGCGGGCCGCCGCGCTGCCCGCGGCCGGCGGCTCCCCCAAGGTGATGGTCACCGGCCGCCTCAGCACCCGGGTCAGGAACTCCTGGGCGAAGCTGCAGGCCGCCTGCGGGGTGGAGCTCTCCAGCAGCCCGACGCTCAGCCGATTCAGCCGCCCCAGCGCGCAGGCCGTGCGCTCGGCCGCCTGCACCTGGCGGCTCATGCGGTGGGTTATCACGCCCATGATGAGCGACACGACGAGGAAGATGGCGAGCGCCGCCACGTCGGTGCGGCTGAGCACCTTCAGCGTGAAGAGGGGCGCGGTGAACAGGAAGTCGTAGGAGAGCAGGTAGGCCACTCCCAGCGCGGCGCCCCACAGCCCCGAGTCGGTCTCCAGGCTGGCGATGAGCACGCCCAGCACGAAGACGGGGAAGGCCACAAGCGTGCTCACCCCCAAGAGCGAGAAGCCCCACACGGCGGCCAAGCCGGCCCCGTAGAGCAGGGCGAAAGCGACCAAGTTGCGCAGGACGCGCCGTGCCGAGAGGGAGCTTCTCAGCGGGAATCTGCAACTACTAGCGGCCATGGCGAACCCCTTTCCGAATCATCGACGCCAAGGTGCCCACCCCCATGAACAGGGGGATGATCTCGAGACGGCCCAGAAGCATCCCGGCGCTCCCGATCAGCAGCGGCGCGGGGCCGCTTTCCGTACCGAGGAAGCCCGTGCCCACGCCGGTGCTGCCGAGGCACGAGACGAAGTCGAACACCGCCTCCTGCAGGGTGGCCCCGCAGAGGATGAGCGCGAACGCACCGGCCGCGCACAGCAGCAGGTACAGCACCACGTAGGTCTGGGCCTCGGCCACGTCCACCTCGGTGAGCACCGACCGCTTCCCGAAACGGTTGATCTTGATGCTCGTCACGTGGCGCTTGTTACCGTAGCGCTCGTGCAAATCGTGGCCGAGCCCCAGCGAGGCGACGGCGACGCGGTAGAGCTTGATGCCGCCGGAGGTGGAGCGCGCCTCGGCCCCGACGAGCATGAGCAGGCCGAACAGGAACAGGAGCGCCGGCCCCAGATCGGCAAAGGAGGGGATGGTCTGAAACCCCGTGGAGGTCAGGATCGACACGACCTGGAACGTGCCCTGCCGCAGCGCCTCGGCTCCGTCGCCGCTGACGCCCTGGCCTAGGAAGAAACCGGCCACCACCAGGGCCATGACGGCGATGGTGCCGAAGTACAGCGGCGTCTCGATATGGGTGAGGAACGCCTTGAGCTTGCCGCGCAGCAGCAGGAACAGCAGAAGGAAGTTCGTGCCGCCGGCCACCATGAGCACGATGGTGATGGTCTCGATGACCGGGCTGTTCCAATAGGCGATGCTCTCGCCGTGGGTGGCGAACCCGCCGGTGGGCACGGCGCACATGGAGATGTTGATGGCGTCGAAGGGGGTCATGCCGGCCGCCCAGTAGGCCACGGCGCCGGCGATGATGAGCCCGTTGTAGATGAGCAGGATCATGCGGGCGGTCTTGGCGGCGCTCGGCAGCAAGTGGTCGGTGTGGCCCTCGGCGTTGTACACGCCCAGGCCGCCGGTCTGGGTTACCACGCAGGTGAGGATGAGCACGAGCCCCACACCGCCGAGGTAGCAGGTGAGGCTGCGGTGGAACAGGAAGATGGCCGGGCAGGTGTCCACGTCCACCACGCTTAAGCCCGTGGTGGTCAGCCCGCTGGTGGACTCGAAGACGGCCTGGACGGGGGAGAGCAGCCCCGCGGCCACGTAGGGCAGCGCGTAGACGGCGATGGCGAGAACCCAGACCAGCACCGTGCACGCGGCGGCCTGCCCGCGGGTAAGGCGGGCGCCCGGGGCGGGGTCGGGCGAGGCGAAGTACACGAGGTAGCCCGCCATGGCCGCGCCGATCCCGGGGAAGATGAAGCACGGCGCGAGGGCCACCTCGTCGGGGTAGGCCGGCAGCACCGCCAGGGGTGCCAAGCCCGCCAGGCCGACGAACATGACGGCCACGCCCACATAGCGCGCGAGCAGGGGCCCGGGGCCGGAGCGCTCGCCGCCCGGCTCGCCCAGGGCGATGGCCGCCGCAAGGTTGTCGCCGCGCGTCTTTCCCATGACGGTCACCGGCGCTCTTTTCCCAAGTGGTGCCACGAGCCCAGAATCGAGCGGAAGGGCGAGGGGGCACCGGGGTCTTCCTCGTCGTCGGCGGTGCCGTCGGCGCCGTCCCCTTCGCCGTTGCCGGCCTCGGCCGCAGCGGCGGCCGCCGCCGTGGCGGCCCGGGCCTTCGCGTCGGCGGGGTCGGGAAGCTCCAGGGCCCCGCGAATGGCCTGGGCCAAGGTGGCCGTGGCGCTGATGGCGGCCGTGACACCCAGCTGGCGGAAGATGGCCGTGTTCTCGGGGTTGGACACGATGCACAGCTGGATGCGGATGCCGAGGAACTTCTTGGCCACCTGGCAGATGGCCAAATTGTCGGCGTCGAGGCCGGTGAGGGCCACGATGGCGTCGAACCCGGCGACGCCGGCCTCCTCGAGCACGGCCAGCTTCATGCCGTTGCCCCAGATCACCGTGCCGTCATGGCGGCTGGAGAGGTACTCGCAGAAGCGGCGGTCGTCGTTGATGGCCACGACGGTGTCGACGGTTTCAGCTAAGGCGCCCATCAGATAATCGGCCCGGGAGCGGCCGCCCACGATCACCACCCTCATAGGTCGGCCTCCTTCCGCGTCAGCCCGGTGAGGCGGAAGAACTCGTCCTCGCAGATGCGATGGGGGCAGATGGGGGCGATGCCCATGTCGTCGAGGATGTCCGCCAAAGCGTCGTCGTCCACGAGGGGCAGCACGTGGGGCACGCCGAAGATCTCGCTGGCCAGCTCGGCGATGAGCAGGTTGGAGGCGTCGTCGCCCGTGGCGGCCACCAGGTGGGTGGCCCGGCGCACGCCGCACTCCTCCAGCACCAGGGCGCTCTTGCCGTCGCCGGTGAGCGTCTCGCCGTCGAAATCGGGCCCCAGCCCGTCCAGGGCGTCCTCCTGCATGTCCACCACGATGACGTCGTGGCCGGCCGCCGAGAGCGCCTGGGCCACGGCGCACCCGAACAGGCTGCATCCGACCACGATAATGCGGGCCCTCTTCGCCACTGCTTATTCCTCCTTCGCGCAGGTCTTTTCACGGGAAAATGCTAATGATTGCAACGGCGGCGGAAGGCGAGAAGGGCGAACTGTCACCAAGCAGTGACGGGGCCGAGGACTGGGAGGGCGCCCGAATGGCGAGGTCGCGGTAGAGCCTATGAAACGGTAACGGATGGCGGTCGGCCCGCGCCAGCCGGGGAACTGGTGGAACGAGCACGTGAACTGCGCCATCGCCCTGTGGTGCGACGAGGCGACCTTCCGCGCCGTGCAGGCCTGCGCCGAGGACCGCCGCGCGCATACCGGCACCTACAACCTCATCACCTACAACTGCCTCACCTTCTGCGACGAGGCGCTGGCGGCCGGCGGCATCCACCTGCTCACGGAAAGCGGCCGCGAGCTGCACACCATCGTCCCCAAGGACGCCTTTAGGGACGTGGGCCGGGTGGAGGGCGCCCATCCCTTCGAGGCGTGGAAGTACTGGTTCCCCCTCGGCGAGCCGCCGTCAAACGGCCTGCGCACCATCCAGGACGTCCCTGGTCGGGACAAGCCGTTGGAATAAGCGCTGCGATCTCGGCATTTATCTGGTACAATCTCGCCTTTCTGGAAGACGGGCGCCCCATGATGCGAGGATTGCCGAAAGTCGGCGGAGAGGTGGCGTCGGGTGTTGGACGGCTGTGTGGGGTAAAAGGCCACGGACGGCGGCCGGACGAGGCACGCGAGCTGAGCGGGAAACGGGAGACGAGAAGATAAAAAGTGAGGAGGGGCGATGATCGTTGAGGCCATGAAGGGCTATCGAGCGGCCGATCTGCCGAAGGACGCCGTCGCGGGCCTGGTTATCGCCGCGCTTTCCATCCCCATTGCTATGGGCTATGCGGAGGTGGTGGGGCTGCCGGCCATCTATGGCCTGTGGGCCTCCATCGTGGCGCCGCTGGCCTTCGGGCTGCTCACCGGCACGCGGCGGGTGGTCTTCGGCATGGATTCGGCCGCGGCCGCCATGACCGCCTCGATGCTCGCCGCCGCCGGCATTGCGGCCCAGGGCCAGGACGCCATTGTCTCCGCCATGCCCCTGCTCACGCTTCTCACGGCGCTGTTCCTGCTGCTGCTCGGCTGGGCCGGTGCCGGTCGCCTGATCCGCCGTATGCCGCTGCCGGTCATGCACGGGTTCATCTTCGGCATCGCGCTCACCGTGGTCATCGGCCAAGTGCCGCTGCTTCTGGGCACGACGGCCGACACCTCCGGCGCCATCGTGTCGAAGGTCGTCGCCATTGTCTCGTGCCTGCCGGGCGCCTCGTGGGCCTGCGCCGTGGTGTCGGCTCTCTGCATCGCTGGCATGTATCTCCTGAAGCGCTTCTTCCCGAAAGTGCCCTCGGCCATCGTGGTGCTCGTCGCGGCCGCGCTTGTGTGCAACGGGCTGGCAGCGGCGGGGCTTCCCATCGTCTTCCTTCCGCAGGTATCGGGCACGCTGCCCCATATCGCGACCGTGCTGCCCGAGGGGCTCGACATCGTGGCACTGCTTCTGGCCGCCTTCGCCATCGCGGTGGTGGTGTCGTTGGAATCTTTGCTGTGTGTCGAGGCGTTCTCGGCGGGCGATGTGCCCGCGCCGTCTCCCGACGGCGAGATGCGCACCTTCGGCCTGGCCAACGCGCTGGTGGGCCTCATCGGCTGCCCGCCGTGCTCGGCCTCCATGTCGCGCACGGCTGCGGGCATCGCCTCGGGCTCCCTCTCCCAGGTGGCCAGCGTGTTCTCGGCCCTCATTGTGGCCGTGGTCGCCTTCGCCGCCGGCTCGTTCATGGGCTTTCTGCCCCGCTGCGCCCTGTCGGCCATCGTCGTGGTGGCCCTGCTCGACATTGTCGACTTCGGGAAGATCACCACCTACGCTCTAAAGACGCGCCGGGAGTTCATGGTCTTCGCCGCCTCGGCGGCCCTCGTGGTGCTGCTCGGCGCCGTGGCGGGCATCCTGGGCGGTTTCATTCTGGCGCTCGCCCTGCGCGCCGGTCGAGAGAAGATCGACACCTCCGGCCCCGAGCTTTTGGGCGCGGTGCCCTACAAGCCCGACGATCTGCCGGCGAAGAAGGACATCGAGGTGGGCTACGCGCTCGGCATCGCGAAGCTCTCGGGCGATTTGTCCTTCATGAACATCGCGAAGGCCCAGGAGGAGATAGAGGCCGCCGCTGCCGGCAACGAGGCTCTCATCCTGAAGCTGTCGAAGCTCGACACCATCGACACGACCGCCGCCGACAAGCTGGACGAGACGCTGGATTCCCTCATGGCGCGCGGCGTGCACGTGAAGCTCGTGCGGCCCATCAAGGAGACGAGCGACCACTATACCCGCTACGAGCTGCGCCGACTCATGCAGGACTTCAAGTTCTACCCGTCGGTGCGCACGGCCATGCACTCGCTGGCCGAAGAGTACGCGGCCGGTATGGAACCCCAGCGCCCCGACACCTGGCTCGCCGATGCGCCGGCGCCGCGCCGGTTGCGGAAAGTGGCGGCCGAGGCCTCCATCATCGACGGCGATCGTCCCGTGGTGGCCATCGCCGGCTTGCGCAACCACGCCGGCGACGTCGTGGACTCCGACGGCGCCCCCTTTCTGGAGGACATTCGCGGCAAGTTGTCGTTTCTGCAGTCCCGCCGCGCCTTCCAGTTCTCTGCCGACTATTTGGAAGGGGCCGCGCGCGGGCAGGCCGACGAAAACGGGCACTTCTTCTCGAAGCTGCTTTTGTGGGACGAGGTGACCGGCGAGGTGGTGCTCGACTACCGCGGCGGCGCCATGCGAATTTGCCGCGACGAGGCGGTGGCCGTGGCCCTCATGGAGCCCATCGACCGCACCATCCGCGAGTTCGCCCTGGCGCAGTGAGCGTCGCGCTTAAGCGCCTGGCGCGTGGTGAGGGCGCTGTCGGGTGTGCGCTCTCTGGAGGGTGCTTCCGGCTATTCCTCCAGCTCTCGCTCCAGCTGGCGACGGCGGTCGATGGCGCTGTGGAAGGTGGCGGCAAACAGAATGCGCTCGCTCAGAAGTAATATCGATGCTGGGTTCGCGTGCCGTTTTCATTTCGGGTACACTGAAATGCGTCGCAAAGGGAAATGGAGTGGGAATGCCGAAAAAGGGAAGATTGTTCGAAAAATCCGCAGACGCATCAATGGTATTCGTGGTGTTGGCGTTGGCATTCGCCTGGTCGATCGATGCCGGAGCTCCCCTCGAAGGCTATGCCCCCTCGATACGCTTCGATTACCTGCTTTTGGGTTCCTGCTGTGCGCTTGCCGCCCTTATCCCTGGGGCTGTGCGAAAAATGACTTCTTCGGTATGCCCGCGAGGGTTGGTAATCTCGGGGTTTGCGGGGGTTTTGCTGTCAGTGGCGAGTACCTGGGGCGGTGCGATTCTGGCATATGCAGCTGCACTTTGCACGGTTGTCTTCCAAACTGTCGTGCTGTTGGGGTGTTTCGCCAGGCTCTCGCGACTGAAAATGACATTAGTGCTGCTGTGGCTCGCCTTTTGGCTTTGTGCGACGGGGGCTCTCATCGTCGTTATTGCCCTGCTGCCCTCTTCTCTCCATCAAATAATCGCCAACGGCGTGGCGACGGTGCTTATCGTCCTTTTCCTGCTTGCTTCCCGAAAGGGGTTTGTCGTTCCGGGGGATTTGCGGGGAGGTGACATTGACGATAGCGCTTCGCAACCTTTTTTGCCCGTGGGGCTGTTCGTGGTGCAGTTCGCCGTTCTTTTCGTGATCAAGGCATGTGGGGTTATCGCTTCTCCGCACTTTGTCCTTGCATCGGGCCTGGGCTTCGCCATTGCGGCTCTGACGGTTGTCGCTTTCTCCCTCTTCGGAGGCAAGGTCATCAAACTGAAGGGATTGTATAACCTTTCGTTGCTTTGCGCCGAGCTGGCTCTTTTAGCTGCATCGCTGGGAGCGATGGGGTATCTGGCTGCCGGTGCTCTCAACGGAGTGGCCTACGCTTTCTTCGCAGTGTTCTGCTTTGCCGTTTACTGCGCCATCTGCCTGAGACATAGGCTCGATCCGATAAGAATTTTCGCCATCGCCATCGCGTGCGAATGCTTCGCATCGATTGCCGGCATTCAGTTTTGCATGGTCGCGCGCGATGCTGGCATCGACCTGGGAACCATCCTCGTGTTCCTTTCGGCGCTGCTGGCGGTGACCTTCTTGTTCTTGTTCAGCGATGCCCAGTATCGCTCAGATTGGGGAACAAAACGCTCGCGACCTTCCGTTGATAGCGTGATCAAGTACTATTACACTTTGCCGGACGTGTGCACGGCTCTTGCGAAACAGTACGGATTATCGAAGCGGGAGGAAACGGTTCTTCAGCTGCTCGCGCAGAAAAAGACTGCTTCCGACATTGCGACCGAATTGTTCATTTCTATACCAACGGTCAAAACTCATACGCAGAGCATTTACCGGAAATTCGATATACACAGTCGGGCAGAGTTGCTTGCCCTCCTCGATGCCGAGATGCCCGTTTCCGAGGAGGCCGATTAGGCCATTCGTCAAGCGGGCAAGCGCGCCCCGCCCGGTGCCATTGCCCGGGCGGGGCGCGCTGCCTATGCGGGAAGGGCTCGCTAAAGGCCGAGGGCGTCGCAGGCGCTTTCGGCGCAAACGAATCCTGTTGTGCAGGCACCTCCTTGGCATGTTCCACCCATTAATCCATAGGGATAGTCGTTGAAGTACATTGAGCCGTTGTCCTGTCCGGCCGCATAGAGTCCCTCGACGATATCGCCATCGGAATTGACGGCGCGGCACCAGTAATCGGTGCTGACGCCGCCGTTGGTGCCGTAGGCGCAGGCGACGATCTTCGCGGCATAGAAGGGGGCTTTCAGCACGGGAGTTTTTTCTCCGGGCATGGTGCCGAAGGAGTCGGCGTCCGTCCCTGTGGCTGCGTGGTCGTTGTATTCGGCGATAGTGGTGGTGAAGGCGGTGGTATCAATTCCCATTTGGGCCGCCAGACCCTCAAGGGTGTCGTCGACGAATACGGCAGGGCTGTTCTCGCACTCTTTCGCGAAATCTCCTTCGGAAATTCCACTGCCGTAGTTGAAATCGCCGAATCCGCCATACGTTGCGACATGATCGGCGTCGAACACCGCAAAGGCGGCCTTTTGGCTCGATACTGCTGTGTTGAGCATCGAAGTGTTGAGCTCTTCCAGTTTCGCTTCATTGTAGAACCGCACGCCGGCGTGGTTCACGAAGGGAAGTGGCTTGCCTGCGGGCAGGATGGCATCGGGCATATCGACGCGCCAGGAGGGGCACCAGACGGTGAAGATAGTCAGTTGACTGTCCCATGCCGAGCCCTCGATGGTGGTGAGCCCATAATTGACCGTGGTGGGTGCGTGCCGAGCTGCGCCCGCAGCGAGAGCCATGTTGATGCCGTCGCCATCTTGGCCCTCGAAGCTCATGAATTTAATGCGCTCAGCGGGTACGCGCAGCCACTCCTTTCCCATATCCACGTTGCTCGCAAAGCCGCCTGTCGCCATGATGACCGATTTCGCGTTAATGCGAACAATGCCGTCGGCTTCCTGGGCGTAGACGCCTTTGACGGTTCCGTTGTCGACAATGATGTTTACAGCGGGGGTTTCCAACCTGAAATCAAGATTGTCCAAGGTCTCTCCGTACTCCCATAAGGGCGTGAGAACTCCCGTGCCGATGTTCATCCAGTTGCCTTGAGCGTCAACAGGGCTGTAGTGGGGCTTTTTGGGGTTTCCGCTGTAAACCAGGCTGGCACCATGGGATACGGCCCAGTCAACAGCTTTGCCGCTAAAGTCGAAGTAGGTTTGGAAAGCCTCTGTTTTGGCCCCCCAGTTGTGCCAATCCATAAGGGCCGTATAAATGCCGTTGAGATCGCTAGCCTCACCCGTGGCACGTTGCTGCTCTCCATCGAATGCGGTGAGGCCCTCGGTGATCGTGGAAGTTCCCCCTTTGGCAGTTGTCTTCTCGAGCCAAATAACATGGGCGCCGCGCTCTGCCGCCCTGATGGCGGCAAAAGTGCCGGCGCTTCCCGATCCTACGACGACCACGTCTGCGTCTTCGGTACGGACGATGTCCTTCTCGGTTACATCGAGCGTGCGCGCATAGGCCGGGTAGGTCGGGGTGATAACCTGATCGCTTCCCGTTTCTGCCGTAGGTGTGCCCGAACTGCTCTCGGTGGAAGAGCAGCCGACGAGTCCTAAAGCTGCAATGCCCGAAACGGCTGCGCCTCCAATCAAGAAGTTGCGACGTGTAACTGATTTCTCCATGATGCCCTCCTTTACGTGAATGCCTCGCGTCGGTGGATTCCTCGTTGGAACTGCCGACGTCTCGGTGCCATGATCGGAGAAACGAGAGAATCGCGGGCATTATGAATGGGATGAAAAGGCGTCGAAGAGGGATGAGAAAGGGGATGAAAAAGGTCGTTTGACCCGGTTAGGGGCTATTCGTCCACGTACAGCGCGGAACTGTTGCGTGGCGCTTATTCCTCCAGTTTGCGCTCCAGTTGGCGGCGGCGGTCGATGGCGCTGCGGAAGGTGGCGGCGAACAGTACGAACGCCAGAATGAACGCCAGGGTGAAGTACACGATGCCGATGGCGATGTCCCCGCCCCACATCACGTTCTCTATGCCGACGATCTGCACTTCCGCGAGAATGCGCATGGCTGTTGTGGTGATGCCCAGTCCGAGGCCGCACAGAAGGGCCACCAAGGCCACGTAGTCCCAAGGGATGCGATCCGATTGGGCGATGCGCGCGTGGGTGTCGAAGGCGCCGCTGCGCACTTGCAGGTAGGTGGAAATGAGCCCCGAGCCGAGAATCACAATGAGCAGGGCGGTATCCACGGGGAAGACCGATTGGCCCAAAGGCGTGAGCAGGGGATGGCCGGTCGTTTCGGCCACCTGGTTCAGCATGATGCCGTAGTACAGGCACAGCGCCGAGCCGATAATGAGAATGGTGTAGCCAATGGCGGCGCAGCGGTTCGCCTCGGCCGCCAGGCGCTCGTCCTTCGGCCCCATGATTTCATTCCAGCGATCGATGATCTTCATAACGGAACCTCCTCGTTCCAGGGTGGTGTCGTGACGGTAGGGTGGCTTCTGTTTCGAGCATGAGTTCTGCTCACGATGCGTCGTCGTCCCAAAACAAGTCATTCAGGGTGACTCCCAGAGTTTTGCAAATGGCGACGCACAACTTGAGGCTCGGGTTGTAGCGTCCCGCCTCGATAAGCCCGATGGTCTGTCGCGTGGCGCCCACGGCCTCGGCGAGATCGCTCTGGGAAAGACCGCGCCGCGTGCGGGCAACTTTCATCCGCAGGTTCTTCTCTTCTCTCACGAAGCGCCTCGCTCCTTTCTGGATATTTTCCGCCACGTCGCGTTTGGGTGGCGTGCGCCCACGGCTCTCGCAGATTTCTAGAAATGTAAAATATATCTTGCATTTGTAAAGTATATATTGCATTTCAGAGTTGTCAAGGGGGCATGTTGGTTCAGCGGAATGGGAATGGTCGGCGCGGGGAGGGTGTAGGGTACAATAGCTCCATCAGTTGAAATAGGCGGATGAGGGGCCCGTGAGCTGATGCCACGCTGGTGAACTCGATGGATGCCATCGAAGGGTAACGCGACCGAGAGAAAGGCTGGCTATGGAATTGGTTGCGAAGCGGTTTAACGAACTGAGTCTGGACGAGTACCACGAGCTTTTGAAGCTGCGTTGCGCGGTGTTTCTCGTGGAGCAGCAGAGTCCCTACCAGGAGGTGGACGATGCCGACAAGGAGGCCATCCACCTGTACTTCCGCAACGATGAGGGGGCGCTTGCCGCCTATGCGCGGGTGCTGCCGGCCGGCGTCACGCACCCGACGGCCTCCATCGGGCGCGTCATCGCCGTGGAGCGCGGATGCGGCATGGGTCGTCGCATTATGGAAGAGGCCATCCGCGTGGCCCAGCAGGAGCTGAACGCCGACGTCATCACTATCGAGGCCCAGGCCTACGCCCAGGGCTTCTACGAGAGGCTCGGTTTCGTGCGCACCTCCGACGAGTTCGACGACGGCGGCATCATGCACGTGGAGATGAAGCTCACACGCTAGCCTCGCGGTCGCACGGGATGCCGCAGAGCATTCGCGCTAGCCTCGCGGCCGCACGGGATGCCGCAGAACCGTTTTCAGCTTCTCGGGCGCGGTGCGGCGCGGATCCGACAGGTAAATCTCGTGGTGGTGGCGCCCCTCGGCCGTGTCCGACATATCGTTCGCGAGCCCCTGCTCGGCGACGAAGGCATCGAGCAGCGCCACCGTGGCCGGCTCGTCGTCGTAGGGGCCCAGATGCATGATCTGGGCGCACAGGCCCTCGTCGATGGTCAAAAGCTCGGCGGCTGTTGTGTCCAGCCCCTTCTTGCGCGCCGCCTCCGTCTGGGCCCAGGCGAATTCCTCGGGCGTCACGAAGTCGGGCAGGCGAATGGCCGCAATCCAGTGGAACGTCGCCTTGTTCGCGAAGTCGACGCCCTCCACGCCCGGCTGCCACCAGAAGCCCTCCAACGGGGGCACTACGAAATCGTAGTAGCCGTCGATGCGGTGGTCGCCCATTTTCGACATCTTGATGGTATAGGCGATGGCGTACAGCACGCCGACAGCCTCCTTGTAGGCGCCGCCCTCCACGTTGGGATCGCCCTCGCCGCGCACGGCCACAAAGGTCATCGGCGGCACGCTCACCAGTTCCGGCGTGCGTTTCGGCAAGTAGAACTCCTTGTATTCCTTCTTGAAATCGAACGCCACGGAAGCTCCTTCCGATGTAAGGGTGAATTGGCGGATAGCGCTATGCTACCACAGGCTGCGGGTCGGATACTCGCCAAGGGCGTACGGCTTCGGCGCGCCTCGCATCTTCGCGTGTCGTTTGCGTCGACCTCCTCCGACGATCGAGGCGGCTGCTTAGGCGATCGCGTGGCGGCGTCCCTCCCATCGGCGCGATCGGCAACGGCCCCGTGCCAGCTTGCCGTTCGCAAGGCGTCTTCTGCCTTGCCTTTGCTACGGTGGGACGGAGCGTGAGAAAGGAGTTGCGAACATGTTACAGAGCGAACTGGACGGCAAGCGCGTGGTGGTGGCCCTGGGTGGTAATGCCTTGGGGGAGACGCCGGGCGAGCAGCTGAAGCTTTTGGAAAACACGTCGAAGAATCTGGCCCACATGGTGAAGGAGGGCATCAACGTCGTGGTGACCCATGGCAACGGCCCGCAGGTCGGCATCATCGACGAGGCGTTCGAAGTGGCGTCGAAGGACAAGGATGCCCAGGTGCCGCCCATGCCGCTCTCCGATTGCAACGCCATGAGCCAGGGATACATCGGGGCCCAGCTCTCCTGCACGCTGCGCAACGAGTTTCGCCGGCAGGACATCATGCGCGAGGTGGCCAACGTGCCGACCCATGTGGTGGTCGACGCCGACGACCCCGCTTTCAAGGATTACGAGAAGCCCATCGGCGCCTTCATGACCGAGACCGAGGCCCGCGTCTTCGCGAAGGCCACGGGATACCAGGTGCGCGAGGACTCCGGTCGCGGCTGGCGGCGCGTGGTGCCGAGCCCCGTGCCCCAGGACATCGTGGAGCTGGAGACCGTCCGCGATCTCATGGAAGACGGCTGCGTGGTGATCGCGGCCGGGGGCGGCGGAATTCCCGTCACGGTGCGCGACGGCGTGCATACCGCCGTGGACGCCATCGTGGACAAAGACCTCACGAGTGCGATTCTCGCCTGGCGCGTGCGGGCCGACATCCTCGTCATCCTGACGGCGGTGGAGAAGGTCTACCTCGATTTCGGGAAGCCGACGCAGAAGGCCCTCGACGCCATGGCCGTCTCCGAGGCCCGCGCCTACATGGAGCAGGGACAGTTCGCGCCCGGTTCCATGCTGCCGAAGGTGCAGGCCTGCGTGAAGTTCGTGGAGGCGCACCCGGGCGGCCGCGCCGTCATCACTTCGCTCGACCACGCCGCCGCCGGCCTGCGCGGCGAAACCGGCACGCTTATCGTGGCTGACGAGAAGTAGCGGCTACTTCTCCGTCTTCCATACCTCGGCGTAGTCGGCCAGCATGGCCGAGAGGCGCTGGCCGATGGCGATGTAGTCGTCGGCGTTCAGGTTCGCCAGCGATACGCGCACCGACCATTCTGGGGCGTCGAAGCCGTGGCCGTCCATGAGCACGACGCCGGTGTCCTGGGCGAGTCGCACCACGATGTCCAGCGAGTCGTAGTTTTCCTTCAGCCACGCGAAGAAGTCGGCACCGTACAGGCGCGTGGCCCAGATACTCAAGTCGATCACCGAGTAGTAGCCGGCGCGCTCGGGGTCGGGCTCAAGCGTCCAGCCGAGGCTCTTCCACAGAAGGCCCAGACGGTGTTGCACGAGCTGCTGCATCTTCGTGCGGTATGCGTCGTGATCGTCCAGCAGGCAGTACAGCGCGAACAGCGACATCATCACCTGCTGGGGCGTGCCGAGTCCCGCCGTGCCGTTTAGGGCCACGAGCCGCGAGTCGGCCACCATGCGGTCGGTGAACTTCACCTTCTCTATATGGTCGGTGAGGCACGCGTAGCGGTTCGCGAGCGCCCGCTTCTTGTCGTCGGGCAGCTTCGCGATGAGGTCGTCGAACACGTTGTTCTGCGCCGTGGCAATGACGGCCAGCCGCCAGCCGGTGGCGCCGAAGTACTTCGAGAACGAGTACACGCAGGCGGTGTTGTAGGGCAGATCGTCCAGAAGCGACCGGTAGTGGGGAACGAAGGTGCCGTAGACGTCATCACTGATGATGATGAGGTCGGGCCGCTCGTTCTTCACGAGGCTGACGAGCTTGGCCCGCGAGGCATCGTCCAAGGCCACCGACGGCGGGTTGGACGGGTTCACGAGACACAACAGCTTAATGGACGGGTCGCGTAGTTTCTCCAGCTCGCTGTCGGGGTACTGCCAAGTGTGCAGCCCGTCCGCATCGATGGTGTTCGCCTGGATGTAGGTGACGTCCAGGTCGTAGTCGTTCAGGGTGGGGATGTTCAGATACGGCGTGAAAATGGGGGTCATGAGCGCGATGCGGTCGCCCGGGTTCACGAGGAAGTTGCACTTCAGGCTGTAGAACAGGTAGCACATGGCCGCCGTGCCGCCCTCGGTGGCGAACAGGTCGTAGGGGGTCGCGGGCGCGTGGCCGTCGTCCAGGGCCTTCACCAGGTAACGGTTGACGATCTCTTGGGTGTAGCGCAGGATGCGGTCGGGCATGGGGTACTCGTCCCCGGCGATGCCGCCGGTCCACTCGTGGACGAGCTCGTCGCCGGCCAGGCCCTCGGCATCCAGGTAGTCCCAGGCGCGCTTGAGGAACTGCGCGGGCTTCTCGCGCCCGTGCTCGTCAAGGAAGGCGAGGAAACGCGCGGCGGCGCCCTCGGCGGCGGGCATGCCCGCCAGGTCGAAGTCCGGCTCGTCCATGGTGCGGCGCGCCTCTTCCATGGCAAAGGCGCCCAGCAGGAAGAAGGCCTCGCGGGGCAGCGTGGTTATCCAGTTCGGGTTGCCGCGCCCGGCGTTCAGCAGGGTGCGCGTGGTGCCCTCATCGCCCTTCTTGGCCATCTTCACCAGGAGGTTTTTCACCTCGAAGGGCGACATGGCCCCGAGGGATTCCTCGAAGGCGCGATCGTCGTTGGCCTTGATGCCGGCCTCGATGGCGGCGGGGGAGTCGGTGGCAGCGGTGCCGGCACCGTGGGAAGTCGAAGGGGTGGAAGTGCTCATGGGGCGTCCTTTCTCGCGTTGGCCCCATTGTGCCGCGCGCGAGCGCAGATGCCCCTCGCGTGCCGTCACCTGTAAGGAAAGTGAGAACCTCGAAGGTTCGTTTTGGCGCAGCCGCTTAAATTGCGCGCAGCCGCTCGTTCAGCCGCACGCAGTCGGTTACTTCCACAGAAGCGAGGCACTCTCGTCGCGCTCGAGGCATAAATCGCGCAGCTGCTCCAATTCCTCCTTGTAGTCGGCGGGATCATCCGACTCGTCGCGGTAATCGAGCTCTTCCAGCACTTCCACCTGGAAGTTCTCCTCACCGTAGCGCCGCCAAAGCTCCAGCAGATGCCGGTTGGGATGGTAATCCGAGTTCAACTTGAACGTGACGCCGTTGGTGTCGCCGGGGATGTTGCGCGATGCCAGAAGGAAGCTCTCTCCCGTAGGCGCGCAGCGAAACGACAGCACGCCCATAGGCGGCCGACTGGTGCGATACGCTTCTTTCAGTTCGCGTTTGCGCTGGTTGTTCATCGATGCCTCCTGTCCGTTGAAATTTAGTGATCGAGAGTGCGCGCGAATAGGCGGGAACGCAGAGTATCATAAGCGGCAGCAAGCAAAAATAACTTCACAAGGAGGATGCAGCGATGGGACTGATGGATTTTCTGAAACCGGCCGATATCAACGCCGGCGTGGAGGAGTTCCGCGCGACGCCCGGCGCGCGACTGATCGATGTGCGCACGGCGGGGGAATACGCGGGCGGCCACATTCCCGGCGCGGTGAACGTGCCGCTGCAGCAGATCGGCGCCATCGCGAGCGAGGTGCCCGACAAGAGCACGCCGCTGTTCGTGTACTGCATGAGCGGGGCGCGCAGCCAGCAGGCGGTCGGCGCCCTCAAGCAGATGGGCTACACCGACGCGCGCAACATCGGCGGCATCGGCAGCTGGCGCGGAGACGTAGAACGCTAGGGCCATCGCTCGGCTTACGGCCCCCACAGGAGAGGACCGCGACGGTTACAGTGAAGCTTCGAAGTTGGCCGAAACCTCGCCAGGCGAGTGCGTCTCAGCGAAAATAGGCGGTGCGAGAAAGGATGCCCCATGCGCCCCTATGAGGAATTAATCGTCGACATTCCGAACTATCCGAAGCCCGGGGTCGTGTTCAAAGACCTCACGCCGGCCTTCGCTGACGCCGACGCCTTCGCCGCCATGGTAGACGATCTGGCGGCCCATTTCGCCGATCACGGCATTACCAAGGTGGTGGGCGCCGAGGCCCGCGGGTTCATCGTGGGCGCGGCCGTGGCGCTGCGGCTGGGAGCCGGGTTCGTTCCCTGTCGCAAGCCGGGCAAGCTGCCGCGCACGGTGCTGCGCGAGTCCTATGCGCTGGAATACGGCACCGACGTGCTGGAAATTCACGCCGACGCGCTCACCTCCGACGATGTGGTGCTCATCGTGGACGATCTGGTGGCCACGGGCGGCACCACGACGGCCATGGTGCGTCTCGTTCGCGCAAGCGGCGCCCGCCTCGTCGGCTTCGGGTTTGTCGTGGAGCTCGCCTTCCTCGACCCTCGTGCCGTTATCGCCGCCGAGACCGACGCCGAGGTATTCTCGCTCGTTGCCGTTGATTAGACAGCTAGGGCGCGGCCCCCGGAGGCAGCTACGGCGCAGCGTCTGGCAGATGATAGGAAGAGCGAGAGAGCCGCTCTTCCTATCCCAAAAACAACAGGTTCATCAGCACGTTGAGGGCGAACAGTCCTACGATGATGAGCGCGAACAGGCCGATGCGGCGGGTGTCGCCCACCGCGAGACCGGTTTTCGGGTCGATCGGGTGCGCCGAGGGGTTCTCCATGGTAAGGCCGCCATAGACCTTCTTGAAGATGACGTAGGCGACAACGCCCGAGACGAGGAACGCCACGGTGGCGAAGAAGTTCGCGACGGGGTTCAAGCACAGGGTGAACGTGGCGATGCCGAAAGCCAGCGCCGAGTACAAGCGCACGCCCACCTTGCCGCCGCCGATGACGAACATGTCGGCGGGGCGATCCTGCACAGGGTACATTTTCCGCAGCTTCAAGACGATGAAACCGAGGAACATGTAGCGCGCCAAGATGAAGATGATGTTCATCTCGATGATGGTGGTGAAGTCGAACTGCGAGAAGATAAGCGATGAGACGGCAATGGTGAGCACGCCGATGTAGGGGCTGCGACCTGCGCGATCGACTTTGCGGATGAAGCGAGGGAACAGGTTGTCCTCAGAGAGCACCCAGAAGCTGCGCGATCCGCTCGCCAGATACGTGTTATAGATCGTGCACTGGCTCATAATGGCGATAACAAGGAACAGCACGACGCCGGAGTGCCCAAGCACCGTCGAGAAGATCGTGCCGTAGCCCAGCACGTCGGAAGAGAAGCCGCCGTCGATGCCCCATTGGGTCCAAGAGCCGGCCGGGTAGGCCGCAAGGCAGGCGAGGGTGGGCAGCACGTAAGACAAGGCGATGAGCGGCAGCGCGATGCGGAAGCCCTTTGCCACATTGCGGGACGAGTCCTCGTATTCGCCGGACATGGCGGCAATGCACTCGTAGCCGCAGTACATCCAGATACCGATGGAAAGCGAGTCCACCAAACAGCTCATAGGGGCCTCGGGGTTGGCAAGGATGGGGTCGAAGGGGTTGGTCTGCCAGTTGACGAGGCCGAACACGACGGCCATGCCGAACACGAGGATGATGAGCACCGAGAAAAACGAGCTGATGCGCTCGACTTCCACAAGTCCCACCAGGTTGATGACGGTGAAGCTCGCCACGACGAGCAGCTTCACGCCGAAGGTGCCGGCATCGTCCAGCGAGAGCAGCTGCGAGGTGTAGCCACCGACCATGGCGATGTAGGCGCCCGATGAGATGTAGGTGTCCATGGAGGTCCACCAGCCGGCCTGAAAGCCCCAGAATTCCCCGAAG
The DNA here is from genome assembly GCF_011405655.1 of Adlercreutzia hattorii. GTDB lineage: Bacteria > Actinomycetota > Coriobacteriia > Coriobacteriales > Eggerthellaceae > Adlercreutzia > Adlercreutzia rubneri. Next base: position 782,769 of record NZ_AP022829.1, read on the forward strand.
GTCTCCTTGGCCCAGGCGTAGATGCCGCCCTCGCGCGGCAGAATGGCGTTGGCCTCGGCAACGAGGCGACTGATGGGGCGCGCCCAAACGAAGGGCAGCACGATCAGAATGATAAGAGTGAGGCCCGGGCCGGCGGAGGGAATGATCTCCTCGATGCCGAAGGCACCGGCCGATACCAGGCAGAAGAGCATAAACGCAATGCCAAGAGCGCTGATTTTGCTCTTGCGGAGGTTGCCGACGGTTCCATCAGGAGAAGCCGGCGGGAAGAAGTCTTCGCTGCCCGGAGGGAGCGCATCTTTGGCAGACAAGCTCAAACCACCCCAATCGTTGTATGAGAAATGCGACAAGGACGAAGTGTAGCCCATCGGGGGTGGTTTAGCGAGGGATGTTTCGTGCATGCGCACAAACGGCCGCCCCGCGGTGACGACGGCTCTTCGCGCGAAGCAATCGGCGTCTTGGCGCCCCTGGGGCGGCGTTGCAGTGCCGGCTTCAATTGCCCGAGTAGGGGCTCATCGAAGCCGGCGTGCGGGCAGCTAGAGCAAGGTGCGCAAAAGCGCGATGCGTTCGCGCAGGCACGCTCCCTCGTCGGTGTCGGCCACCGTGCGGGGCATGTCGTAGGCGGCAAGCACGCGGCGCTCGGCATGGATGTCGGCGGTACCCTCCACGGCGGCGTCGCGGGAGATGAGCGGCTCGTTGGCATCGAGGAACAGCCCCTCAGCGTTCGAAACGAGCGTAAAGCCCGCCAGTCCCGTCGTCTTCTGGTAGGCCGCCGAGAAGCCGCCATCGATGCAGAGCACCCGCCCGCCCGCCTTCACGGGGTCCTCGCCGTCCTTCACCTTCACCGGCACGTGCCCGCAGATGATGCGCGAGGTGGCCGGATCCATGCCGAAGTCGCGGAAGATGCCGTCGACGACCGCTTCGTCATCGAGCAGCGAGTAGAACGGGTTCTTCACTTCTTTGCGGGCCGCTTTGTCGGCGATGAGGTACAGCTCGAAGGTGGCCATCTTGCTCTTGGCGAACAGGGGCGAGCCAGGGCCGAGCCACAGGTACCACAGCATGTCGAGCCCGCGCTTGCGCTCGGCCTCGTCGGTGGCCGAGAACGCCGCGCGCACCGAGGCGTCCACCATGTCGTAGAGGGCGCGACCCCGGTAGGTCTTGCCGAACAGGGTCACTTCCAGAAGCGATCCGTCGTCGGCCAGGGGCACGCAGGCGTGCAGCATGAGGTTGCCGTTCTCGATCTTGTACAGGCTGCCCCGATCCAGGAAAAAGCGCATGTGGCGCTGCAGGCGCTCGCTGCCGGTGAACGCGGCGCACAGCTGCTCGATGACAGCGGCCTCGTCCTCGGTGAGGCGGTAGGGGTCGTCCCAGTCGACGGTGGGGAAGGTTGTGTCCAGCAGCTCGTACTCGACGCCGTCCACGACGACCGTTCCGCGCTTACGGTCGATCAGGTGCAGAAGGTTGCGATCGTCCAGGCCGAACGAGGGGTTCTCGGCGATAAGTGCCGCCTCCACCTTGAACTGGATAACGGCCATGGCCTTCTGGACCTTCTCGGTGAGGCGCGTCTCGGCCTCGGAAAGCCCCGGATTGCCCTTCAGGGCAAAGGCGGCGCAGGGGTCGTTCGCGTAGGCGTCGGCGGCGAAGGTGGCCAAGGGGCGCAGGTTGATGCCGTAAGCGTCCTCCAGAATGGACAGGTTGCCGTAGCGGGCGCAGATGCGCACAACGTTGGCCACGCTGCCGGGGCTGCCGGCAGCGGCGCCCATCCACAGGATGTCGTGGTTGCCCCACTGCACATCGACGTTGGGGTAGGAGAGGAGCTCGTCCATGATGAGCTGGGGCGCCGGCCCGCGGTCGTACACGTCGCCGATGAGGTGCAGCTGGTCGACGACGAGGTGCTGGATGAGAGCGCCCAGCACCTCCAGGAGGGCCGGGCCCTCGCCGGAGGCGACGAGGCTTTCGATGATCGCCTCGCGATAGGGCTGTCGGGCCGGCGTGCTGCGCCCGGCGACGAGCTCCTCAGCGATGGCGAGGTCGTCAGGCAGAAGCGCGCGCACTTCGTCGATGGTGCGGTCGCCGGCGGCCCGACGAGCGATTTTGGCCAGGCGCGCGGCGGCTTCGGCAAGCCATGCGTCGGCGTCTTCGACGTGCCCCAAAGCGTAAGCGCAATGTTCGGCAGGATAGCAGGCGAGTGCGAGCAGCGCGGCTTTCTCGTCGTCGTTCAGCGTGCTGCCGAAAACGTCCTCGATGAGCGCGCGCACCGCGCCTGAGCCACCGCGCAGCACATGGGAGAAGGCGTTGTACTCGCCGTGGATGTCCGAGGCGAACAGCTCGGTTGAGCGCGGTAGCGTAAGGCGCCCCTCCAGCTCCGCGATTTCCGCCGCCACGTCGGCTCGTGTCGGGTACAGCTCGGAAAGTGCCTCCGTGTACGCCCACCCGCTTGCTTCCATAAACGCCTCCTTGCGTCCGTGCCCCGCGTCAGTTGCATCGCCCTATTGTATCTGCTTGGGCGTGCCTGTGCAGCGCGGGCGCGCAAAATTGGCGCTTCGGAATGCGAGAGGGCGGGCGAGTCGCATTGCTGCCTAGTACTTCTCCCAGAGCTTCAGCTCCAGGTAGGAGGCGGTCACGCAGGCGGCGAAGCCGACGATGATGAGGGCGAAGGCGACGTTGGCCGCCTTGGGGGAGAGCCGCGAGAAGCCCTCGCAGACGAGCGGGAAGATGACCCATACATATATCATGGCCACCAGTCCGATGAAGAAGTCGTTCACGAGCCACGCCTGGCCGAACACGTTGCCTGGCAGTTGGGAGTTGTCCCAGAAGGGGTATTCGCCGGTCGTGGGATCGGGCTGGTTGATGAGCCAGCCCATGACCAGCTCCAGCACCATGGCCGCGAGAATAGCAATGACGAGCGATTCCAGAAACGCGCCCCACAGCGTTTTGCGGTGCAGGATCAGCCGCTCCTTCAAAGGCTCGATGAGCAGCGTCATGAACACCGCGCCGAAGCCGTAGACCCAGTAGGGGTGATACCACGGGTCGGTCCATACGGCGTAGTCGTCGGCCACAATGCCGAAGAGGCGGTCCATAAGCCAGCAGTAGGGCATCTCGAGCCAATGCCCCAAGATGCAGCACAGGCAGAAGCAGACGATAAGCGCGCGCCAGAAATCCCACGTGCGCGGCGCGAAGTAGCCTATCTCGTCTTTCTCGGTCAGTTTATGTATCCTGAGAAACGCCATGGCTGCTTCTTCTCTTCGGCTCCTTCGACCCCTTCGGACGGTCGATAGCTCAAGGGTACTCCCTGAAACGCCCGCGCGACGCCGCGATCGCCTTCCATCGTTCAGCTTTTGACTCAACGTTGCTTGCCTGTTGCCGAACGGGCTTTCTGGAATTTGCTACACTGAGAACATCCGTGGAAGGGAGGATGTATGCGCGTTGTGTATCGGGAAGACCAGCAGCAGCGGGAGCACGAGGTGCTCTCCGAGGAGGCCGCCTTCGCCGACGGCACCGAGGGGCGCCGCTCCTCCAGCGAGCCTGACGCGCTGCGCACCGACTACCAGCGCGATCGCGACAAGATCTTGCACTCGAAATCGTTTCGGCGGCTTTCCCACAAGACCCAGGTGTTCCTCGCTTCCGAGGGCGATCACTTCCGCACGCGGCTCACGCACACGTTGGAAGTGGCGCAGATTGCCCGCACCATCACGCGGGCGCTCGGGCTGAACGAGGATCTGACCGAGGCCATCTCGCTCGGCCACGATCTGGGCCACACCCCCTTCGGACATACCGGCGAGGCGGCGCTGGCCGCGTGCCTCGCGCGCCATAAGGGGCTCGCGCCCGGCACGCCCGAGGCCGCGGCGCTCTACCGCCACAACGAGCAGTCGGTGCGCGTGGTGGAGCGCATCGAGAACGGCGGCGCGGGTCTGAACCTCACTTTCGAGGTGCGCGACGGCATCTTGAACCATACGGGCGACCTGCAGGCCGAAACCTGCGAGGGCCGCATCGTGGGCACCGCCGATCGCATTGCGTACGTGAACCACGACATCGACGACGCCATCCGTGCAGGGATTCTGCGCGAGGCCGATCTGCCGGATACGACCCATCGGGTGCTCGGCGCCAACCACTCGGCCCGCATCGAGACGCTGGTCACCGACATGGTGCGCACCTCGGCAGAGACGGGGGGTATCGCCATGAGCCCCGAGGTGTGGGACGCCATGATGGAGCTGCGGGCGTTTCTGTTCGAAAACGTGTACACGGCGCCTTCGGTCATGGCCGAGGTGGAGAAGGCGAAGCACTTGCTGGCGGATCTGTTCGACTACTACGCCGCGCATATCGACGAGGTGCCCGAGGACTACCGCGCCATCTCCGAGGGCGACGATCTGCGTGCCGTCACCGACTACATCGCCGGCATGACCGATCGCTACGCCACCGCCACCTACCAGCGCCTGTTCATCCCCCACGCCCTTTCGTATTAGAGAAGGCGGCGGCCCTTCTTCAGCTGGTACAGCTCGTAGGGGCGCGTGACGGCGCCGAGGCGGCAGGCGCGGAAGCACATCCCGCAATGGCGGCAAAGCGTCTGGTCGATGACGGGCACGGGGCTCGCCGTCGTAAGGGCCCCGTGGGGGCACACTTTCTGGCAGGCTCCGCAGCGACAGCACAGGTGGTTGTCTATGACGTAGTAGGTCTGGCGCACCGTCTCTCCTTCGCTCCTCGTTGCGGCTGTCGTCGGCCGGCCCCGAATCGTGTTGGCGTCATGTCGCGGATCCTCTTTCGGCGTCGATGCCAGTGTAGCAGGTCGCGGGGCTCTATCTCTACAGGGCAACAACGCATGAAGGCTGATGCCATTGTATCGATGGCGGTACGCTATGCTTGTTCCGCGACGGCGTCAAGAAGCCGTCGAGAAAGTTGGAAAGGAAGCAGCGATGGAAAATCCCGTGGTCGCAGGCGTGCTCGTGGCGCTCATCGTGCCGTTTCTGGGGAACACCCTGGGGGCGGCGCTCGTGTTCCTCATGCGCCATGGCATGTCCGAGCGCTTCACCAAGGCGCTTTTGGGCTTCGCCGCCGGCGTCATGATCGCCGCCAGCGTGTGGAGCCTCATCACGCCGGCGCTGGAGGCGGCCGAGGGAGGGCCCGTGCCGGCGTGGGCGCCGGCTGCCGTGGGCTTTCTCGGCGGCATGCTGCTGCTTTTGGCCATCGACCACTTCACGCCGCATCTGCACGTGGGCTCCGACGAGCCGGAGGGGCCCGTCACCACGTTGAAGAAGCCCACGATGATGTTGTTCGCCCTGGCCATCCACAACCTGCCCGAGGGCATGGCCGTGGGCGTGGTGCTGGCGGGCTTTCTGGCGGGGGATCCCACCATCACGCTTGCCTCGGTGGTGGCGCTCTCCCTCGGCATCGCCATCCAGAACGTGCCGGAGGGCGCCGTGGTGTCGCTGCCGTTGACGGCCAACGGCATGTCGCGGCCCAAGGCGTTTCTCGCCGGCACGTTGTGCGGGGCCGTGGAGCCGGTGGGCGCCGTGCTCATGGTGGCCATCACGGGGCTCGTGACCCCGCTTCTGCCCTACGTGTTGGCCTTCGCCGCCGGCGCCATGATGTACGTGGTCACCGAGGAGCTCATCCCCCAGACCCAGCAGGGCCGCCACACCAACATCGGCACCATCGGCGTCGCCTTCGGCTTCGTGCTCATGATGGTGCTCGATGTGGCGCTGGGGTAGGGGAGGTTGCGGACGCTTCTAACAGGCGTCGGCGCCGCAGGGGGTGGCGCGTTCGATGAGGCGCGCATCGCCCGTGACGATGTCATAGAAGCGCAGGCCCCCGGCCAAATGGCTCACGCCGGCAAACCCGTGGCCCGCCAACATGCGGGCGGCCACGTAGCTGCGCAGGCCGCTTTGGCAGACGAGGCGCACGGGCAGCGCGGGATCCAGCTCGTTTAAGCGCTCGCGCAGTTCGTCTAAGGGGATGTTGCGGAAACCGGGCAGGGCGCCGCGCTCGAACTCGGCGGGCGTGCGGATGTCGATGAGCTGCACCGACCCGTCGCGCGGCAGCTTCGCCACCTCGTCCCAGCGGTACTGGGACACCAGTCCCAAGGCGAGGTTCTCCACCATGAAGCCGGCCATGTTCACCGGGTCTTTCGCGGAGGAGTAGGGCGGTGCGTAGGCGAGGTCGAGGTCCTTGAGCTGGATCGCGGAAAGCCCCGCGAAAATGGCCGTGGCCAGAACGTCGATGCGCTTGTCGACGCCCTCGTAGCCGATGGCCTGGGCGCCGAGCAGGCGGTACGTCTCGCGCTCGAACACCACTTTCAGCGTCATGACCTTGCCGCCGGGGTAGTAGCCGGCGTGGCTCATGGGGGAGAGCACCACGGCGTCGTGCGCGATGCCGGCGCGCTCGCAGGCGGCCTCGGAGAGCCCGGTGGCGGCGGCCGTCAGGTCGAACACCTTGATGACGGACGTGCCCTGGGCGCCGGCGAAGCGGCTGTCGAGCCCGCAGATGGCGTCGGCTGCTACGCGCCCCTGCTTGTTTGCCGGCCCGGCGAGCGAGATGAGCGCGTCGTCGCCGGTGACGAGGTGGCTCACCTGCACGGCGTCGCCTACGGCGTAGATGTCCTCGACGCCGGTCTCCATGCGGTCGTTCACGACGATGCTGCCCTTGATGCCCGTTTGAAGCCCCGCCGCATCCGCAAGGGCCGTATCGGGCGTGACGCCGATGGCGAGCACCACCATGTCGGCGCGCAGCGGCTCTTCGCCGGCCAGGAGCACGTCGACGCCGCCATCGCGCTCCTCGAAGCCCTCCACGGAGCGCCCCAGCGCCAGACGCACCCCGTGGGCGCGCATCTCCTGGTGGATGAGGGCGGCCATGTCGGCGTCGAAGGGGCTCATGAGGTGGCGCGGCCGCTGCACGATGGTCACGTCCAGCCCCAGCTCGCGCAGGTTCTCGGCCACTTCCAGGCCGATGAACCCGCCGCCGCACACCACGGCCGAGCGCGGGCCCTCCGCATCGATGAAGTCCTTCATCGCGAAGGTGTCCTCGACGGTGCGCAGGGTGAAAAGCCGGTCGAGCCCCGTGCCGGGAAGCTTCGGCTGGGTGGGTCGCGCGCCGGGCGAGAGGATGAGCTTGTCGTAGGGCTCCTCGAACACCTCGCCGGTATCCAGGTTGCGCACGGTCACCACATGGCGCTTTGCGTCGACGGCCTCCACCTCGTGGCGGGTGCGCATATCCACGTTGAAGCGGGCGCGGAAGCTCTCGGGGGTCTGCAGGGTGAGGGCGCTCTTATCGGCGATGGTGCCCCCGATGTAGTAGGGCAGCCCGCAGTTGGCGTAAGAGATGTAGCCGGACCGCTCGAAGACGACGATCTCGGCGCTCTCGTCCAGCCGCCGCAATCGGGCCGCCGCAGTGGCCCCGCCGGCCACGCCTCCTACGATGACTACTTTCATGGAAGCTCCCTTCTCGCGATTTCTCCTGCCCGTAGCATAGCAGAGCCTCGTCCCCGCCGAAACCAGCTCGTAGTCCTTGCTGCCAAAGTCCATGCCACTAGCGGGCCTCACGTTGAAGGCGCGGGACGGCGAAGGCCTCGAAGGCGGCGAGCGCCGGGGAGGGGCGCCCGGGCGGCGCGGCGATGCCGATCTCCACGATGCGCGCCGGCGCCAGGGGCACCACGGCCACCTCGGCCTCGGCGGTGCGGGCGTAGATGTCGTTCATGAGGGCGATGCCGAGCCCCGCCTCCACCAGCGCGAAGGCGGCGGAGGTGTCGTGGACGGCGTAGGCGGCCCGCGGGCGGATGCCGGCGGTGGCTAGGGTGCGCGAGTTGTCGCAGTCCTCGCCGGGGTACAGCTCGACGAACGGCTCGTCGAGCAGACGCTCGATGGGGAAGGCGTCGGCTTTGGCCAGCGGGTGGTCTGGCGGCAGCACGGCCACCATGGCGTCGTGGGACAGCGGCGTCCAGCGGCAGTCGATCTCGCGGCGGCTCATAAGCGAGAAGTCGATGGCGCGCTGCGCCATGCCGGCCGCCAAGGTGGAGCTGTTCGCGTGCTCGATGCGCACCTGGATGCCGGGGTGCTCGGCGCTGAAGGCGGCAATGGTGGAGGCTAGGGCGCGGTAGAGCGGTCGGTAGGCGCTGCCCACGGTGAGCGTGCCTGCCTCCAGGCCGCGCACGGCGGCGGCCTCGTCGCGGCAGGCCCGTCCCAGGGAGGCTAGCTCGGCGAAGCGGGGGCGCAGCGCCTCGCACTCGGGGGTGGGGGTCACGCCGCCCTTGCCGCGGACGAGCAGGGGCAGCCCCAGCTCCGCCTCCAACGAGGCCACCAGCCGGCTGACGCCCGAGGGCGTGTAGCCGAGCGCCTCGGCGGCGCCGGAGAGGCTGCCCTGGTCGATGGCGGTCAGAAGCACGGTGCATTTCTCGGTGTCCACGCCGGCCTCCTTCTTTGCGTAATACTCATAGCAGAGGTGATGTATTCGCGCTTTTCGCAATGATACAGGGGCGCTACCCTGATGGCAAGCGGTTCCGGCGAAAGGGGTTCCCATGACAGTGCGGCAGGCGGAGATGCTTCTGGCGGCGATCATCGCCGCGCGGGCCACCTCGTTCATGTTCAGCAAGATCCTCGTGGGGACCATGGCCCCCTTCAACATCCTCGCCGTGCGGTTCCTCATCGCCGCGGGGCTGCTGATCGTCTTGTTCCATCGGCGCCTGCTGAAGCTGGACCGGCGAACGCTCGGCTGCGGGGCGGCCATGGGAGGCGTGTTCTTCGCCAGCATGGCCCTGGAAATGCACGCTCTCACCGGGGCATCTTCGTCGACGGTCTCCTTCTTGGAGAACACGGCCATCGTGCTCGTGCCGATGGCGGCGGCCCTTATGGCCCGGCGCCGGCCGGCGGCGCCCGTGGCTGCGGCCTGCACCGTGGCCATGATCGGCGTGGGGCTGCTCACCGCGGGCGGCGGGCCGGGCGGCGATACGGTGCCCGGCGTCCTTTTCGGGCTGGGGTCGGGAGCGGCCTATAGCGCGGCCATCTTGACGACGGCGCGGCTCTCCCAGGAGGGCGACCCGCTTACCCTCGGCATCGTGCAGGTGGCCACCATGGGCCTTCTGGCCCTGGGCGCCTCCCTCGTCTTCGAGGCGCCGGTGCTGCCGACGGCCCCTGCGGAATGGGGCAGCCTGGCCGCGCTCATCGTCGTGTGCACCGGCTTCGGCTTCACGCTGCAGCCCGTTGCCCAAAGCCGCCTGTCCGCCGATGTCGCGGGCCTGCTGTGCGCCCTGTCGCCGTTTGTGGCCGCGGTGCTGGGGGCGGTGTTTCTGGGCGAAGCGGTCACGCCGTGCCGTCTGGCCGGCATGGCCCTGATTGCGGTCGCGATGCTCGTCGCCAGCCTGCCGCGCGGCCTCACCCCGCGCGGCCTCACCCCGCGCGCCATCGGGCAGCGCCTGCGCCGGCCGCGCCCCTCCCGGGCCGTGCGGTAGCCGAGGGCATCTTCCGGAGGCGCTCCAGCGCACCTCTGCCAGCGCGGTCGGCGGCCCAGTTCACAGCTGGGCGACGGTTGGGCGCGGGCCGGGTGACAACGGGGCGCTCCCGAGGGGGAACGGCGCGGCGGGCCTTAGGCTCGTCGATGGCGCCGTTCGCCCTGCCGCCCCCGTTGGGGGCGGGGGCGCGGTCCGTTCACGACAAAGGAGTCCATCATGGCAGAAACCAGCCCCTCCTTCACCGTCACCATGAACGACGGGAAGAGCACACAACCGGAACAGCCCGTCCCCGAGCCGGCTAGCAAGCAGCTCACCTGGACTGACGGCAAGCAGACCGTCAAGTACACCGCCACTGCCGAGATGCTGCCGCTGCATACCGACGACGGCACGCTCATCGGGCACATGTTCGCTCTCTCCTACGTAAGCGATGCGGCCGACAAGTCCGATCGCCCCGTCACCTTCTGCTGGAACGGCGGCCCGGGCGGCTCGTCGGCCATGGTGAACATCGGCGGCTTGGGCCCGCGCCGCGTGCCCATCAGCTCCATCAAGCAGCTGCCCTGTCCGACGGCGCCTGAGGACAATCCCTACTCGCTTCTGCCCACGACCGATCTGGTGTATCTGGACGCCATGGGCACCGGCTACTCCAAGGTGGCCGAGGGCTACGACCCCAAGAAGGTGTGGGGCGTCGACGGCGACGCGGACGCCTTCATGCGCGGCATCGCCCAGTGGCTCACCACCCACGAGCGCTGGAACGCGCCCTTGTACCTGTATGGCGAGTCCTACGGCACCATGCGCAACTCGGTGCTCATGCGCGTGCTCGGCGAGCGCGGCATCGCGCTGACCGGCGTCATCGAGCAGTCCTCCATTCTGGACTACGCGCCCACCCTGGCCGGCAACGACCTGTACTACATGGGCATGGTGCCCGTGTACGCCGCCACGGCCAACTACTTCGGCAAGGCCGGCGCCGGCGTCGACCAGTTCGAGTGGTTCGACCGCGCCTGGAGGTTCGTCGATGAGAAGTACGGTCGCGCCCTCATCGCGAGCGACTCCATCACCCCAGAAGAGGAGCACGAGCTGGCCGTCGAGATGAGCGAGCTCATCGGGCTTCCGGCCGAGTTCATCGAGGGCAAGCACCTGCGCATCGAGCTGGACACCTTCCGCAAGACCATCATGGCCGACGAGGGCCTGTTCACCGGCCGCTACGATACGCGCTTCACCGAGCCGGCCTACATGGATGTGCAAGGCGACAACGAGTTCTTCGCCGGCGAGGATCCCTCCGGCGACGCCATCATGACGCCGGACCAGTCCGCCTGGATGAAGCTCGTCCAGGAGACGGGCTTCAAGGGCTCGCCGATCAACCTGCTGCTTTCCATGAAGGTGAACGAGGAGTGGAACTGGACGCACCAGGCGCCCGGCACCATGGGCAGCCCCGTGTGCCCGAACACCGCCTACGATATGGGCACGGCCCTGCGCCGCAACCCGTTCTGCCGCGTGCTGTTCTTCGGCGGCATCCACGACGCGGCCACGCCGTTCTGGAACGTGAAGCACTCCATCTCGAAGATGTTCTTGCCCGAGTCCATCACGAGCCGCATCGAGTACAAGGTGCATGAGAACGGGCACATGGCCTACGAGGATCTGCCCACCTTGGAGAAGATGGCACCGGAGCTGGCCGCCTTCTACGAGAAGCGCCACGAGGCGTAAAACGCGCTGTATTGCTTGTGCGGATGCTTGGAACTGCAGATGCATGAAAACGGCCGCCGCCCTTTGAAGGACGGCGGCCGTTCTGTATGGCTCTGCGAAGTGCTTACGGACGCGACAGGCCGTCTACGGGCAGCACGGCGCCCGAGACGTAGCTGGACATGTCGCTGGCCAGGTACAGGCAGGCACAGGCGATGTCCTCGGGCTCGCCCATGCGGCCGAGCGGGATGGACTCGATGAGCGGCTTGATGACCGAGTCGGGCAGCGCGTCCACCATATCGGTGTGAGTGACGCCCGGGGCCACGGCGTTCACGCGGATCTTGTGCTTGGCCAGCTCGCGGGCGAGCGACAGCGTGAGCCCGTTCACGGCGAACTTGCTCGTGGGATAGGCGAAGCCCGAGGGCTGGCCGTACTTGCCCACCATGGAGCTCGTATTCACGATGGAGCCGCCCTCGCCCTGCTCGATCATGATGCGCGCCGCCGCCTGGGTGCACACGAACACGGCGGTCACGTTGATGGACATGACCTTGTTGAACTCCTCCAAGGTGTAGTCCACCAGCGGCGTGCGGGAACTCACACCGGCGTTGTTGCACAGCACGTCCAAACGGCCGAAGCGGTCGACCACTGAGGCGAAAGCCGCCGCTACGGAATCGGGGTCGGTCAGCGAGGGCGCGATGCCCATGACGTTGTCGGTGAAGCCCTCCTCAGCGAGCTTGGCCAAGGCCGCATCCACGGTCTCCTGGCGCGAGCCGGCCAGCGCCACCTTCGCGCCGTTCTTCAAAAACTCGCGCACGATGGTGAATCCGATGCCGCGTGTGCCGCCGGTGACGATGGCTACCTTGCCTTCTACGATGCCCATGGGCGTCCTTTCTCTTGGGTAAACTCGCATAATCATATCGCGGAGGAACTGCCCCGTTGGTTTCGGGACGGTTACAAAGCGAGAGGCTCAGAGCGAAGGCTAGGGCAGAGAGGGGCGAGGGCGAGGGCGGGGCGCAAGTCGGCAGCTGCTAATTCCGCGTCCAGCGTTCGTTCTCGTCGTACCACATGAACAGCTCGTAGACGCGAAGGCTGGGGGCGATCAGGTAGGTCTCGGGCGTGAAGCCGAATGCGGGGCTGTCGCCGTTGACGACGGCGGTGCCCAAAAGCATCTCCGGCGTGGCCTGGGTGCGGCGATGCTCGGCGGCGATGCGGGCCGCTTCGTCGGGATGCTCTTCAAGCCAGCTTTCGGCCTGGGTCTCCACGTGGCGCATCTCGGCCAGCAGGGCTTCGCGACGCAGTTCGCGCAGCTCGTCGATGCGGTCGTAGTAGTCGATGCGCACCCGTGGCGTGCGCACGCCCTCGGTCACGTAGAGGCGCACGAGCTCCATGGGCATGCGTTGGGCGAGATCGTGCAGGCCGGCGCTGAACTCCTTGGACTTGCGCCACGTGGAACGGGCAAATGCCACTTCAGTGGTAATCATAAGGGCCCCTTTTGTCGTTTCAGCAGTGTTTGAAGCCACGCGCTCACTATAGCACGCGCGTACTCGCGGCGCGAGGGCGATTCTGTGTCGGTTTGCTGGCGATTTCAGGGAAAGGGAGGGTGGTCTGGATGGCGTCCGGCTTTTCAAGCCAAAAACCTGCAGAAAGTCCACCGCCGCGCGACGGGGAGGGTCGTACGCGCGGCGGGGGCGATGGTTGGCGGTTGGTGAAGCGGGCTCACGGGAAGGCGAAATGGACGAATGAGCCTTCCCGTGCTCGCAGGCTGCTATTGAGCGGCGCCGGAGAGCAGCTTCGCCACGTGACGGCCCTCAACGGAGCTGCGGCCGCAGGCCACGCCTACGACATACTCGGGATAGTTACCCGAGAAGAAGCTGCCGGATACGTCACCAGCGGCATACAGGCCCTCGATGACGTTCAGCTCCGGATCGAGCACCTGGCAGTTCTCGTTAATGCGCAGACCGTCGATCGTGGTGAGCAGCGAGCCGCCGAACCAGCAACCGTAGAAGGGGGGCTGGCGGATGGCGGAGAGGCGGTAGGCCTCCTTGCCGAAGTCCTCGTCCACCTGGTTGTCGTAGAAGCCGTTGTAACGCTCCACCTCGGCGAGGAAGTTATCCTTGTCCTGGCCGGTGAAGCCGAGCATGTCGGCCAGCTCTTCAATGGTGTCGGCTTTCATGAGGATGCCGGCCTCTTGGGAAGCGGCAGTGTACTCGTCGTAGGTCATGCCCATCTCGATGTAGGGCACCACGCGCGAGCAGCCGACGGTTTCGAAGCGCAGCATATCATCCATCATGTTGCTGTCGTAGACCTGGCACCACACCCCGCCGGGCTGGTAGGTGGCGGCGAAGCAGATGAAATCGTAGGGGGTAGACTCGTTGGCGAAGCGTTGACCGCGGCGATTCACCTTCATGAAGGGCTGGCTGCCGATGTTCTCTTGGAAGATGCTGCCACGGAACATGGCGCCTTCGCCTTCGCCCTCGTAGCCGGCATCCACGCCAGGAGCCACGGCCCCACGGTCGAAGACCATGGGGGCGGCGTCCTTGTCTTTAGAGGCTCCGGCCCACAGCCCCGCCTTGATGCCGTCGCCTGTGCAAGTGGGATTGAAGCTGGAGGCGGTGCAGCAGGCTACAGCGGAGGGCTGCAGGGCGGTCATCATCACGGGGTTGGCCGCGTAGCCGCCCGTGGCGAGCAGGGTGTTTTTAGCATTGATCTGCTTCATACCGTCTTTGGTTTCGAAGATAGCGCCCGTCACCTTGCCATCGGCGTGAACAAGCTTCACCATCTTATGCTCGAACAGAATGTCGTGACCTTGGCCGGACAAGCGCTCGGCGATGACGTCGTTGCGCGTGGGCGGGACGTAAGAGGGCTCCCACAGGTGCTGCACATAGGGCACATAGTAGTCGGTACCGCCAGTGGCGTGCTCGGGCGGCATGTCCAGCATGACCTCTTTGCCGGCGTCTTTCATTACCTCGGTCACCCAATCAATGTATTCGGCCGAATCGTCGATCCAACGCTTGATGAGCTTCTGGTTGCACTTGCCGGAGGCGTAGCGCGTCAGCTCGTTCAAGAGCTTCGGCCGGTCGATGGTCACGTTGTTGGCCTTGGCGTAAGCGGTGTCTACGCCGCCGAGGTACTCGCGGGTCTCGGGAACCTGGTTGCTCTTATCGCAGACAATGAAGTTGAGGTCCAAATCGGCCGCCGCGCCAGCAGCGGCAAGGCCAGCCGTGCCGGCGCCAATGATGAGGAAGTCGGTGTCGAGGGTTTCGACGATGTCGCTCTCGGCGATTTCGGGCTCTGCGCCAAGCCAGTCTTCCGCGACCGCTGCGGCTTCGGGCGTCGCGGCTGCGTCGCCGGTTGCGCTGAGGTCTTTCTCGGCCGAAGTCTGGGGCGCGCATCCTGCCAAGCCCATGGCCCCCACGGCGGCCACGGCGCCAAGGCCGAGGAAGTCGCGGCGGTTCATCTTCATCGATTCTTTGCTCATAGTCCCTCCTGTATCGTGGATCTCTCTTGCGTCGACGAGCGGTGTGATTGGCCGACGCAATGCGTCATCATGGAGGAACTGCGCGATAGAGGCCATCGCTTGCGCGCGGTTATTCGAGAAATCACCTCTCTGAGGTGATACCGCTACCAGGGGTTTTCTGAACCTGAGGGAGGCGAGTTGCTATACTTCTCTTTTGAGGAGGAGCTCCTGTGGAGTGCGGGTGCGATAACGTGAGAGGCTCGGGGAGAAATCGATGGGAAAGGCAATAACCAAGGACAGCGTATTCGACTCGATGCGCCGTGTTGAGGCGGCGCTCAAGTTGCGCTATATGGGCATTGGGTTTGTCTGGGCGTGGTTGTATTGCACCTATGCAACGTCAGCGGTGTTTCCCTACCGAAGCGGTCAGTCCATCAACTCCGATGAATCATGGCTCCTCTCGGCGGTAGCTGTCGTGCTCGGATTTCTCGTCGGTGGCTTGTTGCTGAGTCGAAGACCGCTCGGGGGCCACTGCTTGCGAAGATTTTCCATAGCGGCAGCGCTGCTTTTGGCGGCGGGAACCATTGTTTCGGCTCTGGGCGCATTTGCATTGGGGCTTGCGTGGCTGGGAGGGGCCATGACAGGCGTGGGCTATGCGTTGCTCAGTCTGCTGTGGGCCCGTGCGCTCATGGTGCTGGATGTGGAGGAGCTGGAAGCGGTAGTGCCTCTCTCGTCGCTAGTTATCGTGCCGTGCGTTGTGGTATACCCTCTGCTGGAGGGGGTTGTGGGCGTAGTGGCGACGGCGTCGCTGCCGCTGATGTCCGGCGTCTTGCTTCTCCTTTGCTTGCGTGAGGGGGCTAAACGGTGCGGCGTCGAAGAGGCGGCGTCAGGCGTTGGGGGGATGTCGCCCTACCTCAAGGAAGCTGAAGCGTCGGGCGCCGCTTCAGCTTCGTCGGGTGCCGGCGCGTCTCTATCCCGACGCTTCGGAATTGCAGAATCGTGGGGCTTCTATCTTGGACGCGTCGCGGTTGTTCTCGTGGTGCTGTATCTCGCCATCGGGTGGCAGGCCGCTTTGGCCGATGTCCGCGACAGTATGCATGCGCTCATCGATCTTGATGTCTCCATGCTCATTTCCAGCCTTGCCAGCGTAGCTTTGGGCATTGCCATCGTATTCTTTTCGAGAAGGGTGAGTTTCACGGGGTTGTTCCGCTGGGCGGTTCCGTGCGTGATCATAACGCTTGTACTGCATGGGTCTTCCGGTCTGTGGGCCGGATTTGTCTCCAACGCCATCGGGGATACTCTTGATTCGCTCATTCAGGTGCTGGTGTATTTGTTTGCGATCACTCTTGCCAAGCAAGGAAAGGCGCCTGTGGCCTTGGGCGTGGGGCTTCTCAATGGCTCCGTGCAGCTGGGTGTGCTTTTTGGCAACCTTGCGGGGAGCGCATGCGCTGGTCCCGCCGCGGCGTCTTCTGAGGTTGCCTTTCTGTCGGCGCTCATCTGCCTCGTGGCCCTCGTTGGCATTGTGGCGCCCCAGCGCGAACCGATTGAAGTGCGGCCGATGGCTGAGGCGGGTTCGGATGCGCTTGAGCACTCACTCATGGTGGGGTGCGAACTGCTGCAGAAGAAATTCGGCCTGTCTGATCGCGAGACGGAAATTGCCTTTCTCCTAGCCCGTGGTTACAGTCGTCCCTATATCCGCGAGAAGCTGTTCATCTCCAAGAACACGGTGGCAACGCATATCAGGCACATCTATGGAAAACTCGGCATTCACTCGAAAGAGGAACTTATCGATTTAGCTACCGAGGCGGCAAGGAAGTAGAAGGCTCGGAGTTGCCTCTTCTTTCGATGCCTTTACGGAGATGTCTTTGTGGGCGTTTTCTGGGCGCGATGGGCAGGGCGGTGCTTGGTCGTGTGTTGCTTCTAGCCGAACAGCAGATGCAAGAAATCGATGCGCTTCTGCAACCCTTCGTAGATGAAATCGGTGCGGCCGTACATTGAAGGGTTCTCGTCGAGAAAATCGCTGGCCCATTCGGGGAATCCCGCGAGTTTGTCCAGATCGAGCCAAGAGGTGTCGCCTATGAGACGCAGCTGCCGGTCGGCGTCTTCGTAGAAGGGACGCATATTCACCACGAAGGGCGTGTAAGCCAGCTCTCGCGTGGGCACGCGGCACCAGAGGCTCGAGCCGGTGTCGAACAACGGGGCAGCGCGGTACTCGAGGGTTTCCACATCGCGGATGAGACCGAAGTTGCGCCAGTGACGATCGGTGTTGGCCATGATGTCGTCGCAGAGGATCATCTTTCCGAGGGCTGTTTCGATGTCCTCCACGCCCAGCGCGGCGCAGCATTCCACGTAATGACGGTAGCTGTCGCGGTGGGGGACCTGAGGGAGAACCTCGTTCACGTAGTAGGCGGGGATGAACTCCTCGGTGGGGCCGACGAAGTTCGGGCACGAGCTGACCGGCGCGCCGCCCCATTCGATCAGCGTGTAGGGAACGTAGTCTCCGTCAGACAGCAGGCGCGAGAAAAGCTCCGTGGCGATAACCTCGTTGTAGGGTTCCTGATCGAGCAGCGTACCTCCCTTGAGCAAGCATCGCTCGCCATTGCGGCACACCCAGCGTTTGGAAAGAACGCCGTCGGAGGTGTTGTCGGGGGAGTCGAGGCCCACGTCGGCCATCCATTCTTCGACCGGCGCTTCGGAGAAATCGTTCTCGAAGTAGTTGACGTCGCTCCAGCGAATCTCGCTTCCATAGGGCTTGATCCAGTACTGGTCGGAAAGGGAGAGCCCCATACTTTTGAAGGGGAGATCATAGGTGTCGGCAACGCCGAGCTCGACCAGCTTCGCTTCGATGCCGTGGCGCGCCTTCGGAATGGCACGATGACACCACCAGTAGGAAAGTGCGGTTTTCGAGGCTTTTGTTCCCCGCGGGGACATGATGGAAAGGGGAGCGCGTTTGGCGTCGATGATCTCATCGGCATCGAGAAATTCTCCCGTCGAGGCGTCGAAACGGAAAGCGAGCACCTCATGGTCGCGGTTCATGAGCAGGTAACGGGAGATGTTTGGCTGGCTCAGGCGCGCGCTTGGTCGGCCGCGACCGGGGTTGTGCTCGCGGCGTGCCTCGACGCTCTTTTCGTCTATGAGCCAAATGCCCGCAACTTGTTCGGCGGCTAACACGCCGCTTTTGATGAGCTGGCGAACACGGGCGGGGCTCACGCCGAGCTTTGCGCTGGCTTCGGCAACGGTAATGCTGAACATAGGCTCCTCCAAAAAATCTTTCGATTGCGAAATATTATCACGGAATTAGTAATTCTAGAAAAATCTTTCGAAATCGAAATATTTTTCTAGAAGGAAGACGCCGTCCCGCAAGCAATCAAGAGAATGGCCAGGAAACCAAAGTTCAGCACGCTGAACAGGGCGAGGAAGCGACCAGTGGATAGCTCGGGCAACGCGGTCGCTCGGGGGAAGATTTTGCGCACGCTGGTGAAGTGCTGCAGCGTGATGAGGCTCGCAAGTGAGCCAACAAGGGTGCCGGCGCCTCCGATGTTCACGCCGACGAGCAGGGGCTGCCATGCGCCCGTGAAGTGGGAGAGCAGCACAGCGGCGGGCACGTTGCTGATGATCTGGCTTAAGCCGGCGCTCACGAGCAGGCCGTGATCGGCCATGAGGGGCGAGAGCCATGCGGACACCTCTGGCACGCGCGCCAGGTTGCCCGCGAACACGAAGAAGCAGGCGAAGGTGGCGAGTAGGCCCCAGTCCACGGCGGCCAAGGCGCGCCGGTCGAGGGCGGCGAGCGCGGCGGCTACGACGGCGACGGCGGCGGCGACGGGCACGATGCGGAATACGGCCAGCAAAGTGAGGGCGACAAGCGCTCCGTAGATTGCCAGGCGCCGTCGGCTGAGCGGCATCGGCACGGCGAGACTGCGCGTATCGTCTCGGCCACAGCTGCCGTTCGACTGACCGCACAGCCACCAGGTGCAGGCGACGATGCCGGCGGTCGACAGCGCGAAGGGCAGTGCCATAGCGGCCAGGAAATCGCCGAGGTCGAGCCCGTAGTAGGAATAGAGATACAGGTTCTGCGGGTTGCCGAAGGGGACGATCATCCCGCAGAGGTTCGCAGCCAGACTTTGCAGAACGAACACGGGCGCCACGAGACGGGGGAGGTTTGCGCCCATAAGGGTGGCTGCCGAAAGTGGCAGCATCATGATAAGGGCCATGTCGTTGGTTGCCACGCATGAAAGCCCGGCCGTCGTGAGCACGAGGGCCAGCGCGAGGGGCCTAGGACTGCGAAACCGTGCGATGACGGCGCGGGCCGCCCGGTCGAAAGCGCCCATGAGCCGCAGTGCGCTTGCCACGGCCAGCACGCAGAACAGGCATCCAAGGGTCTTCCAATCGAAATACCCCAGATAGGCCTCGTCGGGCGGCACCGCCAGGGCGGAAGCCGCAGCCGCCATCGCCGCCACCACAAGCACGGCGTGCTCGCGTAGGAAGGCAGCAGGAGTGGTGGCGGAGATACGCAAGGGACGCTCTTTCTCGAAACAGGACAGTGCCCGTAGTGTACCCCAACGTCGCACAAACAAAGAGCGCCGTTACCGGGATGAGCAGTAGCCCCGAGCCACCCGGGAAGGGCTTTGCTCTCGAGGGAGGCCTTTTTTGCACGAGATCTCGAGTTATAAGCGTCTGAACTCTGCGTTGCGTTCGGTCTTCGGAAGAAGTTTTTGGAAAACGCCTGGTCAAAGCTTCGCGCGCATCGAGACTATTCCGGGTCACTGAAGGATCTGTCTCCTAAGACGCTTATAACTCAAGATCTCATGCGTTTTCCGAACGGTTCGTTGACCGAGAGGCGGCGAGTCGCTTATAACTCGATATTTGACGCATGCTTGAATGCGATGCAAGTATGCGGAACGGCTCGGCTCCTACTTCGATGGCGTCGGAGCCGAGCCGTTTAGGGTGCCAGCGATTTGCGAGACACTTGGGCGGCCACTCGTGCGTGCTGTTACGAAAGGGCGGCGTACTCCTCGTCGGTGACGGGCTCGCACCACTCGTTTGCGCAATCGGTGCCCGGGGCCTCGAAGGCCACGTGGCTCATCCAACGGTCGGCGGTGGCACCGTGCCAGTGCTTCACGTTGGCTGGGATATACACCACGTCTCCGGCGACGATCTTGCGGGCAGGCTCGCCCCATTCTTGGTACCAGCCCTCGCCGTCGGTGACGAGCAGGATCTGGCCGCCGCCTTCGGCCGCGTGGTGGATGTGCCAGTTGTTGCGGCAGCCTGGCTCGAAGGTGACGTTGGCGATGAACTGGGTCTTTTCCGAATCGGTCAACGGGTTCAGGTAGGACTGACCCGTGAAGTACTGCGCGTAGGCGTCGTTGGGCGCGCCGAGGCCGAACAGGCCGCCGTGACCCTCGGGGTTTTCAAAGTCCAGCGGGTCTGCGGCGTACACCTTCAGCGCCACGCGGAAGGCAGCCCAGGCGTTGGGCCAGCCGGCGTAGAAGGCCACATGAGTGAGGATGGCGGCCATCTCGCGGGCCGTGACGCCGTTCTTCTTGGCGTTGGCCACGTGGTGCTCGAACGAGCCGTCGGCCATTCCCTTGGCCACCAGCGTGGTCACGGTGAGGATGGAGCGCATCTTCAGGGTAAGCTCGTCGCTGCTCCACACCTCCCCGAACAGCACATCGTCGTTCAAGGCGGCGAACTGAGGCGCGAAGGTGCCGAGCGCATCGCGGCCGGCGGTCTGTACTACTTTGGGCATGAGGTTCCTCGATTCTTTTGGGGTGTTTCCGACGCTACTGCTCATTGCGCGCCTTCAAGTTTTACGCACTTGCTTTCTCGTTACCCTAAACCTTCGAGTAAGCTCAAAGTCAAGGCACAATTGCGAGAGCGAAGAAGTTTCTGCCGGTCGTTGAATCCCCCTGTTTTTGCATGAGATTGACGGTTATGAGCGTCTGGTTCTCGCGCGAAGGAGTTCAGCGCGAAAGGCCCTTGGCAAAACTCCAGGTCAACAGACTGTATGTGATACGGCTCTTTCAAATCCGTATTCGGTTAGCGCCCCCAGACGCTCATAACCGGTGATTTGCTGCAATTTCGAGGTGGTTCGTCGACCGAGAACGTGAGTGAGTGCTCGTATGCCTATCTTTTATGGGCCATGACGAACACGCAGTTGCTTTTGACGAGAGTGCCCGCGACAATAGGGAAAACGATGCGGAAAGCGGCGGTCCGGCCGCCGCTTCGAAGCAGGCGTCTCGGAAGAGGCCATCGACGAGTTCGTTACCCCCTACGCCGAGTAGCCGCGCAGTTTAACCTTCACAAAACTGGTCAAGTTGCCTTGCCAATTATTGAAAAACTGGCAGAGTTGCTTGGCCAGTTACGGGGACGTTAGATTCTGCGCGTCCCCGCTGTCTGCCTCTTCGCGACCTGCTATGCGATCTCGATAAGGTCGCCGGGGGCGATGGTGCCGCCGGCGATCACTTTGCAGAAGACGCCCTCGCGGGGCATGATACAGTCGCCCATCTGGTGGTAGATGGCGCAGTGGGCGTGGCACTGCTTGCCGATTTGGGTCAGTTCCAGCACCACGTCGTTGCAGACGAAGCGCGTGCCGATGGGGAGGCTTTTCAGGTCGAAGCCCTCGACGATGATGTTCTCGCCGAACGCCCCATGGCCCACTTCGGCGCCGCGGTTCTTGAATGCCTCGATCTGCTCGTAGGGCAGAAGGCTCACCTGGCGGTGCCACGGCGCAGCGTGGGCGTCGCCCTCGATGCCCCAGTTGGGCCTAAGCTCGATGACGGCTTGCTCGGTTTTCTGGATTCCCTTGATATCGCTCGTGCATACGGCTTTGATCACGCCCATGATGCACCTTTCTCGCTGGCGATGGGTCGTGCGCCACTCTCGACCCACCCGGTGCATAGGACTTGGCCCCCGACCCGCTGCACGACGCTGAAGGGGGAATGCCGGCGCGCCCAAATTCTAGCGAACCCCTAGACTATTTGCAAGCGGGGATAGTAGAAGCGAATGCTCCTTTACCAGTTTTAGAGCCTTTAGAATTTTTAGCAGTCTTAGCCAAGGCCCCCGACGCGGCTCTTCTGGCGTCTAGCCTGTCGGCATGAGCGCGCGAGCGAGCACCTTTCCGACCAGCACGCCGGCGACGCACAAAACGACGCTGACCAGGGCGTAGGCGCCGGCGATGGCGTATTGGCCGCCCTCGATGAGCCCGAGGGTCTCCAGCGAGAAGGTGGAGAACGTCGTGAACCCGCCGCATAGGCCCACCTTCAAAAACAGCACCGCCTCGCGGGAAAGGGCGCCGGCGGCCAGCTCGGAGGTCTCCACGATGGCCCCTATGGCCACCGACCCCAGGAAGTTGATGAGCAGCGTCATGAGCGGCAGCTCGCTTCCCAGCGGGATGAGCCCCAGGCCGTAGCGTCCCATGGCGCCCAGCGCGCCGCCCGCTCCCACGCATAGAAGCTCCGTCATTGCTCGCTCTCCTTTCCCAGTCTGTCGCGCGCCCAGTATACGCCATCGGGGAAGGAGGGTGGAGCGATGGCCGTCTCTTTCGCGGTGGTCCGGGTGTGGGCCATCGGGCAGTCCGGCCGACGGGCGCCCTTCAGCGGCGGTTCCGGTGCATCCCGTCGGGAAGGCCGGCTTCGGGGATGTGCAGCGTTCCGGCTTTCTCGCGGCGGCGCATGTCCCACAGCATGATCGCGGCCACGGCCAGAAGCGGCAGGCCGCCCACGATGCCCGTGCACAAGGGCCCCACGAAGGGGTTGCCGCCCGAAAGCGAGAACAGCGTCACGCCGTTAGTCGTGCCGTTCGCGGCCCCGTGCCCGATGGCCGCGGCAAACGTGGAGCCGGTGCGGATGGTCACGTAGCTGAGGAAGATGGCGAGCACGGTGCACCAGGCGCACATTTGGAATCCCTCGCGCGTCACGAGGCGCGTGAGCACCACGCCCAGGGCGGGGAAGAGCATGGTGAGCGCCACGGAGACCATGTAGGCGAGGTCGGGCGAGAGGAACTCGCTCGCGTAGGGGGCGGTGCCTTGGGCGATGGGGTACACCACGAGAAAGTCGTAGGCGTAGGTGATGCCGAAGGTGATGGCGAGAAAGACAAGGGCGCGTTTCATAGCGGAGTCCTTTCGTCGGGAACGAGCGGGCAGGGCTTCGGGTGGCCGCGGCGGCTTTCGCGGGGCGACGAGAAGCCGATCGCCCGTATTTTGTTCTATGACAACTAGAACAGTTTATGTTATACTCCGAGTAGAACAAGAAGTCAATGGCCCGTAGCGCGCCGCTACGGGCCGCTCGGAAAGGACGCCCCCATGCTCATCGCCGTCGACGCCGCGGCCGCCGAGCCGCTCTACCTGCAGATACGCAACCAGATTGTGGCCGGCATCGCCACCGGCCAGCTGGAGCCGGGCCAGTCGCTGCCCTCAGTGCGCTCCCTAGCGAGTGACTTGGGCATCAACCTGCACACGGTGAACAAGGCCTACGCGGTGCTGCGCGACGAGGGCTACGTGCGCATGCGCGGTCGCGCCGGGGCGGTGATCGCCGATCCAGCTGCCGCCGATCGCGCCGACGCCGACGCATCGGCCCAAGTGAAGATGGAGGACGACCTCTTCAAGCTGGCCTTGGCCTTCCGAGCCCGGGGCGGCGCGCGCGGCCAGTTTCTGGAAGCGGCCGCTGCCCAGGCCGCACGCGCCTACGGGGTGATGGAAGATGCCGAGCCCGCCCCGCGCCCGACGCGGAAGAAGAAGGCTGCCGGTGGGTCGTCGGTGGCGGCCGCGGGTGCAGGCACGTCGTCGGTGGCAGGTGCGGCTGCAGCCGCGGGCGAGGCGGTGGTGCCCCAATGAGCGTGACGTCTCCCGTAATTCCTCTTCTCGGGCTTTTGACCCTCGTCGTTCCCCTCATGGGCGTGCTCATGGCGCTCACGCCCTACCTCATGCCGAAGCGCGAGTGCTTTGCCGTCACGGTGCCCGACGATGTGGCGCGCGATCCTTATCTGCGCCGCCTGAAACGCACCTATCTTGCGATCATGCTGGCGCTTGCGGCGGCGGCAACGATTGCGTGCGCGGCAGCCCTTGCGCTCGATCCCGAGCACGCCTTCGTCGCGACGCTGGTCGTGGCCGCCCTCGTCCTGTGCGTGGGCGGCTACGCCCTCATGCTGTATTTCCGCGCGAAGGTGCAGCGCTACAAAAAGGCTCAGGGCTGGGTGGCCGAGGGGCGCCGCAGCGCGGGATTTATCGGCGACGAGCCCTTCCCGAAGCCTTTGTCCCTCGCCTGGGATCTGCTGTACGTGCCCGTGATCCTCATTACGCTGGCCATGGGCATCGTGGGCTATCCCGCCATGCCCGACAAGGTGCCCCTGCACATGGATTTGGCGGGGAAAGTGAACGAGTGGGCCGGCAAGTCGCCGGGCGTCGTCGCGTTCCCCGTACTGTTCGTGCTGTTCATCGCCGTATGCCTCACCGTGGCCCATTGGGTGATTCTGCGATCGAAAAAGGGCAGCGACCCCGCCATGCCGGCGGCGAGCGCCTGGGCCTACGGCATGTTCGCCCGCGCTCAGAGCGTGATGCTCGTCGGCATGGGTCTGCTCGTGAGCTTGCTGGGGCCCGTTATCCAGCTGACGTTTCTCGGCGTGCTTTCCATGGCCCAGGCTCTCGTGCCCATCGGGGTCGTGGTGGCGGTCATACTGGTGGCGAGCACCGCGGTGAGTCTCGTGTACGGCCAGAACGGCAGCCGCCTGCTCGCCCGGGTGAGCGCCGACGGGCGCGGCGGCGCCATGCCGCGCGACAACGACCGGTATTGGAAGGGTGGCATCTTCTACGTGAACCCCGACGACCCGGCGCTGTTTCTGCCTGAGCGCTTCGGTATCGGCTGGACGATCAATTTGGGGCGCCCCGCAGCGTGGGCTTTTGTGGTAGGCTTCGCTCTGGTGATCGCGGGATTCATCGCGGCGTCGTTTCTGCTCACCTAAGGAGTCGGGCGCAAGCGGCCGTTCGCGTCCCGCCGGGGCCATCGCGCGAGGAGCAAAGGGAGGCTGCCATGAAAGATTGCGCCCAGCCGCTGCAGCACATCGAGCACGGTATTCCGCCGGTGTTTGACGAGCGCTCGGAGGTGCTCGTGCTGGGCACGATGCCCTCGCCGAAATCGCGCGAGGCGGCGTTTTTCTACGGGCATCCGCAGAACCGGTTCTGGCGCGTGCTCGCTGCGCTGTTCGACGAGCCGGTGCCCGAGGACAACGCCGAGCGCGCCGATCTGCTGCTGCGCCATCACATCGCGCTGTGGGACGTGCTGGAAAGCTGCGACATCCGGGGCGCCTCGGACGCCTCCATCGCCAACCCCCACCCCAACGATCTGTCGCGCGTTTTGGAAAAGGCGCCGGTGCGCCGGGTGTTCTGCACGGGTGCGGCGGCGGGGCGCTACTACGCGAAGCTATGCGAGGCTGCCAGTGGCTTGGCCGCCGAGGTGCTGCCCTCGCCGAGCCCGGCCAACGCGGCCTGGTCTCTGCCGCGGCTTGTGGAAGCCTATCGTCCCGTAGCCGATGCGACGACCCCCTTTAAGCCTCCCGTGCTTGAGGTGTCCCAGGTGGTGGCGCTCGAGCGGGCCATCGCGGAGGCGGGCACGCCGCTCGACGCGCTCATGCGCCGCGCCGGCCGCTTCCTCGCCTTCGAGGCGTGTAAGGCGCTGGAAGGGATGGAAGGCGCGAAGGAAATAGTCATCCTCTGCGGCAGCGGCAACAACGGCGGCGACGGCTGGGTGGCCGGGGAGTACCTGGACCGCTGGGGCATTCCCGTCTGTCTCGTGACAGCGGTGGAGCCCGCGGCGCTTACGGCCGAGCCGGCTCGCGCGGCCGCCCTGCGGGCGACGGCGTCCCTGAGCGCGCACAGCCAGGTGGTTCTCGCGCCGACGGACGCGGAGGTGTCGGCCCTGCTTAACGGCGCCTCGCTCGCCATCGATGCCCTTTTGGGCACTGGGTTCGCCCACGAGACGGTGAAGGCGCCCTTCGACGGCTGGATCCGCGCTCTCAACGCTGCCCGCGACCGAGGCACGTTCGTGGTGGCCGCCGACGTGCCGAGCGGGCTTTCGGCCCAGATGGGCCGCGCGGCGAAAGATGTCGTGCGCGCCGACCTCACCGCCACGATGATCGTGCCGAAGCCGGGTCTTACCGCCGGAGATGGCCCTGCGCACTGCGGCCGCGTCGTGGTCGCGCCGATCGCCTACATCGAGCCGCTCGTCTAGAACTTGCCAGAATTGGCCATCGCAGAATACGCGGGGATCGGGCCGAACTGCTGCCCCGCATCGCATTTCGACTGACGCGGATGCGTGTGGCCCCTATAAGGTTTCCGCAAGTTGAAATTTTGCTGTCGAGACCATGTGCCTTATGGAAGTGGGCGGGCGCGGGTGCTATGGTGCCCAGGAAAAACTAGTGGCCGCGCGGTGCCCGCGCCGAAAAGAGACGAGCGCGTCGCAGCGGCATTCAGCCAAAGGAAAACTCGCCATGTTCAAAGTTCGCTCGAAGTACCTGCTGCTCATCGCGGCGGCCGTGTGGCTCATCGCTGGAAGCCAAGTCGCCCGCATGGGCATCGAGGCCATCGCGGCCGGCAACGGCAACCCGTGGCTTCTGCTCATCGGCATCCCCGCCACCTTCGTCGTCTTCCACATGATGTTCTCCAAGCTGGTGGGCAAGCATGCCGCCCGCATCCGCAGCTACGGCGAGGAGAAGATGCACGTGCTGAAGTTCTTCGATGTGCGCGGCTACCTCATTATGGCCGTCATGATGGGCGGCGGCATCGCCCTGCGCTCCTTCCATCTGGTGCCGGGTTGGTTCATCGCCTTCTTCTACACCGGTCTCGGCATCGCGCTCGCGCTTGCCGGCGTGGGCTTCCTCGTGCACTACTTTCATCGCGACGGGTATATCACCTGCCCCGTGACCGGGAAGGTGCGAGAGGGATAGGGGCTTCGGTCTCAAGGTGATTCCTCGCGTGCCCGTTTCGCGCGTCGGCGCCTAAGTGTGCGATTGCGATCGCCGTTCCTGAAGTTTGCGGCTTGCCGCTTCGACGATTTTGGCGGCGGCGAATCCCGCGAGCAGCCCGACGACGGTCCCCGCCAGCACATCGGTGGGGTAGTGCACGTAGCAGTACAGCCGCGTGAGCGCCATGAGCACCGCGCCGATGCCGACGACGATGACAAGAGGTTTGGGCCCCTTCGAGAAAAGCAGCGCCCCGAACGCGGCGAAGGCGGCGGTAGCGTGCCCGGAGGGAAACGACGAGCCGTGGGGCCGATCGACGATCATGGGCACGAGCGGGTTCACGTCGCACGGTCGCGGGCGCATGATCAGGGGCTTTAGAATGCCGCTCGTGACAATGGCGCCGATGAGAACGGCGACGAGGACGGCCGCGCCCAGCTTGCGCGTCTTTGGAATGATGGCGAGCACGATGCCGAGCAGGATCCAAATCTGGCCGACGTCGCTCGTGCTCGTATAGGCGGCAACAAGGGCGTCGAGCCAGGGTGTGTGGATGGGCTGGATGGCATCCAGGATGGCAAGTTCGTTCACGGCAGGGGAGGCGAGTGTCTTAAAGGGAAGGCTTCGGGGAAAGGCTCGCCCCGCGCTCCTTTCAGGCACAAGGCTACAGGAAGCGGCGCCGGCGGGCAACCCGTCGCGCTCTCAAAAACGCAATGCCGATCGTCCCGAAGCGCTCCATCGGCTGCGATATCCATGGTTTTCCAGGTAATCCGCGCGCTTGCTTGCCCATGCGCGAACGCGGCGATGCGCATTCGGCAATCCGCATAGCCGATTCCCTTTCTGCATTGCCCAAAGGGCGCTGCGCCCGTTACTATGGAACTGAACAGTATTTGGAAGGCGCCGGGCGGCAGGGCTCGGCGCCGGCGAAGGAGGCATCATGGATCAGACGCGCGTCATCGAAGTGAAGAAGAACATCCTGGCGGCCAACGACGAGGCGGCCGACGCCTTCCGCGCGGCGCGCGCCCAGGAGGGCACGTTCTTCGTGGACGTCATGGCGAGCCCGGGCGCCGGCAAGACGACGCTTTTGCTCGCGCTCATCCGCGAGCTGCGTGCCCGGGGCGTCGAGGCCCTCGGCGTCATCGAGGCCGACCTGGAATCCGACGTGGATGCCCTCAAGATCAAGGAGGCCGGCGTCGCCTCCGTGGAGCTGAACACCCGCGGGGTGTGCCATGTGGAGATGGGCATGGTCACCATGGCCTTCGAGGCCTTCGACGGCGATCGCTTCGACTACCTGTTCCTTGAGAACATCGGCAACCTCGTGTGCCCGGCCGACTTCGACACCGGCGCCCACACCCGCGTCATGCTGCTGTCGGTGCCCGAGGGCTGGGACAAGGTCATGAAGTACCCGCCCATGTTCGCCGCCGTGGACGCGCTCATCGTCACGAAATGCGATTACCTGCCCTTGAACGAGGACTTCGACATGGATCGCCTGAAAGAGCAGGCGCGCCTCCTGAACCCCGCGCTCGACATCTTCGTCACGAGCGCCCGCACCGGCGAGGGCATGGCCGAGCTCGCCGACTGGATGCAAGCCCAGCGCGCCGAGAAGGTGCAGGGTTAAGGCAGCTTGATGGAGTTCTTGCAGATGCGCCCTACACCCCGAGCGGGGCGTCGTCATCGTAGGGGAGGCGGGCCACCAGCTCGCAGTACTCTTGGATCTGCTGGCGCGTCTCGTGATCGAACAGGGCGATGTGCTCGTGGGCCTCTTCGGCGAACTGCTTCACTGGCCAGCGACGGGCTTCCTTGTCGCGGCCCTCTTTCTTCTCGATGACGTCGGCCCATTCCTCGGCCGCGGCCATGGCGTGGCGCAACTTCTCGGGGATGTCCTTCGTCTCGCCGGTCTTTTCCATGGCCGGAATGATGACGCTCTGCTTCGCGATGATCTTCTCGAGCAACTCTTTATCTTCCATGATGACGCCTCCTTGATGCGTTGGGATGTGCGACAGGATGCCGTCGGTTCTTTCGGGAAGGCGAAGGAGTCGGCGGTTCCGAAGACCCATGGTAATCCGCGCCGGGCACGGTGGCACCTTTTGTCAGGAAACGGTCATCGAGCCAGGGGAGACCCGTTGCCAAATGGCGAATGTGCGCACCGGCGCCCGCCTCGGAACGAATGGGAACCTAGGCGTGGCGTTCCTTTTTGCAGTCGGGGCGCGGCGCGGCGCAGGTCTCGCAATGGTGCAGCGGGTGCTCGGCCAGTTCGGCTTCCCAGTCG
This sequence comes from Adlercreutzia hattorii, assembly GCF_011405655.1. GTDB lineage: Bacteria > Actinomycetota > Coriobacteriia > Coriobacteriales > Eggerthellaceae > Adlercreutzia > Adlercreutzia rubneri. The sequence continues at coordinate 811,542 of NZ_AP022829.1, forward strand.
AAGTCCGGGGGCGGCGCGGTGGGCATGTCGTTCTCGCCGGGTGCGGCGCTTTCCGGACGGCCGTCCCACTGGAACTCTTCCATGAGCACGCGGCCCTCTTCGTCGAAGGCGATCCCCTCGGCGGCGAGCATGCCTCGCTGCTCGTCGGGGCCTCCGAACGCGAAACCGGTGGCCATGCGTCCGTCCTTGAATACGACCCGATGGCAGGGGATGCAGCCCGGATCGGTGCCGGGCTCTGGGTTGGCGTGCAGGGCATAACCGACGTAGCGCGCCGTGCGCGGGGCGCCGATGAGCCGTGCCACCTGTCCGTAGGTGGCCACCTTTCCGCGCGGTATGCGCCGCACGACGGCGAACACCCGGTTGGCGTAGTCTCCCATGAGGTCTCCTTCGGTGCGCTCTTCGCTGATTGGGGCCACCATAGCAGACAAGCGGGCGATGTGAAAGCCCTTCTTCTCAGTTGCCCAACGTATGGGAGATGAGTATTGCTGATGCTGCCGCTTACGTATAAGATGACCGCGCTGGCTGCAAGGGACGCGATGGGCGTCGAAGAATGCGATCAAAGGAGCGGGAATGAAGCTTAAGGCGAAGATCATCGGGGCGGCAGCATGCGCCTTCGCGCTGTGCGTGGCGCTGGCAGGATGTGCCGGTGCGCCGGCGGGCAACGATGCCGCGAACTTCCAGGGGGATTGGATTTTGACGAGTGGCACCGTCGATGGCCAGGAGGCCACCGAGGAGACGCTGGCCCAGGCCCAGGAGATGGGACTTTCCGTTTACCTGCAATTGAACGAGGGCGGTTCTGCCGTGCTCAGCGTGCTGGGCACCAACATGGACGGCTCCTGGACCGCCAAGGACGCCACCACGGTGGAACTCACCTTCGACGGCAGCTCGGCTGAGGCGACGCTCGAAGGCGAGGAGCTCGTGATGCAGCAGGACGGCGACGTCATGCGCTTCAAGCGCGGCGAGATTCCGCCTGCGGCCAGCGAGGTTCAGCGCGACGAGAACCAGGCAGCCGAGCCAGAGGCTTAGACAACCTGCTGAAACGTCTGTCAATAACGACCATCGTAAGGTCCTTCGCCAGTTGCGGAGGGCCTTTTTGTGCACGTGACCAAAGAAAGGGAATTTTGCGAAACCATCTTTATACGGGTAAGATTTCCTATAAAATGACCTTTTGGCTCAGAAAGTGGTACACTGTAATAGTGCAACGTATGGGATTTTTTCAACAAACCTGTCAAGGGGAGTTTTGCCGTGGATGAACTGTTGAGAGCCTGGGAGACGACATTTGGCTGCAGCACGCTGCCTTTCGGTGTCGCCGAAGTGCTGCTTGACGATCGGGGGCGTCCCTATGATTTCGCCTATCGCTATATCAACGCCGCGGCGGCCTCTCTGACCGGGCATGTGGCGGAGGACCTGCTCGGCGAGGAGGCCTACGCCCTGTGGGGCGGCGATCCCATCTGGCTCGACCACTTCTACGAGGCGGCCTACGAGGGCCGCGCCTCGGAGTTCGAGGCGCCTTCCGAGATGCTCCAGCAGTTCTTCCGCGCCGAGGTGTTCCCCATTTCCGAGGGGCTGTGCGGATTCACCATCCACGACGTGACGGACTGGATTCTGCCCGCCCAGCGCTCCATGGAGAAGGCGGCCGCCGGCCTGTTCTTCTACGATATGCGCTACCGTCAGATGCTTCTGACGGAGCAGGCCCGCGAGCAAAGCGGCGTGGACAGCAACTATATCAGCCTGACCGAGTTCATCGACCTCACCTTCGGCAGCACCTTAAGCGAAGAGGTGCGTCAGAAGATGAAGGCCTTCCTCGAGCGACGCGAGGCCTTCTACCAGGAGGGACGCCTTCCCAACGGACGGTGGCTGCGCATGAGCCTCGATCACACCGACCGCTCCGAGCGATTCGCCTTCGGCTTTCTGGAGGATTTCACACGCACGAAGCTGGCCGAGGAGCGCAGCGAGCAGTACATCGACATCATCGACAGCCTGGGAGCGGAGAACTTCGCGCTGTACCTGGTCGATTTGGAAACTCAGGAACTCGAGGTGTACCGGCGCGGCGAGGAGATGACGGCGGAATTCGCCCTGGCCAGCGCGGAAGAGGGCGACTATCCCGCCGCCATGGAGCGCTACATCGACACCTTCGTGGTGGCCGAGGACCGTGCCCGGGTGCGAGCGGAAATCGGCGGCGAGGCCTTGTGGCGCCGCCTGGAAGCGGGGGAGACCGACTTCTCCGTGGGCTATCGGCGCCTGTTCGGCGACGAGGAGCAGTACGTGGAGCTGCGCATCATCCGCCTGCCCCAGCGCGATTCGAAGGTCATTTTAGCGGCCCGCAACGTCACCGGCGAGATGCGCGAGCAGCTGCGCCAGAAGGTGGCGCTGCAGAACGCGCTCGATTTGGCCGAGCATGCGAGCCAGGCGAAATCGACCTTCCTCACCAACATGTCCCACGACTTCCGCACGCCCATGAACTCCATCTCGGGCTTCGCGTCCATCGCGCTGGACCACCTGAACGACACCGATCGTGTGCGCGATTGCCTGCGCAAGATCATGCTGTCCAGCGATCACTTGCTGAGCCTGGTGAACGACATTTTGGATGTGAGCCGCATCGAGAGCGGCAAGATGTCCTTCAACGAGGACATCGTCAGCCTGCCGGATGCCGTGATCGAGGTGCAGGGCATGTTCGGCGAGAAGGCGGCGGCCAGCGGCGTCGATCTGACGATCGATGTGGACAACGTGGCCCATCCCCAAGTGGTCACCGATCCCTTGCGCCTGAACCAGATCCTCGTGAACACCGTGGGCAACGCGGTGAAGTTCACGCCCTCCGGGGGCTTGTCACCGTGGCGCTCACTGAGCTTTCCGACGCGCCCCGCGGCTTCGGCGCTTATCGCTTGACCGTGAGCGACACCGGCTGCGGCATGACGCCGGAGTTCCTCGATCGCATCTTTCTGCCCTTCGAGCGCGATGGCCTCGGGTACGCCAACAAGACCGAGGGCACGGGGCTGGGCATGACCATCACCAAGAGCCTCGTCGACCTTATGGGCGGCGAGATAGCGGTGGAAAGCGTCGTGGGCCGCGGCTCGACGTTCGCCATCACGCTGCCGCTGCGCGTGGCCGACGCCGACGAGCTGGCCGAGGCCCGCGAGAAAGCGGCGGCGGCCGAGCGGTGCCAGCGCGATTTTACCGGCTGCAAGGTGCTCGTGGTGGACGACGACGATCTGTCCCGCGAGATTCTGGTGGAGATTCTGAAGGACTACGGCTTTAAGCCCGAAGAGGCGCGCGACGGCGATGCGGCCGTGCGCAAGGTGGCCTCCGTGGAGCCGTTCTACTACGATGCCGTGCTCATGGACATGCGCATGCCCCGCATGGACGGCGACGAGGCCACGCGTGAGATTCGCGCCCTGGATCGGCCAGACGCCGCCACGCTGCCCATCATCGCCGAGACGGCCGACGCCTTCGAGGAGGGCCAGCGCCGCGCCCGCGACGCCGGCATGACGGCGCTGACTACCAAGCCGCTGAACATCCACGAGTTGGTAGCGCTTCTGGCCGAGTACATTCCAGAGAAATAGAAACGCGCGGGCCACGAGCGGCCCGCGCGTTCTTGCATCGACGGTTCGAAGAGGTGCGCTCTTAGGCCACCGGCGGGGTGCCCTCCCAGTTGCCGGCGATGGCGTCGATCATGACGCGGGCGCCGAAGGGCAGCTCACCGCATCCCACGACCTTGCGGGCCGGCTTGTGGTCGCCGAAGAAGGCGGCGTAGGCCTCGTTCATGGCGGCAAGATCGGCGATGTCGGCCAGGTACACATTCACCTTCACGATGTCTTCCACCGCGTGGTCGACCGACTCGACGATGGCCTTCACATAGGCGAGGCACTGGGCGGTCTGCTCGGCGACGGTGCCGTCGATGAGCTTGCCGGACAGATTGAGCGGCAGCTGGGCGGAGATGTTGTTGTAGTGCGAGAAGGCCACGGACTGGGTGGCAAGCGGGCACTTCGGAGCGGCGTCGGTGTTGCACGCCTCGATGATGAGGCCGTGACGATCCTCGATGGCCTGGGGCGGGGTGCCGTCGCCATGGGAGACCACGGCCTCGACGGCCACGTCGCAGTGGTAGGGCAGATCCTTCACCGGCACCACGGTGCGGGCCGGCAGGTAGTTCACGGCGCGCGCGATGCCGGAATCGGGGAAGAACGTCTTGTACACGTCGTCCACCACGCTCGCATCGGCCAGGTTCTTCACGAAGATGGTCACCTTCACGATGTCGTCGAAGGGCACGTCCACGGAGGTGAGGATGGCCTTCACGTTCGCGAGGCACTGCGCGGTCTGCGCGGCCACGTCGCCCAGGATGGGACGGCCCGTGCCGGGATCGAGCGGCAGCTGCATGGTGATGTTGTTGTAGTGGGAGAACGCCACGGTCTGGGTGGAGCCGGCGTCGTAGGGGGCGGCGTGGGTGTTGTTGGTGAGCTTCACCAGGTCGCCGGCCTGCGGGACCGACTGGGTTCCCTCGCCGTTATCGACAAGCGCCTCGATGAACACGAGTGCGCCCTGGGGCAGGGCGTCGATGGCCGCCACGGTGCGGGCGGGCTGGTAGGTGGGGAAGAAGGAGGCCTGCACCTTCTCCACCGCGTTCAGATCCATGATGTCGGCCAAAAAGATGGACACGCGGATGATGTCGTTCATGTCGTGGCCGATGCTCTCCACGATAGCCTGCAGGTTCTTGAGGCACTGCTCGGCCTGCTCGGCGGCGCCGCCCGCCACGATGGCACCCGTCGCCGGGTCGATGGGCAGCTGGGCGGAGAGGTTGTTGTAGTGGGAGAACGCCACCGTCTGGGAATACAGGTCGCTCACGGGCGCCTTGTCGGTGTTGCGGGCCACTACCACGTTCGGATCGCTCATTGGTACCCCTTTCAAAGGTAAGAATCAGCAGCGACGCACAAATTGTGCAAGTGCATTAAACATGACGAAAAGAGTCGTTGTCAATGAGGAAAGCTTATTGCTACATTGTCGATGGGAAATTGGAGTGATCTTGACAAATGAAACTTCCGGGAATGCACAGGTCATGTCTGCAAAATTTGAGCATATGAACAAAATCAAGTCAGTTATGGGTTTTTGGCGATGAAGTCGCGTCGATGGCACCTTAATTTCGACTCGCGTTGAGGTGGTAGCCGCAAATCGACGAAGTTTAAGGTAAAACCGTTGATTTGAGGCTAGGTTTTAAAGACGGGGCGTTTGGGGCAAAAGGCGTTTTGGGCTGAGTCCTTGAACTGGATAAAGGGGATGTTTAGAATTATTCTCCATTTCAATGGCAATTCAAATGAAAGAAATTCTTAATGCTTCGACTGCATATACTGGCCAGCGGCAGCGGCGGGAATGCCGCCATTGTGGAGAATGCGGCGACGGGCGAGGGGGTACTTGTCGATTGCGGCATATGCAAGCGGGACTTCTTCGCCCGGGCCGAGGAAGCCGGGTTCAATTTGGAGAAGCTGCGGGCCGTCGTGATCACCCACGACCATGGCGACCATACGAAGGGGCTCGGCGTGGTCCTGCGCGGGCTGGCGAAGGCGGGGGCGCATCCTGCGGTGTGCGCCAGCGAGGCGGTGTTCGCGGCCTCCGCGCCTCTGCGCGAGGCTGTGGCCAGCGTCGGCGCCGCGTTCGAGCCCTTCGACGGAGGCGATCGGCTCGATTTGGCCGGCCTGGCCGTGCGTCCCTTCCGCACTTCCCACGATGCGGCCGATTCCTACGGGTTTCGGTTCGAAGAGCGCGGAAGCGGTTGCGACTCCCTCGGCTACATGACCGACACCGGTGTCGTGACCGATGCGGCCTGGGAGGCGCTTTCCGGCGTGCACCTGCTGGCTCTGGAGAGCAACCACGATGCGCGCATGCTTCAGATGGGCCCCTATCCCTACGTCATCAAGCAGCGCATCGCATCGGCGCGCGGGCATCTGTCCAACGACCAGGCGCGCGAGGCCCTGGATAACTTGGCTCACGAAAACTTGCGCGCGGTGGCGGCCATGCACGTTTCCCAGGAGAACAATACCTACCGGCTCCCGCGCGACACCTTCGAGGCCGTCATCGCCGAGCGCGGCCTTCCCACGACGGTCTCTGTCGCCTTCCAAAATCGCCTCGTGACCATTGGGTAGCGGCTCTACAGCTGCACGGCGTACACGCGGCCGGCGCCGCAGAGCTTGCCGAAGATGTACTTGTTGGAAGCCGACTCGTCGGTAGTGTAGACGCGCCCGTCATGGGATTCGATGCCCTCTTGCATGGGCGGTCCGACCAGATCTTCCGTCAGGTTGCGGGAATCGAGGCAGAACAGCTCCACCTCGTCGCCGGAACCGGTGGTGAAGGTGCCGTCGGGCGCGGCGAGGTTCACGTTGTAGGCGAGCAGGTGCGAAGGGGCGATGCCGTAGGAGACCGACAGCACGATGCGCCCGTCGTCGGTCGTGCAGGTGCCCTGGACCATGCCGGGGATGGAGAACACGTTGTCGGGCACCGTGGCGAAGCGGCCTGGACGGGTGGGATCGGCGGCGAAGGCGTACATGACGGCGGGGTTCTCGGTGCCGTCGGGCGTGGTGATGTGGTGGGCCTCGGGGGTCTCGTAGTCATTCGGGTAGTAGAAGTTCCCGAGCATGAGCTGTCCCTGCTCGATGTTCATGAAGGCAGGGGAGAAGTCGACGTCCACTTTCTCGGCGGCTTGCACGCAGGCGCCGTCCTCGGCGAACAGCAGGCTATCCATGGGGATGACGAGGTAGCCCTCCTCGCAGGCCAGATAGGCGTACTGCTCGTTGGTGGTGATGGCCGAGCCGTGGCCGTCGTAGGCCGAGCCGTCGGGCAGGGCGACGAAGAACTTCGCGATGGTGCCGTCGGCGGCGCGGCGGTAGAGCGGCGAGGGGGAGTGGTCGGCCATGTACCCGCTGAACAGCCACGAGTCGTCGGCTTCCACGTGGTCGAGGTCCTGGGGGACGAAGCCGGTGTTGATGCCCGGGATGTCGAAGGGGGATTCCGCGCGGTCGAAGAAGGGAGCGAAAGCGACGCGCATATAAATGTTCAGGGCGACCACCGCGATAAGCGCGACGGCGACGATGGCGCCGATGACGATGCTGGTGATTTTCAGCGCCCGATGGCTTTTCGCGGCCATGGCGACCTCCTTAAGCGTTGGCAGTTCGGCGAGCGACGATGGCTCGGCTTCAGCATACCTTATGCCCGCGCTTCGCGCGCCGGCTCGTGGGCGCTACGTCATGAGTTTGTTTCAGATCGCTTCGTCTGGCGGATGGTTGCCCTTGAGCGCCGTCGGTGGTGTATACTCTTTAGTCGCATTTTTCACGAGCGCGGCGGCCCGTGCCGTCGCAAACCCGAAGGAGCCCCTGTGATCAGAGAGATTATCACCGACGAGGAAATCCTGTCGAAGCCCTGCGATGCCGCCACGGCCGCCGACGCCGCCATCGCCGACGATTTGGTGGAGACGCTGCTTGCCAGCGACGAGGCCGTGTGCCTGGCCGCCAACCAGATCGGCGAGACAAAGCGCATTGTCGCCTATCTGAACGAGGCCGGCCGCCCGCAGGTCATGTACAACCCGCGCGTCACCCAGAAGCTGAAACCCTACACCGCTGTGGAGGCATGCCTCTCGCGCGAGGAGCCGACGGCCGTCACGCGCTACGACTGGGTGCGCGTGAGCTACGAGGTGCTGGTCGACGGCGAGCTTGTGGAGCGCAAGAAGAAGCTCGAGGGCAACGCCGCCCAGGCCGTGCAGCACATGATCGACCACTGCGAGGGCATCCTTGTCTAGGGAAGGGCAACAGAGCGCCGGCGCCCCTTCCGTAGGGGGCGACCTTGGTCGCCCCTCGGCCGCGACCGGGCAGGAGGCCGCGGATCTCGTCTTCGCCGCCGAACAGGCGCACCTGAGCGAGACCTACGGCAAGCTGGAGAAGATCGGCCGCGATGCGATAGCCGCCATGGAGGCCGTGGCGCGTGATGCCGCCGAGGACAAGAAGTCCATGGCCGAGGAGCTGGCCGTGAACTTCGCCACCTGGGATGACATCCTGGAGACCCATGCCGACATCGTGGCCATGAACAACATCATCGAGGCCCACGACATGGCCAACTCCGTGCAGGCCGAGCGCCTGCGAGCCGTGGAAGTGCTCCTGCGCGAGCCCTACTTCGCGAAGATCGCGCTGCAGTTCAAGGAAGGGGCGCCGGCCAAAGAGCTCTACATCGGCTCGGCGGGCATCTCGGACGAGAACTATCGGCGCCTGGTCGTGGACTGGCGAAGCCCCGTGGCCGAGGTGTACTACAACCAGACCATGGGCCCCACCTCCTATGTGGCCGATGGGCGCACCATCCACGTGGACTTGCAGCTGCGCCGCCAGTTCGAAATAGAAGAGGACCGTCTCATCACCTACTTCGATTCGGATGTGGCCATCGAGGACAAGCTGCTGCTCGCGTCGCTTTCCCGCGGGCGCTCGGCCCATATGCAGGCCATCACTGCTACCATCCAGCGCGAGCAGAACGCCGTCGTGCGCCACGAGGACGTGCCGGTGCTTCAAGTGGCGGGCATCGCCGGCTCGGGCAAGACCTCGGTGTTCATGCAGCGCATCGCGTATCTGTTCTACCAGCATCGCGGCGCCCTGGATCCGACCCAGGTCTTCCTCATCTCGCCAAATCCGGTCTTCGGCCGCTACATCGACCGCGTGCTGCCCGACCTCGGCGAGCGCAACCCGGAGATTCTCACCTGGGAGGAGTTCCTCTCGCCGCTGCTTCCCGCCGGGCGCGGCGTGGGCGAGAGCGACGTATCGCTTGAGCGCCTGCGGGCCATTGATGCGGCGGTGGCCTCCTTCGAGTTCGCACGCAGCGACTTCCGCGACATCACGAGCGCCGGCGTGCGCCTGCTCGGCGGGGATGCGGTGGAGAAGGTGTCGGCGAAGTTCGCGAACCTGCCTGCCGGGCCGCACCGGGCGACGCTCATGGCCGAAGAGCTGTCCGTTCGCCTGACGGCGCGGTTGAAGTCGCTGGCGGCTCAGGAGGACACCCACGACGAGATCGCCTCGCTTCCCGTGGACGAGCAACTGCGCCTGTTCGGCGAGGTCTTCGATCCCCAAAGCGACGAGGAGGCCCGCACGCTGGCCCTCGTGTATTTGGAAGAGAAGCACACCGATGCCCTGCGCGCCATGGAGGCCATGGAGTGGCTGGATGTCGATCGCGTGGCCGCGCGCCTGCTCGGCCGCGAGGGGCTGACCTCGGTGGAGTGGGTCTACCTGAAGATGGCGCTGACCGGTCTTGGCAACCCCGAGGCGCGCTACGTCATGATCGACGAGGCCCAGGACTACTCCCAGGGCCAGCTGGCGGTGCTTGCCCGCTACTTCCGTCGGGCGCACTTCCTGCTTCTGGGCGATCCGAACCAGGCCATCTTCGAGGGCACGGCCACGTGGGACGAGATGCGCGCGGTGTTCGAGGAGATGCGCGGTTCTGTGTCGCAGTGCCGCCTCATGACGAGCTACCGCTCCACGCCGGCCATCACCGACCTGTTCGCGCGGCTTCTGCCCGCGGGCGAGGCCATGGAGGTTGCCTCGGTGCAGCGCGAGGCGCCGGCTCCGGAGATTGTGGTGTGCGAGAACGCCGACGAGTGGAAGGCCGCGTTGGTGGAAGCAGTGCGCGTCGCGTGCGACGCCGGCGGCTTAACGGCGGTGATCGTCCCCTGGAAGAACGACGCCAAACGCCTCGCAAAGACGCTGGACGGCGTCACCGTGCTCGGCGAGGGCGACAGCCTGCCGGAAACGGGGATCGTCGTGGTGCCGCTGAAGCTGGCGAAGGGGCTCGAGTTCGACCGCGTCATCATCCCCGACGCCTCGGCCCGAGCCTTCCCGAACAGCGACATCGCCCGGCGTCGCCTCTACACCACCATCAGCCGCGCCACCCGCCACCTCACCATCCTGTCCAACGGCGAACTGACGGAACTGCTCAACCAAGGTTGAGCGAAGCGGGATGCGGGGTGCCGCTCACCAAGCGAGTTCCGCAGATGGTATCGAAGGCAGTAAATAAGAGGGAGTAAATAGCCCTAACGCCTTCGATACCAGCGAGGACTGTTTGAGCGACTGAGCGGTACCCCGCAGCCCGCCCTCGGGGAGCCGCAAGAAGAGAAGAGAGGATCGATGTCGAAGAAGCAATCGCTTACGATGCGTAGTTTGCACTACTACTGGCTGGCGACGCGCAATCACCTGGGCTTGTTCGTGGCGCTCGTCGCCTCGACGATCGGGTTCTGCGGCTTTCTCACCTACGGCAACCCCTACGTGATGAGCCTCATCGTCGATCGCATCAGCGCCGACCCGGTGGCTCCCGAGGCCGTGTTCGACGTGTTCGGCCCCTACATCGCCGCGCTCATCGGCATCAATCTGGCGGGACAGACCTGCAGCAAGCTTCAGGACTACACGTTGTGGAAGCTGCAGATCGCCGTGAACTACGATTTGGCCACCATGGCCTTCGATTGTTTGTGCAACCAGTCGCTGTCGTTCCATTCCAACCGCTTCGGTGGCACGCTCGTCAGCCAGACCTCGAAATTCATGGCCGGTTACACCCAGCTTCTGCAGACCATGAACTTCCCGTTTTTGCCGATCCTCTGCTCCATCACCTTCACCTGCCTCATCTTGTTTCCGGTGGTGCCGGCCTATGCGGCGGTGCTCATGGCGATGCTCGCGGTGTACGCAGTCATCAGCTACCTCATGTACAAGCGCATCCTGCATCTGAATGAAAAGGCCGCCAGCGCCCAGAACCAGCTGTCCGGCGAACTGTCGGATGCGGTCACGAACATCCTGGCCGTGAAGACCTACGGGCGCGAGGACTACGAGCGGCGGCTGTTCGACACGGCGAATCGCGAGGTGGTGGCGCGCGATTCGAAGCGCATGCGGGCCTCGCTTGCCCGTGGCATCACCACGGCGGCCATCACCGTGGTCATCATGTCCGTGGTGACGGTGTTCATCTCCGGCGGCAACGCCTGGTTCGGCATCACGCCGGGCACGGTCATCCTCATGTTCACCTACACGAACACGGTGACGAACCAGTTCAACTTCATCAACACGGGCCTGCAGCGCATCAACCAGGCCTTCGGCGACGCGAGCGGCATGACGGCGGTGCTCGATGAGCCGCGCCTGGTGGCCGACAAGCCCGGCGCGCAACCGCTCGATGTGGAACTGGGCGACATCAACTTCAAGGACATCAACTTCTGGTACACCGACGGCGATGTGAAGACCCAGGTGTTCCGCGATTTCAACCTTCAGATTCCTGCGGGACAGCGTGTGGGCCTTGTCGGCATGTCCGGTGCGGGGAAGACGACGCTCACGAAGCTTCTGCTGCGCCTGGCCGACATCCAGGAGGGCGAGATTTTGGTGGACGGCCAGAACGTGGCCGACGTGACCCAGCAGTCGTTGCGCCGGCAGATCGCCTATGTGCCCCAGGAGGCGCTGCTGTTCCACCGCTCCATCGCCGAGAACATCGCCTACGGGCGGCCCGACGCCACGATAGAGGAGATTCGCGAGGCGGCCCGGGCGGCCAACGCGCTCGAGTTCATCGAGGATTTGCCCCAGGGGTTCGACACCATCACCGGTGAGCGCGGCATCAAGCTGTCGGGCGGTCAGCGCCAGCGTATCGCCATCGCCCGCGCCATGCTGGCCGACTGCCCCATCCTCGTGCTGGATGAGGCCACGAGTGCGCTCGATTCGGAGAGTGAGGCCGCCGTGCAGGAGGCCCTTGCGCGCCTTATGGAGGGCCGCACCGCCATCGTGGTGGCCCACCGCCTCTCCACCGTGGCGAGCCTCGACCGCATCGTCGTGCTGTCCCAGGGACGTATCGTGGAGGACGGCCCCCATGCCGAGCTCGTGGCGAAGGGCGGCGACTACGCCCGCCTCTGGAACCGCCAAACCGGCGCCTTCGCGGGGGAGTAGGGGCTGGTTTTCGCGTTCGTGCGGCGATTGGCAAGCTATTCGCCGCAGAATTTGCGGTGAATAGGGAAAGGCGCAGGGTGCGACGCGAATTTGCGCAGGACTGGTCTACAGCTTCACGACGGTGTCAGTGGGGCCGGATTCGGTGGCGCTTACGAGAACGGTGGCCGAGGGGGAGGCGACATCGCCGGTGCACAGGGCGTAGAGGCCCGGACGGTTCACGGTGACGGCGCCGAGCTCGTCGGCGGACAGCGTGCGGTCGCGGGAGGGAACGACGGTGCCGTCCTCAGCCACAGCGGCGGTGCAGAGGTAGACTTCGTCGGCGCCGCTTTCCACGGCGAAGGTGAGGCCCGTTTCCGTGGCGCTGGCGGAGCCCGTGCCCTCCACGGCGGCGCGGCCGTCGCTATGGCAGGAGGCGCATTGCTCGCCGGATTTCGTGATGGGATGGTTTGATGCGCAGCCGACCAGGGCGAGGGCGCTCATGGTTAAGAGGGCGGCGAGGGCGAGTGCGGCGAAGCGCCTGCGCTGGCGATGCGAATGCGTGGTAGTGCCGGTACTGGTACAGGGTGAGGCGAAAAGGCCCATGAGTCCTCCTCGGGATGGGGCGGCGGATGCGGTTTCGCGTTCTTCGTGTCGCGTCCATCATACTCAGAGCTGCTACCCGAGTAAGTTGCAAGCAGAGAATCCGGCAAGTTTTTCGAGGTTACCGACATGCCTTAGGGAGTCGCAAGGCCTTGCGCTTACCCCGCACTGCGAACAGACAAGTTGTGGTAACCTCAAGTGTTCGCATTCGGCAATTGAAAGGAGGCGCGGTGGGTCTGGGCGGTATCAAGTTGGCCGATTACGCCGATCCGCGGGCGGTGTCGCGGGGCGTAGGGCTGGCGGCCAGCGCAAAGGCGGTTGCGGATCGCACCGTACGGCGCGATGACGATACGACGATCATCTCGGCCCAGGTCGCCTCAGCGTCGGGCATTGCCGATTACTTTGAGACGTCGGTGATGTTCGGCGACTTCGAGTCGCGCATCGTCGATTACGAATGCACCTGCCCCGCCATTGCCCGCTTCGACGGGCTGTGCAAGCACTGCGTGGCCCTGGTAACGACCTACTTCACCCAGCCCCGCAGCTTTCGCGACGTTGGGGCGAATCGCGCGGCGTCTCGCAGCCAGCGCACGACGAGTGAGGCGCTGGCCCGCTGCCTCGCCCAAGGCGCGACGGCGCCTGCAGGCGCAGCATCGCGCGGAGCGGGATTGCCCGTCTTGGGCGTGGCGCCCGGCAGTGTTCATTTGACGCCGCACCTTGCCTTCGACGGGCGTCTCTGGTCGCTGCGGCTCGATGCGGAAGGCCCGCAGGGCACTTACGTGGTGCGCGACCTTGAGGCCTTAGCCCATCGCGTGCAGCGTGGGGAGTACTTCTCCTACGGGAAGAAGCTCGCCTTTGCCCATCGGCTCGAGGCCTTCGACGGGCCTTCCCGCGCCGTGGCCCGCACGCTGGCCGAGGTGTTTCCCGATGAGCGCTTGTTCGGCGGCTCCACGTTCCGAGCCGCCGCCGGGAAGCGCGAGGTGCGCCTGCGAGAGGCGGAGCTGGCCGATATGCTCGATGCCATGGGGGAGCGCGCCTCGTTCATCCTTGAGCGAAGCGATGGCGGCGCTGCCGCTCCGGCTCCGACGCCGTGGACCATCGCGGAGGACATCCCCACTGCATCTCTTGAGTTCCTTCCCTCCGAAGGCGGTTACGACCTGCGTCTTTCCAAGGAGGTGCTGGTGGTGCGCGGGCTCGAAGTGGCCTTCGTGCTGGCCGACGGCATAGCTGCGCGGACGACAGGTGCCGATGCGCGCGCTTTCTCGTTTCTGCGGGATGCGGAACTCGACGCGGGTCGGGCGGCCTTTGTGGCTGAGCGCGATGCCGAGGCATTCTGCCGGCGCGCGCTGCCCGTGCTGGAGGAGACGCTTGCGGTGGATCTGCCCGAGGCGTGGGAGGCGCTGCGCCCGGTGGCTGGTACGCTCGCCTTCTACTTCGACGTGACGGGTAAGAAGGAGGCTGCGCTCATCCGCCTCACGGCGAAGGCCTTTTACGGCGAGCGGGAAGTGGTGTTGGAAAGCCCTGCCGATTCTGCTGAGGAGCCGGAGTTGCGGCCGGCCTCGAGCCAGGCCTTCCGCGATCAGGACCTGGAGGATGCGGGCGTGGCCGTGGCCGCGCAGTTCTTCGATGGCTCGTGCACGCTGCCCCTGCGCCAGACCGAGCTGGCCGGCGAGCTGCTCTATGGCGGCCTGGCGCAATTTCGGGCCGTCGGCGAGGTGTTCACCACGCCCGCCTTCGACCGCCTCATCATGGAACGGCCGCCGCGGGTGTCGCTGGGTCTTTCCCTGCGCGCGAACCTCATCCAGATGGATGTGCGCGAGAGCGACCTTTCCGCCGACGAGCTGCGAGCGATGCTTTCCGCTTATCGGCGCCGCAGGCGCTTCCATCGCCTGAGCGACGGGCGCATCGCCGCTCTGGGAGAGGGGGATGTGGCGGCACTCGGCGATATGATGCGCGATTTGGGCGTGTCGGCCGACGCGTTGCTGGACGGTGGTGCCGAGCTGCCAACCTATCAGGCGTTCTACCTAGATCGGGAGTATGGCGATGCCGTGCGCGACCGCGCCTTCGAAGACTACCTGCGTTGTCTGGACGGGTCGCCCGCGCCTGCGGAGGCGCCCGCTTCCCTTGCGGGTACGTTGCGGCCCTACCAGGTGGAGGGCTTCCGCTGGCTGGCGCGTCTGGCATCGCTCGGTTTCGGCGGCATCCTGGCCGATGAGATGGGTCTCGGCAAGACGTTGCAGATGATAGCCCTGGTGAAGAGCTTGCGTGACGCCGAGCGGCTGGCCGGCCCCGTGCTCGTGGTCTGCCCCGCCTCCCTCGTGTTCAACTGGGCCGACGAGTTCGCCCGCTTCGCTCCCGATGTGTCGGTGATCGCTCTGGAGGGATCTCGCGCGCACCGCGAGGCGCTGCTGGCCCGTGCGAGCGGCGAGCCCTGCGTGGTCGTGGCCTCCTACGATCGCGTGCGCATCGATGGCGCGCAGCTCGCCCGCATCGATTGGGGCATGGTGGTGCTCGACGAGGCCCAGTACATCAAGAACCACGCCACCAAGACCACCCGCGCCGTGAAGCGCCTGCGCTCCCGTTTGCGGTTCGCGCTCACGGGTACGCCGGTGGAGAACCGCCTCTCGGAGCTCTGGAGCATCTTCGACTTCCTCATGCCCGGGTTCCTCGGCAGCTACGAGCGGTTCCGCGAGCGCTACGAGCTGGGCATTATCGGCGAGGACGAAGAGGCGGCCGCGCGGCTGCGCGCGCTCATCGAGCCGTTTGTGCTGCGTCGCCGCAAAGCCGACGTGCTCACCGATTTGCCCGCCAAGTTCGAGGGTATCCGCTATGTGCCCCTTTCCCGCGAGCAGCGGCGGCTCTACGACGGCGCCGAGCAACGCTTGCGCGAGGATTTGAACGTCCAGAAGCGTCAGAACGCCTCGCGGGCCAATCGTCGCGGGCATATTCCCGATGCCGAGAAGAGTGCTGTCGAGGTGCTGGCTGAGCTGACGCGCCTACGCCAGATCGCGCTGGATCCCTCGCTCGTGTTCGAGAACTACAAGGGCGGCGCCGAGAAGCTGGGCGCCATCATGGAATTGGTGGACGAGGCAATGGAAGCTGGGCGCAAGGTGCTCGTATTCTCGCAGTTCACGAGTTATCTGGACGTGCTTTCCGCCGAACTCGATCGCCGTGGTATCGCGCACTTCACTATAACGGGCGCTACGCCCAAGCGCGAGCGTGTGCGGCTGGTGAACCAGTTCAACGACGATGAGACGCCGGTGTTCCTCGTGTCGCTGAAGGCCGGCGGCACGGGGCTCAACCTCACCGGTGCCTCGGTGGTGGTGCATGCCGACCCGTGGTGGAACGCCGCCGCCACCGATCAGGCGACCGACCGCGCCCATCGCATCGGGCAGAGCCGCGAGGTGGACGTGTACAAAGTGGTGGCCAAGGGCACCATCGAGGAGCGCATCGTGGCCCTTCAGGAGGCCAAGCGCGACCTGGCCGATTCCGTGATCGCCGCAACAAACGGCGAGGCGCTCGCCGGACTTACCCGCGAGCGCCTCGCAGAGCTTCTCGGGGAGGCGGACTAGCGGGTTTCGTGCAAGATTTTGCGTTTTTGCGATATCGCCATCCTGCCAAGTGCGGTATTTCGCGTTTTTGCGACACCAATTACCCCCGCAGTGACGTCCAGAGTCGCAAAAACGCGAAATATTGCACGCTATGTGGCTCTCGGGCGTCCGGTTGTTGTTCGACGGGAGCATTTGGCTTCGCGATGCTTTGGCTGCATTGGCGCCCTTTCACGGTTCGAGCGTTCGCGCGGTAAAAGCAGAAGAGGCGGCCCGAAGACCGCCCCGTGCATGAGAAATACCCCCGTCCGCTCAGTGTGCGCCGAAACGCTTACTTTTGGGCGGCAGCTGCTTCCGCTGCCAAACGCCCCGAAGTGGCCGCCCAGCCCTGTTGAGAACCGGAGCACACATCTACATCGTAGTTGGCGCCGTACAGTCCTGCCGCGTCGCCGCCGGCAGCGAACAGCCCTTCAATGGGGGAGCCGTCGGTGCCCATTACTTGCATGCGGTCGTTTACGCGCAAGCCGCCCACGGTGGTAAAGAGCGTCGGCGTGATGCGGGCGCCGTAGAAGGGCGGGGTGGATACGGGCAGCAGCATATTCGCAGGCAGCCCGTAATCCTCATCAGCGCCTGCGGCGCAGAATCCGTTGAAGCGCTCTACCGTTGCGGCGAGCGTGGCGCTGTCCAGCCCGAGGGCACGTGCCAGTTCCTCGATGCTGTCGGCCTGCACAAGTCCCTCGCATGTGAGCAGACCCTCGCGACACGCATAGGGCTGTCCCGCAAAGGCGCCGAGGTTCGGCATGGGCATCCAGGGACCTGCGGTCTCGATATGGTCGATGAACGCGTCGTCGAAAATGGCGAAATTGGCCGCATTGGTGGTCAGCACATTGCCCACAGCGGTGAAATCGCTGGTGGCGGCCTCATTGAAGTAACGGATGCCCGCCTCGTTCACGCGCATGGTGGGTTGCATGGTCACGATGTAGTTGGGAATATCCGAGAACGCGCTCGTGCCGTCCAGCATGCCCGTGTGCCACATGACGGCTTCGGGGTGATGGGTGTCGGCTCCCGCCTCAGCGACGGCATGGGCGATGCCGTCGCCGTCGCGGCCCTCCATGCCCCATACGTGCACGTTTGCATAGGGGCGACCTGTGAACTTCTCGAACATCCCCTGATTGTTCGCGTAGCCGCCGCTTGCCAGAATAACGGCTCGGCTTTCGATGAGAATCTCTCCGTCGGAACCCTCGGCGTAAACGCCCGTAACGCATCCGTCCTCTACGCGCAGCCCGGTGAAGGGGGTTGAAATGCGGAACTGCACGCCGAGCTCCTCCGCGGCCGGCTGAATGACGGAAAGTACGTCGCCAACATGAGTGGGCATGCCGCTTTCGTCGGCTGGAAGATGCCATACTTGGTAAGAATCGCCGAGGGCCGCGATGGAGGCCCAGGCAGTCCCATGATCCTCGAGCCAATCGATGGTGGCGCCGCTGTTGTCGGCGAAAGCGCGCACCACCGGTCCCAGGCATCCGTAATGGTGATAGGCGAGCGTGTCGGCCACGACTGCATTCGGATCGACGGTGATGTTCTGGGCCGCCTGGGCTTTCGACCCGATGCCGCAAAAGCCCTCTGCTACGGCCGAAGTGCCTCCCAAGCCGCTGTTCTTCTCGAGGCAAATGACGGAAAGCCCCAGCTCGGCAGCGCGACAGGCTGCCACGGTGCCCGCTGTTCCCGAGCCTACAATTACGACATCGGCCTGCTCCGTCGAAATGGGGTTGTGAGTTGGAGCCTCTTGATTTGCGCCGGTGCCGGCCAAAGTGCCCTGATCTGCCGATGCCTCCGTTGAAGACGGCGCGCAGCCGGCGAGTCCCGCCAACGCCGCCCCTCCGGCGCAGAGTGCTCCCGCGAAAAACGAACGACGTGATAGATCCATGATCCGCTCCTTCCCTGAAGTTGTTGGTACACCGTACCAAATGATGGCATCATCATATGGTACGGTGTACCAACTTGTCAAGGGGTATAATTTACCCGACCAGAGAAAGGCGGCCCATGTCCCGTGCAAAGAACAGCGCTCCCCGAACCGTGCTCACCAATGACGAGTTGGCCCGTGCGGCTCTCGCCCTCATCGATGAAGAGGGGGTGGAGGCCTTCTCGTTCCGCAAGTTGAGCGCGGTGACCGGTGTTCCCACTATGACCATCGCCAATCGCTTCGGCAGCAAGGACGCCCTCATGAAAGCGGCGCTCGGCGAAATGCTTGCCGAGAACAAAATCGAGCCGGTAACGGGAGAAACATGGCAGCAGTCGTTGCGCCGCGTGGCCCATGCGAACCGCTCTATGGCGCTGGCGCACCCCAAAGCTTTCATGCTGTTCGTCATGACTCCCCAGTTTGAGTCGCCGTCGCTGGAATTCACCCGATCGGTTTTTGCCACTCATGAGAGCGATACGCTGCCGGCCCATATGCCCGAGTATTTCTTGTCGCTCATGCATTCGTTCCTGACGGGTTTTCAGCTGCAGGAAATGTATGTGAATGAGCATTACAGCGGCAACGTTCCGGTGGCTGACGGAGAAAGCGGCGACCGTCAAAGAATGGCTCGCATGATCGCGGGCCTTTATGACGAAGATGCCTTTAATCGCAACTTGGAGATCATCATTGCTGGTTTTGCTGCTTGCTTCGATTTGCCCTCCTGAGGTTGCCAAAACGTACTGACGCCTTTCAGGATGCTAGGTACGACCTCATGCTTCCTCGGCGCCACCGCCAACAGGAGCGCTCTAGCCGAGGCTGCCCGCGCGTCTGTTCCACCTTACGGGGAAGGGCGAGCTTCTGGGGGAGGACGGTGCCTCAAGGGGAGGGTGAGCAACGGGTTCCATGCAGGATTTTGCGTTTTCGCGACATCGACGTCTTGTGGAGTGCGGTATTTTGCGTTTTCGCGACATCGGTTGCCCCGCAGTGATTCCCCAAGTCGCAAAAACGCAAAATCCTGCATGTTATGTGCCTCTCGGACGTCACGGGTTCCTGGGCGAGGAACTCGGCGCTGTAGTTGTGCGGGCGCCATGGGTTGCCCGGCTTCGCGATGTTCCGAATCTGAAGTCCTGAACCGCGAGTGCCTCCCCTTGCAGATCAGGTGGCCGCGTTCCAAATTGAAAGGGGCGGCCCGAAAGCCGCCCCTGTACGGGTATGTTTTGTTGCGATCGAAGCGCTACTTGCGCTTGTCCTCCTCTACGAGGGCGTTCATGGCGGCGCGCTCCTGGTCTTCCAGGCGCTCCTCGGCCGCGTCCAGCGCGCGCTTGTCGTGCTTGGCGTTGGCGATGGCGAGCACCGCGCCGGACAGCGCGAACAGCGCGATGGCGTTGGGGATGACCATCAGCTGGTTGAACATGTCGGCGAGCTCCCACACCAGGTCGTTGGACAGAAGCGACCCCATGAAGATGAACACGAGCGCGATGATGGTGAAGGGCAGCACGGCGCGCTTTCCGAAGAGCCACTCCACGTTCAGCTTAGCGAACAGGTTCCACGAGAGGATGGTGGAGAAGGCGAAGAACAAAAGGCAGATGGCCACGAACCACGCGCCCACGTTCGCGCCGAAGAACTGCCCGAAGGCCAGCTGGGCGATGTTGGTCTTGGTGATGGTCTCGGCGGTGAGCGTCGCGTAGTCGCCGGTGGCCAGCGTACCGTCGCCCACGTAGAGCACCGACAGCACCACGAGCGCGGTCATGGTGACGACGATGATGGTGTCCACGAACACACCGATCATGGCCACGACGCCCTGCTCGTGCGGATCCTTCACCTCGGCTAGCGCGTGGGCGTGCGGGGTGGAGCCCATGCCGGCCTCGTTGGAGAACAGGCCGCGCTTGGCGCCCTGGCTGATGGCGGCGATGATACCGAAAGTGGCACCGCCCACGGTGGCGTCGGGGTTGAAGGCGCACTGGAAGATGAGCGCGAAGGTGGCCGGGATGTTGGCGGCGTTCATGATGAGCACGACAAGCGACCCGAGCACGTAGAGGATGGCCATGACGGGCACGATCTTCTCGGTGACGGCGGCCAGACGGGACACGCCGCCGATGAACACGGTGCCAGCCAGAATGACCACGATAAGCCCCATGACCCAGGTGGGGATGCCGAAGGCGGTGTTCATGGTCTCGGCGATGGAGTTCGACTGCACCATGCAGCCCATGAAGCCGAGCGCCAGAATGATGGCCACGGCGAAGAACCCGGCGAGGAACTTGCCCCCGTTGCCCTTGAAGGCCGTGGTGATGTAGTAGACCGGGCCGCCGTGCACGGTGCCGTCCTCGTCGACTACGCGGGTCTTCTGGGCCATGACCGCCTCGGCGTAGTTGGTGGCCATGCCGAGCAGGGCGATGATCCACATCCAGAAGATGGCGCCCGGGCCGCCCACGATGATGGCGCCGCACGCGCCCACGATGTTGCCCGTGCCCACCTGGGCCGCGATAGCGGTGGACAGCGCTTGGAACGACGTCATGCCGCCGCCCTGGTTGCCGCCGCGCAGGCTGAAGTTGCCGAACACGCGGCGCCAGCCTTCGCCGAAGCAACGGAACTGGATCGCCTTGGTGCGCACGGTGAACCAGATGCCCATGCCGAGCAGCAGGATGATCAGGATGTAGTTGGACAGGTAGTTGTTGATGGTGGTAACGATACCAAGTAGCGCCTCTTCCACGGCATTCCCTTCTTCTCGCGAGAAGACTCGGGGGAACTCATGCGTGGGCGGCCGAAGAAGTCGCGTCATCGCTCTGTCCGTTTGCCTGAGAGATTCAGCTTGCCTGCGGAGGTCGTCCGCGCGCACGCCTTGCACCTTCGGCACTCACTTAAGAGTTCTCCAGAGTTTTCTCCGCCCCCGGTTTGCTTATGCTGCGCTTGCGTTGCCTCGGCGCTGCGGGCAGGCCGCTTTGCCTCATCGCGCGAGCGCTTCGTGCATCCCGAAGGCCTCACAGAAATATTGACTCGGTCACTATACGCCCTGACGCGGCGTCGATCAACAACTATTTCGCTCAACGTTGCGCGTTGCCCCCGCAATGCTCCGTGGAGCCCGCGAAAGGCGGTGTCCGTGCAGTGGTTGCGGGATGACTACGAATGGGATTCGGCCGCGGCACCCGTGCTAGACTGGGGCGACGAAAGCGACAAAAGCCAAGGAAAGAGATCGCCATGAGCAAGTACGACAAACTGTGGGAATACGTGGAAGAGCAAGAAGGCGACGAGCTGGTACTCACCTTCGACGAGATCGGCGCCATCGCCGGCGTTCCTTTGGATCATTCGTTCCTCAACTATAAGAAAGAGCTCCTGCCCCATGGCTGGGAAGTGGGCAAGATATCCATGAAACAGCAAACCGTGCGCTTCAAGCGACTGGCGGAATAAGGCTGTCAAAATAGGGGATCGCGCGAGACGAAGAGAAGCCGCCGCAGCGGGGAGGGGAGGCTGCGGCGGCGTTGGGGAAAGGCGCGTTTGAGGCGCCGGGAAATGATACGGGAGCCTACTCGGCTGCGGCGTTCGTACCTGCGGCACGGCCCGAGAAAAAGCACCAAAGCATCGAGGAGCCGCTGCCGAAGTACTGGCCGAAAATCAAGTTGCTGCAAAGGCCCGCAGCGTAAAGGCCCGGGATAACGGCTCCCTCGGAGTCGATCACGTGAAGGTCAAGATCGACGCGCAAGCCACCTTGGGTCATATAGTACGTGTTCTCGGCGCTTGCATCGTAGGCGTAGAAGGGTGCTTCGTTCAGAGCGACGACGTGCTTCGGTTCCTTTCCGAACTGGAAGTCGATGCCGCCCTCGGCCATGTCGTTGTACGTGGCGACGGTGTGGGCGAGAGAATCGGCGTCAACGCTGATCGCGGCTGCGAGCTCTTGAATCGTCGCGCCCTCGGCGACGGGCGTCTGCTCGGCTTCGTCCATGATGGACTTCAGATTATTGCCAACGATGAGGTAGGCGTGCTCGCCTCGCTGGACGATGCGCTTGCCAATGAAGGCACCGTACTCGTCTTCGGCGGTAAAGCGCAGCCCGTTTTCATCGACCAGGATGCCTTCGCAGGCACGGTCGTTGATCGTGTACACGGAGAAGCCGATCTGGGTTTCCGACATGCCCTTGAGATCGGCGCCGATCTTCTGGGCCATCTGGATGCAGCTGCCGTCTTCGTTGGGGTTGGTGACGGGCCAGCCGGGATTGGCCTTGTAGGGAAGGTGGTCGCGCACCTTTTCCTCGTTGGACGTAAAGCCGCCTCCCGCCAGGATGACCGCCTTGTTCGCCTTGACGTTCTTGGATCCTCCGTCGTAGTCGGCGCAAACGCCGATGACTCGACCGTTCTCATCGGTGATCAGGCTGGTGGCAACGGCCTCGTACAGAACTTCGGCGCCGGAGCCTTCAACAGCCGCCTTCAGGGGACGGAAGAATCCCATGCCGGTCGCCTCGGGCTGGGCCACATGACCGCGAGGAGCCGGCGTGGCCACTTTCTGCGCTTCGCGAGAGAGCTCGTTGCCCGTATAGCCCAAGCAGATGCCCTCTTCGCCATCGGGGAGGTGGGCCTCAAGGACTTCTCCAGAGAAGTCGATGCCTTGCTCGAGGCACCAGTTGTAAATGTCCTCGGATTGCTCGGCGATAAGCTTCAGGGCGTCGACGTTGGCGGAGGGGCCGGCCATCTGCATCATGTAGTTGAGGAAGTTCTCGGCGCTGTCCTCGATGCCGTGCTCCTTCTGCAAAGGGGTTCCGCCCAAGTAGATGAGACCACCGTTGAGAGCGGTAGAGCCGCCGCCAACGCTGGATGCCTCAAGGATGACGACTTCGGCACCGGCCTTGCGCGCCTCGATGGCGGCTGCCGAGCCGGCGCCTCCAAAACCTACCACGACGATGTCGGTCTCTTTGTCCCATGTCACAGAATCGGCAGCAACGCCCGTGCTGGCGAGATCGTCTTTCGCGCCAGACGGGGCGCAGGCCGCAAGAGCGCCCATGGCTCCTACGCCTGCTCCTGCAAGCACCGTCCCTTTAAGAAATGACCTTCTGGAAAGCTCTCGATCAGTCGGATGCACCATATCCCTCTCCTTCATGCGGGTCTCCTTTCACGAGCCTGTAATGTTGTTTGTGCCGTCTTGTTCGCAGACGACGCGGGATGCATGGTAGGGCGTCGGAAGGGAAGTTCGGTACGCTCAAAACGGTGGAACGTGCCGTTTGCAATAGGTACAAAAGGGGTGAAACGAAGGGTTTAGGGCTTCCGGGCTTATCTTTGCGGGGGAGTGTCGAGGGTTTTTCGGCTATGATGGACCGTGCCGTGAGTAGGCGTTGGGGGTAAGTTTCAGCCGGAGTGACGGCGCATCTCGATCTAAGAAAAGGCGGGTGATAGATGTATGGAGGCGGGGAAGGATCTCGTCCCGTTGCTGCTCTCTGCTTTGGCCTTGGGATCGCTGCTGCTTTGGAATTTCCTTATCGGGCGCTTGGCATACTGGACGGGTGCGGAGCAGTATTCTTCTCTTGGAATCGCGTTTGTCGTGGCTTGGCACGTTGCCCTCGTGCTCTCTCTGCTTTCACTTTCCCTGTTGGGGTGGCGCCTTAATAGTCTGCGGGGTGTCTGGATCGTCTGTGCAGTGATGGCGGTGCTCGATGCCGTGCTTTGCGGGATGCGCTTAGGGATCGCCGACTTCCATTGGCTGGAACTGGGCGCCGCGTCGTTGCTTATCGGCATTCGCTATGGGATAGGCTTCGCTTGCTGGATTGTCTTTTGTGGCGGTTGGTCAGGCCTCTCGCTGCTTAAGGCGGGAGCCGGGGCGCTCCTGGTTACCGGGGGCGCCTATGGAGCCATTGACTTATTGGGAATGGCGGATGCTCCGCTTGTCCCCTTTGCTTTTGGCTGCCTCACGGTAGCGTCCCTGGTTTTGCTCTCGCGTTATTGGTCAGATGCTGGGGCACGAAGAGAAGTCGTTACGCGCGGATTCGCAGAGGCAAAGTTACCATCACTGGTTCTTGTCGCCCTTCTCGCTCTTGCTATGCAGATGGTTACTGTGACGCTTCCCCAGCTTTCCGAATGGGGCATAAGCACGGTCGTCGCAGGGGCTATGCTGTTCGTGCTCGTTGCGCTTAAGGCGAAAGTCGTAGCCGATGACGTTGCTGCCTATTTCTTCATCGTGGGGCTCGTGAGCGCACTGATTGGGGTTATTCTCGTGTTCGATTGGTCGCATTCGCGCATTGCGCAAATAGCTTCCATGACGATTTTCTGGCTGCTGTTCATGCTTCTGTTCGTCGTGTTCTGCAACAAGAATGGGACGTTGGCGGGCTTCAGCTCTCTTCGCCTGTCGCTGCTGTACGTGGTCGTGATGTACTCCTCCCTTACCGCTGGCCTTCCGCTGGCCCATTTTCTCAGTTCGACGGGTGTGGCCAATGGCCTCGTTGCGGCCTCGCTCTTGGTTATCTGCTCGTTGCTCATTGTCATTCGTATGGTTCTTCCTCCCAAGGGGCGAAAGACGGAGATGTCGGGCTCTTCGGACATCGAGGGGTTTGCTCAGGCGTATCATCTCGCAGAGAGGGAGGTCGAGGTGCTGGGCTTTCTGATCAAAGGCTATACGCTGAATGCTATTGCCGACGAGCTGTGTCTTTCCCCGAACACGATTAAAACCTATCGCACCAACTTGTACCGAAAGCTTGGCGTCAGTAGCAAACAAGGTTTGGTCGACAAGTTCTACGACGAGCAGCGCTGACGTTAGCGCAAGCGTTCTGGCTGGCAATTTTGCATTTCCGAAATAGTCCGAAGAGCTGTCCTCTTTTGCCCTCCGGTCGGCGAAGGTGCCGATTTCTGCACGAGATTGCCGTTTATGAGCGTCAAGGGGGGTGGCAGTCGCTCGGTTTTATCGAATGCCGCTAGTTCTGCTGATTTCTCTTGCGTCCAGGGCGCTCATAACCGTCGATTTCGTGCACTAACAGTCCACTATGCTGACGGGCCGAGCAGGCGATTCTTTCGCGGTGCGCGCCTTCTGGGGGGCGGAGATCTTCTCAGCCGGCTTTAAAAAGGTTTTGAATGCCACTTATGTTTTCCTTAACTCGATTCCTCTTGTCGTACGGACGCGGTATATTCGTCCCAGATGGCAAAGGAAGGTGAGACGTGGACACGTGGCTTAAGCGAATCGGGCTGGGAGTTCTGGTGCTCGCCATTCTCGGCGCGGTGGCGGTCTTCGCGATAGACGCCCATGTGCAGACGACGGCGGGTCCGCGCATCGTGACGGCCGATGAGGCGGCCGTCCTCGGCAACGTTGATTGCGTGCTGGTGCTCGGATGCGGGGTGCATCCCGACGGGTGTCCGAGTGACATGCTGGCGGACCGCATCGCCCAGGGCGTCGCGCTGTACGAGAACGGCACGTCGCCGAAGCTGCTGATGAGCGGCGACCACGGCCGGGCCGACTACGACGAGGTGAACGCCATGCGGGAGATGGCCGTGCAGGCGGGACTTCCGGCGGACGACGTGTTCATGGACCATGCGGGCTTTTCCACCTACGAGAGCATGTACCGGGCGCGCGATGTGTTCGGGGCGAAGCGCATCGTGATCGTTTCCCAGAAATACCATCTGTACCGTGCGCTCTACGTGGCGGAACGTCTCGGGCTGGACGCCTACGGAGTGTCCGCCGATCTGCGTCCCTACGCCGGGCAGGAGGCCCGCGAGCTGCGCGAAGTGCTGGCCCGAAACAAGGACTTCTTCACAGCGATCGTGCAGCCGCCCCCGACGTTTCTGGGCGACCCCATCTCGCTTTCCGGCAGCGCCAGCGTCACCGAGGGCTGAGATGGCAGGGCCGCGAACATGCGACGTGGAGGTGCGCGGTTATGGTGGAAGCCTTCGAGTTTTCGTCCTATGGGCCAACGCGTGTGGTTGCGAAAGCTACTCTCCATACGATATAGTGCCTAAGTGAAATATTGTGAAACAAAGTGAAAACTTGTGAAATAAAGTGAAAGATCGTGAAATGGAGCAAGCTATGGTGAAGCTGGCACACAATCCGTTCACTCCAACTTTCGGGTGCGTGCCTCCCGAACTTGCAGGGCGCGATACGCTCATCACGGACATCCTTGAGGGACTGGACAACGCGCCGGGCGACCCCAACAGGGCAACTATTTTCGTGGGCGCTCGCGGAACGGGCAAGACGGTGCTTCTCACGGCCGTTGCCGAGCGGGCCGAAATGCGGGGGTGGGTCAGCGTCAATGTAACCGACCGATACGGAATGCTCTCGGAGATAATCGTTCAGCTTCGCCAAAAGGCATCTCACCTTCTTACTCCTGAAACATACTCATGGCTCTCGGAAATACATGTCCATGGCGTGGGGTTCACGCGAACCAAGGAGGAGGCGCCTTCTACATGGCGTGCGGATATGACGAAGGCCATCGGCGAACTCAATGAGAAAGACACGGGCCTTCTCATAACCGTCGATGAAGTGTCGGCGCAATCCGATGAACTTTCAGTTCTCATTGATTCGTTCCAGCATTTCGTCCGCGAGCGTCGGGACGTCGCACTGCTTTTGGCCGGGCTCCCGCACAACGTCTCAACACTCATCGATGTGGACGCGACCTCGTTTCTCCGCAGGGCGTTCAAGCACTCGATGGATCAGATATCCGCAACCGATACCTCTTACGCCATTAAGGAGACGGTGGAGGGCGCTGGAAGAGGAATCGCCGTTGATGCGCTCAAGGTGGCTGCTGATGCTTCGGAGGGTTACGCCTTCCTCATACAGCTTCTTGGTTACCATGCTTGGCGGCAGCATCCCGAGAGAGGGGTCATTACTCTCAAAGACATGGAACAGGCTGTGGCTTTCGCCCGAGATGATATGTATCGCATGGTGCTTGAGCCGACGGTGAACAGCTTGAGCGAAAGAGAGCTGGAGTTCCTCACTGCGATGGCGGAAGGCGAGGGACCCCACCGTGTTTCCGACATAGCTGGTCTCATGGGCATCAGCGAAAACAATGCGACAAAGATTCGTGCGCGTCTTATCGAGCAGGAAATCATCGGGGCGCGGCGAAGGGGCTTCGTAGATTTCGACATGCCCATGATTCGCGACTATTTAACGAAGGGCCAGTACATTTAAACTCGATACTCCGGCTTTTGGGACAGAGGCTGCTCTGTACGACTGACACTTTTGGCTGACGGCATGGCCGGTACTGTTACTAGTCGGAGCCCTCTATGCGGTCGATGAGCTCTTGGCGGCCGCCGGTGATGTTCATCTTGGCGTAGATGTGGCGCACGTGGGTCTGCGCGGTGCTCTTGGCGATGAACAGCTCGTCGCAGATGTAGGGGATGGAGCGCCCCCGCAGAAGGAGCGCCGTCACCTCCACCTCGCGCGGCGACAGGCCGTAGGTCTCGGCGGCCGCATAGAGCCGCGCTGCTGCATCGGCGCCTCTGCCTTCGGAAGCGGAATCCGTCCCTGCGCTTGATGAAACTGGGGCAGAGAAGGGCACGCCGCCCATCGCGGCGGTCTCGTGGGCGTAGCGGGAGCCGTCGGCCATGCTCCACGCAAGCACGACGAGCATGAACAGCGAGACGATGCTGACGGCCGCCGGGTAGCCGAAGCTGAGGGGGACGCGGTAGAGGGTCCAGGCGGCCAGCTCGCCGAGCACGATGCCGGAAAACAGCAGCATGAAGCCGAAGGCGCAGGTGGGAATGGGTGCCGCGCTCCAGCGCTGGGCCATGTTCCCCATGACGATCCAGAGATACACGAGGAAGCAGCCGAAGCCCGCGAAGGCGACGGCCATGCAAGGAATGGCCCCGGCATCGCCCACGAAGGGTAAAAGTAAAAAGCCGACGGCGACGAGGGCGGTGGCGGGGCGGTAGGCGGTGCGCGGGCTCTCGATGCGGATGCGCTTCACCAGATAGAGGGTGAGCACGGTTTCCGAGACGAGGAGGGCGCCCACGTTGGCGATTCCCGGCAGTACCGAGGCCATCCATGCGAGTTCGACCTCGGGAAGCACGTGACCAGCTAGGACGAACAGGGCGCCGTAGACAACGATGGCCAGCGAGAGCTCGGGGCCGAAGAGCCGTGTGAGGTCGGGATGACCGGCGCTGGAGCAGGGTCGGGTTTCGGCTTCGGCCGCGGCGATCGTATCGGCTTCGGCTTTGCCGCCGCCGTTTTCTGCACCCGTTTCGGTCGTGCCGCCAATTGTCGGGAAAGAATCGGTCTCATCGCCTGGAGCGGGGAAGCGGTCTATGGTCATGGCGAGGAACAGGGAGGTGGGTGCGAGCGCGAGCGCGACGGCGAAGGAGAGCGGGGCGGGGAGCAGCACGACAATCAGGTAGAGCGCCCCGCCGGCGAACATGGCGGCTACGGTCGCCACTACCCGCTTGCGCAGGCGCACGGCGGAGAAGGGCGCGGCCCATCCCAAAATGAGGCCCGCAAGGCCGCATCCCACGCAGAGCCCCGCGACTACCGCGAAGATGCCTCCGGCGATGCTCTGGTGCAAGATAGCGCCTATGGGCGACAGCACGGCGGACATCGCGAGCGGCGGGACGGAAGGGCTGCGCCTCTCGACGTCGCAGAGTTTTCCCGGACGTCGGCAGGCAATGGCCGCCAGCCCAAAGGCGAGCACACCGCCGACGACGATGCCGCTGCGCCAACTGAGGCCGGCTCCGATGAAGGTGGACGCGGTGGAGAGCACCGGCGAGATGGCGACGAGCAGCACCCAGGCCACGGCGCATCCGCAGCCAACGGCCAAGCGTATGTCGCAGCTTTCCTGAAAGTTGTCCCACCAGCGGGCGAACATGGCCACCACCTCCAGTGCCATAGTGTCACATCAGGGGTTTTCTCGTCAATCATCACTTTTTACCGATGGCTTTGACGTGGGAATACTCGTTTCATGCCGATAGACGGCGTGGCTGTGAGGCGCCATGATGGGACCATCGACCAACCGAAAAGGAGGGACATCATGACTACCGAGAACATGAAATTGAGCCGTCGCGGATTCCTGGGATTGGGGGCCGCTGCCACTGCTGCCGCGGCTGCGGCCGGGCTTGCGGGCTGCGCGCCCAAGACCATGGCCGAGACGGGCCCGGCCGAGCCTGAGGGCTACACGTGGGAGACCGCGCCCGAGCCCATCACCGAAGTGGATGCCACCGAAGAAACCGACGTCGTCGTCATCGGCGGTGGCATAGCCGGCTTCTCGGCGGCGTGCTCGGCGGCTGAAAAGGGCGCAAAGGTGGTGCTTCTGGAGAAGACAGGCGCGGGCCAGTTCCGCGGCATCGACTACGGCGCCATCGGCGGCAAGCTGCAGCTGGAGGCCGGCATCGATCTGCGCGACCGCAAGCAGGATGTGCTGCAGGAGGTGCTGCGCTGGGGTGATCATCGGGGCGACTACCGGGTGGTGAAGGCGTGGGTCGATCATTCCGCCGAGGCGCTGGATTGGGCGGCCGACATGCTGACGAACCATGGCATCACTATCGCGCCCATGCCTATGGAAATGCAAGTCATTCCCGACGCTTGGTACGAGCATTACGCCACCGATGCCTTTCAGATCGTGCCCACCGACGAACTGATCGCCGAAGGCGGCGAGGCTGGCTACGAGCCCCCCTTCGCCATCGGCTGGGCCAAGGCGTTCACGGCCTACGCGGGCGAGCTCGGCGTCGATGTGCGATTCAACACCGAGGCACTGCAGCTCGTGCAGGACGAGGCCGGAGCGGTGGCCGGCGTCGTCTGCGAAGACAAAGCCGGCGTGACGCGCATCGACGCGAAGGCGGTCGTTATGGCCACCGGCGGCTACGGCAACGACGAGGAGATGATGGACGCCTTCATCCCCGGCCACGCCGAGGACGTCCACAACATCTCGACGCCGCCCCACAACACCGGCGACGGCATTCGCATGGGCGCCTGGGTGGGCGGCGCCATCGACGAGGCGCCCCACTGCCCCATGTACTTCGACGAGGGCGTGGAAGGCCTGGAGCACATGCCCTCCATCCCGCTGACGCGTCAGCCGTGGCTGTACCTGAATGACTTGGGCGAGCGCTTCTGCAACGAGGACATGCCCTACGCTTTCGTCTGCCGCGCCCACAACGCCCAGCCGCGACACATGAAGTGGGTGTTCTGGGACAGCAAGTGGGAGATCGACGGGCCGGCCATGGGCATGGTGGTCTGCAAAGACTTCCGCTCGCCTCTGCACAACCCCGAGGAGATCCAGCAGTTCATCGAAGAGGGCACTATTCTTTCGGCCGACACTATCGACGGCTTGCTGGCGAAGATGGAGGGCATCGACGCGGAGACGGCCAAGGCGTCCATCGAGCGCTACAACGAGCTGTGCGCCGCCGGGGTCGACGAGGACTTCGGAAAGCGCAGGCAGTGCTTAAGTTCGCTGACGGAGCCTCCCTTCTACGGCGTGCATGCCGGCACCACGCTGCTGGTGACCATGGGCGGCCTGAAGATCAACGAGAACCAGCAGGTCATCGACGCCGATGCCCATCCCATCGAGGGCCTGTGGGCCGCCGGCAACTGCTCGGGCAGCTTCTTCTTCGGCGATTACCCCATCACCATCTCGGGTGCCAGCCACGGCCGCGCCTGCACCGGTGGCCGCCGCGCCGGCCAGTTCGCCGCCGACCGCGCCCTGGGGGCGTAGCGGCGCGACGGCGGGTCGTGCGCACTATGGCTCGCTGTTTTCGCCTAAATTGATTCCGAACTGTACCCTCCCCATTGAGGGGCTCCGACCAAGTCGGAGCCCCTTGTGTGTGTGGTACACTGACGGCGCGGGAAGGGGAGGAACATGAAAGAAATCAAGCTCAAAGATATTGTTGCGGCCTCGCTTTGCCAGTTTGGGGCGTTTCTCTTCTTGACGACGTTTATCTTTCGGCCTGAGGTGCTCACGTCCTACCAGTCCGGTGACGCGCTGGCCTTAGGGCCATTGCCCTCGGCGCTGGTCACTATCGTCGCTATGGCTGTCTTCGGCGTTATTTGCGTCGCTGCGGCTGTGCGTGAGGCCGATCACTTTGAGCGGGCTCTGTCCGCCTTTGGTTTCGCGGTGCCGTGCCTCTCCCTTGCTCTGCTGCTTGTTCGTGCGCCGCTCGTTCCTCCGCTGGTCTCTGCGCTGTGCGGGAGTGCCTGTGTGGTGCAGGCGTTCGGATTCGCTCGCTCCAACACGCTCGGATTCGGCGCCACGCTGCTATCGGTTGGGTTGTGCCTGGCGGTGGCTGCCGTCGCTTCCGAGCTGTCCTACCGCCTGTTCCCGCTGCATCTTTACGGAACCATGGCCGTGGCCGGTGTCATGGCGGTTACCGGTGCGGTTCAGCTGGGGGCGTTTTGCCGTAAGGGCTGGCGGGCTGAAGCTGACGATTCCTCCGACGGTGACGCCGGCCGGGCGCTTACGGCAGCGGCTCCGGCGCTGTGGGAGGGCCTGTTCTGCGCCGCGAGCCTCGGCCTTACGTGGAATGCCGTCGATTTCCCGGGCACCCGTGGGCATGAGGCGTTCTTCGCGGTAGGAGCTTTTGCAGCCGTCCTCGCATGGCTCTGCCTCTGGCTCGCTTGGCGGCGCATTCGCCGAGCCGACGTCGTCGTGTATGCTGCGGCTCTGCCAGCTCTTCTCTCGCTCTTGCTGTATATTTTCAGCGAAGGAGCTCTGCTGCCCCTTTATTTCGCATGCGCCGTGGCAAGCGAGCTGTTCCTGCTAGCGCTTTTGTGGGCGAGCGCCCTGGCCGTCGACCGGTCGCTGCGCCATCCAGGGCTGGTGGCCTGCGTCTATCTCGTCGCCTTCGCTGCTCTTTTCGGGTTCTTCATGGTGGTTCAAGCGGCTGTGCCCACCTTTGTCGTGCAGAAGGTGATGCCGTGTCTCGCCCTACTCTTTCTCGCCTACCTTGTCGGCTACGGGGCGTTTCGCGGCCACCGCGTACCCGCGGCGACTGCAGAAGGGGAGGAGGGCGCCGGCGCCGCGCCCGTCGATTTCGCCCGGGCGCTCGATGAGCGCTGCGCCGTCGTGGCGCGGGAGTGGGGCCTCTCGGCGCGGGAAGGCGAGCTTTTGCCGCTGCTCGTCATGGGCATGAGCGCTACGGAAGTTGGGAGTCGGCTGTTCATCGCGCCCCAGACGGTAAAAACTCACCGCTACCGCATCTATCGCAAGGCGGGAGTGGGCACCCATGCCGAGCTTGTGGAGCTGGTGTCCCAGAGCACCGCGTCATCCGAGGGCTCGCAATAGCACGAAATCTACCAGGGGTTTCTCTTCTTTAATACCATTGGCCGACAGACAAAGCGCGGGATGCGGGTGTACGTTCCCTCTGTCTTTTTCGCCAGGACGCGATGCGGATGGCCGTTGCGGGACGTATTCCCGGCCCCATGCGCCGCGCGTCTCGAACGTAGGAGGGAACCTATGGGAAACTTGGATCGCCGCAGCTTTTTGAAGGGTGGCGTGGTGGCTGCCGGTGCGGCCGCCTTCGCCGGCGCGCTCTCGGCTTGCGCGCCGTCGGCGCCGCAGGAGACAGGCGCCGCTGATGAGACGCTCGCGACGACGGGCGAGGCCTGGTACGGCAGTCCCGCCGATCCGGCGACTTTCGACGTGGTCGATACTGTCGATTGTGAAGTGCTCGTGTGCGGCCTTGGGGCCGGCGGTATCACGGCCGCGGCCGCGGCAGCTGAGAAGGGCATGAACGTCATTGCCATCGAAAAGGGTGCCGGTCACGGCAGCATCAAGAGTGACATCGGCGTCATTGGCACGCGCATCGACACGGTTGAGGTCGATCCGCTCCAGATGCTGAACGAGCACACCCGTTACGCCAACGGCTGGTGCGATCCCCGCGTCACCCGTGTATGGGCCACCGAATCCGGCGCCACATTCGACTGGATCAGCGACTCCATCGCCGAGTTCGGCGCGACGCCCTATTTCGAATACGACGTGGACGAGGGTACCCACGGCGTGTGGCCGGTGTATCCCACCGATCACGGCTTCCACTACACCTATACCGAAGAAGAGCAGGCCAAGGCCGATGCGGCGGTGGCCGAATCGGGTGACCCGGCGGCTGCCCAGGGCATTCTGCCCCAGGTGGGCGACTACATGCTGAAGAAGGCCGAGGAATGGGGCGCTGATTTGCGCTATGAGACGCCGTTTGTGCAGCTGGCCCAGGACGAAAACGGCAAGGTGACCGGCGCCTATGCGAAGATCGGCGACGGATACGTGCTCTTTAACGCTAGCAAGGGCGTCATCCTGGCCACGGGCGGCTATGAGGCTAACCCCGATCTTCTGGCTGAGCTGAATCCGGACGCCGCGGCCATCGGCGGCGTGTCCATGACCCAGGCGGGATGCGAGGGCGAGGGCATCAAGGCCGGCATTTGGGCCGGCGGCATGAAAGACGAGATTCCCACGCTCATGACCTTCGCTCGCGCCGCCGTGGCGCCTGATGCCGAGCTGGGGTATCCCTACCAGGGCATGACCTGCTGGATCGGCGACCAGCCCTTCCTCAAGGTGAACCTCGACGGCGCGCGGGTCTGCTGCGAGACGGCTCCCTACGACTACCCGCTGCACGTGGCCGCGCTGCAGCCCGAGTACAAGCTCGCCAGCATCTGGGACAGCGACTATCAGAACCAGATCGTCGCCTTCCACACCATCGGCTGCTCGCGCATCAATATGTCCGATACGGTGGATGCGGCCGGCGTGCCTACGGGCGAGGGGCTGTCGTTCCCGGCCTGCGATATGATGATCGGCGCGGCCATGGAGGCCGGCATCGTGCAGCAGGCCGATACCATCGAGGAGCTGGCGGAGAAGCTGCGCGTTGACCCTGCGGGGCTTACGGCCACGGTGGAGCGCTACAACGAGCTGGCGGCCAAGGGGGTCGATGAGGACTTCGGCAAGCCTGCCAAGGATCTGCTGCCCCTCTCGAAGCCCCCGTACTTCGGCGCGTTTTTCGGCGGCCACGTGCTCTGCACGCTGGACGGCCTGCGCATCGATGAGCACATGCGCGTGCTGAACACCGAGCGCAAGCCCATCGAAGGCCTGTACGCCGTGGGCAACTGCTCGGGCAGCATGTACGCGGGCAGCTACCCCGAGTTGTTCATCGGCAACGCCAACGGCCGTACCATCACCCATGCCCGCCACGCCGTCATGCACATCGCCGGCGAGGTGAAGTAGGGGGCGCGAGCGTCCGCGCAGCCAAACCCTCCCTCTCGGAAGCCCCCGACCTCCGGGGGCTTCCGTTGTTCCCGTCGCTTGACGGGCCGAATCCGGAGAAGCTTCCTACTCCGCCAAGTCTTCCACAAAGCCCACGCGGTAGTTGCGGAAGATGACTTCGCCCTGCTCTTGGGTGGCGTCCAAATCAACGTCGGCTTCTATGCGGAAGTCGCCGGCGTCTTCCTCGTCCAGGAAGATCTGGCGGACGTGCCACAGATGCGCTTCAGCCTCCGGGCTCTCGTCGATCATCAGGTAGGCGGCGGACCGCGCGTCGCCGTCGAGGCGGATCTCGTTGTGCTCGGCGAAGTAGTCGTCCAAGGCCGCGTTCCAAGCGCGCTCGCCGAAGCCCCACTCCTCGTCAAGGTTGCCCAGCTCGCGGGTGCGATCGAGCGCGGCCAGGCGCACGCGGGCAAACAATGCGTTGCGCACCATGACCTCCATGCCGTGACGGTCGGCCACCACGGCGCCCTCCGCTTGCGGAGGTGCGCCCGCTTCGGGCAGCTCGCCGGCGCTCTCCCACGCATCCACCAGCGACGAGTCGGTGGTGCGCACCATGAAGCCGAGCCAGGCGATGATGTCGCGCAGGCGGTCGTCCAGCGCGTCGGGCGGCAGCGTGCGCACGAGCACGCGGAAGGCGTCGGACAGGTAGCGCAAAAGCGTCCCCTCCGACTTCGCGATGCCGTAGCGGCCGATGTAGGTCTTAAAGTCGCTCGCCGTCTCCACCATGTCGCGCAGCACGCTCTTGGGCAAAAGCTCGTAGTCGCGCGCCCACGGCACGCCCTGGCAGTACAGTTCGAAGGCGCGGTCGAGCAGCTCCTCCAAGGGCTTGGGATAGGTGATCTCGGCCAGGCGCTCCAGGCGTTCCTCGTATTCCACGCCGTCGGCTTTCATTTCGGCCATGGCGGCGTCGCGGGCCTTGCGCTCCTGGGCTCGCAGCACCTTCGCCGGGTTCTCCAGGGTGGCCTCTACGAGCGAGATGACATCCAGGGCGTAGTCGGGGCTCTCTGGATCCAGCAGATCCAGCGCCGCCAGCAGAAACGGCGAAAGGGGCTGGTCAAGGGCGAAGTCCTCGGGCAGCTCCACCGTGAGCTCGTAGGAAGGCCGGCCCTCGGCGTCCTCGCCGCGCACCACCACGCCCGCTTCCAAAAGCGTGGAGAATATCTCGTCGGCCCGCGCGTTCAGCTTGATCTTCTCCTCGGGGGTCTGGGCCGAGTCGGCGATGAGCTCGTGCACGTTGGTCCAGGCGTCGCCCCCGCGCGATACCACGGACAGCACCATGGAGTGGGTGATGCGCATGCGGGGCGTCAGCTTCTCCGGCGGCTTCTCGATGAGGTGCTCGAAGGTCTGCTTGTTCCAGCTGACGAAGCCCTCCGGCGGCTGCTTCTTCTTCACGCGGCGCTGCTTCTTCGGGTCGTCGCCAGCCTTGAGCATCGCCTTGTGGTTCTCGATCTCGTGCTCGGGGGCCAGCGCCACCACCATGCCCTCGGTGTCGAATCCGGCGCGCCCCGCGCGGCCCACGATCTGATGGAACTCGCGGCTGCGCAGCCGGCGCATCTTCTGCCCGTCGAACTTGGTGAGTTGGGTGAGCACCACGGTGTGGATGGGCACGTTGATGCCCACGCCCAGCGTATCGGTGCCGCAGATGACCGGCAAAAGCCCCTGCTGGGCGAGGCGCTCCACCAACAGCCGGTAGCGCGGCAGCATCCCCGCATGGTGCACGCCCACGCCGGCGGCCAGCAGCCGTTGCAGAATCTTGCCGAAGGGGGTCGTGAACTTCGTGCCCTTCATGGCCTGTTTGATCGCCTCGCGCTGGGCCTTGTCCGACACGCCGTAGCTGGCCAGCGCCCGTGCGTTCTTCAGCGCCTCGTCCTGGGAGAAGTGCACGATGTACATCGGCGCCTCGCCGGCGCGCAGGCCCAACTCGACGGTGGCTTCCAAAGTCTCGAAGGTGTAGTCGTAGGACAACGGCACGGGGCGCGGCGCGTCGGTCACCAGGTCGACGGGGCGCCCGGTGCGCTCCTCTAGCGCGCTCGCGATGTCGGTCACATCGCCCAACGTGGCGCTCATCAGCAAAAACTGCGCGTTCGGCAGCGTGAGCAGCGGCACCTGCCAGGCCCAGCCGCGGTCGGGGTCGGCGTAGAAGTGGAACTCGTCCATCACCACGCAGGCCACCTTCGACGCAGGGCCCTCGCGCAGGGCCTGGTTCGCGAGGATCTCCGCCGTGCAGCAGATGACCGGGGCCTCGGTGTTGATGGTGGTGTCTCCCGTGATCATGCCCACGTTCTCGCGGCCGAGGATGTCCACCATATCGAAGAACTTCTCGGACACGAGGGCCTTGATGGGGGCGGTGTAGTAGGCGACGCGCCCCGTGGCGACAGCCATGAAGCACAGGCCCAGAGCCACCATGGACTTGCCGGAGCCGGTGGGCGTGCCCAGAATCACCGAGTCGCCGACGGCTAAGTCCATGAGGGCGTCCTCTTGGTGGGGCCACAGCTCCATGCCGCGGGCGTCCACCCATTCCAAAAACACTTCCAGCGCCTCGTCGGGCGTGAGCACGTCGCCCTCGCCGGTTTCCGCCCAGGGGAGGAGCCACCCCAGCGAGCCGGGCTCGAAGGGGTCCACGGGTGCGGCGGGGTTGTCGGCGTCGGCGCGGGCTTCACGCGCGGCGGCCTCAGCGGCGATGTCCTCGGGCGTCTCGTAGACGCCCTCTTCGGCGGGGGCGGTGTTCTCAGCGGTATCGGTCATGGGGTTCCGTTCTGACGGCGCGATCGTTCGCCATCTATTATAAGTAAGCCCCGCGCATCGAAGATGACGCATCGGCAGCGGTTCCCGTGGTGTAGTATAGGCGCTTACGAAAACAAGGAGCCGCTGGTGCAGAGGGCGAGTCGCGGGCGAATCGGATCCCCGCGAACCCGCCACGCCGGGTGTGGCCTCCGCAGCGCAGGGATGCGCGAAGACGAGAGTTGGGGTTCGACGTGAAAAAGGGAAATGTGGCGGCGCTTCTGCCCATCGGCGTGTTCCTCGTGCTGTATCTGGGACTTGGCATTCTGTTCGAGTACGGCATGGGCATCTCCATGGGGTTCTACAACATCCCCATTGTGGTGATCTTCCTGGTGGCACTTCTGGTGGCGTGCTTCCAGAATCGTAGCCTGTCCTTCGACGACAAACTCGTCATCATGGGGCGCGGCATCGGGGACAAGACCATCGTCACCATGATCCTCATTTTCATGGCGGCCGGTGTGTTCGTGGGCACGGTGGGGCGCGATTCAGCAGAGTCGGTGGCCTATCTCATGCTGTCGGTCATTCCTGCCGAATACTCCGTGGCGGTGCTGTTCGTGGTGAGCTGCTTCGTGTCGCTTTCCATGGGCACGTCGGTGGGCACCATCACACTCATCACGCCCATCGCCGTGGCGGTGTCGGCAGCCTCGGGGTTCAGCCTGCCGCTATGCGTGGCCTCCGTTATGGGGGGCGCTATGTTCGGCGACAACCTGTCGTTCATTTCCGACACCACCATTGCCGCCTGTCAGGGGCAGGGTTGCCAGATGAAGGACAAGTTCCGCGAGAACTTTAAGATCGCGCTGCCGGCGGCGTTGGTGACGTTGGTGATCATTCTGATGCTGTCGCTGGGAACCGATATCTCCGGCACGGTGCAAAACGACTACAACCTGCTGGAGCTCATCCCGTACCTCATCGTGCTTGTGGGCGGCATCGTGGGCATCAACGTGTTCATCGTGCTTCTGCTCGGCATCCTGTCCGGCTCCATCATCGTAGTGGCCGAGGGCGCCGTCGCCGCCACCGATCTGCTCGGCAACATGGGCACCGGCGCCGCCGGCATGTTCGAGACGACCATGGTGGCCGTGCTCGTGAGCGCCATCTGCGCGCTGATCCGCGAGAACGGTGGCTTCGTGGCTCTTCTGAACGGCATCAAGCGTCTGTTCCGCAGCCGGAAGGGCGGCCAGCTCGGCATGGGCCTGCTTGTCGGCGCTATGGACATCGCCACGGCCAACAACACCGTGGCCATCGTGATGGCCAACCCCATCGCCCACGAGATGGCCGAGACCTACAACGTCTCAAGGCGCAAGACGGCCTCCATTCTGGACACGTTCTCGTGCGTCTTCCAGGGGGTCATCCCCTATGGCGCCCAGATGCTCGTGGCTATCTCGGCCTGCACCGAACTGGGTTTTCAGGTGTCGGCCTTCCAGATCATGCCGTTTCTGTTCTATCCGTTCTTCCTGCTGCTAAGCTCGCTCGTGTTCATCTTCTTCGTGCCGGACGACCGCGGCTACGTGCCCGATCATGCCGCCTACCACTCTTCCAGCTCGTAATAGCGTTTGAGAGTCACGCCCTCGGGGGTCACTTCGAAGTCGGCCTGCCAGAGCTCCACGCCGGCTTCCCGGCAGGCGTCCACCGTGGCGAGCACTTCCTCGTAGGTGGTGCCGTGGTAGAAGCGGAACCCGAAGTTGTCGTAGTAGAGGCAGTAGAGGATGGCGGCCCGCTCGTGGTCGGCCAGCGACGCGGCCAACTCGCGCAAATGGCGCAGGGAGCGCTCGGTGGAGCTGAAGGGCGCCTCGGGCAGCCGCGGCACGTAAGGCGGGATGTCCGTCTGCATCTGCACGAGCGGCGTCTTCACTTCCAAATACAAGTCGTCGTTCGCGAGGAAATCGAGGCGCGAGTCGCCTAAAGGCACCTCGCGGCGCACCGTGCGAACGGGGCCGGTTATGGTCGCGAAAGCGCCTTCGCGCAGGAAGTGCTCCACGTAGCGGTTCGACGCGTTCTGGTTGATGCCGATCCAGCGCTTGTCGGGATCGTCCGGCTGCTGCAGCGAGAAGGCTTCCACCGTGAGCGGCATCTTGCGCTTGGGGTTGCGGGAGTCGGACACAAGGCACGGGCGCCCCGCCAAGTCCAGGCCGCCGATGCGCGATACCGCCGGGCAGTGGCAGCGCACGATGCCCGATGGCGCGCTCCCTTCGTCGGAGGTTCCGAAGTCGACGTCCATGATGAACCGGTTCGGCCGCGCGAGAATGACGCCCTCGCGCAAGGGCTCGGGGAACGGAAGAAAGACGTCTTGCTCTTTATCGCGTGATTCCATGGGCACCTTGCAAAAGTTTTAGAGATAATGGTCACAAAGTCGAGTTCTGGGTTTTTCTGAGCCCTAATATGGCGCTCGGCATCTTCGAATTAGTTGAATAACGTTAATTACGGTATTATTCAAGCGCTTAAACGCGATGAATATTAGGGTAAATCTGTGCTCCAGAAACCCAGAACTCGACTTTGTGACCAAAAAGAGAAATGTTTTTTGCAGGCAGGAGGTTATGAGCTCCGTGCGTCGCGGTGGTGGGCTGCGGCGGCCAAGGCGTTGAACAGGCCGTGGTGGCGATCGAGGTATTCCGGATGCCATTGCACTCCCAGGAAAAAGGGCTTCGCAGGATCCTCCACCGCTTCCACCACCCGATCCTCGGAACGGGCGGCGACAAGCAGGGCGGGAGCCACGTGGTCGACGCCCTGGTGGTGCATGGAGTTCACCTCGAAATCCCCCGATGCGCTCACCACCGATTCCAGCAAGCTGCCCTTGGCGATGGTGACCTTGTGGGATATGCCGTAATAGGGCGGGTTCTGGCGATGCTGCTTTTCGGTGACGCCGCAGTTGTACAGGTCGCGGTAGAGGCTGCCGCCGAGAGCCACGTTCATGACCTGCATGCCGCGGCAAATGCCCAAGGTGGGCAGGCTGCGCTCATGGGCGAGGCGGGCGAGCTCCAGCTCGAAGCCGTCGCGATCCTCGCAGACGGCGAGCAAACCGTCCAGGCAGGGGATGGGCGGGCGTCCCGTGGCAGACAGCACGTCGCGGCCGTCCAGGGACTCCACCGTTTCCACGGCCGAGGTGCCATCCATGGCCTCTTCGAAGGTGCGGTCGGGCACGTAATGGCCGCAGAAGGGAACTTTTGCTCCTGTGGAGCGGCAGTGGGAGGAGGAGCCGCAGCCCATGGCCGCAAGATCGTCCAGGCCCAGTGCATCGCGATTCTTGGCCGGGTCGGGCACGTAGTAGCGCGGATGCACGTCGCCGCCTCCGGTGATGAGCAGGCCGTCCACCAGCTCGATGACGTGGCGGGCGTGCTCTCGGTTTGCCTCGGCGCCCCCGGCGATGGGGGTGAGGAGAATGGGCACGGCCCCGGTAGCTGCCACGCGGTTGATATATTCCACATTCACACGCTGAAAGCCATCGGCCTCGTTCAGCGTTGTTGTAATTCCAATGATCACGGGATTGTTCCTTTTGTTGCTATCGCGGCGAGTTGGCAGCAGATACGCCATTGCCTCTTCGGAGCTGTCTTGTTGCAATAGAACATACCACCGACTGCGCCTGTGCACAATCCAAGATTACCCGCATGGCTTGGCTTGGGAAGGAGAGCGGTTGTCAGACGATCTTGGTGCTGGAAATGAGGGCTTTTTTCGAGTTGTTAGACTCTGCGTTGATTGGTTTGCGGTTCAAGCAGCGGAAGGCTAACAAAATCCAGGGAGGTATTATCGCAAAACGTGTATTCTGATTGCAGATGGGGACAGCTGGATTTATCTTGCCGTCGAGGATAGTTAACAAGTCGAAATTCTTGCACAATGTCGAGTGCAAGATTCGCCGGATTAGAGCAGTTGGTACGTGCGAAGTATCTTTGTCTGGAAAATGCTTCAAGAGCGAGGTGCTATGCGAGCATATCTTAGTGCTGAGGAAAACATGAAGAGAGGAGAGCGGCTATGCGAGCGGTAGTGCAATGCGTGAGCGAGGCGTCGGTGACGGTGGAGGGTCGCGTGGTCGGTGCCATTGGGAAGGGGTACGCCATTCTTCTGGGCGTGGGCCACGGCGACACCGAGGCCGAGGCGGAGCGGCTGTGGCGCAAGATCGCCAAGATGCGCGTTTTCGAAGACGCCCAGGGCAAGACGAACCTGAGCTTGGCCGATGTGGGTGGGGAAGTGCTCGTGGTGAGCCAGTTCACGCTGTACGCGAACTGCCGCAAGGGGAATCGTCCCTCGTTCACAGACGCGGCCGAGCCAGCTATCGCCCGGCGGCTGTACGAGCACTTTGCTGCGATGGCCCGAGCCGACGGCTTCACGGTGGCGACAGGCGAGTTCGGAGCCATGATGGACGTGGCGCTTGTGAGCCACGGGCCGTTCACGGTGGTGCTTGACACCGACGCGCTTTAGCGGGGGGCGGCCCTCGCGAAGAGGAACAATCCCGCCAAAGAGGGACGGCCCCAGTAAAGAGGAGCCGCCCTGCGTCGCATGGGGCAATGGCACGTTGCGCGGCTAGTTTTCGTCCACCACCAAATCGACGAATTGGAAGGTGGTGCAGTCCACGAGCCCCCGGTTCGTGAGGCGCAGCTCCGGCAGACAGGCGAGCGGGATGAGCGCCATGGTCATGAAGGGGGAGGGCATGGTACAGCCGATCTCGGCCCAGGTCTTTTCCAGATGATGCACCTTCTCGCTCATAGCGGGGGCGTCCAGGTCGTTCATGAGGCCGGCGATGGGCAGCTCCACGAGGCCGAGCACCTCGCCGTCGGCCACGACGACCATGCCGCCGCCCACCTCGGCGAGCGTATTGGCCGCCAGCGCCATGTCCGCATCGTTGGTGCCCACTACGAGCAGGTTGTGGGCGTCGTGGGCCACCGTGGAGGCCATGGCACCGCGCTTGATGCCGAAGCCCTTGGTGAACCCGACGCCGAAGGTGCCCGTCTCGTGGTGGCGCTCGAAGACGAAGGTCTTCAGCACGTCCTGGTCAAGATCGCTTTCCAGGGCGCCGTCCGTCACGGTGAGCGCGGCGCGAACCTCGCGGTCGGGCACCGATCCGGGCAGCACTTCGATGACGCGCACGCATACCGCGTCACCCTCGGCGGCGTCGGTGGGTGCTTCCACGCGGAACGTCTCGGGTGCGATGGCGCGCCCCAGGTGCATGGAGTGGGTCACCCACGCCGGGTATTCGAAAGGCGGAAGCGGGAAGGTGCACGCGCCGTTTTCGGCCACCACGTCGCCGTCGATGAGCACGCGGGTGACGTTCAAATCCTCCAGGTTGTCCAAAAACACGATGTCGGCGCACTTGCCCGGGGTGATGGAGCCCAGCTCGTTGTCCATGCGGAAGCAGGTGGCGGTGTTGATGGTCATCATCTGGATGGCGCGCACCGCGTCGATGCCGCATTCCACGGCCTTGCGCAGGATGTAGTCGAGGTGCCCGTTGGCCACGAGCGTGTGCGGGTGCGTGTCGTCGGAGATGAGGTTTGTGAAGCGCGTGTCGATGTCGGTCTCGGTGATGGCCGCCGCCAGGTTCGGCAGGTCGAGCCAGGCCGAGCCGTAGCGCAGCTGGGCGTACTGGCCGAGGCGCATCTTGGCCAGCGCGTCCTCGGCGCGGGTCGACTCGTGGCAGCAGCGCACGCCGCTGGCGACGTAGGCGTTCAGCCCCTGGTCGGTCTCGGGGATGGAGTAGTGGCCCGTGACCACCTTGTCGGCGGCGAGGGTGGCGGCCACTTCGCCGTGGGCGTGATCGGTGCCCGCCAGCACACCGGGGAAGTTCATCATCTCGCCGAGGCCCACCACGCCGTCCCAGGTCATGGAATCGGCGATCTCGGCGGCGCCCACGGCGGCGCCGGTGTCCTCGAAGCCGGGCACGGCCGGCACACAGGAAGGTGTGGTCACCATGGCCTTCAGCGGCGTGCGCGCAGCGTCCTCCATCATCACCTGCACCCCTTCAAGGCCGAGCACATTGCACACCTCGTGGGGATCCCAGTAAATGCCCACCGTGCCGTGGGGGATAACGGCCCGGGCGTACTCGCCGGCGCCGATCATGGAGGACTCCACGTGGATGTGCCCGTCCAGAAAGCCCGGGGCAATCACCTGGCCGATGGCGTCAATGACGCGGGTGTTCTCGCCGATGCAATGGGCGGCGCTTTGCCCCACATAGGCGATGCGACCCTCCGCGATGGCCACGTCGATGTCGTCTTGCACTTCGGCCGTGCACACGTTCACGAGCCGCGCGCCCGTGATCACGGTGTCGGCGGGTTGGCGTCCCTGGGCCACGGCGGCCAGGGTTTGCGTGCACTCCCAAAACGGTTTCTTGCAGAAATGGTTCAGCATGGGCGCCTCCTTCAGCGCTAGATGAATGGCCGGCGTGCGCGGGCGTCGGCGTAGGCGAGCGGCCAGATGAGCGGCCGAAATGCCTGTCTGCGGCCGCAGCCGGCCTGATGGCGCCAGTGTACGCCCGTCGTCTTCCGGGAAGGTGTCAATGGCCGAGAATGCAGAAGGGCTTCACGGAGTTCCCTTTCCTTGGAGTTAGCTCTAAATGCTTTAATGGGGGAAGCGGGGAATGAGAAGGTCGCGATAAGGCAAGATGATCGAAGAAGAACGTCGCGGCAGCATAGGGTTTGCGAAGAAGAGAGGACGTGCCATGGAGTATCGGAAATTGGGCCGCACGGGCCTGAAGGCGAGTGTTATCGGGTTCGGCGCCGAGTGGATCGGCAAGATGGAGCAGGCCGAGGTGAACGCCATGGCCGCCCGGGGCGCCGCGGCCGGCGTGAACATCGTGGACTGCTGGATGAGCGACCCGGCG
The DNA here is from genome assembly GCF_011405655.1 of Adlercreutzia hattorii. GTDB lineage: Bacteria > Actinomycetota > Coriobacteriia > Coriobacteriales > Eggerthellaceae > Adlercreutzia > Adlercreutzia rubneri. Next base: position 855,242 of record NZ_AP022829.1, read on the forward strand.
GTGCGTTCGGCCCTCGGCGAGGCGCTTGAGCCGACGCGCGATCAGTGGATCATCCAGGGCCACATCGGCAGTACCTGGCAGGACGGCCAGTACGTGCGCACCCGCGAGCTGAACCACGTGCGCCCGGCCTTCGAGGACTTGCTGGCGCGCCTGCGCACCGACCACGTCGAACTGGGCATGATCCACTACGTGGACGCCTGCGACGAGTTCCGCGCCATCATGGACGGCCCCTTCATCGAATACGTGCGCGAACTTCTGGCTGCGGGCAAGATCGGGCACATCGGCCTTTCCACCCACAATCCCGAAGTGGCGCTGCTCGCCTGTGACGAGCCGGAGATCGAGGTCATCATGTTCTCGCTGAACCCGGCCTTCGACATGATGCCGGCTTCCGAGGATTTGGAAGATCTGTTCGGCGACTACGAGAACGTGGCCGGCGATGGCATCGAACCCGTGCGCGCTCGCCTGTACGCCCGGGCCGAGGAGAAGGATGTGGCCCTCACGGTGATGAAGGGCTACGCGGGCGGGCGCCTGCTTTCCGCCGACGCGTCGCCCTTCGGGGTGGCGCTCACGCCGGTGCAGTGCATCCACTACGCGCTCACGCGCCCCGCGGTGGCGAGCGTCATGGTGGGCGTGGAAACCGTGGAACAGTTGAAAGAGGCCTTGGCCTACGAGGGCGCCACCGCCGCCGAGCGCGACTACGCGAGCGTGCTGGCCGGGGCGCCCAAGCACGCCTACATGGGCCAGTGCACCTACTGCGGCCACTGCGCGCCGTGCACGGTGGGCATCAACATCGCACTTTCCAACAAGTTCGCCGACTTGGCCGAGATGGCGGGCGAGGTGCCCGCCTCGGTGGCGGCCCACTACAAGGCCATGGACGTCACGGCCGGCGCCTGCATCGCCTGCGGCGACTGCGAGCCCCGCTGCCCCTTCGACGTGCCGATCATCGAGCGCATGGAAAAGACGGAGGAGCTCTTCGGCTGCTAAACGAGCCGGCGAACTTCGGAGTCTTCAGCATTCGGGCGGGCTAATGCCACTTCGACGCAGAAATGGCCGATGGAAGGTGCCAGTTCAGGGCCGAAATGGTTGAAAATGCCAGTTCAACCTTGAAATGGCCGGCGTTGGGAAGGCGCGTCGCGCCATTTCTGCCCTCAACTGGCATCTGCCGGCGGATTTTCGAAATCGCGCTCGGCGCAGAGGCCCTTCAACGTATCCAAAAAAGCTTGGGCTTGGCGGGTGGGGAGGGTCTTGCGCCAGACGAGGCCCTGGGTGGATTCCAGGGTGGGGGACAGCGGTACGAAAGCCAAGTCGTTCAGCTCGTTGGCCTCGAACAGGCCGCGATAGGTGAACGCGCTGCCGATGCCCTGCCGCACGAGGAACTTGGCGTTCAGTGGCAGGTTGTAGGTGGCGCGCACGTCCATCTCGTCGGCCAAGTCTCCCAGCCATTGGCCGAGCACGCCCACCTTCACGCCTTGGCGCGAGCTGATGAGCGGCTGGTCCAGCAGGTCCTCGGGCATGACGGCCGCCTTTGCTGCCAGGGGGTTGTCGCGGCGGACAAGGAGACCCCACGTGTCGGTGTGGGGTAGGCGCAAGGTGTGCATGTCCACATGGCTGCGCAGCTCGCATTCCAGAAGGAAGTCGTAGAAGCCGCGGACGAAGTTGTCCATGAGGTCGGCCGAGGTGCCGCTGTACAGCTCGAAGGTGATGCCGGGGTAGGCGGCGCTCGTGCGCTTCATGGCCTCGGCGACAAGCTCCATGGCCTGGGTCTCGCCGGCGGCGATGTGCACCTTACCGGCGATGGAATGGGTGGGAAGGGCGATCTCCTCCTCGGCCTTGTCAGCCAAAGCGAGGATGGACTCGGCGTAGCGGCGCAGGATGACGCCCTGCTCGGTGAGCTCGATGCCTTTGCGGTTGCGCTGATACAGAAGGTGCCCCAGCTCGTCTTCCAAAGCGGCCAGCTGGCGCGAGAGCGTCGGCTGGGTGACGTGCAATGACTTGGCCGCCGCGGTGATGGAGCCCTCGCGGACGACGGTGACGAAATAGCGGAGCGTTCTCAGTTCCATGGTTCCCCCTTCGATTCCCCGGCGTGCTCGGCTGCCGCGCTGTCCGCGTCTATTACGCCAGGCGAGATTGGGTCTGGCACATCCTGCATGCCTTTCAAGCATTTACAAGATTACAATATAAGCATTACCTATGGAAGGGGTGCCCTCCGTATGATTCGAGCTGTCAGAGAAGACACGAGAAGAGGAGGGTGATGTTCATGGCTCTATTGGACAAGGGCATGAAGCGTCGCGATTTCTTGAAGGCGTCCGCCGCCACGGCGGCGGTCGGGCTTGCGGGCTGCGCGCCGAGCACGGCCACCGACATGGCCGAGACCGGCGGGAGTGCCGGCGCGACGACCCATAAGGTGGCCAGCGACGCCGCCATCATCGAGGGCAAGGGCGAGTGGATGCCTATCCATTGCCACCAGAACTGCAACCAGATGTGCCTGAACATGGGGTACGTGGTGGACGGCGTCGTGGTGCGCCAGAAGACCGACGACTCCCATGCGGACAGTTTCGACTGCCCCCAGCAGCGCGGCTGCCTGCGCGGGCGCTCCCTGCGCCAGCAGGTGTACAACGCCGACCGCATCAAGTACCCCATGAAGCGCAAGAGCTGGCAGCCCGGCGGCGGCGAGGCCGCCCACGGCGAGCTGCGCGGCAAGGACGAATGGGAGCGCATCAGCTGGGACGAGGCGCTGACCTACGTGACCGACGAGCTGAAGCGCGTCTACGCGCAGTACGGCCAGGACGCCGTCATCTGCAACGGCTGGCGCTGGGCCCCCGGCTCCGCCATGTTCCCGGTCATTGGCGGCGCGGTGTACAACACCGAGTGCGAGTCCTTCGGCTGCTGGGCCTTCCAAACGGAAGCGCTGGGCATGTACTCCCACGGCGATCATCCCGACCTCATGATGGCGCCGGACAAGTACGACCTGCCCAACGCCGACACCATCGTGCTGTACGGCTGCAATCCGGCCTGGTCGCAGCACTCCTCCATGTACTGGCTGAAGAACGCCCAGAAGGCCGGGGTCAACTTCGTGTTCGTCGGCCCCGACTACAACGCCACCGCCGCCGCCATGGACGCCCGCTGGATCCGCGTGCGCCCCGGCACCGATACGGCCTTCCTGCTGGCAGTGGCCTACGAGATGGTGCGGCTCGACGAGGAGCGCGGCGACATCATCGATTGGGACTTCGTGAACGAGCGCACCGTGGGCTTCACGCCGGAGACCATGCCCGCCGATGCCACCACCGACGAGAACTTCCGCGACTATCTGCTGGGCGCCTACGACAACACGCCAAAGACGCCGGAATGGGCGACGGAGATCTGCGGCACGCCGGTTGAGGACATTACCTGGTACGCCGAGATGGCCGGCAAGAACAACGCCGTCATGTTCCTGCACAGCTACGCCGCCTCTCGCTACCTGGGCGCCGAGAACCTCTCCCAGGCCTTCATGACGGTGTCGGCCTTGGGCGGGCACTTCGGCAAGAGCGGCCATGGTTCGGCGGCCATCTACACGTGGGATGCGGGCGACTCGGGCTACCGGCTCATCCAGCACGTCGGCGGCGACTACGGCTATGTGGACAACCTGGTGGGCAGCCCCGCCGCCACGGGCCCCAACCGCAACATCGAGGGCAATTCCTGGTGGAGCTCGCTTGCCGACGGCAAGTACCTGTCCTCTTCGGAGGGCCCCTACGACCTTGGCTCCAGCGACGTGGTGGGCGACCCGACGAAGCTGCGCGCCAACACGCCGGTCTACCACGAGGCCCGCGAGATGCCGGTGAACCCGCGCATGCTTGTGCAGACAAACTCGAACTTCATGCAGACGCGCGGCAACCTCGCCACGGCCATCAAGGTCATGCGCGCGGCCGACACTTGCGTGTCCTTCGAGATCAAGTTCTCGCTCACGGCCCAGTTCGCCGACATCATCCTGCCGGTGTGCACCCACTGGGAGGGCAACGACGACGAGTCTTGGGGCGAGCTGTCCTGGCCGAGCCCGTTTGGCGACGGCAACGGCCAGAAGCAGCGCAAGGACGCCCTGCTTGCTTGGAAGCCCCTGGTGAAGCCGATGTACGAGGCCCGCGAGGAGAAGCGCGTCTTCCGCGAGATCATCGAGCGCATGGGGTATAACCCCGACGACGCCTACCCGAAGAGCAACTACGACCAGTGGCTTGGCTACTTCCTCGGCATGCGCGTGCTGAATGAGGACGCGACGAAGTGGGAGCCGGTCATCACCTGGACCGAGGCCGACAACGAGAAGTACCACGCGAGCTACCCGGCCCAGGAGGGCAAGGTCGCCTTCGACCAGTTCATGGCCGACGGAAGCTATGTGGTTGAGCGCTCGGAGGGCGATCCGCGCAACTACGTGGGCTACCGCGACGACAAGCTGGGAATCGGCGAGGACGGCGAGTCGGTCGTCGTGGCCGACCCGGCCTGGCCGCGCCCGTCGGTGTCGGGCAAACTGGAGATCTACTGCCAGTACAAGGCCGACAACGTGAACCGCATCGGTCTGAACGATACGCCCATCAAGCCCTACGCGAACTACTTCGTGCCGCGCCGCGGCTACCAGGAGACGTTTGCCAACTGGGAGGCCAAGGAGAAGGGCGCTTACCCGCTGCAGGCCTACACGCCGCACTACATGCGCCGCGCCCACACCTGCTACGACAACATGACCTGGACCCAGGAGGCCTTCCGCAACCCAGTGTTCATGAGCGTGGAAGACGCCGAGGCCCGCGGCATCAAAGCCGGCGACACGGTGCGCTGCTTCAACGACTTCGGCAGCATGCTGAGAATCGCCCAGCCCATGCAGGGCTACATGCCCGGCGTGGTGGGCATTCCCCACGGCGTGCACTCGGTGTTCGACGAGTCCGACCCCGAGAACATCATCGACCGCGGCGGGAGCGAGCAGATGCTCTCCGACGGCCTGCAGTCGAACTACTTCCCCCAGGTGGACGGGTACAACAGCCTGCTCATCGAGATTGAGAAGTACGACGGCGAGCCGTTGGTGGAAGACTTCGAGCGCGGGCCGTTTCTGGCCGCGGGTATAGACGACGAGGGCACGGCCGCCTATGTGGTGCCCGGTGCCGACAACGGACAGGAGGCTTAAATCATGAGCTTGGGATTTTACGTTGACCTGGCCAGCTGCATCGGCTGCAAGACCTGCCAGGTGGCCTGCAAGGACCGTCGCGACATCCAGGTGGCGGGCCCCCGCCTGCGCCGGGTGGACACCTTCGAATGCGGGACGTACCCGGAGGTGGCGATGTTCCACCTGAACATCTCCTGCAACCATTGCGAAAGCCCCGCCTGCGTGGCGAATTGCCCCACGGGCGCCATGTACAAGGACGACGACGGCACCGTGCAGCACGATGACGAGGCCTGCATCGGCTGCCAGACCTGCGTGAACTCGTGCCCCTACGGTGCCCCGCAGTTCATCGAGGAGGACAAGATCGTCCAGAAGTGCGACACCTGCCGGGCGCTGCGCGAGGCGGGGCACGAGCCGGTGTGCGTGGAGGCGTGCCCCATGCGCGCCATCGAGTTTGGCGAAATGGACGATTTGCGCGCCGCCCATCCCGATGCGGTGAGCGAGCTGCCCTGCACGGAGCCGGCCGCCACGACGACCCCCAACATCCTCATCGGCGCCAGCCGCGGGGCCCTGCTCGAGGACTTCAACCCGGTCGTTCTGTAAACGCGAATGCTGCTGGGGCGATCGGTGCGGCCGCCCCTTTTGCTAGAGGAGGGAGCCATCATGACCGATGTCGTCAACATGCGTCGCGAGTCCATCGACCTGGAGGCGCTGCTTCTGTCGCGCGCCTACCTGTACACGCTGTTCCACAAGCTGTTCGGCGGTACGCCGGATGCGGCCATGGTGGCATGCGTGCTGTCGGAGACCACGCGTGACGTGGCGGAGGAGTACGCCGGCGACGACCCCTCCATGAAGGGCCTCGGGCGCTTTTTGGAGAACCTCGGCGAGTGCGTCGATGGCGCGGTGCTGACCGAGCAGGCCCGCGACGAGTACACGCGCCTGTTCATCGGTCCGGGTGAAGTGCCCTGCCAGCCGATGGAATCGCCCTACCGCACGAAGGACGCCGCCGTCTTCCAGGAGAACACTCTGGCCGTGCGCGCCATCTTTCGCGAGCGCGGGCTTCAACTTACGCGCCTCATGCGCATCCCCGATGACCATATCGCCACCATGTGCGGCTTTATGGCCCATGAGGCCGAGCGCTCCCTGGCGGAGCTGCGCGCGGGGAACGTGGGCGATCTGGCCGCGTCCCTGCGCGATGAGGAGGCCTTCGTGCGCGACCATATGCTCACCTGGGTGGACGATTTCGCCCGCTGCGCGCGCCGCTCGAAGACGGCGGTGCTCTACCCGCAGATGATCGAGGCGCTGGCTGCCTTCGTTCGCAACGATGCCGTGCTGCTCTCCGAGGCCGCCTGCTGGGCCGAGGAGGCGCGCGATGCCTGCGGCGAGACGATCCCCGGGGGTCTCGGCGCCCTTCCGGGCAGCCCCGAGGCCGCCGCCTTCGCCGAGGTATCCGATGCCCTGGCGGCCCTTGCCCGCCTGCGCCCCTTCGGCATCGAAGACCACGAGCTGGTGAGTATATCGGTCTAAAGAGCAGCCTCGTCGCTACAGCCAAAGCCCCGTGTTCCCCATCAGGTAGAGAGGGACGTTGGTGAGCCAGTCTTGCTCGCGGTAGTCGGAAAGCGAGAAGCGCCGGGCCTGAACTTCCGGGTACTTTTCCTTGAAGCTGCGCAGGCTCTTGGCGCGCAGGTTCTCCTCGGCTTTTACCTCGATGGCGTAGACGGCACCGGCCGACTGCACGAGGAAGTCCACTTCTCCCCGGGAGTTCTCGGCGGACCAGTAATAGGGGACAAGCCCACAGCTTGCTATAAGCTCTTGGCACGCGTACTGCTCGGTGAGCGCCCCTTTGAATTCCTCGAAAAGGGTGTTGCCTTCGATGATACTCTTGCTGTCCAGTTCACTCATAGCGCCGAGCAGGCCCACGTCTAGCAGGAACACCTTAAAAGCGCTCGGATCTCGATAGGCCTTGAGGGGGATGCCTGGTTTGGATACGCGCGGCACCTGGTAGATAAGGCCGGCTTGCCTCAGCCACGTGAGGGCGCTCTCGAACTCCTTCGCCCGGGCGCCCTTCGCGAGGCGGCCGAAGATGAACTTCTTGTTCTCTTGGGATAGGTGAGCGACGACGGAGTCCCACACGGCGAAGACCCGTTCGGCCTCGCGGGGGGCGATGTGCTTGGAGAAGTCGCGCTCGTAGTCGGCGAGGATCCGCTTCTGAACGGCCCGTGCGTCATCGTAGCTCCTGCTGTCGAGAAACGCGCTGACTGCCTCGGGCATCCCCCCGACGAAATAGTAGGTTTTCAAAAGGGCGATCGCCCGTGATTTGAAGGCCTGGATGAGCGCCGGGTTCGGGTTCTGCAATGAGGCCAGGAACTGCTCTCCTTCGGCCGCTAAGGCGAACTCTTCGAAGGAAAGGGGGTAGAGGTCGAGTGCTTCCACCTTCCCCACGGGAAAGCCCGTCCCGCTTTGGAGAAGGATTCCCAGCAAAGAGCCAGCGGCTACGACCGAGAAACCACGCGGATCCTCATCGAAGTACTTGAGGGCCGTGAGCGCCTTGGGGTTTTCCTGGACTTTGTCGAACACGATGAGGGTCGAGTCGGGCTCGATGGTGACGCCGGTTTGCAGCTGGAGGCCGGCGATGAGAACGTCGATGTCGTACCCGGTGTCGAACAGCTCGCGCATGGCTGAGTTGTTGTCCATATTCACATAAGCGACGCTCTTGTAATGGCGCCTTCCGAATTCTTTGATGAGCCACGTCTTTCCCACCTGGCGAGCCCCGTTGATGATAAGGGGCTTCCTGCAAGGATTCTCGCGCCATGCTTCGAGATCACGCATGAGAAAACGTTCCATTGGCAGCCTCCTTGCTCAGTGCACGTTACAAGTATACAAAAACAAGGACGTAAAAGTGTCAAAACCCACACAAATCAGGACGTAATGGGAGATATTGCCATGGTGCTCCATCCGTCTCGGCGAGAGAGGCCCCGGGCGAGGCCGAGCAGATCAGCTAGCCGTTCCTCCGCTCCTGCTCCCACACGAAGCGAAGGTTGTCGGGGCCTTCTGCCCATTGGCGGGAGGAGAAGTCGAAGAGCAGCTCATAGGTGCGCGATGAGGCGAAGGCGTCCAGTGCATCATCGAAGGGAACGCCGGTGTCGTCGCACCAGTCTTCCAGCATGGTTCGCATCACCACAACGGCGCACGCTTCGCGCTGCTCGTCGGTCACGGCCTCTTCGTCAAATCCCATAGGGCTCGCTCCCCTCGAACGTAAGGCATTCGATGGAAGCGTAACTGCCGTGGTAGAGGGTGAGATCGTCTTTCAAAGCTAGCATAGCGAATACCCTTTTGCGGTAAGGTAGGTCTCGATGTTGTCGAGGGCTTGCGGGTTGAACTACAATGGGGCGCTGGACAGAGGCGCTCATTGCGGGGTGCTGGAAGGCTCTCTTGAAAGGACAAATTATGGCGAAATCGGCAGTGGTGTTTGTGGCGAACGGGTGCGAGCCCGTGGAGGTGGTGGCCCCGGTGGACGCGCTTCGGCGCGGCGGGGTGGACGTGGTGCTCGCTGCCGTGTCCGACGATCTGACCGTGCGGGCGGCCCAAGCGGTGACGCTTCAGGCCGATGCGCCGCTTTCCACCCTCGATCTGACGCAGTTCGATATTGCCATCGTGCCCGGCGGCTCGGTGGGCGTTGACAACCTGGGCAAGAGCCAACGTGTCGTGGCCGAGCTCACGCGCCGCATGGAAGCCGGCGAGTACGTGGCCGCCATCTGCGCCGGGCCCATGGTGCTCGCCAACGCGGGGCTGCTCACCGGGCGCAAGGCCGTGTGCTACCCGGGCTGCGAGGAAGGCTGGCCGGCCGACATCTACCAGGCGGGCAAGGACGTCTTCGTCGATGGAAACCTTATCACTGCCACGGGCCCCGGCACGGCGCTGTCCTTCGGCATCCAAATTTTGCGTTCGCTTGAAGGCGACAAGGTTGCCGATGAAGTGGCTTCGGGGATGCTGCTGAAATAACCATCGCATTGCCATTGCGCGACGAGGGTCGCGTAGCAACGGGCGAAGGGGCGGCGCAGGAAGCGCAACCCCTTCGCCCGTCGTGCGTTTCGAGTCGAAACCTTCTCACCCATTCTCGGGTATATTTCGCATTTTCCCAGGTAGTCAGTGGGTGAATACCCGAATGCGGGCGATGTGCGGCCTGCTGCATCCTGTTTAAGATACGTCCCGTTCGGTTCGCTTATGGGAGGGCCGGATGCGTACCGGTTCACGTAAGGGAGGGCCGGGCGCGAACCGTCTTTAGGAGGATGCAATGGAAACCAATCTTTCCCGTCGTGGATTTCTGACCGGTGCCGCCGCGGCCGGTGCCCTGGCCGCCATGGGCCTTGCGGGCTGCGCGCCGACCCCCGCGGCCGAGGGCGGCACGAAGACCGCCGACACCGGTGCTGCGGCCGCGACAAGCTGGCGCGACAAGCCGGAGATGCCCACGGAATTCGTGGAAACCGTTGACGCCGACATCGTGGTTGTGGGCGCGGGCAACGGGGGCCTTGTGGCCGCCACCACCGCCGCCCAGAACGGCGCGAAGGTGGTCGTGCTGGAGAAGGCCGGCGCCATCGCCGCCGCCCGCGAGGCCATCGGCGCTCTGAATTCCAAACTGGCCCCCGACCATCAGGAAGACGTGCCGACGCTTTTGAACCACGCCAACCAGACCCAGGCCGGCGACGCGAACATGCTCATGTACAAGACCTGGGCCGAGAAGTCCGGTGAGATGATCGAGTGGATGGCCGACACGCTGGGCCCCAAGGGCATGCTCTTCCCCTTCGAGTGGCACTGCCCCGACGACCCGCATGCCTACTATCCGGCCATGTGCTACAACCCCTGCCTCGATGAGTACAATCCGGACGGCCCGAACTACACTTCCTACACGCACCTCGAAGTCATGGCCGATGTGTTCACCACCGATCTCGGCGGCGAGATCCGCTTCGAAACGCCCGCACAGCAGCTCCTCATCGACGAGGCCGGCCGCGTGACCGGCGTGGTGGCCGAGGGCAAGGAGGGCTTTGTCCAGGTGAACGCCGCCAAGGGCGTCATCATCTGCACCGGCGGCTACGGCGCCAACAACGAGATGCTGGCCGATCTGGCTCCCGGCAACTCGGCCTGGTGCGCCCTGCGCGATTCGGTGACCGAGACCGGCGACGGCATCCGCATGGCGCTGTGGGCCGGCGCCGAGCTTGAGGCCGGCGGCGCCTGCATGATCTGGAACCGCGCCATTCTGCCCGACGGCTTCGAGTTCAACGAGGACCGCATGGGCGGCGACATCTTCCTGCCCGGCAGCCAGCCCTTCCTGCACGTGAACGTGAACGGCGAGCGCTTCATGAACGAGGATCAGTGCTATCCCATGAGCTACGCCGCCGGCGCGAACCAGCCGAAGCACTACAGCTGGATCGTCTGGGACGGCAACTACTGGGACGACATCGCCCAGTTCGACACCTGCGGCTGCTCTCGCTTGTACCCGGCGCCCTCCGGCACCGCCTTCAACGCTGATGTGTACGACTGCGAGGCCATGTCCAAGGAGCACCTGGACGAGTTCTGGCTGAATCCGCGCCTGGAGGCCGGCACGCTGAAGAAGGCCGACACCTTAGAGGCGCTCGCCGACATGATGGAGTTCGACGCCGACCAGAAGGCCACGTTCCTGGCCACGGTGGAGCGCTACAACGGCCTGGTGGCCGCAGGCGAGGACACCGACTTCGGCAAGCCGGCCTATCGCCTCTCCGACGTGGAGACCGCGCCCTTCTTTGCGGCGCGCATCGGCGGCGAGCTTCTGGTGACCATTCACGGCGTCATCACGGACGTGAACTCCCAGCCGCTCAAGAACGACGGCACGCCCATCGAGGGCCTGTACGTCTGCGGCAACGACCAGGGCGGCTTCTATCCGCACAACTACCCGAGCAACTTCACGGGCATCAACGCCGGCCGCACGGCCACCTTCGCCCGCATCGCCGCCAAGCACGCCTTGGGCGTGGAATAGGGCGACCGCTCGCTTTTCCCGAGCCTGCCAACCCTCCCTTCAGCAGGCGTTTTTCAGGGCTCCCCTTCGAGGGAGCCCATTTTTGCGTTTTGGCCAAAATCACTGTCGCACGAGGTCGATGAGCTCTTGGCGGGAGTGGACGCCCAGTTTTGCGTAGATATGCTTGGCGTGGGTGGCCGCCGTCTCGCGGCTGATGATGAGCTCGTCGCGGATGTAGGGGATGGAACGGCCCTGGGCGAGCAACGCGAGCACCTCGGTCTCGCGCGGCGTGAGGCCGCCGACGCGGGCGAGCTCGTCGATGCGCGCCGCGCCGTGCACCTCGCCAGATGCGTCGGCGGTTGGTGCGGTAGTGGGCGCCGGTGCATCCGGCTGAGGCTCACCGGGCTGGTCCATGGCATCGTGGGCATCCGGCGATTCGGTCACGAGGCCCTTCCCATGCGCGTGGGGCTGATCCTTTGCGGTCTCGGGGATGCGCAGGAATGTGGAGGTCTCGCCCATAACGGCCATAGTGACCGTCACGAGAACGACGATGCACCCCACGCTCACCGCGGTGAGCCCCGTCGGCTGCGCCAACATCAGCGGTTCGAGAACGATCCACAAAACGAGGCCGAGAAGGTCGCCCGCATGCACGAACAGCCATCCCAAGCTTGAGGCCTGGGCGGGGGTCGCGCGGCCGGCGGCGGCGTAGTTGGCGAAGTAGATCTGGGCGATCAGGCAGAAGGTGAAACGGCCTCCGAGCGATGCGGCCACGGCAACAAGGGCGCCGGCCTGCCCGAGCAGGATGACGGCCGCAAATCCGATGACCAGGGTGGGGCACATCCAGCGGTAGAGGAAGAACAGGGATATGCGGCGCGGTCCCGAAATGGCCATGGCCGCCACCACGGCCATCATGAGCGCGCTGAACAGCAGGATGGCTTGAAGGGGGATGCCCTCCACCCGCTCGGCGCTCATCATGCCCGCGATGCTCACGATGGAGAACACGACGAGGATGCCGAACCCCGTGCGCCCGAGCCCCGCCAAGGGGGAGCGCTGCTCGGTTGCGAAGCGATGGGCGGTTGCGAGCGCCTCTTCGGTGCGGGCGGCTTCTGGCGTCCACGCGAGATGGAAACAGAGGCCGGACAAAAGCGGCAGCGCCGCGGCGACGGCAACGGGCACCCAACCGTCCATGGCGGATACCAGAAGCACGATGACGGCGGCGGATACCGCGGAAACCGGCGCGAGCCATTCCGCTCGATCTCGGGGGATGACGGCGTAGTACTCGCCCCACATCGCCCACAGAAGTGCGCTTCCGATGCCCGTGGCCACGGCGCCGATGCCGAAGAGCGCAGCGTTAAGCCCCGGATCGGCGACGGAGACGAACATGAAAGGAGTGCTCGCGGCCGTAAGGGCGGGGGCGACGACGAAGAGGGGGCGATGGCTTGTGGGCGAGCCGATGCGCGGCTCGGCGAGCACGATGGCCGCCAGCGTCGCCACGGATGCGGCCAAGGGGAGCACGGCGTAGAAGAGCGCGGCGCCCATCGAGGAGGCTCCGGAGGACGCGCCAGCTGCAGCTTCGCCCGCATCCGGGATCGCATCCCCGCTCAGCACGCCGGCGGCGTTGGTGTAGAACACGCAGAACACCCAGGCGAGCAGAAACGCCCACCCCAACTGCCGCAGCGGCGCGACCTCTCGGCGCTCGCCGTTCTGCGGCGCCAGCCATATCGCGAAGCGTTCCTTCACGGCCCTCCCTTTCCAATCCTCCTCATTGTAACGCGAATGACGCGAAGGCTATCGCAGCTTGAAGGTCATGGCGACGGGGTTGTGGTCGGAGTAGGCGAAGTCCAGATCCACGGTGGAGCAGTCGAGGCATTCCACGTTGTCGGAGTAGATGAACGTGTCCATGACCCAGCGGTCGTTGGTGCCGTCGTAGGGGCGCCCGGCGTCGCGGCAGGTGGCGGCGTCGGGGAAGGCGGCGGTGCCCGTCTCATTGAGCTTCGCCTTGGCGGCCACCGTGAAGCCCTCTGGCACGCCAGCGAAGTCGTAGGGCTTCGCCCAGCTTTCCACAACCTGGGTTGCATTGCCGTACACCTCGCCGGAGACGCCGATCATGTCGTGGTTGTAGTCGCCGCCGGCGATGACGTAGTTGCCCGCCGCCCGCTCGGCCGTCATGTCCTCGTAGAGCTTCTCGCGCTGGGCCGCCATGATAGAGGCATCGGCTCCGTAGGCGGACAGATGCACGTTGAAGAGCACCAGCTCCGCGTCGCCTGCCGGCACCCGCACGATGGAGTAGCAGCGATCCAGGTCGAGGAACTTGCTAAAACTGTCTGAAATGGGGAGGCTCTTGCGCACCGGGTCGCTCACGGGCAGGCGCGAGAACGTGGCCAGACCCGCGCGGTTGGCGCCGTGAGGTGCGTAGAGGGGCCAGGCGAGGAAGGCCGAGTCGTAGTTCTGGCAGAACACCGACCAGTCGCTCGGAAACTGGGTGCGCAGAAGCTCGTACTCGTCGATGTGGTGGCTGCGGGTGCCGTCTATATCCACTTCTTGGAAGAGGACGAAATCCGGCGAGAGTGCGCGCAGGGCCTCGGCCGAGCCGAGAATGTCCTCGCGCACCACCTCGGGGCTTTCGGCCACCGATCCGCCTCCGCCGTCCATGAAGAAGTCGAAGTCGCGGTTGTAGGCGCCGAAGCCGAGGTTGGCCGTCACCACGGTGAACTCCTCATCAGCGGAAACGACCGGCGCAGCCTCGTCGGCGGCCAAAGGAGCGTCCACGGCGAGCGCCAGATTGTCGGGGAGTCGCTCGTAGGTGATCATGACGTAGGCGACGTAGGCGAGGGCCGCAGCCAGAAGCGCGCCGAGCAACGCGAGCAGAATCGTAATTATGCGTTTGGCCACAAAGGCTCCTTCGACGAGAGAGAAATCCATCTGGATCATTGTACTTCACGGCGATACACGGGCCATTGTGAAATACCGTAGCTTAACCCTATCGTTAGGCAGTCGCATTAGATGACTAAAAACTCACCATTGGATTTGAATCTGAACACTCTGTATCCAGATAATGACAGGGAGGTAACAGAGACCTGACGCGACAGCGACAAGCTAGAGGAAGCTATAAGGTACGCTCCATCGGATTGCACAGGCAGCAAGCATTCCCCTATGGCACCCATTCTTGCGGGTTTGTCGCCCGGGTGCGCTTAAGAGACAGGAGGTCCCTCATGCAGTCGAACAAGAAGAGCACTCGAGGTGTAGCGACGCGCGAGGTACTCCGCAGCAACGACACGGCCAAGCGCTCGGCGGAGATCGTTGTCGCCGCGCGCGAGCTGTACGAGGAGAAGGGCCTGGCCCGCACCTCCATCCAGGACATCACCAACCACGTGGGCGTGACGCGCTCGCTGTTCTACCACTACTTCCAGAACAAGGAAGAAGTGACGAGCGCCGTGCTCGACCAGTACATCACCGATTTTCTGGAGGCCATGCAGCACTGGCACGAGAGCCAGACGGCGCTGGCCACCGATGAGTCGCTGCACTCCATGGTGAAGATCATGCGCATGGTGCTGTTCGAGAAGAACACCTTCCGCATGGCCCTTTCCACCCAGGAGAATGCGGCGCTGTACCTGGATTTCCTCAACCGCTTCGCCGCCCAGGGCGCCGAGTTCATGGTGACGCACCCCATGGTGGAGCAGACGAAGTACGGCGAGCAGTCCGACCATCTGTACGAGACGTTCTACGTGCTCATCGTGGGACTGGTGAGCTATCTGCGCTCGCACCCGGATGTGGAGGACGAGGTGCTCATCGATGTGGTCACCCGCATGCTCAACATCCAGCAGGCCGAGGAGGCCCGCGAGCTCGCTTAATTCGGGGCTCCGCACTGCTTCTGGTTGGAAGGTCGGCGATCTTGCCGAGCTGCTCTGGCGCTCTCCGCGGCCGGATTCTGCGTCGCGCCGGCGTTGCGCGGCGGTATGGCGAATCGGTTACGATCTGCGCGCCGCGCCGCCTATCGGCTATCATCTTACTCGTAAGTCAACGGGCCCGCCCGCGCAAGCGGCGGGCCCGTGCGCGATTGCGGGAAGGAGGGGCCATGGACATCAAACGAGTGCTGGCGAGCGCGCCTCGCGACCACGACCCGGGCGCTGCCCGTCCGCTGCTCACGCGCTGGGGCGAGGCGCTCGATCCCGACTCCGTGCGCAGCGAGCATCCGCGCCCGCAGTTCGCCCGCGACCGCTTTATATCCCTCAACGGTTGGTGGGACTACGCTTTCGTTCCCATGGGAGCTCATCGTACCGTACGGCCGCCCGATGCGTTCGATGGGCGCATCCTCGTGCCCTTCTCGCCCGAGTCCCTGCTGTCGGGGGTGGGGCGCCAGCTTCAGCCCGACGAGCTTCTGTGGTACGTGCGCCGCGTGCCCGTTCCCGCCCTGGGCGAGGGCGAGCGCTGCCTGCTGCATTTCGAGGCCGTGGATTTCGCCTGCGCCTGCTGCGTGAACGGCCAGGTCGTGGGCACTCACGAGGGAGGGTATCTGCCGTTTTCCTTCGACATCACCGAGGCGCTGCGGGCAGAGAAGGCAGCCGGCGAGGGGAGTACGGAAGCGCGTTTCCAGGGCGCGGAAGCAGCGATTGAGGACGTGGCGGTTGAAGGTATCGGAGACGCGAAAGGCGGAGCCTGTGGGGAGGGAAAGGACGATCTCGAAGAGGCGGCCGACCTGGCTCCGGCGCCGCCGCGGGAGTTCGTGGTCGCCCTGTGCGTTCGCGATCCGAGCGATGCGGGTACCCAGCCGCGGGGCAAGCAGCGGCTCAAGTCGGGCGGCATCTGGTACACGGCCCAAAGTGGCATTTGGCAGCCGGTGTGGATGGAGGTCGTTCCCGCTCGTCGCGTGCTGGCCCTGGCGTTGCATCCCGACGCCGATGCCGGCACTCTGACGGCGGATGTCGATGTGAGCGGGGACGCGGGTCTGGTGCGCATCTACGTGTGCGACCCGACGGGCCGCCAGGTGGCCGCCGGCGCCGCTTTCGCCGAAGAGGGCTCGGTGCCGGTGGGCGAGGCGTCTTCTGAACAGGCGGGGCCGGCCCGCCGCGTACGCCTGCGGCTCGATCTCGGCGAGGTGCGCCGCTGGAGCCCCGACGACCCGTGTCTTTACGACATCACCGTGCGCTTCGGCACCGATGTCGTGCGCAGCTACACCGCCTTCCGCACGGTGAAGGTGGCGCCAGATGGGGCGGGACGCTTCCGCTTCTTCCTGAACGGCGAGCCGCTGCTTTTGCGCGGGGTGCTCGACCAGGGCTACTGGTCCGACGGCCTTATGACGGCGCCCTCCGATGCTGCGCTTGCCTTCGACATTCAGGCCATGAGGGACGCCGGTTTCAACATGGTGCGCAAGCACCTGAAGGTGGAGGCCGACCGCTGGTACTACCATTGCGATCGGCTTGGCATGCTGGTGTGGCAGGACATGGTGTCGGGCGGGGGCACCTACGACGGTTGGGAAACCAGCTACAAGCCGACGCTGTGGCGCGGGAGCTGGGGCGATTACAGCGATACTTCGGCGTCCCATCAGCGGAGGCTCGGCGCCGATGATGTCGCCTATCAGCGCCAGTGGATGCGGGAGTGCCGCGGCACGGTGGCCCATTTGCGCGCGCACCCCTCGGTGGTCACCTGGGTGCTGTTCAACGAGGGCTGGGGGCAATTCGACACGCTGGCCTGCGCCGAGGAGATCCATCTGCTGGATCCGACGCGGCCCATCGACGCCGTGAGCGGCTGGTACGACCAGGGCGCGGGCGACTTCCAGAGCGTGCACAACTATTTCCGTCCGCTTGCGGTCTACCGCGACCGGCGCGACCTGGCGGGTTACGCGCGGCTGGCCGGCGGCCGCGCCTTTGCGATCTCGGAATTCGGCGGGGTAGTGCACGCCGTGGCGGGTCACAGCGCCTTCGCGGGCACCTACGGCTACGGGGCCACCGACACGCCGGCCGAATGGCGCGCGGAGGTGCGCCGAACCCTGGATACCGCGGGGGCCTTGGAGGGGGCGGGGCTTTCCGCCTACGTGTACACGCAGCTGTCGGACGTGGAAGAAGAGTGCAATGGCATCCTCACCTACGACCGGCGGGTGAACAAGCTGAAGGAGGACGGCGATGAGTGCGGTAGCGCTGAGATGTGACGCCGATGCCGAGCGCAAGTTGGCGCATCTGCGGGAACGGTTCGCCGAGGCGTTCCCCGTGAGGGCGGCCGATGAGGGTGTCGGCAGGGACGTCGACAGGGACGCCGACGACGGTGCCGGCGGAGACGTCGATGCGGTCGCCCCGTTCGCACCCGTGGCGGCCCATGGCACCTTCGTGCTCGCCTCGGCGCCGGGCCGGTTGGAGGTGGCGGGCAACCACGTGGACCACCAGGGCGGCCGCGTCATTTCCTCGGCCATCGGCGAGCGCGTCTGGGGGCTTGCGGCCGAAAACGGAAAGCATCTGGTGCGGGTGTCCATGGAGGGCTTCGGCACCGATGCGATCGACCTGAACGATGCGGATTGGCGGAGGCCCCACGGCGTGGAGACCCAGTCCTCCGGCGCCCTTCTGCGCGGCATGCTGGCCGCCTACGACGAGGCGGGCGGCCCGTTGCGCGGCTTCGATCTGGCCACCTGCTCGGAGGTGCCCGCCGGCTGCGGTTTGTCCTCCTCGGCGGCCTTCGAGGTGATGGTGGGCGCCGTTCTGGAGGCGCTGTTCGGCCCCGGCCCTTTCGCGGGCACGCCGGAACCGGCACCGGGCCAGGTCGCCGCGGAAGGGGGAGAAGGCGGCTTCGTTCCCCTTGATCCCGTGGCCTTGGCTCTGGCGGGCGTGACCGCCGAGCAGCGCTACTTCGGCAAGCCCTGCGGCGCCCAGGATCAGCTGGCCAGCGCCTGCGGAGGCACGGTGCTTCTCGATTTCGGGCCGAAAGTACCCACGGTGACCCCGCTTGCCTTCGACGCGACGGGCGTCGGCTATGCGGTGGTGCTCGTCGACTCGCGCCAGGATCACTCGGTGCACACCGAGGAGTTCGCCTCCGTCCCGGCCGACATGCGCATGGTGGCCAATCATCTGGGCGCCGCGCGCCTGGGTGACGCAGACGTCGATGCGCTGTTCGCGAGCCTACAGGACATCCGCGCGGCCTTGGGCGACGGGCGCGTCATGCGGGCCCTGCACTACTTCGACGAGGTGGCCCGGGTCGATCGGCAGCGTCAGGCTTTGGAAGAGGGGGATTTCCCGCTGTTTTTGAAGTGCGTGCGTCTGTCGGGGGCCTCCTCCGCTCAGTTTCTGCAGAACGTGTCCCCGCACGGCGACGGCTGCGGGGAGCGCCAGCCGGCCATGCTCATTCAGGGGCTGTGCGCGCACCTGCTCAGCGAAGAGGGCGCCTGGCGCATCCACGGCGGCGGTTTTGGCGGATCGGTGCTGGCGCTCGTGCCCGTCGGCGAGGTTTCCGGCTTCATGGAAGCGATGGACGGCCTGCTCGGCTACCGGGCCTGCCGTGAGGTGGTCGTGGGCGGCCCCGGCGTGCTGGCGAGGCGGCTGCCATGAGCGGGGCCGCAAGAGGCACGGAAGGTGCCGTGGACGAGCGCGGCAATCCTTTCTGGACGTACGATTCTCCGACAGGGCCCTTGGAGATCACCATCAACCTGGCCAAGCCCGAGAAGGATCCGCGGGACATCGCCGCTGCGGCGGGGGCAACCCTCGGTGGTACGGCGCTTGCGGCGGTCCCTGCTGGAGAAGGCGAGGCTGCGGTGACCTCGGTGGAGGGCGACGCGAGAGAGGGGTCTTTCGCCGCCCCGACGACCTGCGACCTGTGCTGGGAACCGTCGGGGAAGGACGGCCTCGCGCGTTTGGGGCGCTCGGGCGCGCCCGTGACCGAGGTTTTCCTTGGCGACGAGCCGTGGGCCTGGTGGTTCTCGCCCTACGGCTACTTCCCCGAGCATCTCATCGTGGCGTCCCACGAGCACCGCCCCATGGCCATCGGCCACGACACCATCGCGCGGCTGCTCGATTTCTCGGACGCCTATCCGCAGTGGTTCATCGGCTCCAACGCCGATTTGCCCATCGTCGGCGGCTCCCTTCTGGGCCACGACCACTTCCAAGGCGGCGGCCACCGCTTCCCCCTGATGAACGCGCCCATTGCGCGAGCGTTTCCCATTGAAGGTTTGGAAGGCGTGGAGGCGGGCATCGTGCGCTGGCCCGCCTCCGTGGTGCGCCTGCGCAGCCGCAACCGCTCGACCCTCACTGAGGCAGCTTGCCGCATCCTGGACGCCTGGCGCCCCTTCACCTTCGAGGAGTGCGGCATTAAGGCCTTCTCGGTTCTTCTGACGGCCGCCCTCGATTGCGATGCCGCGGCGCCCGGCGGGGCGTGCCGGGGAAGTGCTCCGGGTTCCTCGGGTGTCGAGGGCGCTCCCGCGCGCTTCGTGCAGCACAACACGGCGAATCCCATCCTGTGGCGCGAGGACGACAACTACGTGATGGATATCGTGCTGCGCAACAACCGCACGACGCCGGAGCGCCCCTTCGGGCTTTTCCATGTGCCCGAGCGGCTCTTCCACATCAAGAAGGAGAACATCGGCCTCATCGAGATTATGGGCCGCGCCATCCTCCCCGCGCGCCTGGCAGCCGAACTGCCTGCTATCAAGGACGAGTGCAGCCGCGCCTTCTACGAGATCCTCATGGCCACAGGCGTCTTCAAGGACGACCCCGCCGGCCGCCGCGGCTGGGAGACTTTCCTCGCGACTATCTAGGAGCGTCGCGGCTCGCCGCCGGCGGTGTGGCGGACGACCTCGAAGCGCTCGAGGTGCACCTGCTCGTCTGGCCGGATGCCCGCCTTCTGCTTGGCGATGGCGATCTGGTCGAAGACGGTGTCGACCCCTTCCAAATCGGGAAGCAGCAGGCCTCGCCGATGCCCGCGAGTCACGATGACGCCGTAGCGCGTCGGATCGAGCTCTTCCAGGTTGTCGACGGGCTCCGGTTCGCCGAGCACGTCCACGGAATACTCGAGGAAGGGAAGTTCCTCGGGGCGCACGGGAGCGAAGCGCGGGTCCTCGGTGGCTGCCGCCACGCCGTTGCGAATGACCTCCTCGGCAAGGCTTTTGCGCACCGGCGCAATGGTGCCGATGCAGCCGCGCAGCTGCCCGTGCTTGTGCAGGCTCACGAAGGCCCCGGCGCGCCGGCCGGTCAGCTCCTCGGGTGCGTCGGTGGGAAGGGGTAAGACGGTGCCCTGAGCGACGATGGACTCCACGCTCGCCCGGGCGAGGGCCACAATCGGGTCGTCTCCGGGGTGCGGCGGCCACGCCGGCGAACCGCCGCGAGCCCCGCCGATCTCGCGATCCTCTTCCCGCACGATTTCGGCCGCCGCCTCCTCTTCGGTGCTCTCGGGCGCGTCCTCGATTTCGAAGGCGGCCACGGCGTAGCCCACGCCGAAGGGCCCCTCGTAGCTTAAGAGCTCGGAAGCGAAGGGCTCGCCGGTCGCCTCTAGGGCGCCGGCCATGATCTGGAAGGAGCGCAGCCCGCACTCGGCGGCGCCGTCGCAGAGGGCGGCGTCCAGGCCGAACAGGCCTTCCAAATTCCCGTGGGCGAACATCTCGGCTACCGTACGGTCGAACTTAGGTCCTTCCGGGGCGAATCCGTAGGGGCCGTCCTCCTTCAGCTTGTGGGACATATCCCCGCTTGCGACGAGCACGCAGCGGCGCCCCAGGGCGCGAGCGGCTTCGGTGATGGCCCGGCCCAGAAAGCGGTGGTCGGCCTCGGAAAGTCCCGAGAGCCCCATCCGCACCACCGTCACGGAATCAAGATTGATAGTCTCTTCCAGGAAATGGAGCGGCACGAAGGTGCCGTGGTCGATGTCGGCCATGGACGCCGGGGCGCCGGCCGAGGGGATGCTTCGGCGGTGCAGGCGCGCGGCCACGTCCTCGGCGAAGGGAAGGTCGGTGCGGGTCGTCACGCGCTCGTCCGGCTGCCCGAAGGCGGCCAGCGAGCCAGTTTCCTCCGGCGTGTCGGCGATGAAGAACCCGTCACGGTACAGCGGCGCGTGAGGCGAGGTGATGACGATAAGGTCGGGTCGGTGGGCGGCCACGCGTCGGGCGACCTCGCGGTAGGCGGCGATGGTGTCGGCGATGGCCGCCTCCTGGCCGTGCCCGACGGCGGGCACGATGAGCGGCGGATGGGGAACGGCGTAGGCAGCGAGCAGGGCCATGGGATCACCTTTCTTTTGGAGGAGCGCGTGGGGAGCGAATGCCGGCGCGGGCGCGGGCGCGGGCATTCGCGCGGATCTTCCCGTGACAGTGGATTTGCATTCATGATGACCCACCGCATCCGTATTCCCCACCGAACCGCCAAAGCGTCACGGGATTGTATTCGCCGTCTTCCAACAAACAGGCAACAATCGGGCGCGCGGAGATAACAGAACAGTCGCGTCGCTGGTCTCGATGCATTCCGAAACCACAATAGGGGACGCATCTGACTGTGGACTCATCCCCAGCAAAGGAGAGCTATCATGATCGAGATTCTGAACGAGGGCAACTTCGACGAGAAAGTCCTGCAATCGAGCGGCAATGTGCTCGTCGAATTCTTCGCCACCTGGTGCCCTCACTGCCAGCGCATGATGCCCATCATCAACGAGGTGGCCGATCGCGTCCAGGGCCAGGCCGTGGTCTACCAGGTTGATGTCGACAAGTCACCCGACCTTGCTCAAACCTACGCGCCCAACGGCTTTCCGTCCTTCGCCTTGTTCGTGAACGGCCAGCTCGCCGAAACCCTGGTGGGCGAGCAGACCGAAGAGCGTTTGCTTGCGCTTGTTGCTTAATCGCTTGACTTGGAGCCGACTCCAACCTTTATCATTCTCCTCATCAATGATTGAGAGGAGAATTCATGACCGCATCTTACGAGGGCGTGGCGAAGCTCGGCTTCGGTGCCATGCGCCTTCCGCTCGCAGACCCCGACGACGTGACCGCCATCGACATCGAGCAGCTGAAGGCCATGATGGACGAGTTCATCGCGAAGGGCGGTACCTACGTGGACACCGCGTTTGTCTACCACAACGGCGCCTCTGAGACGGCTCTGCGCGAGGCGCTCGTGGAACGCTACCCGCGGGACGCCTACACCCTCGCCACAAAGTGTCTGGCCTGGGCGTGCCCCACGAAGGAGGAGGCCCAGGCGTGCCTGCCCACTTCTCTTGAGCGGCTGGGGGTCGACTACATCGACTATTACCTGCTGCACAACCTAGGCGGCGCGCGCACGGCCAAGTTCGACGAGTACGACATGTGGAACTACGTGGCGAAGGCGAAGGCCGACGGGCTCGTGCGCCACGTCGGCTTCTCCATGCACGACGGCCCCGAGACGCTGGAGGAGATTCTGACGGCGCATCCCGAGGTGGACTTCGTGCAGCTGCAGGTAAACTACCTGGATTGGGACGACCCGGTCACCCAGTCTGCCCGCTGCATGGAAGTGGCCGCGGCCCACGGCGTGCCCGTCATCATCATGGAACCGGTGCGCGGCGGCCGTTTGGCGAACTTGCCCGAGCGTGGCGCCGAGGTGCTGGCCGCTGCCGATCCCGATGCGAGCCAGGCGAGCTGGGCCTACCGCTTCTGCCTCGATCTGCCGGGCGTGCTCACGGTGCTCGCCGGCGCCTCCACGCTCGATCAGATGCGGGACAACATGGCCACCTTCCAAAGCCACGCGCCGCTGACCGAGGCGGAGCGCGGTGCCATCGACGGCGCCATCGCGGCCCTGCGCAGCGTGGATCTCATCCCATGCACGAACTGCGGCTACTGCGTGAAGGACTGCCCCGAGGGTGTGAAGATCCCCATCGCCATGAACCTGTTGAATCTGGAGAAGACCTGCGAGGACAACGAGTTCGTCAAGGGTCTCTACTCTTGGCAGGCCGCCGAGGGCCCCGCGTCCAAGTGCATCCAGTGCGGCACCTGCGAGGCTATGTGCCCCCAGTCCATCGGCATCATCGACCACCTCGCCGAAGCCGTCGAGCACTTCGAGGGGTAGTCTTCCTACATAACCACTCCCACGAACCCTGCCAGTATGGGGATGCTCGCTATTGCCAGCACGGTGGTGACGAAGGTGCCCTGGGCCATGACCCGGGAGTTGCCGCCGTACTGGTAGCAGAGCATGGTGCCGTTGGTGGCCACCGGCATGCCCGCCAGCACCACCGCCACTGAGAACATGAGCCCCGCCGGCACGAATGCGTGGAAGACCGCCCAGATGATGGCCGGCATCACGATCAGCCGGAACACCGAGCAGGTCCACAGGCGCGGACCGCCGATGAGGTCGCGCACTGGCAGGTTCGCGAGCGACGAGCCGATGATGAGCAGCGCCGCCGGCGTGGTGATGGAGCCGAGCGTGTTCAGCGCCTCCCCCAGAATCGGCGCATGGTGAATGCCGGCAAGCGTGAGAACCACCGCCGCCACGCATGACAGCATGACCGGTGTGACGAAAGTGCGCCAGCTGGTTTGCACCTTTACGTCGCCATCAATATCCTGGGTGAGAAACCATGCGCCCACGGTGAACACGAAGAAGTTGAAGGGCAGGTTGAACACGGCGGCGTACACGAGCGCATCGGGGCCGAAGATGGCCGAGAGCACCGGATACCCGATGAACCCGACATTGCCGAAGCAGAGCATGAACCGGTACACGCCCCGGCGCCCGTCGGGAATGCGCAGAAGCAGCGTGAACCCGTAGGCCACGGCGAACATGACAAAAGTACTCGCCACGGAAAGCCCCAGGCACAACCACACTTCCGCTTGTGTGGGCAGCTCAGTGGCCGTGAGCACCGAGCCCAAGATCATGCCCGGCAACGCAATGTTGATGACCAGCTTCGAGAGCATGCGGTCGAACTCGTCGTTCATGAAGCGCAGCCTCTTCGCGGCGTAGCCCACTCCCACGATGACGAACAGCGTGATGATCTCCTTGAATATGCCTATCATGCCCTCGGTCATGGGGCGAAGCTCTCTTTCTCCGATTGCGGAACGCTCGCTCGATCCTTTGCGACCCTCGTCGGTCTTCTCGAGCAATTTGCAGGACAGATTGTGGCAAAAAAATCGAGTTGTTAGACTTTCAGGGGTGCGGCAAATGGATTTATGGAACGATTTAGGTCTCTTCAGGCATCGGATGCGGCTTCTTTCGGTGTTTTCGGCGCTACTGGCAGGTGCTGGATGAATCGAAATGTCTAACAACTCGAAATTCTTGCCCAAATTCGGACTTCGGATTGCCTCGCAGGCGAGGGCGAGAATATCGCGACGCGCATTGCGGTTCCGACATCGCGTCCCCGCGTTGTAGAGGCTACGGGTTTTCTGGAAAGCGCGCGACGATGCGGCTCGTTGGCGTATACTGGCCAGCGCTGCGTTAGCTTCGTCGAAAGGATGAGTCCGTGTTCACCATCGGTTGTCATTTGTCCAGCGCCAAGGGGTATCTGAAGATGGCCCAGGATGCGGCCTCCATCGATGGGAACACGTTCCAGTTCTTCACGCGCAACCCGCGCGGCGGCAAGGCCAAGGCCATCGATCCGGCCGATGTGGCTGCGTTCCACGAGTTCGCGGGCGCCCACGGGATCACGACGTTTCTGGCCCATGCGCCCTACACCATGAACCCGGCAGCGGCCAAGCCCGAGACGCGCGCCTTTGCCATCGAGCTCTTAACCGACGACCTCATGCGTATGGAAAACACCCCCGGCCAGCTGTACAACATGCACCCGGGCTGCCACGTGGGCCAGGGCGCCGAGGCGGGCATCGCGCTCATCGCCGACGCGCTGAACCAGGTGCTCACGCCCGAGCAGTCCACCACGCTGCTGCTTGAAACCATGGCAGGCAAGGGCACGGAGGTCGGCGGCCGTTTTGAAGAGCTGGCCGCCATCATCGACGCCGTGGAATTGGACGAGAAAGTGGGCGTGTGCCTGGACACCTGCCACGTGTGGGACGGCGGCTACAACATCGCCGGCGATCTGGACGGCGTGTTGGAGGAGTTCGATCGCGTGATCGGGCTCGACCGCCTGCGCGCCATCCACTTGAACGACTCGAAGAACCCGCTCGGCGCCCACAAGGACCGCCACGCCCCCATCGGCGAGGGCTGCATCGGCTTTGACGCGCTCGCTGCCGTGACGAACCACCCGGCCCTACGCGATCTGCCCTTCTTCCTGGAAACGCCTCAGGACGATCTTTCCGGCTGGGGCCGCGAAATCGCCGCCCTGCGCGCCGCGCACACCGAGTAGCTGCAGCGCTAAATCACGAAGAAATACACGCTGAAGAACTGCAGGCAGCTGGCGGCCAGCACGAACAGGTGAAAAATCGAGTGCATGTAACGCACCTTTTTGAAGATGTAGAACACGGCGCCCACGGTATAGCTGATGCCGCCGGCAACCAAGAGCCAGAAGCCTGCGGGGGCCAGCTCGGCGAACAGCGTCGGGATGAAGAACACGATGGACCAGCCGAGCGCCACGTAAAGCACGGCCGATATCCAACGGGGACGGTAGGTCCAGAAGGCTTCAAAGGCGATGCCGACAAGTGAGACGGCCCAGACGAAGGCGGCGAGCCAGATGCCGCCCACATGTCCCAAGGTGATGAGGCAGTAAGGGGTGTAGGTACCGGCGATGAGCAGGTAGATGCCGGAATGGTCGAGCACTTTGAACACGCGTTTGGCGCGTTCTGCTGCCAGCGCGTGGTACAGCGTGGACATAAGGTACTCCAGCAACTGCGCGATGCCGTACACGAGGGCCGCTGCTAAAAGGATGCCGCCGCCATCGGCCACCGACTTCACGATGAGAAGCACGAGGGCCGCCACGGCCAGGCCCGCCCCTACGCCATGGGTGACGGCGTTGAAGATCTCCTCGCCCAAGGTGTACTCGCGCACGGGCTTTTTGCCGGAGCGCTTGATGAGTTCCCGAATTTCGGGCGACACCTTGGCCGCCGCCGCAGCGGCGTTGGGGGAGAGCTCGGGATGGGTTAGGCGAATGTTGGGCATCGCTCCTCCTTCGCGTGCGGATAGATCACCGCATCATAGACCATTGGTCAGGCTTCCCAGACAACGATAGGCAAACCGTAGGAGAAAGGCAAATCACGGCAAGACGCCACGAGAGATGCGGCTACTGCTGCTCGCGCAGGGCTTTGAGAATGGCGCGCTTTTTGGCCTGCTTGTCGGCGTAGGCCTGCTTCTCGGCGCGGGTGCGGGCGCGTTCGGCTTCGGCGGCAGCGCGCTTGTCGGCATGGGCTGCAAGCTCCGCTTCGCGGGCGGCTCGTCGGGCGGCGCGACGCTCTTCGCGCTCGGCGGCGGCCTCGGCGTCGGAGAAGCGGCAGCCGCAGTAGTTCTGGCGGTACATGCCGCCCTCGCGCGAGCGCCGGGTGGCCTCGTCGTAGAAGGGGCGGTAGTCTGCGAAGCAGGCCTTGATGCCCTCGCGGGCGCAGGCGCGCTCCAGCTCTTCGCGGATGATGCGGGTGTACTGGTAGGGGCTCACCGAAAGCGTGGTGCCAAGGGCAGCGAAGCCGTGCTCGCGGGCGTAGTGCGCGGCTTCTTCAAAGCGCAGGCGGTAGCAAGCCCGGCAGCGGGCCTCGCGGGCCCGACGCGCTGTCGTACGCCCTTCCGTAGGGGCGGGGCTTGCGCCGCCCTCATCGAGCACGGTTGACTTGCTTGATGAGGGGCGACCAAGGTCGCCCCCTACGGGATTTGCCCCAAAGAGGGCTTCCTCCTCAAGATCGCCTTCTTCGTTGGCGATGACGCCGAACTTGGCTTCGGCAGCGTCGCCTATGCGGCCGGCAGTGGCCTCCCAAGCCTCGGGGTCGTAGGCGCCTTCCACGACTTCCACGTCGGCGTCCGCGGCCCATTCGCGCAGGGTAGCCAGGCGGCGGGCGTATTCCTCGGCAGGGTGGATGTTCGAGTTCGCGTAGAACACGACGGGTTCCACCCCTTCCGAGCGCAAAATGCGGACCGGCTCCAAGGAGCACGGTCCGCAGCAAGCATGTAACAGGATGCGTTCCAAGGGTGGCAAGCTCGGCGGCCTACTTGCCGGCCAGGGGGCTCGGCACGGTGTAGATGCGGGCGGCGCAGGCCTGATCCAGGTCGTACAGGCCCTTCGGGTCGCCGCCGAACAGCTTCATGTTGGTGATCATGGTGTCGGCGTTGTCCTCTTCCTCCAGCTGCTCGTCGATGAACCAGCCGAGGAACTTCTGGGCGCGGTAGTCGTGGGCCTCGAGCGCCGCGGCGTAGATGTCGTTGATGAGCGAGGTCACGTACTTCTCGTGCTCCATGGCGGCCTCGAGCGGCTCCAGGAAGTTCGCGAAGGTCTTGTCGGGCATGTCGATGGCCAGAAGCTTCACGGCCTCGCCGTTCTCATGCAGGTAGTTGCGGAAGATCATCGCGTGATCGCGCTCTTCCTGAGCCTGGATCTCGAAGTAGTTAGCGTAGCCGGACAGGCCCTCCTCCTCGTAGTAGTCGGCGAAGGAGAGGTACAGGTAGGCGGAGTACAGCTCCTTGTTGATCTGGTCGTTGATGAGCTCGTAGACCTTGGCGTCCATGAAAATCCTTTCTCGTTGGTCGGCGCGATGCCGCCTGGCGCAACGGGGCGTTGGGCGTGGGGCCCGCACCCGCGCAGCCGGCGGGGAACGCCGACGCTTCTTGGTGAACCGCAAGACAGGATACCGCGAAAACCCTTAATCTTCGTGGCAAATCTATGCAAATAACCCGCTTTTAACGAAAGCGCCAGGCGGCGCGCACCGCCGCACCTTCATAATGGCTCCCGAGAATTGAAGGAAAGGGAATGCGCGCATGCTGCAGCTCAAGAATATCTGCAAGTCCTACACGACGGGCGACTTCACCCAGGTGGCCTTGAACGACGTCTCCATCTCGTTCCGCGACAACGAGTTCGTGGCGATTCTGGGCCCGTCGGGCTCGGGCAAGACGACGCTTTTGAACGTGATGGGCGGCCTGGATCACTACGACTCCGGCGACATGATCGTCGACGGCATCTCCACCCACCGCTACAAGGATCGCGACTGGGACACCTTCCGCAACAACCGCATCGGGTTCGTGTTCCAAAGCTACAATCTCATTCCGCACCAGACCATCCTGCAGAACGTGGAGCTGGCGCTGACGCTCTCGGGCGTGGGGAAGGCCGAGCGCACGCGCCGCGCCAAGGAGGCCCTGGCATCCGTGGGCCTGACCGAGCACTTGAACAAGAAGCCGAGCCAGCTCTCGGGCGGCCAGATGCAGCGGGTGGCCATTGCCCGCGCGCTCATCAACGACCCGGAGATCGTGCTGGCCGACGAGCCCACCGGCGCCCTGGATTCCCATACTTCCGTGCAGATCATGGACCTGCTCACGCAGATCGCCAAGGATCGCCTGGTCATCATGGTCACCCACAACCCGGAGCTGGCGGCCGAGTACGCCACGCGCACGGTGAACCTCGCCGACGGCGTCATCCGCTCGGATACCGATCCCTACTTCCCCACGGAAGAGGAGATGCACGCCTCGCGCAAGCCCATCCGCAAGACCTCGATGAGCTTTCCCACGGCGCTCGCGCTGTCGGCGAACAACCTTATGACCAAGAAGGGCCGCACCATCATGACGGCCTTCGCCGGCTCCATCGGCATCATCGGCATTGCGGCCATACTCGCGCTCGCCAACGGCGTGGACAACTACATCGAGCGCACCGAGGAGGAGACGCTGTCGGTGTACCCGCTGCAGATCATGTCCACGGGCTTCGACATGACGGCGCTCATGGGCATGGCCGCCGATGGGAGCACGGGCGACGGGGGAGATGCGACGGGCGAGGGCACCGGCGACGACCCGCTTGCGGAAATGGGCCTTCAAGGTGGCAAGAACGGGGACGAGAACGACCCGGCCGCCGACGGCAACGTGCCCGAGACGCGCATGGTCACCGATATGTTCGCAAGCCTGGAGAACAACGACCTCGCCTCGCTCAAGCTGTTCCTCGACGAGAACGGCGGCGACATCAACAGCTACGTGAACTCCATCGAGTACTCCTACAACGTGGTGCCCCAGATCTTCGACGGCAACACCGAGGACGGGGTGCGCCAGATCAATCCGGACACGACGTTCTCCGCCTTCGGTATGGGCTCCGGTTCGTCCAACGCGCTCATGTCGTCCATGTACTCCACCGATGTGTTCAGCGAGATGATGGGCAACACCGCCATTGTGGAAGAGCAGTACGACGTGAAGGCGGGCCGGTGGCCTTCCGCCTACAACGAGTGCGTCGTCGTGCTGACGGCGAACGGCACGGTTCCCGATCTGGTGAGCTACGCGCTGGGCTTGCGCGACCATGCGGTGCTGGAGGATATGATCGACCAATTTATGAACGAGGAAGACGTGGAAAGCCCCGACGACGACCTCACCTTCACCTACGACGACATCATGGGCGTGTCGCTGAAGATGGTGCCCGCCGCCGACTTCTACACCTATGACGAGGAGAACAAGGTCTGGGTCGACAAAACCGGCGACGAGGAGTACATGAAGGGGCTCGTGGACGCCGGCGAGGAGCTGAAGATCGTCGGCATTGTGCAGCCGCGACCGGACGCGAAGGCCACGGCGCTTTCTATGGGCATCTACTACACGCCCGAGCTGACGCGCCATCTGATCGAGCAGGCCTCCGAGACCGCCATCGTGCAGGAGCAGCTGAATTACCCGACCATCGACGTGTTCAACGGCAAGGAGTTCACCGAGGAAGAGGAATCGGGCTCGGATTTCTCTATGGAGAACCTGTTCAGCATCGACGAGGAGGCGCTGCAGAACGCCTTCAAGTTCGATGAGTCGAAGCTGAACATGGACACGAGCGCGCTGGGCGAGGGGATGTCGGCGAGCGATCTGCCGGCGATGCCCGGGCTCGATGCAAGTGCGTTGAACCTGGATGTGACCTCCGCCTTCAACAGCGACGCCATGGGCGAGATGATGGGCGCGGCGTTGGCCGGCTACACCCAGGCCCTCGGCGCCGCCTATGCCCAGGCCGCGGCGTCGGGCACGCCGCCGGACTTCCAGACGCTGGCGCAGTCGACGCTGGAGTCCTACGCCCAAAGCCCCGAGCTGCAGGCCATTATGGGGCAGTACGCGGCGCAGATCGTCGATGCCAACGCCCTGCAGAAGGAGATGGCAACGAAGATCTCCGCAGCCCTGGAATCTTCCATGAAAGCCTACATGGAGCAGGTCATGGCCACGATCACCGCCAAGACCCAGGCCTCGGTGCAGAAGGTGATGGGCGACATGGCGGCGAGCATTCCTCTGGCCATGTCCGTGGACACGAACGCCTTCCAGGACGCCTTCCAAATGAAGATGACCGAGGACGAGCTGACCGAGCTCATCATGTCGCTCATGAGCAATGGGACGCGGTCCTTCGATGCGAACCTGAGCAAGTTGGGCTACGCGGAGCTCTCGAAGCCCTCGCAGATCGACATTTATCCGGATAATTTCGAGGACAAGCAGCAGGTCATCGCCATTCTGGACGACTACAACGACCGCATGGTGGCCTCGGGGCAGGACGACAAGAAAGTCTCCTACACCGATTTCGTTGGCACGCTCATGAAATCGGTCACAACGATCGTGGACATGATCAGCTACGTGCTCATCGCGTTCGTGGCCATATCGCTCGTGGTGTCGTCCATCATGATCGGCATCATCACCTACATCTCGGTGCTCGAGCGCAAGAAGGAGATCGGCATCCTGCGCGCCATCGGCGCGAGCAAGGGCGACATCTCGCGGGTGTTCAACGCCGAGACCATCATCGAGGGCCTGACGGCGGGCCTTATCGGCGTGGGGGTCGTGGCGCTCGTGTGCATTCCGGTCAACGCCATTGTGTACGGGCTTCTGGACGTGCCCGACATCGCCATGCTGCCGCCGGTGGCGGGAGCGATCCTCGTGGCCATCAGCGTGTTCCTGTCGTTTGTCGCCGGCCTGTTCCCCGCCATGGCCGCCGCCCGCAAAGACCCGGTCGAGGCCCTGCGCTCGGAGTAGGGCGACGCATGCGATGAGGCGGCGCGCGAAGGGGTTGCGCCGATGGTAAGAGTCTCGAAAACGTAGCCCGAGAGGGGATTTTGCCAGCTCTCTCCAACAAGTCTGGCATTATCCCCTCCCGGGCTACGGTGTAAACATCATTTAACTTTTTCTTTCTCAGAGAAACGCCTGGTCAGCGTCTTTTGGTATGCTTGGCGCAGAAAAAGACCCGTAGCCCGAGGCCTGAAAATGTCGGAACACGCTGGGGTGCCTGGCAAAATGCCCTCTCTGGCTACGGGTTGCCGCAAGCGCTGGGGGCTGCAGCTGAGGCTACGCGTCGTTGCCGATGAGGCCGTTGACGAGGGCGGACACCAGCGAGATGACGATGGAGGCCACAAAGGCGCTGCCGAAGCTGGCGATGTAGAAGCCGGCGCCGAACAGCCCGTTGGCGAGCCACGCGGCGATGTAGAGCAGAAGCGTGTTCACCACGAGATAGAAGATGCCCAGGGTGAGCACGGTCACCGGCAGCGAGAGGATCTGCAGAATCGGCTTGATGGACATGTTGATGAGCGACAGAATGAGTGCGAAGAACACGATGCCCACCCAGGATGCGCTGTTGCTCAAGATCTCGATGCCCGGCACGAGCCACACGGCGGCGGCGACGGAGATGGCGGTGACGATCCAGCGAATGATGAAGTTCATAAGTGCCTCCTTTTCCTGTGGCCCCATTATGTCAAAATGAGGCCATGACGAGAAAACATGACAACAACCCGAAACGCACCAGTAACCGCCCCGCCAAACCCAAAGCGCTCCGGGCCAACCTGCCGCGCCTTAAACGCTCCGGGGCCGATCCCGCAGGGGGCAACCTCGGTCGCCCCCTGCCCCAGGCGCGTAGGGGGAAGGGGGCGCGACGAGCGTCAAAGCCCCCCGTAGGGGGCGACCTTGGTCGCCCCTTGTCCCAGACCACCGGCGATGCGGGGAAGGGCTTGTCGTGCGCCCTGTGTCCCGCCTTCGGACGTTGCGGCGGCTGCAGCCGGTTGGACGTGCCCTACGAAGACCAACTGTCCGCGAAGGAACAACAGGTGGCCGCTCTTTTCGAAGGCATCGCCCCCGCCGACGCCCTGCTGCCCATTCTGGGCATGAACGATCCCTTCCATTACCGCAACAAGGTGATCTCCCCTTACGCCCCAGCCAAGGGCGCAAAGCGCAAGGGAAAGGATGCCAAACTCGCCCGCGCCGACATCCTCACGGGCATGTACGAGACCGGCACCCACCGGCTCATTCCCACTGATACGTGCGCTATCGAAAACGAGACGGCCAAGAAGGTGACGCTCGCCATCCGCGACATCATGGCCCGCTGGAGCATGGAGCCCTACAACGAAGACACCGGCGCCGGCTTCGTGCGCCACGCCGTGGTGCGCGTGGGCCATAAGAGCGGAGAAGTGCTCGTGACCGTGGTGACCAACGGCGAGGAGTTTCCCGCGTCGAAGGCTTTCTGCCGCGAGCTGGTGCGCCGCGTGCCCGAGGTGACCACCATCGTGCAGAACGTGAACACGCGCCAGACCAATGTCATCTTGGGCGACAAGGAGCGCGTGCTCTTCGGCCCCGGATTCATCTTGGACACGCTGTGCGGACTCACGTTCCGCATCTCGTCGCAGTCGTTCTACCAGGTGAACGCCACGCAGACCGAGGTGCTTTACGACGAGGCCATCCGCTTGGCGAATCTTACGGGCGTCGAGACGGTTATCGACGCCTATTGCGGCACAGGCACCATTGGGCTGGTGGCCGCGAGCCGTGGGGCGGCCCGCGTTATCGGCGTCGATTCCGTGGAGGCGGCCATCCGCGACGCCGCCAACAACGCCCGCCACAACGGTGTGGAAAACGCCGAGTTCGTGGCGCAGGACGCCACCGCTTTCATGAAGGAGCTTGCAGCATCGGAGGAGCGTCCGCAGCCCCTCGTCCTGCTCATGGATCCGCCGCGGGCCGGTTCCACGCCCGAGTTCCTCGCGGGCGCCGCGGCGCTTGCCCCCGAGCGCATCGTCTACATCTCGTGCAACCCCGCAACCCAGGCCCGCGACGTGCGCCAGCTGGTGAAGAGCGGCTACGAGATGCGCGCCATCCGGTCGGTGGACATGTTCCCCCACACCGACCACGTAGAATCCATCGTCATGCTGGAACGGGAAGACAGGCGCGGAGGGGCACGGGGTGGTGCTCACCGAGCGAGGACTGTTTGAGCGACTGAGCATTACCCCGCGCCCCGGCCCCGGTGAGTTGCAAGAAGAAGGAAGGGAAAATGACTGACTTGATTGAAGGAACCCTCGAAAAGGCCCGTGCCGCCATCGCAACTCACGACCTGGCGGTGCCCGATGCCGCCGTCCTGCTCATGGTATCCGGCGGCTCCGATTCCACGGCGCTGGCGTATTTGGGCGCTGCCCTGCGCGAGGCGGGCGATGTGGGACCGGTGGCCATGCTGCACGTGAACCACCAGTTGCGCGGCGAGGACGCCGATGCCGACGAGCGCTTCGTGGCGGCTTTGGCCGAGGCGCTGGATATCCCGCTGTTCATCTGCTCCATCGACATCGCTGCCGAAGCCGAGCGCAGCCGCGAGAACGTGGAAGCCGTGGCCCGGCGCGAGCGCTACCTGGCCGCCAACGAGGCGCTGCGCTCGATGTGCCAGCACGAGGGTCGTCCGCTCTCCGAGGCGCGCATCTTCACGGCTCATACCGCCGACGACCGCATCGAGAACTTCTACATGCGCTCCATCGTGGGCACTGGCCCCGGCGGTTTCCGCAGCATGCTCTACCGCAACGGACCCGTGGTGCGTCCCCTGCTCGACATCACCCGCGACGAGCTGCACGACTACCTCTCCGCTCGCGAGGCGGCGGGGGAGACCGTGGTCCGCGATGAGTCCGGCGCGCTCTGGCGCGAGGACGCCACCAACGCCCACACCGACCGCTTCCGCGCCTATGTGCGCCACAAGATCGTGCCGGTGGCCAAGGAATGGAACAGTGCGCTGCCCGAGGTGCTGACCCGCTCGATGAACCTCATCGCCGACGAGGACGACATGCTGCAGAACATGGCCGAAAAGCTGGCCGAGGAGTCCGCGGAATGGGTGGCCGAGGACGACACCTTCGGCATCGACCGCTCCGAGGGCTTCCGCCTTCTGCCCGCTTTTGGAAAAGCGGAGCGCCCGCTGCAGCGTCGCGCGGTGCTGCGTCTTTTGGAAGCGATGCTCGGCCCGGATGCGCGGGTGGAAGCCGCTAGCGTGGAAGCCGTGCTCGCTGGCTTCGCGAATGGCGCGCCCAACAGCGGGTATGTGGCCAATATCCAGTATGATCTGGCCGTGAGCGCGAACAAGCGGGGTGTCCTCGTGGAGCCCATGGCCTATTTCCGAGCAAGAAGGAAGAAGCATGACTGAGAGAACCGACGAATTTGCCAACGAAGTCGCCGCGAAGGTAGCTGCCGATGAGCTGCAGCAGGCCGTGGAAGAGGAAGCGGAAGCGGAAGCTGCGACTGCGCCCACCTTCGAGGTGATCCTCGCCTCCAGCAGCCCGCGCCGCCGCGAGCTTCTGGATGCGGCCGGCGTGAAGTTCACGGTGCGCACGCCGGCGACCCCGGTGGACGAGTCGCTGGAGCCCGATTTGGCCGCCGACCCCGAAGAGGCCGCCAAGAAGCTCGCCGAGCGCAAGGCCGGCGCGGTCATTCAGGAGGTGCTGGCCGAGAACTACACCGGCATGCTCATCGTCATCGGCGCCGACACCATGGTGGTTCTCGACGGCAAGATCTTCGGCAAGCCCCGCAGCGCTTCGGACGGCAAGCACATGCTGCGGCAGCTGTCCGGCCGCACCCACGAGGTCATCACGGCCGTGTCCGTCTGGATGGTGGCCGCCCCCAACGCCGAGGACGTGTCGCTGGGCTTCCGCACCTTCGCCGACAAGAGCTACGTCACTTTCCGCGACCTGACCGACGAGGAGATCACCGAGTACCTGCGGAAGGGCGAGTCCTTCGACAAGGCCGGCGCCTACGCCATCCAAGGTGAGGGGGCGGCGCTCGTTGACCACTACGACGGCTCCCTCGACACCATCATCGGCCTGCCTACGACACGCCTCATCAAGGAATTCCCCGACCTCGTGAACGCCGAGGCCGCAGAATGCTAAGCGATCAATGTTGGCTGAGTCTTGCGGTTGCGTGACGCCGGGCTCTGGCATGCCGCCAGTATCGATGCGGCCCTTAGCGGCTCGATGACAATTAGCGCACATAATTTGTGGCGTTGCTGTCTTACGGCTGTTCGAGAAAAGGTCTTTGGTAAACTGGACTGCGATTAAAGAGCGCTGCGGCGTTTGCGCGAGGAGCGCGCGCTGCGGGCAAAGAGAAAGTGGTTCACGTGCATAACGACATCTCAGAGATACTTTTCTCCGAGCAGGATCTGGCGATACGCGTGCGCGAGCTGGGCGAGGCCATCACTCGCGACTATGCCGATGTTGCCGGGGATGCGGGCATTGTGGTCGTGTCCATCCTGCGCGGCGGGGCGGTGTTCACCTGCGACCTCATCCGCGCCATCGATCTACCGCTGGAAGTGGACTTCATGGCCGTGTCCTCCTACGGCAACGGCGCGAAGAGCTCCGGTGTGGTGCGCATCCTGAAGGATCTCAGCACCGACATCCGGGGGCGCCACGTCGTCATCGCCGAGGACATCATCGATTCAGGGCTCACGCTGAAGTACCTCCTGAAGAACCTGCAGTCCCGCGAGCCGGCGTCGCTTACGGTGGCGGCGCTCATGCGCAAGGACACGCCGGCCCAGGCCGACATCCCGTGCCGCTATATCGGCTTCGAGTGCCCCGACGAGTTCATCGTCGGCTACGGCCTCGACTTTGCCGAGCATTACCGCAACCTCCCCTACATCGGCGTTCTGAAGCCCGAGATCTACCAGTAAAGGCAGCAATCAACTATGGCAGACAACAATCCCAAGAAACCAATCCCGCCGGCGTCGACCCAGCGCACCACGATGGTCATGGTCATCATCCTCTTGGCCGTGGCGTTTTTCGTGGGCAGCCAGTTCATGCGTACCGGCGCCATGGGCACCACCGTGACCGATCAACTCATCACCTCCGAGTTCACCCAGGCGGTGGAGCAGGGCCGCGTGAAGTCGGTCACCTACTCCGCCGGCGACTACACGGTGTCGGGCACCTACTTCCCGGCGGCCACCGCCGGCGCAGAGGCGGCCGGCGCCTTCAACGGGGCCTTCGACTCACTGAACGCCCTCATGGCGACCGAGCACGGCGATGACGGCAAGGCGCTTGGCGGCGTGGCCACCACGACGCTCGATCCGGCCACGCTGGGCAAAGAGCACAACTACACCTCCACCTACGTGGGCTCCGATTCGCTCGGCGAGCTTCTGGCGGCACATCCCGACATCTCCTATCAGGTGACGTTGCCGAGCCCCTTCCTGGAGGTTCTGGCCACGCTTCTGCCTATCCTCATCATCGGTGGCCTTCTGATGTTCTTCTTCTACAAGATGCAGCAGGCCAACAATTCCCAGATGAGCTTCGGGAAGAACAAGGCGAAGAAGACTCTGGAGGAGCGCCCCGATGTGACGTTTGCCGATGTGGCTGGCGTCGATGAGGCCGTGGAGGAGATGCAGGAGATTAAGGACTTTCTGGCCAATCCCGCCAAGTACCAGTCCATGGGCGCGAAGATTCCGCGAGGCTGCCTGCTCGTGGGCCCTCCGGGCACCGGCAAAACCCTGCTCGCGCGCGCTGTGGCCGGCGAGGCGGGCGTGCCGTTCTTCAGCATCTCGGGCTCGGACTTCGTCGAGATGTTCGTGGGCGTGGGCGCGAGCCGCGTGCGCGATCTGTTCAAGGACGCGAAAGAGGCTTCCCCCGCCATCATCTTCATCGACGAGATTGACGCGGTGGGGCGCCAGCGCGGCACGGGCCTCGGCGGCGGCCACGACGAGCGCGAGCAGACCTTGAACCAGCTGCTCGTGGAAATGGACGGCTTCGAGTCCAACGACTCGGTGGTGCTCATCGCGGCCACGAACCGCGCCGATGTGCTCGATCCGGCGCTTTTGCGCCCCGGCCGCTTCGATCGCCAAATCGTCGTGGACACCCCCGACGTGAAGGGCCGCCAGCGCATTCTGGAAGTGCATTCCAAGGACAAGCCCATCGGGTCGGATGTGGATCTGGCGAAGATCGCGAAGATCACCCCGGGCTTCACCGGCGCCGATCTGGCGAACCTCATGAATGAGTCGGCCCTGCTCACGGCGCGGCGCGGCAAGAAGATCATCACCATGCGCGAGGTGAGCGAGTCGATGGAGCGCGTTATCGCCGGCCCGGAGCGCAAGGGCCGCGTGATGAACGAGAAGACCAAGCACACCATCGCCTACCACGAGAGCGGGCACGCGCTCGTGGGGCATTTGCTCGACCATGCCGATCCGGTGCACAAGATCTCGATCATCTCGCGCGGCCGGGCGCTGGGCTACACCCTCTCCATTCCCGACGAGGACAAGGTTTTAAACTCGCTTTCCGAGATGAAAGACGAGCTGGCGGTGTTCATGGGCGGTCGCGTGGCCGAGGAGATCTTCTGCGACGACATCACCACCGGCGCCTCCAACGACCTTGAGCGCGCGAGCAAGATGGCCCGCGCCATCGTCACCCAGTACGGCATGAGTCCTTTGGGCACCCAGGTGTTCGGCCAGCCCAACCACGAGGTGTTCTTGGGCCGCGACTACGGCAACACCCAAGATTACTCCGAGGAGACGGCCCGTCGCATCGATGAAGAGGTGGCCAAGATCATGAAGGAGGCCCACGATAGGGCCCACGCGATTCTGTCCTCCCACGCCGATCAGATGGATCTCATGGCCAGCGTGCTGCTCGAGCGCGAGACCGTGGAAGGCGAGGCCTGCGAGGCGCTGCTCGACAACAAGTGGGACGAGTACCTGGCGCGCGAGGACGACATCATCGCCGCCAAGGAGGCGGAAGAGGCCGCGGCCCGCGCCAAGGACGCCGAGCTTCTGGCGGCTCAGGGAGAGGGCGACGGCGCGAACGGCACGCCGGGCGCAGCGGGTGGCTCGGGCGCAGCGGTCGATCCCGACGCCGGCGAGACGCTGGCCGACCCGAATTGGAGAGACGAGCCGGTAGAGCCGGGCGACCAGGATCCGAACGCCCCCTTCCGCACTCCCGCCGAGCATGCCGATCGCTCCGATATGCCCACCCAGGCCGAGGTGAACGCGGAAATCGACCGCGAGGACGACATGGATTCCTCCGCCGATGCTCCCGACCCGGACAAGAGGGATTAGCGGCCGGCTTCTCCGGGGGGCTGAGAGCGAGACGCGATTTCCCGATTTCCACCTGAATGGCCCTTAGATTGGCGCGATTTCCCGATTTCCACCTTCCAGCGCCCGCTGCGAGGTGAAAATCAGGAAATCGCGCCTCTTATTTTGGCGTCGCCTTGCTATGGCTGTCTTGCCTTGGCTGCTTTGTCATGGTCGCCTTGCCGCGGCGTTCTTGAAAGCGGCGCGCCGCCTCCGGGCGTTCTTTTTTGTGCGCGAGCCCAATCTTGAAGCCCACTCTAAGAGATAATACGGTACACTCATCAGAAACCAGTGTACACGGGCCTTTTGCGCCGTTACACTTATCGGCTAAGAATCAAAGGGAGGAAACGCCGAGAAAGACGAGGCTTCAGCATTCATGATCTGGCATTGCGGACAATACGACTTCGACACCAGCACGCCCCTCATCATGGGTATTTTGAACGTGACCCCCGATTCCTTCTCCGACGGCGGGGCGTACCTCGATCCCGAAGCGGCCGTGGAGCACGGGCTTGACATGGTGCGCGCCGGGGCCGCCATCGTGGATGTAGGCGGCGAGTCCACGCGCCCGGGCGCCACGCCCGTCACGCCTGAAGAGGAGTGGAATCGCATTGGGGATGTCGTCGCGGCCCTCGTGGAGGCCGGCATCTGCGTGTCGGTGGACACGCGTCATGCCGAGGTGGCGACTCGCGCTCTGCATGCCGGCGCTTCCATCGTCAACGACGTGTCTGGCTTCCGCGATCCCGCCATGGTGGAAGCGGTGCGTCGCTGCGGTTGCGGGTGTGTGGTCATGCACATGAAGGGCGAGCCGGCCACCATGCAGAACGACCCCGTCTACGAGGACGTGGTTGCTGAAGTGCGCGACTACCTGCGCGATGCGGCCGCTGCCTTGGAAGCGGCCGGCGTCGATCGCTCCCGCATCTGCGTCGATCCGGGCCCCGGCTTCGGCAAGACTCCCAAGCAGACCATCGAGCTTATGCGCAACCTCCACGAGATCGTGCATCTGGGCTATCCGGTCATGGTGGCGGTCTCGCGCAAGCGCTTCGTGGGCGAGGCCTACCAGGTGGAGGAGCTTCACGACCGCGACGTGGCCTCGGCGGCCGAAGCGCTGCTCGCCTGCGAGTTGGGGGCGAGCGTCGTGCGCACCCACAATGTGGAGATGACGGTCGCCGCGCTGAAGGACTTGCGGCCGGCGGTGCTCTTGGGCCTGGGGTCGAACGTGGCGCTGGTGGCCGAGCCCGGCGAGGAGACCGAGGCGAAAATCGCCCAGCTCAATCTTGCCGTGGGCCATCTGTGCAGCCTGCCCGACACCCAGATCGTGGACATGTCCTCGTTCTACGAGAGCGAGCCGGCCTACTACGAGGATCAGGATGCCTTCGTGAACGCCGTCGTGCTCCTGCGCAGCGGCCTTCCGCCCAAAGAGCTTTTGGGGTATTTGCACAGCATCGAGAACTCCCTCGGCCGCGTGCGCGCCATTGAGAACGGCCCGCGCACGCTCGATATCGATATTCTCGACTACCAGATGTACGTTGCGTCCGACGACGAGCTCACGCTTCCGCACCCGCGCGTGACGGAGCGCGATTTCGTCGTGAAGCCTGTGCTGGAGATTCTGCCCGGCTGGGAGCTGGCGGATGGAACTCCCGTGGGGCGCGTGCCCGAGGCCGAGCGCGTCGGGAAGGCGAGGAAGATCTAGCCATGAAGCTGACGGTGCTTGACGAGGTGACCTCTACCAACGAGGTCGTGAAGAACGCGTTGCGCGAGGGAAAGGCCGAGGGCCTCATCGTGCGCGCTCGGCGCCAGCTGAGCGGTTACGGCCGCCAGGGCCGCGAATGGGACAGTCCCGAGGGCGGCCTGTACATGTCCATCCTGCTGCGCCCCGACGTGGCCGGCAGCGGCTTGGCCACTTTGAGCCTGGTCGTGGGCCTTTCGGTCCAGCGCGCCTTAGGCCAGGTGGCGGCGCCGCAGTTCGAGGACGGCATCCAGGTGAAATGGCCCAACGACGTGATTTATATGCCCGCCGACTGCCAGCGCGCCGACGAGTACCGCAAGCTCTGCGGCATCTCGCTGGAGGCGTGCGGGGGCGGCGTGTGCGTGGGTATCGGCATCAACGTGTTCCGCCCCGAGGTCGACCGTCCCGTGCAGGGTCGCAACGTTCCCGAGTACATGGCGGATATCATGCCGGCCCCTGAATCCGTCCCGGGGCATTTCGTGTCACTGGCCCAGGCCATCGCGGCATTGCCGGAGCGCGAGCAGGCTGCTCGTCGCGAGGAGGTCATCACCGACATCCAGCGCGAGGTCATCGCCCGCATCCTCGTGAACTACGGTCGTTGGCGCGAGCTCGGCTTCATGCCGACGTTGGGCAGCTACGAGGGCTCGTCCTTCCTCACCGGTCGCGCGGTGCGCATCGAGGACGCCGCCGGCACCGCTACTTTGGAAGGCACGGCCACCGGCGTCGACGAGCGCGGCCGCCTTCTCGTCCGCACCGCCGACGACACCGTCCCCGTCGCCTCCGGCGAGGCCCACGTCATGGTGATGCCGTAAGGGCTACAATAGCGCCGAAGAGAAGAAAGGCGCGAAGGCATGAGTGACGAGAAGAAGCTTGACGGGGAATTGAAAGAGGGCGCAGCTGCGCAGGGCGAGCGCGAGCTTGGCGTGGACGCCCAAGCAGCCGGAGATCCGCGCGGGGGGCGGTTGCGCGCCTCGTCGGCGGGTGACGACAAGGTGCTGCGGATGGGGACGGCCTCCATTCCGCGGCTCATTACGGAGTTCGCTATTCCCTCGGTAGTGGGCATGCTCATCAACGGCTCCTACGCCATCATCGACTCGGTGTTTCTGGGGCACGTGGTAGGGGAGATCGGCCTTTCGGCCATGACCGTGGCCAACCCCATCATGATCGTGTTCATGGCCATCGCCATGCTCATCGGCAACGGCGGCAACGCGCTGGCGGCCCTGCGCCTCGGCGAGGGCAAGCGCGACGATGCCGAGCGCGCCCTGGGCAATGTGGTGTCCTTGAGCCTCGTTGCTGCCGTCATTGTGCTCGTCATCGGGTGGAATCCGGCGCTGGTCTCCTGGGTGCTCGATTTGGCGAGCGCCACGCCGGAGGTGCGCCCCTACGCCCAGACGTTCATCCAGATTCTCTGTGCCGGCTTCATCTTGCAGTGCATCGGCCTTGGCGTGAACAACTTCATCCGCACCTGCGGCGCCCCTAACCGGGCGCTCGGCACCATGGTCATCGGTCTGGTGGGCTCGGTGGCCTTCAACGCCCTGTTCGTTCTGGCGCTCGGCTGGGGGGTTATGGGCAGCGCTCTGGCCACGGTGCTCGGCTGGGCCTGTTCGTGTTTGGCGGTGCTGCAGTACTTCTGCCTGCGCAGCGACGTTCCCATGCGGCTGCGCTTGCCCGCCATGCGCCTGAGCTTTTCCATGGATCGCACCATTCTCGCCTTCGGGCTGCCGAGCTTCTGCGTGCAGGCGGGCATGGCCATCGTGAACTTCGTCATCAACTTCCAGCTGGTGAAATACGGGGCCCTGACGCCCATCGGCGCCGACGACGCGCTGGCGGCCATTGGCGTGGTACAGCGCATCGGGCAGTTCTCGGTCATGCCGCTCATCGGCATCGCCATCGCCCTGCAGCCGCTGCTCGGCTTCAACTACGGCGCTCACAACGTCAATCGCGTTCGCAAGACGCTGTGGTACGGCATCGGGGCGGCATCCTCCATCTCCGTGCTCATGTTCATCATCGTCGAGGTGTTCGCGGTGCCCATCGCCCATGCCTTCGGCATCTCCCACGACGGCCTCGTTGATTTCACGGCTTTCGCCATCCGCGTGCAGTTCCTCATGCTGCCCTTCGTGGGCTTCCAGATCGTCAGCTCGAACTACTTCCAGGCCACGGGCCAGCCGGCCAAGTCGGTGTTCCTCACCTTGACGCGACAGATTCTGTTCCTCGTGCCCTTGCTGTACCTGATGCCTGTGGTGCTGCCGCAGCTGTTTCCGCAGTTCACCGGATTGGACGCATTGTACTTCGCGGCACCGGTGGCTGACTTCCTCTC
Organism: Adlercreutzia hattorii; assembly: GCF_011405655.1. GTDB lineage: Bacteria > Actinomycetota > Coriobacteriia > Coriobacteriales > Eggerthellaceae > Adlercreutzia > Adlercreutzia rubneri. Next base: position 897,624 of record NZ_AP022829.1, read on the forward strand.
CATCTTCACCACGGCCATCTTCGTGGCCTGGGAAATGGTGCGCCTCCGCAAGCTCGCCGCGATGTACGATTAGTTTTTGAGCACTTGCACAAATTTATTGGCATGGCAGCCCGCTAACCGCTTGAGGCGCTTCGCGAGGGCTGCGGGGCGCGCTCGTCTCCTACCATGAAATTCTTCGAGTGGAAGGAGAGATGCATGGAATCAACGAAGACGCGCAGCGAGGCGACCCAGCGAACGCGGTCGGTGGTCTTTGTCGGCTTGACCATCGCCATCATGGCGGTATCGGCCTGGGTGGTCGTGCCCTTGGGCCCCATTCCCTTCACGCTGCAGATGTTCGCCATCACGTTTGCCATAGTGGTGCTGAGTCCCAAGGAGGCCATTGCGGCCATCACGGGCTACTTGCTGCTGGGTGCGGTGGGGGTGCCCGTGTTCTCGGGCATGCGCGGTGGAATCGGTGTTCTGGCCGGGCCGACGGGCGGCTTTCTGTGGGGATACCTCTTCGGCGTGGCGGCTGCCGCGCTGTTTTTGCACGCAGTGCGCACGAGGCTCGGTATGGCCGGCGGCAAGAATGCGCCGCGGCTCACTCGCGCGGAGAAGACGGCCATGACGCCGCTCCAGCGCGCGGGTGCGTTTCTGCGCAGCTTCGGGGTAGAGATTATCGCCGGCATCATCTTCACGGTCATCGCTTACGTGTGCGGGTGCGCCCAGTACATGGTGGTGGGGCACGTAGATCTGGCCACGGCGTTCCTCACGGCGGTGGCGCCGTTCATGGTCGTTGACCTCTGCAAGATCGTGGCCGCCGTCATCTGCGCCGACGCCGTCCGCGTCGCCGTGCGGTAGGCGTCTCGTCGCTGCTAAATCCTCGAGCAAATGCCAGTTGGGCCCCGAAATGGTCGTCCGGGTGTTGCCATAACGGGGCCGAACTGGCATTTGCTTGCCATTTCACCCCTTAACGGGCATCGCAGCACGCCATAACGGGGCCGAACTGGCATTTACCCTTAGAAAACGGTCGGTAGAAACCCGTCGCTAAAAGGGAAGGCTCCCGCTCGGGAGCCTTCCCTTCATGGGAGCAGATTTCTCGCGAGTTGGCTTACGCCTTGAAGCGGTAGCCGTAGCCGCGTACCGTTTCCACGAGGGCCGGATCGTAGCCGGCGGCGTGAATCTTGTCACGCAGACGCTTGATGTGGGTGTCCACCGTCTTGGTCTCGGTGAGGTACTCCCAGCCCCAGGCGTCGCGAAGCAGATCCTCGCGGGAGACCACCTTGCCGGCGTTCTTCATGAGCGAGGCCAGAAGCTCGAACTCGCGGGGCGTCAGGTCGATCTCGCCGTGGTCGCCGGCGGCAGTGTGGGCGTCCTCATCCAGCGTGATGCCCGAAGCGGTGATGGAATTGCTCGCGCCGGGGAACTCGCCGCCCTGGCCGCGGCGCAGAAGCGCGCGGACGCGGGCGATCAACTCGCGCACGCCGAAGGGCTTGGCGAGATAGTCGTCGCCGCCGATTTCCAAGCCGACGACTTTGTCCAGCTCGGTGTCGCGGGCGGAAAGGAACAGCACGGGGGCCGTGGTCTTCGAACGCAGCCGACGGCACAGCTCGTAGCCGTCCATGCCCGGCAGCATGATATCCAAGATAAACAGATCATAGTTGTTGGCGCTTGCCAACGCGAAGGCGTCCTCGCCGTTGTCGACGACGTCGGTCTCGTAGCCCTCCTTTTTCAACGCGTAGCTGACGAATTCGGTGATGGAAGGCTCGTCGTCAACGACAAGGATGCGGCTCGGTGTCTCTATCATGGTCTTGCCTTTCTCTCGTCATATCGACGAATGCCCGTCGGGGGCATATCGTTGAGACATTGCTATAATCTCTCATGTGCTAACTATACGCAAATAAGCCCGCAGGGCCGGAAAACTGAGGAAGATTGTCATAATTATGTTACTTGCTATTGACATCGGTAACACCCATACCGTAATCGGGGTCTACGCGGGGGATTCTCTGCGCGCGATGTGGCGAATCGCCACCAATCGGAAGGCGGCGGCCGACGAGCTGCGCATCGTCTTCTCCACGTTGTTTTCCCTCGAGGGCCTCGATCTTTCCCAGGTGCGCGCCTCGGCGGTCGCCTCGGTGGTGCCCCAGCTGACCAAGGCCTGGATGCAGGCGATCAAGGATGCCACCGGCGCGCTCTCGCTGGTGTGCAACGCCGAGACGGCCGCCGGGCTCTTCGACGCCGATTACCCCAACCCCCGCGAGATCGGTGCCGACCGGGTGGCCGACGCGGTGGCGGCCCGGGCGCTTTACGGGGCGCCGGTGGTGGTGGTCGATTTCGGCACCGCCACCAACATCGAGGTCGTCGATCGCGACGGCCGCTTCCGCGGTGGCGTTATCGCGCCGGGCGTGCAGACTTCGGCCAACGCGCTGTTCACTCACGGCGCTCAGCTGCCGGACATCGCGCTGGTGGCACCGCCGGCGGTCATCGGCACCAATACGGTGGAGGCCATCCAGTCGGGCATCATGCTGGGGGAGGCCGATCGCGTGGACGGCCTGGTGCGCCGCATCTTCGACCAGCTGGGCTATTCGGCGAAGGTCATCGCCACGGGCGGTTTGGCGCCGGTCGTCGAGCGCTACTCGAGCACCATCGACGAGGTGAACACCGAGCTGACGCTGGAAGGCCTGCGCCTTATCGCCGATCGCGCCTACCGCTAGGGGCTGTTGGGCGCGGATGCCTTCGGGAATCCCCGCAATGAGGGGAAGTTGCGCCCTTTGGGGATAGAGGGGCGACGGGGCGCGGCCGCATCGCTAGAATGGGAGCGTCAGCGTTTGGTCGGCAGGACGATTCCTTCCGCCGGCGCTGCGCCATCTATCGATGAGGCTGCCAGGTACGCCTGCGCGCCGCGACATGAGAAAGAAGGGCCCGACGTGTTGACCGACATTGAAATTGCCCAGGCGACCGAACCGAAACCTATTGGCGAGATCGCTGCCATTGCCGGCGTCGACGAAAAGTACCTTGAGCTGTACGGAAACTACAAGGCGAAGGTCGATTACAACCTGCTGCGCGAGGATGAGCACGCCCCGGGCAAGCTCATCCTGGTGACCGCAATCAATCCCACGCCGGCCGGAGAGGGCAAGACCACCACGACGGTGGGCCTGGCCGATGCGCTTTCGCTGCGCGGCAAGAACGTGGTCGTGGCGCTGCGCGAGCCGTCGCTCGGCCCGGTGTTCGGTATCAAGGGCGGTGCGGCCGGTGGCGGCTACGCCCAGGTTATTCCCATGGAAGACATCAACCTGCATTTCACCGGCGACTTCCACGCCATCGGCGCAGCCAACAACCTTCTCGCGGCGCTTCTCGACGCGCACATCCAGAACGGCAACGAGCTCGGCATCGATGTGCGCAAGATCACCTGGAAACGCGTGGTCGACATGAACGACCGCCAGCTGCGCCACATCGTGGACGGCCTCGGCGGCAAAGCCCACGGCGTGCCCCGCGAGGACGGCTTCGACATCACCGTGGCCTCGGAGGTCATGGCCATCTTCTGTCTGGCCACCTCCATCACCGACCTGAAGGAGCGCCTGGGCCGCATCGTGGTGGGCTACACCTACGACGACAAACCGGTCACGGCCCACGATCTGAAGGCCGAAGGCGCCATGGCCGCGCTGCTGAAGGACGCCCTGAAGCCGAACCTCGTGCAGACGCTGGAGGGTACCCCGGCCTTCGTCCACGGCGGTCCCTTCGCCAACATCGCCCACGGCTGCAACTCCATCATGGCCACGCGCATGGCCATGGCGCTCGGCGACTACTGCGTCACCGAGGCTGGTTTTGGCGCCGATCTGGGCGCGGAGAAGTTCCTCGACATCAAGTGCCGCCTCGCCGGCCTTAAGCCCGATGCGGTGGTGGTCGTCGCCACGGTGCGCGCGCTGAAGAACCACGGCGGCGTGGCCAAGGCCGATCTCAACGAGGAGAACCTGGAGGCGCTGGAGGCGGGCCTGCCGAATTTGCTGCAGCACGTGGAGAACATCACCAACGTGTACAACCTGCCCTGCGTGGTGGCCATCAACGCCTTCCCGACCGACACGAAGGCCGAGCTCGACCTCGTGGAGGCGAAGTGCCGCGAGCTGGGCGTGAACGTGGCTTTGTCCGAGGTGTGGGCGCGCGGTGGCGAGGGCGGCCTGGCCCTGGCCGATGAGGTGGTGGCCTTGTGTGAGAACGGGGATGAGGCCGGTCGCTCTGCGGAGACCTTCACGTTCTCCTACGAGGACGACCTCTCTATCGCTGAGAAGATCGAGGCCATCGCCAAGCGCGTCTACCATGCCGACGGCGTGGTGTTCGAGCCCGCGGCGCAGAAGGAGATCGCGCAGCTGGAGGCCCTGGGCTTCGGAGAGATGCCCGTGTGCATGGCCAAGACCCAGTACTCGTTCTCGGACGACGCCACCAAGCTGGGCGCTCCCCGCGATTTCCAGATCACGGTGCGCCAGGTGAAGGTGTCCGCTGGCGCCGGCTTCATCGTGGCGCTCACCGGCTCCATCATGACCATGCCTGGCTTGGGGAAGGCCCCCGCCGCCCATAAGATCGATGTGATGGAAGACGGCACGATCACGGGGTTGTTCTAGCATTTACGTAGTTGTCCGGGCTCGGACTCGGAGCGGAAGTGCCGTGCTCAAACAACATTGAAGTGCACCGTCGGAGTTCTGCTCCGGACGTGCTTCGTGCACTTCAATGAACTGCGCGCGGCACCACCGCACCGAGTCCGAGCCCTGCTTTTTCGGAAAGAAGGGTTTGCGTGGTCGATACCGAGTTTGTGGAGGCGCTGGCTTCAAAGGCCCCGACTCCCGGTGGAGGCGGGGCCTCGGCCTATGCGGGGGCGCTTGCGTCGGCGCTGGCTTCCATGGTGGGCAACCTCACCGTGGGCAAGAAGAAGTACGCCGATGTCGAGGAGCGGATGCGGGCCGAGCTCGTCGAGCTGGACGACACGCGGGCGCACCTGCTGTCGCTCATCGACGAGGACGCTCGCGCCTTCGAACCCCTCGCTGCCGCTTACGGGATGCCCAAGGACACCGATGCTGAGCGCGCGGCCCAGAGCGCGGCGCTGCAGCAGGCGCTTGTGGGCGCTTGCGAGGTGCCGCTTGAGATCATGGCCTGCTGCCTGCAGGTCATCGAGTCCTGCGTGTTCGTGGCCCGGCACGGCTCGGTGCTGGCTCTCTCGGATGCCGGGGCGGCCGCCGTGCTCGCCAAAGCAGCGCTTATGGCGGCGAGCCTGAACGTGGTCATCAACATCGGCTCCATGGATGATGTCGAGCGGGCCGACGGCTACCGCAATCAGATGGAGGACCTTCTCGCCGCAGGGGGCGCCATGGCCGATGAGGTGTACGCCGATGTCGTGAAGAGGCTTAGCTGATGGCGAGGATTCTGTACGGCAAGGAAGTATCCTCGGCCCTATGGGAGCGCCTGCTGCCTCGCATCGACCGCTTGCGGGCGCACGGCGTGGCGCCGACGCTCGCCATTGTGCGCGTGGGGGAGCGGCCCGACGATTTGTCCTACGAGCGCACCTGCGCCCGCCAAGCCGATCTCCATGGCATTGCCGTGCGCCGCTTCGTGCTGCCAACGGAGGCGACGCAGGCTGAGCTGGAAGCGGTCATCGATGCCGTGAACGCCGATCCGCGCATCCACGGCTGCCTTATGTTCCGTCCGCTTCCGCCGCAGATGGACGAGCGCGCCGTGTGCGATCGCCTGTCCCCGGCCAAAGATATCGACGGCATCGGGTCGGCGTCTCTCGCCGGCGTGTTCGCCGACACGGGCGAGGGCTTCCCGCCCGCTACGGCCCAGGCGTGTCTGGAAACGCTCGATTTCTACGACATTCCCGTTGCGGGCAAGCGCGTGGTGGTGCTCGGGCGCAGCCTCGTGATCGGCCGACCGGTGGCTATGATGCTGCTCGCGCGCCACGCCACGGTGACGCTGGCCCATTCCCGCACGGCGGACGTGGCCGCCCATACCCGCGAGGCCGACATCGTCGTGTGCGCCACGGGGCGTGCGCGGGCGTATGGGGCCGAGTACTTCTCGCCGGGCCAGACGGTTCTCGACGTCGGCATCAACTTCGACGAAGCAGGGAACCTGTGCGGCGACGTCGACTTCAACGCCGTCGCTTCCGTGCTCGGCGAGGACGGTGCCATCACACCGGTGCCCCGGGGCCTCGGCGGGGTGACCACGAGCGTCACCATGGCCCACGTCGTGCGCGCCGCCGAGGTCGCGCTGCGACGCTAGCCGCTCATCGATTCCGCGGCCGCCCCCGCGGGCTCGTCCGGCAACGGGTATAATGGAGGCGGCCCATCGCGGCCGTTTCCGCCAATAGCGTCGTTTCCAAGGAGGGGGAGGGTTGGAGAAGCACCGCATCGCATTGCTCGCGCTGGCCTACGCCTGCTTTTGGTCGCTGTTCGTGCTGTTCCCCTACCCGGCGAACGTGCTGCCCGAGTCCCATGCCTCCTACGTCGCAGGCCCCGTCTTCGCCAGCAACCTCATCACGCTCGTCACCATGGCCCTTATGGGTGGGGTGCTCGTGGTGTTTCGCGACAGCCTGGCCGAACGGGTGGCCGGCAGCACGGCGGCCATCGTCGGGTCCGGCGCCTTGCTGCTCGCCTGCGCGGCCGCGCTCGTTGCCAGCGCCGATGCCGGAGCGGTCCCGCGTTGGATGATGGCTGCCTACCCCGCCATCATGGCGCTTTACGGCGTAGTGGTTGCCCTGGCCCTCGCGGCGGCATCGCGGCGCTTGACCCCTCGGGACAACGCCGTCGTGCTTGCCCTTTCCCTGCTCCTGTCGTTCCTAATCGGCGAGGCCATCGTGGCGCTTACGGATCCCCTGCCCACCGGCGACATCTCAAACCCCCTCATGTTCGCCCTGAGCGGTATCTTCCTGGTGATTCTCGGCCGCTTTGGCTGCGATGCCCCCAAAGCACCGCTTCCGTCCCGCCTCGCGCCGTCCCTTTCGGGGCGCGCCGCCGTGCCCGCGACGGCCATTCTGCTTTGCTACCTACTGGGAAGCGGGGCGTTCATGAGCCTCTCGTCGGTGGCTCGGGGCGAGACCTGGTTTTCCGATGGATGGATTCACTGTGCCTTCGCCCTCGTGCTCTATCCGGCCTTCTGCCTCTTCACCCTCGCCGCATGGCGGCAGCGGCGCGCGGCCTTTCCGTGGCTCGGCTTCTTCATCCTCTGCATCGCCTGTCTCTACTGCACCGCCCTGCTCTACTCGCCGTTGGCTGTGCTGTGCCGGGCCTTGATCCTGTCAAGTCGCCCCATGGCCATCACGCTGCTGTGGGTGGCGGTTCAAGAGGGCATGGGAGCGCGGGACCTCCCTTGGTGGCTGGCTGCGGTCGCTGCGCCCATGCTCATCGTGGCCGTCGACTGCGCCATCCATACCGTCGGGCTTATCGGGCTCTCTCCCGGACAGATGGACTCGGTGGTCAACGCCGTCATGCTCGTCACGGCCTTCGCCATGACGCTGGGGATGCTCTGGTTCGTGCGCCTGCGCCCTGACGACGCCGAGCCCGCAAGCTCCGAATGCGCTGCGGGCGCCGCCGATGTATCGGAGATTCTCGCCGCCATGGCCGATGCCCATGGGCTGAGCGAGCGGGAGGGGGAGGTGCTCGGGCTGCTCTATCGCGGCAACACCCAGAAAAAGATCGCCGAGCGCCTGTTCCTTTCGGTGAGCAGCGTACAGACCTACGCGAAGAGCCTCTATCGGAAGCTCGGCGTGCACTCGCGCCAGGAGCTGATCGACATGGTTAACGAGGCCGCGAATGGAAACGACCGGGCCCGCTGAGGGGCCCGGTCGCAAAGGGAGGGACGAGGGGTTCTTGGCTTACCAGACGGTAATGGCTGTGGCGCAGAGGGGGCTGTCCCAGGCGTAGCCGCCGTCTTCACCGACGAAGGAGTCGGCGAGATCCTCGAAGCTCGCCGGGTGGGCGGGCGTCATGTCGCCGGTCAGCGCGTGGATGACCGTGTAGCGCCCGGCGGTGAAGATGTGCGAGTTCGAGAAACCGCCCGGCATGTTCCAGTTGATGCCGCCGCAGGGGTTACCCGCCTGGATGCCGGCGGCGTACAGGCCCGGGATGGGGGCGCCCTCGGTGTCGATCACCCGGTAGCGGTTGTCCACCATGATGCCGGCGTTGATGCCCGACATGCCCACATCGCCCTTGATGCAGAAGAAGGGGGGAGTGTCGATGGCCGCCATATCGGATCCGGCGACGCCGAAGTCGTCGTCGCAGCCCTTGGCGCACAGCTCGTTGTAGCGCTCGATGCTGGCGACGCCGTCGGCCACGGGAATGCCCGCCGCCTCGCAGAGCTCCTCCAGGGTGTTGCCCGATACCACCGTTTCCGGATCCATCCAGGCGCTTCCCTCGCCCACGAGGGCCACCGGCGGCACGCCGGGAATGCCCTCCACGGCGCCCTCGGTCTTAGAGTCGAAAATGCGGAAGTGGATGCCGCGATCCTCGGGCTTGTAAGTGGCGGACATGGAGATGTTCAGGCTGCTCATGGGGATGGTCTCGTTGCAGAAGCGCTTGCCGTGGACATCGAGGGCCAGGAAGGGGTAGAACATAAAGGGGCCGATGTAGTTGGTGTGGATCTGCCGCGCATGGCCGAGGGGCGCCATGCGGCCGCCCGCCAGAATACCGAGGATGTGGCCGTCGCCGGTGTGGTTCACCAGGCACAGGGGGAACATGGCGGCGTCGCGCAAATTGCGGTCCACCATGGACTCGTTGTTCATGTAGTCGCCGGCGGCCAGCACGACGCCCTTGGTGGCGTTGAGCTTGACGTAGCTGCCGTCCTTTTGCTTGCCGATGGCGCCCGTTACGGTGCCGTCCTCCTCCTGGACCAGCTGCACGCAGGGGGTCTCGTAGTAGAACGTGGCGCCGCCCTCGGCCGCCTTCTGGGCCAGGGCCACCATAAGATCCTGGTTCGAGGCCTGGGTGGCATCGCACACGGCGACGACGCCGCCATCGTCGTAGCGGATGGAGCTGTCGGTGAGGAACTCGATGGGCTCGATGCCGACCGAGCGTCCCTGGCTGATAACCCAGGGCACGGCCTCCTCGGCATATTCCACATAGTAGTTGAACAGCTCGTTGTTGATGCGCCAGTCGTTGAGGCGGGCCCAGTCGCTGCGCCACCGCACGATGCCGGCGGGGTTCGAGTGGGCCTTTACGACGAAGGAGCAGCCGTTGCCGTTGGCCGAGACCGTGGCCTCCTTCTGGAGGCAGGCCACCTTCGCGCCCTCCTCCACGGCGGTGAGCACGGCGGGCACGCCGGCGCAGCCGGCCCCCACCACGACGATGTCGTAGGTTTCCTCGGCGGCAAATTCCGTAATGGGCTCGCGTTCCACGATGCTGAACTCGAAGTCGCTCTCCTTGAGGTCGGCCGGCAGCTCGCCAGCCGCCGTGCTGGCGAGCGCGTCGTTGGCTGCCGGAGTCGACGGGGCGCAGCCGGCGGCGCCCAGAAGTGCGGCGCCCGCCGCCAGGCCGGCCCCGCCTTTGAGGAACGTCCGTCGATCCATGTTCTCCATGTTTCCCTCCTTGGGGTCGTTGCACGTGGGCGCTTCTCCGCGCCCGGGGCGGCTTGTGCCGCCTCGGTGCCCATACTGCCCCTCTTGCCGCTTTCGCGCTTCCCATGGAAAGGGGGGTAATGTGTCGCGCCCTTTCCCATAAAATGGTGATATGACTGTATGAGCGGCACCTTTTGGGCCGCCATCCCCGCTGTGGCCGCCGGCGGCCGTCCGCCGGTCGCTTCCGTCCGCCTTCGGCGGCCCGCGACGCCGCTGCCCGATTGGGGCGGGCCCGCGGGGGCCGGGCGCGGCTTCTCGTGGAATGATGGGAGGCGTACCGATGCGCGACGATTGACCGGAGAGGAGCAGCCATGGCCATCTTCAGCCCCACCGAGATCACCGACAACTACATGAGGGCCTCCGTGGGCAAGGCCGCCTCGCCGGCATGGCGGCTGTTCCTGCTGGCGGTGGCCGCCGGCGTGCTCATCGGGCTCGGCGCAGTCACCTCGTCCACGGCCGCCCACGGCCTGGAGAACGCCGGGCTCGTGCGGCTCATGTCGGGGCTCATCTTCCCCGTCGGCCTCATGATGGTCATCCTCATGGGCACCGAGTTGTTCACGGGCAACGCGCTCATGGTGACCGCCGCCATCGACGGCCAGATCACCTGGGGACGGCTCTTCCGCAACTGGGGCATCGTGTTTCTCGGCAACCTCGTGGGGGCCGTGGCCCTGGCCGCCTGCATGGCGTTCTTCGGCCAGCTGAACATCGGCGGGGGAGACTTGGCGGTGTACACGGCCAAGGTGGCCGCCGCGAAGAACGCGCTGCCGTGGATGAACGCCTTCGTGCTGGGCATCTTCTGCAACCTCATGGTGTGCATCGCCGTGTACCAGGCCAACACCGCCCAGGACACCGCCGGCAAGGTGCTCGCCATCTTCTTCCCCATCATGGGCTTCGTGCTGGCCGGCTTCGAGCACTGCGTCGCTGACATGTACTACGTGCCCGCGGGCATTTTCGCTTATATGAACCCGGCGTACACGGGGCTCATCGATGCGGCGGGCATCAATGTGGCCCTGCTCAACTTCGGCGACTTCATCTTCGCGAACCTCATTCCCGTGACCTTGGGCAACATCGTTGGCGGCGTGGCCGTGGGGCTGGTCATGTACGCCTGCCATGGCACGAAGAGGGCGTAGAAGAATCTGCCGAATTCTTCAGGAATGTGGGTAATTCGGTCAGGTTTTGCGGCTTCCCTGCGGGTGCTCTTGCGAAGCGCGGCCGACGGCCTATGATGGGAGCATGGCGAACGGACTGACATATCAGCGCACCACTACGACCCCCGAGGCTACCAAGCAGCTGGCGGCGACGCTCGCGCCCTATCTGCATGCGGGCGACACCATCGTTCTGACCGGCGATTTGGGGGCGGGCAAGACCCAATTCGTCCAAGGGGTGGCCGCGGCTCTCGGCGTGCGGGCGGCGGTGACAAGCCCCACCTTCAACATCCTCTTGGAGTACCACGACGGGCGCCTGCCGCTGTACCACTACGACCTGTACCGGCTGGATGCGCGCTGGCAGCTGGAGGACATCGACTACTATAGCGCCATCGACGGCGACGGCGACGGGGCGGCCTTCGTGGAATGGGCCGAGAAGTTCCCCGAGGACATGCCCTACGACTACCTGGAGATCACCATCACGGCCGACGGCGACGGCGCACGGCGCATCGTCGCGCACTCCTTCGGCTCCCGCTCGCGCCAGCTTTTGTGCGTGTGGGCCAACGATTCCAAATCGCGCTTGGGAAAGTGCCAGCTGTAGAGAGACCTCGGGCAGTTCGCTATCTTGGGTTCGCTATCTTGCGGCGCGCGGGCAGTGGGGTACAATAGGCCGCACTGATTTGTCGTTTTCGGGAAGGTTCTCCCTTTGAATACACAGCGTTCTTTCGTACTTGCCTTCGACACGGCCAACGAGGTCATTGCCATTGGGTTGGGAAAGCTTGATGCCGCCACGCAGTCGATCGAGTGCGTGGCGAGCGTGGAAGTGGAGGCGCGGCGGGCGTCGAACACCCAGCTACTGCCGCGCATCGATGAGCTGTGCGCCCAGGCCGGCGTGGGCCGCGGCGAGATCGCCTGCGTGACCGTGGGGCGCGGACCGGGATCGTTCACCGGGGTGCGCATCGCCCTGGCCTGTGCCAAGGGCATCGCGTCCGCGTTAGAGGTGGGCCTTGTGGGCGTCTCGTCGCTGGACGCGGTGGCCTGGGGCGCGTGGAAGGCGAGCGAGCGCGGGTCATTGCTCGTCGTGGCCGACGCCATGCGCCGCGAGGTGTATCCCGTGGAATACCGCCTGAGCGACGCGGGGGTGGAGCGCGTGACCGCCGACCGCGTGATCAAGGCGGATGCCTTCGCCGAAGAGCTCAGCGCGACAAGTGCCTCCGATCGCCTGATCGCGGGCGATGCCCTGCGCAAGTACGCGGATCTTTTCGAAGGCGCGGGCGCGCTTCTGCCCGAGGCGCTGTGGACGCCGACGGGCGCGGGCCTCTTGATGGCGCTTCGGGCCGCATGGCGCGCGGGGGAGTGCGATCCCCTCGACGCCGAGCGCCACGATCCGGCCTTCGCCCTGCCCGTGTACACGCGCCTGTCGGACGCCGAGGAGAACGAGCGGCAGCGCTTGGCCCGGGCCGACGGCGCCCTGGCGGGCAAGCGCGGATCGAGGCACGTGACCATGAACGACACGGCCATCGCCAACGCCCGGGCCAATGGCGAGGGCATCGCCTACAAGCCGCTTGACGCGCGCCATGTGGCCGATGTGGCGGCCCTGGAGGCGGCCGTGATGGGAACCGATGCGTGGAACGGGGCGCTTGTGGCCGACGAATTGGGCCGCGCCGACCGCGTGTGGTGGGCCGCCTACGCCGCGGACCCGAAGATGCCGCTTTCCGCCGAGGCGCCTCTGGTGGGTTATGCCGGCGGCTGGGTGGTCGATGGCGATCTGCAGATTCTGAAGGTGGGGGTGGATCCCGCGTGGCGCCGTCACGGCATCGCTCGGGTGCTGCTCGCCCGCGTGGCCGACGACGCCCGCAACCTGGGGGCGCGCACGAGCTCGCTGGAAGTACGTGCCGCAAACGCCGGGGCCCAAGCGCTGTATGCGGCCCTCGGCTACGAGGTGCTGGGCCGCCGCCCGCGCTACTACTCCGACGGCGAGGACGCCCTCATCATGCAGGGCCCTCTGCCCACCATCACCCTGGCAGCGGTTCCGAACGGCGAGAGCGTCGCGGACGAATTCCGCAGGGGCGCCGCTTGCGCCGCCCTCGGCCGCGAGGATGGATCGGCTGACACACGGCCCGGCCAGGTTGCGGCAGACCGTCCGCTCATCCTCTCCATCGAGTCCTCCTGCGACGAGACGGCCGCCGCCGTCATCGACGGCGGGGGAGTTTTGCGCTCGGACGTGGTGGCGACCCAGGTGGATTTCCACGCCCGCTTCGGCGGCGTCGTCCCCGAAATTGCCAGCCGCAAGCATATCGAGGCCATCTGCGGCGTGTGCGACGAGGCGCTCGACGTCGCTGCGGCGAGCCTGGGGCGATCGAGCCTCCGCTGGCGCGACCTGGACGCCGTGGCGGTCACCTACGCGCCGGGGCTCGTGGGCGCGCTCGTGGTGGGCGTGGCCTTCGCCAAGGGCGCGGCCTGGGGCGCCGACATCCCCTTCATCGTCGTGAACCATCTGGAGGGACACCTGTACGCCAACAAGATCGGCCGGCCCGATTTCGCGCCGCCGGCCGTGGTGTCGCTCGTTTCGGGCGGCAATACCATGCTCGTGTACATGGCCGATTGGGGCGACTACCGCGTGCTCGGCACCACCATCGACGATGCGGTGGGCGAGGCCTTCGACAAGGTGGCCAAGGCGCTGGGCCTGGGCTACCCCGGCGGCCCGGTCGTCTCGAAGTTCGCCGCCGAGGGCGACCCGGATGCCATTCCGTTCCCCCGGGCCATGCTGCATTCGGGTGATTTGCGCTTCTCGCTCTCGGGCCTGAAGACCGCCGTGGTCACCTACATCAACAACGAGCGCGCCGCCGGGCGCGAGCTCAATGTGCCCGACATCTGCGCGAGCTTCACGGCGGCCGTTGTGGACGTGCAGGTGGCCAAAGCCCGCGCGGCCCTGCGCGAGACGGGGGCGCCCACCTTCTGCCTCGGCGGCGGCGTGGCGGCCAATCCGACCTTGCGCGCCGCCTACGAGCAGATGTGCGCCGAGGAGGGCGTGCGCCTCGTGATGCCGCCGCTCGCCTCCTGCGGCGACAACGCCGGCATGATCGCCGAAGTGGCGCTCGACCGCTATCGGGCCGGGGCGTTCTCGCCGCTTAGCACCGACGCTTTGGCCCATGGCGACTTGGAGGTGCCGTACTAGCGGCTCCGGGCGTCAGGGTTCGGGCGTTTCCGATTGCCCTTAGCGACCCGGAGCGTTGAGCCCAAAACAAAAGCCCGAAGAGTCGGCGGCTCTTCGGGCTGGGCGAGCGATGGGGCAGGTGCCCCGTGGCCTTTGCGGGCCGAGGCCTTCTCTAGTGGCGGCAGGCGTTGGCGGGATCCATGAGCGCGACCTTGCCCTCCGCGAACAGGCGGGCCACGTTACCGACGTTGGGCTCGGTGGTGTCGGAGTAAACCTTGATGCCGGCGTTGGTGAAGCGAGTGAACGGCGGCATGCCCATGCCCACGGTGAGAATGCCGTCGACGCCGATGCCGGAGACGAAGTCGATCACGCCGCCGCAACCCACGGCATCGTGATCGGCGTTCTTCACCGACTCGACGCTGACGATGTTCATGTCGTCATCGAACTCGACGACGGTCATGTACGCGGCATGGCCGAAGTGCCCGCTGCGGATGCTCTCGAGGCCGGCGTCGGTTTCGCTGGGGATGGCGATCTTCATGCGAATGCTCCTTTGCTGTTGCGACTTGCCCTTTGCTCGGGCAAGTCATACGTGTCTTTCAGGGCGAATTATAGCTTGAACTGCGTCAAACATGCGTTGAAAATCGGCGATGACCTCCGAAGCGGCGTCCGGTGCACCAGCGTTCGAGGCGCCGTTGCTTCTAGCTCGCTCGCGCTGTATCCGTTGAAAGCTGAATAGCGGGGCGGATGCGACGCAGACGCGGAGACGAGCTGCCGGACTGCAATCTTAATACCGTCTTAATGCGGGCGCATGAACCTTAACGGCGTCTTTAGCCCTTGCTGATTATGCTGACATTCATCGGGTGGTGCTCTTGCGCGCGAAGCGCGTTGCCTCCCGGATGTTGGCAAGCGGTCCTGCGGGATCTTGAGAGACAAGGGCAAGATCATGTTCGTGGTGACACCTATCGTGGGCGTGTTGGCGCTCGTCGCAATGGCGTATTTGGCAGTTTTGCTGCTGCGGGGCGGTGAGCGGCGATGAGCGCGATCGCGGGGTCGGAGTTTCTGCAGGCGGGCGTGCTGGTGGCGCTCGTCGTGGCCTGTGCCCTCCCGCTTTCGGGGTATTTGGTTGACGTGATGGAAGGTCGGCCCCTTCTCATTCGGCGTGCGCTTGGCCCGCTCGAGCGCTCTGCGTGCCGTCTTGTGGGCGTGCGCGAGGACGATGGTATGGATTGGAGGCGTTTTCTCGCCAGTGCGCTCGCCTTTACGGCGGTAAGCTTTATCGGCCTCTTCACCCTGCTGATCTGCCAAGGCGCACTGCCTTGGAACCCCGAGCGCTTTCCGGGGCTTGCGCTCGATACGGCCTTCAATATGACGGCGAGCTTTGTGACGAACACCAATTGGCAGCCTATCGCCGGTGAGACGAATCTGAGCTACTTCTCGCAGGCGGTTGGTCTGGCGGTGCAGAACTTCCTTTCGCCGGCCGTCGGCATCGCGGTGGCATTCGCGTTGCTGAGGGGCCTGGCATCTTCGGACGGCGGCAAGCTCGGGAACTTCTTCGTCGATGTCGTGCGCGCGGTGCTCTACGTGCTGCTGCCCCTGTCGCTGGTGCTCGCTTTGGTGGGAGTATGGCAGGGATCCCCCCAGACGTTTCAGGGCTATGAGATGGTGCAGCTTTTGGAGCCGGTGAGCGTTGATGCCGAGGGGGCTCTCGTCGATGCCGATGATCCGACGGCGGTGCAGGAGGTGACCGAGGCGGTCGTACCGCTCGGTCCGCAATCGTCTCAGGTGGCTATCAAGCAGCTGGGAACAAACGGCGGCGGTTTCAACGGCGCGAATTCCGCCTCGGCTTTGGAGAACCCCACGCCGCTTACGAATCTCCTCCAATGTGCGGCGATGCCGCTCATCCCCTTCGCTCTGATATTTGCTTTCGGGCGCATGGTGGGCGACCGTCGGCAGAGTCGCGCGCTCATGACGGTTGTCCTCGCGATTCTCGCGGCGGGCCTGTTTTCCGTTATCGCCGCTGAGACGGCGGCCACGCCCCAGCTTTCAGCCGATGGGGCAGTGTATCTGGGCGCCTTGGATCAGTCGGCTGGCAATATGGAGGGAAAGGAATGTCGTATCGGCGTCGGAGAATCGGCGGCGTGGACGGCGCTCACGAGCGCTACTTCCAACGGTTCGGCCAACGCATCAATCGAGGCCATGACTCCTATCGGAACGCTGGTGCCGCTGGCGCTCATCGGACTTGGCGAGGTGGTCGGCGGCGGTGTCGGCACGGGTTTGGTGGGCCTGCTTGGCTTCGCGGTGCTGGCGGTGTTCGTTGCGAGCCTGATGATAGGACGCTCTCCTGAATACCTGGGAAAGAAGCTGGGTCCGGCCGAGATGCGCATGGCGGTCGTTATCGTGGTGGCGCCGGCGCTTGCCATCCTGCTTGCCGCATCGGTGCTTGTGATGAGCCCCGCCAGCGCGGCGGCGGTGGGAACTCCGGCCCCCTTCGGTTTTACCGAGTTGCTGTATGCGGCCACTTCGGCCGGCGGAAACAATGGCAGCGGCCTTTCCGGTCTGAGCTCGAACACGCCGCTGATCAATGTGGTGCTGGGGGTGGAAATGCTCTTTGCCCGCCTGGCTCCGCTCGCTGCGGCGCTGGTGCTCGCCGGGAATTTGGCGCAGCTCAAGGTTCAGGCGACGGGAGCGGTCGGGCTTTCCACCTCCGGCGCTTTGTTCGCCGTGCTGCTGTTGGTCATCATCGTGCTCATCGGCGCGCTCTCCCTTCTTCCGGCTTTTGCGCTGGGACCTCTGGCCGAGCAGTTCATGGGTGCGTTCTAGGTAAGGTGCGTGGTCTATGAAAAAGGAAACGAAACGAGCGATTCGCGACGCTTTTGCCAAGCTGTCCTTTCGCAGCCAGGCTCAAAATCCGGTTATGCTCATGGTGTATCTGTCGGCCTGTTTGACCACCGTGCTGCTTGCGTTGGCGCTCGCGGGCATATCTGACGCTCCGTGGGGCTACATTGCGGCAATTTGCGTGGTGCTATGGGCGACGGTGCTGTTCGGAAACTTTGCCGAGTCGCTCGCCGAGGGTCGCGGCAAAGCGCAGGCCGATGCGCTGCGCTCCGCCAAACGCGATGTCGAGGCGTGCCTCATAGACAACGCCGCCCTCGCTGATGCCGCCACGATGGAAGACCCGTCGGCGTTTCTTGCTGATCGAGGCCGCGCGGTGGGATCGGCTACGTTGAAGCGGGGGCAGGTGTACCTTGTTCGCGCGGGCGAGCAGGTGCCCGCCGACGGCGAGGTCATCATGGGGGCGGCAAGCGTGGACGAAAGCGCGATTACCGGCGAATCGGCGCCGGTCGTGCGCGAGAGCGGCGGCGATCGGTCGTCGATTACCGGAGGCACGACGGTGCTCTCCGATTGGCTGGTAGCGCGGGTGACCGCTGAGGCGGGTCAGAGCTTTCTCGATAAGATGATCGCCATGGTCGAGTCAGCCGCGCGCAAAAAGACCCCCAACGAGCAGGCTCTCGAGCTGCTGCTCATCGCGCTGACGTTGGTGTTTCTTGCGGTGTCGCTGTCCTTGTACCTGTTCGGAGCATTTACCGCCGCGCAGCACGGCGCGGGAAATCCTCTGGGAATCACCTCGTTGGTGGCGTTGTTCGTGTGCCTGGCGCCTACCACCATCGGCGCGCTGCTGTCCGCTATCGGCATTGCCGGCATGAGCCGACTGAATGCAGCCAATGTGCTGGCCACCAGCGGACGTGCCGTCGAGGCGGCGGGTGATGTAGATGTGCTCCTGCTCGACAAAACGGGCACTATCACGCTCGGCAACCGTCAGGCTGCGGCCTTTCTGCCCGTTGGCGGCGTTAGCGAGCGCGAACTTGCCGATGCGGCTCAGCTGGCAAGCCTGGCCGACGAGACGCCCGAGGGACGCAGTGTGGTGGTGCTCGCCAAGGAGCGCTTCGGCATCCGCGAGCGCGAGTTGGCGCAGTCCGGTTTTGCGGTAGTTCCTTTTACGGCCCAAACGCGCATGAGCGGTGTGGATTTCGAGGGTCACGAGATTCGCAAGGGTGCGGCCGACGCCGTGCGGGCTTACGTGGAAGCGCGCGGGGGCGTCTTTGGCGCGGAGGCGGCCGCCGTGGCCGAGGAGGTGTCTCGATCGGGCGGGACGCCTTTGGTGGTGGCGCGCGATGCGCGCGTGCTCGGCGTCATTCACTTGAAGGACATCATCAAGTCGGGCATTCGCGACAACTTCGCCGACTTGCGCGCCATGGGCATTAAAACAGTGATGGTCACGGGCGATAACCCCCTCACGGCCGCTGCCATCGCCGCTGAGGCGGGGCTTGACGACTTTATTGCCGAGGCCACGCCCGAAGCGAAGCTTGCGGCCATCCGTCGCTACCAGGCCGAGGGGCATCTGGTCGCCATGACAGGCGACGGCACCAACGACGCTCCGGCGCTGGCCCAAGCCGATGTGGCCGTGGCCATGAACTCCGGCACTCAGGCGGCCAAGGAGGCCGGCAACATGGTGGACCTGGATTCCTCGCCCACCAAGCTCATCGAAATCGTGCGCATCGGCAAGCAGCTGCTCATGACCCGCGGCAGCCTCACCACGTTTTCGATCGCCAACGACCTGGCAAAGTACTTCGCGGTCATCCCGGCGCTGCTCGTGCCCCTTTATCCGGGTTTGGAGGTGCTCAACATCATGCATCTGGCCACACCCGCCTCGGCGATGCTTGCGGCCATCATATACAACGCTCTTATCATCGTCGCGCTCATTCCGCTTGCGTTGCGCGGGGTGAAGTGTCGCGAGGCGTCGCCGCACCGTCTGCTCGCGCGCAATTTGGCAGTGTACGGCTTGGGCGGCGTGATCGTTCCCTTTGCGGCCATCAAGGCGCTCGATGCGCTCATGGTGTTTGTCGGCGTTGCGTAAAGGCATCCGGGCCGCAACATGGCGCCGGCCTTCGTTTGAACCGTTGTGAAGGCAATTTTCGAGAACAGGAAGAACGCATTATGAGTGGAAAGATGGTGACGCGGTGCTTCGCGAGTGCCCTGGCGTTGTTTATCGCGGCAAGTGTGCTGTGCGGGATCGTTTACCCCTGGGCTGTGACGGGGCTGTCGGCTATAGCGTTCCCGTACCAGGCGACAGGCTCTATTATCGAGGTCGACGGGGTGAAGTACGGCAGCGAGTTGGTGGGACAGCCCTTTAAGAGCGACACCCATTTGTGGGGTCGGCCCACGGTGGTCGACGCCAGCTCCTTCTCCGATGCGGAGGGGCAGCCGCTTTTGTGGTACAGCCCCGAGAACCTCAGTCCCGCGAGCGACGAGTTTGCCGCGCGAGTGGACGAACGCATACAGCAGGTGCGGGCGGCCCATCCCGACCGTGCCGCGCAGCCCGTTCCAAGTGATTTGGTGACGGTGTCGGGATCGGGCTTCGATCCGCATATCTCGCCGGCCGCTGCCGATTACCAGGTGGAACGTATCGCTGCGGCAACGGGACGGCCCGAGAGAGAGGTGCGTGCCATTATTGCTCAGTGCACCGAGTACCCCCTGTTGGGCATTATCGGCGAAGCGCGGGTGAATGTGCTGAAGGTGAACCTCATGCTCGACGGCGTGCTGGAGTAAGTGGAGCTTGGCGCGCTTGGAGAAAACCTGAGGGAAACGGATAGCGAATGAGATGCGGCTGAGGAGTGAGGCGTGCTAGGATGCAGGGGCGCTGTCGGGACGACGCGAAAGGGCAAGTGACGTGGCGGAAGTTCGAGAGAGATGGGAGATCGGCGGCGGCCGCGGCGACCCCGATGCCATCCTACAGCGAATCCGGGAGGAAGAGGAAGCGGGTGAGGCGGAGCGCTTCGAGGGGCGCGGCCGGCTCAAGGTGTTCTTCGGGTACGCCGCCGGCGTGGGAAAGACCTTCGCCATGCTCACCGAGGCTCATCATGTCCAAGATGAGGGCGTCGATGTGGCAGTGGGCTACGTTGAGCCGCACACGCGTGCCGACACCCTTGCCTTGCTCGATGGCCTGGAAGTGCTGCCCGTGAAATCGGTGAAGCACCGAAACGTCGCTTTGCGCGAATTCGACCTCGACGCCGCCCTGAAGCGCCGTCCCCAAGTTGTGCTGGTAGACGAGCTGGCGCATACCAATGCGCCGGGGTGCCGCCATCGCAAGCGCTATCAAGATGTCGAAGAGCTGCTCCGTGCGGGTATCGATGTGTACACGACGGTGAATGTGCAGCATCTCGAGGGGCTTAACGACAAGATTGCCTCCGTGACGGCTGTGGCGCCCTCCGAGCGGATCCCCGACCGCGTTTTCGACGCGGCCGATTCGGTCGAAGTCGTCGATTTGGAGCCTGCTGACCTCATCAAGCGCCTGCGTTCGGGCAAAATCTACGCGCCCGAGCGGATCGGGTCGGCGCTTTCGCACTTTTTCTCGCGATCGAATTTGGCGGCGCTGCGCGAAATTGCCCTGCGTCGCGCTGCCGACCGCCTCACGCGCGCCTCTGCGGCTACGGTGCCGCATGCGGCTGGCGGCGAAGACGTTTTGGTGCTGGTGACCGCCGATGCGGCGGCGCCGCGAGTTATTCGCGCGGCAGCGGGTATGGCCGAGGCGTTTGGCGGCTCGTGCACGGCGCTTGTGGTCGAATCGGGCGGCGAGGGCGTGGAGGGGCGATCGAAAGGCGATGCGGCCCTTGCCCGCTCGATCGCCCTTGCGGAGGAGATGGGTGCGCACATCGTCACGTTGACGGGGGACGATCCGGTGCAGCCCGTGGCCCTTTACGCCGCAGCGGCGGGTATTCGCCGTATCGTGGTGCCCTCGATGCCCGGTCGCATCGGCCTGCTCGGATGCGGGGACGTGGCGTCGCGGTTGATGCGGGCCGCTCCCGAGGCCATGGTGACGGCCGTCCCCGCGGTGGACGCCCCCTCGGTGCTCGAGCGCTTGCGCACCCATGCGAGCTTTCGCCTCACGGCCTCCGATGTTTTTCGAGCGCTTCTCGCGATAGCCGTTGCGACGGCGCTGGGGGAAGTGGCGTGGCTGGCAAGCCCTACGCCCTCGATCATCCTCATGACCTATCTGCTGGTCGCGCTGCTGCTCGCCACGCGCGCGGATGGTTTTCTGTATGCCGTGCTTGTGGCGCTGGGCAGTGTCGTGGCCTACAACTTCTTCTTCACGGCGCCGCGCTACACCTTCCATGCCTATAGCCTATCGGCCCCCATCATCTTCGCGTTTCTGCTGATAGGAACATTGGGGGCCTCATCTTTGGCCATCCGACTGAAGCGTCAGGCGACCACGGCGGCGCGACGGGCCTATCGTACCGAGGTGCTTTTGGAGAGCAGTCGGGAGTTCCAGGCGGTCGTGAGCCTCGGCGCTTGTTTGGAGACGGCGGCGGCCCAAGTGGTGAAGATTCTCGATCGGCCGGTGGTGATGTACCAGGTCGACGGGGCGGCGCATGGCGGCCTCCTTCCGCCGCGGGTCTTCGATGTCCCCGGCAGCGGCGGGGGAGACGCCGAGAAGCTGGATCTCGCGGCTCCGGGCGAGATGGCTGTTGCGTCGTGGGTCGCCGCCAATGGCGAGGCCGCCGGCGCGACGACGGATACCTTGCGCGAGGCGCGCTGCCTGTACCTTCCCATTCGTTCGAAGGATCGCGTGTTCGGTGTGGCGGGATTGGTGATGGAGCAAGGCGATGACGACTTCGGCTCCTTCGAGCGCAATCTGCTCGTAGCGCTGCTTGACGAATGCGGTCAGGAGGCGGAGGCTCTGGCGCTGGCGAGCGAGCGGAAGAACCTCGCCGTCAAGGCCGAGAAAGAGGCGCTGCGCTCGAATCTGCTGCGTGCCATTTCCCATGATTTGCGAACGCCGCTCACGAGCATCTCGGGCGACGCCGATATGTTGCTCGCCTCGGGGGACGTCCTGGACGAGGCGCAGAGGAAGCGTTTGACGTCGGATATCCATGAGGACGCGAATTGGCTGATCAATCTGGTGGAAAATTTACTGTCGGTGACGCGGCTCGACGACGGCGACGTCGAAGTGTCGCGCGCCCCCGAACTGGTTTCCGACGTGCTGGCCGATGCGCTGCGCCATGTCAGTCGCTTTGTGAGCGAGCATCGGCTGACGGTGGAGATCGAGGATGAGTTTCTCCTGGCTCAGATGGACGGACGTTTGATTGTGCAGGTGGTGGTGAACCTTTTGAACAACGCCATCGCCTACACGCCCGCGGGGTCGTCCATTCGCCTCACCGCGCATCGCGAGCGCAGCGCTTCCGGCGATAGGGTGGTTGTCGCGGTGGCCGATGACGGTCCGGGCATCCCTCTCGCCGAGCAAGCGCGCGTGTTCGATCTGTTCTACCACGGGGGACGGGTGGGCACAGGCTGCGAGGACGGCGAAGGGGGCGATGCGCGTCGAGGAATGGGGCTGGGTCTTTCGCTTTGCCGCTCTATCTTAAGGGCGCACGGCAGTGATATCGTGTTGCGCGATGCCTATCCGCACGGTTGCGTGTTCTCGTTCGCTCTTCCCGCGGCAGAGCTGCGCGAAGAGGCTCCGGTTGGCGTCGTCGAGGAAGGGAGTGCGGACGTTGAGCGATAGAAACGAGGGCGTTATCCTCGTTGTGGAGGATGACCCGGCGGTGCGCAATCTGGTTACGTGTGCCCTTGACGTGCACGGCTATCGTTCGCGCGAGGCATCCACGGCTACGGCGGCTCTCGCTGACCTTACGTGCGCGAGGGATGTCAACCTCGTCATTTTGGATTTGGGACTGCCCGATCGCGACGGGACGGAGGTCATCGGAGCGGTGCGCGGATGGTCGCGCGTGCCGATCATCGTTCTGTCGGCGCGCCAGGAGGATGCCGATAAGGTGACGGCTCTTGATGCGGGGGCCGATGATTACCTGACAAAGCCCTTCTCAGTTGCGGAGCTGCTTGCCCGAGTGCGCGTGGCGCTGCGTCGCGTCGCCTTCGACGAGACCGAGGAAGAGGCGGGGGAGACGTATCGCAATGGCGATCTCGCCATCGACTTCGATGCCAAGGTTGTCGTGAGGGGCGACGACGAGATTCATCTGACTCCCATCGAGTACAAGCTTCTGGTGCTTTTGGCCCACAATACCGGCAAGGTACTCACCCACAACTACATTCTGAAGGAGGTGTGGGGCGCCGCCCTGGCGAGCGACTTGCCCAGCCTGCGCGTGTTCATGGCCACCTTGCGCAAAAAGATCGAGCCCGATCCTGCCAGCCCGGTCTATCTCCAAACCCACGTTGGCATCGGCTACCGCATGCTGCGTGTGGAATAGGTTTTCGCTTCTGCCCCATGTTGTCATATACATTGGCGAGCGTTTGTGTCATACTTCGGGAAACGGAATCGAAGGGGGCGCGTTGTTCGGGGAGCTGGTGACAGCCTATCTGTTCTTGGCCGGGGTCGGCGCGGGCGGCGTGGCCGCGGCGTCTGTGGCCGACCTGCTCTTCGTGCGCGAGCCCTTCGGCGCGGATGTGGTGCCTGACTTCGCTGAGAAGCGCCCGGCTGAGCGCCTGGTTGCCGGTGTGCTGGCCCTCTCGTGCGGGGCGCTGGCCCTGGGCGCCGGCTGCCTCGCCGCCGACCTCGGACGTGCCGACCGCGTGCTGTCGCTGTTTTTGGCACCGCCCGTCACGCTCATGAATCTGGGCGCTTGGGCCGTGGCGCTGCTGACGGCGGTGGCGGCAGCGCTTGCCCTGGCGCGGTTTCTGTACGTGCCCTGGTTGCGTCGGTGCGCGATGGTGGTCGCGGAGATCGTCGCCTGCGGGCTGGCCGTGGTCGTGGCGGTTTACGCCGGGCTGCTGCTGCAGACGCTTTCCGGGGTGCGGCTGTGGTCGTCGCCCTGGGTACCGGCGCTCTTCGCACTGTCGGCCGCCTCCTGCGGCTGCGCCCTGCTCATGGCCGGGGCGCTTTTCGTGGAAGGCGACGGGAGCGTTCGGAAGGCGGTGCGCAGTGCCGCCCGCGTCGATGTGGTCGTCATCGTGGCGGAGGCGGTGGCGGCCGCGGGGCTTCTCGCCTTCGCGCTGGGAAGCGATCACGCGGGTGTGCGAGCCTCGGCGACGAGCCTCATGCACGGCCCGGCGGCGCTGCCCTGGTGGGCGGCTTTCGTGGCCTGCGGTCTTGCGGCGGCGCTCGCCGTGGAAGTCGGCTGCCTTGTTCGCGGGCACGGGCGCTCGCGCTCGGCTGCGAAGGCGGTCGCGAAGGCGTATCCCGCTGCGGCCCTGGCTCTTGCGGCTGCCCTCGTGCTCGTGGGTGCTCTGGGCCTGCGCGCCGCGGTGGTGGAGGCCGGTGCCCAGCGTCCCTTGGAGCTGCAGGAAGCGGAAGCCCCCGCTTCCGTACCTTCCGAAAACGAGGAGGCGGCGGGCTTGCGTTCCGCGCCTTCCGCAGAGGAAAGCGGGGGAGAAGGCTCCGCAACGGAAAGAGAGGACGTGATCCTGTGGTCAAACTAGGCAAGACGATACCTGCCGGGGATTTGTTCGAGCTGGACGCCGCCAGCTCCATTCCCGTCTGGCTTCAGCTGAAGAACCGCTTCATCTACCTCATCACCTCGGGGTTCTACCTGCCGGGCGACCAGCTGCCCACGGTGCGGGGCCTGGCCGCCGAGGTGGAGGTGAACTACAACACCGTGAGCAAGGTGTACCAGAGCCTGGAGGAGGACGGCTACATCGTGTCGAAGCGGCGGCTCGGGGCGTTCGTGGCCGATGTGTCCGACAAGCCCGGCGTCTCGGCCGAGGTGACGGCGGAGATCGTCACGGCAGAGTACCTCAAGCGCTGCCAGGAGCTCGGCATGTCGCTGGAGGATATCGACGCGCAGTTCACAGCGGCGCTCGTGGCCGCCAAGGCCAAGCGCGAGAAGGATGGCACAAGCGAAGGAGCAGCCCATGACCCGCAAGAAGCACGGCGCGGACGCCTCGTCAAGTTCCCCGAGCCCGCAGGAGAGGGCGCCGCAGACGGGCGCGCGGCTGGAAACGGGGCGTAACCGCACCTCTCGCAACGGCGCCGTGGCGTTCACCATCATCGTGTTCGCCGCCGTTTGCGCGCTGGTGCTCGCCTGCGCCCAGGCCCTCGCGGGCGGCATCGGCCTCGCGGCCCTCGTGATCGCCGTGGTGGTCGGCATCCTGGCCGCCTCGTCGGTGCACATCGTCATGGAATGGGAGCGCGCCGTGGTCATGCGCTTCGGCCGGTTCAACCGCGTGGCCGGGCCGGGGCTCGTGTTCACGTGGCCCGTTATCGAGTTCTACACGGTGCGCATCGACCAGCGCGTGGCGGCCACCTACTTCGGCGCCGAGGAGACGCTCACGTCCGACTTGGTGCCCGTGAACGTGGATGCCGTGGTGTTCTGGATGGTGTTCTCCCCGAAGAAGGCCGCCACGGAAGTGGAGGACTACGTGAGCGCCGTGGCGTGGATGGCCCAGGCCACGCTGCGGGCGGCCATCGGCCGTGCGAGCCTGGCCGAGGTGGCCTGTCGGCGCGATCAGCTGGATGCCGAGCTGAAAGAGGTGCTGGAGGCGAAGCTGGACGGCTGGGGGATCGACGTCATAGACGTGGAGGTGCGCGACATCGTGGTGCCCCGCGAGCTGCAGCCGGCGATGGCCGCCGGTGCCATCGCGGCCCGCGAGCGCGACGCCCGCATGACCCTGGCCGAGGCGGAGGCGGATATCTCCGACATGCTGAAGGACGCGAGCGCCAGCTATGCCGGAGACCCCGAGGCTATGAGGTTGCGCACCATGCATCTGGCCTACGAGTCCGTGAAGCAATCTGGCGGCACGCTCGTCATCCCCAGCGCCTTCAGCGAGGGCTTTGTGCCCGAAGGCGGGGAGAAGGCCTAGCGACCGACGACGCATCTGTGCTACAATGGGCCTCGCCTAGAGAACTTGGCCCCGAAGGGCCGGGACGCCCGAAGACGTCCCGGTAGCGAGGGTGCCTAGTCCTCGCTGTTGTTGGATGACCCGTCACTATGTGGCGGGTCCCCGCTTTCTAGGGCCAAAAGTGCAACCCCAAGAGTGGCGGCTCCAATCAAAGTCTGGACTAAGGCCAGGAAAATGCTCATCTGCATCACCTCCCTCCCGTTATCTAGAATTGGTGTTAGGGGAGATGTATGCAGAGAGCCCCAGCTCCCCGCTTAATTCATAATAATACAAACAAATATTCTATAATCAAGACTTGACTTTGCAAAATGGTGCAATTTTCTGCCATGAAAATGGTTTGCATGAAATGATCTCTGATCCGGTGTTTTGAATCAAGGACAAATTTTGTCATAGATTGTCCTACATTTTCTCTTGACAACATATGACAAAGTATGACAGACTGGCAGCATCAGAATCCGGCCGATTCTAAAGACATGTACGGTATCCCATCAAACTGTTGCGCGATTACCGGGTTCGCCCATGGGGGATGGGAAAGAGGAGGAAAGCGCAAGACGATTCTGCGGATCAGCTCTCTGTCTGAATTGCGCGTTCCTCTCACTCGAAAGAGGAGGAGAGAATGTCTGGAAGCGAAAAGCGTTCCAATCTCACTCGCAGAGGTCTCCTGAAGGCTACTGGGGCGACTGTGGGAGCGGCGGCGCTTATCGGCGGCGGTGTCTTACGGGCGCTTGGTCCTGATGAGGGGGCTTTTGCCGAGGAGCCTGAGGACCAAACAAAATGTCGTGTAGGCTGCTGCTGGACCTGTGTTTACTGTCAATATGAAGCACACGTTAGAGATGGAAAGATTGTAAAGCTTTCTCCGATTGAGGGCGGAAGCCCTCGGGGTTCTCGTATGTGCCTTCGAGGTCGTTCAAGGATGCGTGCTGTTTACAACCCCAATCGAATTCTTTATCCGATGAAGCGAGCTGGCGAGCGAGGGGAAGGCAATTGGGAACGAATCAGTTGGGATGAGGCAATATCTACTATTGCGTCAAAATGGAAATCGTATAGGGAGGAATTCGGTCCACGCTCTATTGCATACTATTGGGGTTCTGGGAATTGCGCCGCGCTTGGTTCGGGCAACTTTGGAGGTCTTTTAGGACGGCTTGCAAATGTTCTCGAGATGACCATGGTGGATTACTGCACAGATATGGCCCTTGGATATGGCATGGCGCGGGTTGCGGGGGACGGGATGTTCCGAAATGGAGCCTCGCTCATAGGCAATGCCGATAAAGTTGTCATGTGGGGGTGCAACTTTGTCGATGCTTGGTGGCAGCATTGGTGGCCCCTTGCTGATGCAATGGAAAAGGGAAGTACGAGGCTTATCGTAGTTGACCCCAACTACTCCACCACTGCGTCTAAGGCGAATATGTGGGTGTCTAATCGTCCCGGTTCGGACCCCGCTCTGCTCCTTGGGATAATGAATTACATCGTCGAAAACGATTTGCACAATAAGGAGTTTTTGCTAAATCATTCGAATGCATCTTTTTTGATACGTCAGGATACAAAAAAAATCCTTCGTGCAAGCGACCTCGGCATTCTTTCTAAGGAGAAAGGAGACTCCTCTGTCGAAAATGTGTCGGAAATCCTCGATTCTCCTATTGTCTGGGATGAGCAATCGCAGACAACAGTTGCCTATGATGCCGCTGTCAGCCCGGCTCTCTCCGGAGAGAGGCTGGTGCATGGGATACCAGTGAAAACAGCCTTCGACATGCTTTGCGATGAGCTCGGAAAGTACTCGCTTGAAAGAACCTCGGAACTGACTGAAGTTTCAGTTGACGATATCCGAAAGCTCGCAATCGAGGAATCCGAAGGAGAGATCTGGAACATCGCAGGATATGCAAGTCAGGCTTACGATAATGGTGCCGAGTTCGGGCAGGCGCTTGCTACGCTGGCTATTTTGACGGGCACGGTAGGGCGTGCTGGCTCTTGTGTTGGAGGTTCTTGGTACTCTTTCAACACTAATCCTGCGTTCATGGCTCCGACAGGCACGTTTGTTAATACTGTTCCCGTTCTTTCTATGACTGACATTATGGACTCCGGGCAATATGCTGGGGAAGACTACCCGATCAAGTCTCTATTTGTAGCTGCTGCGAATCCTATGTCGAGCGGTGGAAGCTCAAATGAGATATTGGAATGGTGGAATAAGATTGACTTTATCGTTGTGTCTGATCTGCAATATAGCGATAGTGTGAAATATGCCGATATAGTGTTGCCTTGTGCGCATGCGCTTGAAGTCGAGGATGTGCTAAAGGGTAGTTATTATCCGTATGTTGGAATAACCGAAAAGGCGGTCGAGTCGCCTGCAGAGGCAAAAAGCGATTCTGATATTGCCCGGTTAATATCGGTCGAAATGGGCGTTGGAGAGTATTTTGAAAAGACCGATGAAGAGTACTTGAGGGAATTGGTTGACGAGTCCGAGCTCGGTCTTGAACGGGGCATCACTCTCGATAGGCTTCGGGTTGAAAAAGATATCTGTTACGACGAAACAGATATCAAATTCTATGGCGGAGTATTTCCAACAGAAACGGGCAGGGCAAATATCTATTGCGAAACGGTTGTGCCGCGTATCGATTGGGGTCAAGAGCTCGATCCTGATTTTGGACATGTTCCAACGTTCTCTCTCCCCAACGAAGCGTGGCCCAGGGGTGAGGTCGCGAAAAAATATCCTTTTACTTTGATGTCGCACCGGCTACGAACACGCTGGCACACTGGCGAGTTCGAAAATGAATGGATGCGTGAGATCGCGCCCGAGCCCATTGTGAAGATTAATCCATCAGATGCAATAGCCCGCAGCATTGAAGACAATTCTTATGTCGAGCTGTTCAACGAACGAGGACATGCCGTCGTTCGTGCGATTTACGCAGACGATATTCGTCCAGGGGTGCTGATTTACCCGAAAGGCTGGCAGCAGTGTGAATTCAAGGAAGGCGGGTTCTCGGAAATGACCTCAGCTCATTGCAATCCGTTTACCGTAAACACATCGTTTATGGATGTGGCGGCAGACATTCGACCGTGGGGGCAGGGAGAGTAAAAATGAGTGGATCGAGATACGGCTTTGCCATAGATACAATAAGGTGCGTCGGGTGCCATACCTGTTCTATAGCATGCAAAATTGAGAATAATTTACCAGACGATGTGATCTGGAACCGCGTTTTGACAAATGGTGGCGCCTCCATGGATACAGCGAGTGGAACGTTTCCTAATCTCAGCAAGGAGTATGTAACCGTTGCGTGTCAACATTGCGAGAATCCTGCATGTGTGAAGGTCTGCCCTGTCGGTGCAACGTTTAAAGATCCGGATACCGGTGCGGTAAGGCAAGATTATGATAAATGCATTGGATGTCGTATGTGCATAGCTGCTTGTCCTTATACGGGGGTTCGTTCTTTCAATTGGGATGAGCCGACTCATTCAATAGGATTTGCCGTTGGAGACACAGATGCGCCTGAACACCAGAAGCATACGGTGGAAAAATGCACAATGTGCTGGCATAGGCTTGCCCGTGGAGAAGAGCCGACTTGCGTAGAGGCATGCTTGGCAAAGGCTAGGCATTGGGGCGATTTGGACGATCCGAATTCGGAAATTTCCAAGCTTATAGCTTCGCGCGAGTACAAGCAGCTGCTTCCTGAAGAGGGAACGAAGCCGTCGGTGTATTACCTGGTGTAGGGCGCTTTCCCTCGTCATGCGATATCGCGGGCGGGGCGTGGTTGCGCCGCCCGCCTACTTCTAGGAGATTCTCATGTCTGATTTCTCTACTGGGGCCATCGTCGATGATGACCTCGACCTTAGTGCGGCCAAGGGCCGCTCAAAAAGCCATGAGGCGGTCGCTGCTAAGACGGCCGCATGGGGCGGCAAGGGGCTGAACGCCGCCATCGGCGTCTCGGCCGTCATCATGGTTGCCGGCATCGTGCTGTGGGGTGTGCAGCTCTCGGGCGGCATGGTGCAGACCGGCATGCGCAATCTGAGCTCGTGGGGCCTCTACATCACGTCGTTCATGTTCTTCGTGGGCCTGTCGGCCGGCGGCCTCATCATCTCGTCGGTGCCCAAGGCCTTTGGCATCGCGGGCTTCGGCGGCATCTCCAAGGTGGCCGTCATGAGCTCCATCGCCTGCACCGTGGCCGCCATCGGCATGGTGGTGGTAGACCTCGGCCAGCCGGCGCGCCTGTGGGAGCTGTTCGCCTACTCCAACCTAGGCAGCCCGCTCATGTGGGACATCGTGGTGCTCGGAACCTACCTCATCCTGTCCTGCGTGTACCTGTGGGCCCAGGTGCGGGCCGACGCGGGCAAGGTGTCCCACACCGCCCTGCGCGTGATCTCGATCGTGGCGCTCGTCACCGCCGTGCTCGTGCACTCGGTGACCGCCTGGATCTTCGGGCTTCAGCAAGGCCGCGAGATGTGGCACACGGCCCTGCTCGCCCCCTGGTTCGTGTCCTCGGCGCTTGTGTGCGGCACGGCGCTCGTGATGGTGGTCGCCATCGCGCTGCGCCGCGCGGGATACCTCTCGCTCGACCAGGCCTACCTGGTGAAGCTCGCCAAGCTGCTCGGCGCCTTCGTCGTGGTGGACCTGTACTTCTTCGGCTGCGACCTGCTCACCGAGGCGTTCCCCGGCGGCTCGGGCGCGGAGGTGGTCGCCATGCTGACGGCCGGCCCGCTCGTCCCTTACTTCTGGACGGAGGTCGTCGGCTGCGCCCTCTGCGCCGTCATTTGCTTCACGCCGGCGCTGCGCACCAACGCCCTGCTGGTCGCCGGCTCGCTGCTCGCGATCCTCGGCATCTTCTGCAAGCGCGTGCAGCTGCTCGTCGGCGGCTTCCAGATCGCCAACCTGGACTACGCCGGCCCGCTAACCCCCATGCAGCACACGGCGTGGGATTCCGGCCTCTCCGGCATCTACGGCGGCATGGTCTACTGGCCGACGCCGCTGGAGCTCGGCGTGACCCTCGGCGTCGTGGCCCTGGGCGTGCTGGTGTTCCTGCTGGGCATTAAGCTCCTGCCCCTTCGCCCGAAAGACGACGAGGCGCCTTCCGAGTAACCGTCCCTCTTATGTGCAGGCCCGCGCCGCCCCTTCCCGGCGCGGGTCCCTTTGGTGAGATAGACGTGGCGCATTCGCGAGTGTGGTTTCGGAGGGGATGCTCCACAAAGGAAGTCTCAGAAAATAAAAGTGAAGCGTGGGAGCGAAATTTTCGAGTTGTTAGGTGTCGTTGCACGCGCCATTGGCCGTATCGGTTGGGAGAAAACTCTACGACCTGGGGTTTTGCTTCCGCGCTTTCCCTGTGGGCTCTCCGAGCGCGCAAGCAAACCCCTAACAACTCGAAAATCTTGGTCCAATAATGGCTTGAAAATTGTCTGGCTCAGCGAAAGGGAGGAGATTCGCAATGCTGAAGAAGTTGGTCGCCACCGCTGTCTTGGCGGCGCTCGTGGGCGCGGTGGCGATGGTCGGCTTTGCGGCTGCGCCCTCGACGGCTATCCAGCCCATCGCCGCTGATTCGCCGTGTCCGGCCGCGGGGTGCGCGTCGGACGCGTGCCATGGGTTCGAGGCGGTGCCCGAGCCCGACGGGGCTCACGAGATGGTGTGCCCCGAGGCCGGTTGCGCGTCGACGGAGTGCCATGGGTGGGGCTCGCTGATCGAGCGCTACCATCAGGCCTCCGACATGTCGTTGAACGTGTGGATACTTATGCCGGTGGCCCTCGTGCTGGGGCTGTGGCTGCTCGTGCGCCGCATGGGCCGCGGCGCTCGTAGGACTGCCGGCGAAGAGGAGGCCTGCTATGAAGCGTAGCCATGCGCTGTTCGACATCGCCGTGCTCGCCGTGTACCTGCTGGCGGCCAACCCGGCCCTCACGGGCATCCCGCTGCACGAGTTCCTTGGGCTCGGCGCCTTCATCATGGTCGCGGCCCATGTGGTCGAGAGCGGGGAAGGTCTGGGCGGCCGCGGGCGCGTGGGCCAGCTCGTTCTGAACGCCGTGCTGCTCCTGGCGCTTGCTGTGTGCGTCGTGTCCGGCGTCATGGTGTCGGGGACGGTGCTGCCCTCCCTGGGGCTGTACGCCTCGGGCTACCACTTTTGGGATCCGCTTCACGCGGTGGCGGCCAAGGTGCTCTTGGCGGCCCTGCTCGTGCATCTGGTCGTGCGCGCTCCCGCCGCGCTGGCGGTTCTACGGCAACGCAGGGGTCTTCGCGCTGCGGAAAGCGATTGCCTGATGGGCCGCTGATCCAAGTTAGTCTTCCACCCCGCTTTTCTTCGCTATACTGTGCCGCAGAGAAATCGACGGCGTGTTTGCGATAGGCGATGCCGGACGGCGGAAAGGAGCGGGACTGTGGCTTTTGGAAAAGAAGAGGTGTGCGCGTATCTGGACAGTCGCGGGGTTGTCTACGATCGAGTCGATCACGAGGCGGTCTTCACCATGGAGGCGATGGACGCGCTCTCATTGCCCTTCGCCAATGTGGTGGTGAAGAACCTCTTTTTGCGCGACGACAAGAAGCGCAACTACTATCTGGTCGTCATGCCCGAGGATAAGCCGGCGAATCTGAAGGCTTTGCGGGCGGCTCTCGGAGCGCGGCCCTTGCGTTTTGCCTCGGAAGAGGACTTGCAGGGAATTCTCGGTCTGCGCGGTGGGGCGGTCTCTCCTTTCGGCGTGCTGAACGATACGGAAGGGAAAGTGCAGGTGGTGTTGGATGCGGCTTTGCGCGATTGGCCGGCCGTGGGCGTGCATCCCAACGACAACACGGCCACGCTGCGCGTTCCTCTGTCCGACTTGCTGGCGCTGTTCGAAGATCGCGCCGTGCCCTATCGGTTCGTCGCCACAAGCGAGGCTTCTGCGCAGTAGGGCGCTCGGCGTCAGCCATGGAGTTGCGACGCTGGTCGCGAAGCTACGCCGACAACGGGGCCGCACAATGCTATGCTTCTCGTTGATAAAACCCATCCGCAAAGGAGGAACTTCCATGACCGTATCCGCAAACATTTGGCAGGCGCGCGCGGCGATGTGCGAGCTGTTGGCGCTGTCGTTCCGCTACCCGGAGGACAAGGTGCTCGCCGAGGCCATCGCCTCGGGGGAGTGGGGCGAGGCCGCCGACGAGATCGCCGGCGCGCTCGGGATCGACTGGACGGCCGCCGCGGCCCCCGGTGCCGCTGAGGCCGCTGCGCTGCCCGATCCGGACGACATCCAGAAGGAGCTGCGCCCCGAGGCTACGCGCCTGTTCGTGGGCGCTCCCGAGGCGGCGTGCAGCCCGTACGAGGGCGTGTGGCGTGCGAAGGCCGAGGGCGTGCAGCCGCTGCTGTTCGTGAACCCGCACTCCATGGCTGTGGAGCGCTTCTGCAAGGCCTGCGGATTGGGCCGTCCCGAGGGCACCAACGAGCCCTTGGACGCCGTGTGGACCGAGCTGGAGCTTCTGGAGTACCTGGCCCTGCGCGCGGCGGCCGACGCCATGGACGCAGCGGCCGAGGCCGATGTGGAAGCTGGCGGCGACGGCGCGCCTACCGAAGAGCAGGCCGCGCAGTACAAGGAGGTCGGCGACGAGATTGACGAATTCGACGCGGAGGACGACGGTCCCGAGCCCGGCGACGTGGTGGCCTCGGCCGATTTGCCCGGCGGCTCTCCGGAGGCGGCCTGGGACGAGTTCATGGCCGAGCACGCGAAGGTGTGGATGCCCCAGTTCGCCGAGGCCTGCGAGAAGGATTCCCGCGTGCCGTTCTACAAGCAGGCCGCCAGCCTGCTTGGCGCCTTCATCAAGTAGCGTCAGCGCGGTTGCGCGCGTCGGTCAGTTTCGAGGGGGTTCGCTCTGCGGGCTCCCTTCATTTTGCGCGAGGGCGTCTTGGGGCGGATAGGCTTTGTTGAACTGGGCCCAGACGCCGGAATACAGAATGGCGTCCATGAGATGCGCGTCTTGCACCAGCGGCAAACGCTCGTAGGGCGCGGCCGCGTCGGCGGCAGCGAGGGACAGCGTGGCGCGCATGGCCTCGGCATCGGAGCCGAGCGTCACGAAGGGATTGTAGCTGCCCGAAGCGGCGTCGTCGTTGAAATCGACAGCGGCATCCATCAGGTAGATGAAGCGCCCGAGGCCGCGCCCCAGCTCTTCCATTGCTTCGGTCCAGAATCCCTGGTTGTGGGCGAACAGCCGCCCGAGCATGCGCCCGAACTCGCGGGCTGCGGCATCGGGGTCGAACGCGAGGGCGGTATCGGTTGCGTCTGCGCTAAGAGGAGAGACGCAAGCGGTTTCAGTGCTGTCCGAAAGTGCCGGTGTGTTGTTGCGTTCAGCGCCTTCGATAGCCCGAATCGCCGCCATGGCTCGCTCAATCTCGGCGCACTGCTCGGGGATGCGCGCCCGGGCCCGCTCGTAGGCGCCGGCGAGCAGGCGCTCGGCCGCCCGTGCCGCAAGATCGCCGTCGTCGGCCACGTCGTCGAGCACCTTGTGGTAGGCGAGTGCCACGGAGAGGTCGGCGGCATAGTCGGTCCACGCCGAGCGCGCCCATGCCCGCGGGGCGGCCGGTGCCGGGTGCATCACGCAATGGCTCGTGCCCTGCGTCTCGGCAGGCTCATGCAGGGAGTTGCACAGCAGCACGAAGAAGGTGAGGTCGTAGGTCAGGCACGCCCGCGACAGCTGCCCGTACCGGTCTCGCAGCGCGAGGCACAGCCCGCAGTACACCGCCCGGTAGCGCTCTTTCTCCTCCTCGGAAAGTGCTCCCGCATCCGCCACCACGAACCCGAACATGGGCTGCCCGTTTACTCCGGCTTCTTCGCGACATGCACGGCCGCGATGCCGCCGGTGTAGTTCTTCCAGGTGACGTCGGTAAAGCCGGCCTCGCGCATCATCTCCGCCAGGCCTTCCTGGTCGGGGAAGGCGCGGATCGATTTCGCCAAGTACACGAAGCCGTCCTTGTCGCCGGTGAGCAGGCCGCCCCAAAACGGGATGAGGTGGCGCAGGTAGAAGTGGTACAGCGCCCGCCACGCGCCGTTGGGCGGCGTGGAGAACTCCAGGCACACGAGCGAGCCGCCCGGCTTCAATACGCGGAACATCTCGGAAAGTGCCCGGGGCCGGTCGGGCATGTTACGGATGCCGTAGGCCATGGTGATGACGTCGTAGGAGGCGTCCGCGTAGGGGATGTCCTGGGCGTCCACGACCTCGAAATCGATGGGCACGCCGGCGCCGTCCCCTTCGTCGATGTGCATGCGCGCCACGTCCAGCATCTCGGGTACCAAATCGGTGCACTGGATATGGCTCGGGTGCTTGGTGCGGGCCACGGTGAAGGTGACGTCTCCGGTGCCCCCCGCGATGTCCAGCACGTCGTGGCTCTCATCGATGGGGGCCTGGCGCATCATGCCCGCGAGCCACAGCTTGTAGGCGCCGAAGCTGGAGAGGGCGTTGAACCGCTCGTATTTCCGGGCGATATGCGAGAAGATGTCGCGCACGCGCTCGCTGGAAAGCTCGGCCGGGGCCTCGAGCCCGGTGGCGGTGTCGATGGTCATAGGCGTAAAACTCCCTCGTGCGGCGCGCCGATCCCGCAAGATCGCGCCCTTCGTATCGTCGTTTGGCCCCAGTATAGGGCACTCGCCCGCAAATCGAGGGCGCATATCCCTAGGCGGCGCGGCGCCGTGCTATCATGGGTGGCTAATTGAACACGCCCCTCATGAATTGGGAGGTACCATGCTTCTGTGTGCCCAGTATATCCTGCCGGTTTCTTCCGAGCCCATCATCGATGGCGCGGTCCTCGTGCGCGACGGCGTCATTCGCGACATCGGGAAGGCCGAGCAATTGCGCCTGCGCTACCCCGAGGAAGAGGTCGTCGACCAGGGTCTGGCCGCCATCATGCCCGGCCTGGTTGACCTGCACACCCGCCTCGAGCAGTCGGTGCTGCGCGGCGTGGTGAACGACGCACCCTATGTGCAGTGGCTCGCGGAAGTGGCCCAGAAAAGCGGGCGCATGGAAGCTTCCGACTGGTTCGACTCCGCTATTCTGGGCGGCCTGGACGCTCTCTCCAGCGGCATCACCACGGTGGCCGACATCACGCTGACCGGCGCCTCCTGCACGGCCGTGAACAAGCTCGGCCTGCGCTCGGTGATCTACCGCCAGGTGGGCGCCATGGACAAGAACCGCATCGACGCGGCCATGCAGTTCGCCCAGAAGGACATCCTGCACTGGCGCGAGGAGGTCGACTCCGACCGCGTCGCCATCGGCATTGCCGCGGCGCCCCTGTTCACCAACCACCCGGCCATGCTTTCCGCTATCTCGAAATTCGCCCAGAAGGAGGATCTGCCCGTGGCCCTGTGGCTCGCCGGCAGCCGTGAGGAGTCCGATTTCGTGCGCTACGGCTCGTCGCCCTTCCAAGTGCACGGCGGCGATGTGAAGCGCGGTTACGTGGAGATTCCGCCCTGGCTGCCCACGGGTGTGAGCCCGGTGCGCTACGCGCTGAACTGGAACGCCTTCGACGCCGACAACGTCATGATCGTCGGCGCGGTCTACGTGGACGACGAGGATCTGAAGAAACTGCGCTCCCATGACGTGGCCGTTTGCGTGTGCCCGCGCGCCTCGGCCCAGCTGGGCATGGGCGTCGCGCCCCTGGACGAGTACATCCGCGCCGGCCTGCGCGTGGGCCTCGGCACCGACTCGCCGGCGGCGACGGAATCCACCGACATGCTCTCGGAGATGCGTTTGGGCATGCTGCTGCAGCGCGCCGTGAACCCCGGGCGCTTCCTCGACTCCCATACGATGCTCGAGGTGGCCACGCTCGGCGGCGCGCGGGCACTCGGCATTGCTGATAAGGTGGGGTCGCTGGAGATCGGCAAATGTGCCGACATGATCGCCGTGGATCTGTCCAGCTCGCATCAGTCCTTCACGACCGATCCGGTGGCCGCCGTGGTGAACACCTGCACCACGGCCGACGTGCTCATGACCATGGTCGACGGCAACGTTCTGTACGAGAAGAACCGCTGGCACGTGAAGGTGGAAGTGGCGAAGAGCATCGCGCGGGTCATCGAGATCCGCTCCAAGCTGCGCCCCGAGGCCTAGCGGGCGCAATCGCTGAGCGGGGTGCTCGGCGCAGTTGTGAATTCGTGGAGGGCGCGCCGCGGCAGGCATTTTCGCTGGCGCGGCGCGCCCGCTTCTGCGATAATGCCATATTTGCGTATACTTGAAGTTGGGAACCTGAGGAGTACCCGCGATGTCGAGCAAGAAGAACAAGACCGGCGCGAAGAATCCCACGCGCAAGCAGCAGGCCGAGCGCATCAAGCAGGCCGAGGAGCGCGAGCGTCGCGCCAAGGAGGCCGCCGAGGCCAAGGCGCGCACCAAGAAGATCTTCACCGTGGTCGTGTGCGTCATCCTCGTGCTCGCCTTGGGCATTCCCACTATGGCGTTGACCGTGCTCTCGCTGTAGAGCTGTTGAAAGGATATCAGTCGTGTTTGGAATCGGCGGATTCGAGCTTTTCCTCATTCTGCTGTTCGGGTTCCTCATCTTCGGGCCCGATAAGCTGCCGGCCATGGCGAAGACCCTCGGCAAGGCTATCGCGAAGTTCCGCAACGCCCAAGAGGAGATGAGCGGGGTGCTGAAGGGGGAAATGGTGTTCGACAAGGACGCCGAGGATCCCTTCAAGAATCCGCTCGACGCCCTGGACGAGGCGGCGGCCAAGGCCAAGAAGGGCGCCGAGGGTGCCAAGAAGGCCGCGAGCGCTGTGTCGAAGAAGGCGAGCGAGGCTACCAAGAAGAGCACGTCCACCGCCGCTGCCGGCGCCGCCGCGGCCGCTGCCGCCAAAGCCGAGCAGGTCGACGGGGGGAATGCAGCCGATAAGGCCGATGCCGCCCCGGCGAAGCCCGAGAGCTTCGCCGAGCGCAAGGCTCGCTACGACCGCGAGCGCGCCGAGCGCAAGGCCGCCGAGGAGGCGGAGCTGAAGAAGAAGGAAGAAGAGGAGCGCAAGGCCGCAGCTGAGAAGCGCAAGGCCGAAGCGGCCAAGAAGCGCGAGGAAGCGGCCGCCAAGCGGAAGGCCGAGGCGGAGGCCAAGAAGGCCGCCGAGGAGGCCAAGGCCGTGACCGAGGCCGCCGATGCCGCCTCCGCCGCTGCCGACGAGAAGAAGGAGGCGTAACGATGCCTATCGGACCGGCACGCATGCCGCTATTCGACCATCTCGGCGAGCTGCGCATGCGCCTTGTGCGCATCGTCGCCTGCCTCGCCGTGGCCGTGGTCGTGTTCTACATGGCCACCCCTACCATGGGCCAGTTCCTCCTCATGCCCATCGCGGAGTTTCTGCCCAACGTTGACGGCATGGCCTCGCTTCAGGCCATCGACCCCTTCGAGGCGTTCTCCGTGCGCTTCCAAATCTCGCTGTGGGCGGGCATCGTGGCCACGTCCCCCGTCATCCTGTGGCAGCTGCTCGCGTTCTTCCTGCCGGCGCTGAAGCCCAGCGAGCGCAAGTGGTTCATGCCCACCTTCGCCGCCGCCGTGGCCCTGTTCATCATCGGCACGGTGTTCTGCTACCTCATCATCTTGAACCCGGCGTTCCAGTGGCTCACCGACCAGGCCATGGGCCTCGGCTATGTGGCGCCGCGCATGAGCTCCTACATCGACATCATCATCAAGTTCGAGCTCGGCTTCGGCTTCGCCTTCGAGCTGCCGCTCATCGTGTTCTACCTCGTCATCTTCGACGTCATCCCCTATAAGAAGCTGCGCGGCAGCTGGCGGACGGTCTACGTGGTGCTCATGGTCATCTGCGCCGTGGTCACCCCCGACGCCTCGCCGGTCACCATGCTGCTCATGTTCGCCGCCATGATCGCGCTTTACGAGGGCA
Organism: Adlercreutzia hattorii; assembly: GCF_011405655.1. Taxonomy (GTDB): domain Bacteria; phylum Actinomycetota; class Coriobacteriia; order Coriobacteriales; family Eggerthellaceae; genus Adlercreutzia; species Adlercreutzia rubneri. The sequence continues at coordinate 936,145 of NZ_AP022829.1, forward strand.
GCCTGCTTATCGCGCGCGTGGTGCTGGGCCGTCGCATCAAGCGCCAGAACGAGCGCTTGGCGGCGGAAGAGGACGAGTAAGTGCACGAGCTGGGACTGATGACCGGCGTCATGGACGCCGCCGTGGAGGCGGCCCGCGAGGCCGGCGCGACGCGGCTTCTGGGCGTGAGGGTCTCCATCGGCGAGGCCACGGAGGCGGTGGAGGACGCCCTCGTGTTCGCCTTCGAGGCCCTGGCCGAGGCCGACCCGTTCACCCAGGGCGCCACGCTGGATCTGACGATGATCCGCCCGCGCAGCGTCTGCTTGGAATGCGGCCACGAGTTCGAGCACGACCTCTACAACCGCTTCTGCCCCGTCTGCGACTCGTTCGCCACCGAGCTTCTGGCCGGACGCGAGCTGCAGATCGACTCCATCGAGGTGGATCTGCCGGAAAACTGACGGCTGCGGGCGTCGCCAGACTGACGCACGCCGGCAATCGGCCCGAAACAAAGCGCTGCCATACTCGTGGCAGCGCTTTTGCTATAGAAAGGACGTCTATGAACCCCCAGCAGATGTACGAGGCCTGCACCGACGCTTTGGGCGCCTTCGTGCGCAGCGCCGGCTTCACCGATGTGGTCATCGGGCTGTCCGGCGGCATGGATTCCACACTCGTGGCCGTCATGGCCGCCGACGCGCTGGAAGCCGACCACGTCCACGGGGTCATGCTGCCTGGCCCCTATTCTAGCGAGTCGTCCATCGACGACGCCGAGGCGCTGGCCTTAGCCCTCGGCATCTCCAACATCACCGTGCCCATCTGCGAGCCCTTCGAGGCCTTCGAGGCCGTGCTCGCCCGGGCCTGTGGCGGCGCGCTTTCGGGCCTTGCCGCGGAGAACACCCAGGCCCGCTGCCGTATGGTGTGCCTCATGGCGCTCTCGAACGCCCACGGCTGGCTCATGCTGAACACGGGCAACAAGTCCGAAGCGGCCATGGGCTACTCCACTCTTTACGGCGACACGGCCGGGGCCTTCGCGCCTTTGGGCGGCGTGTACAAGACCGACGTCTTCGCCATGGCCCGCTGGCGCAACCGCCGGGCTGTGGAAGAGGGCGGTACTGGCCCCATTCCCGTGAACGTGTTCGTGAAGCCGCCGAGCGCGGAACTCGCGCCCGATCAGGAGGACGAGAAGTCCCTCGGCGTCGATTACGCCACGCTGGATCGAATTCTCGTCGCCTATGTGGAAGAGGGGAAGGATGCGGCGGCTATCGTCGCCGAGAGCGGCCTGAGCCGCGATTTGGTGGATTACGTCATCGCCCGTACCGACGCCAACGCCTTCAAGCGTGCGTTGGAGCCTCCGTACCCTGACGCGCCGTTCTACGGCGATCCCGCGTCTCGTTAGTGAAGCTGCGTCCCGCTGGCGATCCCGCGTCCTGCTGGCGAACGAGCCCCGTCTGGGGTCGGCGTTGTTCAACAGGCTCGTTTCATACACTCCGCGGTGTATGGCGCGTGGGCGTCCGGTCGTTTACCATAGCGGTCATGGATAAGATCTTTCGAAATACCCCGAAGTTTACGGCCACCGACTGGCTCATCGACGCCGTCATCGCGGCGGGGGCCTTCGGGTTCTGCTGCCTGCAGCTCACCGTGGCCGTTAACCTGCTCATCCCCGACGAGTTCATGCGCCGGCTCATGGGCATCCAGGCTATGGTGCCCTCGGGCCTCTCGCTTCTGGCCATCGCGCTCACCACGCTGCCGCTCGTGCTGCGGCGCAAGTGCCCCTGGGCCGTGTTCGTGTGGTGCCTGGTCAGCTGGGGTCTGCTTCAAGCGGAGCTGAACGGCATCGCCCTGTCCGTGGCGGGCCCCCTCATTGCGCTGTTCACGCTGGCGTCTGCGCGCTCGCGGGCCGAGGCGGCCATCGCGTGCGCGGTCATGTGCCTGGTGCTGCTGTTCGCACCGGCGCCCCCGGAGCAGTCGCGCATCTTGACGCAGCTCACCGTGTTCCAGAACATGGCGCTGGCCCTGGCGGCCGCGTTCGCTGGCTACGCTCTGCACGAGCACCAGGAGCGCACCCGCGCCATCGAGGAGCGGGCGGTTGCCGCCGAGCGCAGCCGCGACGCCGAGGCGCGCCGTCGGGTGGAGGCCGAGCGCGTCTCCATCGCCCGGGAGGTGCACGACATCACGGCCCATTCGCTGTCGGCTGTGAGTATCCAGGCCGCGGCCGCCGAGCGCCTGGTCGATCGCGATCCCGCCGCCGCCAAGGAGGCCATCGCCGAGGTGCGTCGCACCGCCAAGGGCGCTCTGGAGGAAATCCGCGCCATGATCGGCGTGTTGCGCGCGGGGGAGGGGCCGGCCGAGACGACGCCCACCCAGGGCACCGATCGCATGGGCGATTTGGTGTCCTATTTGGAAGGTGCCGATATCGAGGTCACGCTGGACGAGACCGCCTACGACCGCGCCTGCGTGCCGGCGTTCATCGACGTGGCCCTCTTCGGCATCGCGCGTGAGGCGGCCACGAATATCGTGCGCCACGCCGGGGCGCGCCGTGCGACGCTGGCACTGTCCACGAAACGGGAGGGCTTCGCCGAGCTTATCGTCGACGACGACGGGAAGGGGCTCGCTGCCCCGGCCGCCGCGGCCGGTCACCACGGCCTGCTCGGCATGCGCGAGCGCGCGCGGCTTCTGCAGGGTACGTTCTCCGCGTCCCCAAGTCCGCTCGGCGGCGTGCGCATTGCCGTGAGCGTTCCCCTCAGCCAGAAGGAGGAGACCCATGAGTGAGGCCGATCCCATCCGCGTGCTCGTTGTGGACGACCAGGATCTCGTGCGCGGCGGCTTCAAGGCCATTCTCGGCACCTACGAGGGCATCGAGATCGTCGGCGAGGCCCGAAACGGGGCCGATGCGGTACAGGAGGCGCAGCGCCTTCGGCCCGACGTGGTGCTCATGGACATTCGCATGCCCGAAATGAACGGCATCGAGGCCACCCGCGCCATTACGGGCAACCCGCTGCTCGCAAAAACCCGGGTGCTCGTGCTCACCACCTTCGACGTGGACGAGTACGTTTACGATGCTCTGGGCGCCGGGGCGAGCGGCTTTTTGCTGAAGGACGCCGACCCCGACGAGATCGTGGCGGCCGTCCGCGTCGTGGCCCGAGGCGACGCGCTCATTCAGCCCTCGGTGATGCGCCGGCTGGTGGAGACCTTCGTGGCCGCGCGTCCGCGGGGCGGCTGGGGCGCCGCCGATGTGGCCGAGACTCGCCGCGCCGCGCTGACGAGCCTCACCGACCGCGAGCGCGAGATCCTCGTGCTGGTGGCCCGGGGCCTTTCCAACGACGAGATCGCCGAAGAGCTGTTCATCTCGCCGGCCACGGTGAAGACGCATCTGGCCCGCGTCATGGCTAAGACTGATGCTCACGACCGCGCCCAGCTCGTCGTCTTCGCCTACGAGACGGGTTTGGTGACGCCTGCCCCCTAGGGAGACTGTTCACCTGCACAAATTCCAACTTGAAAAGTAATCCCTGATCAAGATTATAATCACAGGAAACTTGAGTGAAAAAAACTCAAGTTTTTCTCCGTCCCCTCTTGCATTCCTTCCCGTAGCTGTTATGATGCGTAACTGTTTAGCACTCGTTGCTACCGAGTGCTAGCACTTAACCTAACCGAGTGGTTAAATTGGAAGTTGCGCGAAGGCGCTACAACAACCATTGAAAGGACGGCAAGCTATGAATTTGAAGCCTCTGGGCGACCGCGTCATCCTGAAGCAGGACGAGGCCGAGGTTACCACCGCGTCCGGCCTGTTCCTGGCCTCCGATGCCAAGGAGAAGCCCCAGACCGGTACCATCATCGCCGTGGGCGAGGGCAAGATGGACAAGGACGGCAAGCTGCTTCCTATGCCTGTTAAGGTCGGCGACAAGGTCATCTACGGCAAGTTCGGCGGCACTGAGGTGACGCTGGACGGCGAGAACGTGCTGATTCTGCGCGCCGACGACATTTACGCCGTAGTTGAATAACTGAGAAGATAAACCGAGAAGATAGATCCACTGAAAGGAACGCGAACTTATGGCTAAGGAAATCAAGTTCGATACCGATGCCCGCTCCGGCTTGGCCGCGGGCGTCTCCAAGCTGGCCGATGCCGTCAAGGTGACGCTCGGCCCCAAGGGCCGCTACGTGGCTCTGGAGAAGTCCTACGGCGCCCCGCTCATCACCAACGATGGCGTGACCGTCGCCAAGGAAGTCGAGCTGGAGAACCCGGTCGAGAACATGGGCGCCCAGCTGGTGCGCGAGGTGGCCGTGAAGACCAACGACGTGGCCGGCGACGGCACCACCACCGCCACACTCCTCGCCGACGTCATCGTCTCCGAGGGCCTGAAGAACGTGACCGCCGGCGCCGACGCGCTGGGCATTCGCCGCGGCATCGAGAAGGCCACCGACGCCATCGTGGCCGCCATCAAGGCCGACGCCACCCCGGTGTCCACCAAGGAGCAGATCGCCAACGTCGGCCGCATCTCCGCCGGCGACGCCGCCATCGGCGACAAGATCGCCGAGGCCATGGACGCCGTGGGCAACGACGGCGCCATCTCCGTGGAGGAGTCCCAGACCATCTTCGGCATCGACATGGACATCGTCGAGGGCATGCAGTACGAGCGCGGCTATATCTCCCCCTACATGGCCACCGATATGGAGAAGATGGAAGCGGTGCTGAAGGACCCCTTCATCCTGCTGACCGACATGAAGATCAACTCCATCCAGGACATGGTTCCGCTGCTGGAGGAAGTCATGCGCGCCCAGCGCCCGTTGTTCATCGTGGCTGAGGACGTCGAGGGCGAGGCCCTGTCCACCATCCTGCTGAACCGTCTGCGCGGCACCCTGAACGTCGTGGCCATCAAGGCTCCCGGCTTCGGCGACCGCCGCAAGCGCATCCTCGAGGACATCGCCGTGGTCACCGGCGCCCAGGTCATCGACAAGGACTTTGGCATGACCATGGCCGACGCCACGATGGAGATGCTCGGTACCGCCAAGACCGTGAAGGTCACCAAGGACACCGCCCTTATCGTGGACGGCGCGGGCAAGAAGGAAGACATTGAGAACCGCATCCAGATCATCCGTGCCGAGCTCGAGCGCGTCGATTCCGACTTCGACCGCGAGAAGGCCCAGGAGCGCCTGGCGAAGCTCTCCGGCGGCGTGGCCGTGCTGAAGGTGGGCGCTGCCACCGAGTCCGAGCTGAAGGAGAAGAAGTCCCGCATCGAGGACGCCCTGCAGGCGACTCGCGCGGCCGTGGAAGAGGGCATCGTCGCCGGCGGCGGCGTGGCGCTCGTGGACGCCATCGGCGCCCTGGACGCCGTCAAGGCCGATGACAAGGACGAGGAAGTCGGCATCGACATCATCCGCAAGGCCATCGAGGCCCCGATGCGCGCCATCGCCCAGAACGCCGGCTTCGAGGGCTCCGTCGTGGTGGAGAAGGTCAAGAGCCTGCCGAAGGGCGAGGGCTTGAACTGCGCCAACGGCGAGTACGGCAACATGATCGAGATGGGTGTGAACGACCCGGTGAAGGTGACTCGCACGGCGCTGCAGTCCGCGGCCTCCGTGGCGGCTCTCATCCTCATCACCGAGGCCACCATCAACGAGATCCCCAAGGAGGGTCCCGATCTGAGCGCTCTGGCTGCCGGCATGCAGGGCGGCGGCGGAATGTACTAGGCCCAAGCAGGAAAAACTTGCGCGCGGCCTAACCGCGTAACCTACTAACTCGCAGAAGGGCGCCTCATCAGGGGCGCCCTTCCTGTTGCGCGCGAACATTTTCGCCCATTACTTGTAAATTGTGCTTTTTTGGAACACTTGACTTGGAAAATGTGCTTATTTGTTTTCGGAAAACCCCCATTTTGACCTGGTAAAACTCAAGAAATACCAGGTCAAACCCCTATTCAAAAAAGCACATTTTCCAAGTTCTCAACCGCCAATTTCCCGTCCGCTCTATTTCATGGGCGTTTTCGGCAGTCGTTCCCAAGAGGGGCGCGATCTCCTAAGATAGTGCGATACGCGAAAATGGCCCCGAAGCCCAAGGAGGTTTCTGTGGAATTGTTGGAAGAGCGCATTCGCCGCGATGGCGTGGTGAAGGCGGGCGGTGTGCTGAAGGTGGACGCCTTCTTGAACCACCAGATGGACATTGAGCTGTTCTCCCAGATGGCCGAGGAATGGAAGCGGCTTTTCGCGGGCAAGCCCATTAACAAGATCCTCACCATCGAGGCCTCGGGCATCGGCATCGCCGCCGTGGTGGCGCATCATTTCGGCGTGCCCGTGGTGTTCGCGAAGAAGACCCAGTCCATCAACCTGGATGGCACGATGTATTCCACGCGCATCCAGTCCTTCACCCACAACCGCATCTACGACGTCATCGTCTCCACCCGTTTTCTCGGGCCCGACGACCATGTGCTCATCATCGACGACTTCCTCGCCAACGGCTGCGCCCTACGCGGCCTGCTCGAGATCTGCGAGAGTGCCGGGGCCACTGTGGAGGGCATCGGCATCGCCATTGAGAAAGGTTTCCAGCCCGGTGGCGACGAGCTGCGCGAGGCAGGTTACGACCTGCAGTCGCTCGCCATCGTCGAGGCCATGGATCCCGCTACCGGCGCCATCGAGTTCCGCTCATGAGCCGCAAGAGAAACGTGGAAAGCGAGGGCGGCGTGGTTTTCATCGACCCGAAGATGAAGGCGCTCTCGTCCCTTGATGGCGAGATCGGCTGGCTTGCGGCCTTCCCCTACGGCCTGCAGCACGTGCTGGCCATGTTCGTGGCGAACCTCGCGCCCATCGCGATCATTGCGGCAGCGGCCGGCCTTCCCGAAGATTTGCGGGCCACGCTCATTCAGAACGCCATGTTCATCGCCGGCATCGGCACCTTCGTGCAGCTGTTCCCGCTGTGGCGGGTGGGCAGCGGGCTTCCCATCGTCATGGGCATCAGCTTCACCTTCGTCTCCGTGGCCTGCACCATTGCGGCGACCCAGGGCTACGGGGCGCTCGTGGGAGCGGTCATCGTGGGCGGCCTCATCGAGGGGCTGCTGGGTTTGTTCGCCCGCTGGTGGCGGCGTATCATCACACCCATCGTGGCGGCCGTGGTGGTGACCTCTATCGGGTTCTCGCTGCTCGGCGTGGGGGCGGCCTCCTTCGGCGGCGGCTCCGGCGCGGAGGATTTCGGCAGCGCCACGAACCTCATCCTCGGCACCGTCTCGCTTCTGGCGTGCCTTGTGTTCCAGGGCCTCGCCAAGGGCGCCACTAAACAGCTTTCGGTGCTCTTCGGCCTTGTCGTGGGGTATCTGGTGGCCATTCCGCTGGGCAAAGTGGACTTCTCCGGCTTCGCTTCGGCGCAGCTCTTCTCGCTGCCGGGCGTGCTGCCTGTGACGCCGGAGTTCAACCTCGGCGCCATCATCACCGTCACGCTCATCTTCCTCGTCTCCGCCACCGAGACCGTGGGCGACTGCTCGGCGCTCACGGCCGCCGCGCTGCGCCGCAACCCCACGGACAAGGAGCTCTCCGGCGCCGTGACGGCCGATGGCCTCGTTAGCTCGCTCGCCGGCGTGTTCGGCTGCTCGCCGGTCACCTCGTTCTCGCAGAACGTCGGCCTCATCGCCATGACCGGCGTGGTGAACCGTCGCGCCATCGCCACGGGAGCGGTCGTGCTCGTGCTCGCCGGCTTCGTGCCCGTGGTGAGCCTCGTGTTCGCATCGCTGCCCGAGGCGGTGCTCGGCGGCTGCACCATCATGATGTTCGGCAACATCATCGTCAGCGGCTTCCAGATGATCGCCAATGCCGGCTTCTCCCAGCGCAACATCACCATCGCCGCGCTGTCGCTGGCCGTCGGCATCGGGTTTACGCAGATGGGCGACATCTTCGCCATCTTCCCGGAGCTCGTGCAGAGCGTCTTTGCCGACAACTGCGTGGCCGTGGTCTTCGTCGTGGCCATTCTGGCGAGCTTGCTTTTGCCCAAAGATCAGAAGGTGGAGGGCCCGCTGATCGTGGAGGAGGGCAACGATTCGGTGGATATCGCCACAGACGCGTTAGAATCTTAGATCCATGGAAACCATCGCGCACATAGCCGAACACGTGCTGGAGCATTCTCTGGCCGACACCCTGTACCTCATCCCGTTTCTGTTCGTCACCTACCTGGCCATGGAGTGGCTCGAGCACAAGACCGGCGGCAAGACCCAGGAGGCCATCCGCCACGCCGGTGCGGCCGGGCCCATCGTCGGCGCGTTTCTGGGCGTGGTGCCCCAGTGCGGCTTCTCGGCCGTGGCGGCCACGCTGTACGCGGGGCGCGTGATCACGCTGGGGACGCTCTTTGCCGTGTTTCTCTCCACCTCCGACGAGATGCTGCCCATCTTCCTGGCCGAGGCGGTGCCCGGCAATACCATCTTGTCCATCATGGGGGCGAAGGTAGTCATCGGCATGGTCATGGGCTTCATCGTGGATGCCGTGCTGCGCCTGGCGCGCCGCGACAAGGAGCGCCTGCGCATCCATGAGCTGTGCGAGCAGGACCAGTGCGGCTGCAACCACGACTGCCATACCTGCGAGCAGGCTCCCGAACGCGCCTACGAGCACCACGACGACGTGGAGCACACCCACGAGCACGGGCACGGTTGGAAGGGCATCCTGAAGAGCGCCACGAAGCACACGGTGCAGGTGACGTTGTTCATCTTCCTCATCACCATTGCGCTGAACGTCGTCCTGGAAACGGTGGGGGAGGACGCGCTCGCCCAGTTCCTCGGCGACAACCCGAATTTCTCGGTGTTCGCGACCGCGCTTGTGGGCCTCATTCCGAATTGCGCCGCCAGCGTGGTCATCGCCCAGCTGTACGTGGAGGGCGTGCTGGGGGCCGGCGCCATGCTGGCCGGGCTTCTGGTGAGCGCCGGCGTGGGACTGCTCGTGCTCGCCCGGGCCAACCGCCCCTGGAAGCAGAATGTCGCCATCATTGTCGTGCTGTATGCCACGGGCGTGTTCTGGGGCCTCATTTGCAACGGGCTGGGCGTCGTGTTCTAGCGATCCCGTTGACGTCCGCTCGGCGGGGCCGTGCTGCGCCGGGGATCGCGAAGTGGTTTTCGGCCTCGTTGCCGTTTTGTTAAATCTGACGGCCCGTCAAAATTGTCCTTGCGCCGCCTTCTCGTTAGTACTACGCTCGCAACGTTAACTTTTCTGGTCATCAATGGGAAGAAGGCGATGGGGTTGGCAGGCCGCGGCGAAGTCATCGAGCGACTTCTTGCCGCCCATGAGGCATGGTTCGACATCGATCGCGACCACCGTTTTGCCGGACGCACCTTCCCAGGTTACGCCGAGTTCCATTCCTGCGCCTCCCAGTACGTGCTCGTCAAGCGCGCGAAGCTGTGGGAGGCTGCCAGTCACGAGCACCTGTTCTTCTGGGACACGCCTCGTCTCACGGCTGCCGAGCTGGACGACCTGGTCGGCTGCATCACCGGCGAGGGGCTCTCCCTCGTGCAGCCCGCACCCGATCATATGACGACCTATCTGTCGCTCGCCATCGTCGCCGACGCCGTGGACGATCTCGCGTGGGAGCGCGTGCGCCGCACCCGCTTCCGCAAGAACTTCTCGCTCGGCTGGCGGGGATGGGCCGATTTGCGCCTGGCGGTGGCCGACCTGTCGCGTGGGCGCGTGACGACCAATTCACAGGGAAAACCGCTGGGAAAAACGCTCCAGGCCAATGCGTTCATCGACGACGGCGCTGCTGTTTGCGCTGCTGGTTGCGGCGGCGCGCGCGATGCTGCGCGTAACACCGCGCGCGGCGCTGTCCGCGATGGGCATCGGCTTGACGCGTCCGCCCCAGCGTTTCCGGAAGGAAGGGAGGGCCGAGCCTGCGATGGCGCGCGCCCTCTCTTTGAGGCCCAGGGCGAGAAGAGAGGAAGTAAGCTATGAATGCCCTGATCATCCTTTTGGTAGCCATCGCGGTTCTCGTGTGCGGCTACGTCTTCTACGGCGGCTGGCTCGCCAAGCAGTGGGGCATCGACCCCAACCGCCCCACGCCGGCCCACGAGTTCGAGGACGGCAAGGACTACGTGCCCGCCGCGCCCTACGTGGTGCTCGGCCACCATTTCTCGTCCATCGCCGGCGCCGGCCCCATCAACGGCCCCATCCAGGCGGCCATCTTCGGCTGGGTGCCGGTGCTTCTGTGGGTGCTCATCGGCGGCATCTTCTTCGGCGCCATGCACGATTTCGGCGCGCTGTTCGCCTCCATTCGCCACAAGGGGCAGACGCTCGCGACGGTCATTGCCGAGAACATCGACGACACGGCCAAGAAGCTGTTCTGCATCTTCTCGTACCTGACGCTCATTTTGGTGGTGGCCGCCTTCGCCTCCATCGTGGCGAGCACCTTTGCTGTGGCACCGGTGCCCACTGACGACGCCGCCAAGGCCGTGGCAGTCGAGACGGGGAATTTGGCCAACATGCGCACGGCCATGATCTCGGTGCTGTTCATCGTGGTAGCCGTCATCTACGGCGTTATCACCCGTGGTCGCAAGATCCCCGCGGCCGCGAACATCGTCTCAGCTCTGGCCATCATCGTGGTCGTCGTGGCCCTCGGCTACAATCTGCCGGTGATCGCGCTGGACAACACCACCTGGATGATCCTTGTGGGCCTGTATATCCTCGTGGCCTCCGTGGCCCCGGTGTGGATCCTTCTGCAGCCGCGCGACTACCTGTCGAGCTATCTGCTCTACGGCATGATCGCCCTGGCGCTTGTCGGTATCATCGGCGCCGGCGTCATGGGCAACGCCGCCTCGCTGGACATTCCCGCATTCACCGGCTTTTCCGCTGCGGCTGGCACATCCAAGGTGGCTGCCTCGGGCTTTCTGTTCCCGGCGCTGTTCATCACCATCGCCTGCGGCGCCATCTCCGGCTTCCACAGCCTCGTGGCCTCGGGCACTACCTCCAAGCAGCTCGACCGCGAGGCCGAGGCGCAGCCCATCGCCTACGGCGGCATGCTGCTCGAGTGCTTGGTGGCGGTCATCTCGCTGTGCGCGGTGGCCTTCGTGTTCTCGGGCTACATGGACGGCACCTACGCCTCGCCGACCCAGGTCTTCGCCGCGGGCCTCTCCCAGATGCTCGCCTGCGTGCCCGGGCTCGCCGGCGCGGAGTCGGTCGCCTACGCTCTGCTTGTCTTGGCGGTGTCGGTGTTCTGCCTGACCTCGCTCGACACCGCGACGCGCCTGGGCCGCTACATGTTCCAGGAGCTTTTCACGCCCCACGGCATGGAGGCAAGCGACCTTACCGGTTGGCGCGCGGTGCTCGTGAACCCCTGGGTCGCCACCATCATCACGGTGGTGCTCGGCGTGGGGCTGGGCATGACCGGCTACCAGCTCGTGTGGCCGCTGTTCGGCGCCGCCAACCAGCTGCTGGCCGCGCTCGGGTTGCTCGCTGTGTGCGCGTGGCTGGGTAACGCCGGCCGCAACAACAAGATGTTCTACTTCCCCATGGCGTTCATGATGGTGGTGACGCTGACCTCGCTGGCGCTGACGGTGTGGGCCAAGATCGGCCTTCTGGCGGCCGGCACGATGGATGCCGCCACGGTGCTGCAGCTGGTCATCGGCGTGCTGCTCATGGTGTTCGCCGTCATCTTGGCCGTCAAGGGCTGCAAGACCATCTTCGGAAAGAAGCGGGTCGCGTAGAATCGGGTCGCGTAGAATCGGGTCGCGTAGAATCGGGTCGCGTAGCTGCAAGCATCCTGCTGCTGGTCTCTTCGCATTGCTGCCCCAGAACGGGCACCCGGGAATCCTGGGGGCTCGTTTCGGGGCATAATTTCGAGTTGTTAGACATAAGGGAGCGCGCTAACAGGTCTGTCGATCGGTTTGGCGACTGCGCATCTCGAGGCAACTGGGCAAAAGGCCAGGTCGCAACCTTGTCACTGCTCTGCAGCAGGATCATGCTACGGCGGAACGATCATTTTGCTCGACAGTGAGAGTCTAACAACTCGAAATTCTTGCCCGAAACAAGGACTTGGATTGTTCGAGCACTAAAGTGGGCATAGGGAATTTTGTTTCGCACCCCATAGCGCAAGGGGGTGCATCCCCGTTATAGTGTCAGGAAGCGACAAGCAAGACGAGAGGAGACGCCCATGACCGCACTTTCCGCCGGCATGACCCGCGAGCAAGCGGCTGAACTGCTCGCTGCCCACAACAAGGATCCGTTCCATATCGAGCACGGCGAGACCGTCGAGCAGACCATGCGCTACTTCGCCCGCGAGTACGATCCGGAAAACGAGGAGTTCTGGGGCATCGTGGGCCTTCTGCACGACTTGGATTGGGAAGAGCACGACGACGAGCCGGAGAAGCACACGCTGTACGCCGCGCCGCTCATCGAGGAGGCGGGTGGTACGCCGGAGCTCATCCGCGCTATTCAGTCGCACACCTCCGACTACAACACCGATCTGCCCAAGCCGGAGCTTCAGATGGAGAAGATCCTGTTCGCCACCGAGGAGCTGACGGGCCTCATCGGGGCGGCCATCGTCATGCGGCCGAGCAAGTCGGTCATGGACTTCAACGTGAAGTCGCTCAAGAAGAAGTACAAGGACAAGCGCTTCGCCGCCGGCGTGAGCCGCGAGGTCATCGCCTCGGGCGCCGATATGCTCGGTTGGGAGCTGGACGAGCTGTTCGCCCGCACCATCGAGGCCATGCAGTCCTTCGCCCCCGACCGCGACACGTTCGTCGAGCCGGAGTAGGGGCCTTCTGAGGAAGGTCGTTGGCTTTCGCCGGACGCCTTCTATGGTAAAGAACAGGCGAGCCGCCGCGGCTACGGCGGGCCGCCTCGCAATGCTTTCGAATAATTGTGTTGTGGGGCCGCTTCCGCTGTCAGACGGGGGCGGCTTTTTCTATTGCAACAACTTTGCAAAGAATCGGTGGCGGCAGGCTGGCGGGTCTACAATGGAAAGCGGACTTGATTCGGTTACCTGTTGCCCGACGGGGTGCCGGGGCCGATGCGCGAAGCAGAAAGGATGCCCATGTGGTGCAAGAAGATCCTCGTCGCCTATGACGGCAGTGCCCCCTCCCATCGAGCGCTGGAGGTGATGCGCGAGATTGCCGCCCAGAACCCGGCGGTAGAAGTGGTGCTCGTGCACGTCATGCGCCTGTTCTCGTCGGGCTCGGCCGCCGCCGGCATGGACACCGTCATGGTGGACGACGCCATGGCCATTCGCGAGGAGCTGGAGGCCATCGCCGCCGATATGGTGAACCCGACTGAGGTGCGCGTGCTCAAGGGCACGTCCCCGGCCGACCTCATCGTGAACTGCGCGAAGGAGGAGGGCTGCGACCTCATCATCATGGGCAGTCGCGGCCAAGGCGGCGTGAAGGGCTTTTTGGGTTCCGTGAGCTATGCCGTCACCAAGGAGTCGCCCATGACGGTGCTCATCGCGAAAGAAGGCGACTGCCGCTAATGGCCTCATCTGCTGCCAAGGTTGCTATTCCTTCGCGTTGCGAAAGGCCCGCGCCTGCGCCCGCACCGCTCTGGACGCGCAACTTCATCGCTGGCACCTTCCTGAACTTCTTCATCGCCGGCAACTACTTCATGCTCATGGTGGTCATGACCGCCTATGCGCTTACCGTGTACCAGGCGCCGGCCGCCGTGGCTGCCTTCTGCGCCAGCGCCTTCATCGTGGGCACGCTGTTCTCGCGTTTCGCCGCCGCGCCGATGATGGAGCGCTTCGGACGGCTGCCGCTGCTTATCGTCGGGTGCATCGCCGAGGTGGCGCTTTCGGCGTTGTACCTGCTGAACGAGCCGGTGGGCGCGCTCATCGGCGTGCGTCTGGCCCACGGGTTCTCCTACGGCGTGTGCTCCACCACCATCGCTACGGTCATTACCAGCGTGGTGCCGCCCGAGCGCAAGGGCGAGGGCATCGGGTACTTTATGCTGTCCATCACCCTTGGCAGCGCCATCGGGCCCTTTGCGGGCATTTTCCTGGCGAACAACTTCGGCTATCCGGTGGTGTTCGTTGTGGCGAGCGTGCTCGTGGCTCTTTCCATTCCGGCGGCGCTGCTTCTGCGCCCCGCATCTTCCACGAAGGTGAAGGGGAGCGAAGCGGCCGCCGAGGCCGAGGTGGAAGCGGCCGCCGATGCCGTGGCCGGTGCGGTGGCGGAGGCCCCGGACGAGGAGGCGCGCGAAGATGCCGCCGCCAACCGCGACGAGGCGCTGGCGGCCTCTACCCGCGTGCCCTCCACTCATTTGGAAGAGAAGGTCGCCGCCAAGGTGGAGCATTCGCCGCTCGCCCGTTTCGTGGAAGCCGGCGTACTGCCCATCTCGGTGGTGTGCGGCCTTCTGTTCTTCGGCTATTCCAGCCTGCTCACGTTCCTCACGCCCTACGCCACTGAGATCGGCCTGGCCCGGGCCGCCAGCGTGTTCTTCGTCGTGTACGCGCTGGCCATGTTCGTCACGCGCCCCTTCACCGGCCGCGCCTTCGACCGCGTGGGGCCTCATCCCGTCATGGTGCCGGCGTTCGTGTCCTTCGCGCTCGGCATGGTGGTGCTCGCCTTCGCGGCCAACGACTGGATGATCCTGGGGGCTGCGGCCCTGCTCGGCTTCGGCGTGGGCACCGTGCAGTCGTGCGGGTTGGCTATGGCCGTGCGCGTGACGAGCGATGCGCGCCTGTCGGTCGCCAACGCCACCTTCTACATGCTGCTCGACGTGGGCGTGGGTGTGGGCCCTATCTTGCTCGGCATCGTGGCGCCGCTCATAGGGTACGCGAATCTGTACCTCTGCATGGCCGTCGTAGGCGCGCTCGCCCTGGCCCTGTTCCTCGTTGTCGCCAAAACAGAGAAGGGCGCGCGGTAGGGGAGGGTTCTCGCGGTTGCGTCTCCGTCTCTCAGCAGGCAATGAAAAAGCCGCTCCGGAGAGCGGCTTGCTTGTGCGGAAAATGGCTGGGGTACTAGGATTCGAACCTAGGTAGCTGGTACCAAAAACCAGAGTCCTGCCGTTGGACGATACCCCAGTGCCGTATCGAACGAAAAGTGGTGGGCCCTGCGGGGATCGAACCCGCGACCTTGGGATTAAAAGTCCCCTGCTCTACCGACTGAGCTAAAGGCCCACTTCTTTACGCAATCGCATAGTCTAACGCTCCGTGCGATTTCGGTCAATGAGCAATTGGCCCACGGGGCATCCCCGTTTTTGTGCAAAACACGGCAGATCTCGTAATTGGAGGTGTTGGATGAGGGGTTTGTGAAAAGTATGACCTGGGAAAACGTGTCTTCATTCTTGAAGAACGTGCGTTCCGCACTACGAGAACTACTGTGTTTTGCACAATTGGAGGCATCGGAGGCCCAGAGCGTCGACGTGCCGGTGTGCCGCGGTGTCGGCGCGTCGGTGCGACAAAGCGCCGGGATGCAGGGTTGCAGAATAGTAGCGATGCGATGGTGTTTCGCGAGAGAGAAGTCGCAACTGGTAAACTTAACCGTGAACATCAGGGATAGCGGGGCCGCATGGCCGCCGCTTCAGGGCGTCGCGTCGACGCCCGACGCATTTCGGGAGGCAACCATGCTGCACGCCCACGATGAATCAGTTCGCGCCCACTTGCTGGAGGGCGGCTTCGGCCTGGAGAAAGAGTCGCTGCGCATCGACGGCGGCGGCTTTCTCGCCCATACGCCGGCCGACTTCGCCGACGACGTGCACATCGTGCGCGATTTCTCCGAGAACCAGGTGGAAGTGAACACGCCGGTGTGCGCCACGCCGGCCGAGGCGATCCAATCGCTGGAGCACTACAACGGCCTCGTGCAGCGGGCCATCGCGAATTTGCCCGAGCGCGAGCTTTTGTGGCCCTTCTCGAACCCGCCCTATATCCTGAACGAGAAGGACATCCCCATCGCCCAGTACTTCGGCGACGATGCCGGCAAGACGGAATACCGCGAGTACCTCTCCGACCGCTACGGCCGCTACAAGATGGCCTTTTCCGGCATTCACCTGAACTACTCTTTCGGCGAGGCGCTGCTGCGTGCCGACTACGAGCTCGCCCGCGCGGAGAGTCCCGACGCCCCCGCCATTTTCGAGGCCTACCGCGACCAGTTCTACGTGCGCCTGGCCGAGAACTGCGTGGCCTACAGTTGGATTCTCACCGCGGTCATGGCCGCGAGCCCGGTGTGCGACTCCTCCTTCGTGGAGAAGGGCCGCATCGGCGGCGACCTCTTCCAGGGCCTGGCCACCGTACGCTGTTCGGAGCTCGGTTACTGGAACTTCTTCGCGCCCATTCTCGATTATACGAGTGCGGCGGCCTACGCCGATTCCATCCAGTCCTACATCGACAGCGGCATGATTCGCTACCCCTCCGAGCTCTATTACCCCATCCGGCTGAAAAACTTCGGCCCCTACAGCCTGGAGGGCTTAAAAGAGGGCATCAGCCACATCGAGCTGCGCATGGTGGACTTGAACCCGCTCGTCCGTTCCGGTATCGACGAGCGCGACGTGCTGTTCAGCCAGCTGTTTTTGGTATGGGCCGCCGCCCAAGCGCCGGCGAACCTCACGGTGAAGGACCAGGTGCAGGCCGTGCAAAACTTCAAGAACGCCGCCCACTACGATTTGAAGACCGTGAAGATCGTCATGCCCGACGGCACCGCCTGCTCGGTGGTGAAGGCTGCCAAGCGTATCATCGATGCCATGGAAGCGTTCTTCGATGACTTCGGCACCTCGGTCCACGAATGCCTGGCCTTCCAGCGCCTGAAGTTCGAGGACCCTCACACTCGCTACGCCTGGAAGATCCGCGAGGAATACGGCCAGGGCTTCGTAGCCCGCGGCCTGCAACTGGCCCGCAAGCTCCAGAAAGGGTACGTGGAGTAGGGAAGGACCCTATCCGAAGATGGCTTTCAAGGCCATGTCACGGGTGGCTTTCATGTTGATCTTGCAGCCGCGGAGCATGATGTCGCCGATGCCGTAGATGAAGATGCCCAAGTACTGCTTGGCCGCATCGATGTCCATATCGGCCGAAACGGCGCCGATTGCCTTTCCATGCTCCAGCGCAGTTGCGAATATGGCGCAGGTCTCGTCGTACTGGGCCTGGGCGCTCTCGGTGATGGCCGGAATCTGCCCCGACGTCGATTCGACGGTGGCAACGAACCGGGCCCGCTGCTCATCGTTGCGCAAATTGCTGGTGATGCTCGCAATGAGGGCCGCGAAGGCCTGCTTGAACTCGGCGGGCTCCGTGCAGCCGAGCGCTTCGTCGGCGCTCACGTTGATGAGCGGGTCGATCATCTCGTAGGTGGCCAGCAGCAGGTCCTCTTTGGAAGAGAAGTGGTAGTAGAGGGCCGGCCTCGTGATGCCGAGCTCTTCGGCGATGGCTCCCATGGAGGTGTGGTTGTAGCCCTTCTCCGCGAAGGCCCGATAGGCGATTTCCAGTATTTGATCTCGTGTTGACATGGGGTTTTCCTCGCTCTGCAACCAATAGACTCGTTCGCTCGAAGCTTTTTCGATCGCCTATATATTACCTGAAATCTTTACAGCGTGTAAAAAAACTTACACATTGTAAAAAAATCCATTGACTTTGAGCGGGAAGGTCACTATAGTTTGCCTTACTTACAGTAAGTAAGGAACAAGAGGGGCGTTCGCAAGAGCGCGGGCAGGACGAAAGGAGCAGCAAGTGGAAATTGAGAAGTTCCGATTCCCGGGAGAGTTCGAACCGCAGACCGACGTGTTCATCAACTGGCTTCCCGACTATTGCGCCGGTGAGGACGGCGACAAGGGTCGTGAGGTGCTCGTCGAGGTGGTGAAGAATCTGCTGGGTCACGTGAACGTTCATGTGAACTGCGGCTGCGAGACCTCCCTTGAGGCCTGCAAGCAGATGCTGGCCGATGCGGGTGTGGATGTGTCCGACCCCGATACCGAGGGTCAGCGCAACACCGCCGCTGACAACGGGGATGAGAAGTTCAGCCCCTTCATCCGCTTCACCCAGTTCGACGACTGGAGCGTGTCCATCCGCGACAACGGCCCCGATGTCATGATCGACGACGAGGGCAACACGCTGGCTGTGAACATGCGCTGGAGCAACTACTCCAACAACGACAAGATGGAGCCTGCCCAGCAGCTGGCCCGTCGCTGCGGGGCACAGATGGCCATCGACCTGGATGTGTTCGATGCCATTAACTCCGATATGGTGTCCGAAGGCGGCAATCGCGAGTTCAATGGCGCCGGAGTGATGATCGCCGTGGAGGACACCGAGGTCAACAAGCGCAATCCCGAGTACACCAAACAAGAGATCGAGCAGGAGTACAAGCGCGTGTGGAACCTGGACAAGATCATCTGGATCCCGCAGCCGCTGCTCGAAGACGACGACATACGCAAGGGGCCCATCGACGAGCTGGCCGACGGCACGCTCGTATGGCCCGGCTCCTTCGCCGCCCATGCCGACGAGTACTGCCGCTTCGTGGGCGAGGACACGGTGCTTCTGGCCGAGGTGACCGACGAGGAGGCCGCCGAGAGTCCTGTCAGCGCCGAGAACAAGCGCCGCATCGACGCCGCCTACGAGATCCTCAAGAACGAGACGCTGCCCGACGGCCGCCCGCTGAAGATCGTGCGCATGCCCTTCCCGGAGCATCTCATCTTTCGCGGCAGCCAGGACAACCCCACGGTCATGGGCTGGAAGCAGTTCTTCGACGAGAACGGCGGCGTGGCCTTCGACGGTACCCCGTGGCCCGAGGGCGACTACTGCTTCGTCAACTCCTGCAGCTACTGCAACTTCCTCGTGTGCAACGACGTGGTGTTGGGCCAGCGCTACTGGCACGAGGGCATGGATCCGAAGATCAAGGAGAAGGACGAGCGCGCCAAGGCGGTGCTCGAGAGCGTGTTCCCCGGCCGCGAGGTCGTCATGCTGGACACGTACTGCCTGAACCTGTTCGGCGGCGGCGTGCACTGCTGGACCAAGAACGTGGCAATGCCCCAATAACGTGAGTTCGCAAGGGAAGAAAACAAGAGGAAAGGAATCTCACCCATGCTTAACAACTTCGTAGGAAAGGACATCATCAACATCGGCGACATGACCCCCGACCAGTTCCAGTACCTGCTGGATCTGTCCAAGATGCTGAAGGCCGAGAAGATGACCGGCGTCGATCACGCCCGCTTCCACAACAAGAACGTGGTGGCCCACTTCGAGTGGGAGTCGACCCGCACCCGCTGCGCCTTCGAGACCTCCTGCCATGACCTGGGCCTGGGCTTCACCTACCTGTCCAACTCGCACTTCGGCAACAAGGAGACGGTGAAGGACTCCATCCGCGTGTTCAGCGAGATGTACGACGCCATCGTGCTGCGCGCCCAGCGCGAGGAGGCCTACGTGCGCGAGGTGGCCGACATCGCCACCATTCCAGTCATCAACGCCTGCTGCGAGGGCGACCATCCCACCCAGATGCTGGCCGACGCCCTCACCATGCAGGAGCTTTTGGGCAACCTGAAGGGCCGCAAGCTGGCCTTCGTGGGCAACTGCGCCACCACCGCCATGTGGTACGGCCGCCTGTGCGCGCTTCTGGGCATGGACTTCTACGCCGTGGGCCCCGACGACGAGCGCTACCAGCTGTGCGACTCCTTCAAGGAGAACATCGAGGACCTGTTCGACAAGTGGGCACCGAACAACGAGATCGTGCTCACCTCCGACAAGGAGAAGCTGAAGGGCATGGACGTGGTGACCACCGAGTGCTGGATCTACCAGAACCCCGACGTGCACGACGAGGACCTGGCCGCCACCGGCGACTGGACGAGCTTGGAGTACTCTTACGACGCGTGGCTGCGCCACTCCGACATCATGGAGCCCTACCGCGTGACGAGCGACCTGATGGAAGATTACGTGAAGAACCCCGACTGCCTGGTCATGCATATGCTGCCGGCCTACCACAACGCCGACATGAAGCTGATGCAGAAGTTCCTGGCCGAGGCCAAGAACGAGCGCGACCGCCGCATCCTCACCGAGGGCATCTGCATCTCCGACGAGTGCTTCGAGAAGCACGCCAGCGAGATCTTCCGCGAGGCCGGCAACCGCCAGCCCACCATCAAGGCCTGCCTGGCCGCTGTTCTGGGCATCTAGTCGTCGACTCACCACGGGCGGGCGGCCCGCGCGGCTGCCCGCCGTTCCCGTAAGGAGAAAGCATGTCTACTGAAGTAGCAAAGAAAAGCGGAAGCGGCTACGCCTGGCTCGTCATGGTCGGCTTTGGCATGGTCATGTGCGCCACTATCGGCGCCATCACCGTCATGGGCGGCCTGTTCTACTATCCGGTGTGCGAGGAGCTGGGCTTCGATCTGTCATCGTTCACCCTGTACGTGACGCTATCCATGGTGTTCATGGCGCTGGGCATGCCCATCTGCGGCAAGATCATGGCATCGGGCAAAATCAAGCTGTCGGTGCTCATGACCGTGGCCGTGCTGCTGGAGCTCGTTCCCTTCGCCTGCATGTCCATGTTCACCGAGATGTGGATGTGGTTTGTGGCGGCTGTGCCCATCGGCTTCGGCCTGTCGGCCACCAGCACCGTGACCGCTGCGCCCACCCTGGGCAACTGGTTCCACAAGAAGACCGGTTTCGCCATTGGCATGATCTTCACCATCCAGAGTATCTTTGTGGCGGTGGCGAGCCCCATTTTCAGCAACATGATCGAGATGCTCGGTTGGCGCATGAGCTACGTGGTGCTGGCCATCATCGCCGCGGTCATGGCCCTGCCCTTCACCATCTTCGTCATTCGCTATCGTCCCGAGGACAAGGGCATGCTGCCCTACGGCTACGACCCGAACGCCGTTGAGGAAGAGGGTGGCGCGGTCGCCGAGACCGGCGTGCCCTACAAACTGGCCCTGCGCTCGGTGCCCTTCGTGATGGCCGTCCTCGTGGTCATGATGTCCATGACCATCTCGAACATGAACGTGGTGTTCCCCACCTATGCCGAGGTAGTTGGCCTTGGCGCCATTGTGGGCGGCTTCATGGTGACGGCGGCAAGCCTTGCCGATATCGCTCTCAATCCCATCCTGGGCACCACGGCCGACAAGTTCGGCCCCACCAAGTCGTTCATCGGCTGGACCGTGGTCACCATGGTGTCGTTCGTCATCCTGTACTTCAGCGTGAACAGCCCCATTCTGGCCATCGTGGGCGCGGGCATCAACGATGTCATGTACGCGCTCTGCGGCGTGGGCCTAGCCACCTTCACCATGGCCTGGTTCGGCAAGAAGGACTATGAGCGCATCTTCTCCACGGTCATGATGTTCGGCTATCTTGTTGCCAGCCTGGGCGTGCCCATCATGATGAAGATCTACGAGGTTACCGGTGCCTTCGAGAACGTGTTCGTCTTCGGGTTCATCGTCTGCGCCATCATCATCGTATGCCTGCTGGTGGGCGAGAAGCAGTCCGCGAAGCTGCCCCAGGAAACCGTCGAGGTTGCCGCCGAGGCCGCCCCGCAGGAGTAAGCCCCAAAGCCACCTGCCCTTGTGCCGGGCAGGTGGCTTTTCGCGTTTTCCGATTCTCGAGAAAAGGAGAGGATGAGGGGAATGACCTATCGCTACCATCCCGAGCTCCAGGAGCTCGTAGACGACCCCGCGGGCTTCCCGCCTGCGGAGAAGTTCGTGGGAACCCTTGAGGAAATGCGCGCGTTCGCCGACCCCCTCTACGCCGAGATGCGGGACTTGCCGCTGGCGGAGGGGGTCGTGGCGCGTGATGTGGAGATTGAGACGGCCGACGGCTATCCCATGCGGGCCCGCTGGTACCGGAAGGAGGGGTCGGACGCGCGCTCGGCGGTGATGTACGTCCACGGGGGCGGCATGATCCTCATGGGCATCGACGAGATGGACGCGGATATCTCGCGCTATGTGGCCCTAAGCGGCGTGCCGTTTCTGTCCATCGGCTACCGCCTGGCGCCCGAGCATCCGCGCCCCCAGGCCGAGGATGCCCTCGACGGGTACCTGTGGCTCATCGGCCATGCGGACGAGCTGGGCATCGATGCGCACCGCGTTGCCATCATGGGCGACAGCGGCGGCGCGGGCATTGCGGCGGGGGCCGCTATCCTCGCGCGCGACAGAGGCGTGCCGCTGGCCAAGCAGATTCTCATCTACCCCATGCTGGACGACCGAACCGTGGCCTGCGACGATGAGCTTGACGGCCTTGCACACGTGTGGTTCGCGGAGAACAACAAGATGGCCTGGGAGGCCGTGCTGGGCGAGCGCCGGGGAACCGATGAAGTGCTGCCCTGCGAGGCCCCGGCGCGCAACGAGAGCTTCGAGGGCCTGGCGCCGGCTTTCCTGGAGGTGGGCGAGCTCGACCTGTTCCGCGACGAAACCATCGAGTACGCGAAGCGCCTGATGGCGGCTCACGTTCCCGTCGAGCTCCATGTGCTCACGGGCCTCACGCACACCTTCGACACGTTCCCGCTGCCCATTGCCGACAAGGCCTTCGAGTACCGGTCCTATGTAATCTCGCAGCTGTGAGAGATCGACTTTGGAAACGAATCTTCGAGCTTAGAAACGGAGTTGGATGCAATGACATCTGCGAAAACCGTTGAACAGGGGAATAAGCCCCACTATGCATGGCTTGTGATGATTGCCTATGGTCTGATGATGAGCGGCACCATCGGCTCGTTCTCGGTGGTGGGCGCGCAGTGGTTCTATCCTGTCAGCACGGACATCGGCTGCGAACTCTCTACCCTGACGCTCTATACCACCATAGAAATGGTGTGCATGGGCCTGGCCATGCCCCTGGTGGGCAATTTGCTCACGCGCGTGAAACTGCCGGTCATCCTGATCGCGGCCGTGGCCATGGAGGTGCTGGCCACTGTGGCCATGGCCTTCTACGATGAGCCCTGGATGTGGTATGTCTCCGGTGTGTTCGTCGGTCTCGGGCTGGCGGCCACCAGCACCGTTACCGTCACGCCCACCATGGGTAATTGGTTCGCGAAGAAGACCGGCTTCGCCATCGGCGTGGTGTGGGCCATCCAGGCGCTGTACTGCGCCGTGGCAAGCCCTTTGTTCGCCACCATTATCGAGGCCATTGGCTGGCGCTCCTCATATTTCGTGCTCGCCGCGGCATCCGCATGCCTGGCGCTGCCTGCCATCGTCTTCGTTATCCGCTATCGCCCTGAAGATAAGGGGCTTCTGCCTTACGGGTACGAGGAAGCGGCTGGGCGCGCTAAAACCCTGGCTCCCAGCACCGCGCCCGGCGTGCCGGCAGCCGCAGCGTTCCGCAGCGTGCCGTTCCTCCTCTGCGTGGGCGTGGTGATGCTGTGCCAAGGGACGGCCTGTATGAACGCCATTTTTCCAACCTACGCCGAAGTGGTGGGACTTGGCGCGGTGGTGGGCGGACTGATGGTGTCCTCGGCGAGCCTCTGCGACATTGTCTTTAACCCCCTGGCGGGTGCCACCAGCGATAAATTCGGCTCGACGCGCGCCATGGTGCTGTGGACGGGCATCACCATGGTGTCATTCGTGGTGCTGTACTTCAGCAGCGAGTCGGTGGTAGGCTCGTGCGTAGGCGCTGGTTTGAACGACGCCATGTACGCCATCACCGGCGTGGGCTATTCCACCTTCGCGCTCTCCATCTTCGGCATGAGGGACTTCGAGAAGATCTTCTCGCGCATCACCAGCTGCGGCTACCTGGTTGCTAGCCTGGGCATTCCGCTGATGATGTCCATCTACGAGGCCACCGGCGTGTTCCAGAATGTGTTCGTGTTCGGCTTCATCGTCGATATCGTCATCATCGCCCTGGTCATCCTCGCGAAGAAAAGCAGCCGCACCCTGCGCTGGTTGAGCGAGTAGCCGTCGACCATCTTTTCGTGTAGGGGTGCGCGCCTGGGTTCCCTGTTGTCTCATCTGGGCGCGCCGCCCCCTTGTTTTATCTGCCAAGGTGCGCCTCCCGCTTGCATCGAGGGGCGCACCTGTGCTAGCATACCCAATTGCCGACAAGGCGGCCGCGCGAGGCAGCGCGAACAATACCTGGCGGCTCCGGTTGATCTCCGAGAGCTGCGCGGCTCGACCGCAGGCCTGACAAGCAGGTCATTTTCAAAGCCAAATCCGCTTTTTGGTTTTTTACGCCCTTGTGCGATTTTTTCTTCAAAACATCTTGCCTTTTTGGTACTATCTTGCGTTGCTGCTTTATCAGTCCGTTTTGGAGGAGCAACTTTTGGCTAAGGAAGATGTAATCGAACTCGAGGGCACGGTACTCGAAGCCCTGCCCAACGCGATGTTCAAGGTGGAGCTCGAGAATGGCCACACCATCCTCGCCCACATTTCCGGCAAGATGCGCATGCACTACATCAAGATCCTGCCCGGCGACCGCGTGACCGTGGAGCTGTCGGTGTACGACTTGAACCGCGGCCGCATCACCTACCGCTTCAAGTAATCCCCTTAGGGCCTGCATAGGGCGCCCCCGCGCGAAGACCCGGATCCTTCGCGCGCGGTCACAGCTGAGAAAACACTCGCCAGCGGCTGGGCGTGCACGTATAGAACGATCCGCATACCGAAAGGAAACGACATGAAGGTACGTCCCTCGGTCAAGAAGATGTGCGACAAGTGCAAGATCATCCGACGCCATGGCAAGATCCTCGTCATCTGCGAGAATCCGCGCCATAAGCAGCGTCAGGGCTAGGAAGAAAGGACTTTAGAACAACATGGCACGTCTCGTTGGTGTCGATCTTCCCCGCAATAAGCGCATTGAGATCGCCTTGACCTACATTTACGGCATTGGCCTCACTACGGCCAAAGAGATCATCGCCGCTACCGGCGTCGATCCCGACATTCGCGTGAAGGACCTTTCCGAGGAAGACCTCGCGAAGCTGCGCGATTACATCCAGCAGAACCTCAAGGTCGAAGGTGACCTGCATCGCGAGGTTTCTCAGAACGTGAAGCGCCTGATGGAGATCGGCTGCTATCGCGGTCTGCGTCATCGTCGCGGCCTGCCCGTTCGCGGCCAGCGCACGCACACGAATGCCCGTACCCGCAAGGGTCCGCGCAAGCAAATCGGCGGCAAGAAGAAGTAGTGAGGTAAGCAAACCGTGGCTAAGAAGCAAGTACGTACTACGCGCATCAAGCGCTCTGAGCGTAAGAACATTGCCGTGGGCGCCGCTCACATCAAGTCTACGTTCAACAACACCATTGTCTCCATCACCGATCCCCAGGGCAACGTGATCTCCTGGCAGTCCGCGGGCACCGTGGGCTTCAAGGGCTCCCGCAAGTCCACGCCGTTCGCCGCGCAGATGGCCGCCGAGGCCGCCGCGAAGACGGCCATGGAGCACGGGCTGAAGAAGGTTGCCGTCTACGTGAAGGGCCCGGGTTCCGGTCGCGAGACCGCCATCCGCTCCCTGCAGGCTGCCGGCCTCGAAGTGGCCAGCATCCAGGACTGCACCCCCATCCCGCACAACGGCTGCCGCCCCAAGAAGCGTCGCCGCGTGTAACTGAAAGGATCGTACATTATGGCAATCAACAGAACTCCGGTTCTCAAGCGCTGCCGTCAGCTGGGCATCGATCCTGTGGTGCTCGGTTACTCCAGCAAGAAGGAATCCATCCGCCAGCCCAAGCGTCGCCGCAAGGAGAGCGAGTACGCTATGCAGCTGCGCGAGAAGCAGAAGGCCAAGTTCATCTACGGTGTGCTCGAGAAGCAGTTCCGTGGGTACTTCAAGCGCGCCAAGTCCATGGAGGGTCAGACCGGTGAGAACCTGATGACCATCCTGGAGACCCGTCTCGACAACGTGGTCTTCCGTCTGGGCTTCGCCCGCACCCGCAAGGAAGCCCGCCAGATGGTGACCCACGGCCACATCTGCGTGAACGGCCGCCGCGTAGACATCCCGTCCTTCCGCGTGCGTCCCGGCGAGCTCGTCTCGGTGGCCCCCAAGGCCAAGGAGCTTCTCGTGGTGAAGAGCGCTCTGGTCTCCAACGAGCGCGTTCAGGTCCCGGCATGGCTGGAGATCGACATCGAGAAGCTGCAGGGCAGCGTGCTGTCCCTCCCGACGCGCGACCAGATTGATCTGGACATCAACGAGCAGCTCATCGTCGAACTGTACTCGAAATAATCGCGACTTTTTTAGGAGGCTACCCATACATGACAGAGTTCATGAGGCCTACCGTTACCACGGAGGAAGTCAACGACACCGTTGCCCGCTACATCGTCGAGCCGCTCGAGCGCGGCTATGGCAACACGCTGGGCAACTCCATGCGTCGCG
Organism: Adlercreutzia hattorii; assembly: GCF_011405655.1. GTDB lineage: Bacteria > Actinomycetota > Coriobacteriia > Coriobacteriales > Eggerthellaceae > Adlercreutzia > Adlercreutzia rubneri. Next base: position 962,235 of record NZ_AP022829.1, read on the forward strand.
TGCTGCTCTCCTCGCTGGACGGGGCTAAGGCCACCGCCATCCAGATCGAGGGCGTCCAGCACGAGTTCACTACCGCGGAAGGCGTCATCGAGGACATCGCCGACATCGTGCTGAACGTGAAGGGCCTGGTGTTCTCCCAGGTGTCCGACGAGGCCGACGAGGCGACCGCCCACGTGTTCGCCGAGGGCCCCTGCACGGTGACCGGCGCCGATCTGGAGGTGCCTGGCCAGTTCAACCTGGTGAACCCCGATCACGTCATCGCCACGGTGGCCGATGGCGGCCAGCTGGACATGACCATCCGCATCGGTGTCGGCCGCGGCTACGTGTCCGCCGAGCGCAACAAGCGCACGGAGGACCCCATCGGCATCATCCATGTGGACTCGCTGTTCTCGCCGGTGCGCCGTTGCACGATGAACGTGACGGACACCCGCGTGGGCCAGCGCACCGACTACGACAAGCTGGTTCTCGAGGTGGAGACCGACGGCTCGCTTGCTCCCACTGAGGCAGTGTGCCGCGCGGCCAACATCATCAACCAGTACATGGGCGCGTTTTTGGCTTTGGCTTCCACCGGCGAAGAGGAAGAGGGCGAGGCTCCCTCCATCTTCGCGCCGGAGGGTCAGGAGTCCAACGCCGAGCTTGACAAGCAGATCGAGGATCTGGACCTTTCCGTCCGCTCCTACAACTGCCTGAAGCGCGCGGGCATCCATTCCGTGCGCCAGCTCGTCGAGTTCTCCGAGAACGACCTGCTCAACATTCGGAACTTTGGTGCGAAGTCCATCGAGGAAGTGAAGGACAAGCTCATTTCCATGGACCTCAATTTGAAGCTTTAGGAGACAAAGAGTTATGAGACACAACAAGAAGGGTCGCAAGCTCGGCACCGACTATAGCCACACTAAGGCTATGAAGCGCAGCTTGGTGTCCGCCCTGTTCCTGAACGACCGCATCAAGACGGTGGAGTCCCGTGCCAAGGAGATCCGCCCGCAGGTCGACAAGGTGATCACCTGGGCCAAGCGCGGCGACCTGCATTCCCGCCGTCTGGCCATCGCCTACCTGAACGACAAGGAGCTCGTCCGCGAGATCTTCGAGAAGGTCGCCCAGGGCATGTTCCAGGATCGTCCCGGCGGCTACACCCGCATCATGAAGCTCGGGCCTCGCAAGGGCGACAACGCCCCTATGGTCATCATGGAGCTCGTGACCGAGCCCTGCGTGCCCAAGGCCGAGCGCAAGGCCGCTGCCGAGAAGAAGGCCGCTGCCAAGAAGGCTGCCCCGAAGAAGGTCGCCAAGAAGGCCGACAAGTCCGAGGAGCTCGCCGAGGATCTGGGCTTCGAGGCCGACGGCACCGTCGAGCAGATCGAGGCTGTAGACGCCGCCGAGGCCGTTGCCGAGAACGGCGCCGAGATGACCGATGCCGAGAAGGTCGAGGCCGTCGAGGAGAAGAAGGCCGAAGAGGCCGAGGCGTTCCGCGAGACCGAGGAGACCGCCGGTGATCCCGCCGAGGCCGCCAAGGAGGAAGCCGAGAAGGCCGAGGCCGAGGCTGCCAAGGAGGTCGAGACCTCCGAGGTGGAGAAGGCTGAGGAAGAGAAGGCCGACGTCAAGAGCGAGTAATCGTTCGACTGGGAACTTCGGGTGCGCCGCGCGCCCGCCAGCCGCAAAAGCGGAGCGTGGAAGCATCGTTCTATACCGGAGAAGCCGCCCTCGGGCGGCTTCTCTGCGTTTCCTCCCGTAGGGGGCGACCTCGGTCGCCCCTTGCCGCAAGCGCGGTATGACTTGCGGCGCGGGTCTCATGACGGCAAGGCAACGCGCGTCCAACCTCTGAATTACTATCGGCTCGCTCAAGTTTACCTTGCTGCTGAGGCCCATAGAATACTCCTTGCAAGGGCAACCGATCTTGCTCCTGCAGTGTAAGTACATGGGTATCGCACCGATTGAAAGGAGCCGGATCATGGCTGACAAGGATACGCTGATGGAGGAGTTCGTTGCGACCGAGGCCGCCAAGGCCGAAGATGCCGCCAAGGATCTCGAGCGCGTCGAGCAGCAGGTTGTGGCCGAGGCCACCATGTCCACCGAGTACGATGACGCGCTGGGCAACGAGCAGGCTGCCGCCGAGGATGCGGAGACTGCCTTTGAGTTCGAGCAGGCTGAGATTGCGGCTGAGCAATCGCTCTAACATCTGCATGCGGGCCGTGCGGCTCGCCGATTCGAGGCCGGTTCGCTAACTCGCCGGCTTCATGATGACTCCACCAAGCCTGGGCTCTTCCTTAACAGGAGCCCGCGGGATGGCTTGACGGAATTGAAAGAAGGCGCCCCCTTGAGCATGGGGGCGCCTTCTTTTGCGCCTCTGCACAAAACACGAGCGCTCACCGGTGTCTGGCCGATGGGGGAGGGATGGCATCCGTGACGATGGGGGTTCTGTGGGATACTGGCGACATGGAAAAAGCCTCGATATATTCTGTCGCATCCGAGAAGGGGGACGCCGGTGCTGCTCGCGCAGACGCTGCGAAACGCGCAGGCGGTGCGAGATGCGGCGCCGGCGAAGCTCGCCGTGCCACGCGCATCGGTGCGAAAGGGACACTGCGCACCGTGGACGCCCGTGTGAAGATCGGGCTGCTCGTGGCCTATTCCGTGGCGCTTTTCTGCACGGAAAACCTTCTGGGTCTGGGTGTGGCGGCTGCGCTGCTGGCGGCCGTGGCCTCCGTCGGGGACGTCCCCGTTGCCCGTCTGCTGCGCGAAGGGGCCTTCGCCTACCTCCTTGTCGGCTTCCTGCTCGTCTACAATGTTGCAGCCTCTGGGTGGCTTGCGGGAATCGCGGTGGCCCTCCGGTTGCTTCTGCTGGTATGGGCGAGTCTTTTGCTCACGGCGCTTTCCACGCCTGCAGAGCTTTCCGAGGCGCTGCGCCGGCTGCTCTCCCCCCTGGGCTGTCTGGGGCTGCCCGTACGCGACTTCACGATGTCGCTTTCCATCGCCCTGCGGTTCATGCCGCTGCTTTCCGAGGAGCTGAGGGCCGTGAGGGCTGCCCAGGCCTCGCGGGGAGCTGCCTTCGAGGGCGCAGGGCTCGTGCGGCGCCTGCGAGCCTATGGGGGCCTCATGGTGCCGCTGTTCGTGGGGCTTTTCCGTCGGGCCGATCGCCTGGCATCCGCTATGGAGGCGCGCTGCTACGGAGCTTCCGGCGTGCCGACGTCGCTTGACGGGCGCCGTTTCGCCTTTGGCGACGGGGCGGCCCTCCTCGTCGGCGTTGTCGCCTGCGCTGCCTTCGCGCTTATTCCCTAGGAGCTTGCGACAAGGTCGCTGTCGTCCTCGTCGACTATCGGAATGCTGCGCGACTTAGGGGCATCGGACGATTCGCTCGTCTTCGGGTGCTTCTCGCGCTTTGCCCGTGTCGGTGCCAGCTCGCTTATCAGGATGGCGGCGAAAATGAGGACGAAACCGACCGCCATGCGCCCGGTGACCACCTCGCCGTAGAACAGCACGCTGGCCAGCACGCCGAAAACCGATTCCAGGGACAGCAGAAGCGACCCCTGGGCCGGCGACACGTGGACGAGCCCCACGTTCTGGAAGAGGTAGCACAGCCCCGAGGCGAACACCACGAGGTAGAACAGGTTGAAGGCGAATTCCGGCGTGAGGGCCGCCAGGTTCGGCGCCGGCTCGGTGAGAGCGCCGACGACAAGTCCCGCAATGCCGCCGAAGAGGAACTGGTACACGGTGAGCGCGAGCACGTCGAAGCGCTTCGAATAGCGCGCGATGGCGATGATCTGCGCCGCGAAGAAGACGGCGCACAGAAGCGTCATGGCATCGCCGAACTCGAAGGCGAGCGAGCCGGCGGTGAGCGACACGAGCCCGATGCCCGTGATGCAGAGAGCGGCGGCGCCCACGTTGGCGAAGGTGGGGCGCTTGCCGGCGACGGCCCACAGCATGAAGGGAACAATGACGCAGTAAGTGGCCGTAAGGAAGGCGTTCTTGCCCGGCGTGGTGTCGGCGAGCCCCACCGTCTGCACCCAGAACGCGAGGAAGGTCACGACGGCCAGCACGAGCCCCGCCTTAAGGCACGGCCCGTTCAGCGCGCCCTTAAGCGACCGATGGAACACAGCGGCCATGAGCAGTCCCGTCAGGAAGAAGCGCACGCCGATGAGCTGGGCCGGGGGCAGCACGTCGACGGCGTCCTTCATCACCACGAAGGCGAACCCCCAAATAATGGTGGCCGCCAGCAGCATGAGCTTGTACACGAAGCCCGGGATATGTCTCTTCTCAGTCACAGCGAGCCATTATAGTACGGCCTTTCGCGTTTCGCCAGGTTACTGCCAGCTAACGGGGGCGCAACGGAATCTTGTTGACGGATGCGGGCGCGCGGAGCGGCCGCATGATGGAAGGTAAGCATTGAACCCGACCAGAGAGGACGTGCGCTATGTACTATTCCAGCGGCAACTACGAGGCCTTCGCCCATCCGCTTCCGCCCGAGGGCGTGGAAAACAAGCAGGCCTACATTATCGGCAGCGGCCTGGCAGGCCTGGCGGCGGCGTGCTTTCTCGTGCGCGACGGACGGATGCCCGGCGAGAAGATCCACATCCTGGAGCGCGACCCGCGTGCCGGCGGCGGCTGCGACGGCTGGGATTACCCGGGGCTGGGCTACACCATGCGCGGCGGCCGCGAGATGGACAACCACTTCGAGGTGATGTGGGATCTGTTCCGCGACATTCCCTCCATCGAGGATCCGTCGGTATCGGTGCTCGACTACTACTATTGGTTGAACAAGCGCGATCCGAACTACTCGCTGTGCCGCGCCACGCAGGATCGCGGCCAGGACGCCCATACTGACAACAAGTTCAACCTGTCCGACAAAGCCTGCATGGAAATCATGAACCTGTTCTTCACCCCGGAAGAGGAGCTGCAGGACAAGGTCATCACCGAGTACTTCTCCGATGAGGTGCTGAACTCGAACTTCTGGCTGTACTGGCGCACCATGTTCGCCTTTGAGAATTGGCACTCGGCCCTTGAGATGAAGCGCTACGTCACCCGCTTCGTGCACCATTTGGGCGGCCTGCCCGACTTCTCGGCTCTGCGCTTCACCCGGTACAACCAGTACGAGTCCATGATCCTGCCCATGGTGAACTATCTTGAGTCCCACGGCGTCGACTTCCAGTTCAACACCCACGTGACTGATGTGCGCTTCAGCTGCGATGACGCTAAGGACGATGACCGGAAGCTGGCTACGGAGATTCGGCTGGTGCGCGAGGACGGCCCGGCGGCGGTGGACGCGGCCGAGGGCGTGCAGCCCGACGGCAAGACGGCCCCGGCGGTCGACCTCGCGCGCGAGGAGACCATTCCGCTCACGGAAAACGACCTCGTCTTCATCACGCCCGGCAGCCTGGTGGCCCACTCCTCCTTCGGCAGCCAGGACGCCCCCGCCCGTTTCGCCCCCGAGCTCACTCCCGGCGATGGCTGGGATCTGTGGAAGAGGATCGCGGCCCAGTCGCCGGAGTTCGGCCGTCCCGAGAAGTTCTGCGGCGACCCGGAGAAGAGCAACTGGGAAAGCGCCACGGTGACCACGCTGGACGAGAAGATCCTGCCTTATATCGAGGCCATCTGCAAGCGCGACCCGCTTTCCGGCGGCGTTGTCACGGGCGGCATCGTGTCGGTGAAGGACTCCAGCTGGCTGCTCTCCTGGACCATCAACCGCCAGCCGCAGTTCCGCGCCCAGCCCGAGGGGCAGGTGTGCGTGTGGCTCTACGGCCTGTTCACCGACGTGCCCGGCGACTACGTGAAGAAGCCCATGCGCGATTGCACCGGCAAGGAAATCTGCGAGGAGTGGCTGTACCACCTGGGCGTGCCCGAGGAGCAAATCGAGGAGCTGGCCGAGCATTCCGCGAACACGGTGCCCTGCATGATGCCCTACATCACGGCCTTCTTCATGCCCCGCGCCGATGGCGACCGTCCGCTCGTCGTGCCTGAGGGCGCCGTGAACTTCGCCTTCATTGGCCAGTTCGCCGAGACGCCGCGCGACACCATCTTCACCACTGAGTACTCCATGCGCACTGGCATGGAGGCGGTATATACGCTGCTCGACATCGACCGCGGCGTGCCTGAGGTGTGGGGCAGCGTGTTCGACCTGCGCGTGCTGCTGAACGCGACGGTGCTTCTGCGCGACGGCAAGCCGGCAACAGACATGAACATGAACGTGCTGGAGAAGCTTCTGCTGTCGCGCGGCCTGAAGGAGATCGAGCATACCGACATCTACGGCCTTCTGAAGGAGTTCGGCGTCATTCCGACCACCGATGAGAACCGCGATGTGCCCGTGCCCGCCACGGGTGCCGTGTGGCCGGGCATCCATTAACCCGCCTCTGCGCCGTTGTTGGGGCTCTGTCTGAGGGCGAGAGCCGTCGTCCTTGTTGGTTGCGGTGCCCGATTGGGCCCGGCAGCGACCCCTGTTTTATGCGCCCCGTGCGGAATGAACCCGCGCGGGGCGCTTGCGCTTGCGTCGTTCGTGCTATGATGGTGAACGCTGATTAGAAGCATCAACCAACCTTCAAGGAGGCACTACATGAGCGTCATCATCGATGTGTACGGGCGCGAGGTTCTCGATTCTCGCGGCAACCCCACCGTCGAAGTGGAAGTCGTGCTGGAAGACGGCGCCTTCGGCCGCGCGGCGGTTCCCTCGGGCGCTTCCACGGGCGCTTTCGAGGCCGTGGAGCTGCGCGACTGCGACAAGAGCCGCTATCTGGGTAAGGGCACGCTGGATGCCGTGGCCCATGTGAACAACGAGATCGCCGACGTGCTCATCGGCCTCGAGGCCGAGGATCAGCGCATGGTGGACGCCGCCATGATCGAGGCCGACGGCACGGAGAACAAGGGCGTGTTCGGTGCCAACGCCATCCTGGGCGCTTCTTTGGCCGTGGCCAAGGCTGCCGCGGAGGCCGCCGAGCTGCCGCTGTACAAGTACGTGGGCGGTGCGAACGCGCATCTTCTGCCGACGCCCATGATGAACATCCTGAACGGCGGCGTGCATGCCGACAACAACGTGGACTTCCAGGAGTTCATGATCATGCCCGTGGGCGCCCCCACCTTCGCCGAGGCTCTGCGCTGGTGCGCCGAGATCTACCACACCCTGAAGAAGGTGCTGCATGATGCGGGCCTTGGCGGCGGCGTGGGCGACGAGGGCGGCTTCGCTCCCAACCTGAAGACCAACGAGGAGCCGCTGGCTTATATCGTGGAAGCTTGCGAGAAGGCCGGTTACAAGCCGGGCACCGACATCCTGTTCGCCATGGATCCCGCCTCCACCGAGTTCTACAACGCCGAGACCGGCAAGTACGTGCTGGCCGGCGAGGGTCGCGAGCTGACGAGCGACGAGATGGTGGACTACTGGGAGGCGCTCGTGAACAAGTACCCCATCGTCTCCATCGAGGACGGCATGGCCGAGGAGGACTGGGACGGCTGGAAGAAGCTGACCGACCGCATCGGCGATCGCGTGCAGCTGGTGGGCGACGACCTGTTCGTCACCAACTCCAAGCGCCTCGCCAAGGGCATCGAGCTGGGCTGCGCCAACGCCATTCTCATCAAGGTGAACCAGATCGGCTCCCTCACCGAGACGCTCGAGGCCATCGAGATGGCCAAGCAGGCCGGCTACGCCTGCGTCATGAGCCACCGCTCCGGCGAGACCGAGGACGTGACCATCGCCGATCTGTCCGTGGCCTGCAACACCGGCCAGATCAAGACCGGCGCCCCCTGCCGGTCCGACCGCGTGGCCAAGTACAACCAGCTCATCCGCATCGAGGAGCAGCTTGAGGGCCAGGCCCAGTACGCCGGTATGAAAGCTTTCTACAACATCAAGCGCTAGAGGGCCGAGCAGGGGCTCGCAGTCCACAAGGTTCGCCTTGGAAGGCGAGCGCACAAACGACTAAAGAAGGGCCGCTTCATAACGAGGCGGCCCTTCTTCTGTTTCGCGGCAGCCAGCTGGGATCGCTTTTGCCTGTTCTCGGTCGACGAACCCCTCTGTTTCTGCACGAAATCTCGAGTTATAAGCGTCCGGAATCCGCAGAAGGGCTCGCGGCTGAGAACGGCTTTTACAAAACGCCTGGTCAAAGCGTTGCGCTTGGTAAGGGAGTTCCCGGCATCGGGTTGCGGGCGTGCCCCCAGAGACGCTGATAACTCAAGATCTCATGCAGAAAACGGGTAGTTCGTTGACCGAGATTTCTTCAGAACGGCCTTGGGGAGCCCAAAAGCACGCCGGCGGCGTCTTCGCGTTGCTATGCTATGCGGAGCGGGTGCCCGGTTGCGGGTCGCGGGAGAGGAAGGAGATATGCAGATACATGTTCATTCCCTCCGCGATTTTCTGAAGGACGCGTATCGAAGGGTTGCGGATTCCGCGTTCTATGCGGCTGATTTCGGTCTGAGCTATGCCACATCGTTCGGCCAATTCCTTTTGCGTGAGATTTTGGCTTTGCCGGGCCTCGATCATAGCGCGCATGAGAGCAGCTTCGGGCTGAAGCTCGTGGCTAGCCTCAGCGAATTCAGGGTCGAGGAGCCCTGAAACCCCGAAGGAGCGGTAGCAGAAAAGCCGTATTTGCGCAACATCGGTTGAGTTTGGCCCCAGCGGCTGCTGACCTGCTGCGAGGAGCTGATGGGGTATACTGGTTGCAGGTTGCGTTCCGCGATTCGGGGGTGGGGAAGGAGCTGTCCGTGGACACCGCATATCTGCGCGAGTACATCGAATTCTCGCGCTCTCTCAATTTCGCCCAGGCGGCTGCTGATCTGTTCGTGTCGCCACCGACGCTGCGGGCCCATATTCACGCACTCGAGGAGGAGGTAGGGGCGCCTCTTACGGTCAAGCGCGTCGGTCAGTTGGAGCTATCGCCAGCCGGCCGTCTTTTTCTGAAGCGTGCTCGTGCCATAGTGAAGCTGGTAGAGGAAAGCGCGGAAGAGTGCCGGGCGCTGGCGGAAGCCTCGTCGTCCATAGTGGTGGGCACCCTCGATTACGCTCCCTTCGAGGAGTTGCTGACGCGTGCGCTGCACGCTTTCCGACGGGATCATCCTGACCGATGCCTCGAAATGCTCATGGCGTCGGGCGCTTACGCGAACATGGAAGCGGTGGAGAGCGGCAAGGCGGATCTTTCCATTTTCGTTCAAGTGAGGCGACGAGATGGCGGGGAAGAGGCGCTGCCCGATGAGCTGCCTGCCGGAGTGGGGGCTTTTCGCTTTAGCGAGGGCGAATGTCGTTTTTGGATGAACCGCTCCTGTCCTCTGTTTGAGTGCGATCGCGTGACGGCGGCCGACTTGGACGGCTTCACGATGCTCTTGGGGAATTCCGCGAATATGGAACGCGCGGGCCGCGTGCTCATCGAATGGTTTGCAGGGGTCGGGGTAGCCGTGGAGCCCGACAATCAGCCTTGCTCGAACTATCTTGACCTGTATCTGTCGGGAACGGGCGAGACGTTCGGCATTGCGCTGGGGGGAGTGCGCTCGGGTCTGCGGGCGAGCTCCGACATCAAGATATTCGCGGTCGACGATTTTACGGTGCCCTGCGATCTCTATGTGATCTACAACGAGGAGCGCATCGGGGAGAACGGGAAGCTGTTCGTCGACTGCCTGAAGGAGAGCATTTCTTCGTTGGAATAATGTCTTCTGGGGGTGATGATGCCTCGGCTGGTGGCAGGGTGCGCTGGCGCCTCTGTCGGCGGTGCAACATGACGGCGCCCCGTCGGTTGGACGGGGCGCCAGGGGAGGGCTAATGATAGGTTGTGGCGAAAGATGGCTGACTAGATCTCGCCGATGATAGAGCCTGCGGCCATGTACCCACCGAGGAACGATAGTCCCACATCACCGTACAGGCCGTTGAAGGGCTTGCCGGCGAGGTTGTTCTCGCCGTTCGAGCCTCCGGCGGTGTGCCAGCCAGCGTAAAGCCCGGGAATAACGGCGCCTTCGGTATCGATGACCTGCATCTTGGGGTTGATGCGCAGTCCGCACTTGGTGGCGAACAGGTTGCCGCCGAGCTTCGCTCCGTAATAGGGAGGCTCGCTGATGGGGATGAGCCACGAGGGATCGTACTTGTAGGTGGGAACAGTGTCCTCTCCGGCCTCGCAGGCGGCGTTCCAGTCCTTAACAGCCTGCACGAGCACGTCTTCGCGCAATCCGAGGGCCTCTTCCAACTCCTCGATGGTATCGCATTCCTTGACGGCGCCGGCATCGACCATCATCTGGAAGGCATTGCGCCAATCGCGCTGCCATTCGGGAACGCGGTCGATAAGAGGGTCGTCGTCGGGGATGACCTTTCCGATGTTGCGCAACCTTCTAACCCAAAAGCCCCAATCCTTTGGCGATGTTGGCGATGAAGTCCTGAACGTTGGTGACGATGCCGCGGCTGGCGAGGCTGCCACGATCCACCAGCTTGTTCACGGCGAATTCGGCGATGTCCACGCAGTAGAAGTACACGGGACGTATGGTGCCGTCGGCCAGCACGCGGTAGGAGGGGGTCATGTTCCCCGTGGCGATGGTGTGCAGCATGGTGGCCATGCAGATGACGGTGGTGGCGCTGCGAATGTGGTCGCGCATAGCGTCCTGCGCCTCGTAGGCGTTGCCGTACACGCCGGGCAGAGGGCCGTCGTCGCGGATGGATCCGGCCAGCACGTAGGGCACGCCATTGCGCACCAGCGCGTTCATGATGCCGTCGCGCACGCCCTCTTCTTCGATGAACCGCTCGATGGATCCCCAATAGCGCACGCGGTTGATGGTGTCCAGGTGGTGGTAGTGGCCGTTGGGGCGGTTCTCCTGGGTGTCGATGTCCTGACCGAGGGACGTGTGGAAGTAGGCCCCTTCCAAATCGTGGGTGGCGAGAGCATTGCCGGCGAACACCGCGTCCGCATAGCCGGCGTCGATGATTTTCGCGAAGGCCTCGCGGGAGTACCCGTTGAAGGTGAAGGCCGGCCCCATGACCCATACAATGGAGCCGTGGTCGCGGTCGTGGCGCAGAAGCTCGTAGAGCTCGTCATAGTCGCGCGAGAACGCGGTCTCGCGAGAGCGGCCCAGGCGGAAGGCGAAGTTGTCGTGGCCGCCCGGGTGCGGAGCGCCGTCCTCCGATGTGGCCAGACCGCGGAAGCCGTCGGTGTAGACGAGAATGCCCTCCTCGCCGTTTTCCGTGCGTCCGCAGGCGATGAGATCGCCGGCGCGGATGTGGCGGAACTCGCGCACGAACACGTTGCCGCCTTCCACGACGGCCACGCAATCCATGCGGGAATCGCGGGCGAGCGTCCATTGCCCTGCGATCTTCAGATACTCCGGATAAATGGACATGGCGTGGTAGCCCTCCGGGGCCACGAAATCCTTCGGCGCGGGCACGAGCGTCACATCGGGCGCGGCGGCGAGGTGGGGGAGCGTGAAGTCGGGCGGCGTGTAGGGCGTGGGTGTAAACGGCGCGGGCGAAAACGGCATAGTCGCCTTCTTTCTCTGGGTGGCTGAGGCCATTGTAGCGCTTCGGCCTCCGGTTCCCAAGGAATGTGAAACTCTGCAGGCAAGAGATCTCATGCAGAAAAGCGGTAGTTCGTCGACCGAAGTTATGCCAGCGAAGGTTCGGGTTCCAAAGTGGATGTTTGGGCGGTTGCGGGGCCGGTTGCGGAGATGAAGGAGGACGGGGAGCGACGATTCGTCGAAGGGTTGTGAAAGCGTGATGACTTCGGCATCGAAATTAATCCCAGAGGGCTAGAATGGGCCTATGGCCACTGCTGTCGACACATCCAAGGAAACACACGCCGACGTCGCCGCCGCCGAGGTGCTGCGGCGGTTCGCCGGCTACTACAAGCCCTACAAGGCGCTCTTCTTTGCCGATCTCGTGGCCGCCTGCATCTTGGCCGGGGTCGATCTGGCCTTTCCGCAGCTGCTGAACTTCTTCACCCGCGAGTTCTTCACGGAGGCGCCCTCGGTCATCTTGGGCAGCCTCGGGCTCATCGCGCTGCTCTTCATCGCGCTGTACGCCGCGCGCACGGGCTGCCAGTGGTTCATCACTTATTGGGGTCACGTCATGGGCGCGCGCATGGAGGCCGACATGCGCCGCGATTTGTTCGAGCAGTACCAGCGCCTCTCCTTCGGCTACTACGACCGCCACAACACCGGTGTCATGATGTCGAAGATCACCACCGATCTGTTCGACATATCGGAGCTCGCGCACCACGGGCCGGAGAACCTGTTCATCTGCACGCTCAAGATCGTCGGCTCCTTCGTGCTGCTGTTCATGATCAACGGGCCGCTCACCGCCATCATGCTTGTCGTCACCATCGTCATGGCGGCGCTGTCCTTCGCGCTGAATTACTGGCGCCGCCGCATATTCCGCGAGAACCGCGAGCGCATGGCCGGCATCAACGCGGCGGTGCAGGATTCCCTCGGCGGCATCCGCGTCGTGAAGTCCTTCGGCGGCGAGGACGCCGAGCGCGAGAAGTTCCGCGCGGCCAACGAGGCATTTCTCGACACGAAGAACCGATCCTACAAGTTCATGGGCGCCTTCCATGGGCTGAACTCGCTGTTCACGGGGCTTTTGTACACCATCGTCGTGGTGGGCGGCGGCTACTTCGTGGCCGCAGGAACGCTCGCCGTGACCGATTTGGCCATCTACGCCCTGTATGTGGGCATCTTCATGGCACCGGTAGAGCAGCTCATCAACTTCACCGAGACCCTGCAGAAGGGCTACGCAGGTTTCCGCCGCTTCATCGAGGTGCTGGCCGAGCGGCCCGACGTGGCCACCAAGCCCGGCGCGCCCACTTTGGCCGAGGCCTGCGGCGGCGAGGTGCGCGGCGCTGTGGATTATCGCGACGCGACGTTCTCCTACGACGGCACCCATCCGGTGCTCGACGGGCTCACGCTTTCCATCCCCGCCGGCACCTCGGTGGCGCTCGTGGGGCCCTCGGGCGGCGGCAAGACCACCACCTGCTCGCTTCTGCCGCGCTTCTACGACGTGGCCGGCGGCGCGGTGACCATCGACGGCGTGGACGTGCGCGACGTGTCATTGGCAAGCCTGCGCGACGCCATCGGCATCGTGCAGCAGGACGTGTATTTGTTCGGCGGCACGGTGGGGGAGAACATCGCCTACGGCCGCCCCGGCGCCACCCAGGCCGAAATCGAGGAGGCGGCGCGCAAGGCCAACATCCACGAGTTCATCTGCTCGCTGCCCGACGGCTACGACACGCTCGTGGGCGAGCGCGGCGCGCGGCTGTCCGGCGGCCAGAAGCAGCGCATCTCCATCGCGCGCGTGTTCCTGCGCGATCCGCGCATCCTCATTCTGGACGAGGCCACGAGCGCCCTTGACAACGAGAGCGAGCACGCCATCCAGGCGTCGCTGGCGGAGCTCTCCCGCGGGCGCACCACCATCACCATCGCGCACCGCCTGTCCACCATCCGCAACGCGAGCCTCATCGCCGTGGTGGAGGACGGCCGTGTGCTCGAGCAGGGAACCCACGAGGAGCTGCTGGCCCGCGATGGCGTCTACGCCCGCTACTACCGCATGCAGTTCGGCGACTAGGAATTGCGCGAATCTTTTCGGAGAAGGCATCTGCGGCGACGGTGAAAACGTCGCTCTTTTCGACCGTAGTTATCCTGCAATAGTTATAATGATCCCCAGTGAAACGACGACGGTTGGATTCCGTGCTCGCGGTGCTGCTGTGGCGCGATGGTGCCGAGCATGGCGCGGCGGGGCGGAAGGGAAGGACCGATCCTGTGAGAGAAATGATTCCGTTGGAAGAGGCCCGCGCGCTCGTGTGCGGGGCCGTGGAGAAACTGCCCGTGGAAACGGTGGAGCTGCTCGATGCCGTCGGGCGTGTGGTGGCGGCCGATCAGACAAGCGACATCGATGTTGCGCCCTTCGCGCATTCGGCCATGGACGGCTTCGCCCTGCGCGCTGCCGAGATCGCCGAGGCTACCGAGGAGGCTCCTGCGACCCTGCGGGTCATTGCCGAGATCGGTGCCGGAGATGTGTTCGAGGGAACCATAGACGACGGCGAATGCGTGCGCATCATGACCGGCGCCTGCCTGCCCGCCGATGCCGACGCTGTAGTGAAGTACGAGATCGTGGGCGTCGTGGAAGGCGACGGCAAGCCGGGCTCGGTGGTGTCGTTTGCCGCCCCGACGAAGGTGGGCTCCAACATCCGCGCCGCCGGCGAGGAGGCCCATGCGGGAGACGTGGTCGTGGAAGCGGGCGATGTGCTCACCGCCGCCGGCGTCGGCTTTTTGGCCGGTTGCGGCGTGCTGGAGGTGCCCGTCTACCGCCGTCCGCGCGTGGCCGTCATCGCCACGGGCAGCGAGCTCGTGCCGCCTTCCGAGGTGCCCGGCCCCGGCAAGATCCGCAACTCCAACAGTTACGCCATGGCCGCCTGCGCCCGCGAGGCCGGCGCCGAGGCCGTGATGCTGCCCATCGTCCAGGACACCTTCGAGGCCCTGCGCGACGCCGTGGCCGCTGCGGCCCGCGAGTACGACCTCGTCGTCACTACGGGAGGGGCTGCCAACGGCGACTTCGACTTCATCAAGCCGGTGGTGGCCGAGCTCGGCGAGCTTATGATGACCACCGTGAACATCCGCCCCGGCAAGGCCCAGACCTTCGGCATGGTGGAGGGCACGCCCGTCTTCGGACTGCCCGGTAACCCGGCGGCGGCCTACGTGGGCTTCCAGCTGCTCATCCGCCCCGCGCTGCGCACCATGCAGGGCTATCGCTTCATGGATCATCCCGTGGTGAAGGCGCGCCTTACCGCCGACGAGAAGAACCGCGATCCGCGCCGCATCTATCTGCGGGCGAACCTGACGCGTACCGCCGAGGGCTATGAGGTGACGCCGGCCAAGAACCAGAGCTCGGGGCTGTTCGGTCCCATCCAGAAAACCAACTGCCTGGCCGTCATGCCCGAGGGCACTGCGCCCCAGCCCGCCGGCTCCATCGTCGACTGCCTGCTGCTCGATATTCCCGAGGAAGTCGTGCTGTAGCGGAGGCAACCGTGCATGGCGAGGCGGGGGCGCTGGTGCCGCGCGCAGTTCATTCTATGGCATGCGAAAACGCCGTGACCCCCGGCGAGAAATGCCATAGAATGCTGTTTGAGCACGGCACTTGTGCCCCCGCATCGCCCCTGGGGGTTTCAAGGGAGCTGCTAAGAAAGGAAGTAAAAGTGACCATCAAATTCGCTATCATCACGTGTTCCGACACCCGCACTTTGGAAACCGACGAGGCGGGGCAGAAACTGGAGCAGCTCATTGCCGAGCAGGGTTGGGAGTGCATCCGCCGCGTTGTGGAAATGGACGAGCGCCCGTTTATCGCCGGCGCACTCATCGACGCCTGCGACAACACCGATGCCGATATCGTGCTCACCTGCGGCGGCTCGGGCCTCTCGCTGCGCGACGTGACCCCCGAGGCTACCCGCGACGTGGCCGACCGCGAGGTGCCCGGCATCGCCGAGGCCATGCGCGCCCACAGCGTCGCCATCACGCCCTTCGCCATGCTCTCGCGCGCCATCTGCGCCCAGCGCGGGCACACGCTCATCATCAACCTGCCCGGCTCCACCAAGGCGGCCACCGAGAACTGGGAGGGCATCGTGGCGGCGCTGCCCCACGCCGTGAAGATGATGGCCGGCGAGGGCCACAGCACGCAGAAGGACCTCTCGGAGAAGCTCGCCGCCGCCGCGGCCCAGGGCGAGCTCGGCTAAGGCGCGAATGCGTCTCGGCGCAGAGCCAGCGGCGGCTGCGTTTTTCTTGCGGCACTTCGGAGCTGGGGCCTTCTGATTGGAAGTCTTTGTCCCCTCTCGAAAGAGCGCGCTCCCGAGCAGCGGGTCTGCGCTATACTTCACGGGGAACGTGTTCTAGATGCGGCCGCGCTCGATAGGGGCGCGGCTGTTTGAGGTGGTAGCACTATGACTGATCTTCCCAATGGGTTCACGGGGTTTTCGCACCGAGATCCGAACTTCGTGTCCGCGGGCGACGCCCTGCGCGGCTCGCGGTACGACGACACGCCGTTCGCGGCGCGCAAGCAGGCCCAGGCCCGCAATCTGGCCGAGGCCTGGTCGCCGGCCGCCTCCGAGCGCGCCGGCGCGGGCGTCGCTGCCGAGGGCGGCTCCGATGCGGCCGCCCGTGGGGCATCGCGTTCGCTGTCCCAGCTGTCATCGGCGGCCAGCGACGTGCTGCGCTTCGCCGAGCAGGGCACCCAGGCCACCGGTGCCCCGCGCTTCGACCCGGACAAGCTCGCCCGCATCCCCGAGACCGATCGGCGCTGGGCCTGGGTGGAGATCGACCTGAACGCCATCCGCCACAACGCCTCGGCCGTGAAGCGGCGCCTGAATCCGGGCACCCGGCTCATGGCCGTGGTGAAGGCCGACGGCTACGGCCACGGCGCCGTGCAGTGCGCCAAGACGGCGCTGAACTCCGGGGCCGAGTACTTGGGCGTGGCCACGGTGGACGAGGCCATCGCCCTGCGCGAGGCTTACGTGAACGCCCCTATCCTCATTTTGGGCGAGCCCCCGGCCACGGCCATCCCGCTGCTTCTGGCCTACAAGATCATGCCGGCGGTCTACACTGCCGAGTTCGCCATCCGCTATGCCGAGGCCGCCGACGCCTTCGGGGTGTCCGCGCCCTTCCATCTGAAGGTGAACACGGGCATGAACCGCATCGGCGTGCGTTGGGACGAAGTGGTGGAATTCGCGCGGCAGATATCGTTTCATCGGGCGCTCGATATGGTGGGCACCTTCACCCACTTCGCCACGGCCGACTGCCCCGGCACCATCGACTTCGAGCGTCAGGTCAAGCGCTTCTACGAGGCTGTAAACGCCCTGCGCGCCGCCGGCATCAACCCCGGCATCGTGCATGCGGCGAACTCTGCGGCCGCCATCCGCTACCCGGAGGTGCAGCTGGACATGGTGCGCCTCGGCATCTCGCTGTACGGCTTCTACCCGTGCCCCGAGGCCTACCCGATGATCGATCTGAAGCCGGCCATGAGCGTGAAGGCCCGCATCACCGATGTGAAGACGCTGCCGGTGGGCGAGGGCGTCAGCTACGGTCTGAACTACCGCAGCCCCGGCGCCGTGAAGATCTGCACCATGCCCATTGGCTACGCCGACGGCTTCCGCCGGGGCCTTTCCGGCCGCACCGACGTGCTACTGGCCGGTCGCCGCTTCCACCAGGTGGGAAACATCTGCATGGACCAGTCCATGTTCGAAGTGAACCTGCGCCAGCGCAACGACCTTGATCCGCAGATCGGTGATACGGTGACCATCGTGGGGGAGCAGGGCGAGGCCTCGGTCACCATCGATCAAATGGCCGAAACGCTGGGCACCATCCAGCACGAGGTGGCCATCGGCTTCGGCTGCTCCCGTCTGCCGAGGTTATACGTGTAGAAAGCGATGCGCAGCGACCGCCAAGGTGCGCAGCAGGTTGAAGGAGAGCGATGCGCAGCGAGCGCCGGGAGGGGGTGCCGCGCGCAGTTCATTCTATGGCATACGAAAATGCCGCGACTCTCGGTGAGAAATGCCATAGAATGCTGTTTGAGCACGGCACCCCCTCCCGGCGCTCGCCCGAGGCGAGTCCCGACGAGGAACTCAAGAAAGAAGGACGCCCGATGGAGCACCCCCACATTCCGCTAGAAGACTTGCAAGTCCAGGTGGCCGCCTGCCGCCGCTGCCCCTTGTGCGACGGTCGCACGCAGACGGTGTTCGGCGTGGGCAATCCCAATGCGAGGGTTCTCATCGTCGGCGAGGCCCCGGGCAAGAACGAGGATTTGCAGGGCGAGCCCTTCGTGGGCGCGGCCGGCAAGTACCTCAACGAGCTTCTGGCCATTGCCGGGTTGTCTCGCGAGGACGTCTACATCGCCAATGTGCTGAAGTGCCGTCCCCCTTCCAACCGCGATCCGCGTCCCGAGGAAATTCAGGCCTGCACGCCGTTTCTGCGCGAGCAGACGCGTACCATCAACCCGGAGTACATCGTCACGCTGGGCAACTTCTCCACGAAGTTCATCCTGAAGACCGACGTGGGCATCACGCGCCTGCACGGCACGCTGCAGCGGGCGGGGCGTTTCAAGGTGTTCCCCATTTTCCACCCGGCTGCGGCCCTCTACGACAGCAAGAAGCGCGAGGCCCTGGAGAACGATTTCGCCACCTTGGGCGAGCTTTTGCGCGGCGAGGCCTAGAGCCAGCGCTTCTTCTTGAAGAACACCACCATCACGATGATCATGATGGCCGCCAGCGCGATGATGGTGCCGGCCATGTAGGGCCAATCGAGCCCTGGCATGACGGTGAGGTTCATGCCGAACCAGCCGGTGACGAGCGTGAGCGGCGCGAACATCACCGTGACGATGGTGAGGATCTGCATGGTAGAGTTCTGCTTCAAGTCGATCTGCGTCTGGTGCAGCTCGTAAAGCTGCAGGCTGTACTCGCGCAGCATGTCGGCGCGGTCGGACAAATGGTTCGCATGGGTGGTGATGTGCCCGAAGGCGCGGGCCTCTTCCCGGCTCATCACCTTGTTCTCGTTGTCGGCGATGAGGTCGGCCATGACGCCGATCTGCTGGTAGTAGGAGCCCATGCGCATGGCCGCGCGCCGGTAGCTCATGATGGTCTGCGACGAGATGTCGGCATGGTGGCCGATCATGGCGTCCTCGAGGCTTTCCATGGCGTCCTCCATGGAGGAGAACCAGCTGAAGTCATCGGCGATGAGCGTCTTCATGAAGGCGTAGAGCGCATGCGAAGTGGTGGGCTTCGTGAGAATGCCCGTGGCGGCCACCTTATCCAGGGTCTTCTGCGCGATATCGCCGTCGTCGATGAAGATGAGATGGTCGGCCTCCAGGTAGAACGACATGGTGTCCGGGTCGCCCGTGGGGTCGGATTTGTCCGGTACCGAGAACGAGCCGATGATGTAGGAGGGGTACAGCTCGACGAAGTTGGCCGCCGCCAGCTCGAGGGCTGCCAGTTCCGCCCGCGCTTCCGGAGCGATTTGCGTGAGCTGGCTGAACTCGTGGGAGGTGAGGATCTTGACCAAGGGCGGCTTGCAGCTTTCCGGATCGCACGGCGCCGCCAGCGGGTTCGGCCGATTCAGGTCGTAAATGGCTGCCATGGGCTCCTCCTCTCGTCGCGCGGCCTCTCGTGTTCGCAACCTAGTATAGAATGGAGCCGTGATATGCTCTATCGGTTACCGTCTTTGTAAGAAAACGGTAGCCGCGTCCCTGAAGGAGAACGTGCTGTGGAAGACGTGTGCCGATTCGACCCCGTCGCCTGGATAAACACGCCGCGTTGGCAGACCTCGCGCCTGGGGCTCTCGCGCATGGTGGATCTGCTGGAGCGTTTGGGGCGCCCCCAGGACGATTTGCGTTTCGTGCATGTGGCGGGGACGAACGGGAAGGGGTCGGTGTGCGCGTACCTGGCCTCGGTGCTTCAGGCGGCCGGCTACAAGGTGGGCTTGTTCACAAGCCCGTTCATCCTCTGCTTCGAGGAGCGCATTCGCGTGAACGGGGAGAACATCCGCGCTGAGGAGCTGGCCCGGGCGGTGCAGGCGGTGCGCCCGGCGGCCGAGGCCGTGGAGGCGGACACGGGGGATCATCCCACGGAGTTCGAGCTCATGGCGGCGGTGGCCTTCGAGCATTTCCGGGCCGTGGGCTGCGATATCGTCGTGTTGGAAGTGGGCCTCGGGGGGCGACTCGACGCCACCAACGTCATCGACGCGTCCGAGGCGAGCGTGATCTGCCGCATCGGGCTCGACCATACCGACTTGCTCGGGGACACCGTGGCCGCCATCGCCGGCGAGAAGGCCGGCATCGTGAAGCCGGGGTGCCCGGTGGCGAGCTGGCCCCAGGAGCGCGAGGCCATGGCGATTATCGAGGCCGTGGCCGCCGAGCGCGGCTGCGAGCTGGTCGTACCCGATTTCGCCGATTTGAATGTGGAGGCGCTCGCGGGCGCGGCTCTCCGCCGGTTCTCGTGGAAGGGCCGGCCCTTCGAAACGCGCTTGCTCGGCAGCTACCAGCCTTTCAACGCGGCGCTGGCCCTCACGGCAGCGGACGTGCTGTGCGGGCGCGGGTGGGCCATCTCCGATGAGGCCGCCGCCTCCGGCATCGCCTCGGCCCGTTGGCCCGGCCGTTTCGAAGTGGTGGGCACCTCTCCGCTCACCATCGTGGACGGCGGCCACAACCCCCAGGGGGCCGAGGCCCTGGCCGCCTCGCTCGCCGATCTGCTGGGAGGGGAGGGGTGCGCCTCGGTCGACTTTGCTTTGGGCGTGCTCGCCGACAAGGACTATCGGGCCATGGTGCGCGCCGTGATGCCGTGGGCCCGCAGCTTCTCGGTGTACGCCCCGAGAAGCCCTCGCGCCCTGGCGGCCGAAGAGCTGGCGGCCTGCGTGCGCAAAGTACTGGGGGAGGAGGGCCGGGCCGATGACGTGCCCGTGCGGGTGTGCTCCGCTCCCGCCGACGCGCTCAGCGCCGCCCGCGCCGCCGCCGGCCCTGAAGGCTGCGCCGTCGCCTTCGGCACCCTTTACGCCATCGCCGACCTCATGGCCGCCCTGTAGCGAGCCGGCTGTTCGCGAAAACGACTTGATGCATGAAAAAGGGCGCTCCCGAAAGAGCGCCCCTGCAAGTACGAAAAGCTCGCGAGCCGGTGCAGCCCTTAGGGCCGCGTGCCAGTGACGTCCTCGGCCTCCTCGGCCTCGGCCTCGTCGCGGATCTCGTGCACGACGAACTCCGCCACGCCGCCCTCGGCTTCCAGCACCTCGCGCACATCGTCGACCAGATCCTCGTCGCCGCAGCCGAGAACCACGTCGTCGGCCATGTCGGCGGCCTCTTCCCCGGCAGTTTGGCGCACCACCTCATCCAGTGAGGCGGACACATACGAGATGCCCTGGCGCTCGGCCGCCTTCGCCTGCATGAACAGGAACAAGAAGCCAATCACGCCGGCCAGAAGCGAGGCCGACAAGATACCGATCTTCGCGTCAGCGATGAGCACAGCCTCGGGGAAGGCGAGGTTCGCCACGAAGATGGCCATGGTGAAGCCCACGCCGCCCAGAATGCCGGCGCCCAGCATATGGATCCAGTTAACATGATCGGGCAGGTTGGCAATCTTCAGCTTCACCGTCAAGAAGCTGAAGAGCAGGATGCCGATGGGCTTGCCCAAAAGCAATCCGAAGAACACGCCGAAGAACACCGGGCTCGAGACCATAGCGAGAACATCGCCGCCAAGGAAGCTCACATCGGCGTTGGTCAGCGCGAACAGGGGCAGCACAGCAAAGTACACCCACGGGTACAGCATATGCTCCAAGCGCGTGGCCGGGGGTACCACCTGACGAGCAACACTGGAGAGCCGGGTGACGGTGAACATGTAATCCTTCTGAAGCGTCACCGGCTCGGTCTCCACATAGGCGGCGCGCGCCTCGCGAACCCGGTCGCCCGACCATGTCATGAACTTCTGCAGATCGACGCGCGACCCCGTGGGGATCGTGAAGGCGAGCAGCACGCCAGCGATGGTGGAATGAACACCGGACATGAACACAGCGAACCACAACAGGCAACCCACCAGCATGTAAGGCGTCAGGGCGTACACGTGCGCCCGGTTCATCAGTACGAGCACCACGAGAATGGCCGCAGCAATGGCAAGCCACATGAGCGAGGGGCTCTGGCCGTAGAAGATGGCAATGACGAGAATGGCGATGATGTCGTCGGCCACGGCCAAGGTGGAGAGGAACACGCGCACGCCGTTGGGCACGCGGTTGCCGAGCAGCGCCATGATGCCCAAGGCGAAGGCGATATCGGTCGCCGTCGGCACGCCCCAGCCGTGGGAGGTCTCAGGGTTGGTGGCGTTGAAGAGGGAGTAGATGACGATAGGGGCCAGAACGCCGCCGCAGGCCGCGATGATGGGCAACGCCGCCTGACGGATGTTCGTGAGCTCGCCGACGGTCATCTCGTATTTGATCTCTAACCCTACGAGCAGGAAGAACACCGCCATGAAGATGTCGTTGATGATATGGGCCAGCGACATCTCGCCGATAAAGCCGCCGACGCCCACCACCACATGGGTGTGCCAGAACTCCTCAAAGGGCTCGAAGAACGGCGAGTTCGCGATAACGAGGGCCACAATAGCCGCCGCCAGCATGATGGCCGCCGCTTTCGTGGACGAACTCGTAAATTGGATGACTTTCAACCAGCGACGCTGATGCCCCTGGACTTCATCAATGAAGATATGATGCGGATCGGGATTCTTCGCAGTGGGTTCCATGCCTTACATCCTCAATTTCTCTTACCGACTCAGTCGCCTGCGAGCAAGGCAGCTTCACAGATATCCGTTAATTGTAACCGCTTTCCCTTTCGCTTCAGCGAAAATCCCTATCTGTAAAGTCCCCGTAGCAGCCTTTTTCACACGAAAACGAGAACCGTTCGACTTCAAAGGCGCTGCATTCCGAAAACAGTCCTCAGACGGCAATCGTTTTCTTGCAACCTCAAATTGCTCGGTCAATCTCGCGAAAAGTGCGCTATGCTGTTTTTTCCAGTTTGGAAGGGTGCGTTTTACGCATGGTGCGCTCAGGTGCCCCAGCGGGCTCGCGCCTTCCACGCTGATTGTGCAAGCAACGAGCTAAAAGAGGTGGAAATCATGACGATCACCGTGTCCGGACGCAAAATGCCCGTCACCGACGCCCTTCGTCAGTACGCTGAGGAGAAGGTCGGTAACGCGATCAAGGCTGTGGACGCCGACACCGTCTCCACGGAAATTGTTCTTTACACCGAGAAGAACCCGGCCAACCCGCTGCCGGCTATTTGCGAGGTTACCGTCCGCGTCAAGGGCCACATCGTGCGCGTGGAGGAAAGCGAAGAGGACATGTACGCCGCCATCGACGTGGCTGCCGCCAAGGTCGCCCGCCAGCTGCGCAAGTACAAGACCCGCGTGCTGGACAAGAAGGTTCGCGCCACGGAGCGCATCGTCGACTACGCCCACGAGGACGCCCACCCGGAGAGCGAGCTGGATCTCGACCGTCTGATGGACGAGCTGTCCGAGGACGAGATCGTCCGCCGCAAGGAGACGGAGTTCACGCCCATGACCGAAGAAGAGGCGCTCGTCCAGATCGATCTTCTGGGCCACGACTTTTTCGCGTACACTGATCGCGACACCAATCTGGTGCACATCCTGTACCGCCGTGAGGACGGCGGCTACGGTCTGCTCACCCAAAAGGAGGATTAGTTCATGGCCACTATCGACACCATCGCCGGCGTTCTCGAGAGCAACCTCGACATCGACCCCGCCACCGTCACCCCCGAGGCGACCTTCGAGTCCCTCGGTATCGACTCGCTGGACATGGTCGAGCTCATCTGCGACTTGGAGGAGGCCTGCGAGGTCGACTTCGGCGAGCCCGAGGGGCTTGTCACCGTGGGCGATCTCGTCGCTTACATCGACTCGCTGTAAGCCGCCCGCCGCACAGTATCGCCAACGAGGGCCCCGCAGCCGTGAGGTTGCGGGGCCTTTTTCGTTGTCTGGTTCCCTGTGTCTGCGCCGCAAGAGGCCCGTCTGGGCTCGTGCCGCTTTGCCGGAGGAAACGTGTCTGAGCCCCGTTCGATAAGAGCGGTCGCGCTCCACTTCCATAAGAATCGATTCCGGTCGGCCTTCCGGTAATGGTCGCTTCACGCTTCGTCTCGTCTCGCTCGGTAATTGAAGACCCCTGGCATTGCATGAAATCGCGAGTTGTAAGCGTCTGAAAGCTCATTCTTGTCTTCGAATTTAATATCTTGCGATAAATCCAGGTGAATGTAGCTCCTTCAGGTATCGCTAGGACGCTTACAACTCGAGATTTCATGCAGAATCGCGTGGTTTCGTTGACTGAGACATTTCCCGATGCGTTCCTCTATTGACGAAAATACCCCCTAGGGGTATAAATGCTGCGAACATAAGGACAACATCGCAAGCGAAGGAGCGCCATGGCGGACGAGAAAACGCGTAGCGGAGGAGGGGCGGCCCAGGGGGTGGCGAAGGCCGGCGCGAATAGAACGGATCGGACGGATAGAGCAGATCGGACGGGTAGAGCAGATCAGGCGGACCAGGCGTCCGATTGTCCCTGTCGGCACAAGAGCACGCCGCGCAGCATGGAGCTGCAGGCGGATATGCAGAAGCGGCTGAACCGGGCCATCGGTCAGCTTACCGGCGTGAAGGCCATGATCGAGGACAACCGCTACTGCGGTGATGTGCTCACGCAGCTGGCCGCCGCCGAGTCCGCCGTGCGGCGGGTGTCGGAGATGGTGCTGGCCGAGCATATGCGCACCTGCGTGGTGGAAGAGGTGCGCGCCGGCAACGATGAGGTGATCGACGAAGTGATGGCGCTCATGCGCCGCTTCTCGAAGTAAGGAAGGCGAGCTATGACCCGGCAAGAGACGATTCAGCAGAAGACGACCCAGCAAGAACCGATCCGGCAAGAGCTGCCGCAGCCCAACGGCGAAGCGCCTCGCGCCAACCTGCGCCTGGCTATCGACGGCATGCACTGCGCGAACTGCGCGGCCAACATCGAGAAGCACTACCGCGCCACGCCTGGGGTGGTCGACGTGGCGGTGAACCTGGCGAACAACACCGGGCGCGTGGTGTTCGATCCGGCCCAGGCCAGCGTGGACGACATGCTCGCCGTCTTCGACAACCTGGCCTTCACGGCCGAGATCATCCCCGATGACGCGCCCTTGGTGGACGAGAGGCGCCGCGCCCGCGAGGCCGTCCGGGCCAAGCGGGACCGCAAGGTGTTCGGCGCGGCCGCCGTGCTCACGGTGATCATCGTGGCCATCGGCATGATTCCCGGCTGGCACATGGGGGTGGGCAGCGCCCTGGCCGGTCTGTTCGTGGCCGATCCCACCCATGTGCAGGCCATGTTCGCGGCGAATCTCCTGTTGTTGGCGCTCACGGCCCCCGTGCAGTTCGGCTGCGGCGCGCGGTTCTACAAGGGCGCCTGGGGCTCGCTCAAGGGCGGCTCGGCGAACATGGACGTGCTGGTGGCGCTCGGTACTTCCATCGCGTTTCTGTTCTCGCTGTGGATCACGTTTCTGCCGGTGGTCACGGGGGACTGGGAAAGCCATGCGGCGCTCGCCATCAACGATGGCATGCCCTATTTCGAGACCTGCGCCATGCTCGTCACCTTCGTGCTGTTCGGCAAGATGCTGGAAAGCCGCGCCAAGGGCGCCACGAACCAGGCCATCGAGTCGCTCATGAACCTGACGCCGCCCACGGCTCGGGTGGTGCGCGGCGGCGAGGAGCGCGAGGTACCGTTGGCCCAGGTGGTGGCCGGCGACACCGTGCGCGTGCGGCCGGGCGAGAAGATGCCGGTGGACGGCGTGGTGGTGGAAGGCGCCACGGAAGCGGACGAGTCCATGCTCACCGGTGAGACGCTGCCCGTGGTGAAAGCCGCAGGCGACGCGGTGACCGGCGGTACCCAGAACACTACCGGCTCCGTGACCGTGCGCGCCCTGCGCGTGGGCGCCGATTCCACGCTGGCCCGTATCGTGCGCGCCGTGGAGGACGCCCAGGGCACCAAGGCTCCCATCCAGCGCATCGCCGACCGCATTGCGGCGGTGTTCGTGCCCGCCATCCTGCTGATCGCGCTCGTCGTGTTCTGCGTATGGTTCTTCCTCGTGCCGGCCGGCCCCGACGGGCGCCTGGTGCAGGCGCTCATGCCGGCCATCGCCGTCATCTGCGTGGCCTGCCCCTGCGCGCTGGGCCTAGCGACCCCCACGGCGCTCACCGTGGGCATGGGGAAGGGCGCCCAGCTCGGCGTGCTCATCAAGGACGGCACGGTGTTGGAGACCATGGGCAACCTGTCGGCGGCCGTTTTCGACAAGACGGGCACCCTCACCCAGGGCGAGCCGGCCGTGGTGGCCTGCGACGTTCCCGATGACGCCCTGCGCCTGGCCGCCGCCCTGGAGGAAAAAAGCGAGCACCCCCTGGCCCGCGCCGTCGTGACCTATGCGGCCGAGCGCGGCCTGGTGCCGCTGCCGGCGGCCGCCTCCTTCGAGGCCGTGGTCGGCGAGGGCGTGCGCGGTGTCGTGGAGGGCCGCGAGGTGTTCGTGGGCGTCGGGAAGGTCGCCGGCGACGGGGCGGGGGCTGCAGGCTCGCTTGTGTCCGTCGACGGCGTGCCCGTGGGCCGCATCCAGTTCCGCGACGAGCCCAAGCCGGACGCGGCGGCCACGGTGCGCGAGCTGTCCCGCGATTTCTCCGTGACCTCTTACATGGTGACCGGCGACGCGGCGCCCACGGCCCGGACCATCGCCGAGGAGGTGGGCATCGCGCCCGACCACGTGTTCGCCGGCGTGAAGCCGCTGGAAAAGGCCGATTGCGTGCGGGCCGTGCGGGGCGCTGCCGACGTCGCCATGCTCGGCAAGGCCGCTGGTGAGGCCTGCGACGCCGAGAAGGACGACGAGCGCATTTTGGAAATGGAGGCGGCCGACCCGGCCTTCATAGCCGCCTCTGACCCCGACATGGGCGCTCCCGCCGAGCCTGTGCCCCTCGAGTCCCCGGCGGAGGCCGCCCAAGATGCGGCTGCCGGCGCGAAGACCGTCGTGGCCTTCGTAGGCGACGGCATCAACGACGCCCCGGCGCTGGCTGCCGCCGACGTCGGCGTGGCGCTGGCCTCGGGCACCGATGTGGCCCTGGATGCCGGTTCTGTGGTGCTCATGCGCAACCGCCTGTCCGACCTCATCGTGGCCCTGCGCCTGTCGAAGGCCACCATGCGCAAGATCAAGCAGAACCTGTTCTGGGCGCTCATCTACAACTGCATCATGATCCCGCTGGCCGCCGTGGGCATCCTCGCCCCGGCCCTCGCCGGCGCCGCCATGGCCCTCTCCAGCGTCAGCGTCGTCAGCAACTCCCTTTTGCTGAAGCGATTCAAGTAAGGGGAGCGGGCGTGAAGCCGGGAGGGATACCCGCGCAAAACGCGAGGTGAGGGCCGGGCCATCGTGTCATAGGGGCGCCCCTCGCAAGATGCGGGCGCCCCTTCTGGCAAGTTTTCCGAGTTTTTCGACATGCTCGGTTCGCGCCAAAGCCTCTCGTGGCGTTTCAGCTGTCTTGATCTAGCGATATTCGCTATATGAGGCAGGAATTCCGCCTCGGGCGCCTTTGTCGCCGGCCCTTCGCGTCGAAAAGCGCGAAAAACTTGCCAAATTCGGCCGAATCTCTCTGCGCAGTCTTAGGTCTATCCCTCCATCCGGAAGCGCCAAGCGCAGTTGCAGGTGTCGTCGGCGATGGCGGGGTAGCAGCTTACGCACTCGCACTGAATGCGATCATCCAGGCCAGCGGCAAAGCCGGCGTATTCCAACTCGCCGACGCTTTTGCAGGGATGAAAGTCCATGCCCTTGCGCTTGCGGGCGTTTTGCACGCGGCAGTCGGTGATGCGGAAGGCGAGCGAGCCGTCGTCTTCCCAGCGAATCTCCCATTCGTTCGCAAGTGAGGTGCAGCGCAAAGGCAGCGCCTCGGCGAGTCCCTCGAGACCGCAGCTATCCGAAAGGCCGAGTAGCTTCTTCAGGCGCCGGGCCTCGCTGGGCACGAAGCGTCGCCAGGCCGTGCGGTCGTGCTCCATGGCCGCGTCCATGCCCTGCTCGCGTTCCAGCGACTGGAACCACGTGCCGTCCAGCGCGATGAGGTCCTTTGCAGTGATTTCCAAAAGTTCGATGAGCTCTTCGCGGGTCAGTGCATCCAATCCTTGGGCCATGGTCGTTCCTTTCCCTCGCGTCGACCTGCTCGATTATAGGCTTCTTGCGCTATACTAGGCCAATCGGAAATGAGCGCCGTGGGGCGCGCGAATGGCTATAGAAGGGCGTTGCATGGAAACTGCTGCGATTATTTTGGCCGCGGGGGCCGGTACCCGTATGAAGTCGAAGAAGCCGAAGGTGGTTCACGAGGTGCTGGGCCGCCCGCTCGTGCGGTGGGTCGTGGAAGCGGCCAAGGAGGCGGGCGCCGATAGGGTCGTCACCGTGGTGGGGCATATGCGCGACCAGGTGATCCCTTTGGTGGAAGGCGATACCGAGATCGTCGTGCAGGAGGCCCAGCGCGGCACGGCCGACGCGGTGCTGGCCGCCGCCGATGCCCTGGCCGGCTTCGACGGCGCCGTCGTGGTGCTCTCCGGCGACTCCCCGCTCATTCAGCCCGAGACCATTCGCCAGATGGCGGCTCTGCGCGAGGAGCACAACGCGGCGGTCATCGTGCTCACTATGGAGCTTGAAAACCCCTTCGGCTACGGCCGCATCGTGCGCGATGGCGCCGGGGAGGTGGCCCGCATCGTCGAGCAGAAGGACGCGAGCCCCGAGGAAGCGGCCATCACCGAGTGCAACTCCGGCGTCTACTGTTTCGACGCCCGCGCCCTTTTCGACGCGCTTTCCCAGGTGAACTCCGACAACGCCCAGGGCGAGTTCTACCTCACCGACGTGCTGGCCATCAGCCGCGCCGCCGGGCGGCCCGTGCTCGCCTATAAGACGAGCGATGCGGAGCAGTGCCTGGGCGTGAACTCCCGCGGTCAGCTGGCCGAGGCGACCCGCGTCATGCAGCGGCGCATCAACGACGCGCACATGGCCGCCGGCGTCACGATGTGGGATCCGGCCACGGCCTACATCGGCCCCGAGGTGGAGATCGCCCCCGACGTGGAGCTTCTGCCCAACGTCATGCTGCTGGGGAAGACGACGATCGGCGAGGACAGCGTCGTGGGCCCCGACAGCCGCCTGACCGACACGCGCGTCGGTCGCGGCTGCCGCATCGACGAGACCGTGGCGGTGGAGGCGCTCATCGACGACGGCGCCACCTGCGGCCCGCGCGCCTATCTGCGTCCGGCGGCGCACTTGTGCGAGGGCGCCAAGGCCGGCACCCATGTGGAGATCAAGAAATCCACCATCGGCAAGGGCTCGAAGGTGCCGCATCTGTCCTACATCGGCGACACCACCATGGGGGAGGGCGTGAACATCGGCGCCGGCTCCATCACCTGCAATTACGACGGCGCGAACAAGCACGCCACTATCA
Source organism: Adlercreutzia hattorii (assembly GCF_011405655.1). Classification (GTDB taxonomy): domain Bacteria; phylum Actinomycetota; class Coriobacteriia; order Coriobacteriales; family Eggerthellaceae; genus Adlercreutzia; species Adlercreutzia rubneri. The sequence goes on from NZ_AP022829.1 coordinate 991,160, forward strand.
TCGGGGACGGCGCCTTCATCGGCTCCGACACCATGATGGTGGCGCCCGTGACCATCGGCGCCGGTGCGCTTGTGGGCGCCGGCTCCACCATCACCAAGGACGTGACGCCGGGAGCGCTGGCCCTCGGGCGCGCCAGACAGCAGGAGATAGAAGGCTGGGTGGCGGCGCACCCCATCGAGAAGAAGAAATAGTCGGTCGGGCCGCTTCAGCCCGCACGAAGCGGCCCATCGTACTACAATAATCGAAGCTGAAAGACCCGTCGCAGAAGGGACGCACCCCATGACCGAGATGACCAAGCGCATGATCCTGTTCTCCGGCTCGGTGAATCCGGAGCTGGCCGAGGAGATCGCCAAGTATCTGAACGTGAACCTCGGCAACATCAAGCACGAGAAGTTCGCCAACGGCGAGATCTACGCCCGCTATCAGGAGTCCATCCGCGGCGCCGACGTGTTCCTCATCCAGTCGGTGTGCGCGAGCGAGACCTTCGACGTGAACGACGCCCTCATGGAGCTGCTCATCATGGCCGATGCCGCCAAGCGCGCAAGCGCCCGCTCCATCTCGGCGGTCATCGCGCACTACGGTTACGCCCGTCAGGACCGCAAGGCCGCCCCGCGCGAGCCCATCACAGCCAAGCTCGTGGCCGATCTGCTCGAGGTCTCCGGCATCGACAACATCATCACGGTGGATCTGCACCAGGACGCCATCCAGGGTTTCTTCGACATCCCCGTGAACCACATGACGGCCATGCCCATTTTCGTGGACTACTTCCGCAACAAGGGTTTCGATCCCGAGCGCTTGTGCGTGGTCTCGCCGGACGTGGGTCGCGCGAAGGCGGCGAAGAAGTTCTCCACGGCGCTCGATTGCGACATCGCCATCATGCACAAGGACCGCCCGAAGCACAACCAGGCCGAGATCACGGCGCTCATCGGCGATGTCACCGACAAGATCTGCATCCTTAACGACGACATGATCGACACCGGCGGATCCCTTGTGGCCGCGGCGGCCACGCTGAAGGCCAAGGGCGCCGCCGAGGTGTACGCCTGCGCTACCCACGGCCTGTTCTCCGGCCCGGCCTACGAGCGTTTGGAGAACTCCTGCATCGAGGAAGTGGTGGTCACCAACGCCGTGCCCGTGCCGCTGGCGCGCCAGACCGGCAAGATCAAGGTGCTCTCCATCGCGCCGCTGTTCGCGCAGACCATCGATGTTGTGTACAACAACGGCTCTATTGGGAAATTGTTCGAATAGCTGCTTGGCTGTCCGGCCCGAGTCCCCGGGGAGGAAGCCCGCGCTCAAACAGCATTGAGGCGCGGATCGCTTCGAGGGCTTCGGGCTCTCCCTTTTTGCACTTCAATGAACTGCGCGCGGGCCCCCTCCCCGGGGACTTGGGCCTACTCTTCCAAAGATGAATGACGGAAATAGGTGACAAGTTGTATATGATCGCGGGCCTGGGGAATCCGGGCGAGGAGTACGAGCACACGCGGCACAACGCCGGGTTCGATACGGTGGACGCGCTCGCCGACGAGCTGGGCGTGCGCTACTGGAAGAACGAGGGCGGGGCGCTCGTGGGGAAGGCGAGCTACCGCGGCCACGAGCTTCTACTTGTGAAGCCCCAGAGCTTCATGAACACCTCTGGCGGCCCGGTGAGCAAGCTCATGCGCGCCTATGGTGTGGCCCCCGACCATCTCATCGTCGTCCACGACGAGCTGGACATCGAGCCGGGCACCATCCGCGTGAAGTTCGGCGGCGGGCACGCCGGGCACAACGGGCTGCGCTCCATCTGCGACAAGCTGGGCACGCGCGACTGGTTCCGGGTGCGCATCGGCATCGGGCGGCCGCCGGGACGCAAGCCCGTGGTCGACTGGGTGCTCTCGCGCCCGCGCAGCAAGGACGACACCGAGGCTTTCGATCACGCGGTGTCCGAGGGTGCGGACGCGGTGCTGTGCCTCATCGACAACGGGCTGGAGAAGACCCAGCAGAAATTCAACTAGCTCGAATTCCAAGATCGAGCGTTATAATGGCGGAGGGGCGCGGTGCGTCCCTCCGTTCGTTTTGTAGCCACGTGCCAGATTTCGGGTGCCCGAGCGAAATCTCGAACGCCCTGTCATGCTGAAGGTACGGAGGTTTCCATGCATCTTTCCGAGAAGGGGCACACCTACGCCCTGTTCGCCATCGTTGTCATCACCTGCGCTTTGGGCTCGCTCACCCAAACGGTGATGAACTCCATGCTCACGGAAGTGTGCGACGACTTCGCCATCGATGCGGCGCAGGGGCAATGGGTCACGACCATCTACATGCTCACGATGGGGGTCACGGTGCCGGTGGTCACTTACCTTGCGCGCCGGTTCTCGTTGAAGCGCTTGGTGTACTTGGCGCTGGGCTTCTACCTGGCGGGTTCCGTGGCCGGTCTCTTCGCTCCGGTCTTCGCCGTGCTTATTGCGGCTCGGGTGCTGCAGGCCATCGCCACGGGCATTACACTGCCGCTCGTGCAGTCGGTGGCTATGACGCGTTTTCCTCGGGAGCGCACGGGCACGGCTATGGGCATCGGCGGTATCGCTATGGGGTTCGCGCCCAATATCGGGCCGCTTATCGGCGGTGCGCTCGCCGGCAGCTGGGGATGGCGCAGCTTCTACATCATACTTGCGGGCCTTCTCGCCGTGCTGTGGGTCGCCAACGCAGTTCTGGTGAAGAGCCACGGCGACCACGATACGCGCCCGGTGTTCGACTACCCGTCGTTCGTGCAGTCCACGCTGGGCTTCGGCGGCCTTCTGCTGGGAGCCTCTAACGCGGCCACGATGCCGCTGTCCGCCCCTTCGGTGTGGTTGCCGGCGCTTCTGGGTGCGGTGTTTATCGCGGTGTTCGTGCGGCGCCAGCGCGTGATCGCCCATCCGCTCATCTGCTTGGATATTTTCGCGTCGCGTCACTACCGGCCCGGGTTCGTGGCGCAGAACTGCCTGTTCGCGTCGTTCATGGGCATCACGCTCGTTCTGCCGCTGTTCATCCAAGGGCCCTGCCATATGACGGCACTGGATGCTGGCATCGCGTTCATCCCCGCCACGGTGGTGGCGCTGTTCGTGAACCCGTTGGCCGGCGTGCTGGTGGACAAGGTGGGCGCCCGGGCCGTGTGCATCACTTCCTCGGTCTTCCTCACGGTGGGAGCCGCCTCGTTCATGTTCGTGGGCCCAGGCACGCCGCTGTGGGTCCTCACGCTGCTGCAGGGTGTGCGCGCCGTGGGTGTGAGCGGGCTGGTGGGGCCGCTGAACTCCTATGGGTTGTCGGGCTTGAGCGGCGGCCTCGTCATGGACGGCAGCGCGTTCTTCGCCACGGCCCGTCAGGTGTGCGCCTCGCTGGGCACGGCACTTATGATGCTGATCGTCACCGTGGTGGGTGCGGCCGTAGCCGTCGCGGATCCGGCCGCTGCCGGCGCTGCTGCCGTCGACGGCGGGGCGAGCCTGTCCGCGCTGCCCTACCAGCTGGCTTTTGCCCTCTCCACGCTGTTCGCCGCCGCCGTGCTGGTGACGGCCCTTTGGAAGATACGCTGAGCAGAAAGCGAGTTTAACTCGCTGAAATGGCTTGAAAATGACGAAACATCGGTTTTGCGGCCCTTAAAAGTTAGAATAAACTAACCTTCATCTGCGGTTTTCCGAGACAAATCACTCCTTTTTCGCTGCGGTGGGTGCCGTTTTGCCGATGTTTCGTGATTTCCAAGCCATTTCGCCCGAGAAAGCACCGTTCTGGCCGATCTTTCGTGATTTCCAAGCCATTTTCCCCGGGACGGTATCAACCTGGCCGATGTTTCGTCATTTCCAAGCCATTTTGCTCCCGAAGGGCTTCAGTGCTCGTTTCGTTGAGGGGATGGAGCCGCTGGAAAGAGCCATGGTTTATAATCGATGGCGTATCGAATTGACTTGCGAAGCGTGCCTCGCGGCTTGGTGGAGGCGCGAGATGTGATAAACGAACGGGGCCGGCAATCCTGAGGTTGGGCGCGGTCTCCAATGTGAAAGGCGGCCTTCGTGGCGTTTCTTCTCGGTTGTGAAAAGGTGCGGGTGGAATTCCCCACGAAGACGGTGTTCGAGGGACTGTCCCTCGGGGTGGACGAGGGGGCCCGCATCGGTATTGTGGGCCAGAACGGCGATGGCAAGTCCACGCTTCTGCGAGTGCTCTCCGGCGACGTGGAAGTGGACGACGGCCGCGTCATCCGCACCCGCGGCGTGTCGGTGGGCATGCTCGGCCAGAGCGACGACTTACGCGATGGGGACACCGTTGAACGGGCCGTCGTGGGGGACCGTCCCGAATACGAATGGGCCGGCGACCCTCGGGTTCGCGCCATCATCGCGGGGCTGCTCGAGGATGTGGATTGGAACGCGACAGTGGGCACCCTTTCGGGCGGCCAGCGGCGACGGGTCGATCTGGCCCGGCTGCTCATCGGTGACTGGGACGTGCTCATGCTGGACGAGCCCACCAACCACCTGGACGTGCGCGCCATCACCTGGCTCGCCGAGCACCTGAAGACCCGCTGGCGCCGCGGGGCAGGGGCGCTGCTCGTGGTGACCCACGACCGTTGGTTTCTCGACGAGGTCTGCGAGGCGATGTGGGAGGTGCACGGCCGCCGTGTCTGGCCCTTCGAGGGAGGCTTTTCCGCTTACATCATGCAGCGGGTGGAGCGGGATCGCCTGGAGGCTCTGGCCGAGCAGAAGCGCCAGAACGCCCTGCGCCGCGAGCTGGCGTGGCTATCCCGCGGCGCCCGCGCCCGGGCCACCAAGCCCAAGTTCCACGTGGCCGCCGCCCAGGCGCTCATTGCCGACGTGCCGCCCTTGCGCAACGAGCTGGAGCTCAAGCGCATGGCCATGGCGCGCCTCGGCAAGCAGGTGGTCGATCTGAAAGGCGCATCGCTGCGCTTCGGGAACCGCGTCATCTTGGACGATGTCGACTGGATCATCGGCCCCGGCGATCGCTACGGCATCGTGGGCGCCAACGGCATCGGCAAGACGACGCTTCTGCGCATCATCCAAGGGCTGCAGCCGCTCGATTCCGGGCGCGTGAAAATCGGCCAGACCGTGCGTTTCGCCGTGCTGTCGCAGCATTTGGACGAGCTGCGCAAGCTCGGCGACGACCGCGTGCGCCAGGTGATCTCGCGCTACTCGCGGCGCACGATGCTCGACGGCAAGGAGATGACACCGGGGCAGCTGCTCGAACGGCTCGGGTTCACCAAAGATGACCAGAACGAGCCGGTGTGCGACCTGTCCGGTGGCCAGAAGCGTCGGTTGGCGCTCATGCTCATCTTGCTGGACGAGCCCAACGTGCTCATCTTGGACGAGCCGGGAAACGACTTGGACACCGACATGCTGGCGGCGGTGGAGAGCCTGCTCGATGGCTGGCCCGGCACGCTTCTGCTCGTCACTCACGACCGCTACCTCATGGAGCGCGTGACCGACCACCAGTTCGCGCTCATCGACGGCAAGGTGCGCCACCTGCCCGGCGGCGTCGACGAGTACCTGAAGCTCGCGGAGGAAGCCGACCGTGAAGCGGCGAAAAACACTGAGGGCGGCCGCGGGGATGGCTCTGGAACTCGTCCTGGAAACGGCATCGCAAACCGTCCTGGTTCCTCCGTCGGGGGCGACCTTGGTCGCCCCTCGCCCGCGGCGTCCAATGATTCCGGGAATGCGGCCGCCCCTTCCACCCCTGCCCTCTCCGGCGGCGAGCAGCGCGCCCTGCGCAAGCTCATGGCTTCCAACGAGAAGAAGATCGAGACCTTAAAGGGCAAGATCGAGAAGAAGCAGCTGGAAATGGCTGCCGCCGACCAGTCCGACTACCTGGTGCTCACCGCCATGCAAGAGGAGATCGCCGACTTCGAGGCTCAGATAGAATCCCTCGAGCTGGAATGGTTCGAAGCCGCCGAGAAACTGGGGGAGTAGTGGCCGCGTACAAGACCATAGCCGCTCCCGCCGAGGCGGAGATCGTCGAGAAGAAGAGCCGCTTCATCGGGCAGATCGCGCCGGTGTCCACCGAGGAAGAGGCGCTCGCGTTCATCGCTGAGGTGAAGGCGGCCCACCGCATGGCGCGTCACAACGTGTATGCCTATGTGCTGCGGGGCGGGCGCGTGCGCTACACCGACGACGGGGAGCCGGCCAAGACGGCGGGCATGCCCACCCTCGAGGCCATTCAGCATGCGGGCTTGGAAGATGTGGCGGTGGTGGTCACCCGCTACTTCGGCGGCATTCTGCTCGGCACCGGCGGCCTGGTGCGCGCTTACACCGACGCCACGAAAGCGGCCATCGAAGCGGCGGACATCGTCACGGTGTCGGTCTGCGTCGACATCGTTCTGGAAGTTCCCTACGGTCTGTACGAGCAGCTGTGCCGGGTGGCCGAGGGCTGCGGCGCGAAGCTTGCCGAGAGCGACTTCGCCGAGAACGTCCTGCTCACCTTCCGCATGCTCGACGGCACCCAGGCCTCCTTCCTGGAAAAGCTCACCGAGCTCACCCGCGGCCAAAGTGAAATCATCGTGACGGAGCCCTTCGACGCGGCGTTCTAAGGGGCGCGCCTGTGCTATAATCGCTCTTGCCTAAAGAAGGGCGCCCCAAACGGAACGCCCTTCGGCGAGGGTGCCTAATCCTCGTCATTTTGCGAGGGGTTCCCGCCGTTATTCGGCGGGTTCTCTCTTATTTGGGCCAAAATGGCCACAATTAAGGAGGCCACCCCAAGCAAGACTTGGACTAAGGCCAGCGTATCGCTCATCTGCATCACCCCCTTTCCTAGCTAGCATCGTGGTGGGGTGAATGCAGAGGGCGTATGCTCCCTGCGAGGTTGATTATAGCATACAAATGTTCGTAGATTGGTGAGAATTCGACATGTACGGATTGAAGACGGAGAGCTCGTTCGATGCCTCTCATTTTCTGACCGATTACCACGGGAAGTGCGAGAACTTGCACGGGCACCGCTGGCGCGTGGTGGCCTATCTGGAGGTGGAGCACCTGCAGGAGGAGGGCACCTGCAAGGACATGGTGGTAGACTTCGGCGAGTTCAAAGCCGAGCTGCGCGCGCTGACCGAGCGGCTCGACCACCATTTCATCGTGGAGGAGGGCTCCCTTGCCCCCGACACCCTGACGTGCCTCGAGCGTGAGGGCTTCGCCCTGTTCATCGTGCCCTTCCGCACCACGGCGGAGAACCTCGCGAAGTGGTTCTTCGACGCGCTCGCTGAACGCGGGTTGCCCGTGGCTCAGGTGGAGGTCTACGAGACCCCCAACAACTGCGCCTACTACCGGGAGCAGCGATAGCCCATGGTGCCCGAGGAAGAGAACGACGGCCTGCTGGATGCTGAGCGGCATCAGGCGCGCCATACCATTGCTCCCCGTGCTCAGCTGTTCCCCGTGGCGGAGAAGTTCGTGTCCGTGAACGGGGAGGGCCTGGCGGCGGGGCGGCCGGCCGCTTTCATCCGGTTCGCCGGCTGCAACATGTGGTGCACCTACTGCGACACCCGCTGGGCGAACCATCCGCTGGTGGAAGTGGAGGGCTGGAGCGTGCCCGACCTCGCGGCCTGGGTGGCCGAGACCGGCGTGTCGTGCGTGACGCTCACTGGCGGCGAGCCGCTTTTGCAGCCCTACCTGCCCGATTTGGTGCAGACTCTGCTCGCAGTGGACGACCCGCGCCCCTTGCGCGTGGAAATCGAGACCAATGGCTCGCGCGACTTGAGTCTCATGGCGCATCTGCGTGAGGCCTGCGTCGAGGCGGGGCTGCCCGGCAGCCTGCATTTCACGGTGGATTGGAAGACGCCCACGGCCGGCGAGGCGGTGTCCGCCGCCATGCGCCGCGAGAACTATGAGCTGCTGGATACGCGCGATGCCGTGAAGTTCGTCGTGGGCACCGAGGATGATCTGGCCTTCATGGAGTGCTGCGCCGACGAGGCGGGCCTGTGGGATCGCTGCGCGGTGCTGGTGAGCCCGGTATGGGGCGCTATCGAGCCGGCGGAAATCGCCGCCTACCTCATCGATCACGGCCTCGACCGCGCCCGTTTGCAGTTGCAGCTGCACAAGATCATCTGGCCCGACGAGACGCGCGGGGTCTAAGGATCTGGAAGGAACGAACCATGACCAAAACCAAAGCTCTGGTGCTGTGCTCCGGCGGCGTCGATTCCACGACGCTTTTGGCCCGGGCTGTGAGCAAGTACGGAGCGGAAAACGTGTATGCGCTTTCCATCAGCTACGGGCAGAAGCATGTTCGCGAAATTGAGGCGGCCCGCACCGTGGCGGCCTATTACGGCGTGCAGCAGCGCTTCCTCGATTTGGGCGCCATCTTCGCCGACAGCGACTGCTCGCTTTTGGATCATTCCGATGCGGCGGTTCCCCAGTCCAGCTACGCCGAGCAGCAGGCCGCTGGCGACGGCGGTCCGGTGAGCACCTACGTTCCCTTCCGCAACGGGCTCTTCCTTTCCTCGGCTGCCTCGATGGCCCTTTCCCTCGGCTGTTCGGTGGTCTATTACGGCGCCCACCACGACGACTGGGCCGGCAATGCCTATCCCGATTGCTCGCTGGAGTTCGTGGAGGCCATGAATCGCGCCATCGTGGAGGGCACCGGCGGCGAGCTTCGCTTGGAAGCCCCGTTCGTCACTTGGTCGAAGGCCGATATCGTGCGCGAGGGCTTGGCGCTGGGGGTGCCCTACGAGCTCACCTGGTCGTGCTACGAAGGAGGAGAGGCGCCCTGCGGCCGCTGCGCCACCTGTCTCGACCGCGCCGCCGCCTTCGCCGCCAACGGCGTCGAAGACCCGGCGTTGGGGTAGCGCTTTGCTTGTGGCGATCTGGTTTCTGTGGTAAAGTATGTCTGCCTAAAAAAGGGACGCCCCAACGGAGCGCCCCGTGGTGAGGGTGCCTAGTCCTCACCGTTGTGATTGGAGTTCCCGCCGCTGGTCGGCGGGTTCTCTTTTATCAGAGCCAGAACGGCTACGATAAAGGTGGCAGCTCCAATCAGGACTTGGACTAAGGCCAGCATATCGCTCATCTGCATCACCCCCTTTCCTAGCTAGCATGGTTGCGGGGTGAATGCAGTGGGCTTTGTGCTCCCTGCAATACTCATATTAGCATACATGCGTTCGATATACAAGTATGATGGTAAAGAATATTGGAGTTGCAAGATGAAACCAATGGATATGGCTGAAGCGCTGTTTGGCAGCGATGATGATGCAACGGGGAAGCCCGAGGGATCGGTGGATACCTCGGCCATGGCCGCCATCGCGGCCCATCTGGCTCGCGAGGACGCCGGTTCTGCGCCGGCCGCCCCTGCCCCTGCCCCCGCGGCTGCCCCGGCCGGGCGCGACCAGGTCGAGACCCGCGCCGGCGGCGTCACCTTGCTCGGCAACCAGCACACCCAATACCCGACCGACTACGATCCGTCGGTGCTGGAGACCTTCGAGAACAAGCACCCGGGAAACGACTACTTCGTGAAGTTCAACTGCCCCGAGTTCACGAGCCTGTGCCCCATCACCGGCCAGCCCGACTTCGCCACCATCTACATCTCCTACGTGCCCGATGTGCGCATGGTGGAGAGCAAGTCGCTCAAGCTGTACCTGTTCAGCTTCCGCAACCACGGCGACTTCCACGAGGACTGCATGAACATCATCATGAAGGACCTCATCGCGCTCATGGATCCGAAGTACATCGAGGTCTGGGGCAAGTTCACCCCGCGCGGCGGCATCTCCATCGACCCATACTGCAACTATGGACGCCCCGGCACCCGCTGGGAGGAAGTGGCCTGGACGCGCCTGTCCCAGCACGACCTATACCCCGAGAAAGTGGACAACCGCTAGGCGCTGTGCGACTCGCTGCCGAGCGTCGATTGACGGCTTGCGATGAGCTGCCCGGGCGGTGCCGTGGGAAATTGCCGCGCCGCCGTCGTGCTGCGGTGACAGAATGCGAGCTTTATGCGAAAATACCTTCCGAACTACGAAGAAGAACGCACGTAAGGTAGCTAGCACATTATGACCGCCCAATTCAGCATCCGGGAGGCCGATCCGCAGATCGTCGCGCGTCTGGCGCACGACCTCGGTCTGCCCCGCTTCATCGCGACGACCCTCGTGGCCCGCGGCATCACCACGGTGCGGGCCGCCAAGCGCTTTTTGAATCCCTCGCTGGACCGCGACTGGCGCAACCCCCTGGAAATCCCGGGGCTGGCGGAAGTGGCCGACGGACTCATCAACGCCATCCGCGAGAAGAAGCGCATCGTCGTGTTCGGCGACTTCGATTTGGACGGCATCTCCGCTACCACCGTGCTCACCCGGGGCCTACGGGCTCTCGGCGCCTGCGCCTTCCCCTTCATTCCCCGTCGCTTCGAGGAGGGCTACGGCATCACCGCCGCTGCCTTCGAGCGCGCCCGGGCCTTAGAGCCGGACGTCATCGTCACCGTGGATTGCGGCATTGCCTGCAAGAGCGAGGTGGCCGACATCCTGAAGGCAGGGGTGGAGGTCTACATCACCGACCACCACGAGGCGGCCGACCTTGTGCCCGAGGGCGTTCCCGTGGCCGATCCGAAGATGGCCGATGATTGCCCCAGCGCTATCCTCGCCGGCGTGGGCGTGGCCTTAAAGCTCGTGCAGGTGCTCGGCAGCCGCCTGGGCTTTCCGCATTTGTGGCGCAGCTACACCGACTTCGCCACCTTGGGCACCGTGGCCGACCTCATGCCCATGCGCGACGAGAACCGGGCCCTTGTGGCCGACGGCCTCACTCGCATGAACACCAATCCGCGCCCCTGCATCGCCGCGCTTCTGGCCACCACGGGCCAGGCCGGCAAACCGCTTTCGGCCACGAACCTGTCGTTCTCCCTCATCCCGCGCCTGAACGCCGCCGGGCGCATGGGCAATGCCGATTTGGCGCTTGATCTGCTCATGTGCGACAACTACGGCGAGTGTTGCGCCATGGCCGAGGCCCTGGAGGACGTGAACAACCAGCGGCGCGCCATCGAGGCGGAGTTGTCGGACATCGCGAAGGAGCAGGCCGGCAGGATCTACCACGGCCAGCGGGCGCTTGTCGTGGCCGGCGAGGGCTGGCACGAGGGCGTGAAGGGTATCGTGGCTTCCCGCCTCGTGAACACCTACGGGGTGCCGGCGCTCCTGTTCACCATCGACGGCGACGAGGCCCGCGGTTCGGGGCGCTCCGTGGGCAACGTGAATCTCTTCGAGGCGGTGGAGTCGATCTCGTATCTCACGAAGCGCTTCGGGGGCCATGGGGCGGCCGTGGGCGTCACCATCCCCACCAAAAATTTGAAGGCCTTCGCTCAGCGCCTCGACGCCTATATGCAGAAGCTGCCGGAGGCGGCCTTCCATCCGCTGACCGAGGTGGACGCGCTCGTGAGCCTGGACGAGCTAACGCTCGAATCCGTGGCGCTCGTGGAGCGGCTCGCCCCCTTCGGCCAGGAGAACCCCCAGCCCACCTTCCTCGCGCGGAACGTGACGCTCGTGAACACCCGGGCCGTGGGCCAGACCAAGGACCATTTCGCCTGCACGCTGACGAACGGGCGCGCATCGGTGGCCGGCATCATGTTCCACTGCGCGGCCATCGACGCGCTGCTCGTGAACGACGCGGTGGTGGACGCCGCCTTCACGGTGCAGATCGACGAATGGCGCGGCCGCCGCTCGGTGAAGGCCATGCTGGAAACCGTGGCCCCGGCGCGCAGCTGCTGCGCTTTGGAGGCCTGTCTTGACCCGGACGCCGTGTCGTTCACCGCCGATCTGTTCGCCGAGGCGGAAGGGGAACCCGACCTTGCGGCCGCCGACGAGGCGCCCGAGCCGGCGCTGCCCGACTTGGCCCCCCGCCGCGCCCAGTGGGAGGAGACGGCCCGGCGCGATCCGGACGGCTTGGAGGCGGCCATTGTGAAGGCCATCATCGGCGACCGCCCGCTGCATCCGGCCCAGCGAGAGATTCTCGATCGACTGCGGGCGGGGAAGTCCACCTTCGCCGTCATGGCCACGGGACGCGGCAAGTCGCTGTGCTTCCAAACCTATGCCGCCTTCCGCGCGCTGACCGACCATGCCGCGAGCCTGTTCATCTACCCCTTGCGGGCACTCATCGCCGACCAGGTGTTCCATCTGCGGACGAGCCTCGAACGCTTCGGTATCGCGAGCGCCGTCATTACCGGCGAGTCGACGCCCGAGGAGCGCGCGGCGGTGTACGCGGGGCTTGCCGACGGGAGCCTCGATATCGTGCTCACCACGCCGGAGTACCTCATGTTCCACACCGACGAGCTGGCGGCCTCGGGGCGCGTCGGGTTCGTCGTCGTGGACGAAGCGCACCACATCGGCCAGGCCAAGGCCGGCCAGCGCGTGGCCTACACCCAGCTCGACCGGGCGCTGACCCGGCTCGGAGACCCCGTGGTGCTCGCGGTGACCGCCACGGCCAACGACGCCGTGGCCGACGACATCGATGCGGTACTGCCCATTCAGGACTCGGTCATCGACGAGACGGCTCGCGACAACCTGTACCTGGACGACCAGCGAAACATTCCGCACCGCGACGACTATTTGGCCTCCCTGGTGGCCACGGGCGAGAAGACCGTCATCTATGTGAACTCCCGCGAGCATTCCGTGGCGCTCGCGCGCATGCTGCGCCGGCGGGTGCCGCAGCTCGCCTGCATGATCGGCTTCTACAACGCGGGGCTCTCCCGCGACGAGCGCAAGCGCATCGAGGAGCTGTTCCGTCGCGACGACTTGAAGGTGCTCGTGGCCACCTCGGCCTTCGGGGAAGGGGTCGATATCCCCAACATCCGGCACGTGGTGCTGTATCATCTGCCCTTCAGCGACGTGGAGTTCAACCAGATGAGCGGCCGGGCCGGGCGCGATGGGAAGCCGGCGTGGGTGCATCTGCTCTACGGGCGCGGGGACGCCTCCATCAACGAGCGCATCTTGGCCGACACCACGCCGGACCATGACGTCATGGCCCAGGTGTACCGCAAGCTGCGCTCGCTGCAGCGCAACACCCCCGACGACTACTTCTGCGTGGCCGACGCCGATCTGGCCGAGGCCGCCTCCGACGCTTTCCGCGCCGTGAGCCCCACCTCGGCGGCCTGCGGCTTGGCCGTGTTCCGCGAGCTCGGGCTCATCGAGACGCGCACCGTTTACGAGGCCGGCCGCCCGCATCTGTGGGTGCGGGTGCGCGAGGGGGCGTCGAAGGTGGAACTGACCGATTCGGTGCGCTACCGCGAGGGCATCGACGAGCGCACGCTGTTCGGCGGCTTCTGCCGATGGGCGCTGGGCACCGACGAGCCCGCGCTCACAGTGCGTCTGTGCCATCCCATCGTGCCGAGGAACTGGCCGGGCCAGGGGCACTAACCGATAACGATCCGCGGATCATCCGCGTTCAGGAGAAGGGAGGCGTCCATGAGCGCCGAGAGAGACGATTCCGTCCGGGCGGCGGCCGATGCCGTCAGCGCCGGGAAGGCCACGAAAGAGACCGTGGACGCGCTTCTGGGCCGCCCGCATCCCACGGCCGATTCGGCCATCGAACGCGGGCCCGCCACGCCCGAGGACCGCTTCGCCGAGCTGGCGCGCCTGACGAGTGCCTACATGGACGCGCCGGAGGAGGCCATGCTGCGCCGCGCCTTCGAGTTCGCCCGCGACGCCCACGCGGGCCAGTGCCGCAAGTCCGGCGAGCCTTTCATCATCCATCCCATCGAGGTGGGCATCATCCTGGCCGATCTGCGCATGGACGCCGAGACCATCACGGCGGCGCTGCTCCACGACACCGTGGAGGACACGAAGGTGACGGCCGAGGAAGTGGAGCGCACCTTCAACCCGCAGGTGCGGGCGCTGGTGGAGGGCGTCACCAAGATCACCCGCATCGAGGTGGAGTCGCTCACCGACGAGCAGGCGGCCACCATTCGCAAGATGTTCGTGGCCATGTCCAAGGACATCCGCGTCATCGTCATCAAGCTGGCCGACCGTCTGCACAATATGCGCACGCTGGCGGCCCTGCGCGAGGATCGGCGCATCTTCAAGTCCCGCGAGACGCTGGAGATCTACGCCCCCATCGCCCACCGCCTTGGCATCAACTCCATCAAGTGGGAACTGGAAGACCTCTCCTTCTTCTACCTGGAGCCCAACAAGTACAAGCAGGTCTCCCGCATGGTGACCGAGTCCCGCGCCGAGCGCGAGAAGTACCTGGCCGACGTCATCGCCGTGCTCCACGAGGAGATGGGGAAGGTGGGAATTTCGGCCCAGATCATGGGGCGCCCGAAGCATCTGTACTCCATCTACCAGAAGATGACGAAGAAGGGCAAGGGCTTCTCGGAGATTTACGACCTCATCGCCGTGCGCATCATCACCAGCTCGGTGAAGGACTGCTACTCGGCCCTGGGCGCGGTGCACACGCTGTGGCACCCCATGCCCGGCCGCTTCAAAGACTACATCGCCATGCCGAAGTTCAACATGTACCAGTCGCTGCACACGACGGTCATGGGGCCGGCCGGGCGTCCCTTGGAGGTGCAGATCCGCACCGAGGAGATGCACCGCAACTCCGAGTACGGCGTGGCGGCCCACTGGCGCTACAAGGAGACCGGCGCCTCGCGTCCCGGCGCCGCCGACAACCTGGATGCCCAGCTGGCGTGGCTGCGCCAGATGGTGGACTGGCAGGACGAGACCGAGGACTCCCGCGAGTTCCTAAAGTCGCTGAAGATGGACCTCGACGACACGGAGGTCTTCGTGTTCACGCCGAAGGGCGAGGTCATGAGCTTGCGCGCCGGTTCCACGCCGGTGGACTTCGCCTACGCCATCCACACCGAGGTAGGCAACCACTGCGTGGGCGCCAAGGTGAACGGCTCCATCGTGCCTCTGTCCTACCAGCTGCAGGTGGGCGACCGCGTGGAGGTGCTCACCCAGAAGAGCGCGAGCCCCTCCCGCGACTGGCTAAACATCGTGAAGACGCCCTCGGCCCGCAGCAAGATCCGCTCCTACTTCTCGAAGATCACCCGCTCCGACGACATGCAGATGGGCCGCGACATGCTCGTGCGCGAGATGCGCAAGCACGGGCTGGGGCTTTCCAGCGCCCAGTCGATGCGGGCGCTGAAGCTGGTGGCCGAGGCGCTTGGCTTCAAAGACCCCGACGAGATGTACGTGCACATCGGCACGGGCAAGGAGAAGGCCCAGCACGTCACGAACCGTCTGCTGAAGATCCTGGTGGACAAGGGCAACGAGGAGGCGGAGAAGCCCACGGTGGGCACATCGGCCTCCTCCACGGGCATTATGGCACCCATGCTCACGTCCGTGAAGCGCCCGAAGAAGCACGAGACCCACTCGTCCCAGGGCATCGTGGTGAAGGGCGTCGACGACGTGCTCGTGCGCCTGTCGCGCTGCTGCAACCCCGTGCCCGGCGACGACATCTTGGGGTTTGTGACCCGCGGCCGCGGCGTGTCGGTGCACCGGGCCGACTGCCCCAACGCGCTCGATTTGAAGCGGCATCCCGAGCGCATCATCGAGGTGGAATGGGAGGGCACGCCCACGGCGGCCACCTACCAGGTGGAGATCTACATCGAGGCGCTCGACCGTATGAACCTGCTTCTGGATGTGACGCGCGTCATTTCCGAGATGGGCGCCAATGTGCTGTCCTGCAACACCACCACCCACCGCGATGGCATGGTGGAGATGCGCTTCCTCTTCCAGCTGTCCGACTTGGCGGTTATCGAGCGCATGACAAAGCGCCTGTCCGCCATCGACGGCGTCTTCGATGCCCGTAGAATGATGCCCCAAGGATCAAGCAAGAAAGGTTGAGATGTGGGGAGACGTCGGGTGCCTTGACCGAGCGAGTTCCGCAGATGGTACCGAAGGCGCAGCGAGAAGGGGAGAAGTAAGCCCTGACGCCTTCGATACCAGCGAGGACTGTTTGAGCGAATCAAGGTACCCGGCGGCTCCCCTTCCAGTTGCTTTCAATATAGTATTCAAGAAAGGTTGAGCTATGGCGACGGATTTATATGAGATCAGCGGGCTGTGCGTCGATGTCGAGTACCTGGTCATGGGCGTGCTCGCCAACAACGTGTACATCGTATCCGACGGCGAGGGCACCATGGTGGTGGATCCGAGCTGCTCGGCCGACAAGATTCTCGCGGCCCTGGGCGACCGCAAACTGGATGCCATCGTGCTCACCCATTCCCACTTCGACCATACCGGCGCCGCCGCCGAGCTGCGTAAGGCCACGGGCGCGCCCGTCATCGCTTCGGCCGTAGACGCGCCGCTCATCGAGGAGCCCCGCGACGAGGACCTTTCCACCCGCGGCGTGCCGTGCCCGGTCGACCGCACCGTGGCCCACGGCGATGTCGTGGAAGTGGGGAACATGAAGTGGAAGGTCATCGAGACCCCGGGCCATACCCCCGGCTCCATCTGCCTGTTCGACATCCCGCAGTTCGGCAACCACCCCAAGGGGCTGCCGGTGCTTATCTCCGGCGACACGCTGTTCGCCGGCACCATCGGCCGTACCGATTTCGAGGGCGGTTCCATGGCCGACATGCGCGCCTCCCTGAAGAAGCTCGCGGCGCTGCCCGACGACACGGCGGTTCTTCCCGGCCACAACAACCTCACCACCATCGGCGCCGAGCGCCGCCGCGTCTTCGCCCTCTACGGCGACCCCGAGTAGGAGCTTTTTCAAAAAAAACACAGCAGTCTGTCTCATTGACGGCGTGTCATAGGGTAGACTTGGGCCACTGCGCATTTTCTGGGTGCAGTTTATCTGTTGGAAGGAACTCCGTGACGATCGAGTGGACCTTTTTCCTCTCCGAGCTTATGCAGAACCCCATCCTTCTGGTGGTGACCCTGCTTAATATCGGCGTTATCATCGTGAACGGCGCGACGGATGCGCCCAATGCCATCGCCACGGCGGTCTCCACCCGGGCCATGAAGCCTCGGCACGCCATCATCATGGCGGCGGTGTTCAATTTCCTGGGGCTTTTGCTCGTGTCGCTGGTCTCCACGGCGGTGGCCCATACCATTTTCTCCATGGTGGATTTCGGCGGCAACTCCCATCAGGCCCTGACGGCGCTCATGGCAGCGATGGTCGCCATTATCGTCTGGGGTGCGGCGGCCTGGTGGTTCGGCATCCCCACCTCCCAGTCCCATTCGCTCATCGCCGGCCTCACGGGGGCGGCCATCGCCGTCCAGGGCGGCCTCGATGCCATCAACGGCGCCGAGTGGATGAAGGTCGTCTACGGCATTTTGCTCTCGACGCTGCTCGGCTTCGGTTTGGGCTGGCTCAACTACAAGCTCATCGGGCGGCTGTGCCGACATGTGAACCGTCAGAAGGCGAACTCGTTCTTCAAGTGGGCGCAGATTTGCTCCGGCGCCGGCGTGGCCTTCATGCATGGCGCCCAAGACGGCCAGAAGTTCATGTCCATCTTCATGCTGGCCATCATGATGACCGCCGGCATGGGCATGGATCTTACGGGCGTGGCGATGCCCATGTGGCTCATGCTCTTCTGCGCCTTCAACATGGGCCTCGGTACGGCCGTGGGCGGCGAGCGCATCATCAAGTCCGTGGGCATGGACATGGTGAAGCTCGAGGCGTTCCAGGGATTCGCCGCCAGCCTCTCCACCTTCGTGAGCCTCATGCTCGCCACCTTCGGGGGCTTGCCGGTCTCCACGACGCATACCAACACGACGGCCATCATGGGCGTGGGGGCCGCGAAGAACCCCAAATCCGTGAAGTGGTCTATCGCCATCGATATGGTGAAGACCTGGGTGCTCACCTTTCCCGGGTGCGGCATCTTGGGCTTCGCCTGCGCCAAGTTATTCCTTATGATCCTGTAACGCGAGAAGGGAAGTCCAGTGGCCAAGAAACACAAGTACGATTACTTCGACGCCTACGAAGAGCTGTCCGATCTGGCCGTGCAAGAGGCGAGCGTCCTTGTGCGCGCCATGGAGAACTTCACCGATGCCGCTGCCCTGCGCGCGGTGCTCGATGAGGCCCATGCGCTCGAGCACGCCGGCGACATGATCAACCACGACATCTACAAGCACGTCGGCAACGACTTCATGCCGCCGTTCGATCGCGAGGACATCGTGGCTTTGGCCGGCGCGCTGGACGAGATTCTGGATGAGATCGAGGACGTGCTGCAGTACTTCTACATGTTCGACATCCATCAGATTCCCGAGGACGCCCTGCGCTTCGCCACCCTCATCCGCAAGTCGTGCAAGGCCGTGGACGCCGCCATGGAGGATTTCCGCAACTTCAAGAAGTCGAAGAACTTCAAGCAGCTGGTCATTCAGGTCTCCGACAACGAGGAGGAGGCCGACGCGCTGTACGTGGAGGTCATCCGCAACCTGCACGTGAACCACGCCGACGAGCCCATGCACGTGCTGAAGTGGTCGCGCCTGTACGCCTTCATGGAGAGCTGCTGCGACGCCTGCGAGCATACCGCCGATCTCATGAGCACGATTCTGTTGAAGAATATGTAGGCTCAGGATCGGGGAATCGGTACACCTACGTAGGGGCGGCGCTTGCGCCGCCCTTTCTGCATTGGCGGACGTTCTGGCTCGGGAGTGCCGACCAAGGACGGCCCCTACGGGGGCGGTCGGGGCGGCCCCTGCGGGGGATGGCAGATGTTCGGGTTTAGCGGCGTTTCTTTAGGTCGCGGGGGTTGTGCTGGGGCTTCTTCGGGTCGGGGGTTTGCGGTTCGAAGGGGTCGAAGGCCGGCTCGTCGTCGGCTTTTCGTGCTGCATCCGCGTCGGCGCTTTCCACGCTTTCCTTTTTCTCGCTTCCCGCATCTTCTGTGTCCTGGGCGTCCGCGGCAGAATCCTTCACCGCTGCCTGCGGGCCGGTGCGACGGGGCTCGTGGTCGAGGCCGATGATGCGGTAGAGCTCGTCGCGGTCGACGAACAGGCGATCGGAGGGGTCCGGCGCCGGCTCTGCGACGTGCTCGTCCTCGTCGGCCAAGGGCACCACCAGTTTATCCATGAGCACGGTGGGCTGGAAGTGCTCGCCGTCGTCGTCCATCCAGCGGCCGCTCAGGCGATCGTAAAGCTTTTTGCCCTTCCTCTTGAAGCGATCGAATTTGGTTGTGCCCTGGCGCTCGCGGGCCGTCTTGCCTATGGGCACGTGCACCTTGCGCGCGATGAAGCGCATCGGTCGCGCCACGCTTTCCACCACCGTGTCCGAGTAGTCGCGGGGCGGCTTGGTGCGCCAGCCCATGATGAGGGACAGGTAGCGCAGAACCATGATGAGGCCGGCGCACAGGATGCCCGCCGTGTCGGGCAGGATGCCGTTGGCCTTCAGCGGGCAGTAGACCATGCAGCCGATGAGGGCCGCGCTGCCGTAGATGGGGCCGGTTTGGAAGGCGACGGGCGGCCGGTTCATGAGCACGTCGCGGGAGATGCCCCCGCCGATGGAGGTGATGGTGCCGAGCACTACCGAGGGGATGACGGTAAGGCCCGCCGAGAGGCTCTTCGACGCGCCGATGATGGCCCACAGGGCTACCGAGATGTTGTCCAGGAGGTCGACGATGGGGTCCAGGTAGGTGGCCAGCTTGCCGAAGTAGAACACCGCCACGCCGGCCAGGGCGCAGGAAAGGAGAAACCAAGGGCTTTGGAAGGCGTACAGGCCGTAGTTCTGCAGCAGGATGTCGCGGATGATGCCGCCGCCCATGCCGGTGATGCAGGCGATGGCCACGGTGCCGAAGATGTCGTAGCGGGCGCGCACGGCGGACATGCCGCCGGACAGGCCGCCGGTGACGGTGGCGGCGAACTCGAACCAGAAGGGGAGGTCGAAGGCGGTCTCGAGGGTCATGGGCGTTCCTACCGATTCCGCACGTCGGGGACGTCGTCGCCGGCCGCGGCGTCTTCCACGGCCACGACGAGGGCCACCACGGGCTCGCCGTAGAAGTTCACGTCGGCGGTGAGACGGTGGGAAGCGGCCAGGTCGAAGTCGTCGGCATCCATGGCCTTAATGGCGTCCAGGGCGCCTGCGCGCGCCTGGTCGTACAGATCCCAGAAGCTGGCGCGGCTGACGGCCTCGGTGGCCGGATGGCGCCAGGGCGCGCGCTCGTCGTTGGCGAAGGCGGAAGTGGCGCGCTCGGCGGCTCGGTGGCTCATGGCCCCGGTCATGGCATGGGGGCGCACGAGGCGCTCGGCAGCGGAGAGCACGGCGCGCTTGGCGCCGGTAGGGGAGTAGAGGGCCCGCTGGGCCGCGCGCTCGGCCCGCACGGCGCTTTTGAACATGCCCTTGGGCATCGTGAGGCCGAAGGCGTCGTCGATGGCGGTGGCGTACAGGCGCCCCACGGTATCCAGCATGCTGTCGCGTCCGCGCAGCACCGAGGTGGCGGGGTGGTAGGTGGCCACGGTCTCGCCGCGCTTGGCCGTCAGCACAAGCTCGTCCAGCTCGGTCTCGATAACGGCGTGCACCTCATGGGCGTCCTCGGCCGCGAGGCCTTCCACACCGGCGGCGCACAAGGCGTTCACCTGGCTTATGACGAGCGGATGCACCGTGCTGTCCAGCAGGTAGTGGCACACATAGCCCAGCGCGTAGGCGCGTCCGACGGAGCGCTCCTGCGCCGGCAGCTCGCGCACAGCGCTCTTCAGGGCCACGAGGAATTCCGCCGGGCGCGCCCGATGCAGGGTCGAGGCCAGCTTTCCCACGCGGCGGTAGCGCGGATCGGGCGCGACGAAGAACAAAGGATCGGGGCCCTGGTTGCCCAAAAGGAAGGCCTCGGCCGCATCGCGGGAGCCCCCGATGGTATCGAAGGTCTCGCCGTACACGTCTTTCCCGAACAGGTCGTGCGTGATGATGGCCGGCATGGCTTCTCCTCTCCGATGGCGTTGCCCGATGTTGAATGCAAAGCGATCATGATAGGTACACAGGCCATCATAAACAATGGTGCGGCCGCCAGCGGACGGTGGGTGCCGTCCGTCGGAAAACCGACATACTAGGTAGATGGAGCAGACGGCGTTCCTGTGGCGGGACGGACGGTGCCACCTGGCGGGGTGGACGGCGCCACGTGGCGGGGTGGCCGGGGGTGCCTCGGCGGGGTGGTCGGCATCCCTGGGGCCGGACGACCGCTCGCCGCCCGTGGCCGCTGATGGCATTCCAACCGAAGATGCGCCCGTACGGGCTGCGCTCGCCCTCATTGACCTTGCAACTTTGCTATAGTGGTGCCCACTTGCATTTTCGACTAGTTCCGTATCGAAGGAGAGCAAGCGCAATGGCTCTGATCGTCGCGAAATTCGGGGGCACGTCGGTTGCCTCCCCCGAGCGCATCAAAAACGTCGCCAAGCGCCTGGTGGGCATGCGCCAGCGCGGGGACGAGGTGGTGGCCGTGGTGTCTGCCATGGGCAAGACCACCGACGAGCTCATGGGGCTCGCCTCCGCCATCACGACGGCGCCGCCGGCCCGCGAGCTGGATCGGCTGCTGTCCACCGGCGAGCAGGTTTCCATGACGCTTCTGGCCATGGCCATCGAGGCTTTGGGCTACAAGTCCATCAGCTTCACCGGACGCCAGGCGGGCATCGAGACCAACGGCACGCACAACAAGGCGCGCATCGTGAAGGTGCACAACGAGCGCATCTTAGACGCGCTGGACGACGGCGCCATTCCCGTGGTTGCCGGGTTCCAGGGCATCGATGCCAACGGCGACATCACCACGCTCGGTCGCGGCGGGTCGGACACGACGGCGGTGGCCATCGCCTGGGGCATTAATGCCGACGTCTGCGAGATCTACTCCGATGTGGACGGTGTCTACACCACCGACCCGCGCATCGCGCCCCGGGCCCGCAAGCTCGATTCCATCTGCTACGACGACATGCTGGAGCTCTCCAGCGCCGGCTCGGGCGTGCTGCAGAGCCGCGCGGTGGAGTTCGCCCGCAAATGGAAAGTGGTCATCCATTCCCGCTCCGCATTCTCGGAGGCCGAGGGAACCTATGTCAAGGAGGAGTACGAAATGGAAGAAGCCGTCATCACCGGCATCGCCAGCGACACGTCGGAAGTGAAGGTGACCATCCGCCAGGTGCCCGACGCGCCGAACGTGGCCGCCCGCGTGTTCGGGGCGCTGGCCGCTGCCAACGTGAACCTGGACATGATCATCCAGAATGTGTCCGAGGCCGGCTTCACCGACATCTCCTTCACGACTCCCGGGGCCGATCTGCCCCGCGCCAAGGAGACCATGGAGCGCATCGTGCCCGAGATCGGCGCTCGCGAGTTCATCGTCGACGAGGACATCGCGAAGGTGTCGCTGGTGGGCACGGGCATGAAGTCGTCGCCGGGCGTCGCCTCGCGCACGTTCCAGACTTTGGGCGACAACAACATCAACATCGTGGCCATCTCCACCTCGCCTATCCGCCTGTCCATGATCGTGGACGCGGCCCAGGCGGTGCAGGCCGTCCAGTGCCTGCACACCGCCTTCGGGCTCGATTCCGACGACGTGTTCGTGGAAACCCAGCTTTCCGCGGAGGAGATCGCCGCCAAAATGAAGAAAGGACGTTAAATGACCTGGACGAAGGAAACGCCGGCAAACCCCGTGGTGGCTGTGGCCGGAGCGACGGGTGCGGTGGGGCAGGAGTTTTTGCGCGTGCTGCACGACGTGGATTTCCCGGCGAGTGAGGTTCGCGCTCTTGCGAGTGCGCGCTCGGCTGGCAAGAAGGTGCCCTTCGAGGGGTGCGGACTCGTGCCGGCCGGCGAGCTTACCGTGCAGGAGATGACGCCGGAGTCCTTCGAGGGCGTCGACATCGCGCTGTTCTCAGCCGGCGCCTCCGTGTCCAAGGAGATGCGCGAGGCGGTCACCGCTGCCGGCGCCGTCATGATCGACAACTCCAGCGCCTTCCGCATGGATGAGGACGTGCCGCTGGTGGTGCCCGAGGTGAACCCCCAGGACGTGGCCTGGCATTCCGGCGTCATCGCGAACCCGAACTGCTCCACCATCCAGATGGTCGTCGCGCTGAAGCCGCTTTACGACCTCTCCCCCATCAAGCGCGTCGTGGTGTCCACCTACCAGGCTGCTTCCGGTGCCGGCGCGCCGGCCATGGCCGAGCTGTACGACCAGACCCGCGCCTTCCTGGACGGCACTCCCGAGGACGAGTTGGAAATCTCCGCTTTCGCCCACCGCATCGCTTTCAACACCATTCCGCATATCGACGTCTTTTTGGACGACGGCTCCACCAAAGAGGAGTGGAAGATGGTCGTCGAGACCAAGAAGATCATGGGCGACCCCGCCATCGAAGTGGCGGCCACTTGTGTGCGCGTGCCGGTGCTGCGCTGTCATGGCGAGGCCATCAACGTGGAGTTCGCCGATGAGGTGACCGTGGAGGCGGCCCGCGCGGCGCTCGAGGCGGCCCCCGGCGTGGAAGTGATGGATGACACCGCGAACAAGGTGTACCCGATGCCTGGTCTGCTTGTTGGCACCGACGGCACCTTCGTCGGACGTTTGCGCAAGGATCCGACCGTGCCCCACGGCATCGCCTTCTGGGACGTGGCCGACCAGATCCGCAAGGGAGCGGCCCTGAACGCCGTGCAAATCGCCCAGCTGCTTCTGCCGTAGAACAGGCGTCATCCTGAGCGAGCGAAGCGAGTCGAAGGATCTCCAATGGAGTCCCGCTATGGGGCTCCATTTTTCTGCGCGGGCCCGTGCGGCGGCATTGTGCCTACTGGGTCTCGGACAGTCATCGGTCTTTTGCGCGTATCTCGCCCGCGCCGCCTATCGCGATGATCCGAACGACTGATGGCCCGCTCGGTCAACGAACCCCTCGGTTTCTGCATGAGATCTCGAGTTATAAGCGTCTCGGGAGTTGCTGAGGGGCCGGCGCGAAAGCACCGCAGTTCTGCGCGCTTCTCTGAACTGGTGTTTTCCAAAAGTCCTTTCTAGCTGTGATCTTTCTTGGAAAGAGATGACGCTTATAACTCGAGATCTCATGCAGAAAAGGGCATCTTCGTTGACTGAACCCGTCGGCAATCACTCTGCGTGAACCGCCAATGTTCTCAGGACGGTCGTTGCGCTTCGTTTTCCCGTGAGCGAGGACGGTTCGTGCGAGCTACTTCTGCCAAGCAGTTCAGGCCTTCTTTCAACGTGCAAAGGCGCGGTTGCGATAAAAGTAACTGTTCTGCTCATGAATGTCGGTTCGGCAGATTTACCGCATGTACGCCTCGCGACAGCTAAAGCCTGTTATCTTGCAGCACATGGAAGTGATCTTCAGTCATACAACAGCTTTGGATTTTCTCAGGATGTGGTCGTGCAATCATCCTCTGGCTTTGCGTGCCTTCCACGATCTGCGTTCGCGTGATGTGGGGCACCTTCCTTCCTCCCATTTGAAGGGCTTCAGCTCGCTTGCCCGTGCCGCAGATACCGAGGCTGCTGTTCGTGCGGCCATCGAGAGTGCGAAAAGGCCCAGCCTGAAGCGAATGCTCGAAGAGCTATGGGGCAACGCCACGGTCGAGCGCCCTCTTCACGTTCTCGCGCGGCCCAAAATCGGGCGTCATTCCACGAAGCGTGTTTGCTTCCATCAGCTTGCTGCGCCGCTGCCGCGTGGGGCCTTTCTCGAAATCGCTCCCGGCGTGGCCGTATGCTCTCCTGAACTTGTGTTTGTCCAACTGGCCGAAACCCTCCCTATGGGCGAGCTCATTGCTTTGGGATATGAGTTTTGCGGATGCTATCCCCTTGAGGCGAATCGTTCGGGCGCGCTCGTGCGGGCGCAGCTTACAACGCCGGCCCGACTCTCCGCGTTCGTTAACCGCGTCGAGCGCATGAAAGGCCTGCGGAAAGCGCGCATCGCTGTTCAGTTCGTCTACGCGAAATCTGCTTCTGCCAAGGAGACGGAAATGGATGCGTTGCTTATGACGCCCATGCGGTGGGGCGGTTTGAGCCTGCCTCCGGCACTCGCCAACGAGCCGGTTGCGCTTTCGGAGGAGGCGGCGCGCATCGCACGGGGCGATCGGGTGGTATGCGACCTTCTGTGGCCGCAGGCCCGCGTTGCGGCGGAGTACGACGGCCTTGCCTTTCATGGCGGGCGACATCAGCAGGCGCGTGATTCCCGGCGCCGCGACGCCCTCATCGCCGATGGCTTCGATGTTGTAACGGTTACGTCTTCGCAGATCGATAGCGTCTCAGAGTTCATCGAGATAGCCGACGCCCTCTCGCGCAAAACAAGAGGCAGAACTCCTGTGCGCCCTGTCTCGTTTCTCGACCGCCATCTGCAGCTTCGCCACGAGCTGCGCGCATTTCACCACCAGCACTTTCCGCCAGTCTCCCCCTCAGAAGAGGGCGACGCGTAGCTCACGTTCGCAACCCGTGCGGCCTGCTGAGATGGGTCAAGCAAGAAGGCGCTTCGTGCGGCCGAGTTCGGGATGGGTGCCGGAGCATCACTTGCAGATGATCATCGGCCTTCGGTCGACGAGCTGCCCTGAAATTGCAGCAGATCGCGAGTTGTAAGCGTCCGATGTCGAGATGCCGAACGGAATCTTTTTGATCTGAAGAGCGTGACCTGGGGGTTTGCTGAAAAGATCCTTCGAAGTGCCTCAATGGGCTGCTCGCAGACGCTTATAACTCGAGATCTCGTGCAGAAATCGGAGGGTTCGTTGACTGAACCCAATGCGAGTCGCGGAATCGCCGCAGGCTCCTTCTCAGATTGCCTCGGACTTGTTGCGAAAGACGGCGCGGACGAGGTATTCCACGTTGCCTTCGGGGCCGGTGATGGGGGATTCGACCACCCCGGTTGCGGTGAACCCTGCGGCGGCGAGGGCGGCCTTTACTTCCTCCACAGTGCGCAGTCGCACTGCCTCATCGCGGACGACGCCCCGGTCGGTCTCGTCGTGGGCCGATTCGAACTGAGGTTTCACCAGGCCGATGAAGATCGTGCCCGGGCGGCTGAAGCGGGGAAAGAGGGGGGCGAGTGCTGCCAGGCCGATGAAGGATACGTCGATGACAATGAGGTCGAAGGGTGCGCCGACCTCGGCGGGATCGGCGTCCTTGATGTTCGTGCGCTCGAAGACGGCCACTCGCGGGTCTTGGCGGATCTTCCAGGCGAGCTGCCCGTAGTTCACGTCGAGGGCCGCCACGCGCGAGGCGCCCGCCTGCAGCAGGCAGTCGGTGAAGCCGCCGGTGGACGAGCCGATATCCAGGCAGTTCATGCCGGCGACGTCCTGCTTGAACGCGTCCAGCGCCCCCTGGAGTTTCTTGCCGCCGCGGGAGACGAATTGCTTGCGGCCGCGAATGAAGATGTCGGCTGTGGGCGCGACCTTTATCGCGGCGCTCGTGGCGTACACGTCGTCTACCCGCACCTCGCGCGCCATCACGGCCCGCAGCGCGGTCGCGCGGTCGGGAAAGTCTCCCCGTTCTACCAGCAGGTCGTCCAGGCGTATTTTCTTGGGCTTAGCGTTCATGGCGACCATTATACGCGAGTCGGCTGCCTCGTTTGCACGCCGCGTAAGTGCTGTCGCGAAACGGCTGCGGAAATGTCCTCCTCAGAAGAAGAAACCTTGTGGCCAAGATGGGCTGTCCGGCACGCGAGGAGCGCTCACTGCTAGCGTATCAGCAGCTCGCGGCTTGTGGAGGCGATGTGCTCCGCAAGCTCTGCGCGGTCGATGCCCTTCAGCTGCGCGATGCCGGAAAGGGCGTTGTTCAGCTCGGCGCGCCAAACTTCGGCGGGTAGGTTGTCGTCCTTGCGGGCGGGCATGTCGGTTTCCAGGAGTAGCTGACCTAGGGGAATCTGCCGGGCGTATTCGCGTCCGCGCCGCGACGCCAGCATGCGCGGCCCCACCGAAAAGAGGCAGCCAAGCTTGACGGCTCGATGCAAATCATCGGAAGTGCCTGAGAACCAGTGAAAGATCACGCGATGCAGCGCAAAGGTGCTGGCTTGTTCGAGCGCATCGAGTGCTGCTGCGGCGGCATTGATGGCGTGGATGGAGATGAGCTTCGGCGCAGTGTCGGTGGCGCTGCGGGTGAGGGTGCCTTCGCTGGGTGGGTTCGCCTCGGGGCTCGTGGTTGCGATACAGGTTCGGTTTTGCCCGCTGGTTGCTGTCGCGCCTTCGGGATTGGTGGGTGCCAAGGGCGCTGCGGACTCGTTGCATGTGGCCAGAATACAGGCGAAAGCGCTCGTCTGCAGGGCACGGCTCTCTTCCGTATCGCGCGGGCCGGCGAAGTCGAGCCCGATCTCCCCGATGAATCGGGTCGTGCGCGCAAGCTCGCAGAACCGGGCCAGCTCGGTTTCGCCCACGCGCCCGTCGGCGATCCACCAGGGGTGTGCGCCCAGGGCCACAGCGACGTTCGGCGCATCGGCCAGGGCTGCGCGCAGCTGCTCGTATTCCGTCGGCTCCACCGTGCACGAGAGCGCGCCGATGCCCGCTTGCGCCCCCTCAGCCGCTACGGTGGCAGGTGCGGGTGCAAATCCCACATGGCAGTGCATATCGTAGAGTTTTTCCATGAACAGCAGCATACCACGGCCGAAGGGGTCGCCGCGAAATCGATGAAAACATGGAAGGTAGCGCAGCGTTAAGCGCGAGGCGGATGGCGGCAGTCAGATTTGGGCTGGCATGCAGAGGCGCAGTCGGGCCGAGGCGTCCTGGGAGAACTCCGCGGCGAGTCCGCGCGCGTCAGGCGGCTGTCTCGTACGGGTCGCGCGCAGCTCGCCGATTCTGTGGGCACGCCGTGGCAAGTGGGTAACGGATGCCGTCATGCCGTTAAAGAGGTTGACGTGCGGCCTGGGTGTTCTAGAATCGACAACCGTACGGAACATACGACGATTTGTAAAGGAAGCGATCGATTTTATGGCGGAGCTACTCGAGGCCATCATGCTCATCTGCTTCGGTCTGTCATGGCCGTTGAACGCGTACAAGAACTATCGAGCCGGCACAGCGGTTGGTACCAGCTGGCAGTTCATCGCGCTGATCACTGCCGGTTACTTCGCCGGTATCGCGGCCAAGTTCGTTTCCGGCAACCTCAACTGGGTGCTGATCGTCTACTTCATCAACGTGGTGTGCATTGCCGCCAACTGGCTCGTCTACTTCCGCAATCGCCGCCTGGACGCGCAGCGCTCAACCGAGGTGGTCATGGAGGAAGAGTCTTTCGTCGTGGTGGCCTAGGCTGTCACTGTCCTCTACTCCTCGTCGAAAGGCATCTCTTGTATCCTTGAAGCGCCGTAGTCTCTCCTGCCTCTCTAGATGCAGAAGGTTCAGTGCGCGCTGACGCAATTATGCGCGAGGGACGGAAGCAGCATTTAGCTGGCAGCTAATGCGGAGGACTCCGCGACTCTTTAGAATAGGATGGATTTGAGTCGCGTTTGCGTTTCTGCGACACTCCCATTCTTTTCTGATGGTTCGGATATACCGATCGAGCTTGATTGGAGTATGCCATGCTTATTAAATGTCCCGAGTGCGGCGCCGATGTGAGCAACAGGGCTTGCGCTTGTGTAAAATGCGGATGCCCGCTTGGGGGCGATGCCGATGAGGGTAGTGGGACAGTGATTGTCTACGGGCTCTCGCAAATGAACCTCATAGGCGGCTCCCTCAAGATATACGCTAATGGCGTTCATGCGGGCACGGTTAAAAAACATGGCGTACTTGAGTTCTCAATCAGAGAGAATTCCATCATCACTACAAAATGCGGCATTAATCCTAGCAAAGGGGTCATTGAGGTCAAAGTTGGAAGAACCACCAAAATCAAGTACGATTACAATCGTATAACTGGTTGCTTGGTCCCCCAGATTGTCGATGAGGTTGTCAACCGGCCGGCGTTTTGAGTCTGGGGCGTATTCTGGGAAAGATATGAAGTTTGTGGGAGTTGCGGGCAAGCAGAGAAAAACGTATATCGTCATTTGGCAAGAAACCCGTGGAGAGAATGGGGGTCGGTATGGACGGGAAGGATGTTGCAGAGGCAGTAGCAGCTGTGGCGGCAATGATGGGTAAGATTCAGAATCCGAAGGTCAAAGCTGCTGCAAAGGTGGTGCATAAGGCCGCTCCTGCGGTTGCGGTGGCTGCGCAGGTTGCTCCTGCAGCCGCCAAGGCGGCGGCACCAGTCGTAAAGAAGGCCGGTCGTGCTGCAGCTGGAGCAGCTGGCGCCGCGAAGGACAAAGTTGTTGAAGTTGTCGGAGACGGCAGGGATAAGATGAGGGAAAAAAGCCGAGCAGCCTCTGAGAGAAAGCAACAGCAGATGGCACAAGTTGAGGCTCGGAAGGAATTGCTCGCGTGTGCTCCGGTGGTTATCGACGCTAAGACGCTGAAGCACGACTCTGGGGATTGCGGAGATGTAAGCGCAGGTCGGTTTGTCAGCTTCCCCGGCTGCTACGTCGCGATAACCTATGGGGAAAAGTTTAGCGGGAAGCATATTGCCGAATATCGCGAGGCTCGTGTGTTCTATTCCGATAATATGGGACGCTCGATCATCGATGATATAGAAGGGCGAGGAGATGCCGACATCTACGCAGATGTAAAGTATGGCCAGGGTGTCAGATTCTACCTATTCCCTTGTGATGAGGAGAATTCTGCCAAGCTTTTAGAGTCTTTGTCGCAAGTGCTGGTCGAAGACGACAGCGTAGAAGCGCGCGCCTGATGTCTATTATCGCGAACATAATCTGGATCATCTTCGGCGGGCTGGTCACGGCGATTGGGTGGTGTCTTGCGGGGATTGTGTTCTCCATCACCATCATTGGCATTCCGCTCGGACGGCAGTGCTTTAAGATGGCATCGCTCACGCTGGCGCCCTTCGGGAAGACGATCGTCTACGGCGGCGGTGCGCCGTCGCTTATCGCCAACATATTCTGGCTCATCTTGGCCGGCCTGCCCATGGCGGTTTCCTACGCGGTGCTCGGTGTTCTCTACTGCATCACCGTCATCGGTATCCCCATTGGCCTCCAGTGTCTTAAGATGGCGAAGCTGTCGCTTTTGCCCTTTGGCGCGCAGGTGATGTAGCCGTCGCACGATATGGCGGACGGCGGTGGGGGCGTGCTCGCCCGATTTAGGCTGCCTCGGGGTTCTCGTTCGGCCCTAAATCCTCGGGGACGGTTTGCTCCTCGAACTCGGTCTGCTGCACCTTCTCGGCCTGGGTGGGGTTCATCCAGTCGCCGGCGGCGGCGAAAGCGATGCAGAGCGCGATGACCGCCACGATGGCGATGATCGCCCATATGAGCCCGGGATGCTTGCGCGTGTTCGCTTTGGGGCCGCCCTCGTCTACCTCGAACTCCTGCATGGCGGGGAACTCCGGATCGTCGGCCGACGATTCCAGCACGGTCGGCTCCTCTGCGGCCAGCGGGTCGCGCTCGGCAAAGGTCTCCTTACGTCCCTTGGGGTGCTTGGGGGCCGTATCGTGCTCTAGTTCCCGGGCTTTATGGTCGCTCATAACGGGTCCTCTCTCAACGATGGCATGGGGCGGAAGCGTTGGTGCGCGACGTCGGCTCCGGACGCCTTCCCGCTTGTCCACGCCGGTTCCTTTCGCTTTCATGGTAGAGCGCGGGGCCGCGAAGGGCGCTGGCGCGGGCGAGCAGTGGGGAATTGTTGGGGAAACTGCTTCACTTTCGTTGAAATTCGCCCTCGGGGGATGATGCCGCCGGCCGCTCAGGGATGATGCGCCCGTCCTCGGGGCAGCTATGGTAGGAAGCGACAAGCCACGCGCTCGCGCGAGAGAGCGGCCGAGCATTGCGTCCCGGCCGCTTCCCGTCGCGCGCCGCTTCGCAGAAAGCCCTGTCCCGAAAGCGAGGAGCCCCATGACCGATCTGTCCCTCTCCGCCCGCACCCGCCGCGTGCCGCTCGGCGCGGCCCTTCGCGCTGCGGGTGCCGCTGTGCTCGCGCTGGCCTTCACCGTCGCGCTGGCCGTCTGCCTGTCCGCTCTCACCGGCTGCTCGTCCGACGAGGCCTCCTCGGCGCAAACCGGCGGCGAGAAGGCGACCGAGGGCGCGCCCACGGCCGAGGCTGGCGTGCTTATGGTGGCCTCGGCGCTCAACAGCGAGCCCTACGAGCAGGCAACCAGCACAAGCCAGATCGGCTTTACCGTGGAGCTGCTCCGGCTGGTGGGCGAGCGCGCCGGGCTGGACGTGCAGTTCGCCAAGGCCGTGAACCACAAGGACGCCGACCAGAACATCACCCCCGGCCGCCCCGAGGACGTCGCCGCGAAGGTGGCCGCGGGCGAGGCCGACCTGGGCGCGTCGTCCATTCCCGCCGATGCCGCGCTCGAGGGCGTGGCGCTTTCCGAGCCCTACCTGCATGCCGACTACGCCGTGGTCACGAAGATGGACACCGGCCACGACGACCTGGCCAGCATCCAGGATGCGGGCACCGTGGTGGCCGTGCAGAACGATGCGGCCATCGCCGCCTGGGTGGCCGAAAACCTGCCCGAGGCCGAGGTGGTTGCCTTCGAGGACGGCATCGACGCCCTTATGGAGCTGAACTCCGAGCGTGCCCAGGCCGCCATCGTGGACGAGCCGCGCTTCCGTCGTTACGTGCAGGTGAAGGAGCCGCACCTGCAGGCGGTGGAGCTTGTCGCCTCCGACAAGGACTACGCCTTCGCAGTGGCCGCCGGCAACGAGGCGCTGCTTACGGCGGTGAATGAGGCCCTGACCGCCCTGCGCGCCGACGGTTCCTACGACGCCCTGTACGATTCCTGGTTCGGCGACGCCGGCATTGCCAACGAGGCCGCCGCATCTCGCGAAAAGGGCACGGGGAACGCCCCCGAGGCCGTGCAGGACTCCACCGGCGCCTAGGGCCTTCGCCGCCGCGCTTGCCTTGCCGGACGCTCGTTTATCGAACAGGTGGTGAAGCCTTCGTGGCCTTTGGGGCCAGAAGGCCGCGCACAGGATAGAATAGGGGAGCCGCTCTCGGGCGGCTCTTTTCATGCTCGCCGCCGGGGTTCTCGCCTCGGCATCGCGCGGGCAGCGAACTCCGCGAACGTTCCACCCAACGGCGAAGGATGCAACCGTGCCCATCGACATCGACACCTTGAACGGCCCCCAGCGCGAGGCGGTCGTCACCACCGAAGGTCCGCTTCTGGTGCTGGCTGGCGCCGGCTCCGGCAAGACCCGCGTGCTCACCTACCGCATCGCGAATATCCTCGATCAGGACCTGGCCGCGCCCTGGGAGATCTTGGCCATCACCTTCACCAACAAGGCGGCCGCCGAGATGCGCGAGCGTTTGGCGCAGCTCGTGGGCACGCGCTCGCGGGGCATGTGGGTGTCCACCTTCCACTCCATGTGCGTGCGCATTCTGCGGGCCGATGCCGAGCGGCTCGGCTTCACGAAGAACTTCACCATCTACGATACCGACGACCTGAAGCGCCTGTACAAGGACATCATGGTCGAGCTGGACATCGATCCGAAGCGCTTTCCCGTGAACCAGCTGATGAACCGCATCTCCCAGGCGAAGAACGACCTCGTTACCCCCGGCAACTTCGACGCCCACGACCCGGTGGGCAAGGTGGCCGAGCGCGTGTACGAGCGGCTGCAGGAGCGCCTTCGGGCGGCCAACGCCTTCGATTTCGACGACCTTCTTCTGTACGGCTACCTGCTGTTGAAGAACCACGAGGACGTGCGCGAGGCCTATCAGGACCGCTTCCGCTATCTTATGGTGGACGAGTACCAGGACACCAACCGCGCCCAGTACGCCATCACCCAGCTGCTCGCCGCCAAGAACCGCAACATCATGGTGGTGGGCGACGACGACCAGTCCATCTACTCCTGGCGCGGCGCCGATCTGCGTAACATCTTGGAATTCGAAAGCGACTACCCCGAGGCCAAGGTGGTGAAGCTGGAGCAGAACTACCGCAGCGTGGGCAATATCCTCGCCGCCGCCAACGCTGTCATCGCCAACAACCAGCATCGCAAGGAGAAGCGCCTGTTCACGGACTCGGGCGACGGGGAGAAGATCTCGGTGTATCTGGCCACCGACGAGCGCGACGAGGGCCGCTGGATCGCCGGGGAGATCGACCGGCGCCGGGCCGAGGGCACTTCCTACAACAACATGGCCGTGTTCTACCGCACCAACGCCCAGTCGCGTATGCTCGAAGATATGCTGTTGCGCGCCGGCGTGCCCTACCGCATCGTCGGGGGCACGCGCTTCTTCGATCGCGCCGAGATCCGCGACGTGATGGCCTACCTCACGCTGGTGGTGAACCCGGCCGACGACATCGCGGCCAAGCGCGTCGTCAACGTGCCGCGCCGCGGTATCGGCAAGACCACCATCGAGCGCATCGACCAGTACGGCCGCGAGATGAACATGCCGTTTCTCACAGCGGCCGAGCTGGCGGTGGTCGATCCGGACATCCGCGCCTCCACCCGCAATGCCGTGGGGGAGTTCATCCAGGTCATCAAGGACGGCGCCACCTACGTGGGCGATCTGCGCAAGGTCGTGGAGATGATCATTGACAAGGCCGGCCTCATTCGCGCCCTGCAGGACGAGGGCACCGACGAGGCGCGCGGGCGCGTCGAGAACATCCAGGAGTTTCTGGGCGTTGTGGACGAGTTCGTGCAGACCCACGATGCGGAGGAGTCCGACTTCGCCGCGCCGACGGTGGGCGAGGACGAGTCCGCCGAGCCCGTGCGCGTACTGCGCGGCGACTCGCTGGCCGATTTCATCGAATGGGTGCGCCTGCGCACCGATCTGGACACGGTGACCGAGGACGGGCAGGCCGTCACCCTCATGACCGTGCACTCGTCCAAGGGCCTGGAATTCGACTGCGTCTGGGTGGCCGGCATGGAGGAGACCCTGTTCCCCCACATGAACTCCGTGGGCGACGCGGCGGCCGTGGAGGAGGAGCGGCGCCTCGCCTATGTGGCCATCACTCGCGCCCGCAAGCGCCTGTGCCTTACCTGCGCCCAGCAACGGCAGATTTTCGGCCAGACGCACGCGAACCCCGTCTCGCGCTTCATCGGCGAGATCCCCAGCGAGCTGCGTCAGACGAGCGGGCTGGGCTCGGCGGGCTTTTCCGGGACCGGTTGGGAGAAGCGCGGGAGCCGTCGGGGCATCGCCGGTTCGGGCACCGAGGCGGGGGAGGGCCGCGTGTTCGGGCGCTCGAGCGCCTCGGGGGCGCAGGGGCGCTCGTTCGCCGAGTACCGCGCGGCCACGGGTACGGGGCGTGCGGCCGGCAGCGTCGGCGGCGCATCCCGCGGCGGTTTGGGCTCGGGCTCGGGCCGCATTGGCGCAGGGGTGAACCCGAATGAGGGCAAGAAGGCCGCCGCGCAGGCGACGTTCGCTGCGGGAGATGCCGTCGACCACAAGACCTTCGGTCGCGGTACCGTGGTGAAGGTCGACGGCGACACCCTGCACGTCAAGTTCGCCAAGACCGGCCAGACTAAGAAGCTGCTGAAAGACTACGCCCCCATCGTGAAGATCGGGTAGGCGCCCTGCCAAGAAGACGGCGGCCCGGATCGCGTCGATCTGGGCCGCCGTGCTGGAAGCGTCTGTCGCGTTACCCTAGCACCCCGCGCAGAAGGCGCAGGCGGACGGGGCCTTGGCGATGCCGCCGAGGGCCGTCTCGCGCAGTTCGGGGGGAAGGCCCCGGCCCACTTCGTCCATGACGGCCACGGCCTCGTCGAAGCTGATGAGGTTCTGGACGCCGGAAAGGGCGATCTGGGCGCTGACGAAGGCGACGGAGGCCGCCGTGGCGTTGCGCTTCTGGCAGGGCACTTCCACAAGGCCGCCCACCGGGTCGCATACCAGGCCGAGCAGCGACATCATCACGTTCGCGCCGGCGGCCAGGCAGCGGTCGGGGGCACCGCCGGCAAGCGTGACGGCCGCCGCAGCCGCCATGGCGGCCGCGCTTCCCACCTCGGCCTGGCAGCCGCCCTCGGCGCCGGACACGCTGGCGTTGCGGGCGATGAGGTAGCCCAGGCCCGCGGCGGTGAGGATGCCCTCGCGCAGCTGGTCGTGGGAGAAGCCGCGCTCGTCGCGCAGGGCCAGAAGCACGCCGGGGAGCACGCCGGCCGAGCCCGCGGTGGGGGTGGCCACGATGACGCCCATGCGCCCGTTGGTCTCCAGGGTCGCCAGGGCGTACTGGGCCGCCCGGGCCGCCAGGGGATCTACCAAGCGGTGCCGGGGATCGGCATCTTCCAAGGCCGCCCGCAGTTTCGCCGCCTCGCCGCCGATGAGGCCGCCCACGGAGGGCTGCGGGTTGCCCAAGGGCTCGGTGGCGGCGTTGCCCATCACTTCCAGAACGCGATCGAGATAGGCGTCGATGCCGGCCTCGGTGCCCTGCTTGGCGCACAGCGCCTCCTCGCGGGCGCGGAAGGCTTGGGCGATGGTGACGTGCTCGCGCTCGCACAGCGCCAGAAGCTCCTCGCCGGATGCGTAGTCCCAGCGGGCGAACCGCTCCTCGGCATCCTCGGGTACGGGCACCTCCTCGCCGTCGCCGGCGCAGGTGGCGGGTACGACGCGCGCGTTGATGATGTCCGGGTGGTCCATCAGAAGCTCGCGCACGCTCGCATCCACGGCGCTATCGGTCTCAAGGACGGTGTAGGCGTCGCCGCGCTTGGCCGTGCGGTGCAGGTTCGCGTTGGCGATGTTGATGCCGCAGTCGGCCAGCACGCCGGCGATGTGGGCGAGCACCCCGCGCTCATCGCGCTGGTGCACGACCACGCTCGTGCGTTCCCCGGTGATGTCCACGTCGATGCCGTTGATGCGCCGAATGACCGCCGCGCCGCCCCCGATGGAGACGCCCCGCATCTCCAGGGTGCGCCCCTCGCGGCTCTCGCAGCGGATGTCCACGGTGTTGGGGTGCGCCACCTCGGTGGTCGTGTCCCAGACGATGTCCACCTGCACGCCGGCTGCCTTCGCCAGGGCGAAGGCGTCGGCCACGCGCGGGTCGTCGGTCGCAAGCTCCAGGATGCCGGCCACCAGCGCCTTGTCGGTGCCGTGGCCGGATCCGGTGGCGGCGAAGGAGCCGTACAGGGTGAAGACGGCGCGTTCGGGCTGCTCGCCGAAGAGCTTCCGCGCCATGGAGGCGAGGGCCAAAGCCCCCGCCGTATGCGAGCTGGACGGTCCCACCATGATGGGGCCGATAATGTCCCTCAGACCATAGGTTTTCACAAGAGCTCCTTTCGCGTTTCTCATCCGCAGAGCAGTTCAGGGCTTCATTTCATCGAAGAAGCCTATCATAGCCCATCGCCTAACGGGCGCAGAGGCGCTATACTGCCTCAAAACCGTAAGTTGGTGAGAAAGGGGAACCTTCATGTCTTCCAAAATCCTCGTCGTGGGCCATCGCAACCCCGACAACGACTCCATCGCCGCAGCCGTGGGCTACGCGCATCTGAAGAATGCGCTGGCCGCCCGCGACGGCGAGGCCGACGCCGTCGAGTACGTGCCCGCCCGTCTGGGGCCGCTGCCGGTGGAAAGCGCCTGGATTCTGGAGCAGAACGACATCGCCGAGCCGGTGCTCATCGAAAACGTGAACCCTGTCGAGCGCGATGGCGAGGAAGTCAAGCAGAAGGTCATCCTCGTGGATCACAACGAGATCGGCCAGGCGGCCCCGGGTATCGAGAACGCCGATGTCGTCGAGATCATCGACCACCATCGCATCGCCGATGTTTCCACGGCCAACCCCATCCTCTTTTTGAACCTCCCCATCGGCTCCACGGCCACCATCGTCACGCTTCAGTTCCGCCAGACCGGCATCGAGCTGCCCGATTCCATCGCCCGCGTGCTCCTGTCGGCCATCCTCACCGACACGGTCATCATGAAGTCTCCCACCTGCACCCAGGTGGACGTCGACCAGGTGAACTTCCTCGCCGACAAGCTCGGCATCGACGCGGTGGAGTACGGCATGGACATCTTCCGCACCCGCGGCGGCGAGGACAAAATGCCCATCGCCAAGTTGGTCGAGGCCGATTCCAAGGAGTTCAAGGTCAACGACGACGTGACGGTGCTCATCGCCCAGCGCGAGACGGTAGACCTGCCGACTGTGATGGCCCGCGAGGCGGAGATTCGCGATCACATGAAGAAGCTCGTGGAAGATAACGGCTACGAGTTCGCCCTGCTGCTCGTCACCGATATTCTGGCCGAGGGCTCGCAGTTCATCGTGGAGGGCGATCCGGCCCGTGTGAACCGCGTCTTCGAGATCGAGTGCTGCGAGGGCGGCAACTGGATGCCCGGCGTGCTGTCCCGCAAGAAGCAGGTGGCGGCCCCCATTCTTGCCTCGTAATAATTCCTTGAGGAATTATTACGCGACGCTGCGGGTCCGACAGGCACCTGGCCTTGCCCCTTGTCTTTGCCACGGCGCGGCACGAAGGCCGCTTGGGCAAAAGGCGGGGCAAATCCAGGCACCTGTCGGACCCTCGCTGTTTTCCTTGGGCGCATCCCTGCGACAAAAAATTTAGGAATTTGGAAAGAAGGACCCTCATGAACCCCGATCGCGTGCTTGATTCGTTTTTGGAGATGGCGGCCATCGAGAGCCCGTCATGGCACGAGGCTCCCATGGCAGCTTATTGTGCAGAAAAACTGGCGGAGATGGGATTCACGGTCACCTTCGACGCTTCTGCGGCGGAAACGGGGTCGGATACGGGCAACCTCATCGCGCATTTGCCCGGCACGGTGCCGGGGCGCATCGGGTTCTCGGCGCATCTGGACACGGTGAAGCCCTGCGCGGGCATCGAGGCGGTCATCGAGCAGCGCCATATCTGCGACGACGTCACCTGCCGCATGGCCGAGGTCGTCTGCTCGGCGGGGGAGACGATTCTCTCAGCCGATGATAAGGCCGGCATCACCGCCATTTTCGAGGGGCTGCGCTCGGTGTTGGAGTCCGGTGCGCCCCGGCCCGACATCACGGTGCTGCTCACCACCTGCGAGGAGCAGAGCCTGCTGGGGGCCGGCGCCTTGGCCGAGGACGCGCTCGCGTGGCCGGAGAATCTGCCGGCGGCTACCCCGGAAGCCGAGCGCGACGGATGTTTCCCGCTGTTCGTGCTCGATGCGGACGGGGCGCCGGGCACCATCATCATGGGAGCGCCCTATCATTGGACGCTGCGCGCTCGCATTGAGGGCCGTGCCGCCCATGCCGGCGTGGAGCCCGAGGAGGGCGTCTCCGCCATTCAGATCGCCGCAGCCGCCGTGGCCGCCATGCCGCTTGGGCGCATCGACGAGTGCACCACGGCCAACGTCGGCCGCATCGAGGGCGGCGTGGCCGTGAACATCGTGCCCGCCGTCGTGACGCTCATGGGGGAGTGCCGTTCGCTGTACGAGGATCGCGTGCTCGCCCAGCGCGACGCCATGACCCGCGCCTTGGAAGAAGCCGCCGCCCGCTTCGGCGGCCAGGTGGAAGTGGCCTGGGAGCTGGACTACCCGGCTGTCATGCACGAGCCCGGCGACGCCATCGTCGCGCATTTGGAGGCCGCTGCGGCCACTTGCGGCCTTGAGTCCCGCCACGCCACCTCCGGCGGCGGGGCCGACGCGAACATCCTCGGCACGAAGGGCGCCGACGCCATCACCCTCGGCATCGGCATGACCAACTTCCATTCCGTCGACGAGTATATAGAGGTAGCCGACCTCCAGAACATGGCCCGCTACGTCGAGGCCATCATCGCCGAGTACGCGGGGTAGCTTCAGGAGCGATCCCGTGGGGGGGGGCGACCTTGATCGCCCCCCCTTGCACGGCCTTTTCCGGCAGGGAGAGCCTTGTCCCGGCACCTGCGGGGACAAGGCTCGGATTTTGGCAGATGCGGGTACCAGACCGCCTGTTTTGCCAGGCGCAGGGAACCAAACCGCCCGTTTTGGCTGAACTGCGACAAGCCATCTACCAGGCATTATAGGAAGTTTTCCCAGATCAGAGCTTCGGGCGAAACTGGAGGTTTGGTACCCGTGGACTGCCAAAATCCGAGGTTTGGTATCGTCTAAGACAAGATCGCGTGAAAGGCTATGCTTCAGTTTCCGGTATGCGTAGGGATGCGCGTCGGGCTCGCTCTTCGACGAGATCGCCAAAGACGCTGCGAGCAAACTCAAATTCGTTTTCGTGGCGACGCAAGAAGTTGCGCATGCGCAGGTAGTCGCGCACTTCTACGGCGTCTTCGCTTTCGTCCTCCATGACTTCTTGGGCGAAGGCGCGGGCGCGTTCGATGGAGTCGGCGTCGTCGGCTTCGAGTTCAGCCACATATTGCGTGCGTTCGCCTGCTGGCGCGTAGAACAGGAAAAGGTTGGCGAACTTCCCTTGAGGTCCCTCGGGGAGGCCTTGGGCGGCCTTCTGCTCCGCAGCGGCGCGATCGACGAGAATCTTGCCGTTGTCGCGGCGGCCGGGCAGCACGCCCGAGGCCACCATGGCATTCACGCGGAAGCGACTCACGCCGAGTATCTCGCCAGCTTCGGCAGACGAGATGAGGTCGCTGTCCTCGTCGGCTATCCTTCCCACTTTCAGGCCAGCTGTTGAAATCGGTGGGGCCAGCTCCAGGCTGCGCTTCGCCTCCTCTAGGGTGGTGAGCTTTTTGAGGGGAAGGTGTGGATAATGGATCTCGAACCCTTCGGCGGTTTTCTCGATATAGCCGCCCGGCACGGGGCGGTCGTTGATGGACAGATCCCAGCGCGAGGGCTCGCCCTCGGCGCCGCAATACTCGGTCCAGGTTCTGACTTGGGTAGACATAGGGTTCCTCCTCGCGTTTACAGAGATTGGAATGGGTTTTCAAGGGGCGTCTTTGAAAAGGAGCGGCAAACAGGGTAGCTGCCTCCGAATTGCGCTTCGATGGCGGCGATCATCGACGTCTGCCCCATATCCTCGAGCATCTCGCGAGTGATCCAGCCATAGCCCAGAAGCTCGTCGGCCAATTCGGCACAATAGGCGCAGCGCTGGCATTGTCTGTTGCAAGTGGAGGTGCGTTTGAAGAAATTCGTCCTGCCAAGTGCCTTGTTGTCGATGTGCGCGCGGAATTCGATGCCGTAATAGCCGATGGAGCTGCACAGCAGATCGAAGAGGTTGCCGTCGTAGGACTCGTCCAAGTAGGCTTCGGTGCAGCGAAGCACTTTGCTCGGCATCATATCGCGGCCGACAATTTTGAAGAAGCTTGTGATGCCCTCGTAGCGGCGCATATCTTCGGGCCTGATCCAGTTCGATTTGAAAATCTGCCCGGCATCGCGGCCGATGATGTCGCCGCAAGCGAAAGAGAAGGCGTTGCCCTCGTCGCGCTCTTCGTGGGATTTGTGGGAGATCAAGTTCATGTGGAACTTGCGGTAGGGGCATTTGTTCAAGCACCCCTCGTTTACCATGAGCTTGAGCTCTACGCCAAGTTTCTCGCGGATTTGCCGCAAGAGCTTCAGGTCGCGGTTGATGCTCGTGTCCACGGTCATAGTGGTGGCACCTGCCAGTGCGAAGGCTTCGGCGCGGGAAAAGCAATCGATGTCAGCGAGGACTGAGGCGCTGATTTCAAGGTTCGGACAGGTTTGGCGCGCTTGTTCAATGAGGAAGGGATTGGCCAGTGTCACTGCCTCAATGCCGTGTTGCTCGTGCATGTCGCGAATGAATCCGATTTGTCGATTGAGGGTCTCCTCGGCGTACCAATCCCCGCCATCGCACGTGGAATTCATTGTGACGTCGACGCGGATGCCCGCTTCGCGAATGATGCTGACCACTCCGACGAACTCGTCGAGGGTCGTCACGTTTCCAACGCGGCCCGAACCGGTGATGGCTTGCGGCGCATTCAGGTAGATCTCCCGAATAACGTTGCCGTTGCGTCTTTGAAGCGCGATCAGCTGTCGCAGCGTGGCGGCGTCTCCGTTATAAGGAACGGAAAACTCGAGTTGAGCCACAGAGCCCCTCCTTCCTCTCTCGTTTAGAAAAAGGGCCCGCTTTTCAAGAGCGGGCCCGCTTGTGCTCATCGGCGCCAGGCCGGGCCTAGGCCTCGGTTGCGGCATCCCAGGGTTCGAGGGCGGCGGCATTGCGGCCGGCGATACGGCCGACGCACCAGTTCTCGGAGCCATTGCCGCCGGTGATGGCGTAAGTGTGGCCATTCATGTTGCCGAACGAGCCGGCGGAGTACAGGCGCGGAATCGGGTTGCCGCTCGGATCGACGATGTTGGCGTTCTCGTTGCGGCGAGCACCGCCGATGGTATTGCAGATGCCCGGGTACAGCGGAATGGCGTAGAACGGACCGGTCTCGACCTTTGCCAGCTGCTGGCGGCCGAAGTCCTCGTCAGCGCCCTTGTCGCACAGCTCGTTCCAGCGGGCAACGGAGGCCTTCAGCTTCTCAGCGTCCATCTTGTCGTCCCATTTGCTGGCGGCGATGTTGGCGGCCAGCTCGTCCAGGGTGGCGCCGGTGGTAATCCAGCCACGCTCGAGCTCCCATTTGTTGTCGGCAGACCATCCGGCCCAGCCACCGAGTTCGGGATCGAGACCCTCGGTCATGTAGCCGATGCCCATGCCACCGTTCTCGGTGGCCGCGCCGCCGACCATGCCGCCCCAGGAGCCGCCGTCGAAGGAGGTCTGATCGAAGATGTACCAAGAGGGAATACGGTCGAAATCGCAGATCTCCTCATCGAAATTGGCGTAGGGCTTCCAGCCACCATGGGGGCTGAAGATTTCCTCGTTACCCCAGCGTTCGCCTAGGCGAGATACTTTGATGTAATTGGGCGTGGGGCTCTGCACGGAAACGCCCCCGGGCACGATCTCCGGATCGTCGAACCAGGCGTCGTCGCCGCCACAGACCTGCTGCATGTGCCACAGGTCGGCACCCACCTTCTGGGCCATGGTGATGCCGTCGCCGGTGTTGTACTTCCAGCCGTAGAAGCCGCGCATCGGGTAGCACTTCAGATACTTGGCCTGCAGCTCCTCGTTGAATTCGAAGCCGCCAGTGCACAGGATGACGCCCTTGGAGGCCTTCACGGCCTTGGGGGTCTCGTCGGTTCCCATGAGGGTGTAGCAGCCGACGATCTCCTTGGTGACGGGGTTCTGGATGAGCTCCTCGTCGTGGCATTCGAACAGCACCTCGATGCCGCGGTCGGCGCGATGTTGGTCCATGGCCTCGAAGAAGCCCGCGCCGTAGCCGTCGCCGGAACCGACGTACATCTCCTCGTAGCCAGTGAAGAGGTTGTACTCGGCACGGGGGCTATCGCCCAGGGTGTACTCGAGGCCGTACTCGTCGGCGTAGTCGGGGTTTTGCACGGCTTCCTCGGCCCAGGCCTGGCAGACCTCCATAGGTGTCTGCCCATGGAAGGCCTCGAAAGCAAACTGAGCGGCCGCGTCGGCATCGTGGGGGGCAGTCCACTGACCCATGTTGATAGACGAGGACCCGCCTCCGCGGAACGGCGATTTCTCCAGATAGAGCACTTGAGCGCCCTCGTCGAAGGCGGTGATGCCGGCCCACAGGCCCGCTCCGCCGTAGCCGATCACCAAAACGTCGGTCTCGTAGTCCCAGGTCTCGGGCATCCACTCGGGGGTGCTGCCAGTCTCAGAGAGCGCAGCGTCGTTGTTGGCGCACCCGGCCAGGGCGGCGGCGCCGGCAGCGCCGGCGGCAGCCAGGGCGGAGCCCTTCAAAAAAGAGCGGCGAGATACTTCCTCCATGTTTTCCTCCTTAATAAGGCTTGCTATGTCATCCGCCGGAGTGCGGATGATGCTGAGATGGGAATGGCCGCACTCGGACCCCGTAGGGGGAGGGATTGACGGGGTCCGGGCGGAACCGGAGTCAATTAAATGCGCCGGGCCTTACTCGTGGCAGGTGTTGCACTCGTAGACGTCCATGTGGTGGCAGCCCTTGCATGCCTTCTTTGCCGTGTCCTCGATGGTGTCGTCGGAATGC
Source organism: Adlercreutzia hattorii (assembly GCF_011405655.1). Taxonomy (GTDB): domain Bacteria; phylum Actinomycetota; class Coriobacteriia; order Coriobacteriales; family Eggerthellaceae; genus Adlercreutzia; species Adlercreutzia rubneri. The sequence continues at coordinate 1,033,770 of NZ_AP022829.1, forward strand.
ATGCTGTGACAGCTGCCGCAGTCGATGGTCGTATGATCTTCGTTCTCGGGCAGGGCGTGGGGGTTCACTACCGTGCCGTTGGCGTCGGTGAGGATGGCGCAGGCTTCAGTCTTGGCGGCCAGATCCTCCTGGCTGCCGTGGCAACCGCTGCTGAAGCAGGCGGTGGTATCGATGGTGGTCTTTTTCAGCCGTTTGGGCGTCTTGTCGCCGAACTGCACGCCATCGTGGGCGGTCGCCAGGCTGTCGATGTCGCTATGGCAGGTGGTGCACTCCTGCGTCGCATGGTTAGATGCGGGCATCGTCGCGTCGCCGAGCGAGTCGCCCTCGGTGCTGTGGCAGGTGGTGCAGTCGGCATCTGCGGAGAACGCGAAGTCCCCTGTCATTGCGGCGTTCTCGTCGGCTTCAGCCTGTGAGCCGCTGCCCGTTTCGCTGAGATCTGCCGTTTTCGGGGCGCAGCCGACAGTGCCCAGGGACATAAGTGCGATGACACCCGCGACAGCGGAGGCAAGAACGATCTTGCGCAGGGATACGTGAGCCATGCTCCTCTCCTTCCAAGTGGCTCCGGCGGCTCTCTCGTCGTCCCGCCGGATTGAATTCGATGGGCGGCATTGTGCGTCCTCGTCGCCGAAATGCCATCATCCAAAGCCGATGCTTCGCGGGAGGAGACAGATTATTTTGCTGCCAAGCCATCATCTGAAAAGGATGAAAGACCAGGTGGGATAAGGGATGACGAAGGACAGATTGTGGGTGGTTCTCGGCCTTGCCCTTGCTATACTGCCCTTGACCGCACATCGATACGGGAGGGTCGGCGATGGTAGGAATTACGAAGGACGATGGCGCGCTACCGTCTCAGGGGCTAGGAGGGGCTTCCGAGAAGAGCGGGCTTTTGGTGGTTCTCGGGTATATTGGCGCCCAAACGTGGCTTCCCATTGTCGGCGTGGTAGCCGATATGTATCGCGGGGGCGATCTGGCGCTGTCGGGGCTGAACCCCCTTCTCTTTTCTTATCTTGTTGTTTTGGGGACGACGGCGTGCGCAGCGTCTTTCGCGCGTTGGAGGGACGAATGGTCTCGAGGCGTCTTCGGGGCGTTTGCGGGCGCGTTGGCTGCCATCGCCGGCGCAGCGCTTCTGCTCGTTCCCGAACGGGGCGCCTCTGTGGCAGTTGCGGTTCTGCGCGTCGTGTCCGGCGCGCTGCTCGGCTTGGGCGGCGGTTTGCTCACCATGGTATGGAGCGAACGCTTTGGACGGCTGGATGCTCCGGCGCGCTCCCGGGTTTCGTTTCTCGTCGTACTCGCTGCCTGCCTGCTGGCGGCCTTCGCTCAGTCCATAGGCATCCACTGGTTGCTGCTTGCAGTGGTCGCCGTGTTCTCGGCGGTGTCCAGCGCCTTGTTCATGGTGTCGGCGTCTCGCGGTGAGGCTCCTGCTAAAACCTCTTCGCCAGTGACGCATCTGCAGGGGGCTTTTGTTCGCATTATCGCGTCCTATGGCCTGTTCGGCCTTGTCTTCGCCCTGATGATCACGCAGTTTCTCATTGCGCGTCACGGTCACGCCCTGTCGTGGACATGGCTTTTGAGCCTTTCGGGCGTCGTTATCTCCCTCGTGGTCGAGGTTGTGGCAAAGGCGCTGCTCAAACAGGGATTCAGCTGGCTGCTCCTTCTACGCTTTGCGGCCATACCGATACTTGTGGCTTTTTACCCCTTCGATGCCGGAAGCGAATTCTCCCTGCGCTTTGCCATGGGGGCCTCGGCGGTGGCTCTGTGGGTGTACCTTTCCTTGGTGGGTGGCATCGAGGCGGAGGCGGCCGGGCAGATTCGCGTACCTTTTGCTATCGTGCGGGGTGTGGCTCTGGGCGCGCTTGCTCTGGGCGCGGCTTTGGGGTCGAGTTTGGCGCTTATGATGGAGAGCCTCGATCTCCAGGGCCACGTGAGCGTGACGGCCATCGCGGCCATGGTGCTTGCTGTTATCGCGTCGGATATGGTGTTGACGCGCGGAAGTTTGGCGCGGGCCTACAAGAGGGCCGTAACTGCCGCAGGGGGCAAAGAGGCGGAGTCTGCTGACGGCGGTACGCCTTTCGATGAGCGGGTCGCGGCCGTGGCTGAGGTCTACGCGCTGACTGAGCGAGAGGCAGAGGTTCTGGGCATTCTGGCGCGCGGGCATGGGCTGGGTCGCGTTCAGGAGGTGCTTTTCATTGCCGAGGGAACCGCCATTACTCATCGTCGGCACATTTATCAGAAGCTCGATGTCCATTCCAAGGCCGAGCTCATCGATCTCGTCTCCGGCTTCGGAGATGATGGGATAGATGACGATTGAAGTCGGTTTAGATGACCGGGGGCGCTGGCCTTCATCGGTCGGGAGGGCCGACCAAGGTCGGCCCCTACGGGAAAAGCGCGTCAGTCCTCGTCGGCCTCTACGAGAAAGCGTGCCAGTCCTTGTCGGTCGGAAGTGCGTGGGGCTTCCTTGCCTGCACTTCCTGCGATTATGGACAAATTGTGCCGCTCGCCGGAGGGGATGGATACGCCCGGGTGCGTGGCGTTTGACACACAGCGGAAACCCTCGTAATATACCCCCTCGCGCCTCACAGAGGCGCTTGTTTTGTGCAGTGCAAGCCCGTGGAAAAAGGAAAGGAAAAGAGTCTTGCCTACAATTAACCAGCTGGTCCGCAAGGGCCGCAAGAAGACGGTCGACAAGTCGAAGACCCCGGCGCTCAAGGGCAACCCGCAGAAGCGCGGCGTGTGCACCCGCGTGTACACCACGACCCCCAAGAAGCCGAACTCCGCTCTTCGCAAGGTCTGCCGTGTGCGTCTCGTCAACGGTATGGAGGTCACGGCCTACATCCCCGGCGAGGGCCACAACCTCCAGGAGCACTCCATGGTGCTCATTCGCGGCGGCCGTGTAAGGGACCTTCCCGGTGTCCGTTACAAGGTCATCCGCGCGGCGCTCGACTGCGCTGCGGTGGACAACCGCAAGCAGGCCCGCAGCCGCTACGGCGCCAAGCGCCCGAAATAACGTTCGTTAAGCCGCGCGGGCCGGTAGAGTCTGGGTAAGGAGCCCCACCGACCTAATGGACGCCGAACCGGTGCCCCGAAGCGCGCAGAAGCAAAAGGAGTAACTACATGCCGCGTCGTGCAGCAGCAGTCCGCCGCGAAACGCAGCCGGACGCAAAGTTCAACAACCGTCTCGTCACGCAGCTCATCAACAAGGTTCTGCTTGACGGCAAGAAGTCCATCGCCGAGAACATCGTCTACGGCGCCTTCGACCTGGTTCAGGAGAAGACCGGCGAGGATCCGCTGACCGTGTTCAAGAAGGCCATGGACAACGTCCGCCCCACCCTCGAGTGCAAGCCGAAGCGCGTGGGCGGCGCCACTTACCAGGTGCCGATGGAAGTCAACTCCCGTCGTGCCACCACATTGGCGATCCGCTGGATCGTCGACTTCTCCCGCAAGCGCAAGGAGCACACCATGCGCGAGCGTCTCGCCAACGAGATCATCGACGCCTCCAACAACACGGGCGCCGCTGTGAAGAAGCGCGAGGACATGTACAAGATGGCCGAGGCTAACCGTGCGTTCTCGCACTATCGCTTCTAGGGCTGGTGAAGATGCATGGCTAAAATCGATCTGAAGGATACGCGCAACATCGGCATCATGGCCCACATCGATGCAGGCAAGACCACCACGACCGAGCGCATCCTCTACTACACGGGCAAGACTCATAAGATTGGCGAGGTGCACGACGGCGCTGCCACCATGGACTGGATGGTCCAGGAGCAGGAGCGCGGCGTGACCATCACCGCCGCAGCCACCACCTGCTTTTGGAAGTACCCCGGCGGCGCATCCGACGGCAAGGAATACCGCTTCCAGATCATCGACACCCCCGGCCACGTGGACTTCACGGCCGAGGTAGAGCGCTCCCTGCGCGTGCTCGACGGCACCGTCGCCGTATTCGATGCCGTTGCCGGCGTGCAGCCGCAGTCCGAGACGGTGTGGCGCCAGGCCGAGCGTTACGGCGTGCCCCGCATCGCCTTCATCAACAAGTACGACCGCGTGGGTGCCGACTTCTTCCATGCCATCCAGACCATGCGCGATCGTCTGGATGCGAAGGCCGTGGCCGCCCAGATTCCCATGGGTGCCGAGGACAATTTCTGGGGCATCGTTGACCTGGTGACCATGACCGCTTGGGACTTCAAAGCCGACGACAAGGGCATGACTTACCCCGAGCCCATGGCCGAGATCCCGGCCGAGTTCAAGGAAGATGCCGAGCTGTACCACCAGGAGCTGCTTGAGGCCGCCGCCGACTGCGACGACGACCTCATGGAGAAGGTCCTCATGGAGGAGGAAGTCTCCGTCGAGGAGCTGAAGGCCGCCATCCGCAAGGGCGTCATCGCCTGCAAGATCAACCCCGTGTTCGTGGGCTCCGCCTACAAGAACAAGGGCGTGCAGGAGCTGCTGGACGCCGTGGTCGACTACATGCCGTCCCCGGTGGACATCCCGCCGATCAAGGGCGTGAACCCCGAGACCGGCGAGGAAGAGGATCGTCCGGCCGATCCGAAGGCCCCGTTCTCTTCCTTGGCCTTCAAGATCATGACCGACCCCTACGTGGGCAAGCTCACCTACCTGCGCGTGTACTCCGGGCATCTGGACGCCGGCAGCTACGTGCTGAACGCCACGAAGGACAAGAAGGAGCGCATCGGCCGTCTTCTGCAGATGCACTCCAACCAGCGCGTCGACATCGACGCCGTGTCCGCTGGCGACATCGTCGCCGTCGTGGGCCTGAAGGACACCTCCACCGGCGACACCCTGTGCGCCGAGAACGCGCCGATCATCCTGGAGTCCATGGAGTTCGCCGATCCGGTTATCGACATCGCCGTGGAGCCCAAGACCAAGGCCGAGCAGGACAAGATGGCCATCGCGCTGCAGAAGCTCGCCGAGGAGGACCCGACCTTCCGCGTGTCCACCAACCACGAGACCGGCCAGACCATCATCGCCGGCATGGGCGAGTTGCACCTCGAGATCATCATCGACCGCCTGCTGCGCGAGTTCAAGGTCGAGGCCAACGTGGGCAAGCCCCAGGTTGCCTATCGCGAGCGTCCGGGTCACGAGGTCATGAACGCCGAGGGCAAGTTCGTCCGCCAGTCCGGCGGTCGAGGCCAGTACGGCCATGCGGTCATCAACATGTACCCGCAGGAGCCGGGAGCGGGCTACGAGTTCGTCAACAAGATCGTCGGCGGCGTGGTGCCCAAGGAGTACATCCCGTCCATTGACAAGGGCATCCAGGAGGCGCTGAACTCCGGCGTTCTGGCGGGCTATCCCGTCGAGGACGTGAAGGTCGAGCTCATCGACGGCTCCTACCACGATGTCGACTCCTCTGAGGCTGCCTTCAAGGTGGCCGGTTCCATGGCCATCAAGGACGCCCTGCGCAAGTCCAACCCGGTCATCTTGGAGCCGGTCATGGCCGTCGAGGTGGAGACTCCCGAGGAGTACACGGGCTTCGTCATGGGCGACATCCCGTCCCGCCGCGGCCTCATCCAGGGCCAGGAGCAGCGCGGGAGCGCCGTCGTCATCGAGGCGAAGGTGCCTCTGGGCAACATGTTCGGCTACGCGACCGACCTGCGTTCCGGTACGCAGGGCCGCGCCGTGTACACCATGCAGTTCGACTCCTACGAGCCGGTGCCCAAGTCCGTGCAGGACGAGATTATCAGCAAGGCCGGCGGCAACGCCTAAGGCGCCCTCAGAGAAACTTCTATTTGGAGGTAATGTAAGTGGCAAGTCAGAAGATTCGCATCCGTCTCAAGGGATACGATCATGAGATCGTGGATCAGTCCACGCGCCTCATCGTCGATACCGCCCAGAAGACGGGTGCCAAGGTTTCCGGTCCTATTCCGCTGCCGACGGAGCGCAACCTGTATTGCGTCATCCGTGGGCCCCATGTGAATAAGGACTCCCGCGAGCAGTTCGAGATGCGCACCCACAAGCGCCTGATCGACATCTTGGAGCCGACCCCCAACACGGTTGACTCCCTGATGCGTCTCGATCTCCCCGCTGGCGTTGACATCGAGATCAAGCTGTAAGGAGGTTTGGGCATGATTAACGCTATCTATGGCAAGAAGATCGGCATGACCCAGATCTTCGACGACCAGGACCGCATTGTCCCGGTCACCGTTATCCAGGCCGAGCCGAACACCGTGTGCCAGGTGAAGACTGTGGATACCGACGGCTACGAGGCCGTGCAGATGGGCTTCGGCTACATCAAGCCCCGCCGCGTGAACAAGCCCATGCAGGGCCACTTCGACAAGCAGGGCGCCGAGCCGAAGCGCTACCTGCGCGAGGTCCGCGTGGAGAACGCCGGCGAGTACAAGGTGGGCGACGAGCAGACCGTCGCGGCCTTCGCCGACGTGAAGAAGGTCGACGTCACGGGCACGTCCAAGGGCAAGGGCTTCGCGGGCGTCATGAAGCGCTACGGCTTTGCCGGCGGCCCGGGCGGCCACGGCGCGCACTTCCATCGCGCCCCCGGTTCCGTGGGCCAGTGCGCCACGCCGTCCCGCGTGTTCAAGGGCCTGCGTCTCCCGGGTCACATGGGCTGCGACACCGTCACTGTGAAGAACCTCGAGGTTGTTCGCATCGACGAGGAGCAGAACCTCATCCTGGTCAAGGGTGCGGTGCCCGGCGGCAAGAACGGCATCGTCCGCGTCCGCATGGCTTAATTGAAACGATCGGTAACAAGGAGTTACAGCAACTATGGCAACTATTGAGATTAAGGACGTGAAGGGCGCTGCCGCCGGCACGGTCGAGCTTTCCGACGCCGTGTTCGCCATCGAGCCGAACGTGCCTGTGATGCATCGCACCGTGAAGGCGCAGCAGGCATCCTGGCGCCAGGGCACCGCCAACACGCGCACCCGCGGCATGGTTCGCGGCGGCGGCAAGAAGCCGTGGCGTCAGAAGGGCACCGGCCGTGCCCGTCAGGGTACCATCCGCGCTCCCCAGTGGGTCGGCGGCGGTACCGTGTTCGGCCCCCACACCCGCAGCTACGACCAGAAGGTCAACAAGAAGGAGATCAAGCTGGCCATGCGCTCGGCTCTCTCCGCCAAGCTGGCCGACGGCGAGCTGTTCATTGTGAAGGACATGGACTTCGAGAAGCCCTGCACCAAGGATGCCGTGGCGCTCATCAAGGCGCTGGGGCTGGAGGGCAAGCGCATCTGCGTGGTCATCGGCAACGAGGACATCGAGGCCTTCCTCTCCTTCCGCAACATCCCCGAGGTGAACATTCTGCCGGTGGGCGATATCAACACCTACGAGCTGGTCGACAACAAGGCCCTCGTTATCGCCGAGCCGTGCCTGGCCCGCATTGAGGAGGTGCTTGCATAATGGAGAAGGATCCCCGCGACGTCATCATCCGCCCCGTCATCACGGAGCACAGCTACGACGCTATGGAGAACAACGTCTACACCTTCGAGGTGGCCAAGGACGCCAACAAGGTTGAGATTCGCCAGGCCATCGAGGCTATCTTCAACGTGAAGGTGGTCAAGGTGAACACCCTGAACGTGAAGTCGAAGCCGAAGCGCGTCCGCTACCAGGAGGGTCGCACCCGCACCTGGAAGAAGGCCATGGTCACTCTGGCCGAGGGCGAGACCATCGAGATCTTCGCTTCCTAGCTTCAAGCGCTCATCGCGCCAAGGGCCGAAAGCCCGAGAAACCCAGGCCGGCTCCCGCAAGGGGCCGGCCTTTTTGCTGCAATTGCAGCTTGATCTGCTTCAACGGGACTGGCCTGTGAGCTCACTGGAAGCACTTCGACTTCTCGCTAGCTTTGGCATGGCTGCATGCAAGGAGGCTTCTGAAAGCAGACGAGGCCTTGGATGCAAAAAGCACTAATTTCGGAAATAGATGGAAGTTTCGAGCGCCGAGAGCGCTGGATTCGGAAATAGATGCGAGTTTCGAGCACGAAAGAGCTGCATTGTGCCTAAAATGACGCTCTAAACTCGTAACTGTTTCCGGGGAGGGTCGCTTCAGCGCTCTAAACTCCCATTTATTTCCGAAAGATGCTGCTTTGCCGCTCAAAATTCCTGTCTATTTCCGGGGGGGGTGTCTCAAGAGTCTGAGAACCAAGGGGATATGAGAAAGGCCCCGCAAACACGAGGGCTTGCGGGGCCGATGAGGTTTCCGCATCCAGGGTGTCGCGGGCGATGGCCTGGATGCGGGCGATGACGGCCTAGGCGCAGGCCATCTGAACGAGGGTTTCCAGAGAGACGCCCTCGACCTCGGCGTTGGCGATGGCGCCGCCGCCGGCAACGTTGGTAGCGCAGGAGCAGGCCATCACGTAGGAGGTCGCTTCCTCCTCGCCGGCCAGCTCGTCCACGGTGGTCGTGAACGAGGCGTTGGGGCCCGCCACGGTGACGGCCGCGGCCTTGACGGCCTCGCAGCCGTACGTGGGCAGCGACGCGCATAGCGTGGCGGCCGCCTTGCAGAAGACGCCGCTTATCTCGGCGTTGGAGGACACGGCGTCCTGCGTGTAGCTAAAGGTTCCCTCCACGGCGCGCGCCGGGGCCTCGGTGTCTGCGGCGTCTGCGGCAGCCAGGGTGGTCGCAGCGGCTGGAGCGGCTGCCGCGGGTTCGATGGTAGCGGCCTGGGCCACGCCGGCGCCTCCGGAGATGAGGGCCACCGCGCTCATCACGCCGCCGATGGTCCTAACAGTTTGAGATTTCATGGAATGTCACCGTTCCTTTCTATTCCTCGACGTTCACGAACAGCGTGACGGGCTTCTTCATCTGGACGCCGTTCACGTCTGTGGCCTGCAGCTTCACCTGGTACTTGCCCGCCTTGCTCGGCGTCCAATCCAGGGAATAGGTGACCCACTGGAACGGATCGAAGTCGGTGACCTGATCGGCGATCTTCACGTCTTGCCAGGTCTTGCCCATGTCGAAGCTGAAGTTGACGCTGGCCAGGTCTCCCACGACGCGGTTCCAACTGTACACGGCACCGGTCAGGGTCACCGGCTCGCCCACCTTGGCGGTGACACCGTCTTCCTGGAACCACATGCCGTTGATGGGATAGCTTGGGGAGGGCTCGTCGGATTCGGCCATCATCGGGCCCTGGAAGAACGCCTCGTCCTGGGTGAAGTCGATCGACTTGATGTGCTTCACCTGACGGGCGCCGGGGTTGCCCAGGGATACGAGGGTCATGGGGGCGCCGTCATCCTGGCTTAAGTCCTCGCCGTAGTACTTCAGGGCGATATAGGCGTTCTCGGTGTAGGTGCTCGCCTCCAGGTTCATGGGCGGGAAGGCCTGCCAGCCGTCGTAGCCCGTGGCGTTCACGGCGTTCACGCCGTCGGCCAAACCTCCGCACTGCTCGATGAGGTAGGCCACCGACACACCGGACATGGGGATGTTGGACACGAGCGAGCCGCCGCGGCCGTTGGTGGCGCAGGCGAGCGCCATGGTGAACTCGGTCTGGGGCATGGCAAGAAGTTCGGCCTTCGTGAACGAGCGGGGGTTCTTCACGCCGGTGAGGCTTACGGTGTTCTCCTCGCTGCACACGGCATCGAAGCTGAAGGGCTCGCCGTTCTTCTCGGTGACCTCGGGGCCCCAGTTGTTCACGATGAACACGTCGTCGTGATCGGTGACGGCCTGGTCGAGCTTGACATCGATGGCGGGCGCCTCGTCCTGGGTCATGCCGTTCACAAATCCGCCGAAGAAGCCGCGGGAGTCGACCCAAGCCTGCTCCATCTCGTTGCCGTCGATGTTCGGGTAGCCGCCCAGCGCCGGCTCATCGTAGAAGTCGTCCCACAGCACCAGCTGATAGTCGCCCTGGCCGCCGGCGGAGTTCATGGCATGGCAGCTCCAGCAGTTGCCGTTGGCCTCTTGGAAGACCTTGCTGCCATAGTGGGCCGCATGGATGAGGTCGCCCAGATACGGGCCGGTGAGCGCCGTATGGCCGCGATGGCACGGCTCGCAGTCCTGGTAGGTGAGGGCCTTGTCGTAGCCCACGTGGGTCAGGATGTGCTTGTAGCCGTCCTTCATGTTCATGACATCCCACAGATCCTCGTGGCACGCATTGCAGCCGCGGTTGCCCGCGTTCAGCATGTCGGTGGTGCTGAAGGTGTCGTTGAAGTTCCCAGAGGTCCTATCAGTGAAGTCCGGGTACATTGACGGCGCGGCCTCCTCCGTCGCCTCCGCATCTCCGCCCGTCGCGGCCATGCTCGTGGTGGCTTGGGGCGCGCACCCCCACAGCGCGAGCGCCAGGGCTGCTACGGCCGCCATCACGGCTACGGCCACGAGCAAGCGGGACGTGCCCTTGCTTTCTTGTGCTTTCATCCTCTTCTCCTTCCTTTCCGTTGAAGATGTTTGCCTTTCGCCGATCGGGGCGCATCAAGGGAGGCGTGGTGCGCCCCAGCCGGCAAGCGTCACTTTAAATGCGGGCGGCCGATTGAAAATCAGCAACGTTTGTTGAGGTTGGTCAGCCATCTCAACAACTCTTGTTGATTTCAGGGAAATGCCAGATGATATGATTGAGTCGGCTGAATAGCGCTCGGCGAGGCGCCTCGAGGGTCGCAAGAGGTTGCGTCGGCGATGGCGGCCCGCGGGCGCTTCGTGTTGCGCTGGAAAGAGAGAACCGGTTGCGAGGGGTGGGGTTGAGGAACGTGGATGAGGCAGGGAAGACGACGGCCCGCGCGCTGAGGACATTCGAGGGGGCGCCGAAGGGCTATTGGTGGATCGTCGGGGCGCTCGTGGCGCTGGCGTCGGCCGCCATGCTTCTGCACGAATCGGGAAGCTGGATGCTCGATCTCGCGCCGCTGTGGGGCGCGTCGGTCAACATCCGCGCCTTCTCCTGCGACGCCCATTCGCTCGGACTCGTCTTCGGCTATGCGGTAACGCAGATCAATGGACGGAAGTTCGCCCGCCTGGTCGGCGACGGCCTGTTCTGGCTCATCTTCTTCATCGCGCAAGTGGGCAACGTCCTTCTGTTCTATGGCTGTCTTACGGTGCTGGACGCGCCCTTCGCCATCGTTGCCGTGCAGTTTGTTGGCGCCGCCTCGGGGGCATGGTTTTTCGTGGCCGCCAGCCAGGTGGCGTGCATGGTCGGCCCCGCGCTGTTCATGGGCACCATCGTGGCCGTGGTGGCGCTGACCACCCTCATCGTCCAGGGTCTGTTCAGCATGCTGGAGGCCACCTCGCCTCTGCTGGTCTCAGAGCTTCTGCATCTGGGGCTGGTGGTGGCAGCGGGGCTGTGCCTCGTGAAGGCCATGGCGCCGGGCTCCTGCTTTCCCGAGAGCTACCGTCGCTCGTTTGCGCCCATTCGCACCCGCGAGGACGGAGGAGGGGAGACGACGGAAGAAAAAAGGGGAAGTGCTTCCAGCGACCGACGGCCGGATGACCTCGCGCCCTCGCGCCGACGGGCGCCCCTGTGCGTCCGACTCTTCGTCATCGTCGGCTCCTACGGTATAGTGTTCGGCTTTCTCCACGTCATTCCGCTGGCGCTGCCCTTGGGCGTCGTGGCGCGGGTGGCCTCGTTTCTGGTGGGGGCTGTCGTCGCGCTTGCGCTCTTCATCGTTACGCTCCGTCGCGGGCGCCCCGTGGACGTGTCGCTCATTTGGAACCGCTTCTACCGCTTCGTGTTCCCCGTGGTCTGCGTGGCGGCGCTCTTGGGTCCTCTCACCAACAGCAGCGAGTTTCTGCCGGCTCTTATCATGCAGGCCTGCGCCCTCTACTACTTCGATGCGCTGCTCGCCATGGCCTGCTCGGTCATCGGCCAGGCCATTAACGCCGCTCCGTCCCAGGTGTTCGGACGGGCCTTCCTCATTCGATCGATCGGCTTTCTGCTCGGCAATCTCGTCGGCAGCACGGTGTACGAGCGCGTAGTGCTGGATGCCGCGGCCTTCTCCGTCATCGGCACGGCGGTGTTCGTCCTGCTTGTGCTCGTCACCTTCAACATGAACTCGGAGAAGTACGCCAAGACGGTTTGGGGCCTTCTGCCCCACGAGGATCCGCGCGGCCGCTACGAGCGCACCCGCGATGAGCGCTGCGCGGCTCTGGCGGATCAGTTCGGCCTGACCGAGCGCGAGGCCGAGGTGCTGCGCCTGCTCGCCCGCAACAAGCGTCCCCGCGAGATCAGCGACGTGCTGGTGGTGTCGGTGGCCACGGTGCGCTCGCACGTTCATGCCATTTACACGAAGACGGGCGTGCACTCGGCCGCCGAGCTGGTGAAGCTTGTAGAATGTCCCCAGGACAAAAACTAGAGAAGGGGATTGCCGTGGAAAAGGAGCGTGCGGAAGGCCTGGCGGCTCGTGCGGAGGAGGCCGTGGAAGGCGCGACGGCTCGGGTTGCTGCCGAGGGAGGCGACGGTGCCGCGGTCGTTAGCGACCCGGAGAAGTGCAACACCGTCACGTTCGTGGGGGCCGACGGGATGGAGCAGAGCTTCCCTCTGGACTTTTTGCTGGAGCGCGGCGCCATCGTGGCCAACCGCGTGAACGGCGAGGACATCATGAGCGTCATGGGCGCTACCAATCAGCTGTGGGTGCCGGGGCTGCCGGCCAAGTACTTCGTGCGCGACATCCGCGAGATCCGTTTCACCAATGAGGAGGTGCCCCCGGTCATCGGGCCGTTCGTCGACGACGGCCACGACTACACCAACCGCCCCAACGTGGCGGCGAAGGCGGAGTACGTGGGGCGCGTTGGCGAACCCATGGAGTTTTCCGGCTGGGCCCACGACTTCGACAAGCGCATCATCGCCGTGGAGTTCTCGCTCGATAACGGCGAGCATTGGACGCGCTACGATTTGGGCGACACCACGGCCGACCGCTGGGTGTCCTGGACCTTCGCCTGGACGCCCGAGGCCTCTGGCGCCTACCAGATGAAGGTGCGCTCGGTGAACGAGGACGGCGACGCGTCCCCTATCGCCGCCGTGCACACCTTCGAGGTGTTGTAAGACGCGAGCTGCGTTGATCTATGCTAACGAGGGGTATCTCTCGATGACGCGACTCGATCTTTCTGCAGGGCCGCAATAGGGCCGTAATATCCGCGCAGCGCGCAAACGGGCCCCGGAAGGGGGAGGCTTCCGGGACCCGTAGGGGAGGGGTAAGGAAAGGTTTGGTGTGAGGCGCTCTAGGCGCAGGCCATCTGCACAAGGGTCTCCAGCGAGACGCCCTCGACCTCGGCGTTGGCGATGGCGCCGCCGCCGGCGACGTTGGTGGCGCAGGAGCAGGCCATCACGTAGGAGGCCGCCCCCTCCTCGCCGGCCAGCTCGTCCGCGGTGGCCGTGAACGAGGCGCCGGGGCCCGCCACGGTGATGGCCGCGGCCTTGGCGGTCTCGCAGCCGTAGGTGGGCAGCGACGCGCACAGCGTGGCCGCCGCCTTGCAGAACACCCCGCTGATCTCGGCGTTGGCGGTCACGGCGTCCTGATCGTAGCTGAAGGAGCCCTCCACGGTGCGTGCGCCGGGGGCCTCGGGGGCCGCGGAGTCCGAGGCAGCCGTGACGACCGGCATGGCCGGCGCGGGCGCGGCCGAATCTACCGTGGCGGCCTGGGCCACGCCGGCGCCCCCGGAGATGAGGGCCACGGCGCTCATCACGCCGCCGAGTGTCTTAATCGTTTGGGATTTCATGAACGTCACCGTCCCTTTCTTACTCGGAAACATGGACGAACAGAGGCACGGAGAAGGGCATCTCGTTGCCAAGGTCGTCCGTGGCTGCCATCTTGACCAAGTAGGTACCGGCCTTTGCGGGCGTCCAGTCCATGGAGAAGTTGACCCATTGGTAGGGATCGAAATCGGGCACTTCCTTGTCCACGTCGTACTCGACCCAGGAGGTTCCCATGTCGAAGCTGAACTTGATCGTATCCAGGTTGCCCCACATGCGGTTCCAGCTGTACATGGCACCCGTGAGATTCACCGGCTCGCCAACTTTGGCCTCGACGCCGTGCTCCTGGAACCACATGCCGTTGATGGCGTAGTTGGGGGTGGGCTCGTCCGATGCGCCCATGAGTGCGGCCGTGAACGGCTCGTCATCGTGCATGAAGTCGATTTGCTCGACGTGCTTGACCTGCCATGCGCCGATATTGCCAAGGGAGATGAGTACCATGGGGGCGCCGTCGTCTTTGGAGAGCTCCTCGCCGTAGTACTTGAGGGCGATGTAAGCATCTTTGGAATAGGTGCTGGCCTCTACGGGCATTGCGAAGGACTTCCAGCCGTCGGAGGCGGTGGCCACAACGGCGTTGCTGTCGTCGAGAAGGCCGCCGCACTGTTCGATGAGGTATTCCATGGAAACACCCGACATGGGGATGTTCGACACGAGCGAGCCGCCGCGTCCGTTGGTGCCGCAGGCCAAGGCCATGGAGAACTCGGTCTGGGGCATGGCGAGCAGCTCTTCTTTCGTCCACGTCTTCGGATTCTTCACGCCGGTGATCGTCAAGGTATTGTCCTCGCTGCACACTTCGTTGAAGTCGAAGGGCTCGCCGTTCTTCTCGGTCACTTCCTCGCCCCAGTTGTTCACGATGAAGACATCCTCATGATCGGTGACGTCTTGGGCGAAGCTGACGGATATGGTGGGGTTCTGCTCGGTGTCCATGCGATTGTTGAATCCTATGGCATCGCTGGAATCCTTGCCACGAACGCTCAGCCAGTAGCGGGTGGTCTCGTCGTTGGCGATGTTGGGGTAGCCGCCCAGCGCCGGGCTGTCGTAGAAGTCGTCCCAGAGCATGAACTGGTAGTCGCCTTGGGAGCCGGCGGAATCCATGGCGTGGCAGCTCCAGCAGTTGCCGTTGGCCTCGACAAACTGCTCGCTGCCGTAATGGGCGGCATGCAGCAAGTCGCCGAGGTAGGGCCCGGTGAGCGTCGTGTGACCGCGATGGCATGGCTCGCAGTCCTGGTAGGTGAGCGCCTTGTCGTAGCCCACGTGGGTCAGGATGTGGTTGTAGCCCTCCTTCGTGTTCATGATGTCCCGCAGATCCTCGTGGCACGAGTTGCATCCGCGGTTGCCGGCGTTCAGAAGCTCGGTAGTCTGATAGGTGTCGTTGAAGAGCCCCGAGCTCTTCTCGGTAAAGTCGGGGTACAATCCGACTACTGCCTCCTCGCTCGCCGCTGCTTCTTCGGCGCCTCCTGTGCTGCTGAGCTCGGCATGGGGCGCGCAGCCCCAAAGGGCCAGGGCGAGGCCGATGACGGCCGCCATGACGCCGAGGGCTGCGAGCAGGTGCCTGCGTCGCTGGTTTGCTGTCGTGTCCATCCTCTTCTCCTTCCTTGTTAGGAACCAACTCTGTCCGCCTTCGCCTGGCTGCTTGGTGGCGCAGCTGCGGGAGGCGGTGCTTAAAAGTCTAGGGAGAGGGCGCCCTCGCCGTGATCGCCAAAGAATGCGGAGATGGCAAAATCTCCTCCTCAATTTTTGAGGATATCGAGAAAAGCCTGATGAGAGCCTATGCCTGAGCCGTATTTTCGCTGGGGTTGTGTGGTAGTCTCCTCTTGTGCGATAGGGCTCGAATGCGCTGGTGACGAGGAGGGCGAGGGTTGTGGAAGCTTTGTTGGGAAAGGCGGAAGAGCGCAAGAGCGGGAAATCGTCAGCGTCGCGCCCCAAGGGCTATTGGGCCGCCTTCGGCGCTTGTGTCCTGCTCGTCTCGTCGGCCCAGCTGCTGCACGAGTCGGCGAGCTGGTCTCTGGACTACGGCACGGTGCTCGGGACGTTCATCAATCTGCGCGCCCAGTCATGCAACGCCCACGCCGTCGGACTCATCTTGGGCTACGCTTTGGCTCAGATGCGCCCCGACCGACTGAGGGCTATCGCTCTGAACGACCGCTTCTGGGTGTTTTTCTTCGCGCTGCAGACGGCCAATGTCATGGCGTTCTATTGGTCGGTGGGGACCTCCAATGTGATGACTATGATAATTGTGCAGGTGGCGGGGGCTGCTTCGGGTGCCTTCTTCTTCGCGCTGAGCTGTCAGGCGACTGCCGGAGTGGGCGCGCGAGTGTTCCTCGCGACCGTCGTAGCGCTTGTGGCTCTTACTACGCTCACGGTCCAAGGACTGTTCAGCATCTTGGAGGCCGGTGCCCCGGCTTTGGTTTCCGAAATACTCCATATGGCGCTTGTTGCCGGATCTGCCGCCTGTTTTGTTCGGGCTATGGGGGCGGGTGCCTGCTTGCGAGTGCAATTCGAACGCGAGCCCTATGCTCCGATGGGAGCGCCGCGACGCAGGGGGGAATCGCAGGGTCGTCATCGTGGAGCGCCCTCTTTCGCCCTGTTCCTCATCATAGGCGCCTACGGGGCAGTGTTCGGATTCCTCCACGTGGTACCTCTAGCTCTGTCCCTAGATGTCTCGAGCCGTGTCACGGCGTTCCTCTTCGGTGCGGTAGCGGCCCTCGGGCTGTTCTCGGCGACGCTTCGGCAAAGTGACGGCACTGATGTGGTGCGTCTCTGGAACCGTTTCTATCAATACGTTTTCCCCATCGTCACGGTGGCGGCTCTCCTCGGTCCTCTTACCATGGACACGGAGTTTCTTCCGCTTCTCATTTTGCAGGCGTGCGCCCTGTACTATTTCGATGTTCTGCTCGCCGTTGCGAGCTATACCATTGCTCGTGTCATCAAAGCCTCTCCGACGCAAGTGTTCGCCCGCGCGTTTCTCGTCAAGTCAGCGGGATTCTTTCTGGGGTGCTTAGTGGGATTCGGTGTGCATGAGAGCGTCGTTCTCGACGAGACCGCTTTCAGCGTCATCGGTGCTGCCATCTTCGTGATACTGTCCCTGGTCACTTTCCACACCAATTCGGAGAAGTTTGCCAAAACGGTTTGGGGCCTTCTTCCTCACGAGGACGCCCATGGAAAGTTGGCGAGCCGGCGGGCGGAGTGCTGCCGCCGTCTGGCCCGATCTTCTGGCTTGACCGACCGTGAGGCGGAGATACTCGAGTACCTAGTCGCAGGAAAGAGGCCGAAGGAAATCAGTGAAATGTTGGTGGTGTCCATCACCACGGTGCGGTCTCATGTGCGAGCTATTTACGCGAAGACCGGGGTTCACTCCCATGGCGAGTTGATGCACCTTCTGGACGAAAAGTAGGTGTGGAGGGTATTTGCGGGGGTGCCCTCTTGGTTCCTTATCGTGTATCTTAAGGATCGAGAGAAAAGCGCCCGGGCGGGGCGCCGGGTGTTGGGAGGAACCATGGCCTTCGTGGAATTCGCCGACGTGAGCAAGATCTACCAGATGGGCGAGGTGGAAGTGGCCGCCGTGCGCGACATGAGCTTCACTATCGAGCGGGGCGAGTTCGTGGTCATCGTGGGGCCCTCCGGCGCCGGCAAGACGACGCTTTTGAACATGCTCGGCGGCATGGACTCGGCCACCTCCGGCACCATCACGCTGGACGGCGCGCGCGTCAGCTCCTTCAACCGCAAGCAGCTCACCCAGTACCGCCGCCACGATATCGGCTTCGTCTTCCAGTTCTACAACTTGGTGCAGAATCTGACGGCCCGCGAGAACGTGGAGCTGGCAAGCCAGATCTGCCGCGACCCCCTTGATGCCGACGAGGTGCTGGCAGCGGTGGGCCTGGCCGACCGGGTGCGCAACTTCCCCGGGCAGCTGTCCGGCGGCGAGCAGCAGCGCGTCGCCATCGCCCGCGCCTTGGCGAAGAACCCCAAGCTCCTTTTGTGCGACGAGCCCACCGGTGCTCTGGACTACGAGACGGGCAAGGCCATCCTGAAGCTTCTGCAGGACACCTGCCGCGACACGGGGCGCACGGTCGTGGTCGTCACCCACAACAGCGCGTTCACCGCCATCGCCGACCGTGTCATCCACGTGCGCGAGGGCTCCGTGGCCGCCGTGGAGCTGAACGAGGCGCCCCTTTCCGCTGACGTGCTGGAGTGGTAGCGTGAAGGCGTTCAACAAAGATATTGTCCGCTCCATCCGCCACTCGCTCGGGCGCTTTGTCGCCATTGCCGCCATCGTGGCGCTGGGCTGCGGCTTCTACGCCGGGCTGCGCATGACGGCGCCGGATATGAAGCTGGCGGCCGACGCCTACTACGACAGCACCGATCTCATGGACATCCGCGTCGTCTCTACCTTGGGTCTCACGGATGAGGACATCGAGGCCCTGCGCGATGTGCCTGGCGTCTCGGGCGTGGAGGCGGCCTATTCCGCCGATGTGCTGGCCACCCTGAACGACGAGCAGTACGTGATGCGCGTGCACTCGCTGTCGCCTTCGGCGGCGACGGCGGTGAAGACGGACGCGGGCGCCATCTCCTCCGATGACGCGAATTATCTCAACCGGCTCGATCTGGTGGAAGGCCGTTGGCCCACCTCGGCCAACGAGTGCGTCATCTTCAACGACCGCGTTATGAGCGGCCCCTCCTCGTTGGGGGACACGGTGACGGTTGATCCGTCGGTGGGCAACGTGCAGGACACGCTGGCGGAAACCGAGTTCACCGTGGTGGGACGCGTGCACTCGCCGCTCTACGTCAGCTCGACGTCCATGGGCACCTCCACCATCGGCTCGGGCACCATCGAGCAGTTCATGTACGTGCTGCCGGAGGCCTTCGATGCGGACATGCCCTACGTGGAGGCCTACGTCTCCGTGGAAGGGGCGGCAGAGCTTCCCGCCGACAGCGATGCCTACGACGATCGCGTGGCCGGCGTTGTGGCCGCCATCGAGGGCATCGCGCCGGCTCGGGAGCAGGCCCGGGTGGATGACCTGAAGGCCGAGGCCCAGGCCGATTTGGATGAGGCGCGAGCGGAATACGAAAAAGAGGAGGCCCGCGCGAAGACCGAGCTCGCCGATGCCCGCGCCGAGTTGGATGCGGCCAAGGAGGAGCTGGACGAGGGCCAGCGCAAGCTGGATGCAGCCGCTTCCACGCTTTCTGCGAGCGAGAAGAAGATCAAGGACGGCGAGAAGGAGTACGCCCAGGGCACGGCATCGCTTTCCAAGCGCAAGGCCGACGCCGAGGCGCAGTTCGCCGAGGCCGAGCAGCAGATCGCCGCCAATGAGGCGAACCTCGCCGAGGCCAATGCGGCATTGCCGACGCTGCAGGACGCCCTGGCCCAGGCCGAGGCCGCCTTGCAGGTGCCGAACCTTCCCGCCGAGCAGCGCGCGGAGCTTGAGGCGACCCGCGCCGACCTGGAGCAGAAGATCGCCGACATTGCGGCTGCGGCGACGGCCTTGGAGGAGGCGAAGACGCAGCTGGCGCAAGAGCGCGCCTCCGCCGACGCGCAGATCGCCGCGGCTCAGGCTCAGCTCGATCAGGCCAAGACGAGCGTCGAGGAGGGCAAAAAGCAGCTGGAGGAGGGCAAGGCGGAATACGAACAGGCCAAAGCCGACTTGGAGGCGGGTCGGGCCGAGTACGAGCAGGGCGTGGCCGACTACGACGCCGCTGCGGCCGAGGCTAACGAGGAGCTGGACAAAGCGGAGCAGGAACTCGCCGACGCCCAGAAGGAGATCGACGACATCGAGCCGCCGGATTGGCTCGTCATGGACCGCACGAAGAACTTCGGCGTGGTGAGCTTCGCCTCCGACGCCGACCGCATCGACGCCATCGCGTCGTTCTTCCCCTTCATCTTCTTCCTTGTGGCGGCGCTCGTGGCTCTTACCACCATGACCCGCATGGTGGAGGAGGAGCGCATGCTCATCGGTACCTTCAAAGCGCTCGGCTACTCGCGGGCGCGCATCACGTCGAAGTACCTCATCTACGCCGCCTTGGCCGCAGGGCTCGGCAGCGTCATCGGCATCGCGGTGCTCTCCCAGGTGCTGCCCTGGGTCATCATGGAGGCCTACTCCATCGTCTACTACGTGCCCCGCGCCGCCATGCCCATCGACTGGCCCATCGCGCTCGCCGCGGCCGGACTCGGCATCGGCATAACGCTATTGGCCACTTGGGCTGCCGCCGCGGCCACCCTGCGCGAGACCCCGGCCGCCCTCATGCAGCCGCCGGCGCCCAAGGCCGGCAAGCGCATTCTGCTGGAGCGCGTCGGGCCCCTGTGGCGCCGTCTCTCGTTCTCGTGGAAGGTGACGTTCCGCAACATCTTCCGCTACAAGCGCCGTCTCGTCATGACGTGCGTGGGCATTGCCGGCTGCACAGCGCTTCTGCTGACGGGCCTGGGGCTGCAGAATTCCATCAACGACATCATCGACGTGCAGTACGGCGAGCTGGTGGACTACAACGTCGTCATCTCCGAGAAGGACGATGCTGCAGATGACGAGCGCGAGGCTGCCGCCGCCCTTCTGGGCGACGCCGAGAAGCTGCCCGTGGCCGTCCGCGCCACCGAGACCTCCATGATCGCCCAGGGCGCCGACGGCACCGAGGCCATGACCACCATCGTGGCGCCGTCCGACCCCGAGGCGTTCAAGGAGCTGTGGCACTTCCGCACCCGCGAGGGCCACGATGAGGTGGGGCTGACCGATGCCGGCGCCATCGTCACCGAGAAGCTGGCGACCAAGCTGGGACTTTCGGTGGGCGACGCCATCGTGTTCGCCGAGCAGGACGATTTGGGCAACGCCACGGCGACGACCTATTCCGTGCCCGTGATGGGCATCATCGAGAACTATATCGGTGATTATGCCTTCATGACGCCGGAGACCTACGCGCGCACCTTCGGGGAAGAGCCGGACAACCTCACGGTGTACGCCCGGGCCACCACCGACGAGGGGGAGCGCTCTGCGCTCTCCGAGGCCCTGCGCGCTACGAGGGCGGTGGACACCGTGGCCTTCAACGACGAGGTCATCGACTCTTACAAGCAGATGCTGCGCTCGGTGAACATGGTCGTGGTGGTGCTTGTGGTGGCGGCGGCCGCGCTCGCGTTCATCGTGCTGTACAACCTGACGAACATCAACATCACCGAGCGGGCCCGGGAAATCGCCACGTTGAAGGTACTCGGCTTCACGCCCCGCGAGGTGAACGCCTACATCTTCCGCGAGATCGTGCTTCTGGCTATGCTGGGCGCGCTTGTGGGCCTGGGCCTCGGCGTGGTGCTGGAGGGCTTCGTCGTGGTGACGGCGGAGGTGGATCAGGTCATGTTCGGGCGCACCATTCACTGGGATAGCTTCGTCATCGCCTTCGTTCTCACCATGGTGTTCACCGCCGTCGTCATGCTCGTCATGCGCCCCAAGCTCGCCCATATCGACATGGTGGAGAGTCTGAAGTCCAACGAGTAGCTCTTTTGCCGCAAAAACCATGCATTTGTACGGTTTTTGTGCGTGAAACGGGGGTGCGGACGTTTTTTCGTACCTCCTAGACGGCGTAGCCGAGCGACGCGCGGTACTCGTCGGGGCTCAGCCACCCCAGGGACCTCTTGATCCTGCCCGAGCAATAGTAGCGCAGGTAGGCGTCGAGCCGGCGGCCGAACTCGGCCACGGGCACGCCCTCCCAGTCCCTGCAGTGGAAGAACTCGTTCTTCAGGCGCCCGAAGAACCCCTCGCAGGCGGCGTTGTCGGGGCTGCAGCCCTTGGCGGACATGGAGCGGACCAGGCCGGCCCCCTCGCACAGCGCGACCCAGCCGGGCCAGCGGTAGTGGCCGCCCCGGTCGCTGTGCACCACGGTGCGGGCGCCCGCGCGCCTGGCGGCGACCGCGTCCGCGAGCGAGCCGTTGGCCAGGGCCGCCGTGGGCGACGGCCCGATCCTCCACCCGGCCGGCCTGCCGTCGAAGCAGTCCACGACGGCGCTCAGGTACGCCTTGCCGGCCGGGATGCGGAACTCGGTGATGTCGGTGACCCACAGCTCGTCGGGGGCCGGCGCCGAGAAGTCGCGGGCCACGAGGTTGGGAGGGGCGGCCGACACCTCGCCGGCGTAGGAGCTCCAGCGCCTGCGGCGGCGGTTGTAGACGACCTCGAGGCCCTCCTCCCGCATCAGGCGGCGCACCACCTTCTCCGAGACCCGCTAACACCCTCGCGGCGCAGGCGCGCCCACACGGTGCGGTAGCCCCAGTTGCGCGAGCCCTCCTCGAACAGCTCCCGCACCCGCGCCCTGAGCGCGGCGTACTTGTCGGGGCGGCCCAGCCGCGCCCGCCGGTACTCATAGGAGCTCGAGATCCTCAAGAAAGCGGTGATCTCGCGGAGGGGCAGGCCTGTCGCCGCGCGCAATCTCTCGCCCAGCTCGCACTTTCTCCTGTTCGACATCGAACCCGGGTGCGAGCCTGCCCCTTTTAGGTCGTCCAACACCGCCCTGAGCAGCTGGTTCTCGGTCATGGCGGCCTCGTAGGCCGCCCTCTCCGCCTCGTTCAACGGCTCCTCCTTCGCGTCCGGAGGGGCCATCCTAGCACGCCGGCGTGGAGGCCGGGCGGAGGGGGCGCGCCTCCCGTGCGGGAGCCGCCCCCGGGCCCAGTACCCCACCGTGCCGCGGCTGGCCCCGCAGAGCTCGGCGGCCTCCTGCTGCGACATGCCCTCCTCCAGGGCGAGGAGGGCGAGCTCGACCACATCCCTGTCGTACATGCGGACTCCTTCCCGGACCATTCCTCGGTCCAAGTTTTTGTCCGCACCCCCAACCGTACACGAACCCATAAAACGTGGCGTTTGCGCCAAGAAAGCCATGCAAAAGTACGGTTTTTGTGGCGGCGGGATAAGACTTGCAGAAAAGGTGTCATCCCGGAGTTGCCCCGTAGGGAAAGGGCCATGCCCTTTCCGCCTTTTGTCGTGGAGTGAAACAGTGCCCCGGAGGGGTGTCTCATCTTCGGGGGCCGTCCCTGCGCGAATGCGCCTAATGGCTATCGGAAGATGAGACACCCCTCCGGGGCACTGTCTCATGCGGGCAGAGCCTTTGCCCACGGGCCCCTGAGACTCCAAGCTCCCGTAGGGAGGGGGCTCTGTTCCTTCCGCTCAACCAGGAACGCCTCTCTTCCTCGGTCGGGCGGCAAGGGCATGGCCCTTGCCCTACGAGAGGGATGCCGCACCGATGCACATTTGGGCACCCTCGCGTCCGCGATGCCGTGACGATGCACAAATGCGCATTCTCGCGTTCCGAATCCGCCCTTTGGAGGCTTCTCGCGTCCGTTCGATGCCGCACCGATGCACATTTGGGCATTCCCGCGTCCGCGATGCCGCGACGATGCACATTTGGGCACCCTCGCGTCCGTGGCTCGGAGCGTTCCTGTCGGAAGGGCGGGAATTATGGGCTTCGGAACGCGTGGCGGGGGTGGGGGCGGTGCTGTGCTACCATTACGGCCGAGAAAAGGGCGGCCCGGGGCCGTCAAGACCATCCGATAGGAGAAAACCGAACCATGCATGTTGTCGAAAGCAAGCCGGTCAACGGCGTCATCAAGCTGGACTGCGAGGCCACGGCCATCGAGGTGAACAACGCCCTGCGCGAGGCCGGCGAGGCCTTCGCCGCTTCCATGGGCGTGCGCCCGCTGCCGGGCAAGTCGCTCGAGGACTCCGTGAAGGAGACCCTCGGCATCGCCGATCTGGACAAGATCATCGAGGCTCAGGCCATCGAGGTGCTCGTGCCCCGCGCCCTCGACCGCCGCAACCTCGTGCCGGCCTTCCCGCCGAAGGCCACGCCCACCACGAAGTTCGAGCGCGGCAAGAAGTTCTCGTTCTCGCTGAACGTCACCGTGAAGCCCACCTACGAGCTTTCCAGCTACGAGCCGGTGGAGATCACTGTGGATCCCTTCTTCTTCGACGAGACGCCCGTCAAGCAGCAGCTGGACGAGCTGGCGAAGAACTCGGTCATCTACGAGGCCACCGACGCCAAGCCGCTCACGGCGGGAGACGCCTGCTCCATCGCCATGAAGTGCTACGACGACGGTGAGGAGATCAAGGCGCTCACCTGCGAGGATCGCACCTACATCATGGGCCGCGGCTACATGCCCGAAGGCTTCGACGAGAACCTGCTCGGCATGGAGCCGGGCCAGACCAAGGAGTTCACCTTCGAGGCGCCGCTCGGCATGGAAAACGGCGAGGTGGTGAACAAGCCCATCAACTGCACTGTCACCGTGAAGGAAGTGCAGAAGGAGGTCGTGCCGATCATCGACGACGCCTGGGTGAAGGCGAACATGCCCATGTTCGCGAGCCTGGAGGCCCTGAAGGCTGACATGCGCCGCGTCTTCGAGGCCCAGCAGCGCGAGAACTACGAGGGCTACGTGCAGCAGATGGCCGTGGGCGCGCTCACCCGCCGTTTCGAGGGCCGCATCGCCGACGAGATCTACGAGGCCACGCGCGATCAGCTGATGAACAACCTGCGCATGGAGTTGCAGCAGGCCGGCATGACCTGGGAGCAGTTCGTTGAGGCCAACGGCGGCGAGCAGCAGTTCGGCATGATGCTCATGATGCAGACCCGCGAGGTGCTCGTGCAGGGCTTCTGCCTCGATGCGGTGTTCCGTCACGAGAAGATGACGCTCACGGACAAGGACCTGGAAGACGCCTGCCTGGGCATGAACCCCCAGGGCAACGCGGCCATGATGCTCAAGCAGCTTGAGGACTCGGGCCGCGGCTTCGCCCTGCGCGAGACCGCCGAGCGCCTGAAGGCCGCCCGCTTCGTGCAGAAGAACGCGAAGATCACCGTCCGCGAGGCCGCTCCGGCCCCGGCTGCCGAGCCCGCCGCCGACTCCGACACCTCGGCCGAATAACCCGTAGGGCAAGGGCCATGCCCTTGCCGCACGGGCGGAGCGGAGAACGGAAAGGGCATGGCCCTTTCCCTACGGGCGGCACCCGAAGAGAAAGCTTCTATGGCGAAAAAGAACACACGCAATAACTCGAAAGCGGCCGGCGAGACTGCCGTGCCGCTTTCGGCGTTTCTGCCCACGACGCGGGCCGAGGCCGACGCCCGGGGCTGGGGCCAGCTCGACTTCGTCTACGTGTCCGGCGACGCTTACGTGGACCACTCCTCCTTCGGGCCGGCCATCATCACCCGGGTGCTGGAATCCCACGGCTACAAGGTGGGCATCATCGCCCAGCCCGATTGGAACGACCCGGAAAGCGTGGCCGTCTTCGGCGAGCCGCGCCTGGGCTTCCTCGTGTCCGCCGGCAACATGGATTCCATGGTGAACCACTACACGGTGAACAAGAAGCACCGCCACGAAGACGCCTACAGCCCGGGCGGCGAAGCGGGCCGGCGCCCGAACCACGCGGCCGTGGTCTATTCCAACCTCATCCGCCGCACCTTCAAGAAGACGCCCATCATCCTGGGGGGCATCGAGGCCAGCCTGCGGCGCCTGGCCCACTACGACTACTGGTCGGACACGCTGAAGCGATCCATCCTCATGGATTCCGGGGCCGACCTTGTGTCCTACGGCATGGGGGAGCGCTCCATCGTGGAGATCGCCGATGCCCTGGCCTCGGGTCTTTCCGTCGCCGACCTCACCTTCATCGACGGCACGGTGTACCGCACGCGCTCGCTGGACCATGTGGTCGACTACGTCATGCTGCCCAGTTGGGAGGAGGTGTCGGCCAGCAAGCGCGCCTTCGCGGAAAGCTTCGCCGAGCAGTACCGGGCGAGCGACCCCATCACGGGAAAGCGGCTGGTGGAGGCCTACCCCCATGGCGTCTATGTGGTGCAGAATCCCCCAGCGCTGCCTCTTTCCACCGCCGAGCTGGACGCGGTCTACCGGCTGCCCTTCACGGGCCGGTGGCATCCCTCCTACGACGCATCCGGCGGCGTGCCGGCGCTTTCCGAGATGCGCTTCTCGCTCACCAGCTGCCGGGGCTGCTTCGGCGAGTGCTCGTTCTGCGCGCTCACGTTCCACCAGGGCCGCATCGTGACGGCCCGGTCCCAGGAGTCCATCGTCGAAGAGGCGGAAAGGATGACGGCCGAGCCCGACTTCAAGGGCTACATCAACGACGTCGGCGGCCCCACGGCGAACTTCCGCGCCCCGGCCTGCGCCAAGCAGCTGAAGGCCGGCGCCTGCACCGACAAGCGCTGCCTGGGCAGCGAGCCCTGCCGTGCCCTGCGCGCCGACCACCGCGACTACGTGGGGCTTCTGCGCCGCTTGCGGAAACTGCCCGGTGTGAAGAAGGTGTTCGTACGGTCCGGCATCCGCTTCGACTACGTGCTGGCCGACCGCGAAGGTGGCGAGACGTTTTTGCGCGAGCTGGTGGATCACCACGTCTCCGGCCAGCTGCGCGTGGCTCCCGAGCACGTGTCCGACACGGTGCTCGCCGCCATGGGCAAGCCGCCGCGGGCCGTCTACGACCGCTTCTGCGAGGCCTTCGACGACCTCAACCGCGAGGCGGGCAAGAAACAGTACATCGTGCCCTACCTCATGTCCTCGCACCCCGGATCCACCCTGAAGGAGGCAGTGGAGCTGGCCGAGTACGTGCGCGACATGGGCTTCAACCCCGAGCAGGTGCAGGACTTCTACCCCACGCCGTCCACCATTTCCACCTGCATGTACTACACGGGCCTCGACCCGCTGACCATGGAGGAAGCCTACGTCCCGCGCACGCCTCACGAGAAGGCCCTGCAGCGCGCCCTCATCCAGTACCGCAACCCCGCCAACTACGATCTGGTGCGCGAGGCCCTGGTGAAGGCCGGCCGCAGCGACCTCATCGGCTGGGACGAGAAGGCCCTCATCCGCCCCAAGCGACCCAAGGCAACGGGGGAGGGCGGCAATGGAAAGCGTGCTGGCAAGGGCCCGAAGCGCGATCAGCGCGGCGGCGCCTCCGCCGCCAAGGGCGCCCCGCGCCCGGCCCAATCCCAGCGTCCCGGCAAGCCCCCGAAGGCCAACGGCCGCAAGGGCGGTATCCGCAAGGGTCGGTGAGGTGGGCCGCACTCGTTTGCCGCTATGAGCGTTAGCAAAGTTAGCATTTGTTAGCATAGTTAGCTTTTGTTAGCAAAGTTAGCAAGTGCGATCCCCTAAGGGTCGGAGACCGGTCGGTGCTTTACCGCTGGCGCGCGGCAAGGTCGTCGTGAAGGCTGCGGCGCAGGGCGGCGATGGTCTGGCGGTAGGTCTCGGTGCCGTAGTCGTCGCCGAACAGCTGCCGCAGCATCTCCTCGGTGCCCTCGGCGATGAGCGAGGCGCACTGCAGGCCGAGGGACGTCACCGTGATCTGCCTCTCGCGCTTCGTCGCGCCGGTCGCGCGGGTGACGAGGCCGGCGGACTCCGAACGGGCCAGGGTGCGCGAGAGGGTGGGGGCGTCGAAGGCGAGAAGGCGGCGGGCCTCCTTGGCCGAAATCGGCTCGTCGCTGCTGGCCGCCGCCAGCAGCAGGTGGCCCTGCTGGGCGGTGACGAGGTTCTGCTTGCAGATGGTGGCGAAGTTCGAGGCCACTTGCTGGCAGATGATGAGGAAGGCGCTGTCGCCGCGGGCGAGGTGGCCCACGGTGCGGTTCTTGTTCAATCGTACGCAAGCGCTGTAGAGCAGCGCCATGGCCTGGATGCGCAGCTGTCCTGAAAGAGGGGCGAGGGCCCGCTTCGCCACTTGGACGAGCGCGTGGTCGAGCCGCCCGAGCAGCGCGCGCCCCTCGGGGGTGAGGGCGACCATGGTGGCGCGCCGATCGTCCTCCGACTCGGCCTTCGCCACGGTGCCGTCGGCCGCCATGCGTGCCACGCCCTCGGCCACGGTCGTGTAGTTGAGCTCAAGCGTCTCAACGACGGCGGAGAGCGGGACGGGATCGGGCCGGTCGAGCATGAGGAGAATCCAGTACTGGTTGATCGTCGTGCTGCCCTCGCGGCGCAGCGCGCCGATGGCAGTGCTCCGCCACCGATCGAGCACCATTTCCGCTTCGATGGCGCCCCCTCGTTCCGTTGATGACATGGCCCCTCCTTGCCTTGCATGCGTACCCATAATAAAACTTTCCTGGCAAAGCGGCGGATTAGTCCAATTGCGCAAGCTTTTGCCCTGAATCGAAAATCGCTGAGGAAAAAACGCGGAATTTCGCCGCATGACGGCGAATGCGCGGCCCTGATCAGGTGAAAGAGCGCGACCAATCTCCCGTCGCCTTCGCCGGCGTCCCCGCTCTGCACCCAGGTGCCGTGTCAACAATTGCTCCAATGACGCAAGTTTTGTTTCCCGTGGCCGCCGATTCTATGATTTTCGCCGTTGTAACCCCACACGAAAGGAGAGAGGGATGGGGAACTACGAAGAGGAGAAGGTGCGGGGCGGCATGGACCGTCGCTCGTTCTTCAAGCTCGGCGGGCTGACCGCCGGCATGGCCGCGTTCGCCGGCATGGCCGGCTGCGCGCCCCAGCAGGAGATGGCCGACACCGGTGGCGACAACGAGACGGTCGCGGCCCGGGTGCCGTACTCCGTGTTCGAGACCGACATCCTGATCATCGGCGCCGGCTTCGGTGCGAGCTACGCGGTGGATGCGGCGCGCAAGGCCGGCAAGAACGTGATCATGGTTGACAAGGGCCCCTACGGCTACAGCGGAGCCTTCGGCATGAGCTTCGACATCATGCACACCTGGGATCCGAACTCGCCGACCTATAAGAGCGAGGACGACATCCCGAACAGCGGCTTCTTGCGCGATGAATCCCTGTACCGCGCCGCCTTCATGGAAAGCGAGCTGGGGGACACCCCCGATGTCTGCATCGCCAATTTCGGCGAGGTCTGGTCGGCCCGCAACGAGGACGGGACGCCGTTCTACCTGTACGACTTTCCGAACATCCGCGGCATCGAGCACTCCATGGCGCGCCAGTGGTCGGATCACTTCCGCGCCCTTGACTACGTGATGATTCATGACCGCACTATCATCACCGACCTCATCATCGAGGACGGCCGCTGCCTGGGCGCCATGGGCGTGCATGTTCCCACCGGCGAGTACCGCGTGTTCCGCGCCAAGGCCACGCTGGCGGCCACGGGCGGCTCCACCCAGTTCTATGGCTGGAACTCCACGTCCTGCACGTCGAACAACGTGTGCGACAACACCGGCGACGTGGAGATGTCGCTTCTGCGCCACGGCGGCAAGGTGGCCAACGCCGAGTTCTGCACCTACGACATGATGGGCGCCTTCCCCCGCAGCTTCGTTGCCTCCGAGGGCTCCATGGTGGGCGCCGACAGCGTGCATTCTGGCGACCTCATGGACAAGGACGGCAACTACCTGAAGGACGACCCGGAGCTGGCCGAGCTGCTCGGTTCCCAGGAGGGCGTTATCCAGGCGGCCTGCATTGTCGTCGATCGCGGTCAGGGTTCCGAGAACGGCGGCATCTACCTCGATTGCAAGCCCGAGTCCCTGTCCACCATGCGCTGGATGTACCAGCGCAACGCGGCGCTGCTGAAGGAGAAGTTCGGCTTCGACTTCACCGAGCAGCCCGTGGAGGTCGTGCCCGAGATGTACGAGCACAGCGGCGAGATGCTGGTCGACGAGAACGCCATGTGCATCGATGTCGAAGGCCTGTTCGGCGTCCGTTCCAACACCGGCGCCGAGGGCGGCAACAACAACACCGCCAACCGCCGTATGGGCCGCTACGCCATGAAGAAGGCGCTGGAGTACATCGACTCCTACGAGGAGCCCGCGGC
This sequence comes from Adlercreutzia hattorii, assembly GCF_011405655.1. Lineage (GTDB taxonomy): Bacteria > Actinomycetota > Coriobacteriia > Coriobacteriales > Eggerthellaceae > Adlercreutzia > Adlercreutzia rubneri. The sequence goes on from NZ_AP022829.1 coordinate 1,063,091, forward strand.
CGTGACCTATGAGTCCGTGGCCGCCGAGATCGAGCGTTTGGAGGATCTGCGCACCCGTCAGACCGACGACCCCATCCGCCCCATCACCGTGCGCCGCAGCATCCAGTACGCCTGCGCCCAGGCCGCTCGCCCCTCCCGTCCCACGGAGGTGCTCGAGGAGGCCAAGGCCGAGCTCGATCGCATCATGACCGAGGACGTGCCCCGCATGGCCTGCGCCGACGACAGCCTGGTGTACAACGCCGACTGGAAGGACGCCATCGAGACCCTCAACTTGCTCGATCTGGCCCGCCTGTTCGTGTACGCCTCCCTGGAGCGCCAGGAGAGCCGTGCCTCCCTCATCCGCCCGGAGTACCCGGAGACCGACGATGAGAACTGGGCGTGCGCTCTGGCCTACACCCGCGCCGAGGACGGCACCCTGTCCTACGAGAAGATCGCCTACTAGTTCATAAGAAGGAGCCTACGCTATGAAGATCACTGTCAAGCGCTACGATCCCTCGAAGGACAACGCGCCCTACGAGACCACCTACGAGGTGCCCCACGACGACGAGTACATGACCCTGCTGCAGGCCCTCGTGTACATCCACGAGAACGAGGAGCCGCTGGCCTTCGACTTCTCCTGCCGCGGACGCATGTGCGGCCGCTGCGCCATGATGCTCGACGGCAAGCCGGTGCTGGCCTGCGTCGAGCCCCTCTCCGACGGCTCCCACACCGTCGAGCCTCTGGAGGGCGTGCCGGTGGTGAAGGACCTCATCGTGGACAAGAGCCAGGTGCAGGCCCGCATCGCCGAGACCTACAAGCGCGTGCGTGTCGCCCCGCTTAAGGCCGAGGACCTCAACGAGTACAACATGGAGCACGAGGCGGAGCTGTTCGGCATCAACTACTGCGCCCGCTGCCAGGTGTGCACGGCCGGCTGCCCGGCCCGCGCCATGGACCCCGAGTACATCGGCCCCTCCCACATGCTAGCCGTGGCCTTCCGCCACTTCGACGCCTACGACCAGGCCGACCGCATCGTCGAGGCCGTCCAGGGCGGCCTGTGGGACTGCACCATGTGCGGCACCTGCACCTCGCTGTGCAACCAGCTGGAGATCGACCACCTGACCATCTGGCAGAAGCTGCGCGACGCCGCCACCGAGCGCGGCCTCATCAAGCAGGAAGCCTAAGCCATCCCTCCGGGGCCTTCCGACCCTCCCTCCCACCGGAAGGCCCCCTCTTGCCTGCAACGGCGGCCGCGACCACCCAGTCGTGCCCGCCGTTTTTTTGCGTTGGGGGACAATGGCGAGTTCTTGATCCAGGATGTTTGAGGGAGTGCGTTCGGATTCGTCTTGCGCGGCGACCCGTCGTCTGCGGAGGGCTTACCGTGCCTGGACGCCTACTGCTGGCGCGCGGGAAGGTCGTCGCGGAGGCTGCGGCCCAGGGCGGCGATGGTCTGGCGGTAGGTCTCGGTGCCGTAGTCGTCGCCGAACAGCTGCCGCAGCATCTCCTCGGTGCCCTCGGCGATGAGCGAGGCGCACTGCAGGCCGAGGGACGTCAAGGCGTAGAGCCTTTCTCGCCTGTTGTTGCCGATCTCTTTCGTGATAAGCCCGGCGTCGGACAGCTTCGCCGCGATTTTCGATAGCATCGGCGCGTCGTAGTCGAGGGCGTCGCGAATCTCCCTTCCCGTCATCGGGCCCGTGCGGCCAAGGGCTAGAAGGAGATGCCCCTGCTGGGGCGTTACGAGACTCTGCCTGCAGATGCGGGAGAATTCCAGTGAGACCTGCTGGCACACGATGAAGAAGGCGCTGTCGCCCCGCACGAGGTTGCCCGCCAGCCGCTTTTTGTTGAGGCGGAGGCAGGCGTCATAGAGGAGGTGCATGGCCTGCGTCCTTGAGGTGCCGGAAAGAAGGGAAAGGGCCTGTTTGGCCACGGCGATCAGCTCCCGATCAATGCTCTCTGTGAGCCGCCGGCCTTGGGGGGTGACGGAAAGCCTCGTGGCGCGCCGGTCGTCCTCGTCGGTTGTCTTGCTCAAGGCTCCGGCTCGGCACAGCTCGTCGATGCATTCGGCGAGGGTGGTGTAGCTGATCTCCAGCCGGTCTGCCACCGAACGAATGGATACATCGTGATGAATGTCGACGAGCAGCAAGACCCAAAATTGGTTGAGCGTGGCGACGCGGCTCGCGCGAAGGCGGTGCACAACGCGTCCTAGCCATCGGTCGAAGACAACCTCCGCGGCGAAGGCGTCCGCCATGGCCGTGCCCCCATGTTCCATTGCCCCTCCTTGTTCTTGGACGGGATCATGGTATCGCGGATGGGACGGACGTGTCGAGTTGTTCCGAAATTGCAACTGTTGTGGGAAGCCACAAGTTGCTGGGGTTGCCCCGAGCTCTTTCGTCCACTTCCAATGTCGCGGTGCTCTTAAGGGCGCCGCGACAAGGGGGAGGGAGTCCCCGCAAGGTGCCTCTTCGCCTTGTCAACAATTACTCCGGCAAACCAACTTTTGCTGCCGCCGGTCGCAGCCCCTAATCTTTTCCCCGTTAAGACCCCACACGAAAGGAGAGAGGGATGGGGAACTACGAAGAGGAGAAGGTGAGCGGCGGCATGGATCGTCGCTCGTTCTTCAAGCTCGGCGGGCTCACCGCCGGCGTGGTCGCGTTCGCCGGCATGGCCGGCTGCGCGCCCCAGCAGGAGATGGCCAACACCGGCGGCGACAATGAGACGGTCGCGGCCCGGGTGCCCTACGCGGTCTACGACACCGACATCCTTATGATCGGCGGTGGCTACGGAGCCAGCTTCGCCATGAACGAGGCGTGCAAGGTGGGTCAGAACGTGCTCGTGGTCGACAAAGCTCCCTACGGCTTCGGCGGTGCCTTCGGCATGAATTTCGACATCATGAACACTTGGGTGCCCGGTGCGTACTACGAGACGGAGGAGGAGGTGCCTGGCACAAAGAAGATCCGCAACGAGGCCCTCTACGCGAAGACCGGCGTCCAGAACGAGGTTGAGGTGAATCCCGATGTGGTGTGCGCTAACTGGGGTGAGATCCTCTCGGACCGCAAGGAAGACGGCACGCCGAACTACATCTACGACTTCCCGACGACTCGCGGTTTCGAGCACTCCATGACGCGTCACTGGTCCGACCACTTCCGCGCCAAGGACTACGTGACCGTGCACGATCGCACGATGATCACCGACCTCATCATCGAGGACGGCCGCTGCCTGGGCGCCGTGGGCCTGCATCTTCCCACGGGCGAGTACCGCGTCTACCGCGCCAAGGTAACGCTGACTGCCGCGGGCGGCTGCACCCAGTTCTACGGTTGGAACTCCACCTCGCCCACGACGAACAACGTGTGCGACAACACGGCTGACGTTGAGATGGCACTCCTGCGCCACGGCGGCAAGATCGCCAACGCCGAGTTCGGCAGCTACGACATGATGGGCGTCTTCCCCCGCAGCTTCACCGCCTCCGAGGGCTCCATGGTGGGTGCCGACAGCGTGCACTCCGGCGACCTCATGGATGTGGACGGCACCTATCTGAAGGACTACCCGGAGATCGCCGAAAAGGAGCTTTTGGGTACCCAGGCCGGTGTTATCCAGGCTGTGAGCATCGTCGTGGACGCCGGCAAAGGCACGGAAAACGGCGGAGTGTACCTGGACTGCAAGCCCGAGTCGCTTTCCACCATGCGCTGGATGTACCAGCGCAACGCGGCCCTGCTGAAGGAGAAGTTCGGCTTCGACTTCACCGAGCAGCCCGTGGAGGTCGTGCCCGAGATGTACGAGCATGGCGGAGAGCCCATCACCGACGAGAACGCCATGTGCGTCGATGCCGAGGGCCTGTTCTGCGTGCGTGCCAACGCCGGCAGCGAGGGCGGCATGATGAACATCACCAACCGCCGTATGGGCCGCTACGCCATGAAGAAGGCGCTCGAGTACCTGGCGACCTACGAGGAGTCCGAGGCCGTAACCTACGAGGGCGTTGCCGCTGAGATCGAGCGCTTGGAGGATCTGCGCACCCGCCAGATCGAGGGTTCGCTGCGTCCCATCACGGTGCGCCGCAACATCCAGCACGCCTGCGCCGAGTCGGGGCGTCCGAGCCGATCTGTCGAGGTGCTTGAGACGGCCAAGGCCGAGCTCGACCGCATCATGAACGAGGACATTCCCAAGATGGCCTGCGCCGATGACAGCCTCGTCAGCAATGCCGACTGGAAGGACGCCATCGAGGTTGTCAACCTGCTCGACATCGCGCGCCTTTCCGTGGAGGCTTCCCTTGCCCGCGAGGAAAGCCGCGACGCGCTGATTCGCCCCGAATACCCCGAGACCGACGATGCGAACTGGAAGTGCGCGCTGGCCTACACTCGCGCCGAGGACGGCACCCTGTCCTACGAGAAGATTCCCTACTAGTTAAGTAAGAAGGAGAATACGCTATGAAGCTCACTATCAAGCGCTACGATCCCTCGAAGGACAACGCGCCCTACGACGTGACCTACGAGGTGCCCCACGACGACGAGTACATGACTCTTCTGCAGGCGTTGGTGTACGTGCACGAGAACGAAGAACCGCTGGCCTTCGACTTCTCCTGCCGCGGGCGCATGTGCGGCCGCTGTGCCATGATGATGGACGGCAAGCCGGTGCTGGCCTGCGTCGAGCCCATCGATGACGGCAACCACACCGTCGAGCCCTTGGAGGGTGTGCCGGTTATCAAGGACCTCATCGTGGACAAGAGCCAGGTGCAGGCCCGCATCGCCGAGACCTACAAGCGTGTGCGCGTCGCCCCGCTGACCGAGGCCGACCTCCAGGAGTACAACATGGAGCACGAGGCGGAGCTGTTCGGCATCAACTACTGCGCCCGCTGCCAGGTGTGCACCGCCGGCTGCCCGGCCCGCGCCACCAACCCCGAGTACATCGGCCCCTCGCACATGCTGGCCGTGGCCTTCCGCCACTTCGACGCCTACGACCAGGCCGACCGCGTCGTCGAGGCCGTCCAGGGCGGCCTGTGGGACTGCACCATGTGCGGCACCTGCACGACGCTGTGCAACCAGCTGGAGATCGACCACCTGACCATCTGGCAGAAGCTGCGCGACGCCGCCACCGAGCGCGGCCTCATCGTCGAGGAAGCCTAAGCCATCCCCTCCGGGGCCTTCCGACCCTCCCTCCCACCGGAAGGCCCCCTCTTGCTTGCAGCGGCGGGCGCGACCACACGGCCGCGCCCGCCGCTTTTCGATTGGCGTATCGAAAAGCTCTGTGCCAGCGGTTCTTAAGCGAGCGCTCTCCGCACGCTCTGTTAATCTACCTCGGCTTCGCGAGCGGCGAAGAACTCTCGGAAGCCTGGCAGACAGAATTCGAGCTGCCCTTTGGCCCTCTCGCTAATAATGCCCTGCTTCAATAGGCGCTTCTTGTACCGGGACACGTGGCCAGACTGCTTACCGAGCCTCTTGGCGAGGGCGGCTTGCTTCGTCGTCCGAGAGTCTTCCAGCATGGCCGTTAGGAATGCTCGGTCGGCCTCGGTTAGCTCGTAATAAGTCGCCTCGTAAACGCGCTCTTCCAGTTCCCGCTGGGCGATGGCCGCAGCGCTGCGAATATCGGCTGCCGTGACCTGGGTCCGATCCGAGGCGAGATTCCAGGCTCGATAGCCGAGGAGCTGGAACATGTAGGGAAAGCCACCGATGGCCTCAACAGCAACAGTCAAGGCCTCGTCGTCAAGAGCTTTCCCTCCCTTCTCCATGGTAATGCGGAAAGCCTCTGCCACTTCGTAGTCGCTGATCGAAGCGAGATCGTGCCGGGTCGCGCGACGTAAAAACGATGTGGTCTTCCCAGCCAAGAGTGCGGTGAGGCCATAGGGGAGGCCAGCCATCAGAAGGGCGACTTTGCGGTTTTCATCGAGAAAATGCTGGAAGGCCGTTACGAGGGTGGTCATTTCGTCAAGATCGGGATCGACCTCATCGATAGTCACAACGAGTCCGACTCCAGCTTCCTCAAGCTGGTCGAGTACATCGTCCATCCTTGTGCGCCAACTGGTTTTGGCATCTTCTCGGTTATCCCAAGATAGAGATCCGATAGGAGCAATGCTCACCGAGGCAAGTTTGCGCTTGGGGGTGCCATCGATAAGGTGAGAAGCGCCCCGGTTGATACGTAAGAGGATTTCCTCAAGCATATCAGGAGAGGATGTTACCCTGGCGGACACCCAGCCGTTCTCTTCGGCCATATTTGCGAAGAGCGAGAGAAGCGCTGTCTTGCCGGCGCCTCGAGCACCCACGAAAACAGAGACAAGAGCTGGATCGTTGCCGCTGCCCTTGAGGGCGAAATCCATCTCGTCCACCAAGTCGGTGCGGCCGGCCATATAGGCGGGAATCTTGCCGAAGATGGGCGTGAAGGGGTTTTCAGCTGGTTCATCCATGGGTATCTCCTTGCGCTGTGTTAGCAAAGTTAGCAATTTTTAGTAAAGTTAGCATTTGTTAGGAAAGTTAGCAAGTAGAAGTCCGAACGAGGACGGCAGGGGCGACGGCGTTTCGGTTCAGCGAACGCAAGGCGGCCGAGCCCTGGGCCGTCACGTTTCTGGCCGGCTTCGCATGGCCCCCGAGCAGGTGCAGGACTTTCACCCCACGCCGCCCGCCATTTCCACCTGCATGTACTACACGGGCCTCGAAAGAGCAGCCTGTTGTCGAGATAGTCGGAGTGAAGAACGCGAGAATCGCAAGCCGCCCCTGTTCGTATTCGTCCGTGTCAACGGTAAAATAGGTTCGGCTTTCACCGAGGATCTCGTTGTCGATAGCGTAGTTCTTGGGGAAGAAGGCGACGTCGTTGTCGCGCAAGCAATAGTGTCGGCCATTTTGTCATCCAGCTTTACGACTTGGCCAATGCCCAACGTAGCTATGGCGAACCTCCCTTCATGCTCTCTCGCGTTATTGTCGGTACATCATAGCCGCTGCTCTGCATTGCAGCGAGAAAATGTGGTAGCAGTTGGGGTAGCGTTGTGGGCGCGCGCGGGAGTTGCTGCGTAGGCTTATCGAAAAGTGCCGCCTACGCCCGAGCACGTCTTTTCTTTCGAGAACGCGTCAGCTCTTGACGTGAGCGCTATACTGAGAATACTTAATCAAGGGAGGTGCTGACGGATGGGCTCAAATTTGCGCATAATCCTCCTTTGCAGATTGTGGGCTAGGAGGAGGACTCCTCATCGTCTGAACTGGGCGACCTCGCGTAGAAGTCCCTGTATCGGAGCGTTTTCGGGTTGCGCATTGCCCGATCCAACACGAACGCCGCCTTTTCCATCTTGTCGCGGGGAGGGTTCATCATCACCCAGAAGAGGTCGAGGTAGCCGCCGAGCCTGGTGCGGTCGAACCCCGTGTGGGAGTCGAGGAACAGGCGCAGCAGATAGCAGAGCCGGTTGACCGCGGCGAGCGGGTTCTCCGGGTCGGGCAGGCGCTTGATGAGCTTGGAGTTGTGCCGCTCGCTGCGCAGGCCCAGCTCGCGGACCAGGCGGTTGTGGCCGTTCTCCATGTCGTGGACCAGCGTCGAGCCGCGCGCCACATGGCCCCCGAAGGCGGCGAGGGTGCGCGCGCCGCTGGTCTTGCCGAGCCCCTCGTCGGCGAACACCGACGCCCCGCTCCCGTCGCAGCCGATGCCGATGCAGTGCTTCCCCTTGGAGAAGCCGCCCGGGACCTTGGAGCCGTCGGGCATCCTCGGCTGGTCCGCCAGCGGCAGCGGGTACATCATCTCGTCGATCTCCACCCGGCCGGCCAGGGCGGCGCCCTCCTGCACCCCCTCCAGCACCGCGAGCAGCTTGGCGAGCCAGTACGGCGGCGTGGTGGCCGACCTGCGGCCCGACCGGGCCGCGCCCGCCAGGCTGCCGTAGGAGAAGACCTCGAGGAGGAACTCCGTCCAGTCGGCGACGGGCAGCTTGCGGCCGTCGAAGACGGTGCCGGTGGCCGGGTTGAACGCGCGGCCGCAGGACAGGCAGCGCCACCGGCGCACGCCGTTGGCGTCGCGCCCGTTGCCCTCGATCGCCGGCGAGCCGCAGCGCGGGCACGCGTCGCGGTCGTAGCCGTTGAAGAAATCGGCCTCGCCGACCAGGCCGGCGCCCGCGTGGCGGTAGCGGTACATGTCGCGGTGGCAGTCCCTGACGATCCTCTCGGCCGGGGACAGCTCGCCGTCGCCGGCGCCGTCCCACGGCGTGGCCGACGGCGCCGGGCGCCGCCGCTTCTCTTCTCCGCTCATGGTGGAAGTCCTCGCTGCCCGGAGGGACGGCGACGCCGAGGACTTCCACATCGCAAGAGCATCGCCGTCCATCCGGGCGGTCTCGCGGATGGATGTTCTGTTGCCTGCGATTATAGGGCAACGCGCGCGGCGGCGGATGCGCTACCCACATTCTGCAAAGGAGGATTTTTTGCGCAAATGGCAGCTGCCCGCCTTGATATCATTGGGAATGAGCTTCTTTTGGCTGTTGCTCAGGCGTGGTCACATTGCTCTTTTTTTCGCTCCTGTGGAAACTGGAGCTGGGCTGCCTGGCCCCTATCTTGCGGCCGTGGTGCTAGCGCTCGCCGTTGCGCTTGCTGATGCTCTTGCGCAAGGCTTTTTTTCCAGAATCGTGGTTAGGCATGCCTGGATACTCGTTTTTGTAGGCGGCATCTCCGCGGTACTGGGGCTGGTCGCTGGCATCTTGGGTTCTGAGAGTCCTCCTGCCGTCGCTCTCGGAAAGGCGGTTTGCTATGCCGCTCTGCTTTGTGGGCTTGCGTGGGGATGGGGGACGCTCGTTTCCGAGAGGTTGTCTCGGCGCGTCATTGTCAGCGTGGCGATTTCTTTTGCCCTCGCAACCTTGGTTTCTCTGGTCGATCTATCTCCCGAGCCGTTTTGCTTTGTGCTGCCTTTTGCGGGGCCGCTCGTATCCTCTTTGGCACTATGGAAGGCGGCTGATATGCTTTCCGCCTCCGACAAACCGTCGGCTGACGAAGCTGTCTTGCATGAAAAAGGTCGCTTTATGGCTCTCGTGATTGCCTACTTGCTTGTTGGCGGTCTCGTTCGGGGCATGAGTTATGCGGAAGGTGCGAGTTCGACTCCATCCGTGGGCGGCTCGCTATCCGTTACCCTTGCATCCTTTGGGTGCGCGGCCGTTGTGGTGGCGATCTTCATCGCCATAAGAAACGATGAATTGGCGCTTAATCTTCTCTGGGCTGTCGTATCGCTTTTATATTTCATGGGATTGTTCGGGATGGTGTCTGCTTCTGGTTTTCTTGGATCGGGCCTGTTCGTTGCAGCGAGGACTTGTTTCACCTTGCTGCTTTTCCTATCCTTGGCGGATTTAGCCGCCTCTAAAGGGCAACCAAGTCGCTACATGCTGCTCTTCATTGCTACTGAAACGCTTTCGTCGGCCGTTACTTACGTATTTGTCCCTTGGGTGGCTGCTGTTTTTCCATCCCTGTTTCAAGTTGCACGCGAGTCGATGCTACTCATGGCTGCGCTTGCTCTTATCGGTCTGACGTTAATTGTTCTTACCTATGAAAAGTACTATTCTCAATTAAAGAAGCAGGGCAAAGGAGGACAACAGTCGCTTTTGCTCGATCCGCAAGCTGCGTTAGACGAACTGTCCTGTACCTACCTCCTCACGCAGCGCGAGCGAGAGGTATGCGCGTTGCTGTATAAGGGAAACAACTATAAAAAGATTGCCGAGGTCTTGGTCATCTCTCCGCAAACCGTGCTCTCACACACGCGCAATATTTACGCGAAGCTGAACGTGCATTCAAAGCAGGAGCTTATTGACCTCGTGAACTGTCGTATTGGCGAATAAGCTCGCAATATCACGAGACGAGACGTTCGATCGCTGAGCGCGGGGGATCGTAAGTGGTTAACTGCGAGCGCGGAAATGCTCAATGTGCTCTATAGGCTCTATCCTGCGTTGTGCCTCGAGACAGAACAGAGGGAGCCTCTGAGAGGCTCCCTCTGCAAAGGGGAGGGTATTCTACTTGGACGCCGTGTATGTTTCTTTAAACTCGTCCCACTCTGCTGGGTGGGAAGGTTCAAGGGCGCCCGTAATGGCATGCAGCGCCGCAACGCGTCCTGAGTTCATGCATGAGCCGACCGACATGCCCGCCCAATAAATGCTCCAGTCGGCGGCTCCGCAGAGATCTCCTGCGCCGAAGCCCGTGGCGTACAATCCAGGGATGGGCTCGTTCTGGCTGTCGATGACTTGGTAGTTTCCATTTACGGCAATGCCACCACAGGTGGCAGTAATGCGAATCCAGCGATGACGGCCCCAGAACGGAGGGGTATCGATGGGCTTCAAATAGGCCTGATCTTTGCCGAAGTCGACATCAACGCCGGATTTTGCCAGCTCGTTGTATCGCTCGACAGATGCTATGAGGTTGGCAGCTGGAATCCCTAATTTATCTGCTAGTTCATCAAGGGTATCGGCGTAGTGAGTATCAATGAGGCTCTCCACTACCCCTTCACCGCCGCCTTCGCCTGGAACATATTGACGCAATTTGGCTTCGTCGGCTGGACGGCCGCCCCAGTCAGTCACCTGGGTTTGATAGTTGCTGTCGAAGATCATGGAATACTTTCCTGGATCTGCAGCGTCTTGGAAGCGCAGGATATTGACGGCGCTCGTTGATGGCATTGATTCATCCATAAAGCGGTCGCCGTTTTCGTTGACGCACAGGAAGGGCTCATCGGGCATAGGGCCCGAATCGAAATCATGCATCTGGCGGCTGTGATGCACGGGAGTAATGTGTCCGCCTGCCATTGCTGACATCAAAATGCCGTCGCCCGTTTTGTTGACTTGCTTTCGCGCGAAGCGGGAAAGGTCAGGCGAGAACCGATCGACCATGCTCGAGTTGTTCTGATAATCGCCTGTGGCCAAGATGACTGCTTTAGTGGCGTTAAAAAGTTCGAACCCGTCAGACGTTTGACCGACTACGCCGGTCACGGAGCCTTCACTGTCTTTTATGAGCTGTACGCCGGGGGTTGAATAATAGAAGTCGGCTCCTCTGTCTTCAGCCATGGCTGCAAGCGCCTGAATTAACTGCAGGTTGCTTTCGGGTTTTACGGCCGAGTCGTTCTTAATATAGAGAACCTGTGCGCCCTCGCCATATTCGAACACCTCTGAGGAGTTTTTGGCATTAGGGTAACCCGCCTCTTGCGCCTGCCTGCTGATCCACATAATCGTCTCGCCGGAATGCTCGACATAGGTCTTCAAGAGCTCGTAGTTGACGCGATACTCGCATAGCTCGGCATAGGTTGACATGAATCGCTTGATGCCCAGTTCGGTACTTTCCTGCAGGCAGGCTCCCGCTCCAGCGCAGCCTTGCGAGATGGCGGTAGACTCCTTCTGGAGACAGGCAACAGTGGCGCCCTCCTCCAAAGCGGTCAGCACGGCAGGTAGGCCTGCGGTACCGGCTCCTACGACCACGATATCGTAAGTGTGCTCTTTGACGAAATCGGTGATAGGCTCGAGGATAACGGCAGATTCCTCGAAGTCTTCGGCAGCAAAGCCTTGAGGAATTTCCGCGCCCCCGCTGGTCGCGGTATCCGTGCCCGTGTCGGACATGCTAGTAGATGGCCCCGTAGCGCAACCAGTAAGGCTTGCCACAAGCGCGCCAGCCCCCAATGCTGCCGCTCCTTGGATGAATTGTCGACGCTGCATTTCCATAGTTCCTCCTTCAGGTGGGATATTGAGCAGGTCTTCGAACGACCTTTGATAAGACTGCTGCATCGATTAATGAGAGAACACCCCAAAAATTAGGTATCATTGAGGAAGTTTTTGCTAGGCAATTATTGGGTAGATCTCAGTAAGCCCAGGTAAAGAGTCGTGGCACGCTGCTCGAAGGTTGTCTGCGTTCTACCGTGCCCCCATGCAGCAGCACCGATAAGAGAGGCTGGGGCGTGAGTCGTGTGGTGTGCATTGCTGCGCGTGGATTAGGCGCTTGCGGTTGATGCGAGCAGCAATCTCTTCTCCCCGTATGTGCGGGAAATGTGGCGTTTGCCGACTTCGAAAAAAACTTCTTGAGGCGCCCTTCTTCCAAACCTATAATGCTTCTTTGCGTCTGTGTGCCTATGGATACACCCGGGCGCGTGGCAAGACGGCGTCGCAGCGTAGAGCCTCCATCTGCGCCGATACGGCAATCGTCCATGCCACTTTCGTAGGGGATACCCGGTGTGCGGAGAGGCGCGCGAGCGGGCATCCGAAGTAAGGGGCGATTCGCCCCGGGCTGCCGTTACCAGCCCGGCCGCGGAGAGTCCGAAGAAGAAAGGTTGTTACTGTGGGAATCAAACAGTACAAGCCGACGAGCCCCGGCCGACGTTTCCAGACGGTCTCCGATTTCTCGGAGATCACCACGTCCAAGCCGGAGAAGTCTCTTCTGGCCCCGAAGCCGAAGAAGGCCGGTCGCAACTGCTATGGCCGCATCACCACCCGTCACCAGGGCGGCGGCAACAAGCAGCGCTACCGCATCATCGACTTCAAGCGCAACAAGGACGGCGTGCCCGCCAAGGTTGCCACCATCGAGTACGATCCCAACCGCTCGGCCCGTATCGCTCTGCTGCACTACGTTGATGGCGAGAAGCGCTACATCATTCACCCGAAGGGCCTGAAGGTGGGCGACATCGTGGTCTCCGGTCCGGAAGCCGACATCAAGCCGGGCAATGCTCTGCCTTTGGCGAACATCCCCGTCGGTACGCTGATCCACAACGTGGAGCTGCAGCCGGGCAAGGGCGCCGCTATCGCCCGTTCCGCCGGTACCTCCATTCAGCTCATGGGCAAGGAGGGCAACTACGCCATCCTGCGCATGCCCTCTTCCGAGATGCGCCGCGTGCTCATCACCTGCCGCGCCACCATCGGCGAGGTGGGCAACGCCGAGCACTCCAACATCAAGATCGGCAAGGCCGGCCGCAAGCGCTGGATGGGCGTTCGCCCCTCTGTCCGCGGTACGGTTATGAACCCGGTCGACCATCCGCACGGCGGCGGCGAGGGCAAGAACAAGTCCGCTGGTCGTCACCCGGTCACCCCCTGGGGCGTGCCGACCAAGGGCCATCGCACCCGCAACAAGAAGAAGGCCTCGAGCCGTCTCATCATCCGTCGTCGCAAGAAGTAGCGGAATCGTAAGGAGTCATAGTGAGCAGAAGTTTGAAAAAGGGTCCTTTCGTAGAACCGCGCCTTCTTGCCCGCATCGAGGCAATGAACGCGGCCGGCGAAAAGGAAGTCATCAAGACGTGGTCCCGCGCGAGCACCATCTTCCCGGAAATGGTGGGTCACACCATCGCCGTGTACGATGGCCGCAAGCACGTGCCGGTCTACGTTACCGAGTCCATGGTTGGTCACAAGCTGGGCGAGTTCTCGCCGACCCGTACCTTCAAGGGTCATGCGGCCGACAAGAAGAAGCGATAGGGCATAGGTGAGAAGTTACATGGAAACTAAAGCAGTATCGCGTTACGTCCGCATCGCTCCCCGCAAGGCCCGCATCGTGGTCGACCTGGTTCGCGGCAAGTCCGTGCCCCAGGCCCGCGAGATCCTGGCTTTCTGCGAGCGCGCCGCCGCTGAGACCGTCGCAAAGACGCTGAACTCCGCCGTGGCCAACGCCGAGCACAACAATCACCTTCGCGGCGACAACCTGGTGGTCAAGGCCGCCTACGTCGACGAAGGCCCGACCCTGAAGCGCATTCGTCCCCGCGCCAAGGGCTCCGCGTCGCGCATCAACAAGCGCACGTGCCACATCACCATTGTCGTCGCACCCCGAGAGGAGGCATAAGGTCCATGGGTCAGAAAGTCAGCCCTACCGGATTCCGCCTCGGTATCACCGAGGATTGGCGCAGCCGCTGGTACGCCGGTAAGGATTACGCCAAGACGCTCGAGAACGATATCGCCATCCGCAAGTTTCTCGACAAGCAGCTCGCCCGTGCCTCCGTGTCTCGCGTGGACATCGAGCGCGCCGGCGACAAGATCAAGGTGACCATCACCACGGCCCGCCCCGGCGTGGTCATCGGCAAGAAGGGCGCCGAGATCGACGCTCTGCGCAAGAAGCTCGAGAAGGTCGCCGACGGCCCGGTCTCCATCGACGTGGTCGAGGTGAAGCGTCCCGAGCTGGACGCCGAGCTCATCGCCCAGTCCGTGGCCGAGCAGCTCGAGGGCCGCGTGGCCTTCCGCCGTGCCATGCGCAAGGCCGTGCAGTCCGCCATGAAGTCCGGTGCCAAGGGTATCCGCATCCAGTGCTCCGGTCGTCTGGGCGGCGCCGAGATGAGCCGCCGCGAGTGGTACCGCGAGGGTCGCGTGCCGCTGCACACCCTCCGCGCGAAGATCGACTACGGCTTCGCCACCGCCGCCACCACCATGGGCTCCATCGGCGTACAGGTGTGGGTGTACCACGGCGAGGTGCTGCCGGGCCAGAAGGCTCCCCAGCCCGCGCTCGAGGGTTCGTCCCGCCCGAACCGTTCCCGTCGTAATGATCGCCGCGAGAGGGGTGACAAGTAAATGCTCGTACCTAAGCGCGTAAAGCACCGCAAGGTGCAGCGTGGTTCCATGAAGGGCAAGGCCAAAGGTGGCACCCGTCTGAACCACGGCGAGTATGGCATCCAGGCCCTCGAGGCCCACTGGATCACCAACCGTCAGATCGAGGCAGCTCGTATTGCCATGACCCGTCACATGAAGCGTGGCGGCAAGGTCTGGATCACGATCTTCCCCGACAAGCCCATCACCTCCAAGCCCGCCGAGACCCGCATGGGTTCCGGTAAGGGCAACCCCGAGGGCTGGGTCGCTGTCGTGAAGCCCGGCCGCATCATGTTCGAGATCGCCGGCGTCGATGACGAGACCGCCCGCGAGGCTCTGCGTCTGGCCATCAACAAGCTGCCCATCAAGTGCAAGATCGTCACTCGTGAAACGGAGGGGCAGCAATAATGAAAGCAGCAGAGATTCGTGAACTTTCTGCCGAAGACCTGCAGGTGAAGCTGAAGGAGGCCAAGGCGGAGCTGTTCAACCTTCGCTTCCAGATGGCCACCAGCCAGCTGGACAACACTGCCCGCGTCAAGCAGGTTAAGAAGGACATCGCGCGCATCATGACTGAGATGCGGGCTCGCGAGCTGAGCGCGTAGCTTAAGGAAGGTGCAAGAAATGACTGAAGAGCGCAATCTGCGTAAAGTACGTCAGGGCGTCGTCGTCAGCGATGCCAACGACAAGACCATCGTGGTGGCCGTCGAGGAGCGCAAGCCCCATCCCATCTACAAGAAGATGATCACCTCCACCAAGAAGTTCCATGCCCATGACGAGAACAACGAGGCCGGCGTCGGCGACACCGTTCAGATCATGGAGACGCGCCCGCTGTCCAAGATGAAGCGCTGGCGTTTGCTGAAGATCGTCGAGAAGGCCAAATAGTTTGAGTGCTCCGGCACGAGGACTATTGATAAGGAAAGTAGGAACATCACATGATTCAGATGCAATCCATGCTCGCCGTGGCCGACAACTCCGGCGCTCGCAAGGTGCAGTGCATCAAGGTCCTGGGCGGCTCGAAGCGCCGCTATGCGGGCCTCGGTGACGTGATCATCTGCAGCGTCAAGGAAGCGATGCCCAACGGCAACGTCAAGAAGGGCGAGGTCGTGCGTTGCGTGATCGTGCGCGTGAAGAAGGAAGTCCGTCGCGCCGACGGCTCCTACATCCGCTTCGATCAGAACGCCGCCGTGCTCATCAACAACGACGGCTCTCCGCGCGGCACCCGTATCTTCGGGCCCGTCGCCCGCGAGCTGCGCGACAAGAAGTACATGAAGATCGTGTCTCTGGCACCGGAAACGCTGTAGGGGAGGTGTCAGAATGGCTCAGAACAAGATGACGATCCGCAAGGGCGACACCGTCAAGGTCATCGCCGGCAAGGACCGCGGCAAGACCGGCAAGGTGCTGCGCTCGGTGCCCGAGAAGTCCCGCGTTGTCGTGGAGAAGGTGAACATGGTCAAGAAGGCCATGCGCCCGACCCAGGCCAACCCCCAGGGCGGCATTTCTACCGTCGAGGCGCCCATCCACGTGTCCAACGTGATGCTCGTGTGCCCCAGCTGCGGCGAGGCCACCCGCGTGGCCCGTCGCCGCGAGGACGGCAAGCTCGTCCGCGTCTGCAAGAAGTGCGGCAAGGACATCCCCGCCGTCGAGGCCTAAGATAAGGCACTCAAGGCTCTGAACAGACCGCCTGCTACCGAATTTGTGTAGCGGGCGGTTTTTACTTGGAAAGTATCTCGTTTTGTGGGACAATTTCCAATCGCGCGCAAGCGCCATGGCCCTGGGAAGGTCCCAGGGACGCCGGGTCGGAAATCCGGCGTTTAATCCATCGGAGAAAGGTTTGAAGAAAGATGGCTGATACCCCCCGCCTCAA
The DNA here is from genome assembly GCF_011405655.1 of Adlercreutzia hattorii. Taxonomy (GTDB): domain Bacteria; phylum Actinomycetota; class Coriobacteriia; order Coriobacteriales; family Eggerthellaceae; genus Adlercreutzia; species Adlercreutzia rubneri. The sequence continues at coordinate 1,079,395 of NZ_AP022829.1, forward strand.
GGTGAAGTACCAGACCGAGATCGTCCCCGCGCTCGTCGAGCAGCTCGGCATCAAGAACATCAACTGCGTGCCGAAGCTGGAGAAGATCGTCGTGAACATGGGCGTCGGCGCTGCCGCCGGCGATTCCAAGCTGCTTGATGCCGCCATGAACGACATGCGCATCATCACCGGCCAGCAGCCCTGCGTGACCCGCGCCAAGAAGTCCATCGCCGGCTTCCATGTGCGCGAGGGCCAGGCCATCGGCTGCAAGGTGACCCTGCGCGGCGACCGCATGTGGGAGTTCCTCGATCGCCTGCTGGCTACCGCCCTTCCGCGCGTCCGCGACTTCCGCGGCATCTCGCCGAAGAGCTTCGACGGCCGCGGCAACTACACCCTGGGCATCACCGAGCAGCTCATCTTCCCGGAGATCGAGTACGACAAGATCGATCGCACCCGCGGCATGGACATCACCTTCGTGACCAATGCCGGCGACAACGATTCCGCGTTCGCTCTTCTGTCCGCCCTCGGGTTCCCGTTCAAGAGCAAGTAAACCGACCGGGGCCCACTTATGCCCCGCGTCGCGCAACCTCGGTCACAAGTCCGCGATAAGGCTGCGGGCTTAAGGACATAAAGAAAGAAGGACATGCATGGCTAAGAAATCGATGATCGCCAAAGCCAAGCGCGAGCCGAAGTTCTCTACGCGTCAGCACAACCGCTGCACCCGTTGCGGACGTCCCCGCGCCTACTATCGCAAGTTCGGCCTGTGCCGTATTTGCGTGCGTGAGTTGGCTAACAAAGGCGAGCTGCCCGGCGTGACCAAGGCTTCCTGGTAGAAGACGCGGACGCTAAGGGTGTGCCGACGTTAAAGGCGGAGGCGCTATGGGCGCCGACGAACCGAACGCCGGTTCATCACGGATCAAAGGAGAAAACAAACATGACAATGACCGACCCCATCGCAGACATGCTTACGCGTGTGCGTAACGCCCAGTCTGCCGGCAAGGACACCGTGTCCATGCCGACGAGCAAGAAGCTCGTCGAGATCGTGCGCATTATGGAGCAGGAAGGCTACATCCAGCGCTTCGATGTCATCGACGGCGAGCCCCGCGGCACCCTTGAGATCACCCTCAAGTACGGCCCGAAGAAGGCCAAGACCATCCGCGGCATCAAGCGCATCTCCAAGCCGGGTCTGCGCATCTATGCCGGCAAGGACGATCTGCCCCGCGTGCTCGGCGGCCTCGGCACGGCAATTATCTCGACCAGTCGCGGCGTCATGACCGACCGCGATGCCCGCAAGCAGGGCATCGGCGGCGAGGTCATCGCCTATCTGTGGTAGGAAAGGAAGGTATCTAGTATGTCTCGTATCGGCAAGATGCCCATCCCCGTTCCTGCCGGCGTCGATGTGACCATCGACGGCCAGACGGTGACGGTGAAGGGCCCCAAGGGGGAGCTTACCCGCACGTTCCTGCCGTCCATGACCATCACCCGCGACGGCGATGAGCTTATCGTCACCCGTCCCGACGACACCCGTGAGTCCAAGAGCGCCCACGGCCTGACCCGCACCCTTCTCGCCAACATGGTGGAGGGCGTGTCGAACGGCTTCTCCAAGAAGCTGCAGCTCGTCGGCGTTGGCTATCGTGCCGCACTCAAGGGCAAGGATCTCGAGATGCAGCTCGGCTACTCCCATCCCGTGCTGGTGGAGGCTCCCGAGAACATCACCTTCGAGGTGCCCTCTCAGACCGAGATCGTCGTGTCCGGTCCGAGCAAGGAGCAGGTCGGCCAGGTTGCCGCGAACATCCGCAAGTGGCGCAAGCCGGAGCCCTACAAGGGCAAGGGCATTCGCTACGAGGGCGAGCATGTCCGCCGCAAGGCTGGCAAGGCCGGCAAAGACTAAGTGCCTATTCGGTAGCTGATTGAAGGGATTAAACCTATGAATAAGCAACAGGAGAAGCAGGCCCGTCTTGCCCGTCGCCATCGTCGCGTGCGCGGCAAGATCTCCGGCACTGCAGCTCGCCCGCGTCTGTGCGTGACGCGGAGCAACAGCAACATGTACGTGCAGGTCATCGATGACGTGGCCCACACCACCATCTGCGGCGTCTCTACCCTCGGGGAGGCCTTCAAGGCCACCGGCAAGAGCGGCGCGACCGTCGAGGGCGCAGCCGAGCTCGGCACCATCGTTGGCAAGTTGGCTCAGGAAAACGGCGTGACGGAAGTTGTGTTCGACCGTGGCGGCCACCTGTATCATGGGCGCGTGAAGGCTCTGGCCGAAGCTGCCCGTGAAGCAGGATTGAAATTCTAGAAGGGGTTTTAGCTTATGGCTCGTAACAACAACCGTCAGCAGGAGAGCACGACTCCTGAGCTTCAGGAGCGCGTGGTCTTCATCAATCGCGTCGCGAAGACCGTCAAGGGCGGCCGTCGCATGCAGCTCTCGGCCCTGGTCGTCGTCGGCGACGGCAACGGCCGCGTGGGCGTGGGCATGGGCAAGTCCGCCGAGGTGCCCACCGCCATCAAGAAGGGCGTCGAGGACGCGAAGAAGAACATGTTCACCGTCCCTGTGACCGCCGAGGGCTCGGTGCCCCACGAGATCATGGGCGAGTACGGTGCCGGCCGCGTGCTGATCAAGCCCGCTGTTCCCGGTACCGGTGTGCTCGCCGGTGGCCCGGTTCGCGCCATCATGGAGCTGGCCGGCGTTCAGAACGTGATCACCAAGTCGCTGGGCACGGACAACGCCATGAACATCGTGAAGGCTGCCGCCGAGGGTCTCAAGAACATGGAGAGCCCCGTCCAGGTCGCCGAGCGCCGCGGCATCTCCGTGGCCGAGATGTTCGGCGGGAAGGAGAACTAATGGCTGAGACGAACAAGACGCTGCGCCTCACCCAGGTGAAGAGCGCCATCGGCCGCAAGCCGAACCAGGGTCGCACCCTGCGCGCGCTGGGCCTGCACGGCATCGGCAGCACCACCGAGCAGGTGGACAACGAGAGCGTCCGTGGCATGATTTTCACGGTTAAGCATCTCATCACCGTCGAGGAAATTTAAGCCTCGTCACACTTTTGATGGACTCCGGCGTGTTCCCAGAGGGGAGCACGCCGTTGCCATGATAGATGGAAGTTTGCTAGCGGCGAGCTGCTAGCACTGACTGAGGGAAGAGGAATTCCCCGTTCAGAGAGCGAAAAGGAGATTTACTTACATGGAACTCAAGGATCTGCGCCCGGCCGAGGGCTCGACGAAGAACCGCAAGCGCGTGGGCCGCGGCCCCGCTTCCGGCACCGGTAAGACCGCCGGTCGCGGCATGAACGGCCAGAAGTCCCGTGCCGGTGGCGGCAAGGGTGCCGGCTTCGAGGGCGGCCAGACGCCGCTCGCCCGTCGTCTGCCGAAGCTGCCCGGCTTCCGCAACTTCAACCGTGTGGAGTACCTGCCCGTGAACGTCAGCCGTCTCGATGCCAAGTTCGAGGCCGGCGACGTGGTGGATGGCGAGTCCCTGAAGGCCAAGGGCATCATCAAGCATGCCGACGCGCTGGTGAAGGTGCTCGGCGACGGCGAGATCACCAAGGCTCTCACTGTCCGCGTCGATAAGGTGTCCGCTTCCGCCAAGGCGAAGATCGAGGCGGCCGGAGGAAAGGTCGAAGAGCCTTGCTAAGCTCAATCATTGACGCATTCAAGGTTCCGGAGCTGCGCAAGAAGATCCTCTTCACCTTGGCTATTCTTGCGCTGTACCGCTTCGGTGCCTACGTGCCGGTGCCGGGCATTCCCTTCCATGAGTTTGCCACGGCCTTCCAGGACACGGGCGTGGCTATGACCATGCTCGACCTGTTCACCGGTGGCGCGCTGTCGAACTTCTCGGTGTTCTCGCTCGGCATCATGCCCTACATCACCGCATCCATCATCATGCAGCTGATGCAGGGCGTCATCCCCGCCGTGGGCCGCTGGGCTCGCGAGGGGGACACGGGCCGTCGCAAGATCACCCAGGTGACCCGCTACCTGACGCTGGGTCTCGGCCTCATCAACGCGGTGGGCTACCTGCTGCTGTTCAAGTCGCCGGCCTACGGTGTGCAGTTCTCCACGGAGGTGCCCGAGGCGCTCACGAACATCATCATCGTGTTCACCTTGGTCGCCGGTACCGCCTTCATCATGTGGATGGGCGAGCTTATCACCCAGCGCGGCATCGGCAACGGCATGTCGCTCATCATCTTCGTGAGCATCGTGTCCCGCGTGCCGTCGGCCATCTTCTCGTCGGCTACCCTGACGAGCGATCTGGGCACGGGCATCGCGCTCACCATCGTGATTTTGGCCGTGGTGCTCGTCTGCATCCCGCTGATCATTTTCGTGGAGCGCGCCCAGCGCCGCATTCCGGTCAACTACGCCAAGCGCGTCCAGGGCCGCAAGATGATGGGTGGCCAGTCCACCTACATTCCGCTGAAGGTGAACGCGGCCGGCGTTATCCCGATCATCTTCGCGAGCTGCATCATCTACTTCCCGGCGCAGCTGGCGGCGATCTTCAACGTCGATTGGTTGACCACCTTCGCGAACTGGTGCTCCACCGGCTGGCTGAACTGGCTGCTCACCGTTGCACTCATCGTGTTCTTCGCGTACTTCTACACCTCCATGGTGTTCAATCCGGAGGAGACGGCGGACAACATCCGCAAGCAGGGCGGCTTCATCCCCGGCGTGCGTCCGGGCACGGCCACGGTGCAGTACATCAAGAACGTGATCAACCGCGTGACGCTGCCCGGCGGCATCTTCATCGCGCTGATCGCGGTTGTGCCCACCATCATCTTCTACTTCACCAACAACCAGCTCATCCAGGCCTTCGGCGGTACGTCCATCCTCATTATGATCGGCGTGGCGCTTGACACCATGAGCAAGGTGGAGAGCCAGTTGAAGATGTACAACTACGAAGGCTTCTTTAAGTAAGGCGGACGCGCAGTCCGAATAGGAAAGGATGTTTGCTATGAACATCGTGCTTTTGGGGGCGCCGGGTGCCGGCAAGGGTACTCAGGCCGCCAAGCTGGTGGAGGAGTTCTCCACGCCCCATATCTCCACGGGCGACATGCTGCGCGCCGCCGTGGCCGCCGGCACCGAGCTGGGCCAGAAGGCCAAGTCCTACATGGACGCCGGCGACTTGGTGCCCGACGACGTCATCATCGGCCTGGTGACCGAGCGCCTGCAGGACGACGACACGGCCGCTGGCTTCATCCTGGACGGCTTCCCGCGCACCTCGGCTCAGGCTGTGGCGCTGGACGCGGAGCTCTCCAAGTTGGGCCGTCCGCTGGACGCCGCCCTGCTCATCGATGTGGATCCCGAGGTCATTGTGGCCCGTCTCACCTCTCGTCGCATGTGCCGCGACTGCGGCTACATCGGCAGCGCCGCCGACGGCGACGCCTGCCCCAAGTGCGGCGGCGAGATGTACCAGCGCGACGACGACAACGAGGCCACGGTGCGCAACCGTCTCGACGTGTACGAGACGTCCACGAGCCCGCTGATCGACTACTACCGCGGCTGCGAGCTGCTCGTCACCATCGACGGCGACCGCGACCCGAACGTGGTGTACGCCGACGTCAAGGAGGCCCTCGACCTGTAGGCCGGAGAACGCGCAGCCAAACCCGTAGGGGGCGACCTTGGTCGCCCCTTTTTTGTCGTGCGCTGTCGTTCTGCTTGCGAGGGCTGACCAAGGTCAGCCCCTACGGTATAATCTCCCTCATGCCCACTGTGCGCGAGAACATAGCCTACACCTTCGAGCATTTCATGCTCGTCTACCGCGGTACCTTGTTGAAGGTGGCCCGGGCGGTGGCGATCATTGCTCTTATCGCCCTGGCGTTGGAGGTCTTCGTCTTCAATATCAACTTCTTCACTTCGTCGGGCTATCGAACCATCAACTTGGACGACCGTATTCAGCTCCAGCGCAACGACGAGGGTGCCTTTCTGCTCACTGATGTGGATCACACGCTCGAGTTCTCCAGCCTGAACACCGAGGTGCGCAACATCCGCATCGATTTCAACGCCGATCAGCCGGCCCAGAACATCGCCGTGAAGATCCAGTTCACCGACTCGGCCCACCAGACCTATTTCGACACCACGGAGTACACCGTCGGCATCCCCGATGCGAGCGTGTCCACGGTGGTGGATCCGAGCAAGTTCATCAACCTGCAGACCGCCGGGTATGTGGAGAACTTGCGCATCGAGGTAGTGGGGGAGGACGTCTCCTACCCCATCCTCTTGAACGGCGTTTCCCTGAATGCCCACCGCCCCTTCGCCTTCAACCCGTTGCGCTTTGTGGCCGTTTTCGGGCTGCTGCTTTTGGGCTACGCGTTCCGTCCCAAGTCGGCCATCTACCGCATTCGCATTGTCGAGAACCCGCGCAAGTCGAAGGCGGGCATCATCTTCGCCGTGGCCATCGAGCTGGCGCTTACGACGACGTTCCTCTTCTACGGCTCGAACCTCGTGGGCGTGGCCACCTCTTCCTACAACTACGGCGCTTGGAACGGCACGTCGCTCGTGAACACCTTCGAGGTGGGCGGCGACAACGCCCAGCAGTACGCCATGCTGGCCCAGGCCATGGCCAAAGGCCAGCTGTATCTGGAGGAGGAGCCGCCCCAGTGGCTCAAGGACATGGAGGATCCCTACGACAAGGGCGCCCGCGACGAGGCCCAGAAGGAGACCGGCGAGCCCTACCTGTTCGATGTGGCCTACCACGACGGGCACTACTACGTCTACTTCGGCGTGGTGCCGGTGCTGCTGTTCTACCTGCCCTTCTATCTGCTCACCGGGGCCAATTTCCCCACGGCCATCGGCGTGCTCGTCATGGCGCTGCTGTTCATCTTGGGGGCCACGGCCCTTCTCGACCGATTCGCCCGCTACCATTTCCGCTCGGTGAGCCTCGGCGTGTACCTGCTGCTTCAGATACCGCTCGTGTTCTGTTGCGGCATCATGTACCTCGTGAAGTTCCCGACCTTCTACTCCCTGCCCATCATGTGCGGCCTGGCGTTCTCGGTGTGGGGCCTGTATTGCTGGATGCGCTCGCGGCTCGCCGCGCACAAGTGCGGCTGGCTGTTCGCCGGGTCGCTGTGCATGGCGCTCGTGGCTGGCTGCCGTCCCCAGCTGCTCGTGCTGTCACTTCTGGCCTTCCCGCTGTTCTGGCGCACCTACATCACCGAGCGCCGGCTGGCCACCCGCCGGGGTATCGTGGAGTTCGCCTGCCTGGCGGCCCCCTACGTTTTGGTGGCCGCGGGCATCATGGCCTACAACTACGCGCGCTTCGGCTCGCTGACCGATTTCGGCGCGAACTACAACCTGACGGTGAACGACATGACCAAGCGCGGCATGAACGTCGGTCGCCTGGCCCCGGCGTTCTTCACCTACTTCCTACAGCCGCCCTGCATGACCGGCGTCTTCCCGTTTTTGCAGCCGGCGCTCTTCGAGACCACCTACATGGGACAGACCATCAAGGAAGTGACCTTCGGCGGCATTCTCGCCTGCCTGCCCATTTTGTGGGTGCTCGCCTTCACGCGGCGCATTCTGGGGATGCGGGCGCGTCAGGCCGAGACGCGTACCATCTTCGGCATCATCGTGGTGCTGGTGGCCTCCGGCGTGCTCGTGGCGCTGCTCGATGCGGAGCTAGCGGGCATCCTGCAGCGGTACTATGCCGATTTCAGCTTCATGTTCCTGGCCGCCGCCGTGCTTCTGTGCTTCGTGGTGAACGAGTCGCTGGCCGACCGGGCGGCCCTTCACGATCTCATGCTGAAGCTTCTGCTCGTGCTCGTCGGCGTATCGGTGGCCTACAGCGCCCTGCTCTGCCTTGCCCCGGAAACCGGCTGGTACTCGGATGTGTACCCGTGGGCCTACCAGGGGCTGCTCGACGCGGTGGTCTTCTGGCGCTAAATGGGATCGGCGTCGCGCATGGGCGTCGTGCCGAGGAAGTTGAGTCCCGTGGCCGAGATGGGGTCGTAGTCGTCCAGCTGGGCCGTCCACCAGGCCGTGGCCGTCTCGCGATGAAACAGCGGATAGAGGGGCACCTCGGCGGCGATGATGTCGAAGCATTGGTTCCACAGGGGCTGCTGCTCGTCCTCGGAGGTCTTCGACCGCGCCTCGGCCAGAAGTTCTGCCATCTCCGCGAAGGCCGGGGTGGTGGCCCAGCGGCTGCGGGCGCGCGTCCACACGTTGTCGCCGTACCACCAGCTGATGATGAGGTCGGCGTCGTTTCCGAAGCACGACGGGTCGCCGGGGGAGAGCACGACGTCGAAGGGCAGAAGCGTGCCCGGCTCCGGTTCCGTGGATAGGTCCGCAAACAGGGCCGTCGTGTCCAGGAGCACCACCTCGGCGGTGACGCCCACGGCCTTCCAGTCCTCTGCGATGGCGGGGGCGAGCGTGCTCACCCAGTTGTCGTTCGCACGCAGGGTCAGGGCCAGCTCATCGACGCCGGCCTCGGCCAGAAGTTTGCGCGCTTTCTCCGGGTCGTAGCTGTAGACCGTGGCCGCGCGGTGGTAATGCCGGAAGTAATCGGGCAGAAGGGACGTGGCCGCCCGCGCGTGGCCCGCCATGTACGTGCCGATGAGCGAGTCGACGTCGATGGCGTACAGCAGCGCCTGGCGCACGCGCACGTCGTCGAAGGGCGGCTTCTCGCAGTTGAACATGAGGAAGGGGAGGTTGAACCCGGGCACCCATTCCACCGTGGCCCCCGCATCGGCCAGCTCCTCGGCGCGCACGACCGGGGCGGCCTCCATGACCATGACGTCTTTGTCGATAAGCTCGTCAGTGCGGCGCGTATCGTCCAGCAGCACCGACCATTCCATGCGCTCGCAGGTGGCTGGCCAAGGGCCGGTGTAGCGGTGGTTCGCCGTGAAGGAGATGCGGCCCCCGTCGGCGGCGTTGATGGTCTCGTAGCACCACGGACCCGAGCCGACGGGTTTGCTTGCCAGCTCCTCGTCGGTGATCGTCGCCGGGAACACGCGAACGAGGGCCAGGCGCTCCTGCAGCACCGAGCCCATGGGGGCGTTCAGTTTGAAGTGCACCGTGCGCTCGTCGGGGGCCGACACTGCCGTGATGAACGAGAGGAACGCGCCGTACAGGTCGCTTTCGCCGTTGCGCTCGAAGGCGTTCACGACATCGGCGGAGGTGAGCGGCGAGCCGTCGGAGAAGACGGTGTCCTCGCGCAGGGTCACCTCGTATTCCAAGTCGTCTATCTGAACGGGCGCGTCGGCTGCCAGGCCGCACTCGGCCCGATAGGTATGCATGTTCAGCTCGTAGAGCCCCTCGAAGACGTGCCAGCCGGCCGCGAGAAAGACGCCGGAGCTCGTGCCGATGGGGTTCGGATCGCTCCCCTCGTAGGCCATGGCGGCCGTGAGCGTTCGGGCCACGCCGCTCTGCGCGGCCACGGGCTCGGTGGGCGCGTTGTCGTCGGCCGGATCTGCCGGTGCGGGCCCGGGCTCGATGGGCTGCTCCACCGAGCAGCCGGCCAGCGTCAACGCGCCTCCGGCCGCCAGCGCCGCCGTCCCGGCCACAAAGGCCCGCCGCGTGAGGGGGAAGTTCAGCATCGTAAAGGCTCCTTCTTTGTTTTCCGCAGCCTATTATATAGAAAGTTGGAGCAGCTCGAAGAAAGCCCATGACAAAGATGCAGGTGCCCCGCCGACCGACGGGGATAAGCCTAGCGCGGCCCGCCCGTGCGTTGACGGCGCGTTGGCGCGCGCGGGCTGCTAATATCGGACAGGTATTTCTGTTCGCAGAGCAAATCCGACCCGCATCGTCGGACGCGCTTCGTCCCTCCGACCTCTCCGCGACAGTACCACCCGCGCGTTGAGCGACGAGGCCGCAAGCCGGCCGATGCCGTGCGGGCCAGATAAGGAGAGGAACATGACGAGAGAACTCAAGTCGATGGACGGCAACAACGCCGCAGCGCATGTCTCGTATGCGTTCACGGAGGTTGCCGGCATCTACCCGATCACGCCTTCCAGCCCCATGGCCGACTTCGTCGACATCTGGGCCGCCCAGGGCCGCAAGAACATCTTCGGCACCACGGTGAAGGTGTGCGAGATGCAGTCCGAGGGCGGTGCGGCCGGCGCGGTTCACGGCTCTCTGGCCACCGGCGCGCTGACCACCACCTACACGGCCAGTCAGGGCCTGCTCCTCATGATCCCCAACATGTACAAGATCGCCGCCGAGCAGTTGCCGACCGTCTTCCACGTGTCGGCCCGCACCGTCTCCACCCAGGCGCTCAACATCTTCGGCGACCACTCCGACGTCATGGCCTGCCGCCAGACCGGTTTCGCGATGCTGGCCGAGGGCAACGTGCAGGAGGTCATGGACCTGTCCGCCGTGGCCCACTTGGCTGCCATCAAGGGCCGCGTTCCCTTCCTGAACTTCTTCGACGGCTTCCGCACCTCCCATGAGATCCAGAAGATCCAGGTGTGGGACTACGAGGATCTGGCCGAGATGTGCGACATGGATGCCGTGCGCGCCTTCCGCGAGCACTCCCTGAACCCGGAGCGCCCGGCCATGCGCGGTTCCCACGAGAACGGCGACATCTTCTTCCAGCACCGCGAGTCCTGCAACCCCATCTACAACGACCTGCCGGCCGTGGTGGAGGAGTACATGGAGAAGGTGAACGCGAAGCTGGGCACCAACTACCAGCTGTTCAACTACTACGGTGCCCCGGATGCCGAGCGCGTCATCGTGGCCATGGGCTCCATCTGCGACGTGGCCGAGGAGGTCATCGACTACCTCACCGCCCAGGGCGAGAAGGTGGGCCTCGTGAAGGTGCGCTTGTACCGCCCCTTCGTCACCGAGAAGTTCGTGGCCGCCCTGCCCGAGACGGTGAAGAAGATCGCCGTGCTCGACCGCACCAAGGAGCCCGGCTCCATTGGAGAGCCCCTGTACATGGACGTCGTGAACGCGCTGTCCGTGGAAGGCCGCGAGGGCATCACCGTCATCGGCGGCCGCTACGGCCTCGGTTCCAAGGACACTCCGCCGTCCTCCGTGTTCGCCGTGTACACCGAGCTTGAGAAGGACGCGCCGCGCCGCCAGTTCACCATCGGCATCGTCGACGACGTGACGAACTTGTCGCTGCCGGAGGTTCCCGCCCCCAACACCGCCGCCCCCGGCACCATCGAGTGCAAGTTCTGGGGCCTCGGCGGCGACGGCACCGTGGGCGCGAACAAGAACTCCATCAAGATCATCGGCGACCACACCGACAAGTACGTTCAGGCCTACTTCCAGTACGACTCGAAGAAGACCGGCGGCGTGACCATCTCGCACCTGCGCTTCGGCGACAGCCCCATCCGCAGCCCCTACTACGTGAACAAGGCCGACTTCGTGGCCTGCCACAACCCCTCCTACATCACCAAGGACTTCCCCATCGTGCGCGATGTGAAGCCCGGCGGCGCCCTGCTCATCAACTGCCAGTGGACGCCCGAGGAGTTGGAGGAGCACCTGTCGGCCGCCGCTAAGCGCTACATCGCCGAGAACGACATCAAGCTCTACCTCATCAACGCCATCGATTTGGCCATCGAGATCGGCATGGGCAAGCGCACCAACACCATCCTGCAGTCCGCCTTCTTCACTCTGGCGAAGGTCATGCCGCAGGAGGAGGCCATCCAGTACATGAAGGATGCCGCCACGAAGTCCTACGCCAAGAAGGGCGCCGACATCGTGGACATGAACCACAAGGCCATTGACGCCGGCGCCACTGCCTTCGTGCAGGTGGACGTGCCCGAGGCGTGGAAGACGGCCGAAGCGGCGCCAAAGACCTCCGACATCGATGGCCGTCCCGAGACGGTGGCGCTCGTCACCAACGTCATGGAGCCCGTGGCCCGCATGGACGGCGACTCGCTGCCCGTGTCCGCCTTCGTCGGCTACGAGGACGGCCAGTTCCCGCTGGGTGCTTCGGCCTATGAGAAGCGCGGCGTGGCCGTGTCGGTGCCTGAGTGGAACCCCGATACCTGCATCCAGTGCAACCAGTGCTCCTTCGTCTGCCCCCACGCCACCATCCGTCCCTTCGCGCTGACCGACGCCGAGATGGCGCAGGCTCCGGCCCAGACCAAGCACGTGCCGGTGAAGGGCAAGGTGGGCGCTGACATGCAGTACGTGCTGGCCGTGTCGCCGCTGGATTGCATGGGCTGCGGCCTGTGCGTCATCCAGTGCCCGACCGACTCGCTCACCATGATGCCCATCGCCGATGAGCTGGACGAGCAGCCGGTGTTCGACTACTGCGTGAACAAGGTGGCGGCCAAGCCTGAGCTCGAGGGCACGTCGGTGAAGGCGAGCCAGTTTAAGAAGCCGCTGCTTGAGTTCTCCGGCTCCTGTGCCGGTTGCGCCCAGACCTCCTATGCGCGCCTGGTCACCCAGCTGTTCGGCGACCGCATGTACATTGCCAACGCCACGGGATGCTCCTCCATTTGGGGCGGTCCGGCGGCCACCTCTCCTTACACGGTGAACGCCGACGGCCACGGCCCGGCCTGGTCCAACTCGCTGTTCGAGGACAACGCGGAGCACGGCATGGGCATGCTTCTGGGTTATGAGGCTGTGCAGGACAAGGTCGTGGTCGATTCCGAGGCGCTCATCGAGTGCGCCGGAGCGGCCGGTGAGCTGGCCGACGCGGCCCGCGCGTGGCTTGAGGCCCGCACGGATGCCGAGGCCTCCAAGACGACGGCTGCGGCTTATGTGGCGGCCTTGACGACGGCGGCCGAGGGCACCGGCGAGGTGGCCGAGCTGGCGGCAGGCATCCTGGCCAACAAGGAGTACCTGACCAAGAAGTCCGTGTGGATCTTCGGCGGCGACGGCTGGGCCTACGACATCGGCTACGGCGGACTCGACCACGTGCTCGCCTCCGGCAAGGACGTGAACGTGTTCGTGTTCGACACCGAGGTGTACTCCAACACCGGCGGCCAGGCCTCCAAGGCCTCCAATCTCGGCCAGGTGGCGCAGTTCGCCGCCGCTGGCAAGGACGTGAAGAAGAAGTCGCTGGCCGAGATCGCCATGACCTACGGCTATGTGTACGTGGCCCAGGTGGCCATGGGCGCGAACCTCAACCAGACCATCAAGGCTATCACCGAGGCCGAAGCCTACCCGGGCCCCTCTCTCATCATCGGCTACAGCCCGTGCGAGATGCACTCCATCAAGGGCGGCATGACCAACTGCCAGACCGAGATGAAGAAGGCCGTCGATTGCGGCTATTGGAACCTGCTGCGCTTCAACCCCGAGGGCGCTCCGGGCAAGAAGCTCGTCATCGACTCGAAGGACCCGGCCGAGGGCGAGTACCAGAACTTCCTCATGAACGAGGCCCGCTACAGCCGCCTGACCCGCGAGTTCCCCGAGCGCGCCGAGGAGCTGTTCGCCGAGAACGAGCAGGCCGCCATGGCCCGCTGGTCGCACCTGCAGAAGCTTAAGGACCTCTACGCCGCCGAGTAGGTGCTCGCGGACAGATCGCCTCACCCGAAGGGAGTCGGCCTTTGCGCCGGCTCCCTTTTTCTACCCTTACCAGCTGGTAATCTTCCTTACTGAATTACCAGGGCGGTTACCTTCATGGTATCTTGTTGACCGCAGAACCGCTCCGTATATTTGTCCTTGCAAGAGCCAGGGCGCGGCCTTGGCTGAGTCGAGCAAGGAAAGTAGGGGGACGCAATGGACGATTCTCAGAACGTGTTCGAGCCGGGCGCTCTTTCGCGTCGCGGGTTTTTGAAGGGCAGTGCCGTCGCCGCTGTTTCGGCGGGGGCCCTGTCGTCTCTGGTCGCTTGCGCGCCGAGCTCTCCGGCCCCGAAGGAAGGCCTGGCCGGTACCGCCGGCGCCACATCGGTGGACGAGGGTACCTGGATTGCTGCAGCATGCTGGGACAACTGCGGCGGCCGCTGCGTGAACCGCGTGCTCGTGCGCGACGGCGAAGTGGTGCGCCAGGGCAGCGAGACTTCCCATGAGGACAGCTTCGAGTGGCTGCAGCAGCGCGGATGCCCGCGCGGGCGGGCACGGGCCCAGCAGGTCTTCGGCGAAGATCGGGTGAAGTTCCCCATGAAGCGCAAGAGCTGGCAGCCCGGCGGCGGTGCCAATGCCCACGGTGAGCTGCGCGGGCGCGACCAATGGGAGCAGATCAGCTGGGAAGAGGCCATCGACTACATTGCCCAAGAGGCCGAGCGCATCTACGGCGAGTTCGGCCCTGCGGCCGTCATCGGCACCAAGGCCTTGGCCGTGGGCAAGATTCTCCACCAGCTCGGCGGCCACATCTCCCTTTCCGATACGAGCTCCATCGGAACCTACGCCTTCAACATCGTAGCGCTCGGGCTTCCCTCCCAGGATCTGGGCGAGCTGAACGACCGCTTCGACAACAAGAACGCCGACACCATCGTGATCATGGGCGGCAACCCCGCCTGGTCCTCGGGCGGCTCCACCATGAACAACTTCAACGAGGCCCGCGATGCCGGCGTGCAGTTCGTCTACGTCGGGCCCTCTTACAACGCCACGGCAGCGTACTTCGAGGCCCGCTGGGTGCCGGTGCTGCCCGGCACCGATACGGCCTTCATGCTGGGCGTGTGCTACGAGATGATCGAGCAGGACGTGGTGGACTACGACTTCCTGAACACCTACTGCGTCGGCTTCGACGGCGATCACATGCCCGCCGACGCCACCCTGCAGGAGAACTTCCGCGGCTACCTGGTGGGCGACTACGACGGCACCCCGAAGACGGCCGAATGGGCCAGCGCCATTTGCGGAACTCCCGTAGAGGACATCCGCTGGTTCGCCGAGACCGTCGGTAAGGATCACAAGGTCATGCTCATGCACAACTACGCCTTGGCCCGCTGCGCCTCGGCCGACAACATCCCCCAGCTCTTCATGACCATGGGGGCCATGGGCGGGCACATGGGCAAGTCGGGCCATGCCTGCGGCGGTGCCTACAAGACCTACGCCGGCGCCGGCGGCCCCGCGCTGGTGAAGTTCGGCGAGACGGGCCTGCCGGCCACGAAGAACGCGCTGGCGGACACCATGCCCGAGCCGCTCATGTGGCAGTGCATCCGGGAGGGGCGCTACAACTCCACCGGTGCCGCCTACGGCGTGAACTTCAACGCCGAGGACATCAAGGAAACTGAGTTCAAGTGGCTCAACATCGAGGGGCGCAACACGTTGCAGACGGCGGTGGGCCTAAGCGATGCGCGGGAGGCCATCCAGAAACTCGATTTCGTCACCGACCTCGCCTACACCTTCGACACGTCCGCGGCCTATGCCGACATCGTGCTGCCCTGCGCCACGGAATGGGAGCGCGTGGGCGGCTTTGCGGGACACCAGCGCTCGCGCGAGACGGTGGTCGTCTACAGCCGCGTCACCGAGCCTCTGTGGGAGGCCAAGACCGAGTTCGAGATCGGGCGCATGCTCGCCGCGCGTTTGGGCATGGACCCCGACGAGCTGTGGCCCATCACCGAGGAGCAGGCGTTCTTCAACCAGATCGTCGGGTGCACCTATGTGGATGCCGCCGGCGAGGAGAAGCCCCTGGTGACGATCACCGCCGACGATATCGCGAAGTGGGGCGTGGACGCTGAGCCCCAGGAGGGCGACATCGCCCTGGACGACTTCCTCTCAGCGGGCTGCTACACGGTCAAGCGCGCCGAGGGCGACGGCTATTCCTACATCGGCTACAAGGACTTCGTGGACGACCCGGAAGCCAATCCCCGCGAGAGCGCCTCGGGCAAGCTGGAGATCTACTGCCAGTACAAGGGCGACATGCTGAACTCCATGGGCTACAGCCCCGCCGGTACCTTCAAGCCCTATCCCACCTATGTTGCCTCCCCCGAGGGCCGCGAGGGCATGTTCGCTGACCGCCAGATCGGCGGGGCGGCCAGCGAGTACCCGCTCATCGTGTACAACCCCCATTACCTGCGTCGTGCCCATGGCGTCATGGACAACGTGCCGTGGCTGCGCGAGGCATGGTCGGCGCCGGTGTTCGTGAGCGCCGCCGATGCGGCCGCGCGCGGCGTGGCCGACGGCGATACCGTGCGGGTGTACAGCGCCCACGGCTCGGTGCTGCGCACGGCCTCGGTGGTGGAGATGCTCATGCCCGGCTGCGTCGGCCTTCCCCATGGGGCCTGGGCCGATTTCAGCAAGGACGACGGCATCGACGTCGCCGGTATGGACAACGTGCTGTGCGGCTCGGTGACCAGCGGCATGGGCACCTCGGGCTACAACAATTACAACTGCAACTTCGAGAAGTACGAGGGCGAGGCGCTCGTGGCCGACTGCGAGCTGCCCTGCCGCACCGTCGCCATGGCGTAGGAGGGGACACTCATGACTCAGATAGGTTTTTACTACGATCAGACCCGTTGCGCCGGCTGCAAGACCTGCCAGGTGGCCTGCAAGGACAAGAACCGCCTGGGCGTGGGCCCGGTGCTGCGCAAGGTGGCGAGCCGCCAGGTGGGAACCTACCCGGCCGTGAAGCTGTACCATCTTTCCGCCTCCTGCAATCATTGCGAGAGCCCGGCCTGCATGGCGAAGTGCCCTACCGGGGCGCTCTCCAAGACCGACGAGGGAGCGGTAGTGCGCGACGCCGAGGCCTGCATCGGCTGCTCCAGCTGCGTGAACGCCTGCCCCTACGGGCACCCGCAGATCGATGAGACCACGGGGCTGTCGGTCAAGTGCGACGCCTGCTCCGAGTGGCGCGCCGCCGGCTACCTTCCCGCCTGCGTGGAGGCGTGCCCCTACCGGGCGCTCGATTTCGGCGACGTGGAGGAGCTGCGCGCCAAGTACGGCGCGGAGGCAGTGAGCTCCATTCCCGCCCTGGGCGAGGACACCACCGGCTCGCACACGCTCATCAAGGCGCGTGCCGCGGCCTTGGAAGACGAGGGCACGCCCGTGACCCTGTAGCCTTTCCCGTTCCCGAGCGATGCCGCAAGTCCGAGGTGGGCTTGCGGCTCGCCGGGGTTTCGGGATAAGCTGGCACGGGGCGCGGGAAGCGTGGGAAGAAGAAAGTTCGGAGGCATCTTATGGGGGATGGGGCAAAGCCGCGCCGCAGCCGGCCTTTGGTGGTGCGCTATATCGCTCTCATGACCGCGGTGGCGGTGGTGCTCGTAGCGCTGTTCGGCTGGATGTCCTATCAGGAGCAGTCGCGCCATATGGAGGAGCAGATGCTCGCCGAGGCCCGGATTCTGGAGAAATCGGTGCGGGCGACGTGGGATTTCATCGACTACGAACAGCCCAATATCAACTATGACCGCGACGGGACCTACAACTTCAAGGGGCTCTACTGCTCGCTGGTGGGAAAATCGGTGGGCAAGCTGTTCACCTTGAGCACCGACGGCCGCTACACGCTCCGCTATACGCGGCTCGATCCCCGCAACGCCCTCGATGCCCCCGACGAGTTCGAGCAGCGGGCCCTCGACGCGTTCTACCACGAGGGCGCCTCCGAGTACACGGGCTTTGTCAATGCCGCGGACGGTTCCCGGGAGTACCGCTATGTGGGGGCCATCTACCTCACGGACAGCTGCCTTGAGTGCCACGGTGCCCCGGCCGGCGAGCTGGATGTGACGGGCTTTCCGAAAGAGGGGCTTTCCGCCGGCGATATCGGCGGTGCGGTGAGCATTAGCATGCCGACGGATCTGTACCAGGCGGGCATCAACCGGAACACGGTGCTCATCATCGGCTTTTTCGTGCTCTTCCTCACGATCACATTTTTGGCGAGCCTGCTGTTCTTCCGCCGCCGCGTGACCGAGCCGCTCACGTCTCTGGAGGCCGCCGTGGAGCAGATGGGTCAGGGGAATTTCAGCACGCCTGTGCCGGAGGGCGGTTATTCCCGCGAAGTCGACGAGCTCGTGCAGGGTGTGAAGGCCATGGCCGGCGAGCTCGATTCGCTGTACACCACCCTTGAGGAGAAGGTGGGCTCGCGCACGCGGCTCTATCGCGAGGCCAACGAGATGCTGGAAGAACAGCGGGCCGCCCTGGCGCGCACCAACGAGCTTCTGGAGCAGACCAACGGCAAGCTCGCCCAGGAAAACGAGTACCGCACCAACATCGTGGCCATCTTGAGCCACGAGCTGCGGACGCCTTTGACCTCCATCCTCGCCTTCGTTGATCTGTGGGAGGCGTCGGGGGAGGAGCACAGCCCGGAGAGCCGCGAGTGCCTCGAGAAGATCAAGACCCAAAGCCAGGTGCTCCTCGAGATGGTGAACAACGCCCTCGATATGGTGCGGGTGGAATCCGGTGCGCTTGAGTTCGCCCGGGACCCCGTCGACGTGACCGACCTGGCGGCCGTGACCGTCGGCGCGGTCGGGCCCATTGCCGAGCAGAAGGGCGTGGGGGTCGACTTCGCCATCGCGCGCGAGGTCCCCCTCATCCGCGGCGACTGGGCGCAGCTGGAGAAAATCCTCACCAACCTGCTGAGCAACGCCGTGAAGTTCACCGGCGCCGGGGGCATGGTGTGGTTGAAGGCAAGTTATGACGGGCGGAGGCGGGAACTCACGCTTGCCGTCGAGGATGAGGGCATCGGCATCGCGAAGGAGCGGCAGGAGGGCATATTCGACCGCTTCGTGCAGGCCGACGCCTCCATTTCCCGGAAATACCGGGGCAGCGGCCTGGGGCTTTCCCTTGTGAAGAAGACGGCGGAGGCCCTGGGCGGGTCGGTATCGGTGGAAAGCGAGCCGGGGCGGGGGAGCACCTTCACCGTCACGCTGCCCGTCACCCCCATCGAGGAGGATGAAGATGAAGATTCTCATTGCTGACGACGAGCGGGACATCTGCGAGGCGGTGTGCAAAATCGTCGAGCGCGCGGGGCACACCTGCCTGTGCGTCTACGACGGCGCCCTGGCCCTCGCGGCCTTCGAGCGCGAGCAGCCCGATGTGGTCATCCTCGATGTGATGATGCCTGAGGTGAACGGGTTCGATTTGTGCCGCGATCTGCGCGCCCGCGACCCGCATGTGCCCATCATGATGCTCTCGGCGAAAAGCGACATCGTCGACAAGGGCGTCGGGTTCGCCGCCGGCTGCGACGATTACGTGGCAAAGCCCTTCAACAGCCAGGAGCTGGCCATGCGCATCGAGGCTTTGCTGCGCCGCGCCCGGCTGGCCGACGAGGGGCGCGAGCCGCGCCGGAGCCGTGCGGTGGTGCGCCTGGGCGACATGGAGATTCGCCTCAAGCGCAACGAGGTGCTCGTCCACGGCCGCTACGTCAACCTCACACCGAAGGAGTTCCAGATCATCGCGTTTCTCGCCAATCATGTGGGGGAGGTGTTCTCGGCCCAGGACATCATGGCCAACGTGTGGGGCGAGGCCTATCGGCCCGAGTCGGCGAGCATCGCCGTGTTCGTGCGCAAGATTCGCAACAAGATAGAGGACGACCCCAGCAAGCCCCGCTACCTGCAAACCATCTGGCGCGAGGGCTACCGCCTCGGCGACGCCTCGATGATCGAGGGAGACTGACGAAGGAATCGCCGCGGCGCACGGCTTCGAAGCGCGGCGTGTCTGCGTTAGCATCTCGGGGCGCCTCAGCTCGAGAATGGGGTGCACCCACATTTCTACTCTCCTCGACAGCACTACAAAAATTTCCTGGGAGGTTTTCGGCAACGTTTGTTTGGCGCACGGGGCACGGCAGCGCTATAGGAGTCATGAGAAAAACCGTCAAATAGGGGACTGTTGCGCCGCGACCGGCTCTGGCTCGGGCTTGGCGGCAGGGAGGGGTCGTCTCGGCAGCGTGGTTGCGCAGAAATGCCGCACCAGAGACACAGTTTCTCTGCGCTAGACACAATTTCGGCTGAAATCCTTCCGTATTAGCTACATAGAACGTGGTATTCTTTCTGTGTTGGAAACAGTTACCTGATGAAAGCGGTGTTTTCCATGGCTGCAATTCGACGTAAAATGCTTCAGGTACTTGAACGCTGGAACGAAAGCAAGGCAAAGAAGGCCTTTCTGCTCGTGGGAGCGCGACAGACGGGAAAAACTTATATCGTGAGAGAATTTGCTCGCGAACACTTCGCTCATCTTGCCGAAGTGAACTTTCTGGAGGACGAGAAGGCCATTCGGGTTCTTTCGGAAGCACAGGATGCGGAAGACTTCGTCTCGCGTCTCTCTCTGATTTGCGGCATGCCTGTAATTCCTGGAGAGACGCTTGTCTTTCTCGATGAGATACAGGAGGCACCCGATCTTATTACCGCTGTGAAGTTCCTCGTCGAGGATGGCCGTCATCGGGTGGTGATCTCCGGATCGATGCTGGGTACCGAAATGAAGGGCTTTCGCTCTTTCCCGGTAGGCTATGTGCAGATCGAGCGCATGTTCCCTCTCGATTTCGAGGAGTTCTGCTGGTCGCAAAACGTGCCACAGGCGATCATCGACGACATCAGAGAGGCGTTTGATGCTCGAAAGGGGCTGGATGCAGGACTTCACGAGAGGCTTTCCGGCTTGTTCAGGTACTTTGTAGCTATTGGTGGAATGCCTGAGGCGGTGAGTGCGTATCTCGACTCCTCCTACGACATGATGGCGGTGCGCGCTGTTGCTTCGCAGATCGTGGAGCAGTATCGGTTCGATATCGCGAAATATGCCCAAGGTCGCGCACCGCAGATTCGGCGGGTATTCGATGCCGTCCCCTCGCAACTCGATAAGGTGAACAAGCGCTTTCGCATGGACGCTTTGAAAAGCGGGGCCGTGTACGATCGCTACGCCAACGATTTCGCGTGGCTCATCGATGCGGCGGTTGTGCTGCCGACTTATCAAGTGAGCGAACCGAAACGCCCGCTTAGGCGAACGGCCCAAGAGAACAAGTTCAAGCTTTACGAGGCCGACACGGGGCTCTTGCTATCGCAGTACGCGCCCCAGACAATGCTGGATGTCATCGCCGACGCACCCTCGGTGAACTTCGGCTCGGTCTACGAAAATGCCGTCGCCCAGGCGCTCAGTAACGAGAACCCCGATCTGTTCTATTTCTGCAGCAGCCGAAAGGGCGAGGTGGATTTCATCGCGCAGCGCAACGACGGCGCTCTTGTGCCCATTGAGGTCAAGTCGGGGAAGGACTACAAGCTGCATACGGCTCTCAACAATTTGTTGGGCACGCACGACTTCGAGATAGGGGAGGCCTGCGTGCTCTCCTCGGCGAATGTGGAGCGGCGTGAGCGCGAGGGTAAGCCCATATGGTATCTGCCTCTTTACATGGCGTTCTGCATTGCCGAGCAAACAAGTGGCACCTTCGGCTCCATGCATCTGGCTCCTCCGACGTTTTAGAAGGCCCACGACGTTCTGAAGCGTTTACGCCGGGGCGGCTTCCAGGTCGAGGTCGGAGGCTGCGGCGGCTGGTTCGGCCAGACGGTCGGCAGCGGCCTTGCGCAGGCGCAGGACCACATAGGCGCCCATGACAACCGAGTACACGGCGATGGAAAGCACGGCCACCTCGTTGCCGGCCACAGCACTGGGCATGAGCAGCAGCGCCAGATGCACGTAGGTGAGCACGTAGAAGGGATAGGCGAGCCGCTGCACGCGCTTCCAGCTGGCCGCCTTCATGGCGTGCTTCACGCGCTGGGCCGAGGTGACCCACAGCACCACCATGAGCGCGGTGATGAGCGCCGCGAGCCCCAGGGAGAAGGCCAAGTTGCCGGAGAAGGCGCTCGCCAGGCGCGGCAGGTAGGAGGCGCCGTAGAAGGCGATGTGCCCGCAGGCGAAGATGCAGGCGAGGATGGACAGCTGCCGGCGGATGGGCATGAGGTGGGTGCGCAGCGGGTTCCCCTCGCCGAGCACGCCCACGAACATGACCACGGTGAACAACAGGAAGGCCAAAGCGCAGCGCTGCATGAGCGGCTGGAAGTAGGACCAGGCCTCGCCGCGCACGCCGGCGGACACGCCCCAGAAGTACAGGGCCACGAGCGCCACAGCGCAGACATAGAACGGGACGGGGTGCTTCTTCAAGGGTTTCGCACAGGCCCAGACAAGGGCAAAGGACACAACGAGGGCTACGATAAATCGCATGATGACTCCTTCAATTCAGATAGACCGATTGCAACGACTATCTCCCTCTGCTCGATAAGGTACCACAGGAGGAATTATCCGGCAACGAGAATTGTTTGAGCGGTCTTAGTCTTGAGAAATACGCTTGGAAATCTAGAATACACCAATAGGACACTATTACAGCAGAGAGAAGATGCGAAAGAGAGAGTAATTACTTGCAATATTGGGCATCAATAGTAGTTGACTGTCCTAGATTTGCATGATAGTATGGGCGCTGTAACCGTCATACAAGTTTAGGACGGTTGCACCTATGCATGGGTCGTACTGGAGAAAAGAGGGGAAACGACCTTGCCGAGGGAGCTTTCCCTGCGATCGGAAGAGGAGGGTCATGTATGAGTAATGAACTGACTCGACGCAGCTTCGTCAAGTGGGGCACTGCCACTGCGGGCGCCACGGCGCTGGCAGGGCTTACCTCCTGCGCTCCCGCAAAGGAAGAGGAGCTTTCGGAGACGGGCGGCACAACCCAGGATTTCGGTTATCCCGGCGAGAAGGGCAACGGGCAGTGGCTCACGGGGGCCTGCATGAACAACTGCAGCTGCGAGCACTCGCGCTGCCTTCTGCGGGTGTACGTGGAGGACGGCGTTCCACTGCGTATCCGTACCGACGAGGAGGAAGACTCCATTGAGGTTCCCCAGCGCCGAGCCTGCCCGCGCGGCCGCGCCCAGATCAGCAACATGACCTCCCCGGCGCGCATCAAGTATCCCATGAAGCGCAAGGGTTGGAGCCCCGACGCCCCCAATGGCGAGATGCGCGGTCGTGATGAGTGGGAGCGCATCAGTTGGGACGAAGCGCTCGACTATATTGCCGCGGAGATGCAGAAGGCCTACGATAATTGGGGCCCGAAATCGATCCTCGCTGCCGCCTATAGTGATATCGGCGAGGAATACTTCGATCCCATTGTGTGCCTGCTGAACGCCAAGGGTGGCGCGGTACATCATGACTTGGGCACGGTGTCGCTGGGCTCGTGGCCCTGTGTGGAGCTGTTCATGACTGGCAGCATCTTCGAGGCTCCTGATGCCTTGAGCCTCGCCGAAAGCCAGCTGCACTTCCATTTCGGCAACAACTGGGCGGCGAACAAGGCCGGCAACACATCGCTTCAACTGAATTACGCCAAGGAACAGGGCGGCAGGCTTGTCATCATCGACCCGTGGCTCAACCAGACGGCTGCCGCCATCGCCGATGAGTGGGTGCCCATTCTGCCCGGTACCGATACGGCGTTCTGCCTCGGTATGATGTACCACCAGGTGGAGAACAACCTGCAAAACCAGGAGTTTCTGGACACCTACTGCGTGGGGTTCGATGCCGAGCATATGCCCGAGGGGGCGGACCCCAAGGAGAACTTCAAGGACTACCTGCTGGGCACCTACGACGGTGAGCCGAAGACGCCGGAATGGGCCGAGGCTATCTGCGGTGTACCTGCGGCCACTACGCGCCGTCTCGCCGAGGAGATCGCTAAAACCGAGAAGGTCGATTTCTTCGCTGGTCAGTCCACCACCAAGATTCCCGCTGGCGAGATGTTCGGTCAGGCTTTCTACACCTTGGCCTTCATGCACGGCGTGGGAACCCCGGGCAACTATGTGGGATGGCTCGGTATGCACGAGCACGGCTATTCCACTACACCCTACTGCTTCGCGGGGGATGCCTCCAACGGTGCCGGCAAGAACCCTGTCAACCCGCTGGCTCCCCCGGTCATCGTGCTTGTGCCCAATTGGGCTGAAATTACCGACAAAGACTCCTGGGAAAAGGTGGACTACACCGAGTGCTGGCAGTCCATTCTCGACGGGGCCTACGGACGCGACACCTGGCCCGGCGGCAAGAAGCCCCTTGACATCCACGTCATCTACACGGGCGGCTACGAGAACAGTCTGAACTCGCTGCCCAACGCGAATGCCGGCATCAAGGTCTTCCGCAAAGTCGATTTCGTGTGGGGCGCCGCGCCCTTCTTCGATGCCTCGCGCCAATACTGCGACATTGTGCTGCCCGTGGCAACGTGGTGGGAGAAGGGCAACATAGCCTGGAGCGTGAATGCCGAGACGGTGTACTGGGCCGACCGCATTATGGAGCCGCTGTACGAGGCGCGCCCTGAGACCGAGATCGCCGAAGAGCTGGCGAGCCGCCTCGGCCTCGATCCGAAGGCCGTAAACACCATGACCGACGCCGAGCGCACCTACTATTCCTTCGCCGGCGCCATCAAGATGACCGACCAGGCAACGGCAGCATACGAGCCGCTGTTCACCATCACCCAGGAAGACATTAACGCCCTGGGCGTGGAGGGCGAACCGCAACAAGGCAGCATCACCATCGCCGAGTTCAAGGAAAAGGGCTGCTATAAGACCCAGCGATCCAAGGGGGACGCGCTCACCTATCGGCCGTTCGAGGCATTCATCGCTGATCCGGTAGCCAATCCCGCTGCCACGGCATCGGGCAAGTTCGAGATTTACAGCGCGACGCTCTCGGCAGTTGTAAGTTCGCTGGGCTATTCCGCCATTCCGCCCGTCGCGAAGTGGCAGATCGGCGACCCCGAGCAGGGTGCTGGTACTCAGACCGACGCCTATCCGCTGCTGCTGTGGACGCCGCACTCCCTGCGTCGCTCCCATACGGTGAACGACAACGTTGTCTCGCTGCGCGAGGCATTCCCCCAAGAGTGCTTCATGAGTACCGTGGATGCCGAGGCCCGGGGCATCAAGAGTGGGGACACAGTGTTGATGACGAGCCCCTACGGCAAAGTGCTGCGCCCGGCCAAGGTGCTGCCCACCATTGTGCCCGGTGCCGTGGCGCTGCAGGACGGCGCCTGGATTCGCATCGACGAGGAGACGGGCATCGATTTGGGTGGCGATCCGAATATTCTTCAGGCGCCGAAGGCGTCGGGGCAAGCCTCCCAGTCGTGGACGGGCACGCTCGTGCAGGTGGAGAAATACGATGGGCCGCTGACACTTAAGCCCGACAAGGACATGCCTATAGTTATGCCTGTAGGCATTGAGGAATAGGGGGCGCATCATGACTCAATACGCATTTCATTTGGATGGTGGCAAGTGCACTGGTTGTAAGACGTGCCAGGTTGCATGCAAGGAAACGTATAAGTTGCCAGTGAGCAACCTCTACCGCAAGGTGTACAACTACCAAGGTGGCTCATGGAAACCCACTGAAGCTGGCCACTATGTACCCGACGGTGTGTTCGGTTATTTTGTGTCTCTGGCCTGCAACCACTGCTCGAGCCCGGCCTGCGTGGCGAACTGCCCCACCGGTGCCATGCAGAAGGACGAGGAGACCGGCATCGTTTGGACCGATCACGACGTGTGCATCGGCTGCAAGACCTGCGAGACCGCTTGCCCCTATGGCGCGCCGACCTACGGCGAGGAAGAGGGCTACATGTTGAAATGCGACATGTGCCGCGGCGAAGTGGCCGCGGGCGGCAAGCCTATCTGCGTAACCGGCTGTCCCATGCGCGCGCTGGACTTCGGCACTCGCGAGGAGATGATCGAGAAGTACGGCGAGGGAGATGTTGAGGTGGAGCCGCTGCCTGCCGACACCACGGGCCCCAACCTGATCCTGACGCCTCATCGCGACGCTCAGAAGTCGGGATCGGGCACTGGCTCAGTGGTCAATCTCGAGGAAGAGCTGTAGCGGTTTCCGGGAAGATACTCGCTCGGTGCGAGAGGACTGCGAGGGGCGCAGATCGCTGCGCGAAGCAGTAACCGTTGCGGCAGGATCTGTGCCCCTTTCATGAATCTTTCCAATACCGAGAAGAATGCTTTCCAACCCTGTATAATCCCACGTTAAGGCGGGCACCGGACAGATTCACCCCCCTCCCTCCCGATTTGCCCGGTGCCCCGCCCTTTCTTTTTTCCGAGGTGCCCCATGAACACTCCTTTTGATTCCGATACGCTGGCTGCGGCCGAGGTCTGCTTTGCTGTCGCCTCGCAGTTGCTGTACCTTGAGCCGGAGATCGCGCCGGTGGCCGAGCAGGTCGCAAGCCGTCAGTTCGCGAGCGCTCCCTTTGGCGAAGGTAACGACGATGAGCGGCAGGGCCTGCATCTTCTTGACGGGTGGTGTGCAGTCGCCCTGAACGCATCCGAGGTGCCCGAGGAGGCAAGCGCCGACGAAGCGGCCGCGCGTCTCGTGGAAAGCCCCGCATTCGCCGAAGCCGTGGCTGAATTGCGCCGCGAATGGCTGCGCCTGTTTGTCGGCCTGGGCACGCCCGAGGCGTCGTGCTTAGAGTCGTTCTACGTGGAGCCCAACAGCCATATGTTCGGTAAGAACGTCATCGCCGTGCGCGAGGCCTATCGCCGCCATGGCCTTGAGATTGAGCGACTGCACCGCGAGCCTGATGACCATCTAGGCCTCATGCTGGGCTTTCTCTCGCGCCTGATGGCCGAGGAGCGCGAGGCCGTCGAGGCCGGCGATATGCAGCAGGGCGCTGCACTCGCTGACGAGCAGGACGCGTTCCTGACCGAGCATGTCCTTCCCTGGCTGGCTCCGTGGCGCTATGCTGTCGAGAAATACGCGCGCACCGATTACTACCGTGGTGTCGGAGCGTTCGTTTTCGGCCTGATTGCCTGTTATGCCGAGCGTTTCGGCATTCGCTTCGACGGAAAGGCCAGCGCGTTCAAGCGGAGGAAGTAGCGTCGGTGCCTTTGAGGGGAGGCGCGTATGTTGGGGACGTTCGTGGTGCTGTACCTGTTTCTAGGCGGATGCGGGGCTGCCGCGCTGTTCGTGACGGCTGTATGGTCGCTGCTGTTCCATCGCACGGAAACGCGCACCTTCCAGCAGAGCCGCGCCTTCTGGGATCTGGCGGGGAAGCTTTACCTCGCTAGTTTCGGGCTTCTGGCTCTTTCGGCATTCTGCCTGCTTCTTGATCTTGGTAGCCCCCACCGCTTCTTCCTGTTGTTCCTGCGCCCGACGGCATCGCTGCTGTCGGCGGGCTCGTTCGTGCTGTTGGCGGCACTGCTCGCCTCAGGCTGCTTGGCAGCGGTTCATGCTCTCGGCTGGCCTGCGCCCTCATGGGCGCGCAAGGGGTTGGAAGCGCTTTGTGCGGTGCTGGCGACGGTGCTGATGGTATATACCGGCCTGTACCTGGCGTGGATGGAAGCCGTGCCCCTTTGGAGCAATGGGGCGCTCCCGGCTTTGTTCGCGCTCTCGTCGCTCTCTTCGGGAATGGCTGCAGTGCTTCTCGCGGCGCCTTTTGTGCGCGATTGGGCACTTTTGTCCGGCTGGATAGGCGGCTTGCACCGGGCGCATCTGGTGGTCCTGGGACTCGAGTTTCTGGCGCTTGTCGTCTTTCTCGCCCTGGCCGCGATAAACCCATTCGCCGGTCCGGGCCTCGCGCAGCTTGTTTCGCCCGATGGCCAAGCCCCCTGGTTCTTCGCGGGGTTCGTACTGGGCGGCATCATCGTTCCCTTCGCCGCTGAAACGCTGCGCCCCTTCACGGGCCGTGTCGCGCCCGTGGCCGCATCCGAGGTGCTCTGCCTCTTCGGAGGACTGATTCTACGGTTCTGCCTGGTGCTGGCCGGAAGTCACTGGCTCGGGTGATACAATGCGAGCCGATGTGAAACCGACGCGCCCGATGGGCGCGCAAGCAGGAAGGCACAGGAGAGCCCATGGCCCTGTTCGAGATAGACGAATCAAGCGGACTACCCGTTTGGGTGCAGCTGCGCAACCGGTTCGTGTATCTCATCAAGACGGGCCACTACCAGCCGGGCGACCAGCTGCCCAGCGTGCGCACCCTGGCCGCCGAGGCCGCCATCAACTACAACACCGTGAGCAAGGTGTACGTCAATTTGGAAAGCGACGGCTACGTCGAGTCCGTGCGCGGCCGGGGCGTGTTCGTGCGCGACATCGGCGGGAAGGCCGATGACGTGCGTTCCATCGCCGACACCGAGATCGAGGGCTGCATCCGGCGCTGTCTGGCCCTGGGAATGACCATAGACGAGGTCACCCTGCGCATGATGGACGTGGCCCACCGTTTGAAGGACGAAAAGTCCTGATCCTCGAAGAGGGGAGAGTTCCATGCTAAACCGCACTGCGAAGACCGAGCGCGAGGGCCGCACCCGTCGCGCCGCCGGCATCGAGAAATACAATTCTAACGTCGACCGTCGCACCTCCCAAAACGGGCCGCTTATTTTCTCGGCCTTCATCGCTGTGGTGGTGTTCTCCTGCGTGTTCGTGGGCGGGTTCGCGCTGATGGGGGAATTCAACGTCTGGTGGCTTTTGGGCGCGCTGGTAGTGGCCTGGGCTGCCACCATGTGCGTGCACATCGCCATGCAGTGGGAGAAGGTGGTCATCTTCCGCTTCGGCAAGTTCGACCGCATGGCGGGGCCTGGGTTGTATTTCACCATTCCCTTCATTGAACAGACGGCGCTCAAGGCCGATCAGCGCATCATGGTCACCGGCTTCGGCGCCGAGGAGACCTTGACGAGCGATCTTGTGCCCATCAATGTGGACGCCGTGCTGTTCTGGATGGTGTGGGACGCGAAGAAGGCGTGCCTGGAGGTGGAGAACTACTACAACTCCGTGTCGCTGGCGGCCCAGACGGCCCTGCGCGATGCCATCGGACGAGCGAGCGTGTCGGAGGTGGCTATCCGCCGCAACCAGCTCGACCAGGAGCTGCAGGAGGTCATCGAAGAGCGCACGAGCGTGTGGGGCATCACCGTCATGTCCGTGGAGATTCGCGACATCGTTATCCCGCAGGAGCTGCAGGAGGCCATGTCCGCCGAGGCCCAGGCCGAGCGCGAGAAGAACGCCCGCATGGTGTTGGCCGAGGTTGAGAAGGACATCTCCTCGATGCTGGTGGACGCCGCCAATGTGTACGACGAGAACGAGTTGGCGGTGCGGCTGCGTACCATGCACCTGCTGTACGAGTCGGTGAAGAACTCCGGCGGCACGGTGGTCATTCCGAGCGCCTATTCCGAGGGCTTCGCCGACGCCGGCCTCGACCGCGCTCCGGACAGTCTGAAGAGCGGAAAATAGAACGTTCGAAACCGGCTGTCTCCCGCGGTCGGGAGGGCAGACCAAGGTCTGCCCCTACGGGGTGTTGTGATAGGTTGTTCTGCGTTGCGCGAGCCTTCTATCCGTAGGGGCGGACCTTGGTCCGCCCTTGAAGCGTGGGAGGCATTCAGCCGAAGTACTGCTCGTGCCAGATGAGGAAGCAGTAGGCTGACCAGATCTTCTTCATGTGGGAGCAAGCGCTGCGCTGGTGCTCGTCGAGCAGGGCATTCAAACGTTCGGTGTGGAAGAGGCGACGGGCGCGCTCGCTGCTCAGCACCTCGCGGACCTGGGCGTTCCACGGCTCTTCCCTCAGCCACTGGGCGAGCGGGGTGATGAAGCCCTGCTTGGGCATGGCGGCCGTGGCTTGCGGCAGCATGCGGGCCGCGGCGGCGCGCAGGGCGATCTTCGTCTCGTGGCGGCCGACGCGCTGGGCGGCGGGAAGCGTGCTCGCCAGGGCGAACACCTCGCGGTCGAGGAAGGGAACGCGCAGCTCCAGCGACGACGCCATGGACATCTTGTCCGCCTTCAGGAGGATGTCCTGCTGAAGCCAGGTGAGAATGTCGGCGGTCTGCATGGCCGTGACCTCGTCGGGCGCATCCCCACACGCTTTCCCGCTGCCTACGATTTCCGCGAACAGGGGCGCTGTGAGCTCCCAGGGTGCCGGGGCCGCCGCGCATCGGGCGCCCACCTCCGGCGCCAAGAGCCCCAGCGCTTCGGCCCAGGCGAAATTGTACTCCAATCGGATATAGCGCTCGGGTAGCCCATGGGCCCCGCGCAAAAGGAAGCGCCGCCCGTGGGTGCCCTCGGGCAGATGCCGCGCGGCGGCGCTCGCGGCCCGGCGCACGGGTACGGGCACGGCCATGTAAGGCGCAAAGGCGAGGCACTCCTGGTAGTAGGGATAGCCGCCGAACAGCTCGTCGGCCCCTTCGCCCGACAGCACCACCTTCACCGACTCGGCGGCCATGGCGCACAGGTGGTACAGCGGCACCGCCGAGGGGTTCGGCAGAGGCTCGTCCATGGCGTACTGCACGGCGGGCACCGAGGCGAAGAACTGCTCGGCGCCGAGAATGCACCCCTCGTTCGGCAACCCGGTGGCCCGGGCGAAGGTTGCAGCGGCCTCCAATTCCGAAAAGCGCCCCTCGCCCCAGCCGATGGTGAACGTGCGCGCCTCCATGATGCGGGCGGCCTCCCGGGCCACGAGGCTGGAATCCACCCCGGCCGAGAGGAAACAGCCCACATCTACGTCGGCGATGGCATGGGCCGCCACCGACTCCCGCAAGGTAGCCTCGATGGCCTCGGCGCTCTCCTCCAGACTGCGGCTCGCATCGGGGACGAAGCGCGGGGCGAACCATCGGCCGCATTCGGCGCGGCCGTCGCGCCATCGCAGCCAATGGCCGGCGGGCAACTTGCGGACGCCTTCGAACAGGGTCTCCTCGTCGGGCAGGTACTCCATGCACAGCCAATGGGCGAGTCGCCGCTCGTTCAGGCTCCGGTGCGCGCGCGGATGCGTGATCAGCCCCTTGATCTCGGAGCCGAACAGGATGCGCTCGCCTTCCACGGCATAGTAGAGGGGCTTGATGCCGAAGGCGTCGCGCGCGCAGAAAAGCTCTCCTGTGGCTGGGCGATACAGAGCGAACGCGAACATGCCGCGCAAACGGTCGAGCACCCCTTCGCCCCACTGCTCGAACCCGTGGAGCATCACTTCCGCATCGCCCTGGGTGGAGAAGGTGTGACCTGCGGCGATCAGCTGCCGGCGTAGTTCCTGGTAGTTGTAGATTTCGCCGTTGAAGACGAGCACGAGCGAGCGATTCTCGTTATAGAGGGGCTGGTTCGCACCGGCCAGATCGATGATGGCCAGGCGCCGGAAGCCCAAGGCGGCGCGGCCGTCGCTGAAATACCCTTCCGAATCGGGCCCGCGATGGGCGATGGCATTGGCCATAGCGACGATGGTGGCGCGGTGGTCGTAAGTCTGGTCGTTCTCGTCGATAAAGCCGACAAAGCCGCACATAAGGGATCCTTCCTGAAAGCTCGTGCCGAAAAACGTGGAAAACTTGCCAAGCTTCTGATCTGGTGATATCGAAGGAAATCTCAGGTCAAAAGGCTAGTTTCGAAGTGACAAGTTTTTCGAGGCTTTCGGCGGCCGCCCGGCACGCATGATGACGCAGTCGGCTAGTACGTCCAGGGCGTCTACCACGGGAAGTCCTGCCGCCCGCGTCACGCCGCCGAAAGCCAAGGACAGCTCGGTGCAGCCGAGCACGACGCCGTCGCAGCCCGCTGCGCGCAGCGGGGCCGCCAGCGCCTCGAGAGCCGCTGGCTCTACGAATCGCCCCGCCTTCACTTCGTCAAAGATGATGCGGTTCGCCCGCGCTTGCGTGGCGCTATCCGGGTAAAGACAGTCCACGCCGAGTCGTGCGGCCTCGTGCCCGTACAGATCGGCGGCCACGGTGCCGCTTGTGGCCAGCACGCCGATGCGCGCCAAGCCCACAGCGGATGCGGCGGCGGCAGTCTCGCGCACCATGTGGACGACGGGGATGCCCAAGGCGCCCTGCAGTTCGTCGAAGAAGCCGTGGGCCGTGTTGCAGGGCAGTGCCAGAAGATCGCAGCCGCAGGCTTCCAGAAGCTGACCGTCCTCGATAAGCGCCGCGAGGGGAGAGCGGTCGCTTCGCCCCAGCAGGAATGCCGTGCGATCGGGGATGGCCGTGTCGTTGAAGGCAAGGGTGCGCACGTGGTCCTGGTCGCAGCGGGCCTCGGTGCGCTCGACGAGCCGCTGCAGGAAGTAGGCCGTGGCCGCAGGTCCGGTGCCTCCGAGCACGCCTACCAAGCGCCCGCTCATGATGCTGCTTTCGCGCGGGCCGTCAAGCCGTCTGACAGCGAAGGCTCGGAGGAGGCGGAGGCGACGCGCTCGCTGTCCCCGCAGGGGACGGTTCCCTTCTTGCCGCGACCGCTGAAAGGCTCGGCACCTTCCAAATCTTCCACTGCTTTCTCCCGGGCCCGCTTATCTGCCATGGCGGCCCGGCAGGTCTTCCATTGGCGGAACGCGAAAACGAGCGGATACAGGCGCCGACGCAGGCTCTTCTCGGCCGGGTAGTCCAGCGGGTCGGCATCGCGGCCCAGCGCGTACAGCCCCCGCACCTCCCGACGTAGGGCGTCGTCGCGGATGTAGTCGAGCAGGATGGCCTTGGGCGCCACGGTGTAGAGCGACTCGCCCCGGGCTATCGTGAGCCCTTCGGGCAGGGGTCGGCCCAACACGAGGTCGTCCATAAGCCATCGGGCCACGTTGTCGCCGGCGGCGGTCACGTAATAGTTGCTGCGGCCCAGGCGCGTGTTTATCTCGAAGAAGCGATGGCTGCCGTCGCGCGGATCCACTTTGATGTCGAAGTTCGCGAACCCGGTGTAGCCGACAGCTTCCAGAAGGCGCGCGGCCTCGGCCACGATCGTCTCGTCGGTGCGGCTCACGATGGCGAGCGGGTTGCCCACGCCCATGGGCCGCATATCTTCCAAAAGCGTCTGTCCGAAAGAGGTGAAGCGCACCTTTCCGTTCTGGTCGGAGTAGGTAGTGAGGATGCGCATGCTCGTGTCGTCGCCGGGGATCATCTCCTGGATGAGGAACTTCCCCTCGTAGCGGCTGCTCTGCACGGCCGCAAGCGTCGCCCGAAGCTCCGCCGCGTCGCGCAAGAAGAAGACCTTCTGCTTGCCGGGGAAGTCGGCATAGTGGTAGGCGGCCGAGGATGCGGGTTTTGCCACCACGGGGAAGGGGAAGGGAAGTATCACGGCGGCCGGGTCGTCGCCGTCTGCGCTGGCGTCGAACACCACGGTGCGCGGCGCGGGCACGCCGACTTCCGCGCACAGTTCGTAGAAGCGATCCTTCTCGGTGAGCCGGTTCAGCAGATCTTCGCCAATGTAGGGGATGATGAAGGACTTCTCCAGCACGGCGCGGTTCTCAACGATGAGCCGCACGTACCAATCGCCGCAGCCGAGCAGAAGCAGCGGGCGGTCGCTGAAGCACTCGGCAGTGTTGGCCAAGGTGGAGAGGAGCACCGCCGGCCGCTCCAGGTGCGGCACCACGCGGTTCACGAGGATGGAGGAGTCGCCGCACATATGGCACGCGGCCTGCGAGAGCACCAAGGGCACGATGCCGTAGGCCTCGTGGAAGGCCCGGGCGAGACTGTAGGCGCCGATGTCTCCGCCGAGGATCACCGGCAGCACGTCGGGGGCATCGATATTCTCCATTGAACTCATCTCCTGAACTCGGCTCGTCTCCGTTCAGGAGAAATGATAGGAAAGCCCTCCATTACGCTTCCCATAGCAAATGCTGACGAAAGCGTAAGGAGGGCGTAACTTTTCCTTACGGCGGGACGATGCAGCTCTCTGGCGGGGGCACACCCCGTGCTCAAGCAATGGCTCGCTCGGCGGAACAGGACATTTAGTCCTGTTCCGTTCGCTGCGCAACCTGCGCGCGGGGCGCGCCCCCGCCAGAGAGCCGCATCGCGAGCCCGTTCGGGGCCGAAAGCCTTATTCCTCGACGAGCTGCTCCAGGGCGGCCAGTTTCACGCAGCAGGTGAAGACATCCATGGCGGCGTCAAGCTCTTCCAAGGGCGGCAGCGAGGGTGCGATACGGATGTTGGAATCGGCCGGATCGTCGCCGTAGGGCCAGGTGGCGCCGGCACCCGTCATGGTAACACCAGCGTTCTTCGCCAGCTCCACGATGCGGCGCGCCGTGCCAGCGGGCCCCTCGAAGCTCACGAAGTAGCCGCCGCGCGGGTTGGTCCATGTGGCGATGCCGGCCTCGGCAAGCTCCTCGGCCAGTTTCTTTTCGACGAGCTCGAACTTCGGGCCCATGAGCGCGCCGTGAGCGGCCATATGCTCGGGCAGGCGCGCGCCCTCTTCCAGGAAGCGGGCGTGACGCAACTGGTTGAGCTTGTCGTGGCCGATGGCCTGAACGCCCAAGTGCCGCTTGATCTCGGCTATGTTGGCGGGGCTTGCGGCCAAAGCGGCCACGCCCGCGCCGGGGAAGGTGATCTTCGACGTGGAGCCGAACTTCAGATAGCGATCGGGGTTGCCCGCCTCGCGGCAGGCTTCGGCGATATCGAGCACGATGTCCTGCTCGGCCGGATCGCCGGAGAAATGGTGCACGGCGTAGGCGTTGTCCCAGAAGATGCGGAAATCGTCGGCGGCGCACTCCATGGCGGCGAGGCGGCGCACCGTCTCATCGGAGTAGGTGATGCCGGAGGGGTTCGAGTACTTCGGCACGCACCAGATGCCCTTGATGGCGTCGTCGGCGACGACGAGGCGCTCCACTTCTTCCATATCGGGGCCGTCCTCGCAAAGGGGGACGGGAATCATCTCGATGCCGAGATCTTCGCAAATAGAGAAGTGACGGTCGTAGCCGGGGACGGGGCAGAGCCATTTCACCTCGGGCAAGCGCCCCCAGGGCGTACTTCCCAGGGCCCCGAACACCAGGTAGCGCACCATGGCGTCGTACATGGCCGTGAGGCTCGCATTGCCGAGCACGATGACGTTCTCTGGCTCATCGTCCAGAAGCGCCGCCATGAGCCGCTTCGCCTCGGGGATGCCGTCGAGCACGCCGTAGTTGCGGCAGTCGGTGCCGTCCTCGGCGGCAAGGTCGGCTTCGGAGTCCAGCACGTCCAGCATAGGCAGGGACAGCTCCAGCTGTGCGGCCGAGGGCTTGCCGCGGGCCATGTTCAGCTTGAGGCCCCGGGCCGCCATCTCGCCGTAGCGGGCGCGCACCTCGGCGAGCTCGGCCTCCAATTCCGCCTTGGACATCTCTGCATAGCGCGGCATATTCCGTCCTTTCGCCGTAAAACTGCTCGTCTGCATAAGATACGGAGTGTCACTCCATCGCGGTAAAGTATAATCCCAAAGGTCAATGAAACGACACGGAATATGGCGCTTCGCAAGAATGGCTGGCCATACGGTGTCGGTTTCGGCAGGGCGGCGTTGGGGGCTGGCCCGCTGGCGCCTCTTGCCGAAACCGACCCTGGGAGTTCCAAACGTGTTGCAAGGATTCTCGCGGAAGGGGAAACATGATCGAAAGCGATATGCAAGTCGTACTCGCCATGCTGCTCTACTTCGTCGTAGTAGTGGTCATCGGCTTTGTGTACGCCAAGCGCTCCAACTCGTCGTCCGAGGAGTACTTCCTCGGCGGCCGCGGCCTGGGACCGTGGCTCACGGCTCTGTCGGCCGAAGCGTCGGATATGTCGGGGTGGCTTCTCATGGGCCTGCCCGGCGTGGCCTACTTCACCGGCGCGTCGGATGCCATGTGGACGGCCATCGGCCTGGCCATCGGCACCTATCTCAACTGGAAGTTCGTGGCCAAGCGCCTGCGCAAGTACTCCGAGAAGGCCGGCAACGCCATCACGGTGCCCGACTTCTTCTCCAACCGCTTCCATGACACGAAGCACATCCTCATGACCATCGCCGCGGTCATCATCCTTCTGTTCTTCACCATCTACACCGCGTCCTGCTTCGTCACCGTGGGCAAGCTGTTCGCCACGCTGTTTGGCTGGGACTACGGCGTCATGATGGTCATCGGCGCCATCATCGTGTTCCTCTATACCTTCATGGGCGGCTACCTCTCGGTGTGCACCACCGACCTCATTCAGGGCATGCTCATGTTCTTCGCGCTGGCCACCGTGTTCATCGGCTCTGTCACGGCGGCCGGCGGCGTGGAAAACACCGTCGTCTTCCTGCAGAACATCCCCGGCTTCCTCTCGGGCACCGAGATCGCCACGCCTTTGCTCGATGAGGCGGGCAACCAGCTCATCGAGGGCAACGAGCCTATGTTCGGCCCGGCCGGCACCTACGGCATCATCACCATCGTGAGCGGCCTGGCCTGGGGCCTCGGCTACTTCGGCATGCCCCAGGTGCTCATCCGCTTCATGTCCATCCGCCACTCCGACGAGATCAAGAAATCGCGCATCATCGCCATGATCTGGCTCGTGGTTTCCCTGTCCTCGGCGGTGTGCATCGGCCTTATCGGCCGCGCGGTCATTCCCACCGAGTTCCTCACCCAGTCGGCCGCCGAGTCCGTGTTCATCGTACTGTCGAAGATGCTACTGCCGAGCTTCTTCTGCGGCCTTGTGGTCTCGGGCATCTTCGCCGCGGCCATGAGCTCCTCTTCCAGCTACCTGCTCATCTCCGGCTCCGCTGTGGCCACCAACATCTTCAAGGGTCTCATCAAGCGCGATGCCACCGACAACCAGGTCATGATCGTGGCCCGCATCACGCTGACGGTCATTCTGCTTCTGGGCATTTTCCTGGCCATGGACCAGAACTCCTCCATCTTCGACATCGTGTCCTACGCCTGGGCCGGCTTCGGCGCGTCCTTCGGCCCGCTCATGCTGTGCTCGCTGTACTGGCGCCGCACCACGCTGCCTGGCGCCATCGCCGGCATGCTGACCGGCGCCGTCACCGTGGTGGTGTGGAAGAACCTCATTGCCCCGCTCGGCGGCTGGTTCGCTGTCTACGAGCTGCTTCCCGGCTTTTTGCTGGCGCTACTCGTGATCGTGGTGGTCTCCAAGCTCACCAAGGAGCCGAGCAAGGAAGTCACCGATGACTTCGACACCTACATGGAGCTTGACGTGTAGCGCTGCGCGGCAACGATACGTTTTCTCAACGGAGCACTCCGAAGCGGGGTGCTCCGTTGCTGTTTCGGGCTACGATGCGAATGTCAACCGTGAGACAAGGAGAGCGATATGTTGAAGGCCATCGAGATCAAGCCGGACGTGTTCTGGGTGGGCGGCATCGATTGGAACGAGCGCAACTTCCACGGCTACACCACCGAGCGCGGAAGCACCTACAACGCCTACCTCATCCTCGACGAGAAGATCACGCTCATCGACACCTGCAAGAAGCCCTTCACCGGCGAGCTCATCGAACGCATCGGCACCATCGTGGATCCGGCCTCCATCGACTATATTGTGTCCAACCATGTGGAGATGGATCATTCCGGAGGCCTTCCGGCTTTGGCTGAAATCGCTCCAAAAGCCACTATCGTCACCGGTGCGCCCAAGGGCATCCAGGGACTTCGCGCTCATTACGGGGACGGTCTTAACCTCGTGGGCATGAAGACCGGCGACACCCTCGAGATCGGAAAGCGTACGCTCGCTTTCGTGCAGACGCCCATGGTGCACTGGCCCGATTCCATGGTCACCTACGACGAGTACGACCAGATCCTGTTCTCCAACGACGCCTTCGGCCAGCACTACGCCTCCTCGAAGCGCTTCGACGACGAGGTGGGCCTGCCCGAGGTGCTCGTCCAGGCCCAGAAGTACTACGCCAACATCGTCATGCCCTACGGTAAGAATGTGGAAGCGGCCCTGAAGGCGCTCTCCGGCCTTTCCTTCGATATGATCGCCCCGGCCCACGGCATCATCTGGCGCAGCCATGTGCCGGAGATTCTGGAGATGTACAAGAAGTGGAGCAGCGGCATTCCCGAGGAGTACGCGCTCGTGGTCTACGACTCCATGTGGCATACCACCGAGGCCATGGCCACGGAGATCACCGAGGCCTTCATCGAGATGGGCATCCCCGCGCGCCTGCTCGATTTGAAGGTGAACCACATTTCCGACATCATGGCCGAAGTGCTGAACGCGCGCTACATCGCTGTAGGCTCGCCGACGCTCAACAAGACCATGATGCCCACGGTGGCGTCGTTTCTCTGCTACATGCGGGGCTTGGCGCCGGCCGGGCGCGTGGGCATTCCCTTCGGCAGCTACGGTTGGGCGCCCATGGGCCCCAACGAGGTGTACCAGGCTCTGGAGAGCTGCAAGTTCACGCTGCCGGAAGCCCCGCTTACCCACCAATGGGTGGAAGACGAGGAGGGTCTGAATGCCCTGCATGACGCTATCGTCGACTACGTGAGTCTCTTTCACGAGAGGGCCTAAAGAGCAGGAACGCGAGCGAAAAAAGGGGCTCCCAACGGGAGCCCCTTCGCTAGCTGGCAGATACGCTCTAATAGCGGGTATAAATCATGCCGGAATGCACGGCGGAGATCTTCACGACGTCGCCGGTGCGCGGCGCGTGGATCATCTGGCCGTCGCCGATGTAGATGCCGCAATGGTGGTCGTTGCAGCAGATGTCGCCCGGCTTGGGGTTGGAGACGCGCGTGTAGCCCATGAAGCTGGCGGCGGTGCCCAGGCGGCTGTGACGGCCGAGCAGGCAGTAGCTCACCAGACCGGAGCAATCGTAGGAATCCGGTCCCACGGCGCCCCAGGAATAGGGCTTGCCCAGCTCGCCGTAAGCGCGGTCGACGGCCGTGCCGCCGACGGTCTGGGGCTTCGAGTTGTTCGACGAGCCACCGCCGGAACTGGAGCCGCCGCTCGAGCTGCCGCCGGAATTGCCGCCGGAGCCGGAGCCGCCGCCCGAGTTTCCACCGGAGTTGCCGCCGGAATTGCTCTGCTGACGGCGCTCTTCCTCCTCGGCCTGGCGACGGGCCTCTTCCTCGGCCGCCTGGGCGGCAGCCAAAGCCGCAGCCTCGCGGGCGGCCTCTTCCTCGGCGAGAAGCTGAGCCGCTTCCTCGGATAGGGAGTTGTAGGTTTCCTCCATCTGGGAGACGAGGCTCTCGGCCTCCTTCTTGACGGCCTCGGCCTCCTCGGCCTTCTGGGCGGCGACGTTGCGCTGCTCCTCGTAGACGGCCTTCTCAGATTCCACCTCGGAGCGCAGGGTCTTGGTTTCCTCCACCATGTCGGCGTCGTTCTGGTTCATATCGTTCAGGAGATCCCAGTTCGAGGCGAAGGCCTGGAACGTGGTGGCTCCCAGAAGAAGATCGAGGAACGTAGACGAGCCGGAACGGTACATGGAGCGGGCGCGGTTGCCGAGCTTGTCCTGCAGCTCGCTGATGCGCGAGGAAGCGGAATCGATGCGACCCTGAGCCTCGTCCATGCGGGCCTGGGCATCGTCGCGCTCGGTTTCAGCCGCATAGAGGGAGACCTCGGCGCGGTCGAGCTTCTCCTGCATGGCGTTGAGCTTCTCAAGTGCCGCGTTGGCCTCGGCCTGCTTCTCGGCGGCCGTGACGGCGTGAGCCTTGGCGGGCATGAGCGGGGGCAGGCACAGCGAGATGCCGAAAGCGGCCGCCGTGCCGACGAAGGCGCGTCTGCTGAAGGGACGTGTATGCTCACTCATATAAAAGTATCCTCCTGGTTGAGCATCTGGTGCGTTGGGGCAAACTAGCTTCGTATCATAGCACGGATGGCGCCTCTTCACGACCCCCACAGAAGGGATTCACAAGCCGACCTCAGCCCATCCGCGCGGGAATTCGCGCCGTTCGCGGCCGAAAAAAATCATGAGTGAAGGAGGGTTTCCATACCTTGGGGGAGAGGTGCGCTTTCTCATCCAACATATGGTGTCCAAGTGTCTCTTTATATAGTAAGAAGAAAAGACGGTCGCCGGGTTCCTCGTTCGAGGTTGGGGAGGAATCGTGGAGACACGCCCGGGGGCGTGTAAATGGTTGACACGCTTGTTGCCGTAGCGTATTATTCCGTTCGCTCGCTTTTCGCGGAACAACGCGAAAGACGGGTGGCAGCTTGAAAAGTACACATGAATTAAGCGCCGAAATGGGCGTGTGCCCGAGTGGTTAAAGGGGACGGGCTGTAAACCCGTTGGTTATGCCTACCTAGGTTCGAATCCTAGCGCGCCCACCATTTCTGCCTGTGTAGCTCAGTCGGTAGAGCACTTCGTTGGTAACGAAGAGGTCACCGGTTCAAGTCCGGTCGCAGGCTCCACTTGGCGGTGTAGCTCAGTTGGTCAGAGCACACGGTTCATACCCGTGGCGTCACTGGTTCAAATCCAGTCACCGCTACCATTTAGATTTACCGCGTCCTTTCTGGGCGCGTTTATTTTGTTGCAATTCGTTTCGCAATCACCCTTGAAGGAGGATGAAACATGGCTAAGGAGAAGTTCGAGCGCTCGAAGCCGCATGTTAACATCGGCACCATCGGTCACGTCGACCACGGTAAGACGACGCTGACGGCCGCCATCTCCAAGACTCTGTCCGAGAACGACGGCTCCCACGGCACGGCGCACGCTGACTTCACTGCCTTCGACATGATCGACAAGGCCCCCGAGGAGCGCGAGCGCGGCATCACCATCTCCATCGCTCACATCGAGTACGAGACCGATACCCGTCACTACGCTCACGTCGACTGCCCCGGTCACGCCGACTACGTGAAGAACATGATCACCGGTGCGGCCCAGATGGACGGCGCCATCCTGGTTATCGCTGCTACCGACGGCCCCATGGCCCAGACCCGCGAGCACATCCTGCTCGCCCGTCAGGTGGGCGTGCCCTACATCGTGGTCTTCCTGAACAAGTGCGACATGGTCGACGACGAGGAGCTCATCGAGCTCGTCGAGATGGAAGTTCGCGAGCTGCTCGACAGCTACGAGTTCCCGGGCGACGACACCCCGATCATCCGCGGCTCCGCTCTGAAGGCCCTGGAGGGCGACAAGGAGTGGCAGGAGAAGGTTTGGGAGCTCATGGACGCTGTGGACTCCTATATCCCGACTCCCGACCGCGACGTCGACAAGCCGTTCCTGATGGCCGTCGAGGACACCATGACCATCACCGGCCGCGGCACCGTTGCCACCGGCCGTGTGGAGCGCGGCGTGCTCCATGTGAACGACCCGCTGGAGATCGTGGGTATCCGCGAGACCCAGAACACCGTTTGCACCGGCATCGAGATGTTCCGCAAGCTGCTCGATGAGGCTCAGGCCGGCGACAACATCGGCTGCCTGCTGCGCGGCATCAAGCGCGAGGAGATCGTCCGTGGCCAGGTTCTCTGCAAGCCCGGTTCCGTGACTCCGCACACCGAGTTCGAGGGCCAGGTCTACATCCTGACCAAGGAAGAGGGCGGCCGTCACACCCCGTTCTTCGATGGCTATCGTCCGCAGTTCTACTTCCGTACCACCGACATCACCGGTGTGGCGCACCTCCCCGAGGGCACCGAGATGGTTATGCCTGGCGACAACGTGACGATCAAGGGCGAGCTCATTCACCCCATCGCCATGGAAGAGGGCCTGAAGTTCGCTATCCGCGAGGGTGGCCGTACCGTGGGCTCTGGTCGCGTGACCAAGATCTTCAAGTAAGTCCTTCTTACTGAGTGATTTCGCGGGGCCTGTCTTTTGCGAGGCAGGCCCCGCCCCCTGCGCTTCATGTGTATGATCAACCCTGCGTTTCGCTTTATAGGTAAAAGGAGAATTCATGCGTACTCTGGTCACTCTGGCCTGCACCGAGTGCAAGCGCCGCAACTACACGACCAAGAAGAACAAGCAGAACAATCCTGACCGCATCGAGCTCAAGAAGTACTGCAAGTGGTGCAACGCCCACACGGTGCACAAAGAGACCCGATAAGAGGTTAAGGAAGAAACAGGCATAGGCCAGTAGCTCCAATTGGTAGAGCGGCGGTCTCCAAAACCGCATGTTGGGGGTTCGAGTCCCTCCTGGCCTGCCAGCTTGTTTTCGTGAGCAGCCTAGAGGCTGCTTTTTTGGCGATTAGACAAGAGACTTTCCATAAGGAATTCCATGGCAAAGAAATCCAAGACACAGAAGGCCAAGGCCTCCGCCGCCCGTCAGCAGCGCAAGGCCAACCGCGAGCTGGAAGAGCAGAGCCCGACCCCCGTTGCCGAGGCGACGGAGGAGAAGAAGGGCGGCCTGTTCAAGAAGGGCTCCGAGGACAAGTCTGCGTCTTCCAACGATACCGCGAAGTCCTCCAAGAAGGAGGACAAGCCGAAGAAGAAGCGCTTCCAGTTCTTCCGCGACGTGAAGTCCGAGATGAAGCGCGTGACGTGGCCGACCCGCACCGATGTGCTCCGCTGGAGCGGCGTCGTGGTGGTGGCCCTGCTGTTTTTCGGTATCTTCGTGGCGTTGCTGGATAACGTGATTATCACGCCGCTGCTCGTGTTCATCTCTGGGATTGGGGCGTAATCGATGGCTAAGAAATGGTACGTGCTGCACACCTACTCGGGCTACGAGAACAAGGTGAAGTCGAATCTCGAGCAGCGCATCGAGGCCATGGGTCTCGAGAACAACGTCTTCGGCATCGAGATCCCCACGGAGATGGTCACCGAGATCAAGGAGGGTGGCCGTCGCGTGGAGAGCGAGAAGAAGGTGTTCCCGGGCTACGTGCTCGTCCGCATGGAGCTGGACGACCGCAGCTGGGCCGCTGTTCGCAACACGCCGGGCGTCACCGGTTTCGTGGGCAGCCAGGGCAACCCCCAGGCGCTGACCCGCGACGAATACAACAAGATCATGAAGCGCACGAGCCGCGAGGCTCCGAAGAAGACCTCCACGAACCTCGAGGTCGGCCAGTCGGTGAAGGTGACCCACGGTCCTCTCGCCGAGTTCGACGGCACGATTTCCGAGGTCATGCCCGACGCGGGCAAGGTCAAGGTCATGGTCTCCATCTTCGGCCGCGAGACCCCCGTCGAGCTTTCCTTCGACCAGGTGGCCAAGATCTAATTTTGCAAGCACTTTGACTCGATCGTCGCGCCCGCGTGGACCGGGGCTTCTCGCGGCCTTCGAGTTTTGAGTGATAGAGAAGTAAACGTCGATTCATCTGAAAGGTAGTCACAGATGGCTGACAAGAAAGTCACTGGATTTGTAAAGCTGCAAATCCCCGCCGGCGCTGCCAATCCGGCCCCGCCGGTAGGCCCGGCCCTCGGCGCCCAGGGCGTCAACATCATGCAGTTCTGCCAGGCGTTCAACGCCCAGACGCAGGACCAGGCCGGCACCATCATCCCGGTCGAGATCACGGTGTACGAGGACAAGTCCTTCACCTTCGTGTGCAAGACCCCTCCCGCGGCCGTGCTCATCAAGGAGAAGCTCGGCATCAAGAGCGGCGCCGCCATTCCGCAGATTCAGGTGGCCGGCACGCTGACCGAGGATCAGCTCCGCGAGATCGCTGAGATCAAGATGCCCGACCTGAACGCCAACGACATCGAGGCGGCCATGGAGATCGTGGCCGGCACCGCCCGCTCCATGGGCGTGCGCATCGAGGGTCGCGAGATGAAGAAGAAGTACGTGCCCAGCCGCAAGGTTGCCGCGATGCTTCAGGGCAAGGCCGTCGACTAAGTTTGATTCAACAGTGGAAGGGTGAGAAGCGCCCGCCATTACCACGAAAGGAAATGCAATGACTAAGCACGGAAAGAAGTACGTTGAGGCCGAGAAGCAGATTCCGGCCGAGCCGGTGAGCCCGCTCGCCGCTATGAAGCTGCTGAAGGAGATCTCCGTGGCCAACTTCGACGAGACGGTGACCGGCGACTTCCGCCTGGGCATCGATACCCGTCAGGCCGACCAGCAGCTGCGCGGCACCGTGAGCCTGCCCAACGGCTCCGGCAAGACCGTCCGCGTGGCCGTCTTCGCCGAGGGCGCCGCTGCCCAGGCCGCCGAGGAGGCCGGTGCCGACATCGTGGGCACCGACGAGCTCATGCAGCAGATTCAGGCCGGCGAGTTCAACTTCGACGCCGCTGTGGCCACGCCCGATCAGATGGGCAAGGTCGGCCGTCTCGGCAAGATCCTCGGCCCCCGCGGTCTCATGCCCAACCCGAAGCTCGGCACCGTCACCAACGATGTGGCGAAGGCCATCAAGGAGCTCAAGGGCGGCCGCGTGGAGTACCGCGCCGACCGTTACGGCATCGCGCACGTCGTCCTCGGCAAGGTGAGCTTCACCCCCGAGCAGCTCGCCGAGAACTACGGCGCTGTCTACGACGAGATCCTGCGCATGAAGCCCGCCGCGGCCAAGGGCAAGTACGTCAAGTCCATCACCGTGTCCGGCACCATGACTCCCGGTGTTTCCGTGGACTCCTCTGTGACCCGCGCCTACACCGAGTCCGCCGAGTAAATCGACGATTCTCTATCGAAGAGCAAGGGCCCCGCTTCGGCGGGGCCCTTTTGCGTTTACTCCCCGAAGAAGTCCTTGCTGATGCGGTCGTAGAAGGAGGCGCCGTCGGCGCGCAGGAGCGTGACGTCGAAGGGCGCGCACTGCACGTAGATCTTCCGCAGGGGCGCATCGAAGGGGACGATGTCGCCGTCGACGAACAGCGTCGCCTCGCGGAACTCGTCGGTGTCGTCGAAACCTACCTCGATAACGTCGCTGGCATCGGTGACCACGGCGCGGGAACGCAGGGTATGGGGAGCGAGCGGCACGGCGATCATGCCCTTGAAGCCGGGGGAGACCAAAGGGCCGCCGGCTGAGAGTGCGTAGGCCGTCGAGCCGGTGGCCGTGGAGACGACGAGGCCGTCGCCGCGCATGCGGGCCACGTCCACCCCCGAGACGTTCAGGGTCAGCTCGATGATGCGTCCCATGGCGCCGCGGGTGATGGCCGCCTCGTTCAGGGCGAAGAACTGCCGTGCGCCGGAGAGCCCCCGACCGTTGACGCCGAAGCGACCCGGGATGGGCGTCCAGGGGGCGCTGTCGGTCTTCCCGGGCTTGCGAACCGAAGGAGGGGTGGCGGCGTTCGGCTCCGCGTTCACGTCGGGCATGTCCCAGGCGGCGCCTTCTCCGGCCCTGTTCGCCTCCCCGTAGGGATCGTGCTCGCCTTCGCAAACCACCTCGATGGAGAGAATGCTGCGGCGCTCGGCGCGCAAGTCGCCGGCCAGAGCCTCGGCCACGAGCGGCACCACGCCATCGGTGTCGGCATTGGCGAGAAACCCCAGTCGTCCGAAGTTGATGGGCAGGATGGGAACCTGGCGGTCATGGAGCAG
Organism: Adlercreutzia hattorii; assembly: GCF_011405655.1. GTDB lineage: Bacteria > Actinomycetota > Coriobacteriia > Coriobacteriales > Eggerthellaceae > Adlercreutzia > Adlercreutzia rubneri. The sequence goes on from NZ_AP022829.1 coordinate 1,124,018, forward strand.
GTGCACGGTATGCAGCACGGTGCCGTCGCCGCCGAGCACGACGACCAGCGCCAGCTGCCCCGGCAGTTGCGCGCGCACCTCACGGCGCCCTTGGTCGGTGCCAAGCGACGAGGAATCGACGAGCAGCGCCTCGATTCCCTGGCTCGTAAGATAGGCGGTGAGCAGCAGCGAGGCGTCGACAGCTTGCGGGTTGGAGTTATTGCGTACGACAAGTATGTGCATGGGGCTCTGCTTTCCGAGTTTGCTATGATGGATGAATTATACCGCTCATCATCGAAGAGTTCGCCCATGTCCGACAAGCTCCAACGAGCCCGTCATATACGCTCGAATCCGCCCGACCCGACGGATAGGAATGCTGCGCCTCGCAACAACCCGCGGGCGAACGCCGAGGCGCGCATTCCCGCCCGCGGTCGCCATCGCGGCGTGGACAAGACGCTTCTGCGTCCTCCGACCGACCCGGGCGCCACGGGGCTCATCCCCGTCGTCGGCTCCCATGCGGGCCTCGACCGCACCATCCCCGGCGCCACGTCCGAGGCGTCCATCCGCCAGCAGAAGGTGATCGTCGCCGAGGCCGCCGAGGCCGAGGCTGCGGGCCGTGGTGGCGCGAGCGCCGGCAAGCTGTCGGCCGAATCGGTGGGGGCGAGCGCGGCCCTCATCTCCATCTGTGTCATCATCTCCCGCATCACTGGCTTCGCCCGCACCTGGGCCATGGCCTTCGCGTTGGGCTCCACCTTCGTCTCCAGCTCCTACCAGGTGGCCAACAACCTGCCGAACATGCTCTACGAGCTGGTCATGGGCGGCATGCTCATCACGGCGTTTCTACCGGTGTACCTCTCGGTGAAAAAGCAGCTCGGCGACAGGCGGGGCAACGAGTACGCATCGAATCTGCTCACCATCGTCGTGGTGCTGCTCGCTATCGTCTCGGTGCTCTGCATGGTGTTCGCCGGGCAGATCATCTACACCCAGAGCTTCTACTCGAACCAGGACGAGATGGCGCTGGCGGTGTTCTTCTTCCAGTTCTTCTCCATCCAGATTGTCTTCTACGGCGCCTCCTCCATTGTGTCGGGCCTTCTGAACGCGAACCGCGAATATTTTTGGTCCTCCTTCGCACCGGTGTTCAACAACCTCATCGTCATCGCCTCGTTCATCCTATACGCCGTCATCGCCCAGACCGATCAGAACCTGGCCTTTCTCGCCATCGCCATCGGCAACCCCCTCGGCGTCTTCATGCAGATGGCCTTCCAGATTCCCGCGCTCAAGAAGGTGGGCATCCGCCTGCGCCCCCGCATCGACTGGCGCGATCCGGCGCTGGTCGACACGCTGCGCCTCGGCGCGCCCGCGGTGTTCGTCACGGTGTGCTCGTTCGCCACGGTGTCGGCCCAGAACGCCGCCTCCTACGTGTTCGCGGACAACGGCCCTTCGGTCATCGCCTACGCACGGCTGTGGTTCACGTTCCCGTACTCGTTCCTCGCAGTGCCCGTGACCACCACGCTGTTCACGGAGCTGTCGGACATGCAGGCCGATGGGAACACCCGCGGTGTCATCGCGGGCATCATCGACGGCACGCGGCAGATTCTCTTCCTCATGATCCCCATGGCGCTCTACCTCATGGTGTTCGCGACACCGCTCGTGACGCTGTACCATATCGGCGCGTTCACCGCCGATGCCATAGGCGAGATCGCGAGCTATCTGGCCGTCATGGCCGTGGCGCTGCCGTTCTACGGGGTGAACGCCTACTTGAACAAGATATTCAGCTCCATTCGGCGCATGGGAGTCTTCTCGGTCATCAACTTTGCGGCGGTGGCGGCCCAGGTGGCGGTCACGCTGGGGGCGGCCTGGGCTTACCAGCAGGGACTGGACGTCACGTTGGAGTCCATTGCGGCCTCGACCATCGTCTCCTACGTTATCGGCGACGTAATCGCCTTCGCGTACCTGCGGCGGCATTTCGGGCCCATGGGGCTCGGCGCGGTGATGCGCTCGTTTATCGTGGCGCTCGCCCTGGGCGGCGCCGGAGCCGTGGTGGGCTACGGGGTGCTCGTGGGGCTCACGCTCGGCTTCGGGCCCATGGACGGCAGCGTCGTCCGCGCCTTCGCCTACGTGGTTGCCGGCGGGTGCGCGGCTCTCGTCGTGACGTTCGGCCCCGCCGTGCGCGGCGACTGGCCCGAGGCGTCCTTCATTTCGGGCGCCGTCCGCAAAGTCGCCCGGAAGCTGAGGCGATAACGCGACGCGTCCGCGCGCACGGTGCGCGCCGTGCGAGGTCGCAGGGCCTCGGGCAGATAAGATCAGCAAGCAGAAAGCGTGATTCCATGGCAGTGAAGTTGAAGTCCCCGACTCAGATCGAGGCCATGAAGGAGGCGGGCCGCGTGTCGGCGCTGGCGCTGCGGCGCGTGGGCGAGGCGGTCGAGCCCGGCATCACCACGGCCGAGCTGGACGCCATCGCCGAGAAGGTCATCCGCGCCGAGGGCGGCGTTCCGGCCTTCAAGGGCTACGGCGGCTTTCCCGGCTCCATCTGCGCCTCGGTGAACGATGCCGTGGTGCACGGCATTCCCTCGAGGAAGCTCGTCCTGCGCGAGGGCGACCTCATCTCCATCGACACCGGGGCCATCGTGGACGGCTGGGTGGGCGACAACGCCTGGACGTATCCGGTGGGCACGGTGGCACCCGAGGTGCAGCGCCTGCTGGAGGTGGGGGAGCGCTGCATGTGGGAGGGGCTCGACAACGCGCGTCCCACCAAGCGCCTCGGCGACATCGGGCACGCGGTGCAGTCGCTGGCCGAGGCGGCCGGCTACTCGGTGGTGCGCGACTACGTGGGCCACGGCATCGGACGCGAGATGCACGAGGATCCGAACGTCCCGAACTTCGGGCGTCGCCGCACGGGGCTGAAGCTTCTGCCGGGCATGGTGCTCGCTATCGAGCCTATGGTGAACATGGGTACTCGCAAGGTGAAGCAATGCTCTGACGGCTGGCTCGTGCGCACCCGCGACGGGAAGCCCTCGGTGCACTTCGAGAAAACCGTCGCCATCACCGAAGACGGCCCGGTCGTCCTCACCACCGAGGAAGGCCATCCGCGCCCCGTGTAGGCTCTACGCTCCCTTGCGTTCGTTGGCGGCTTCCACGAAGGCGGCGAAGAGGGGATGGGGTTTGCCGGGACGGCTCTTGAACTCGGGGTGGCCCTGGCTGGCGACGAAGAAGGGATGGTCGGGCAGCTCGATCATCTCCACGAGGCGCTCGTCGGGGGAGAGGCCCGAAATCACGAGGCCGCCTTCCACAAGCGCGTCGCGGTAGGCGTTGTTCACCTCGAAGCGATGGCGATGGCGCTCGTAAATGACGGGCTCGCCGTAGGCCCGTGCCGCGCGGGTGCCGGGCACCACCTTGCAGGGGTAGGCGCCCAGGCGCATGGTGCCGCCCTTGTCTTCCACATCCTCCTGCTCGGGCATCAGATCGATGACGAAGGGTGTCCCCTCCGGCGCCGCGTCGGCGAACTCCGCGGAAGTGGCGCCGTCCAAGCCGCACACGTCGCGGGCAAAGGAGCAGACCGCCGCCTGCAGTCCCAGGCAGATGCCCAGAAACGGCACGTTGTTCTCGCGGGCGTAGCGGGCCGCGGCGATCTTGCCCTCGAAGGCGCGGGCGCCGAAGCCGCCGGGCACGAGGATGCCGTCCATGCCGCCGAGCACCGCATCAGCGTTCTTGTCGGTGAGCTCCTCGCCGTCGATGAGGTGCACGTTCACATGGCGCCCCGTCGCGATGCCGGCGGCCACGAGCGCCTCGTTGATGGAGAGGTAGGCGTCGGGCAGGCTCACGTACTTGCCCACCACGGCGATGTCCAGCTCGCCTGCGCAGGCGTCCTTCGCCTTCAGGAAGGCCCGCCACGGGGCGAGCTTGATCTTGCGGGGCGCCAGGCCCATCTTCGCCAGGGCCGAGATGTCGAATCCCTGCTCGTAGAGGCTGATGGGCACCTCGTAGATGGAGGGGGCATCGGGGCAGGCGAGCACGTCGTCGGTGTCCACGTCGCAGAACAGCGCGATTTTCTCGCGCACCCCATCGGTGATCTCGTGGTCGGATCGGCACACGATGAAGTCCGGCTGCACGCCCAAGCTGCGCAGCTCCTTTACCGAGTGCTGGGTGGGCTTCGTCTTCACCTCGTGGGCTGCGGCGATGTACGGCACGAGCGTCACGTGGACGAACAGCACGTTGCCCGGCCCCATCTCCTTCTTGAACTGGCGCGCCGCCTCGATGAAGGGCAGGCCCTCGATGTCGCCGATGGTGCCGCCGATTTCCGAGATGACAATGTCGGCGCCGGACTGCTCGGCCGCGCGGCGGATCCGCTCCTTGATGGCCTCGGTCACGTGCGGGATGACCTGCACGGTGCCGCCGAGGAAGTCGCCGCGCCGCTCGCGGGCGATGAGCGTCTGGTAGATGGAGCCTTGGGTGAAGTTGCTCTCGCGGGAGAGGTTCTCGTCGATGAATCGCTCGTAGTGGCCCAGGTCCAAATCTCCCTCGTGGCCGTCTTCGGTGACGAATGCCTCGCCGTGCTGAAACGGGCTCATGGTGCCCGGATCCACGTTCAGGTACGGGTCCATCTTCTGCATGGTCACCTTATAGCCGCGCGCCTTCAGAAGCTGGCCGAGGGACGCGGCGGTGATGCCTTTGCCAAGCGACGAGACAACGCCGCCGGTAACGAAGATGTGCTTGGCCATGCCGGCCTCCTTCCGCCGCAGGCTCGCGCCCGGGCATGAAACATGCGCCTCGAAGCCGTGCGCCCGCGCGACTTCCCAACGCTTAACCAGCCTACGCCCCCAATGTTTCCGACATGAAACGCGCCGACGTTGTAACGCGTTCGAAACACGAGTCGGGAGCACCGGGGCAACGGGCGGCCAGTGAGGGAGGCGCAGATGGGCGCGCGCCATCCGGTCGCGCATCCTATAACGGGCCGACAACGGCGTGCCTTCCGCGCAGTGACGGTTCGCGGGCGCGTTGCGCTTTGCTGCGGGGTCATCTTTAGACTGGGCGTCAACGCAGTTTCCAAGAGAAAGGACGCGCTTATGTCTACGCTGCTCGTTTTGGGCTATCCCACCGAGGAGAAGGCCAAGGAGGCCTATCAGGAGGTGCTGAGCCTCGGCGACGATTTCATCGTGAACCTCCAGTCGGTGGCCGTGGTCGCCCGCCGCGACAACGACAAGTTCGACGTGGTCACGCCGGGCCAGCCCATCGGCAACTCCACCGTGTGGGGTCTGTTCTGGGGCATGCTGTTCGGGCTCATCTTCCTCATCCCCTTCTGGGGCGCCGCAATCGGCGCGGGCCTGGGCGCGCTCACGGGCTTCTTCGTGAAGCGCGGCGTGGACGAGGACTTCCAGGACCGTGTGCGCAACCTGCTGACCCAGAAGGACGAGGCGGCCGTGTTCATGGTGGTCAGCTCCATGACCGAGGACAAGTTCGCCGAGGCCATGCGCCCCTTCGGCGGCGACATCCTGCAGACCTCGCTGTCCATCAAGGACGAGGAAGAGCTCAAGTGCGAGCTCGGCAAGTGCTAGCTTAGCTTCCAAAACGCATGTGCAACCTCAAGCGCCGGCCCTCAGGTCGGCGCTTTTTACGTGCAATGGTTTGACCGGCGAATACTTATCGATTGGAGCAGCTTGTCGTGGTTGCCGGAGAGATGCTCCGTCAAGCCGTCGTCGCTTTGATAAGAATGCCGATCAAGACCAACATGCTATTTCGCCAAGTGCTGCCCGAGCAGCCAGCCGAAAGTGACGCAGCGGCCCAGCGAGATGCCCGGGATGGTCACTTCGTTGTAGTCGATGCCGAACAGGCCGCCGGCGTTGTTGCCCACGGCATACAGCCCGGGGATGACTGCGCCCGCTTCGGTGAGGCACTCGGAGTCGGCGTTTGTGATGAGGCCGCTGACGCTCACTCCCAGTTCCACGTTCATGCGCAGGCCGTAGAAGGGAGGCTGCTCGATCTTCGCCATAAGCTCGGGTCGTTTGCCGAAATCGGTGTCGCCCGCATCGACGAGTTCGTTGTAGCGCTTCACGGTGGCGAGGAAGGTCTCGATGGCCTCGGGAGCCAGCCCCATGACGTTTGCCAGCTCCTCTAGGCTGTTGGCCTGCACAAGCAGTCCATCCTCGATTTCCCAGGAGAACGCGAGCTCTTCCTCGCCTTCCGGCGTCCACGGGTCTTGAATGCGTCGGCCGTCTTGATCCCAGCTCATGCCGCCGGCATAGGGCATCTGATTCGGGAGCTCTTCGCGCCACTTGTCATCCCAGATGGCCCATGAAGCGGCCGCCGGCTGGATCAGCTGCGCATTGCCGCCGCCAGTATAGCCTGCGTCCTCATTGACGTAGCGCTGACCCAGGTTGTTTACGCGCAGATAGGAATAGGCGTAGGCCATGAAGGTCATGAGGGGATGCGGTCCCGGTTGCATTGCGGCGCCTGCCCACAGACCCATCTTGTGTCCATCGCCAGTGCCCGTGCTCTCGTTGATGAAGAAATCAGGGTCGAAGCTGTCGAAATCCCAGGCGGTATAGTAGTCCAGCATCTCTGGGTCTGCTGCGTAGTCGCCGCAAGCCAACACGACGCCCTTGGCCGCGTTCACCTGCAGATAGCCGTTCTCGCCCTTGCAGATGGCGCCGGTCACGCGGCCGCCATCGACGAGGAGTTGCACGGCCTCAGTGAGGTTGCGGTACTCACCGCCGCCGCTCACCACCTCCTGCTGGAGGTTCGCGATCATGGCCTTCGTTGCCGCATACCAGTCGCCGTCGTCGGCGACGGCGCCCTCGTCGGGCCATAACTCCACAACGTGCACGTAGTTCTTGAAGTGGTCGCTGTTGCTCTTCATGGCGATGACTTCGGGAACGAATCCGTAGCCGCGGGCCTTCTCGAGGTACCAGTCGCCGGCGGCTCCGGATTCGCTCATGAAGCGATAGACTTTGTCGCCACGGCAGCGATGGCAGGACTTCTCCATGTGGTCGCGCACCACTTCATACACATCCACGGGCTCGATGTTCTTTTCGGCCATGATACCGGGATTGACAAAGCCGTAGTCCAGGCCGATGTTGCGGGGAGCCTCGGCCTTCTCCACGAGGAACACCTTCAGGCCCTGCTCGGTGCAGCTGCTCGCGGTGATGGCGCCGGCGATACCCGAGCCGATAACGAGCACATCGGTGTCGACGGTTTCGGCTATCTCGTCAGCATCGATGGATGCGGGGGCAGTGAGGAACGAGGGCTCTCCCGTGGCGGCGAGGTCGTCGCCACTTGTCGCGCTGCTATTCGAAGAGGACGTTGCGGGGGCGCAGCCGCCCAGCGTGGTCGCACCGGCCAGTCCTGCTCCGCTCAAGGCGGCTGCTTTGAGGAATCCACGTCGTGAAAGTGCCGTATTGCTTGGGGTGTCGTGCATCGTGCTCATCCTCCCGTATCCTTTCTCTGGTTTTAAAGGCCCGTGCTGTTTTTGGCCCAGGCACGTCCGCCATCCTACGGCGGCTACCTCGGATCGCCCAGACCGCGAAACTGATGAAAATGCTGTCTCCCGGGCCGTTCGATCATCCCCACTTTTGGGTGAAATTGGGGAGGGGAGGGATGTTATCTGGCATAATGCCCTCGAAAGGAGGGCTATGGCACACAACGCTTTGCAGACGGTGCGCGCGACGCTTTCAATGCCCCTCGTATGGGCTATGGCGCTGCTGTTCGCAGCTATGGAGGCATCCTCGGCCTTTCCCGTGGGAGCGCTGCGGGCACTTTCGGGAACGTCGGCCTCGGCGCTCGCGTCCTTCGGGACTCCGGAACTGCTCTCGGTGGTCGCCTACGGCCTGCTGCTCGTGACGGCGCGATCTGTCGGCAGCGCGGTCGCGCAGCCTTGGCTCTTCGCGGTGGCACCCGCTTCCAACGTGCTCGGTATGTTGCTGTGTGCGGGCGCATCGAACACCGCCTATGGCATCATCTCCGCATGGATCGGCATCGCGTGCGTGCAGGGAGCCTCGGCGCTGCTCACCGTGATGGTGCTCGAGTTGCTGTGCTCCTGCTCGTCGCTGTGGGTTCTCCGCGCGGTGGTGGGCAGCGCGCTTGTCAACGCGCCGCTTGCTGTCATCGGAGACGGGGCGCCCTTCGAGGGGACCATTGCTCTTCTTATCGCCGGTTCGGTGGCTTTGGGACTATCTTACCGAGCGTGGAGACGCGGCGTGTGGGCGCCCTGCGCGGATCCGGTGTTCAAGCGAACCGGCTCCTTTCCGCCTTCCCTCATGGTGGGTTTGGCGATGGTATCCGCGGGCTTCGGCTTCCTTCAGCAGCTGCTCTACCAGCAGGACGCAAATGTGGTCGTCGGCGTCATCGTGGGCACCAAATTCGCTGCCGTACTGCTGTTCGTGGCTGTGGCGGGGCTGCTTGGGTCGGCTTTCGTCGCCACGCTGGCCAAGACGCTTATCACCTTCGCCACTGCGGCCTTCCTCGTGTTCCTCGCCCAAGGTGGTTACTCGCCGCTGTCGAGCGCCCTCATGTCCACGGGTTATTCCCTCTTCGAGATGACGACCTATTTGGTACTAGCCGAGTTGGCTCTTTCCCTGCGCGTGCGACCGCTTTCGCTGCTGTCGGGCTTCTATTTGATTGAGACCGTAGGCTATCTGCTGGGATGCTCGTTGGAGGCGGCTACCGGCCCCGGCGGACTCGATAGGCGCATGGTGGCGGCGGTACTGGCCCTTGCGCTGCTCATATGCGCCGTGTGGGTATTCACCGAGAAACACGTGAATGATCTGCTGTGGGGCCGCGGCGATGGATCGGCTGGCGGGGATGCCGTACGAAGGCAAGAGATTGATATAGACGCGGGGGTTTTGGGGTCTCTGACGGGAGGGCACCGCGGGGGCGGTGAGGCGCTGCATGGGGAAGGCTGCCGCCTGGAAGATGCCTCCGGGGAAAGCGCTTCGAGCCCCTACGGTCGCGGCGTGGCGCGCGTATCCGAACGGTTCCGGTTGTCGCCGCGGGAGACCGAGGTGCTGCGCCTGTTCGCCGCAGGCCGCTCTGCTGCCTTCATCGCCGAGCTGCAGTTCGTCACCACCAACACCGTGCGCTCTCATATCAAGCACATCTATGGAAAATGCGATGTTCATTCCCGCCAAGAACTCATCACTCTCATAGAGCGCGTCGCTGATCAGTAGCGCTCTGGGTCTCTTATTAGATCTTGTATAATAAGAACAAATGTACTATATTATGAGACGAAAAAGAGGTTGAAGAGGAGAAAGAAAGCAACTATAATTTAGTTGCAGAAAGAAGGCAACGATGACTCAGGTGGAGAAGTTGCTGGCGATGCTCATGGAGATGCCCCGCACGTTTCGGTTTCGCGATTTCACTCGCATCATGGAGCATCTGGGCTACGAGCTCGATCAAAAGGGCTCCACCTCGGGCTCTCGCGTGCGGTTCTATCGGGCACGGGATGGGCGCATGCTCATCATGCACGCGCCGCATCCGTCCGACGAGATGTCCCGCGGCGCGGTTCGGGCGGCAGTGAGATTTCTCCACGGAGAGGATGAGCTATGAGCAACGTGTTGTCCTACCGGGGCTATTACGCAACGGTGGAATTCGATAGCGAGGAAGGGCTGCTCTGCGGGTCGGTGGTCGGCATGAGCGACGGTGTGTACTTCGAGGTGGAGACTGCCGCGGGGGTGGAAAGCGCTTTCCATGAGGCCGTCGACGATTACCTTTCCTTTTGCAAGGAAAAAGGGAAGCAGCCGGAGAAATCCTATAAGGGATCGTTCAACGTGCGCATCAATCCTGATTTGCATCGCGCTGCCGCCCTGGCCGCGGCCGTGCGGAAGGAATCGCTGAACCAGTTCGTTGCCGACGCCATCGCCGCCGCTCTGTAGGGCGTCTCGTGCCGTCTGTGCAAATGACGCGAACGGGCGGGAAGTCGCTGGGGGATGGCAGGCTGCTGCGTTATACTGAATCGGTTGCCTGCGCCTGCCCGGGCGCGGCGGATTCGTGCCCCCGTCTTCGAAGGAGTGTCGCCCATGCGCGAGGGATTCGACAACGACAAGTACATCGAGCTGCAGGCCGAACGTATCCGCGAGCGGGTCGATCAGTTCGGCGGCAAGCTCTACCTCGAGTTCGGCGGCAAGCTCTTCGACGACTACCATGCCTCGCGCGTGCTGCCCGGCTTCAAGCCGGACACGAAGATCTCCATGCTGCAATCGATGAAGGATGACGTGGAGATCGTCATCGCCATCAACGCCAACGACATCGAGCGCTCGAAGGTGCGCGGCGACCTCGGCATCACCTACGACGAGGACGTGCTGCGCCTCATGGACATCTTCCGCTCCATGGGCTTCAAAGTGGGAAGCGTGGTCATCACCCGCTACGCCAACCAGCCCGACGCCGACCTGTTCCGCAAGCGGCTCACGGCCATGGGCATCACGAGCTACCTGCATTACCCGATTCCGGGCTATCCCAACGACATCGACTACATCGTCTCCGACGAGGGCTTCGGCAAAAACGAGTACATCGAAACCGAGCGCCCCATCGTCGTGGTGACCGCCCCGGGCCCCGGCTCGGGCAAGATGGCCACCTGCCTCTCCCAGCTCTATCATGAGCACAAGCGTGGCATCACCGCCGGCTACGCCAAGTACGAGACCTTCCCCATTTGGAATCTGCCGCTGTCCCATCCGGTGAACATCGCCTATGAGGCGGCCACGGCCGATTTGGACGACGACAACATCATCGATCCGTTTCATTTGGAGGCCTACGGCGAGACCACGGTGAACTACAACCGCGACGTGGAGATCTTCCCTGTGCTGCGCGCCACCATGGAGCGCATCTCCGGTGAGTGTCCCTACCAGTCGCCCACGGACATGGGCGTGAACATGGCGGGGCTGGCCATTTCCGACGACGAGGCGTGCCGCGAGGCGGGCAACAACGAGATCGTGCGCCGTTACTTCCAGACCGCCGAGGAGATCAAGCGCACGGGCGTGGGCGAGGAGGCCCTGAAGAAGATCGAGCTGCTCATGAACCAGGCGAACATCACCCAGAATCTCTCGCCGGCCCGCTCGGCGGCACTTCTGAAGGAGGAAATGACGGGCGGCCCCGCCGGTGCCATGGTGCTGCCGGACGGGCGCGTGGTGACGGGCAAGACGGGCAACCTGCTCGGTGCGGCCTCGGCGCTGCTCATGAACGCGCTCAAGGGCGTCTCGGGGGTCGACGACGAGCTCTATGTCATCTCCGACGACGTGCTGGAGCCCATCTGCCACCTGAAGACCGAGCACCTGAAGAGCCACAACCCGCGCCTGCACTCCGACGAGACGCTGCTGGCGCTGTCCATCTCCTCGGTGCACAACCCGCTGGCCGCCGAGCTCATCGACAACGCCGACAAGCTGCGCGGTTGCGACGCCTACTTCTCGGTCATCATCTCCGCGGCCGACGAGAAGCTGTACAAGACACTCGGCATCAACGTGTGCTGCGAGCCGAAGTACGAGCAGCACCGCTTCTACCACAAGTAAGCCATGGATCAGTTTTTCGCCGGGGGAGGCGCCCTGCAGGTGCCCTTCGGGGCCGACTTCTTCAGCGTCGCCGTGGGCGTTCTCACCGGGGCCATCTTCGCCTGCGACCGCAAGCTGGACATCGTGGGCACCATTGTGTTGGGCCTCGTGACAGCCTACGGCGGCGGCATCATCCGCGATCTGCTGCTGCAGGATCACGGGGTCTACTTCATGGAATATCCCGAGGTCATCCTCATATGCATCTGCCTGGCGGTGTTCGTGTTCTACTTCCGGGGGCTGTTTCGCCACACGGGCCAGGTGCTGTTCTTCGCCGACGCGCTCTCGGTGGCCCTGTTCGCACTGGCCGGGGCCAACAAGGCCTTCGCTTGCGGGGAGGGCTTCGTGATGGTGGTCATTTTGGGCGCGCTTACCAGCGTGGGCGGCGGCGCTCTGCGCGATATCTCGGTGGGGGAGACGCCGGGCGTGTTCCAGCGCTCGAACTTCTACGCGGTGGCCGGATTCGGCGGCGCGTTCGTGTTCGCGGCCATGGCTTTCGCGAAGGCGCCGCTCGTGCTGGCGGCCGCGGCCTGCGTGTTCACCGTGGTGTTTCTGCGCTACCTGTCGGTGTACTACGATTGGAAGACCTCCGACGAGGCCGACCTCACGCCGAAGGTGGCCCGTGGCGCGCGAACGGCCAAGCACTTCTGCGCCGAGCTGTTTCGCCGCGCCACCCTGCATCGCAAGAAGGAGCCCGCCACCCGCGCCTCGTGGTTTCGCCATCGAAAGGATTAGCTTATGCAACCCCGCATTCTCATCGTGTACACCGGGGGCACCATCGGCATGACCGAGGATCTCTCCACCGGCGCGCTCGTGCCCTTCAGCTTCGATCATCTGATGAAGAACGTGCCGAAGATCGGGCGTCTCGGCTTTAACCTCGATCACGTGGAGATGGATCCGCCCATCGATTCCTCGAACATGAACCCGGCCTGCTGGGCCCGGATAGCGTCCGTGATCGCCGACCGCTACGAGGACTTCGACGGTTTCGTCGTGCTGCATGGCACCGATACCATGGCCTACACCGCCTCGGCGCTCTCGTTCATGCTGTCCGGTCTGGCCAAACCGGTGGTGCTCACGGGAAGCCAGCTGCCCATCGGCGAGATCCGCGAGGACGGTACTGAGAACCTCATCACGGCGCTGCAGATCGCTGCGGCCCGTACCGATGCCGGCGAGCCCATGGTGCAGGAGGTGGCCATCTCGTTCGGGCGCCATCTGTGGCGCGGCAACCGCGCGACGAAGGTCAGCTCCACAAATTTCGGCGCCTTCCAATCGTTCAATTACCCGCCCTTGGCCGACATGGACCTGCACATCGTTTTCCGCGAGCGCCTGCTCGCTCGGCCCGCTACGGGAGGGACGCTGGCGGCGGCGCTCGCCATGGACGATGCGGTGTCGGTGGTGTTTCTGTATCCCGGTATCACCGAGGCGGTGCTGCGGCCCCAGCTGGAATCGAAGGCCGTGAAGGCCCTCGTGCTGCGCACGTTCGGCGCCGGCAACGCGCCCACCGAGTCATGGTTCACCGAGCTTATGGCCGATACGGTGCGCGCGGGAAAGGTGGTCGTGAACGTGACCCAGTGCCCTGCGGGCGGTGTGGAGGAGAAGCGCTACGCCACCGGTGACGCTCTGGCGCGCTCCGGCGTCGTGTCCGGTTACGACATGACCTGCGAGGCGGCCCTCACCAAGCTCATGTACTTGTTCGGCCAGGGCCTCACGGCGACCGAGGTGGCCGCCGCCATGGTTAAGCCCCTCGCCGGGGAGATGACGGTCTAGATATTCATTTTGTCGCGGGGATGGGCGTGGGCGTACTCCTCGTGGAGGTGGGTGCGGTCGAGGTGCGTGTACACCTGCAGGGTGGACATGTCGGCGTGGCCCAAGATCTCCTGCAGCACGCGCAGATCGGCGCCGCCCTTCAGCATGTGGGTGGCAAACGAGTGGCGCAAGGTGTGGGGGTGCAGATCGTAGCGGCCGATGACGCGGCCGGCCTTGCGCGCCAGGTTGAAGACGCTCTGGCGCCCGAGGCGGCCGCCCCGCTGGTTCAGGAACACCGCAGCTGTGGCATCGGCGGTTGGGTTGGCGGCCGCGCGCGCGAGGGCCGGGCGCCCTTCGGCTAAATACCGGCGCAGCGCGCGCTCGGCCGCGCCGGCAATGGGCACGATGCGCTCCTTGGATCCCTTGCCGAACACGCGCAGGAAGCCGTCGTCGAAGTTGACGGCCTCCATATCGAGCCCCACGGCCTCGCTGGCGCGCAGCCCGCAACCGTAGAGCACTTCCAAAAGCGCCCGGTCGCGCAAGTCGCTCGGGCGCTCGCCCACGAAGGCGTCCAGCATCTCGCCCACTTCCTCGATGGAAAGCACGTCCGGCAGCCGGTCGGCGGCCTTGGGAATGTCCACGGCGTCGGCCGGGTTCGCATCGGTGAGCCCCTCGCGCACAAGGAACCGGTGGTAGCCGCGCACGGCGGAGATGCGCCGGCGCACGGTGGTGACGGCGAGGTTCTGCTCCATGAGGCTGCGTTCGAAGGCGGCCACCTTCTCGCGGTCGATGTCGCCGAAGCCCTCCACGCCCTCGCCGTCGAGGAAGGCGAGGTAGTCCTCCAGATCGCGTCGGTAGGCCTCGGCCGTGCGCGGCGATGCCCCGCGCTCGATGCGCAGATGGGACAAGTACTCGTCCAGGGCGTTCTCTAATTCGAACACGGGGCTCCTTCTTTCGGGAGATCTTCCGACTTTTCGCTGCGTCTCCGATCGGGACGGTGCAGGACTCGGCGCAGGATGCGCGGGCCTCATTGTAGCCGCTCGGCGGCCGTCTTGGCGCACCTCTTCAAATCTCGTTCACAGGTGGCACGTGCGCGGTCGCGCGCCCCACCGCGCCCCACCATCCGCATGAGTCGGGCATATCTAGTGGCCATTGTGCGCAATACCTCAATACGAATACAAGATATGGGAAATGCTCGCATTTTCCTTCGGTTACCCTTCCATATCTTGAGGATGACAAGTGGGGCGAAAATAGGGCAAAAGTGGGAGAAAATGTTGCGAAGTGGGGCATTGTGGGGTAATATGCGTGCTGTGGAAAACGACCGAGCGGGATTTCGAAACGCACTCCAAACGAAATCAAATCCCCCTCAAAACGCAGCACGGAAAGGAACACGTGGCCGCCACCGCCGACACCGAAGGGACAAGCGAGCTGCCCCAACATGGGGTAGATCTCAACGGCGAGTTCCATTTCAAGGTTGACGGCAAAGGTCGCATGGCCCTTCCCGCGAAGTTCCGCAAGGTTCTTTCCAAAGATCTCGTGGTGACGCCGGAGCTGACCAACGAGTGCGTGTACGTGTTCGAGACGCCCGATTTCAACGAATGGGTCGAGAAGCTGTTCATCGATCGGTTCGGCGAGTACAAGGAGTCCGACCGCGAGCACGTCAAGCTTCGCCGCGTGCTGAAGAGCCGCGCCCGCGATGTCGAGGTGGACGCCTCGGGGCGCATCATGCTGTCCCCGGAAGTGCGCGCCGCCGTCGGCATCGACAAGGAAGTCGTGGTCGTGGGCAACACGGGCCGCTTCGAGATCTGGGACGCCGACCGCTTCAAGGCCATGAGCGACGAAGTCGATCTGGGGCTGTTCTACAGCTAGGCGGAAAGCGAGCGAACCGTGACAAGCGAATACCGGCACATACCCGTTCTTCTCACCGAATGCATCGACGCCCTCGACCTTCCGGATCATCCGGTGTTCGTGGACGCCACGCTCGGCTTCGCGGGGCACTCCTTCGAGGCGGCCAAGCAATTGGGCGCCGGCGGCCTGCTTATCGGCATCGACCAGGACGAGGTGGCGCTCACTGAGGCCGCCGCGAAGCTGGAGTCGATACCTGCGGGCGATCGTCCCGAGCTCGCGCTTCTGCGCGGCAACTTCGGCGACCTCGATGAGCTGCTCGCGAGTTGTGAGATCCCCGGCATCGACGCGATACTGTTCGACCTGGGCGTCTCATCGGTGCAGATAGACACGCAATCACGTGGCTTCTCCTTCAAGGAGAACGGCCCACTTGACATGCGGATGGATCCGGGGAAACAAACCCTAACCGCAGAAGAGATCGTCAACACCTACAACGCAGCAGATCTCACTCGGATCATTCGCAGCTACTCGGACGAGAAATGGGCGAGCCGCATCGCGGACTTCATCGTGAAGGCGCGGGCGGACGCCCCGATAACCGAGAGTGGTCAGCTGGTCGATGTGATCAAGGCGGCCATACCCGCCTCGGCGAGGCGCGCGGGGGGACATCCCGCCAAGCGCACCTTCCAAGCCCTTCGGATTGAAGTCAACTCGGAGCTGACCGTTCTGCGTCGCGGCCTTGACGCGGCGGTTCGCTGGCTTAATCCGGGCGGCGTCATCGCGGTGATCAGCTACCACTCTTTGGAAGACCGTATCGTGAAGGACATGTTCGCGGATTTCGCGAACCGATGCACCTGCCCGCCGGACATCCCGGTGTGCGTGTGCGGAAAGCAGCCGGTACTCGACCTTATCACCCGCAAGCCTCTGCTGCCCAGCGCGGAGGAAATCGAGCGGAACCCCCGCTCGCGCAGTGCCAAGCTGCGCGTGGCGCGCAAGCGCTAGGGGAGTCGCCCGACAAGAGAACAAAAGCAAGCCCGAGGACGCTGTCATCGGGCTTGTTAAGCCTTAATGGACGCTTGAGCCGCAGAATGAGTGAGGAGGGCCAAGATGAGCGCCGCATCATACTCGCGCACGTCGCGCCCCCGCACCGACCGCGTCTCTTATGGGCGCTCCTCCGCCGGACGCTCCAGCGCTGCCTCCGGCTACCGCGGCGCCCGCTACGTCTCCTCGTCTCTGGCCGAGGAGCTCTCCTTCGAGGAGGCGCCCTCCATCTCGGTGGTGCCCGGTGCCGGTCGCCGCGCCCAGAGCGAGGGCATCTCGGCGGCGGCTCTTTCCCTGGCGAAGGCCTGCGCCGTCATCTGCATCGTCATAGCGCTCATCGCCATGGCCCGCGTGGCCATCACCTCGGCCGCCGCTTCCTGCGCGCTGGAGACGCGCTCGCTGCAGACGAGCATCGAGACCGCCCGGGCCGAGGGCAACGAGCTGGAGGTGTCCCAGAGCGTGCTGGCGAACCCCTCGCGCATCAAGGCCCAGGCCACGGCCCTCGGCATGGCGGCCCCGGCCCCCGAGTACAGCGAGCAGATCACGCTGTCTCCCGATATCGTCGCCACCGATGGCGCCGGCAGCCTGTCGCTGTCGGAGTCGGTGGCGCGCATGAAGGGGCTCTAATCCCATGGAACGCTACCGCTACCCCGACAAAAGCGGCCGCGGCGGCCGTGCCGATGCCTCGCGCACCGGGCGCGTCCGCGGACGCTCCTTCGACGAGCCCCGGCGCGCCTCCTCGCGCACGGCCCGGGCCTCGGCCTCCTCGCGGGGTCGCGGCTTTGCAGGCGGCAACCGGTCCAGCCGCCCCTCGGGGCGCGCGGGCGCCCCTCGCCCGGCCCGCGCCGGCGTGGGCGCCGCCATCGACGCGGCCATGCCGACGGTCTCCGGGCGCGCCAAGGTGCTGCTGCTGGTTTTCGCGGCCATAGCGGCCGTGTTCTTCCTGCGCTTGGTGTTTCTGCAGGTCATCGTATCGGACCAGTACTCGGCCATGGCCGAGGAGTCCCGCACGGTCAGTTTCGAGACGACGCCGCGCCGCGGCACCATCTACGACCGCAACGGCATCGTGCTGGCCACCTCGGTGGAGGCCACCACCATCTACGCGAACCCCGTGGAGGTGACCGATGCGGCGGCCGAGGCGGCGTCTCTGGCCTCGGTGCTCGGGGGAGATGCGGCCGACTACCGCGAGCTTCTGTCCACCCCTTCCACCACCTTCGTCTACATCAAGCGCCAAGCCGACGTCGATGTGGCCGATAAGGTCAAAGAACTCAAGCTCGACGGCGTCTACTTCATCGCCGACACCCGCCGCGAGTACCCCAACGGCGCCATCGGCGGCCAGGTTATCGGCTACTGCAACGTCGACGGCGAGGGCATCACCGGCCTCGAGCTGCAATACAACGACATCCTCTCCGGCACGCCGGGCACCTACACCGCCGAGCGCGGCGAGCAGGGATTCCCCATTCCTGGCGGTGTGAAGGAGGAGACGCCGGCCGTCAACGGCCAGGACATCATGGTCTCCCTCGACATCAAGCTGCAGGACACCGTGGAACAGGCGCTCGCCGAGGGCGTGAAGGATCTGGAGACCGAGGAGGGCTCGTCCATCGTCATGGATGCCGCCACCGGCGAGATTTACGCCGCGTGCTCGTTGCCCTACATGAACCCGGCCGACATGTCCTCGTCGCAGGTGGGCAGCGAATCGGTGAAGGCCATCACCCAGGCCTACGAGCCCGGATCCACCTTCAAGTCCGTCTCGGCGCTCACCATCCTGGAGCAGGGGACGATGGGCCCCGAGGACACCATGTTCTGCCCGAGCTCCATCTCCGCCGACGACTACGACGTGTCCGACTCCCACGAGCGCGACGGCGAGACCTACTCGCTGCGCGAGATCCTGAATCACTCGTCGAACGTGGGCATCTCGCTGGCCACGGAACAGGCGGGTTTCGACAAGCTCTACGACAACATCAAGCGCTTCCACTTCACCGAATCCACCGGCGTGGACTATCCCGGCGAGGCGGCCGGCAACGTGCTCGACTTCGACAACTGGGCCAAGATCACGGGCTACAACGTGAGCTTCGGCCAGGGCATCGCGGTGACGCCGCTGCAGATGGTGCGCTTCTACAGCGCCATCGCCAACGATGGGACGCTCGTGACCCCGCACTTCCTCATCTCGAAGCCCCAAAGCGGGGAAGTGGCCGAATGGGAAAGCACCGAGACGGGCGTCGATGAGACGGTGCTCGCTGACATGCGCTCGATGCTGCGCTCGGTAGTCACCGACGGCACGGGAGCCGCCGCCGACATCGAGGGCTACGAGGTCTGCGGCAAGACGTCCACAGCGGAAATCGCCTCGGAAGAGGGCGGATACAAGAAGGAAGTCTACAACATCGGCTTCTGCGGCTTCATTGACAACTCGTCAAGCAATTTAGTTTGTTTTGTAGGAGCCAACGAGGTTTACGCCATGCGCCAGACCACGCAGATCTTCAACGATATAATGGAGAACGCTGTCAAGCAGTACAACATTACTTCGATGCCGTCGAATTAGAGGAACGATACCGTTATGACCAAGACCTGCTCAGAGCTCTTCCAAGGGATGGATTGCACCATCATCGGCAACGGGAACGAGGAGGTGGCAGGGCTGGCGTTCCGCAGCGACGAGGTCGCGCCGGGCGATATGTTCTTCTGCATCGTCGGCACCGTCGTCGACGGCCACTCCTTCGCCCAGGACGCCATCGACCGCGGGGCCACCTCCCTGGTGGCCGAGCGCAAGGTGTACCTGGCCGATGCCACCGATGTCACCGAGGTCGTCGTCTCCGACTCGCGCAAGGCCATGGCCTACGCCTCGGCGAACTACTACGACAACCCCTCCCGGGCCTTCTCGCTCGTGGGCATCACGGGCACCAACGGCAAGACCACCACGACCTACCTGGTGGAGCACATCGCGAGCGTGGCCGGCAACCGCTGCGGCGTTATCGGCACCGTCGGCAACAAGATCGCGGGCGTCATGGAGCACGCCGAGCGCACCACGCCGGAGTCGCCCGACCTGCAGAAGCTGTTCGCACGGATGCGCGACGCGGGCTGCACCGTGGTGGCCATGGAGGTGAGTTCGCACGCGCTCGATCTGCGCCGCACCTGGGACACCGACTTCGCCGTGACGGCGTTCACGAACCTCACCCAGGACCACCTGGACTACCACCACACCTTCGACGACTACTTCGAGGCCAAGGCGCTTCTGTTCTCGAAGGACTACCCGGCTCGCCGCGTCATCTCCATCGACGGCTCCTGGGGGCGCGAGCTTTTGCGCCGCTGCACCGCGGCCGGCGACGAGGTCATCACCACGGGATTCGACGTCTCCGCCCAGATCCATCCGGTGGAGGTCACCTACGAGGCCGCCCGCACCAAGGCGGTGCTCGAGGTGCGCGGGACGCGCATCGCGGTGGAGTACCCGCTCGTGGGGCGCTTCAACGTGGAGAACGTCATGACGGCCTTCGGCTGCGCGTTGGCCTTGGGAATTCCGACCCAGATCATCGCCGAGGCCCTGGCCACCATGCCGGCGGTTCCCGGCCGCCTGGAGCGCGTGCGCCCTGCGGTGGACGCACCGGTCTCCGTCTACGTGGACTACGCCCACACCCCCGACGCGCTCACCAAGGCCATCGCCTCCATCAAGGAGCTCTCGGGCGGACGCACCATCGTCGTCTTCGGCTGCGGCGGCAACCGCGACGCCACCAAGCGCCCCATCATGGGAGCTGCGGCGCTGGCCGCCGACTACGCCGTGGTGACGAGCGACAACCCGCGCCACGAGGAGCCCGATGCCATCATCGCCGATATCGTGGCGGGCATGGAAGACGCCGAGCGCTTCACCGTGGAGCCCGATCGCCGTAGTGCCATCGCGGCCGCCATCGCGCTCGCACGCCCGGGCGATGCCATTCTCGTGGCCGGCAAAGGCCATGAGGACTACCAGCTCGTGGGCGATGAAGTGCTCTCCTTCGACGACCGCGTTGTGGCGGCCGAGGAGTTGGAGCGCGCCTTCGGCGGTGCGTGTTCGGACTAGGTGAAAGGACTCGGCGTGCGCCTCAACGCAAAACAAATCGCAGCATACACCGGCGGCCAGTTCCTTGTAGACCCCATCGACGCCAGCGCCCTCATGACGGGCATCACCTGGGATTCGCGGGAAGTGCGCCCGGGCTGGCTCTACGTGGCCCTGCCCGGCGAGCGCGTCGACGGGCATCAGTTCGTGGAGGCCGCCCTGCGCGCCGGCGCCGCGGGCGCGCTGGTCACCGATGGCCCCTCGCAATCCTGCGCCCTTTTGGCTCGGGAGCTGGGGGCCGCCATCATCGAGGTGCCCAACACCGCCTCGGCCATCACCGACCTGGCCCGGGCCTGGCGCTCCCATTTGCGGGGCCGCGTCATCGGGCTGACCGGCTCGGTGGGCAAGACCACCACCAAGAACCTCACCCGGGACGTGTGCGCCGCCTACGGCAGCGTGGTGGCCACCAAGGCCAATCAGAACAACGAGCTGGGCGTTCCCCGCACATTGCTCAACGCCGATCCGGAGACGGCCGTGGTCGTCGTTGAGATGGGCATGCGCGGCCGCGGGCAAATTGCCGAGCTGTGCGATTTCGTGCGGCCGGTGTGGGGCCTTATCACCAACGTGGGCGAGAGCCACATCGAGCTTCTGGGCAGTCGGGAGAACATCGCCCGGGCCAAGTCCGAGCTCTTCGAGGCCCTGCCCGCCGGTGTGGGCCGCGCCTTCGCCAACCTGGACGACGACTTCGCCGCCTTTATGGCCGAGCGCGGACGCCTGTCCGAGCGCTCTGTGGCCCTCTCAGGCTTCGCCGGGCATCCCGATGCGGCCCTCCGCGGGGCGCTCGAGCGCGAGAGCGCCGCTTGCGATCAGGCGGTCTGGGCCGAGGACGTGTCGCTGGACGCCGAGGGCCGCCCCCGCTTCACCCTGTGCGCCCGCGATGCCGCCGACCACGACGACGGCGCCCTGTTCGCCACCGTGGAACGCGTGCCCTGCGCGCTCTCCCTCACCGGCGCCCACAACGTGGACAACGCCTGCGCCGCCGCCTCGGTGGGCTTCGCCTTGGGGCTCGATTTGGCCACCATCGCCGCCGCGCTGGGAGCGTCGGTGCCCGAGCCGGGCCGCCAGGAGGTCATCGCCGCCCGCGGCGGCTTCACGGTCATCAACGACGCCTACAACGCGAGCCCCGATTCCATGCGCGCCTCGCTCGCGACCTTCGCCGCCACGGACGTGGCCGGCCGGCGCATCGCCGTGCTCGGCGACATGGGCGAGCTCGGCAGCTTCGCCCCCGCCTGCCACGAGGGCGTCGGCGCCGCCGCTGCCTCGCACCATCTCGATAAGCTCATCTGCATCGGCGAGCTGGCGCGGCATATCGCCGCAGGCGCCGAGGCCGCCGGCATGGACGCGGCGCGCATCAGCCGCGCCGACACCATCGCCGACGTGCTGGAGGAGCTGGACGCGCTGCTCGAGCCGGGCGACGCCGTGCTCGTGAAGGCCTCGCACTTCATGGGCCTTACCCGTATCGTCGAAGGATTGGTCAACTGATGTTCTCTCTGTTCTCCGCCTACCCCACGTTCATGATCTTCCTCGGCGTGGCCATCGCCATGGTGATCACCATGGTGCTCATGCCCGCCTGGATCCGCTTTCTGAAGACGAGCCACATCGGCCAGCAGGTGCGCGCCGACGGCCCCCAGAGCCATCTGGTGAAGCAGGGAACCCCCACTATGGGCGGCGTCATCATGCTCATCGCCGTCATCGTCTTCACCTTGCTCGCCTCGGTGGGCGCCCCTACCGCGGAGCTGTGGCTTCTGCTCGGCGCCACGGTGGCCACCGGTATCCTCGGGCTCATCGATGATGCTTCGAAGGTGGCCCACGAGCGATCGCTTGGGCTCACGCCCAAGGCGAAGCTGATCGGCCAGTTTCTCATCGCCGCCGTTTTCGTGCTGGTGGCGGTGAACCTGCTCGGTATCAAGCCCACCGTGGAGATCCCGTTTGTGGCCACCCTCGATTTGGGCGTGCTCACCACGGTGGTGCCCGTGGGCGAGGGCATCGCCATTCCCTGGCTCTACCTTATCTACTGCCTTATCCTGCTCGTGGGGCTCTGCAACGCCGTGAACCTCACCGACGGGCTTGACGGTTTGGCCGCGGGCACGGTCATGGTGGTCATGCTTGTCATGGCCGCCATCGCCTTCCGCGCGGGTGTGCTTGAGCCGGCCCTGTTCGCCGGGGCGCTCGCCGGCGCCTGCATCGGCTTCCTTTGGTTCAACTCGCATCCCGCCGACATCTTCATGGGCGACACCGGCTCGCTCGCCCTCGGCATGGCGCTCGGGTGCCTCGCCGTGGTGACCAAGACGGAGTTCGTCGTCATCATCATCGGCGGCCTGTTCGTGGCCGAGGCGCTCTCGGTCATGATCCAGGTGTTCTACTACAAAAAGACCAAAAAGCGCATCTTCCTCATGGCGCCTCTGCACCATCATTTCGAGAAGAAGGGCTGGTCGGAGACGAAGGTGGTCGTGCGCTTCTGGATCGTTTCGGGCATGCTGGCCGCCTGCGGCTTTGTGCTGTACTTCGCGACGACGCTGGGGGCGTAGAGGCAATGGCTAGGGAAGGCATGGAAAACGTGGAGATGATCGCCGGCAAGAAACACGCCCCGAAGAACCTCGGGCGCGTGCTTATCTTAGGGCTGGGAAAGTCGGGCACAGCGGCGGCGGAGTACTGCTTGGATGCGCTGGGCAGCCGCGTGGAGACGCTGGCCGTGGCCGCCGGCGCGCCGGGCGAGGCGGCGCTGGCCTGGGCCGAGGGCGCCCGCGAGCGCGGGGCCGTGGTGCTCTTCGACCACGAGACCATCGAAGGCGCCTACGATTTGTGCATCGCGAGCCCCGGCATTTCCGAGAACTCCCCGTTCTATCGGAGCGCCGCTGCGGCCTCCGCCGAGGTGATCAGCGAGGTGGAATTCGCCTGGCGCGAGAGCGACGCTTCCTCGAAGTGGGTCGCCATCACTGGCACCAACGGCAAGACCACTACGACCGCGCTCACCTGCCATTTGCTGCGGGAGGCGGGCATGAACGCGGCCGCCGTGGGCAACATCGGCGAGACTTGCATCGATGCGGTGGCCGCCGGGAACACCGACGTGTACGTGGCGGAGACCTCCAGCTACCAGCTGGCCTCGACGCGCCTGTTCGCGCCGGATGTGGCCGTGGTGCTCAACATCACGCCGGATCATCTTTCCTGGCATGGCAGCCTTGAGGCCTACGCCGCGGCCAAGTGGAAGGTGCTCGCCAATCTGGGCGTCAGCGGCGGTGTGGCCGTGCTCGATGCCTGCGACGACGCCGTGCGCGCGAAGATCCGCGAGCTGCGGGCCCGAGGCGGCGTTCCCTTCCGTTACATCCCTATCGGGGGCGCCTCCGGTCTCGGCGCCGACATGCGCGCCACCTGCGGCACTGGCGCCGCCGCCTTCCGCGGCGACGGCGGTCAGCTCGTCGTGGCGTGGGACGGCCGCGTCTCCGACCTCGTTTTCGTGGACGATCTCCAGATCAAGGGCGGCCACAACCAACAGAACGCCCTGGCCGCCGCCGCATGCGCGCTCGTACTGGGCGCCACGGACACGGCGGTGGGCGAGGGTCTGCTCACCTTCCGCCCCCTGGAGCATCGCATCGAGCCGGCAGGGCTCGTGGACGGCGTGGCCTGCTACAACGATTCGAAGGCCACCAACGTGGACGCCACGCTGGTGGCGCTCACCGCCTTTCTGCCGACGCGCCCCATCGTGCTGCTCGGCGGCCGCGACAAGGGCACCGATTTGGCCCCGCTCGTGGCGGCCTGCGAAGAGAACGCCCGGGCCGTGGTCTGCTTCGGCGAGGCGCGCGAGCGGTTCCTGGCGGCTTTCGCGGGCTCGGCGGTCTCCCCGGTGCTCTCTGCCGGCACGATGGAGGAGGCGCTCGATGCGGCTCTTTCCATCGCCGAGGACGGGGACGTGGTCGTGCTCTCGCCGGCCTGCGCCTCCTTCGACGAGTTTAGCTGCTTCGAGGAGCGGGGCGACGTGTTCAAGCGCCTCGTGGCCGACCGGGCCGGGAAGGCCTAGGCCTTTGAGCCGCTCCTCCCGACATAGCGAGACGTCCGCGGGCCCCTCCAGTCAGGGGCCTCGCGTTCTGCTGCTTCTGTGTGTGCTGGCGCTTGTGCTGGTGGGGCTCGTCATGGTGTATTCCGCCTCCATGGTAAAGGCGCTGGATGCCGGCAAGCCGGCGACGGACTTCTTCACCGACCAGCTCCTATATGTGGTTTTTGGCGCGGCCTGCGCCCTCTTCTTGTGGAAAGTCGTGCCCTACCGCTTCTGGGTGGGGCCGATTGTATGGGCCGTGTGGGCCGTGGCCGTGGCGCTCATCTTCGCCGTGTGGCTCGCTGGCACCGACCATTACGGCGCCCAGCGCTGGCTCTATATCGGGCCTGTCGGGCTGCAGCCCTCGGAGTTCTGCAAGATCGCCTTCATCCTGGTGGCCGTGCGCCTCGTCGTCGATTGGCGGGCGGGGCTCGTGGAGAGCCGGGCCACCATGGTGCGCGCTCTCATCTTCATCATCGCCCCCATCGCGCTCATGTACCGCACCCAGTCCGATTTGGGTACTACGGCCATCTGCTTCGTGGGCATTCTCGCCGTCATGTGGATGGGCGGGGTATCGCGCCGGGTCATCTTCGCCTGTCTGGGCGTGGCCGTGCTCGGCGGTCTCGTGGCCATCTTCGGCACCGGCTACCGTTCCGACCGCCTCGTGTTCATGGATCCGTGGAACGACGGGGAGGGCGGCTACGGCACCGGCTACAACATCATCCGCTCCTACTACGCGCTGGCCGAGGGCGGTATCTTCGGCGTGGGGCTCGGCAATTCCCATGAGAAGTTCCAGTACCTGTTCGCCTCGGAGAGCGACTTCATCTTCGCCGTCATCGGCGAGGAGCTGGGGCTTGTGGGGGCGCTCTTCGTCATCGGGCTGTTCTTCTGCGTGCTGTATGCGGGGCTCGCCATCGCCGAGCGGGCGGCCGACGACATCGGTGCCATGATCGCCGGCGGTGCCACGGTGATGCTCGTGTTCCAGGCGTTCCTGAACATCGCCTGCGTCATCGGCGTGTTTCCCACGACGGGAAAGCCGCTGCCCTTCATCTCCTCGGGCGGCACGTCTATGATCGCCTCGTTCATCTTGGTGGGGCTCGTGCTCTCCGTGTCCGCGGCGCCGGCCGCCCCGTCCGTCTACGAGCAGCGCCGGGCCGATCTGCGCCTCGTGCGCCGGGAGCCGGCGCCCCCTGCGCCGTCGGGCCGAACGCGGTCGGGGGAGTCTTTGCGCTCGCGTTCCGCGGGCGCCTCGAGTCGTAGCGGATCCGGTCGCATCGATGCTTCGGCCCGATCCCGCTCCGCGCGCCCATCTAACCGTTCCAATTACAGGAGGTAAGCTCATGCTGGCCGTTCTTTCCGGCGGAGGCACCGCCGGGCATATCAACCCCGCCCTCGCTCTGGCCGACGAGCTGGTAAGCCGCGGCTGGGACGTGCGCTTCGCCGGCACCCCCGGCGGGGTGGAGTCGCGCCTCGTGCCCGCCGCCGGCATCCCGTTCACGGCCTTCGAGGCCTCAGGGTTCGACCGATCGCATCCGGCCTCCCTCGCGAAGGGCGTGGCGAAGATCGCCGCCTCCACGGGCAAGGCGAAAAAGTGGTTTGCCGACATCAAGCCCGACGTCGTCGTGGGTTTTGGCGGGTACGTGTGCATTCCCGTGGCCCGGGCGGCCGAGAAGACCGGCGTGCCCGTGGTGCTGCACGAGCAGAATTCCGTGGCGGGTATGGCAAACAAGTATCTGGCCCGGCGGGCTGACGCCGTCTGCGTGACCTACGAGTGCTCGGCGGAGAGCCTGGGCGCGGCCGCGCCGGTCACCGTGACGGGCAATCCCGTGCGCCGTTCGGTCATCGAGGCCGATCGCGCCGCGGGCCGGGCGCTGTTCGACCTTGCCGAGGATGATTTCATGCTGCTCGTCTTCGGTGGGTCTTTGGGCGCGCGCCACATCAACGAGGCCGTCGTCGCCCTGAAAGACGAGCTGCTCGCGCGCCCGAATCTGCACATCGTGCACATCACGGGCCCCAAGGAGCTGGATGCGGTGACCGAGGCGCTGGCGCTCACGGATGACGAGGCGCGCCGCTGGCACCTTCTGGGCTACCAGGATCGCATGGGGGAGACTTTGGCCGCGGCCGACGCCATCGTGTCGCGCGCCGGGGCCACCTCGCTTGCGGAGATTTCCGCGCTGGCCATTCCGGCCCTGCTCGTGCCCTATCCCCTCGCCACGGCGGACCATCAGACCACCAACGCCCGCGCGTGGGTGGAATCGGGCGCCGCGTTCATGATGCCCGACGACGAGCTGGGAAGCGACGAGTTCAAAGCCAAGCTCTTCGCGCTCATCGACGACGCGTCGGTGCGCGAGGGCATGGTCGCGGCGGCCCGGGCCCAGAAGACCGGCGAGGCGGCGGCCGACTTGGCAGATGTTGTGGTCGGCGTCGCCACGGCGCGCTGATGCTTTACAATAGCGGGATTGCAACGAGGACGAAAGGCGAGGCGACGTGAATAGCGAACAAGAGCAGCTTCACTTTATCGGGGTCGGCGGCGTCGGCATGAGCGGCATCGCCCGGGTCGCCCACGACCAGGGCATGGCCGTGTCGGGCTCGGACATCAAGGAGAGCCGCTACACCAAGCAGCTGCGCGATGCGGGGGTCACCGTGTTCATCGGCCAGGACGGCGCGAACATCCCCGACGGCGACGTGACGGTGGTCGTCTCCACGGCCATCCTGGAGAACAACCCCGAGCTCATCGAGGCGCGCCGGCGCAACCTTCCCATCGTGCACCGCGCCCAGATGCTCGCTCGCCTCGGGCGCGATCTGGACACGCTGGCCGTGGCGGGCACCCATGGGAAGACGACGACCTCTTCCATGCTCGCCAGCACGCTGGACGCCATGGGCTACGATCCCACCTTCCTCATCGGCGGCATCGTGCGGGCCTACGGCACCAACGCCCATTCCGGGCGCGGCCGCTCCTACGTGGTGGAGGCCGACGAGTCCGACAAGTCCTTCACCTACCTCTCCCCGGCGGCGGCCATCGTCACGAACATCGAGGCGGATCACCTGGACCACTACGAGGGACTCGAGGAGATTTACGCCCAGTTCGCCGCGTTCCTCTCCGGGGTGCGAGAGGGCGGTCCCATCGTCGTGTGCGGCGATGACCCGAAATTGGTGGAAGTGGCCCGCGGCACCGGGCGCACCGTGACCACCTACGGCTTTTCCGAGGATTGCGACGCCCGCATCCTGGCCACGGAGGCCCAGGGCGTGGGCACCCGCTTCACCCTGCGGCTGCCCGACGGGCGCGTGGTGGCCAGCCGCATCAAGCAGAACCCGGGCCTGCACAACGTCTCCAATGGTGCCGCGGTGCTGACGCTCATCTCGCTTCTGGGCCTCGATGTCGATCTGGCGGCCGAGAAGCTGCAGGAGTTCGCCGGCGTTCGTCGCCGCTTCGACCTTATCGGCGAGGCCGGCGGGGTCACGGTGGTGGACGACTACGCCCATCACCCCACGGAGATCGCCGCCACCATCAAGGCGGCCAAGGCCCTGGATTTCAACCGTGTGCACGTGCTGTTCCAGCCGCACCGCTATTCCCGCGTCGCCCTGTTCACCGATATCATGCGCGACGAGTTCGGCAGCGCCTTCGACGAAGCGGACACCGTCACCTTCATGGACGTGTACTCCGCCGGCGAGGCGCCGGTGCCGGGCGTTACCGGCAAGACCTTCTTGAACGTGGTCACCGACCATGGGCATCCCCATGCCGTCTTCGTGCCGCGCCGCATCGACACGGTGCCCCATATGCTGGAAGTGGCCGAGCCCGGTGACCTCGTCATCACCATGGGCGCGGGGGACGTGACCGCCATCGCGCCACAGCTTGTGGACGAACTGGGCCGCTAAGGGAGCCCCATGGCCCGTCACGCCTCGCCCGTACAATCGCTGCTTGTGGACGACCGCTTCGACGGCGACGTCTACGCCCACGAGCCCTTAAGTCGCCACACCACCTACCGCATCGGAGGCCCGGCGCGCTTCTTCGTGCGCGCGAATTCCGTGGGGGCGCTCACGGGGCTGGTGGACGTCTGCGCGGCCGAGGGCACGCCTTGGGTCGTGCTCGGCCGCGGCTCCAATGTGCTCGTGGCCGATGCGGGATTCGCCGGCGTGGCCATTGTGCTCGGCCGCGACTTCCGCACCCTGCGCTTCGATGATGACCGCTTTATCGTGGGCGCGGGCGCCTCGCTCTCTGCAGTGGTGCAGGAGGCCTTCAAGCGCGCTATCGGCGGTTTCGAGTTCGCCGTTGGTACTCCGGGTACCGTGGGCGGCGCCCTGCGCATGAACGCCGGCACGGCTGACGAGTGGATAGGCCAGCGCGTCGTCTCCGTCACCACCTACCGGCCCGGGCGCGGCCTGGCCCGGCGACGCGGCGACGAGATCGCCTGGGGCTACCGCGCGAGTTCCTTTGCGGCGGACGAGGTGATTCTGGAATGCGAGCTGGCCGCCGAGGCCGCCGATCCCTATCGGGTGCGCGACAAGATGGAGGGCAACCTCGCCCGGCGCAAGGGCTGCCAGCCGCTTTCCGAGCCCACCTGCGGCAGCGTGTTCAAGAACCCCGAGGGTGCCTCGGCCGGGCGCCTCATCGAGGGGGCGGGATGCAAGGGCGCGGAGGTGGGCGGTGCGAAAGTGTCCGAGCTGCACGGCAACTTCATAGTGAACTGCGGTGGCGCCACGGCCGCCGACGTGCGCGCGCTCATGGAACAGGTGCGCGCCGCCGTGCTTGAGAGCACCGGCGTCGAGCTTGTGCCCGAGGTGCGCATGCTGGGCTTCGACGAAGATTTCCCGAGTGCGCGCGGTGCCGACGAGGCATTTGGCGACGAGTGCGCGCGCGGTGCCGCTGGCGGCACGTCTGCTGGCACGGGCGCGAGCGTTGCCTCTACGGCGGGCTCCGCGCCTTCTACCGGCGAGCGCGGCACGCCTTCCGCTGACGCGGCCGCTGGCGAGACTGCTGGCGAGGTTGGCGCGCTTTCCACAGGCGAGGGGCGCGACGAGGACGGTCGCCGTGGCTAGGAGATCGAGCAACCGCAACGTCTCGGTTCCCCGGGGCTCCACCTCGCGGGGGAGTGCGCGCGGAGGCGTTTCGCGCAGCGCCTCGCCGTCGCGGCGCCCCGCGTCGGCCCCGATGCGCCCGGCTTCGTCCCGACCTGCCCCGTCCGTGCGCCCGACCTCGCGCGCACATTTCGGCTCGGCGGCATCTTCGGCGGCCGGCCGCTCTGCCGGCGGTCGCGCCTCGGGCGCGCGCCCCGCGCCCCGCACGGTGACGACATCGGTGCGCCTGGGGGACTTGCCCGCGTCTCGTGGCGACCGCCGCGCGCCGGCGGCCCGGGCCATCGCCCGCCCGAAGCGCTCCGGCGCCTTCAAAGCCTTTATCGTGGCGCTTGTGCTCGTCTGCGTGCTGGGCATCACCTATGCGGCCCTCTATTTCAGCGGGGCCTTCGCCATCACGTCGGTGAAGGTCAACGGCGCCGACCACCTCACCAACGACGAGATGGCCATCCTCGCCGCCGTGCCTCAGGGTACGACGCTTCTGAACGTGGACACGTCTTCGGTGGCCAACAGCGTCGACCGCGACGCCTGGGTCGCCGACGTGTCCGTGAACCGCATCTTCCCCGATACGCTGGAGATCAACGTCACCGAGCGCGAGATCGCCGCCATCGTGGAAGTGGCGGCCGACAACGCGAAGGTCACCCAGATGTGGGCCATCGCCTCCGACGGCATGTGGCTCATGGAGATTCCCGCCCGCGATTCCGAACTTGGTGCCACCATTTCTCCGCAGATCTACGAGGACGCCGACCGGGTGCTGCATATCACCGGCGTGCCTTTCGGCCTCACGCCCGAGGTGGGCACCTACTGCGCCGACGGCAACGTGAACAACGCCCTGGCCATCTTGGACGGCCTTTCCACGGAACTTGCCGAGCAGGTAAAGACGGTGACGGCCACCGACGCCGCCTCCACGTGCCTGACCTTGGACAACGGCATCGAGATCGCCTTCGGCACCGCCGAGGATATCCGCGACAAGGAACGCATCGTCCTGCAGATCATGGCCGACAACCCCGGCAAAGTCTCCTACATCAACGTCCGCGTCCCCGACCGCCCCACCTGGCGCGCCGTCTAGGAGGTTTCGCTCGCCCTACGGGACGAACGTCCCTGCCGACGCTGCGCGCCCGACAGGCACCGGTTGGCTTCTCCCTGACTTCCTCGGGCGAAACCGTGAGCGATCTTTCCCGTAGGGGGCGACCTTGGTCGCCCCTCCCAACCGCGTCTACCGAGCAGGTGTCGCGGTCTTCGGTCGGCGAACACCCCCGTTTTTGCAGCAAATCGCGAGTTGTAAGCGTCTAGGGGGTGCGGAACTTTTTGAAACCCCCGCAGCCAATGCTCACGACCTGGGGTTTTGCAAATATGGAAACTTCTGCGGGCCTTCTCTCCCGCATCGAGACGCTTATAACTCAAGATTTGCTGCAGAAACGGGGAGGTTCGCCGACCGAGAGTTTTCCCAGGAAGCGAGAAAACGATGCGGTCGCTCGCTTCGGAGCCCTGCGAAGCACGGCGCGGTTGCCCGCTTTGCCGCCCTGCGAAGCGCGATGCGGTGGGTTTCTTGTCGTATTCGTGTATCTGCAGGCTCCTTTGGCGGTGATTTGCGTTGCAAACGAATGGGCATCGTGTACAATGTCCTGCATAAATGCCGCCTTTGGGCGGACCGCAGGGCGCGCCCGAGCAACGACGCGCGGAAACGAGACAAACGCAGCAGTAAAACGCAACAGGTGTGGAGGACGAAATGCCGAACATTCCAGGCTCTGAACATTTGGCCGTCATCAAGGTCGTCGGTGTCGGCGGCGGCGGCACGAACGCCGTGAACCGCATGGTGGAGGCCGGCGTGCGCGGCGTGGAGTTCATCGCCGTGAACACTGACCGCCAGGCCCTTCTCATGTCCGATGCCGACAAGACCATCCACATCGGCGAGGAGCTGACCCGTGGTCTCGGCGCCGGCGCCAACCCCCAGGTGGGCTGTCAGGCCGCCGAGGAGAGCCGCGCGGAGATCCGCGAGGCTCTGGCCGAGGCCGACATGGTCTTCGTCACCGCTGGCGAGGGCGGCGGCACGGGCACCGGCGCGGCCCCCATCGTGGCCGAGATCGCCCGCGAGGAGATCGGCGCCCTTACCGTGGGCGTCGTCACCAAGCCCTTCTCCTTCGAGGGGCGCCTTCGCCGCAATCAGGCCGACCAGGGTATCGATCTGCTCTCCCAGAAGGTCGACACCCTCATCGTCATTCCCAACGACCGCCTGCTCGAGATCGTCGACAAGAAGACGTCCATGATCGACGCCTTCCGCATCTGCGACGACACGCTTCGCCAGGGTATCCAGGGCGTCACCGACCTCATCACCATCCCCGGCCTCATCAACCTCGACTTCGCGGACATCCGCACGGTCATGAAGGATGCCGGCACGGCCATGATGGGCATCGGCATCTCCACGGGCGAGAACCGCGCGCTGGACGCGGCCCAGCAGGCCACCTCTTCCAGCTTGCTGGAGTCCTCCATCGCCGGCGCCTCGCGTGTGCTGTTCTCCATCGCCGGCGGCCCGGATCTCACGCTGACCGAGGTCTCCGAGGCGGCCCGCACGGTGGAGGCCTGTGCCGACGAGAACGCCAACATCATCTACGGCCAGATCATCGACGAGGAGCTGAAGGACGCCGTGCGCATCACAGTCATCGCCACGGGCTTCAAGGTGGGCGCCTCCCAGTCCTCCATGGACTTCGCGCCGCGCAAGGACCTGTTCGCCTCCACTGAGCCCGCGCCCCAGCCGGTTCAGCAGGCGCCGGTCACCTTTTCGGCTCCCGCACCCACGAGCCGCTTCACGGACGAGGACTACATCCCCGACTTCTTGAAGCGTGCCCGCTAGGGGAGAGGCCGACGTTCGAATCCCATGGCACTTCCCAAGCCGACATTGCAGGCCCGCCCGTCAGCGGGCCTGTCCTTTTTAACCGACGAGTCCCTGTTTGCGGCCACAGGCGTGCGCCTGGGCTTCTCTCGCCGTCAGGGCGGGGTGAGCGAGCCCCCTTACGACGGTCTCAATTTGGGCGATCATGTGGAAGACGACCCGATGGCCGTGGCTGAGAACCGTGCGCTCCTCCTGGACGCCGCGGGCCTTGGGAGTACTCGGCTGCTTACGCTCAACCAGGTGCACGGCGATGTCGTGCTCTCTCTGGATGACGATGCGGCTGCCGCATGGGAAGCGGTGGCGCGCGCCGGGGCCGCCGGTGCCGACGGCGTGGCCGTGGCCGCGCCGGATGTGACGGCGCTTTTGTGCTTCGCCGACTGCACCCCGGTCATCGTCGTGTCCCCGTCGGGGGCTTACGCCGTGGCCCACGCGGGGTGGCGCGGGGCGCTCGCCGGCATTCCCGCCAAGGCCGTGGCGGCGCTGGCAGCCCTCGATGTCCGTGCGGGACGAGCCGTCGATCCTTCCGAATACAACGCCTACGTCGGCCCGCATATCGGCGCGGAGTGCTACGAGTGCGGCCCCGACCTCGTCGGCCGTTTCGTCGAGCGCTTCGGGGCCTCGTGCGCCCGCGGCGCCGATCACCTGGATCTGGAAGCTGCCGTGCGCGCCAGCCTCGCCGAGGCCGGTATCGCGCCGGAGCGCATCGCGTCGTCGGGGGAGTGCACCGCCTGCCGCGACGACCTTTACTTCTCGTATCGCAAAAGCGGAGGCCGCTGCGGACGCCACAGCGCCTTCGCCGGTCGAAAGGAATGAGCTTGTGAGTATTGCCGAGCGCTATCAGAGGGTGGCCGCGGAGGTGGCCGAGGCAGCGATGGCTGCGGGCCGCGCGCCCGAGGACGTGCTCCTTGTGGCCGTGTCGAAGACGGTCGGGCCTGAGGGCGTGGCCGAGGCCATCAAGGGCGGCGCCCGGGATTTCGGGGAGAACCGTCCCGATCAGATCGTACTGAAGTCCGCCGCCTTCCCCGAGGCCCGCTGGCACTTCATCGGCAATATCCAGTCGCGCCGCATTCCCGAGATCGTCGCCTCCGCAACGCTCATCCACTCCCTGTACCAACGACGCCATGCCGAGAAGATCGACCGCGCGGCCGCGGAGCTTTCCAAGGTGCAGGACGTGCTCATCGAGGTGAATGTGTCGGGCGAGGCGTCGAAGAGCGGGGTGGCGCCGGCCGAGGCTGCCGAGCTCGTGCGCGCAGTGGCCGCCCTGCCCCACGTGTCCGTGCGCGGGCTTATGACCATGGCCCCTGCCGGCGACGCGCAGGCGGCCCGCGAGGCCTTCGCGGGACTAGCTGAACTTGCCGCCCAGATTCGCTCCCAGCTTCCCGCCGATGACGCCGCCGTTTTCACGGAGCTCTCCATGGGCATGAGCGACGACTGGCGCGAGGCGGTGCCCCTGGGGGCTACCATTGTTCGCGTCGGGCGGGCCATCTTTAGTGAATCTTATCAGGAGTAGCCTTCAAGCTGGTATGATGATCGAGAACACTGCGGGGCCGCAAGCGCCCCTTTAGACCTTAGAACCACGGCGGGCGGCACCGCCCACACGAAGCAGGAGGCTCCATGGACGGCAAGAGCATGTTCGGCGATATCAAGTCGAAGCTGGGTTTCGGCCGTAAGAACGATTACGAGGAGTTCTACGAGGACTACGAGGAATTCGAAGAGGGCGACGACTACGGCGAGTACGGCTACGACGAGTCCTACGAGCGCACGTCCGGCTCGGCCTATGACCCCTACGACTCGGTGACCACCCGCGAGCCCGGCGAGCGTTCCCGTGGCCGCTCCTCCATGCCCCGTCTCGTCTCCATCGACGACGTGCGCGCCCGCACGGCGGTCCCCACGCTGCCCGACGACGATGCGCCCGCGAGCCGCCGCGGCTCCTCCAGCTCGTTCCGCATGATGGTCGATTCCTCGCTGCCGCCGCAGATGACCCCGGAGGGCACGGCCGCTGCCTCGGCCGCCGCCTCGGCGGTGCATCACGCCCGCTCCGAGGGTTTGAACTCACTGTTCGAATCCACCACGCCTCCGACCGATACGCGCCCGACGAGCTCGCGGGGCGCTTCTGCCTCCGCTTCCGGTTCGCGCTTCACCCCCTCTCGCACGCTGAAGGTGGTGGCTCCCGGCGCCTACAACGACGCCGAGGCCGTCTCCACGGCGCTCAAGCTCGGCAATGCGGTGGTGCTGAATTTGGCGGCCACTCCCGATGCGCTGGCCAAGCGCATCCTGGACTTCTCCTTCGGCGTGGCCAGCGCGCTGGATGCGAACGTGGAATGTGTGGGCAACAAGGTGTTCGCCCTCACTCGCATCGACGAGCTCACCGAGGCCGAGCGCTCCTACCTGCGCACTCAGGGCATCATCTAGCGCTTGGCGCGCCCTTAAGACCTTCCGACTAAGGAGCCTTTGAACTATGCTGACCTACCTCCTCGTGAGACTGGCCGACGCCTACTCCATGATCATCTTCATCTACGTGATGATGTCCTGGCTGCCGAACACCCAAAGCGGCATCATCGGCGACATCTACCGCGCTCTGGGAAAGCTGTGCGACCCGTATTTGAACTTGTTCCGAAAATTGATTCCGCCCCTTGGAGGAATGGTGGACGTGACTCCCATCATCGCTCTGCTTGTATTACAATTCGGGGTACGTTTGCTGGTGATGATTTTCTAAATTCAGACGGCCGGCATTCCGACGTGTCAGCGACGTAACATCGTAAGAAACTGAGGTACCTACATGGCAATCACCGCTTCCGACATCCACAATCAGAGCTTCTCCATCGACCGCAAAGGCTACGATGTGGATGAAGTGGACGTGTTCCTCGAGCATGTCGCCGACGAGATCGATATTTTGAACGACACGATCGCGCACCTTCAGGATCAGCTGGAGGCCGATCGTTTCAGCGGCTTCGACGCGCCTGCCGCCTCCACGGTGGCCATCACCGAGGTGGCCGCGGCGACCGTCGACACCTCCGAGTACGACGCTCAGCTCGCCCAGAAGGACGCTATCATCGCCGATCTGGAGCGCCAGCTTTCCGACAAGCGCGCCGACGACAATGCCATCGCCCAGGCTCTCATCATCGCCCAGCGCTCGGCCGACGAGATTCTCGCCAAGGCCAACGCGAACGCCACCGAGACCATTCAGGACGCCCGTGACGAGGCCCAGCGCATCATCGATCGCGCCAACACCGACCGTCAGGACGTCATCGATGCCATCCGCAAGCTGCAGGACGACCGCGAGGACGCCCGCGAGGAGTACGCCGACCTGCTGAAGGACATCATCTCCGACGCTTCCCGCAAGTTGGCCGACATCGGCGCCAACGTGCCGGCTGCCGCCACGGCGCTGGATGGCGAGTACGACGTGGTGCCCGGCCTCACCGGCAACTTCGAGATCGACGAGTACGTGGCGCCTTCCGCCTACGTGACGCCCCAGGCTCCGGCCGCCGTCGTGGCCGCCGCCACCCCGGTTGCCTCTCCCTACGAGAAGGATCTCTCCGGCTTCGGCGACGCCGACGACTTCGAGTTCGAAGAGATCGACTAACCAACCGAGGAAATCTCCCTGGTAGAACGGAAAAGGCCCCACGGGGCCTTTTCTTTATGGTGCAAGCAATGTTTTAGATGCCCGCGAAGCTTTCCCCGAAGACCTTCTGCATATAGCTCTTCCGGTGGCGCGGATGCACCGCTTTCAGCACCTCCTCGAATTCCTCGCGGGTCACGTCGAACTGCTTCATGTAGCGAGTGATGAACCGTTCGCGTATCTCCTGCGCGGTAGAGACGCCCTCTTCTGTAAGCTGCACTTTAATCTTTCCGGATCCCGCTACCTTCTCTCGTTCGACGTAGTGTTTTACGCGACTGAGGCTGCGCACGGCGTTCGATACCGCGCTGTTGGACACCTTGAGAAGATGGGATATCTCCGCGCACGTGAGCACGGTGCCTCGCTCGAGCAGCAGCATGAGGATGCGGGCGTCGAGGAGGCTTAGGTTGTAGGTGCTCTTGAACCAACTGACTGCGCTGAGAAGATAGATCCTCGTTACGAAGGGGTAGAAGGCTTGTCCCGGCAGCTCGAGGGCGGCTTGAATGGGGTAGTTGCTATGCTCGATGAGCTTTGCACCCGAGGAGAGATAAATCTGCGTAGTTTGGGGGCCGATGAGGCTCCAGTATTCTTGGGAGTACTCGACGAGCGCCGTTGTGCATCGGCCGAGCTCTCGCTCGCCGTCTTTAGTAACGACCGCCCAAACAGCCTTGAGATCGTTCCGACTGTCGGCCTTTTCGATGAATCCCAGCGCTTCCAGATTCTTGGCGGCATCGCTTATGGTGCTGGCGCTGAGATACAGGGCCTCGGCCAGCGTATGGATGCGCGCCCGCTTGTCGGGGGTCATGCTGAGGAAAAAGAGCATACGGTATTCGGTTAGAGTGAGCTCAGTTTCGCCCTCGATGATGTCCTCGACGAGTCGGCAGTAAAGGGTCAATCCTGTGATCATGTCGGAAATAGGAGCTGCGCTTTCCATGCCCTGCCTCCTCGCATTGTTCGCATGCATTTCGGGAAGCTTCCTTTTCCAGTGCCGGCAGAGGACCCCTCCGTCCCGCCCGGAAACCTTCATGTCACATATTACGGGAACCAACGCGTTCTTGCACGGGTTGTGTGGGAAGAATTGTTCGATAGCGAAAATATCAGTTAAACGAAAACTTCTCCAACTGATGCTCCGCATTGCCAACCCTTGCCTGGAAATCGAGCGTTCTGAAGCGCAAACTGTGGTTAGTCTTGAGGAAGACGGAAGGGTTTTTCGAAGCTCGATCAGAGGAGGAATGATGGAAAACGCATTGAGCCGCAGGAATTTTATCGGAGGTGCCCTCATTGCTGGAGCGGGCATGGTAGGTGCCGCAGCTTTGTCCGGGTGCGCCGGAAAGGCCTACGCGAAGCAGGACACCACCGGCATTAAGTGGGACAAGGAGGCCGACGTCGTCATCGTGGGCGGCGGTGCGGCGGGGCTTTGGGCCGCCGTGCAAGCCTACGACAACAACCTCTCCGCTATTGTGCTGGAAAAGCAGCCCGAGGAGTCGGCCGGCGGCGATGTGCGCTGCTGCGGCGGTTATCTGTTCCCCATATCGACTGATCCCAACGTGCTGATGAGCACTGGCTCGTTCGGTGAAGCCAACGAGGATCTGGTCTACGGCATCGACGAGTACGGTACCGACGCCATCGATTGGCTCGTTGCCCACAAGTACATGGAGTGGGCCGATCAGCCCTATGTGGTCATCGATGGCGCGGGCCCGGGCATCTACAAGGGACTGCTGCAGGCGGCGATCGACGCCGAGGCCGAGATTCTCTACGAGACCCCGGGCTTATCTCTCATCACCAGCGACGAGGGGGAGGTGGTTGGCGTGGTGGCCGGCACCAAGGACGAGCCCCTCAATGTGAAGGCGCATTACGGCGTGCTTCTGGCCACAGGCGCCTATACCATGAATAAGGAGCTCATGGCGAACTTTCACCTCATGGGCATGGATTACTTCTCGGTCGGCTCGCCCCATCTGACGGGCGACGGCCTCATTATGGCTGGCGAGCTGGGGGCGAAGCTCTCCAAGTTGGCCAAGGGCTACGAGATCATGTACCTTACTTCCAAAGCGGCTAGCAAGGAGATCGGTACGGGCATGTTCTGTTTGCCCCCCGACAACGGCAGCGTCATGATCGTCAACCAGAACGGCGACCGGTTCATCGACGAGTTCTGCTCGTTCACCCACAACAAATCCACTTTGCCGCTGTTCGACTTCGAAGGCGACATGATGCAGTGCCGCGCCGACGGTGCCCATTATGTGAACTCCTCGATGTTCGAGATCGTGGATCAGGCGACTTTTGATGCCTTCACCTTGGGTAACGCCAACGCTGGTTGCAGCTGGGCCAACTGCATGCCCGAGGAGGTGGGCGGCTACATCTGGAGCGCGGACAACCAGGCCGAGCTCGAGAAGGGCTGGATCATGCGCGGCGAGACGGTGGCGGACATCGCCGAGGCCATCGGCATCAGCGCTGAGAAGCTGCAGGCCTCCATCGACAAGTACAATGCCGATTGCGCTGCCGGAGTCGATGCCTTTGGCCGCAACCCCGAGAAGATGGCTCCTTTGGGCGATGGCCCTTACTACGCCATCGAGCTTGCGCCTTCCATTATCTACACCATCGGCGGTCTGACCACCGACGAGTACGGTCGCACGCTCACATGGCGCAACGAGCCCATTCCCCGTTTGTACAGCGCGGGCAACATCGGCAACGTGGTCACCTATATGCAGCCTATCGCCGTCAACGGCTGCTGGGGCCAGGCCGGCGTGGCGATCAGCAGCATCGCCGAGCTGGAGCCGTGGGACTTTGATCTCGAGTAATTTCGGCTCAATAGCGAGAACAAGGACGGTACCATCATGAACAAGAAACTATTTCTGGGCAGCATGCTTTTGGGCGTGGCGCTCGTGGCGGCGCTGGCCGGCTGTGCGCAGCAGGCACTCTCTTCCACAGGAAGCGCGATTGACTGGAACGGCATAACGTCTGTTCAAGCCACACCTAAGGACAAGGTGAAGTTCAAGCTGACCGAGGAGTCGGAATGCGATGCCTGCCATGACTCGGAAGTGGCCTCCGCTCAAAACGAGCTCTGCCTTGCCGGCATCGAGGACCACCAGGACATTGGCTGCCTCGATTGCCATACGAAGGATAAGGCTCTGGAGGGGGCCCACCGCAAGCTTTCGGCTGACAGCAAGGAGGCCGACAGTCTGAAGCGCACAGAGGTGACCGATCAGACCTGCTTGAACGAAGACTGCCACAACTATGACGAGATGATCGCGAACATTCCCGACGACAAGCTTTTGGTGGATGCCAACGGCACGACGGTGAACCCTCATGAGATTCACAATGTGGGCACTTCCCACGGGGACATCAAGTGCTCCGACTGCCATCTGACGCACAAGGAGGGGGAGGCCTATCAAACAGCCACCGACAAGTGCCTCAGCTGCCACCACGAGAACGTTTACGAGTGCGGTACCTGCCACTAGGCGGCTCCGCGAATCATTGAAAAGGAGTGCGTAAGATGAGTATCTCGACGACTGCTCTCGATAGACGCAGCGCTGTGAAGATCGCGGCGGCCGCTTCCCTTCTTGCCGCCGGCGGAGCGTGCATCTTCATGGTGGACGCGGCACACGCCGAAGACGAGGGTCGGGCCGAGGGCGGCAGGGAAACGGGTCCCTACGCTGGCCGCGTGGGCTTTCTCGTGAAGCCGCACAATTGTCTCAACTGCCAAGCTTGCGTTGAGGCTTGTCGCAAGTTCAACAAGACCCCCGAATCGCGCCCGGCTCGCCGCCACATTACCAAGTACGAGAAAGACGGCGAGGCGCTGTTTGTGTCGACGTCCTGCATGCACTGCGAGGAGCCGGCCTGCGCGTCGGTGTGCCCTGCCGGAGCCATCAAGAAGGCGGAGGACGGGGTGGTCTACGTCGATAAGGATCGCTGCATCGGCTGCAAGTACTGCTACCAGGCCTGCCCCTTCGGCGTGCCCACCTACAGCTCGGCCGCTATGGACAAGTGTGACTGCTGCACCCTGGGCGGCACGCGCCCGGGCAACGCCCCGCGTTGCGCCGAGGCCTGCAAGTTCGGGGCGCTTCACTTCGGCACGGTAGACGAGCTTCTGGCCCAGTGTCCCGACGCCAAGGTGGTGGAGGCGTCCACGAAACCGTCCTTCTATTTGGCCTAGCCGATAGATGACCGGGGCGCGCCTGAGTGCCGCGCCCCACCGTGAAAACCATTTCGTGCTAAGGAGAGAGAATGGAAGGATTGCAAGATATTTGGGGCTGGCAGCCCGCCCTGTACCTGTTTTTGGGCGGCATGGGCGCCGGCGCGTTCATCGCTGCCATGGTGGTGTACTTCAGGGAGGGCGACAAGGCGCGCTCCACGGTGTTCGCGTCGCTTGTGGCCGCTGTTGTCTGCCTCGCCGTGGGCCTGCTGCTGCTTTTGAGCGAGCTCATCACGCCCTTGCGCGGTATGATGATGTGGCAGAGCTTCTCGAACTTCGGCTCGTGGATGACCTTCGGCGCCTGGATCGTGTTCGCGGCTCTCGTGGTATTCGCTCTTGAGGCCATCGTCGTCTGGGAGAAGACGGCCGGGGCTTTGGCGAAGCGCATCAAGGGCTTCGACGGGTATGCGCCGAAGCTGGCGCGCGCGTTAGGCGTCGTCAGCTGCGTGCTGGGCTTCTGCGTGGCGGTGTACACGGGCATTCTGCTCATGAGCGCTCCGGGTGTTCCGCTCTGGAACACATTGCTCCTGCCGTGCTTGTTCACGGTGTCGGCGCTGGATACCGGCGTGGCTCTGGTGGAGGTTATCGCGCTGGCCAACCGTAAGAAGGCCGCGCTTTCCAAGGAGACGAACCGCATTTTGGAGTACGCGGTCGTGGCGCTGGTGGTGTTGGAGCTGGCAGTGTTGGCCCTCCTTTTGGTCTCCATGGCGGGCTCGCCGGTTCAGGAGTCCCACGAGGCCGCCGTTGCCGCCCAATCGGCCGCACTCATCATCGGAGGCGATCTGGCTCTGCCGTTCTGGGCGCTGGTCGTCCTGGTTGGACTGGTCTGCCCCCTTGCGGCGGCGCTTGTCGCCCTGGTGGGCAAGTCCGACAAGGCCCAGGGCGCCACGCTCTGGGGTGCTTTGGGCGCCATGATCGGCGGCTGCGCTCTGCGCTTCATCATCGTTATGGCCGGCCTTCATGCCGACCCGGTAATTGATGCGGTGTCGCAGTTACTCGGATAGCCCCCTCGACCCCTTTGGGTGATCCCCTTCCTTAAAAACGGTCCGCTGCGTAGTCGCAGTGGACCGTTTTGATTCATGGAGAGGCAGTGCAAACAGAAAGGCGAGCGGGCCTGTAAGCCGGGTTCTGTCTTGGGACGGCCATTTATCTCGAACGCGAGTCGCCCCGCGCCTCTAGCACGCAACCCGAGCGCACGGCGGGCCACCGTATGGCGCTCCTATTTGCGCTTGCTCCAGATGGGGTTTACCAAGCCGCGACGTTGCCGCCGCGCTGGTGCGCTCTTACCGCACCGTTTCAGCTTTTCTCCTGTGTCGCGCATGCTGCGCATCGCAGCATGTTCCGAGCAGGGGAGTCTTCTTTTCTGTGGCACTGATCCGTCGGGTCGCCCCGCCCAGCCGTTAGCTGGCAT
This sequence comes from Adlercreutzia hattorii, assembly GCF_011405655.1. Lineage (GTDB taxonomy): Bacteria > Actinomycetota > Coriobacteriia > Coriobacteriales > Eggerthellaceae > Adlercreutzia > Adlercreutzia rubneri. The sequence goes on from NZ_AP022829.1 coordinate 1,165,441, forward strand.
CTTGCCCTGCGGAGCCCGGACTTTCCTCGCACCCTGAAAGGGTACGCGGCCGTCTGGCTCGCTCGCCTGTGGTATTGTAGCAGAACTTGCTTCACCCTGGTCGAACCACACGAGTGACACACCGTGTCATCCTGAGCGGAGCGCGCAGCACGAGGTCGAAGGATCTAGCGGCTCCCCGCAATGAGATCCTTCGACTTGCGCTCGCTTAAGGATGACATGGTGAATGTGAATGGAGGATATGTTTTGAGCACGGTCGCATTAGTTGGCGCATCGGATTTCAATGCCGCTCACTTTGCCGCCCATTGGAAAGAGGGCGCCTTCGATGCGGTCATCGCCGTGGACGGGGGGTTTGCCTCCCTGGCAGCTGTGGACTGCGCGCCTGATCTGGCCATGGGCGACTTCGACTCGCTGGGATACGTGCCCGAGGGCATGTCCGTGAAGGCGTTTTCGCCGGAGAAGGACGCGTCGGATATGGAATTGGCTTTGGAGGAGGCCCTCGCGCGCGGCGCCGATGCCGTGGAGGTGTACGGCGCGCTCGGGGGGCGGCTCGACCACACGGTGGCGAACTTGCAGCTCTTGGCCTCCTTTGCCGAGCGGGGGCTCGCTGTGGCCGCAGTGGGGGAGCGCGAGCGTATCGCGTTTCTCGTCGGCCCCGGCGAGCTGCGCCTTCCCGCGTTGCCGAGCGGTATCGTGTCGGTGTTCTCGCTCACCGACGTTTCCACGGGGGTTGTGGAAGAGGGCCTGAAGTACGGCCTCGATGGCGTGGCCCTCACGAACCGCACGAGCTGGGGCCTTTCCAACGAGCTTGTCGGCACGCCGGCCCGCATTGCCCTGGAAAGCGGCACGCTGGCAGTGTTTTTGCCGCTCTAGCGCTGTGCCGTTCCCTATACTGGCACTACAACCATAGACTTGGGGAGCTTGCAGCCGCGTGGCGGCCGGGCAGGCTGAGAGGGGGCGCCGAATTCGCCCCGACCCGCAAAACCTGATATGGGTAATGCCAACGAAGGGAGTTTTCATGACTGACAGCCAGTCTGCCGACGCAGCACAGCCGATCACGCAGATCGACTTCGCCCGCGCCGGCGTCGTCACGCCTCAAATGGCCGCCGTTGCCGCTGCCGAGGGTCGCGAGCCGGAGGACATCCGCGCCGCCGTGGCTACCGGCCGCATCGCCATTCCGGCCAACATCCACCACGCAAGCCTCGCGCCCGCCGGCGTCGGTTCCACCCTGGAGGGCGTCCCTCTCTCCACGAAGGTGAACGTGAACCTCGGCATCTCGGGCGATCTGGCCGATGAGGCTCTGGAATGGGAGAAGGTGGACGTGGCCCTGGAACTGGGCGCTGACGCCATCATGGATCTTTCCAACTCCGGCAAGACCCGCGCCTTCCGCCGCGCGCTCGTTGAGAAGTCGCCGGCTATGATCGGCACCGTGCCCATGTACGACGCCATCGGTTACCTGGAAAAAGCGCTGATCGCCATCACGCCCGAGGACTTCCTGGAGGTGGTGCGCGCCCATGCCGAGGACGGGGTCGATTTCGTCACCATCCACGCCGGCATGAACCGCCGGGTCATCGAGTCGTTCAAGGAGACGGGGCGGCTTACCAACATTGTGTCCCGCGGCGGCTCCCTCATCTTCGCCTGGATGGAGGCCACCGGTCGCGAGAACCCCTTCTACGAGTACTACGACGAGGTGCTCGCCATCTTGCACGAGCACGATGTGTGCATCTCCATTGGGGACGCCATGCGTCCCGGCAGCGGCTACGATGCCACGGACGCCGGGCAGATCGCCGAGCTCATCGAAATTGGCAAGCTGACGCGCCGCGCCTGGGACGCCGGAGTGCAGGTGATGGTGGAAGGCCCCGGGCATATGGCGCTCGATGAGATCGCCGCCAACATGAAGCTGGAGAAGCGGCTGTGCCACGAGGCGCCCTTCTACGTGCTGGGGCCGCTTGTGACTGACATCGCCCCGGGCTACGACCACATCACGGCGGCCATCGGAGGCGCCATCGCGGCTTCTGCCGGCGCCGACTTCCTCTGCTACGTGACGCCGGCCGAGCATCTGCGCCTGCCGGACGCGAACGACGTGCGCGAGGGGCTGGTGGCTACGAAGATCGCCGCCCACGCCGCCGACATCGCCAAAGGCGTGCCCGGCGCGCGCGATCGCGACAATCGCATGAGTGATGCGCGGCGCCGCGTGGCCTGGGACGAGATGTTCGAGCTGTCGCTGGATCCGGTCCGCGCCCGCGCCGTCTTCGAGAGCGCCCCGCCTTCCACCGAGGGCACCTGCACCATGTGCGGCAAGATGTGCGCCATGAAGACCGTGAACGACATCATGGACGGTCTCGTGGTCGACCTGGATGCGGAGTAGGGGCGCCAAGGAGGCGTTGGAAGAGAATGGGGCGCGAGGCGCAGAGTCGGGTCGATCTTCGCCCCCTATTGAGGCAGAAAAATCGAGTTGTTAGACTTTTTCAGCAGGGCATTTTGCGGAAACAATGAACTAAAAAGGTCTGACCAGGCATTTTCGTAGTGTTTCCTCCTGTTTGCTCGGCATCGCGCTTGCGCAATGTCTAACAACTCGAAAAAAGTGACCAGAACGAACACCCAGTTTGGAACAAGGAGTGAACATGCCTGTACGGGAACGTGGAAAGTGGTCGGCGGAGGCCATTCGCTGTGCCTTGAAGCTGTACGCGGTGACGGACAACGCGTGGCTGGGGGAGAGGTCGCTGGCGCAGTGCGTGGAAGCAGCGCTTGCCGGGGGTGCGACCTTCGTGCAGCTGCGCGACAAGCAGGCGACCGGCGATGCGCTGCGGGCCGAGGCGGAGGAGCTGCTCGCGCTCTGCCGCGCGGCCGGCGTGCCTTTCGTGGTGAACGACGACGTGGAATGCGCGCTCGCCGTGGGCGCCGACGGGGTGCACGTGGGCCAGGACGACATGGCCTGCGAACGGGCGCGGGCGCTGCTCGGCCCCGACGCCATCGTGGGCGTCTCTACCCAGACGGTGGAGCAGGCGCGGGCAGCCGAGGCGGCCGGTGCCGACTACCTGGGCGTCGGCGGCGTGACCGGCACGGCCACCAAGCCCGAGGCCGGGGTGCTCGCAGCCGAGGAGTTCCGCGCTATCGTCGCTGCCGTGGACATCCCCGTCGTCGCCATCGGCGGCGTGAATGCCGCCACGGTGCCGTGCCTGTCCGAGCTGGACGTTGACGGCGCCGCCGTGGTGAGCGCCATCTTCGCCGCTGACGATATTGAGGCCGCAACACGCGAGCTTTCCCGTATCATCGACGAAACCCTGAGTATTTAAGTCATGGTCGCCTGCTTGCCGCAGCCGCGAAAGGGGCGGCGCTCCTGGCTTCGGGCAACGCGCAGGGAGAAACGGGACGGGAATCGGAAGACCCGTTAGCGAGAAAGGAACATCCATGCTCGGCGACGAGAACAACAACGACCTCATCGACCTCACTTCCATCGATCGCGCGAAGTGCGCGCTGCTCGTCATCGACGAGCTGGGCGATCCCACGGGAGGCCCGCTCGAGCCGGTGCTCCTGCCTGCCATCCAGCAGACGGCCAAGCTCACGACGGCCGCCCGCGCCGTCGGTATGCCCGTCGTCTTCACCAACGACGCCCACCTCCCCGGCATTGATCGCGAGTTGGCCCTGTGGGGCGCCCACGGCATCGCCGGAACCCCCGAGGCCCAAACGTCGCCCTTGCTCGATCCTCAGCCCACCGATTACGTGGTGGAGAAGCGCCGCTACAGCGGCTTCTTCCAGACGGGACTGCTTTTGCTGTTGAACGAGCTGGACGTCGACACCCTCATCTGCTGCGGCATGGATACGAATATCTGCGTGAAGCACACGGTGGCCGACGCTTATTTCAACAACTTCAACATCATCGTGGTGGGCGACGCCACGGCCACCTTCCTCGTGGGCAACCAGGAGGAGGGCCTCGAATACATGAAGGTGTGCTACGCTGCCAAGGTCGTCGACACCAATGAGGCCGTGAATCTCATCGAGGGGTAGCCCCCGTCTCATCAACGGTTGATTGCCAGAAAGGGGCGGCCGTGCAGGCGCGCCCCTTTCGTGTGAAATGATGGTTTCATGCGGCCGTTCGGGAAGCGGTCGACGCCGTCGCGAAAGGAATGCCATGAAAGCGGTTCTCACCATTGCCGGATCCGATTCCAGCGGGGGAGCGGGTATCCAGGCCGACCTGAAGACCATCGCCGCCCATCATCTGTTCGGGGAGAGCGTCATCACGGCGCTCACGGCCCAGAACACGCTCGGCGTTACCGACGTGCTCGAGGTGGATCCCGTTTTCGTGGGCACCCAGATCGACGCCGTCTTCGACGACATCCGGCCCGATGCGGTGAAGATCGGCATGGTGTCGTCGTCGGCCATCGTGGGCGCCATCGCCGATGGACTCGATCGCCACAAAGCCGCCAATGTCGTGGTCGATCCCGTTATGGTGGCCACGTCGGGCTCGGCGCTCATCGCCGACGCCGCCGTGGACGCGCTGGTGCGCCAGCTGTTTCCCCGGGCCACGGTGATCACCCCCAACATCCCCGAGGCCGAGGTGCTCTCGGGCAGGGCCATCGCATCTTCGGAAGACGTGGAGGCGGCTGCGTCGTTGATCGCCGACCGCTGCGTCGCCGTTTGGGAGAACGCGTCGGATTTCACGGACGCAGCGCCTTCCGTGCCCGCTATCCTCATCAAGGGCGGCCACGGGGTGGACGAGCCGGACGCCGCCGACGACTACCTGCGCATGGCCGACGGCGAATCGGTGTGGCTGCGGGGTACGCGCATCGCCAACGACAACACCCACGGCACCGGCTGCTCCCTCTCCTCGGCCATCGCCTGCGGCCTGGCCCGGGGCTTTTCCGTGGACGTGGCCGTGCGCGACGCCAAGGCCTACGTGGCCGGCGCCCTCGCGGCCGGTCTGAACCTGGGGCGTGGCTCGGGTCTCCTCGACCACATGTGGCAGTACGGCACCCCCATGCCCTGCTAGGGCGAGAACAGCTCTGTCGTACTGGGGTTTTCGCGCGAGCTTTTCACGCGATGCGGTTGCGGCCGCTCCCCGCATTTTTCGTAATTCCCAAAATTGGGGCTTGACGGGGGGCGCTTGCTTCCGTAACATACTCACTTGCGCTCGCCGCTTTCGGGCGGTGTGGCGAGAAAGTTATGTTGGGGTGTCGTCTAATGGCAGGACAGCGGTTTCTGGTGCCGTATGTGAGGGTTCGACTCCTTCCACCCCAGCCATTTTCTCGCGTGGCATTTCGTGGCTCCGTCGTCTAGCGGTTTAGGACGCCGCCCTCTCAAGGCGGAGGTCGCCGGTTCGAATCCGGTCGGAGCTACCAAGGAATCCGGGCCGGGAGGCGCCACGTCTCCCGGCTTCATGAAGCGCCCATGTGGCTCCGTCGTCTAGCGGTTTAGGACGCCGCCCTCTCAAGGCGGAGGTCGCCGGTTCGAATCCGGTCGGAGCTACCAAGAATTTACGAGCCGCCCTCGGGCGGCTCTTTTTGCGTCCGGCGAGTGTGGCGGAGAGGCGAGAAGGGAAGGCGTCGTGGAGTTTCTCATCGTGTGCCCGTTGGCGCTCATCGCCGGTTTCGTGGACGCCATCGCCGGCGGGGGAGGGCTCATCTCCCTGCCCGCCTACTTCTTTGCCGGCCTGCCGCCCCATGCCGCCATCGCCACCAACAAGCTCTCCAGCACCTTGGGCACGCTGGTGGCTACCGTACGCTACGCGTTGTTCGGTTACATGGTGAAGCGCTTCGTTGTCGCAGGCGTCGCCTGCGGCCTGGTCGGTTCGGCCATCGGCGCGAATCTGGCGCTTCTGGCCGACGCCACCGTGCTCACCGTGGTGATGCTCGTGGCACTTCCCCCCGTGGCGTTCCTCGTGTTCCGCTCCAAGAACCTCGACCGTTTCGCCGAACGTCCCTTGCCCCCGCGCCAGGCCCTTGCGGCCACGGCCCTCATCGCCCTGGCCGTGGGCGTCTACGACGGGTTCTACGGGCCGGGGACGGGCACCATCCTCATGCTACTGCTCGCTGCCGTGGCCCACCAGGACGTGCGCACGGCCGCCGGCACCACCAAGGCGATCAACCTGGCCACCAACGTCGCCGCCCTGGCGGTGTTTCTCGTCAATGGTGCGGTGCTCATCCCGCTGGGGCTCGCCGCAGCGGCCTTCAATATCGCCGGCAATTGGCTCGGCTCCACCTTCTTCGACAAGAAAGGGGCGCTCATCCTGCGCCCCATTATGCTCGTGGTCATCGTGCTCTTCGCCATCCGCCTCGTCACCGACCTTTTGGCCTAGGACGCCTCCTTGCGAAGCTCTTCCGCGAAGGCGAGCAGCTCCTCGCGCTCGTTGGGGACGCGCTCGTCGATGACGGCGTCCAGGCACGCATCCAGCAGACGGCCCACCTCCGGGCCGGCCGCCACGCCGAGAGCCATGATGTCGCGGCCGTTTATGGCGAGGTGCTTCACCGTGAAGGCGGCCTCCTCTTCCAGAATCTGCTCCATGAGGGCGCGCAGCTCGTCGGCGGCATCGGCTCGGGGAGCGCAGAACGGCGCCTGGGCCAGGGCGTCGGCCCGCTTGATGTCGCAGAGGGCCGCGAACAGGTCGGTGCGTCCCCCGAGCCGCCCCAGCATGCGGCGCACGGCTCGGGCGTTGGGGGGCACCACGTCGTCGTGGGCCCGCACGAGAGGCGGCACGTCCCGGCGCAGCCAGGCAGGGAAGGGGAGGCGGTGCATGATGCCGCAGGCCAGCGACACGCTGACGGCGGCATGGCCGTAGAAGTGCTCCACGGGCCCCTCGTCGGTCTCCTCGAAGAACGCCGCTGCGGGCTTGCCCATGTCGTGGAACAGGGCGCTCCAGCGCTGCAGCGGCTCGGGAGGCGTGCGCTGCACCACCCAGGCGGTGTGCTCGAGCACATCGTATATATGGTACTTCGTCACCTGGGCGCACCCCTTCATGGCCACAAGCTCCGGCAGCACGAAGGCCAGTACATCGACGCAGGCCATAAGCGCATCGTGCACATAGTCGCCGCAGACGAAGCGCTCCAGCTCGCGGTAGACGCGCTCGCCGGACACTTGGCGCAGCAGGTTTTTGCAGGCGATCATGGCCTCGAAGGTGGCAGGGTCGATGGCCACACCGAGCTGTGAGGCGAAGCGACAGGCTCGCAGGATGCGCAGTGCGTCCTCGGAAAAGCGCGTCGTCGGGTCTCCCACGCTGCGCAGGACGCCGCGCTCCATGTCGGCCACGCCGCCGAAGGGATCGATGATCCCGCGCGCAGGGTGGTAAGCCAGGGCGTTTATGGTGAAGTCGCGCCGTTTCAGATCTTCCTCAATGGAGGAGGCTTGGGTCACGGAGTCAGGGTGGCGCCCATCGCTGTAGGTGCCGTCGGTGCGGTAGGTGGTGATCTCCAACGGCTCGCCGTCGCGCACTACCGTGAGCGTGCCATGGGCGACGCCGGTCTCCACGGTGCCCCAGCCGGCATCACGAAAGGCCTCTTGCACCGCGGGCCAGGGCAGGCTCGTCGCGATATCCACATCGTGGATAGGCCGCCCGAGCAGAGCGTCGCGAACGAAGCCGCCCACGCACCATGCCTCCCCTCCGGCCTCCTCGATGATTTCCAGAGCATCATGGGCGGCAAGAGGAAGGGGCAGCGCTTGGGGAAGATCGTCCCGAATCGCTTCGCCGGGAGCGAATTTGTTTTCACGTCCAGCACGGACAGCGACCGTCTCGTCGGGCTTTGTCGCGTCTGAAGGCCGCGATGCGTCGTTGGAGAAGCGATAAGGACGCGGTGATGTGTTGGGGTTGCGGTGAGCGGCAGTCATAGAGCTTGTCCTTAGGATCGGTGATTTATCCCTATTATACAGGGCTTTTGCGAGATAAGAAGATGCAGCGTGATGCAGCTGGGCAAAAAGTTTTAATAAATTTCAAAAACCCCCTTGCGCGAAACCCGTGGAGCTGTATCATATGCGGGCTGCCTTTTCCGGAAGTGCGGAAGGCGGCGCCCCCGGCGGGCCGGGGGCCGTGTCGGGCGGGAGAGCGAAGTTGTCGAGATTTCGTGAACCGCTTGACGGGGGATGCGAGTCCCTGTAAAGTATTTCCTTGCGCCGCTCGCGAGGGCGGCGGGGCGGGAAGCCTCCCGCGGAACCTTGACAACCGGATACTGAGGATGGAATTCGAGAGACGGACAATACGTCTTCTCGGATGTCAGACGGACATTCGAGAGAGCAAGCTTAACTTTTTCCCTGTCAGGGGCCCGAGGCCCCGACGGAGAGTTTTCAAACAGAATCGAGACTCACATCGATCCTACGGCGCCTCCGGGCGCCGTTCGAACGGAGAGTTTGATCCTGGCTCAGGATGAACGCTGGCGGCGTGCTTAACACATGCAAGTCGAACGATTAAACTGGCTTCGGCCAGATATAGAGTGGCGAACGGGTGAGTAACACGTGACCAACCTGCCCCGCGCTCCGGGACAACCGCTGGAAACGGCGGCTAATACCGGATGCTCCGGGGAGGCCCCATGGCCTCCCCGGGAAAGCCTTAACGGCGCGGGATGGGGTCGCGGCCCATTAGGTAGACGGCGGGGTAACGGCCCACCGTGCCCGCGATGGGTAGCCGGACTGAGAGGTCGACCGGCCACATTGGGACTGAGATACGGCCCAGACTCCTACGGGAGGCAGCAGTGGGGAATTTTGCGCAATGGGGGAAACCCTGACGCAGCAACGCCGCGTGCGGGACGAAGGCCTTCGGGTTGTAAACCGCTTTCAGCAGGGAAGACTTTGACGGTACCTGCAGAAGAAGCTCCGGCTAACTACGTGCCAGCAGCCGCGGTAATACGTAGGGGGCGAGCGTTATCCGGATTCATTGGGCGTAAAGCGCGCGTAGGCGGCCGCCTAAGCGGAACCTCTAATCCCGGGGCTCAACCTCGGGCCGGGTTCCGGACTGGGCGGCTCGAGTGCGGTAGAGGCAGGCGGAATTCCCGGTGTAGCGGTGGAATGCGCAGATATCGGGAAGAACACCGATGGCGAAGGCAGCCTGCTGGGCCGCCACTGACGCTGAGGCGCGAAAGCTGGGGGAGCGAACAGGATTAGATACCCTGGTAGTCCCAGCCGTAAACGATGGGCGCTAGGTGTGGGGGGACAGTCCCCCCGTGCCGCAGCCAACGCATTAAGCGCCCCGCCTGGGGAGTACGGCCGCAAGGCTAAAACTCAAAGGAATTGACGGGGGCCCGCACAAGCAGCGGAGCATGTGGCTTAATTCGAAGCAACGCGAAGAACCTTACCAGGGCTTGACATGCGAGTGAAGCCGCGGAGACGCGGTGGCCGAGAGGAGCTCGCGCAGGTGGTGCATGGCTGTCGTCAGCTCGTGTCGTGAGATGTTGGGTTAAGTCCCGCAACGAGCGCAACCCCCGTCCCGTGTTGCCAGCATTGAGTTGGGGACTCGCGGGAGACTGCCGGCGTCAAGCCGGAGGAAGGTGGGGACGACGTCAAGTCATCATGCCCCTTATGCCCTGGGCTGCACACGTGCTACAATGGCCGGTACAGAGGGTTGCCACCCCGCGAGGGGGAGCGGATCCCGGAAAGCCGGTCCCAGTTCGGATCGCAGGCTGCAACCCGCCTGCGTGAAGTCGGAGTTGCTAGTAATCGCGGATCAGCATGCCGCGGTGAATACGTTCCCGGGCCTTGTACACACCGCCCGTCACACCACCCGAGTCGTCTGCACCCGAAGCCGCCGGCCGAACCCGAAAGGGGCGGAGGCGTCGAAGGTGTGGAGGGTAAGGGGGGTGAAGTCGTAACAAGGTAGCCGTACCGGAAGGTGCGGCTGGATCACCTCCTTTCTAGGGAGACCCCTAGACCGCCTCCCCATCCCAGCATCCGGCTGCGAGGGCTCCGAGCGAGAGCCCCGCGCACCTTGACAGTTGCATAGCGCGTGACATGAAAATGTCAACATGATCAACACCAACATCAATTTCCTAAGCTGATTAGGTTCTCGATGGGTGCTCGCATCATGGAATAGACGATTCATCACGATCGCGAACGTATGTTATACGACGGAATTAATTCTCATTAATATCCAACGGACGAAACCATTAGAAGTAATTACTTCTTTGGCGACCTAGGTAATGGACAAGATATCTAGGGCGCACGGCGGATGCCTTGGCACAGGAAGTCGACGAAGGACGCGGCAAGCTGCGATAAGCCCCGGGGAGTGGCAAACACACCTTGATCCGGGGATCTCCGAATGGGGGAACCCAGCAGGGGTCATGCCCTGCTACCCACGCCTGAATCAAATAGGGCGTAGGGAGGCAACCGGGGGAACTGAAACATCTAAGTACCCCGAGGAAGAGAAATCAACCGAGATTGCGCGAGTAGCGGCGAGCGAAAGCGCACCAGCCCAAACCCGGGCGCGTGTAAGCGGCAGGCGTTGCCGCCCGGGGGTTGCGGGACACCCGTCCAGGTGCTGCCCACCTGGGAGTGGTCACAAATCCGTCAGGTAGCGGAACGGCATGGAAGGGCCGGCCGCAGCGGGTGAGAGCCCCGTACGCGAAACCTGACGGACCACTGCGGTGCATCCCGAGTAGGGCCGGGCACGTGAAACCCGGTCCGAAGCCGGGGGGACCACCCTCCAAGGCTGAACACTCTCCTGTGACCGATAGCGAACCAGTACCGTGAGGGAAAGGTGAAAAGCACCCCGAGAGGGGAGTGAAACAGTACCTGAAACCGTGCGCCCACAAGCAGTCGGAGCAACCTTGCGTTGTGACGGCGTGCCTTTTGTAGAATGAGCCAGCGAGTTGCGGTGTGCGGCGAGGTTAAGTTTGGAAACGAGCCGCAGCGAAAGCGAGCCTTTAAGATGGCGAGTGAGTCGCACGCTGCAGACGCGAAGCCGGGTGAGCTATCCTGGGGCAGGCTGAAGCGGGGGTAAGACCCCGTGGAGGGCCGAACCCACTTCGGTTGAAAACGGAGGGGATGACCCCAGGATAGGGGTGAAAGGCCAATCAAACCCGGAGATATCTCGTTCTCCCCGAAATAGCTTTAGGGCTAGCCTCGGCCGTTAACCCGCGGTGGTAGAGCCACCGGATCGACGAGGGGGCTTCACCGCCTACCGACTCGAACCGAACTCCGAATGCCGCGGGTCGAGAGGCCGGGAGTCAGAGGGCGTGGGCTAAGCTGCGCGCTCGAGAGGGAAACAGCCCAGACCGCCCGCTAAGGTCCCCAAGTCATCGCTGAGTGGCAAAGGATGTGCGTCTGCCCAGACAACCAGGATGTTGGCTTAGAAGCAGCCATGCATTTAAAGAGTGCGTAACAGCTCACTGGTCGAGTGGACATGCGCCGACAATTCACGGGGCTAAGCGATGCACCGAAGCGGCGGACTGATCTTTCAGTGGTAGGGGAGCTTTCCGCGACCGGCGAAGCCGCAGGGCGACCTGCGGTGGAGGGCGCGGAAGTGAGAATGCTGGCATGAGTAACGAGACCAGGGCGAGAAACCCTGGCGCCGTGAGCCTAAGGGTTCCTGGGCGAGGCTAATCCCCCCAGGGTCAGTCGGGAGCTAAGGCGAGGCCGCGAGGCGTAGCCGATGCGCAGCGGGCAGACATTCCCGCACCGCCGACGGCGCGGCATTACCGATGGGGCGACGGAGAAGGGTAGCCGGGCGGGGTTCTGGACGTCCCCGTGAAAGCGCGTAGGGCGCAGGGCATGGAAATCAGCCCTGCACGAGGCCTGAGACGCGAGACGAAGCGACCGAGCGAAGCCGGTGAGCCCATGCTTCCGAGAAAAACCTCTAGGGAGTGCCGTCGGCGCCCGTACCAAAACCGACACAGGTGGGCGGGTAGAACATACCGAGGCGATCGGGAGAACCACGGTTAAGGAACTCGGCATACTGGCCCCGTAACTTCGGGAGAAGGGGCGCCCCCGCCGGTGAAGGCACTTGCTGCCGGAGCTAGTGGGGGCCGCAGCGAAACGGCCCAAGCGACTGTTTATCAAAAACACAGGACTCTGCAAAGCCGCAAGGCGACGTATAGGGTCTGACGCCTGCCCGGTGCCGGAAGGTTACGCGGATGCGTCAGCCGAAAGGCGAAGCGCTGAAGCCAAGCCCCGGTAAACGGCGGCCGTAACTATAACGGTCCTAAGGTAGCGAAATTCCTTGTCGGGTAAGTTCCGACCTGCACGAATGGCGTAACGATTTGGGCGCTGTCTCAACCGTGGACCCGGTGAAATTGTACTGTTCGTGAAGATGCGAACTACCCGCGGAAGGACGGAAAGACCCCGTGAACCTTTACTGCAGCTTGGCATTGGCATCTGGTACGGCGCGTAGAGGATAGGCGGGAGCCTTTGAAGCGGGGGCGCAAGCCCCCGTGGAGGCGACCTTGGAATACCGCCCTCGTCGTGCCGGCTGCCTAACGCGCGGCCGTGATCCGGCGCGCGGACCGTGCCAGGCGGGTAGTTTGACTGGGGCGGTCGCCTCCCAAAACGTAACGGAGGCGCGCGAAAGGTCCGCTCAGGACGGTCGGCAACCGTCCCGAGAGCGCAAGAGTGCAAGCGGGCTTGACTGCGAGAGAGACACCTCGAGCAGGGACGAAAGTCGGTTCTAGTGATCCGGCGGCACAGAGTGGAATGGCCGTCGCTCAACGGATAAAAGGTACTCCGGGGATAACAGGCTGATCTTGCCCAAGAGTCCACATCGACGGCAAGGTTTGGCACCTCGATGTCGGCTCATCGCATCCTGGGGCTGAAGTCGGTCCCAAGGGTATGGCTGTTCGCCATTTAAAGCGGTACGCGAGCTGGGTTCAGAACGTCGTGAGACAGTTCGGTCCCTATCCTCCGCGGGCGCAAGGGAGTTGAGGAGATCTGCCCCTAGTACGAGAGGACCGGGGTGGACGGACCTCTGGTGACGCGGTTGTCGACCAACGGCACCGCCGCCTAGCTACGTCCGGCACGGATAACCGCTGAAGGCATCTAAGTGGGAAGCCGCCTCCGAGATGAGCTCCCTTTCCGGTAAGGGCCCAGATAGACTATCTGGTCGATAGGGCGCAGCTGCAAGCAGGGCGACCTGCTCAGGCGAGCGCTACTAATAGCCCGAGCTCTTCTTCATTGCCATTGACTACGTACGGCGATCATCGATGGACGTGTCGCGCGCATGCAACCGCCAGGGTGGCGCGGGGGATCCCCGGGCCCCTCGGACGGCAAGACGATTGCCGCGGGAGCGCCTCCCGCGAGCGGAACCATGGAGTGGGGGATCACCCGATCCCATTCCGAACTCGGCAGTTAAGCCCCACCTCGCCGAAAGTACTGCGGCGCCAGGCCGCGGGAGGACAGGTCGTTCCGCTCGCAGGGGGCGCTTTTTTGCGTCTCACCCGCCCTAATGGGATGGGCGAACCTGTGCGACAAAAACTGTATTATAATTTTGGACACCTGGAAGGGTGTCTTTTTTGTTTTAGGAGGAGCTTATGATCGAGCTTGGTGATGAGAAGGTTCTGTATGCGTTCGACAAAGAGCTGGAGCCGGCGTTAGTGGTGCCTTCGGGGACGACGGTGCGCGTACGCACGAAGGATTGCTTCGGCAATCAAGTGCAGCGGCCCGAGGACGAACTCGATGAGATCGATTGGGATCACATCAATCCCGCCACGGGTCCGATCTTTGTGGAGGGCGCGGTGCCCGGCGGGGCGCTGAAAGTCACCATCGAGGCCATCGAGTTCGACGGGCAGACGGCTTCCTGCACCGGCGAGGGCGAGGGGGTGTGCGGCGATCGCTTCGACGCCTGGAGCACGCATCTCTGCAAGATCGACGGAGACGAGCTGGTGTGGGACGAGGAGCTGCGCATTCCGCTGAGGCCCATGATCGGCGTTATCGGCGTGGCGCCGGCTGGCGAGCCTGTTAACTGCGGCACGCCGGGCTCCCATGGCGGCAATATGGACAATACGGCCATCACGGCGGGCGCGACGCTGTACTTCCCCGTATATACCGACGGCGCGCTTTTCGGCTGCGGCGACATGCACGCGGCCATGGGCGATGGCGAGATCAGCGTGTCCGGCGCCGAGGCGGCCGGGTGGGCCACGGTGACCTTGGAAGCCCTGCCGAAGCTGGCGCTGACCGATCCCCTCATCGAGAACGCGACGCATCTCGGCGTCATTGCCTCGGCCGAGTCTTTGGATGCCGCTGCCGACCGCGCGGTTCACGAGATGGTCGATCTCATCTGCGACCGCACGGGAAAGCTGGCCGAAGAGATGGTTATGCTGCTGTCCCTTGTGGCCGACGTACAGGTGTGCCAGATGGTGGATCCGGAGAAGACGGTTCGCTTCATGGTGCCCAAATACGTGCTGGATGCCCTTGGGTTCAAGCTGTAGAAGCGAGTTCGTAGAGAAGCCTCGGAAGAGGTCTAGGAAGAATCTCCGTAGGGGGCGACCTCGGTCGCCCCTTTTTTTCAGGCTCGTGAGCCTGCACGGCGCGCGAAGCGCGGCGGGCAAAAAACCACCCGCTATGCGGGTGCGCGTCGAAGGCTCCGCCCTTGCGTCAAAACGCCGCCAGTCGGGATACGATACGGGTGTTCAAGTCGTATCAGCCCGGAAAGGCGGCCGTTTTGGCAAACAAGGCACACAGCCTGTCGCACACGAAGTGGATGTGCAAGTACCACATCGTGTTCACACCGAAGTATAGGCGCAAACTGATATACAGCCAATACAGGGATTCGCTGGGCGAGATATTCCGCAACCTGTGCAGGTACAAGGGGGTGGAGATAATCGAGGGGCACCTGATGCCCGACCACGTCCACATGCTGGTCAGCATACCTCCCAAGATCAGCGTGTCCAGCTTCATGGGCTACCTCAAGGGCAAGAGCGCGCTCATGATGTTCGACAAGCACGCCAACCTCAAGTACAAGTTCGGCAACAGGCACTTCTGGTCCGAGGGCTACTACGTGTCGACCGTCGGCCTGAACGAGGCGACGATAGCGAAGCACATCAGGGAGCAGGAGGCCCACGACATCGCGCTGGACAAGTTGAGCGTCAAGGAGTACGAGGACCCGTTCAAGAGGAAGTAGGGGAGCCCCTTTAGGGGCTGCCCGGTAGTACGAGGGCCGCTTTGTGCGGCCCGCGAGAGACAAGGGCGGTACGGCTTGAACGAAGTGAGAGGCAGCGCCTTTAGACGCTGCCGGCCCCCCTCGGCCTTATAGGCCCAGAGCAAACCACCCCTTTGAGGGGTGGTTCATGATTGTCGTGCGAAGGTATCCCTCTCGCGAGGGCTGACCAAGGTCAGCCCCTGCGGATGTTTCCCATGGAGGAGCGCGAGGGGTTCGGAACCATATTCGGAGATGAGAATAATAGGGCTTGCGAATATATGAGAATAAGGATAATATATCCAAAACGCTTTATTCGCGAAGACGTATAACCTATCAGGGAGGAAGACCTCAATGCGCAAAAGTTGGAAACTCGGTGCCGTGTCGGTGGCTCTTATGGCCGCCCTGGGCCTCTTCGGCTGCTCAGGCGGCGACACTACGGAGCAGAAGGCCGACAAGCCGGCTGCCCCCCAGGCGGAAACCCAGGCTCCCGAGGAGACCAAGCCTGAGGGCGAAGCCGTGGAACTGCAGATTTTCGCCGCCAATTCCCTGACCAAGGCCATGGCCGAGGCCGAGGAACTCTACACTCAGCAGAATCCCAACGTCACCTTCGCTGATACGCAGTACGAGGCCTCTGGCACCTTGAACGAGATGCTCGGTGCTGGGCAGTACGCTGACATCCTCATCACGGCCTCCAAGGGCACGATGGACGATGCCGCGGAGAACGGCTATGTCAAGGAGGACACCCGCCAGACCATGTTCAACAACGACCTGGTCATCGTCACCAAGGAGGGCGGTGACCTGGCAGGTCAGGACATCAGCCTTGAGGACATCGCCGCCGGCAAGTACACGCTGGCCGTGGGTGACGAGAACGTGCCGGCCGGCAACTACGCCTGCCAGTCCCTGACGACGGTCGGCAGCTACATCGAGCCCGACGGGGCCACCGGCGCCGACGCCACGGGCAAGGGCGGCGAGTTCTCCGCGACCCTGCAGCCGAAGGTGACCCTCGGCGGCAAGGTGGGCGACGTGTGCAAGTATGCCGAGTCCGGCGAGGTTGACATCGCCATGGTCTACACCTCGGACGTGTACCGCATGGGCGGTGTCGCCATCTGCTCGGTGGTTCCCAACGACACCCACAAGGCCATTACCTATCCGGGCGCGGTATGCACCGACAGCAAGAGCGCCGAGACGGCACAGGCCTTCCTCGAGTGGTGCATGACCGACGAGGACGCCAACCAGATTTGGGAGAAGTGGGGCTTCGAGCTCGCCCAGAACTAAGGCATTCGCGGTAGAATAACTACGAGCTGCAAAGCGCGTCTTAGTACGCAAGGGCATCTCGTCGGGCGGGCGGGGCGCAAAGCCTCGCCCGTCTGGTGTGCAAGAGGTCAATGAGAGTGGTGGCTATGGAAACAGCGAAAGCGGCCGGCGTGAGGCGATCTGCGACGGGGTTCGCGGCTTCGGTGCTCAGGGCGGTTGCAGCTGCGATTCTTGCAGGCGGGATGCTGGGGGCCTGCATGGTCGTGGCACCCTCTTCGGCTTGGGCTGCCGATGCGGAGCAGGCCGTCCAGGATGCCGAGGTTGAGATTTCCGCTGACGGCGATGCGGCCCGCATGGAAGGCTGCGACTTCGCTGTGGAGGGCTTCGAATGTTCGCGCACGGGATCCGCGCGCGACATTGACGGCCTCAGCTACGGCTACACCTACCGGCTTTCAGGCACCGACCGCGTGGCTATCGTCAACACGGCCGACTACGCCGTGCTCTTCATTCCCCGGACGGTGGCCGACGAGTTCGGCATCGAGGACGAGGGCAGCTCTCAGGTGCAGGAAATAAAGACCTACTTGGCGGCCCTGGATGAGAACTTCTCCACGGGGGTGAACCCGCTGGCGAGCCAAGAGGAATGGAAGGTGCTCATTGCCGATGCGGAAGGCACTGAGGGAGCATCGCTCGCCGTGGGCGACGTGGTATTCACCTTCGGACGCGAGATCTCGGAGGGCCGCTTCTACGTGACCATCGAGGGTCCCGACGACACCTTCGACGTGAAGAGCGAGGTGCGACCGTCCCAGATGGACAGCGGGCTCCTCGTGCCGGCGGAGGGCGCCGTCATCGCCCAGAAGGGCGGCCCGCTTGAGCAGGTGGGGGAGTTTCTCTCGTCCATGGACTACTCGCCTTTATGGGTGACGCTCAAGACCTGCGGCGTGGCCATTGTGTTCGTGTTCTTCCTGGGGCTGGCCGCCGCATATTTCACGCTGCGCATCTCGAAGCGCGCCCAGGATATCTTCGATACCATCTTCACCATTCCCATGGTGCTGCCGCCGACGGTCTGCGGCTTCCTTCTGTTGTCGGCGCTCGGGCGCAACACGGCCTTCGGGCGCTTCTTCCAGGAGATCGGATTCCCGCTCGTGTTCAGCTGGCAGGCCACGGTCCTCGCTGCGGTGGTGGTGGCCTTCCCGCTCATGTATCGCAGCGCCCGGGGCGCCTTCGAGAGCTTGGATCCGAACATGCTCGACGCGGCCCGTACCTTGGGCTGGTCCAACGGGCGCATCTTCCTGCGCCTCATGCTGCCCTTGGCCTGGTCGTCCATCGCCTCGGGCACGGTGCTCGCCTTCGCCCGGGCCTTGGGCGAGTTCGGGTGCACGCTGTTTCTGGCGGGCAACCAACTGGGCAGCACCCGCACCAT
Organism: Adlercreutzia hattorii; assembly: GCF_011405655.1. Taxonomy (GTDB): domain Bacteria; phylum Actinomycetota; class Coriobacteriia; order Coriobacteriales; family Eggerthellaceae; genus Adlercreutzia; species Adlercreutzia rubneri. The sequence goes on from NZ_AP022829.1 coordinate 1,183,155, forward strand.
CCCCATTGCCATTTACTTCGAGTGGATGAACGGCAACACCGAGGCCACCTGGTTTTGGACGATCGTGCTTTTGGTGTTCAGCTTCCTCGTGATTTTGTTCATCAACCTATGGAGCCGGCATACCACGCGCTATCGCCAGAAGAGCAGCCACGAGGGGCGCTCGCCCAAGCCGCGGAGAAACGGCACGCGGGGCGGCGGCCGAAGGAGGAGCGCGAAGGGCCTTCGGGAGGACAGTGCCGGAAGTGCCGACGTTCTGGGAGAGGGGGTGGCCTAGATGAGCCTGGACGTGCGCATCAAGAAGAGCTTCGGCGACTACACCCTGGACGTGGCTTTTGCGGGCGGCGATGAGACTTTGGGCTTTCTGGGGGCCTCCGGGTGCGGCAAGAGCCTCACGCTGCGCTGCATCGCGGGCATCGAGACGCCGGATGAGGGCCGGATCGTTGTGAATGGCAAGGTGTTCTTCGATTCCGAGCAGAAGATCAACCTGACGCCGCAGCAACGTAAAACGGCCCTTCTGTTCCAGAACTACATGCTGTTTCCTAACCTGACGGTGGCGGATAACATCGGCGCGGGCATCGGGCGCGAGGTGCCGAGGGCGGAGCGCGAGCGCATCGTATCCGAGGAGCTGGAGCGTTTCGGCCTGCGCGGTTTCGGGCAGCGCTATCCGGCCCAGCTCTCCGGTGGCCAGCAGCAACGCGTGGCCCTGGCCCGTATGCTGGCGGCGCGGCCGGGCATCCTCATGCTGGACGAGCCCTTCAGCGCCCTGGACTCTCACTTGAAAGGGGTTCTCGAGCAGAACCTCGTGAGCCTGTTCGAAGCTTTTGAGGGAACGATCTTATATGTGAGCCACGATATCGACGAGTCGCTGCGGTTCTGCGACCGCATCGCGGTGGTGGATGCCGGGCGCATCGTGGAGATGGATCGGGGGCGGGAGCTGGTGAACCGTCCGCAGTCGGTGGCGGGGCTGAAGCTGTCGGGCTGCAAGAACGCTCCGGCGGCGGAGTACGCCGGGCCGCACGCGGTGCACGTCCCCCCGTGGGGCATTGACGTGCATACGGCCCAGGAAGTGCCGCGAGATGTGAAGTGCCTGGGCCTTCGCGCCTTCTATGTGGAGAGGGCGGAGGGCCCCGGCGAGAACTGCTACCGCGTTCGCGTCGATCGGGTGAGCGATGCCCGCTTCGAGCGCATGGCGCTTCTGGGCTTTCTCGATCGCGACGATGCGGATGGCGCCGCTGTCGCCTTCGAGACGAACGAGATGAGCTACCTGCACCAGCATATGTTCTGGCGCGTGAGCATGCGCGAAGGCGTTGCGTTGCCGGAGGTGGGGGAGAGGCTGTGGGTGCGCATCCCTCCGGACAAGGTGTATCTGGTGAGTCGATAATTCCACTCATCAAAAAGTGCGAGCAAAAGCGCAGGTAAAACGGGTCACTCACCCAGCCTGCGTGAGATTTTTGCGCCCATTTTCTCAATTTCAGGCAGTCTGCGGGTAGTCGTTTTCAATCCCAATCGCCTATAGTTCCGACCCGTGGAACCGCTTCGAAAACCTCCGAGACATAGTTGGTGCGAGGAGGCGAAGCGGCAAGGAGGAGAACCAAATAGGTAAGAGGGGAGGGTCGCATCCGCTGCGATGCGAAGCATGCATGGCTGATTTTGAAACCCGCGAAATGCCGCGAGACGATTCCCAGGAGCGCGAGGAGGCAGCCGCCGAGGCGGCGATGGATGTTGCCGCGCTCGCTGCTGACGATTTGCCCGACGCCGCCGAACTCACCTTCGAGGAGAAGCTCGCGGAGCTGAACCGCACGGTGATGCGTCATCCCTTGAACCGCGAGATCCTGTACAAGACCCTCGCCTTCTGCGCCGAGGAGCGCCCGCTTCGCGAGGCGGAGGACTTCATCGCGGCGCTCCCCCAGTTCGAGCGCGCCACCCAGAACCAGTTCTATATGCTGATGTCCCTTGTTCGCTCCTACGGCCTCGACATGATCGAGCGCGACGAGGACGGCAACCGCGTTTTGCCCGAGCAGAAGGAGGGGCTCTCCGAAGACGAGGTCGACGATCTCGTGGCCGAGATCTCGTTCAAGAGCACGGATGTGGGCGACTGGTTCGTCGATTACAACAAGCCGTCCGCGCGCCTCGTGGATCTGCTTCATCTTGTGCCCGAACGCACCGATACCTACATCGAACTTTTGGAATTCGTCGAGGCGGCCCCGCGCCCCTACGGGCAGATCGAGGAGCTGCTCTTGGGCAGGCCCGCTCTTCAGACGGTGATCGACGGTCGCGTCGAGACCATGCAGCCGTCGGTATTTGTGGACAAGCTCGAGCGCGCTGGCGCTCTGGTTTGGAAAGAAGGTTGGACGTTGACCGAGGAGGGAAGGGAGTTTCTGGAAGATCTGAAGGTGAACGGACAAGCGTAATCACGTGTAAGCAAGAGGAGAGGAAGACAATATGTCAAAAACGAATTTGACACGTCGCAGCTTCGTCAAAGTGTCCGCTCTCGCGGGCGCGGCCGCTGCGGTGGGCGCCTCCATGGCCGGCTGCATGCAGGAAGCTGCGCCGGAAGAGGAGCTCGCCGGTACCGGCGAGGCGGGCGTCTCGAGCACCGAGGGCCTGACGAAGATGCGCACGAGCTGCCATGGCTGCATTCAGATGTGCCCGGCCATCGCCTACCTGAAGGACGGCGTGGTCGTGCGGCTCGAGGGCGATCCGGAGGCCCCGGTGTCCCGCGGCAGCCTCTGCATCAAGGGCCTCAACCAGCTGCACACCATGTACAGCCCGCGCCGCATCCTGCACCCCCTGCGCCGGGCCGGCGAGCGCGGCGAGAACAAGTGGGAGGTCATCTCCTGGGACGAGGCCATCACCGAGGCGGCCACCCATATCAAGGACGCTATCGACCAGTACGGCAACTACGCGTTCTTCGCCAGCGTGGGCGGCGGCGGCTCCTACTCGTTCATGGAGGCCATGACGCTTCCCATGGCCTTCGGTAGCCCGACCGTCTTCGAACCCGGCTGCGCCCAGTGCTACCTGCCCCGTTGGGCCCTCTCGAAGCTCTTCTACGGCGGCGACGACCAGTCCATCGCCGACAACGCCGTCCAGGAGATCTTCAAGGTGAACGACAACAAGACCGAGGTCGTGGTCATCTGGGGCGCCCAGCCCTCCGTGTCCGAGACCGCTGAGTCCGGCCGCGGCATGGCGGAGCTCCGCGCCGCCGGCGTGAAGACCGTGGTCGTCGACCCGAACTTCTCGCCCGACGCCGTGAAGGCCGACGTGTGGCTGCCCGTACGTCCCGGCACCGACACGAAGCTTCTTCTCTCGTGGTTCCGCTACATCTTCGAGAACAAGCTCTACGACGAGGAGTTCACGAAGTACTGGACGAACCTGCCGTTCCTCATCGACCCGGACACGAAGCTGCCCGTGCGCGCCCAAGAGCTGTTCCCGGACTTCCAGCAGACGACGCCCGAGAACACCCCGGCCTACGTGTGCTTCGATCTGAAGACGAACGCCGTAGCGCCCTTCGAGTACTCCGCTCCCGCCGATTCGGCCGTGGATCCCGAGATCTTCTGGGCCGGCGAGTTCAACGGCAAGCAGTACAAGACCGCCGGTCAGATCTACAAGGAGGAGGCCGATCCCTGGACGCTCGAGAAGACGGCCGAGGAGTGCTGGCTGCAAGCTGACAAGATCGAGGAGGCCATCAAGCTCTACGTCGAGAACAACGGCGGCATCGCCAACGGCGTGGCGTCGGACATGACCGAGTCCGCCTCCCAGGTGCCGCTCGGCTGCATGGGCCTCGACTCCATCATGGGCCGCATCAACAAGCCCGGCGTCACCATGACCCAGAAGGGCGGCGGCTACTTCGCCACCATGACCGACACCGGTGAGACCAAGCTGCTGCGCCCGGTCACCTACAACAACGGCTTCGGCGGCATGTTCTCCGACATGTACGGCGTCGGCGCGGTCATCGGCATGTCCGATGCCGAGAACGAGGCGCGCATCAAGCAGCTCGGCGAGGCCATGCCCGACTCCCAGCGCATCCTGAACAAGCTTCTGCAGGATCGTCTGGGCATGAAGGATCACAAGGGCCTCTACGCCTGGTGCCACTCCCACATCCCCACGGTGCGCAACGCCATCGCCACCGGCGAGCCCTTCAAGCCGCGCGTGTGGTTCGACATGTCCGGCAACAAGCTGGCCATGCTCGGCAACGCGAAGTCCTGGTACGACGTGTTCCCCGAGGTGGACTACATCATCGGCCAGTACCCGATGCTCACCTCCTTCCACATCGAGGCGTGCGATCTGGTCTTCCCGCTGCGCGAGTGGCTGGAAGAGCCCATGGTGAACATGACCCAACTGGACACCCAGTGGCTGCAGAACGAGTGCGTGCACATCGGCGAGACCGTGTCGCACTCCATCCCGGCGGCCCAGGTGGTGGCCAAGTGCCGCGAGATGTGGGGCGGCCACATCCCGAACGGCCTGGAATTGGGCGATGGCACGGCTTATCTGGGCAGCGCCACCGAGGCCGAGGTCAAGCAGGGCGTTGCCGACACGCTCGGCGCTCCCGACTGGGAGACCCTGCAGGCGAACACCGACGAGTACGTGCCGTTCGTGACGCCGGACTACTGGAATTACAACCAGCACGAGCAGATCGCCGACGACGGCCTGCCCTCCGGCTTTGCCACCGAGTCCCGCAAGGTGGAGACCTACTGCCAGATGCTCATCCGCATGGCTCGCAACGGGTACCCGTACTGCTATCCGGAGCCTCAGGAGGCCTGCGAGGACTACAGCCCCATCTGCGTGCCCATCGAGCCGGTCGAGTCCCCCTACGAGGGCATGCCGGGCTACGATCCCGAGTACCCGTTCGTGCTCACGAGCGGACGTGTGCCCTACTTCCACCACGGCACCATGCGCCATGCTCCCTTCAGCCGCGAGCTGTTCCCCTGCGCCGAGATCCGCATCAACCCGGCCAGCGCCAAGGAGCTCGGCATCGAGCACATGGATTGGGTCAAGGTCACCAGCCGCCGCGGCGAGGTGCATGCCCGCGCCTATCTGACCGAGGGCGTGAATCCCAAGACCGTGTGGATGGAGCGCTTCTGGAACCCCGAGTGCTACGACGCCTCTCAGGCCAACCCCACCGGCGGCTGGCGCGAGTGCAACGTCAACGTGCTCACCAAGAACGACGCCCCCTTCAACGAGGTGTACGGTTCCTATACCAACCGCGGCTTCACGGTGAAGATCGAGAAGTCCGAGCGTCCTGCCAACATTTGGGTGGAGGCCGAGGAGTTCGAGCCCTTCATGCCCACTCAGGAAATGCTCGCTGAAGCCCAGACGAAGGATGTGTTCTAATGAAAAATACGCTTGTCATCGACCTGGACCGCTGCTCGGGCTGCGACTCCTGCGTGGCCGCCTGCAAGATGGAGAACCAGATGAACCTGGGCGTGGTGCGCAACCACGTGTCGGCCGTGGGCCCTGTGGGCACCTTCCCGGACATCGAGATGTACTGGCTGCCCATGCAGTGCCAGCAGTGCGAGAACCCCGGCTGCATCGAGGTGTGCCCCACCGGCGCCTCCTACCGCGACGAGGAGACCGGCATCGTGCTCGTGAACGCCGAGGACTGCATCGGCTGCGAGAGCTGCCTGACGGGCTGCCCCTACGGCGTGCGCCAGCTGAACCCGAAGACCAACACCATCGAGAAGTGCACGCTGTGCTTCCAGCGCAAAAACGACGAGAACTGGGTGCCGGCCTGCGTGCACAACTGCTGCTGCGGCGCTCGCACCTTCGGAGACTTGGACGATCCGAACTCCGAGGCCGCGAAGGTCGTGGCCGCCGCCGGCGAGAACGCGCACTACCTGTTCGATCCGGCCGACCTGCATCCCACGACGGTCTACATCCTCTCAGAGAAGACCGCCAAGTGGCAGGAGGAGCCCGTCGAGGTCACCCGCTACGAGAAGAAGTAGCCATTTTGCGTGAGGGGTACGCTTGCACCAGCCCGTAGGTGCGCCCCTCGGTTTTCGGTTGCCCCGACCGTCGCTCCCTCCCTTTTGGCGGTCGGGCGCTCTTGCGGGTTCGCAGTTTGAACCCGCAGGACGGGGGCTGCTGCTTTGGTGCGCCGGTGCGCTGCTTTTTCGAGGTCGCAGTTCCTGTCCTGCGGAGCGCTCTGGCGCTACGCGGTTTGTGCCCAACGAGGACGGGCGAGTCTGAGAGGAGAGGGGATAGATGGTAGATGAGATGAGCGTCGCTGCGGCCGATGAGGCTGTGGTGACGGAGGACATGATCGCGGCCCTCAAGGGTCGCGCGGCGTTCTACGACCTTTTGGCGGCCATCTACTTCCGGCCGTTGACGGCTGAGCAAATCGATAACATCGCCGAGATGGATTGGTCGGAATATGCCGATGTGAACGAGCTATTCGCCGACGGGGTGAACGATATCACGCGCTATTTGCGCAAGCGGAACTCCGGCACGCGCCAGGCGCTGGCCGTGGACTTCACTTCCGCCTTCGCCGGAACCTCCTCGTGGAAGGGCCGCTACGCGGTGCCCTACGAGAGCGTGCACACGAGCGAAGAGGGGCTCATGTTCCAGGACGCCTACCACGAGGTTTTCCAGCTGTACAAGGCCAACCACGTGGCCAAGGCCGAGGGCTACGACTTCCCCCACGATCACCTGTCGTTCATGTGCGAGTTCCTCGTGGTGCTCTCGGATCGCATCATTGCCGCCCTTGAGGCCGGCGACGACGCGGAGGCCCTGCGTCAGGTTCGCACATCCCGCGCGTTCCTCGCCGACCATATCCTCTCGTGGTTCGACACGTTCCAGGATCTGGCGCTTCTGCTTTTGGAGACGCGCTTCTATCGGGGCGTCTTGAAGATTTCCAAGGGTTTCTTCCTCGAGGACGCCGAGCTTTTGGATGCTATCGCCGTCGAGCTCGAGCAGCGCCTCGAGGTGCGAGAGGAGAGGTAACATGGACTTCGCGATCATCCTTGCAGTCACCATCGTCGGCTGCTTCGCCCTGCGCAATCCTCTGAAGGCGCTTCCGGTCGCGTTCTACGCCGCCGCCATCGCCATCGACGTCGTCTACGTGTACGGCGTGTTCTTCGGGCTGCCGCGCGCCATTTGGAGCCCGCTGTTCGTCCTCATCCAGAAGTGCGAGCTGTCGCTGGCCCTGTTCGTGGTCGTCATGTTCATCGGATGCCTGAACCGGGGCGGCCGCGCCTATCACTGGCTGAAGCCCGTGCGCAGCGAGCTGTCCATCGTGGCGTGGTTCCTCTCGCTCGGGCACATGGCCGTGTACCTGGAGAGCTACCTGCCGCGCCTTCTCGGCGGCGGCGAGATCGGGGGCAACGTCATGGGCGCCTTCGTTTTGGCGGTCGTGCTGCTCGTGCTGCTCGTCGTGCTCGGCGTGACGTCCTTCGCCTTCGTGAAGCGGCAGATGTCCACGGCCTCGTGGAAGAAGGTGCAGAAGCTGGCCTACCCGTTCTTCGGGCTGGTGTACGTGCACCTGCTGCTGATGCTTTTGCCCTCGGCCCTGCACGGCGGCCTCGCCGCCCAGGCCTCGGTGGCCGTGTACTCGGTGGTGTTCGTCGGCTATGCCCTCTGCCGCGTGGGCCGGGCGTTGGTCGACCGGAGCGCCGAGGATGCCGTGTCCGCGTCCAACGACCCGACTCCCGCCATCTCCGACGAACCGGAAATGGTATCGTAGGCCAATCGGATCACATCGAGGAGCGCTCGGCTGTCGCCGGGCGCTCCTTGCGCTAGGGAGGGCAGTGATGGCCGAGACGAAAAACTTCATGGCGAAGCTCGTGCGCGCGTGGCCGGCATTGCCGTACATGGCCTTGGGGGCCCTGCTAGCTTCGGTCTATATAGCGAGCTCGGGAACGGCGTGGCTGTCTGATAGCGAGACCAACGGCGGAAACCTTTCGGTGCTGACGGTGACCACGAGCCTGTCGGCCGGCGGCCTCATGCTCCTGTCCACGTTCGCGGTGCCCCGGGTGCGCTCGTGGCTCGAGCGCCCGACGGCGTGCCTTTGGGCGGGGGCGGTCTCCTCGCTCGGCGCCCTCATCGTCATACTTATCGGGCCCTATTATTTGACGCCGATGCTGCCTTATCCCGTTATCCGATCGCTTTTCTTCATCGGCGGCATACTATTCGGCGTGGGGCTCGGGACGATCGCCCTGCGTTGCGGGCAGCTCTACGGCGCGCTTCCGCCGCGCCAGGTCATCCTGTACGTGGCCTACTCCCAGTTCGCCGTGGGAGCCTCCTTCTTCATTGTGCTGGGATCGCCCGCCTGGGCGCCGGTTCCCGGCGGTCCCAGCTTGGCGGGCATGGCTTCGTTCGTGCTGCTGCCCTTGGTGGCCGGCGTCTTGGCATCGTTCTCCCGTCATATCGAGCAGCCGACGCCCACGCTCGCGCGTGACCATTCGCGCCGGTCGCTGCCGAAATCGTTCTGGAAACTTTTGGCCGTCGTCTTCGTGTTCTCCTGTATCGTGTCCTCGGTGTACGCATCCACGGTGGCGGTCTCCTCCATCGAGACGACGCTGTCCGGGTCGCGTCTCGTCATGCTCGCGCGCATGCTTCTGGCGTTGGTTTTGGCGGTGGTGGCCGTGGGCATCGAGGGGGATCGACTCAACTTCGGGAAGCTGTACTCGGTGGTGATGGTGGCCTCCGTGGCGCTTGTCGCCTGCCTGTCCTTGGTAACGGTGCTGCATACCGTGCTCGCCCAGGTGGTGTCGCTGTCCAGCGTCGTGTTCGAGCTGTTCCTGTGGTGCATTCTCGCCTTCATCGTCTTCCAGCGGCGCACCTCCGCGGTCATCGTGTTCGGCTACGGCTACGGCGCCTACCAGCTTGGCAACGGCATCGGCTGGCTCTTCGGGGCGCAGCTTGTAGGGACGCTGTTCGGCACCGTCGGCGAGGCCTTCGCCTATATGATCATGGCGCTCATCGTGCTCGCTTGCGCCTTTCTCATCTTCTCCGAGCGCGAGTTCGACCGATTGTTCGCGCCGGGGGAGGAGGGCGCCCCCTCGCTTGACGAGCTGCTGATGAGGGATCTTGCCGCCGAGAGCGAGGGACCGGCCCGCGAGGACGAGCCGGTGCGCAAGGGGCGCTTCGGTCTGGCGATCGAGGCTTTGGCCGCAGACTACCAGCTCTCTCCCCGGGAGACTGACGTGCTGCGCTGTCTGGCCATGGGCTACAACTCGTCCACCACGGCGAGCAAGCTCAGCATCTCCTGGAACACGGTGCGCACCCATACGCGCAACGTCTACGGCAAGCTGGGCGTTCATTCCCAGCAGGAGCTGATTGCCATGGTGGATGACGTCACGGCGGCCGAGGGGTAGGATATCTCGCGGCGCTCCTCGATGCGGATTGCGGTTTATTTCGAGTTCGATATAATAAGCAGTCAAAACACGTTGCGAGGGGTGACTTTGAAAGACTCACACGGTCGTACTATCGATTATCTGCGCATATCGCTGACGGATCGCTGCAATTTCCGCTGCGTCTACTGCATGCCCGAGGAGGGCGTGTGCGCGATGTCCCATGACGAGATCCTGCGCATCGAGGAGATCGAGCGGCTGGTGGCCGTGGCCGCCGGGCTCGGCATCCGCTCGGTTCGCCTCACGGGCGGCGAGCCGTTGGTGCGCAAGGGCGTGGTGGAGCTGGTGGACGCCATCACGGACATTCAGGGTATCGAGAACGTCTCCATGACCACCAACGGGGTGCTTCTGCCCCGGATGATCGGCGATTTGAAGGCAGCGGGGCTTTCGCGGGTCAACATCTCGCTTGACACCCTGGATCCGGTGCAGTTCCACGAGATCACGCGCACGGGCCGTTTGGAGGACACCCTCGCCGGCATCGACGCGGCGCTCGCCGCAGGGCTCAATCCCGTGAAGGTGAACGCCGTGGCCGTGCGCAGCCTTGACCAGGACTTTTTTGAGTTCGCGAAGCTCTCCATCGATCGGCCGCTGCACGTGCGCTTCATCGAGTACATGCCCGTGGGCGATACGAGTGAGGACGCCGGCACCGGCTGGGGCAAGGAGGATGTCATCCCCTCCGAGGAGCTGTTCGACATCATCAACGAACGCGCCCGTGCGGCGGGGCTGCCCGAGCTGCGCCCGGCAGGGGCGACCAAACCTTTGGGCTGGGGCCCGGCTCGCTATTTCGAGTTTACCGACGCGCTGGGAACCGTGGGCTTCATCAGCCCGTTGTCGCGCCACTTCTGCAGCGAGTGCAACCGCCTGCGCGTGACCGCCGACGGCAAGGTGCGGCCGTGCCTGTTCTCCGATACGGAGTACGACGTGCGCACCGCCCTGCGCGAGGGCGATGACGCCGCAGTGCGCGACGTGCTGCTGACGGCTCTCGGCGCCAAGCCCGACGACCACCATGACAAAGTGGGCACCGACCGCAAGATGAGCCAGATCGGCGGCTAGCTTTCTTCCGGGTTGTCCGGGTTCGCGCTCGGGGCAAGGGCGCCGTGCTCAGACAGTCCTCGCTTGGTGGAACAGCCCACTGGGCTGTTCCAGTCGCTGCGGAACTCCGCGCGGACCCTCGACCCGAGCGCGAACCCTCCTCTTCCAAGAATGCCTTCCGAACCTGCTAGAAAGGAATTGCAATGACCGAGCAGCTGACCCATATCGACGAGAACGGCGACGTGCGGATGGTGGACGTATCGCAGAAGGCCGACACCGAGCGCGTGGCCGTGGCCGAGGGCTTCATCTCCATGAAGCCGGAGACGTTGGCCCTCATCGTGGAGGGCAAGGCGGCCAAGGGCGATGTGCTCGCCTGCGCCCGGGTGGCCGGAGTGATGGCCGCGAAGAAAACGAGCGAGCTTATCCCCATGTGCCACCCGCTGAACATCACCAAGGCCAAGGTGGAGTGCGCGCCCGTGCGCGAGGGCGAGCGGGAAGACGGGCGCGTGGGTATTCACGTGACTACGATGTGCGGTGTCACGGGCAAGACCGGCATCGAGATGGAGGCGCTCACGGCGGCTTCCGTGACGTGCCTGACCGTGTACGATATGTGCAAGGCCGTGGACCGCGGCATGGAAATTTCCGATGTGCGCCTGCTGAAGAAGGACGGCGGCAAGACGGGCCTCTGGCTGCGGGAGGAGTAGATTTCCGCAGTTTGGAGAGGTTGCGACAGGAAAGCCCCCGGCCGGGGAGGGACGGCCGGGGGCTTTGTCGATGATCTGCGGGAGCCGGGAGGGCGGGCCCCGCAGCGGGAAAGGCATTTCGGGTGAGACGGGCGCGGCCAGCGGCGGCACCCGTCTCTGCCGTTTCTAGCCGAGGAATTTCGCCACGGACTTGCCGCACTCGCGGCCGAGCACCAGGGCGAAGGCCAGCGAGCAGCCGGGGATGGGGGTCACGTACTCGGTGCCGAAACGGCGGCCGCAGTCGTTGCCGGCCATGTACAGGCCGGGAATGGGCTCGTAGTTCGCATCCAAGGCGTTCTGCTCGCCGTCGGTGATGATGCCGCCCATGGTGACCATGGTCTCGCCGAGCACCGGGTCGAAGGTGCAGGCGTAGAAGGGGCCGTCCTTCACCGGGAAGAGCACCTCGGCGGCGCGGCCGAACTCCTCGTCGACGCCGGCCTCGCAGTAGCCGTTCCATCGCTCGATCTGGGCGACGAACTCCGTGGCGGCGTCGCCGGAAAGTCCCATCTGGCCGGCCAGGCCCTCCAGGGTGTCGTCGGCGATCCACTCCACCTGGGTCATGGGGCCGCCACCGCCCGGGCCGCCCTGGCCCTCTTCCTGCTCCGGTTCCTCGTAGGTGCCCTTGAACTTCGCGTAGGCCTTGTCGAGCGAGTCGCGCAGGGAGGCGATGTTCTCCTCATTGGCGGTGAAGCCGGCGTGCTGGGGCAGGGTGTACTGGCGGTACTCGGTGAAGTTGTTGTCCACCACGGCGTACTTCGTCTTGCGGCTCATGAACACGGTCTGGTACCCGCGCTGCTCGGAAGTGGGGTAGTACTCGTTGGCGAAGCGGCGGCCGTTCTCGTCGATCCACACGGCCTGGGGCAGGCAGTTCATCTTGCCGGGAACCGACAGGCCCTTCATGTTCATGCCGGCAACGGGCGTGGTCTCCAGGTGAGCGCCGGCCCAGTAGGCCATCTGCACGCCGCGGCCGTCGTTGGCCGACATGGAGGTCAGCGCGTCCTCGCCGGTGAGGGCCTGGGCCATGTCGGGCATGAAGTAGGCCATCATCTCGGGGTTGCCGCCCATGCCGCCGCAGGCGCAGACGACGGCCTTGCAGTTGATCTTGATGTAGCCGTCCGCGTCAGAGGCCACAAGACCCGCCACGGCACCGTCCTGCATGATGATGTACTCGGCGGTGGTGGCGAAGTGGAACTCGGCGCCGGCCTCCTCGGCCGCGGCCTGGTTGTACATCTGGATCTTCGTCTGGTTGCACTCGCCGTAGAACGAGCACACGCTCGGCCAGAACTTGATGCCCGACAGCTCGCCCATCTGGTGCTCGGTGGGCGGGAAGAACGCCGTGGTCATAGTGGCGAAGTCCTCCTCGGTCAGGCGGTCGAGGTACCAGTTGGAGTTTTCCTCGGAGTTCTGTGCGAACTTCATGACCAGCGAGGGGTTGGGCATGTTGGAGGTGATCTTCATGAAGTTCTGGTAGAACTCCACCGGATCGATGTGCGGCACGCCGCGCTCCTGGAGGATCTTGGCGTTCAGCGAGGCGAACTCGTTGCCCACGGCCTGGTAGGAGTCCTCGGGCTGCTTCTCGATGAGGATGACCTTCTTGCCCTGCTCGGCCAGCTCGCGGCAGGCGGTGATGCCGGCGAAGCCGTGGCCGCAGACCACCGCGTCGCAGTCCCATTCCTGGGCGAAATCGGTCACCTCGGCCGGCGGCGTCATCCAGCTGGTGTCGGTGACGTTGTGGATGTGCACATCGCTGGGCGCGGAGCTGCCCGCGCTCTCGATGTGGCCGCCGTCTTCGGTCTTGGCGGTGCTGTCGCCGCCTGCCGGCGCGCAGCCGGCGAGCCCGGCGGCTCCGGCGGCCATGGCGGCCACGGCGCCCATGCCGATGAACGAGCGGCGGGACATGCCCTTGGTTGTCTTCTCCATAGTTCCCATATCCTCCCTTGGTATCGGGGCGTATCGGTCGGCGTGCACCGAAGCTCGGCGGTGCGGCCGGCGGGGCGCTCGGGGCGACTCCCCGGCCTTCTCGTCGCTCGCCTTGGTGCGGCGCCGGGGCCCATGATGGCACCGCGAGCGGCCCGCGAGGAATCGTCAGCTTGGGGGATTTCCCGGAAAGCGCCCTCGCGGAAATGGGGGAGATGGAAATAAACCGCAGGTCAGCGCCACAGGGCCAGAATGACGGCTCAGTAACGCCGTGGCAACTTCGGAAAGTTTCGCTATACTGGTGCCCGACGAAGCCGCGACAAGCCAGGGAGGGTACAGGTTGCCGCTTTCCAAATACTTCAGGCTCGAGGCGCTCACGCTCATAGCGTTTCTGGCCACCATTCCCATCTACTCGCCGAACCATCTGCTCTTCGAGACCGGCGTCTTCGACGTGCCCACGTTCATGGCGCCCTTCGCGAACACGATGCTTTTCTCCACACTCGTATTGGGCACGCTCGCCGCGCTGGCCTCGGGGCGGCGCTGCCCCGAGAGGCTCTTGGGCCGCGGATGGGTGGTGGCCGGCGTGGCCGCTTATCTTACGGGCTACGGCCTGCTCATAGCCGCGGCGGCGCTGCCGGGCGTGGGCACGGGGGCTGTGGGGGCTCTTTCGGGTTTTCTGTTGTGGCGGCGGGCACCGTGGAGCTGGCGGTGCTGTGGGGCAGCTACATGGCCGCCTACGACCTGCGCCAGGCGCTTTTGTGGTGCGCCCTTTCCGTGGGCTGCGCGGCGCTCGTGGGGCTTCTGCTGTCCTCCACCACCTTCGGCGTGGGGCTCATCGTGTTCGTGGTGCTGGTGCTGGCGAGCTTCCCCGTGCCCTGCCTGGCGGCGTGGAAGCGCCCGCGGGGCGGCGCGCGCCCGGGAGATCTGGGCGGCGGGGCCAAGGCGGCTGGTGCGGCATCATCCGTGCAGGAGGCGGCGGAATCTCCGGCCCCCACGCGCCGGGCGCGGCTGGCGTCTTTGGCCTCGGTGCCCGGCATGCCGCTGGCGGGCCTCATGGTGTTCGCCTTCATGATGGGGGCGCGGAAGTTCATCCTGTTCGACGTGGTGAACATGGAGCTGCTCGGCTGCGCGCTGGGGGCCGTGGTGGCGCTGCCCATCTGCCTTCTGCGCACGAGCCGGCCGCTCACCACGCTCATCTACCGGATGCTCGTGCCGGCGTTCGCCTTGGTGCTCATCGTGCTGAACAGCTTCCCCGGCACCACGATGCCGATGTTCTTCGCCGCGTGGCTCACCTACGTGTTCTACGGGGCCGTGGCCATCCTCGCCCTGGCGAGCCTGGCGGCCGTGGCCCATGCCCGGGAGTTCTCGGCCGGCTCGGTGTTCGGCACGGCGGTGGCGGCCTTCGCGCTGTTCTCGCTTCTGGGCCTGGGGTGCGCGCCCACCGCCCCCTTCCAGGAAGAGGGCGGCGGCCCGGCGCTCTTGGTGGTGAGCACGTTCTACTTCGTGGGCGTCATCGCGGCGGCGCTCTGGGGCTTTTGGCGCGCGGGCGCGGGGGAGCGCGCGGCCGACGACGGGCTGGGCGCGCGGGATGCCGGCGCGGGGGCCGACGCGCAGGCCCAAAGCGTGCAGGCGCGCTGCGAGGCCTTGGCCGACGAGGCCGGCCTAACGCCGCGGGAGCGCGAGATTTTAGGGTATCTGGGGCGCGGCCACGGCATCGCCTTTGTGGCCGCCACGCTCGTCATCTCCGAGTCCACCGTGCGCACCCACGTGAAGAGCATCTACAAGAAGCTCGGTGTGAACGGCCGCGAGGAGCTGCTCGCGAAGGTGGACGAGGGATAGGGCCAGGGCTAGGGGTGCCCGCGCGGCTTCCCGGTAAGTGCCCGCACGGCCCCTGCGATCTCGGGGGCCGTGCTCACCAGGACGTCCGCCCGGCTGAGCTCGTCTGCCGTTCCGAATCCGTAGGTGCACCCGACAAAGGGAATGTTTCCGTGCACGGCCACCTCCTGATCGTGGTGCCGGTCGCCGACCATGAGGTGGGGCTTCGGGTAACGTGCGCAAATCTGCCGGTAGATCTGCCACTTCTCCAGCCCTTCGAAGTCTTCGGCGCACCAGGCGCCGGTGAACAGGCCGCCGAGGCCGAATGCGGCAAGGTGCTCGTCGCGGTAGGAGCCGCTGCAATTTGAGAGGAACACGAGCGTGCATCCCTCCTCGCGCAGGGATTCCAGCATGGCCTTCGCGCCGGGGTACAGGCGCCCTGCGCCCGCCGCGAGCAAGCGGCGCATCTCCTCTCCGATGGCGGCCGATGCGCGCTGCCAAATCGCTTCGGGCAGCTCGGGCATGAAGGAGGCCCACATGGCGGCAGGGGAGTATCCGAGCCACGAGGCGATCTCCTCATCGGAGAACGTACGCGGGGCGGCCCAGCCATCGGTTACCAAGGCAGCATAGGCGCGGCGAAACGCCGGGCCGTACAGATGCATGGAATCGTGGAGCGTGCCATCGTAGTCGAAAAATACCGTGCCGCCCATGGGCCCCTAGCCTTCGATCTCCCGCAGAAGGTTGACCATCTCGATGGCCGACGTGGCGCAGTCGAATCCTTTGTTGCCCGCCTTGGTGCCCGCACGCTCGATTGCCTGCTCGATCGTGTCGGTGGTCACGATGCCGAACATAACGGGCACCCCGCTTTCCAGCGATACGTGGGCGATGCCCTTGGCGGCCTCGTTGCAGACCAGGTCGTAGTGGCTCGTGGCGCCGCGGATGACGGCGCCCAGGCAGATGACGGCGTCATAGCGGCCCGATTGCGCCATCTTCTGCGCGGCAAGCGGCGCCTCGAAAGCGCCGGGTACCCAGGCGATGTCGACGTCCTGCTCGCGCACGTTGTGGCGCAAAAGGCCGTCCATGGCGCCCCCGATCAGCTTGGATGTGATGAACTCGTTGAAGCGGGAGGCCACGATGCCGACCTTGATGTTCTCCGATACCAGCTTCCCTTCAAATACCGTCATGATGATCCTTTCCCAAACGTTGGTTTCCTTAGTCGAGTTGTACAGGCGCTAGGACGCCTGGCGCTCCTCATCGAAGTACAGCAAATGCCCCATCTTCTCCTGCTTGGTGCGCAGATAGAACTCATCGTGGCTGGTCAAAGGCATTTGGATGGGCACGCGTTCGGTGATCTGCAGCCCGAAATCGCCCAATTGGTACACTTTGTCGGGGTTGTTCGTAAGCAGTCGCATGGTCTTTACGCCCAGCTCGTGCAGAATTTGGGCGCCGATGTAGTATTCTCGCAGGTCGCCCGCGAAGCCCAGGGCCAGGTTGGCCTCCAGGGTATCCATGCCGGCATCTTGCAGCTCGTAGGCGCGCAGCTTGTTCACAAGCCCGATGCCGCGCCCTTCCTGGCGCATGTACAGCACCACCCCGCGCCCCTCGGCTTCCACCTGGGCCATCGCTGCAGCCAGCTGCTGGCCGCAATCGCAGCGCAGGCTGCCGAAGGCATCGCCGGTGAGGCACTCGGAATGAACGCGCACCAGCACATCGACGCCGTCTCCGATGTCGCCTTTCACCAGGGCCACGTGGTGCTCGCCGTTCAACTTGTTCACGAAGGCGTGGGCGCGAAACGCCCCGTAGCGCGTGGGCATTGCCGTATCGGCCACTTCCACCACGTGGCATTCGTGCTTCTTGCGGTAGTCCTGGAGCGCTTTGATGGAGATGAACTTCAAATTGAATTGCCGGGCGAGCTCTATCAGCTCGGGTGTGCGCATCATGGTGCCGTCTTCGCGCATGATCTCGCAGCACAGACCGCACTCCTCAAGACCGGCCAGACGCATCAGATCCACTGTGGCCTCGGTGTGGCCGTTGCGCTCCAGCACGCCGTTGGCCTTTGCCATCAGTGGGAACATATGGCCCGGCCGGCGGAAGTCGGACGGGCGGGCGCCGGGCTGCACCACGGCGCGCGCGGTCAGCCCGCGCTCTTGCGCCGAGATGCCCGTTGTGGTGTCGACGTGGTCGATGGACACGGTGAAGGCGGTTTCGTGGTTGTCGGTGTTCTCGGTGACCATTTGGGGAAACGCCAGCTTTTGGCACAGTTCGGCGGACATGGGCATGCAGATGAGCCCCTTGCCGTGTACTGCCATGAAGTTCACGTTCTCGGTGGTGGCGAACTGCGCTGCGCAGATGAAATCGCCTTCGTTCTCGCGGTCGGGGTCGTCGGTGCACAGAATGATCTTGCCCGCGCGCAAATCATCCAGCGCCTCTTCGATCGTGCTGAACTGGAATGACTTGTTCTCTTCCATGGGGTGCTCCTTCGTTAGAATCCATGCGCTGTCAGAAATGCTTGGGTGATACCGCCGCTCTCGGCCGTCGCGGATGGAGGGGGGAGGGGGGCGCCGAGGAACCGTTCGACGTACTTCCCGACCATATCGGTTTCGAGGTTCACCTCATCGCCGACGCGCTTGAGGGAAAGGGTCGTCTCGGCCCGGGTGTGGGGGATGATGGACACGGCGAAGTCGGCGTCGGTCAGGCGCGCCACCGTGAGGCTGATGCCGTCGATGGCGATGGATCCCTTCATGATGATGTGGCGCAGGGTGGTCGCATCGGCT
Organism: Adlercreutzia hattorii; assembly: GCF_011405655.1. GTDB lineage: Bacteria > Actinomycetota > Coriobacteriia > Coriobacteriales > Eggerthellaceae > Adlercreutzia > Adlercreutzia rubneri. The sequence goes on from NZ_AP022829.1 coordinate 1,200,783, forward strand.
CCGATGGTGTACCACACGGCGTTGTCGTCGCGCTGGATGCGGCGAATCGTGCCCACCGCGTCGATGTGCCCCGACACCAAGTGTCCGCCGAATCGCCCGTCGGCCGCCATGGCCCTCTCCAGGTTCACGGGGCTGCCGGCATGCAGGGCGCCGAGGTTGCTGCGTCGCAACGTCTCGTGCATGACATCGGCGCTGAACTGGGTCGCTCCCAGCGAAGTGACGGTGAGGCAGACGCCGTTCACGGCGATGGAGTCGCCCAGCCGAGTTCGCTCGAGCACGGTGCGCGCGTCAATGGACAGAACGGCCGAATGGGCGCCCCGGCGCAGCGTCCTTACGGTGCCGATTTCCTCTACAATGCCGGTGAACATGGTGTCGCCTCGCTTTCGACTGAAGGGGAAACGGCGCATTCTAAGAGCAGATCGGGCCCAAGGGCGGTGACGGTGGGGGAGGAAAGGCGAAGCGCGTCGGCGGGCAGCGCCACGCCCCGACCTGCCACCGGCCCTGGCGCGCTTGCTCCCCCGAAAAGCTTCGGGGCGATATAGGCTTGCACGCGGTTCGCCAGTCCGCCGTCGATGAAGGCGCCGTGCAGCGCAGGGCCGCCTTCGACGAGGATCGAGTCGATGCCCAAGCTGCCCGCGTGATCGAGAAGGGCCGGCAGGTTCACTGCGCCGTTGCCCCCTTCCGCCGGCGGCGACGCCCAGACGGAACATCCGGCCTCGCGCAGGGCGCCTGTGCGCTCGGCGCTCGCCTGCGGCCCCACCGCCACCAGCGTCGGTATCTCTTGGGCTGTCCGCACGAGCAACGCATCCAGGGGCAAGCGCCCTTGGGAGTCGACCACAATGCGCAGCGGCTGCCGCCAGGGGCCGCCTTCCAAGCGGCAGGTAAGCGCGGGGTCATCGGCTAGGGCGGTGCCGATGCCCACCATGATGGCTGCGAACCGGTGCCGGTCGCGATGCACCCGCTCGCGCGCTTCGGGTCCGGTGATCCACCGGGATGCCCCCGTGCGCGTGGCCGCTTTCCCGTCCAGGGTCATGGCGTATTTCAGCACCACCAAGGGGCGCCCGGTGGTAATGAAGTGGAAGAATACCTCGTTGAGGTGCCGGCACCCCTCTTCCAGGACCCCCGTCTCCACTACCGTGCCCGCCTCGCGCAGCTGCGCGCACCCTTGGCCCGCCACCAAAGGGTTCGGGTCAAGGGCGCCCACGACGACGCGGGCAATGCCCGCTTCCAGGATAGCGTCGGTGCAGGGTGGCGTTTTGCCCCAATGGCAGCACGGCTCCAGTGTGACGTACAGGGTGCTTCCGGCGGGGTCTTCGTCGCATGCGGCCAGCGCCTCCCGCTCCGCGTGGGGCTGGCCGCATGCGGTGTGCCAGCCCTCGCCGATGATGCGGCCGTCTTTCACGATAACGGCACCTACGAGTGGGTTTGGGCTGGTCCAGCCAGTCCCTCTCTCGGCAAGCGCCAGCGCACGGGCCATGAAGGCTTCGTCGCGTGCGAGTTGCTCTAACTTCTGGGACATCGCTCACCTCCAACGCATCGCTGCGACCTTCGGGCGCCACTTCCGAAAAGATGAGCGGACGATTGCGAAAAAAGCCCTGAAACCAAAAGGTTCCAGGGCTTCTAACTGTCCGATGCGCTCCGCTGGGGAGCACTTCCTATCTTCTTCCATCCAGACTGTAACTGTCGGCTTCGGAATTTCACCGAATCAGCCGCAAGCGCAAGACTTGCGGGTCGTGGGCTGTACCACCGGTGGGGACTTTCACCCCGCCCTGAAGATCATGTTCAATTGTTGATCGATCATAGTGCTTTATGGAAGCCCGCGCAACCCACGAATTGGGAAATCTGTGGATACCGTTGGCGATTGCTCGGGGAGTTGCTCGGGACGTGGCGCTTCTTTCCAGGGGCGCGCCACAGCCGCGTATCCGACAAACCTGGCGATGCGCTCGTTCTCTGCGCGCGGCCCCTTCCGTAGAAAAACCGTGCAGCGCGGCAGCTGGGTTTTCCCGTTCGCGCCCTTGTGGTACCATAAGCCGCTGTTGTATTCGTGTTTCGAAGGGACTTATTCATGTCAGGGCATTCTAAGTGGGCAACCACCAAACATCGCAAGGCCGCGCAGGACGCTAAGCGCTCGGCTCTGTTCTCCAAGCTGGCTCGTAACATCACCGTGGCCGCCAAGGAGGGTGGCGACCCGAACCCCGACAACAACGCGTCGCTGGCCGCCGCCATCGAGAAGGCCAAGGGCTACTCCATGCCCAAGGACAAGATCAAGACCGCCATCGACAAGGCCTTCGGTTCCGGCAAGGACGCCGCCAACTACGAGACCGTCGTCTACGAGGGCTACGGCCCGGCGGGTGTGGCCGTGCTCTGCGAGGCGCTGACCGACAATCGCAACCGCACTGCCGCCGACGTGCGCGCCGCCTTCTCCCATTCCGGCGGCAACCTGGGCACTTCCGGCTCGGTGGCCTTCCAGTTCGACCGCAAGGGCCAGATCATGGTGTCCAAGGAGGTCGAGACCGGCGACAAGAAGAACCCCATCGGCCCGAACGGCGCTGCCGCCGACGAGGAGGAGTTCATGCTCGCCGTGGCCGAGGCCGGCGGCGACGACTACGAGGACGCCGACGAGGAGTGGATCGTCTACACCGCGCCGGGCGATCTCATGGCCGTGGTGAAGGAGCTTGAGGCCCAGGGCATCCAGGTGAAGGGCGCCGAGATGACCATGATCGCCAACACGCCGTCGGCGGTATCGGTGGCCGACGCCAAGAAGGTCATGCGCCTCATCGACAAGCTGGAGGAGCTGGAGGATCTGCAGGCGGTGTACCACACCATGGACATCACCGACGAGATCGCCGAGGCGCTCGACGAGTAGTTTTCGCGAACGTTAAAGCCAATCGCGCTAGGGAAGGCGCCGGGCCGCAGGGCTCGGCGCCTTTTGCCTTTCGGGGACGTAACAGGGCCGCGCAACAATCTGGAAACATAGTCGCGAGGAAATCTGATAGGGTGAAGCTTAGGTAAGCGCGCGATAGGCTCTTTGTGCAGCAGCGAGGGAGTCCCGCGCAGGACGAAAAGGGAGGCTCCATGGGTTTTCTCGAAGGTAAGACCGCCATCATCACCGGTGCTGGGTTCGCGGCGCTCAAGGATGGATCCGCCGGTTCCATCGGTTACGGCATCGCCACGGCCTACGCCAAGGAGGGCGCGAACCTGGTTATCACCGGCCGCAACGTGAAGAAACTCGAGACGGCCAAGGAGAAGCTGGAGGCCGAATACGGTATCCAGGTGCTTTGCGTGGCCGCCGACGTGAATGCCGGGGCCGACAACCAGGCCGTGGTGCAGAACGTCATCGACCAGGCCATCGAGAAGTTCGGCCGCATCGACGTGCTGGTGAACAACGCCCAGGCCTCCGCCTCCGGCGTGACGCTGGCCGACCACACCACCGACCAGTTCGACCTGGCCATCTACTCGGGTCTGTACGCCACCTTCTACTACATGCAGGCGTGCTATCCCTACCTGAAGGAGACCAAGGGCTCGGTCATCAACTTCGCCTCCGGCGCGGGGCTCTTCGGCAACTTCGGCCAGTGCGCCTACGCCGCCGCCAAGGAGGGCATCCGCGGACTCACGCGCGTGGCCGCCACCGAGTGGGGTCCTGACGGCATCAATGTGAACGTGGTGTGCCCGCTGGCCTGGACGGCCGCTCTGGAGAACTTCCAGGAAGCTTACCCCGACGCCTTCACGGCCAACGTGCACATGCCCCCCATGGGCCACTACGGCAACGTGGAGACCGAGATCGGCCGTGTCGTGGTGCAGCTTGCCAGTCCCGACTTCAAGTTCATGAGCGGCGAGACCCTCACCCTGGAAGGCGGCATGGGCCAGCGCCCGTAATTCTGCTTGCTTTTCACAAACAGATGTTCTAAAATAAGCCCCACTCGAATTTGGAAAGTGGGGCTTATCTTTTGGCTGGCAGGATGCGCATCGTGATGGGAATTGATCCCGGGCTGGCCCATACGGGTTGGGGGGTCATCGAGCAGCGCGGGCCGCGTTTGGCCTGTGTGGCCTATGGGTGCGTGGCCACGCCGGCATCGCAGCCTCTGGCCGAGCGGCTGATGAAGATTCACCACCAGATCGGCGCAGTGGTCGAGCGGTTTCGTCCCGAATGCGTCGGCATCGAGACGGTCTGGTTCGGCCAGAACGTCACGGCGGCCTTCGCCACGGGCCAGGCCCGCGGGGCGGCGCTCGTGGCCTGCGCCGAGGGCGGTCTTGCTGTGGGCGAGTATACCCCGCGCCAGATAAAGCTCGCCGTGGTGGGGGAGGGCTCTGCCGAGAAGGAGCAGGTGCAGTACATGGTGCGCCATCTGCTCTCTCTTGATCGCATTCCCGAGCCGGACCACGCGGCCGACGCGTTGGCGGCGGCCATCTGTTACACGACCCATGAGAATGGAAGGTTCGCATGATTGCGTTTCTGAACGGAACCGTGGCGGCGGTGCTGCCGCCGCAGACGGCCTACATCGATGTCGCCGGCGTGGGCTACGCCGTGGCCATGCCGGGGGGCGACCTGGGCAAGCTGGCCGTGGGCGAGGAAGCCCGCGTGCTCACCTACCTGTCCGTGACGGAGAACGGCATCGCGCTGTTCGGCTTCCTCTCCGAGGAGGAGAGGGCGCTGTTCGAGAAGCTCATCGGCGTGTCGAAGGTAGGGCCGAAGATGGCCCTGGCGGCACTTTCCACGTTCTCTCCGGCCGAGCTCGCCGATGCCATCGCCTCCCAGGACATCGCGCGGGTGTCCCATATCCCCGGGGTGGGGAAGAAGACCGCCGAGCGCATCATCTTGGAGCTGAAGGGCACCTTGGAGGGCGGCATGGCGTCGCTGTTCAGCCAGGGCGAGGTTGAGCCTGCGCGTAATCTGGCGGTGCAGGGGGCCACCGAGGCGCTTCTCTCCATGGGCTTCACGTCCGCCGAAGCCGAGGTCGCCCTGAAGGGGGCTCCCGAGGGCGCGGGCGAGGGCGCGCTGCTACAATACGCCTTGAAACGTTTGGGAAGTCGATAGGAAATCATGGCATTCGATCTGGACATAGAGGGCATGGTGTTCGAGGCCGCGCGGGACGGCGCGGAAGCGCAGGGCTCGGCATCGGCGCTCGGGCGCGACCGCGCGGTGGCCCCGACGCTCACCGAGGACGACCTGGAGCTCGATTTCTCCCTGCGTCCCAAGCGGCTCGACGATTACCTGGGCCAGACGAAGGTGAAGGAGTCCCTCGGCATCATGATCGCGGCGGCCCAGGGGCGCGGCGAGCCGGCGGACCATATCCTGTTCTCGGGCCCTCCAGGGCTGGGCAAGACCACGCTCGCCACGGTGGTGGCCAACGAGTTGGGCGCCTCCATTCGCACCACCTCCGGACCGGCCATCGCTCGCACGGGCGACTTGGCGGCCATCCTCACCAACCTCGAAGAAGGCGATGTGCTGTTCATCGACGAGATCCATCGCCTGAACCGCATGGTGGAGGAGGTACTGTACCCGGCGCTGGAGGACTTCGAGCTGGACATCGTTGTGGGCAAGGGCCCGGCGGCCCGATCAATCCGGCTCGACCTGCCGCGCTTCACGCTCATCGGCGCCACCACGCGCACGGGCCTGCTCACCGGCCCTTTGCGCGATCGATTCGGTGTGGCCTTCCGCCTACAGTACTACACGCCCGAGGAGCTTTCGCTCATCGTGTGCCGGTCGGCCTCTATCCTGAACGTGGCCATCGACGAGGAGGGCGCTCTGGAGATCGCCCGACGCTCCCGGGGTACCCCGCGTCTGGCCAACCGCCTGCTGAAGCGCGTGCGCGACTGGGCCCAGGTGCGCGGCGACGGCGCCATCACCGAGGATGTGGCCGCCGAGGCGCTCACGTTCTTCGAGGTGGACCATCTGGGGCTCGACGCAGTGGACAACCGGCTTCTGGAGGTGCTCTGTGTGCAGTTCGGCGGCCGTCCGGTAGGGCTTACCACCTTGGCGTCCGCATTGGCGGAAGACCCCGATACCGTGGAAGACGTGTACGAGCCCTACCTCATGCAGCAGGGCCTCATGATGCGCACTCCCAAGGGTCGCCAGGCCACCGCCGGCGCCTGGGAGCATCTGGGACTCACCCCGCCGGAAGGGTGTTAAGGAGCGAGTATGTTCGAGCAAGATTATTTGATGCGTATCATCGCTCAGCTTCTGGGGGCCATTCGACGCTCTATGGAGCGGGCGGCCGGCGAGGAGGATCCGGACGGGGCCGCGAGCGCCCTCGACATGGCGTTGGGCGACGCCACCGATCTGGACGGCGAGGCGCTGCTCTCCCTGGCGCCCGAGTCGCTGGCCTCGGTGCTGCAGGTGTCGGGGGTCGATCCGCACCTCACGGAGTATATCGCCCGCAGTCTCATGCTCTCCGGTCGCTACCACGGTGAGGCGGGACGGCCGGATGTGGCCGAGCTGCGGCAGGCCCAGGGCCGCGCCGTCGCTGCCGCCTTCGGCCACGAGCTGGGAGCCGACCCCGTAAGCGACGAGGCCTTGGAGGCGCTTCTGACCGCAAGTGATGGAGAAGCGTAAATTCCCCGAGGAAATCGGCTGAAGTTAGCGTATAGTTATAGCGCGCTCCCAAAAGGGAGCTGGGCTTCGCGCCCGTATTGCTATACCCGCTCGTCAGACGAGCGGGAGGAAAGAGGAAAGTATCATGGCGGAAGGCACTGTCAAGTGGTTCAACCCCGAGAAGGGCTACGGCTTCATCTCCCAGAATGACGGCGAGGATCTCTTCGTCCACTTCTCCGAGATCAAGATGTCGGGCTTCAAGACGCTCAACGAGGGCGACGCAGTGACGTTCGAGGTGACCGAGGGTCAGAACGGCAAGCTGCAGGCGAGCAACGTGGAACGTCTCTAACTTCAAGTTTTAGAAATCTACATGACGCCAAAGGGCCCGGGATTGCTCCCGGGCCCTTTTCTGTTGCTAGCGGGCGTTCCAGGCGAGGAAGGCCCAGGTGACGGTGCGGGGCTCGGCGAGGCGCCAGGCGAGCTGGGGAATGCCCTTGCGGTCGGGGGCGCCGGCGCTCTCGTTGGGAACGAGGTTGGCGGTAAGCCATTCCCGTAGGTTGGCGCGTGCCCGCTGCCGTTCGGTGTCCGATGCGCGCACCGCCGAGGAGTCGTCGATCATGGCGGCCAGTTTCTCGTAGGCGTCCTCGGGGCTCGCGAACGTATCGTCGCGGGTGCTGTCGATGTAGCGCACCTCGGCCCTTATGCCTTCGGCGGCCAGGATGTTGAAGGCGTAAAGGTAGTCGCGCCCGAGAACGGCGGGCAGCCCCACAGCGGCCAGGATGCGCTCGTCGACGCGGGGGGAGGATCCGGTCGCCAGGGTGATGCACACCCGCCGGCGCGCCACTTCCGTCAGGCGCAGGAGCGCGTCGCGCAAATCGGCGGTGGCAATGGAGCGCGAGGCGACGGCCACATCGGTCATGCCCTCGCGCACGCCGAAGGCCGGCCAGTCGTCCTCCCAGCTCATGAGCTTGGGAAACACGGTGCGCACGCCGGCCTCGTTAAGGCGCGCCTGCATCTGATCCAGCATGCCCTGGGAGAAATCGGCCGCCACCACCTTGTGCCCCGCCTCGCCGAGCGGCACGGCCAAAGCCCCGGTGCCGCAGCCCATGTCGAACACCGTTTCGCCGGGGCGGATGTCCGCGTATCCCAGGAACTTCTCCACGTAGAGGTTCGGGGCGTCCTTGGTGGTGAAGGTGGCGGAGCGCTTGTCCCAGAACGCCGCGTCATCGGCATGGCGACGCACCTTCTGAAGCTCTTTCCACTCCTCGTTCCAATCCGTTGTGGTGAGCAAGGGTGTAAATTCGTCGTGCATGGGGCCTCCAAGCCGTGTCGTCGGTCGTTCAGCCATTATACTTCTTGGGAAACGATTCATGCGCTTCGCAATGCTTTCGACTGGCGGAGAGCTGCAACAAGAGGAGATGCTATGCAGGTAGAGCTTCTGTACCACACGCCCGACCCCGAGCGCGCCATCGCCACGGCGGCACGGCTGTGCTACGCGCCGGTGGGCGCGAGCGAGCTGATGGAGACCATGCCGCCGGAGCGCGTGAAGAGCGTGCTCTCCACCATCATGGGCTCGGGGCACTTCTCCACCCTCGAGCACGCCAGCTACGCCTTCGCCGTCGACGGCGTTTCCCGCGCGCTCACCCACCAGCTGGTGCGCCACCGCATCGCCAGCTTCAACCAGCAATCCCAGCGCTACGTGAAGTTCAAGGGCGACATCCCCATGGTGAAGCCCGCCTCCGTGGCGGCCGACCCCGAGTGCAATCGCCTGTTCGACGAGGCCGCTGCTGCCGTGGCCGAGGCCTACCGGGCGCTCGTCGCGGCCGGCATCCCCGCCGAGGACGCGCGCTACCTTCTGCCCAACGCCTGCGAGACGAAGATCGTCATCACCATGAACGTGCGCGAGCTTCTGCACTTCTTCGAGCTGCGCTGCTGCAACCGCGCCCAGTGGGAAATCCGCGAGATGGCGTGGAAGATGCTGGAGCTTGCTCGTCCGACGGCGCCGTACATCTTCGCCGACGCCGGCGCGCCCTGCATCCACGGCGTCTGCCCCGAGGGTAAGATGACCTGCGGAAACCCCTATCCGCGCGTCGATCGCTCGCAGCTTTAGGCTTAGGACGACGGTATGACCAAGCAGAAGAGCGATCTGTCCCGCGCGTTCTCCGAGGACGGGGCCATAAAAACCCACGTGGGCGGCCAGGCCCTCATCGAGGGCGTCATGATGCGTGGCAAGTACAACTGGGCCGTGGCCGTGCGCGAGCCGGACGGCGCCATCTACGTGGAGGAGCACGACCTCACGAGCGGCAAGGACAAGAACGGCTGGATGTACTGGCCGCTCGTGCGCGGCTGCCGGGCGCTCGTGGAGTCGCTCATGCTGGGGTTCAAGGCCCTGGAGATCGCCGCCTTGCACGCCTTCGGCGACGAGGAGGGCGAGCAGAAGGCCGCCGCCGAGGCGACCGACGAAGCTATCGACTACGAGGTGACGCTGACCGACGGCTCGGAGACCGAGAAGGAGGAGGCCGACTTCGGGCATCGGGAGATGGTCATCTCCATGGTGGTGGGACTCGTGCTGGGCGTGGTGCTGTTCATTGTGGCGCCGGCGGCCATCACGAACCTCATCGTGGGGGAGTACGACGACCACACGCTGGCCTGGAACATCGTGGACGGCCTTCTGCGCGTGGCCGTGTTCGTCTTCTACATCTGGCTCATCGGCCGCATGGAGGACATCAAGCGCATGTTCATGTACCACGGCGCCGAGCACAAGGCCATCCACTGCTTCGAGCACGGCCTTCCCATGACCCCCGACAACGCCCGCCAGTTCCCGCGCCTGCACGTGCGCTGCGGCACCGCCTTCCTCATCATGGTCATGGTCATCGCTATCCTCGTGTACACCATCTTCCCTTTAAACGCCATCATATCCGGCTTCGGGGTGCCCGACGGGATGCCGAAGCTCGTGCTGGTCATCGTGGCCCGCATCGTGCTCATGCCCGTTATCGCCGGCATCTCCTACGAGATCACGGTGAAGTGGGCCGGCAGTCATCCGGACAACCCGCTCGTGAAGGTAATTCTGTGGCCCGGCATGCAGATGCAGTACCTCACCACCCACGAGCCCGACGACGCCCAGATGGAGTGCGCCATCGCCGCCATGCAGGCCGTGCTCGCTCGCGAGGATGCCGAGGAGGCGAAGGCGGCAGCAAAGACAGCGCCCACCGCTTCCTGATCGGCGTCGCTGCGCCGCCGCCGCTTTCCGGTAGACGTTGCCGCCCCGCCACCGCTTCCCGGTCGACGTTGCTGCGCCTCCTTCCACCCACGCCGTCAATAAGCTGTGAAAAACCCGTAGCGCCAGCGAAACCACGACTAATTGACAGAACGTTAGAATTTCCCCGTAACTGTTCGAGATGACGGTCCGGATGGGAGCGTGGGAGCATGGAGCCACTGATATCCGCCAAGGATCTTAAGAAGAACTTCGGGAAAGTGGAGGCGCTCAAGGGCGTCTCGCTGGACGTGGCAGAAGGCGAGAAGGTCGTCGTCATCGGGCCGTCCGGCTCGGGCAAAAGCGTGCTCATCCGTTCCATCAACGGCCTTGAGCGCCCCGATTCCGGCGAGCTTACCGTCAATGGCATCGACATGATGGCCAAGAAGGTGAACACGCGCAAGCTGGCCAGCGAGGTGGCCATGGTGTTTCAGGGCTACAACCTCTATCCCCATAAGACCGTGTTGGAAAACGTCACCTTCGCGCCCACCAAGGTGCTGAAGGTACCGAAGGCCGAGGCCGAAGAGGCGGGGCGCGCCTACTTGGAGCGCGTGGGGCTCACGAGCAAGCTGGACAAGTACCCCGACCAGCTCTCCGGCGGCCAGCAGCAGCGCGTGGCCATCGCCCGCGCGCTGAACATGCACCCGAAGATCATGCTTTTGGACGAGCCCACGAGCGCCCTTGACCCGGAGATGGTCAACGAAGTGCTCGACGTCATCAAGTCGCTGGCCGAGACGAACATGACCATCGTCATGGTCACCCATGAAATGGGGCTCGCACGCGACGCCGCCGACAAAGTGGTGTTCATGGAGAACGGGCTCGTGGTCGACGAGGGCACGCCGGCCTACCTCTTCGGTCCCGATTCCAACGAGCGCGTGCAGGCGTTTCTCTCCAAGATACTGTGAGGGGGTGCGCGATGAACGTGACGGGCAAAACGGTTGGGGTGAACGGGATGACTGGGATGCGCGGGACGTATCTCACGCGGCGCGGCTTTGTGCGGTTGGCCGGCGCTGCCGCGGCGGGCGCGGCTTTGGGTGGCGCGGTGCTGCCGCTTTCCGGCTGCGCGCCTGCGGGCGACGTGCTGCGCGTCGGCACGAAGATCGACGTGCCCGGCTTCGGCTTCCAGAACCCCGAGACGGGAAGCGTGGAGGGACTCGAGGTGGACGTGGCCCGCGAGCTCGCCGCGCGGATCAAGGGCGATCCCAACGCGCTGGAGATTGTGGGCGTGAACGTGACCACCCGCGGGGCGATGCTGGACAACGGCACGCTGGATGCGACGCTCGCCACCTTTACCATCACCGATGCGCGCAAGAAGACTTACGATTTCTCGCGGCCCTACTATATCGACCATATCGGTGTGCTCGTGCTGAAGAAGTCGGGCATCACCGATTTGGCGGGCCTTGACGGCAAGACCGTGGGCGTGGCGCTGTCGGCCACCACCAAGGACAAGCTGGGGGCGGCCGCCGCCGAGGCGGGCATCACGCTGAAGTTCGCCGAGTACGCCACCTATCCCGAGATCAAGATCGCGCTCGTGGCCGGGCGCGTGGACGCCTTTTCCGTGGACAGCTCCATTCTTTTGGGCTACCAGGACGACAGCACCTACCTGCTGCCGACGCAGTTCGCACCCCAGGAGTACGGCGTGGCCACGAAGAAGGGCGGCGAGTATTCGGGGCCCGTCGATGAGGCCATCGCGGCCATGGAGGCCGACGGAACGCTTAGGGCGCTGAAGGAGCGCTGGGGCCTGTCGCTGGTCACGGAGGCGGACGTGGAAGCCGAGCAGGAAGCCGGCGGCACGGGCCTGGGGGAGGGGGATCCGGCCGACGATGGGGCGGCCGCGGAAGGGGGCGCGTCCCGATGACGGAGATCTTCGCGCCCTACAAGTGGGAGGCGCTCTTTGCGCGCTGGCCCGACATCCTGGCCGCCTTCGGCATGACCGCGGCCATCTCGGCTCTGGCCCTCGTTATCGCGCTCGTTTTAGGCTTCGTCTTCGGTGTGTTCGCGGTGTCGCGCTTCCGCATCCTGCGCGCCCTCACGCGTGTCTACGTGGAGACGGTGCAGAACATCCCGCTGCTTCTGCAGGTGTTCGTGCTCTACGCCGTGTTCCCGCTGCTGGGGCTTACCATCGCCTCGTTCTGGATCGGCGTCATCGCTATCGGCGCCTATCACGGTGGCTACATGTCAGAGGTGGTGCGCAGCGGCATCGGCTCGGTGCACCGCGGTCAGTTCGAGGCGGCTAAAAGCCAGGGGTTCTCTCCCGTGCAGACCATGACGCTCATCATCCTGCCCCAGGCCATGCGCATCATCCTGCCGCCTTTGGCCGTGCAGGCCGCCAACCTTGTGAAGAACACCTCGGTGCTCGCGCTCATCGCCGGCGGCGAGCTCATGTACTTCGCGAACTCCTTCGCCGGCGACACGAGCTACTACGGGCCGGCCTACGTGGCCGCCGCCGTGCTGTACTTCGCCATCTGCTTCCCGCTTTCCCGGGCCGCCGTGTACCTGGAGAGGCGCATGGGCACCCATCGCCATGTGGCCACCGGCGACGCCACCGAGGAGCTTGCGGCCGATGCCGTGGAAGTGACCCCGGGCACCCACGACATCACCGGGCATGCGGCCGCCCAGGCCATGGCCGCAGGCGTGACGACCATGGTGGAAGGCACGAGCACCTTGGTGCCCCCGGTGGCGGACAAGGGCCGCTACCTCACGTATGCGGAACTTTACGGCATCGACGCCCCGGCGTGGCCCGACCGCCGCACGGTGGCGCCCCGCACGCCGCGGAACCGCCGAGGGCTCGCCCGCGTGCGCGGCGCCATGGGTCGCACCGGTGGTCGTCGCAGGGGCAAGGGCCGGAGAGGAGGCCGGAAATGAGCGACATCGCCGCTTTGCTCACCTGGACGAACATCCGCTTCCTTTTGGAAGGGCTCGGGCTCACCCTCATTATCTCGGCGCTGGCCATCGCCTGCTCTATCGTGCTCGGCGCCGTCATCTCCATCATGCGCGGATCCTCTTCCCGCCTGTTGCGCGGCTTCGCCATTGCCTACGTGGAGCTGTTCAAGAACACCCCGCTGCTTTTGTGGATTATGTTCACGTTCTTCGTGGCCCAGCTGCCGCCCCTGCCCGCGGCGGTGCTCGCCTTCACGCTGTTCACCGCGGCCTCGGTGGCCGAGATCGTCCGCGGCGGTTTGGCCAGCGTGCCGGCGGGCCAGTACGAGGCCGCCCGCTCCCAGGGGTTCTCGGCACCACAGATGTACCTGTACATCATCCTGCCCCAGGCCCTGCGCAACATGGTGCCGGCGCTGCTCTCGCAGTTCGTGACCACCATCAAGGACACGTCGTATCTGTGGGGCGCCATGGCTCTGCAGGAGCTCATGGGCCGCGGCATGATTCTCATGAACAGCTACAACTCCACGGTGCAGATCTTCGCCATCTTCGGGCTGATGGCCCTCATCTACTTCGTCGTCTGCTTCACCCTCTCGCAGATCGTCCGCGCCTACCAGCGCCGCCTCAAGGGCGCGCGGTAGGGGGAAAGAAATCTCTTGACCTCAACGTCGGGTTGAGGTTTATGCTGTGCGGCGGAAGTCTGGCGGAAGAGACGAAGGGCGAAGGGCATGCCGCGCAAACCGAAGATGCAGACGAGCAACGATCTGATACGCGAGAACTGCGAGTGGCCCATGACGGCGGGCCAAGTGGCGAAGCTGACGGGCGTGACGACAAGGGCGCTCCAGCATTACGACGAAAAGGGCCTTCTGTGCCCGGAGCGCTCGGGGGAGGGTGTGGCCAACAACCGCAAGCTCTACAGCCCCGAGGACATCGATCGGCTCAAGCAGATCGTAGTGCTGGGCTCCTACGGGTTCGAGCTCAAGGACATGCCCCCGATTCTCGACGGGGAGAGGAGTCTGACGGATGCTCTGGCGGACCGCATCGAGGAATTGCGCGCTCAGGAGCGCTACCTGCAGCACCTCATTTTGTTCGCGCGCTATGCCGAGATCGTCGGTGACGATCTTTTCGAAACGTTGGCCTTTGGCACCTCCGAAGTAGACGCGTTCGCTGAGCTCGTGCGGAGCTCGCCCGCCTATGCCGGCAAAGCTGTCCGATGGGAGTCCATGGACGATGCGGGCCTGGAACAGCTGTGGGATGAGTTGGGGGCGATCATCGTCGACTTTTTGGGAGGCGACGAGGAGGATCCCTTCGCCCATATAGAATCTACGGTGCAGCGGCTGAGGGCGTGGTTCTGCACCTATTTCTTCGAAGTTGACGACCTCGACCTGCTGGGTATCTGGACGCTCTTCGAGGACGGCAGCGAGGAGGCCGAGTTTGCCAGCGAGGTGGGCGGAGAGGCGACGCCCGGTTTTCTGCAGTCCGCGGTGTTCCTCGTGTGGCTGAAGTCGATGGCCTTGGAGCTTTCGGCGATGATCGAAGGTGGCGTCGGAGGCGATGCGCAACCTTCCATTTCCGAAAACCAGGTGGTGTTCCTCGTCGATTTCGTCTGCCGCTCGTGCGGCTACCCCGTGCCGGAAGCCGCGGAGCTCGATGGCGAGGGGTGGGCTACCATGGTGGAGTTTTTCGAGACGGTGGCGGGGTATCTGCAAAACGCCTTCGAGGACAAGGAGATTGCAACGCTCATCGACCCCGATGGCGAAAGTGTTGTTGATGGAGCGCTTTTCGAGAGGATGGCGCAAGCTGCCCGAGAGGTCGAGCTCTTCCCCGAGCGCGGCTAGAAGGTCAGCAGGTCGCGCACGGGCGAGCCCAAGGCGTCGGCGATGCGGCCCAAATCATCGATGCCCACGCCGACCCGTCCGGTCTCGATGCGCCAGATGTGGGACTTGCTGCTGCCGATCATGAGGGCCAGCTGGCTCTGGGAAAGCCCCTGCTCCTCGCGCACCGCGCGAATGCGCTTTCCCAGGGCCTGTCTTTTCTGTTCGATGTTCATGGGGAAAGCATATGTGCTACCATTAACGAACCGACTTCAAATATGAAGCCACAACCTTATGGAGAGACTGACGAGGAAATAAGGAGGCCGCATGGCCATCGTCTCGGTCGTCAAGTACGACGGCAATCCTGACGTTTTCGCCTGGAAGTACCCCGATAGCGAGTTGGGAACTTGGACCCAGCTCATCGTGAACGAGTCGCAGCAAGCCATTTTGTTCAAAGGTGGCCAGGCTCTCGATGTTTTTGAAGCTGGACGCCACACTCTCAGCACGAACAATATCCCCTTCCTGGAAAAGATCATCAATCTGCCCTTTGGAGGTCAGTCGCCATTCAGCGCAGAGGTTTGGTTCGTCAACAAGCAGTTCAACCTCGACGTCAAATGGGGCACGCCTTCGCCTATCCAGATTCAGGATCCAGTGTTCGGGGTGTTCGTCCCCGTGAGGTCTTACGGCATTTTCGGCATTCAGATAGATGACGCGAAGCGCTTCCTGGTGAAGCTTGTAGGCACGTTGTCCTCGTTCACTAAAAACGACATTATGCGATACTTTCGCGGCGTGTACGTAGCTCGCGTCAAGGATGCGATTTCTACTTACATCATCGAGCGCAAAATAGGCATCCTCGAGATCAATCGCTACCTTGACGAGTTGTCGGACTACCTTCAGGAACGCATTGAGCCCGTCATGGCTGAATACGGCATCAGTCTCACCAATTTCTTCGTCAACGACATCAGCGTGCCGGAAGACGATCCGGCCGTTGTAACGTTGAAGCAGGCATTGGCTAAAAGAGCCGAGATGGAGCTGCTCGGATACACCTACGTGCAGGAACGCTCGTTCGATACGCTGGAAGGAGCGGCTACCAATCCAGGCTCTACCGCATCAGACCTCATGGGCGCAGGATTGGGCCTTGGGATGGGAATCGGCATGGGCGGCGGGGTCGGCGGCGCTTTCGCAGATGTTGCCCGCAATTTGAATGTCTCTGGTTCTTCGCGGACGTGCCCCTCGTGCGGAAGTGCGGTTCCCTCTGGGCAGAAGTTCTGCGGAAGCTGTGGTTGGGATATGGCGAAGCCCGCTCCGGGGGCTGCCGCCGAAGGCGCAGGCTTCTGCACGGAATGCGGCGCGCCTCTTGCAGCATCAATGAAGTTCTGCGGACAGTGCGGAACCTCTGTCGCGCGTCACGATGGAGAGTCGGGAAGTGCTTTGGATAAGGAGGCGTAGCATGCTCATCGGGATCTGGACACCGATGCTCGTTGTTTTTCTCGTCATCATCTTTGTCGGGATCGTTGCTCTTGCCGTTTATCTGGCGCTTCGTCATATCAGGGCATCCAATGTTGCAGTGAAATCAACGACTCAGCTGTCAGATGAAAGAGCTGCGCGATTGAAGGCGCTGGCGTCGGCGTGCGGGAATCCCGATTTTGCGCAACGAATTGAAAGGGTTTCCGACGATGTGCGCTTTTCGGACAGCTCGATTGTGCTCCCGCTTGACACCAGGATTAGCGAATTGATCGACAGCCTTTATGCGGCCATTCAAGCGAACGATAAGGAAGGTGCGGTCGACGATCTTACCGAATTGTCGTCCCTTGCTGCCCAGCGGCGAGCAGAGTCGTCACGTGTCAAAAGAGGGAGTTTCTAATGGAAGAGACGAAGAAATCCAATGGCCGAGGGATTCTCATCCTTGGAGCAGTTTTAATAGTCGTAGGCATAGTAAGCATTAACGGCGACCTCTGGTTCAGCTTGATATCCGTGTGCATAGGCGGCTTGTGCGTATGGAGCGTTTTCTGGAAGGGGCAGCTGAATCGTGTGAAGAAGGCGTATCGACGAGAAGTTGCCACCGGGATGCCGCTGAGCCTCGATAGGCTGGCGGCACATTTGGAGATGGAGCCCGATGAGGTGAAGACTTGTCTTGAAACACTGTCGGCCAAAGGTGAGATTCCCTCTCTGAGATTTACCACCGGGGATACGAGCCAATCGATCAATCGCGGCAATGCGCAGCCTTTTCGCGACGGAGAACAGGTGACAAACAAAAGGGAGCAACAGCCGTACCGCGAGGTCCCGGTATCGCCTGTTCCGCCATCTAGTAGAGAGGTGGCGTCGCAGGTCAGGCGTCCGGAACCTGCAATTGTCGCAGTTCGCTGCCGCTCTTGCGGCGCTATGGCGCAACTACGCCAAGGCGAAGTCGTGGAATGCGAGCACTGCGGAAACAAGTTGACTCTTTAAAGAGAAAAAGACAGAGAAAGGAGAAAGTGTGTCAGATTTAACGGAGGTAACAGCGGGGAAGATGAAAAGAGCCGCGGCGCACTTCTTAACGGTGCTGTTGTGCGCGGCCACGGTTTTCATGCTGTGCGGTTGCTCCATTGAGCTTAAGGGAGGAAGCGAATCAAGCAATACTGCAGCAGAGCCATCGATGCCCCAAGAGTCTTTAGGCGACGATGGCGGCGCACCGACCGACTCGATAGAGCAGTTGCAAGATGTGACAGGGGGCGAGCAGGGGGCCCTTCCGACAGTTAATGCCGTGGAGTTCGAAGAGTATACCGGATATCCTGAACTCGATGAATTGCTCAACGACATTGTTCAGAAGACCCAAAATACAACGGATTATTTGACAAATGAGTTGGACGCATTCTTCGCCGCGGCAAACGATTCTTACGATGGGTATATCCAGAATAAGGAAGTGCTTGCAAATTGGTACGCTCTCGCCTACAGCGAGTCGGAGAAGCTCTACGAATCCATCAAGACCGACTGCGAAAAGTATCACGAGATTCTTTTGAACAACCCGGAATATGCTGAATATAAGGTCTGGGATCGTGCGCTGGGCGATAGCTACGATGTCTGGGACGGCGCTCTCGGCGACTACTATAACGATTGGGATGACCTGTACGGCGATATCTACAACGATTGCTCCGATATGATCACTGACGCCCCGGAGAACGTGGGGTATGACGTGCGATCTGAAGAATGGGATGAAATGTACGATACCCGGGCCGACTCTTGGGAGGCTATGTACGATCTTCGGGCTGATGCGTGGGAGTCTCTTTATGATGCTCGTAGCGACACTTGGGAAGAGCTCTATGATCGAAGATGAGCGTTATACGCTGGTTAGATGTCGTTGAAAACCTATAATTAAATACTCCCTGTAAAAAGAAAAATGACAGCTTAGAGGCCGACGTATTGCTTTTCGCGAGTCGTTGCCGTACGATATCAACGAAAAGGTTCCTACCGATGAAAAGCAGCCTAGGTGGCAGACTTCCCTTTGAGGGATAGCCGGGATGGTCGCGAGGGCCGCTCTTTTGGGCGGCCCATCGTTTTTCTGGGCCGCGCGAAGTCGTTGCCCGAGGGGCAGGAGGCGGGTCGCTATCCCAAGTAGCTCAGAAACGGCAGGTAGCTTTGGGCAGAGTCGGGGACGGCGAGGGTGATGTCCTGGCCCATGGCGGTGACGGTGACGACGGAGGGGTCGTCGTAGGTGGTGATGGTGGCGTCGGTGCCGCTGTAGCTGATGTTGGCCGAGCCGGTCTTCTCGGCGCCCTCGGGCAGGTTCGTCACCTCCCAGCTTTGGATGTCCAGCGCGTCGATGGCGGCGTCCACCTGGGAGGAGGACATGCCCGTGGCCTCGGCGATGCGATCGGTATTGCCGCGCAGAGCGCTCTCGGCCTTCGACTTCAGGCCCGACACGTCCAGGGCCGCATTGGCCGCGGCGTTTTTGCCGCCCTCGAACAGGCCGGCCAGGGGGTTCTGGAAGTTCTCGAAGGGGCCCTTCATGCCCAGCTGGGGCAGGATGCCGAAAACGGCGATGACGAGGATGAAGGCGGCAATGAGGCCGATGAAGGCTTTGATGATCTTGCTGTCCACGGAATCTCCTCGGGGTGGGTCACGTTGCGCGAAGGCGCCGCCGGGGGTACGTTGATGCTCGGTATTCGCGGGTCGAATGCTGCGATTCGACGGCGTCCGGCATCTATGGTAACCCGCAGGCTCCGTCTTCATAAATCGACTACGGGACGCCCATGAAACGGTCATCGACCTTACGGGAACCTTGCGGGGGCGGCTTCGCGCGCGAATGCGGTGCAGGCGAAGGCGCCCGGGCGCGGGGTGCGCGAACGCGAAATGGAGCCGCATGCGGGGTCGCGCAGATTTAACGACTTTCTCGCACCGCGGCGCGGTAAATCGTGTATCCTAGGCCCCACGCATTCGCGCGGCCTCAAGGCGGCGCGGCTGCCCAGAGAAACCCCGCGCACGTAAAAATCTCAAGGTGGGGTAAATCGTGCGAACGTGAGGGCCGCATCACACGGCCGAGAAGGAGGATGGTTCCGTGAAACTGGTCGTTACGGAGAAGAACGACGCGGCGGTGAAGATCGCCGATCTTCTGGGCGCTTCCAAGCCCAAAGCCGACAAGGTGTTCAACACGCCGGTCTACCGGTTCGAAGTCGAGGGGGAGGAGTGGGTGACCATCGGCCTGCGCGGCCACATCCTGGAGCCGGATTTCACCCCGAGCCTTACCTATAAGAAGCGCGGCGGCTGGGAGGGCGTCACCGCCGAGGGCGAGATGCTGCCCGCCGTGGTGCCGGACAGTCTCGCCAAGCCCCCCTTCAAAAAGAAGAAGCCCTTCACCGCCGACGGCGTGGAGCTCAAGGGGTGGAAGATGGAGGCGCTGCCGTACCTCATC
This sequence comes from Adlercreutzia hattorii, assembly GCF_011405655.1. GTDB lineage: Bacteria > Actinomycetota > Coriobacteriia > Coriobacteriales > Eggerthellaceae > Adlercreutzia > Adlercreutzia rubneri. Next base: position 1,220,147 of record NZ_AP022829.1, read on the forward strand.
TACGCGCCCATCGAGAAGCTGCCCAAGGAGAAGGACATCATCCGCTCCCTGAAGAACCTGGCGAAGAAGGCCGACTCCATCATCATTGCCACCGACTTCGACCGCGAGGGCGAGCTCATCGGCTCCGACGCGCTGTTGTGCTGCCGCGAGGTGAACGCCACGGCGCCGGTGTCGCGGGCCCGCTACTCCGCTTTCACGAAGCCGGAGATCACCCACGCGTTTTCGAACCTCGTGCCCATGGACGACGACTTGGCCGCCGCCGGCGGGTCGCGCCGCGACATCGACCTCATCTGGGGCGCGGTGCTCACGCGCTACCTCACGCTGGTGAAGTTCGCCGGCTACGGCAACGTGCGCTCCTCGGGCCGTGTGCAGACGCCGACGCTCGCCATCATCGTCGAGCGCGAGCGCGAGCGCATGGCGTTTGTGCCCGAGGACTACTGGGTCATCCGCGGTGCCTTCGACGGTGTCGCTGCGGCCGGCCCCACCGCCGGCGACGGCCCCGAGGCCTTCGAGGCGCCCCATGCCACGGCCCGCTTCAAGGCCGAGGCCGAGGCTGCGGCCGCCATGGCCCGCGTGGAAGGCGCCGTGAGTGCGCGAGTGGCCTCCGTGGAGAAGAAGCGCCGCAAGGTTCCGGCGCCGGTGCCCTTCAACACCACCTCGCTCATGGCTGCCGCTTCGGCCGAGGGCATCAGTCCCGCCCGCTGCATGCGCATCGCCGAGAGCCTGTACATGGACGGCTACATCTCCTACCCCCGCGTGGACAACACGGTGTACCCGGATTCGTTGGATCTGGCCGAGGTGGTGAACGCCATCGCGGCGAACCCCGCCTATGGCCCCTACTGCAAGCAGCTGCTGTCCGCCGCCCCCCTGAAGGCCACGCGCGGCAAGACCGAGACCACCGACCACCCGCCCATCTACCCCACGGCGGCCGCCACGCCCGACGATTTGTCCGCGGCCGACTACAAACTGTACAACCTCATTGCCCGCCGCTTCTTGGCGACCCTTTCGGGGCCGGCCACCGTGGAGGGCACGAAGGTGACGCTGGATGTGGCCGGCGAGCCCTTCGTGGCCAAGGGCGACGTGCTGGCCGAGCCGGGCTTCCGCGCCATCTACCCCTACGGGCTGAAGAAGGACGAGCAGCTCCCCGCGCTCTCCGAGGGCGCCACCATCGCTTTCAACGGCGCCACCTGCACCAAAAAGCAGACCGAGCCGCCGGCGCGGTATTCCCAGGGCAAGCTCGTCCAGGAGATGGAGAAGCTGGGCCTCGGCACGAAATCGACCCGCGCCTCCATCATCGAGCGCCTCTACCAGGTGAAGTACGTGCAGAACGACCCCATCGAGCCCTCGCAGCTGGGCATCGCCGTCATCGACGCCCTGGACAAGTTCGCGCCGCACATCACCCATGCGGAGATGACCGCCGAGCTGGAGCGCTCCATGGACCGCATCGCCGACGGGGAGCAGACGAAGGCCGAGGTGGTGGAGACCTCCCGCAACCTGCTCGCGCAGGAGCTGGCGAACCTCATGCCCCATTCCGAGGAGGTGGCCGACGCGCTCTCCGACGCCGTGGCCGCCGATGCCTACGTAGGTCCGTGCCCCAAGTGCGGCAAGGATCTGCAACTGAAGGCGAGCCACAAGACCAAGTCGATGTTCATCGGGTGCGCCGGCTGGCCCGACTGCGATGTGACCTACCCGCTTCCCAAGGGCAAGATCGAGGCCGTGCCCGAGAAGTGCCCCACCTGCGGCATGCCCCAGGTGAAGGTGACCGCCTTCCGCAGCAAGCCCCGGGTGCAGTGCATCGACCCTGCCTGCCCCTCCAACCAGGAGCCCGAGGTCGTGGTGGGCAAGTGCCCCGTGTGCGTGGAGCGCGGCCTCGACAAGAACCTCATCGCCCGGCGCAACCCGCGCACGCTGAAGCGCTCCATCACCTGCGAGAACTTCGACGAGTGCCAGACGCGCTACCCGCTGCCCCAGTACGGCGACATCGTTCCCACCGAGGAGGTATGCGAGCACTGCGGCGCGCCTATGGTGGTCATCAAGACGGCTCGCGGGCCGTGGAAGCTGTGCCCGAACTTCGACTGCCCGGGCAAGGAGGAGGAAGAGAAGGCGAAGGCCGAGAAGAAGGGGGCGCGCTCCAGGGGCGGCCGGAAGACGGCTTCCAAAAAGTAGTTCTGCCGGGGAAGCGCTCGGAGGTGCCTGATCGCAGCCCGCTGAGCGCTTTATCCCCTTCCGAACGCGATCAAAGAAATAGCGGAAGGAACGCACATAAGTCGGTCCCATCCCGGCACGCTTGCTGCTGACGTGGGGCTATTTCTTAACTATCGCGTTCTCCAGGGGGCGCTCAGAGGTCTGCGATCAGGCACCTCCGAGCGCTTCTCGCGTGGTTGGCTTGGTTTGGATCGAGTAGTGCTGGATTGTCGAGCTTATTGGGCGGCGGTTTCTATCTTGCGGTAGAGGTCGCCGCCTTTTGTGTCGACGGCGACGTAGGCGGGGAAGTCCTTCAGGGTGAGCTTGCGCAGAGCCTCGGTACCGAGGTCTTCCCAGCCGACAAGTTCGCTTTCGGTGATGGATTTCGCTAGAAGCGCGGCGATGCCGCCGACGGTGCAGAGGTAGACGCTGCCGGTTTCCTGGCAGGAACGCACGACTTCGGGGCTGCGCTTGCCCTTGCCGATGGCGGCGACGATGCCGGCCTCGAAGAGCGCCGGCGTGGCGAAATCCATGCGGCTGGCGGTAGTGGGGCCGACCGAGCCCAAGGGGCGCCCGGCCGCCGCGGGGGTGGGGCCGGCGTAGAAGAGGGTGGCGCCTTCCAGATCGAAGGGGAGGCGGCCGGTGTCTTCCAAGCATTGCAGGGCGCGCTCGTGGCCGGCGTCGCGCATGGTGTAGACGGGGCCCGAGAGCAGCACCTCGTCGCCGGCCTCCAAATCGGCGAGGTCCGCGCGGGTCAGTGGCAGGGTGAGGGAGACGGTTTTCGCCATGGGGGTTCCTTTCGGGGTGGGGCGCTAAATGAATTTGATGGACGCGCTGCGCATGGCGCAGCAGCCCATGTTCACGGCAACGGGCAGGGCCGCGATGTGGCAAGGGGCCGTCTCCAGGTGCACGGCCAGGGCCGTGGGGGCGCCCCCCAGGGCCGCAGGACCGATGCCCAGTGCGTTCACCTCCGCCAGCAGTTCTTCTTCGAAGGCCGCCGCCTCGGCGCTTGCGGCGGGGCTTCCCACCTCGCGCAGAAGGGCGTGCTTGGCGAGCCCCGCCACCTTGTCGAAGGTGGCGCCCACGCCCAGCCCGATGACGAGCGGCGGGCAGGCGTTGGCCGCCTTCTCGCGCACACAGTCGAGTACCACGCTTCGCACGCCGGCGGCGCCCGCGCCGGGGGGCAGCATGACCACGCGGGAGGCGTTGTCGGAGCCTCCGCCCTTCAACAGTACGTGCAGGACGGCGCCGGCACCGGGCACGAGTTTCAGCTCGCAGAAGGCGGGCGTGTTGTCGCCAGTGTTGGCGCGGTCGAACAGGGCGTTGCGCACGAGCGACATGCGCAAACGGCCGTCCGTGTAAGCCCGGGCCACCGCGTCGTTCACGCGGCTGAAGATGTCGCCGGGCACCGCGAGCGCCTCCCCGACTTCCAAACACACCCACACGCTGCCGGTGTCTTGGCAGATAGGTACGTTGTCGGCCACGCCGATGCGGGCGTTCTCCAGGATGCGGTCGAGCACGCCGGCCTCCCGGCTCTCCGGCGCCGCTTCATCGCGTGCCGCTTCCACGGCCTTCTGGAAATCGGGCCGCAACGTCACGGCGCATTGGCGAATGGCGTCGTAAACCGCCTCGCCTACCGTCTCGGCGTCAAGGCGTTCGGTAGCCAATGGCTGTCGGGGGCACCTTTCGTGGGGCACGTTTTCGCCAGTAGGCATTTCGCCTCTGGCCATCGTTTCGGGGGTCTCTTCGTTCACGGACGCCTCCATCCAATAGTCGGGCCTGTTTGGAGCAAGAATTTCGAGTTGTTAGAGTCTCCTTGGGAGATATTCTCAGATTTTCCGGGCAATTAGGTCGTTTTCTGCCCAATATAGCTCAAAGCGGAGGTCGCCAAGGGGGGCGAAAGTCTAACAAGTCGAAATTATTGCCCAAATGCGGCTTCGGGATTGCTTGGAAAGGTTTTGCAGATGCGAGCGGTAAGAGGGTGGTGCTGGGGGGTCAAGGGTGAGGGGGCGCGAAGCGCGCGTGACTGGTGGGGTGCGACGGGGAAGGGCGCGATACGCAAGTCTGGCTTAGGGGTCGAAACTTGTGCGGCGGGTGGAACTTGTGCGCAGGGGAGGGGCGAGCGGGGGCGCGGCGGCGGGAAGGGGGTACAATAGGCGGGTTTACACGGGAGAAATCGTTCTAAGGACTTGGAACCTATGGATATCGCAGCGGAATCGCTCGCCAAGCACGCCGAATGGCGCGGCAAGCTCGCCTTCGATCCGAAGATGGATATCGCCACGCGCCATGATCTGGCCGTGGCCTACACGCCCGGCGTCGCCGAGCCCTGCAAGGTCATCGCCGAGAATCCCGAGGCGGCCTACGACTACACGCTGAAGGCGAACACGGTGGCCGTCGTCTCCGACGGCAGCGCGGTCCTGGGTCTGGGCAATATCGGCCCTGAGGCCGCCATGCCGGTTATGGAGGGCAAGGCCGCCCTGTTCAAGGCCTTCGGCGGCGTGGACGCGTTCCCCATCTGCCTGGACACCCAGGACACCGACGAGATCGTCGAGACGGTCATCCGCATCGCCCCGGCCTTCGGCGGCATCAACCTGGAGGACATCGCCGCCCCCCGCTGCTTCGAGATCGAGGCGCGGCTGAACGACGCGCTGGACATCCCGGTCTTCCACGACGACCAGCACGGCACGGCCATCGTGGTGCTCTCGGGCATCATCAACGCGCTGCGGCTTGTGGGCAAGGACAAGGAATCGGTGCGCGTGGTCGTCAACGGCGCGGGCTCGGCGGGCATCGCCATCGCGAAGCTTTTGCTCTCCTACGGCTTCGCGAACGTGACCATGTGTGACATCCGCGGCATCTTAAGCTCGTCCTACGAGGGCATGAACCCGGCCCAGGAGGCCATGCTCGAGGTGACGAACCTGGAGGACAAGTCCGGTACGCTGGCCGACGCCATGGAAGGCGCCGACATCGTCATCGGCGTTTCGGCCCCCGGGGTCATCACGCCCGACATGGTCGCCTCCATGGCCGACGACGCCATCGTGTTCGCCATGGCCAACCCCACCCCCGAGATCTTCCCCGATGAGGCCCGTGCCGCCGGGGCGCGCGTGGTGGGCACCGGACGGTCGGACTTCCCGAACCAGGTGAACAACGTCATCGCCTTCCCCGGCATCTTCAAGGGGGCGCTGCAGGCCCGGGCCGAGCGCATCACCGAGCCTATGAAGCTGGCTGCCGCCGAGGCTTTGGCCGCGCTCGTCTCCGACGAGGAGCTGACCGAGGAGTTCATCATGCCCGATCCCTTCGATTCGCGCGTGGCCGACGCCGTGGCCGATGCTGTGCGCGCGTGCGCCGCCGCCGAGCGGGAAGGGGCCTAGCAGCTGTGGCAGCGCCCGCGAACACGGGCGTCTTCGTCACCTTCGAGGGGGGCGACGGCGCCGGCAAATCGACGCAGATCCGCTTCCTCGCACGGCTTCTGGAAGACGCCGGCCGCGAGGTGGTGCGCCTGCGCGAGCCCGGGGGCACCGCCGTGGGCGAGGCTTTGCGCGCCGTCGTGCTTGACCCGGCCCACGAGGCCATGAGCGATCGCGCCGAGCTGCTCATCTACGAGGCGGCCCGGGCCCAGATCGTCGACGAGGTCATCCGCCCGGCACTCGGGCGCGGGGCGGTGGTTCTGTGCGATAGGTTCTACGATTCCACGGTGGCCTACCAGGGCTGCGGCCGGGGGCTCGATGGCGCCTTCATCGACGCGGCGAACCGGTTCGCCTGCGACGGGGTGGTGCCCGACGCCACGGTGCTTCTGGTGGCCCCCGCCTCGGCTGTGCGCTCGCGCATGGGGCGCCGCGAGGGAACCGACCGTCTGGAATTGGCCGGCGACGCCTTCCACAGCCGGGTGGCCGTGGGCTTCGAGCAGATCGCCGAGGCCGATCCGGCCCGGGTGAGGACGGTGCTGTCGCGGGTGCACCGCGCCGACACGTTCCGCGCCGTGCTGGAGGCGGTATCGCCCGTGCTGCCGGAGGCCGCCGCGGCGCTGGCCGGCGGGGCTGATCTGGATGCCCTCGTCACACGGGAAATGGCGGCCAAGCGCGCCGAGAAGGAAGCGAAGGCGAAGGAGGGCGCCCGTGGCTGACGCCTTCGAGAACATTCTGGGACAGCCCAAGGTGCGCGAGTTTCTGCGCGCCTCGGTGGTCTCGGAGCGGGTGACCCAGGCCTACCTGTTCGTGGGGCCGGCCGGCTCCAACAAGACCCAGGCCGCCTATGCGCTCGCCCAGGCGCTTCTGTGCCCGAAGGGGCCGCGCGGGCCGCGGGGCGGTTCCTGCGGCGCCTGCGACCGCTGCGGGCGCATTTTGCGGCGCAAGCACCCCGACGTGCGCTATTTCGCCCCGGCCGGCGCGAACGGGTATCTGGTGGAACAGGTGCGCGAGATCGTGGCCGACACGGCGCTCTCTCCCATTCAGGCCGACAAGAAGATCTACATTCTGGATCGTGTGGACCAGCTGGGCGCGAGCGCCGCCAACGCGTTTCTGAAGACACTGGAGGAGCCGGCCGACGACGTGGTGATGATCCTTCTGGGCCGTACCCGCGAGTCGGTGCTGCCCACTATCGTCTCCCGATGCCAGGTGGTGCCCTTCCGCCACATTCCCGCCTCGGAGGCCGCGGGCATCGTGGCCCAGAACACCGGCGCCGACCCGGCCCAAGCGCGCCAGGCCATCGAGGCCTGCGGCGGCTCCATCACCTCGGCCGTGGCGTTTCTGCGGGCGCCGGGAAGCGAGCGCCTCGCCTTCCGGACGCGGCTCTTCTCCGACCTGGCACGCCTGGGCGCCGCCGACGACTGGGATGTGGTGGAGATGGCCCGCGCGCTCGTGGAGGCGTCGAAGGCGCCGCTCGACGAGGTGCGCGCCTCCCAGGAGGCGGAGCTTGCCGAGAACGCCGACTTCCTCGCGAAGTCGGCCATCCGCCAGATAGAGGCGCGCAACAAGCGCCAGCTGTCGGCGAAGACCTCCGAGTGTCTGCGCCAGACGACGGCCATGGTTCGCTCGTGGCTGCGCGATGGGCTCATGGTAGCCTGCGGGACGCCGGAGCTGGTCATCAACACCGATGTGCGCGACACGCTCGTCGCGCTGTTCTCCGGCGCCGATGCGGCGGCCATCGCCGCAGCTTGCTCCCAGGTGGACGCCTGCGAGCGGGCGCTGGCCTATAATGTATCCCCAGAAACGTGCTTGGACACGTTGCTGTTCGACGTAAGAGAGGTTGTTCATGGTTCGGGTCGCACCGATTAACTTGACCTTCAACCCCCGGACGCTGTGGTTCGATCCGGGCGATTTGGATATAGAGAAAGACATGCCCGTGGTGGTGCGTACCGCCCGGGGCACCGAGTTCGGCATCGCCGCGAGCGAGGTTATCGAGGTGTCCGAGGAGCAGGTGCGCGCGCTGAAGAGCGCCTTGCGCCCCGTGGAGCGCATCGCGACCGAGGAGGACATCGAGCAGGCGGCCGAGATGGAGCGCGCTTCCGCCGAGGCCCTGCCGGTGTTCAAGGAGATGGCCCGGGAGTACCACGAGGACATGCACCCGGTGTCCGTGGAGTTTCTGCTCGACGGCGACAAGGCTGTCTTCTACTTCGAGGCCGAGGAGCGCATCGACTTCCGCGAGCTGGTGCGCAAGCTGGCGGCCCGCTTCCACGTGCGCATCGACATGCGTCAGATCGGCGTGCGCGACGAGGCCCGCATGGTGGGCGGCATCGGGCACTGCGGCCAGGAGCTGTGCTGCAAGCGACTCGGCGGCGAGTTCTGCCCCGTGTCCATCCGCATGGCCAAGGAGCAGGGGCTCTCGCTGAACCCCCAGAAGATCTCGGGGCTGTGCGGGCGCCTCATGTGCTGTCTGCGCTACGAGTTCGATGCCTACAAGGACTTCAAGAGCCGCGCTCCCAAGTTGAACGCCACGGTGCAGACGCCGGCCGGGCCTGCCAAGGTGGTCGATCACGACGTGCCGCGGGAGATCGTGTCGCTGAAGGTGGAGGGGGAAAAGCCCGTGAAGGTGCCCCTGTCCGACTTCGATTCGGCGCCCGAGGGTGCTACGCGGCCCAATGCCGTGGGGGAGGAGGCCTGGGAAGAGGCGACGAGCGATCGCGGGCTCATCGGCGGCGAGGCGCTCATCTTCTCGACGAGCCAGTTCACCGGGGCCGATAAGCTGGCCGAGGGCGCCAAGGTGCGCCATACCGGCGGATCGCGCAAGGGATCGGGCGAGGCGGGGCGCTCGCGCCGCGGCGGCTCCGAGGGCCGCGGGCGCGGCGGCTCGCGCTCGGCGGGGACGCAGGCGGCGTCTCCGGCACCGGCCGCCCCGCCCCGCAAGCGCCGCCGCTCCACGAAGCTGTCGGCGGCCGACGACGGGCGCGGTTTGGAGCGCGTGTCCACCTCCCGCGAGGAGGGCGCGCGCGGCGAGGGGGCCGCATCGCCGAAGCCGCGCCGTCAGCGCTCCGGGACGGCCTCGCGGCCCAAGGACGGCGCGCGCCCCAAGGACGGCGGCCGCAACCAGAGCGGCCAGGGCAATCAGGGCGGCCAGGGGAAAGCGCAAAGGGCCAAGGGCTCCCAGGGCCGCTCTCGCTCCGGCCAGGGCGACGGCAAGCCCAAGGGCGCCTCGCCGCGGCCGGGCCAGAAGTCCTCGGGGCTGCGGGCCGAGCAGGGCGGCGCGTCCCGCAGCGACGGGGCTAAGGCGGACACGGGCGCTTCCAAGCCTCGGCGCCGGCGCCGCTCCCGCAAGCCCAAGGCCGACGGCGGCTCGGGTGCGGGCTCGGGCCCGCAGAGCGGCAACGGTGGCAACGGCACCGGAAACTAGGGAGGCACCTCACTCATGAACGTGGACTACGCGCTGCTCACCGATCTGTACCAGATCACCATGGCCCAGGGCTACTGGGACGCCGAGAAAGCGGGCGAGGAGGCCTGCTTCACCATGTACTTCCGCGACTATCCCTTCAAGGGAGGCTACGCGGTGGCCTGCGGCATGGCCCAGCTGGCCGACCTGGTGGAGACGTTCCGCTTCAGCGAGGAGGATATCGCCTATTTGGCCTCGCTGGACGCTCCGGCCGGCGGCCCCTTGTTCGATCCGGCCTTCCTGGAGTATCTGCGCGATCTGCGCCTGTCGGTGGATATCGACGCGGTGCCCGAGGGTACGATCGTGTTCCCCCACGAGCCGCTCGTGCGGGTCACCGGCCCCATCATGCAGTGCCAGCTTATCGAGACGGCGCTGTTGAACATGGTGAACTTCCAGACGCTCATCGCCACCAAGGCCGCCCGTGTGTGCCGCGCCGCCAAGGGGCGCCCCGTGGCGGAGTTCGGCCTGCGCCGGGCCCAGGGCCTAGGCGGCGTGTGGACATCGCGCGCGGCGGTGGTGGGCGGCTGCGCCTCCACCTCGAACGTGCTGGCCGGCAAGCTCTTCGACATCCCGGTCTCGGGCACCCACGCCCATTCCTGGGTCATGTCCTTCGACGACGAGCTCACCGCCTTCCGCGAGTACGCCCGCATCTTTCCGAACAACTGCATCCTTCTGGTGGATACCTACGATGTGGAGCAGGGCATCAGAAACGCCATCACCGTGGGCCTGGAAATGCGCGAGCGCGGCGAGCGTCTGGCCGGCATCCGCATCGACTCGGGCGACCTGTCGTGGCTCTCGAAGATGGCCCGGCGCATGCTGGATGAGGCGGGGCTTACCGATTGCGGCATCGTGCTCTCGAACGATCTGGACGAGTACACCATCCAGTCGATGCTGGAGGAAGGCGCCGACGTCATGTCCTTCGGCGTGGGCACGAAGCTCGCGAGCGCCTACGACCAGCCCACCTTGGGCGGCGTCTACAAGCTGGCCGCCGTCCGCGCGGGCGAGGGCGCTCCCTGGACGGCGCGGCTGAAGATCTCCGAATCGGCCGCCAAGCTCACCACCCCGGGCGTGCTCGACGTGCGGCGGTACTACCAGTCCGACGGCCGCATCGCCGGCGATATGGTCTTCGACGTGAACGAGACGCCGGATGCGCGGGAGGTCATCGTGGACCCCATGGACGATTTGCGCCAGAAGAACCTCTCGGGCCTGCGCTTCGAGACGCTGCTGCGCCCGCTGGCCCGCGTCGGCAAGGTGGTGCTCGCGCCGGAGGACCGCAGCGCCATGGCCGCCCGCGCCCGCGCTTGTGTTGGTTTGGAAACCCTTGATGAAACTCAGTTGCGCATGCTGAACCCCCACACCTATCCTGTTGGTCTGGAGCTGGGCCTCAACGAGCGCCGCCGGGTGCTGGTGGCCGAGCTGCGACATATTCTATAGAGAGGACGCTCTATGGCGAAATGCCACCTGATCATCGATTCCTGCTGCGATCTGCCCGCCTCGGTGGTGCGGCGCCCAGGCGTCACGCTCATGAAGTTCCCCTACACCGTCGACGGGGGGGGCACCTTCGAGGACGACCTGTTCGAGTCCGTGTCGGCCGAGGCCTTCTACGGGGCCATGCGCAAGGGCGCCGAGCCCTCGACGGCCCAGGTGACGCTGCAGACGCTCACCGACACGTTCACGGCGGCGGCCGAGGAGGGGACGCCGGCGGTGTACCTGGCGTTCTCCAGCGGTCTGTCCGCCTCTTTCGACGCCGCCTGCGTCGTGCGCGATCAAGTCCTTGCCGAGCACCCGGACTTCGAGCTGCATATCGTGGACACCCATTTGGCCAGCGTGGCCGAGGGTCTGCTCGTCTACGAGGCGCTGGTGCAGCACGAGAAGGGCATGTCGGCCGCCGAGCTGGCCGCTTGGGCCGAGGAGGCCCGCTGCTTCGTGAACGAGGAGTTCATGGTGGACGATCTGGAGGCCCTGCGCCGCGGCGGCCGCATTCCCGCCTCGGTTGCCGTGGCCGGTGCCGCCCTGGATGTGAAGCCGCTGCTCGTCATCGCCGAGGACGGGACGCTGTCGCTGGTCGGCGTGGCCCGGGGGCGCAAGAAGGGCATCAAGCAGCTGGCGGAATACTACAAGAAGAACGTCGACGACGCCGGTCAGGCCCATGTCGCCATTGTGGGCCACGCCGACTGCCCCAAAGATGCCGCGCGTCTGAAGGAGGCCTTGGAAAAGGAGGCGCCCGGGCTTTTGTGCCTGGTGTGCAACATCGGTCCGGTCATCGGGTCTCATGTGGGCGCCGATATGCTGGCCGTGGTGTTCTGGGGCCACGACAAGCGCGAGAACCTGTCCGTGGCCGATCGCATCGCCCGCAAGGTGAAGGGAGACAAGTAATGGCGAAGTCGTACGCCTACGTGGGAGCCCCGTCGTTCATCGGGGCCGTGGAGGGACGCCTGGCTGACGCCGGCTTCTCCCGAGCCTCCGATGTCGCCTCGGCGGACATCGTGGTGACGTTTACCACCTCCGGCTCGGCGCTGGAGGACTTGTACTTCGGCGACGAGGGGCTCGTCACGACGGCGGCCCCGGGCTCCACGCTGGTCGATCTGTCGGCCGCCACGCCGAACTTCGCCCGCGAGATCAACGCCGTGGCGACGGTGAACGACCTGATCATGGTGGAGGCACCGGCGACGGTACGCTCGCTTGTGGCCGCCGATGCATTCGCCCGCGAGAACCTTCTGGGGCCGGTGGCCACCGAAGCCGAGCTGACCGACGATGTCCGCCGGCTTCTGGACGCCATCTTCGGAGAAGTGGTGGAAGTGGGGGCACCGGGCCGCGCGCAGCTTCTGCGCAATACCCACACGCTGCCCTTGGCCGCCGATCTGGTGAGCGCCATCGAGGCCGTGGCCTTGGACGATGCCTCGGCCCGTTCGGTGGGAGCGCTGGACGCCGACCAGATTCCGCTGTTCAGCCCCGTCTCCGCCGATCCTGTGGTACAGGCCGTGCGCCAGCAGCGCTACACCGGCGACTACACGGCCGAGATGCTCCTGGCCGAGCTGTCCGCGGCGCTCATGGCCGCCGACGACGCCGAGGTGATTTTGCCCGGAGTGGAGGCGACCATGCACTTGCTGGAGCTTCTGGTGGTCATCGGAGGCGCCGATATGGCGCCGGCGGCGCTGTCTCTGGTGTATCAGGACGAGGCGGCCGGAGCCCGGGCCGGGCTCGACTGGACGCGCGCCGAGCAGGCCTATGGGCACCCTGCCTCCGAGGAGGACGAGGACTGGAGCGCCTACGACGACGAGGACGGTTGCGGCCACGACCACTTCCGCGAGGATCACGACTACGACGACTATGACGACTTCGCTCCCTATAACGACGACTTCGACTACTCGAACAACTAGTTGTGACTCGCCGGAATCAGAGCTGCGCGATACCTTGATTCGCTCAGACAGTCCTCGCTCGGCGGAAATGCCCACAGGGCATTTCCGTTCGCTACGGAACTCGCTCGGTCAAGGCATCCCGCATCCCCTCTACGCGTTGCCGTTGTCGTGCGAGCTGTGCCCCCGGAGGTGTGGCGTTGATCGGGCGGCGGGGGAGCGCGGGGTTTGCGGAGCTGCGGGCGAGGTGCTCGTGGCCCGGGCGGCGCTGCACTTCTGGGAGGAGCCGCCGATCTCCGGCGAGGACGGCAGCGGCACCATCTTCTTCTCCGGCTGCCCTCTGCGTTGTGTTTATTGCCAGAACGCCTCTATCGCTCTGGGCGAGGCGGCCCGGGCAATCACTGTCGAGCGCTTGGCCGCCATCATGGGCGAGCTTGAGGCGGCCGGGGCGCTGAACATCAACTGCGTGACGCCGACGCACTTCGCGCCGCAGATCCGCGCGGCGGTTGCCTTGGCGCGCGAGCAGGGCATGGCGCTGCCGGTGTTGTGGAACACGGGCGGCTACGAGACCGTGGAGGCGGTGCGCGGCAACGTCGGCTTCGTGGACGCCTACCTCACCGACTTCAAGTACGCCGATGCGGCGCTGGCGGCTCGCTACTCCCATGCTGCCGACTACCCCGAGGTGGCCCTCGCGGCGCTTCAGACCATGGTAGAGGTCGTTGGCGCCCCGTGCTATGACGAGTTCCGCGGCCAGGAGCGCCTCGTCTCCGGCGTGGTGGTGCGCCATCTCATGCTGCCCGGGGCCCTGGATAACTCCAAGGCCGTGGTGCGGCTTCTGCACGAGCGCTTCGGGAGCGATGTCCGGCTCTCGCTCATGAACCAGTACACGCCGGTGATCGCTCAGGCCGCTGCAGCCGGCGACAGGCGGGCGGCCGCGGCCCTGGCGGCGAGTCCCGAGCTTGCGACCACGGTACCCGATTCCGAGTACGAGCAGCTGCTCGATTTCGCCGATGCGCTGGGAGTGGAGGACTACTTCTGGCAAGAAGGGGGAGCCGCTGAGGAGAGCTTCATCCCGGCCTTCGACTTCACGGGCGTGTAGCGCCTAGCTGCCAGCGGTATGCGAGAGTATTAGCCGACTTTTGGCTCAACGGTCGCATGAACTTCTCCTCTGCGCGCGTTTTCGAGCGTGCACATGGTGTACGATAGCAAAAATGCCCATCGCGGCCGCAGCGTCGCGATACGCCGTCGCGTGCGGCGCGGATGCCTTCGGGTGCCTCGCTGAAAGGAGAAGTCGTGGTCAAGATCGTCACCGATTCGGTCGCCTCTATCCCCGCCGAGGTGGTGCGGGAGCGCGATATCGAAGTCGTCTCGCTGTTCGTGAATCGGGATGGTCGTGAGTACCGCGAGGCCGACATGGACGTCGATGCATTCTATGAGGATATCGCCGACATGATCGACAATCCGCCTACGTCGAGCCAGCCCTCGCAGCATGCGATGGAGACGATTTTCGAAAAGGCGGCGCAGGCGGCCGATGAGGTGCTCGGGGTTTTCATCTCGTCGAAGATGTCCGGAACGTTCGAAGGGGCGGTGCGCAGCGCTCGGGCCTGCAAGGAGCGCTACAAGCAGTTCCGCTGCACGCTGATCGACTCGACGTCGAACTGCGGCGATGAGATGTTCGCGGTGCTCGATGCATGCGATGCGCGCGATGCGGGCGGCGATCTGACGCGGTGCGCGCAGGCGGCGATTGATTCGGTCGTCTCGTCGCGGTTCATCTTCGCTCCGGAGAGCCTTGCTTTTTTGAAGGCGGGCGGTCGCATTGGAGGTGCGTCGGCGTTGCTCGGCGGTCTGCTGCAAATCTCCCCCGTGCTCACGGTGGCCGATTGGGAGACATCCACGTTGGCGAAAGTGCGCACGTGGAAGAAGACGCTTGCTCGCATGGCAGACGTCTTCAAAGAGGAGATCGAGGCCTTTGGGCTCAAGCGCGTGGTGGTGCACTACATCGGATCGGCGGCCCCCGCCATCAAATGGGCGCGCGAGGCTATCGAGCCGGCGGTGGGACACGCGGTGGAGGTGCTGCCCGTCAGTCCGGTCATCGGCGTTCACGTGGGGCCGGCCGTAGGGATTGCCTATGAGTGCGAGTGCCCCGTGCCCGGCAAGCTGACCGCCCCGACCGGCGAGCTGGTATTCAGCTTGTAGGGCCGTCGTCGCACCGGCGGGGATGTTTGCGCGGCCGCGGCTCACCCGCGTTCAGCGTAGCGCGGGCGCAGGGCGGCAGGGCTTTCCTGCAGCTCGGTGAGGTTCTTCCAGAAGCGCTTGGGCATGAATTGACGGCGCAGCTCCGGGTGGTAGCGGGCGTCGATGGAGACGCTTTTGTAGAAGGTGCGCCAGGCCTCGCTCATGAGGGCCTCGTCGGCGGTGCGGTCGGGCAGCGCTCGTTCCAAGTCGCCGGCGCCCTCGGTGTTCACCAGCTGCCAGTCGCCGCCGTCGTAGACGCCGGCGAGATGGTGCACCTCGTCGTAGATGATGAAGGGCTGCACGCCGAGACGTTCCACGAAATGATCCATGATAAGCGGCACCACCGAGGCTTTCGGGTTCACGCGGGCGAACCATACATCGGCTCCTTCGCCGGCGAGGTGCTGGAAGCGCACGAACTGGCGCATATGCTCGCATTCCTGACCGACCGAGCGCGAAATGCGGAAGAGCCGCTCCACGGCCGGATGCGTGATGTCCGAGAAGGCGCGGCCCCGCTGCTTGGGGCACGGCCCCATGCCGCCGCGGCCTGCGCAGGAGGCGCGCTTGCGACAGTGCTCGCATGCGCGATGCTTTTGCTCGTCGATGGCATAGCGCACGAAGCGGTAGACCGCCGTGCCCGCACCCGGCTCGTCCGAGCAAGCGGCGCGGGTCACCGCCAGGGCTGCCGCGCGGCCGCACTGGCGGCGCAGGGTGCCCATGACGCGCAGGGCCCGGTCCTGGTCGGTGGGGATGAGCGACACGCGCTGGCCGAGACGGAGCTGCAGACGCTCTTCCGGCGCGATATCGGTGGGATGCTCGTGGCGCTCGTAGGCGGCGAAGACAGCCGAGAGCAGCCCTTCCAGGGAGCCGTCGTAGGCGTAGGCCACCTCGTCGTAGATGTCGGGAGGAGGGGAGGGCGTCGCAGGGGCGTCTTCCGCGGATGCGTTCGGGATATGCTCCATGGCGCCCACCTAGGCCACCGAGAGCAGCGGGCTGTCGAGCGTTTTGCGGCCGTCGGCGATCGAGCGTTCTGTGGCCGATGCCGCCTCGGTTGCGATCGCTTGCCGTCCGTCCGCCGTCCCGGTCGTCTCGAGGGCCCGGCGCTGGGCGGCAAAGGCGACCTCGCGGGCGGTTGCCGCATCGGGGCTCGTCTCGGGCAGTACGGGCGGTGCCTCCACGGTTTCGAAGAGGCTCATCTGGCCGGCTGGGGCGCGGTCGGCGCGGCGCCCGTGGCGACCGCCGTCGATAGGGGCCGAAAGCCGCGCGTGCAGGGCCTCGCGGGAGAAGTCGATCCCCGATCCGCCCCAGGCGCCGTTCATGGTGATGAAGTAGCGGGCGCGCTTATAGGCGATGCCGAGCTTTCTCAGCTCCGCCTCGCCGAGGGTGGATTGCCGTCGTGCCCGACAGATGAGCTTGGCGCCGCGCACGCCGATGCCGGGCACGCGCAGAAGCGCCTCCAAAGGCGCGCTGTTCACCTCCACGGGGAAGAAGTCCAGGTGGTTCAGGGCCCAGTTCGCCTTCGGATCGACATCGGGGGCGAGGAAGGGATTGTCCTCGTCGATGATCTCGCTCACGTTAAAGCCGTAGAAGCGCAAGAGCCAGTCGGCCTGGTAGAGGCGGTGCTCGCGGTTCAGCTGCACGGCGTCGGTGGCGGGCAGGAGCGGGTCGGCCACGACGGGGAGGTAGGCGCTGAAGAACACGCGCTTCAGCGACAGGTGGGTGTAGAGGGCCGCTGACAGATTCAAGATCTGGTAGTCGCTTTCCGGAGTGGCTCCGACGATCATCTGGGTGGACTGGCCCGCCGGCGCGAAGGCCCGTGCCTTCCGGGCGTTCTTCTTGGTGAGGTACACCGTGGTGCGCTTCTTCGCCAGCGAGCGCGATTCCGCATCGTCGGCGATGGAGTCGCAGATATGCCGCATGGGGGCCAGGATGGACGCACGCGACTTGTTGGGGGCCAAAAGCCCCAGGCTCTGCCGGCTCGGCAGCTCCAGATTCACCGAGAGGCGGTCGGACAGGCGCCCCAGCTCGTCGATGAGCTCCACCGAGGTGCCGGGGATGGCCTTGGTGTGGATGTAGCCGCGAAAGCCGTACTCCTCCCGCAGGATGCGCAGAGCCGCTATCATGAGCTCGGTGGTGCGGTCGGGGCATCCGGCGACGCCCGAGGAGAGGAACAGCCCCTCGATATAGTTGCGACGGTAAAAGCCGATGGTGAGGTCGGCCAACTCGCGGGGCGTAAATGCGGCTCGGGGTGCCTCGGCGTTGCTCGCGCGGTTCACGCAGTAGCAGCAATCGTAGACGCAGACGTTGGTCATGAGCACCTTAAGCAGCGTGACGCAGCGCCCGTCCGGCGTGAACGAATGGCAGCATCCCGCCTGGGTGGCCGCGCCCAGCTGCCCGGCCTTGCCCGCGCGCTGAACCCCGGAGGAGGTGCAAGCTACGTCGTACTTCGCCGCATCGGCCAGAATCTCCAGCTTCTCGATGACGTTCACCGCGCAACCCCTTCCCGTCGCCAAGCATCTTCCGGCCCGCAACTCTTTACGGGCACACTTGTTCGCCCGAATGAATGTACGCTATACTACCCGAATAGATGTTCGCGTGTCAATGGGTTGAACATCGCCGGTTTGCTTGCGGCGTATGCCTTCTGGGGTCGGGAGAGGAGTGTGGCGGCGAGGGGTTTGCGAAGGAGGAGACTTCGTTGTCGTCGGTTCGCGATGGCTCCTGCTTTTACGAGTCAAGCTCCTCGAGCAATTCCTCACGGTATTCCGCATCGGTCGCCGCACGGCGGGCGTCCTCGAAGCGACCGGCATCCATAAGCTGAGCTATCAGCTTTCCAAGTTGGTCGGCTCCTTCCGCCCGTCCCGCGGCCCTACCCTCGGCCCTGCCCTCGGCTCTACCCTCGGCTCTACCCTCGGCAAGCCCCTCCTCACGGCCCTTCTTCTGCAGGAGGCGGCCTTGGGCGCGCATATCCTCTTCCAGCGTCAGCATGACAAGAGACTCCTCTCTCCATGGGGCGTCCTCGTTGGCGGCCTCCACGGCGGCCGCGAGGTCGGCGGTAAGGCCGTCGCCTCCGACCTCCTCGGTGGCGACGTACCGAAGTAAACCACGAAGCGGCCCGTCTGGCAACATCTCCCAAGCGGAGGCGTTGAGCACGACCCATCTGAAGCCGTGCCCGAGTACCACGGATCCACTCTCATCGCATATCATGTCGAAGGTGTAGACGGGGAGCCCCTCCTTGAACTCGTCGTGTAGGCAGATGAAAACGATAAAGCTCTCGGGCAAACTGTCGTAGGTGGCTCCCGGGCGCAGCATCGCAGTGTCCATGGCGCTCTGGTAGTAGCGCATGCGTCGACCCAGGCCCTCGCGGGAGTAGGTCTGCATCTCCACGTCGTAGAGCGCGTCCGAGGTGCGAACCCAGGCGTCGAGGCGCACTCCGTGGGAGCCGACGCGGGGCTGCAGGGTGCGCTCGGCGACGACGTTGCGCACCTCGTCCACGGGTACCCCGAGGGCCGTTTCCAGCACTCGGCGGCACAGATCGGGGCGCTCCTCCATGATTCTGTCAAACATGGGGTACTCGCTGAACAGAAGGTTTCTCGACATCTAGGCCGTCCTTTCACCGGGGTTTGGATCGTGCCATGCTACGCGATCCGAACCGCAGAAATGACGCAGGAATGTCCCGGTTCGTTCCCCGCGCCATCCGTGCTGGAGCCGCACTTTGATCGATTCGGGGAAACCGACGAGGAAATCGGGTATCATGGTGCCCATAGGAAACATGAGGGAACTCCTCACGGATGAAAGGGCGGCTATGGAGGCTTACAAGCGCGAGTTCATCGAGTTCATGGTGGAGAGCGATGTGCTGAAGTTCGGCGACTTCACGCTGAAGAGCGGGCGCAAGTCGCCGTTCTTCATGAACGCGGGGGCGTACGTGACCGGCGAGCAGCTGCATCGGCTGGGGCTGTACTACGCCCAGGCCATCAACGACAACTTCGGGCTCGACTTCGACGTGGTGTTCGGGCCGGCCTACAAGGGCATCCCCTTAGCGGTGGTCACCGCCATGGCGCTGCAGGAGCTCTACGGCAAGGAAGTGAAGTACTGCTGCAACCGCAAGGAAGTGAAGGACCACGGGGCCGATGCGGGCAACCTCTTGGGCGCGGAACTTCACGACGGCGACAAGGTCATCATGGTGGAGGACGTCACCACTTCGGGCAAGTCCATCGACGAGACCTACCCCATCTTGAAGGCCGCTGCCGATGTGGATGTGCGCGGGCTCATCGTGTCGCTCAACCGCATGGAGGTGGGGAAGGGCGGCGTCACCACGGCCCAGAAGGAGATCGAGGCGAAGTACGGCTTCCCGGTGGCCTCCATCGTGTCCATGGCCGAGGTGAAGGAGTGCCTGCACAATCATGAAGTGGCCGGGCGCATCGTTATCGACGACGATATCGCGGCCGCCATCGACGCCTACTACGAGCAGTGGGGCGCCAAGGAGTAGAGAATCCGCGGTTGCAACTTCCCTAAACCGGGACGTTGTCGTACAATGGGCCGACGCGGAACGGCATCGATGGGGAGGGTCGGCCGTTCACGCGCTCGTCGCCGGTGTGGCTCAACGGTAGAGCAACTGATTTGTAATCAGTGGGTTGCGGGTTCGATTCCTGTCACCGGCTCCAGAACTTTAGCGAGGTCATCTCTCGTTTTCGAGCGATGGCCTTTCGCTTTTCGAGGGCTCGTCTTGCGCGGACGTGCCAATTGTGCGCCAGCGGCTCGGAGGGCATGGCCTTGGTGTCCTCTGATGCGGGTTTCTGCTAACCGACCTTTTTCCAAGCTTGAAGTGGCTTGGAAATCACGAAACATCGGTTTCTGACCAGAAAATGATGTTTCCAGCTCTTCAAATGGCTTAGAAATAGCGAAACATCGGCGTCAACCGGGCTTCAGAGGCCTCTTTGTAATACACGACCTGGGAAAATGTCCTCTTCGGTATTACAACATCGCCGAAAAAGGCCTTCTCGTCCGATGTTTCGTGGTTTTCAAGCCATTCCAGCCGATCGCTCGACGAAACTCCGTCAAACTCTTGCCACTGCGGGTTCCGACCGTTGTTTTCCCGCAACCTACAAAGAAGAAAGCACTCAAAGGAGAAGGCGTTCGAGCGGCGTAGGGCGTTTTCTTCGCGCGTCCTGAGGATGGCACGCCGCGCGGATCTGCGCGCTCTGCTATCATGGCTCGGGAACGTTCGAGAAAGGAAGCACGCGAGTCTATGGCAACCTACATCGCTCACTATCAGTCGCCGAAGGGCTCCTACGACCGTGAGCGCGGGCTCTTCGAGTTCGAGAGCGACGCGCGGGCCGGCACTAAGGCCAACGCCCACGACGCACGGATGAAGATGCTGGAGCTGTTCGGCGCGAGCGCGGTGTCGTGGACTATCGAGAAGGTGGAGCGGGCCGGCGCCGCCCCCGCCGAGAAGCGGGAGAAGACCACCGACGGCCAGCTGGCGCTGGATTTCCGTCCTCCCAAACCCGAGCGCAAGCGAAAGCATTCGAAGGGATACTGGTAAACGAGGCCCAAGGCGCAAGGTGACGGCGCGAACGCAGCACAACGAGCCTGCTCACCGGTGGATCGAACAGGAGAACCAATGAAGAAGAAACATCTGAAGTTTTTGAAGCAGTTGGTGGAGACGCCCTCGCCGACGGGCTTCGAGGAGCCGGCGGCCGCGTTGGTGCGCGAGAGGCTCGCTGGTGTGGCCGACGAGGTGGCCACCGACACCATGGGCTCGGTGCGCGCGGTGCTCGAGGGCCGCGACGCCGGTGCGCCCTCGCTCATGCTGGCGGCCCATATGGACGAGATCGGCCTCATGGTCACCTACATCTCCGACGAGGGCTTCCTCTCCGTGGCCTCGCTCGGCGGCGTGGACGCGGCTATCTTGCCCGGCATGCGGGTCGATGTGCACACCGCTTCCGGCACCCTCCGCGGCATCGTGGGCCGCAAGCCCATCCACCTCATCGAGCCGGACGAGCGCAAGACGGTCACCCCGCTCTCCTCCCTCGTCATCGATTTGGGCATGAAGCCCAAGCGCGTGAAGAAGCTCGTGTCCGTGGGCGACCCCATCACGTTCGGCGTCGGATTCGAGCGGTTCGGCGACGACATGGCCGTCTCGAAGTGCTTCGATGACAAGTGCGGCGTGTGGATCGCCTGTCGCGTCATGGAGAAGCTGGCTCTCGCCGGTCGCGCCCCGGGCGACTTCATCGCGGTGGCCACCACTCAGGAGGAGATCGGCACCCGCGGCGCCATGACAAGCGCCCATGCCGTGAACCCCGACGTGGCGCTCGCCTTCGACGTCACCCACGCCACGGACTATCCGGGCATCGACAAAACGAAGTACGGCAAAATCGTCTGCGGGGCGGGTCCGGTCATCGCGCGGGGGCCGAACATCAACCCCGTGGTGTTCGAGCGCCTTGTGGCCGCTGCCGAGGCGGAGGGCGTTCCGTACCAGCTGGAGGCCGAGCCGTCGGTCACCGGCACCGACGCCCGGGCCATCCAGGTGACGCGCGGAGGCATCCCCACGGGGCTTGTCTCCGTGCCGCTGCGCTACATGCACACTCCCACCGAGGTTGTCTGCCTGCGCGATCTGGAGGCCACAGTGCGCCTCATTACCCGCTTCGCGCAGGATCTCGCTCCCGAGACGAGCTTCGTGCCGGGGCTGGGCGGCGCTGTGACCGAGAATGCGGAAGGGAAGGGCGCCGGCGCCGATGCCGACGCGTCCGACGCTTCCGCCGCACCCGAGGGGGCGTGAGGGCCGTGCCGAAGCGCGAGGAGAAGACCATCGCGAAGAACCGCCGGGCCTTCCACGACTATGAGATCTTGGAGACCTACGAGGCCGGTATCGAGCTGACGGGCACCGAGGTGCGCTCGCTGCGGGAGAACAACTGCCAGCTCACCGACTGTTTCGCCCTCATCCGGAGCGGCGAGGTGTGGCTCAACAACGTGCACATCTCGCCGTACTCCAACGGCAGCATCTTCAACCCCGACCCCGACCGGCGCCGGAAACTTCTGCTGCACAAGAAGCAGATCCGCTACCTGGATGCGAAAGTGGCCGAGAAGGGCCTGGCCATCGTGCCTTTGAAAATGTACTTCAACGAGGACGGCCGGGTGAAGGTGGAGCTGGCGCTGGCCCGCGGCAAGAAGCTCTACGACAAGCGCGCCTCTATGAAGGAGCGCGACACTAAGCGCGAGATCGACCGCGCGCTGAAGGAGCGCGTTCGCTAGGCTAAGGGTCTGCGGGGCCGCGCCGCGCGCCGGTGCCCGGTCGCGCCACCGCCTTCGCTCGGTGCTCGCGGGTTGCAGGACCGACGTCGCGCCTTGGCACGTTCACGCTCGGTCAACGAAACGGCGCGGGAGGGCCACGGCGCGGGAAGTCGTGGCATCATGGTTTCGGCGGGCGAGGTCGCCCGCGCACGTACATCACGAGGTTAGGAGTCTGGCAATGGGTCTTGACGAAGAGCTTGAGAGCATGGAAGAGGTCGGCGAGACCGATGCCGAATGGACCGACCAGGAAACCGAGCTGGAAGACGCCGAGGACGACGAGGACGCCATCTTCGACGCCGACGGGGAGGACGCCGCCGAAAGCGATCTGGAGCACGCCTACGACAGCTTCATGACCGACAACGAGGCCGACTACGACGGCTGGGATCCCGACGAGGTGCCCGAGGCCATCCAGGCAGAGGAGGATGCCGATATCCTGCACTCCGAAGGCTACCATATCGAAGAGGAGCCCGAGGAGGAGAGCGAAGTCATCGAGATGGAGATTGAGGAAGGCGACATCTACGCGATGATCGTCGACGAGCACGACAACGAGATCGGTTTCATCTTGCTCGACGAGGACGGCAACGAGCAGGAGTACTACTACGTCGACGAGGACAACGACGGCGACGGCGTGCGCGTGGAGCGCACCTCGGACGGCGATGAGTTCGATCTCGGTATCAGTCGCGAGGGCGTGGCGGCCGCCACCAGGGACATGAACGCCATCTACAAGGACGGCGTCCAGGTCGCCGCCGAGCTGAAGAGCACCTTCGACGAGATCTCCGATTCGCTGAGTTTCCTCAAGAAGAAAAAGTAACGGCGACAAGGCGCTGTCGAAACGACAACGGAGACGGCCCGCGTCGGCGAAAGCCGGTCGTGAGGGCCTACCATGGGCGGGAGCGATCGGTTGGGTCGCTCCCGTTTCGTCGTTAGGAGATCATCATGTGCACGGGCGTTCGTTTTGCCGATGCAGCCGGCAACTTGTATTTCGGCCGCAACCTCGATTGGTGCGAGAGCTACGGCGAGGGCGTGGTCATCACCCCGCGAGGGGCGTCTATTCCCACGCAGTTCCTTGGTTCGCTGAGTCCCGAGCATGCCTGCGTGGGCATGGGTATCGTCGTGGGCGGCGTGCCGTGCTACTTCGATTGCGCCAACGAGGCGGGGCTCGCCATCGCCGGCCTGAACTTCCCCGGCTATGCCCAGTTCGCCGAAGCCCCCGAAGAGGGGGCGGTGAACGTGGCGGCCTACGAGTTCCCTCTGTGGGTGGCGGCGAGCTTCTCCACGGTGGCCGAGGTGCGCGAGGCGCTCAAGGGCGTTGTCATCGTGGCCAAGGCGCCCAGCGAGGGCTATGGCGTGGCCCAGCTGCACTGGCTGGTAGGCGATGGGAAGGAGTCCATCGTCATCGAGTGCCAAGCCGACGGCATGCACGTGTACGACGACGGGCTGGACGTGCTGACCAACCAGCCGCCCTTCCCGTGGCACACCGAGAACGTGCGCAACTATATGCACATCGAGACCGCGCATCCCGAGGCGGTTACCTGGACGCGCGACACCCTGCGCGCGTTCGGCAGCGGCGCGGGCATGATCGGGTTCCCGGGCGGCTACGACCCGGCCAGCCGCTTCGTGCGGGCCGCCTTCCTGAACGCGCATTACCCCGCAGAAGAAGGAGAGGCCGCCAACGTGACGCGCCTGTTCCGCACGCTTGAGGGCGCGTCCATGTGCAAGGGCGGGGCGCAGATGGCCGACGGGCGCTTCGAGTACACCATGTTCTCCGACGGCTATTCGGCGGCCACCAAGACCTATTACTGGTGCACCTACGACGAGCCGGCGCGCCAGAGCGTGTGCATGGACGATTACGACCTGAACGGCACCGAGCTCATCCGCGTGGCGGCCTAGCGCCGCAGCAGCACGGGCGTGCCGCGGTAGCGGGGCCGATGATGCGGCTCTTGACAGGAGCGTCGCGGCCGCTAGAATAAATCGACAACCCTTAAGGGGGCGACTGGTTTCGACATGGTAAGTTCGAAACGAGGAGCAGGCCGTGGTCTCCTCGCCACGCTAAACAGGGGTACCGTCAAGTTAATTGGCAAAAACACTTCTAAGACCGGCTACTACATGCCGGCCGCCATGGCTGCCTAACAGCAGTTTTTGGTGATCACCGACCCCGGTGCTTCCCCGAACCGGGCAAGGTGTCATTTCAGGGGAATGCCCCGCGGCACGTAGTCGGTATGGCCGCGGGAAAGGCCGAACCGACTAGGAGCGGCCACGTTGGTCTGCGAACCGATCCGCTCCGAAGCCCGATCGCTGACTAAGCCTGTAGCGCCTTGTGGACAATTTAGTATGGACCGGAGTTCGATTCTCCGCGCCTCCACCAAGCTTTTCGCGGCCGCTCTTCGGGGCGGCCGCTTTTCTCTCGCGGCATATATCTTACGAAAACGGTCATGTTCTGGGGAAACGGGCTGAAAATCCTTTAAGTTCTGTGGGGGAGTCGTGGGGAATGGGATGAAGGGTGGCGCGCAGGGCTCAGACTGTGGGAAAGTAGCGCCGAACGACGTATCCGCCGGCGGCCGCGGGCTCCTTGGCTTATAATGGGCAAAGGCGCATCCGCCGACGCGCGCGGCGGTCCCGAACAGTAAGTTGAAACGCAGCACGGAAGCGCACTATGTCACGACACAGCAAATCTGCCCATAACACTCCCGACGCCGGCGCAAGCGCGACCCGCGGCTTCGTCATGCCCGAGGGCCGCTTCGGCGCGCCGAGGCCCGTGGGGCCCCAGGCCACGGGCGCGATGCCGCCCCAGGTCGACCAGGGAACCGCCGCGATGCCCCCTCAGCCTTCGCGCCCCGTAAGCAGCGGCACCGGCGCCATGCCCGTCGTGTCCCCCATGGGCCCGACGTCCGGCGGCTACGTGCCCGGCTACCAGGTGAATGCCCGGCCGCCCAAGAAGCACCGGGGACTCAAGATCTTCGGCATCGTGATGGCCTCCATTCTAGGCGCCATCGCCCTTGTCTACTTCGCCGGCGTCATCGTGTTCTCCGGGCGCTTCTTCCCTCAGTCCACTATCATCGGCATGGACATCTCCGGCAAGACGCCCGAAGAGGTCCACCAGATGCTCGACAATGTGCTGGGCGACTACACCTTCAAAGTGGAAGGCCCGGGTCTTTCCCTCACGCTGGACGCCACGGACATGGGCATGGCGCTCGACAGCCAATCCATCGCCGATGGCCTTCTGGCCGAGATGAATCCCTGGGCGTGGCCCTACGAGGTGTTCCAGCGCCACGACGACACCGATGATTTGGTCTCCACCCTGGAGAACTCGAAGCTGGCCGACACGCTGACCGCCGCCGTAGAGGAGGCCAACGCCCGCGGCACCGCTCCCAAGAACGCCACCGTGGCCTATGACGCCGACGAGGGCGGCTATGTCGTCGTGCCCGAGGAGGAGGGCAACACCCTCCTGTCCGACGTCGTCATCGACGAGGTGACGCGGGGCACGGTGAACTTCGCGCCGAAGGTGACGCTCTCCGACGCGGTGCTGGCCAAGCCCACGGTGACGCGCGACGACCCCGCGCTGGCCGAGGCGCGCGATGCGGCCAACAAGTACCTCGGCGGGGCGCTTGCTCTCACCATGGCGGGCGCCGAGAAGATGGCCATCACCGCCGACGAGATCGCCGAGCACATCACCTTGGGTGACGACCTCTCCGTGACCTTCGACCCTGAGCCTTTGGTGGCGGCGGTGAAGGAGAAGGTGAACGCCATGGACACCACGGGCGCTACCCGCACGTTCACGCGTCCCGACGGCAAGGCCGTCACGGTGAAGGGCGGCGACTACGGCTGGATCACCGACAGCCAGGCCACCGCCGACGCCGTGCGCGAGGCGCTCACCTCCGGGGCGGGCGGCACGCTGGAGATCATCATGAAGCAGAACGCGGCCCAGGCCCCCGACGAGGGCGGCCGCGACTTCGGCACCCGCTACATTGACGTGGATCTCACCGAGCAGCACGCGCGCTTCTACGGCGATGACGGCGCCATTATCTGGGAGAGCGACATTGTCAGCGGCAAGCCCGCCGACGGACGCGACACGCCCCAGGGCACCTACTACGTCAAGACCAACGATGGCAAGTCGGTGCTGCGCGGCTACAAGCCCGACGGCACCAAGGACTACGAGACCGAGGTGGAGTTCTGGATGCCCTTCAAGGACAACTCCGTGGGCTTCCACGACGCGGGCTGGCAGGAGAAGTTCGGCGGCGACTGGTACGTCGAGCACGGCAGCCACGGCTGCGTCAACCTGCCTCCCGATAAGGCCGAAGAGCTCCACGGGCTTCTGTCGGTGGGCGACGTTGTCGTCGTGCACGAGTAGGGCGCCGTGGATACGGAGCGATTCGACAACCGCCCTATCGGGGTGTTCGATTCCGGCTACGGGGGCCTCACGGTGGCCCGCGCGCTGCAGAAGCGCCTGCCGGAGGAGTCCATCCTGTACTTCGGCGACTCGGCGCGCTGCCCCTACGGGCCCCGTGATCAGGCCGAGGTGGACGGCTTCGTGCAGCAGATCTGCACGTGGCTCGTCGGCCGGGACGTGAAGATGATCGTCATCGCCTGCAACACGGCCACGGCCGCCGGTCTCGCCCATGCCCAGGAGAACTTCTCCGTGCCCGTCGTCGGCGTGGTGGAGCCGGGCGCCCGGGCGGCGGCCCACACGACGCTCAACCGGCGCGTGGGGGTCATCGCCACCAAGGGCACCGTGGATTCCAACGCCTACAGCGACGCCATTCGCCACATCGATGCCGGCATCACCGTGTTCTCCACGGCGACGCCCCGGTTCGTGGAGATCGCCGAGATGGGGCTGAAGCTCTCCGACGGGCCCATCGAGGACTACATGGCCGACACCACCAAGGTCTACATCCGCCCGGAGTTCGAAGACATCGCCCGGCAGTACCTGGAGCCGCTGCGCCGCTGCGACATCGACACGCTCGTTTTGGGCTGCACCCACTATCCGCTTCTGAAGGCGCTCATCGGGGGCGTGGTGGGGCGCAAGGTCACGCTGGTGAACTCGGCCGATGAGACGGCCCGCGACGTCGATCACATCCTGCGCCGGCGCCGCGCCCATGCCCGTTCGGGCAACGTGCCCGTCCACTCGTTTTTCACCACGGCCGACGACGTGGAGGAGTTCCGGCGCTTCGGCGGCCGCGTGCTCGCCCGCCCCATGGACGTCGTCGCGCATGTGGATCTGCCCGCACTGTAAGCAACCGCCCGCACCGGCGAGGTGCCCGTCTGCAAGGAGGAACCCGTGAAGGAAGTGCTCATCGCCACGAACAACGCCCACAAGGTGGAGGAGATTCGCACGGCCCTGAACTTCGAGGGCTGGACGTTCACGACGCTGGCCGAGGCGGGGGTGACGTCGGATCCGGCCGAGGACGCCGACAGCTTCGAGGGTAACGCCCGCATCAAGGCCCGGGCGGCGCGTGCGGCGGCACGGGAGTCGCTGGGACGCTTTGTGGCGGTGCTCGCCGACGACTCCGGTTTGGAGGTGGACGCCCTGGGCGGCGCGCCGGGGGTCTTCTCGGCACGCTACGCGGGACCCGACGGGGACGACGCAGCCAACAACGCGAAGCTTCTGGCCGAGCTTGCCGCCGTGCCGGACGCCGAGCGCACGGCGCGGTTCGTGTGCACGCTCGTGTTCATCGACGAGGATGGCACGGAATCGGTGGCCCGCGGCACCATCGAGGGCGCCATCGGGCGCGAGCCCCGCGGCAGCGAGGGTTTCGGCTACGATCCGCTGTTTTTGCCCGACGAGTACGGCGGCACGCGAGCGCTGGCCGAGGTCTCCCAGGCCGAGAAGAACGGCATATCTCATCGGGGAAATGCCTTGCGCGTGCTCAAAAAGGCCCTTTCCCAAAGCGTTGCCGAACGGTAAAAATAGGCTGTGTGCGGGGCTTTTCCATGGGATATTATTTTGATCTATTGACTTGTAGCATACTCCATATGGTCTAATGGGCACGCAGGCTGCGCGAACGTGAGATGCGCAGCGGCGCGTTTCGAAGGGGACGGCATGAAGATTGCGGAAGTCAGCAAGCGCTACGGCGTTTCCACCGACACGCTGCGCTATTACGAGCGCATTGGCCTGTTGCGCCATGTGCCTCGCAACAAGAGCGGCATTCGCGATTACGATGTGGCCAGCTGCAACGCCGTCGAGTTCGTCAAATGCATGCGCGATGCCGGCATGTCCATCGAGTCTTTGGTGGAGTACATGGAACTTCTGGAACAGGGCGACGAGACGACGGCGGCCCGCAAGGAGCTGCTCATGCGGCAGAGCGGAGAGATCCGGGAGCGCATCGTCGGTCTGGAGCGGGCCTTGGCGCGTCTCGAGTACAAGATCGAGCACTACGACGAGGTCATGAAGGCCACCGAGCGGACTCTGCGCGCGGGGGAGTAACCGCCGCGAATGCGTTTGTTCCGTGGGCGTTGCCCTCGAGTCTTTTGTTGGAGCTGACTCCAGCATTTATCATGGCTTTCCGAGAAACCAACTGAGAACGAGTGAGGGCGTTCGTCGGAAAGCGGGGGTGACCGTGGCCTTTCACCAGAGCGAGAATTCTGAGAGTCTTTGTGGCGGAGCCGCTTTCGCGCGGCCCGACTACGACCGTGCGATGCGACAGGGCGCCGGTGAGGTGATTTACGGCGAGGGAAAGACCGCCGAGCAGATCGCTGCTATCGCGTCATCGCTCATGGAAGCCGGGCAGCCGCGCGTGCTGGCCACCCGGGTGGATGCGAAGAAGGCCGATGCCGTGGCCGCTCTATGGGGCGACGGCGGCGGGATCGCCCCGTGCGCCTACTACGAGACGGCGCGGCTCGTCGTGTTCGGCGACATGCCCGCGCCCGACGGGGACGGCGTGGTGGCCGTGGCCTGCGCCGGCACGAGCGATTTGCCCGTGGCCGAGGAGGCGGCGCTCACCGCGGAGTTCCTCGGCAACGAGGTGCGGCGCTTCTACGATGTGGGCGTGGCCGGCATCCATCGGCTTCTGGACGTGGCCGACGAGCTGCGCGCGGCGCGGGCCGTGGTGGCGGTGGCCGGCATGGAGGGCGCGCTCGCCTCCGTGGTGGGGGGTCTTGTCGCCGCGCCGGTGATCGCGGTGCCCACCTCGGTGGGCTACGGCGCCTCCTTCGGCGGCGTGACCGCGCTGCTCGCCATGCTGAACTCCTGCGCGAGCGGGGTGTCGGTGGTCAACATCGACAACGGCTTCGGCGCCGCCTTCCAGGCAAGCGCCATCAATCACTTGAATTCCCGACAGGGATAGGCCTGCGGCGGTTCCCGCCGAGCGCGGGCGCCTCGAGGGTGGCACCATCATGAAAGGCGATGCAATGACGAAACTTCTCTACTTGGAATGCACCTCCGGTATCAGCGGCGACATGTGCGCGGCGGCCCTGCTGGATGCAGGCGCGAGCGAGGAGGCGGTGCGCCGGGCGCTGGAGAGCCTGCCTGTGGAAGGTTTCGCTGTGGAGATATCCCGGGTGAAGAAGTCGGGTTTGGACGTCTGCGACTTCAGCGTCGTGCTGGATGCCGCCCACGAGAACCACGACCACGATATGGCCTACCTGCACGGGCAGGGGGGCGCAAGCGAGCACGGCCACGGTCACGCCCACGATCACGACCATGGTCACGGTGCCCCCGGCGGCCATCATCACCGCGGCCCTGCGGAAATAGCGGAGATCATCGACGGTGCTGCCATGACCGATGGCGCCAAGGCCATTGCGCACCGTATGTTCGGCTTCGTGGCCGATGCTGAGGCGCGGGCCCACGGCGTGCCCGTGGGGGAAGTCCGCTTCCACGAGGTGGGCGCCGTGGATTCCATCGCCGACATCATCGCCATCGCCGTGGCGGCCGACGACTTGGCGCCCGACGGGGTCGTGGTGTCCGATCTGCCCTGCGGGTACGGCACGGTGCGCTGCCAGCACGGCCTCATCCCCGTGCCCGCCCCGGCCACGGCGTTCATCGCCGAAGCTGCCGGATTGACGCTTTCCCCGGTGGACGTGGAAGGCGAGCTCGTCACCCCCACGGGCGCCGCCGCGGCCGCCGCTCTGCGCACCGAGTCCGTCCTTCCCGAGCGCTTTTCCATCAAGGCCATCGGCATGGGCGCCGGGAAGCGCGCCTACGCCACCCCCGGCATCCTCCGCGCCATGATCATCGAGCCCGTGGAGTAATTCCAACCGTAGGTGAAAATTCCCATTGCTTTAGCACTCTACTGTGATAAAGTACTAGCATCGATGCGAGATCCTCGTGCGTTCTTTGCGTGGGAACTCTGTCGATAATTCGCCGTTTGCCGTCCCGGGGCGTCGGGAGGGGAGAGGGCGTGTAACATGACAATCTCGGTAATCGAAGGCGCTTGCGACGAGACGAGCCAGGCGATGGCCTCGGCTGCCTGCGAGCCGGGGCGAAAGCTCCGGCTGCATGCATGCCGGGCCACGGGTCTTGAGCCGTTCGCGCATCGCTTGCGCCAGTGAGGAATGTGCGTTGAACGCTGTGACACCATCGGGCTTCCGCGACGTGCTCTCCGAGGAGGCGCGCGTCCGCGAGGCCATCACCCGGGCCGTGGCCGACCTGTTCGCCTCTCGCGGCTATGTGCCCATCGAGACGCCCACCCTGGAGGTGATGGACGTCCTGCGGGCCGGCGGACGGGTGCCGGCCACCCCCTTCAAGTTCTTCGACTCCCGGGGCGATCTTCTGGCCATGCGCCCGGACGTTACCCTGCAGATCGCGCGCATGTGCGCCACGCGTCTGGCCGGCGTCCCCGGCCCCTTGCGCTTCCGCTACACCCAGCGCGTCTTTCGCGAGGCCGAGACGGAGAACCAGGTGCAGGCCCGCGAGCTCACCCAGTGCGGCGTGGAATGCATCGGGGAAGTGGGACCGGCGGCCGATGCCGAGATCGTCGTGCTGTTCGCCGAGGCGCTGCGGCTGGCCGGAGCGACGCAGTTCGTGCTCGCCATGGCTACGGTAGGGGTGCTCCGGGCCCTGCTCGAGCGCTCCGGTGCCTCCGAGCCGTGGAAGGCCGCGGTGCTGGACGCCTACCACAGCTCCGACTTCGTGGCCCTCGACCGCCTGTGCGACGTCGCCATGGGGCGCGCCGTGGAAGGGGAGGCCGTCGATGCGGGGGCTGCCGCGCCCGCTTACACCGAGGCCATCCGGCAGCTCGCGCGCATCCGGGGCGCCCAGGACGCCATCGACGCGGTGCGCGCGCTCGTGGCCCCGCTCGGGTGCGTGGCCGATCTGGACGACTTCCAGGCCACCTACGACCTTCTGGGCGAGGCCGGTCTGGCCGACTCCGTGCTCGTCGACTTCTCGGTGGCCAGCTCCTTCAACTACTACACGGGCCTCGTCTTCGAGGCCTGCTCGCCCTACCTGGGCTCGCCTTTGGGCTCCGGCGGCCGCTACGACCGCATGATAGGCGCCTTCGGGGCCGATCGTCCCGCCGCGGGCTTCGCCTTCTCGCTGGAGCAGGCCATGGCCGCCGCCTCTGCCGAGGCCGACGCCGCGGCCGCCTCTGGCCGCCCGTTGCGCATCGCCGTGCCCAAAGGCTCCCTGAACACCGAGGCCATCGCCTGTTTGGAAGAGGCCGGGCTCGACGTGACGGGACTTGCCAATCCGGGCCGCGCACT
The DNA here is from genome assembly GCF_011405655.1 of Adlercreutzia hattorii. Taxonomy (GTDB): domain Bacteria; phylum Actinomycetota; class Coriobacteriia; order Coriobacteriales; family Eggerthellaceae; genus Adlercreutzia; species Adlercreutzia rubneri. The sequence goes on from NZ_AP022829.1 coordinate 1,251,703, forward strand.
CGTCATTTCCAACCCCGGGGTCGACTACATCATCGTGCGGCCCTCCGACGCGCCCGTCTTCGTGGCCCTGGGCGCCGCCGACTGCGGCATCTGCGGCAAGGACTCGCTTCTGGAAGTGGGCGCGGCCGTGGAGGAGCTGGTCGATCTGCGCTTCGGCGGCTGCCGCTTCGTCGTGGCGGAGTCGGCCGGCACGAGTGCGGCCATCGAGGAGCGCTACCGCAAGCTCGGCAGCATCCGCATCGCCACGAAGTACCCCTCCATCACCCGTGCCCATTTCGCGCGCACCGGCACCCAGGTGGAGATCGTCTACCTGCACGGCAACATCGAGCTGGCGCCCATCACCGGCATGGCCGAGCGCATCGTCGACATCACCGCCACGGGAACCACCCTGCGCGAGAACAACCTGGAGATTGTGGAAGAGGTGCTCGCCTCCACGGCCCGCTTCTTCGCCAACGGCTGTGCCCTGCGCACCGACGAGCGCATCGTGGCGCTGGCCCGCGTGCTCGCCGAGAACGCCCCCAAGCACACTTACGCGCCTATCGCCGGCGCTTCCAACCCTGTCCAACCGAGCCTATCCTAAGGAGTGCGCCCCATGACCATGAGACGAATCGACCTGCAACCCCTCGAGCCCTTCACGAGCGACTTCATCGACCGCACCGGCGCCTTCAACCCCGGCGCCCTTGAGGCGGCCACCGCCATCATCGAGCAGGTGCGCCAAGAGGGCGACGGTGCCCTGCGCGCGCTTACCGAGAAGTTCGACGGCGTGGCCATCGAGAACTTCCGCGTGCCGGGCGAGGCCATCGACGCCGCGATGGCGGAAGTGGACCCGGACACCCTCGAGGCCCTGAGGCACGCCGCGGCCCAGATCCGCGACTTCCACGAGCGCCAGAAGCAGCAGAGCTGGTTCTTCGCCCGCGAGGACGGGGCCATTGTGGGCTCGAAGGTGACGCCGCTCGAATCCGTGGGCATCTACGTGCCCGGGGGACGGGCGCTGTACCCCTCCACGGTGCTCATGAACGCCCTGCCCGCCCAGGTGGCCGGCGTGGAGCGCATCGTCTGCGTGACGCCGCCCACCAAGGACGGCACGCTGGACGCGGCCATTCTCGCCGCCTGCAAGATCGCCGGCGTGACCGAGATCTACACCGTCGGCGGCGCCCAGGCCGTGGCGGCGCTCGCCTACGGCACCGAGACCATCCGCCCGGTGGCCAAGATCACCGGCCCGGGCAACGCCTTCGTGGCCGCGGCCAAGAAGCTCGTCTCGGGCGATGTGGGCATCGACATGATCGCCGGGCCGTCGGAGGTCTGCGTCGTGGCCGACGAGACGGCCGACCCGCGGCTGGTGGCCATCGATCTCATGGCCCAGGCCGAGCACGATCCCCTGGCGGCCTGCTACCTCGTCACCTTCTCGGACGCCTACGCCGACGCGGTGGAGGCGGCCATCCAGGTGCACCTGGCCGATTCCACCCGCGCCGACATCACCCGCACCTCCCTTGAAGATCACGGGCTCATCGTCGTGTGCACTTCCATGGAGCAGGCCCTGGAGGCAGTGAACGTCATCGCGCCGGAGCACTTGGAGATGCACGTGGAGGGCGCCATGGAGTATCTGGGCGCCATCCGCAACGCCGGGGCCATCTTCTTGGGCGCGTGGACGCCGGAGGCCGTGGGCGATTACGTGGCCGGCCCCAACCACACGCTGCCCACCGGCGGCACGGCCCGCTACTCGTCGCCCCTTTCCGTGGACGACTTCGTGAAGAAGTCCTCCATCATCCAGTACAGCCCGGCGGCCCTGAAGAACGACGCGCGCGCCGTGGTGCAGATCGCCACCCACGAGGGGCTGTGGGCCCATGCCCGCTCGGTGGCCCTGCGTCTTAAGGCGCTGCTGGACGCCGAGCAGGCGAGCGTGGCCGGCTCGGCCGCGGCGGGCGTGGAGGACGGCGAGGCGCGCGGTGAATAAGGTTCGCGCGTCGGCGCCCCAGCTTGAGGGACTCGTTCCCTACGATCCGAAGTACCTGCCGGCCGAGGCGTACCTGTCGGCCAACGAGAATCCGCGCGACGTGGACGCCGAGGTGCGCGCCGCCATTGCGCGTCGCATTGCCCAGGTGCCTCTGAACCGCTATCCCGATCCTCTGGCCAACCGCCTGCGCGATCTCATCGCCGAGGCCAACGGGCTCGACCGCGCCAATGTCCTTCTGGGCAACGGCGGCGACGAGCTTTTGTTCGATGTGGCCCTCGCTTGGGGCGGCCCGGGGCGCAGCTTCCTGAACCTGCCCCCGACCTTCTCGGTGTACGCGGCCAACGCACGGCTCACGAACACCCGCTGCGTGGATGTGCCGCGTCGGGCCGACTTCTCCATCGACGAAGCGGCGGTGCTTGAGCGCGTGGGGAAGGGCGACATCGACTTCGTCATCGTGACGAGTCCGAACAACCCCACGGGCCAGAGGGCGTCCACGGCGTTCATCGAAGAGCTGCTCGACGCCACCGATGCGCTCGTGCTGGTGGACGAGGCCTACTTCGAGTTCTCGCGCGCCACGGTGCGCCCTTTGCTGGCGACCCACGAGAACCTCGCCATCCTGCGCACGTTCTCGAAGGCGTTCTCGCTGGCTGGTGCGCGCCTGGGCTACGTTTTGGCGAACGCGCCGGTCATCGAGGAGCTGTGCAAGGTGCGCCAGCCCTATTCCGTGGACGCCATCTCCCAGGCCATAGGAGAGGTGGTCTTCGAGAACCGCGCCCGCTTCGAGCCGGGCATCCGCGAGATCATCGAGGAGCGGGGCCGCGTCATGGAGGCGCTGCGCACCCTGCCCGGCGTGACCGCCTACCCGTCGGATTCCAACTGGATTCTGTTCTCAATGGAAGATGCCGGGGCGGCCTGGCAGTACCTGTACGACCGCGGCGTGCTCGTGCGCGATTTCAGCAGCGCCCCCATGCTCGAGGGCTGTCTGCGGGCGACCATCGGCACGCCGGAACAGAACGACGCGTTCATCCGCGGGCTGCGCGACTTTCTCGCCGAGAGCCGTGCCCAGCGCGCGCGGGCTATGCAATAGGGAAGGAGAGCAATGACGAGAGAGGCCACCATCCTCCGCGAGACGGCGGAGACGCGCATCGAGGTCACGGTGAACCTGGACGGCGCGGGACGTGCGGACGTGGCGTGCGGCATCGGGTTCTTCGACCACATGCTATGCGCTTTTGCACGTCACGGCCGTTTCGATCTGAAGGTGTCGGTGCGCGGCGACTTGCATGTGGACGGCCACCACACGGTGGAGGACACGGGCATCGTGCTGGGCCGCGCTCTGGCCGAGGCCTTGGGAGAGAAGGCCGGCATCGAGCGGTTTGGCAGCGCGTTCGTGCCGATGGACGAGGCGCTGGTGCTGGCGGCTCTGGATATCTCCGGACGCGGGCAGCTGCACTGGGACGTCGAGGCGCCGTTCGGCATGGTGGGCGATTTCGACACTCAGCTCGCCCGGGAGTTCTTCATCGCGCTTGCCGCTAACGCGGGCATCACCCTGCACATCCGGCAGCTCGCTGGCGACAACGTGCACCACATCTTCGAGGCCGCCTTCAAGGCGGCAGGCCGCGCCCTGCGCCAGGCCGTGGCCGTCGACCCGGCCCTGGGTGGCGCGGTTCCCTCAACTAAAGGCGTGCTATGAGCATCGTCATTGTCGACTACCATAAGGGAAACCTGCTCTCGGTGGAGCGGGGACTTGTAGGCGCGGGGGCAGACGTCGTCGTGACCGATAAGGCGGATGTCATCCGCGCGGCCGACGCCGTGGTGCTGCCCGGCGTGGGGGCCTTCGCCGATGCCGCCGCGTCCATGGAGGAGATGGGCCAGATGGAGGCGGTGCGCGCGGCGGTGGCCGGCGGCGCGCCGTTTTTGGGCATCTGCCTTGGGATGCACCTCATGTTCGAGGCGGGCACCGAGCACGCGCCCGCTGACGGCCCGCTGCCACGCGGCCTCGGCTTCATCGAGGGCGTGGTGGACGCCATGCCCCGCACCGACGCTGCCGGCCTCGCCTACAAAGTGCCCCATGTGGGATGGAACTCCGTGGAGTTCTCCGAGCCGAATTCGCTGTTCGATGGAATCGCGCCCGGCGAGTTCTTCTACTTCACCCACAGCTTCGTGGCGCCGCCGAGCGTGGCCACCATTGCCGAGACCGTGCATTCGGTGACCTTCCCCTGCGCCGTGCAGGTGCCGGGCCGTCCCGTCTTCGGCGTTCAGTTCCATCCGGAGAAGAGCTCGGATGCGGGCGCGCGCCTGCTTGCCAACTTCGCAACCATTGCACGAGCCGCGCGCGCCGGCAGCGCGCACGCTGATAAGGTGGCGGAAAACCCCGTCGCGTCAAAGGAGTAGCCATGTACCTTCTTCCTGCCATCGATCTTTTAGACGGGCGCGCGGTGCGCTTGGCCAAAGGAGACTACCACGCCGTCACCGTGTACAACGACGACCCGGCGTATCAGGCCCAGCTGTTTGAGGAGGCCGGTGCGACGTGGCTTCATGTGGTCGATCTGGATGGCGCGAAGTCCGGCAATCCCGACAACTTGGAAGTGGTGCGCGCGATTTTGGCGCGCACGAGCCTGAAGGTGGAGGTAGGCGGCGGCGTGCGCTCCCTGGAAGCGGCCGACCGTCTGCTGGATGCTGGCGCGACCCGCGTCATCCTAGGCACCGCACTTGTGCGCGATCCTGATTTCGCCCAGGCGGCCATGGAGAAGTTCGGCCCCGATGCCCTGGTTGCCGGCATCGACGCGAAGGCCGGCGAAGCCGCTGTGGCCGGCTGGACTGAAGGATCGGGCGTGGCCGCCGCCGACCTGGCCCGCCGCATGGCGGCGCTGGGATACGAGCACCTCGTCTACACCGACATCGCCCGCGACGGCATGCAGACCGGCGTGGAGAACGAGGCCTACGCGAAGATGGCCGCCGCCTTTGGCAATCCGGTCATCGTTTCCGGCGGCATCGCCACCGCAGCTGACATCCGGGCGCTGGCCCCCATCGCCGACGCCGTGGAAGGCGTCATTACCGGTCGGGCCATCTACGAGGGCACTCTTACCGTGGCCGACGGCGTTGCGGCGTGCGACGGCACCTTCCAGCTGTCCGACCAGCTGGAAGAGGAGGAGCGTCCCCTGACCATCGAAGAGCTGGAAAGCTAGCAAACAAGGAAGAGCAGCCCGGGCGCCGCCGGGTGCCTTGACCGAGCGAGTTCCGCAGATGGTGTCGAAGGCCAAAAGGGAGGGGGAGCGGTTGGCCCTGACGCCTTCGATACCAGCGAGGACTGTCTGAGCGAATCAAGGTACCCGGCGGCGCCCGGGCGGACGGGTTGAAGAGAGTATGTTAACAAAGAGAGTAATCCCCTGCCTGGACGTAAAGGACGGCCGCGTCGTGAAGGGCGTGAATTTCGTGGGCCTGCGCGATGCGGGGGACCCCATCGAGCTGGCCCGCGCCTACGACGAGCAAAAGGCCGACGAGGTCATCTTCCTGGACATCACCGCCACGAGCGACGATCGCGCCACCACGGTGGAGCTCGCGAGTCACGCTTCGGCCGAGCTGCATCTGCCCTATTGCGTGGGCGGCGGCTTCCGCAGCGTGGCCGACATCCGCAAGATGATCGCCGCCGGCGCCGACAAGGTGTCGGTGAACTCGGCAGCCGTGGCGAACCCCCAGCTCATCACCGATGCAGCTCGGGCCTTCGGCACGCAGGCGATCCTCTGCGCCATCGACGCGAAAGCGGTGCCCGGCAATCCCAACAAGTGGGAGGTCTACGTGGCCGGCGGTCGCAAGAACACCCATATCGACGCCATCGAATGGGCCCGCGAGGCGACTCGGCGCGGAGCGGGGGAGATCCTGCTCACCTCCATGGACCGCGACGGCAGCCGCGACGGCTTCGACTGCCACCTGACGCGCTCCGTGGCCCGGGCCGTGGACATCCCCGTCATCGCCAGCGGCGGCGTGGGCAAGCTCGAGCACTTCGCCGAGGGCATCATCGAGGGCGAGGCCGACGCCGTGCTCGCCGCCAGCGTCTTCCATTTCGGCGAGCTTACCGTGCGCCAGGTAAAAGAATCCATGCGCGCCGCCGGCATCCCGGTACGGCTTTAGGCGAGCTTAGGATTTCGCATAAAGAAGATTTCTGTCTTTCAGGTAGCGCTGTTGAGCGCGCGGGTGGAAGGAATTGCTGCCGCACACGACATCCACGGAGCGACCGAGGGCAGCCTCCAGAGCAACGCCGGGTCCTCCCAGGGAGAAGAGCGTGATGGAGTCGCCGCATTCGATGCAAATATCGACGTCTGATTCCTCGTCGGCCTCATTGCGAGCATAGGAGTCAAAAAGATAGGCTTCGGTGATGTCGTATCGCGGCATCACCTCATGAACGGCAGAGGAAATGGTATGTTCATCCAGCGTCTTCATAGTGCAAGTTTAGCATAACCAGCCAGGGGATCGTCGATGGGCAGGAAGTCGTTGTGGGATGCGACGAGGTTTCCTCTTTCAGATAGATGCTCGTGTTGTTGAGGTTGTTGCTATTCGACTTTTGCCGCAGAGCTTCGTGCTTGGAGTGAGAATTCTCCCATGCTTGGATGAACTCGGGATCACGTTTACTTCGCTTCTGCACATAACGCTCAATGTCATTAGTCGTCATTCGCGCTTTCCGGCCTTTGGCCTTCCCGCTGGGGCGCGGGAGGCAAGGCGCGCGTCGATGCTGGCTTTGGTCACCCAGGTGTTGCGGCCGTCTTTCCAACCTTCTAGAAGGCCCGAATGCAGCATAGCCGTCACGCGGCTGCGGCTGACGCCGAGTAGTTCCGCCGCCTGAGCAGCGCTCACTTTCTCGATGTCGTCCAGTGTGACATCGACGGACACGATGAGTCTCACGCCTCCGTGAGAGGGCTCGTGGTCGAACGTTGCCTTGGGCGGTGTCTCGCCGCGCATCAGGTATTCCCGAGCGAGCTCCCTCAAAAGGTCGGCCGCCGACTCGCAGACATCTTCCACGTCGACGCCCTGGGTGATGCCCACAAGATCGAAAGGTGCAGCAATCCACGCGAACTCCCCGCGCCACATTTCGAATTCATAGGTATATTGCATCTCTTGCTCCTTGATCATCTGGCTGATCTCCTATAAAAGGCCTGCCTGCTTCTTCAACTCCCTGAATACCTCATCCTCGATTTCTCGGTGTCTCTTGATCATGATGGTTGTGCGGCCGTTGGTGAACTTCTCGTGCTTCGTGTCGCCGACGGACCAGAACCCGTGATTTTCGAAATACCTTATGACATCCCTTCTCTTTGTCATGCTCTCTCCTTAGTAAGATAATTATGAATTGAATTTACAAAAAGTCAACTGCTAACGTGGTTTCGCAACAAACTTGCGTTTGAATCGTAGTCGAACTATAATGCAACCATCACTTTAGCAGATTACGAACTATAGTGCAATAGGAGATTTGAATGGCTAAGGAGAACAGCGTTATCGATTGGGAGGCCTACGGGACGTTGCTGAAGGCGGCGCGGCTGGCCAACGGGTACTCGCGAGGCAAGAAGCTCACCGACGCGGTGGAGGAGAAGACGGGCATGAGGATCTCGGAGCGCACGATTTACGCGCTGGAAGACGCCTCGCGCGCACCTTCCGCCGATATCTTCCTCGCGTTGCAGCAGGTGCTGCCCGAGCTGTGCGATCCGGAATACATGCGCCCGGCCTTCCGCAAGGCCGACATCAAGGTCATGCTCGTCACGCTGCCCTAGGAGGAGAGGTGGATCTTCCCGAGTTGAAGTACAACGAGGCGGGGCTCATCCCCTGCATTGTGCAGGACGCCGACACGGGCGAGGTGCTTATGATGGCATGGATGAGCGCCGAGTCGCTGGCGCTTACATTGGAGCGCGGCGAAACCGTGTTCTGGAGCCGCAGCCGGCGCGAGCTGTGGCACAAGGGCGCCACGAGTGGCAACACCCAGAAGCTGGTCGATCTGCGCTACGACTGCGACGGGGACACCCTGCTCGCGCTGGTGCATCCGGCCGGCCCCGCCTGCCATACCGGCGAGCGAACCTGCTTCTACCGCTCGATGCTGGAGAGGTAGCTGGTTGCTCGCGTTTTGCGCTCGTCGAGCAAAGGTGCGAGGGGCGTTTTAGGTGGATGAGTCCAAGGATCAATGCTCAGAAGCTGGAAAGCTTGTCCCGCGAGGCTCGGTGATGCCGGGTGAGGCCTAGGCCGCGTGGTGCAGGACGCGACGCTGGGCGCGCACGAGGCGCACGTAGGCGCGGCGCATCCGGCGTCGCTGAGCGGCCGGCAGCTTCGCGCGCGCCTCGCCGACAAGCGCGCCGCCGATGATGCAGCAGGCGCCGGCGAGCTGCACGGGCGTCATCACCTCGCCGAGCACGAGCGCCCCCAGCACCACGGCCGTGAGCGGCTCGGCGTAGGCGCACACCGACACGGTCTGCATGGGCAGCTGGTCGATGGCCCGGTAGTAGAGGAAGTAGGCCAGGGCGGTGAACACGGCGCCCAGGGCGATGACGGTGGGCCACGAGCTTGAGGGGATGCGGCCGATGAAGGCGAAGCCCTCGCCAGCCGCGGCCACGGCGAGGGCCACCGCCACCGCCGTGGCGAGTTGGATGGTGGTGCAGGGGATGCCGGTGATGTCGCGGGCGAGCTTGTTGAAGATGACCATGCCAGCGGTGCTGGCGGCCGCGGCGAGTCCCATGAGGATGCCGGGAACCGACAGCGTGCCCTCCAGAGCGGACGCATTCAGCAAAAGCAGGCCGCCGACCACGATGGCGAATCCGACCATCACGGGAATCCGCAGGCGCTCCTTGAACAGGAGGGGGGACAGCGCCATGGTGATGACCGGGGCCGTGGCGGCCAGAACGGCGCCGAGGCCTACGCCGAGCAAGCGGTAGGCAGCGAAAATGGTCATCATGGCGAGGCCGAGACAGGCGCCGGAGAGGGCCACGAACAGGTACTGGCGACGGCCGACGTGCCGGGGCAGTCGCTGGCGGGTGACGACGAAGATCAGGCCCATGGACAGCGCGCCAATAATGAGGCGCATGAGGCAGACCTCGAAGGCCGACAGCGGCAGCGTGCTGGCAACGATGCCCGACGATCCGAACATCATGACGGCTGCAATGAAGCACAGAAGGTACTTCATCGATGCGATCTTCGTGCGCATGGTAAGCCTCTCCTTCTCGGTGCAGGGCGCGGGGCTCGCAGGCTCAGCGCGCCGCCTCCTTCCTTTTGATGCAGCTGCATTATGGCGCTTGACAAATCCCTTGAAAAGCGAAACTATTTCATAGTTCACATGAGAAATTCTCATAATATGAGGCAATGAGGCACGAAGCAACGAGGGGAAGAGGGAGCTGTGGACGCCAACATTCAGAAGTACCAGGCCTTCGTGGAGGTGGCCGATGCCGGCAGCTTCACCAAGGCGGCCGAGACGCTGGCCTACTCCCAGTCGGGCATAAGCCACATGGTCTCCGATTTGGAGCGCGACTGGGGCGTGGCGCTGTTCGAGCGGAGCCGCCGGGGCGTGGTGCTGACCGGCGACGGCGCACGGCTTCTGCCTGAGGCCCGCGCCCTCTGCGAGAGCTTTCGAGCCCTGGAGGCCACCGTGGACGAGGTGCGCGGTCTCGAGACCGGTCTCATCCGCATCGGCGTGTTCCCGAGCGTGGCCGCCCATTGGATCCCGCGCATCATCAAGCGCTTCAACGCCGACTACCCGGGCATCGACTACAAGCTGCGGGTGAGCGATTACACCGAGATCGAGGAGTGGATCGCCGCTGGCACCGTGGACTGCGGCTTCGTGATGTTGCCGTTGCGCACCGATGCGCGGCTTGTCGTGCGGGCCTTGGAGGAGGACGAGTTTCTGGCCGTGCTCCCGCGCGACCATGAGTTGGCGAGCGCGGAGGTGTTTCCCGTGGAGCGCCTGGCCGAGCTGCCGCTGCTCTCGCCGGCATCGGAGTCCGACGACGAGCTTTTAGAGTTTCTGGAGCGGTGGGGCGTGCGGCAGAACCCGCATTTCACCTCATGGGACGATCGGGCCATCCTCTCCATGGTGGAGTACGGCATGGGCGTGAGCGTGCTGTCGCGCCTTATGCTGCGGGGCCTGTCCCAAAACGTGGTCACGCTGCCCTTGTCCGATCCAGTCTTCCGCACCATCGGCGTGGCCTATCGCAGCGCCGGTCACCTTCCTTTGGCCACCCGCCGCTTCCTCGATTACTTGGAATTTCGCAAAGAAGAGGAGTGAGCGCGGACGGCCTGAGCGAATTGGAATGCCGTCGGAACGCCGACTGGCTCCCCTCCGAGTTGAGTCGCGGGCAGTCTGTGCTTTTTCTTGTGCGGCGCGGTCGGTTGCGCTACTATGGTTCCAGCTCTGAATCTTGGGCGCGATGGCGCCCCACTTCCTTCCCATAGTCCCGTATCGCCCATTTTCAACGTTCTCTCGGTTCGGGTTCGCAGTGCGCTTTACCGCGGTCGATTCGAGCGCCATTCCCATTCCTTTGCCTGTAAACCTCAAGAAGGAGGATGAACGTGAAGTTCTTTCTGGACACGGCCGACCTCGCCGAGATCGAGGAGGCGGCCAGCTGGGGCGCTTTGGCCGGCGTGACCACCAACCCGACGCTGTACTCGCGCATCGGGGGCAAGCTGGACGACTTCCACGCGCACATCAAGCGCATCTGCGACATCGTGGGGCCGGATTGCCCGGTGTCCGCCGAGTCGGTGGCCATGACCCGCGACGAGATCGTCCGCGACGGCCGGGAGCTCGCCGCCATCGCGCCGAACGTCGTCGTGAAGATCCCCACCATGGTGGAGGGCCTGGCCGCCACGCGTGCGTTGGCCGACGAGGGCATCCCGGTGAACATGACCTTGTGCTTCACGGTGCCCCAGGCCATTTTGGCCGCTCGCGCCGGCGCCCGCTACATCTCGCCGTTCGTGGGCCGCTTCGACGACATCTCCGAGGACGGCCTGGCGCAGCTGGACGACGTCGTGCGCGCCATCGGCAACTACGACTTCTCCGAGGACACCGTGAACGGCGAGCAGATCGAGATCATCGCCGCCTCTATCCGCAGCGCCAACCATGTGACCCAGGCCGCTCTCATGGGGGCCGACATCGCCACGGTTCCCTTCGGCATTCTGAAGAAATGCGTGCAGCATCCGCTGACCGACCGCGGCCTTGAGTCGTTCCTCAAGGACTGGGAGAAAGTGCAGAACGCATGAGCGATACCCAAGAGACGATGACGACGGAAGCGGCCGCCCCGGAGGCGACCCCCGAGAAGCCGAAGCGCGGCCGTCCCCGCAAGAAGGCAGAAGAGGCCCCGGCGCCGGCACCGGCACCGGCTGCCGAAGGTGCCGAGGCGTCAGCCGCTCCGGCCAAGAAGACGACGCGCCGCCGTGCTGCGGCCAAGCCCGCCGAGGAGGCCGCGGCTCCCGCAGCCACCGAGGCGCCGACGGCCGAGGAGGCGCCGAAGCCGCGCCGCACCCGCGCCCGCAAGACGCCCGAGCCGGCGGCGGAGGAGGGGACGGGTGCCGCGACCCACGCAGCACCTACGACTTCCGAGACTTCCGAAGAGGCTCCCAAGCCGCGCCGCGCCCGCGCCCGTAAGGCGGCATCCGAGCCGACGGCCGGCGCGGAGGAGAAGGCCCCGCAGGCCAAGGAGCCCGAGGGCGCCGAGGCGTCCGCAGCGGGCACCGGCACGTCCGAGGCGCCCGCGGCCGCCGATGCCCCCGAGTCCAAGGAGGCTCCTCGCCGCGAGCGCACCACCACGACGGTGATCCGCCGCCGCGACCGCGAGGAGCGCCGCCAGAACCAGAGCGGCCAGAACCAGAACGGCCAGGGCCAAGGCAAGAACAGCCAGAACAAGCAGAACGCCCAGAACAGCCAGGGCGGCAAGAAGAACAAGAAGAACCGCCACGAGAATCGCAACCGAGAGCCTCAGCCCTCCGTCTCCAAGGAGGAGCTGACAGAGCTCAAGGTGGCCGACCTGCGCGCTCGCGCCGCCGAGGCGGGGGTGGATGCCGCGGGCCTGAAGAAGGCCGAGCTGGTGGACGCCATCTACGAGGCCGTCTGCAAGGCCGAGGGCTTCGCCGAGGTCACCGGCGTGCTGGACATCATGGGCGACGGCTACGGCTTTTTGCGCACTTCCGGCTACCTGCCCGGCGAGAACGACATCTACGTGGGGCTCGCCACCATCCGTAAGAATGGCCTGCGCAAGGGCGACATGGTCACGGGCACGACGCGCCCGGCGCGCCCCAACGACAAGTTCGCGGCCCTGCAGAAGGTGTCGGCCGTCAACGGCATGGCCCCCGAGATCATGGCCCTGCGCCCGAAGTTCGCCGACCTGACCCCGGTGTTCCCCGACGAGCGCCTGCTCATGGAGCACGGGAAGAACACCACCACGGCCCGCGTCATCGACCTGACGGCCCCTATCGGCAAGGGCCAGCGCGGCCTCATCGTGTCGCCGCCCAAGGCCGGCAAGACCACCGTGCTCAAGGACATCGCCGCTGCCATCACGGCGAACAACCCGGATGTGCACCTCATGTACCTGGGCATCGACGAGCGTCCCGAAGAGGCGACCGACATGGAGCGCTCCATCCGCGGGGAGGTGGTCTCCTCCACCTTCGACATGCCCTCCGAGAACCACATCCAGGTGGCCGAGCTCGTCATCGAGCGCGCCAAGCGCCTGGTCGAGCAGGGGAAGGACGTCGTCATCCTGCTGGATTCCATCACGCGCCTGGCCCGCGCCTACAACTTGGCGCAGCCCGCGAGCGGCCGCATTCTCTCCGGCGGCGTGGATTCCACGGCCCTTTATCCGCCCAAGCGCTTCCTCGGCGCCGCCCGCAACATCGAGAACGGCGGCTCGCTCACCATCCTCGCCTCGGCCCTCATCGAGACCGGGTCGAAGATGGACGAGGTGATCTTCGAGGAGTTCAAGGGCACCGGCAACATGGAGCTGAAGCTCGACCGCTACCTGGCCGATCGCCGCATCTTCCCGGCCATCGACCCCATCTCCTCGGGCACGCGCAAGGAGGAGCTGCTCATGGATCCGCAGGAGGCCCCGCTCATCTGGGGCGTGCGCCGCATTCTGGCCAACACGAACTCCACCGAGCGCGCCATGGACATGCTCATCAAGTCGCTGAAGCAGACCAATTCCAACCAGGAGTTCCTGCTGCGCATGGCGAAGAAGATGCAGGCACAGCAGGGTCGTGCGGACGATGGCATGGAACTGTAAGCCCGACGAATCCGGCCCGACGAAAGAGGCATCATGAGCGATCAAAACCAATGGCAGAACGCCGCCTGGGGCGCACCGCAGGAGGGCGCCCCGTCCTCGGGCGGCACGTCGGCGGGGCAGGGGCAGGGCGCCCCATCGCAGCAGGCCGCTCCCCAGCCTCCCTATCAGGTGGCTCCGCAGCCGCAGGCGCAGGCAAATCCCTACGGCTACGCCGCTGCCCAGCCGCGCCCGACTGCCGCCTATGCCGCCCAGTCTCAAGCCGCTTACGCCGCGCAGCCCCAGTCGCAGCCGGCTGCCGCCTACGCGGCGCCGGCCCAGGCTCCCTACGGCACCGCGGCTGGGGCCGTCCCGGCCCAGCAGCCCAAACGGCGCGGTTGGATCGTCGGTCTGGCCGCCGTGCTGACGGTGCTCATCTTGGGGGTGGCCACCATCGGGTCGTGCACCTCGGTGTTCACCAGTTCCATGGGGGCCTTCTCCTACGAGTCGCCCTCCTGGGCCGACACGGTTACCGGAGACACCGTGGGCATCATCAACATCAGCGGCACCATCCAGTACGACGGCACCACCTCAAGCCCCGAGGGGCTTAAAAGCCAGTTGGACGCCGCCGAGCAGAACCCGCATATCAAGGCGGTCGTGCTGCGCGTGAACTCCGGCGGAGGCGTGGCCACGGCCGGCGAGGAGATGAGCACCTACATCCGCGACTTCTCCAAGCCCGTGGTGGTCTCGAGCGCCTCCATCAACGCGAGTGCCGCCTACATGATCTCGTCCCAGGCCGACTACATTTTCACGGACAAGACGACCTCCATCGGCTCCATCGGCGTCATCATGTCGGTGACCGACCTGTCGGGGCTCTACGAGAAGCTGGGTATCTCCGCCGAGAACATCACCTCGGCCGACGCCAAGGACTCCGGCGCCGGCAACCGCCCGCTCACCGAGGAGGAGCGCGCCTGGTACCAGGATCAGGTGGATCAGATCAACGAGGTGTTCATCAACTTCGTCGCCGAGGGCCGCGACATGCCGGCGGAAGACGTGCGCGCGCTGGCCACGGGCCTTACGTTCACCGGCATGGACGCCGTGGAAAACGGGCTGGCCGACGAGTTGGGCACCCAAGAGGCCGCCGTGGCGAAGGCCTGCGAGCTGGCCGGTATCGCCGATGCTGATACCGTGTATCTGCAGTCGTCCACGAGCGATTTGTCGCGCCTTCTGGATATCATGGGCACCGAAGATTCGCTGGATGTTTCCGGGACACTGAAGGAGTTGGAGAACCGTGTCGGACTTGAATAGCAGAGAGCGGGTCGAGTGGCCCGCCCGCGCCGTGGTGACGGCGGGCATGCCCTATGGGAACAAGCCCTTGCACTTTGGCCACATCGGCGGCGTGTTCGTGCCCGCCGACGCCTTCGCGCGCTTTCTGCGCGACCGCATCGGCGCCGAGAACGTCCGTTTCGTCTCCGGTACCGACTGCTTCGGCAGCCCCATCAACGAGGGCTACCGCAAATTGGTGGAGGCCGGCGAGTTCGACGGCACCATCGCCGACTACGTGCTCGCCAACCACGAGCGCCAGAAGGCGACCCTCGAGGCCTTCCAGGTGAGCCTGGACATCTACGAGGGCAGCGGCATCGGGCACGCGGGCGACGTGCACCAGATGATCTCCGACCAGTTCATCGAGCGCCTGCACGAGAGCGGCCACTTGAAGCTGGACTCCACCCTGCAGTTCTACGACGCTAAGGCCGGCACTTTCCTGAACGGCCGCCAGGTGCAGGGCCACTGCCCCGTGCAGGGCTGCAAGTCGGAGCACGCCTATGCCGACGAGTGCGATCTGGGACATCAGTACGCTCCGGTGGACCTCATCGCCCCGGTGTCCACGCTCACGGGCACCGTCCCCGAGATGCGGCCCGTGGAGAACTGGTACTTCGATCTGCCCGGGTTCGAGGACTTCCTGAAGGGCTACGTGCGCGAGCTTGAGGCCGACGACGAGGTGCGCCCGGTGGTGACCAAGGCCATCGCCGAGTTTCTGGCGCCGCCCGTGATCTTCGTAAAGAACGAGCACTTGGAAGAGTACGAGGCCATGGCCGCCGAGCTGCCGCCCCACGAGTTCCGTCCCGCCGAGGGCAACAAGCAATCCTTCGAGATAGAGTTCGCCTCCATCGGCGAGCGCGATCGGGCCCGCGACGCGCTGGCCGCGGCCGGCCTGCGCTTCCGCACCTCGAAGACGCTCGTGCCCTTCCGCATCACCGGCAACATCGAATGGGGCGTGCGCGCTCCCGTCATCGACGGCGTGGAGGGGCTCACGGTGTGGTGCTGGCCCGAATCGCTGTGGGCGCCCATCTCGTTCACCATTACGATCAACGACGAGCAGGGGATGCCGCGCACGAGCTGGCGCGACTTCTGGTGCTCCGACGACGCTCGGGTCTACCAGTTCATCGGCCAGGACAACCTGTACTTTTACGGCGTAGCCCAGCCGGCGCTGTGGGAGGCTCTGCGCCCCGGCGGCCTGTTCGCCGAGGGCCCCGACTCCCAGATGCGCCAGACCACGCTCGTGGCGAACCACCATATGCTCTTCGGGAAGAAGAAGGCCTCCTCGTCGGGCGCGGTGAAGCCGCCCACGGGCGAGGAGCTGCTGGAGCACTACACGCCCGAGCAGCTGCGCGCCCACTTCCTGGCGCTCGGGCTCGACCAGAAGTCCGTCGGCTTTTCCCCCAAGCCCTTCGACCCGGACCCGGCCAAGCGCGACGATCCGCGCTACGCCGACCCGGTGCTCAAGGAGGGGGCGCTGCTCACCAACGTGTTCAACCGTCTCGCCCGCAGCTGCTTCTACGAGGCGCAGAAGAATTTCGACGGCTGCATGCCTTTGGGCGCCGTGACGCCCGAGGTGCGTCGCCGCGCTTTCGAGGCGCTGCTCGACTACGAGGAGCGCATGCACAAGGTGGAGCTGCACCGGGTGATGTCGGTGTGCGACGAGTTCATCCGCTGGTCGAACAAGTGGTGGGCCGACGGCATCAAGGCCGCCGAGGCGTCCGAGGACGCGGATGCGCGCCGCCAGGTGCTTGTGGACTCGTTCTACCTGCTGCGCGTGGCCTGCCTGCTCATGCATCCCGTCGTGCCCGTGGGCTGCGAGAAGATCTGCGACTACCTGAGCTTCGACTTCGGTGACTTCTTCAGCTGGAACTACGACTTCGATTCCAACGACGAGTTGTGCCCGGCCATCGAGATCGATGCCGGCGCCCACCGCATCCACGAGCTCCCTCCGCGCTTCGACTTCTTCCGCAAGCACGAGTCGCAGTACAAGTAAGGCTAACGTGCCGGACCGATCGTTCCGAGAGCCCGCTTCTGGCGGGCTCTTTTTGCTCCTTCGGATGTCCTGGCCGCGAAAGCGAGGATCCGTAAGGGACGAGCGAGAGCGTGCAAATGGAGCTGCGAGTGCCCAGCATGGCGGATCCGATGCATCGAACCGGAAGTCGCGGTTGCGCGGCTGCGTGGCGGAGGCTGTCGGTCGGAGGTTGCGGCCGCGATGCTGTTCGTTGAGTGGTGCGGACGAGATAGCGCGGGCTGGGAGCTTTGTAGCGGAAGGGGAATGAGATGGCTACGATTGTCGAGGGCCTTCTTGCTGCGCGGGGACGCCTCCTCCGGCGCTTGTCTGCCTTGTCGTACTTTCTTTGCGCAATCCCTTGCTTTTGCGGAGGATTGTGCTATTTTAGACAGGCTGTCTTCGCAGGCGTGCGATGGGCAGCGGCAACTATCACACATGCTCGGGCGACCGAACTTCGCGAGTGGCCACCGGAAAAAGGCTGCGAAGGGGCGGGATGACCTCGGGCAGAGGACTAACGAATGGAGTGATCATGACGAAAGTCAGCATTACCACGCTGCTCGACGCCGGCGCGCACTTCGGGCATCAGACCCGCCGCTGGAACCCCAAGATGAAGCCGTACATCTTCGGCAGCCGCGGCGACATCTACATCATCGACCTGAAGCAGACCCTCTACGGGCTCGACGCCGCCTACACCTTCGTGAGCAACCTCACCCGCAAGGGCGGCACCGTGCTGTTCGTGGGCACCAAGAAGCAGGCCCAGGAGGCCGTCGCTGACGCCGCCAACCGCTGCGGCATGCCCTACGTGAACGCCCGCTGGCTCGGCGGCATGCTCACCAACTTCGCCACCATCCGCACCCGCGTGAAGCGCATGGAGGAGCTGGAGGCCATGGACGCCGACGGCCGCATGGCGCTGCTTCCCAAGAAGGAGCAGATCCTGCTGCACAAGGAGCTCGCGAAGCTGCAGACCAACCTCAACGGCATCCGCAACATGAAGAAGGTGCCCGACGCCATCTTCGTGATCGACACCAACCGCGAGGGCATCGCCCTGCACGAGGCCCATCGCCTGGAGATCCCCGTCGTGGGCACGCTCGACACCAACTGCGACCCGGACGACGTCGATTACGGCATTCCGGCCAACGACGACGCCATCCGCTCCGTGCGCCTGCTCGCCGACTTCATGGCCGACGCCGTCATCGCCGGCACCGGTGCCGACGTGACCGCCGCCGAGATGGCCGGCGAGGCCGCTGCCGCCGACGCTGTGGCCGAGGTGGCCACCGAGGCCGCCGCTGACGTGGCCGAGGGCGCGGGCGCCGAGGTCGCTGCCGACGTGGTCGCCGACGCTGTCTCTGAGTAAGTAAGACTCTCATTCCCCAAAGGAGGAATTCATGGCTAACATCACCGCTTCCATGGTGAAAGAGCTCCGCGAGATGACCGGCGCGGGCATGATGGAGTGCAAGAAGGCCCTGGCCGAGGCCGAGGGCGAGATGGAGAAGGCCGTCGACGTGCTGCGCACCCGCGGGCTCGCCGCCGTCGCCAAGAAGGCCGGGCGCGCCACCAACGAGGGCACCGTCATGGCCATCGTGAACGATGCGTGCACCACCGGCGCCGTGGTCGAGCTGAACTGCGAGACTGACTTCGTGGGCATGAACGAGAAGTTCAAGGCCTATGCCGAGAAGATCGCCAAGGCGGCGCTTGCCGCGAAGCCGGCCGATGTGGACGCGCTGAAGGCCGCCGTCATCGACGGCGAGACCGTCGAGGAGATCGTCACCGACTGCATCCACGTGATGGGCGAGAACACCCAGCTGGCCCGCGTGGCCGTGGTGGACGCCCAAGCTGTGTCCGCCTACATCCACGGCGGCGGCAAGATCGGCGTTCTGGTGACCTTCAACGTCGAGGGCATCGATCCGGCCTCCGACGCCTTCCAGAAGTGTGGCCGCGACATCGCCATGCAGGTGGCTGCTCTGAACCCGGTGTCCGCCACCCGCGAGGACGTGCCCGCCGACGTGGCCGCCCACGAGATGGAGATCTACAAGGCCCAGGCCGCCGAGTCCGGCAAGCCCGAGGCCATCCAGGAGAAGATCGCGCTCGGCCGCATGGACAAGTTCTACAAGGAGAACTGCCTTGCCGAGCAGGACTTCGTGAAGAACCCCGACCTCACGGTGGCCCAGTACGCCGACGAGTGCGCCAAGGAGATGGGCGGAAAAATCGCCATCACCGGTTTCGTGCGCTTCGCTCTGGGCGAGTAGCCGCAACGGGATGGATTTATTTCCAAAAGGAGGAAAGCCCGCGCGGGTGCGCGGGCTTTTTTCTATAATAGGGACACTTGTGAATAGTTGCATGACGCGGGGCGCTCGGGCGTCCCGGCAAAAGGACTAGAAATGAACCAGGAAGTCATCATCGTTCGGGGAAACCATACCCTCAAAGGCGACGTGCGCGTCTCCGGCGCCAAGAACTCGGCCTTGAAGCTCATGGCCGCGTCCATTCTGGGGCAGGGGGAGACGATCCTGCACAACGTGCCGCTCATTTCCGATATCGAACTTATGAGCGAGGTGCTCGCGCGCCTGGGCGCCACCGTGGTGCGCGAGGGGCATACCCTGCGCATAAACACTGCCGACGTCGACAGCTGCGAGACGCCCTACGAGCTCGTCTCGAAGATGCGCGCCTCCATCTCGGTGCTGGGGCCGCTTATCGGGCGCTTCGGCGAGGCGCGGGTGGCCATGCCCGGCGGCTGCCAGATCGGCGCCCGCAAGATCGACATGCACCTGGTGGGCTTGGAGGCCCTGGGCGTTGCGTTCGACGTGGATCACGGCGTTCTGGCCGCCACGACGCCGAACGGCCTGCGCGGCACCCACGTGTACCTCGAGTTCCCCTCGGTGGGCGCCACGGAGAACATGCTCATGGCCGCCGTGACCGCCGAGGGCCACACGGCCATCGAGAACGCCGCCTGCGAGCCCGAGATCGAGGATCTGGCGAACATGCTCAACGCCATGGGCGCGCGCGTGTCCGGCGCCGGCACCTCGCTCATCGAGATCGAGGGCGTGCCGCTCTCGACGCTCCATCCCTGCGAGCACACGACGGTGGGCGACCGCATCGAGGCGGGCACCTTCCTCGTCGGCGGCGCGCTTTCCGGAGGCCCCCTCACCGTGCACGGCATCGACCCCGCCTTTTTGCGCATGGCCATTATGAAGTTGCGCGCCATGGGCTGCGATGTCGAAACGGGCGACGACTGGATCACCGTGCGCCGCGAAGGGCCCTTGTCCTCCGTGGACATCCAGACGCTGCCGCACCCCGGCTTTCCCACCGACCTGCAGGCCCAGTTCATGCTGCTGGCGGCCCTGGCCGACGATGTGTCGGTCATCACGGAGAACGTCTTCGAGAACCGTTTCATGTTCGCCGCCGAGCTCATGCGCATGGGGGCCGACGTGACGCTGGACGACCACCATGCCATCGTGCGCGGTGTCGATCATTTGGAAGGGGCGCCCGTGTCCTCCACCGATCTGCGGGCGGGCGCGGCTCTCGTGCTCGCGGGCATCGTGGCTGACGGCGAGACGAGCGTGCACCACTTGGAGCACATCGACCGCGGCTATGAGGACTACGTGGGCAAGCTGGCCTCCCTCGGCGCCGATATCCGTCGCGTGTCCGCGGATTCTCTCCGCTAGGGGCGTCCATGGCACTGCACGGCAAAAAGGCCCCTTCGGCCTCCCAGACCCGTCGCGTCTCCCGACGCGTGAACGATTCCATGATCGGCTCCCATGTGGAACGCGGCTCCTCCGCTCGGGGGCGCCACGCTGCCGGCGCCGACCGTCCGGCCCGCGTCGACTTCTCCGATGGACGCCGCAGCCGCCGAGCTGACCGCGGCATGGTGGACCAGGTGGACGTGGGCGCTACGAGCGGCGAGAGCGACTCCGATTACGCCCGGCGCCGCGCCCGGCGCAGCTACGCCGAGGAGATTCAGGCCAAGGGGCGCCGCCGCAAGATGATCTTCTTCGGGGCGGTTGCCCTGCTCGTAGTCGTGGTGGCCGCTGTGGCGGGCACGGCGGCGTTCTTCGCCTGGTCCGACTCCCAGCTGTCCTTGGGCGACTCGAACGCCAAAGAGGCGCTGACGGCTCCCGAGGAGGGAGCGCCCTATTACGCGCTGCTCTCCGCCGATCTCGCCAAGAACACGGCAGCTCCCTCCGCATCTGACGAGGCCTATCTCGCCGTGCGCATCGACGAGGGCGCCCGCACGCTTACGTTCATCTCGCTGCCGCCCTCGGTGTCCGTGGAGCTTTCCGACGGCGAGCGCCACGCCCTCCGCGACGCCACGTCGGTTGGCGGCGACGCGGAGCTTCTCCGGGCCGCCGGTTCGCTGCTCGGGGTTCAGTTCGCCCACTTTGCCTCCACCGATGCCGAAGGCCTCGCCTCCCTGGTTGATCTGGTGGGAGGCGTGCCGGTGGAGCTGTCCGAGGAAGTGGACGACCCCCGGGCCGGCATCCACGTGCTGGCCGCCGGCTCCCAGACGCTTGACGGCGCCCAGGCGCTCACGCTTTTGCGAGCGGCCAACTACAGCGATGCAATGGGAATGCAGGCGAAGATGCGGGCCCTGTTCACGGTGAATCTGGCCGAGCGCGCCACCTCGGGCGAGGGTCTTTCCTTCCCGAGCGTGATAGCCGACGGCGCGCCCTTCGTCTCCACGGACTGGACAAGCGGCCAGCTCATCTCTTTGGGCGATGCTCTCAGCCCCCTCACCGAGGCGACGGTGTACGCTGCCGTGGTTCCCGGGCGCCTCACGACCTCCGACGAGGGCGAGGAGACCTACGAGGTGTCCGACGAGGATCTCGCTGCGATGATGGAGACGGTGAACGCGGGGAATTCGCCGGAGAGCTTCGAGGGCAACCTCGCCAATGTCGACCGCAGCCTCGTCACCGTGGAGGTGCGCAACGGCAGCGGCATCCAGGGCGCGGCGGCCCGTTGCGGCGAGCTTCTGACCTCGGCGGGCTACGACGTGAAATCCGTCGGCAACGTGGACGATGGCACGGTGTACCCCGAGACGCTCGTCATCTACAAGGACGAGGCCTTCGAAATCGCCGCCAAGGCCATCGTGAGCGACCTGTCCGCGGGACGGGTGGTGAACGGCGGTGACTTCTATACCTTCGACACCAACGTTTTGGTGATCATCGGCACCGACTGGATCGGCTAGGCGCCCTCTGTGTTATGATGCTGGCCGATATAGGAAACCTCTCACGATAGGAGTGACTCATGGTTGAGAAGTCCGATGTGGCCGCGGTGCTGGAGCTGATCCGCCCGAGCCTGCAGGCCGACGGCGGCGACGTGCAGCTGGTGGACGTGTCCGACGACGGCGTCGTCACGGTGGAGCTGCAGGGTGCCTGCAAGGGCTGCCCCATGTCCCAGATGACGCTCGCCAATGGCGTCGAGCGCATCCTGAAGGAGCGCGTGCCCGGCGTTACCTCCGTGGTGCCGGCCCAATAGGCGGCAACGAGTTCGGAAATGCGTGCGGGCTCTTCGGGGCCCGCTTTTTTACGAGAGAGGCTGGTGTATGGAAGGATGCTGGAGCCGTCGCGGGTGCGATGACGAGATGCAGGGGCGCTGTCCGCACAACGTGCCGGGGGAGCCGTGCCCGGCGGACTGCCATTACGCGGCGTGCCACCGTCCGACTCATGTGGTGTGCGAGGACTTCGGAGTGCTCTTAAATCCGAACCGCGATTACGACGCGGCTGTCAAGCAGGTGTGTCGCTTCTGCGAGCACTTCCTTGTGAATGGGCCGGACATCGACCCGGAAACGTGTACGCGCGACAAATTCAGCGGCCGCAACCGGTTCCTGCTTTAGGACTCGACACAGATTTTGTGACCATTTTCTCTCGACTTTTTGCAAAGACCGAGAAGGCAGTTGGGTGAGAGGGCTTGCTTTTGCGTGATTGTCGAGGGGCTCTGCTACAATGCAGTTCGGCAAAGGTTCAAGCGTGAGCGAAGGCGGTGAGAGCAGTGAAAGCGAAGGTGACCTGTCCGGCCTGCGGGGCCGATGACCTCGACGTGCGCGCTTACGACTCGCTCATGGCCCTGCGCGCCGATCTGGCGCTGTTCACGCTGACCTGTCCCCATTGCGCCGCCCGCATCTCGGCGCTTCTGACCATTCCGCCCGAGTTGCGGGAGGAAGTTGTATTTGCCGCCATCGAGCTGGGCGCCGGCATGGGCGCCCATGAGGGAACATCGTAATGCTGAACGACATTTATCAGGGGCTTGACCCCATTGCCTTCTCGCTGGGGCCTCTGGTGGTGCGCTGGTACGGCCTGGCCTACGTGCTCGGGTTCGTCTGCGCCGCCGCCATCATCTACTTCGTAGCGAAGCGCTGGAAGCTCGGCATGAGCGAGGACAACCTGCTCACGCTCATGGTCTGCGCCATCGTCGGCGTGGTGCTGGGTGCGCGCATCGGATACGTGCTGTTCTACGGCGACGGCTACTACCTGTCCCATCCGCTGGAGATCCTTGCGTTCAACCAGGGGGGCATGAGCTTCCATGGCGGTCTCGTGGGGCTGCTTATCGGCGGCGCCGTAGCTGCCCGTATGACGCGCATTCCGTTTCTCACGTTGGCCGACTTGGGATCCATTGCGGCGCCGATTGGCCTGTTCTTCGGCCGCTGCGCCAACTTCGTGAACGGCGAGCTGTGGGGCGCGCCCACCGACGGGCCGCTCGGCGTGGTGTTCGGCGGCGCGGCCGGCATGATGCCGCGGCATCCCAGCCAGCTCTACGAGGCGGTGCTGGAGGGGATCGTCATCTTCTGCGTCCTGTTCGCGCTCTCGCGCAAGCGGCCACCGAGGCCCCAGGGCACCTTCCTCGGCGCATTTCTGGTGCTCTACGGCATCTTCCGCTTCCTCATCGAGTTCGTGCGCGAGCCCGACGTGCAACTGGGATACCTGTGGGGCGGTTGGCTCACCATGGGCCAAGTGCTCTCGGCACCGCTCATTGTGGCCGGCATCGCGCTGCTTATCTACGCGGCGAGGACGCGGCATCCCCAGGCCGGACCGCAGGAGATTCAGCCGCCGTCTGTCCCTGGCGATGCGGCTTAGGCGCTCCATCGGGTTTTCTTGTAACGACGTGGTGTCACCCGGCGTTGCGGAAATCGGGGTGGCACTCCTTCCAGTACAATATTTCAAGGCTGCGGACAGCGCGTCTGCGGCTCTTTGTAACGAGCAGCTACAAGAGATATGAGGTAGAACATGGACGTGAAATTCTACAAGTGCATGCATTGCGGCAACATTGCCGTTAAGGTCTTCGACGCGGGTGTGCCGCTGGTGTGCTGCGGCGAGAAGATGGTTGAGCTGGTCGCCGGCTCCCAGGACGCCGCCCTGGAGAAGCACGTGCCCGCCGTCGAGGTCGAGGGCAACAAGGTCGTCGTGAACGTCGGCTCGGTGGATCATCCCATGCTGGAGGAGCACTGGATCCAGTTCATCTGCCTGGTGACCGACAAGGGCTACCAGATTCACCCGCTCGCCCCGGGCGATGCCCCCCACGCCGAGTTCGTCATCGCCGAGGGCGAGACGCCGCTCAAGGTCTACGAGCACTGCAACCTCCACGGCCTGTGGGTGACCGAGATCTAAACGCCCGCTCGCGGAGCGAAATGAGAAAGACCCGTGTTGCGCGGGTCTTTTTTCTTGCATTCGGGGAAAACGATGCTAATATAGACAAGCTTGTCTCAGGGCTTGGTCGGAAACCAAGCCGCATTCGGCCCCTTGGTCGGAAACCAAGGAAGTTAGGAGAACCCAATGAAGCAAGGTATTCATCCGGAGTACGTGGACTGCGTCGTGAAGTGCAGCTGCGGCAACACCTTCACCACCCGCTCCACCAAGCCCGAGCTGAAGATCGACATCTGCAACGCCTGTCATCCGTTCTACACCGGCACCCAGAAGCTCATCGACACCGGTGGACGCGTCCAGCGCTTCGCCGACCGCTTCGGCGCCGCTAAGGACGTCGTGGCCGAGCGCGAGGCCGCCAAGAAGGCCGAGCGCGCCGCTCAGATCGCCGAGCGCGAGGCCGCCAAGAAGGCCGAGCGCGAGGCCAAGGCCGCCGCTAAGGCCGAGCGCGCCGCCGCCTATGCCGCCAAGGCCGCCGAGGAGGCCGCCCGCGCCGAGGCTCAGGCCGACGTTGACGCCATGGAAGACGCCGCTGCCGCCGGCACCGCCGAGGAGGCTCCCGGCGTGGAGCTGACCGACGCCGAGGTGACCGAGGCCGTGGAGGCCGCCGAGTAGCTCGTCGTCGCATTCGGTGAACGCAAGGCCCGCTCGCACTCCGGTGCGGCGGGCCTTTTCTTTTGCCGTCCTGTGAATTCCCGCAAAGGGGAGCGGGCGCGGTTTTATAATGCTAGGGAGTTGAACGCAACGCGACCGATGGGAGTAGATATGGTTGCGAATCCGGAGCAGGACTTCGTCCTGAAAACGGTTGAGAGCAGGGATGTTCACTTCGTTCGCTTCTGGTTCACCGACGTCTTGGGCAACATGAAGTCCTTCGCGGTGGTGCCCGGCGAGCTGGAGAGCGCCTTCGAGGAGGGCATGGGCTTCGACGCCAGCTGCATCGAGGGCTTCTCGGCGGCGCAGGAGTCGGACATGCTGGCCTTTCCCGACCCTTCCACCTTCGAGATCTTGCCCTGGCGTCCCCAGGCCAACGCCGTGGCCCGCATGATCTGCGACATCCGCACGCCGGAGGGGGAGCCCTACGCGGGAGATTCGCGCCATGTGCTGGAGCGGGTGGTGCGCCGCGCCGCCGAGGACGGCTACTCGTTTATCGTAGGGCCCGAGCTGGAGTACTTCTACTTCAAGGACGCCGAGGGCACCGACGTGCTCGATCATGGCAGCTACTTCGACCTGACGTCGCTCGATTCCGCCTCCGACTTGCGCCGCGACACGGTGCTCACTTTGGAGAAGATGGGCATTCCCGTGGAGTACTCCCACCACGAGAAGGGCCCTTCCCAGCACGAGATCGACTTGCGCTACGCCGATGCGCTCTCCATGGCCGACGCCGTTATGACCTACAAGCAGGTGGTGAAGGAAATCGCCATGAAGCACGGGGTGTACGCCTCGTTCATGCCCAAGCCCATGGCGGATGCTCCCGGCAACGGCATGCACGTGCACCAGAGTCTCATGGATCGCTCCGGCAACAACGTGTTCTTCGACCCGGACGATCCGTCCGGGTACAACCTGTCGGCCACGGCGAAGAGCTACATCGCCGGCCTTCTGAAGTACGCGCCGGAGTACACGCTGGTCACGAACCAGTACGTGAACTCCTACAAGCGCCTGCAGCCGGGAGGGGAGGCGCCCACCTGCATCAGCTGGGGCGCGCGAAACCGCTCGACCTTGGTGCGCATCCCGGGCTATCGCCCGAACAGCGAGTCGGCCTGCCGGGTGGAGCTGCGCAGCCCCGACCCGGCGGCGAACCCCTATCTCGCCTTCGCCGTCATGCTGGCCGCGGGGCTGGCGGGCATCGAGGAGGGGCTTGAGCTGATGCCCCCGGCCGACGAGGCCGCGCCCATCGGCTGCACCCGCTACGAGCATCGCGCCCGGGGCATCGAGACGCTGCCGGAATCCCTCGGCGAGGCCGTGGAGCGCTTCGCGGAGAGCAAGCTGATGCGCGAGACCTTGGGCGAGCACATCCACGATTACCTCGTGCGCACCAAGCGCGAGGAATGGGAGGCCTACCAGGGTATCGTGACCGCGTGGGAGCTCGAGCGCAATTTGGCGGTGTTGTAGCATGCAGCGCAAAACGATTATCTTCATCGCCGACAGCCTCGACAACGCCCACAAGTTCCAGCAGGTGCTCTCGAAGCTGGACGTGGACGTGGCCGCGGGCTCATCGGTGCAGTTCAAGAAGCTGCTCGCGGCGCACCCGAGCCACGATCTGGTCATCTACGAGGCCCGGGGCGACGCTCTGGGCACGGTGGCCTCGGTAGAGGCGGCGCTTGCCGAGGAAGGCGCCACTGCCATGCTCGTCATTGTGAACGAGGACCAGCTGGCCCAGTTCCGTCTGCCGGTGTCCTGCAAGGCCGACTTCGTCGTGCACGGGGCGAGCGCCGCCGAGTGCGCCACCCGCATCCGTCAGCTGCTGTGGCCCGGCAACGAGGGCAGTTCGGCCGACTACATCACCGTGGACAACATGACGGTGAACCTTGCCACCTACCAGGTGAAGGTCGGCGGGGAGCCGGTGGACCTCACCTATTTGGAATACGCCCTGCTCGCCTTCCTCGTCACCCATCCGGGCCGCACCTACTCCCGAGACGCGCTGCTGCGCCGCGTGTGGGGCTTCGACTACTACGGCGGCAGCCGCACCGTGGACGTCCACGTGCGCCGCGTTCGCGCCAAGCTCGGCCCGGAGCTCGCTCAGCGCCTGGAGACGGTGCGCGGCGTCGGCTATTTGTGGAACGCCTAAGACCCGAAAGGCTCGAAATGTCAAAAAAGATTGCCGTTATCGACGGAAACTCGCTCATGCATCGTGCCTACCATGCGGTGCAGACGCCCATGACCGCCAAGGACGGCACCCCCACCAACGCCGTCTTCGGCTTCCTCACCATGCTCTGCAAGTTCATCGAAATGGCCTCGCCGGACGCGGTGGTGTGCGCCTTCGACGCCGGCAAGCCGGTGCACCGCATCGAGGCCATGGCCCAGTACAAGGCACAGCGGCCGCCCATGGACGAGGAGCTGCACGTGCAGTTTCCCGTCATTCAGGAGCTGCTCGAGTCCATGGCCATCCCCGTGGTGAAGGTGCCCGGCTGGGAGGGCGACGACATTCTGGGCACCATTGCCGCCCGCGACGAGGCGCTGGGATACGAGACCCTGCTCGTCACCGGCGACAAGGACGCCTACCAGCTGGCGAGCGAGCTGACGCGCATCGTGACCACGAAGAAGGGCATCACGGACGTGACCATCAACGGGCCGGCCGAGGTGGAGGAGCGCTACGGCGTGACGCCCGCCCAGTTCATCGACTACCTGGGGCTTATGGGCGACAGCTCCGACAACATCCCCGGCGTGCCCGGCATCGGGCCCAAGACCGCCACGAAGCTTCTGCAGACCTACGGGTCGATGGAGGGCATCTACGAGCACGTGGGGGAGCTCAAGGGCAAGCAGAAGGAGAACATCGAGAACAACCGCGAGACGGCGTTTCTGTCCCGAGAGATCGCGACCATCGTGACCGATCTGGACTTCCCCCTCGACTTGGAGGCGGTGAGCTTTCCCGCCTTCGACGCGGCGGACGTGGAGGAGGCGTTCGGCAAGTACCAGCTGGCGAGCCCCTTGGCCCGGGTGCTGGCCATGATCGATGCCGAGCCGCCCTCGCGCGAGGCGAAGTTGGAAGTGGCGCCGGTGCTCGAGGGGGACGCCGGCGCGGCCGAGGTCGCCCGGGCCGTGAAGGCGGGGGAGACCATCGGCGTCGCCTTCGTCGATCCGGAGCAGGTGTCGCTGTTCGACGAGGGGGCGACCGGCGCGTTCGCCACCGACGAGGCAACGGTCGTCGCGGTGGGAGACGACGCGCTGGCGCTGCTCGCCCAGGTGGTTCGGGAAGGCTCGTTCGTGGCCCTGGATGTGAAGGCGGAGCTGCACCGGGTGTACCCGGCCGACACCGCCGAGCCGGCTCTCGTGAGCGATGGGGAGGTGCTCTCTGCCGACGGCTTCGACCTGTCCGTGGCGGGCTACGTGCTGAACTCGTCGCTTTCCGCCTACACCTACGACTCGCTCATGGAGGCCCTGGCCGCCTCCACGCTGCCCGAGGCCGAAACCGACGCCGAGCGGGCGACCATCCGCGCCACGGCGGCCCGACTGCTGAAGGGGCTCTTGGAGGAGGCGCTGAAGAAGGACGGCAGCTGGGACGCCTACGCCGACATCGACTTGCCGCTCGTGGGGGTGCTCGCCGTCATGGAGCGCGTGGGCGCCGCCATCGACGCGGAGCGCCTGGAGGCGCTGGGGCGCGAGGCCCAGGCCGAGGTGGACGGTCTCACGGCCCAGATTTACGAGCTGGCCGGCGAGCCCTTCAACTTGAGTTCCCCCAAGCAGCTGGCCCACATCCTCTTCGAGGTGCTGGAACTGCCCCCGGTGAAGAAGAACCAGCGCGGGTACTCCACCGACGCCAAGGTGCTCACGGAGCTGTCGGCCATCCATCCGTTGCCCGACCTCATCCTGCGCTACCGCGAGTTCTCGAAGATCAAGAACACCTACATTGACGCCCTGCCCCGTATGCGGGCCGCCGACGGCCGCGTGCACACCCAGTTCAACGAGACGGTCACCACGACCGGGCGCCTGTCGTCATCCGACCCGAACCTGCAGAACATTCCCGTGCGCACCGAGTTCGGCCGCCAGATCCGCAGTTGCTTCGTGCCGCTGCGGACGGGCGAGCTGTTCCTGTCGGCGGACTACTCGCAGATCGAGCTGCGCCTGCTCGCGCATCTGTCCGGCGACGAGCACTTGGTAGCGGCGTTCAACTCCGGGGCGGATTTCCACGCCTCCACGGCCTCTCGCGTCTTCGGTCTGCCGGTGGAGGCGGTGACACCGGAGCTGCGCAGCCGCGCCAAGGCGGTGAACTTCGGCATCGTCTACGGCCAGCAGGCCTTCGGACTCTCCCAGACGCTGGACATCCCCGTGGCCGAGGCCCGCGAGATGATCGACCGCTACTTCGAGGCGTACCCCGGCGTGCGCACTTACTTGGACGAGACCGTCGCCGAGGCCCGCGAGCGCGGCTTCGCCGAGACCATGCTCGGCCGCAAGCGCCACATTCCCGAGCTGAAGAGCTCCAACGGCCAGCAGCGGGCCTTCGGCGAGCGCACGGCCATGAACCATCCCATGCAGGGGAGCGCCGCCGACATCATCAAGATGGCCATGAACGAGGTGCAGCGCCGTCTTCTGGCCGAGGACTTTGAGGCCCAGCTCATGATC
The DNA here is from genome assembly GCF_011405655.1 of Adlercreutzia hattorii. Taxonomy (GTDB): domain Bacteria; phylum Actinomycetota; class Coriobacteriia; order Coriobacteriales; family Eggerthellaceae; genus Adlercreutzia; species Adlercreutzia rubneri. The sequence continues at coordinate 1,281,100 of NZ_AP022829.1, forward strand.
CAGGTGCACGACGAGCTGGACTTCTCGGTGCCGGCTGGGGAAGTGGAGCGGCTGGCCGCCATGGTGAAAGAGGTCATGGAAGGCGTCGTCAGCCTGAAGGTGCCCCTCATCGCCGACGTCAGCTGGGGTCCCACCTGGGCCGAAGCGCACTAGCGAGTCGATCGAGTCAGCCGAGTAAGCCATGCGCCGGGAGGTCGGGAGGAGGTATCCCCAGACCTCTGCGCGCCCCCTGGAGAACGCGGCCGTTAAGAAATAGCTTCCACTTCAGCAGCAGCGATGCGGGGATGGTACCGGCCTATGTGCGTTCCTTCCGCTATTTCTTTTGCCGCGTTCGCAGGGGGATAAAGCGCGCAGCGGGCTGGGGATACCTCCTCCCGACCTCCCAGTCAGAGGAGTCCCTTACACCGTCTTCCAGAAATCCTGGATGAGCTCCTGGCGGTTGGTATGCCCCGTCTTTTGCAAGATGTTGTGCACGTGCACCTTCACGGTGGAAGGGGAGAGCGACATCGCCGAAGCGATGTTCTGGTTGTCCTGATCGCGCAGGATGTAGTCGAGCACCTCCTGCTCGCGGGCCGTCAGCTGGTGGCGCTTGGCGTAGACGAGCAGATCCTCGGCGGTCTGGCGGTAGCGCAGGGTGTCGTCCACCACGGGCGACGTGTTCGAGTGAATGTTCAGCTGGCGCAGGGCGAACCAGCAGGTCATAGCCGCGCAGACCATCATGAGCACGTTCTCGGCGTAGTTGCGCTCCGCTGACAGCGTGATTGGCCCCAAGGTGATTGTGTCGGTGGACAGCACGAGGAAGAACAGCGCGTCCTCGGCCACCATGACCATTCCGAGCAGGGCGAGAGCGACGCAATGGTTCTTGTAGCGCCCAAGTCGTTGCCGCTCGACCTGGTCTTTCGTACGCAGGTAGTGAACGGCGCCATAGGCCAGGATCCAGAACATGAAGGCGGCGCGGCAGCTGTAATAGCAGAGCCTCAGCACCTTGCTCTCGCCGGAGATGGCGAGCAGGATCAGCGAAAGGGCGGCATAAACGACGATGGGCGTGATGCGGATGCTGCGACGGCACTCGCCGATGTACTCGCAGACCATGAACCAGAAGGCGCCGAGAAAGCCGGCTCCGGTGACCATCGTGTAGAGCGAGCGGATGAAATAGTACTCCTGGGTCAGCCCCGAGGCCAGCTCGCGCGCCGCATAGTCGTCCTGCAGGATGGAGGCCACGTCGAAGAAGTAGAACATGAACGCGATGCAGGCGAACAGCATCGTTTTCCGCTTCGTCACCAAATACGAGGAAAGACACACTGCCGCCGTCAGTGTCGAGACGAGAATAACCAAGAGCGTCTCGTAGAAAATCGCCAGTCCCATAGACCCCTTCGTTCCAGCCAGCCTGCATCAAACCCTCTTTTTAAGCTCATTATATCGCTTCGCGGGGAATTTCGAGGGTCGGGGGAAGCCGTCGAGAGCGATGGGGGCCTGGATGGCGCTCTGCGTTCCCCGAATGCGTCGCTCGAAGGAGAGTTGTGGAGACGCGCCCGGGCGAAAACTCTTGAGCAGAAAGCTTACGAAACGGTAACAGCGCTTAATTACCTGACGAAAAGTCAATAATCAGAGTTTTTAAAAAGCGTAAGTGACCTGCGGTTTAGATTGGTTGTAGAAGAAACCCGTAGGAAAGCGTTTGGCTGATGGGGCCGAGCTACAACTGGTTTAGACCTTTCGCAAACTTCATAGTTCCTGCACATTGGATTCATGAAATCGCGAGCCAGTTCCTTCGGGACTCGCGTGGCCGTGGAGGGAAACCGCGGCAGCCGGCAATCGAGTGGCGCGGACGCGCCAGATCGGAGAGTCACATGCAAGGAGTAAACGTCAAGAGCGAGATCGGCAACCTCAAGAAGGTTATCCTTCATCGCCCGGGGAACGAGCTTTTGAATCTCACCCCGAACACGCTGGAGGAGCTGCTGTTCGACGACATCCCGTTTTTGGAGGTCGCCCAGGCCGAGCACGACGCCTTCGCCGGAATTCTGCGCGAGGAGGGCGTCGAGGTCGTGTACCTGGAAGACCTCATGGCCGAGGCCCTGGACACCGATCCGGCCCTGCGCGAGAAGTTCCTCGACCAGTGGATCTACGAGGCGGGCATCCGCACCGATCTGTACACCCAGATCATCAAGGACTACATCAATAGCGAGTACGCCGGCACCAAGGACATGGTCATGAAGACCATGGCCGGTATCAACCTGCAGGAGCTGCCGCAGCAGCACACCAACCTGCTCGTGGACATGGTGTCCGACCGCACGAAGCTCGTGTGCGCCCCGATGCCGAACCTGTACTTCACCCGCGATCCGTTCAACATGATCGGCAACGGCGTGGGCATCAACCGCATGTACAGCCAGACGCGCAACCGCGAGACCATCTACGGCTCCTACATCTTCAACTATCATCCGGATTTCAAGGACGTGCCGCAGTACTACAGCCGCGAGAACACCTTCCACATCGAGGGCGGCGACGTGCTGAACATCAACGAGCACGTGCTCGCCATCGGCATCTCGCAGCGCACCGAGCCCGACGCCATCGACCAGCTGGCCCACAACGTGTTCGGCGACGAGACGTCCACCATCGACACCATCCTGGCCTTCAACATCCCGGTGTCCCGCGCCTTCATGCACCTGGACACCGTGTTCACCCAGATCGACTACGACAAGTTCACCATCCATCCCGGCATCATGGGACCTTTGACCGTCTTCGAGATCACCCCGGACGGCAACGGCGGCACCAAGATCCGCGAGCGCGACGAGGATCTGGAGTCCATCCTGACCGAGTACGTCGGCCAGCCCGTGAAGCTCATTCCCTGCGGCGGCGGCGACCGCATCGCGGCCGAGCGCGAGCAGTGGAACGACGGCTCCAACACGCTGTGCGTGCGCCCCGGCACGGTCGTGGTGTACCAGCGCAACAACGTCACCAACGACGTGCTGTACAAGAACGGCATCAACTGCCTGGTCATGCCGTCCGCGGAGCTTAGCCGCGGCCGTGGCGGCCCGCGCTGCATGTCCATGCCGGCCTGGCGCGAGGCCATCTAGGCTCTCTTCCCATCCATTGCGGCGGCCGATCTCCCTTATCGGCCGCCTCTCCCTTAAGGAGAAACTCCCATGGCTGATACTAAAAAGAAGAAGCGCGCGAGCCTCTCTTCGTTCACCATCTTGCTGATCATCCTCGTGGTTCTCGCCGTCGTGACCGTCATCATGGCCGCTTGCGGCGTGGAGGGCATCGAGGGCGCCACGCTCTCCGGCGTGCTCACCGCGCCGGTGTTCGGCTTCCAAGACGCCATCGGCGTGTGCCTGTTCGTCATGATCTTGGGCGGCTTCCTCGGCATCATTACCGAGACCGGCGCGCTTGACGCCGGCATCGCCGCGCTGGTTCACAAGCTCAAGGGCAACGAGCTCGTGCTCATTCCTATTTTGATGTTCATCTTCTCCATCGGCGGCACCACCTACGGCATGTGCGAGGAAACCGTGCCCTTCTACCTGCTGCTCGCCGCCACCATGGTGGCCGCCGGCTTCGACAGCCTGACCGGCGCGGCCGTGGTGCTGCTCGGCGCCGGCTGCGGCGTTCTGGGCTCCACGGTGAACCCGTTCGCCGTCGGCGTGGCCGTCGACGCGCTCTCCGGCGTGGGCATTGCTGTGAACCAGGCCATCATCATCGCGCTTGGCGCCATTTTGTGGCTCGTCACCATCACCATCTCCATCATCTTCGTGATGCGCTACGCCAAGAAGGTGAAGGCCGACAAGGGCTCCACCTTCCTGTCGTTGCAGGAGCAGCAGGACATGATGAACGAGTGGGGCATGAAGGAGTCCGAGGTCGAGGCCGGCGACGGCCAGGCCGCCGCCCCCGCCAAGATGACCGGCCGCCAGAAGTGGTCGCTCATCGTCTTCGGCCTGACCTTCGTCATCATGATCGTCTCGTTCATCCCCTGGACCGATCTCGGCGTGGACATCTTCGAGGCCGGTCAGGTGACCGAAGAGGTCACGACCACAATCAGCGGCGATGAACTCATTACGGCCTACGACGAGGCTAACGGCACCACCACCGAGCTGGCCGCTCCTGTGGAGGCCACCTCGGTTTCCGAGGAGACCGTGCAGCCCGCTTGGTCCTCGTTCCTGACCGGCGTGCCCCTGGGCGGCTGGTACTTCGACGAGGCCTCCACCTGGTTCCTGCTCATGGCGCTTGTCATCGGCCTTATCGGCGGGGTGTCCGAGGCTCGCTTCGTGAAGGCCTTCATCAACGGCGCCGCCGACATGATGTCGGTCGTGCTCATCATCGCGCTGGCCCGCTCCATCACCGTGCTCATGGCCTCCACGGGCCTGGACATGTGGATCCTGGAGAACGCCGCCAACGCACTCGCGGGCATGTCGGCGATCATCTTCGCGCCGCTGTCCTTCCTGCTCTACATCGTCCTGTCCTTCCTGATCCCGTCCTCCTCCGGCATGGCGACGGTCTCCATCCCGATTCTGGGCGGCCTGGCCCACCAGCTGAACTTCTCGGTCGAGACCATGGTCATGATCTACTCCGCCGGCAACGGCCTCGTGAACCTGTTCACCCCGACCTCCGGCGCTATCATGGGCGGTTTGGCCCTGGCCAAGATCGAGTACTCGACCTGGCTCAAGTTCGGAGCCAAGCTGTTCGTCGTGCTCGGGGTGGTTTGCATGGTGATTCTTACCGCCGCCATGCTCATCCTGCCCGGCGCGGCCTAAGATTCGTTGATAACAGCCTGCCGGCTGTCATCCTTCCGGGAGGGCGTCCTTTAGCGGGACGCCCTCCTCGTTTTGCTCCGCTTGACTTCTCCTCGTTTCGGAAAACGTGCTATTTTGGCTCGCGAAATTTGGAAAACGTGCTTTTTTGTTTTCAGGAAACACCTAGTTTGACCTGGTATAACTCCAGATTTCCCAGGTCAGAGGCCTGAACAAAAAAGCACATTTTCCAGATAGCTGACAGCGTATTGAAAGACTACGTATAGCGGGTTGTTTGATGCTTGTGCTATGATGAAAATCTCTTCGAAAGGAGCGGGCCGTGAGCGAGAAAACGAGGGACGAGATCGCCTTTAGCGTGTTCCTTCTGCACGCTCTTGCTGACGCATGGTGCATATCGGTCCCTGATGCCTTCCGCCTGCTTCAGGAATCGGAGATCATGCAGGGCTATATCATTCCTTGCTACGACGCACTGCATTGCCTTGGCAAAGAATACCTTGTCGACGATATAACGACCTTCGCTCGCGAAAAGGGCTATGCGGTATGAAGCTCTTTCATGGATCGAATACCGTGGTCGATCGCCCCGATGTTGCGCGATCCCGCGATCGTCTCGACTTCGGCCGGGGTTTCTATCTGACGTCGGTGAAGAAGCAAGCAGAGTTGTGGGCGCGCCGGAAGGCGATGCGTGCAGGTGGGAGGCCTCTGGTAAACGTCTACGATTTTACAGAGGGGGACGTTAGCGGCAACGTTCTCGTCTTCGAACAAAATGATCGCGAGTGGGTGGAGTTCGTTTGTTCGTGCCGTCGCGGCGAGTCGCAGGACGAGGGTTTCGATCTAATTGCCGGTGGTGTGGCTGACGATCAGGTGTATCGGGCCGTCGATCTCTATTACAAAGGGCTCTGGACGCTGGATCGCACCATCGAGGAACTGAGCTTCTACGATCGCAACGATCAGTACTGTTTCAAATCTCAGCCCTTCTTGGATCGAACCTTAGTATTCGAAGAGGCCTATGAGGTGACGCAATGATTGACGCGCCAATAAGTCCGGATATTTTGGAAGAAACGCTGAAGCGCAATCAGGACACGGAAATCGTGACGCTTTTGGCGGAACGCCTCAACATTGATGCCGAGGAAGCCCTCCGCATCTATTACTCGAGCCGATTGGCCGAGCAGATTAACGAGGGCGCTTACGGCATCCAGTACATGGATCCCGTCTATCTCGTCGAAGATCTACTGGAAAACGAGCCGGAAGTTGCAGCTCGCCCCATGTAAAATCACGAGGAGAATATGTCCTGCGCGTGGCTTTGGAGCCATGACACGAGATAAGGCCGATCGTTATTCGCGGGCGATTCGTACCAATCGTTGCAGAGTTTGTAGGCGATGCCCCTAATGAAAAGGGGGGTAGCGTAATATCGCGCGCGGTCGTGGGGGCTTGATGCGGGAACGAGCAACGGGTAGTTGATTCCGAAAACGCGTTTACTGTATTCTCTGGTTTCCATAAGTTGGATTTCTTCAGGAGATACGTTTCCTCTCTCTAGCATGGCCCTCAGGTGGTCGTTCGCAATTTGGCCGACCTTTTTGCCTCGAAAGAGGGAGGGTTCTTCTGTGGGGGAGTAAGATGACTCTCTGTTGGTGTGCTCCTCGCGAGCCGATGTTTGGCCGAGCGGGGAATTGTTCGACCGAGGTTGATTTTCCCATTTGATATCGAGACCATCGAGTGCTTGAGAGACAACCTCCTGGGGATACTCCTTTTGGAGGTAAATTCGGAGGGCGTCGTGAATGACGTCTTTGGCGGCCTCAGAATGGAAAAAATCAGTAAGCGTTTCGTTGACCAGCGTAGCCCCTTGCTCCGAAAGAAGCCGGGACCTCAAGTACTGCACCTGGGTTAAGGTGGTTTGCTGCGAGAGAGTTTCCGCGATATAAGCATTGAGGCTCGATTTAGCGAAGCCGTCTTTCATAAGGAGATCGAACAAGATCGGCCCCTCTTCGCAGTCGCTCCTTGCAGGGATGCTCTCGACGAGGCGCGGATTGTCTGCATTCGAGGGGTCATCATAGTAGAGTTGGACGACGTCGGAGATCAGCAGGCCCACATTGAGCTTGAGGAGGCGCATGTAGGAGAACAGTTGATCGGCGTTTCGCGGGGTTGCTCCAGATGACGGCTTTTTGAGCTCGACGACAAAGATCGGCGTGCCTTCTTTGGCGATGATGAGATCGGGGCGCACTGAATGGGCTGAGCCTACGGGGATAGTGTATTGGGCGATCACCTCTCCAAGCCTTCGGGACCACCCCAATTTCTCGAAGGCGTTCTCCATTTCGATCTGAAATTCGCGTTCGGGGGCGCCGTCTTTGCGATACTTGTCTATGATGAAAGCTATCTCCTCCCAAATTCGTCGAGTGTTCGCATTCGATGAATTCTGAACATGATAATCTTGCTGGCAGGCTGCCGATTCGTTCGCCTGTGACGCCGAATAGCTTCCGCAAGAGGAGGAAGCATTCAGAATTTTGGCAGCGTAGTAGATCGAGAGAACGGCAGACTTTTTCGAATAGCCGCTTCGCGCAACATCGTCGACGATATGGGCGTACTCCGGAAGCAGGAGATAAGCGCGCTCGCGAAAGAGAGTGTCGGAGATGATGTTCTTTCCGGCCTTACCTGTATCTGACCCCGTCTTTTCTGCTGCTTCTTTTGACGCCAAGGAAATCATGTTAATGAAGCGCTGGTTGCGACAGAGCGAGCTTAGCTGCTCTTCGTAACGATCAAGGAAGGAACTGCCTCCAAGAAGCTCTCGTTGATAATCCATCGCGCCATCCTATCTCATGCCAACCTATGACCTAGATGCTATTGTATAGTTTCAGTCTTGAAAATGGATGACTTGCCTGTTCTCCGGGCTCGAACTCAGGGAAGTGCCCTCCTCGTCTCTTATATATGTAGATGCTCGGTGAACGGCGGGTTTTTGCGGGAGAAAATCATTGACTCGCGCGGGGGTGTCGGGTAAGATATCGCCTTGCGTTTAGTCACATTCAAGGAGAAACTTACATGTACGCAATCGTGAAAACGGGCGGCAAGCAGTACAAAGTCGCCCCCGGAGACAAGATCAACATCGAGAAGCTCAACGTCGAGCCTGGCGACAAGGTGGAACTTGAGGCCATCTGCGTGGTGGACGGCGACAAGGTGGAGGCCGACCCCGAGAAGGCCGCCAAGACCAAGGTTGTGGCCACCGTGCTCGAGCAGTTCAAGGGCGACAAGGCGCTGGTCTTCAAGTTCAAGAAGCGCAAGAACTACAAGAAGCTGCGCGGTCATCGTCAGAACCTGACCCGCGTGAAGATCGAATCCGTCGGTACGGCCAAGGCCGAGTAACGGGTTAAGGAGGAATCTCTCATGGCACACAAGAAAGGCTTGGGCTCTACCCGTAACGGTCGCGACTCCCACGCGCAGCGACTGGGCGTGAAGAAGTTCGCCGGCGAGGCTGTGAAGACCGGCAACATCATCGTCCGCCAGCGCGGCACCCACTTCCATCCCGGTGAGAACGTGGGCCGCGGCAAGGACGACACCCTGTTCGCCCTGTGCGATGGCACGCTGAAGTTCACGCGCGGCCAGAAGCGCAAGATTCACGTCATCCCGGCCGAGCAGACCGCCTAAACGCTTTAAGTCTCAACGACTGCGTAACATCAACGGTAACCCAATGCCCTCTGAAGTTTCAGGGGGCATTGTTGTATCATCTACTCACCATACTAGCTTTCGAAAGGCTCCTATGTTTATCGATAAAGTACGCATCAATGTGAAGGGCGGAAACGGGGGTGCCGGGTGCATGTCGTTCCGGCGCGAGGCCCATGTGCCCAAGGGCGGCCCCGACGGCGGCGACGGCGGTCACGGCGGCAATGTCATCGTTGTGGCCGACGCCTCGGTCTCCTCGCTCATCGAGTACCGCTTCAAGCACCACTTCAAGGCCGAGCGCGGCACCCACGGCCGCGGCAGCCGCATGCACGGCGCCACCGGCGAGGACCTCGTGCTGAAGGTGCCCGTGGGCACCGTTGTGCGCGAGTACTTCGAGGAAGAGGGGGAAGTGGGCGAGATGATCGCCGATCTGACCCACGACGGCGAGTCGGTCACCGTGGCGCGCGGCGGCATGGGCGGCCGCGGCAACATCCACTTCGTCACCTCCACGCGTCGCGCGCCGGCCTTCGCCGAGCTGGGCGAGCCGGCCGAGGAGCGCTGGATCGAGCTGGAAATGAAGCTCATGGCCGATGCGGCCTTGGTGGGCATGCCGTCGGCGGGCAAAAGCTCGCTCATCGCGAAGATGAGCGCCGCGCGGCCGAAGATCGCCGACTACCCGTTCACCACGCTCGTTCCCAACCTCGGCGTGGCCACCTCGGGCGATCTCTCCTTCGTCGTGGCCGATATCCCGGGACTCATCGAAGGGGCCTCCGAGGGCCGCGGGCTGGGGCACGAGTTCCTGCGCCATATTGAGCGCACGGCCCTCATCGTGCAGGTCGTCGATTTGACCGGCGACTGGGAGGGCCGCGATCCTTTGGAGGACTACGAGATCATCAAGAACGAGTTGGCCCTGTACGCCGACGAGCTGGCGGCGCGGCCCCGCATCGTCGTGGCCAACAAGATCGACGCGCCCGGCACCGAGGAGGCCTGCGAGGCGCTGGCCGCCCGGGTGCGCGAGGACTCCATCGCCGCGGCCGGGGGCAACGAGTTCGTGGAAAGCCCCATCGATCCGAAGCTCTACCGCATAAGCGCGCTGACGGGCGCCGGTGTAGACTCGCTGAAGGCCGCCATCGCCACCAAGGTGCACGCCCTGCGCGAGGCGGCCCGCGAGCAGGCGGCATCCGACATGCAGTACGACCACGTGTGGGAGCTGCGCCGCGAGGCCCGCGAGAAGCGCTTCGACATAATCTCCGAGGGCCCCGGCGCCTGGCGTGTTTCCGGCGTGCAGGTGGAGCGCATGGTGGTGCAGACCGACTGGGAGAACGAGGAGGCCGTGGCCTTCTTCCAGCACCGCTTCAAGCGCATGGGGGTCGATACGGCCCTCGAGAAGGCCGGCGCCCGCGACGGGGACGAAGTGCGCATTCTCGGCTTCTCGTTTGCTTTCGAATCTCCCACGGCCGGTGCCGTGGACGTCTACCAGGAGTTGGATATCTGATGAACGACGCGACGCACAGGCGCAAGCGCCTGGTGGTGAAGATCGGCTCGGCCACCCTCACCACCTCCGAGAGTTCCATCGACTACGGGTTTCTGAACGATCTGGCCGATCAGGTGGCGCGGGTTCGCGCGGCCGGGTGGGACGTGGTCATCGTCACGTCGGCGGCTATCGCCTGCGGCTTGGAGGCGCTGGGCATCGCCAAGCGACCGGGCGACATGCCGAGCCTGCAGGCGGCGGCCTCCGTGGGGCAGAGCGCCCTTTCCACGGCCTACGCCGAGGCCTTCGGGGCGCGCGACATGCTGACGAGCGTGGTGCTGCTCACGCGTCGCGACACAAAGGACCGCTCGGCCTACCTGCACGCGCGGGATACGCTCACGCGGCTGTTGGAGCTGTCCGTGGTGCCCGTCGTGAACGAGAACGACACGGTGTCCGTCGAGCAGATCCGCTTCGGCGACAACGATACCTTGGCGGCGCTCGTGGCCTGCCTCATCGATGCCGACCTCATGGTGATCCTCTCGGATATCGACGGGCTGTACACGGCGAACCCGCAGATCGATCCGGCGGCCACGCTCATTCCCGTCGTGGATCGCGTCGGCCGCGACATCCTGGCTGCGGCCGGGGGCGCGGTGTCCGGCGTGGGAAGCGGCGGCATGATCACGAAGATCAAGGCGGCCCGGGTGCTCATGGCCGCGGGCATTCCCATGGTCATCTGCCAGGGGCGGCGCGCGGACTGCATCGTTCAGGCCGCTGCCGGAGAGGCGGTCGGCACGCTGTTCACGGCGCCGGACCGCCCCCACGAGATCACGGCCAAGAAGCTGTGGATCGCGCTTGGGGACTCCGTGCACGGCACCGTCGTCGTGGACGAAGGGGCCCGCGATGCTCTGGTGATGCGCGGCAAGTCGCTCCTTTCCGTGGGCATTCGCTCCGTGGAGGGCGACTTCGGGTTGGATGACATCGTGGACGTGGCCGACGAGACGGGGCACGTGTTCGCGCGGGGCCGTGCCGCGGCGGCGAGCGATCTTCTGAAGCTGGCCTGCGGGCGCAGCCGCGAGGAGGTGGCGAGCAACGCCATTCTGGCCGTGCTGGCCGACCGCCCCGTCATCCATCGCGACGAACTGGTTCTATTCGAATAGGAGAGGCCCATGACTTTGGAAGAGGAAGTGCGCGAACTGGCGAAATTCGCAAAAGCGGCGAGCGCGAAGTTGGCTCAGGCGACGACCGAGGAGCGCAACGGGGCGCTTTACGCCATGGCGGCGGCCCTGCGGGCGCAGGCGCCGGCCATCGTTGAGGCCAACGGCGAGGACATGGAGGCGGCGCGCGCGGCCGGCACCACCGAGGCGCTGCTGGACCGGCTCATGCTGGACGAGTCCCGCGTCTTTGCCACGGCCGACGCCCTGGAGGAGGTGGCGACGCTGCCCGATCCGCTCGGCGTCGTGTCGCTGGAATCGACCCTCTACAACGGCATCGAGCTTCGGCGCGTGTCGGTGCCCCTCGGGGTGGTGGCCATGGTCTACGAGGCCCGGCCCAACGTGACTGCCGACGCCGCCGGGGTCTGCGTGAAGTCCGGCAACGCATGCATCCTGCGGGGCGGCAGCCTTGCGGCCCGCTCCAACGAGGTCATCGCCGACGTGCTGGCCGCGGCTGCCGTGGAAGCGGGGCTGCCGGAGGGCTCCATCTGCGCGGTGACCACCACCGATCGGGCGGCCACCGATGTGCTCATGGGGCTGCACGGCCTGGTGGACGTGCTCATCCCCCGGGGTGGCGCGGGCCTTATCCGCCATTGCGTGGAGCATGCCAAAGTACCGGTCATCGAGACGGGCACGGGCAACTGCCACGTGTACGTGCACGCCTCCGCCGACCCCGAGATGGCCCGCGCCATCATCAGGAACGCGAAGTGCCGCCGCTTTGGTGTGTGCAACGCTGCCGAGACGCTCTTGGTGGACGCGGCGGTGGCCGATGCGGTGCTGCCGTCCATTCTCGCGGACATGAAGGAGGCCGGTGTGCTCGTCCACGGCGATGCGCGCGTGCTCGCCATCGCCGAGGCGGCCGGGCTTTCCGTGGCCGGCGATGCGCCCGATGCCGTGCTCGCCGGCGAGGCCGACTGGGAGACCGAGTATCTGGGGCCCGAGCTGGCGGTGAAATGCGTGGAAGGGTTGCAAGAGGCCATCGACCACGTGAACCGCTACGGCACGAAGCACTCCGAGGCCATTGTCGCCTCCGACGAGGCGGCCCAAGACGTCTTCCTCGCTCAGGTGGACGCGGCGGCGGTGTACGCCAACGCCTCCACGGCCTTCACCGACGGCGGCCAGTTCGGCCTCGGCGCCGAGATCGGCATCTCCACCCAGAAGATCCATGCGCGGGGGCCCTTTGCCGCCGACGCGCTCACCTCTTACAAGTATGTGCTGCGCGGCGCGAGCCAGGTGAGGGCCTAAGGGCGATGGACGGTGCCGTGGACGCGCTGGCGCAGCGGGCGCGGGCGGGCACGCTCGCGCGGCTGGGTATCATGGGGGGCACCTTCGACCCTCCTCACCTGGGGCATCTCGCCTGTGCCGAGGAGGCCCTCGAGGCTTTTGGCCTCGATGCGGTGCTGTTCGTGCCCACGGGCCGTCCCGCCTTCAAGCAGGATCGTCCCGTGACCCCCGGCAAGGTGCGGCTGGCCATGGTGGCCGCCGCCGTGGCCGGCAACCCCGCCTTCGCCGTGAGCGCCCTGGAGGTGGAGCGCCCCGGCATCACCTACGCTGTGGACACGTTGCGCGAGCTGCGCGAGGAGCTGCCGGGGGTGGAGCTCGTCTTCATCGTCGGCGCCGACGCGGCCCTCACGCTGCCGCGGTGGTACGAGAGCGCCGAGCTGGGCCGCCTCGCGATGTTCGCGGCCGCCACGCGCCCCGGCTTCGAGCTGGGGGAGGAGGCTCTGCGCGTCCTGCGAGAGCGTAGGTTCGATGTCCGGCCCTTCGTCGTGCCGGGCATCGACATTTCCTCCAGCGAGCTGCGCCAGCGCGTGGCCGAGGGACGAACCATCCGCTACCTCGTGCCCGAGGCGGTTCGCGAGATCATCGAGGAAGAGCAGCTGTACCGAAAGGAAGCCGACCATGGCTGATTGGCGTAGCGAGGAATTCTACAAGGAGCGCCGAGACGAGCTGGAGAAGCGGGTGGGCCCGCGTCGTTTCAAGCACAGCCTCGGCGTGTCGGAGACGGCCGAGGCGTTGGCTCGCGTCTACGGGGCCGATAAGACCGCGGCCCGGATGGCCGGCCTTCTGCACGACTGGGACAAGGGCTACGATGACCCCGGCATCCTCGCACGGGCCGACGAGCTGGGGATGGAACTGGACGCCGAGCTTTCCGCCATGCCCCGAGTCCTGCACGGCCTCACGGCCGCCGTGGCCCTGGGCCGTGCCTTCCCGGAGCTGCCGCCTAAGGTACTCGCCGCCGTCGAGCGCCACACCTTGGGCGCGGTGGACATGAGCGATTTGGACATGATCGTCTATATCGCCGATGCCCTGGAGCCGGGGCGCAAGGGAAAGATGGTGCAGAAGCTGCGCGAGAAGGTCGGGGAGCTTGAGCTGCGCGATCTGTTCCTGGGGGTGTACGCCTACTGGGTCCAGCTCATCATGGAGCGGCGCCACCCTATGTACTCCAAGACCACCGAGATATGGAACTCCTACATGCCCGAGCAGGAGGTCTACCGCGCCGAGGCCAACCCCGACCCGGTACCTTACGGGAGACCTTAGCTCAGCGAAGGCAACGTAGGGGAGAGCTCCGGAAGGGGCGCGCGGAGACCTCTGAGCGCTCCCGGAGAACACAGTTATTAAAGAAATAGCTTCCACTTCAGCAGCAGCAATGTTGGGATGGTACCGACTTATGTGCGTCATCTTCGCTATTTCCCTTAACTGTGTTCGCAGGGAGAGAAAAGCGAACCGGGCTCCGCGCGCCCCTTCCGGAGCTCTCCCCGGAGAGACTTGTGCTAAGGTATGCAAGCAAAATCTGATGTTCCCGAAAGTGAGGATAGCTATGACCGATGCTGTAGAGCAGCAGGCCGCCTTCTCGCGGAAGTGCGCGCTCATCGCCGCCAAGGCTGCCGATGAGAAGAAGGCCACCGATATCATGGTGCAGGAAGTGCGCGACCTTATCGGCGTGACCGACTACTTCGTCATCGCCACGGCCGCCAACTCCCGCCAGGTGGACGCCATCATCGACGAGATCGAGGACAAGCTGCGCGAGGAGGCGTCCATCAAGCCCACCCACCGCGAGATGTCCGCCGACGGAAGCTGGTCGCTTCTGGATTACGGCAACATCGTCGTGCATGTGTTCATGCCCGAGACCCGCGAGTACTACCGCCTCGAGGCGCTGTGGAACGACGCGCCGGTGATCGACCTGGCCGCCGAGGCGGGGCTTGAGAACCTGCAGTACTCCGATCGCATCGCCAAGCTGCTCGGCCGCGAAGCGGCCCAGGGCGAGGAGGCTTAAAGCTCCGAGGGCGTCCGACGGGCGATTGGGCCGGCGCGGCAGCGCGAAGAAAGGCAAGGGGCGCGAGGCGCGCGTCCCAAGAAGAGGGACCCTTCCGCAACGCGGAGGGGTCTTTTCTTATACCCGCGTCGACCGCTGCGGTTTCGCGGAAGTGCTCTCGCCTGACGCCCGCGCCGACCCCCACGGTTTCGTGGGAATGCTCTCGCGCGAACCGTGGAGAAACCGTGGCGGCGTCCCGATTTCTTGTCGGCGCCGTCCCTCCTGGGGCGGCAATGGGCGCTGGCGGCTTTCTGCCGGTGGCACGAGAGGAAGGCGAGGGCCCGTCGCGCGGGTGCCGTTCGACTGCTTGTCGCTTGCACGGAGCGCGAATGGCGCTGAAGCTTTTCCGCAGATGACTGGAGACGCCTGCCACGGGCCTTCCTCGCGCGTTCCTTGTGCTTGCGGGTGCCTTTTGCGAGGCTGCCTGCATGTTGCAGGCGGTTTGTCTGGGCGGCAATGGAAGGGGATCGGCGGTCTTATGTTCCTTGCTGGTTGCCCGGACAGTCGGGGCCTCGTAAGGTGCGACCTGTTGTTAGCGAGGGCCGAAAGAAGAAGGAGATGCCCATGACCCGTTTCATCCAGCAGAGCGCTTGCGAGGGGAGGCGCCCCCACGGAGTGGTTCCCGACCGTCTGAGGAGCCGACCGCGCCTTCTGTCGCGGCTCCTCGAGGATCGCGGCGCCCTGCGCCTTGTCGTCGCGCCGCCGGGGTTCGGCAAGGCGACGCTCGCATTTGAGTACGCATCCGTGATGTTCCAGTTCGAACACGTATTCTGGCTGCGCGGCTCGTCGCCCTGCTTCCTGCGGGATTTGGATGCGGGGGTGCTGGCCGAGGCGGTGCTTGAAGCCGACGAGCACGCCGCGCTGATGGTGGTGGCCGATCTTCCGCTCCTTACCGATGATCGCGCCGAGGCCTTTGCGGAGGTCGTGGAGCGCTTGGCGGATGCAAGCTGCGAGGTGATTGCCACGACAACGCGGGCCGATGCGCCGATGGAGCTGTTCGGCAGGCGCGTCGTCATCGAGGCCGCGGAGATGCTGGTAGCGCGGGAGGATTTGGAGGAGGAGCCCGAAGGGGTGACGGATCGGCGCCCCTTGGGGTTGGCCGAGCGCATTGCCGCCCTGCGATGGGGGTCTGCGACGCCGATCCAGCTGGTGCTCGGCGCGAGTCGGGCGGGATGCACTCCGGAAGAGGAGCTTGCCCTGTGGGCCATGACGGTGCTCGGAAGGGGCACGATAGACGACGTGCGAGCGCTGCTCGGGGCTCGCCGGGCCGAGAAGGCCTGGGATGCTCTCGCCGCGCGCTGCCCTCTTGTGGGCATTTCCGCAGGCGAAGAGAGCTTCGCCGCACTTTCCGTATCCCTTGGGGAGGTGAGGGATCACGGGCGGGCGCGTCTTCAGGCGCTCGCCGAGACCTGCGGGTTCGCCGGCAGGGAGGAGGCGATAGAGGTTTTGGCGGAGCGCTTGATGGAGCGCGGGGAATGCGGGCGCGCCGTGAGCGCGATGACGCTGCTGGCGCGCCGGCGGGCCCACGGCCGGTGGCTGGCGGCGAACGGCTGGGCGGCCCTGTGGGGCGGCGCGGCCGTCGAGGTGTGCGAGCTCTACGAATCGGCGACCCGCACCCAAATGGCAGCCCGGGCGGATATCAACGCCATGATCGCCTGGGCCTGGGCGCAGCGGGGCGATCGCGCGCGGGCCGTTCAGTTCGCCCAGCGCAGCCTTGTCTCGGAGAGGAGCACGCCGCGAACGGTTCTCTCTGCGGCGTTGGCGGCCTGGGAGGTGGGCAACGCGGCCACGCGCCGGGCCATGGAGGAGACGGTCGCCTCCTGCCTGGCTGAACTGGATGGCGCCGGGGGAGTCGAGCGGGAGGACGGTCTGGCCGAGCTGGTCGTGGTGGCGCATGGAGTGCTGGCGCTGGGCCGTGGCGGCGACGTCCTGGCGGTCTGGGCGTCCCAGGTCGGCGAAGCGCTGGACTGGGGAGGCGGCTCGCGCATCGACGTGGAGCGCAGGCTGCTCGGCGCCGCGGCGGCGCTGGAGGGCCTGGAGGCGACCGGAGCGCTGGGCGCCGGCGCCGATACGGCCATTGCCGGCCGACCCGAGCTGGTGCGGCTCGTTGCTTGCAGCCATCGCGCCCTGGACGCACTCGTGGAGCGCGGCTGGAGCCTCGGCTTCGGAGCCTACCGGGCGGCCGCTGCACTGGAGCGGGCAGGGGAGGTGCTCGAAGGCCTCGGCCTGCCGCGGCTTTCTGCCCCTGTGGCCGCCGCATTATTTGCGGCTCACGTCGAGAAGGGGGCGGCCCGCTCGCGCCGCGAGAAGTCTTCTGGAGCCCCTGTCGTCGAGGCTCCCGAGCGCGGGCGCAGTTTGCCGGTGCCCAGTGCGCCCCGGACGGCGATGGCCGTCGCGCCCGAGATGTCCGTGGAGCCGCTGCGCCTGAAGCTGTTCGGCACCATGGAAGTCGCTTTGGGGCGCCGCGACATCACCTATCAGTTCGAGGGCCGCCCGAAGACCCGTCTTCTGCTGGCGCTGCTCGCCCTGCACCGCGGGCGCGAGCTGGGACGCGACCAGATCGTCTCCATGTTGTGGCCGGCCGCCGACAAGCGCACGGGGGCGAAGAGCTTCTACCGCGTGTGGGGAGATCTGCGATCCCTCCTTTCCCAGCAGGGGTCGTGCCCCTACCTCATCCGCAGCCGCTATGGCTGCCGGCTCGATCCCGATTTGTTCGAGAGCGACTTAGACGAGTTCGAGGAGCTGATTCGCTGCCTTCTGTTCGGCCCTGCCGACGATATGGCCTGGGAGAGGGCCATAGCGACGATCCAGGGCTCCTTCGGCAGCGTGCTTCTGCCCACCGAGCGCAAGTGCGAGGCCATCGTCGTCTTCCGCGATCGCCTCGACGCGGAGTTCGTGGACGGCCTGGTGGCAGCTTCGCGGCGTCTTCTTGTCCGGGGTGAGCTCCAGGGGGCGCTGTGGCTCGCTCGGGAGGCCTTTCAGCGCGATGCGGGGCGCGAGGACGCGGCAGCGGCCCTCATGCGCGCGCAGATGGCCACCGATCAGCGCTCGGCCGCCGTGCAGACGTTCTTCGCCTGCCGCGACCGCCTGTCGCGAACGCTGGGACTCGATCCCTCGCCGGCGCTGGCCGCGCTCTACCGGCAGCTGTTGGAAGGCGAGTTGTCTTTCGCCTAGGGGTGAGGCAGGCGAGGCGGCGAAACGGGCAGGAAGTGACACCAGGTTGACACGCTGCCTTCCGCAAAGAAGGAGTACCATGGAACCTGACCGTTCCGCTTAGGGATGGGAACGTATTCGATTGCGCCCAGGGGCGGCCGCATCTCGGCCGCGGGCGCGCAGAGAAAGGGGGTGTGCAATGGAGGCTTTCGCTGATGTGGCGGTGCTCTCGCGCATTCAGTTCGCGCTGACGGTGGCGTACCACTTCCTGTTCGTGCCGCTGTCCATCGGACTCGGGCTCATTCTGGCCATCAACGAGACCCGCTATTACCGCTCGCGCAAACCTGAGGACGCTGCGGCGACGAAATTCTGGGTGAAGGTGTTCACCGCGACTTTCGCCATCGGAGTGGCCACGGGCATCACCATGGAGTTCTCCTTCGGCACCAACTGGGCGAACTACTCGCGGTTCGTGGGCGACATCTTCGGAGCTCCCTTGGCCGCTGAGGCGCTGTTCGCCTTTTTCCTGGAGTCGATTTTTCTGGGTGTGCTCCTGTTCGGGCGCGAGCGGGTGAGCCCGAAGTTCTACATGGTGTCCTCGTGGCTCGTGTGGGCCGGGTCGTGCCTATCGGCGCTGTGGATCCTCATCGCGAACTCCTGGATGCAGACGCCGGCCGGCGCGGAGCTTAACGCCGACGGCACCGAGGCCGTCATCACCGACTTCTTCTCGGCGGCCTTCAACCCGTCCATCTTCGCCCGCTACACCCATACCGTGGACGCACTGCTCATCATGGGCGCGTTCGTGGCCATGGCTGTGGCCGGCTGGTATATGCTCAAGGGCCGCAACGCCGAGTTCGCCATGAAGACCATGCGCATCGCCGCCGTGGTGGGCATCGTGACCTCCTGCGCCATGATCGTGTTCGCCCACTCTTCGGCCGTGGTGGTGTGGAACGAGCAGCCCACCAAGCTCGCCATGATGGAGGGCATGTACGATTCCGAGGTGCCCCCGCTGTACGCCGTGGGCATTGTGGATGAGGACAACCAGGAGGTCATCGCTCCCTTCGCCATTCCCGGCGGTACGAGCTTTCTGGCCACGGGCAACTTCGAGACGGAGTATCCGGGCTTAAACGAGCTCGCCCAGACCGAGGAGTACGGCGACATGGTGGTGGAGGACATGCCCGTGGGGCTCGTGTTCCAGAGCTACCACCTCATGGTGGCCATGTACGGGCTCATCATGCTGACGAGCATTCTCGTGCTCGTGTTCACCTTCAAGGGCGGCCGCATCGCGAAGATGCGCTGGCTGCAGTGGGCGGCGGTGCTGTCGCCCATCTGGCCGTTCATCGCCATTCAGACGGGTTGGATCACCGCCGAGGTGGGGCGCCAGCCCTGGGTGGTGTACCCGTCGGTCACGGGCCCCGACGGCGTGTCGCTGCTGACGGCCGACGGCATCTCAATGTCGGTGTCGGCGCCGGAGCTGTGGCTGACGCTGGGCCTGTTCGTGCTCGTGTATCTGGTGCTGCTCATCGGGTGGGCGCGGGTCATCGGCCGCTTCATCAAGGAAGGGCCGGTTGCCGAGGGCGCTGCTGCCGCCGATGCGGCTGCAGTGGCCGTGGTCGCCGCCGACGCCGAGGGCGATGTCGTCGTTGCGGAGGCCGTCGCCGCCGCGGGCGATAGCAAGAAGGAAGGTGAGTAGCCATGATGGAGTTCTTAAGCGTGCTGTGGTTCTTCCTCATCTTCGTGCTTATCGCGGGCTATTTCGTGCTTGACGGGTTCGACTTGGGTATCGGCGTGCTGTCGCCCTTCATCGCCAAAAACGACGAGGAGCGCGCGGTGCTGCGCCGGGCCATAGGGCCTGTGTGGGACGGCAACGAGGTGTGGCTGCTCACGGCGGGCGGCGCGCTGTTCGCCGCCTTCCCGGACGCCTATGCCACGACGTTCTCCGGGTTCTACCTGGCCGTCATGCTGGTGCTGTTCGGCCTTATCGTGCGTGCCGTGTCCTTCGAGTTCCGTGCCGGCGATCCGTCCTGGGGAAAGCTCTGGGACGCGTGCTTCTTTGTGGGCTCGCTGCTTCCGGCGCTGCTGCTCGGCGTGGCGGTGGGCAACATCTTCGCCGGCATCCCCATGGACGCCGCGGGCGATTACGCCGGCGTGCCCCTGATCGGCCTCATCACGCCTTTCACGCTGCTGACGGGGCTTTTGGGGCTGGCGATGTTTCTGGCCGCCGGCTCCTGCTGGGCCGCGCTGAAGGCGCCGCTGCCCTCTTGCCTTCAGGCCCGCGCCGCTCGTCTGCGCCTGCCCCTGCAGGTGATTGCGCTTGCGCTGTTCGCCGTGGTGTCCGTGTACGCCCTCGTCCTTGTCGGGCCCGAGATGGATCCGAACCTGGGCATCCTGCGGTGGCTGTTCGCGGCGCTTGTGGTGGTGGGGCTGTTGGCCTCGCTCGTCGTGGGCAAGACGTCCGGGGACGACCTGAAGGCGTTTCTGGCCCAGTCCGCGTCCATGATCGCGCTCGTGGCGCTTCTGGCCTGCTCCATGTTCCCCGTGCTCGTGAACGCCACGGCCGATTCCGTGGGGCCGGCCATCACTTTGGCCAACGCCGCATCGTCGGAGCTGTCGCTCACCTGGATGACTATCATCCTGTGCATCGGGCTTCCGCTCGTTCTCGTGTACCACGTGGTCATCTACCGCACCTTCCGCGGCCGCGTGAACCCCGCCGATCTGGAGGAGTACTAGTCTCTCCGCGGCATTTACTGGGGCGTTACGGGCTGCTCGCTTGCATGGGCCGAAGTCTCCGCCATCATGTTTCGGGAGGGGTTGCCGCGATGCCCGGGCCTTGTGGGTCTCACATTGGTGGGCGGCGATGTCTCGTCGGGAGAGGGGCCGCCATGATGCTTGGGTCTCGCAGGATGCTTCGTCTTTGTTGACGTACTTTCGGGGAGGACCTGCTATGGCGGGCCCTCCCCGTTTTTCCGTGGTTCTGTCCGGGCTACTTCGCACTTGTCTGCAGCTTGCGTTTGGCCTTGCCTGGCCCCCTCTGCCTGCAGCTTGCGCCCGGGCTGCCCCGGTTTCTCCTGCCTGCAGCTTGCGCCCGGGCTGCCCCGGTTTCTCCTGCCTGCAGCTTGCGCCCGGATCCTTCTGGCCTATCTGCCTGCAGCCCGCGCCCGGGCTGCCCCGGTCCCGCTGTTGACTATTTTGCCTCTGGCGGTCTTGCTCCTGCCAACTCCCGCCAAATTCTCGGACGGTAATTTCGAGTTGTTAGACTTTTGTTCGGCGCTATGCCGAGGTAGGTCGCCATGACGTTCGTCAATGTATCCGAATATGGTGAATAGCCCCAGGTCAGAGATGTGATGTGGAAAACGAGACATCGTAGGGGGGTGGGGCTGCTGTCTGCGAAACTCTAACAACTCGAAAATCTTGCGCCATTTTAGTTCGCTGATTGAAATGCTTTGATCCCGGACGGAACGGGATCGCACTTGCCCTAATGTCCTTTGCGCTCGGACGGAATGGCCCTCCGCTTGCCCTTGCGTGCTTTGATCCCAGACGGAGTGGGCCTCCGCTTGTTCTTGTCCCGAGTTTGCTTCTGCGACCAATTGCTCGATTACCGCATCTTTCGCAGACGAATTTCCCTCTGGTGTATTTCGCTCGATTGTGATATAGCATACAGTAATACATTATTAAGTAAAGGAGGGGAAATGCGGTGCATCTGCTTAAGTCATGAGACTGCTTTGGAATTCTGGAGGTTGTGGTCCGCTCGCAATGGCATTGCCTTGCATCTTTTCCATTGTCGTAAGACGATACAGACCGATGATCTGCCTTTTCGGATCTTTCCGTCATCGGCCGTTCTGGTGGATTCGTCCTCAGCAAAACGCACCGTTGTCGAAATTATTGATGGTGCGCTAGAGGATGGTGTGCCGGAAGAACTCACTGAGCTGCTTGGCGCTTGTCGCGTTGTCTTGTCGGAGACGCATTCGTCGAAGCGCTCGAAAGAGCCTGGACTCGCTGATAGTTCGAGTGGCGCCGGAAAAGTTCTCCATGTGCTCGGGCATCGCAAGCCCGGGGT
This sequence comes from Adlercreutzia hattorii, assembly GCF_011405655.1. Taxonomy (GTDB): domain Bacteria; phylum Actinomycetota; class Coriobacteriia; order Coriobacteriales; family Eggerthellaceae; genus Adlercreutzia; species Adlercreutzia rubneri. Next base: position 1,302,692 of record NZ_AP022829.1, read on the forward strand.
GCGTACTGCGGACGGGTTGACGTATCACCACAGCTCGGCAACATATCCGAAAGGGTCTTTCCTTAAAATCGCGCGGGGTGTGTACGTTTGTGCTCCGGAACTCGTTTTTGCCCAGATGGCATCGTTGCTTCCCTTTGGCGCGCTTCTGTCATTGGGCTATGAGCTATGCGGTTGCTATCCTGTCGAGGCCAGCGAGTATCTTGTGCGACATCCGCTCTGCTCGCCGAATCGGCTGGTTGCCTTCTGCAGCCATTTGCGTGGCTTCAAGGGGTCGGCGCCGGCGAAGACGGCTGCGCGATACGTTCTGGCAAAGTCGGCTTCGCCAGCTGAGACGTCCTTGGCGATCATAGCGACTGCGCCGCGTAATTACGGCGGATTCGGCATGAGGGGTGCGCGTCTTAATGAGCCGATCAAGTTGAGGCGAGAGCCGGAGCGTATCGCTCATGGCTCGTCGTTGGTATGCGATGTGCTATGGCCCGAGCGCGGCGTGGCACTTGAATACGATAGCTCGCAGTTCCATGGGAGCAGCTCTCGCCTTTCCCGTGATTCGCGTCGCAGGAGCGCGCTGGCTGCTCAGGGATTGGAGATAAGATCAATCACGGCGAGTCAGCTTGAGAATGTTTTCGAATTCCAAGAGACAATTCTGCATGCATTTCGCGCAGCTGGCTGTGATTTCAAGCGGCTCAACGGAAAGCAACTCGATCGCCATATGAGGCTTCGCAGCGAACTGCGCAAGTGCGTGTGAGGAGGTGGGGCGAAGTGGGCGGCCGAGGCGAAAGGCCGAGATGCGGGGCTGAACCAAATGCACTAACGCCATGAGTTTGTTCATTTGTCATACCTGAGACAATGTCTGGTTTGGTTTGAGGCAAAAATTTTGAGTTGTTAGACGTTTGCGGAGCTGGCGCTCGCATAAATCTGTAATCTGAACGACTGTATATGCTAAAGTATTTAAAAAAATATCTTAATACGTATATCAATCTCAAAACCACTGCGGGGTAGAGTGATGTGAATTGGCTCTAAACTCTAACAACTCGAAAAAAGAAGCATCTGGTTAGGAGAGATTGGCCGGTGGTCGATTTCAAGCGATTTCCGCGAAGACTGCAAGGCTGTATGAGAGTGGGCTTTCGAGCGAGATGCCGTCGGGAAAAGTAGTGGCAACGATTGAAGAAGTGACGCGAAGGGCCGGGGTGTGACGGTGCAGGAGCGCGAAGGGGTCGGGGTGCGACGGCGCTGGACGGCGCAGAAGGGCGCAGAACGGTGCGGGAGAGCGCAACCGGGCGCAACCGGGCGCAGAAGGGCGCAGAAGGGCGCAGAAGGGCGCAGAACGGTGCGGGAGAGCGCAACCGGGCGCAACCGGGCGCAGAAGGGCGCAGAAGGGGGTCTCGTCGCCTTGCAAACCCTGTGAAATTGGGCGCGCCACCTGCGCTCTGTGGTAGAGTGGAGCAGATTTGCACCGAGGCGGCCCGCGCGGTCGCCCAATGAAGGCGACGGGAGTTGTTAAAAGGGAGGCGATCGCCGACCCCATGACCGCTCGCCGACCACAGAAAGAAGACGCAACCTATGGGATTTCTCTCCAAACTGCTCACGATGGGCGAGGGCAAGCAACTGAAACGCTACCAGGCCAAAGTCGATAAGATCAACGCGCTGGAGCCGGAGTTCCAGGCGCTTTCCGATGAGGAGCTGGCCGCCAAGACGCAAGAGTTCCGCGAGCGCTACGCTGCCGGCGAGAGCCTGGACGACCTGCTGCCCGAGGCCTTCGCCGCCGTGCGCGAGGCTTCCGTGCGCACCATCGGGCTTCGCCATTTCGACGTGCAGCTCATCGGCGGCATGGCCCTAAACGAGGGGCAGATCGCCGAGATGAAGACCGGCGAGGGCAAGACGCTCGTCTCCACTCTGGCCGGCTATTTGAACGCCATTCCCGGGCACAACGTGCATATCGTGACCGTCAACGACTACCTGGCCCGGCGCGACTGCGAGTGGATGGGCCAGATCTACCGCTTCCTCGGCATGAAGACCGGCCTTATCCAGAACGGCATGCCGCCGACGGCGAAGAAGCCCGCCTACGAGGCCGACGTCACCTACGGCACCAACTCCGAGTTCGGCTTCGACTACCTGCGCGACAACATGGTCACGCGCGGCAGCTCGCGGGTGCAGCGCGGGCACCACTTCGCCATCGTCGACGAGGTGGACTCCATCCTGATCGACGAGGCCCGCACCCCGCTCATCATCTCCGGCGCCGGCACCCAGGCCGCCGACACTTACAAGAAGTTCGCCCGGGTCATGCCCGGCCTCAAAGAGGGCGTCGACTTCGACATGGACGAGGCCAAGCGCACCATCAACGCCACGGAGAGCGGCCTTGAGAAGATCGAGGTCATGCTCGGCATCGAGAACATCTACGCCGACCCGTCCGGCCAGCTGGCGAACCACCTGCAGCAGGCGCTGAAGGCCCAGTTCCTCTTCCACCGCGATGTCGACTACGTCGTCATGGACGGCGAGGTGAAGATCGTCGACGAGTTCACCGGCCGCATCATGGAGGGCCGCCGCTACTCCGAGGGTCTGCACCAGGCGCTCGAGGCCAAAGAGCACGTGCTCGTGCGCGAGGAGAACCAGACGCTGGCCACCATCACGCTGCAGAACTACTTCCGCCTCTACGACAAGCTCTCCGGCATGACCGGTACCGCCATGACCGAGGACGCGGAGTTCCGCCAGATCTACAAGCTGCCGGTCATGGCCATTCCCCCCAATAGGCCGGTCATCCGCGTCGACGAGAACGATCTGGTGTACCGCACCATCGACGGCAAGTTCAACGCCGTGGCCGACGACATCGCCGCGCGCCACGCGAAGGGCCAGCCGTGCCTGATCGGCACCGTGTCCATCGAGAACTCCGAGAAGCTCTCGCGGCTGCTCGACAAGCGCGGCATCAAGCACGAGACGCTGAACGCCAAGCACCACGAGCGCGAGGCCCATATCGTGGCCCAGGCCGGGCGCCTCGGCGCCGTCACCATCGCCACCAACATGGCCGGCCGCGGTACCGACATCCGTCTGGGCGGCGAACCGGACATGCTCGCCGAGGACCTGTTGCGCGAGCGCGGGTTCGACGTGGACGCCCAAGAGGGCGACGAGGAGGCGCGCGGTCCCATCCCATCGGCCGCCGACCGCGCCGACGCCCTCACCCGCGCCCGCGAGATCTGCGACGCGGAGCAGGAGCAGGTGCTCGCCGCCGGGGGACTCTGCGTCATCGGCACCGAGCGCCACGAGTCCCGCCGCATCGACAACCAGCTGCGCGGCCGTTCCGGCCGTCAGGGCGACCCGGGCGTGACCCAGTTCTACCTCTCGCTGGAAGACGACCTCATGCGTCTGTTCGGCGGCTCGAAGATGGACTCCATCGCGCACATGATGGAGAAGACCAACCAAGAGGACGACATGCCCATCCAGGCCGGCATGGTGTCGAAGTCCATCGAGAGCGCCCAGCGCCAGGTGGAGTCCATGCACTTCGCCGCCCGTAAGAACGTGCTGGAATACGACGACGTCATGAACCTCCAGCGCAAGGCCATCTACGAGGAGCGCAACGCCATCCTGGACGGCAAGTCCATGACCGAGCGCATTCCCGGCATCATCCGCGACGCCGTGGACGCCATCGTGGGGGAGTGCTGTCCCGGGAATTCCGCCAGCGACGACTGGGATGTGCGCGCCATCGATTTGTGGGCCGCGAACATGACCGGCTGCAACGATTTCTCCGTGGCGAAGGTCGATCACGAGGACGAGGCGGAAAACGTCGCCGAGGCTTTGAACGACTTCCTCACCTGGATTTACGAGCAGAAGAGCGAGCAGTTGGGCCACGACCTCATGGAGAACCTCTCCGCCCAGGTGATGCTGCGCATCATCGACACGCGCTGGATGGCGCATCTGCAGGAGATGGACTACCTGAAGACCGGTATCGGCCTGCGGGCCTTCGGTCAGCGCGATCCGCTCGTGGAATACAAGAACGAGGCCTACAACGCCTTCCAGAACCTGACGAGCTCGATGTACGACGACTACCTGCGCACGCTGTTGCGCTTGGAGATCGCCGCGAAGCCCGCCCCGGAGGGCGCTCCGGCCGGCGCCGGCCGTCCGGCACCGGCGGCCCTGGCGGAGCAGGAGGACCCGCTGGCCCGCAAGATGAGCTACTCGGCGCCGGAGCAGGCTCTGGAGGAGTCGAGCATCCGCGGTCGCCACGCCGCCGCGGCCCGCGCCGCCTCCGGCGTTCCCGCCGCGCCCACGCGCCCCGCGGCCGGCAAGCCCCAGACCTACGTCAAGGACAAGGAAGACCCCTACGCCAACGTGGGCCGTAACGACCCGTGCCCCTGCGGCTCCGGCAAGAAGTTCAAGAAGTGCCACGGCCAGAACCTTTGATGCACACTCAACTATGGTTGAGCGAAGCGGGATGCGGGGTGCCGCTCACCAAGCGAGTTCCGCAGATGGTATCGAAGACGGTAAGCGAGGGGGAGTAGTAGCCTTGACGCCTTCGATACCAGCGAGGACTGTCTGAGCGACTGAGCGGTACCCCGCAGCCCGCCCCCGGTGAGTTTCAAGGAGATTTAGATCAAGGCATGGAACTGAGAGACATTCAGAAGGAGATCGAGAAGGCACAGGGACGGGTGTCCGACGCCTTCTCGTTCTTGCGCATCGAGGAGCGTCGCGACGAGCTGGCCGCGCTGGACGAGCAGACGGCCCGTCCGGACTTTTGGAACGACGCGGCGGCCGCCCAGGCGGTCTCGAAGAAGGCGGCGGGGCTCCGCGCCACCATCGAGGACTACGAGCGTGCCTGCGGGCTTCTCGATGATGCGTCGGCGGCGTGCGAGCTGGCCGGCGACGATGCGGCCTTCGCCGAAGAGGCCGAGCGCACTGCCGCCGAGCTTGCGGCGCTGCTCGACCAGCTGGAGATCGAGTCCTGGTTCTCCGGCGAGTTCGACGAGGGCGATGCCATCCTCACGGTGAACCCCGGCCAGGGCGGCCTTGAGGCCCAGGACTGGACCCGTATGCTCTACCAGATGTACGTCCACTACGCCGAGGACAAGGGCTGGAAGGTGACGGTGCTCGATCTGGTGCCCGGCGAGGGCATAGGGCTCGATCGGGCCACCATCCAGATCGAGGGCCGCTACGCCTACGGCATGCTGCGCAGCGAGATCGGCATCCACCGCCTCGTGCGCATCAGCCCCACCGACGCCAAGAAGCGTCGCCAGACCACCTTCGCCTCGGTGGAGGTGCTGCCGGTCATCGCCGACGACATCGAGGTGGACTTAAACCCCGCCGACGTGCGGGTGGACGTGTACCGCTCCAGCGGCCCCGGCGGCCAGTGCGTGAACACCACCGACTCGGCCGTGCGCCTTACCCACGAGCCCACGGGCATCGTGGTGACCTGTCAGAACGAGAAGAGCCAGCTGCAGAACAAGGAGGCCGCCTTCCGCGTGCTGCGTGCCAAGCTCTACGAGCTGGAGGAGCGCAAGCGGGCTGAAGAGCTGGACGAGCTGCGCGGCGAGCGGCGGGACAACTCCTTCGGCAGCCAGATTCGCAACTACGTGCTCTTCCCATACCAGCTCGTGAAGGATCTCCGAAGCGGCGTTGAGACGGGAAATGTGGACGCCGTCCTTTCCGGCGCCCTGGAACCTTTCGTCATCGGGTATCATACGTGGAGAGTAGCCAACTCCTAGCAGCGAACGGGAAAGGGAAGCTTATGGATACTGCCGCCTTGCAGGCGAAGGCCACCGACATTCGCAAGGATATTCTGACCATGATCACGGAAGCGGGCAGCGGGCACCCGGGCGGGTCGCTCTCCTGCACCGATATCCTCACGGCGCTGTACTTCGGCGGCGTCATGGACTACAACCCGGCCGACCCGCACAAGCCCGGCCGCGACCGGTTCATCCTGGCCAAGGGGCATGCGGCGCCGGCGCTCTATGCGACGCTGGCCCACGCCGGCTTCTTCCCGATCGACGAGCTGCACACCCTGCGCAAGCTCGGCACGCGCCTGCAGGGGCATCCCGATTCCAACCTGCTGCCCGGCGTGGAGGTGTCCACTGGCTCGCTCGGCCAGGGACTTTCCGTGGCCGCGGGCCTTGCGGCCGGCCTGCGCCTGACCGGCGAGGACGGCCTCGTCTTCACGGTGCTCGGCGATGGCGAGTGCGAGGAGGGTCAGGTGTGGGAGGCGGCCATGTTCGCCGCCCATCAGAAGCTCGGGCGCCTCGTGGCCATCATCGACAACAACGAGCTGCAGATCGACGGCTGCATCCACGACGTGTGCGATCCGGGGGATTTGGGCGAGAAGTTCGCCGCCTTCGGCTGGGACGTGCAGCGCGTCTGCGGGCACGACATCCCCGCGCTCATCGAGCTTTTCGGCCGCATCAAGGCCGAGGCGGCCGATACGGCCCGTCCGGTGTGCGTGATCGCGCGCACGGTGAAGGGCAAGGGCGTCTCCTTCATGGAGAATCAGGCCGGCTGGCACGGCAAGGCGCCGAAGCCCGAGGAACTTGAGAAGGCTCTGGCGGAGCTGTCCGCCGACGCGGAATAGGAGGCCCGTCATGGTGAAACTCGCAAACACCGAGACCGCTGCCCAGAAGAAGGCCACGCGCGCCGCGTACGGCGCCACGCTCGCGGAGCTCGCCGCCGAGGGCGTGCCCGTCGTGGCCGTGGACGCCGATCTGACCGGCTCGACCACCACCAAGAAGCTCGCCGACGCGGGCTACGCCGGGCGCCTGTTCAACTGCGGCATCGCCGAGCAGAACATGATCGACGTGGCCGCGGGCCTCTCGCTGGCCGGCAACATCGCGTTCACGGGCTCCTTTGCCGTGTTCGGCACCGGGCGCGCCTACGACCAGATCCGCAACACCGTGTGCTACTCGAACCTGAACGTGAAGATCGCTCCCACCCATGCGGGCATCTCCGTGGGCCCTGACGGCGGCTCGCACCAGATGCTCGAGGACGTCTCCCTCATGCGCGGCCTTCCCGGCATGCGCGTGCTCGTGCCCGCCGACTACGCCGCCGCCCGCGCCGCCCTGCGCTTCGCTGCCGCCACGCCGGGCCCCGTCTACGTGCGCATGGGCCGCGCCGCCGTGCCCTGCGTCTACGACGACGAGGCGGAGCTGGAAATCGGTCGCGCCTACGTGCTGCGCGAGGGGAGCGATGTCACCATCGTGGCCAACGGCGTGGAGATCCGCGAGGCGCTCGCCGCCGCCGACGCGCTGGCCGAAGAGGGCATCTCCGCCGAGGTCATCGACGCGTTCTCGGTGAAGCCGCTCGATGGGGCGACCATTCTCGAATCGGTGGCGAAGACCCGTTGCGTCGTGACGGCCGAGGAGCATTCCGTCATCGGAGGCTTGGGCTCGGCGGTCTGCGAGCTTCTGGCCGGCGCCGGCCCCGTGTGCGTGGAATGCGTGGCCGTGCGCGATCGTTTCGGCAAGTCCGGCGAGTTCGAGGAACTGCTCGGCTATTTCAACATTGACGCTACGGCCATTGTTGAAGCTGTGAAAAAGGTTCGTGAGCGCGCGGGCCTTTGCTAAAATACTTCAGTCTCAGTAACGAACAACCTGAACGGAGCAAGCTGTGACGAACGAACGGAACCAGGGAATTCCTGGTCATGCCGGCCGTCACGCCGGCGCGCCGGCCCAGGGCAACAACCCGCGCGTTCGCGCGGCGGCGCCCCAGCCCGGCCACGCCCAGAAGGCGTCGATGACCTCCCAGCTGTCCCAGGCTTTGCCTATGCTCGAAGTGGACGAGATGGCCGCCCCCATGGGCGCGCCGGTCATCACCTTCGATCATGTGACCAAGACCTACCCGGCCCAGCCGAAGAAGCCCGCCTTAAGCGATGTGACCCTGCAGATCTTCGCCGGCGAGTTCATCTTCCTTGTGGGCCACTCCGGATCCGGCAAATCCACCTTCATCCGCCTGCTCACCCGCGAGATCAAGCCCACCTCGGGCAAGATCTACGTGGCTGACGAGGATCTGACCACCATGCGCAATTGGCGCGTGCCCTACCTGCGGCGCAACATCGGCTGCGTGTTCCAGGACTTCAAACTCCTGCCGAACAAGACGGTCTTCGAGAACGTCGCCTTCGCCCTGGAGGTTATCGGCAAGAGCCGGCACGTCATCAAGACGCAAGTGCCGGAGGTGCTGCGCCTCGTGGGCCTCTCCGACAAGCTGAACAGCTATCCCGATCAGCTTTCCGGCGGCCAGCAGCAGCGCGTCTCCATCGCGCGCGCCATTGTGAACCGGCCGCCTCTGCTCATCTGCGACGAGCCCACGGGAAATCTGGATCCGCAGACCTCCCGCGGCATTATGGATCTGCTCGAGCGCATCAATCGCACGGGCACCACGGTGCTCGTGGCCACTCACGACCGCGAGATGGTCGACAACATGCGCCGTCGCGTCATCGCGCTCGACCGCGGGCATCTCACCCGCGACCAGGACCGGGGGGTGTACGGCTTCGATGTCTAGTCTCTTCTACTTCTTCAAGGAGTCGCTCCAGGGCTTCGCGCGCAACCTCTCCACGACGCTCGGCTCCATCATCACCATCTTCCTGTCGCTGCTCATCATCGGGGTGTTCCTCGTGGGCGGCACCATTGTGGAGCGCCTCGTGTCCTCCATCGAGGACGAGGTCTCCATCACCGCCTACGTGGCCGACGATGCGCCGCAGGAGTCCATCGACGCTGTCACCGCGATGATCCAGGGCATGGACGGCGTGGAAAGCGTCGGCTTCACCACCAAGGAGCAGGCGCTGGAGAACTTCAGCAACTCCATGACCACCAACCCCGAGATCATCGAGCAGCTGGACGGAACGAACCCGCTGCCCGCCTCCATCGACGTGAGCCTCGCCGACCCGCAGAAGGTCGACGAGATCGCCGCCGCCATCGAGGCCGACGAGACGTTCCGCTCCATCTGCGACGAGCCCGACAACCCGGCCGATTCGCTGAAGTACGGCCAGAAGACGGTGGATCGCCTGTTCTCGGTGACCAAGTACGTGCGCTATTTGGGCGTGGCCCTGGTGCTGCTGCTCGTGTTCATCGCGCTCGTGTTCATCAACAACACTATCCGCCTGGCCATCATGGCCCGGCGCAAGGAGATCGCCATCATGCGCCTGGTGGGCGCGTCCAACGGGTTCATCCGCGGGCCCTTCCTCATGGAGGGCGCCCTGCACGCCCTTATCGGCTCGCTTCTGGCCGTGGGCGTCCTGCAGGTGCTGCGCATGTACGGCATCCCCAAGCTGCAAAGCGCCCTGTCCTTCCTCTCGCTGGACGTCTCGGGCAACACCTACATCATGATCTACATCGTGCTGGTGGTAGCCGGTCTCGTAATCGGCCTTCTCGGCTCCGCTTTCGCCATGAGGCGGTACCTGAAGGTGTAGAATCTTCCTTAAAGGTTTGGAACGTCGGCGCGACCCCCGCGGCACTGATGAGCCGAGGGGGTCGCGCTTTTCAGATTGACGGAGTCACGTGCAAGGAGCGGCCATGGCCAAAGAACGCAACGGGCGGCATCTCACCCCCAACCCCCGGGCCCGCAGCGAGCGGCGGGTCGATCAGGCGACGAGCCACGGCCTGCTCCGCGTGTTCCTCGCGGTCATCCTCGTCGCCGTCTCCTTCGTCGGGGGCTTCGCCCTGCGCAGCCAGACCGAGCTGGTGGCGAGTTGGGGCATCCCGGTTTCCGATGGCGAGCGGGAGGCGCTTGCGGCTGCGGCGGCCAACAACACCTTCGAGTCCGTCTCGGCCCGGGTGGGCGATGTGGAGGACATCCTCTCCACGTACTCCATGGACGAGATCGACCTTACGGCGGCCACCTATTCCATGCTCGACGACTTGATGAAGTCCACGGGCGACCCCTACGCCACCTACTACAACCCCGATCTGTACAACACCTACATCAAGGAGACCACCGAGCGCAGCTACGCCGGCATCGGCGTGGTGTTCGCCGACTACAACGGGCGCGCCTACGTGTCGGATGTCTTCGAGGGCTCCGAGGCCGAGGCCAAAGGCGTGCAGCAGGGCGACTTCCTCACCTCCATCGACAGCGAGGACGTATCGGCCTGGTCGATGACCGAGGTGGTGAACGCGCTGGCCAAAGACGAGGGCGCGACGGTGTCGGTGACCTGGATGCGCCCGGCGAGCCTGGACGCCCAGACCGGCGAGCAGTTCACCACGACGCTCACTTGCAAGGTCTACGAGGGGGCGAACCTCACCACCGCGCTTTCCGACGGCGTGGGCGTCGTGAAGGTGCGCCAGATCTCGAGCAACGCCGCGGAGCTGGTGGACCAGGCGACGAAATCGCTCATCGAGCAGGGGGCCGGGGCCATCGTGCTCGATCTGCGGGACAGCGCCGGCGGATACCTCACCCAGGCCGTCGATATCGCGAGCCTGTTCGTGAACTCCGGCGTCCTCGTGCAGATTCAGGGCAACGATGGGCCGGCCACCACCAAATCGGCCGCGGGCGACGCGCCGTACAAGGACGTGCCGCTTGTCGTGGTGGTGAACCGCTACACGGCCGCCGCCGCCGAGGTGCTCGCCGCGTCGCTGCAGGACAACGAGCGGGCCGACGTGGTGGGGGAGACGAGCATGGGCAAGGGCTCGGTGCAGGTGGTGCGCGAGCTGGACTTCGGCGGGGCTGTGCGCTACACCGCCGCCTACTACCTCACGCCCCAGGGCGAGCCCATCGACAACGTGGGTATCGTGCCCCAGGTGGGGGTGGTAAACGGCGAGGGGGAGGATGGAGCGGACTCCCAGCTGGCCACCGGCATCGACATCGCCCGCTCGCTCATTCCGGCGGCCTAGGATCGGCCGCGCAACGTGCACGGGCGCCTTCGCGTCTCGTAAGGGAAGGGAGATAGGGTGAGCCGCAACAGGAAGCACACGCGCCGCCGCCCCAAGGCGAATCCCCGGGGCGTTCTCACCGTGAGCGCCGGCGGCTTCGGTTTCGTGCAGACGGCCGAGGGGGAGTACTTCATCCCCGCCTCGGGCCTCGCCGGCGCCTTCGACGGCGATCTGGTGGAAATCGCGCCTCTGCGGGCCGGGGCATCGAAGGGGCGGCGAGTCGCGGATGGCGACGGGGATATGACAGGTCGTCCCGCCGCCCGGGTGCTCTCGGTCGTCGACCGGGCCCACGACACGCTGGTGGGGCGCTACGAGGTGGCCGAGCCCTTCGGGGTGGTGGTCCCCGCCGATCCGCGCATTCCCTACGACGTGTTCACCATGCGCGCCGAGTCGCCCGAGGTACCCGACGGGGCGCTCGTGCGCGTGCGCATCGCCCAGTTTCCGACGCGCCGCAGCGCCGCCACGGGCTTTGTGGAAGAGGTGCTCGCCGATACCTCCGACGCGCCGGGGGCCGGCATCGACCTCATCGTCGGCCGCCACAAGCTGGAGACGGTGTTCTCGGAGGGGGCTCTGGCTGACGCGGCCGCGGCGACCTTGGATGCGGAGGGGGCCCTGGCCGCCGGCTACCGCGATTTGCGCGACCGATTCACCTTCACCATCGATCCGGCCGACGCCAAAGATTTCGACGATGCGCTGTCCTTGGATTATCTGGAAGGGGAGGGGCTGTGGCGGCTTGGCGTGCACATCGCCGACGTGAGCCACTACGTGCCCTGGGGCTCCTCAGTCGATTTGGATGCGCGTCGGCGCGCCACGAGCGTGTATCTGGCCGACCGCGTCATCCCCATGCTGCCCCCGGCTCTTTCCGACGAGCTGTGCTCGCTCGCGCCCGGCGCCGAGCGGCGTTCCATGACGGCCGACCTGTTCCTGAACGATGAGGGAGAGCTCGTGCGCTTCTCGCTGTACCCGGCTCTCATCCGCTCGGACGCGCGCCTTTCCTACGGCGAGGCCGATGACATCCTCATCGACTACAAGGCCGCCATCGCCGCGGGGGGCGATATTGCCTGGCGGCTCGTGGAATGCTCGCGGCTCGCCCGCGCCCGGGAGGCGGCCCGCGCCCGGGCCGGCGGCATCGACTTCGCCACGACCGAGGCCAAGGTAATCCTCGATGCGGAGGGACGGCCGACCGACATCGCGCTGCGCCGCAAGACCGACGCCACGCGCCTGGTGGAGGAGGCCATGATCCTGGCCAACGAGACGGTGGCCGGCTACCTGGAGCGGCGCGGCTTTCCCTGCCTGTACCGCGTCCACGAACCTCCGGCCTCCGATGCCTTGGGCTCGCTCATTCCCGTGTTCCAGGAGTTCGATTGGTTCGAAAAGCCCATGGAGGCGCGGCTGGTGGCGGGGGATCCGAAGGTCATCCAGGAGATTTTGGCGGCAAGCGCGCCCCGCAGCGAGGGGGAGCTTGTCAGCTCGCTTCTGCTGCGGGCCATGAAAAGGGCCGACTACCGGCCCGAGAACCAGGGCCATTACGGGCTTGCCAGCGAGGTGTACTGCCATTTCACGAGTCCCATCCGCCGCTACCCCGATTTGGTGGTGCACCGTATGCTGCGCGCCGCGCTCACGCGCCGTCCGGAGAAATTCGACCAGGAGATGGCGGCGCTTCCCTGGATCGGCGAGCACTCCTCGGCCATGGAACGGGTGGCCGAGGCGGCGGCCCGCGAGTCCCAGGAGCTGAAGATGGTCGAGTACCTGGCCGCATTCGTGGGCCAGTCCTTCTCGGCCGTGATCTCCGGCGTGGCGGCCTGGGGACTCTACGTGCGCCTCGATTGCACGGCCGAGGGCATCCTTCCCGTGCGGGCCTTGGGCGACGAGTACTTCGTCTTCGACCCGGTGCGCTACACGCTTGTGGGCGACGAGTCGGGGAAGGTCTACCGGCTGGGCCAGCGCGTCGCCGTCACGCTGAAGAGCGCTGACGCGACCACCGCCTCCCTGGAGTTCGTGCTGGCCGGAAGACGCTGAGGGATGGGGTTGTTGAGGGAGCTGCGAGGGGGAAGGGAAATCGAGTATGGTAAGCATTTACATCGCGCTGTATCTGTTTCTCGCTGGCACGGGGGCCGGCGCGTTTCTTATCGGTGCCATCGTCGATATGGTTCTGCGCTTTCGTCCTCGTGCAGCGGGAGGATGGTTTGCGCGTGTGAGCGCTGTTACCGATGCCGGTTTGATCCTCGGTCCGGTGCTTGTGGCGGTGAGCGCGCTTTTTCTTTTTCTCGACTTGGGTGTGCCCGATCGGGTGTTTCACCTCTTTCTTGCTTCGACCTCCAGTCTTCTTTCCATGGGTGCGTGGGCTATTCTGGTATTTTGCGTGATGGCGACGCTCGCATTGGTCCTGGGGTCACTTGCTGACGGCGAAGGGGATGGCTATGAATACGAGCTTGCTCCAGGGAAGGTTGTTCTGCGTGTGTGCGAGTTTGCCTGCAGTTTGGTGGCCATGGGAATGGCATTGTTCGTGGTGGTGTATTCTGGCATCTTTCTCGCCATGTATCCTTCGCTCCCCTTTCTTCACACAGGATGGGTTCCCGTGCTTTTCGTGGCTTCAGCGTTGGCGTGCGGGCTCGCGGCGCTCATAGTGACGGCGTTTTTCCGCTTGGCTTCGCCTGGCATGCAGCTGGCTACCAATGCGCTGCTGCCGCTCGATATGGTCTTCGTCATCGTCGAAGCGCTTGTTTTAGCGGGTTTTCTTGCCAGCTGCTTTGCCTCGGATGGGCCAGCGGGCACCTCGGCCCAGTCGCTAATGAGCGGGAGCATAGCACCGCTGTTTTGGGCTGGGGTAGTGATGATGGGGCTTGTTGCGCCTTTCTCCGTTGATGCTGTCTGTCGCCGTCTGCCCGCGCCGGTGGCTGTGGTGCTAGGGAGTGCTTGTGCGTTGGTGGGAGGTTTGTGCCTTCGAATGGCGCTGCTCATGGCTACCGAAAGATTTAATCTTGTCTTCATGAGCGCGCTGGGCTTCTGGAGCTAACGGGTGGCTTCCTCTTCGGTGCTATAGAAGCTGAGAGGGTGCTTTGCTGTCGTCGTCCTCTGTGATACTATGACGCAATCACTTAGAGAAGGACGATACCATGAGCATGGCGGAGACAGCATCGAATATATCAGCACAGGCGGAAGCCGATCCTATTAGCGACTTTCGCATTAACGAGAAGAGCGTCGTCCCTATCTGGATTCAAATTCGCAAGCGGTTGGTGTACTTGATATCGTCAGGCAAGTTCGAGCGAGGTGAGAGACTGCCATCGGTTCGAGAGCTATCAGTGCAGCTGGGAGTCAATTACAATACTGTGAACAAGGTGTACCAGGATCTTGAGCGCGATGGCTACATCTACACTCAACGTGGCCGCGGAACATACGTCTCCGACCTCAAGAACGCTCATCTTTCGGTTGTTGATGGCGACGTGGAAGCGCTCGCCGTTGATTTTGTCCAGCAGGCGCTCACGGCAGGGATGTCGGCGGAGGATATCCATGATCTTGTGTCCGAGCAGCTCATTCTGCTCGGTGGAGTAGCCTAGCACCAGTTCAAGGGGGAGAAGGGTGAGAAGTAAGGCGAAGCAGGCGCGAGAGGCCGAGCAGGCTCCTGCGCGCGTTAAGGCATTGACGGGGTCTATGGCGGCGCCGACGGCGAAAAAGACGTCGCGTAACAGCGTTTACCTGTTCGCTATAGCGCTCTTCTTGACTTCCGGCGGTCTGTTCGCGTTCCTTGTGTGGAACGCATCGCTGCCCGTGGCCCTTTTGGGCGGCGTAGCAGTGGGCCTGGTGGCCTCGAGTACCGTTCGCATCGCTCCGCAGTGGGAGCGTGTCGTGGTTCTGCGCCTAGGGAAGTTCAATCGCATCGATGGACCAGGATTATATGTGGTTGTTCCTATTGTCGAATCAGTGGCTGCGCGAGTTGACCAGCGCATTATCACCACACCGTTTTCGGCCGAGGAGGCTGTGACGGCCGACCTTGTGCCGCTGGGCATCGATGCGGTGCTGTTCTGGATGGTTTGGGATCCCAAAGACGCCTGCGTGGAGGTGGAAGATTATTCATCAGCGGTATGGTGGGCTGCTCAAACCGCCCTGCGCGATGCGGTGGGTCGCATCAATCTCGCCGAGGTGGCGACGCGCCGCGAGCAATTGGACAACGAAGTGAAAGAGATTCTCGAGGAGAAAACGCGTGCGTGGGGCATCACGGTTGTTTCGGTGGAGATTCGCGATATCGCTGTTCCGTCAGAATTGCAGGATGCTTTATCTAAAGAGGCCCAGGCTGAGCGAGAGCGTAACTCGCGTTTGCTTCTCGCCGAGGTGGAAAAGGACATCTCTGAGATGTTTGTAGAGGCGGCAGCTGTTTACGAGCGCAATGACAAGGCGCTTCAGTTGCGTACGATGAACCTTATTTACGAGTCGGTGAAAGAAAAGGGCGGCCTTGTTATCGCCCCAAGTGCCTTCGGCGAGGCTTTCAACAACATCGATGGTTTCTTGAAATAACTCACGGTTATTCAGTTCCGATCTAATTTCGTCGGTGTCAGAGTTACGGACTGGATGCGTCCTGTGCGATGTTTGATTTACGGCGTGTGCAAACACCGCAGTTTCCCGCATTCAACTGCGAGAAGGCGCATCGTCTCGAAAAGAAATGCATTATTTCCTAAATAGGATAGTCTAAGTTATTGATTGTCATAGTTGAGTAGTGTACCCTGACAATAGGCATTTGAGGGTGCCAGGGGAATGTCCTCTGCAGAGGGCAGGGGAATCCCTTATATTTTGAGGGAGGTACACCATGAGCGAGAACGGCTTGAACGTCAGTCGCCGAGGGTTCGTGGCAGGAGCCGGCGCTGCGGCTCTCACTGCGGGACTGGCGGGATGTGCGTCGGGCACGGCAGAGAAGGAGGGGACTGATCTGGCGAGCACTTCGCCGGAGAAGACGGCTTACGATCCGAACGCGGGCGAATGGATTCCCACCACTTGCAACATGTGCTTCAACAACTGCTCGATCAAGGCGCATGTTATCGATGGCGTGATCGTGGAGTTGACGGGCAATCCGGATAGCCCTATCGGCTATGGCCACATTTGTGGAAAAGGTGCCGCAGGCATCATGCAGCAGTACGATCCGAACCGTATCACCAAACCCATGAAGCGCACGAATCCCGAAAAGGGGATCGACATCGATCCGGGCTGGGTCGAGATCAGCTGGGACGAAGCGTACGATCTTGTCGATGAGGCGTTCTCGAAGGCAGTTGCGGAATATCCCGGAGCTCTTGGGAGCATGTCCATGGTCGCTAGCCAAACGGGCAGCTTGGTCAAGGGCATGGCGCTCGGTGCGCTCTACGGCGCCTATGAGCCGGCTAATGCCATTGCCGATTTGTGCGGCACCGGCGTTCACCAGGTAAGCTACATCTATACGGGGGCGGGCAACGCGAAGCCCGATTACGAGTATTGCAACTACCTCATTCAGTTCGGCACCAATGCTGGCGTTGCCACGCGTCACGGCTTCAATATGACGGCCGAGCTTTTCTCCAAGCGTCGCGCGGAGGGGATGCGTCTCGTCAACTTCGATCCTCATATGTCGGCGGGCGCCGAAGCCGCTGACCTTTGGGTGCCGATACGTCCCAGCACCGACGCCGCTGCTGCGCTGGCAATGGCGAACGTCCTCGTGAACGAGCTGGGGATCTTCGATGCCGAGTATCTAACGAACCGCACGAACGGCCCGGCTCTCGTCAGCGATGAGACGCAGCGCATCTTGCGTCATCCCGAGTCGAACAAGGCGCTCTACATGGATGCGTCCGACAACACTGCCAAGCCCTACGACGAGTGCGTGCAGCCAGTGCTGGAAGGCACGTTTGAGGTTGATGGCGCTGCTTGCACAACGGCGTTTACCCTTTACAAGGCCCATATTTCGCGCTATACACCTGAATATCAAGAAGAGATCACTACGGTTCCCGCCGCTACTATTCGTCAGATCGCCAAAGAGTTTGGCGAGGCTGCCCATATCGGCGAGACCATCGAGGTCGGCGGGGTGACGATGCCTTACCGCCCTGTTTGCGTCGATCTGTTCTCCGGTCTGACGCGGCACAAACATGCTTACCATGCCTGCTGGTCTGTCATCATGCTGAATGTTATCGTGGGTGCCGCGAACTCGGTGGGAGGCCTTATCGGATTCGATCCCGCCTGCAACGGCATTACCGATGACCCTGAGAACGTTGTTCAGTTCCGTCCCTCAATTTGGGAGGAAGACGGCTTCATGAACGACGTTTCGCTGCTCATGGCCTATCCCGGCTCGTACTACGAGCGCGTGCGCAAGCCGATTGAGGAGTACAAGCCGACCGATATGAGTATGCTCGCCCTCCAGCCGCTCGGAGAGGACGCGCATTTCTTCAACCTGGCCCAGTGCGATCCCGATTTGTACGGCACTCAGCCTATCAAGGCCGCGCTTGTTTACGGCTGCAATCCCATCAAATGGTGGGGCAACCATGACGAGCAGATCGAAATGCTGAAGAATCTCGATTTCATCGTGGGCGTCGACCTGTTCCTCAACGAATCCTCCTACTTGTATGATGTGTTCCTTCCTGAGGCGAACTATCTCGAGCGAATCGATCCTTTGCCTCACATGTTCTTCAACCACCGGGTGATCTGCGGCTTGGATGTGCCGTGGGCATATCCGATCATGCAGCCGGTTGTCGAGCCGAAGGACGGCGTGAAGTCCATTTTCGAGATAATGGGCGATCTTGCCGACCGCAGGGGCATGACCGCGAATTACGTTGGGCTTATGAACATGGTGTACCGGGTTAAGGATGAATACTCTGTTCCCATGGATCAGCCTTTCGACCTCGAGGCGTTCGCGAATTCCGTTGCCAAGAGCCTCGTCGACGAGGAGCATGACTTCGAGTGGTTTAAAGAGCATGGCGTCTACACGCATCCGCGCGACGTTGATGAGGTGTACATTTGGGCTAACAATGCGCCCGGTAAAGTTCCGTTGTACTGGGATTTCATGTTTGAAGCGAAGGAGAAGGTTGAAAAGACCGTTGAGGAGCTCGGTATCTATTGGGAAACTGATGACTATCAGCCGTTCCCGGATTGGAAGCCTTGCACGGAATGGGAGGTGACCGATCCCGATTTCACCTTGTTCCCCATTTACTACACCGATTCCATCAATGTCGACTCGTGGGGCCTCGGCAATCCCTATATCAACGAGGTTAACGAGTCCAACCCTTACGCTTACGCTGTGGAAATGAACGCTGCCGTGGCTTCGGAAAAGGGGCTTGCCGATGGCGATAAGATTCGTCTCGTCAGCCAGCACGATTCCTCCGTTGAGGGCATCCTCATGACTTCGGAGAAGATCCATCCCGAATGCATGGCCGTCATCTGCGGATCATGGGGCTCCCATTCGGAGTTTATTCCGAGCAGCAAGGGCAAGGGAACGCCTATCGCCCACCTCGCGCCAGGCCATGATCCCAAGCGTTTTGACTACATTTGCTCGGCGCTCGATCAGACGGTTCGCGTCAAAGTTGAGAAGATTTCCTAGGGAGGGATAAGCTATGACGTATGGAATGCTCATCGATCTTAAGAAGTGCATTGGCTGCCATGCCTGCGCCGTTGCGTGCAAAGAGGCCCATGGGACACCGCCCAAGGTAACGCGCGCCCATGTGGAGATCGAGTACGTCGGCAACTATCCCGACGTTCGCATGACGGCCTATCCCATGCTGTGCATGCATTGCGAGAACGCTCCGTGTGTTGAGGTGTGCCCAACCGGGGCCTCGTTCAAGCGCGAGGACGGCATTGTCGCGATCAACAAGGACGAGTGCATCGGCTGCAAGTCGTGCATGAGCGCTTGCCCCTACGGAGCTCGTTATTACCGCGAGGACGAGAACGGGTATTTTGGTGAAACGCTCAACGAGTACGAGGAGGTTATGTATCCCACGATGCCCAAGGGCACCGTTGACAAGTGCACGTTCTGCGCTGATCGCATCGATGCGGGTGACGGGCGCGTTCAGGCTTGTGTTGCCGCTTGTCCCGCTGGCGCTCGCGTATTCGGAGAACTTGACGATCTTCGCTCCCAGGCCGAGGCAGCCGAGGGCTTCCAGCTATTGTCCGAGGAGGGCACGAACCCGTCGGTGTGGTATCTGCCGAAGAAGGTGAATGCATAAGCAAGAGGGAGCACGTCTTAACTGACCTCTCCCAGATGGCGTCCGTTCTTTGCGGACGCCATCTTTTTTTTCAGCGATCTGCAAATAAGGGGGGGGGAGAATAGGGCGTCTGGCGCAGATGACCGCAGCTTAACAGGTCGTCAAGGGGTCATCGTCGGATGGGATCATCGCGAGGCGGCGACGGCTGCGGCACGGTATGGTGGATGCACGCGCAAGACCCGATGAAGGGAGATTCACCATGAGTTTCATCGATAAGATGAAGGAAGCCGGCGAGGACATCAAGGAGGCGTTCCAGGATGGCGCCCACGATTTGGCCGATAAGGCGGGCGACCTGAAGGACGCCGCTGCCGAGAAGGCCGCCGACTTGAAGGATGCTGCCGCCGAGAAGGCCGGCGATCTGAAGGACGCCGCCGCCGACGCCGCCGAAAAGGCCAAGGATGCGGCCGATACCGCCAAGGAGAAGGCTGCCGATGCCGCCGATGCCGCCAAGGACAAGGCTGACGACGCCAAGAAGGCCGCCGAGGACAAGTAACGCGCCGGACGCTCCGGGCCACAGTGTTCGGGGCGCTTGGATGGAAAAGGGAAAGCCCGCTGCTTGGAAATCCCCGAGCAGCGGGCTTCTCTGTTCTGTTAGCATGATCTCTCGTGAAAAATCAGCGGTCGTGCTCGTCGGGGCGCGGCTCGTTTAAAGGAGACGTTATTGGAACGTGAGCGATTCGGCAGCCGTCTGGGGTTCATCCTCATCTCCGCTGGCTGCGCCATAGGCCTCGGCAACGTCTGGCGCTTCCCCTACATCACCGGCGAGTACGGAGGCGCGGCCTTCCTCGTCATGTACCTGGTCTTTCTGGTGGTCTTGGGCCTGCCCATCATGGTCATGGAGTTCGCTGTGGGCCGCGGTTCCCAGCGCTCCATCGCCCGCGCCTTCAACGTGCTGGAGCCGGCGGGCACTCACTGGCACAAGTACAAGTGGGTGGGCATCGCCGGGTGCTATCTGCTCATGATGTTCTACACCACGGTGGCCGGGTGGATGCTTGCCTACGTGCCGAAGTTCGCCTCCGGGCAGTTCGTGGGGGCCGACTCGCAGGCCACCTCGGCCGTCTTCGACGCGATGCTGGCCTCGCCGGTGGAATGCGTCTTCTGGATGGTAGTGGTGTGCGTCGTCTCCATCCTCATCTGCTCGCTGGGGGTGCAAAAGGGCGTGGAGCGCATCACCAAGGCCATGATGCTCGCCCTGCTCGCCATTTTGGGGGTGCTCGTGGTGCGCGCGCTCACCCTTCCGGGGGCGGCCGACGGCGTGGCCTTCTACCTGCTGCCGGACTTCCCGAAGATCTTCGGTAGCCCGGATATGTTCTTCGAGGCGGCCTACGCGGCCATGGGTCAGGCCTTCTTCACCCTGTCCATCGGCATGGGCTCCATGACCATTTTCGGCAGCTACATCGACAAGCACCGCTCGCTCATGGGCGAGGCGGCCACGATCGGCGTGCTCGACACCGGCGTTGCCCTGGCCACGGGGCTCATCATCTTCCCAGCCTGCTTCGCCTTCGGCGTGGCGCCGGACTCGGGCCCCGGGCTTGTGTTCATCACGCTGCCGAGCGTGTTCGAACAGATGTGGGGAGGACAGGTGTGGGGCACGCTGTTCTTCGTGTTCATGTCATTCGCGGCGCTTTCCACGGTCATCGCCGTGTTCGAGGGCATTCTGAGGTTCTCGATGGACCAATGGGGATGGTCGCGCAAGCGGGCCGTCACGGTGAACCTCATTGCCATCCCGCTGCTGTCGCTGCCCTGTGCGCTCGGGTTCAACGTGCTTTCGGATGTGGTCATGCCGGGAGTGGGCGACATCCAGACGGTGGAGGACTTCCTTGTGTCCAGCAACATCATGCCCTTGGGCTCGCTGGTCTACGTGCTGTTCTGCGTGTCCCGGCGCGGCTGGGGCTGGAAGAACTTCCTTGCCGAGGCCAATGAGGGCGAAGGGCTCAAGTTCCCTCGGTGGCTGCGCCCGTGGATGCGCTTCGGCGTGCCGGTGCTCGTGGTCATCATCCTCATCATGGGCTGGGTGCCCATCGTCAGCTCCTGGATGTGAGCAAAGCGACTGGTGCCTGAGGCAAACTCGGGTATTTGTGCGTTTAGGGATTGCTGGTTTTCGGGTATTCGTGCGCCGACGACAAACTTTTTTGAAAAAATGGTCACAAAATCGAGTTTTGGTTTTTTATGAGGCGCTCTTTGCGATCATGGAGGCAGCTTTTTACGCAAAACGTCATCTGGAAGGCCTTGGAAAATGCTGATCCAGCCGTTTGACCTTGAACCTCAAACCCAGAAGTCGATTTTGTGACCAAAATAATGAAAGAAATTGTCAGGGCGGCAGTGTGGGGCACTCGATGTCGTAAACTATAAGGAACATTTTAACGAAACGGCCCGACGGCCGTTGCTGACGGGCGCCGTCGCCCATGATTTTGAAGGAGTGCCCGATGGGCTTTTTCGATCGCATCAGCGAGGGGCTTTCCCGCTCGCGCGACAAGTTCAAGGAGTCGATGAACGTCCTTTTGGACCGTGGACCCGATTTGGACGAGGAGTTCTGGGAGGGCTTGGAAGAAACCCTCATCCTGTCGGATGTGGGCGGGGCGGCGGCCAGCGACATCGTGGAGAACCTGCGCGACCAAGCCACCCGTAAGGCGCTGCCCGACGCCTATGCGGTGCTCGACCTCTTGAACGACGAGATCGCCGGTGCCTTCACCGAGCCCGGGGCCGACATCTTCGGTGGCGATGAGGCCGTGGTGCTGTTCGTGGGCATCAACGGCACGGGCAAGACCACCACCGTGGGCAAGCTCGCCAAGGCGGAAACCGATGCGGGTCGCGCGGTCATCCTGGGCTCGGCCGACACCTTCCGCGCCGCCGCCATCGAGCAGCTTGAGGTGTGGGCGCGCCGCGCCGGGGTGGAGATGGTTACCCGAGAGCGCGGAGCCGATCCGGCGAGCGTGTGCTACGACACGCTGGAGCGCGCCGAAGCGACCGGTGCCGAGCTCGTGCTCATCGACACGGCCGGGCGCCTGCACACCTCCGCCGACCTCATGCGCGAGTTGGAGAAAGTAGTGAACGTGGTGCGCAAGCGCTCGAAGCTGCCGGTGTACACGGTGCTCGTCATCGACGCCACCACGGGTCAGAACGGCCTGCAGCAGGCCCGCGAGTTCAACCGCGCGCTGGATTTGGACGCCCTTATCGTCACGAAGCTCGATGGCACGGCCAAAGGCGGCATCGCGCTGGCCGTGAGCCACGAGCTGGGGCTGCCCATCGTGAAGATCGGCGTGGGCGAGGGCATCGACGACTTGCGCGACTTCGACGCCCGCGAGTTCGCCTCGGCGCTCGTCGGCACTTTCGACGAGCGCTTCGATGCGGACGAGGACGGCCTGCGCGGCGAGAACGCCAAGGAGGCGGCCGTCACGGCCGGCGAGCGCCGTCGGGACGTGCTGGAGGGCGCGCCGGCGTGCGCGGCCGAGGCCGAGAAGGCGGTCGAGGGGTCTGCCGGGGAGACGGTCGAGGACGCGACCGTGGAGGCCCTCGCGGAGATTGAGGATGGCGAAGCGCCCGTGGTGGACGCGCAGGGCGATGCGGAAGAGGCCTTCGCCGATGCCGCGGAGGAGGCGGCAGCCGAGCCCGACAATGCCGATCTGCTGGAAGCCGCTTTGGGCCGGCGCACCCACGACACCCTCGTCCTGGAAACCGAGGAGGATACCTCTGCCGGTCTTGAGGCCGCCGAGCTGACGGAGCTCGACCGCAACGCCGAGGCCGTTGCGGAGGCGGCCGAGGAAGGCGTCTTCGATGATGTCCCCTTCACCGACGACGAGCTGGCTGAGCTCGCCATGGCTGCCGCTGATGAAAACGCCGAGGGCGAGCCTGAGCCCGAGCCCGAGCCGGCCCCCGAGCCCGAAAAGAAAAGCTTCTGGAAGCGCCTGTTTGAATAGATAAGGAACCCCCATGCTCGAGAACCTCTCCGAACGCCTTCAGGGCATCTTCTCCGGCCTGCGCAGCAAGGGCCGCCTGACCGAGGACGACATCAACGCCGCCATGCGCGAGATCCGCCTGGCGCTCTTGGAGGCCGACGTCAACTTCAAAGTGGTGAAGAACTTCGTCGCCCGCACCAAGGAGCGTTGCCTTTCCGCCGACGTGCTGGACTCGCTCACCCCGGCCCAGAACGTCGTGAAGATCGTGCTCGACGAGCTGACCGAGCTGCTCGGCCGCACCGATTCCCGGCTCGTGCTCTCAAGCCGCATCCCCAATGTTATCATGCTTGTGGGCTTGCAGGGCTCCGGCAAGACCACGGCGGCGGCCAAGCTCGCCTACCGGCTGAAGCAGGAGAATCACTCGCCGCTGCTCATCGCCGGCGACGTGTACCGTCCCGCGGCGGCCGACCAGCTGCAGACCTTGGGCGACGAGATCGGTGTGCGGGTCTACCGCGGCGACGGGCGCGATCCGGTGGCCATCGCGCGCGAGGGCATCCAGGACGCCATCGACAACCTGCGCGACGTGGTCATCATCGACACGGCGGGCCGTCTGCACGTGGACGCCGACATGATGGAGGAGGCCCAGGCCATCAAGGACGCCACGCACCCCGACCAGATCCTCATGGTGGTGGATGCCATGACCGGCCAGGACGTCGTGAACGTCGTGGAGGCCTTCGCCGAGTCGGTCGACTTCGACGGCGTCATCATGTCGAAGATGGACGGCGACGCCCGCGGCGGCGGCGCCCTTTCCATCCGCGAGGTTACCGGCAAACCCATCAAGTTCATCTCCTCGGGCGAGAAGCCCGATTCCCTGGAGGTCTTCCACCCCGACCGCATGGCCAAGCGCATCCTTGGCATGGGCGACGTCGTCTCGCTCATCGAGAACGCCGTGCGCGTGCAGCAGGCCGAAGAGGAGGAACTGGAGGCCGAGCGCATGATGCGCGGCCAGCTCACCTTGGATGACTTCCTCATGATGAACAAGCAGGTGCGCAAGATGGGCGGCGTCTCCAAGCTCATCAGCGCGCTGCCCGGCGGCGACAAGGCGCTCGGCTCCGGTCAGGTTGATGAAGGGGCACTCGACGCCATGGAGGTCATCATCAACTCCATGACCAAGGCCGAGCGCGCCAAACCGGAGCTTCTGAACGGCAGCCGCCGCGCCCGTATCGCCAAGGGCGCCGGGGTTACCGTCACCGACGTGAACCAGATGATGAAGAAGTTCAACGAGACGAAGAAGATGGTGAAGCAGGCCACCGCCGGCATGGAGCAGCAGGCCTCGCGCAAGGGCAAGAAGGGGAAGAAGGGCAAGCGCCGCCGCGGCCTGGGTATTCCGGGCATGGGCGGCATGTCCATGAGCGACCTCAAGAAGATCCAAGATATGATGGGACAGTAGTTTCTCCGCTGTTGACGGCCGAGACGCCCCTCTGGACGCTGTCGCGGGGCGGGGCTCCGTGCTCAAACAGCAATGGAGTGCACCGTATCGCCGCGGTTTGGAAGGTGATGCGCGCACTCCATTGAACTGCGCGCGGAACCCCGCCCCGCGACAGCGTCCCGCATTGGCGGGGTGCCGGCTATTTACCTTTCGCATCGGCCATTCGTCTTACGAATCGAAATTCCGTAACACTGGTGGCTCGCCTATGGTATTGTTACGCATTGAAGAGACGTAACACTAACAGGAGGAGAAGCCATGGCCCTGACGAGAAGGAACTTCGTGCGTGCAGCGGGACTTGCCGGAGCGGCGGGGAGCGGCGCGCTTTTGGCGGGGTGCGCGCGGGGAGCGGCAGACTCAGGCGCGAACGAACCTGCGGCTGCCGGCGCGGCGGGTGCCGGTGTCGGTCCCGACGGCGTAAGCCAGGTGGTAATCACCATGACGCCCTCCTCGGAACCGGCCGCCGGTTTCGATCCGCTCGTGGGGTGGGGGGCCGGCGAGCACGTGCACGAGCCGCTCATCCAATCGACGCTCATCGCCACGGACAACAACCTCGCCTTCGTGAACGATCTCGCCACCGATTACGGCTGCTCCGAGGACGGCCTTACCTGGACGTTCCATATCCGCGAGGACGTGATGTTCACCGACGGCGTGCCGCTCACGGCCGAGGACGTGGCCTTCACCATCAACGGAATCGTGAACGGCGAAGCGGCCGAAGCGGATCTGTCCATGGTGGACGAGGCGCGGGCCGTTGACGCCACAACCTGCGAGATCGCCATGAAGCGCCCGAACAATGCGCTGCTGTACACGCTCGCCGTGATGGGCATCGTGCCGGCCCATGCCTACGGGCCCGATTACGGTGAGCATCCCATCGGCAGCGGCCGCTATATGCTGGAGCAATGGGATCGCGGCCAGCAGGTGATCCTGCGCGCCAACCCCGACTATTACGGTGATGCGCCGCTCATGGACCGCGTTGTGGTGCTGTTCATGGAAGAGGACGCGTCGTTGGCCGCCGCCCAGTCGGGCACGGCGGACGTGGCTTACACCTCGGCGGCGCTGGCCGGGGCGGTTCCCGCGGGCTACGCCCTGCTCAACTGCGCCTCGGTGGATTCCCGCGGCATCTCGCTGCCCTGCAATCCCGCCGGCACCGATGTCACCGTGGAAGGCGACATGGTCTACGCCGGCGGAAACGACGTCACGAGCGACCTTGCCGTGCGGCGGGCGCTCAACTACGGCATCGACCGCAGCCAGATGATCGAGCACGTGCTGGCCGGCTTCGGCCGAGCGGCCTACTCGGTAGGCGACGGCATGCCCTGGTCGAGCGAGGCCATGCGCGTGGAAACCGACGTCGCGGCGGCCGAGCGCCTGCTGGATACGGCCGGCTGGGCGCGAGGCGACGACGGGATGCGCGCCCGGGACGGGCTGCCCTGCGCTTTCGACCTGTACTACGCCGCCGGCGATTCCACGCGCCAGGCTCTGGCCTACGACTTCGCCGACCAGGCGGCGGCCCTCGGCATCGCCGTCGAGCCGAAGGGGGCCAGCTGGGACGACATCTACCTGCGGCAGTACGCCGATCCGGTGCTGTGGGGCTGGGGTTCCAACTCGCCGGTGGAGCTGTTCGAGCTCACCTACTCCACCGGTTGGGGCAACTACGCCCAGTACATGAACGACACGGTGGACGCGAACTTGGAAGCGGCCCAGGCGGCTCGTACCGTAGAGGAGTCCTATCCCTTCTACCAGGCCGCCCAGTGGGACGCGGCCACGGAAACCGGCGTGGCGCCGGAGGGGGCGGCCACCTGGGTGTGGCTCGCCAACGTGGATCACTTGTACTTCGAGCGCGAGGGCTTGAAGGTGGCCGAGCAGAAGCCGCATCCCCACGGGCACGGGTGGTCTTTGGTGAACAATATCGACCAGTGGTCTTGGAGCTAAAACTATGTTGAACATCGTCGGACGCGAGCTTTGGGCAGTGCTCAGTCGCTCAGACAGTCCTCGCTGGTATCTAAGGCGACATGATTGCCTTTTCCCGTACTCGCTGCGCCTTCGATACCATCTGCGGAACTCGCTTTGTGAGCACCGCCCAAAGCTCGCTGCTGCGAGAGTAATGGGGTTGTGCCATGGCTAGGTACGTCGTGTCGCAGCTTGGTCGGTTCCTGCTGTTGATGGTGGCGGTGGCGGTGGTGACGTTCGCGCTGGTCAGTCTCTCGCCGGTGGATCCTCTGCAGGCCAACGTGGGGCAGGCGGCGCTCATGTCCATGAGCGAGGAGAAGCGGGCGGCGCTGGCGGCCTACTGGGGTGCCGACACGCCCATGCTCGAGCGTTTTCTCGCTTGGGCCGGCGACCTTCTGCACGGCGATTTGGGGATGTCGCTGCGCTACAACGCGCCGGTGGCCGAGGTCATCGCCTCGCGGGCGGCCAACTCGCTCGCCCTCATGGGGGTGGCGTGGGTCGCCTCCGGCGTGCTCGGTTTCGTCCTGGGCGTGGCGGCGGCCCTGCGCGAGGGGCGGCTGCTCGATCGCTTCGTGCGCGGCTACTGCTTCGTTCTGGCCGCCTCGCCGACGTTTTGGGTGGGGCTGCTTTTGCTCATAGTGTTCTCCGTGTGGCTCGGGTGGTTCCCCCTCGGCTTCTCGGTGCCCGTGGGAGTGGCGGCCGCCGATGTCACCTTCGCCGATGCGCTGCATCACATGGCGCTGCCGGCCATCACGCTATCGGTGGTGGGGGTGGCCAACGTGGCGCTGCACACCCGGGCCAAGGCCATCGATGTGCTGAACAGCGACTACGTCCGCTTCGCCCGGGCCCGCGGCCTCACGCGGCGCGAGGCGCTCATCCGCCACGGCCTGCGCAATCTGGCGCTCCCGGCCATCACGCTCCAGTTCTCCCAGATCGCCGAGATCTTCGGCGGCTCGGTGCTCGTGGAAGAGGTGTTCAGCTATCCCGGCCTCGGCCAGGCCGCCGTCACGGCCGGCCTCGGGGGAGACGTGGCCCTGCTCGCCGGCATCGCACTTGTGTCGGCGGCGCTCGTGTTCGCGGGGAACTTGGCCGCGAACCTCATCTACGGCCTGGTGGATCCCCGTATGCGCCCGGTGCGTCGGCAGAAGGAGGTCGCTGATGACTGATGCGGTTTTTGCCAACCAACCCCCCGTGCTCTCGGCGCCGCGGCGCCTTCGGTTGCCCAATCGCCGCCGCGCCTTCGCTCTCGCCCTGGGCGGGGCGCTGCTGCTGGCTGCCGTTGTGGTGGCCGGTCTCATGGCGGGGCCGGCCGCCCAGGCGACCGATTTCGCCGCCAAGAGCCTGCCCCCTTCGCTTTCGCACCCGTTCGGCACCGACTGGATGGGCCGCGACATGCTCCTGCGCACGTTGGCCGGCCTTTCCACCAGCGTGCTCGTGGGCCTCATGGCGGCTGTGGCCTCCTCGCTCATCGCGCTCGCGCTGGCGGCCGCGGCGGCGCTGGGCCCCCGCTGGGCCGACCATGCGGTCAGCTGGCTCATCGACCTCATGATGGGCATTCCCCATATCGTGCTGCTCATCCTCATCTCCTACGCTTTGGGCAAGGGGTTCTGGGGCGTCACCATCGGCGTGGCCCTCACGCACTGGCCGAGCCTCGCCCGCATCCTGCGCGCGGAAATACTCCAGTGCGCATCCTCCGATTTCGTCGCGGCCGCCGCCCGTCTCGGTGCGGGCCGGCTCGCCATCTCCGCACGGCACATGGTGCCCTATGTGCTGCCGCAGTTCGTCGTGGGGCTCGTGCTGCTGTTTCCCCACGCCATCCTTCACGAGGCGGCCATCACCTTCCTCGGCTTCGGGCTGCCGCCGGAGATGCCGGCCATCGGCATCATCCTCTCCGAGGCCATGGGCTACCTGTCGGCGGGGCTGTGGTGGCTCGCGGTGTTCCCGGGGCTGGCGCTTGTCGTCTGCGTCATGTTGTTCGATGTGGTGGGAACGAGCCTGCGCAAGCTCGTCGATCCGGCCTACGCCCAGGAATAGGAGGGGAGTATGGAAGAGAAGCCTGCCGTCGCCCACGAGGCCGTCGATCACGGTGCTCAGCCGGTGCATCATCACCACTCCCATGCGGCCACGTCGCGCCACGGGCACGGCCATCACCTGCTGACGGTGGAGGACCTCTCCGTGTCGTTTCTCATGTACGATGAGGAAGCGGCGGCGATGCGGGCGCAAGGGGATTCGCGCGCAGATCGGGGACGGCTGGGGCGCTATTTGCACGCGCCCCAGCGGGAGGTGGAGGTCATCCGCTCTCTGAGCCTTTCCGTGCACGAGGGGGAGATCGTCGCCGTGGTGGGCGCCTCGGGCTCGGGCAAGACGCTTCTGGCCGACGCGGTGCTGGGCCTGTTCGAGCCCAACGCCCTCGTGCGCGGGCGCATCTGGTTCGACGGGCGGCCCATGGACGCCGCCGCTTTGGCCGCCGAGCGCGGGCGGGGCATCGCCCTTGTGCCCCAATCGGTGGCGAGCCTCGATCCGCTCATGCGGGTGGGGCGCCAAGTGGAAGGCATGCCGCGGGGACGCGGTGCGGCCCGTCGCGCCGACGCCGGCCGCCGCCGCGCCCGGCGTCGGGAGTTGTTCGCCCGCTACGGCCTTGCCGAAGAGGTCGCGCGGCTTTACCCCCATGAGCTCTCCGGCGGCATGGCCCGGCGCGTGCTTCTGTGCTGCGCGCTCATGGACGCGCCGAAGCTCATCATCGCCGACGAGCCCACCCCGGGACTCGATCTGCCGTTGGCCCAGGCGGCGCTCGCGGATTTCCGCGCCTTTGCCGATGATGGGGGCGGTGTCATGCTCATTACCCACGACATCGAGCTGGCGCTCACCGTGGCCGATCGCGTCGCCGTCTTCCGCGACGGCACGGTGGTGGAGGAGACCTCGGTCGCTGCTTTCGCCTCGCCTGACACGCTGGCCCACCCCTTCACCCGCCAGCTCTGGCACGCCCTGCCCGAGCATGGATTTGTCGTGACCACCGAAGGAAGTCCGCTATGCTAGAAGGCCGCCACCTCTCCGTCGCCTTCGACGGTCGCCCCGTTCTCGACGACATCTCCCTCGCCGTTGCCCCCGGCGAGCGCGTGCGGCTGGCCGCGCCCTCCGGCACCGGCAAGACGACGCTGTGCCGTGTGCTGGCGGGCTATCTGGCGCCCCGGGCGGGCGAGGTGCTCGTCGATGGTGAGCCGCTCCCCAAACGCGGCCCGTGCCCGGTGCAGCTCATCGGGCAGCATCCGGAGCTGACGTTGGATCCGCGCATGCGCATGGCGGCGAGCCTCGCCGAATGCGGCGCAAGCGAGGAGGAGCTGGACCGTCTGCGGGAACTTCTGGGCATCCGCGGCGCATGGCTTTCGCGCTATCCCCACGAGCTGTCCGGCGGCGAGCTGCAGCGCTTCTGCATCGCCCGGGCCCTCGGCGCGCACCCGAGCTACCTCATCGCCGACGAGGTCTCCACCATGCTGGACGCCGTGACCCAGGCGCAGATCTGGCGGGCGCTCGTCGCCGAGGCAGAGGCGCGCGCCATGGGCCTTATCTTCGTCTCCCATTCCCCGGCCTTGGCCTCCCGCCTCGCCACCCGCGTGGTGGAGTTGCCAGTCGTTCCGGCTGCCGTCCGTGGATAGTTCGTGGATGGGCGCTTGCCTTTCCCGCGCTCAAGCCGTAATATAAGCAATTGCTGTTTTCGCCGCACTGTGCGAGCAGTGCTTGCGTATAGAGAATGAAAGTACAAGAAGGAGTTCCATTTCATGGCAGTCAAGATTCGCCTCGCTCGCCACGGCGCCAAGAAGCGCCCGTACTACCGCATCGTCGTCGCCGATTCCCGCTCTCCGCGCGACGGCCGCTTCATCGAGGAAGTGGGCCGCTACAACCCCTGCGCCCATCCGCATCTGATCCAGTTCGATATGGAGAAGGTCGACCGCTGGATCGCCGACGGCGCCCAGCCCACTGATCGCGTGGCGAAGCTTTTGGCGGTTGCCCGCGAGAACGCTTAAGCGCCATGGCCGATCTCACGGAAGATCTCGCCGGCCTCACCGACGCCATCGTCCGTCCGCTCATCGACGAGCCCGATGTCCTGGACATCACGGCCGCCGAGACCGAGGACGGCAACATCATGGTGGAGATCCGCGTGGCCGCCGACGACGCCGGCAAGGTCATCGGCCGTCAGGGCCGCGTCATCAAGTCCATCCGCACCCTGGCCCGCGCCGCCGCGTCGAAGTCGGGCAAGCTGGTCGATGTGGAGCTCATCGACTAAATGCGCGGCTGGATGTCTATCGCCTATCTGGCGAAACCGAAGAATTTGAACGGAGGGCTCGTCGCACGAGGTGCGTCGGGCCTTCCCTTTGTGCTGCACCCCGGTCTCACGCTGGCCGTCGTGCCGCCCCAGCTGGATGCGCCCCGCACGCTCACCGTGCGCGAGGTGACGGAGCGAGCCGAGAACGAGGCGCTCGTCTTCTTCGACGAGGTGTCCGATCTGAGCGGTGCCGAGCTTCTGGCCGGCTGCGAGCTTCTGGCCCGCGAGGAGGGCATCGACGCCTCGGTGCTGGAAGAGGCCGAGGCGCTGCCCGCCTGGGAGGGCTGGTCGGTGCACGATGAGCGCGCGGGATACGTGGGCGAGGTCGTGGAAGTTGCCGAGCGCGCGACCCAGCCTTTGCTCACGGTGCGCCGCCTCGAGGGGGGAGAGGCGCTCATCCCGCTGGTGGACGAGTTCATCGTTGGCATCGACGAGGGCGGCCGCCGCATCGATGTGTCCCTACCCGCCGGCCTGCTCGATCTGTAGGACGCCCCGCGCGTCGTCTTCTTTCCGCCCGTTCGCGCCACCCATCGACAAGGGATCCCATGCTCATCGAAACCCTCTCCACGTTCCCGCATATGTACGACTCGGTCATGGGCGAGTCCATGATGAAGCGCGCCCAGGAGAAGGGCATCTTGGAATTTCGCGCCCACGACCTGCGCGACTGGACGCACGACCGCCACCGCACCACCGACGACGACCCCTACGGCGGCGGCGCCGGCCTCGTCATGAAGTGCGAGCCCATCTTCGAAGCCGTAGAAGCCATTCTGGGGAAAGAGTTCGTGGAAGCGAAACTTGCCTCAGCCATGGGGGAGCCTGGCGGGATTTCGGGTGGTGCTCACCAAGCGAGTTCCGCAGCGAACGCGATCAGCCCAGTGGGCTGTCGCGCCGAGCGAGGACTGTCTGAGCGACTGAGCACTACCCGGAAGGCCGCCCCAGGGGGACTTGCGAGCAGCTCAACCATGGTTGAGTTCGGCGGGGATGCGGGGTGCCCTGACCGAGCGAGTTCCGCAGCCCCCCAGATCGTCTTCCTAGCCCCCCAGGGCCGCCCCTTCGACGACGCCTATGCCGATAAGCTCGCCGCCGCCGATCACCTGCTGTTCATCTGCGGCCACTACGAGGGTATCGACGAGCGCGTTTACGCCCTGGCCGACCACGTCATCTCGCTGGGGGACTACGTGCTCACCTCCGGCGAGCTGGCCTCCATGGTGGTCATCGATGCCGCGGTGCGCAAGCTGCCCGGCGTGCTGGGGGCGGCAGACGGCCCCGTGGACGAGTCCTTCACCAGCGGCCTTCTGGAATATCCCCAGTACACGCGTCCGGCTGACTTCCGCGGCATGAGGGTGCCCGAGGTGCTCACGAGCGGCAACCACGCCGCCATCGCTCGCTGGAGGCGCGAGCAGTCCCTCGCCCGCACGGCCGCCGCCCGCCCCGACCTCATCGCCGCCGCCGAGGCCGCGGACCTTCTTACCCCCGCTGACCAGAAATTTTTGAAGTTGTTGGAACCAGCGCCGACGGGCGCGGCCGAAGGGGTATCATAGCGTTTCCGACAATTATGAGCGCAGACGTGGAAGGGGCATCGCGAAGATGTACGACAACGGCTATGGGACCGATCCTTACGGCTACCAGCCGCAGCCCCAGCCCCGTCCCTCGCGCGCCTCGAGCTTTTTGCGCACAGTGCTCTCCGTGCTCGTGCTCGTGGTGCTCGTGGTGCTGCTCTCCTGGGGGCTGCGCACCTTCGTCTTCCAAGCCTACGAAATCCCCTCCGGCTCCATGGAGGAGACCATCATGCCCGGCGACATGGTCTTCTCCGAGAAGATCACCTACTACGGCAGCGACCCGGCCCCCGGCGACATCGTCACCTTCCAAGACCCCGATCCGGAGCAGGGCGGCCGCATCCTCATCAAGCGCGTCATCGCTGTGGGCGGCCAGACCGTCGATCTGCGCGACGGCCGCGTCTATGTAGACGGCGTGCTGCAGGACGAGCCCTACACCCGCGGCGAGCCGTCCTATCCGCTAACGCCCTACTACGGGCTTACCATCGACTACCCCTACACGGTGCCCGCCGGCGGCCTGTGGGTTATGGGGGACAACCGCACCAATTCCCAGGATTCCCGTTACTTCGGCGCCATCAAGGAGTCGAGCGTCACGGGCAAGGCGATATTCATCTACTGGCCGCTGACCGACGTCGGCCCGCTGTAATTCGAGCAAAGGAGACCCATGGCACAAGACATGCCCGGGAAGGCCGGGAAGGCGACGCCCCCCACCTTCCAAGACGTCATCATGAACCTGCAGCGCTACTGGGCGAGCACCGGTTGCGTGGTGCTGCAGCCCTACGACAACGAGGTGGGCGCCGGCACGAACGCCCCGGCCACCACGCTGCGCTCGCTGGGGCCCGACACCTGGCGCACCTGCTACGTGCAGGGCTGCCGCCGTCCCACCGACGGCCGCTACGGCGAGAACCCCAACCGCGGGCAGTTCTACTACCAGTTCCAGGTGCTCATCAAGCCCTCGCCGGACAACATCCAGGACCTGTACCTGGGAAGTCTTGAGGCCATCGGCATCGATGTGGCGGCCCACGACGTGCGCTTCGTGGAAGACGACTGGGAGAGCCCGACGCTGGGCGCCTGGGGCCTGGGCTGGGAGATCTGGATCGACGGCATGGAAGTGACCCAGTTCACCTACTTCCAGCAGGTGGGCGGCTTCGAGTGCAACCCGGTGCCCGTGGAGATCGCCTACGGGCTTGAGCGCCTCACCATGTTCGTCCAGGGCGTCGACAACATGTACGACATCGTGTGGGCCCGCGGCGACGACGGCGTGGAGTTCACCTACGGCGACGTGTACCTGGAGAACGAGCGCGAGTATTCCAAGTTCAACTTCGAGGTGGCCGACACCGACTTCCTCTTCCAGGAGTTCGCCGACCGCGAGGTGGAGTGCCTGCGCACCCTGAAGGCGTCCCTGCCGCTGCCGGCCTACGACTCGGTGCTGAAGTGCTGCCACGCCTTCAACCTGCTCGATGCCCGCGGCGTCATCTCGGCCACCGAGCGCATGGCCTACATCCTGCGCGTGCGCACCCTGGCCAAGGCCTGCTGCGCCTCCTATATGAAGAACGTCGTGGGCATGGATGTCGACACGTCCGATTTGGACGCCCTGCTCGCCGATGTGCCCGATCCGCTGGCGAAGCCGGCTGCCGAGGCAGCGTCCAACGTCGTGCCGGCGTGCCCCGAGCCTGCGCCCGGCGGCGGATGCCCCGGCGCCGCAGCCGCTGCGGGCGACCACTCCGAGCGCGCCTTCGAGTTCGTGACCATCGCCGAGGACGCCGTCTCCGCCCCGTCCGAGTCGTCCGAGAAGGAGGCCTAGAAGATGTCCGATACCGCTACCCTCGCCTTCGAGATCGGCACCGAGGAGATCCCCGCCTTCGATTTGAAGCGCGCCACCGAGCAGCTCGCTGAGCTCGTACCCGCCGCCCTGGATGCCGTGCGCATCCCCCATGGGGAGGTGGCCATCTACACGAGCCCGCGCCGCCTCATCGCCATCGTGGCCGACGTGGCCGCCCGAACCGAGGCCCTGGAAGAGGTCTTCCGCGGGCCCGCCGCCAAGATCGCCTTCGACGAGGCGGGCAACCCCACCAAGGCCGCCATCGGCTTCGCCCGCGGCAAGGGGCTCGACGTGGACGCGCTTGAGCGCCGCGACGAGAACGGCACCGAGTACGTCTACGCCGTGCGCCAGGTTCCCTCCCAGGATGTGGCGGCCCTGCTGCCCGAGGTGCTGCGCGGCGTCATCGACGGCATCTCCTGGCCGAAGTCCTGCCGCTGGGGCACCACGACCGAGATGTTCTCGCGCCCGGTGCGCTGGCTGGTGGCGCTTCTGGGCGATACGGTGATTCCCGTGGAGTACGCGGGGCTCGTGGCCGATCGCGAGACGCGCGGCCATCGCTTCCTGGCCCCCGGCCCGCACACCGTGGCCTCGGCCGACGACCTCGTGTCCGTGGTGGAGGGCGCCTTCGTCGTGCCCACCCAAGAGGCCCGCGAGGCGGTCATCCGCAAGGGCGTGGCGGCCATCGAGGCGGCTACCGGCTTCACCGCCGATTTGCCGGCCAAAACGCTCACCGAGGTCATCAACCTCTCCGAGTACCCCACCCCCATGGTGGGCACCTTCGACGAGGAGTTCCTGAAGGTTCCCGAGGAGATCATCGTCGACGCCATGCTCATGCACCAGCGCTACTTCCCGCTGTACGACGCCGATGGCAAACTCACCAACAAGTTCATCATCGTCTCCAACGGCGACCCGGCCCACGAGGACACCATCGTCGACGGCAACGAGCGCGTGGTGGCCGCCCGCCTCTACGACGCGAAGTTCTTCTACGACGAGGATCTGAAGATGCCGCTGGATGCCTACGTCGATCGCCTCGATGAAGTGGTCTTCCAAGAGGCGCTGGGCACCATGCGCGACAAGACCGCTCGCGTGGTGAAGCTGTCGGCCCGCATCACGTCGGCCGCCGGCATTGAGGCCGCCGAGATGCGCGATATCGCGCGATCGGCCTACCTGGCCAAGGCCGACCTGGTGACGAGCGCCGTCATCGAGTTCACGAGCGTCCAGGGCATCATGGGCAGCTACTACGCCACCGCCGCCGGCGAGGCGCCTCGCGTGGCCCGCGCCATCGCCGAGCACTATCGCCCGCGCTTCTCCGGCGACGCCATCCCCACCGACATCATCGGCCAGGTGGTGGCGCTCTCCGACAAGATCGACACCATCTGCGGCCTGTTCGCCGTGGGTCAGGCGCCCACCGGCTCCTCCGATCCCTTCGCCCTGCGCCGCGCCGCCCTGGGCGTGCTGGCCATCCTGGAGGAGACGGGCCTGCCGATCAGCCTGGTGGAGACCATCGACGGCTCGCTCATCATCTACCGCGAGGCCGGGCTTCAGTTCGACAACGCCGAGGTGCGCCGCGAGATCATCGACTTCTTCGTCACTCGCGAGAAGGTGGCCCTGCGCGATGTCGGCGTGAAGGCCGACACCATCGACGCCGTGCTCGCCTGCGGCATCGAGGAGCCGATCGTGCTCGCTCGCCGCGCCCGCGCCCTGGAGGCCGCCCGCACCGAGAACCCGCAGGTCTTCGACGACTTGGCCACCGCTTTTGCCCGCGCGAACAACCTGCGCGAGATCGGTCTGGGCACCGGCTACAAGAAGGCCGAGCTCACCGAGGTGGAAACGGCGCTCGCCGAGGCCGTGGCCACCGCCGAGGGCAACGTGGCCGCCGCTCTCGCCGACGACCGCTACGCCGACGCGCTTGTGGCCCTGGCGGCCCTGCGCGCGCCGGTGGACGAGTTCTTCGACACCACCATGGTCATGGACGAGGATCCGGAGGTTCGCGCGAACCGCCTGAAGCTCTTGAACCGCTTCGCCAACGTCTTCGCCCACGTGGCCGACTTCTCCCAGATGGCGAAGAAATAATGCATAACAAGACGCCGGCTGAGCGCGCGGCTCGCGTGCCCACCATCCACATCATCTCCGATTCCATCGGCGAGACGGCCCAGGTGGTGGCGCGCGCCGCCGCGGCCCAGTTCGGCGTCACGAGCCCGCATCTGGAGATCTTCTCGAAGGTGAAGAGCTTCGAGGAGGTGCGCGGCTACCTTTTGGAACATGCGCGGCATCACGAGGAGGTGCTCGGCGACGACCGCATGCTCGTCATGTACACGCTGGTCAACGCCGACATTCGCGAACCGTTGCAGGGCTTTTTGGCCGAGCATCCCAACATTGTGGCCGTCGACGTGCTCACCGCCGCCGTTGCCGCCGTCTCCGAGATGAGCGGCATGGAGCCGGTGGGCAAGCCCGGTATGCTGCGCGTGGTGGATCACAACTACTTCAAGCGCATCGGCGCCCTGGAGTTCACCATCGCCCACGACGACGGCCAGAATCCCGAGGACCTCACGAAGGCCGACATCGTGCTTTTGGGGGTCTCGCGCTCTTCCAAGACGCCACTTTCCATCTACCTGGCCCAACAGGGGCTGCGCGTCGCCAATGTGCCGCTGGATCCTACCACCGAGCCGCCCTCGCAAATCTACGATGTCGATCGCACGCGCCTGTTCGGCCTCATGATCACGCCGGAGGTGCTGCTGGACATCCGGCGCAAGCGCATCAAGAAGGCGGCGGGGAAGGCCGGCGGCGGCCAGTTCGCCATGCTCGCGAAGAACTACGCCGATCCGGAGTACATCTACCGCGACCTGGAGGCCAGTCGCGCCCTCATGCGCCGGCTCGGCTGCATCGTCGTGCACACCGAGGGCCGCGCCGTCGAGGAGACCGCCCAGGAGATCCTCCGCTACTACGAGCGCAGCCACCCCTCCAATACCGACATCATCGACTAGCCCCCGCTACGCCGCCTTGCCCGCGCCCGCGCCCCGCCTTGCTCGACTTTGTTCCCAATGCTGGTCAAAAAAGTGGCGGAAACTGCTTTTGCGGAGGCTTTGAGGGCAGGTTCTGGCCAAAAAGGAGCCGCTGGCTGCATCAGCTTCACGCTGGGCTCAATCGGAGTACTAACTGCGCGCTCCTGAACAGGGAAAACTTTAGTCTGCTATAGAGCTCTTTTCGGAAAAACAAATTAGTGGGCAAAATAAGGGCGATAGCTGCCAGCTAGCGTGGCATTTTTGGCCAAAAGAATTCATGAGGCGCGCCAGAGGATCCTGATTTGTCGGTCGCGCTCTGCTGCATGTGTTGCCGGGCACGCTCCTCTTGTGTCTCGTCGAGCCCTGCGCGCCTTGCTGCTCGCGCCCCGCCGCAAGCTTCGTCGAGCGCACCCCGCTGCGGATCCAGATATCTTTCAGAGCAATTGCGTGGAATGCCGTGAATGTGCGGATCTTGTGCAGTGGGTGCTCGCCGAAGAAGAGCAACGAGAAATTTGTTCCTGAAGTATTTTGCGTTTTGGGAACGGCACGACGATCGGCTTGCGTGGTTGTTGATAACTCCCCTCATGTGACCTCGTGCTTTGAAAACTTCAACGCAATGTCTCGTTTCATTCCCGATGGAGTCCCGACTGGCGCCGGGGATGACGGCAAAATGCACCCCTAGTCAATTGCCTGCTTCTGGCATAGAGTACGCGGAACACTTTCCTCTCGCCCGTTGCGTCGGATCGCTCAAGCTGCGCGCTGCGGAGGCGAAACGAAGCGAGAGGCGGTTGTTCAAACGATCGGAAGGGGAGGTTCATGCGCGTTGCTCTCTACGGCGAGTCGGCATTCGCCTACTATCTCGTTGCGGGCGATGCGCCTTCTGCGGTGGCGCCCCCCAGCGTCCTTGATAAATCCTGCTACCCTACGCAGGCTACCCTGGACTATGTGCGTGAGCGAATGCCTTACCTTACGCGCCCCGTGCATTGCTTGGTTCCTAAGTGGGAGCGCTGCACCCTCGATGATGTGCATCTGCATGGCTCGTCGTATCCCTATCGATCGGGATCCTTTTTGCGCATCGATCATGGCGTTATTGTTTCGTGTCCCGAATTATGCTTTCTTCAGCTGGCCCAGAGCCTCGATCTTCTCCCGCTGATTCAAGCGGGATGCTTTCTGTGCGGGACTTTCGGCCTCGATCCCTCGGTGCCGTCGGGGCTTATGGGACGAACCCCGTTGACAAGCCCTCGACGCATCGGCGCCTATCTCGAGCGATGCCCAGGTCACGATGGCCTTGCACGTGCACGGGAGGCTCTGCGGTTTGTCTGTGCCGAGGCAGCATCGCCGCCTGAAGTGTTCATGCGACTTGTGCTCGGACTCCCAGCACGGTTGGGCGGTTTCGGATTGAGCGGGTCGGTGATGAACAGGCGCATTAAGCCGTCGAAGCGGGCAAAAGCGCTTGCTGGACGGGAGAGCTTGGTTCCAGACCTGTATTTGCCGGACTGCAAGCTCGACATTGAATTCGATTCGAATGCCGAGCATCTTACGGCGCGCCAGGCGACGCTTGACGCGACAAAGCGCATGGCGCTGGAAAGTGACGGCCTGAAGGTAATCACCGTTACAACTTCGCAGTTGGCCAGCGCTTCGGCTATGCGCCACGTCGCCCAGGAGGCGCACGCAAGACGAGGCACGCGATTACGCTTGCGCTGCAAGAACTTCGCATTAAGGCAAAAACGACTCTATCAGCTGAGATGGTCCATGGACGATTATCTCGACGAGGGGTGGGTTGCGGCGCAGCGGTCTTGCTGTCGGTCAAGCGCGCTGCACGTAGAGGTGTTTTAGCGGGGGTGCCCAGCCACGGGCTCTGATCGCTAGCGTTGCTCGGGTACTTTCTGGACAAAAAAGCATTGCGAACTGGCAGTTAAGACGGGAAAATTGACCACTGTCTTCAGCTGGGAAAAGAAGGGTTATCAAAAGGCCAGGTCACGGGCTTGTGGTAGAGGACGGAGATGCGATTTGCGCGTCGCTTTTGCAGCTGAGGAATGCTTTTTGGCCAAAACCCACGAAGATGGCTTGCCAAAATGCAGTCAGCGCCACTTTTTTGGCCCGTGATGCAGTTAACGCCGATTTTCTGGCCGTGGAGGGCTTGCATCGAAATGCGGCTGTATGCCACTGTGTCTATTTCCTAGACTGTTCAGACTGTCGTGTGCCGCTGTGCTCGTTGTCCAGAGTGTTTTTCCTGCTGCGTTTCTTGAGCGCCATTGTCTCGGGCGAATGATGCACCATCGGCAGATGAGCGGGGAGAGTTGGGGTTGCAAACGACCGCTTGTGAGATTTTGGGGTACTGCGGCCTGATGGGGGAGGGGAATCGCGAAATAGGCGAGATTATCCCTTATAATTGAAGCCAACTTGTTTCGTTTCGGTGCTCAGGCAACAGGGATGCCCGCGACTCGGGGATGTTCGCGACGTTCGGGATATCCACGATGCTCGGGGATGCCCGCGATGTGCCTGCGGCTAAGCTCGGAACGAAGCGGGGCGCCTTGTCCGGCTCGGCTGGCATGGCGGGAAAGGCAACCGCGCCAATGCGCGCGCACGCCGCCACTTGCGCTCGACGCGCCCGAGAGGGCGGCGGGGCGGTAGCGGATGCAGCGGGTGTAAAAGCGCGGGTAAGGCAATCGCGGCGCGCACAAGGGGCGTCGCTTAAGCTTTAAGGAGAAGTAAGGTGACAGAAGCAGTGAAGCGCGTCTACGCCTTCGGCAAGGACGCCAACGGGAACAATGTGACCGAGGGCAACACCGAGATGAAGTGGGTGCTCGGCGGCAAGGGCGCGAACCTCGCCGAGATGGCCAACATCGGGCTGCCGGTGCCTCCCGGATTCACCATCACGTGCCAAACCTGCATGGAGTACGCCAACGCCGGCAACGTGTGGCCGGAAGGCGCGCTCGACACCATCGCCGAGTACCGCGCCGACCTGGAGGAGCGCATGGGCAAGCGCCTCGGTGACGCCGAGGATCCGCTGCTCGTGTCCGTTCGCTCCGGCGCCCCCTTCTCCATGCCCGGCATGATGGACACCGTGCTGAACCTCGGCCTTAACGACGAGTCCATCAACGGCCTCATCAAGCAGACCGACAACCCGCGCTTCGCTTGGGACTCCTATCGCCGCTTCATCCAGATGTTCTCCAACGTCGTGATGGGCCTCGACGGCGATCTGTTCGAGAACGCCATCGTCGCCATGAAGAACGACCGCGGCGTCGCCTCCGACACCGATCTGACCGCCGAGGATCTGCAGGAGCTCGTCGACGAGTTCAAGGCCATCTTCGCCGAGAACGTCGACGGCGAGGCCTACCCGTCGCTCGTCGTCGATGGCGCCGTTGCCTTCCCGCAGGATCCCATGGTGCAGCTGCAGCTGGCCATCGAGGCCGTCTTCGGTTCTTGGAACAACCCGCGCGCGGTCCTCTACCGCCAGAAGGAGAAGATCGCCGACGATCTGGGCACCGCCGTCAACGTGCAGTCCATGGTGTTCGGCAACAAGGGCGACACATCCGCCACGGGCGTGGCCTTCACCCGCAACCCCGCCAACGGCGAGCGCGAGTTCTACGGCGACTACCTGGTGAACGCCCAGGGCGAGGACGTCGTGGCCGGCATCCGCAACACGAGCCCCATCGCCGATCTGAAGACCGTCGAGGGCTTGGAAGAGGCCGGCGCCCAGCTCGAGGAGATCTTCGACGTGCTGGAGAACCACTTCCGCGATATGTGCGACATCGAGTTCACCATCGAGCAGGGCAAGCTGTGGATGCTGCAGACGCGCGCCGGCAAGCGCACCGCAGCGGCCGCCCTGCGCATCGCCATCGAGATGGAGAAGGAAGGCCTCATCACCAAGGAAGAGGCCATCATGCGCGTGGCCCCCGACCAGCTCGACCAGCTGCTGCACCCGCAGTTCGACAAGAACGCCACCTACGACGTGGTGGCCCGCGGCCTGAACGCCTCCCCGGGCGCCGCGGTGGGCGAGGCCGTCTTCTCCGCCGCCGACGCCGTGGCCGCCGCCGAGGCCGGCCGTAAGTGCGTGCTCGTGCGCTGGGAGACCAACCCCGACGACCTCGCCGGCATGATCGCCGCCGAGGGCATCCTCACCTCCCATGGCGGCAAGACCAGCCATGCAGCCGTCATCGCCCGCGGCATGGGTGCGCCGTGCGTGTGCGGCGTGGAAGCGCTGAAGATCGACGCGGCCAAGAAGGAGGCCGCCATCGCCGGCACTGATCTGGTCATCCGCGAGGGCGACATGATCTCCATTGACGGCACCACGGGCATCGTGGTCTTGGGCGCGGTGGATCTGGTCATGCCCGAGCTCACCGGCGACTTGGACACCATCCTGGAGTGGGCCGACGAGGTTCGCACCCTGGGCGTGCGCGCCAACGCCGACAACCCCGAGGACGCCCAGCTCTCCCGCGACTTCGGCGCCGAGGGCATCGGCCTTTGCCGCACCGAGCACATGTTCCTGGGCGATCGCAAGCAGATCATCCAGACCTTCATTCTGAACGACGACGAGCTCATCCGCGAGAAGGCCGTCGCCGATCTGTTCGAGGCCCAGGTGGGCGACTTCTACGGCATGTTCAAGGCCATGGACGGCCTGCCGGTGATCGTGCGCCTGCTCGACCCGCCGCTGCACGAGTTTTTGGAGAGCCCGCGCGAGCTGGCTGTTGAGATCGCCAAGATGGAGGCGACCGGCGCCGCCCCCGACGCCATCGCCGAGAAGCGCGACCTGCTCGAGAAGATCGACGGCTTCGCGGAGCAGAACCCGATGCTCGGCATGCGCGGCTGCCGTCTGGGCATCGTGTACCCCATCCTCCCCGAGATGCAGGTGCGCGCCATCGCCACGGCCTGCGCTCGTCTACAGAAGGAAGGCTTCTCGCCGAAGCCCGAGATCATGATCCCGCTCGTGTCCGTGCTG
This sequence comes from Adlercreutzia hattorii, assembly GCF_011405655.1. Classification (GTDB taxonomy): domain Bacteria; phylum Actinomycetota; class Coriobacteriia; order Coriobacteriales; family Eggerthellaceae; genus Adlercreutzia; species Adlercreutzia rubneri. The sequence goes on from NZ_AP022829.1 coordinate 1,344,700, forward strand.
CCCGAGCTCGCGAAGCTGCGCGGCGTGGCCGAGGCCGTCATCGCTGACGTGTCCGCTGCGGAGGGCGTCGAGCTGGATATCCCCGTTGGCACGATGATCGAGCTGCCGCGCGCGGCCGTCACCGCCAACGAGATCGCCACCGAGGCCGACTTCTTCTCCTTCGGCACCAACGACCTCACCCAGACCACCTTCGGCTTCAGCCGCGACGACGTGGAGGGCGAGTTCGTCCCGCAGTACCTCAACGAGCACCTGCTGCCGTACAACCCCTTCGCCACGATTGACGCCGGTGTGGCGAAGCTCGTGGAAATGGGTGTGGCGCTGGGGCATGAGGGCAACCCCGATCTCGTCTGCGGCGTCTGTGGCGAGCACGGCGGCGACCCGGAGAGCATCCACACGTTCAACCGCATCGGTCTGGACTACGTGAGCTGCTCGCCCTATCGCGTGCCGGTGGCCCGTCTGGCCGCCGCCCAGGCAGCCATCAAGCAGCGCTAGGCGTCTGCTGAACAAGCTTGAGTCCCGAGGGCCGCTCCGCACGACGGGGCGGTCCTCTTTTGCTTGACAGCGCGAACGAGGGCGCTATAATCGCAACTGAAATGGCAGGTGGACACCTTGGGTAGGACGGCCGCCTCTCATTGTCACATTACGTGAAGAGGGGCCGTTCCGCTGCTGGTGGGACGGCTCTTCTACTCTTTTCTTCGACTCAAAAGGTCTACCGTCAAGCGTATGAGCTCAATTACTATTAAGCAGAACGCGAATAGCTCTTGCAAAGAAACCATGGTAGCTCCTTCCGAAGAAGAGGCGACCACACCACCTGCCACGATTAATATAGCACAATAGTATCATGCACGAAAGTGCTAATATGAAAGATATGACATGAATCTTGATTTGGGGAACCTGCCGCGGACGATCTGGGTTGAGAAGAGCGAGGGAGGGCCCGTGGTGGGGTTCGTGGACCAGCGGCTTCTGCCAGATGATCTGGCTCTTGTGCGCACCGCGGACTGGCGCGAGGTCGTGGATGCCGTGAAGACGCTGGCCGTTCGCGGCGCGCCGGCTATCGGCGTGGCGGGGGCGGCGGCGGTGATGCTGGCCGCCTTCGAGTGCGCGGCGGACGAGAGCGCCGCCAACCTCGTGAGGCAAGGCGATCCGGAGGCAGGTGGCGGTTTCGGGAGGGAGGGCGCTCGTGCCGATTTCGACCGTCGCTTGGAAGAGGCTGCCCGCGTGATCACCGGGGCGCGGCCGACGGCGGTCAACTTGTCCTGGGGCGTGCGCAGGGCCGTGGAGGCGGCCCAGGAGGCCCGCAGCGCCGGCAAGACGGCCGCAGAGGCGGCCGAGGCGCTCTACGGGCTCGCAGGGGCCCTCATTGCCGAGGACGAGGCGGTGAACCGCCGTATCGGCGCCCATGGGGCCATGCTGCTGCGCGAGATTGCGGATAAACGGGACGGGAGGGGAGACGCCCCGGAGGCCTCCCATGGCATCGACGGCTCTTCGCGCGTGGCCGCACCTGTTCGGCGGCAGGGTCTCAACATCCTCACGCACTGCAACGCGGGCAGCTTGGCGACGGCTTTCTACGGCACGGCGCTCGGCGTTGTTTATGCGGCTGCGCAAGAAGGGCTTATCAACCGCGTCTATGCCGACGAGACGCGCCCGGTGAACCAGGGGGCGCGCCTGACGGCGTGGGAGTTGGCGCGCGCTGGGGTGCCGGTGACGCTGCAGTGCGACGATATGGCGGCGTCGCTTATGGCCGAGGGGAAGGTGGATGCCGTGATCGTCGGGGCCGACCGCATCGCCGCCAACGGGGATACGGCCAACAAGGTGGGCACCTTGGGGCTGGCGATCATGGCTCGTCATTTCCAAATTCCGTTTTATGTGGCTGCCCCAAGAAGCACCATCGATTGCATAACGAAGACAGGCGACGACATCTCCATTGAGGAGCGCGATTCGTCCGAGGTGCTCGCCGAACCCCTCTTCGGCGTTACGGTGCGCAACCCGGCTTTCGATGTGACGCCCTACGCCCTCGTCACGGCCATCATTACCGAAGATGGGATTTGGAAGCCCCTTGAACTCTAGAACCCTATAGACAACATAACATTATATGTAATAGTACGTCCCATAGAGAACGGCGCAGTGGGGCGAGGCCTCGTCGCGGCAGTAAGGGAAGGCTATGATCACACTGGCGGCCGCCTCTCAAAAGGGCGGCGTTGCGAAGGCGACGACCAACTTGGCCATCGGGGCGAAGCTGGTCGAAGACGGGGCGCGGGTGCTCTATATCGACCTCGACCCCCAGATGAACCTCTCCACCACGCTGAAGGCTCAGACAGGCGGCGTTCTGTCGTCGCTTGACGTGCTCACGGGCGAGGCGGGCGTGGCCGCTGCGGCGCAGACCATCGATGGCTACGATGCCGTGCCGGCCAGCCGCCTGAACGGGAAGGCCGACGACCTCATGCCCTCGGTGGGGAAGGACTACCGCTTGCGCAAGGCGCTGGAGGCCGTCTCCGATCGCTATGACTTCGCGATCCTCGACACGCCGCCGGCGCTCGACACGCTCACGGTGAACGCGCTCACGGCGGCCTCCTGGGTAGTCATACCCGCTCAGGCCGATGCCTATTCCCTGGACGGCGTCACCGATTTGGCGGCCACCATCCAGGCCATCCGCGAGTACACCAATCCCGATCTCAAGATAGCCGGCATCCTGCTGATGCGCTACAACCCGCGCACGCCCATATCGAAGATCATCCGTGAGGACGCCGAGGCGATGGCGGCCGAACTCGATACCAAGGTGTTCCGCGCCTGGATTCGCGAGGCCACCGTCATCAAGGAGTCCCAAGCGGTGAAACAGTCACTTTTCGCGTACGCCCCCTCGGCGAAGGTGGCCTACGACTACCGGTTCTTCATCGAGGAGCTGCTGGAGGACATCAATGGCTAAGAAGGATCTGCGCGCCCAGATGGATGCGGCGCGCGCGGCAGCCGCCTACATCGGCGCCGCCCAGGAGGATCTGGCGGCGCCCGAGAGGGGGATCTCCCCTTCGGGCAGCTCGGCGAGATCGTCCGAGAAGGACGGCGCGAAGGCGGCGCCGAGACGGTCGCGAACCCATGAGGTGAGAAGCGCCTCCCTTGATGTGACCCAGGCCGCCGCGATGCCCGATTTTTTCGCCGAGGACTATACGGAAGAGCCTCGGTGCGAGGCAATCCCATCGGTCTCCTACGGCATCGCCTCGGTGCTAGCGGCATCTGACGCGGCGGGGACGGCCGAGGCCGCCGATGCGGCGGGGATGGTCGAGGCCGCCGATACGGCGGGGATGGTCGAGGTCGCCGGTGCGGCGGGGACGGCCGAAATCGCCGGTGCGGCGGGGACAACTGAGACCGCCGATGCGGCGGCTGCTGCGGTGGAGGATGCGGACGCGCCTTCCCGGGCCGCCGGCGCGTCTAGGGCCGCTGCCCGTACGCGCAAGCCGCGCAAGAAAAGCGTTGAGGCCGAGCCGCCGGTCCAAGCCGGAGAGGGGACGAGCGGACGTATGACCGCTCAGGTGCGGGTGCCCATGACGGCCGAGCAGAGAGAACACGCCGACCTTTTGGCGTCGGTCATGAAGATCACGCGAGCCGAGGTTATGCGCCAGGCCCTTGACGAGTACTGGGAGAGCCACAAGTCCGACCTTCAGGCGGCAGTCGCGGCCTGCGAGGCGCTCACCAAAAGCTCATGAAGTAAAACCGCTCGCCCTCGATTGAAAAGAGGGGCGGATCGCTTCGTTTGCGCCAAGGTTGAAGCACCCGACCAACGGATTCGAATGCTGAGTCCGTTGGTCGGGTTTTTTGCACGGAAATCTCCTCGACGAAAAAATTTTTCCGAAGTTTCTCCTCTGTTGCCTAGCAAGGGCCAGGACGTTGAGCTCGCCCAGTGGTTCTACCTTGAGGGCACGGGTACCGTGGCCGAGGTGACCGAGGGCGAAGGCGAGGCGAAGCGCACCTACAGCAAGGTGACTTTCACCGCTGCCAACGTTGTGAACAACAAGGGCACCGAGCTGCGTCCCGCCAAGACGTTCACCGGCGAGGAGTACTACGAGATCGAGCTGGTGCGCGACGACGCGAACGCGGTCGTGGGCGCCTGGATCAAGAACCCGGCCTTCGGCGACAAGGTCACCGAGACTGTGACCGACGAGGCCTCCGGCACCACGGCCACCGTGGTCACCGGGCATACCGGCTTCTACACCATGAAGACCGACGCCGATGGCGCCTTCGCCTTCAACGACGACAACACCGCCGGGCTTCTGCCCTACGTGCAGTTCGACACCAACGACAACCCGGTGGCGGCCGGCGATGCCGCGGCTACCGACGACACCCTGGCCATGGCGTCCTACCGCCTGCCCGAGCCGAACCTGCCCGAGGGCCACGTGCTCACGGTGTTCCACAACGGCGACAAGAGCTCCTCGCCGGTGTGGGCCACCAACGCCGACTCGGATGCCAAGCGCGACATCCACCGCTCGGCCATGGTGGACGGCTACGACACGGCCATCGTGACGAGCTACCCGCAGTTCGCCGCTACCGACAAGAACGGCGCCATCACCGGCGCCGATGGCAAGCCTGTGGAGCAGGACGACAAGGGCCTGGCCGAGAAGACTGGCTTCATCGTGACCGCCAACTCCTCCACGCCGGCCGCCAACACCCCCTACACCTTCTCTATGGAAGGCGTGGCCTACGACGTGGCCAACCAGGTGTTCAAGCGCGAGCACGTGAACACGGGTCTCTTCAAGGCGCCTACCTCCCAGATCACCGGCATCGTGTGGGACGACACCGAATCCGACGACAACACGGCTCCCGATGGCGTCCGCGCCGATGACGAGCAAGGGCTTGTCGGCGAAACGGTGCTTGCCACCCAGTGGCACTACGTGCCCAAGGGCGCCGCGGCCTTCGCCCAGATCAAGACCGGCGATGACGCTGGTCTCGTGGAATGGGTCGCCGCTGACGGCACCAAGTCCACCGACGATACGGCCAAGGCGTCTGCCGTGGGTGCCTGGGTGCAGAACATCGGCTTCGGTTCCGACTGGGTGACCACCAAGGCCACCATCGTCAAGGATCCGACCGACATCACCGACCAGGGCAAGGTCGTCTGCATCCCGGTTGTGAGCAACGGCGAGAACCGTGCCGATGCCCGCAACAAGATGGGCGTGGTGGCCGTGAAGACCTATGCGGCCGGAGGTGACCAGAAGGTCGTGGCCGACGCGAAGGAGGCCGCCGGCTACAAGCTGGTGGACGTGGTCGACGGCGAGTACGTCTTCGACAACCTGCCCACGGCCGTGGTGGTGCTCGACGCCAACAGCGGCATCGACGAGTACTTCCTTGCCGCCTACCGCGTGGAGCTGGCGGCCCCCAAGAACTACCTGAAGAGCGGCTACGTGAAGGGCGAGCGGGACCCCTGGCACATCACCACGCCGCATCAACCCGTAAGCTTCGCCGACGCTGACGCGACCGCCAAAGGGCTCGCCGTCGACTCCGACGTGCCCGGCACCAAGGCGGGCGTGGCCGGCAACGCCGATGAGCTCGACATCACCGATGGCGCCATCAAGGCCCTGTACCAGAGCTGGCCCATCCAGCACCGCTACGCGGCAGACGGCTCGGTGCGCGCCAACGACGGCCAGGTCATCCTGGCCGAGGTGAACAACGGCAAGACTGATGGCATCCAGGCCAGCTTCGCCGACATCCCGGTATCCAACGCCATGGACACCGCCGATGCGGCCACCTACCAGTGGACGCATCCGGTAGTGACCGAGGTGGCCGGCGACGTGGGCGAGATCGCTCCGGCCTACCGCGCCATCGGCGGCTACGTGTGGAAGGACAACGACTACAAGGACGGCATCTACAACCTTATTCCCGGCACTTACGAGGATATGGTCAACACTGGCATGACCATCGAGCTGAAGAACCCCGAGAAGCAGCCGGTGCCCGATCGCCCGACGAGGCTGTACCTGCGCCAGTGGTACTACGATCCCGACCGCACCAACGGCGGCAACGCGAACCCCGAGGCGGACGCCCCGGCCGACCACTGGTTCCCGGTGCCCCAGGGCGCGTTCACGGAGTACGGCAACGATCGCGACTGGAGCCCGACCGAGACGACCAAGGCGCCCTTCTACTACAAGACGGTGACCACCCGCAACAAGAGCGTTACCGGCAAGGAAGCGGACAGCTACTACCAGTTCGACGACCTGCCCGTGCGCGTGTTCACCAACGGCAAGGAGTACCTGGCCGGCTACACCGTGGCCATCCGCGGCAACGCCGACTTCAAGCCGGGCAACTACGAGGTGCAGACCTCCGACTACCCGGTGAAGAACAAACTTGCTGCCCCGAACTACCTGGTTGATCAGTGGAGCTCCAAGGGCAAGGCCAACGTGCGCGGCACCTCGTCGTTTGCCTACCGCTACGGCCCCGAGACCTTCCCGCTCGTCCGCAGCCAGAAGTTCAGCTCCAACGGCGACATCCATACCATGGACTCCGTCATCGTGCTGGCCGGCTCCACCACCGCCGATGCCAAGGGCGCCCGCACGGGCAGCACGCCGTATGTGGTGAACTCCGCCGAAAAGAACGGCGACGCGCCGCTGGCCTCGTTCGATCTGGCCTTCGGCAAGAACGAGACCCGCATGAACGGCGGCTACATCGTGCCGCCCTCCGCTCCCATTGAGGGCTACATCTGGGAGGATGCCAACTACGACGGCATCCGCCAGGAGGATGTCTACGATAAGGACGGCAACCTCGTCTCCGAGGGCGAGCGCGGCATCGGCGGCGTGCGCATCCGCCTGACCAAGTACTACCTGGACGACACGGACAAGACCGGCGGCCCGGACGGCACGTGGAAGCGCACCTACAGCCTCGACGAGGACGGCAACCGTGTGCTCGACCCGTACTATCCCTTCACCACCTCCTACGGCACCGACCCTGAGGAGGATCTGGAGCTGGGCCAGTACCGCACCGACCTTGTGCCCACGAGCTTCAAGAAGCCCGATGCCCAGAAGCTGGGCGAGGCGAGCGACCGCGAGTATCTGTGCGGCTACACCGTAGCCGTGGCCGACACCAACCCGGCCGACCTCTACCAGCAGGTGCCTAACGAGGCCATCGCCGGCTACACCCTGACCCGTCCGCACGTCGCGGGCGACCTGGACGACGTGGTGGCGGCGGGTGACGCCGAGGGCATGCGCACCGAGTCCGATGCCTTCCGCTACTACACCTCCGAGGGCCTGGACGCCCTCGACAGCACCACCAAGGCCTTCGGCCTGGTGAACCGCTTCATCGATATGCAGGACTCCGTGCCGGCGATGGGCGATACCGACACGAACGCGGCCTTCAAGAACCGCGTGCCGGCCGGCCGCGCCGACGGCATGGTCATCGTAGCCCACGAGGCGGTGGAAAGCTCCACCAACAGTAGGACCCGGAAGAAGTACAAGGGCGTCACCTACGACACCGACGAGAACGTTCAGGTGCAGCAGGGCGGCGACGGCGGCTTCATAAAGATTCCCGAGACCTCCGTCACCGATGTGGTGTGGGACGACTCCTACAGCGACCAGTGGGCCGCCAGCAACCCGGCGCTCGACCGCGCCGAGCGCGAGCGCTCCTACGACGGCATCTACCAGCCTGCCTTCGAGAACGGCCTGCCCGGTCGCACCGTGGCGCTGACCCAGTGGCACTACGTGACCCACGACCTGTGGAAGAGCTTCGCGTTGCGCCATGCCCATCTGGTCTACAACCTGCTGACCAAGGAGGATCTTGAGAAGCTGGGCATCGACAAGATGGATCCCATCGAGGCCATGAAGACCATCGACAAGTCCACCGACGCGACGCTCGAGCTCGCGTGGCAGCTGCTGTACGACCGCGCCGAGCAGGGCGCGGCGGGCGATGTGCGCGCGGCTCGCGGCGACGAGGGTTCCCTGGGCTTCTGGGTGCGCACCCGCGCCTTTGGCGGCGATGTCACCTGGAAGAACAACGGCACCGCCGAGAATCCCGATTGGGAGCGCGTGGTCACCTACAATCCGACTAAGACCGAAACAGTACGCGACGGGAAAGTCCAGTATGTCATCAACGGCGACGGCGACCGCACGGTGACTACCGGTCCTCTGGGCCTCGACTACCTGGGCAATGTGGTAGACGACCTGGATCCGGGCACCTACGCCTTCTACAACCTGCCCACCAGCTGGGTGGGCTGCGGCGACGAGGTTCACAAGGAGATCGAGCTCGCGCCGCGCTACGTCGGCAAGGCGGACGCCGCGGATGCCGGCACCACGCTGGTGAACGCCGATAAGGCCACCGACTACCCGGCCGGCTCGGCCCCGATGTACGGCGATACCTATTCGCTGGCCAGCTACGAGGTGGAAGTGGACGGCCTGGCCCACGACGGCTCCGACGTCGAGGCCAACGGCACCAGCTGGATGCTCACCCGCTACCACGCCGGCAAGGCCGATGAGGTGGAGTCCGACGTGGCCTCTACCGACCGCTTCGGCGTGGTGAACTTCGCAAAATACGAGGGCGACGGCAAGACCGTGCGCCTGGGCCGCACCGTTACCGACCGCACCGTCATTGCGGCCGAGGGCGGCCTTGAGATCGCTGGCACGCGCACCTCGGTGGGCGATGTGGACGGAGAGGAGCACGGCGGACGCATCGTGGTGGCCAGCGAGGGCGTGACCGAGGGAGAGAATAAGACAAAGCTTGCTCACGCGAGCGACTTTGCCCGCGTGAGCACCGAGCAGCTGGTTCGTCCGGACGCGCCGCTGTACGGCGTGGCGGCCTACGACTGGCTCACGGTGGACATGGAAACGGTCGTGGTGGATTCCATTCCCGACGGCAACGGCGGCGCGTGGGAGCATAAGGTGCCGCTGCCCAAGGTTGTCCAGGGCGGCGACATGGGCATGGTGCACCCCACCCTGCAGTCCATCTCCGGCGTGCTGTGGAACGATGAGAACAACAACGGCATCCAGGACGTGACCTTCGACGAGAACGGCAACGTCGTCGAGGAGGAAGAGGCTCTCGACGGCTACGAGGTCACGCTCGAGCGCTACTACTTCGATGGCGCGAACTGGGTGCCCGACACCACGAAGTGGGCCGCCGGCAACACGGCGTCCGCGGCCGTGACCACGACCGATCGCGTGCTCATCGAGCGCGATACCGACAAGGCGAAGCCCACCGAGCTCGGCGAGGACATCGACGGCGCGCTGACCGGCACGCCCGATCTGTACCGTTCCGGCACCTACCGCTTCGACAACCTCGAGACGGCTGGGCTGCGCAACGTGAACGGCGCCGACACGTGGGTCGTCTACGGCTACAAGGTGCGCGTGAGCGATCCGCGCGTCGCGGAAAACGAGCTGTTCCGCGCGAAGTACCACCTGACCGGTGCCGGCTATCGCGAGAACTCCGACCTCACCGGCGACAACAAGCTGGTGGAGCCCGACGAGTTCATCATCCTTCTGGAGACGGTGGCCGACGACGGCACCACGCCCAACGGCCTGGCGTCCCACGAGTCCAACATCGTTTACGCGCCGGTATCGAACAACGACGACCAGACGCCGAATTTGGTGCTGGACGAGAACGGCAACCCGGAGCTTGACGCTGACGGCAAGGTGCAGGTGAAGGATCCGATGACCGCCACCGTCGGCGGCAAGACGCTCGTGGCCTACGACCTCATGATGGGCGCGAGCCGCGATCATAACGACGGCGGCCTCATTAAGCCTCCCGCCTACGCCATCGACGGCTACGTCTGGGAGGACGCCGACTACGACGGCCTGTACAACTACAACACCGAGACGCGCGTGACCACCGAGAAGGACGGCACCAAGACCGAGGCCGACTACCTGGAGTACGGTTACAACGGCAAGCAGGTCATCCTGAAGCAGTACGTGCTCGGCGCCGATGGCACCTGGAAGCCCAACCCGCACTTCGGCAACGACGGCAACGTCATGGCCGAGAAGATGGCCGGCGGCGTGACCGAGGCGAAGACCGACACGCTGAACCCGACTTCCGGCACCTACAAGGTGCGCAACGAGGCGGGCCAGATGGTGGACGCCTCCCCGGCCGACCGCCTCACCTTCACCGTGCCGAACTCCACCTACCTGGGCGGCGGCAAGGTGGCCGTGCTGACCGGCGACAACGAGAACCTGAAGGCGCTCGCCAAGGACGGCACAACCGAGCTGCACGACGTGTCCGGCTACTACCTGTTCGACGAGCTGCCCACGGCCGTGCGCACGTGGAACCCGACGACGGGCAAATACGAGTACGCGCTGGCCTCCTACACCGTGGAGGTGAACGGCGAGAAGGGCGACGACGGCATGAGCTCGCTGCTCGTGACCACCTTCGAGGCCGAGACCACCGCCCATGACGTGGTGAACTCCCGCGTCCAGCCCATGGTGACGGCCGAGGAGCAGGATCCCGGCACCAACAGCGACGGCATGGTCGATGTGTGGAGCCGCTACGAGACCAACAACTACCCGGTGTTCCTCGACGAGCAGAACATCCAGACTGCCGACGAGGTACACTCCGACGGTTCGTGCACGATCAAGGAATGCGAGACCGTCGAGGGCGAGATCTCGAAGAACAACGCTGCCTGGCGCATCGTGCTGGCCGGCTTGGCCGATGGCGCCAGCTGGGCGAACCAGCGCACCGCCTACGGCTGGTCCGAGAAGCACGAGGCTGTCGACGCCAACGGCCGTCCGACGACGGAGACGGTGACCGGCACCTTCGATTACGACTTCGCCATCGGCCAGAACCAGAACGCCATGAATGCCGGCTTCGTGCCGCCCGACCGCTCGAGTCTGGTGGGCCAGGCCTGGTACGACGAGGACTACGACGGCAAGAACGATTCCGACACCTCCGACGACCGTATCGACACCGACGACCGCGACAAGACCGAGCAGGGCGTCGAGGGCCTGCGCGTCATTCTGACCCAGTACTACTTCGTGCCCACCTACGACAACCACGGCAACCAGCTGCTGGAAGACGAGGACAACAACGTCTTCTACCTGGATACCGAGCATGCCACCGACGACTATCCCAACGGCGTGCTGCGCTTGGTGGAGAACCGCGGCAAGAACGTCGTCGAGGGCGACGGCGGCAAGGTGTACCTGGTCCGCTCCGGCCGCACCTACGATTACGACGCCTTGTACAAGGCCGGCGTGCGCGAGCTGAAGGACTCCGGCTACTGGGTTGAGAACACCAATTTCAACGGCGGCCGCCAGTACAAGGATGGCGAGGATGTCGAGGCCCCCGAGGTGCCGACGACGCCGACCGATCCGGAGAACCCGGGCGAGACGACTGATCCGGAGAACCCGAACCCCGAGAACCCGGGCGAGACGACCGATCCTGAGAACCCGGGCACCGGCGAGGGCGGCGACACCGGTGGCGACACCGGCGAGGATGCCGGCACTCGTGCCGTTTCCGAGCCGGCTATGAGCGGATTCGCCCTGGCCCGCTTCGCGGTACGCGCCGCTGCCGAGGGCGCCGAGGGCTTCGCCGACGGCGAGAGCACCGAGGTGACCGATCCGGGCGATGCCGAGTGCACCCACGAGAACAAGACCTACACCGGCAACGGCGACGGTACCCACAACTGGACCTGCGACGGCGAGGACTGCACCGGCTCTGCCACCAACGAGCCCTGCTCCGATGGCGATGGCGACGGCAAGTGCGATGGCTGCGGCGACTGCCTGCACCTGCACGACCGCACCTGCACCTACAAGGATGCCGACGCCCACACCGTCACCTGCGCCGACTGCAACGCGGTGCTGGGCGAGGAGCCCCACGCCGATGCCAACGGCAACGGCCTGTGCGACGGCTGCAACGCCGACATCTGCCAGCACGCCGAGCTTGAATGGAAGGACAACTTCGACAACACCCATACCTCTACCTGCAAGATCTGCGGCAAGAAGACGAGCACGGCGGCCCATGTGGACGTCAAGCACAACGAGGCCGCGGCTCCCGGCGCCACGACGCCGGAGGGCCCGGACGGGCGCTGCGACATCTGCGGCGGGCTGGTCATCGAGGATCACCAGCTATGGACCTACACCGACGCCGAGGGCATCTACGACTTCGACAACCTGCCGGGCTACGTGCTCGTGAGCAGCGAGGTCGATCATCCGGCCGCTCCGGGCGAGGACATCAGCAAGGTGTACCAGCCCTACGGTGTGGCCAACGCCAACGGAACGGCGCTTTCCACCTCCGATCTGGTGGCCCTGCAGAAGCGCCCCGTGTCGGTCGGTATGATTCGCCAGCTCACGGCCTCCGAGATCGTCTCGCTGTCCGCCAGCCAGGTGGAGGCCATCAAGGCCGATGCCGACATGATGGCCGCCTTCGAGGCGCGCCAGACCGAGCTTGAGGTCGCCGACCCGGCCTTCACGTCGGCCACTCCGTACCTGACCGGCTACGCCATCAAGGTGGTGGACGACTCCGGCGAGTACGTGGCCAGCCGCTTCCACGTGGAAGGCGCCGGTACCGGCGACAACTCCGACCTCACCTCCTTCGAGTCCTCGCTGACCGACAACGTCAACGCCGAGAACGAGAAGATCAACGAGGTCTACGCCGTTGTGGCCGAGAAGATCGCCGACGACGCCGATCTGAACGGCGGCATCCTGTCGAGCGCCTACGCGGTCCGCTACCTGAAGACCAACTACGACCTGGCCAACCGCATGTACTACAAGCGCGCCTTCGACGCCGGCCTCACCAAGCAGCTGCCGGTGCTCATCGACGGCAACGTCTGGAACGATGTGAACTCCGACGGCCTCATGGACGAGGAAGAGGATCGCATCGAGGGCGCCGTCGTGCGACTCGTGCGCTATTGGTACGACGAGACCGGCATCGGCTACTGGGAGAAGGTGCCCGGCCAGACCCCCGGCGGCGACGGCAGCTTCGAGAACTCCGGGCTCACCCGCGAGGAGTACGACGAGATCGTGGCCATGGCCGACCCGTTCAAGCTGGATGAGGGCCAGACCATGACCTCCGAGGAGCAGAAGGCCGCGGCCGACGCCATGGTGGCCTACATCAGCGAGCTGTACGCGTCCGTGGCGGCCATGCCCGAGGGCGCCGAGCGCGCCGAGGCGGCCACGAAGAACCTCATGAAGCTGAACGTGCTGTACCACAACCACACCGAGTTCCTCACCAGCTACATGGAGGTCGTGCCCGGCGAGGATACCGACGATACCGATAACACCGACAATACCGGCAATACCGACAACACCGGCAATGGCGGCGAGCCGACGACTCAGGCCGACGACGATGCCGCTGGCGGCGGCACTGGCAACGGCGACGAGCCGGCCGGCGTCGAGGAGCTGGTCATCTACAGCGCTTGGACCAACGCCGAGCGCGACCTGACCATCCTCGTGGGCGCCGAGACGCCGGAGGACGAGAAGGGCGTGTGGCGCCGCGACTGGACCTTCACTCAGGATATGCTGGAGGATCTGACCGGCCGCCACGACCTGTCCAAGGACGGCCTGGGCACGAACTACCCGTATCTGCCGCTGACTGCCACTCAGGCGCTGGACGTGGCCGATGACGACGAGAAGTTCTTCGATCAGAACGGCTACGAGTACGTGCCCGGCGCCGGCTTCGACGTGACCGACGAGAACGGCCACTGGCAGTTCCTGGCCTATGGCACCGGCCTGCACCAGGCCTCGTCCGATTCCGCCGCCTTCAAGGTGCTGTTCTCCTACCGCGCCGAAATCGTGAGCTACCCGGATGAGGACGTGTGGGCGCCCACGCTGCAGCACATCGGCACCGAGGACAACGACTGGGTCAACTCCGACTTCGACGACGAGACCCAGGCCCTGGCGCCGAACGTGGAAGATTCCGCCGGCCACGACGGCGACTACACCTTGCCGGCCACGGACAACCTGAACACGGCTCTGGCGAAGGCCGGCGACCTCATCGTGCTGACCCGTTTGGCCGATGGCTCCGAGTCCTCCACGACCTCCGGCGCCTACGCCACCTACGCCTCCCAGCCGGGCGGCGACGAGGACGTGAGCTGCGACCACGTGGACGAGGATACCGTCGCCGCGGCGGCAGACGGCCTGTGCGATAAGTGCGGTCTGTGCCTGCACGAGAAGGACGAGAACGGCCTGTGCACGGTGGAGGATTGCAGCCATGTCGGCATGGAGTGCTGCGGCACCGCCACCGGCCCGGCCGACTCCGACGAGGGCGACAAGCCCGTCATCGACGTCACCAAGCCCGAGGGCGGCGACACCACCCAGCCGGGCGAGGGCGACGGCGGCGAGTCCGAGACCTTCACCACTCGCGTCATGACCGCCAGCGCCTCGGGTGCCCGGGCCGACGCCGGTGCCAGCGATGGCAGCAGCAACGGCAGCTACAGCGACGACTACGTGACCGAGATGCTCGCCTGGATCGCCACGGCCACCCAGGAGGATCTGGAGAAGATGGATCAGCAGCGCCACGACGCCATCTTCGGCAAGCACCAGACCGACAAGAACGGCAAGCTGCTGTACCTGGATACCGTGATCGAGGACGGCAAGGAGGTTGAGAAGGTCAGCACCAACGCGACCAACTCCGTCACCGGCGAACCGAACCTGCCCTACTACGACAACACCGGTAGCCAGCGTCTCTACGAGGCCTACCAGGCCCGCATGGCGTCGCTCGTCGGCGACAACCAGTGGTTCGACCTGAACTGGTTCAGCTCCCTGGCCCACGGCTACGGCCTGTTCCGCATCGCCCAGGCGCACATCGCCGGTGTGGTGTGGCAGGACGAAAACTACAACGGCATCCAGGATGCCGGCGAGAACGTGCGCATCCCGAATGTGCCGGTGAGCCTGAAGCGCTACTGGTTCGGCACCGACGCGACCGGCACCGGCTGGCATCTGGACGAGACGTTCAACCAGACTACTACCTCCGATGGCCAGGGCCACTGGATCTTCGACAACCTGGACGTCGCCGGCAAGCGCATGGTGAACGGCAAGGAGACCACGGTGCTCTACGGCTTCGAGGTGACGGTGGACGACCTGCCGAAGGGTTACGGCGTCACCCATATGAACCGCGGAACCGCCACCACCGACTCCGACCTGAACGAGGACACCAAGCTCATCGAGCCGGGCGATCCGCAGGGCGGCCTCATCGTGCTGGCCCAGCCCTCCGACCGTCGCGATCTGGTGGGCAACGGCGCCGCCTACATCCTGGGGCCGAATGGCACCGTGTGGGTGATCTCGCTGTCCGAGGATTCCGACTACAACGACACGGGCCTGGTGCCCTACGCGCTCGCGGCCATCGCCGGCGTGGTCTTCGACGATCCCGAGGCCGACGGCCTGCAGGGCGAGACGGCCGTGGCGGTGCCCGGGCAGAAGGTCTACCTCGACCGCATGGTCATCGACGTGGACGCCGTCGGCTTCAACGGCGCCTCCTACGCCCCGACGGCCCTTGCGGCCATAGAGGGCCAGAAGGTGCGCTCCGAGGACGGCTGGGCCGAGGTGGCCTCCATGGAGACCGACGTCGACGGCGCCTACCGCTTCGACGGCCTGCCCATGGTGGACGGCAACGACAAGCCCTACCTGTACCGGGTGCGCTCCTACATGCCCGACGGCAAGGAGTGGGTGGCCATCAACGTCGGCTCCGACGAGAACAACGACTCCGACTGGGGCGAGGCGGCCAACTCCGTGGTCGGCGCCGGCGGCCGGGTCGGCATCACGCCGGCCATGTCGGTGCTCGGCGCGTTCCAAACGGTGCGCACGACGCCCAACGCCTACGGCCAGAAGTTCAACCTGCTGGTTCCCTACAACTGGGTGCCGGAGGACGGACGGTCGGTCGACCTCGGCATGACCGGCGACGCCGACGCGTGGCGCACCCTCGTGTTCACGACGCCGTGGGGCACCCGCCTGTTCTACGTGAAGCTCCCGCAGACCGGCGACGAGCTCCTGCCGTGGATGGTGGGGCTGGCCCTGGTCGCGGCCCTCGGCCTCGTTCTCGCCGTGGCCGCCCGCCGGCGCGACGATGACGACGAGGAGGAAGAAGAGACCCCTGAGGAGTAGGGGAGACCGCCGGGGCGGACGGAGCGCCCTCCGCCCCGGCACCTGAGACCTTTCCGAGTAGGCAGACTGCTTCGCGGAACCCTGATTACCCGCGAAGTCACCTGCCGAAGCCCGCCGGCTGCCGCCGCTTATGCGCGCGGCGGCAGCCGGCACATCATATATGCCATCTCCGATGAAGCAGACGGCCCCGCGGAATCCTGATTACCCGCGGGGCCACCTGCTATTTAGGGGTTGTGAAATCGGGGGAAGGGTCTTTCAAAAATCTGCGAGTCGATTATCATAGGCGTCATGTTTTCTCGCGAGCACATACTTTCGGCGTTCTCCGCCGCCGTTCCCATCATGCTGGGCTATGTGGCCATTGGCCTTCCCTGCGGCATTTTGGGGAACACCATCGGGCTGAATCCCTTGCAGGTGGCGCTTCTGTCCATCCTTCTGTACTCGGGCGCCGGCCAGTTCATGATTCCCAACATGTTCCTCGCCGGCTCTTCGGTGGCGGCCATCACGGCGTCGGTGTCCCTCGTGAACACGCGCCAGATGCTCTACGCCGCCTCCTTCGCGCCCCAGTGCGCTGCAAGCCCCCGTTGGCTTGCGGCCCTGTTCGCCGCATCGGTGACTGACGAGTCCTACGGCGTGAACACGGCGCGCTTCGCCGAGGGCAACTGGTCGGTGGATCGGGCGCTCATGGTGAACCTGTTCTCCCAAAGCTCCTGGACGATCTCGAACATCGTGGGCTGCGCGGTGGGGGCGGCCGTCGACATCCCCGTGCCCATCGCCGCCTTCGCCATGACGGCCATCTTCATCTGCCTGCTCGTCACCCAGAAGTTCACCTCCGCCAATATCGTCGCCATGATTGTGGCGATGCTCGGCGTGTACCTGTGCAAGGCGCTCGGGCTTACCGGGCCGGCCATTCTCATCGGCGCTGTTGCCGGTGTCGTGTGCGCCCTGGCGTTCTCGGCGCTGTTCCCGCGCCGTCCCGTCACGGCAAGCGCTCCCGGTACTGATCCCGTAGGGGGCGACCTTGGTCGCCCCTCCTCGAGTGGGGACTCCTCGCCTGATGAGGGCGGTGAGCGCCGATGAGCTGGGAGCAGTTCTGGTTCGTTCTCATCGGGTGCGTGCTGGCCATGTGGGCCTGTCGCGTCATCCCGCTGTTTCTGCTGAAGGGCCGCGAGCTGCCCCCGCGCCTCGCCCAGGCCCTCGGCTTCATCCCGCCCGCGGCGTTCGCGGCGCTTGTGGCCAACGACCTTCTGAACCCCGGCATGTTCGACGCGGGCGTGTGGCCGGCGGCCATCCCGCTCGTGGCCGCTGTGGCATCGGCGCTCGTGGCCGTGAAGACCAAGTCGCTTCTGTGGACCGCCGTGGCTGGCGTGGCCGTTTACGCGGCGCTCGCCTTCTTCGCTGTGTAGGGGAGGGGCAGCCTTGGGCGTGATCCGGTTTCTCGGGCAGCACAAGGGGGCGGTGGCGCTCGTTATGCTGCTTCTGCTCCTGAAGGCCGGCTGCGAGCTGGCCATCCCGGTGCTCACCTCGCAGATCGTCGATGTGGGCATCGCCCAGTCGGGCGTGGAGGATCTCGACGTTCTTGCGGGCTACAAGGCGGCCGGCGTCGATCTGTTCCCCATTCAGATGGCCTATCTCCTGCGCATCGGCGGCCTCATGCTGCTCGCCGCCGCCGGCTCCATGGTGCTCGATGTGGCCGCCGGCTTCGTGTCGGCCCGCACCGGCGCCAAGATCGGCCGCGACTTGCGCCGGCGCCTGTTCGCGCGGGTGGTGGCCTTCTCCGATGCCGAGATCAACCAGTTCTCGGCGGCCTCGCTCATCACGCGCGGCACCAACGATGTCACCCTCATCCAGAACGTGTGCACCATGGTGATGCGCATGGTGCTCTACGCCCCCATCCTCGCCATCGGCGGCGTGGTCATGGTCATGGTCACCAACCCCCAGTTGGGGTGGATCGTCGTGCTCGCCGTGGCCATGGTCTTCGCGGTCATCGCCGTTCTGTTCCGCTTCACGCTGCCGCGGTTCAAAATCATGCAGACGCTCATCGATCGCGTGAACCTCGTGGCCCGCGAGATGCTGAACGGCCTGTCGGTGGTGCGCGCCTTCAACCGCGAGGGCTTCGAGGAGAACCGCTTCGACGCCGCCTCGCGCAAGCTGCGTGATACCCAGCTGTTCACCAACCGCGCCATGGCCTTCATGATGCCCACCATGATGCTTGTGATGAACCTCACCTCGGTGGCCATCGTGTGGTTCGGCGCTCAGGGCGTGGCCGCGGGCACCATGCAGACCGGCGATCTCATCGCGTTCATCACCTACGCCATGGTCATCATCATGGGCTGCCTCATCATGGGGATGGTGTCCATCATGCTGCCCCGCGCCGACGTGGCCGCCCAGCGCCTGAGCGAGGTGCTCGCGACCGAGCCCACCGTCCGCGATCCCGAGGCGCCGACTCGCGTGCGATCCGATGCCGCAGCGGGCGTGCGCATCACTTTCGACGACGTCTCCTTCCGCTACACCGACGACGGCGATCCGGCGCTCTCCCATGTGTCGTTCACGGCCGAGCCCGGCACCACGCTGGCCATCGTAGGCCCCACCGGTTCGGGCAAATCCACCATCGTGAAGCTCATCGAGCGCTTCTACGACCCGACGGAGGGCTCCGTCACCCTCGACGGCGCCGATCTGCGCGCGCTTTCCCAGGCCGACCTGCGGGCGTGCTTCGGCTATGTGCCCCAGAAGGCCTTCCTGTTCGAGGGCACGGTGGAAAGCAACATCGCCTACGGAGACGAGAGCGCCGACGAGGCGGCCATCCGCGGCGCCCTTGAGGTGGCCTGCGCCCTGGATTTCGTGGAAGCGCGCGAGGGAGGCCTTTCCGCTCCCATTGCCCAGGGAGGCGACAACGTCTCCGGCGGCCAGCGCCAGCGGCTTTCCATGGCCCGCGCCCTCGTGCGGCGGCCGCGCGCCTACCTGTTCGACGACTGCTTCTCGGCGCTCGACTACGCCACGGACGCCCGCGTGCGCGCCGCGCTGCCCGCCTGGGCCGCCGGTTCCACCGTGATCCTCGTGGCCCAGCGCATCTCCACGGTGCTTGCGGCCGATCGCATCGTGGTGCTCGACGAGGGGCGCGTCGCCGGCGTGGGCACCCATGCCGAGCTTATGGAGAGTTGCCCCGAGTACCGCGAAATCGCCCTGTCGCAGCTTTCCGAGGAAGAACTTGCCGAAGGGGGTGCGCGATGAGCGGGCATCCCTCCTTCATTCCCAAGGCCGGCAGCGGCTCTCGGCGGAGCCCCGGCGGCCACGGCCACGGGCACGGCCCCGGCGGCCATGGCCCGGCGGCCCGCATGATGGGCGGCGAGAAGGCGCTGGCCTTCGGCCCCACCATGAAGCGGATGCTCGCCTTCATGGGGCAGTTCAAGGGCCGGCTTCTGCTCGTGCTCCTGTTCGCCATCGCTTCCACTGCGTTTTCCATCGTGGGGCCCAAGGTGCTCTCCGAGGCCACCACGGTGCTCTTCGACGGCGCTGTGGCCTCCGCAGCCGGCACCGGCTCGATCGATTTCGACGCCATCGGCCGCATCCTTCTGGCGACGCTGGCCCTGTACCTGCTGTCGGCGGCGTGCTCGTGGGTGCAGTCCTGGGTCATGAGCTACATCTCGCAGCAGACGTGCTACCGGCTGCGCGACGCCATTGCGAAAAAGATCGACCGCGTGCCCTTCGGGTATTTCGAGAAGACCTCCACGGGCGACACCCTCTCGCGCATCACCAACGACGTGGACACGCTGGGCCAGAGCCTCAACCAAGGCATCACCCAGGCCATCACCTCGGCGGTCACGGTGGTGGGCGTGCTTGTCATGATGCTCTCCATCAACTGGATCATGACGCTCGTGGCCCTGGTCATGGTGCCGGTCTCCATGGCGCTCGTGGCGGTGGTGGTGAGGCTCTCCCAGAAGCACTTCGTGGCCCAGCAGCGCCTGCTCGGCGCGCTGAACGGCCGCGTGGAGGAGACGTTCTCGGGCCATGCCGTCGTGCGCGCCTTCGGGCGGGAGGACGAGACCGTGCGCGCCTACGAGGCCGACAACGAGGCGCTGTACAACGCCGGCTGGAAGGCGCAGTTCCTCTCGGGCCTCATGATGCCGGTGCTCGGGTTCGTGGGGAATCTGGGGTACGTGGCCGTCGCCGTCACCGGGGCGTTCTTCGCCGTGGCAGGCACCATCACCGTGGGCGACATCCAGGCCTTCGTCCAGTACGTGAAGAACTTCACGCAGCCCATCACCCAGCTGGCCCAGATCTCCAACGTGCTGCAGTCCCTGGCCGCGGCGGCCGAGCGCATCTTCGCCTTCCTCGATCTGCCCGAGGTGCCGAAAGAGGCCTCCGCCGTGGATCCTGCGGCGCTTTCCACCGACGTGGAATTCGACGGCGTGCGCTTCGGCTACACGCCCGATGTGCCCGTCATCCGCAACTTCTCCGCTCGCGTGGCTGCCGGGCAAACCGTGGCCATCGTCGGCCCCACGGGCGCCGGCAAGACCACCATGGTGAAGCTGCTCATGCGCTTCTACGACGTGGACGCGGGCGCCATCCGCATCGGCGGCGCCGACATCCGCGAGCTTTCCCGCCCCGATGTGCGGAATCTGTTCGCCATGGTGCTGCAGGATACGTGGCTGTTCTCCGGCACCGTGCGCGAGAACATCCGCTACGGGCGGCTTAATGCCACCGATGGGGACGTGGAAGCGGCCGCGCGCGAGGCCTGCGCCGACCATTTCATCCGCATGCTGCCCGGTGGCTACGACTTCGAGATCAACGAGGACGCGAGCAACTTGAGCCAGGGCCAACGCCAGCTCATCACCATCGCCCGGGCCCTTCTGGCCGACCGCCGCATGCTCATTCTGGACGAGGCCACCTCTTCGGTGGACACGCGCACCGAGCTGCGCATCCAAGAGGCCATGGACCGGCTCATGGCGGGGCGCACGTCCTTCGTCATCGCCCATCGGCTCTCCACCATCCGTGCGGCCGACCTCATCTTGGTCATGCGCGACGGTGACATCGTGGAGCAGGGCAGCCACGAGGAGCTGCTCGCTGCGGGCGGTTTCTACGCCGAGCTGTACAACTCCCAGTTCGCCTCCTGCAACGACCGCTTCGAGGAGTAGTGCGCATTCCGCGCTTTTCTCGCAAACCCCATCCGTAGGGGCAGACCTTGGTCTGCCCTCCGCAAACGAGGCCACCGCACCTGAACAGGGACGATCATGGTCGCCCTTTGCGGGAACAGGCGCGAAGCCGTTTTTCGGTGAGGCGACTCCATTCCTTCAATTCCGTAAAAGTTTCCTGCAGAAACGTCGCAGGACAGGCGGGGTCGTGCCGGGTCGGCTATCATAGGCGAGGCAAATTTTGACGAACCTGACCGCACAGCTGGAGGACGAGCGAGTGATTATGCCCCAGGCGAGCACCTATGTGAGAATTCCCGACGACGCGGCTTTTCGCGGCGAGGCCGGGCCGCTTCCCGCCGGGGTGCGCCGCGTGACCCCCGACGCCTTGGGCGCCGTCCGACTCATGGACGGCCCGATTGCGCGCAACGCCGAGGGGAAAGTCCAGGTGGCGGCCTTCGATTTCGATGGCACGTGCATCCAGGGCAACTCGCCGGTCATGCTCGTGCGCTATCTGGTGCGCCGGCGCATGCTGTCGCCCTCGGTGGTGGCCCGCATTCTCAGCTGGGCCTTCGCCTACAAGACGCGCCTGCCCCAGAACGAGGCCTGGGTGCGGGGGCTGGTGTTCCGCGCGTTCGCGGGGCGGCCGGTCGCGGAGGTGAACGGGTTTCTGCGCGACTTCTACGACCAGGTCATCGACCGGCGTTTTCGCGCCGATGCCGAGGCTGAGATGGCGGCCCACGAGGAGGCGGGGCATGCCGTGGTGTGCGTGTCGGCCACCTTCGAGCCCATCATCGCCGCGGCCATGGAGCGCCGCCCCATCCAGTACGCCATCGCCACGCGCATGAGGGTCGACTTCCAGGGCAACTACACCGACGAGGTGGAGGGCGAGCCCATCGAGGGCCCCGAGAAGGTGGTGGTGCTCCGTCGCCTGTGCGACGAGCTGTTCGGCGCGGACGGCTGGGAGCTCGCCTGGGCCTACGGCGATCATCATTCCGATAGGGCCATGCTGGCCGCTGCAAAGAGCGCCTACGCGGTCACGCCGGATCGGCCCCTTACGCGCACGGCCAACGCCCAGGGCTACGATATCTTGGAATGGTAGGGCGCGCGAGGATAGTTGCGAAGCGGCGATGGCAGCGGTCGCGCGGCGGCAGCGGCGGTGGTGCGCGGTAGCGGGGCGCAATGGTGGCGCGGCGGCCGATAAATTTTCTCCCGCGAAATACGAAAATACTCTTGGCAATCGTACTTATGTACGATAAAATGGCGGCAGAACACGATCGGGGCCCTGAAAGCCCCCAGCATTTGAGAGGTAACGGCCATGTTAGAGAATATCAACACATCCCCTAACTCCCGCGACGACGGCGCGGGCACTCCGGAAAACTACCTGTCCCGCGCGGTGGCCGCCTGCGAGGCCGGCGACGCGCGCCTCGGACTCCATCTGTACCTGGCCGCCTTCGAGCAGGCCGCCGAGCAAAGTGACGCCCCCTCCGAGGACGCTATCATGGGTCTCAAGCAGGCATGGCGCGTGGCCTGCTCCACCAAGGAGCGCGCTCTGGCCGAGTACATTTTCGAGCGGCTCGAGCCCTACCTGTCCGACGACGAGGTGCAGGCTTGTGTTGAGCAGCTACAGGTGCTCGCCATGGAGCGTCTCGAGGGCATCGGTCTTTCCGGCGACGATCTCATGGAAATGACGGAGGCCCTTTCCGGCGACTTCATGGAAATGGTGGGGCCGATGATGGCCGCCGCCGTTCACGGCGAGGACGCGGCCATGGCCCAGGCCGAGGCGCTGGCGGCGCCGTCGGGGGCCGCTCCGGCGGGGGAGGAGGCCTCCCAGCCCGTCGATATCTTCTCCTACGACAGCATCTCCGGCTACGGCGCCGCCGTGGCGCGCATGCGCTCTCTGGGCGTGGGCCTGGCCGGCACTCCCGAGTTCGACGATTTCGTCGCTATGCTGAACTCCCGCCACGGGCTGGACGCCATGCCGGTCGTCGACAGCCTCCTGTTCTGCTCGCCGGCCCGGGAGGATGCGAGCCGCTTCATGCTGGCCACGGTGGGGGAGCTGGGACTACCGGCCATCCGCATGCGCATGGAGGAGACCTTCCAAGGCGTACCCATGCTCTGCGTCAGCGCCCAGGCCACCGATGCCGAGAAGCTCGCTAGCCTGCGCCACGGCTTTGCGGGCCCGGGCATCCTGGTGCTGGAGGATCTCGATCTGTGGGGAGCGCCGGTCATCGATGCCGCCGACGATATGGCGGGCTTCTTCATGGCCGCCATGTCCCGGGGCGCACGGGAGGCGGTGAGCCTCATCCGCCAGGCGGTGGAGAACCCCGACGTCTACGTGCTGGCCTCCGCCTCGTCGCTCGAGGCCATCGATCCGTTCTTCACGGAGCTTTTGTTCCCCCTCACCTGCGTCGATATCGACTATCCCACCGCTGAGGAGCGCGCCGACATTTGGATGGATATCGCTCGCGACCATCCCTCCATCCGATCGGTGAGCCGCGACGAGCTGGTGCGCCTTTCGGCGAACCTGCCGCGCTACGACATCTACATGGCGGCCCGCGAGGCCATCGAGGAAGCCTACAAGCAGGGCCTTGTGGAGCGCCGCTACATTCCGGTGTCCCGGGAGAACCTCTTCGACAAGCTCGCCGCCTACCAGCCGCTCGATTCCGCCGAGTACGCCGAGCTCGAGCGCCTCGTCGTCTCCGACTTCTCCGCCTCCTTGGGCGATTTGAACGACTTGGTGGGATAGCCGGTGGTTGTTTGCCGAATTGAACGGGCGGGCGCGGACCCGCCCGTTTTCTGTCGGGAGCTCTGCTTCCGTGTGAAGACGACCGATGAAGGAGGACGGGATCTGTGGTTCGCCGTAAGAATGCAGAACCGATAGATTGGCCCTGCGAGGGGCCGGCCCTCGATGACTTTGTGACCTCGATGCTCGCCAGGGGAGACGAGCTGTACCGCGATCTGCCTTGGCGCCATGTGGACGACCCCTATGCGGTGCTCGTCTCGGAGATCATGCTTCAGCAGACCCAGGTGGCGCGCGTCGGACGCTTCTGGGAGCGGTTCCTGTCGGCGTTTCCCACGGTGGATGCCCTGGCGGCCGCCGCTGTGCCCGATGTGCTCGAGCTGTGGCAGGGCCTCGGCTACAACCGCCGCGCCCTGGCGCTCAAGCGCACGGCCGACAGGTGCGCCGCCGAGGGGGCCGGTCGGCTTCCGGAAACCTACGAGGGGCTGCTGGCGCTGCCCGGCATCGGTCCGGCTACGGCGGCGGGGGTGGTGGCCTTCGCCTATCAGCGGCCGGCCGTCTATCTGGAGACCAACGTGCGCTCGGTGTTTTTGCACGAGCTCTTTCCCGAAGAGGAGGCCGTAAGCGACAAGGTGCTTTTGCCCCTGGTCGAGGCCGCCGCTTTCCACCCGGCCGCGGCAGCCGATCCGCGCCGCTGGTACTACGGCCTGCTCGACTACGGCGCGCATCTGAAGGCCACGGTGCCGAATCCCTCCCGGCGCAGCGCCGGTCACAGCCGCCAGTCGGCTTTCGAGGGCTCCCGCCGCCAGAAGCGGGCCTGGATCACCCGCCGCGTGCTCGCCGCTCCCGAGGGCGTCTCCCGCGCGGCCGTGCTCGCCGACCTGAACACGGCCGAGGCCGCTGCCGGTCGTCCCGAGGTGGAGCCTCCGCTCTTCGATTCCATCGTCGCCGACCTCCTCGCCGAGGGCTTCTTCCGCGAGGAAAACGATACGTTGACCCCCTGAGGGAAGAAAGGGTTCGCTGTGGGTTTCATCGAGTTGTTCCTGACGGGCGTCGGGCTTTCCATGGACGCGTTCGCCGTGGCCATCTGCAAAGGCCTCGGCATGCGGAAGATACGTTGGCGCGATGCGCTGGTGATCGCCCTGTTCTTCGGGGGCTTTCAGGCGCTCATGCCGCTTATCGGTTGGGCCGCAGGCTCGCTGTTCGCCAGCACCATCACCGCCGTCGATCACTGGATTGCTTTCGGGCTTCTCGCCTTCATCGGCGGCAAGATGCTCTGGGACGCCTTCCACGAGGAGGACTCCCCGTGCGTGTGCGGGCGCGATTGCGCGACGTGCCAACGCCGCGGAGGCGCCGATTGCGACGATCCCGAGGCGGCGCGGCAGGCGCCGATCGCCCCGCCCCTCGATTATCGCGAGCTTGTCATGCTCGCCATCGCCACGAGCATCGATGCCTTGGCTGTGGGCATCACGTTTGCCTTCCTCGGAGTGAACATTTGGGTCGCCATCACGATCATCGGTGTCACCACTTTCGTGCTGTCGCTTGTCGGCGTAGTGGTCGGCAACCAGTTCGGCTCGCGTTTCGAGAAGCCCGCCACCATCGCCGGCGGCATCGTCCTCATCCTCATCGGCCTGAAAATCCTCATCGAGCACCTCGCCGGCTAACGCGTTCCTGCGCGCCGCGCCCCTAGCCGATCGGTGCGCTCTCGCAGCCGTCCGATCCCCGCAGTCGCCCAATCGCCCTCACCAGCCGACGCGTCCGATCCTGCACTTTTTAAAATCCGCAGGTGAATGCCGCTTCGACTCCGAAATGGTCGACTTGCTGAGGGGAAATCCCTCGAAAATGCCACTTTAACCTAGAAATGGCCAGAAAGATAGGAGGGGGATGAGCCATTTCGGGGTCGAAGTGGCATCTACCTGCCATGTTTCCGATACGTACCCGCTTGCATTCGTTCTCGGCGATTGACGCGATGCATACTTGTCGAATTCCGAAACTTACCTCCAGAACTCCGCAATCGAATCGGGTGCAAGAAGCAACCTGCGAAGCTGCATTCGGCTATCTCGGCAATGCGCCGTCTCCGGACGGCTTCGCACGCCAAGTTCACGGCGGACGTTATCTGCGAATTGGGAAAACAGTGCGGCGGAAGAAACGATGGAACGATTGGCGATCATGACGCGATAGCCGATGGACTCGAGATCGTTACGCCTCCGGGCGTCATGCTCTGTCTTTTTCGGCGTGCTGTGGTGCTTGAAGCTGTCGTATTCGACGATGAGCTGCTTGTCGGGCCAGAATAAATCCGGGTAGAAATTGTGCTGGGCGACAAGGTGCGCTTCGCGGGACTTGGGCGCGATCGGTTGGTTGGCAACGGGCTTGGGGAGGCCGTAGCCTCCAAGCTTGCGGGGCAGGCAGAGAAACAGGTAGAGAATGGTCTCATAGGGGGAGCCTAGGTGGTCGATGGCGAGATCGATGGCCCTGAGCGCCTTCGATGCTCCACGAATTTGTTGATGAGCGTGAAGGAACGCACGCATCTCTCGCAACGATGTGAGCGGTACTGCCGAGGTGACAACGTCTTCGGGTTTGGAGGCGAAGCGGTAGTTGCCGCTCAGGGCGCATGCGAGCTCAGTGAGTTGCGCGAGAGGCAGCTCGCCGGCGAACTGCGCCAGGCACATTGCCGGTGAAACTGTGGCAAGCTTAGGGGCAATTCCCCATACCGTGCCTTTGTTGCCGAGTTGGCGATCGATGTGGGAAACGCAGCGCAAGACGCGGCAGCGCTCGGATGGAGACCCGACGGCAATGTGAAGCGGTTCGGTGAAGAAGCTTCCTCGATTCAGCCAGAAATCAACGTCCTTCGCCGCAACGCCGACGGCGCCCTTCTTGGACTTGAGCGTCCGGTCGTAGCATGTGGGCGCAGCATTGGTTTCGGCCATATGTGACCATAGTTCAAGGGAGCTTTTATGTGCTAGCGTGCATTCCATGAGCCCACGATACCAGGTCTCAATTCCGTGTCAATACGATTTGAAATAATGTGCAAAACTCTTGGTAAATCGGGAATTTAACGAGACATCAATGCGGTTTCAACGCGAATTTGGCGAGAATGAGAGTAGACGAGATGACGAAAGAGTGGAAAGTCGTTTCGAGATGGTGGATAACGTACCCTGAAGGATGCTTTGCCGGAAAAGCATCCCGGAAACGCTTTGTTGATGCTGTCGTGTTCGCCCAAGGCTCAGCAACCGAAGAGCACGTGAAAGAGATCGGAACGGGGCTGTTTCAAAGCCGTTCGGGCGCCGACGCGCTATGATGATCGCAGACAACACGCGACGTCGCGTTCTGGCATGCAGCATCGCGAGCGACGTGCGACGCGGCTCGCGATTAGTGGCGCAGTGATTGGCGCGCGACATCGCAAATGACGCACAACAGATTGGTTTAACATGAGCTACGAGAACTCCATCGCTTTTTTGGGTCCTGCCGGAACGTACTGCAACGAAGCGGCTTTGCGTTTCGCCGCCCGTCTCGGCATCGACGACCCCGATCTGGTGGAGTGCGCTTCTTTCGACGAGGTTTTCGATTGCGTCGACGATGGGACGGTGCGCTTCGGCGTCGTCGGCAAGGAGAATTCGCTGGAAGGTCCCGTCACGGCGACGCTCGACAACTTCGCCTTCCGCACCGACTCGGTTATCCTGGCCGAGGAGGTGATCGATGTGCGCCATTGTCTGGCGATGCATCCCGAGGCCGCTCGATCCGACATTCGCAGGATCGCCTCCCATCCGCAGGGCATCGCGCAGTGCCGCCGCTTTCTGGCGGAGCATTTTAAGGGCGTTTCAACGCTTTCCGTGGCCTCAACGGCCGAAAGCGCGCGGATGGCGGCCGGCGATCCTGCCACGGCGGGTATCTGCAACCCCCTTGCCGCTCGGTTGCACGGCGCGCGCGTGGTCGCGGAGTCGATACAGGACAACCCCGAGAACCAGACCGCTTTCGCATTGGTGGGTCGCCTGGTCGATGCCGAGCTTTTGCGGGGTTCGCGCTACAAGACGTCGCTGGCGCTCTTTTTGCGCGCGGACAAGCCCGGTGCCCTACAGATGATTCTTTCCGAATTCGCCTACGCGGGCATCAACCTGACGATGCTGCAGTCGCGTCCGACAAAAAAGCAGCTGGGAGATTACATGTTCTTCGTTGAGCTTGACGGGTCAATGCATGATATCGACGTTCAGACTGCCCTCGATTGCCTGCGGCTGAAGTTGCGTGAGGTTAAGGTGTTCGGTAGCTATCCGGTGGAGTAGCGGCCGTTCCCTGCTCTCTGTTTCGAGCAAGTGGTCGGTAGATGCCACTTCGACCCCGAAATGGACGGGAGCCCACCTTCCTTTTTGGCCATTTCTAGGTCGAAGTGGCATTTTCGCGTGCTTTTTCTTTGGCCCGTCGACCATTTCTGGGTCGAAGTGGCATCTACGCGGCAAATACCGAAGACGAGAGAGCGGGCGACCCGCGATTCTTTCGTGCGGCAAAGCGGAGTTGCGGCTGAGGGCGCTATCGCAAGCGGCATGTGTTGGTCGCGCAGTCGTCTGCCGCCGCTGGCGAATTCGGGCATGCAAGGGGATTGCGGCCGACAGCTCGCCAGGGCCGCGCGAGCAGGGCCTTCCCGCCGACGGCGCAAATCGGGCGCGAACGGCGCGGCGCCGAAAATGCCTTGTTACCAGCAGGGGAGCGCGTAACATTTTCTCGCCGCTGGTAGATGATTTGACCGTTTGTGACCCATTGTGCAGCTTTTGTGGCGATCGAACGGATAATCTAACCCCTGCATGTAAGAGAGACGAGACACCTATAAGGAGGTGTACGCATGGAAAATCAGGCAACGATGTCAGACTTTGACAGCATCCTTGCCTCGCGTGGCGTTACCCGTCGCAGCTTCATGAAGCTGTGCGCCGGCATCGCCGCCGCAGCCGGGCTCTCCCAGCTCGCGGTTCCGCGCGTGGCGCAAGCTCTGGAAGAGTCTGTTATCGGCGCGACGTCCGGCAACCTGTATCCGGTCATCTGGATCGAGGGTGCTTCCTGCACCGGTTGCACGGAGTCCTTCGCCCAGGTGGAGACTCCCGATGTCGCATCGGTCGTGCTCGACATGATCTCCCTGAACTACTCGGAGACCCTGTCGGCCGCCGCTGGCCACTCCATGGAGGAGGCCAAGGCCCAGACCATCGCGGCAGGCAACTACATTCTCATCTACGAGGGCGCCGTGCTCGAGGCCTTCGACGGCAACGCTCTGCGCGTGGCCGGCGAGACCGGCATCACGGCCCTTGTGGAGGCTGCCGAGTCGGCCAACGCCGTTGTGGCGGTCGGCTCCTGCGCCGTGAACGGCGGCTGGATGGCCGCTGCCCCCAACCCGGCCCAGGCCCTTGGCGTCCAGCAGTACCTGAAGAAGGTCGGCGTCGCCACGCCGGTCGTCAACGTTCCGGGCTGCCCCGTGAACCCCGAGTGGGTCATGTCCGTGCTCGTGGACGTCGTGGTCATGAAGGACATGGACCTGCTGGTGAACCGTCTGAACGAGTTCAACATGCCGGGCGATCTGTTCAACCAGACCATCCATGACAACTGCGAGCGTCGCGGCCACTTCGAGAATGGCGAGTTCGTCTACGAATTCGGCTCGAAGGAAGAGGAGATGGGCTACTGCCTGTATCCCGTCGGCTGCAAGGGCCCGCAGACCCGTGCCCTGTGCGGCGTCACGCTGTGGAACAACCGCCGCAGCTGGTGCGTGCAGTCCGGCGCCCCCTGCATCGGCTGCTGCGAGGCCAACCCGAACAACCCGGGCGACAACTGGGCCGAGGTGAACACCCCGTTCTACAAGCGCATGCGCGACCTGCGCATCGGTCCTCTGAGCCTGCAGCCCACCACCATCGCCGTGACCATCACCGGCATCGTGGCGGCGGCGCTCGTGGTGCACGGCTTCGGCATGAAGCTCTCCGGCCGCATGGACGGCGGCGCTCCGTTCGAGAAGATCCGCAAGTGGGATGCCAAGCATCCCGACCAGGAGATCGGCACCTACGCCGACCCGGTCGCCGGCGGCCCGGTTCTCGACGACGAGCTGCTGCAGAAGAACGCCGAACCCCGTAACAACGATTAAGAAGGAGGTGAGCTGACTTGACACGTTCTGTTATTGATCCCATTACCCGTATCGAGGGCCATCTCCGCGTCGAGATGGAGGTCGAGAACGGCGTGGTCGCCGACGCCTGGGTGTCCGGCGGCTGCTTCCGCGGCATGGAGCTCGTCGTGCAGAACCGCACCCCCGAGGATGCGGCCCAAATCGTCGAGCGTATCTGCGGCGTGTGCCCCGTTTCGCACGCGCATGCCTCCTCGATCGCCGGTGACAAGGCCTACGGCATCACCATTTCGAACAACGCCCGTATCGTGCGTAACCTGCTGGAGGGCGCTCAGTTCCTGCACAGCCATATCCTGTGGCTGTACAACCTGGCGGCTCTCGATTACGTGAACCCGCTGAATGCGCTTCAGGCCAACGTCGACGACGCCTACGCTGTGGCCCTGGAGAACGGCCTGGCGCTGCACTCCGACCTCAACCAGCTCTACGAGAAGCTGGCGGCCTTTGCCGACAACGGCCAGCTGTCCATCTTCTCGGGCAACTGGTTCGATGCCGACGGCGGCGAGGCCTACGTCGACAACCCTGAGGCGAACCTGATCCTCACCTCCCATTACCTGGAGGCCCTGAAGATGCAGGCCCGCTCCTCCGAGATGGCGGCGCTGCTCGGCGGCAAGATGCCCCACGTCATGACCTCCATTCCCGGCGGCAACATGTGGGTGCCCACCGAGAGCAAGCTCGACGATCTGCTCGCCATGGCCACCGAGGTCCGCGACTGGGTCAACGACACCGTTCTCGCCGACACCGTGATGCTCGCCAAGCTCTATCCCGAGGTGCTCACCTTCGGCAAGGGCTGCGGCCGCTACATCGCCTGGGGCGTCTTCGAAGGCCCCGACTGGCCCTACGGCGACAACTACACCGAGCAGATGCTCAACCGCTACCTGCCCATGGCCGTCCTGGACGAGCAGTTCCAGGCGTCGGACGTGCAGGAGAACCTCATCACCGAGTACATGGGCCGCTCCTGGTACAAGGGCAGCGAGACCTACACCTCGCCGTACTTCGTCACCGATCCGGACTTCACCGAGTACAACGTCGACGACCGCTACAGCTGGGTGAAGGCCCCCGCCTACGACGGCAAGCCCATGGAGGCCGGCTCCATGGCCCGCATCTTCGCGGCCTACGTGCGCGGCGTGCCCTTCATCAAGGAGCAGGTCGACGCCGTTCTCGGCATCCTCGGCGCCAAGCCGGGCGACCTGGCCGCTTTCCAGTCCACCTTGGGACGCACCGCCATCCGCCAGATCGAGACCATCTACATCGCCAACCTCATGGTGGAATGGGTCAACGAGCTCGCCGAGGCCATCAAGGGCGGCGACTCCGAGTACTTCCGCGAGCCTGCCCGCCTCACCGGCGAGGGCACGGGCTTCTGGGAGGCCCCCCGCGGCGCGCTCTACCACTCCGAGAAGGTGGTCGACGGCAAGATCGAGGGCTACCAGATCATCATCCCGTCCACGTGGAACCTGGCGCCCATCAACGGCGACGGCGAGCACGGCCCGCTCGAGCAGGCGCTCATCGGCGTTCCGGTGGCCGACATCGAGAAGCCCATCAACGCCCTGCGCACGGTTCACTCC
The DNA here is from genome assembly GCF_011405655.1 of Adlercreutzia hattorii. GTDB lineage: Bacteria > Actinomycetota > Coriobacteriia > Coriobacteriales > Eggerthellaceae > Adlercreutzia > Adlercreutzia rubneri. The sequence goes on from NZ_AP022829.1 coordinate 1,376,259, forward strand.
TTCGACCCCTGCACCGCTTGCGCCGTGCACGTCACGGAGCGCGGTACCGGCAAGCACTTCGAGACCGTCACCAGCCCTTGGGGGGTGAAGTAAGATGGCCCATCTCGCTCACTACAAAGAGGCCCATCCTCTTATCTTCGTGGTGACCCACTGGATCAACCTGATCGCCATGATCATGCTCATCCTGTCGGGCATCATCATCCACTTCCCGGTGCTGCCGTTCCTCACGGGCATCGCCCGCGGCTGCCATCTCTTCTTCGGTTTCGTGCTGTTCATCAACTGCGTGGCCCGCGTCATCATGGCCTTCTTCGTGAAGACCGCGCCGACCGGCGGCACGCGCCAGCAGGTGACCGACTTCAAGACCTGGCTGCCCCAGAAGGACAACCGTCATCAGGCCCTGGAGTGGATCAAGTACTACCTGTTCCTGAAGAAGGATCATCCCCTGGGCGCCAAGCTTGGCGTGCCGCAGAAGATCAGCTACTTGCTGATCCCGATCCTCATCGTGCTGATGTTCTGGACGGGACTCTGCCTGTGGGGCGTGACCATGAACGTGCCCGTGTTCGCCGCGACGACGAACCTCGTGGGCGGTCTCATGTCCATGCGCATCATCCACTACTTCGGCATGTACGTGTTCATCATCTTCATGTTCATCCATATCTACCTAGCCAATGTCGAGGGCTTCGCCCCCACCAAGCTCATGTTCATCCACAAGGAGCATGGCGGCCTGGTGTACGACCCCGATCTGCACAACATCGTCGGGGAGGACGCCGACCTCCACTAAGGGTCGCGCACGTCGAAGTCGAAAGGGGCGGTCTCGCAAGGGGCCGCCCCTTTTTGTTGCGCGTCTCCCGTTGACGGGCCACGGGGTAATGCTCAGTCGCTCAGACAGTCCTCACTTTGGAGAACAGGACATTGAGTCCTGTTCTCGTCGCTGCGGAACTCGCTTGGTGAGCACCACCCCGTGTCCCTTCGCGAGTTATACACAATTGAGTGCAAGTTAAGAGGAGACGTCGGGTGTTCTGACCGAGCGAGTTCCGCAGATGGTATCGAAGGCGAGGCAGGAACGGGATAGGGCAATCTCATCGCCTTCGATACCAGCGAGGACTGTTTGAGCGAATCAGAATACCCGACGGCTCCTCTCCGGAGGAGACGCAGCCAAGATAGTTGCTTGACTGATCGCTTCAGTCCGTCAACAAGGGGAAGCAAATTTGCCGGGGTTGCGCTATGATTATCGGCAACTCTGTTCGCTTACCGACTGCAGGCGGAAAGGATCCGTTTCGTGCGGAATGTTCTGAAGATACTTAAGCGCGATCTTCTGCGTCTTTTGAAAACGCCGCAGGCGCTCGTGGTCGTGTTCGCCCTCATGGTGATTCCCTCGCTGTACACCTGGTACAACGTCATCGGGTTCTGGAACCCCTACGACAACACCGGCAACCTCACGGTCTGCGTGGTGAACCAGGATGCGGGCGGTTCCTCCGAGCTCACCGGCGAGCTGAACGTGGGGGAGCGCATCGTGGACCAGCTGCATGAGAACGACCAGTTGCACTGGGAATTCACCGACTACGACGCGGCCATGAACGAGCTGAAGAGCGGACGCGCCTATGCGGCCTATGTCATCCCCGAGCATTTCACCGCCGATCTGCTCACGCTGACCACCGGCGATTTCACGCAGCCCAAGATCGAGTACTACGTGAACGAGAAGTCGGGGCCGGTCGCCCCCAAGATCACCGACACGGGCGCCACCACGCTGGACGAGACCATCAACTCCACTTTCGTCGCCACGGTAAGCGACGTGGTGGTCAAGACCATCGACGAGAAGGTGAACGAGGGTCGCGAGAACACCAAGGAGATGCAGTCGAAGGCCGCGCAGAAGATATCGGAGGCCGTCGCCGCCACCGGCGAGGTGCGCCGCGTGCTCGCCGATTTGGGGGATGCGTCGAAGGCGGCCAAGGACAAGGCGGCCTCGGCCAAAGAGACGCTCTCCAAAGCGAGTGCCGGCATCGACGCGGCCGATGAGTCCTTAGGCCAGATGGGGGAGACCGCGACGGCCATGCAGAAGACCTTGAGCGACTTCTCCGCCTTCGCGCTGCCGGCCGTCACCGCCGGTCTCGACGACATCACCCAGGCGTCGAACGACGCCACCTCGGCCGCCGCGCGCCTCACTGCCGCCTTCGGCGAGGCCCAGGGAGGCATTCAGGCGGCGCTGGCCCAGGGAAGCGCCGCCGTGCAGGAGAGCGGCCAGCTGGCGTCCTCCGTGCGCGCGGCGGCGGGCTCCCTTCCCGCCGGCAGCAGCGAGCGCGCCGCCCTGGAGGCTCTGGCCGACTCCCTGGACGAGCGGACCCGGGCGGCCTCGACGGCCCTGGACGCGCTGACGGCTGCCAACGACCGCGCGCAGTCCTCGGCGGCCGCGCTCTCGGATGCGACATCGGCCCTCGATGGCGCGGTGCGCCAGGCGACCAGCGGCGCGTCAGCCTATTCCACGACGTTGTTCGGCACCACGCTGCCCGCCGTGAACGATGCGCTGGACGCGCTGGCCGAAACTTCGTCGGCCCTTTCCGGGGCCCTTGAGACCCAGCGGCTCCTCGTGGCCCAGACCGGGCTCGTCATCGACCAGCTGGACGCCACCATGGACACGGCCGCCTCAACGGTGGCCGAGACCGACCGGCTCTTCGCCGGCCTGGAAAGCGAGCTGGGCATCGTCTGCAACGACGTGCTCGCCTTCGGCACCTCCGACGCGCTTTCCCGGCTCGTGGGCGAGGGCGGTCTTGACGCCGACAAGATCGCGGCGTTCATGGCGTCGCCCACCGAGGTGGTCACCGAGCAGCTCTATCCGCTGAACGCCTACGGCAGCGCCATGGCACCTTTGTTCATGAACCTCACGTTCTGGATCGGCGCCTTCATGCTGCTCGTCATCATGCGCCAGGAGGCGGACGGCGAGGGCATCCCCGGCCTGACGTTGGCCCAGCGCTACTGGGGTCGGTATTTGTTCCTTGCGGCCATCGCCGTGATGCAGGCGGTCATCTGCTGTGTCGGGGTGCTCGCGCTCGGCGTGCAAACCGTCTCGGCGCCGGCGCTCATCTTCGCCGCGGCGCTGGCGTCGCTTGCCTACCTCTCCATCATCTACGCCTTCTCCGTCACGCTGCAGCATATCGGCAAGGGCATCTGCGTCATCCTCGTGTTCGCCCAGATCCCCGGCGCCACGGGCCTCTATCCGATTGAGATGACCTCGCCGTTCTTCCAATCCATCTACCCGCTGTTCCCCTTCACCTACGGCATCGGGGCCATGCGCGAGGCCATCTGCGGCTTCTACGGCGGCCAGTACGTCTCCGACCTGCTCGTGCTCGCGCTGTTCCTCGTGCTGTTCATGGCGCTCGGGCTCCTCATCCGCCCGCTCATGGCGAACGTGAACCGCATGGTGGCCCGCCAGGTGCGCGACGGCGGCCTGTTCAACGGCGAGGACGTCGACATTCCCGTGCGCCCCTACCGCATCTCCCAGATCATGCGTGCGCTCTCCGACAAGGACACCTACGCCACGGCCCTGCAGCAGCGCTATGCGACGTTCAACCGCTGGTACCCGCGGCTCATGAAGGGCGCGCTCGTTTTGGGCGTGGCGGTGCCGGTGGTCCTTGCGGTCATCTTCGCCCTGACGCCGACCGAGAAGGTGTGGCTGCTCACGGGCTGGCTCATTTGGATCATCGTCATTTTCGTGGCGCTCGTGGTCATCGAGAGCCTGCGCTTCAGCTTCGAGCGGCAGCTGAAGCTAGAGAGCCTCTCCGACGCGAGCCTGATCGACCTGTACGGCGCCACGGCGGACGTGGAGCGGGCCGCCTGCATGGATGCGCGCGATGCGGGCTTCGGCGGTCGAGAGCACGAGAGTGACCGCGATGGCGCGCGCGATGGTGCGGAAGGGGAGGAGGCTCGTCATGAATAACGTCTGGCGCCTGTTCCGCTTCGATTTGGGCCGCTTGAAGGCCAACGTCATGTCCATCATCATCACGCTGGGCCTCGTTCTCGTGCCCTCGCTGTTCGCCTGGTACAACATCATCGCCTGCTGGAACGTCTTCGACAACACGGGCAACCTCACGGTGGCCGTGGCCAACACCGACGAGGGCTACCAGAGCGACCTCATCCCGCTGCGCATCAACATCGGCGACCAGGTGGTCTCCGCCCTGCGGGCCAACGACCAGATCGATTGGCACATCACCGACGAGGAGGACGCCATCGACGGCGCGAAGTCGGGGCGCTACTACGCCGCCGTGGTGATCCCGAAGAGCTTCAGCCGCGACATGCTCACCTTCTACACGGGCGACGCGGGCCACGCCGATATCGTCTACTACGCCAACGAGAAGAAGAGCGCCATCGCGCCGAAGATCACCGATCAGGGAGCCGACACGGTGTCCTACCAGGTGAATGCCGTGTTCGCCCAGACGCTCTCCGAGGTGTCGCTCTCGCTGGCCGAATCGCTTTCCAGCTTCGCCGACGAGGACGACTGGGACGGCCGCATCGCGGTGGTGGCCGATCATGTGCGCGAGATGGCCGATGCCTTCGACGACGCGTCCGGGGTGCTTTCGCTCTACGGCTCGCTCGCTCGCTCCTGCGAGGATCTCTCGCGCCATTCGGCCGACCTGGCCACCCAGGCCTCCACGGCTCTGGACGAGACGCTGTCCGCCGCGACGGGGCGGGCCGACGCGGTGCCGGCCACGGTGGACGCTCTGAAGAGCTCGGCGGATACGCTCAAGAGCTCGCTGGCTGACAGCGCCGCCGCCTTCGGGGCGGTATCCGATTCCGTCGACGCGCTGTTCGATGCGGCTTCCGGGGACAGTCAGGGCATTGCCAAGGATCTGCGCGCCCAGGCCGATGCGCTTGCGTCCCATGCGACGGTGTACCGCCAGGTGGCCGACAGCTTGGAAGGCGCCGCCCCGTCGCTGCCCGAGAGCCTCCGGCCCCAAGTGACCGCCCTGGCCGGCCGTGCGAGAGCGGTGGCGTCCCAGGCGGATTCCATGGCCGCGAGCCTGCGGACGGCCGCCGATAAGCTGGAGGCGGGCGACACCGATCTTTCCGCCGAGCGCGATGCCGCGAAGGCCAAGGCGGCCGAGGCCGCCGCCTCCATCAATTCCATCAAGGACGATTACGAGGCGAATGTGGCGCCGGGGCTCGCCTCGCTGGCAGAGCAGGCCGCCTCCATGGCCGATGCGCTCTCCGGCGTTTCCGACGACCTGAAGGGCGTCGGCGGCGAGCTGTCCGCCTCGGCCACCTCGGCGGCCGATGTCATGGCCGGCACCGCCGACAAGATAGCCGAGACCACCGAGAAGCTCAAGGGCGTCTCCTCGGGGCTGCGGGAGATGGCCTCCGATATCGACGGCGCCATCGCCTCGGGCGACCGCGACGCCCTGCGCGCCGTGCTCGGCTCCGATGTTTCGGCCCTTTCGAAGGCGCTGGCGAGCCCGGTGGGCGTCGAGCGCATCGCGGTGTTCCCGGTGGAGAACTTCGGCAGCGCCATGGCGCCGCTCTACACGACGCTGGCCCTCTTCATCGGGTCGCTGCTCATTCTCGTGGTGTTCAAGCCGAAGGCGGGCCTCCGCATCCAGAAGGAGGCGGGGCTTGTGAATCCGAAGCCGCGGCAGCTGTTCTTCGGTCGCTTCGCCGTCATGGCCGTGGTCTCGCTGGCCCAGTCGACGGTCATGGCGCTGGGCAACCTGTTCTTCCTCGATGTGCAGGTGACCTCGCCATGGCTGTTCATGGTGTGTTTCTGGGGCGCGGGACTTGTGTTCACCTTCATCATCTACGCGCTGGTGGTGTCCTTCGCCAACCTCGGCAAGGCCATCGCCGTGCTTCTGCTCATCGTGCAGGTGACCGGCTGCGGCGGCTCGTTCCCGCTGCAGATCATGCCCGATTTCGTGCAGGCTCTCTCGCCGTGGCTTCCCGCCACCCACGTGGTGAACGCCATGCGAAGCGCCATGATGGGCACCTACGGCAACGACTTCTGGGTGCAGATGGGCACGCTCGCCCTGTTCCTCATCCCGGCGGCGCTTTTGGGCCTGGTGCTTCGCAAGCCCCTGGAGAAGTTCATGGAATGGTACGTGGAAAAGGTGGAGAGCTCGAAGCTCATCAGCTAGCGCGCGCTGCGCGACCGTATCCGACCCCCATCCCCCATGCTTCCCTTTTTGGCAGTGAATGCCACTTTGACCCCGAAATGGCAAGCCAAATGCCAGTTGAAGGGCGAAATGGTCGAAAAAACTCTGGTATGTTGCCGAAAAATCGACCATTTCGGGGTTGAAGTGGCATTTATCCCCGAAAATTGGAAAACGAGAATTGAGATGGTCTTGTTGAATGAAACTGGGACCTGGATGGGACGTCCTGCCAATGATAGGGCGGGGTTGGAAATAACGGCGAGCACACGAAGGGGCCACCCGACGTGCCGCCGATCAAAGAGAGGAAAGATAGGCGACATGGGCGAGCCATTGACCGATGAACAGATTGTCGAAGAGGAGAAGTTTCTCGCGGGTTTGCCGCGGGTGAACCTGGGGGCACTGTTTTTGGCACCCGTGTGGGGGCCCGCCCATGGGATGTGGGCGGCGTTCCTCTTCTTCGTCGCGTGGCTGTTCGCGGACAACGTGATTTACGCGGCTACGGTGGAGCCGACAGCGATGAACGTGGTGCTGGCCATTCTCATGGCCGCGGGGCTGGTGGGCGCAACCGTGGTGTTCGCCATCGTGGCGCAGCCTTTCGCGGCGCATCGGGCCGAGAACATGGGGGTGAGTCGCGAGACCTACCTGCGGCGGCAGCGCATCTGGGCCGTTGTTGGCGCGATCATCGCCGTGGCCATCGTGGCGTTTGCCACCTGGTACAACTTGGATCTGCGCCCGACGCTGGATACCTGGGCCTAAGGAGAAGGCATGGAAGCGAGCGAGCGCACGGCGGCGGTGTTCTTCGTCGGGAACCGACTCATGCTGGACGATGGCGTGGGGCCGGCGGCCTACGACGAGATACTTGCCGGCTATGACATCCCCGAGAACGTGACGCTGGTGGACGTCGGCTGCATGTCGCTGGACATGCTGCCCTACGTGGAACGCTACGATGTCATCCTCACGGTGGACGCCGTGGACGGCACGGGCGACGCGCCGGGCACCGTGTACCGGTTCGAGCCGGATGCCATGGCGCGCCATTCCGGCCCCGAGGCGTCGCTGCACGATTTGAAGCTCGTCGACCTGTTCGACGCCGCATCGCTCATGGGCTACGAGGCCGAGGGCTTCTGCCTGGGTATGCAGGTGGGCAACCCCTCCCCGGAGCAGTTTGTCGTGGGCCTCACCCCCGAATGCTCCGCCGCGCTGCCTTTGCTGGTTGAAACCGTCGTGGCCGAGCTGCACCGCCGCGGGTTCCCTCTGCGAAAGAAATAAGAAGAAGCGACCGAAGTCGCTTTCTGCGAAGGAGCTCTCGCCGGAAGATCCCGTAGGGGCTGGCCTTGGCCAGCCCTTCCAACCGGAATGAAGCCTCCTGCTGCGAAGGGGCGACCGAGGTCGCCCCCTACGGGTTCGATACTGAGTGGTTCCCGCCCTCTGCGCGTCGCTTTTACTGACGCATATCCACGTAGCCCAGGGCCAGGTCGGATTCGTCGAAGCTGGCATAGGTGCCATCTCCGGACAGGTTCAGCAGCAGCTTGTCCAGCTCATCGGCGGGCACGATCCAGGCGAGCTGCACCGTGGCTGCCTCGCCGGGCGTGGCGCCCACGGCGTGCAGGGCGCTCATCTCTTCAGCGCTGGCATCAAGCTTGAACTCTGCAGTCTCGGTCTCCTCGCTGGCGCCCCTCGCCCGGGCGATCTCCTCGGACCAGGCGCGGAGGGTCCCGTCGCTGCCGGGGGTGACCTCGGTGCCCGTGGGAGTAAGGCGCGCGGCCTCGGCGATGCGGGTCAGCTCGTCGGAGGTGAGCGAGTCGGTCCACAGCCACAGGACGCGCTGCTCGTCGGGGAAGACGAGGTACATGTCTAGGGTATGATCACCCTGGACGATGCCCGGCTTCTCGAAGACGACGCCCTCGGCACCGTTCACAGACACCGGGGTCGCTCCGGTCGTGAACGACACGGGCAGAGGCTCGCTGGAATCCAGGTAAAACAGGAAGGCGGAGAACCCCTTCTCGTGGTCGGCCCAGTCGTATTTGGCGAGGTGGTCGTCGCGGTCGAAGGCGGCCGCCCCCTCGGGCAGGTTCGCGAACTCCAGGCGGTAGTCGGCCACGGGACCCGTCGCCGGTGCGGCGACCTCGCCGGCATCCACGGCCATCAAAGTCTGGTAGTCGCCGGACTGCTGCAGGCTGATGAGCCCCAGGACGTCGGCGGCGTAGGCGGTGCCGCCCACGCCCAGGCACACGGCGCAGGCCACGGCGGCCGCCCGGGCCCAGCGCGGCACGAGCACCGGCGCCAGGCGATGGCGGCTCGTAGAGGGCGCGGCACTGCGGGCGGCGGCCTCCTGGGCGATGGCGGCGAAGGCTTCATCCATGGCCGCCTCGGCCTCAGGGGTCGGGCGTGCATTGTCCATGATGGCGCGGATGCGGCGCTCCAGGTTGTCGTTGTTCATGGCGGCTCCTCTCATCGTGCCACGAATTCGGAAGGCGTGTGTAGCGCCCGCGCAGCAGGTAGGCGGCCGCGAAGCTGCTTCGCTTTCGCACGGTGGCATCGAAGGGTCGTAGGTGAAAAGGGATTGCGGTTCGGAGGAGGCGTCCTCGTCGGCTTCCGGGGTGATGGATCGCGAGAAGGGCCCTCCGCGCTCAGGCGGGGTTGGCGGCCTGCATGAGGGGCGCGTCGGTCTCGGCGAGAGCCCTCGGACGGTAGCCCCGCTCGGATATTCGCCGCGGGCCGTCCGGCTCTTCATCCGCTGCGACGCCGCGAGGGTCGCAGCCCAAGGCGCGCGCGATGCGCTTGCGGCCGCGGGAGAGCCGCTGGCGCACGTTCTCGGCGGTCGTGTCCAAAAGCTCGGCGATCTCGGCGGTGCTGTAGCCCTCCCCGTAGTACAGGGTGATGGCCAGCGCGCAGCCCTCGCCGGCAGCGGCGACAAGGGCGCGGAAGGAGGCGTCGGCGTCGCTTGCGGCTGCAGCTCGGGTGGTCTCGTCGCTGCTCCCCGCCTGGCGCACGAGACGCGCCAGCGTAGCACGGTGCAAGGTTTCAGGGGTCATGGGTGCTCGCTTTCTCTGCTCAGGAAAACAAGATATCCTGTTCGCCCTTTAGATGCGAGCGCCCCCGCCCAATGTGACAGACCTTACGGAAACTTAAGAGCCCTCATCCCCATTGGATCGACTGCGTCCCGTAGGGGCTGACCAAGGTCGGCCCTCTCGACCGGAACGACGTTCCCAGTTGGGAGGGGCGACCAAGGCCGCCCCCCTACGGGGGTGAGACGGCGACTATCCGCTATGGAAGCGGGAAGGGTCCTATCCCCAAAGCCCGCGGGTGGGGCACAGATCGCCGACGATGCAGTCGGCGCAGCGCGGGCTGCGGGCGCGGCAAAACTCGCGGCCGAAGTGCACCCACTGGTGGTTGATGAACAGCCACTGCTCGCGCGGGTACACTTTCAAGAGGATGTCCTCAACCTTCTGCGGCGTGTCCGCCGAGGGGCCGGCCAGTTTCAGCCGGTGCGCGATGCGGAAGACGTGGGTGTCCACGGCGATGCCCTGCGGATCCTTGAAGGCCTCGCACATGACGCAGTTGGCGGTCTTGCGGCCCACGCCGGGCAGCTTTTGCAGCAGATCCACGTCGGCGGGCACCTCGCCGCCGAAATCCGCCGTCACCATTTGGGCGAGCGCCACGAGGTTCTTCGCCTTGCTCCGGAAGAACCCCAGCGAGTGGATGATCTCCGCCACTTCGTCGGGCGAGGCGGCCGCCATGGCCGCCGGGGTGGGGAAGGCCGCGAACAGGCGTGGTGTTACCTTGTTCACGGCGGCGTCGGTGCACTGGGCCGACAGCACCACGGCCACGGTGAGCTCGAAGGGCGTGCGATAGTCGAGCGACGCCTTCCCAGGGCCGTAATGCTCGAACATGCGCTCCTCGATGGCCGCCGCCCGCTCCCGCTTGCTCGCCAGGGATTCCCGTGCCATGCTGCCTCCTTACCTTTTGCGCCGGCCTGCGTCGGCGCTGCGTTGTTTTTGCTATTGTCGCACAGCGCGGGCTCCTTCTCGGGGAATACTTAGGGGAATCGCGGCGGGACGGTTTACTTCTTTGCTACTATTGGGGCCCTCCTGCGTCGCTACACGCCCCAGTGCGCTACACTGTGCGAGGCGCTCATCCCGGGCGCCGACCGCCCGCTCGGGCGGCTTTTGCCGTTTGCCTTGCAGAAAAGAGACCGCTGTGCTCATCGATTCGCTCGCCTTCACCTTGGAGAAGTCTGGCTGCTTGGATACGTTCTGGGGAAAGCTCGACGCCGGCGAAGACGCCACCTTGGGCGTGGCCGCCTCGGCGCGGCCCTTCCTCGTGGCGGCCCGCTTCGCCGCCTCGCCCCAGCCCACGCTCGTCGTCGTGGCCGGCGAGGACGCCGCCGTCGCTTTCGCTCGCAACGTGGCCGCCTATGTGGGGGAGGAGCGCGTGCTGCGCTTCCCGGAGCGTGCCGATGTCCCCTTCGACCCGAAGCCGGCCGACCGTCGCGTCATCGCCCAGCGCATGGAGGCCGCTTGGGCGCTCAAGAGCGGCCGCGAAGTCGTGGTGGTGGCGAGCGCTCGGGCGCTTCTGCGTCTGTTGCCGCCGGTGGAAGCGAACGCCGCGCGGCCGATCGCGCTTACGGCTGGCGAGGAGCTTGAGGATATGGGCGTCGAGGGCGTCGAGGAGCTGGGAGACCTGCCCCGCGCCCTGGAAGCCGCCGGCTACGCCAACACCGGCGAGCTGGACGGCCCGGGCACCTTCGCCGTGCGCGGCGGCACCGTGGACGTGTTCCCCGGCAACCTGTCCTATCCGGTGCGCCTCGACTTCTTCGGCGACGAGCTGGACGAGATCCGCCGCATCGTGCCAGCCACGGGCCAGACCATCTCCTCGCTGCCCTCTGTGGAGATCTACCCCGTCTCGGAATTTCCCACCTCCGCCCGTGCGCTGGCCGACGCGCGCCGCGCCCTGGAGAAGCCGGCGCTCACCAACCCGGCTCTGCGCGACGTGCTGGAGAAGCTCGAAGGGGGGCTTCGCTTCGACGGCGCCGATGTGGTGCTGCCGTTTCTGTACAAGAAACCGGTGACGCTGGGCGCCTATGCGGGGCCGGGCACGTGCGCGGCCCTCATCGAGCCGCGCTCGCTCTTCGATGACGCGGCCCATGCCGCGGAGGACATCGCCGAGCGCGCCCGGGGTACCAACATCGCGCTCGCGGGCCTGTTCGCCGAGCCGGCGGCGTTGGACTTCGGGGGCGAGGTGCGGGCCACTTATGTCTCCATCATGCGGGTCGGCGGCGCGCTGGACGACGAGCTGCCGGTGAAGCGCGTCGATGTGGCCGGGATGCCCGACAAAATATTCGGCAAGCTGAAGAGCCTCGCCGCCGACCGCTACACCATCGTCTTCTCGGCTCCGAACTTGCGCGCCCGCGAGACCATGCGCCACGCCTTCGTCGATCACGGTATTCCCATCCAGATTGTGCAACCGGAAAATTTGGACGATGGCGAGTCGCAACCCGAAAGCACAGAGGCCGACACCCCGGCCCAGGCCAAACGCCGCCTGCGGCGGGGGGTCGTCAACATCGTGGACAACGACATCCCGCTCGGCATGATTATCCCGAAGGCGCATCTCGCGCTGGTGTCGGCCGCCGACACCCAGGGTTCGCGCGCCGCCAGCCGCCGCGTGCGCTCCCGCGTGGATGCCACCGAGGTCACCTTTCCGTTCAAGCCCGGCGACTACGTGGTGCACGCGGCCCACGGCATCGCTTTTTTCCGCGATCTGGTGCGCCGCGAGGTGGACGGCACCGAGCGCGACTACCTGCAGCTGGAATACGCCGAGGGCGACAAGCTGTTCGTCCCCGTGGAGCAGCTCGACCGCGTGACCCGTTACGTGGGGCCGGAAGGCGGCAGCCCCCGTCTTACCCGCCTGAACACGAGCGACTGGGCTCGGGCCATGAACCGCGCCCGCAAGGCCACCAAGAAGCTCGCCTTCGACCTCGTGGACGTGTACGCCCGCCGCGCCGCCACCCAGGGCTTCCGCTTCTCGCCGGACACCCCCTGGCAGCGCGAGATGGAGGAGGCCTTCCCCTACACCGAGACCCGCGACCAGCTCGCCGCCATCGCCGATGTGAAGCACGACATGGAATCGCCGCGACCGATGGACCGTCTCATCTGCGGAGACGTCGGCTTCGGCAAGACCGAGGTGGCCCTGCGCGCCGCCTTCAAGGCCACTCAGGACGGCAAGCAGGTGATGGTGCTCTGTCCGACCACCATTCTGGCCCAGCAGCACTACACCTCCTTCAAAGACCGCTTCGACCCCTTCGACGTCACCGTGGAAGTGCTCTCGCGCTTCCGCACGCCCGAGCAGCAGAAAGCAGCGCTGGAGGGCTTCGCCAAAGGCGACGTGCAGGTGCTCGTGGGCACGCACCGGCTGCTCTCGCGCGATGTGAACCCGCACGATCTGGGACTGGTCATCATCGACGAGGAGCAGCGCTTTGGCGTGCAGCACAAAGAGCAGCTGAAGAACTTGCGCGAGTCCATCGACGTGCTGACGTTGTCGGCCACCCCCATCCCGCGCACCATGCAGATGTCGCTGTCGGGGGTGCGCGATATGTCGCTCATCCTAACGCCGCCCGACGAGCGGCGCCCCGTAGAGGTGCACGTGGGGGAGTGGGATCCCGACGTCGTATCGGCCGCCATCCGCTACGAGTTGGCGCGGGGCGGCCAGGTGTACTACGTGTCCAACCGCGTGCGCTCCATCGACGAGGCCGTGGACCGCGTGCATGCCGCCGCCGGGGAGGCGCGGGTCGGCGTGGCCCACGGGCAGATGACCAAGGAGGAGCTGGAGCAGGTGATGGAGGAGTTCGCCGCCGGCGAGCTGGACGTGCTCGTGGCCACCACCATCATCGAGAGCGGCATCGACAACCCCCACACCAACACGCTCATCATCGAGGACGCCCAGCGTCTGGGCCTCGCCCAGATGTACCAGCTGAAGGGCCGCGTGGGCCGCTCGTCCACCCAGGCCTACGCCTACTTCATGTTCCCCGAGAACGTGCCTTTGACCGAGGAGGCCGCCGCGCGCCTCACCGCCATCAACGAGCACCAGGATCTGGGCAGCGGCATGCGCATCGCCATGCGCGATCTGGAGATCCGCGGCGCCGGTTCTATGCTGGGCGCCGAGCAGTCCGGCAATATGTCAGCCGTGGGCTTCGACCTGTTCGCCCAGATGCTCAACCAGGCCGTGAACGAGACCCGCGAGGGCGTGGGCGCCTCAGGCGAGCTGCCGCCGGCGCTTTCCGACATCACCGTGAACATCCCCGGTCACGCCTACCTGCCCGAGGAGTACATTCCCGACGCCGACGCCCGGGTGCTGTGGTACCGCAAGCTGGCTTCGGCCTCCACGGTGGAGGAGGTGGCCGCCCTCCGCGAGGATATGCTCGCGGAGGCCCCCGAGATGCCCGAGGCGGCGGCCAACCTCTTCGAGCGCGCATGGCTGAAGGCCTTCGCCAACGAGCACGGGGTCAAGCTCATCTCCGTGGCGGCGGGCAAGCTCATCGTGGAGCCCATCGACATCCCCGCTGCTGCCATGAAGCCCCTGCGCCGCGCGGCCGGCCGCTACCAGACGGACAAGCGCAAACTGACGCTGCCTTTGCGCTACTTCTCGGAGGAGGAACGCGACAACCTGCTTCCGGCTATCGTGCACTTCCTGGAGAAACTCTTCGGCGAGACCGACGCCGAAGAGGGGGCTCCTTTCGCGGAGATGGAGGGCGGCGCTTCCGGCTCTGCCTCCGATCCTGCCTCTTCTGTCCCCCGGGGTATCGCAACAGATCCCGCTGCGGGCGTTTCCAAAAATGCTCGGACAGGCTCTGCTAAGGCTGTTTCGCAAAATGCCCCGACCGATTCCCGCAGGGGCGGACCGAGGTCCGCCCTGGGCCAGGACCCGGCCAAGGGCTCAGCGTCAGCCGCTCCCGCTCCCACTCGCCCCACGGGGCGCAGCGAACGGCGCGCCAACAACCTCGCCAAGGGCGATGCCGCCCGCGAGCGTTTGGCCGCCAAGCGCGCCGCCCGTGCCGCCAAGCGCGAAGAGGGGCGATAGCCGCGCCGCCCGCGCCGCCAAGTGCCGAGGGCGGCAGTAGGGAGGTCGCTTTGCCCGCAGCGGTCGAAGGTGCGTCCTCTCTGGCTCCTTGTGCATGGGATGGTGTATGCTGCCTCTGCGGCAACGGATTTCGATGGATTGCACGGAGGTGAGACGGCGGTGAACGCTTCTAAGGTCTTCTGGCGAGGGGTGGTATGTGCCCTGGCGGGTGCGACGCTGTGGGGATTCTCAGGAGCCTGTATCCAGTTTCTCGCGGAGAGTTACGGGGTAAGCTCCGCCTTCATCTCCGCCGTACGTGCCGGCGTGGCGGCCCTGCTGTTCGCCGTCTTCGTATTCGTTACGCGTCGCGAGGCTCTGCTCTCGCTGCTGGGGAGCCCCGCCGCCCGTCCGACGCTCGTTCTGTTCGGCGTGGGGCTGTACCTCTCGCAGATCACCTATGCGGTGTCGGTGGCCCTCACCAACGCCGGCACGGCCACGGTGCTCCAGGCCACCTGCACGGTGTTCGTCATGCTTATCACCTGCGCCCGAGCGCGCCGTCTGCCGCGCGTCGCCGACTTTGTCGGGCTGATGTGCGCGATGGCCGCCGCGACGCTCATCGCCACCCAGGGAGACTGGGGCGTCATCGTGCTGCCAGTGGCGGGCTTGGCTTGGGGCATTGCCAACGCCTTGTCCGAGACGCTCTACATCATGGCACCCCAACGGCTCTATGGCCGGTGGGATCGCCCCACCATCATCGCCTGCGGCATGGTCATCGGCGGTATTGTCGCCGTTCTCGTGTGGCTTATCGGCGAGGCGGTCGTTTCGCTGCTCGCTCCGTCGGTCGGCCTCGGGCCTGCTTTCGCTTCTCCAGGGTCTGATACCGCTCTTTCGACCACCATCCAGGCCTCTTCTGGCTCCGGCGCAGGAGTGTCGTTTGCCGACAGCGCCCCCGGCGCCCCAAGTTCCGTGCTCGCCGACATCTTCGGCATCGGCGGCAGCCTCGTTCCCGTCATGGACGCTGCGGGTTGGCTCGCCCTGGTCGGCGGCGTGGGCGTGCTCGGCACGTTCGCCGCCTTTGGGCTGTTCCTCTACGGCGTGTCGCTCGTGGGCTCGGTGAGGGGGAGCCTTCTGGGCGTGGCCGAGCCGGCCGGCGCCATGATCATCGCCGCGATGTGGCTGCACACCCCGTTTTCCGCCGCCGATTGGGCCGGCCTCGTCCTCATGGCTGCCATGATCGTCCTCGTGTCTCTCTCGGGCCGATCCGTCGACCGCCGCACCGACACCCCTTAGCCCGCCGCACCGACACCCCCTTAGCCTGCTGCGCTGATGCCCCTTAGCCCGCCGCGCTGCTTCGGGTTGCCGCGCCTGCTAATCGCGCCTCAATCGCGCTGCCGCCGGTTGCGCTCGCGGCCGCACGACACTTTTTCTCCGAACTTTTGACAAAAACCCAAGAAATGAGTCCTCCTTGCGCGGGAATTCGCTTTTGTCCCTAGGGACTGCAGCAAACACGATACGTTAGTTTATGAAAAACGCAATAGAAAATACGTATTGCTACTCAACAAATTTAATAATAGCAACACGTCCTCCAAAAGACTCATTTCTCGGCTTTTTGGCAAATAAAGAGAAAAATCGTGTCGCAGGGGGGTTCCTGGCCTACTCAAAGACTGCCCTACCTCCCGAGGCGCAGAAGCTCCTTATGAAGTGCCGCCTGCTTGAGTCGGAAGCCCCGCGCGCGGCAGCGTTGGTATTTGCCCATGCCGCGATAGATGGCCTTGACGACTTTGTCCAGCTCGCTGATACGGCGAAACTGATCATTGGTAACGACAATGACCTCGCACCCCGCGGCCTGAAGAAGCGTTCGCCGTCGCGCATCCTGGGCCAGTTTCTCCGGGTTGCTGTGGAACTCGTCGCTGTCGTACTCGACGCCGATGTTCAGTCCTGGCCAGCCTATATCGGTCCAACGCAAGTCCTCCCTCCAGGCGACGCCCGTCAACTTGCTCACGTCGATCGATTTGTTCAGTATCGGCTTCGGAAGTCCTGCTCCGCCGCGACTCATCGGAAGGGAGAGGTACAAGGCAAGCGCGGTCTCCCTGATAGAATTGGAGTGCTCGCAGACGAAGTCAAGGTTGCGAAGGGCGCGGGCGGCGTGGCGCTCGTGCTGGCATCGCCTCAGGTAGCTCCTGATCTTGACGACGCTGGAAACGGGCGGAATCCCGTAGATAACGTGCTCGTCGCTTACGCGAATGTAGGTTCCGCAAAGTTCGAAGCCCACGGCGATGGCCTCGATGTCAGATGCGGAGTGGTGGATTTGGAGGAAGACGGCCTCGGGCGAGGAAACGCACAGCTCGGCATCGTGGTGGAAGAACGAGCCTCGGGCAAGCGCGGACGATTTGACGTGGCAGATGACATCGGGGTGCTTGCGTCGATCCTCGCGACGGGAAACGATGCAGTGCACCGGCTGGTTGCGGCATCCCAGCAGCTTTTGCGCGGCATCGATTTGGCTGACGGTGGGAGGGGAGAACCGGTTCGGCATTGCCCGTAGGTTTGTTCGGGGCGGAAATGCCCGCTGAGAGCGTTCGTTGCGGATGTGTCTGAGGGCGCTGCGCCCAGATATGAGCATTGCCATGGTGTCCTCCTCGGTCTGTGGGGCGGACTGTACCAATGAGGTGTCGCAAAAAAGTCGCAGCAAAGTCGCGTTTCTTAAGAATGAGCATATTCGACCTGGGCTTTTGTGCAGCGTCGTCGCAAAATGAACATAAAAGCGCTTCTTTGCGCCAGGGAAACAGAATCTTCGCATGAGCCGCGAGGTGGCCAGGCGGTGCCATAATGAAGGGGCCGCAGAAGCGGAAAGCGAAAAGCAAAGCACGGAAAGCAAAAGCGAAATGTCGAATGAATCGGAGGAGCGAACAATGGAGAAATTGCCTCCCGTGGAAAAGGTGTACGAGGCGTGGACGGCGTTGGCCGACGATCGTTACGATTTGAGTCCGGAGGCGCTTGTCGTGCGGTCGTCGGACGGATCGAAGGAGTATCGGGTGACGTGGGACGACGGGGGTCGATATCGCTCCAACGACAACGCGACGTTCTGGCAGGGCTACGCGGGATACCCTGTCATCATGGCGCTCATGCTGCAAGGGCGCGTGCCTTTCAACGGGGAGGTGGCGGCCTGGTTCAAGGGCATTCCGTGGAAGGCGCTCAACGACGCCCATAAGCGCGACTATGCTGCCGCGCTGACCGAGGCCTTCGAGCGCGCGGGCCTCGACATGCCCCGGCAGCTACAGGCCGAGGAGGCTGCCGCCGAGGCGATGGAGGCCCTGCGGGAGCTGCCTGTTAGCGTGGGGAGGCCGGCGAGGAAATAGCAGACAGGGCGGTGGCCGCTCGAAGAGGCGCTTTCGTCCGGCGCAGCGCCGGCGCTAGGGGACGCCTCCGTCGGACGCTGGCGCCATGGGGCGCCTTCAGCCGGCGCCTGTGCTGGGAGGCGCTTGCGCCGCATATGGACGGCGCCTCCGACGCGCGCTCCCAGGAAAGGAGGGTCACGACGATGGCGGTTCCGTGCGAGCGAGGCCGGGCTATTTCGTCCGGGAGCGCTTCACGCGGGCGCGGGCGAGGGCTGCGGCGCCGCCTGAGACGATGGCCAGGGCCCCCACGGCCAATAGCGC
Organism: Adlercreutzia hattorii; assembly: GCF_011405655.1. Lineage (GTDB taxonomy): Bacteria > Actinomycetota > Coriobacteriia > Coriobacteriales > Eggerthellaceae > Adlercreutzia > Adlercreutzia rubneri. The sequence goes on from NZ_AP022829.1 coordinate 1,394,098, forward strand.
ATCGGTGGCCGCGTCGCCGGTCTGCGGAACGCCGCGGTAGGCGGTCGAGCTACGGTGGTAACCATGCGTGCCGGACGTCGTGCTGGGTTTGGCTGTCGGCTTCGAGGCGTCATCTTTGCCTGAGTCCTTCGTCCCGTTGTCGTCGGTCTGGTCGTCGGCTGCGGTGCTGCCATCCGCCTTGCCCCCAGCATTCGCGTCGGCGCTTCCGCTCAGCTGCCCATTGTCTCCCGTTCCCGTCTGTCCGCCACCCGGGTTGCCCTCGCCGCCCTCGTTGCCCGATGGCGTGCTCGGGGCGTTCAGCTCCTCCACGGTGGCGCCGGGAGCGGCCATTGCTGCCGCCCGGGCTGCGTCGGCATCGCCGTAGTAGACGGTCTTGGCCCCATCGTGCACGGCCGCGCGGGCGTCGTGCTTGGCCGTTGAGGCAGGCACGACGGAGAAGGGGGTCGTCGTGCGAGTGTCGGCGGGGACGAACTCGGCGTAGGAATCGGCCACATAGGGCGCAACGTCCTGGTTGTAGCTGCCGCCCTTAAGCGCGAGCGACCCCGTGCCGCTCACGGTGGCCAAAGGCTCGGGTTTGCCGTCGGCTCCCTCGGCGGTCGCCACGTCGCCCTGTCCGGTTACCGTCAGGGCTCCATCCTGAAGGGACAGACCGCCGTCCGTGGCGAAGAAGAGGTTGAAGCTGGTCAGATCCAGCGTGAGCTCGCGCCCGTCGGAAACGGAGAGGGTTGGCTGGTCGCTCACGCTGCTGACGAGCTTGATGGTGCTGTGGTCAGGGGCCGTTTCGAAGGCGCCTTCCAGCGTGGCATAGCGCGTCGCTCCGGCCTGGGCCACCCAGGCGCTCCCGTTGTCGCGCACGGTGAAATCGCTCGGCGTGTTGTTGTAGGCGTAGGGACCCTTCAGGGGAGCCGTGATGGCATTGAGCGGGGTGGTGCTCACGTTGTTCTCCACGAGGATGCCCTCGGGCACGGTGGAGGGCAGCGACGAGATGTCGGCGTTCTGCAGGTTGCCCACGATGCCCCCGGCGAAGTTCGAGCTGGCGATGGACGCGGCCGTATTGGCATTCCCGCTTACAGTGCCCGCGTTGTAGAACGTGCCGACGATGCCGCCGGCGCAGCTGCCGCCTTGCACGGAGGCGCTGTTGGCGCAGCCGGTTACCGTGATGGGCGCGCTGGCGGCGTAGGCGGGCGCGGCACCGTCGTAGCGGGCCCATCCCACGATGCCCCCAATGCCGTAGGCACCGGCGTTGCTTGTGGAAACCGCCCCGGAATTGGTGCAACCGCTCACGGCGCCGTAATTCTTCTGCTCGCCGACGATGCCGCCGACGGAGTAGCTCGTGCCGTTAATGGCGCCGCTGTTCTCGCAATTCGACACGAAGGCTGCGCTGAGGCCGGCGATACCGCCGATGCAGTCGGTGCCGGAAATGCTTCCGCTGTTGCGGCATCCGGTGATGGCCATGCGGCCGGTGGGGGTGGTGTAGTAGGCGGCGCCTACGATCCCGCCGGCGTTGCCCACGCCATCCGCGGCGGCGACCGAAGCGCTGTTCTCGCAGTTCTCGATGGTTCCGGACAGTGTCATGCGCCCCGCGATGCCGCCCACGCCCGCCTTGCCTGCAACGGATCCGGAGACGCTTACGCCGGATGCGGTGGCATCGTTCGCCATCATGCCGCAGAGGATGCCCGCCAGCTCGCTTTGGGGCACGGTGACTTCCGCATCGGCCACGGTGAGGTTCTTCACGGTGGCCCCGTCCAGAATGCCGAAGAGGCCGATGGCGAAGTCGGCGCCCTGGGTTGAAGCGATCTTCAGACCGCTGATGACGTGGCCCGCGCCGTCGAAGGTGCCGGCGAAAGGCGTGCTGCCCTCGGCGATACCGCTGCTCTTGCGCGTGCCGACGCCGATGGGCGTCCGTTCGGCGCTCTCAAGATCTATGTCGGCGCCGAGGGCCACGTATTTGCCGTCGTAGTCGTCGCCTGCGTTCACGGCATCGCGGAAGGCCGCTAGCTGGCTCGCATTCGCGATAAGGTAGGGGTCGGCCTCGGTGCCCGCGCCCGAGGCGAAGACAGCGCTGTCCGCGGCCCAGGCCGGGGACGCCCAGCAGAGGGCGGCGAGAAGGGCGAACGCGGCAACGGCCCAGCGGAGGGACACCGACGAGTGCGGAAAGAAGCGGGCGGTGAAGGCGTGTACGGAACGGTGCGGGGCCATGGTGGTTTCCTCTCTTACGGCGTCGTGCGGGCATGCGAAAAGGGACATGGCAGGCGCATCCCTCGAGGATGGCCGTGCGAAGCCCCTGCAGCGACGCTTTCAGTCTAGGCGCGCCCCGGCCTCGCCTTCGGGTTGCCGTCCAACCGATACGGCTCCACCGCCGAACTGTCACGGAGCGTCACGGCACCGTTGCGCTGCGGACACGAGCCCTGCACCGAACCGTCGCCGAGCCGGATGTGGTCAATGAATGATGGGTCTGCCCCCGTGCTATACTGGCGCTATTACCTGAAACGACCCCGAGGACTGAAGGAAACCCATGACCACGACCAAGCCCGTGCGCGTCCGCTTCGCGCCTTCTCCCACCGGCAAGCTGCACATCGGCGGCGCCCGCACCGCCATCTACAACTGGGCCTTCGCCCGTGCTACCGGCGGCACCTTCGTCCTGCGCATCGAGGACACCGACCCGGAGCGCTCCACCGAGGAGAACACCCAGATCATCCTGCGGGCCCTCCGCTGGATGGGACTCGATTGGGACGAGGGCCCCGAGGTGGGCGGCCCCTGCGGCCCCTACTTCCAAACCCAGCGCACCGCCACCTACGAGGCGGCGCTGCAGAAGCTCATCGACGCCGGCGCCGCCTACCCGTGCTTCTGCACCAAGGAGGAGCTGGACGCCAAGCGCGAGGCCGCCGAGAAGGCCGAGGGAGGTTACGCGGGCTACGATCGCACCTGTCGCGCCATTCCAGCCGACGAGGCCGCCGCGCGCGTCGCGGCCGGCGAGCCCCATGTCTGGCGCCTGAAAGTGCCCGACGACCACGGTCCGGTCACGTTCAAGGATGCCGTCTACGGCGACATGAGCTTCCCCATCGATGTGATGGACGACATGATCCTGCGCCGCACCGACGGCACGTTCACCTACAACTTCGCCGTGGTCTGCGACGACGTGAACATGGCCATCACCCACGTCATCCGCGGCGACGACCACCTCTCTAACACTCCGCGCCAGGTGCTCATCTACGAGGCGCTGGGCGCCGAGGTGCCGCTGTTCGCGCACCTGTCCATGATCCTCGGCGCCGACGGCAAGAAGCTCTCGAAGCGCCACGGCGCCACCAATGTGGAGGAGTACCGCGACCGCGGGTATCTGCCCGACGCGCTCGTGAACTTCCTCGCGCTCCTTGGCTGGTCGCTCGACGGCGAGACCACCATCATCCCGCCGGCCGAGCTCTGCCGCACCTTCTCGCTCGACCGCATCACGAAGAAGCACTCCGTCTTCGACGAGAAGAAGCTCGACTGGATGAACGGCGTCTATATCCGCGAGATGGGCGCTGCCGCCTGGGTCGACGCCGCCAAGCCCTGGCTCGCCCAGACCAACTTGGACGGCTCGAACGTGCCCGACGGCATCACTATCGCGCCCACGCCCACCAAGGAGGAGGCGGAGGCGGCCGCCCGCGAGTTACGCCTTCCCGGAGCCGACGTGGACGCCGACACCTGGGAGGCGTGCCTGGCCGACGTGGACGACGATCGCGAGTTCTACGAGGCCATGTACCCGCTCGTGGCCGAGCGGCTGGCGCATTTGGACGAGATCCCCGCCAAGCTGGCGTTTCTGTTCTGGGGCGACTCGGTGGTGCTCGACGAGAAGAGCGTCCAGAAGGTGCTGCTGAAGGAGGGCGCGCGGGCCGACGAGGCGCTCGCCATTTGTCGGGCCATCCTCGCCGACGACGACAACCCGTGGGACGCCGAGGCGCTCGAGGAGCTCTGCCGCGCCGCCGGTGAGGAGGCCGGGCTCAAGCCGAAGCTTCTGTTCCAGCCCTTGCGCGTGGCCGTGTGCGGCAACATGGTGTCGCCGCCTTTGTTCGAGGCCATGATGCTGATGGATCCCGCCGACATCGTCGCCCGCATCGACGGCGTCACCGAAACCGTGTTCAGCGAGCGCGCCAACTAGCGGCCGCGTCAACCAGAAAGGTCGAAGACCATGGACGAGAACAGCAACATCCCAAGCGCTTCCGGCGCGGAGCCTCAGCAGCCGGCGCCGGAGCCGGCGCCAAGCGCCGTGCCCGAGAACCCCTTCGCTGCCTTCGGAGCGCCCGGTCCCGGCTCTCAGCCTGCGCCCGCGGCGCCCTCCGATGCTGTGCAGCCGGCGCCTGCCGCAGCCGCTCCGGCTCCTGAAATAGCGCAACACGCGCCCACGGCGCCGACGCAGCCCTACTACGACGCCACGGCGGCACAGGCCGCCCAGCAGCCCTACGCCCCCTACGGACAGTCCGCCGGCGCTGGGCAGTCGTATGCCTACACTCAAGCTACGGCCCAGCAGCCGACCTACGCGCCCTATGACGGCGCCGGCTACGGCTCCTACGGCGCGGGCAGCCAGCCGCCGGTGCCCCCGGCGCCCGCACAGAACATCTATCCGGGCTACGAGCCGCCCAACCCCAACCAGAAGCGGCGCTGGCCGTGGTTTCTGCTGGGCCTGGCCGTGGGACTCGTCGTCGGCATGGGCGGTTGCGCCAGCTGCGTGGGGATCATGGCCCTGGCCGACTACGATAGCAGCTACGACAGCTACAACAGCTACGATGACGGCTACGACTACAACTACGATTACGACTTCGGCGACACCGATATGTGGGCTCCGGAGGACAGCTACGGCACCGACGAGGACGCCTCGCCCTACGGCACCTTCACCTTGGACGAGATCGCCTCGGTGTTCGAGGCCGACGGCATCTCCCAGGGCGAACCGGGGGAGGGTGACGTCTGCACCAAGGGCTTTTACACCGTAGGGCCCGCCGGCCAGATTCCCGCCGGCCTGTATTACTTGGAAGGTTCCAACGAGAAGCTCTCCCACTACTACGTGTTCGACGGGGACGACGGCCGCTATTCCGTTGATGACTCGGTGCAGTACTTCGGCAACTACTTCGTCGATTTGGACGAGGGCGATCTCATCGTGTTCGATCCCGGCGACGAGGCGACCATGTATCCGGCCCCCTCTACCTCCACGGATCCGACGGCGCCCTACACCAACGGCTGCTACCGCGTGGGCATCGACATTCCCGCCGGCAGCTACACCATCACTGCGGCTACCGTGGGCGAGGGCGAGACCGACGAGGACTCGGCGGCCTTCGTCATGAAGAACCTCGACTTCGACGACGACTCCATTGTGGACACCAAGTACGTCATTCCCGGCGGCGAGCAGACGGTCACGGTCAGCAACGGCCAGTACTTGGAACTCTTCGCCGCCACCGCCACCCCCGTCGCTCAGGGGTAAGGGCAACCACCTGCGTGGACGCCAGTGCATTAGATCCGTAGGGGGCGACCTTGGTCGCCCCTTCCAACCAGAGAGATTTTTCTTGCTGATGAGGGGCGACCGAGGTCGCCCCCTACGAAGGTTGACCGGAAGGAAAGGATTCCTATGGCGAAGCAGCTAAGCGATCACCCCACGTTGGAAGAGCTGAACGACTTCTTCGGTCACGACCGGTTCGCCGAGCACGCGGGCTGCCGCATCGTGGAAGGATCGCGCGATCACGCCGTGTGCGAGCTGGACATCCAGGACCACCACCGCAACGCGCTGGGCAACGTCATGGGCGGCGCCATCTTCACCTTGGCCGATTTCGCCTTGGCCATTGCCAGCAATACCGGCGGGAACCCGAGCGTGTCGGTATCGAGCACCATCGAATATCTCAGCGCCTCGAAGGGCACCTGCCTCATTGCGACGTGCAACGCGGACAAGTCCGGCCGCCGCCTCGGCTTCTACACCACCGATGTCACCGACGACACAGGGCGCCGCATAGCGCGCGTCACCACCACCGTCTATCGCGAAAGCGAGTGAGGACAGCAAAAGGGCCCCAACCGGGGCCCTTTCACTTATGAAAGATGGGGTTTTGCTGGACGACCCGTAGGGGCTGACCTTGGTCAGCCCTCTCGAGCGGAATGACGTTCCCGGGTTGGGAGGGGCGACCAAGGTCGCCCCCTACCGAAGGAGCGGCCAGCGAGGACTGTCTGAGCGAATCAGAATGCCGCGCGTCTCCCCGTCGGGAGAGCCGCAGCCAGGTTACTCGACCCCGCAGGCCGCCCGCAGGGCGTCGGCGCGGTCGGTCTTCTCCCAGGTGAACTCGGGCAGCTCGCGGCCGAAGTGGCCATAGGCGGCCGTTTTCTGGTAGATGGGCCGGCGCAAGTCCAGCTCGTCGATGATGGCGCCGGGGCGCAGGTCGAACACCTCGGACACGGCGCGCTCGATATCCTCTTCCGGCACATGGTTCGTGCCGAAGGTCTCCACCATGACCGACACGGGCTTCGCCACGCCGATGGCGTAGGCGATCTGCACCTCGCACCGGTCGGCCAGTCCCGCGGCCACGACGTTTTTGGCCACCCAGCGCGCCGCGTAGGCCGCCGAGCGATCCACCTTGGTGCAGTCCTTGCCGGAGAACGCCCCGCCGCCGTGGCGTCCCATGCCGCCGTAGGTGTCCACGATGATCTTGCGGCCGGTAAGACCGGCGTCGCCCATGGGGCCGCCGATGACGAAGCGGCCCGTGGGATTCACGTAGATCTCGCAGTCGTCGGCGAGCGCCACCCCCTCGGCCTCGAAGACCGGGCGGATGACCGTCTCGATGACGGCCTCGCGCAGCGCGTCCTGTTCGATGTCCTCGGAATGCTGGGTGGACACGACCACCTTCTCAACCGCCGTGGGCGCCCCGTCGATATAGCGCACGGACACCTGGGTCTTGCCGTCGGGGCGCAGAAACTCAAGCGTGCCGTTCTTGCGTACCTCGGTCAGGCGCTCGGAGAGGCGATGGGCCAGGTAAATGGGCATGGGCATGAGCGTGCTCGTCTCGTTGCAGGCATAGCCGAACATCATGCCCTGGTCGCCCGCGCCAATCGTCTCGTAGGGGTCGGCCGCGGCCGCCTCGTCGCGCTGGGCCTCGAAGGATGAGTCCACGCCCTGGGCGATGTCGGAGGACTGCTCGTGGATGGAGCTCATGACGGCGCAGGTGTTGCCGTCGAAGCCGTACTTCGCGCGGTCGTAGCCGATGGAGCACACCACGTCGCGCGCGATGGACTGCACGTCCACGTAGGCCTGGGTGCGAATCTCGCCGGTGACGAAGACGGTGCCCGTGGTGACGAGCGTCTCGCAGGCGCAGCGCATCTTCGCCGGGTCGGCCGGGTTGCCGTCGGGCGCGATGTAGCCCTCTGCAGCCAGGGCGATCTCCTTGGCGAGAATGGCGTCCAGAATGGCGTCGGAAATCTGGTCGCAGATCTTGTCCGGATGTCCCTCCGTGACGGATTCGGACGTGAACAGGTACGATGAGTGCTTTTCAGCCATAAGAGTCCTCTCTTATCGGTGTTGGCCGGACCACCTTGGCGCTCAGGTGAGGGACGCGTCAGGTTGGTGTCGGGATCATCGAGCCAACTCTCTACCCCGACTCTGGATAATGCAGATCGCGCGTCCGATGCGGGCGCGCGATCAAATATGCTAACGGTTCGAAGGAGCGGGCGCAAGGGGAGGAGTCGGCCTACGCGGTAACTTCATCGGCGGCCTTCTCGGCCCTCTCGGCGGCGCCACCTGCGGCCTGCTCCGTCACGGCGGCGTCGGCCTGAGAGAGCAGGGCTCCCTCGTCTAGGGCACATCTCAGCTCATCGGCCAGCGCCGGCTCCAGTGCCATCTCGTCCACGGGGCGGTCCGGATCAAAGGCCCCGTGCATGGTGCGGCCGAGCCGCGCAAACTTCGCCTTGTCGGTTTCGGCCATGCCGCAGAACTGGCGTGCTCGGTAGGGTGCGCGCTTGTCGGCGCCGTTCGTCCACAGGCGCTCGGCCTCGGGCGCCCATGCCCGGGCCGCCGGGCGGCATTTCTCGGCCAGATCGTGGGCGCTTTCCGTTTCTACGAGGTCGGTGCCGCGGGCGCCGCTCTTCTCGACCATCTCCTCCAGGCGGTCGGGATTCTCGAGCATCGGACAGGGCCGCAGCAAGTTGTCGTTGAAGGGCTGCCCCTCGTAGTAGGCCATGAACAGCGGGCTCTTCAGGCATTCCAGCAGCGGTTGCTCGCGGATGTTGGCATTGGAGTAGTGGATGAACACGCAGGGCTCCACATCGCCTGCCGCGTTGATGTGCAGATAGCGGCGGCCTCCGGCGATGCAGCCGCCGACGAACTCGCCGTCGTGTTGGAAGTCGAGCGTCAGGATGGGCTTCTCCGCCCGCACGCGGCGGTTGAAATGGTAGAGCAGTTTGCGGTCGTCCGGCGTGGGCATGAGCTCGGTCGGCGCGCCCTTGCCCACGGGCATGTAGGTGAAGATCCAGGCGAAGAGCGCCCCTTTGTCGATGAGCCAGTCGAAGTACGCGTCGGAGGCCACGGAGTGCGCGTTGTCGTGGGTGTAGCAGATGGACACGCCGAAGGGCAGCCCGTGGCTCGCGAGAAGATCCATGGCCGCGTCCACCTTGGCGTAGGTGCCCGCGCCGCGCCGCCCGTCGGTGGCCGCTTCGTCGCCCTCGGCGGAGATGGCCGGCACGAAGTTCTTCACGCGGATCATCTCCTGGCAGAACTCCTCGTCGATGAGCGTGGAGTTCGTGAAGCACAGAAACGCGCAGTCCGGATGGGCCTCGCACAGCCGAATGAGATCGCGCTTGCGCACGAGGGGCTCGCCGCCAGTATAGATGTACACGTGCACGCCGAGTTCCTTGCCCTGGCGGATGATGGAGTCGATCTCGTCGTAGGCGAGGTTCAGGGCGTGCCCGTACTCGGCGGCCCAGCAGCCGGTGCAGTGGAGGTTGCAGGCGCTCGTCGGATCCAGCAGGATGGCCCAGGGGATGTTGCACTGATGGCGCTCGCGCATCTTCTCTTGCTTGCCCCAGGCGAGGAAGTTCGCGTCCATGACGAAGGTCTTCAGCAGATCGGCCCGCACCTCGGGGTTCAAGTCCATGACGCGCATGATGAGCTGGTACATATTCGTCTTGTTCTTGATGGCGTCCGAGAAGGCGGCGCGCTGCTCGGCGAACAGGCTGGCCGGAGCGAGGGCGTCGATTTTGCCCATGATGTTCGCCATGTTGTTCTCGGGGTCGTCGCACAGATAATCGACGAGCTTGTAGGCCAGCGCTTGCTTCGCTCTCTCGGTGGGTTTCATGGGCTTCTCCTTTGCACGGGCTTCCTTTGGCATAGCGTCATTGTGGCAAAATTGCATTCCGTGAGCGTTCGAGTCATGATTGCTGTCACGGCCTTGATCGCTTGCCGTTTCTAAGTTGTCGCTTGCATGTCATCTAACGCTGTGGCTTCAAGCTTCGAGGTCACGCGGGCCCATCCTGTGCGGGCGTTGCGCGCTGCCAGCCAACGGCTTTACAACGCGTTGCCCGCGCTTCGCGGCGGTCGTGCTACACTTATCCAAATGCACAAAAGCCCAAGGGACGGAGCCCTCATGCCAAGCAATGCCGATTACACCCGCGAGTACTTCCAGATCATCGACGAGCTGGACGGCGACATCGAGAGTCGCCGCGCCGCGTTCAACTACATGCAGGACTCCACGGCCATCGTGCACCACCAGGTGGTGGCCTCCTCCTTCGTGCCGCGCCTGTTCAACCGCAAAACCTACGAGGTCATGAAGCGCACGGCCGAGACGAGCCACCGCATCCTCTGCAAGGTGATCGAGCGCTACCGGGCCGACGAGGAGTACCGCAAGCTGTTCGATTTCGACGAGCGCCTCGTGGAGCTCATACTGCTGCCCCGCGATTACGATTCGGTGCTGCCCTTCGCCCGCGTGGACACCTTCCTCAACGAGGACGACTACCGCATCCACTTCTGCGAGTTCAACGGCGACGGCAGTGCGGGCATGAACGAGAACCGCGAGATCACGAACTCCATCGTGGGCTCCGACACCTTCCGCACCTTCGCCGAGAACCACGCCGTCCAGGGCTGCGACTTGTTCATGCCCTGGGTGCGCGCCTTCATGGACATCTACGGCACCTATCGCTTCAAAGTGGAGAACCCCCGGGTGGCCATCTGCGATTACTTGGAGAACGGCGTGGTGGACGAGTTCCACATCTTCGCCGAGAAGTTCCGCGAGGCCGGCGTGGAATGCGTCGTGGCCGACGTGCGCGAGCTAACCTTTAACGGCGAGGTGCTGACGACGCCCGACGGGCTGCCCGTGAACGCCATCTGGCGGCGCTCGGTCACCAACGACGTGCTTGAGTTCTGGGACGACTCGCAAGACCTCATCAACGCCGTGCGGGCGCGGAAGGTGGCGCTCATCGGGGCGTTCTCTGGGCACATCGTCCATGACAAGCAGCTGTTCGAGGTGCTCTTTGCGCCGGAGACCCAGGCCTTCCTCACCGAAGAGGAGATCGCGTTTGTGGAGGAGACCGTGCCCATGACGGCCTTCCTCAACGACGATCAGGTGAACATCGACCAGATCCGCGCCAACCGCGAGGAGTGGATCATCAAGCCCACCGACCACTACGGCGCCGACAACGTGTACGCCGGCTGCGAGGTGAGTCAGGAGGAGTGGGAGCGCGTCATCGACGAGTTCGCCAACGAGCGCGCCGGCTACCCCTTCATTGCGCAGCGCTACATCCGCCCCTTCAAGACCGACACGCTGCCGCCGGACCGCGGCATCAACGAGGCGCCCGACGGTGCCGTGGAAAGCGAGCCGGTACCTTACAACAATCTGAACGGGCTGTACCTGTACAACGGCCACTTCCAGGGCGTCTTCAGCCGGCTGGGGCCGCACCCCACGATTTCGAAGACCAACGACGGCATGACCGCAGCCACTATCTGGGTCGATTGCGACGTGCCCGATGGGCTGGAGCTGTAAATGGGATCCGATAGCATTCTCGCCGGCATCGGCGCCACGGTGCTCGCTGTCACCCTGCTCGTGTGCGGGTTCGCCGCATGCTGCTTGCCGGTGACCACCGCCTCGCTTGCCGGCGCCGTGAGCACGGGGGCGGATTCGCCCTACACCCACGAGCAGCTGGTCGAGCTGGCGCAGGAGACCCGCGCGTTCACCGTGGACGCCCACTCGAGCATGGAAGAGGCCCGCGAGTCTTTGGCCGCCGACGTGGTGGCGGCGGCGCGGGAGGCCTCGGCCGAGGGGGCTCCCAAGTACTCCCAGTGGACGCAGAAGGCCAAGCAAGTTCTCGGCGATGTGGAAGGGGAGGGCGGCACGGCGGTTGCGACCATGGACGCGCTGGCGAAGGTGTCCGACCGCTACGCCCTGGACGCCGCCGCGGTGAGCCACTTGGAGGACTGCAACGGACTCATCACGGGCTTGAGCTCCTATCTGGGCATGATCGGCGTGGCAGCGCTCATCATCGCGCTGGTGCTCGGTTTCCGCAAGCAGTTCGCAGCTTTGGCCTTCATGCTGCGCATGGGTCCGGCGCTGCTTCTGGCGGTGCTCGTCATCCTGGGACTGTGGGGCGTCATCGACTTCAACGGCCTGTTCGCCGCCTTCCACTCGCTGTTCTTCTTGGAAGGCACCTGGACGTTCAATTACGACTCGCTGCTCATCTCCATGTACCCGATCGACTTCTGGATGGGCATGGGGGCGGTCTGGGTCGGCTCGGCCATCGGCGTCGGGCTGCTCTGCTTCGCCGCCGGCTGCCTGTTCGCGTGGAAGGCCCAGGTGCAGCACCGCGAGCTGGAGGAGGCCGCCGCAGCCGAGGCCGCCCGCTCCAAGAAGCGCCGCAAGAAGGGGCGCCGCTGATGGCGCGCCCCCCCAAGGACCACAAGACCAACGCCCTGCGCGAGCTGGACGCGGCGGCCATTCCCCACGAGGAGCTGTTCTTCGACGCCGTGGCCACCATGACCGGCGAGGAGATCGCCCGGGCCCAGGGGGAGGATCCCGACGCCGTCTTCAAGACGCTCGTGACCCAGGGCAAGTCCGGCGGCTACTACGTGTTCCTCGTGCCCGTGGCCGCCGAGCTCGACCTGAAGAAGGCCGCCGCGGCGGCCGGCGAGAAGGCCATCGCCATGATCAAGGCCCGCGAGCTTCTGCCGCTCACCGGCTACGTGCACGGCGGCTGCTCGCCCATCGGCATGAAGAAGCGCTTTCCCACCTTCGTGGACGAGACGGCCCAGCTCTTCGATACGATCCATTTCTCCGGCGGCAAGGTGGGCTGCCAAATCCGCATGAACCCCGACGACCTCGCCCGTCTCGTTCCCTTCCAATACGCCGACCTCACGGTGTAGGCTTGCGGTATACTGGCGGGCATGAATATTGCCTCGGTCATAGTCGACATTCCTACCCAAGCTCTCGACACCCCCTATTCCTACGCGGTTCCCGACGAGATGCTCGTCGGGGAAGGGGGGCGTCCGGCCGCGGTGGGCTGCGCCGTGCTCGTGACGCTCGGCGGCCGCAAGGCCGTGGGCTACATCGTGGGCCTGGAAGAGGTCGTTCCCTCCCCGGATGAGGGCACCGACCTGTGGGGGACGCCCCAGTCGGCGGCCGACCTCAAGCAGGTGGAAGCGGTGCTCTCGGCGCCGTTTTTCGACGAGGAGGGGGCGGCCTGCGCGCTCTGGCTCGCTGACCGCTACGCCGCGCCGCTGGCTGAGTGCGTGCGTCTGTTCACGCCGCCGCGGGCCGTGCCGCGCATCGTGCGGGGCCGCGACGGGCGCTGGCGCATCGAGGAGCCGGCCATCGGCGAGGTCGACGATCGCTGGGTCACGCGCGGGCCGGCCTTCGACGCGTTCGTCCCCCGCAAGAACGCCGTGAAGCAGCAGGAGGTGCTGGCCGCGGTGGACGCCGGCGACGTGCGCGTGGCCGAGCTGTCGCGGGAGTTCGGCGCCGTGGGTTCCACGTTGAAGGCGCTGGCCGCCAAGGGGGCTGTGGTGGTGGAACGCCGACGGCGCATGCGGGGCATGGAAGACGGGGCCTCGCGCGCGGGCGCGCCGGCCGGCGGGGCAGCTGCTCCGGCCCCCTCTGCGGCCCCGCAGCTCACCGAGGGCCAAAAGGCTGCCGTCGCCGCCATCGAGGCCGCCCGGGCCGCGAGCGACGGGCGTGTGGTGCTCGTGGACGGCGTCACCGGTTCCGGCAAGACCGAGGTGTACCTGCAGGCCATCGAGCGCACGCTCGCCGAGGGGCGCCGCGCCATCGTGCTCGTGCCGGAAATCTCGCTTACCCCTCAGACCGTCGCTCGTTTCCGCGGCCGCTTCGGCGACGCCGTGGCCGTCATGCACTCCCGTATGAGCGACGGCGAGCGCTACGACCAGTGGGACTTCATCAAAAGCGGCGCGGCCAAAGTCGTCGTGGGCGCACGCAGCGCGCTGTTCACGCCCGCGGCCAACGTGGGACTCATCGTCATCGACGAGGAGCACGAGGGCTCCTACAAGCAGGATTCCTCGCCGCGCTACCACGCGCGCGACGTGGCCGAATGGATGATGGCCCGGGCCGGCGGTGCGCTGGTGCTCGGCTCGGCCACCCCTTCCATCGAGTCCCTCTACCAAGTGAACAAGAACCCGCGCTGGACGACGGCGGCGCTGCCCGAGCGCGCCAACGGGCGACCCATGCCCGCCATCGAGGTGGTGGACATGGCCGCCGAGTTCGCCTCCGGTTCCCGGGCCATGTTCTCCGGACGCCTCGCCCGGGCGCTGGGCGAGGAGCTCGCACAGGGCCGCAAGGCGGTGCTTCTGCTGAACCAGCGCGGCTTCGCGAAGTTCCTTCTGTGTCGCGACTGCGGTTTCGTGCCCGAGTGTCCGCACTGCTCCACCTCGCTCACCTACCACGAGCAGGGCGCCAAGCTCATCTGCCACCACTGCGGCTACACCGTGGGCGCCCCTCCCGTGTGTCCGGAATGCGGCAGCCCCTACCTGAAGAAGTTCGGCGCCGGCACCCAGCGGGTGGAAACCGAGCTGCGCCAGCTCTTGGACGGGCTGCCTGGCGTGGGGCCAACCGTTCCCATCATCCGCATGGACGCCGACACCACCCAGGCCAAGGGTGCGCATCAGGCCCTTCTCGAGGAATTCGCCGCCGCCGATGCCGCGGTGCTGCTCGGCACCCAGATGATCGCCAAGGGACTCGATTTCGACGACGTCACGCTGGTGGGCGTCATCAACGCCGACACCCAGCTGCATCTGCCCGACTACCGCGCCGGCGAGCGCACCTTCCAGCTCATCGAGCAGGTGGCGGGCCGCGCCGGCCGCGCCGAGCTGGACGGGCGCGTCATGGTGCAGACCTACGAGGCCGACGACGTGGCCATCCGCGCCGCCGCCACCTACAACCGCGGGATGTTCCTGCGCGCCGAGCTGCCCAAGCGCAAGCTTTTGGGCTACCCGCCCTACGTGCGAATGGCCAACGTGCTTCTGTGGGGCGCCGACGAGCACGCCGTGGCCACCGAGGCCGAGCTCCTGCACGCCCAGCTGGCCGAGCTTGTCCGCAACGAGGTGGGGGAGCGCTGGCAGGTGCTGCCGGCAGTGCCCTGCGTGCTGGCGAAGCTGCGCAACACCTACCGCTACCACATCGTGGTGAAGGCGCCTTTGGACGACGATATCTCGGCGCCGCTGGTGCGCCTGTTCCGCACGCGTAAGGTAACCCCCGCCGTCAACGCCGCCGTCGACATCGACCCTGTGGACTTGCTGTAGGGCCGAACCCGACAGTGCTGAAGCCTCCTTCAATGACGCGTGCTATACTGAGCTTCACCACACTGTGTCATCGTCCTGGTTCTTCATATAAGACCAGGTCTTAGGCGAAAAGGAGCGCGAACGGTGGAACTGTCCCTTCATCGCTGGCCCTATGCGGGGCGCGCTTTCCGGCGCGCGTCCGCTCCTCCTCTGCTGGGCGGCCTCCTCACTTTCTCCCTCGCCCTTATGACGGTGGGCGTCGTCGTGTATGCCGGTGCCGTTCCATCTCTGGCGGAACAGAGTCCTCTTGTGCGACAGTGGGCGGCCTCCGATCACGCGCGGGCGCTCGGTCCCGATGCGCCGCTTATGAGCGCGCATGGCCTTTCCGGCACCGGCGGCGGCTCTTCTGGAGCCGGAGGCGCGAATGGCCCGGGGGCAACGAGCGCCACATCGAACGGTACGGCTCCGGCAACTGATGCGGGCGCGCTGTCCGACCCTGCGGATCTTCTGCTGTTGGGAGGGCGGAGCGCGTCGGTGCTTGGCGGTTCCGGCTTCGTTGCTCCGACGGATAGGGGCGCGAGCGCTGAGCGCGGATCCTCGAACTCGGCACGCGTCGAGGCGCCGGCGTCCTCGGGTAATCCGAATACTTCAGGCTCGAACGCGACCGGCTCTGGTTCCGCGAACGGAGGCGGCGGCGCTTTTTCGGGGAATTCCTCGGGCGGCGGTTCGGCCTCCGGTGAACCTTCGGGTGGCGGCTCGTCTTCAGGCGGCTCGTCGGGCGGCAATGCTGTTGCGCCGACACCGAGCGAACCGGAACCCGACCCGGAGCCGACTATCCCCGTTGAGGCCGGAGGCCCGGTTCCCGAGGATATGGAGCGGCGCATATGCAGCACCTTGCGCAGCGAACACGACGTGCTCAAGGCGGAGGCCGCGAAGGTGTACCAATGCGCCGACGATTACGAGCGCCTTTGCATGACGCGCCCGCAGCAGCCGCGCATCGAAGCGGCCCGGACGGTTTCGAGCCTGCTGCGAGAAGTGCAGTTGGCAGATTCCAACATGATGATGGAAGTGAGCTACGCGTGCAATCGCGACGACGGAACCATGTACGGCGCCTCGCGCTATAGCGGAAACTTCTCGCAGATGCATCAGTCTTACGGCGACCTGATCAACTTACTGTACGAGTTGGACAATGCCTGGTCGGGGAATTGCTATTTCGAAGATCCCGCCGCGAATGCCGATTATTGGTCGGGCCGTGTGACAAGAAGCGCAGCGACGGGGCGCATGGCGTATCTGGAGGCCTACGAGGCCCATGTGGGCGGAGCGCGTCCGTGACGGCGGTGCTAGAGGCGCGCCCCGTTGGCGGTGCGCTGGCCGATGACGCCTGCGGCGGTTCCGTGCGACTTGTTCGGGTCGAGGCGTTCGAGCCTGCGGTCTATGTCGCCCCCGAGCATCGCGACGCCTACGAGCGACGCTTCGTCACGCTGCTGGTGGACGAGGCCTCGCGCCGCCGAGGCGGTGTAGGGGAGGTGCTTCATGCCCGCAATCCCCGTGGCGAGCGGTTCGCGCTCAAGCGTTTGCGGCGGTCCGATGGCGAAGGAGGGGACGATGAACTCGCCGAGGCCCGTCGAGCCGCATTCGATGCCGAATACGACGCCCATCGCGCCTTGTCCCCGTTGCGCGGCTTCCCCCGCCTCTACGGACGCGGCCGCGTCGGTGAGGATTCGGTCATCGTGATGGAATGGGTGGAGGGGGTCACGCTCGAAGAGGCGGCTCGCGCTCTGGCCGTGGACGACGAGGGGCGGCTCTCGCCGCTTACGGTGGCCCGCATCGGACGCGACCTGTTCGATCTTCTGGCTCGTATGGCCTATGTTGAGGGCGGCCTGGCCCATCGTGATGTGGCCCCGCGCAATATCATGATCGATACGGGACAGCTTTCCGCGGCCGATCAGGTGGAGGAGGGCGCCTTCCAGCTCGTTCTCATCGATTTCGGATCGGCTGTTCCGCTGGAAAGCGCGGATTCCTCGCTGACGGCGCGATGGGGGGCGCCCTTGGGAGCGACGGCCGATTTCGCCGCCCCCGAGATGCTGACCGACGACGTATCGGGTGCGGTAGCTCGGCGCCGATCGCCCGCCGTCGATGTGTACGCGGCCGCCGGCGTGCTGTATCAGTTGATGGAGGGGCATCCGCCCTATGACCTCAGCTTTGCCGGCCGCAGCCAGCGCGAAGGCCGGTCTGCCTACCGCATCAAGACGGAGTTCTCGCCCGAGACGCCCGCCGGTGCCCATGGGAGCGCCGCGGACGTTCGCGCAGTGCTTGCTTCGGAGCCTGAGGTAGCCGTAGCAGTGGGGCGCGCCGCGGCAGAGTTGGATGGCGCGCCGGCGCCGCATCGCGTTCGAGCGGCCTTGTCTGCGGTGGACGACCAGCTCGCAGAAGTGCTCGTGGCCTGCCTCGTTCCTGAGCAGAGTCGGCGCCCCCGGGCGAGGGAGGTGCGGGAGGCGCTCGCCCTGTTCTGCTCCCAGTACGCCGACAATGTGGCCCGCTCTCTGCGCGGCGAGCCCTTGGCAGCGTGCCCCTTGGGCGAGGCGGCGGCAACGGCGGTCCGGCGTCGTCGGCGTTTGCGTCGGGCAGCCCGCGTGGCCGCCGACGCACTCTCAGCGGCCGTTGCCGTCGGCGGAGCCGTGGCCGTAGGGCTTCTCACTCAGGACATGGCGGTGTCTTTTCCAGCGGGCCATGCAGTGTGGTCGGGGTTGATGCCGGGATCTGCGGTCTCTGCAGCGCTTCTGCTGCCCCTTGCGGGCGCCCTTATCGCCCGCGGCCGCGAGAGAGACACCGGCTTCGGTTTCGCGCGAGGGCTTCTCGGGTCGCTTCTGGGCGGCACGGTGGCGGGTCTTCTGGCCTCGCTCACGGCATGGCCGAGCGAGTCGGTCTCGGACGCTCTCTATGCGGTGCTGTTCCTCGCCGTCGTCGCTCCTTTACCGGGATTGGTCGCCGATTGGGCCTTGGCGCTGCCTCCGTTGTCGTCTGCGTCCTCCACCGCCCCGTTGGCGCGGCCCGTCTTGCCCTGGGGTGCGGTGCCTTCCGAGGATCGTGCCATCTCGACTGCGAGCCGCGAGGCCTTGGCGTTAGAGACAACGTCCGAGGCAATTTACGAATTGGCTGATGAGACCAATGAGGAGGGCGTATGACCCCCATCGATGCCACACCCACTTCCGTGCTGTTCGATTTGGCGAAGCGCCATTGCGGCGTGAGCCACAAGGAGCTGGCGGGCTTGCTGCTGTCGGGCCGCCCGCTCTCCGACGGGCGCAGCCCCCAGAGCCGCCTGGGCGATCGTACCTGGGTGTCGCGGTTCATCGTGCACGCGCCGGCTGGAACGCTCTCAGATAGCTACTTCTGCGACTACGCCGTCGGCGCGCTCCGGTTCGCGGCGCGCATGAAATCGCTCAGCAAGCGCGCGCTCACGGGTGAGGCCATTCTCGATATCGTCTGCGGAGAGGCCGGCCGGGCCATGGACGACGCCCTGAAGGCATGCGGCCAGAGTCCCACGCTGTACCGCAACATGATGGAACGCATCGCCTGCGAGGGATCGCTGACGGCCGACGAGCGCGCCGAGGTGGCCCTGGTGCTGTTGGTGACCGCCGCTTGCACGGCCGATGTGCGACGCGCCGTGGCCGAGGCGCGCACTTTCTCCGAGAAGATGCACGGAGGCGGTCTTGCTACACCGCCCTTGGCGCCGATGCCTCAGGGCGCTGGGCGCACGGCGGCCCTAACCGGCGCCGACGATCGCCCGCGCTGGTTGGGGCTTCTGCGCATCGTCGACGGCGTCGTTGCCGGCGCGCCCCAGTGGGTGGAACCCACAGCGACGGGTGCCGAGGTGGGGGCGCTCGCGCTAACGGAAGGGGCCGTAAGCGAAGTCGGCCCCGATGTGTCCGCCCGCCATGCGCGCCTCTGGCGCGACGATGCGGGCGCGTGGTGGGTAGAAGGATGCGATTCCCGTCACGGCACGATGCTCGTGAACGGTCTTACCGGCGAGGAGACGGTGGTGGAGCCGCCCCGCGGCCAGCGCGATGGCTGGCAAGCCTCTCCCGTGCCCGTGGCACCGGGAGACCAGCTCTGCCTCGCCGCCTCCACCACCTTCCTCCTCATAGAAGGCTACCCGGGGTAAGTAACGAGTGCGATCGCACCGTATTGATTCACTCCGCTATATCAGGATATTCACTCTTCCATCTTTCGATATAGCTATTTCTCAAGTCTCTGGAGTCCTCGTAATTATTCTGAGCTAACTGTCCGAGGAACTTGACCACAAATTCGTTGTAATCGCCGTCGTAGTTGTTCTTGACGTACTGGTAGAGTGTTTGGTTCTCGGCTTCCTCATCGCCTATGATCTGATAAAGCCCCGCAGCTGAGCCAAGCTTGTTTTCTGAGCTGAGCTGGCTGGCTTTTTCACGGATGGAGCCATCGATCTCATTCTTGCAGTTTATTCTAGAATACCAGCGTTCCAGTGTTGCGAACTCTTCAGAGTCAAGAGCGCTTTGCGCTGCCTGCGACGCACATTCTTGTGCTGCCTGGTCGGAGTCTCGATAAGTTCCGAGTTTGAGGAAGGCGGAATACGCGCTGTCGTAGTTTTTCTCGCTCAAGAGACGGGCTGCGGCATTATAAGAGGCGTTTGGAACGATGATATCCGTTGTGAAGAACAAAATGGCTAAAGCAGCAACTACGGCAATGATGAAAGAGGCGCTCGCGATCAATGTCTTTCTCTTTCGTTTGGCAGTACGGATCCTGCGTTCTTCGCATCGCGCGATAAGGGACTGTTCGTCCTCGAGGGCGACAAGATAATCTTTGGAGAGATCGCATCTGCAGCACCGATCCCGATCGACATTGGGCATGCCGCAGGAACATACCCACCATGTATTGCCAAGTGTTACCGCATGGCGGTATTTGGAAGAGTCTTTGTAAAGTTCTCCCAGTGATTTAGTGCGTTCTGTGGCTGCTTTTTTGTCAAGCACAAGCTCAGTTCCCACAGGAATGGGCCCGGGCTCGGATCCAGCCTCAGCGTGCCACTCTATTTCGGGTTGAGAGACAGAGAGAACGCGGACGATAACGTTGGTGATTTGCGATCCAGTAAGTAAAACTGGCTCGGGGCGATACGTCTTGGCTGGCTGGATGTCGGCGTCGAGGGGGTTGAGCTCCACGGTTTCGGAAGCGCCGTCGACATAGCTCACATCGGCTTGCAGCTTGAAACTGTCTACTGTAGCTCCGGAGATGTTCGACAGCTTCAGCTGCAGATAGCACTGGCCCGTATCGGTGTTGCGCGATACTTGTACCGCATTTACAAGCAGCGGACAGCCTGGCTCCCAGCCTGGAGAGGCGTCTGCGCCCTGATTGTCGCTGCGAAATACGACCTTGAAGTTTGCCACATCCGTCTCCTCGTACTACTTAAATGGCCGGCAGATCATCAGTTAGGTTTTGTTTAGGGGCTTCGGGAAGTATTCTGCGATCAGGCAGTCCGGCGACATATAACCCCACAGTAAAAGGAGTGAAAAAGGCAGCAATGACGTATAAGTACGCAGTGCTCTTGTTTTGGTAGTATCCCTTCTCGCGGGCGGCTTCGACATAGAGGCTTGTGGGTGCTATGAGCAGAATGAAGTAAATCAGGAGTACAACTAAGATAAGCGGCAGTGTGTTTGGTGTAAACATGGTAAATCCTCTCGTTCCAAAATGTTCTGAATTGATGGGGTGTGGATATAGTATTCGACAGTAATCGAAATATGTTGCGCAACAAATTGCATAAATGACCTGCGATAATGATAGATGCTATGGGGGTAATCGCCTGGGTTTCTCATGGAAGGGGGGGGCGACGCAGAACATGGCCCCCTCGACAATGGTCATCCGATCTAAAATTGTTGCGGGAATGCGGCGTTCCGGCGAGGCAAGGGCGCGTCCTTCCGACGACGGTTGCGTGCAACCGCGGCGACGGCCCCATACAGAGGTAAGGAGGGTATCCACCGCAGTTACCACACTGTGTCGGGGCGCTCGTAACACGGCGAACCACCAGACAGGCAGATACCCTCCTTATCAATGGTTCAACCGCAAAGAGCAAGACGCGCATACCGACAGCGAGCGCTAAAGCTCGCCTGCCGCATATTCTGTTGTAAGCGCCTTGCCCTCAAGGACAACGACACAGTGTGGTACCCGGCATTGTACCATCAACGTCCTAACTCTCGAAGAGGACGAAGGCGGCTGGGCGACATCCATGGCCACGAAGCGAAGTCGTATCTGGTGATTGGACATTTGCGCGGGGAGGGATCTAGCCGATGCCGTTAGGTTTGTTGCGCAACAAACCTTCCGAATAACACGTTACCCTTTGATACGTCAGCATCAGCGAAAGAGAGACGTCACGAAGCGAGCGACGGCTTTCGTCTCTGCAGTTAAAAGAGCGTCTACGGGAAAGGTTGGTTTGAGGCGATGACTTTGTACAAACCGTCCTTCGGTGCCGAGAGGCCTAAGGTTATTACAATTCCGCGAGAATTCACGGGTATTGCCGATAGAGCGTTTGAGGGATGGACCTCTCTTCAGAAAGTTATCTTACCCAAAGGTATTGAGTACATCGGACATAATGCCTTCAATGGTTGCTCGTCGCTTCAATCTGTTGACATTCCGAAGAGTGTAAAGGAAATAGGGGATTGGGCGTTTAAAGAATGCTGCTCTCTAAGGTCAGTGGTTATTCCTGAAGGCGTTAAAAAATATCCTGGTTTACGTTCAAGGGGTGCATCAACCTTCGATCGGTAAGGATTCCCAGCAGTGTTGTCTCCATTGGCCGCGAAGCGTTTAAGGGATGTAAGGCTCTCGAATCTGTGATCGTCCCCAAAGGTGTTGAAGAGATACAGCAAGGCGCTTTTCAAGGCTGTTCGGCGTTGCGGTCTCTCACCCTCACCGAGGGACTCAAATATATAAGCGACAGCGCATTTGAGGGGTGCTCTTCGCTCGAATCGCTGGTAGTGCCCGAAAGCGTGAGTGGTATTGATGGCAATGCCTTTGCGTATTGTTCATCGTTGGAGGCAATTCTTTTCCTCGGTAAAGGTAAAGCGTCATCAACCCTCTGGCTCAGTGACGACCCTTTCCATTCATGTGGCGCACTTCGCACCGTCACTTTTTTGAAAGATGCGTGTACGCGCGATTCGCGTGTATTTCGTGGTTGCGCCAATCTCGAATCCATATTGGCTTTTGCGGAGGTGGTTCGAGTGGGGGGCTGCGGCCGTTTTAAGGCGCTTCGCGAAGGAAAGTTGGGGGGAGTGGGCCAGGGCACATTATTCGGAGCTGTGGAAAAGCGCGATATTGTGATTAACGCTTCGCTTGAATCGGTTCGGACAGCGCTCAGCAAGGGGGAGACGCCCGAATTGCTGTACGAGATACTGCCCTTTGCGGATTCGTCTCCAGATTCAACCCCTCCCGTCTTCGACTCCTCTATTCCCGGCTGGCGAGCTAACGGAACGACAGTGTGGCTCGTTCCCTTCGAGTCGGAGAGCGCCAGTGAGCTGGCGAGCATCTTCCCTCTATCAGATCTGCCGAATCCCGACGTCGAAATAGAGAAATTTGAGCCAGAGACGCGAGATAGTTCCCCGCAAGTTGATGCGGATCGTACAACCTCGCTGGTGAATTATTTGCGAACGGTGCTTGATTGCGAGACGCAAGTTTACTTGGCTGCAAGGGTAGTATGCCAGTTTGAAGAAGCGCGATTAAGATACAGCCAAGTGGCAAGATCGGTGACGCCTCAATCTCAATCGGTTCGCCAGATGGTCGAAACGCCCTTCTTGGAAATGGCAATGGCCCTTCAGGGCAGAGTTGACGCCCTCAAGGCGGGGGCGAAACCTGTTATCACCTTGGAGCATGCGGCCGAGGTGCCCCCGGTTCCGGATAAGCCAGAGGCGTTTTCCATGAAAGCCTTTGCGGATAGCCTCCCTCCAATCGAGCAACCTAACTATTTTAAGGTGGGTTTTTTCAACAAGAAAAAAGCTGAGCAAGCTAATGGGATATTGCGCGCGAAATATGAGCAAGAGGTTGAAGAGCGAGCGAAGGAAATAGCCTTAGCAAAAAAGAAGTCGGAAAAAGCTTTCGATGAATACGAACGTGCGTGCAAGCTTCGCGAGGCCGCTCTCGACAAACTCAGAAACTTGGAGATTAATAAGCTCAACGAAAAGATAGAACGGCTCATTGCAGATGATAATCCGCTTCAAAGGACAAGAGAAGAAGCTGAGGAGCTGGAAAAGGTTTATGCGGAAGAGGAGCGAATAGCTCGAAAAGAGCTGGAACGGGCTCTTCAGATACGCAGCGATTTGTACTCTTGCAATGTCATCTTCTCAAAATATAGGACGTTGCCCGCGATTGCATCTATTCTCGAGTATCTTGAATCAGGACGCTGCGAAGCTCTTTCGGGGCCTGATGGGGCATACAATCTCTACGAATCGGAGCGCCGCGCCGATTTGATTATCACTAAACTTGATGATGTTTTGGGGTCTCTCGAGAAAATCAAAGAGGGACAGCATCTTCTCTACAGCGAACTTAAGAAGGCGAACGCTACCCTCGAGAAAGTATCCGAGCAGATAAAGTTGCTGGAAACTAATGCGCTGAACGCAATGTGGGGCATTGCGAAAAACACGGCATCTATTGCTGAGAGGGTCGAGGAGATTGCGATAGACTCCGCAGCAACCGCCGAAGCGACTCAATCGACGGCTGAAGCATCGAGGGCCTCTGTTGCTCTTGCGGCTAAAAATAACGAACTGCTTAACTCCCTCGGGTACTTGATAGCGTTCTCGTAGGTTTGCTGTCGGGTACCTCCTGGGAAGGATCGGTGGAGGCGAGATGGGTGAGAAAAGCGCCGAGCAGGATGTTCAGCGCTATAGGAGACTGAAGTTTTGGGCTTGAGTAGCACGAATAGAAAACGAACCATTGCTTGTACGGCAATCATTACATCTGTCGTTGTAGTTGTGGCGACGATCCTCGCTTTTATCGCCTTTAATTGCGCGTTCAAACAGGAGGCTCCTTCAGAATGGATGAGGGCAAATTGCGACTTCGGTGAATTTCTCGGCTATCTCGGATCATGCGTTGCTGCCGTTGCTACCGTCGCATTGGCAACGGTGTCCTACGTTCAGACGAAATGGGCTTACGAAGATCAAGAAAGGCGCGAACAGGAGAATACTAAACGTCCATTTTTTGTTATTGCGTCTGTTAAATGTGGAGACGAAAAAGCAGAAGCGTTCAATGCAAACGGTGCTTTCGAGTGCTCCGCTTCGAAAGCCGTCCATAGTATTGAGATAGTATTGCAAAATGTCGGCGATGGCCCCGCAAATAATTACCATTGGGAGTTGGATGGTTTTGGCGTATCTCCCGATGCCGAGTTGGAACTTAGTTGCGTTCCGTCAGCCTGCTCGAAGTCCCAGATGGTCCGTGTGCCTCAGGGCAACGATGTTGTAGTGAATGTAGTGAAAAGTCTGGAATACGAGAACATACTGGGATGCAAGTACCGGCAACAATTCAGAATGACCTGCCGACTTAGTGTGGTTAGGGATATGGTCGATTCACACGCTCTCGGGGCCGAGCGACAAATATTCGTTCAACCGCTTGGGCCTCAGAAGGTGCTGAAAGACTAACCGTTCCTTTGTATGGTTGGCGGTATAATGGCCTCGACCAAAGAAAGGAGCGCGGGCTATGGCACTTATGACGGTGTACCACGGTAGCGGAGACGTCGTTGCCGCGCCCGAGATTCGAGTCGGGCGCTACACGAAAGACTTCGGACCGGGGTTTTACTGCACCGTCATCCGTGAGCAGGCCGAGCGCTGGGCGCAGCGCATGCCGGTGCCGCGCGTGAACACCTACGTGGTCCGCTTCGCCCAAGGCCTCGACATCCTGGAGTTTCCGGAGATGAGTGAGGAGTGGCTCGACTTCATCGTCGCGTGCCGCCACGGCGAGTCCCATTCCCACGACGTGGTCATAGGCGCCATGGCGGACGACCAGATATACAACTACGTTTCCGAGTACATCGAGGGTGCCATCACGCGCGAGCAGTTCTGGGCTTTGGCGAAGTTCAAGTATCCAACGCACCAGATCGCCTTCTGCACCGACAGGGCACTTGAATCACTGGAGTTCGTCAATTGCGAGGAGGTCGGAGATGGAAGGGCGTGAGAGCCGCCGTGCGAACGATATATTCTTCGTTTGCAGCCTGGTCGATTATATCGCGCGCAAGACGAAGAACCGCCGGTCGGATGTTGTGGAAGCGCTCGGGCCGCAGCGCCTGGGGCGCATCGTGGAGTTGGCCGATGTGTACCATTGCGACAACATCGATGCGGTGAGCGATCACTTCATCGAAGAGGCCGATATCGGCGAAGGCGTTTTCGACAACGTCGCTGCCGCTCGCTACGCCGTTCCCTCCCACTGGGACATAGGCAAGGTGTACAAGCGACTCGTCCTTGCCATCGCCGACCGTGAGGGGACGACCGATGTCGAAGCAATTCTGCGCGCCTACTGCTCTCCGGTCAGCGCTCTCATCGACGACTACAACGGCAGCTTCTACTACGATTCCCCCGAGGCCATCTACGACGCTTACGCCACGGGGGAGTTGGAGTAGCGATTTTTGTGACTCTGACCTGGGATGCAATAATTCGATAAGAAATCCCTAAGGAAAAATGAACCAAATACCCATGGAGGTTCCATGCTCGTGCGCGTAGACTTACTTTCCGAGGGAGGGCCCGGCTTCCATTTCGGGCCCCGAACAAGAAGAGGAAAGGGGAGTCTATGGGAAAGACTGCGCAAACCTTCGGCAAGATCAGCCGCCGGTCGTTCCTCGGCCTGGCCGGGGCGACGGGGGTCGGCGTGGCGCTGACCGGCTGCGCGCCGGCCTCCAAGCAGGAGGAGCCGGCCGCAGACAGCCTGCCCGTTACCGGCGGGGATCCGCTTGACTACGACACCGTTAGCTGGTCGTCGTGCCACGTGAACTGCGGTAGCCGCTGCCCGCTGAAGGCCTATGTGAAGGACGGCCAGGTCGTGCGCATCGACATCGATTCCGACGGCGATGACGAGTTCGGCCCTGGCAAGATCTACCAGATGCGCTCCTGCGTGCGCGGCCGCACCAACCGCCAGCGCATCTACAGCCCCGACCGCATTCAGAAGCCGCTCAAGCGCGTCGAGGGCACTAAGCGCGGCGAGGGCAAGTACGAGGAGATCACCTGGGACGAGGCCATCGATCTCATCGCCACCACCATGAAGGAGATCAAGGAGGAGTACGGCAACGACGCCTTCTATATCCAGTACGGCACCGGCGTGCTGGGCGGCACGGTGTCGAAGTCGTGGCATCCCGATCAGACCATGTTCGCACGCCTCATGAATTTGTGGGGCGGCTACCTGCGCCAGTACGCCGACTACTCCACCGGACAGATCACCTGGGAGATGCCGCTCTTTAACGGCGACGCCTGGTCGAACAACGAGGTGACCGACCTCGTGAACTCCAAGAACATCGTGCTGTTCGGCAACAACCCGGCCAACACCCGCATGTCCGGCTCGGCCATGCAGTACCTGCTTACCCAGGTGCGCCTGCAGAACCCCGAGGCCACCATCGTGGTGGTGGATCCGCACCTGTCGGATACCGCCGTGGGCGTGGCCAACCGCTGGATCCCCATCCGCCCCGGTACCGACATGGCGCTCGTGGCCGGCATGATCCAGTACCTGTTCAGCGCCGGCAAGCTGGACGAGCAGCTCATCCGCGACAAGTTCGTCGGCTTCTTCTCCGACAGCTTCGCCGACGACGTGAAAGCCGCCGAGCCCACGAGCACCGCCTTCATGGGGCTCGACAAGTCCGGCAAGCTCACCATCAAGGAGGACATGTCCTACGAGGCCTACCTCGCCGGCACCGGCGCCTACAAGGGCACCGGCGAGAAGACCCCCGAGTGGGCCGCCGGCATTACCGGAATCCCGGCCGACACTATCCGCGAGTTGGCCGACCTGTACATGGACGGTCCGACGGCCACCATTCAGGGCTGGGGCCCGCAACGTCACTCCAACGGCGGCAACAACTCCCGCGCCATCGCGATGATCGCCGCCATCACCGGCAACGTGGGTATTTCCGGCGGCGGCACCGGCGCCCGTGAGGGCGTGGGCGGCGTTCCGTTCGCTACCCCCACGGCCATCCCGTGCTTCCCCGAGAAGAACACGGTGGACGTGTGCGTGTCGTTCTTCGACTGGTACCAGGCCATCGAGGACTACACGGTCATGAACGACGCCACCTGGGGCATCCGCGCCATCGACGAGACCGGTGTCACCAGCTACGCCGAGGAGCCCGGCACCCTGAAGCTGAAGGCCCCCATCAAGTTCATCTGGAACTACGGCTCCAACGTCATGATGGGCCAGCACGCCGACATCAACGACTCGTTGCGCATCTACAATCTTCCAGACGAGAAAGATTCCGGCGTGCGCATGATCGTCACGGTTGATCCGTGGATGACGCCGACGGCCATGGCCTCCGACATCATCCTGCCCGGCACCACGCCCTTCGAGGAGGACGACCTCACCACCGGCGGCACCGCCTGGACCGGCTTCATCTGCTGCGAGTCGAAGGCCATCGAGCCTCTGTTCGAGGCCAAGCCCGTCTACGAGATCTGCACCCTTCTGGCCGATGCGCTCGGCATCAAGGACGAGTTCACCGAGGGCAAGACCCAGCTCGACTGGATCGAGTGGTGCTACAACGAGGGGAAGGCGGCCGGCGACGACTTGCCCGACACCTTCGAGGAGTTCCGCGCCGCAGGCCTCATCAAGCAGACCGACGACCATGAGCCGGCCATCGCCGCGCCGGAAGGCCCGCTCGCCACGCCCTCGGGCAAGTACGAGGTGTTCTCGAAGCAGGCTTACAACCTGTCGCGCCAGTGGGACCTCACCGGCGGCGGGTACGTGCCCGACGACGGCCGCGACCAGATCACGGGCCTGCCCATCTGGTACGAGAACTTCGAGGGCTACGGCGACCCGCTGCGCGAGGAGTACCCCTTCCAGCTCATCGGCCACCACACTAAGACGCGCACCCACTCCTCCTACGGCAACGTGCCGTGGATGAGCTCGGTGGCCCCGCAGCAGTGCTGGATCAACGAGGGCGATGCCGCCACGCTCGGCATCAAGCAGGACGACACCGTCATCGTGTCCACCGAGCGCGGCCGCTCCCGGATGACCGCGAAGGTGACGAACCGCATCATGCCTGGCGTGGTCAGCGTGCCCCAGGGCGCGTGGTACGACCCGGTGACCCGCGACGGCGCCACCATCGGCGATCCCAGCGTGCTCGATTTGGGCGGCTGCATCTCGGTGCTGACGTCCTCGCGCCCGACGCCCATCTCCAAGGGCAACGGCGTCCACTCCAACCTGTGCAAGATCGAGAAGGCCTAGGGGGATAGACCATGGAACAGTACGGATTTTTCGTCAACACCGACATCTGCACCGGCTGCAAGGCCTGCATGACCTCGTGCTTCGACCGCAACGACCTGGAAGTGCCGCAGAAGTTTCGCAAGGTGTTCGAGTTCGGCGGCGGCGAGTGGAAGGCCGACGGGGCCGGCGCTTATACGGCCACGGCGTTCACCTACTATGTCTCGATGACCTGCGGCCACTGCGAGAGCCCGGCCTGCGTGGCCAACTGCCCCACCGGCGCCATGCAGAAGGACCCGGAGACGGGCATCGTCAACAACGACAAGGAGAAGTGCATCGGCTGCATGACCTGCGAGAAGAGCTGCCCCTACGGGCACCCCGTGCAGCTAGACGACGGCCTGTCTCACAAGTGCGTGCTCTGCTCCGACGAGAACCCGGAGGGCACACCGGATCCCACCTGCGCCAAGGCCTGCCCGGTGCGCGCGCTCGAGTTCGGCACCCTTTCTGAGCTGCGCGAGCGCCATCCCGAGGGCGTATCAGCTATCGGCGAGCTGACCGATGAGACCGGTCCGGCCGTAGTGTTCGCGCCCCATCGCGACGCGGCCAAGGGCGGTGTGCTGCGCAACCCGCAAGAAGTGAGCCACGAGGCCTAAGCGCCGACGGCTTAAGAACGGGACACTAGCTTTACGGCGGCTGGTAGGGTATAACTCCTACCAGCCGCATCGGGGGTTAGGGAGGGTGCATGGATAAGAAGACGAGCCGGCCGCGCACTGCCTGGAAGTGGGTGCGGTAGAGCTGTGGCGAGAGTCGGGCGACAGAGGAAGATCGGACTGCGGACGAAGCTCATCGGGCTTCTCGCGGTTGTTCTCGTGCTGATATCAGCGGTGTTCCTTGCGTTCACCTACGACGATCAGTCGCGCCGTGCCGAGACCGACCTTCTGGAAAAGTCACGGGTGCTCGTTACCGAGATGGATGCCATGTGGGATTTCATCTCCCTGAATCAGAACGTCATCAACTACACCTCCGATGGGGAGTACGACTACAAGGGACTGCACTGCGCCATCGCGGGCAAGTCGGTGGCGGCTCTGTTCTCCGAGAAGACGGACTACTCCATCCGCTTCACGAATTTGAACCCGCGCAACATCTACAATATCCCGGACGCCTACGAGGCCGCCGCCATCGAGGCATTTTTGACGGATGAGGACACCGATGAGGTATGGGGCTACCAGACCGAGGGAGGTGATCAGGTCTTCCGCTATGTGCGGGCCATGGACGTCTCCGACGACTGCATCGAGTGCCACGGCCAGCCCGCCGGCGAGCTGGATGCGACTGGTTACCCGAAAGAAGGCTGGAGTGTGGGAGATGTGGCCGGAGCAGTATCGGTGGTGGTTCCCGCCAATGGCGCCATGGCCAACATGCGTGATGCCATCGTCGGCAACATGATGTTCTTTCTGGCCGTGGTGGCTGCCATGGCGCTTCTCATCTATGTCGTCATCAGCCGACTCATTACTGAGCCTTTGACGGAGCTGCGTGCTTCGTTCTCTCGTGTGGCCGAGCCCGGCGCGCGGACGGCCGAGGGGGAGATGGGTACTCCAGGAGTCTTTGGCCCAGCGGGCGTCATTGGACATGGGCCCGCGTCCGCTTCCGGTTGCCTGCGCGGCCTCCCGCCACGAGGCTCCCTGGACATGGCCGAGCGCGGCGTGCTGTACTCGTCCCGCGAGATAGACGGCCTCATCGAGCAGTACCATTCTATGGCCCAGCGCCTGGAGGAGCTTTACGGAAGTTTGGAATCTCAGGTAGCCGAGCGCACAGAACAGCTCTCCAGTGCAAACGCCGAGCTGGAGTGTCAGCGACGCCGAGTAGAGGAGATCAACGCCCAGCTCGCCCGGGACAACCAATACAAGTCCGATTTCCTTGCCATTGTCAGCCACGAGTTGCGCACGCCGCTAACCTCCATCTTGGCTTTTGCCGAGCTTTTGGGTGAGTCCATCGGCCCCGATCGGCCCGAGGCGCGCCGCCAATTGGAGGAGATTGACAAAAACGGCGCCATCTTGCTGGAAATGGTGGACAATGTGCTGGAGTGCGCCCGCATCCAGGCGGGCTCCGAGACGCTGAACCTGGAGCTGGTTGATTTGAACGACCTCGTGGGAATGGTGGAGTCGGCCATGGCGCCCGTGGCTGCCAAGAAAGGCGTGGCCTTCACCACTCGTGTCGATTTCGACGTGCCTCTCATTATGGGAGATTGGGAGAAGCTGCGCCGGGTGCTCGCAAATCTTACGAGTAATGCCGTGAAGTTCACCGACGCCGGCGGCGAGGTGGCTGTGCGCGTCTGTTGCGAGGCGAAAGAGGATGGTGCTCGCAACGTGGTGATGCGCGTGAGGGACACCGGCATAGGTATTCCGAAAGAGGCCCAGGAGCTCATCTTCGAGCGGTTCCGACAGGAGAACATGTCCACCGTGCGTCGTTACGGCGGTAGCGGGCTGGGGCTTTCGTTGGTAAAGGACCTAGTGGCCATGATGGGTGGCACCGTGGCCGTGTCAAGTGAGCCGGGATGCGGCTCGACGTTCGCGGTTGAACTGCCCGCAGAGGAGGAAGACCATGACTAAGGTGATGCTCGTCGATGACGACGCGTCCATGCAGGTGCTCATCGAGCAGATCGTGCGTCGCGGCGGCTACGACTTCTGCTGCGCGGGCAATGGAACCGACGGCCTGGAAATGCTGAGAGCCGAGCGTCCCGATTTCCTTATTCTGGACGTAATGCTGCCTGATATCAATGGCTTCGAGATCTGCGAGATCGTACGAGGCGAGGGTCGCAATGTGCCGATCATGTTTCTCACTGCCAAGGGCGACATCGTGGATAAGTCCATCGGCTTTAAAGCCGGCGCTGACGACTACCTCGTGAAGCCCTTCCAGTCCGAAGAGCTGCTTCTGCGTCTGAACGCGCATTTACGCCGCCGCGAGCGTGACCGCGAGCGCCAGCGCGAAGGGCGCGACCACCGTTCCGAGGCCTTTTCGGTGGGGGATTTGGAGATCCGTTTCGGAAAGTACGAGGTGCGGTTGCGTGGCGAGGTCGTGGCGCTTTCTTCTCGTGAGATCGAGCTAATAGAGCTGCTCGCCTCCGACCCGGGCGCCGTGTTCACCCGCGATCAGATCCTCGAGACGCTCTGGGGCAGCAAGGAGGCGACTGACCCTAATTCCATCACCGTCATGGTGCGCAAGATTCGCGAGAAGATAGAGGATGATCCCTCCAAGCCGCGCTACCTTGTTACCGTCTGGCGGGTGGGCTACAAGCTGGCCGAGTCGCTGTAGCCGTACGGGTTTCGGCACTGTGGCGGTTAAGTGCTCGAGTGCCTCTTTTGTAGAGGTTGTGCGAAGATCGCCCTTTGTTGTTGCGGGTAAACTTCTGGCCGGTTTTCTCTTGAAGGGGT
Source organism: Adlercreutzia hattorii (assembly GCF_011405655.1). Lineage (GTDB taxonomy): Bacteria > Actinomycetota > Coriobacteriia > Coriobacteriales > Eggerthellaceae > Adlercreutzia > Adlercreutzia rubneri. The sequence continues at coordinate 1,425,631 of NZ_AP022829.1, forward strand.
CTTCTCTTTGTAGTATTCTTCTCTGCTGTATCTCTGCGCCAGAATTGCATTTTCATGCCCAAAATCAGGCGCGGACGCCAGAGAAAGGACTATCGCGTGGCTGATGCTGCAAAGAAGAATCCTGAGAACGAAACCGAAGAGGTCGTGGTGGCTGAGGACGTCGAGGAGATGGACGACCTGGATGACGACGACATGGACAACGCGGAGCCTCCCGCGAACGCGGCGAACGACGCGACTTCTGACAGCCTGACTGAGGACAAGATCGAGGCCGGCATCGATTCCGAGGAGGATCTGCTGGACGGCATTCCCGAGGAGGAGCTGAAGGCCACGGTGGAGGCCGCCGCCCTTCCGAAGGTCACCCCTCGCACCAAGGCCCGGGCGCGCAACCGCGCCAAACGCAACGCCGATGCCGGCGTGACCATGCTCACGGGCGACCCGGTGCGCATGTACCTCAAGGAGATCGGCAAGGTGCCCCTGCTCACCGCCGCCGAGGAGATCGATCTGGCCATGAAGATCGAGGCCGGTGTGGCCGCCACCGAGGAGCTGGAGCGCGCCGAGGCCGACGGCGTTGAACTGGATCGCCGCGAGAAGCGCCGCCTCGGCCGCATCGAGCAGGTGGGCCTGGACGCCAAACAGCAGCTCATCGAGGCCAATTTGCGTCTGGTGGTCTCCATTGCCAAGCGCTATGTGGGCCGCGGCATGCTGTTTCTGGATCTCATTCAGGAGGGCAACCTCGGTCTCATCCGCGCGGTGGAGAAGTTCGACTACACCAAGGGCTTCAAGTTCTCCACCTACGCCACCTGGTGGATTCGCCAGGCCATCACCCGCGCCATCGCCGACCAGGCCCGCACCATCCGCATCCCGGTGCATATGGTGGAAACCATCAACAAGCTCGTGCGCATCCAGCGCCAGCTTCTGCAGGAGCTCGGCCGCGAGCCAACCCCCGAGGAGATCGGCGAGGAGATGGGGCTCACTGCCGAGCGCGTCCGCGAGATCCAGAAGATCTCCCAGGAGCCGGTGAGTCTGGAGACCCCCATCGGCGAGGAGGAGGACTCCCAGCTCGGCGACTTCATCGAGGACGATGCCGCCGTGGTGCCGCCCGATGCCGCCAGCTTCTCCATGCTGCAGGAGCAACTGGCCAAGGTGCTGGAAGGCCTGGCTGAGCGCGAGCGCAAGGTCATCAGCCTCCGTTTCGGCCTGGAGGACGGTCATCCGCGCACGCTGGAGGAGGTGGGCCGCGAGTTCGGTGTCACCCGCGAGCGCATCCGCCAGATCGAGAGCAAGACGCTTGCGAAGCTGAGGCACCCCAGCCGGTCCAGCAAGCTTAAGGACTATCTGGAGGACTAGCGATCAAGCGCCCGCGACTTTTGGCCGCGGGCGCTTTTTCTGGCAACCCAGAGTTTGCCGCGAGCACTTTTTTCTTTTGTGGACAAAATGGGCCCGAGTGAGCTCACGATGCATGATTTGGCCGCTGCCTATGAGTTTCTTATCGATGAATTACTCGTATTGCGATAATTGATCGGGTAAAAAGCAGATGATGACTCCCCAGCAGTTCGGTGGGAGCTCATTCGGGGCCCATTTTGTCCAAACTCTTCAATTCTGCCCTCATAGGAGTGAATAATGACCAACCAAGTGCAGAGTTTCGAGTTCTTCGCCACGTGCCTGCCCGGTGCCGAGAAGCTTTTGGCGGACGAGCTGCACGGACTCGGCGTGAGGAAGGTGCGTCCGCTGTCCGGCGGCGCATCGTTTTTCGGCGCGCCCGAAGACGCCCTGCGGGTGTGCCTGTGGTCGCGGCTCGCGGGGCGCGTTAATCTCACGGTAGGTCGCGTGGCGGCGCGGGACGCCGATGCCCTGTACGCCGGCGTGCGCGAACTTCCCTGGGAAACGGTGATCGCCGATGGCGCGAGTATCGCCGTGCGGGCGAGCGGTACCAACGTGGAGCTGCGCAACACCCAGTTCGTCGCCTTGAAGGTGAAGGACGCCATCTGCGATCGCTTGGCCGAAGCTCGTGGCGCGCGACCCGATGTGAACCCCCAGCAACCCGACGCCCTCGTTGAGGTGCGCCTTAGAGAGGAGAAGGCCACGCTCTCGCTCGATCTGTCGGGCCGCTCCCTCACACGTCGGGCGTACCTCGGCGATGAGGCTGGGGAGGAGGCGCCCTCGGTGGTGTCGCAGGCGGCGACGCTGCTCGCGGCAGTTGGTGCGGCCGAGCTGTTTGCGGAGGGGACGACGTTTCTCGACCCTGTCGATGGCGGCAGCATCCTCGCCCGCGAGGCGGCGGAAGTGCGCGAGGATCGGGCGCCGGGCCTTTTGCGCGAACGATGGGGGTTCACGGGATGGACGGCGTTTCCCGATAAAGCCTGGGGCGACCTGTTGGACGAGGCGGACGAACGCTGCGAGGCGCGCATGGCGCTGCTTGCCACCGCGCCGGCGTGTCCCGATGCCCCCCGGCTTGTGGCCAGCGTCGCCTCGGTCTTTCGGGCCGACGACGATGCCGAGGCAGTGGCTGCCCGAGCCGCGTGCGTGGCCGCTTCCCGCGAGGCGCCGGCCGGCTCCCGTTTCGCCTTCGCAGGTTTCGAGGGCATGGCTGCGAAGTTCAAGGAGGAACCGACGGTGCGCCTCAAGCTGGGCCGCGGCCGTTCAGAGACGACAGTCGAGGTGTTCGATAGGCCGCCCCGGCGCCCCTCGGTTATTTCTGTGGCCAACCCCGCCGGTGGCGCCGACATTCCCGTCGAGGTGAACGACCCGGCGGCGGCCCAGTTCGCGAGTCGTTTGCGCAAGGTGGCCCGCGAGCGGCGCAAATGGGCGGCGCGCGAGGGGGTGGCCTGCTATCGTCTCTACGATGCCGATGTGCCTGAGTACGCCTGCGCCATCGACCTGTACGAGGGGGCGGCCGAGGCCGAGGGCGAGCTGTACGCCCATGTGGCCGAATACGCGCCGCCTAAGTCCGTCGACCCCGACCAGGCCCGCGCCCGCTTCGAGGACGTGCTCTCCCTGGTGCCGCCGGTGCTGGGCATTCCGCCGGAGCACGTGTTTTCCAAGTCCCGCCTGCGCGCGAAGGGCGGCGGGCAGTACCGCGACGCCGGCGGTCGCCGTTTTGTGACCCACACGAGCGAGGACGGCTTGATCTGCGAGATGGATTTGGGCGGCTATCTTGATACGGGCATCTTCCTCGATCACCGCGTAACCCGCGAGATGGTAGGGAAGATGGCCGCCGGCAAACGCTTCCTGAACCTGTTCGCCTATACGGGCGTGGCGACGCTGCATGCTGCGGCCGGCGGTGCGAAGGAGACGACGACGGTGGACTTGTCTCAGACGTACCTGGACTGGGCGGCCCGCAATCTTGCGGCCAACGGGTTCGCCTTCGAAGTTGTTGACAAGCCGAATCGAAGGGATCGAACGGACGGAGGTTCGGCGAGGGGTCGGCGGGGAGGGGCGGCCAACAAGCTCGTTCGCGCCGACGTCACTCGCTGGATCGCCGAAGCGCGCCGCCGCCATGAGCGCTACGACCTTATCTTCGTGGATCCCCCGACCTTCTCCAATTCGAAGGCCATGGGCCGACGCACCTGGGACGTGCAGCGCGACCATGTGGAGCTGCTCGTCGGCGTCTCGCGCCTTCTGTCCAACGGGGGCGCGGCGGTCTTCTCCTGCAACCTGCGAACCTTCAAGCCCGATCTCGAGGAGCTGGCGCGCTGCGGCGTGGAATTGGAGGACATTACCGCCCAGACCATTCCGCACGATTTCGAGCGAAACCTCCGCATCCACAAATGCTATCTGGTGCGCCGAAAATAATTTTCGCCTTCGAGGAAAATAGGGTCTTGCAAAGAGAAGCCCCTCCGTTATAATACTATCTTGCGCGTCAGGGCAAAGGTTCTGAAAGCGACATTCCTCGGTAGCTCAACGGCAGAGCATCCGGCTGTTAACCGGAGGGTTGTAGGTTCGAATCCTACCCGGGGAGCCAGAATTTTCGCGAGTCCGCTTCGGCGGGCTCGTTTCTTTTTCGGCAGCATTTGCGGGTTAGGGGCGCGGCACCGTCATCTCATCCGAATTGTGACCTCGCATTCTGGGTTTCTTTGCTATTATTAACCAATCCGACAAGCTGTTTTGTCGGCAACCGCAGAAGTGCGGGCGTGGCGGAATTGGCAGACGCGCCAGATTTAGGTTCTGGTGGGCAACCCCCGTGAAGGTTCAAGTCCTTTCGCCCGCACCATTCCCGTTCGAGTCCTGCCGGGACCGTGCGGCTGGGATGCGCGCCGAAGTATGGGCGCGCGCGAGAAAAGGAGAATCACCTTGGCAGTCCCCGCAGTATTCAGGAAGTACAACGAGATCAGCTTTATCAAGCGCATTCTCGTCGGCCTTGCCATCGGCATCGTCTTGGCGCTGCTCATTCCGAATGTGCAGCCTTGGACCGACATCATTACGCTTCTGGGCTCGCTGTTCGTGGGCGCGTTGAAGGCCGTCGCCCCCGTGCTCGTGTTCTTCCTGGTCATCAGCGCCCTTTGCAATGCCCAGGGTGCCGGTACCATGAAAACCGTCGTCGTGCTCTACGTCGTCAGCACGCTTGTGGCGGCTATCGTGGCTCTCATCGGTAGCGAGATCTTCCCGACCACCCTCACGCTGGACACCTCTTCCATGGTTGAGCAGGCGGCCCCCGAGGGCATTGGGGAGGTGCTCACCACGCTGCTCATGAACATCGTGGCCAATCCGGTGGACGCGCTCATGAACGCCAACTACGTAGGCATCCTCGCCTGGGCCGTGGTGCTCGGCGTCGCCCTGCGCGCTGCCGGCGAGCGCACCAAGGAAGTGTTCACCGCCATCTCCGACGCCGTTTCCAAGGCGGTGCGCTGGGTCATCAATCTGGCTCCCTTCGGCATCCTCGGCCTGGTGTACGCCTCGGTCAGCACCTCGGGCCTGGAGATCTTCACCGAGTACGGCCATCTCATCTTGGTGCTCGTGGCCTGCATGCTCATCATCGCGCTGGTCACCAACCCTCTCATCGTGTGGATCTGCACCCGCAAGAACCCCTATCCGCTCGTCCTGCGCTGCCTGAAGGATTCCGGCCTCACCGCCTTCTTCACCCGCAGCTCTGCCGCCAACATACCGGTGAACATGGAGCTGTGCCGCAAGCTCGGCCTGAACAAGGACAACTACTCGGTGTCCATCCCGCTGGGCGCCACTATCAACATGGCCGGCGCGGCGGTCACCATCACGGTCATGACCATGGCCGCCTGCCAGGCCATCGATCTGGCGGTCGACCCGGTCACGGCCGTCATCCTGTGCGTGCTGGCCGCCGTGTCCGCCTGCGGCGCGTCGGGCGTGGCCGGCGGGTCACTTCTGCTCATCCCCATGTGCTGCGCGCTGTTCGGCATCAGCAACGATGTTGCCATGCAGGTTGTCGGCATCGGCTTCATCATCGGCGTTATCCAGGATTCCTGCGAGACGGGCCTGAACTCCTCTTCCGACGTGGTGTTCACGGCCACCGCCGAGTATCGGCAGCTCATCAAGGAGGGCAAGGAAGTGCACCTGGGCAAGGACTCCTTCGCCTACCACGAGCTCTCCTAACAAGCTGCGCGCACTGCGCATTCTGAATCACATTGCGGAAGGGAGCCTTCGGGCTCCCTTCTCGTTTGCCTTGCTTGTCTCCCACGGCCCGAGGCAGTGTCGACTTGCCGGAACGAGCATACCAGCAGGTCGGATTCGGCTGCGTTCGATGGCCCCGGCCAAGAGGGGTCTCAGTGGGATTGTCTCGCCTTCGCCTTGTCTTGCTCGGCGCGCGGCGCGGCGGTTTCCACGAGGTGGCGGGTGGTGAGAAGGCCGGCTGCCATAAGGAGGCCGAGAGCGCCAAAGGAAAGGCGCATGGCGTCGGCCTGCGCGGAGGCCTTCACGTCCACGAGCTTGTCGACCTGCGCGGCGTCGGCCCCCCAGGTTCTCGCCTCGTCGGAAAAGGCGCTGTCGCTCATGAGCGTCGAGGCGGTCTCCGCAGCGGGAGCCATATAGCTCTGGTCGATGCCCGCCGAGGCGGCCTGGGCCGCGAAGCCGCCCGCCATGGTGAGGAGAAGGAAGGTTCCGGCGAGCGCCGTGCCGAGGGCGAGCCCGATGCTGCGAGCGGCTCCCTGGATGCCGCCGGATTGCTCGGCCTCTTTGCGGGTCACAGCGCAGGCTACGGCATTGTTCGATTGGGAGTTGACGGCGCCCACGCCGAAGCCGCCGAGGGCCATTCCGGCGAACAGCGTTCCCGTCACGCCGTGCGCATGGACGCCGAAGGCCATGAGCGCGCAGGCGCAGGCGATGGCGATGAACCCCGTCCGGATGATGAGGCGCGAGGAAAGGTGCGGGGCGAGCTTGGGTAAAAAGGTTGCCAGAAGGAACATCGGGATGCCCGACAGGAGGGAGAGCATGCCGGTTTGCAGCGCCGTGAACCCGGTGACGAGCTGGAGGTACGGCGTGGCCAAGATGCCGACGGCGCCCATGTAGAAAAACGGAAGCGCGACGGCGGAAAGCCCCGCGCGAACCTTAGGCGAGGTGACGAACGCGGCGGGAATGAGGGGGTTGCCTCGACGTTGGGCGCGTCGCTCGGTGGGTACGAGCAGGCCGAGCAGCACGAGCCCGATGAGGATGGCGGGCAGGGTGGGGGGCAGTCCGCACAAGGTGAAGGGGCAGAGCTTCTGCGGATTGACGATGCCCCAGTCCGAGAGGTGCGCCACTCCGAACAGCGCGAGCCCCATGCCGAGGGCGGCCACGATGGTGCCGGCCACATCGAAGCGGCTGTGATTGCCGGAGAGGGGGGTGCGGGGAACGAGCCGCGTGCAGCACAGCACGAGCACGAAATAGATGGCCATGATGGCGAAGGTGAGGCGGAATCCCGAAGAGTCCATGACGATGCCCAAGATCAGCGGGGAGAGCGTCGAGAGCGCGGCCGCCCCGGCAATGGTGCCGAACGCGATGGCCCGCTGCCGCCCTTGGTAGAGCGCCGCGACCAGCCCGAGCACCGAGGGCGTGATAAGGCAGGCGCCAAGTCCCATGATGACGCGTCCTCCCCAGGTGAAGGCGAAGATGTTGGGGGAGAGCGCCGCCACCATCTCGCCCGCAACGGCCAGGGACAGCCCGATGGCCAGTGCGCGGCGCAGGCCGATGGTCACGCCGACGAGCCCTCCGGCTATCATGAACGCGCCGGCGATGAGCGAGAACAGCGTGGTGGCCATCTGGATATCGTCGAGGGTGGCGCCCAGCGTGCCCACGAGGCTTGCCGTCGCAAGGTTCATGGCCGCGCTGTCGCTTGAGGTGCCGATCTGCGCGAGGGCGAGAACGGCCAAGGGCGCATAGCTCGCCTTCGTGATTTCTGCCGGCCGCCGGGTGGTGGCGTTGGCGGTAATGGTCGTAGTTGCCATGATGCGCCTCTCAACTGTTTGCGGCGCCCCATGGCGCCGCCCCACTATCTTGTTGTCCCAGGGAAATTCTCTCCTAAATGCACGTCCATGCTGTCGTATTGCGCAGAATCTCGTACAATCGTTGCCATCTTGCCACGGTATTGTCGCCCTCAAAGGCTAGGCTCGCTCTACACTGGGAGCAGGGTCGTTCGCCCCGAGGGACCAAGCGGTGAGGAGGAGCTATGAACAGCAGGCAAGGAGCGCTCCTGCGGGCGCTGCTCGAAGCCAGCGACTACCGGACATCTGCCGATTACGCTCGCCGATTCGGCTGCTCGGATCGCACGATTCGCACCGACGTCAAGGCCCTCAACTCGTTTTTCGAGCACGAGGGACTCGCCACGCGGGTGGGCCGCCAGCGGGGGGCCGGGCTGCGCCTTGCGCTGGCTCCCGGCGAGGAGAACCGCCTCGTGCGCCTGCTCGAGGAGAGCGAAACGGAGATGCACCCGCGCTACGAGCGCCTGTGCCAGGAAATGATCGCGCTGACATGCTATCCCGGGCCCCATACCGCCGACAGCCTCGCGCGCCGCATGTTCCGCAACAAGCAGCAGATTCAGTCCGATTTGCGCTGGTGGCAGGGGATATTGAAAGTGAGCGGGCTCACGCTGTCCGTCGGCCGCCAGATCACCGTCGAGGGCCCCGAGTGGACCGTGCGGGGTTTCGTCATGTCCATGCTGTTCTCGTTCTCCTCGGCTGCGGTGCGCCGTCGCATCCTGCCCTCGCTGTTCGGATCGATCGAGCCCTACGACCGCCAGTTTCTGGAGCGCTGCATCGCCGAGATGCAGCGCGACCTCGGCTTCGAGTTCTCCAGCAACGCGCAATGGCAGTTCGGCGTGTACCTCTGCATTATGGTGACCCGCCTTCGCCTCGGCCATGGCCTGATGACGTGGCGCGGTGCCGACGGGTCCACGCCGTTCTTCGCCTACCTCAAGAAGCGGCTCGAGCGCCATTTCTCCCTGACGGTGAGCGATGCCGAGATGGGACTACTCAGCGACATGGCCCACTGCTGCACCTGGCAATGGAGTCTGGCCGCTATGAGCGCCTACGAGCCGAGCGAGCGCGCCCGCGCGTTCACCGACGACGTCGAAGAGGCCCTCAAGAAAGCGTTCGGCGCGCCCTTGCCCGAGGATGTACGCAAGCCCTTGGCCATTCTGTTCGAGAGCGGCCTGGCGCGACGCACCTGCGGGTTGGTGGCGGCGAATCCCAACGAGGAGTCGGTGAAGTACGAGGCCATGGACGGCGCCTGTCTTCTGTCCTCGGTGCTCTGCGAGGTGCCTTCGCTTGTCGAGGCCGACCTGTTCAGCCCGGACTACGCTCGCATTGTGCTCGTGCTGCTCGATTACCTCGACCAGGTCGGCGCGCTGCGCTGCTATCGGGTGGGTCTGGTGGTGAACTGCGGAATCGATCTGGCCCTTTGGGGCGCGCATCGCATCGAGAAGCTGACGAGCCGCCTTGAGGTGACCGATGTCCTGACGGAGAACGAGGTGCTCGCCGCCGCGAGCCGTCCCAACTCGACGCTGCTCGAGCGCTTCGACTTCCTCGTGTCCTTCGAGCCGATGGACGTCGATTTCCCCTGCGTGACGATCTCGCCGGGCGTCAGCCGCGCCGATATCGATCACATCATCGCCTCCGTGCCGCTTTGGCGACGGGGCCAGGAGGTTCACACGGCGTGGGAGCGGGGCGTACTGCCCGCCGGCCCCTCGCCCGAGAGCATGTTCGCCTCGCTGCACGCGCGCCTTACGGCCGACGGCCTTATCGACATGTCCCTCGAGCGCTTCGAATGGCTCGTCTGGACTCTGTCGGTGGTGAAGGATCGCACGCTCGTGTTCGCCTGGTGCGGGTCGGGCGTCTGCAAGACGGGCATCCGCATCTTCCGCCTGGAGGAGGGCGATCAGGCCGAGTGCGGCCAATGCACGATGGCCGCCGTTCTTGTGGGGGCGCCCGCCGAGCGGGGCGATCTCACGCCGCTCACGCAGGGTTTCAAGCGGCTGGTGGAAGACTATGCCGATACCTCGGATCTCGTCAGCGACGACGGATTTTTCGTCTGCTTCCCGGAGCCCGAATAGGGGACGAAAGGTCGGGGAAGCGAAGCTCGGGCAGGACGCGCGCGGCGCTAGGGGAGCAAAGCTCGACCAGCGTGCGAAGCCCGGACACAGCGCGAACAGCGCCGAGAATGCGAAAAAAGAAGGGAAGCCCGCGGGCCTCCCTTCTTTTTTCAGGCGACTGAGCCGTCGCTACTTCTCGTCGCGCTCGTAGAGGGTGTCGCCCTCCTTGATGGTGGCGAGCACGCAAATGTCGCGGATCTCGCGCGGATCGACGGCCAAGGGATTGCGGTCGAGCACCACGAGATCGGCCAGCTTTCCCGCCTCCAGGGTACCCTTGTCGGCCTCCTCGCCGTACTGGTAGGCGCCGTTGTAGGTGATGGCGCGCATGGCCTCGTACGGCGTCACCTTCTGGTCCTCGTCCAGCTGGACGCCGGCCTTGGTGATGCGGTTCACGGCGCACCAGGCGGCCTCCAGCAGGTTCGGGCGCAGCACCGGGGTGTCGGTGTGCAGGGTGAAGGGCAGCCCGGCCCGCTCGGCATCGCCGCAGGCGCTCACGCGGCCGCCGCGCACGGGACCCAAGTTCCGCAGGTGCGCGTCGCCCCAGTACCACACGTGCGAGGAGAAGATCGAGGGGATCATGCCGATTGCCGCCATCTTCTCATACTGGTCGGTGCGTGCCGTCTGGGCGTGGATCATCACCGGGCGCAGGGCCATCTTCTCGGGGTTGTCCGATGCGTCCCGCGCCGCCTCGTACACGCGCAGAAGCTGGTCGGCCGCCGCGTCGCCGTTGCAGTGGCACAGAAGCTGGTGGTTGGAGTCGATGGCCATCTTCGCGAAGGCGATGGCGTCCTCGTCGGTCATGGTGCTGTAGGCCACCCAGTCCTTTTCTCCGTCGGGGCCTTCCACGTAGGGCTCGGTCATCCAGGCGGTCAGCCCCTGGGGCGAGCCGTCGAGGAACATCTTCAGGCCGCCGAAGCGGAAGTGCCCGGTGTAGCTCTGGCTGTCGAACTCGGCGTTGTCCGCGAGCGTGGCCATCACGTCGCTGCCCCACATGGGATAGCTCACGATGTCCATCTTCAGCAGGCCGGCGCGGGCGAGGCCCACCAGCACCTTGGCCATGTCGGGCGCGGTGGCGCCGTCCTGGCAGGTGGTCACGCCGTGCTCCAGGTAGATGCGCTGCATGTCGGGAACCATGGCCGCGAAGTCCAGGCCCAAGCGGGGAGTGGTCACGGCGTAGAAGGGGTTCATGGCCGCCGGCTCCTCGGCGTAGCCGTCCAAGTCGCCGGTGCCGTTCATACGTCCGTAGCGGCCGCCCTCGGGGTCGGGGGTGGTGGGCGTGATGCCGGCCAGCTTCAACAGGCAGTCGTTGGCCACGCCCATGTGGTTGGACACGTGCGTGATGAGCACGGGGACGTCCTCGGACACGGCGTTCAGGATGGACTTGTCGGGGTGGCGCTGCTCGATGAGGTTGTTCTGGTCGTAGCCGTTGCCCATGATGACGCCGTCCGGGCCGATGTTGCGCTCGGCGGCGAACTTCTTCAGCGTCTCGGTGATCTCGGCGAAGGAGGTGCACTCGGACAGGTCGGCGTACAGGAGGTACTGCAGCGCGCCGGTGAAGTGGCTGTGCGGGTCGATGAGCCCGGGCAGCACGGCCGCGCCTCCCAGGTCGACCTCCTCGGCGCCCTCGGCGAGGCGGCGCGCCTCTTCCAAGGTGCCGACGTAGGCGATGCGGCCGTCGTCATCGACGAGGAGCGCGTCGGCGGTGTCGACGTCGTCAACCATGGTGACGAAGGTGGCATTGGAGAAAAGTCGTTTCATGAATTTCCTTTCAAACACGCGCGAGTTACATCTCGCGGTCGACGACCGGCTCGAAGGGCATCTCGTCGGCCGTCTCGGCCACGATGGTCTCCTCCTTGCCGTCCTCTTCCTTCTTGAAGATGGTGATCCAGCGGGTCGTGAACAGGCCGAGCAGGATCAGCACGCCGGACACCACGTACGAGGTGATGGTGGACTCGATGCGGGCGTCGGAGTTCAACTGCACGAGCTCGGTGCGCTGCTCGTCGGTCATGGGGATGTCGGCGATGGTCTGCTCGAACTGCTCGTCGCCCATGAGCGAGATGTTGCGCTCGGCCACGGCGGTGCGAACCTCGGGGGTGATGACGGGGCTGTCGGCCATGGCGTTGTCGATGTTGGCGGTGATGCCGAACAGCAGGACCGCGCCGATGGCGGCCACGCCGATGGCCTGGCCCACGTTGCGCATGGTGGTCTGGATGCCGCCGGACTGCGACGCGTCGCGCTCGTTTACGGCCAGGGCCACGATGTTGTTGGCCTGGGCGGAAACGATACCGGCGCCGGCGCCTGCCACGGCCAGGCCCACCCACATGAGCCCGTTGACCTCAGAGCCGTGCAGCGAGAAAGCCATGGGGATGAACGCGCTGGCCATCACGATGTAGCCGACCTGGATGACGCGGCGCGGGTTGGCGTTGGGCATAAACTTCGGGATGCCCAGCGAGAAGATGAAGGTGGGGATGCCCACGGCCAGCGCCATGACGCCCATGAGCACCGGCGACCAGCCGGCCACGAGCTGCAGGTAGGGGGACAAAAGAATCGCCTGGACGCCCATGAAGAAGAAGGTGATGGCGCTTGCCACGAGGCCGGCGCGCACCTGCGGGGTCTTCAGGAACGACTGGGGCAGAAGGGCGATGCCGTTCTTCTGCTCGACGCGCTTCTCGACCGGCACCAAGATCACGAGCAGGATCAGGCCGAGGACGGCCATGGGCAGGGCCGGGGAGATGCCGAAGATGGTGAAGGGGCACTCGGCGAAGGGCTCGATGAGGCCCCAGGCGGAGATGCGGGAGAGGCCCACGAGGAACAGGAACAGGCCCGTGGCGGCGATGCCGGTGCCCAGCCCGTCGAACTTCAGCTTCTCAGCGGGCTTCTCGATGGCCGGCAGCTTGAAGGACAGAAGCAGCACCAGGGCGAAGTACACGGCCAGGGCGCCGAAGGTGATGCGGAATCCGCCGAACTGCATAACGATGCCCAAGAACAGCGGCAAAAATGCCGACAGGCCCGAGGCCGCGCCGATGCAGCCGAAGGCCAGCACGCGGTTCTTGCCATGGTAGATGAACGGAATGAGGCCGAGCACCGAGGGGATCATGAAGCTGGCGCCGAAGCCGACAAGGATGCGGCCGCCCCAGATGAAGATCGTCATGTTCGGCGACAGCGCCATGACCAGCTCGCCGGCGGCGCACAGAGCCGCGCCGAGGCGGAAGTTGGTGCGCCAGCCGATGATGGTGCCCACGAGTCCTCCGGCCACCATGAAGGCGCCGGCCATGAGCGAGTACACCATGTTCGCCAGCTGAATGTCGGGAGTCGTCGCGCCGAGCACGTCGACCAGCTGCTGGTTGGCGAGGCCGAGCGCGCCATTGTCGCCCGACGTTCCCATCTGCGCCAGAATCAGCACGATAATGGGCAGCACGAGGAACTTCTCAACACCCCCCTCGGGATGCGTCGTTTTGCTCTTCGCCATTATGTCCTCCTTTAATCTTGGATGGAATGCCTATGCCGAAAAGGGTAGTCTCGCAAGCTCCCTCCGTAATTCGGCGGCGCTCATTGTAGGAAGACTGCTTCCTTTTCGATCGGGAAACGTTTTCCGTTGCAACGGAAATGTTCCATTTGGGAAAAGGGAACACGGGTTCCTATACTGCTTGTCGGTCAATTTCCGTGCGGCCCGCTGTCGCGGCAGCTCAAACCAGTGAAACGTTGCGAGCGGGCGCGCGGTCGCGAGTGAGCGCAACAAGAAGAAAGGAATGCTTCATGGCAAAGACCTCCAAGATCGCAAAGGCTCCCAAGTCCTTCAAGTCCTACGCGCTGAACAAGTGCCTCATCGGCTACGGCGTGGTGAACGGCATCATCAACGCGGCCATCTTCGCCGGCATCAACGCCGGCGCTCCCGATGCGATGTTCGGCATGCACGACATCGTGCACGACCTCGCCTTCACCGGCCTTCTCCTCGGTATGCTGCTGTTCGCCTGCGTCGTGCCGCTCACCCGCATGGATCTGCGCAAGGGCGTTTTCTCCCTGCCCGGTGCGGCGGGCGGTGCCTTTCCGCTCGTCTCCTCGTCCTACGCGGTCTCCATTCTCGGCGTGGGCGCGCTCGCCGCGGTGGTCATGACCGGTGCCGGCGCCCTTCTTTCCTTGGCATTGCCGGCCGCCGGCGCTACCGTGACCGGCATGATGTTCCTCAAGGGCCTGGTGTGCGCTTTGGGCGGCGCGGTCGCCGGCTGGTTCACCATCAGCTTCGTGGTGCGCGGCCAGCAGAAGGCCGACGAGGTGGCGGCCGCCATGGCCTCCAAGACTGCCGGGGCTGCGCTCTAGGATAGCTTGCTCGGTCCTGCGCTTGCGCCCGTCGAGATCGGTCTTGCGAAAGGCCGTTCCCGGCGGGCGCGCTTTGTTTCGAGCGAGGCGCGGGGCTGCTTGTCGAAACAGGTCGGGAACGAATCGGTGGCCCGCCGATGGCAAGGTTGCCCCTAAGGTTCCTCCGTGCCCACCCTTCCGTAACGGCACTCCGGGTTTTCGCCGATGGCATCAGGGCGACGCCCATACTGAGAGGCGCCGGGCGACTTCGGCAAGTTGTGCCGGCAGACGAAGATCCCGATGAAAGGAATGCTCATGGCAAAGTCAATGGCTGGCTCGGCGCCCGCGGCGCCGACGCGGTCCGCCAAGCCGTTCAATTCATACTTACTGAATAAGTGCATCGTCGGTTACGGCATCATCAACGGCATCATCAATGCGGTCATTTTCTATCTTATGCACCTGTCTGAGCCCGAGCTCCTCTTCAGCGAGGCCGACATCTTCCATGACTTCGCGCTTACGGGGGTTCTGCTCGGCATTCTGCTGTTCGTCATCGTGGTGCCGCTCACCCGCATGGATCTGCGCAAGGGCGTTTTCTCCGGGCCGAATGTCGCCAATCTCGGCGGCGCGGCGTCTCTCGTGCCAGCAAGCTACGCTCCGGCGCTGCTCGTGGCAACGGTTGCCGCCACTGTCTCGCTGATGGGCGTCGGTGCTTTCGCCTGCGTGCTTCTGCCGCTGCCGCTTACCGTGACGGGTCTTATGCTGCTCAAGGGCCTTGTGTGCGCTTGCGCCGGTGCCGTCGCCGGGTACATCACGATCTGCTACGTCGTGCGCTCTGGCAAAAGCGAGGCCTAGGGGGCCGGTCTGCAGAGCCGCGGTGCCCTGCTTGGGACGGGCGGGGTCGGCAGAGTGCGGCGAATCGACGCCATAGGGAGACGCAGGATGCCCTGCGTCTCTTTTTTGTGTCATGGTCTCGGTGACGTGTAGCCACTGTGGGAGGGTTGTGGCATAATAGCGAACCGTGCGCTTCCGCGGCGGATTCCCGTGGCGGATCGCCGAGGAAGTGTTCGCGCGGGCGATAAGCCCGTACCGTGTCAGGAAACGATGGAGGAACTATTCGTGGAAACTAAGGTTGAGTCCCTGGAGGGCAACAAGGTCAAGGTCACCGTCACGGTGGACGCCGCCGATATCGACGGCCGCATCAAGAAAACCTACAAGGACTTCGCTCGCAAGTACAACTTCCCGGGATTCCGCAAGGGCAAGGCCCCGCGCCCGGTTATCGACAACGCGCTGGGCGCCGAGGCGGTCGTCGGCACCGTCACCGAGGAGCTGCTGAACGGCACGTGGACGGCCGCGATCGACGAGGCCAAGCTCGCCCCGGTGGGCGGCCCGGTCATGGAGACCAACGAGATCGTGAAGGCCGGCGAGCCCTACGAGTACTCCTTCACCATCGAGCTGCGCCCCGAGGTGGAGCTTACCAGCTACGAGCCCGTGGCCATCGAGATGCCCTTCGCCGAGGCCACCGATGCCGAGATCGACGAGCAGGTCGAGGCCATGGCCGAGCACTACACCGACTACGAGGACGCTTCCGCCGCTACCAAGATGAAGCCGGAGAACTACGCCGACCTCACCATGAAGGCCACCGACGCCGACGGCAACGAGATCGCCGCGCTCGCGAGCGAGTCCCGTCTGTACGGCCCGGGCACCGGCATGTTCTCCGAGGCCTTCGACGAGGAGATCCTCGGCATGAAGAAGGGCCAGACCAAAGAGTTCACGCTCGAGATTCCCGAGGACGAGACGGCCGTGCTTCTGGCCGGGCAGGCAGGCAAGCCTGTCACCTTCGAGGTCACCTGCAACGTGGTGAAGAAGAAGGTCACGCCCGAGGTCACCGACGAGTGGGCCAAGGAGAAGATGGGCTTCGAGTCCGTCGAGGACATGCGCGAGCGCATCAAGGAGTCGCTGAATGCGCAGAAGGGCTCGCTGATGCCGCGCATCAAGGAGAACAACATCATGGTCGAGCTGCGCGACCGCGTCGAGGGCGATGTGCCCGAGTCGCTCGTCGAGCAGGCCGAGACATCGCTGCTCCAGGACTTCTTCGGCCAGCTGCAGCAGGCCGGCATGACCTTCGACGCCTACCTGGCCAGCCGGAACATCACGCCCGACCAGTTCAAGGCCGACCTGAAGGCCCAGTCCGCCGACCAGGTGAAGGAAGAGCTGGCGCTCGAGGCGTGGGCGCGCCACAACAACATGGAGATCACCGACGAGGACGTCACTGCCGAGTTCGCCAAGACCGGCGTTGAGGATCCCGCGGCGCTGGAGCAGGAGTGGCGCGACGCCGGCCGTCTGCACCTCATCCGCACCGGTCTTTTGCGCCAGAAGGCCATCGAGGATCTCATGGAGAACGCGAATGTGACCGAGGTGGACTTCGCCGCCAAGGCCGCCGAGGAGAAGAAGGCCGCCAAGAAGCCGGCGAAGAAGAAGGCTGCCAAGAAGGACGAGGCTGAAGAGGCCGCCGAGTAGCCTCGAACAAGATGCGCTTTCGGAAGGGCGGGCTTATCCCGCCCTTCTTGTTGGGGGTCTCCCAAAAGCGGGCTACGGGGTACAGCTCAGTCGCTCAGACAGTCCTCGCTCGGCAGAACAGGACATTTAGTCCTGTTCTGTTCGCTGCGGAACTCGCTTGGTGAGCAGCACCCCGTATCCCTTTAAGCTCTTACATTCTTCGAAGTGTTCCTAACCTGAACACCCCGTGTCTTCATCCTGTCTTCCATGCTCCCGTATGGGCGTTTTGCATTCGGGCTTGCATTGCGAACGGATGTATAGCAATATGATCTTGAACTATGTGAAGGCCGCTGCGAGCGGCCCTATTTACGAAAGCGAGGTATCTATGGGCATCGAACGTATGCAGAGCGGCCTGGTCCGCCCGAGCAACGCCCTCATCCCCTACGTCATCGAGCAGTCGCCGCGTGGCGAGCGCAGCTACGACATCTACAGCCGCCTGCTCAACGACCGCATCATCTTCCTCGGCGAGCAGATCGACGACCACGTGGCCAACTCGGTCGTGGCCCAGCTTCTGCACCTGGAGGCCACCGATCCGGACAAGGACATCTCCCTGTACATCAACTCGCCCGGCGGCTCGGTCACGGCCGGCCTCGGCATCTTGGACACCATGAACTTCATCAAGTGCGACGTGTCCACCATCTGCATCGGCGAGTGCGCCTCCATGGCCGCGGTGCTCCTCTCCTCGGGCACCAAGGGCAAGCGCTTCGTGCTGCCGAACTCCATGGTGCTCATCCACCAGCCCTTGGGCGGCGCCCAGGGCCAGCAGACGGAAATCGCCATCGTGGCCGACTTCATGCTGAAGACGCGCAAGCGCCTGAACAAGATCCTGGCCGAGAACACCGGCCAGTCCATCGAGAAGATCCAGCTCGATACCGAGCGTGACAACTACATGACCGCGGAGGAGGCCAAGGAATACGGCCTCGTCGACGAGATCATCTACCATCACGGCGCCATGCCCGGAGAGAAGAAGAGCGAATAAATTCTCATGAACCACCGTCACGACAATTACGGCCCCACTGACACCAATTACTTCTGCGCCTTCTGCGGCAAGACCGGAGACCAGGTCAACGCCATGATCTCCGGCCCTAACGGCATCTATATCTGCGACGAGTGCATCTCGGTGTGCGCCGACGCCATGATGCGGGACATGGGCTACGCCATGGCCCAGGAGGTGGAGATGCTGGAGGACGACCCGCGCCGCATGGGCTGGATGAACCCGCCGGCTGCCCAGGTCGAGCGCCAGGCCAGTCCCGTGGTCGACAACGCTCCGTCGCCGGCCGAGGTGCTGGGGGACCTCCCAACGCCTCACGAGCTGTACGCGCGCCTCTCGGAGCACGTCGTCGGCCAGGAGGAGGCCAAGCGCGCCCTTTCCGTGGCCGTCTACAACCACTACAAGCGCATCTCCATGGGCGCCGCCGCCCAGGAGGGCGACGTGGAGCTGGCCAAGAGCAACATCATGCTCATCGGCCCCACGGGCTCGGGCAAGACGCTTCTGGCCCAAACGCTCGCCCGCACGTTGAAGGTGCCCTTCGCCATCGCGGACGCCACCACGCTCACCGAGGCGGGATACGTGGGCGAGGATGTGGAGAACATCCTGCTCAAGCTCATCACCGCGGCCGATTTCGAGGTGCCCCGGGCCGAGATCGGCATCATCTATATCGACGAGATCGACAAGATCGCCCGCAAGGCCGAGAACCTTTCCATCACCCGCGACGTGTCTGGCGAGGGCGTCCAGCAGGCGCTCCTCAAAATCGTCGAGGGCTGCGAGGCCTCCGTTCCGCCCCAGGGCGGCCGCAAGCACCCCCAGCAGGAGCTCATCCCCATCGACACGACGAACATCCTGTTCATCTTGGGCGGCGCCTTCGTGGGCCTGGCCGACATCGTGGCCCAGCGCGTGGGCACCACGTCCCTCGGCTTCGCCAGCGAGCTGCCCGCCTCCAAGAAGGAGTCCGAGGCCGAGCTTCTGAAGAAGGTGCTGCCGGAGGACTTGAACAAGTACGGCATGATCCCCGAGTTCGTGGGCCGCATTCCGGTTATCACCTCCTTGAACGAGCTGTCGGAGGAGGATCTCGTCCGCATCCTCGTGGAGCCGAAGAACGCGCTCGTCAAGCAGTACACCCGCATGTTCGAGTTCGAGGACTCGCGCCTCACCTTCGAGCCTGCAGCCCTTACCGCCATCGCTCACGAGGCGGTGGAGCACGGCACCGGCGCCCGCGGCCTGCGCTCCATCTGCGAGCGCGTGCTCATGGACGTCATGTACGATTTGCCGGAGCACAACGGAGCCACCACGGTCACGGTGCGCGCGAGCGACATCGCTGGCGAGACGCGACCGGAGATCGTCGAGGTCGCCGACGCCACCGCTCAGGTGGCCCTTTCTGCCTAGGGCAGCGGGCCTTCTGTGCGATAATCGCCCAAGGCAATCTGGCGGGCGGCCGCGTGCGTGCCGCCCGCCTTGTTTTATACCGAGTATCCAGGGAAAGCGAGGGTCAAGGCAATGTCCGAGGACAAGAGGAAGTCCACCGACTACGCCGCCATGGAGCGGCCCATCTTCGAGGCGTGGAAGGACGCCGGCTACTTCCAGCGCACGCCGGGCTTCGGCGAGCACGCGGGGGAGTCCTACACCATCGTCATCCCGCCTCCGAACATCACCGGCGTGCTGCACATGGGGCACGCGCTGAACGACACCATCCAGGACGCCTGCATCCGCCGCGCCCGCATGCGCGGTTTCCAAACCCGCTGGATCATCGGCACCGACCACGCCGGCATCTCCACCCAGACCAAGGTGGACAAGCGCCTGGCCGAGCAGGGCATCTCCCGTTTGGAAATCGGCCGCGAGGCGTTCATCGAGGAATGCTACAAGTGGCGCGAGGAGTACGGCACCACCATCGTGAACCAGATCAAGGGTATGGGCTGCTCCTGCGACTACTCCGACGAGCACTTCACGCTCGAGCCGGCCTACGTGCGCGCCGTGCGGAAGCTGTTCACCGACTGGTACCACGAGGACATCATCTACCGCGGCAAGCGCATCGTGAACTGGTGCCCGCACTGCACCACGGCCATCGCCGACGACGAGGCCGAGTACGTGGACGAGGCGGGGCATCTGTGGTATCTGCGCTACCCGCTCACCGAGCCGGTGTGTGGCCTGGAGTACCTGGTCGTCGCCACCACGCGCCCCGAGACGATGCTCGGCGACACCGGCGTGGCTGTCAATCCCAAGGACGAGCGCTTCGGCCACCTTGTGGGCAAGACGGTGAAGCTGCCGCTCGTGGACCGCGAGATCCCCATCTTCGCCGACTGGCACGTGGATACCGAGTTCGGCACGGGCTGCGTGAAGGTGACGCCGTCGCATGACCCCAACGACTGGGCCATGGGGGAGCGCGCCGGCCTTGAGCGCATCAACATCTTCGACGAGACGGCCCATGTCGTGGAAGGCTACGGGAAGTTCTCCGGCATGGACCGCGACGAGGCCCGCGAGGCCATCGTGGCCGCCTTCGAGGAGCTGGGCTTGCTCGATCACGTGGAGGACCACGATCACTCCGTCATGACCTGCTACCGCTGCCATACCAAGCTGGAGCCCTGGGAGTCTGAGCAGTGGTTCGTGGCCGTGGACGCCCTGAAGGAGCCGGCGGCCCGCGTGGTGGAGGACGGCTCCATCCAGTTCCATCCCGCGCGCTGGAAACAGGTGTACCTGGACTGGCTCGCGAACCTGAAGGACTGGTGCATCTCCCGCCAGCTGTGGTGGGGCCACCGCATCCCCATGTTCTACTGCGATACCTGCGGCTGGGAGGACGCCTCGGTGGAGGAGATTGAGGTCTGCCCAGTCTGCGGCGCGCCAGTGCGCCAGGACGAGGACGTGCTGGACACCTGGTTCTCCAGCCAGCTGTGGCCCTTTGCCACCATGGGCTGGACGGAGGAGGGCATGGACGCCCCGCAGATGCGCGACGCCTACCCGACCCAGGTGCTCTCCACGGCCCGCGACATCATGGGCCTGTGGGTGGCGCGCATGGTCATGGCCTCCATGTACTGCTGCGACGAGACCATTCCCTTCGACGACGTCATCATCCACCCGACGGTCATGGCCGCCGACGGCAAGCCCATGTCGAAGAGCCGCGGCAACGGCGTGGACCCTCTGCGCCTCATGGAGGACTACGGCGCCGACGGCATGCGCTTCGGCCTGCTCATGCAGGTGACCGGCGCCCAGGATCTGAAGTTCAACGAGGCGAAGCTGGAGAGCTCCCGCAACTTCGCGAACAAGGTGAAGAACGCGAGCCGCTTCGTGCTCATGAACCTTGAGGGGTATGAGCCCGGCTCTCCCGAGCCCACCACGCCGGCCGACCGCTGGATCTTCTCGCGGCTGGCCAAGATCGTCGCTGCGGTGGACGCGGCCTACGACAATTTCGAGTTCGGTGAGATCACCCGCGAGCTGTACAGCTTCGTGTGGAACGAGTTCTGCGACTGGTACATCGAGTTCTCGAAGGCGCGCTTGGGGGCCGATGCCGATCCGGCCGACCGCGCCGTGTGCCAGCGCAACCTCGTGTTCGTGCTGGGGCAGATCCTGCGCCTTCTGCACCCCATCATGCCGTTCGTGACCGAGCAGGTCTACGGCGAGATGCCCAAGGAGGATGATGCGGCGCCGATGCTCATCGTGGCCGCCTGGCCCGATGCGGGCGAGCTCGCCGCCTACGTGGACGAGGATGCCGAGCGGGCCATTGCCATGGTGTGCGAGGTGGTCGGTGCCGTGCGTTCCACCCGGGCGCGCTACGGCATCTCCCCGAAGACGGCGCTGCCCGTGGCCGTGAAGGTGGCCGACACCGCCGATGCCGCGCTGCTCATCGCCCAGGAGCACCTGGTGCGCCAGCTCGCCAACGTGGAGGAGTTCGACGTGGCCGTGGAGGCTTCCAAGCCCGCCGAGTCCGCCGTGGTGCTGGGTACGGGTCTCGAGGTGTACATCGTGCTGGCGGGGCATGTGGACTTCGCCGCCGAGCGCGCGCGCCTCGTGAAGGAGCGCGACGGCGTGGCCAAGGACGCTGCCAAGTTCGAGAAGAAGCTCGCGAACCCCGGCTTCTTGGCAAAGGCGGCCCCCGAGATCGTCGAGAAGGACCGCGCCAAGCTGGCCGACCTCACCGACAAGCTCGCGCGCTTAGATGCACAAATCGCGGAGCTGGGGTAACGCACGAGAGAGTTTGCTATAATGGGCCGACACGTCATCAATTGCACTCGAATCAGAAGAGGTTGATATGAGCGAGCTTCTTGCCCAGCTGTGGACGCCGGAGATGCAGGCGGCTTTCACCGTCGTTTTGGTCCTGCTGGTCATTTTGTACGTGCTTTCCATCGTATGGGTCGTGCGCGACGCCTATCTGCGTGGCACCGCCTGGTACATCTGGGCCGTGGTGGCGCTCGTGCCGGTGCTGGGGCTTGTGGCCTACTGCCTGCTTCGCCCGCCGCTGCTGCAGCTCGATCGCGACGAGCAGGAGCTGGAGATCGCGCTCAAGCAGCGCCAGCTCATGAAGTACGGCGAGTGCGCCAACTGCGGCTATCCCGTGGAGGCGGACTTCGTGCTGTGTCCGAACTGCCACACGCAGCTGAAGAACCTCTGCATGCGCTGCAACCACGCGCTGGAGCCCTCCTGGACGGTCTGCCCCTACTGCGCCACTCCCGTGGGCGCCCCGGCGCCGCATGGCACCCGCCAGCGCCGCCCCTCCGGCCAGGCGCGTCAGAGCCGCCCGGCCAGCCAGGGCTAGGCTTTTTCAACAAGTTAGCCTAAAGGCAGAGCCGCCCCCGTGCGGCTCTGTTTTAATAGGGGAGCACCGGAATCCCGGTGCTTCGAAACGGAGTCGGGGTAGTCAACGCCCCGGCGGAAACCGCGCAGGCGCTCTGTGCGCGCCCGGCGCGAGGAAAGGAGTTCCATGAACATCGTACTGCCCGACGGATCCGTCAAGGAGCTGGAAGAGGGCGCCACCGTCGCCGACGTGGCCGCCTCCATCGGCGCGGGGCTCGCCCGCGCGGCGCTGGCCGGCATCGTCAACGACACCCCCGTCGATTTGGACGCCGTCGTCTCCGACGGCGATTCCGTGGCCATCGTCACCGCCAAGAGCGACGAGGGCCTCGAGCTCATGCGCCATTCCACGGCCCATCTCCTGGCCGCCGCCCTCACCGATTTGTATCCCGGCGTGAAGTTCGGCGTCGGCCCGGCCATCGAGAACGGCTTCTACTACGACATCGAGCTGCCCGAGGGCGCGACTGTCTCGCCGGACGACTTCGCCGCCATCGAGGCGCGCATGGCCGAGATCGCCAAGTCTGCCGCCGCCATCACCCGTCGCGAGGTCACCCGCGACGAGGCGCGGGAGATCTTCGCCGATCAGCCGCTCAAGCTCGAGCTCATAGACGAGCTGCCCGAGGACGAGGCCATCTCCGTCTACCAGCTCGGCGACTTCACCGATTTGTGCCGCGGGCCGCACGTGCCCGACACCGGCAAGCTCGGCGCCTACAAGCTCACCAAGGTGGCCGGCGCCTACTGGAAGGGCGACTCGGACAACGAGATGCTCACCCGCATCTACGGCACGGCGTTCTTCAACAAGAAGGAGCTGGAGGAGTACCTGCACAACCTGGAGGAGGCCGAGAAGCGCGACCATCGCAAGCTTGGCCGCGAGCTGGGCATCTACATGATGGAGCCCATGGCCGGCGTGGGCCTGCCGCTGTACCTTCCCAAGGGCGCGCGCGTCATCCGCACCCTGCAGGAGTGGCTGCGCCGCGATCTGTACGAGCGCGGCTACGAGGAGGTCATCACCCCGCACATCTACAACGCGGACGTGTGGAAGACCTCGGGCCATTACGGCTTCTACCACGAGAACATGTACTTCTTCCAGATCAACGAGGGCACCGACGAGGAGCCGCGCTACTCCGAGTACGGCGTGAAGCCCATGAACTGCCCGGGGCACGTGATCATCTACAAGAACGAGCTGCACTCCTACCGCGACCTGCCGCTGCGCTACTTCGAGTTCGGCACCGTGTACCGCCACGAGATGTCCGGCGTGGTCCACGGCCTGCTGCGCGCCCGCGGCTTCACCCAGGACGACGCCCACATCTTCTGCACCAAGGACCAGGTGGTTGACGAGGTGGTCGCCATCCTGGAGCTGGTGGACTACATCATGGGCACCTTCGGCTTCACCTACGAGGCCGAGATCTCCACGCGCCCGGACAAGTCCATCGGCACCGACGACATGTGGGAGCACGCCACCGAATCGCTGAAGGAGGCCTGTGCGCGCCGGGGCCTCGCCTACGACATCAACGAGGGCGACGGCGCCTTCTACGGCCCGAAGATCGACATCAAGGTGAAGGACGCCATTGGGCGCACCTGGCAGTGCTCCACGGTGCAGATCGACTTCAACATGCCCATGCGCTTCGGGCTGACCTACCGCACCGAGGACAACACCGAGGAGACCCCCTGGATGCTGCACCGCGCCATCTTCGGCTCCATCGAGCGCTTCCTCGGCATCCTCATCGAGCACTACGCCGGCGCCCTGCCGCTGTGGCTGGCCCCGGTGCAGGTGGCCGTCATCCCCATCGCCGACCGCCACAAGGAGGCGGCGGCCGAGTTTGCCGGCGAGCTGAAGAGCGTCGGCGGCCGCGTGGAGGTCATGGATCAGAACGAGCCCATGAAAGTGAAGATCGCGAAGGCCCAGAGCCAGAAGATCCCCTACATGATCGTCATGGGCGACAAGGAGGTCGAGGAGAAGCTCGTCAGCGTGCGCGAGCGCTCGGAGGGCGATTTGGGTCAGTGGGATCGCCAGAAGTTCATCGACGTGATCAGGGACGCTGCCATCTAGACCTATAGCCAGAAACTATAGGTAACACCGCGTCAAACGGAAGGCTCCGAGGGTACACTGCCCTCGGAGCCTTTTGCGTTCCGAGGGAACGAATGCGGGATCGAGGGGGCCGGATGCCGAAGGGGCGGAAGGCCGGTGACGAGAGGAGAGGAGCATGAGAAGGACGTTTTCCACCTATGGCGCCAAGATGCGCCAGGCCAATCGGGAGGCGGTGGCGACCGTCGTCGCGCTGGCGGTCATCGTGGCCGTGTGGCTTGTGGGCGGTATCGGGCTTGCCGGCTGTGGCATAGAAGTGTTCTCGACGCCCATCTGGATCATCGGAGGCACAATCGGCCCGTGGGTCGCAGCCGTTGTCTGCGCCGTGGTGCTCGCGCGCTGCGTCTTCGCGGATTTCAGCCTCGACGATGACGCCGAGGCCGTCTCCGATGCGGCCTCTGCCGGCGCAACAGGTGCCGAAGGGGAGGAGGCCCGCCGTGGCTAGCCTCGCATCGCTCATCCCGCTCGTCCTGTTCTTGCTCGTGGCCCTGGCGGCGAGCATCGTCGTGCGTCGCCGCGCCGATGCGGCCGGGGGCGGCTTCGTCAACCGCTACTTCATCGGCAACCGCGCCCTCGGCGGCTTCGTGCTGGCCATGACCACCATCGCCACCTACGGCTCGGTGAGCTCCTTTGTGGGCGGGCCCGGCCAGGCATGGCAGATCGGCTTCGGCTGGGTGTACATGGCCGTGGTGCAGGTGACGGCGCTCGTTCTGCTCTACGGTATCTTTGGGAAGAAGATGGCGCTCATCTCCCGCAAGCTGGACGCGGTCACGGTAGTGGACGTCGTCCGCGCCCGCTACGGTTCCAATGCGCTCGCGAACGTGTCGGCGCTCGTCATCGTGCTGTTCTTCGCCGCCACCATGGTGGCCCAGTTCGTCGGAGGCGCGAAGCTCTTCGAGGCGGTGACCGGGTACTCCTACCTGGTGGGTCTGGCGCTGTTCGGGGTGGCGGTCGTCCTGTTCACCACCATCGGCGGCTTTCGCGGCGTGGCCGTGACCGATGCCCTCTGCGGCATCATGATGCTCGTGGGAATCGTGGTGCTCGCCGGGGGCATTCTGTCCGCCGGGAGCGGCTACGAGGCCATCATGACCTCCATTAAGGAGACCTCGCCTCAGATGCTTGAGCCCTTCGCCGGGGGCGCCATGCCGCCGTCTCTGTACTTCACCCAGTGGCTGCTCGTGGGCGTGTTCACCTTCGTGCTGCCTCAATCGGTGGTGCGCACCATGGGCTACAAGGACGTGAAGTCGCTGCACCGCGCCATGATCTGGGGCACGGTTATCATCGGCGCCATGATGATCGGCGTCACGTCGCTCGGCGTGCTCTCCGCCGGCGTTCTCATGGAGGATCTCGGCGCCTACGGGGGCAGCGTGGACAACATCATTCCGACGGTCATCACGGCATCGCTGCCGCCGGTGCTGGCGGGCATCGCCATCATAGGTCCAGTGGCCGCGTCCATCTCCACGGTGTCGTCGCTGCTCATCTCGTCGTCCTCGGCCATCATCAAGGACGTTTACCTGCACTGGTGCGATGACCGCGGACGCGCGCCCTCCCAGCGCTCCGTCGCCCTTTCCAGCCAGGCGGTGACGCTGGCGGTGGGCCTGCTCGTGTTCGTGCTCTCCATCGTGCCGCCGGACGTCATTTGGAAGATCAACATGTTCGCCTTCGGCGGCCTGGAGACGGCGTTTCTGTTCGTGCTCGTCTGCGGGTTGTTCTGGAAGCGGGCCAACGCCACGGGCGCTCTGCTCTCGCTCGCTGGCGGCACATTGGCCTATTGCGCCGCCATGGCCGCGGGCTTCAAAGTGGCCGATCTGCACCAGATCGTCATCGGCGTGACGGTGGCCGGCGTCCTCATGGTGGTGGGCACGCTCGCTGGCAAGCAGAAAGAAGCCGCCCGTATGGACGTCTTCTTCCCGACAGATTAAGTTCCTTTACAGCGCCGAGGGCGCCTCCTCGATGGCCTCCTTGGCCTCCAGAAACTCGGAGGCGGATTGGGCGCAGTTGGCGCCGTCGGCCACGGCAGTGACCACCTGGCGCAGCTCCTTGGTGCGCACGTCGCCGGCGGCGAACACGCCAGGCATCGTGGTTCTGCCCATGGCGTCGGCGACGATATAGCCTCCGCCATCGGTTTCCAGGTCGCCCTCCAAAAAAGCGGTGTAGGGCCTCATGCCGATGGCGATGAACACGGCCGAGGCGGCAAGCACTCGCTCGTCGTCAGTCTTCACGTTGCGCAGCTTGAGTCCCGTCACGCGCCCGCTCTCGCCCGTGATGAACTCCTCGGCAACGCTGTCCCAGCAGAACTCGACGTTGCCGAGCTCGCGTAGGCGTTCATGGTAGATGGCCGTGGCTCGCAGCTTGTCGCGCCGGTGCACCAGGTACACCTTGCGGCAGATGCGGGACAGGTAGATGACGTCGGCCGCCGCCGTGTTGCCGCCGCCGACCACCACCACGTCCTTGTCGCGATAGAAGTTGCCGTCGCAGGTGGCGCAATAGGATACGCCGCGGCCGCGCAGCTCATCCTCGTGGGGCAGCCCGAGCTGGCTGGCCACCGCGCCCGTGGCCACGATGACCGTGCGGGCGAAGTAGGTGTTAAAGGGTGTGACGAGCTTGTTGGGCTCGGCGGAGAAGTCCACGGAGGTGACGTCTTCCATGATGGCCTTCGCCCCGAAGGAGAGGGCCTGATCGTACATGTCCATGGATAGCTCGAAGCCGCTGGTGGATCGGGTGTAGCCGGGGTAGTTCTCCAAGTGCTCGGTTTGGGCGCACTGGCCGCCGGGGGAGAGGCGCTCGAATAGCGCGGTGGAGAGTCCGGCGCGGGCCGCGTACAGCGCCGCCGTGAGACCGGCTGGGCCCGCGCCGATGATGGCGAGGTCGTACACCTCCTGGCCCTCATCGGGCCCCACCGGCGCGCCCATGCGGTTGTCGGTAACTTGGTCAGTCATAGTCGTGAGTCTCCCTCGGGCGGGACCACGCGGTATTCTGATTCGCTCAGACAGTCCTCGCTCTGCGAAACAGGACATTTAGTCCTGTTTCGTTCGCTGCGGAACTCGCTCGGTCAGAACACCCCGTGTTCCCGCTAAACATTGCCACGGTTGAAGCTAGAGCATCGCCAAGATGTTCTGCTTGGGCTGGGCGCCGAGGCGCTCATTTTTGATCTGGCCGTTCTCGAAGACGATGAGGGTCGGCACGCTGGAGACCTGGTACTTGAAGGCCAAGTCCGGACTCTGATCGATGTCCACCTTGTAGACGGCCACCTGCCCCGCCTTCTCGGTCGCGATCTCGTCGATGACCGGCGCCACCATACGGCACGGGCCGCACCAGGTGGCGAAGAAGTCGACGAGCACCGGGGTCTTCGCCTCGAGCACCTTCGTCCGGAACTCGTCAGCCGTTTTGATTACCTCAGCCATGATATCCTCCTAAATGGATGTTCGTATAGCGCGGAATGGGCCGAACTCGCCTTGGCGCGCATCGGCTGGGATCCGCTTCCGCCTGGTATTCTAGCCAAAGGAGCTGCCGACGCGACGCCGCGTCAAGGGGCTGACACGAAACCGTGGCACAGACGGCAGATAATCTGCGGCTGAATCGCTCACGTCTTCAACAGTCTGTCATCGCCGCTCCCTGCATGCTGCCCACATTCGCTAAAATGCCTATAGTGGACTTGAATACCGCGCGTTCGCGCAGGGGAGAGAAAGGAAGCGTCATGGCGGTCGATCTGGTCTCGCTGGCCCTCATATCGCTGGTGTCCGTTGCGTGTCCCATCATCGCCGGGCTCATTCCGGGCAAGCCGATTCCCGAGACGGTGCTCCTTCTTCTGGCTGGGGCGCTGCTCGGCCCTCACGGGCTCGGTGCCATTCAGTCTACCGATGCCATCAACCTGCTGTCCGATTTGGGCCTCGCCTTTTTGTTCCTTCTCGCCGGCTACGAGATATCGCCGAAGAGCCTCACCGGCACGGAGGGGAAGCGCGGCGCCGTCACCTGGGCGGTCACCTTCGCCATCGCGTTCGTCGTCGTGGCCATTTGGCCGACGCTGTCGGCCTTCGAGCTGGACGGCCTGGCCGTGGTCATTGCGCTCACCACCACGGCCATGGGCACGCTTCTGCCCATTCTGCAGGAGCGCGGCATTCTGGGCACGCGGATGGGGAACGAGATCATCGCCTACGGCACCTGGGGCGAGCTGCTTCCCATCATCGCCATGGCGCTTCTGCTCTCGACCCGGGCCACCTGGCAGACGGTGGTCATCCTCCTCGCCTTCCTCGCCATCGCCGTGGCGGCCGCCGCTGTGCCGAAGATCGCCGAGCGCATCGGCGGCTACGTGCACCGGTTCATCGTCGCCAATGCCAACACCAACACGCAGATGGTCATCCGTTCGGTGAATCTGCTGCTCATCGGCCTGACGGCTGTTTCTGCCGTCTTCGATTTGGATATCGTGCTCGGTGCCTTCGCCGCCGGCTTCATCCTGCGCTATCTCATTCCTGAGGGCGACCAGACCATGGAGATGAAGCACAACGCCATCGCCTACGGTTTCCTCGTGCCGCTGTTCTTCGTGGTGTCCGGGGCGAAGGTGGACGTGCGGGCCATCGGAGACGAGCCGGAGCTTTTGGGGCTGTTCATCCTCCTTCTGCTGTTCGTGCGCGCGCTGCCCATCTTCGTGGGCCTCTCCACGGGACGCGAGTCGCGCACCATGGACGTGCGCGAGCGGCTCACCATCGCCTTCTACTGCACGACGGCGCTTCCCATCATCGTGGCCGTCACCAGTGTGGCTGTCTCCGCCGAGGCCATGAGCCAGCAGACCGCCTCCGTGCTCGTGGCCGCCGGCGGCGTCACGGTGTTCCTCATGCCGCTGCTCGCCTCCGTCATGGCCCATTCGGTCAATGCCGATCTGGGCGAGGCGCTGCATGAGATCCGCGAGCAGCCCCGGGCCGTGGCCCATATTCTGGCCGAGCACCGCCGTCGCGAGCGCGAGCTGCACCGCCAGCTGAAGGCGCGCCTGGCCGCAGCGGGCGCGCGCCATGCCGACACCTTTGACCTCACCGAGCGCTGCCCCGGGGGCGTCTGCAACGTTCCAGATTC
Source organism: Adlercreutzia hattorii (assembly GCF_011405655.1). Lineage (GTDB taxonomy): Bacteria > Actinomycetota > Coriobacteriia > Coriobacteriales > Eggerthellaceae > Adlercreutzia > Adlercreutzia rubneri. The sequence continues at coordinate 1,454,941 of NZ_AP022829.1, forward strand.
CGAAGACGACGGCCATTAGGTAGATGGCACCCTCGGCACTTGCCCCTTCTGCTACAATGCAAAGTTGCGCCTTGAGGGCGCTTACTAACCCACACCGTTTCACGCAAAGGAAGCACCCATGCAGGAAACTGATATGAAAGAGAAGCTCCAGAAGATCATGGAAGCCTATGACGAGCTACAGGCCAAGATGGGCGATCCGGCAGTGCTCGCCGATCAGAAGGAGTACAACCGCTTGGCCAAGGAGTACGCCTCCCAAGGTCCGCTCGCCAAGAAGGCGGCCGAGTACGTGAGCGCCATGGACGACTTGGAGGCGGCTAAGGAGATGCTCTCCGACGCCGACATGAAGGAGTTCGCCCAGGAGGAGATCGCCTCCATCGAGGCCAAGCTGCCCCAGCTGGAGGAGGACATCAAGTTCATGCTCATCCCGGCCGACCCGGCCGACGAGAAGGACATCATCGTGGAGATCCGCGCGGCGGCCGGCGGCGACGAGGCCGCCATTTTCGCCGGCGACCTCTACAAGATGTACGAGCGCTTCGCCGCGGCCCAGGGTTGGAAGACCGAGACCATGGACGCCTCGCCCTCCGAGGCCGGCGGTTTCAAGGAGATCCAGTTCAAGGTGAAGGGCGATCATGTGTACTCGGTCATGAAGTTCGAGTCCGGCGTGCACCGCGTCCAGCGCGTGCCCAAGACCGAGTCCCAGGGGCGCATCCACACCTCCACGGCCACCGTGGCCGTGCTTCCCGAGGCCGACGAGGTGGAAGTGGAGATCAACGAGGGCGACCTGCGCATCGACGTATACCGCGCTGGCGGCCCGGGTGGCCAGTGCGTGAACACGACCGACTCCGCCGTGCGCATCACGCACCTGCCCACGGGTCTCGTGGTGCAGTCCCAGGACCAGAAGTCGCAGCTGCAGAACAAGATCGCGGCCATGGCCGTGCTGCGCGCCCGCCTCTACGAGAAGATGCTCGCCGAGCAGCAGGCCGCCGAGGGCGCCGAGCGCCTGGCCCAGATCGGCTCCGGCGATCGTTCCGAGAAGATCCGCACTTACAACGGGCCCCAGGACCGCGTGACCGACCACCGCATCGGGTTCAACTCCACCTACAACGGGGTGCTTCTGGGCGACAACCTGGGAGATGTGATCACGGCTCTGCAGGCGGCCGACCGCGCGCAGAAACTCGAGGCTGCCGTCTAATGAGCGAATGGACTGTCAAATCTGCCCTCGATTGGACAACTGAATACCTCGAAGGAAAAGGGGATGAGAATCCCCTTCTTTCTTCGCAGTGGCTTCTGGGGGAGGCAACGGGTCTATCTCGGGTTCAGCTTTATATGAACTACGATCGGCCGCTCTCGGAGGACGAGCGTGGGGTGCTGCGCGACTATGTGCGGCGGCGCGGGTCCGGGGAGCCGTTGCAGTACATCACCGGGGAGGTGGCCTTCCGACACATCACGGTGAAGGTGCGGCCCGGCGTGCTCATTCCGCGGCCCGAGACCGAGGTGCTTGTGAGCGAAGTGCTGGCGGCTCTACCGGCGCCCTGCCCCCGTGACGTGGCGTGGAATCCCGAGGCCGCCGAGCAGGAGCGCGAGGCCGTCGCCGCCGTGAAGAAGGCCCTGGTAGAGGCGGGGGAATCCGTTTCCCCTTCGGAAAATACCGAATCGAACGAGACCGAGGAAGATGTCGCCGTAGGGGGCGACTTTGGTCGCTCCTCGTCTGCAGGCATGGATGAGACTCGCAAAAGCCTTCTTGTGGCCGACCTGTGCACGGGATCCGGCTGCATCGCCTGCTCGCTGGCCTACGAGCACCCGAATGTGCGGGTCATCGCCACGGACATCGCCTCAGAGGCGGTGGCGCTCGCCAAGGAAAACGCCGAGGCTCTGGGGCTCGCCGATCGTGTGGCCGTGCTGCAGTGCTCGCTCGGATCCGGCATCGGCGAGAAGCGCATGGGCACCTTCGACGCCGTGGTTTCCAACCCGCCCTACGTGCCCACCGCCGTCATGGCCGTCATTCCTCGCGAGGTGGCCGACTTCGAGCCGACGCTCGCTCTGGACGGGGGCGCCGATGGGCTCGATCTGTTCAGGCCTCTGGCCGCCTGGGCCGCCCGGGCCCTGAAGCCCGGCGGCGTGCTCGCCTGCGAGTTGCACGAGGGCCATATGGATGCGGCCCGCGCCGTGGCCGAGGCCGCCGGATTTTCCGACTGCCGCATCGTGGACGACCTCGCCGGTCGCCCCCGCGTGCTTGTGGCGAGACGCTAGGAAGGACAACGCTCATGGCCCTGGAAAACCTGAGAGAGACGTTGGATGCAGCCCAGGCGATGATGGGAGAGCGTCTCGGCGCATTCCGGCCGGAAGTCGGTCTCATTTTGGGATCGGGGCTCGGCCCTCTAGCCGAGCGCATCGCCGACCCTATCTTCATCCCCTTCGGCGAGGTGCCCGGCATGGGCGTGTCCACGGCCAACGGGCACGTGGGGCGCTTCGTGGCCGGCGAGCTGGGCGGCAAGCGCGTGCTCGCCATGCAGGGGCGCCTTCACGGCTACGAGGGCTATACCGCTCAAGAGGTCGCCTTCCCCGTGTGGCTCATGGCCCGGCTCGGGGCGGCAACGCTTGTCACCACCAACGCCGCCGGCGCCATCAACGAGTCCTTTCGTGTCGGCGACTTCTGCATCATGACCGACCAGCTGAACTTCACGGGCCGCAACCCCGTCACGGGCACCGAGCCCGACGCCATGGCCCCGCGCTTCTTCAGCATGCTGGACGCTTACGATCCGTCTCTGCGCCAGCTGGCCCGACAGACCGCCGAGGCGTTGGCCATCCCCGTGCAGGAGGGCGTCTACCTGGGCCTGCTCGGCCCGTCCTTCGAGACGCCCGCGGAAATCCGGATGTTCCGCGCGTGGGGCGCCGATACCGTGGCCATGTCCGTGTGCGAGGAGGTCATCGCCGCGCGGCATGTGGGGCTGCGCGTGCTCGGCATCTCGCTCGTGAGCAACATGGCCTGCGGCGTTGAGGGCGCGAGCCCCTCCGACGAGGAGGTTCACGAGGTGGCCCAAACAAGAGAAGCCGACTTCTGCCGGCTCCTCGAAGGAATTCTGCAAGCGATGTAGTTGGTCGCTCGAAAGCACTTTTGCTCGTTTTGGACAAATGATGCTCCGAATGAGCTCCCGTCAGCGGAAGGACATTCGCAGGGTGGCCATAATTTATGAATTAGGTTAACGACTCTTTGAAAACGAGGCTTGTGAAAGCATAGAAACCGGGTAAAGTTCGATGCTGCGGTTCACTCGGAGCGTATTTTGTCCAAAATGAGAAAAGTGCTCTTCCTTGGAAACAGTTCTGGGCTGATGCGGCTCGGAGGATCTGCCCGCTAGTCCTGCGCGAGCGCGATGGTGCGCGCGTCGGCGGGAATGTCGGCGCCCCAGTAGAGGATGCCCTGTTCGGCCAAGTCGCGTCCAATGGCGGCATAGCCCCGGGCCGCCTCGCGGTTGCCCTCGATCTCCTCCAGGGTGAGCTGGCGGCGCACCTTCGCCGGCACGCCCACCACGAGCGACCCCTCCGGCACCTGCGTACCCTCGGTCACCAGAGCGCTGGCGGCCACCAGCGAGTTCGCGCCGATGACGGCCCCGTTCATGACGACGGCCCCCATACCCACGAGCACGTTGTCTCCGAGCGTGCAGCCGTGCACCACGGCCCCGTGTCCGATGGTCACGCCGCGGCCCACGATGCAGTCCTGGTTGAAATCGAGGTGCAGGCAGCTGTTCTCCTGCACGTTGGAGCCCTCGCCCACGACGATGCGGCTGCCGTAGTCGCCGCGCAGGGTGGCGTTGAACAGGATCGTGGCGTCCTTGGCCACTTCCACCTGGCCTACCAGCGTGGCGTTGGGGGCGATGCGCGACTCGGGATGTACGGTGACTTGGCGGTAGTTCATGGGGTCTCCTCGCGACGAATTCCAAAGGTCAGCCCCACATATTACTGTTCTTCTGAAGCGGCGAAAACACCCAAACGGTTGGAATCGTTGCGAAGATCTGCGGTGCGCCCGTCTTTTTTAGGCCTCATGCACCGTGAAGGCGAGGGCGGCGGCGCCGGTGATGTCGCCGAAGGCCCATCCCTTGGCAGAACGGCTTGCGCTTGTCGGGTCGTGCAGCACGATGCGGGAGTCCTTGTCGATGTCGTCGAGCACCACCACCGAGGCAGCGGGCGCGAAGGTGCCGGGCTGTGTGACGACGAGCACGGGCACGTTCGAGACGATGGCGTGGCGCAGCGTCCGGTCGTCGACGGCCATGGGCTCGACGGCGAGCCCGAAGGCGGAGCCCGCTTGCTGCAGGAAGGCGCCGATGGTGTCGACGCCGGCGGCCGTGAGATCATGGTCGGTGGCCCATTGCGCGAACTCGACGGGAGTGTAGGTGGTGTCGCCGGTCGCCGCCACATAAGCCATGGCCAGGGACACCGGCGCCGCGCCGGTGGAGGCGAGCGTGGCCTGGCCGTAGGGCACATCGGCCCAAGAGGTGTCGCTTTGGTATAGCGAGGGCACTACGCCCTGCTCCCACCGGTCCACGGCCGTGCTCTGGGCGGTGCCCGCATCAGCGGTGGCGTAGGGCGAGTCGGCCGCCGCAGGCGCCGGCAGCAGCCACCAATAGGCCAAAAGCGCCACAAGGAGCAGCACCAAGGCCGCGGCCACCGCGAAAATCGCCAGACGCAGCCCTTGGTGGGCCCGCATCATGGGAACGAGCCCCTGGGCCTTCAGCTCGGAAAGCTGCGGATGGTTCGAGGCATAGGCGCGGAAGGCGTGCCATGACGGCGTGAGCATCGGATGCTCGGCGCGGTCGGTCAGCTCGAGGGTGACGGGGTCGGGAACGAAGTTGCTCGCGGCGACGGCGCGCGGGTGCAGCGAGGCGGCGCGGACGGGGCGCCTCGCTTGCCCGGTGTCCTGCGGCCGCGCGGCGCCCTGGGGGCTGGCTGCAAGGGGAGGGCGCGGAGAGCGGGGTTTCGGCTTCGCTGTGGAACCGCTCGGAGGGACGGTACCGGTAGCCGACAGCTTGCGACGATGGACGGTGGCGGTACTCATGGCCGTATCCTCTCCTGAATAGACGTTTCCCTTTCCCGACCAGTTTACGGAAGGGGCGATCGGCGGGGATGACGGCTCGTCAAGCGTCACGGCGGCGCGGCCCATTTGTCACCGCTCGTGCCCGTTTCGTCAGATTCCCGAAAAAATATGAGCGAAAAGCCTTGCGAATGTCCACGAGAGTGCTAAACTCCCGAGCCAAGTTAATACCGATGAAATGCGTTGACGAGGAAAAGTAGGGGCGAACCCATCTGAAGAGAGCCTGCGGTTGGTGCGAGCAGGCGGTGGGCGACCCGAACAGCCACCTCTGTGCAGTTCGGTGCGAACGACCTTTCGGTTGACAGGCTTACCGCCGGGCCGAAGGGGGCAAGTAGCGTCGGACCGGCGACACCGTTATCTGTCGTAGAGCCTCCCTGCGCGTCGTCGCGCGGGCGTCTCGTTTTCCGGCCCGGTGCATCTTGCAGCGGGTTTTTGTGTTTTCGGCGTTGGAACGCGAGAGGAAGCGAGGCCTATGGAGTTGAGAAGCGACCAGATCAAGCGAGGGGTGGCGCGCGCGCCGCACCGCAGCCTGCTCAAGGCGGACGGCATCACCGACGAGGAGATGGATCGCCCCTTCATCGCGGTGCTGGGCTCGCGCAACGACATCATCCCCGGGCACACCAACCTCGACAAGATCGCCGAGGCCGTGAAGGCCGGCATCTACATGGCCGGCGGCGTCCCCTTCGAAATCAGCACCATCGGCGTGTGCGACGGCATCGCCATGAACCATGAGGGCATGCACTACTCGCTCGTCTCGCGCGAGGTCATTGCCGATTCCGTTGAATGCGCCGTCATGGGGCACGCCTTTGACGGCTTGGTGTGCATCCCGAACTGCGACAAGATCGTTCCCGGCATGATCCTGGGGGCCTTGCGGGCGAACGTGCCCACGGTCTTCGTCTCCGGCGGCCCCATGCTCCCCGGCACGGGCCCCGACGGGGAGGGCTCCACCGATCTGAACACGCTCTTCGACGGGGCGGGGAAGGTGGCGGCCGGCACCATGACCGAAGAGGAGCTCGCCTACTTCGAGGACACGGCTTGTCCCACCTGCGGCAGCTGCTCGGGCATGTTCACGGCGAACTCGATGAACTGCCTGTGCGAGGCCTTGGGGATCGCCCTTCCGGGCAACGGCACCGTGCCGGCCGTCTACTCCGAGCGCATCCGTCTGGCCAAGCGCGCCGGCATGAAGGTGATAGAACTGCTCCGCGACAACGTGCGCATCAAGGACATTTTGAACGCCGCTGCCGTGCACAACGCTATGGAATGCGACATGGCCTTCGGCGGCTCCACGAACACGGTGCTGCACCTGACGGCCATCGCGGCGGCGGCCGGCTGCCCTATCACCATGGCCGACTGGGACGCGGCCAGCGCGCGCACGCCGCATCTGGTGAAGCTCGCCCCCTCCGGCCCGCGGCCGCTCATCGACCTGTACCGCGTGGGCGGAGTGCCGGCGGTCATGGGGGAGCTGGGACGGATGGGCCTGCTCGACGAGAGCGCGCTCACCTGCATGGGGCCTTTGCCCGAGTACCTGGCGGCCTGCTGCCCGCCGGCCGACGGCGAGGTGTGCCGCACGGGCGAGAACCCCTATTCCGGGGTGGGCGCCCTCAAGGTGCTCTACGGCAACCTGGCGCCTGACGGCTCGGTGGTGAAGAAAGCGGCGGTGGATCCGTCCATGCTGCGGCACACCGGCCCGGCCCGCGTGTTCGATTCGGAGGAGGCGGCCTGTGCGGCCATCGGCGCCGGCGCGATCGTCCCGGGAGACGTGGTGGTCATCCGCTACGAGGGACCGGCGGGAGGCCCGGGCATGCGCGAGATGCTCTCGCCCACCTCGGCCATCTGCGGCATGGGGCTTTCCACCTCGGTGGCCCTCATCACCGACGGGCGCTTCTCCGGCGCCACCAAAGGGCCGGCCGTGGGCCACGTGAGCCCCGAGGCGGCGGCCGGCGGCCCCATCGCTCTTATCTGCGAGGGCGATTCCATCACGGTGGACATCGAGGGCGGCGCGCTGACGCTGAACGTGAGCGACGAGGAGCTCGCACGCCGGCGCGCGGCGTGGGAGCCCCCGGCGCCCAAGCACGATGCGGGCGTGCTGGCCAAGTACGCGAAACTGGTAACTTCCGCCGACAAGGGGGCGATCATCCTGTGAGCGACATCAACGACACGAAGGCAGCGGCCGGCGCGACGGCGGCCGAGGGCAAGTCCGCGCCCCAGGCCCGGCGCAACGCCGCCACCCAGGGGGCGCCCCGGGGCGCGGGATCCCGCACGGCCAAGCAGGGCCGCGCCATGCTCGGCGCCGAGGCCGTCATCGCGAGCCTCGAGGCCGAGGGGGTCACGACGGTGTTCGGCTACCCGGGCGGCCAGGCCATCAAGCTCTACGACGCGCTGTACGATTCCGACCAGATCACCCACGTGCTCGCCCGCCACGAGCAGGGGGCCGTCCACATGGCCGACGGCTACGCCCGCTCCACCGGGCGCGCCGGCGTGGCCATCGTCACCTCGGGGCCCGGCGCCACGAACACCGTGACCGGCATCGCCACGGCCTACATGGACTCCGTGCCCCTCGTCATCATCACCGGCCAGGTGGGGCGGGGGGTCATCGGCACCGACTCCTTCCAGGAATCCGACATTGTGGGCATCACGATGCCGGTGGTCAAGCACTCCTACCTGCTGCAATCCACCGAAGAGCTCACCCGCACCATCCGCGAGGCCTTCCATATCGCCGTCACGGGGCGCCCCGGCCCGGTGCTCATCGACATCCCGAGCGACGTGGCCGGCGAGACCATGGTCTTCGAATACCCCGATACGGTGAACTTGCCCTCCTACAAGCCCACCTACCGCGGCAACGCCAAGCAGATCCGCGCCGCCTGCCGCCTTCTGGAGGAGGCCGAGCAGCCCCTGCTCTACGTCGGGGGCGGCGTCATCGCGTCGGAGGCCACCGAGGAAATCGTGGCCCTCATGGACAAGATGCACATCCCCGCCGTCGCCACCCTCATGGGCAAGGGCGGCGTGCCGGCAAGCCATCCTCTGAACCTGGGGCCAGTGGGCATGCACGGGGCGAAGTACTCGAACATGGCCATGACCGAGGCCGACCTCATCATCGCTGCCGGCGCGCGCTTCTCCGACCGCGTCACCGGGCGTGTGTCCGAGTTCGCCCCCAACGCGAAGATCGTGCACATCGACATCGACCCGGCGGAAATCGGCAAGATTCGCGACGCCGACGTGCCCATCGTGGGCGATTTGAAGGGCGTGCTTTCCGGCATGCTGGAGACGCTCGATAAAGACGGCGCCGTCCCGTGCGACGATCAGTGGATCGCCGACATCAACGCCTGGCGCGCTCGTTACCCGTTCTACCATCCGAACATGGCGGAGAACGAGCAGACCGGCGAGATCGTCCCCGAGCTCGTCATCGCGGAGCTTGGGCGCCAGCTGGATCCGGCGACCTCCATCGTCACCACGGAGGTGGGCCAGCACCAGATGTGGGCCCACCAGTTTTTGCCCCGGGAGTTCCCGCGCACCTTCCTCTCGTCAGGGGGGTTGGGCACCATGGGCTTCGGCTTCCCGGCCGCCATCGGGGCCGCCGTGGCGAACCCCGGAGCCACGGTGGTCTGCATCGCCGGCGACGGGTCGTTCCAGATGAACTCCCAGGAAATGGCCACGGCCGCCATCAACGGCGTGCCCGTGAAGGTCATGATCCTGGACAACCGCTGCCTCGGCATGGTGCACCAGTGGCAGAAGCTGTTCTACGACAAGCGCTATTCCCAGACGCTGCTCGAGCCGGTGCCCGACTTCGTGAAGCTGGCCGAGGCCTACGGCTGGGAGGGCGAGCGCGTGGAGGCGCCCGGTGAGGTCGCCGCCGCTATCGAGCGCATGCTGGCGGCGGAAGGCCCCTATCTCTTGGATGTGGCCATCTCTCCCGAGCAGAACGTGTACCCCATGGTTGCGCCGGGGGCGGCCCTCGACAACGTCATGGGGGCCATCGACGTGGCCGTGGGCGCTGTGCGCACCGACGTGCCCGCCGCCCCGGGCTCCCCCCGGGCCCAGGCGGCCGCGAGCGCCGCGCCGGTCGCCGCCTCTCCCTGCGCCAAGCTGGACGCCCAATTCGGCGGCCGCTGGGAGATAGATCCCGAGGACACCGGCGCCCGCCTGGGCCAGGACGGCTCCACGGTGGACGTGCGCCCCGAAGACTGGAAGACCCTCTTCCGCGAGGCCGATGCCGAGATGCCGGCATTTTCCGACGAGAAGGGAGGCGCGCGATGAAGCACGTTCTGTCTGTCCTGGTGGAGAACCGTCCCGGCGTGCTGTCCCGCGTGACGGGCCTCATCTCCCGGCGCGGCTTCAACATCGAGTCGCTGTCCGTGGGCCCCACCGAAAACCCCACCATGTCGCGGGTCACCGCCATCGTGCTCGCCGACGACGTGGCCTACGAGCAGATCACCAAGCAGTTGCACAAGCTCATCAGCGTGCACAAGATCACCGATCTCACCGACGAGGGCGCCATCGAGCGCGAACTAGTGCTGTTCAAGGTGAACGCCGCGCCCGAGCGCCGCAGCGAGATCATCGAGATCGCCAACATCTTCCGCGCGAAGATCGTCGACGTGGGCAAAAGCTCGCTCACCATCGAGGCCACCGGCGACGACGCGAAGCTTCGTGGCCTGGAAGACCTGCTGCGCGCCTACGGCATCAAGGAAACCGTCCGCACCGGCAAAGTAGCCCTCTCCCGCAGCTCGCGAGATTAGGAAATAGAAAAGGCAACAAGAGAAAGGAATCTCATTCATGGCCGTCACCATCTACTACGAGCAGGACTGCAACCCCGATATCATCAAGGACAAGAAGATCGCCATCATCGGCTACGGCTCCCAGGGCCATGCGCATGCGCTGAACCTCAAGGATTCCGGCTGCGACGTGCGCGTGGGCCTGCGCGAGGGCTCGCACTCCATCGAGGCCGCCGAGGAGGCCGGCCTGCGCGTCACCGACATGGCCACGGCCGCCGAGGAGGCCGACCTCATCATGGTGCTCGTGCCCGACGAGCTGCAGCCCGAGGTGTACGAGACCTCTATCGCCCCGCACTTGAAGGCCGGCGACACCCTCGCCTTCGCCCACGGCTTCAACATCCATTACGGCTACATCACCCCGCCTGAGGACGTGAACGTCATCATGTGCGCGCCGAAGGGCCCCGGCCACATCGTGCGCCGCCAGTACACCGAGGGCTCCGGCGTGCCCGACCTCATCTGCGTGGCCCAGGACGCCACGGGAGACGCCTGGGATATCGCGCTGTCCTATGCCTGGGGCGTGGGCGGGGCGCGCGCCGGCGTCATCAAGGCCACCTTCGCCCAGGAGACAGAAGAGGACCTCTTCGGCGAGCAGGCCGTGCTCTGCGGCGGTCTGGTGGAGCTCGTGAAGGCCGGCTTCGAAACGCTGGTCGAGGCGGGCTATCCGCCGGAGCTCGCCTACTTCGAGTGCTACCACGAGATGAAGATGATCGTCGACCTCATGTACGAGAGCGGCATCCACTTCATGAACTACTCCATCTCCAACACCGCCGAGTACGGCGAGTACTACGCGGGACCGAAGGTCATCAACGAGCAGAGCCGCGAGGCCATGCGCGAGATTTTGGCCCGCATCCAGGACGGCACCTTCGCCGAGGAGTTCGTCGCCGACTGCAAGAACGGGCACGCGTGGCTCCTCGAGCAGCGCGAGGCCATCAACAACCACGAGATCGAGAAGACCGGCGAGCGCATCCGCGGCATGTTCAGCTGGATTCACGAGTAGGAAAAATCTCCCATAGTTGTTCCGTAGGGGCTGACCCTTGGTCAGCCCTTTTTTGCGTAAGCTTCTGACCAGCGAAAACGAGCTTTGTCACGCAAAGGTGTGATAGGAAAATTTCTTCGCCGCGTGACAAAATCATGGGTCTGCGTGATAGGCAGGAGGCTTGGAAGGAGGCATAGTGGGCGGCGTCAAAACACAAGAAACCGTGAAGCGCGGCGCAAGGTTGGAACCAGCCGGCTTCGAAGCAAAGAAGGAGACCATCTCATGAAGATTCTCGGACTGGGCGTGCCTGAGCTCGTTATCATCCTCGTCGTCGTGCTGCTCATCTTCGGACCGAAGAACCTCCCCAAACTCGGCGCCTCTCTTGGCAAGACCGTGAAGAGCCTGCGCGAGGGCATGGCCTTCGACAAGGACAAGGATGAGGAAGTCGAGGAGATCGTCGAGATCGTTGAAGACGAGCCCGAGGTCGCCTACGCCACCGCCGGCGAGTCCGAGACCAAGGTGGTCAAGAAGGTCGTTCGCAAGAAGGCCGAATAACATTCGTGAACCGTCCCTGCGCCTTCGGGTGCGGGGTTCGTTTCAACCCTCCCTCCCAAGAGAAGCGGCAGCTGCCCGATATGGTCAGCGCCGCTTCTCTTCATGTTGCCATAGGCGGTTCATTTCGTCGGATGTTTCCGTCGGCGGGAGCCGATTCGCTTCGTTGCGATAGAATACCTCATTGTTAATGCGAGCAAGAAAGGGGAGGCCATGGCGACGATGACGCTTTCGCGTTTGCGCCAAGCGCGCTATGCCATCCTCGGTTTCGGCTGCAACCAGGCCTTTCTCTTCGCCATGCTGTATTTGGGCTCCTATAACGAGAGCAGCCAGCACGGGTTCCTCATCGATCGGGCCGACCTGCTCTGCGTGCTCCTCGTCATGGCCGCCACCTTCGCGTTCATGACCTGCGAGCGCCCGCGTCGGCATCTGATGGCCGCGGCCGAGGGCCTCGCGCGCTGCTACGCGCTGCCGTTGGTGGGAGCGCTGTACCTCATCGTTGCGCTGCATAGCCTTGTGCCCGGCATTCCGTGGCTCGCGCTTGCCGCCGTGGAGGGGCTGGCCGCCGGCGTTCCGCTCGCGCTCCTTCTATGCCGGTGGGGCCGGGTGCTGGGGGAGACTTCCATCGACCAGTCCGTGCCCGAGGTGTTCATTGGGAGCGCCCTTGGGGCGGCGGTGTGCTTCTTCGTCGTCGCCATTCCCGTGGAGGGCGCCTATATCCTACTGTACGTGCTGCCCGTGGGAAGTGCTTGGGCCCTGCGTGCGCTCGGCGAGCCTGATGGCCGCGACGCCGAGTCCGCGGCTGCCGACGATCCAACCGAGGAGGCCGCCAAGCTCTCCGGGCGCATTATCGCCGGCACGGTGGTCTACGGCTTGGCCACCGGCGCCGTGGAGGCCCTTGCCACCAGCGCCGATGGGGGAGCTGCGTCATCGCTTTCCGTCACCTTTGTGCTCTTCGTGCTGTACTGCGCCGCCGCACTGCAGCTCTACGGGGGCCGTCCGCTCTCGGTGGGCGTGCGCGCCGTGCTGCCCACGGGGCCCGATCAGGAAGTGGGGCCGCTCGGGGGCGCCTACCGGCTCGCCATCCTGCTCATGGTGGGCGGCTTTGTCGCCGTGCCGCTGCTTGAGAGCGTGGGCGTCTCTGGCGTGGCCGTGGTGCTCGCCGGCTACCTCGGGGTGTTCTCGGTGCTCGTCTCGCTGTTCCTCATCATGGGCCGCATCGGCGGCGGGGACGCGGCGCGCTCCTTCGCCCGGGGCTTCGCCGCGCTGTTCGCGGGCGAGATCACCGGCGTGCTCGTCGGCGGCGTGCTCGGGGCGCTCCCCGGCGCCTTCGACGTGTCGGCGGCGCTCGTGGCCCTGGCCGGCGTGGCGGTGCTGTACACGTACCTGTTCCTGTTCACCGATCGCGACATGGCAGCGCTCTCGGTGGTCATCGCCCAGAGCGACCGTTTCGAGGAGGCCTGCGATCTCATCGCGCGCACGGCCAAGCTCTCGAAGCGCGAGGCCGAGATCTTGCCGCTCGCCCTGCGCGGCCGCACCGCCGAGCGCATCGCTGGCGAGTTCTTCATCTCGAAGAACACCGTGGACACCCACCTGCGCCGCATCTACGCCAAGTGCGGTGTGCACACGCGCCAGGAGCTCATCGACCTGGGCGAGCGCACGGAAGCGGAGCTGTAGCCCCATGACCGCGCAATCTGGCTTCTCCTTCAACGACTTTGCCGCCGCGAGACATGTGGCGGCCTCACCCGAGCACCAAGGAGCTCCCATGGAAGTGACCCTGTACTCCGACGGCTCGTCCCGGGGCAATCCCGGGCCGGGCGGCTACGGCACCATTCTGCGCTACACGGCGCCCTCGGGCGCGGTGCACGAGAAGGAGCTCTCGGCCGGCTTTTCCTGTACCACCAACAACCGCATGGAGCTGCTCGGCTGCATCGTGGGCCTGGAGGCCTTAAAGCGCCCCTGCACGGTGACGGTGTACTCGGATTCGCAGTACCTCGTGAACGCCTTCAACCAAAACTGGGTGGCCGGCTGGCTCAAGCGAGGCTGGAAGAACTCGCAAAAGCAGCCCGTGAAGAACGTCGATCTGTGGAAGCGGCTGCTCGCTGCCAAAGAGCCCCACACCGTGAAGTTCGTTTGGGTGAAGGGCCACGCGGGGCATCCCGAGAACGAGCGCTGCGACGAGCTCGCCACCATCGCCGCCGACAACCCCGCCTGCCACCAGAAAGACAAAGGATTCAAAGAATAACGTACAAATGTACGACAACTTATGATATAATCGACATGGGGTTAGGCGGTGGGCTGCTTCTCTTCTGAAGGGGGGTGGCTTATGGTTACTTGGACTGAACTGCTAGCGTTTGTCCTCGTGCTGTTCGCGGCCATCAAGCTCGGGAAATCGCTTCGGAAGTAGCTGGGGCGATGGAAAGAGAAAGGCCGCCCCCTTGCGTTACGAGAGCGGCTCTTCAATCACATAACCCGAGCTTATGTGAAGCAGCCGCCCGTAGCCGCGGGTGACCGGACGGCGTAAAGTTGATGGGGCGGAGGCTCCTACATCCTAGAAGGCCATGCTCGCCACCACCGCCGCCGACAACCCGGCGTGCCATCAGGTGGACGCGGGCTTCAAGGGGTAGGGCCCTCGGAAGCTCACTGCCCCGTGCAGACTCAAGGCGAGGACGGCACGGGCACCATGATGACTCGCGTGCCTCGCCCAGCGGCAGCTGGGAGGTGGCCTCGATAGCGTTGTCGGCGGCGTTGCCGATAAGTGTGCACAAATCGAAATCGTTGATGAAGCCCAGTCGACTCCCGTCCACGAAGAATGTCGGGCGTATGCCCGCGCTCAGGCATTGGCGGCGCTTCTCCGTAAGCAGCACGTCGACGGCGACGATCTTCCCGATTTCCGTGCAGAGGAGGAACACGCAGGCAAGGTAGAGGGCCTGACCGCGGCGAGTGCGCCCGACCAGTGCGATGAACCCGGTAACAAGCGCGATGTTGACGAGGAAGTCGAAGGCGAAATCGAAGTGCAGCAGGTGGTTGCCGTGCCACAGCACCGCCAGGACCGCCAGCAGCGCGAACGATCTCGTAAGATTGTCACGCCGCCGCTCGAGGGGGCGCAGGAACAGCACGAGCAGTCCCAGTTCCAAGGCCGTGGAGAGCAGCCACAGGGGGCTCGTATAGTGGATCATGAGGTCGGTTATCATCGGGCGCTCCCCATGTCTTCGGCGTGGCTGATGCCAACTGGAAGGAGTACGTGCAGAAGAACGCCCCCGAGCACGTTTATCCGGGCACGGGCGGCTTCCACGACGGCGGCTTCCTCCAGTCGCTGGAGGAGGAGCTGCCCCAAGTCATCGCCGCGGGGGCCGAGGGCCACAAGATTCGCGGCTGCGTCACCTATGCGGGCAACACACTGGAGGAGCTTGCCGACAACATGGGGCTTGCTGCCGAGGTGAAGGAGAACTTCCTCGCCTCCATGGGCAAGATCGTCGGCGAGACCGTGGCGGCGTTGTAATTCGTTCACTCAGCCTTCCCCACAAAGGCCCCCGCGCATCAGTGCGGGGGCCTTTGTGGGGAAGGCCTTTTCAGCCCTAAAGGTCGGCGCAGTAACCGCGGGTTTGGATGCGGCGGTCGCTTTCCGGGAACAGGTGGCGGTAGATGGCCATGAAGTAGCTGTCAGTCATGGATGCCATGTAGTCCACCACGATCTGGTCCGGCTCGCCGGCCAGATATTCCGCAGGCACGATGGACCGCGACGCCGCGGCGAGGCGCCGCACATGGTGCTGGAAAATGGGACTTTCCCGGCGCTCTTCCAAAAGGTCGGCCAGAAGCCGCGCGTACATCTCCTCGAACATCTCCTCCACGAGGTTCTCGGTGTCGTCCACCATGCCCTCTTTCAAGTAGATGACCTCGTAGTTCTGCTTCTTCGCCAGCTTCAGGTCGCGGAAGACCTCCTCGCTCATGGCAATCTCCGGCTTGCCGTAGGAGTTGTTCACGATGTCCACGGTGAGGTTGTTGATGATCTTCGCGTTGGTCACGCCGATCGCCTCGGAATCGAAGGGGGAAAGCGAATCGATGACCCCCATGGCCAGCGCGTCCTGGCGATCCTTGCCGATGTAGGCGATCATGTCGGCCACGCGCACCACGCAGCCCTCCAGCGTGGAAGGGCGCAGGGTCTTGATGGTGGACTCGTCGGCCGTGCAGGCCTCCACCAAGTTGTCCAGCTGCTCGAACGTGGCCGTCTCTCCCAGGCGCAGCACCTGCTGGGCGAACTCGCCGTTGTGGCAGAGCACACCGTCGAGCGTCTGCAGCGAGATGTTGCGGCGGTACAGGTTGTCGAGCACCCGCACCGAGTGCACGTTGTGGTTGAAGGTGCGCCCGGTGCGCGCGTGGTAGCAGGCCGACAGAAAGCGCTCGCCGGCGTGGCCGAAGGGCGTGTGGCCCGTGTCGTGGCCCAGCGCGATGGCCTCGATGAGGTCGCAGTTCAGCCCGAGCAGGCTCCCGATGCCCCGGGCCACGCGGCTCACCAGCTGCACGTGCAGGCCGCGCCGCGAGATCTCGTCGTTCTCGGCGAAGGAGAACACCTGGGTCTTGTCGGCATAGCGGTTGTAGGCGGGCAGGTTCAAGATCTTCTCGATGTCGCGCACGAAGGCCGGGCGCGTGAGCGTGGCCCGGTCGTGGGCGAAGTCCTCGCGGCGCACCACGGCGTTGTCGTCGGTGCGGTAGGGGCTCGTTCGCCCGGCGGCCCGATCAGCCCGGATGGCCTCTTCCACGTCGGGATCGAGGGTAAGGTAGGGGACGTTGTTCTCTGCCATGGCTCGCTCGCTTTCGCTGGTCGTTAGTTTTGCCGCTATTGTAGCTTGAGGAACATCTGTTTGCGAACGAGGTGCTATACTTTCCAGAAAACGACGAAGAGAAAGCGGGGGCGCGTGGCCGGCATCAGCGACGAGGATATCCAGAAAGTTCGCGACGCGAGCGATCTCGTGGCGGTCATCGGCGAGCGCACCCCCGTCAAGCAGAAGGGCCGCGACTTCTGGTGCTGCTGCCCGCTGCATCAGGAGAAGACCCCCTCGTTCAAGATCGACCCCGCCACCCAGCTGTGGCACTGCTTCGGCTGCGGGGAAGGGGGCGACGTCTTCTCGTTCATCATGAAGACCGAGGACTTCAACTTTCCCGAGGCCGTGCGCTATCTGGCCGACCGCGCCCACATCGACATCGCGGAGGACGCGCGGGGCGGGGGCGTGTCGCGCTCGGTGAAGAGCCGCATGAAGGAGATCTGCGCGCGCACGGCCGAGTTCTACCACACCCAGCTCATGCGCGGCCGCGGCGAGGGGCCCGACGCGGCGCGGAAGTATTTGGCCTCCCGCGGCTTCGGCGGCGAGGTGCCGAAGAAGTGGATGCTCGGCTACGCCCCGGGACGCGGCGCGCTCGTGCGGCACCTGTCGGCCTTGGGCTTCAAACCCGATGAGATGATCCGCGCCAACGTGGCCCTCGATGGGCGCGGGGGCCCGGTGCGCGACCGCTTCTACGAGCGCGTGATGTTCCCCATCTTCGACGCCCAGGGCGACTGCGTGGCCTTCGGGGGCCGCGTCATCGGCACCGGCGAGCCGAAGTACCTGAACTCCCAGGAAACGCCGCTGTTCCACAAGTCCCAGGTGCTCTACGGGCTTAATCAGGCGAAGGCTCGCATGGCCTCCACCGGCTGCGCCATCGTGGTGGAGGGCTACACCGACGTCATCGCGCTGCACGAGGCCGGGGTCACCAACGTGGTGGCCACCCTGGGCACGGCGCTCACCATGCGGCACATCCGGGTGCTCGCCAAGCACGCGCCCAAGAAGATCGTCTACCTGTTCGACGGCGACGCGGCGGGCCAGAAGGCGGCCGATCGCGCCCTGGCCTTCATCGGCGAGAGCATCTCCGACAAGAACCGCAACTCCGTGGAGCTTCTGGCCGTCACCCTGCCGAACAACCAGGATCCGGCCGAGTTCGTGCAAGCGGAAGGCGCGGAAGCCCTGGAGAAGGTGGTGGAAGGGGCGCTGCCGCTCATCGAGTTCGGCCTCGAGCGGCGCCTCGACAGCTTCAACTTGGACACGGCGCCCGGCCGCGATCGCGCGCTGGACGCGTGCCTGGCGGTGCTCGCCCCCATCAAGGACACGCTGGTGGCGAAGGACTACGCCGTGCGCACCTGGTCGCGCCTGCGGGCCCATGGCCGTCTCGGCATCGAGGAGGCCGACGTGCTGGAGCGCCTGGCGGCCCTGGAGGTGCCCCGCAGCGCCGGCGAGGAGGAGGCCGCCCCCGAAGCTTCCATGTCCCAGCCCGCGCGCCGCGCGCTTTCCCAGGCCGAGCGCAACCGCCTGCGCTTCGAGCGAGAGTTTCTGGCCCTGGCCTGCCAGCACCCGCTCGTGGGGCTCGCCCATGCCGACGCGCTCGCCCAGGTGCAGTGGCACGAGGAGGTGCACCGGCTTCTCGCCGAGAGCGTGCTGGCGACCCTCTCCGAGAACCCGGGCGCCACACCGGCCGACATCGTCACGAAGGCGACGCTCGCCACGCCCCATGCTGCCCGCGTGCTCACCGCCGGGTCGTCCTATCCGTCGAGCACCCCGGAGGCCATCGGCGCCTACTTGGCCGAGGAGCTGGCCTTAGGCGATGCCGAGGAGGCCATAGGCGCGCTGACGGCCCAGATGAACGCCGGGGCCGACGCCGAGGAGGCCGAGCTTCTGCACGCCGCCGTCACCACCCTTCAGATGGACGTGGCCGCCCGCCGCGTCGCCCACCGAGCGCTGCCCGCCAGCTAGGGCACCCGCCGCCGTCCGTCCGTAGATTTCGCGGGTCATCTGGACAGGAGGGGCCTCGCGCTTCACAATGTCCCAAGCAACTGATACGATCCCAGGCCCCCTCAGAGCTGCCCGGGGTTGCCGCAGCGCATTGACACTTCACTATACAGAGTAAGGAATACCGTGCTTCCCATTGTTATTTCCCCCGACCCCATTCTCGCCACGGTCTGCGAGCCGTGCGAGCCCGGCGACAAGTCGCTTAAGCGCCTCTCCAAGCAGATGGCCCACGCCATGTACAAGAACTACGGTTGCGGCATCGCTGCCCCTCAGGTGGGCGTCACCAAGCGCCTCGTCGTCATCGACGTCGACTGGGACGGCGAGAAGGGCGAGAAGAACCCCATCGTGCTCGTGAACCCCGAGATCGTGGAGCTGGCCGGCGAGCCGGAGGAGGGCGGCGAGGGCTGCCTTTCGTGCCCCGGCGTCACGGTGCCGGTGAAGCGCCAGCCCTGGGCGCGCGTGCAGTACTACGACCTGGACGGCGAGTTGTGGGAGATCGAGGGCGACGGCCTGCTCGGCCGCTGCCTGCAGCACGAGATCGACCACTTGAACGGCAAAACGCTCTTCGAGAGCTGCGATCCGGTGACCCGCATCGAGGCCCTGCGCGCCTACGAGGAGGCCAAGGCCAACGGGGCGCGTCCCGGCGACACCGATATCGAGGTGAAGTAGCGTGCGCGTCGTCTTCATGGGAACGCCTCGCTTCGCGGCGGAAATTCTGGACGAGTTGGCGGAGTTCCACGAGATCGCGGCTGTCTACACGCGTCCCGATGCGGTGCGCGGCCGGGGGAAGGCGCTCGCGCCCTCCCCGGTGAAGGAGGTGGCCGAGCGGCGAGGATTTCCCGTGCGCACGCCGCGCACGCTGCGCGACGCCGAGGTGCTCTCGGAACTCGCCGCGTTCGCGCCCGATGTCATCTGCGTGGCGGCCTATGGGGCGATTCTCCCTAAGGACGTGCTCGACCTGCCGCCCTTCGGCTGCCTGAACGTGCACGGGTCCCTGCTTCCGCGCTGGCGCGGGGCGGCCCCCATCGAGCGGGCCATCCTCGCCGGCGACGAGGAGATCGGCGTGTGCATCATGGCCATGGAGGAGGGGCTCGACACCGGCGACTACTGCGTGTGCCGCTCGCTGCCCGCAGGTTCGCGCACAGCCGCCGAGCTCACCGAGGAGCTGGCAGCTCTGGGCGCCAGCGCGCTGCTCACGGCGCTGGCCCAGGCCGAGGGCGGCAATCTACGCTGGGTGGCCCAGGACGAGGCGCTGGTCACCTACGCCGAGAAGATCGCCAAAGGCGAACTGAACCTCGATCCTGCCGAGAGCGCCGTTGCGAACGATCGCCGCGTGCGCGCCTCGGGCGGCGCCCATCCCGCCCGAACCGTCATTGCTGGCCGGCCGCTGACGGTGCTGGCGGCCCGCGTGGCCGGCGATGCTCCCGCCGACCGCCTGGGCTCTGGAGCGGCGGCCCTTATCGCGAACCGACTGCTTCTCGGCTGCGCCGAGGGGGTCTTGGAAGTAACCGAAGTAAAACCGGACGGCAAGCGCGCCATGGACGCGAGCTCGTTTGCCGCCGGCGTCCCCGCGCTGCGGGGCGAGGAAGGAACATGGTCCCGTGCATAACGATCATCGATCCCACAACCAGAGACGATCCTACGACCGAGCGAGCCAGGGCGATCGCAACGCCCAGGGCGGCGCGCGGCAGAACCGCGGGCCGCGCCCCGGCGGCAAGTCCGGCGACTTCCGCAAGGGAGGCAAGCCCGGCGGGTTCCGCAAGGACAGCAAGCCGGGTGGCTACCGCAAGGATGACCGGGGGCCTCGTGACGGGAAGCCGAGCGACTTCCGCAAAGGGGGCAAGCCCGGCGGGTTCCGCAAAGACGGGAAGCCGGGTAGCTTCCGCAAGGATGATCGCGGCCCCCGCGACGGGAAGCCCGGCGACTTTCGCAAGGGCGGCAAGCCCGGCGGATTCCGCAAGGACGACCGGGGCCCGCGTGACGAGCAGCGATCCGGCGCCGACCGGAAGGACTTCCGTGCCCGCGATGGCAAGCCAACTGGTGGGAGCGCCCCTCACAAGGATTTCGGCCCTCGGCGCGATTCCCGCGAGGCGGGCCACCCGCGCGAGGTGTTCATCGACGGCAAGCTCATGGCGGCCCCCGACCAAGACGCCCCGCAGGATCGCGGCCCGCGCTTCGAGGGGCCTCGCGACGGCGGCCGCGGAGGCGCGGCGCGGCGCGACCAGGTGCGCCGGCAGAAGGCCCACAAGGCCACGACGGCCCGCGAGCTTGCCCTGGCGGCCATCCACCAGCTGAGGGAACGCGACGCGTTCGCCCAGGACATCATCGCCAAGACCATCGATATCTCGCCCCTGTCGCGGGAGGATCGGGCCTTCGCCACCCGGCTCGTGCTGGGCGTGGTCAGCACGCGCGGCACCCTGGAGGACATCATCACGGGCTGCATGGACTCGCCCGACGATGCGGCCCCGGCAGTGCGCGACGCGCTGTGCCTGTCGGCCTACGAGATCATCTTTCTGCAGAAGAGCCCCCATGCCGCCGTCGATCAGGGCGTCGAACTGGTGAAGTCGGTGGCGCCGCGCGCGGGCGGTCTCGCCAATGCGGTGCTGCGCCGCGTGGTGCGCGCCAAAGAGGCCTTCCCCTTCGGCGACCCGCGCACCGATATCGCCGCCTATGCGCGGCTGCACGGCTTCCCGGTGTGGCTCGCCAAGCGGCTCATCGCGGAGCTCGGACCCGAGGGCGCCCGCGACTTCATGGTGGCCTCGAACGAGCCGGCTCCGGTCTACATCGCCGTCAACGCGCTGAAGGCCGCCACCGACGAGGAGGTCGTCTCGGTTCTCGCGGCGGCTCACGCCGAGCCTGAAGCCATGGCGCTGGGCGGCTGTGCCGTACCCGGCTGCTACAAAGTGGCGTCGGGCGTGCCCCTGCTCGATGGCCGGGTGCGCCGCATGATAAACCAGGGCTTGCTTCTCGTGTCCGACGCCACCTCCCAGGCGGTGGCGGATCTGGTGGTGGGAGATACGGCACCGGAGTCGTTCTTGGAGATCGGCGCCGGCCGCGCCACCAAGACCATCCTCGACCAGAGCATCGCCTACCGGCGACACGGCAAGCAGATCCCCGAGTACGTTACGGTGGACGTGCACGCCTTCAAGACCAAGCTGCTCCAAGAGCGCGCCGAGCAGTACGGGGCTCATGTGAGCGAGGCCATCATCGGCGACGCCACCGACTTGGACGCCCTGGTGGGCGAGCGCACCTTCGATCGCGTGTTCATCGACTCCCCGTGCACGGGGCTGGGCACGCTCCGGCGTCATGCGGACATCCGCTGGCGCCTGCGCCCCGAAACCATTGCCGAATCGGCCGAGCTGGACGCGCGTCTCTTGGAATCGGCGGCATCCCATGTGGCCCCCGGCGGCATTCTTGCCTATGCCACCTGCACGGTCACCCACGAGGAGAACGCCGATGCTGTGGAGGCCTTCCTGGCCACCGAGGCCGGTGCGGCCTTCGAGGTGGTGCCCTGCCGAAACCCCGATCTCGACATCGAGCTGCCGTTCTTCTCCACCGTTTTGGAGCCCGGCGGCCCCGACGCCCACTTCCTCGCCCTCCTGCGCCGCAAAGCCTAGGCTCGCGCGCACCGCGATCTCAAGGCGCCCTTCGGGGCGCCTTCGTTTTCGCGTCTGGCGATGGCGAAGCTGCGGGAAAAACTATAGGCGCATCGCCGACTTTTTAACCGATTGGAAATGTTGACCGCCGAGATGCCAGTAAAATAGCGTGCTACAGTCATTTTCGAGAACCGATAAGGAGGTCGCAGGTCGTGGAGCCGAATATCAAAGAGGTGGCGGGGCGTATTCGCGCTCTGCGAGAGGACATGGACCTCACATTGCAGGAGATGGCCGAGGCCACGGGCCGGTCGACGGCGGAGTACGCCGCGCAAGAGTCCGGCGAGGAGGACCTCTCCTTCACCTTCCTGTACAAGTGCGCCGAGAAGTTCGGCGTCGACGTCATCGAGCTGCTCACCGGCGAGAACCCGCACCTGACGGGCTACTCGCTCACGCGCGAGGGGGCGGGTCTTTCCATCAAGCGCCGTGCCGGCTTCGAGTACCTGCACAAGGCTCCGCATTTCCGCCACAAGCTGGCCGAGCCCTTTGTGGTCACCGCCCCCTATTTGGAAGAGGAGCAGGACGTGCCCGTGCACCTGTCCCGCCACGAGGGCCAGGAGCTCGACTTCATCATCTCCGGCCAGATGCGCTTCGCCTACGAGGATCACGAGGAGATCCTAAATCCGGGGGATGTCGTCATGTACGACTCCGGTCGCGGCCACGGCATGATTGCTACCGGAGGGGAGCCCTGCGTGTTTCTCGCCATTGTGATGAAGCCCGAGGGGGAGAAGATTATCTAGGCGGCCCGACTCGCGGGTGCGGCCGGCGTTCTTTGGCCCGGCCGCGCGCCCGCGCATCCGGCGTCGCCGAACCCAAGGTAATCGCCCGCCCTTTCAAGACTTCACCCAAGGATATCATCATGAGAAACATCAACTTGCGTTACGTGGACGAGGCCTACGACGAGAACGGTCTGCTCACGAAGTTCGACATCACCATGCCCGACGACTTCAACTTCGCCTACGACGTCGTGGACGACATCGCGATCAACGACCCCGAGCGCACCGCCATGGTCTGGTGCAATCCGGAAGGGGAGGAGCATGTCTTCACCTTCGCCGACATGAAGACGTGGTCGGACAAGACGGCGAACTTCCTGGCGGACTGCGGCATCGGGCGCGGCGACTTCGTCATGGTCATCCTGCGCCGCCACTACCAGTTCTGGTTCACGATGCTGGCCCTGGAGAAACTGGGGGCGGTGGCGGTACCGGCCACCTTCATGCTGAAGGAACACGACCTCACCTATCGCCTGAACGGGGCGGATATCAAGGCCATCATCGCCACCTCGGCCGGGGACATCGCCGACACCATCGACGCGGTGGTAGAGGAGTGCCCCAGCGTGGAGACGCTCATCCTCGTGAACCCTGCCGGCGCCGGGCTCACCCCTCGCGACGGGAACGGGAACTGGGTCGCTCCCGCCGGCGAGCTTGTCGGCGAGGCGCTCTCGGGCCCTGCGGGCATCTGCGCGGCCCCCGTCGCGCGCGAGGGCTGGCGCGACTTCAACAGCGAGGTGCTCGCCGCCTCGGCCGATTTCACCCGCCGCGAGACGGCGGGCGCCGATCCCATGCTCATGTACTTCTCCTCGGGCACTTCGGGCAATCCCAAGATGGTGCTCCACGATTCCGGCTACGCGCTGGCGCACCTCATCACGGCCAAGCACTGGCACAACGTAAACCCCGAGGGGCTGCACTTCACCATCGCCGACACCGGCTGGGGCAAGGCGGTCTGGGGCAAGTTCTTCGGCCAGTGGCTCATGGAGGCCGCAGTGCTCACCTACGACTTCGACCGCTACGATCCGGCCGAGATTCTCTCCCTCGTCGGTCGCTACGGCGTGACGACGCTCTGCTGCCCGCCGACGATGTACCGCCTCATGACCGAGGTGGACGTGGACGCCTTCGACCTGTCCAGCTTGGAGTACTGCACCACGGCCGGCGAAGCGCTGAACCCCGATCTGTTCGACTTCTGGCGCGAGCATACCGGCCTTACCATCTACGAAGGCTTCGGCCAGACGGAGACCCCGCTCACCGTGGGCAACCTCACGAACTCCACGCCGCGCCCGGGCTCCATGGGCAAGCCGGTGCCGATGTACGTCATGAAGGTCCTCCGCGAGGACGGCACCGAGTGCGACACCGGCGAGACCGGCGAGATCTGCATCGCCATCGATCCGCATCCGGCCGGCATCATGATGGAGTACTACCGTAATCCCGAGAAGACCGCCGAGGCCATGCACGACGGCTGGTACCACACCGGCGACACCGCCTGGCGCGACGAGGAGGGCAACTACTGGTACGTGGGCCGCAACGACGACGTCATCAAGTCGAGCGGCTACCGCATCGGCCCCTTCGAGATCGAGTCGGTCATGCTCGAGCACGACGCCGTGCGCGAGGTGGCCGTCACCGGCGTGCCCGATCCGGTGCGCGGCTTCGCCGTGAAGGCGACGGTGGTGCTTGCCGACGGCTGGCAGGGAAGCGACGAGCTTACCGCCGAGCTGCAGAAGTGGGTGAAGCGCCAGACGGCCCCCTACAAGTACCCGCGCATCATCGAGTACGTCGACGAGCTGCCCCGCACCGTCAACGGCAAGATTCGCCGCGCCGCCATCCGCGAGCAGGACAAGACCCACCACGCCTCCCAGAAAACCCCCGAGGGACTCATCTGATGACGGCGGGCGCATCTACTGGACTCCCGTTCCCGTTGGAGCCGGTTGTGGTGGTGACGGGGCATTACGGGGTGGGGAAGACCAACTTCTCCCTCAACCTCGCCATGGATGCCGCCGCGGCGGGGTACCGGGTGACGCTCGCCGACATGGACGTCGTGAACCCGTACTTCCGTTCCAACGAGTACCGCGATCTTCTGGAAGCGGCCGGGGTGCGGCTCATCGCGCCGGTGTTCGGCCACGTGGGCACGAGCCTCGATGTGCCGTCAGTCACCGGCGAGCTGGCCGTGACGGCGGCGGAGGCCTACCGCGACGAGACGGGCCGCACGGTCGTCATCGTTGATGCCGGCGGCGACGATGTGGGCGCCACGGCGCTCGCCCGCTTCGCGCCGGCCCTCGCGGCGGGTCCCTACGCCATGCTCTACGTGGTGAACGCCTTCCGCAACCTCACGCAGGCCCCCGCCGATGCGGTGGCGGTGCTGCGCGAGATCGAGGCCAAGAGCCATCTGGCGGCCACGGCCGTGGTGGGGAACTCCCACCTGCAGGCCGAGACCACTCTGGGACATATCGCCGAAAGTGTCCCGTATGCCCAGGCAGTGGCCTCGGCGGCAGGCCTTCCCGTCGCCTGCATTACCGCCCCCATTCAGGCCATTCGGCAGGAAAACACGGGGTCAACAGCCCTGGCGGACATTCCCAATGGCTATGCTGTGGAGGTGTACGTCAAGCCTCCCTGGTCCTAAGGGCGGCCCATTTTATACGAGAGAGGAGCGCGGGCGCAGCGGCCCGTGCGCGAGTTAAGCAAGGGAGGTTTCCATGGCGCGAGTCACCATCGACGATTTCTTCTGCAAGGGGTGCGGGCTGTGCACCGACGTCTGCCCGGTGGGCATCCTCGAGCTCGATCCGGATGTCATCACGGCCAAGGGCTATCACCCGGCCCATTGCACCGACGAGGACAAGTGCACCGGTTGCGCCACCTGCGCGACCATGTGCCCCGATGTGGCCATCACGGTTGAAAGGTAGTTCAATGGCTGAGAAAGTACTCATGAAGGGCAACGAGGCCATGGCCGAGGCGGCCATGCGCGCCGGCTGCCGCTTCTTCTTCGGTTACCCCATCACGCCCCAGACCGAGGTGGCCGCCTATATGGCGAAGATGATGCCGAAAGTGGGGGGCACCTACCTTCAGGCGGAGTCCGAAGTGGCGGCCATCAACATGGTCTACGGCGCGTCGGCGGCCGGTGCCCGCGTGATGACCTCCTCGTCGTCCCCGGGAATCTCGCTGAAGAGCGAGGGCATCTCGTATATGGCCGGCGCCGATCTGCCCGGCGTCATCGTCAACGTGCAGCGCGGCGGCCCGGGTCTGGGCTCCATCCAGCCCTCCCAGGCCGA
This sequence comes from Adlercreutzia hattorii, assembly GCF_011405655.1. Taxonomy (GTDB): domain Bacteria; phylum Actinomycetota; class Coriobacteriia; order Coriobacteriales; family Eggerthellaceae; genus Adlercreutzia; species Adlercreutzia rubneri. Next base: position 1,480,828 of record NZ_AP022829.1, read on the forward strand.
CTACTGGCAGGCCACCAAGGCCACCGGCCACGGCGACTTCCACATCGTCGTGTACGCGCCCTCCACGGTGCAGGAGATGGCCGACTACGCCTTCAAGGCCTTCGACACGGCCGACAAGTACCGTGTGCCGGTCATGATCATGGCCGACGGCATGCTCGGCCAGATGATGGAGCCCGTAGTGCTGCCCGAGGCCCTCGCCTTAGAGGATCTGCCGGAGAAGCCCTGGGCCACCTGCGGCCACGGCCACAAACGTCCCCACAACGTGGCGAACTCGCTGTATCTGACCGCGTCCGATCTGGAGGACCTCGTTCGCGAGCGCTACGAGCGCTACGCCGTCATCGAAGAGACCGAGCAGGAGGCCGAAACCTACCTCACCGAGGATGCCGACATCGTGCTCGTGGCCTTCGGCGGTGCCGCCCGCGTGGCCCGCTCGGCGGTGAACGCCGCCCGCGAGCAGGGCATCAAGGCGGGGCTTGTGCGCCCCATCACGCTGTGGCCCTTCCCGACCCGCGCCATCGAGGCGGTCGTTCCCACGGCCAAGGCCTTCCTCGATGTGGAGATGAACATGGGTCAGATGCTGGAGGACGTCCGTCTGGCGGTGGCCGGCCGCGTGCCGGTGGAGTTCTACGGCCGCACCGGCGGCGTCATCCCGACCCCCGACGAGGTGCTGGCGGCCATTGTCGCTTTGAACGAGAAGGTAGGTGAGTAGCATGGCCGAGACGACTGAGAAGGAAATGAAGGTGGTCTTCGAGCGACCCCACTCCCTGTTGCCCGTGGTCACGAACTTCTGCCCCGGCTGCCCCCACGGCATCGTGGAGCGTCTGGTGTGCGAGGTCATGGACGAGCTGGACATCGAAGGCGAGACGATCGGCGTGGCGCCCGTGGGCTGTTCGGTCATCTCCTACGACTTCTTCGGCTGCGACATGATCGAGGCCGCCCACGGCCGAGCGCCCGCGGTGGCCACGGCGGTGAAGCGCGTGCATCCCGACAAGGTGGTCTTCGCCTACCAGGGCGACGGAGATCTGGCCTCCATCGGCATGGCCGAGACGGTCCATGCGGCCACCCGAGGCGAGAACATCACCATCATCTTCATCAACAACGCCATCTACGGCATGACCGGCGGCCAGATGGCCCCCACCTCGCTGCCGAACCAGGTGACCCAGACGAGCCCCTACGGGCGCGACGTGTCCACAGCCGGCAACCCCATCCGCGTGAGCGAGCTTCTGAACGCGCTGGACGGCCCGGCCTACATCGAGCGCGTCTGCGTCGATACGCCGAAGAACGTGCGCAAGGCCAAAAAGGCCATCAAGAAGGCCTTCCAGAACCAGATCGACGGCGTGGGCTACTCGTTCATCGAGGTGGTCTCCACCTGTCCCACCAACTGGGGCATGACGCCGCAGGACGCTTTCGAGTGGATGCGCGTGAACATGCTGCCGTACTACCCGCTCGGGGTGGTGCGCGATGTGACCGCCGACGGCTTCGCCAATGCTGCCGAGGCGGCGAGCGCCCGCAATGCCGCCTGCCCCATCGCCCATCCCGAGGCTGTGTCAGAAGGAGGCAACTAATGGGCAAGGATCTTACCTGTGTCGTCGCCGGCTTCGGCGGCCAAGGGTCGCTGTTCGCCGGCAAGGTCATCGCCACGGCCGGCCTCATCGAGGACCGCGAGGTGTCGTGGATGCCCTCCTACGGCCCCGAGATGCGCGGCGGCACCGCCAACTGCTCGGTGACGCTGTCCGATGAGCCCATCGGCAGCCCGCTGATCACGCGCCCGCGCGCACTCATCGCCCTGAACCAGCCCTCCTTTGACAAGTTCATCGACAACGTGGAAGAGGGCGGCATCGTGGTGGTTGACACGGCCATGGTGCCGAGCCTCACCGAGCCTGAGGGCGTGACGGTCATCGGCATTCCCGCGACGAAGATGTGCGAGGAGGCCGGCCTCAAAGGCCTCGGCAACATCGTGCTCATCGGCAAGCTGTGGGCCGAGACCGGCTTCTGCTCCGAGGAGGCGCTCGACGGCGCCATCGCAAAGGTGGCCGGCAAGAAGCCCGAGAAGCTGGAGCAGAACCGCCAAGCCATCAAACTCGGCATCAACGCCTGATTTTCTGGTAACGGCTAAGTAGGCGGAGGCGCGACGGGCTCTCCCGCGCGCAAGTTGCGCAGCGAACGGAACAGCCCAGTGGGCTGTTCCGCCGAGCGAGCCATTGCTTGAGCGCGGGAGAGGCCGTCGCGCCTCCGCCGACGGCACCTGCGCGCGGGGACACCCGACCGCCTCCAGCCCTCGGGGATTGAATAAGGCACCGTCCAGTCAGGGGCGGGACAAGATAGAAGGACGAACATGGAAGAAGAGAACCTGAAAGACTTGGGCGAGCGCCTGCAGGGCCTGCGCGAGGCCTGCGACGTGTCGCGCCACACCATGGCCGAGGAGCTCGGCGTCGATATCGACACCTACCGCGGCTGGGAGGAGACCGGCGAGGACATCCCCATCTCGGCCATCTACCACATGGCCCGCAAGTTCAACGTCGACCTCACCGAGATCCTCACAGGAACCGCACCGAAGCTGGACACCTACCATTTGGTGCGCCGCGGCGAGACCGAGGAGGTCGAGCGCTTCCCGGGGTACCACTACGAGGACATGGCCAGCCGCTACGCCCGCAAGATCATGCAGCCGCTGCTGGTCATCTTGGACCCGTGTGACGAGCCGGCCGAGCTGGTGTGCCACGATGGCCAGGAGTTCAACTACGTGCTGGAAGGGTCGCTCATCCTCACCTTCGGCGACCGCGACATCCAGCTGAACGCCGGCGACAGCATCTACTTCAACCCGACCTACCCCCACGGCCAGCGCTGCAACGGCGACGTCCCCTGCAAATTCATCACCATCATCGCGGAATAGCACTATAACGTTTTCGTAAGAGCAGCGTCGCGATTTCGGGTGCTTCGACCGAGCGAGTTCCGCAGCGAACGAAACAGTCCAGTGGACTGTTTCGCAGAGCGAGGACTGTCTGAGCGAATCGAAGTACCCGGAAGCGCGATGCGGAGGACAACAAATAGGAGAGCAGAGAGAAGCACCACTATGGATCATGTTCTGAAGAAGTACTGCCCGAGAATTGAATTCGATTCCTACGAGGACTTCGCCGAGAACTTCACCATCGAGGTTCCCGAGGCCTTCAACTTCGGTTTCGACGTCGTCGACGAGTGGGCCGCCGTGGAGCCCGACAAGCGGGCGCTTCTGTGGACCAACGACGCCGGCGAGGAGCGTGTGTTCACGTTCACCGACATCAAGCGCCTGTCCAACCAGGCCGCCAACGCCTTTAAGGAGCTCGGCATCGGCAAGGGCGACGTGGTCATGTGCATCCTGCGCCGCCGCTGGGAGTACTGGGTGTGCGCCGTGGCCCTCTGCAAGTTGGGCGCCACCATCATCCCCGCGTCGCTGCAGCTCACGCGCAAGGATGTGGTCTACCGTGCCAACAGCGCCGACGTGAAGGCCATCGTCGCCGTGAACGACGAGTACGTCTGCACGCAGGTGGAAGAGGCCATGCCCGATTGCCCCACGGTGCGCGAGAAGTTCATCGTGGACGGCTCCCGCGAGGGCTGGGTCGATTTCGACGAGCTCATCGCCGGCTACCCCGATACCTTCGAGCGTCCGACCGGCGAGGCGGGCGTCACCTCCAAAGACATCATGCTCATGTACTTCACGAGCGGCACGACGGGCAACCCCAAGGCCGTGGAGCACAACTTCGCCCATCCGCTCGGCCACATCATAACGGCGAAGTACTGGCAGCAGGTGCAGGAGAACAAGCTGCACATGTCGGTGACCGACTCCGGTTGGGCCAAGTTCGGCTGGGGCAAGATCTACGGCCAGTGGATCGCCGGCGCCACCATCTTCGCCTACGACATGGACAAGTTCGTGCCCACCAAGCTTCTCCAGAAGATCCAGGACTACAAGCTCACCACCTTCTGCGCGCCGCCCACCATGTACCGCTTCATGCTGCAGGAGGATGTGGCCGCCTACGATCTGTCCAGCGTGGAGAACTTCGCCACGGCCGGCGAGCCGCTGAACGCGGAGGTGACCATTCAATGGGAGCGCCTCACCGGCAAGAAGATCCGCGAGGGCTTCGGTCAGACCGAGGGCCCGGTGCTTCTGGCCACCTTCCCGTGGATCGAGCCGAGGCCCGGCTCCATGGGCAAGCCGTCGCCCCTGCTCAACGTGAAGCTGCTCGACGACGACGGCCGCGAGGTCGATGACGGCGAGGAGGGCGCCATCTGCGTGACGGGCCTGAAAGAGGCCTACCCGCCGGGGTTGTTCGTGGGCTACTACGGCAACCCGGAGCGTACGGAGGAGGCCGTGGGAGGGGAGTATTACAACCTCCACGACATGGCTTGGCGCGATTCCGACGGCTATTGCTACTTCGTGGGTCGCAACGACGATGTCATCAAGTGCTCCGGCTACCGCATCGGCCCCTTCGAGGTGGAAAGTGCGCTGGTGGAGCATCCGGCCGTGGTGGAGTGCGCTGTTACGGCGGCGCCGGATCCCATCCGCGGCAAAGTGGTGAAGGCCACCGTCGTGCTCGCGAAGGGCTACGAGGGCACCGACGTGCTCACCCGCGAGCTGCAGGACCACGTGAAGAAGACCACGGCTCCCTACAAGTATCCGCGCATCATCGAGTACGTGGACGAGCTGCCCAAGACCATCGGCGGCAAGATCAAGCGCAAGCTCATCCGCCAAACCGACGGCATTCAGGAGTAGTTCCGTTCGCCCTGACGGGACGAACGGGAACGCCGACGCTGCGGCTCCGACAGGCACCTGGCCTTGCCCCTTGTTTTCACCTCGGCGCGTACCGAAGTACGCTTGGGTGAAAGACGGGGCAATTCCAGGCACCTGTCGGAGCCTCGCTGATTTTCTTGGTCCAATTCCTCTCCCTTTTCTTCTCGATGGGCTAAAAACACCATTGGCGAGAATTTCGCGGTGATCGGCGTTGTCAATTGCAGCCAAGTTCAGGTATCATGCACATCGAAGCGAAACCCCAAGGGGCGATGGCGTCGCGCTTCGAATGGCGCCGCCCTTGCCCCTCGAGGTTCAGAGGTCAGCTGGGGAGGGCAGATCGCTCGCTTCGAAGGAAGGAGATGCCATAAGGGCATCTCGAGGATCCCCAACTGGAAGGAAGAGGCATGACAGAAGAAGAGAAAAAGGTGGACGGGCAGACTGCCGAGCCTGCCGCCCAGAAGAAAAAGAAGAAGTGGCCCATCGTCGTGGGCGTCGTCGTCGCTGTGCTCGTCGTGGCCGGCGCCGGCTTCTGGGTATGGCACGAGCAGCCGAGCTTCTGCAACGCCATCTGCCACACCCCGATGGACGCCTACCTGCCCACCTATGAGGCCGAGCCCGGCCAGGCCGCCACTGACGTGTGGGGCAACGAGGTCGCCAACGCCTCCGGCATGATGGCCGCTGTGCATCGCGCCCAGAACGGCACCACCTGCCTCGGTTGCCACGTGCCCACCCTGTCCGAGCAGATCGGCGAGGGCATGAGCTGGATCACCGGCAGCTACGAGGTTCTGAACACCCAGACCGGCCAGCAGGTCGTGCCCGAGAAGTCCCTGGAGGATCTCGTGGCCGCCCGCGGCATCGAGCCCGATCAGTTCTGCCTGAACGAGTCCTGCCACAACATGACTCGCGACGACCTGATCCAGGCCACCGCCGATCTGGAGCGCAACCCGCACGTGGCCCAGCACGGTGAGAACCAGTGCAGCGACTGCCACAAGGCGCATCGCGCTTCCGTGAACATGTGCTCGCAGTGCCACAACGACGCCCCCATCCCCGAGGGCTGGATCTCCGCTGCGGACAACACCGCGCTGGAGAAGGAGCTGGACAGCCTGAACAAGGCCTAAGCTTCTCGCCACGCAGAGCATCATGGGGAAGGCCGCCTTCGGGCGGCCTTCCTTTTTGTCGGGGGTGCAATGGCGAAGTTACGATTACCCAACTCCTTAAGGTTAGCCGCCGCAACTCGCGGCGCCGAGTCTCACTATAGGTAGGACGATACGGCGCCCGCACGAGCGAGGCCGTGGTGAAAGGAGTTGGAACCCATGGAACTTGAGAAGTCCCAGACATGGAAGAACCTGGAGAGCGCGCTCTCCCAGGAGGCCGTGGCCTACTGCGAGTACACGTTCTACGGCCAGCAGGCCGCCAAGGACGGCTACAAGCAGATCTCCGACATCTTCAACGAGACCGCCGGCAACGAGCTGCACCACGCGAAGCTGCACTACAAGAAGATGCACGGCGGGAAGGTACCAGGGACGCTTGACAACCTGAAGGCCGCCGCCGCTAGCGAGGACGAGGAGGTCGGCATCTACACCGACTATGCCAAAACCGCCCGCGAGGAGGGCTTCGCCGATCTGGCCGACTTCTTCGAGGGCCTGGCCGCCATCGAGAAGAGCCACGAGAACCGCTATCAGCTGCTCATCGAGCGCATCGAGAACGACGAGGTGTTCCGCCGCAAGGAAGTGAAGGTGTGGGTGTGCACCGTGTGCGGCCACATCGAGATCGGCACCGAGCCCCCCGAGAAGTGCCCCGTCTGCGAGCACCCGCAGGGCTACTTCGAGATCAAGGCCGAGAACTTCTAAGTTCCGTTCGCCCTGACGGGACGAACGGCACTCCCGATGCTGTGGCTCCGACAGGCACCTGCCCTTCGCACTCAGCGCTTTCCCTCACGGCCCCAAGGCCGCTCGGCCGCGCTTCAAGCGAATTGCAGGCACCTGTCGGAGCCTCGCTGATTTCCTTGGGCGAACCTGTGGCCATCCCATTTTCGCCTTTTTAGAAAAAATTCAACACAACGCTTGCAACTCATCTTTCTGCGGTGTATGGTGCAATCGTCCTTTAAATGCGGTACAGAGAGGCCGACAAGGTAACCCCAATCAGCGCAGCGCCCGTCAAGTGGGCGGCAAGCGCAACGACGCAGGAAGCCTAGTCGCCAGACGGGCTTTTTCTTTTGCCCGCGAGGCGGCACGAAGCTCGCGGAAAACTCGGACGCGGGGCTTCGCGGACTCGTCTGTACGCACTGACCTTACGAAGGGAGTGTGTATGAACGACGAGAGCATGGTCAAGTCGGTCTGCATGGATGCAGACGACATCGAGCGAGCGGTGACGCGCATGGCGCACCAGATTCTCGAGGCCAACAAGGGCGCGGAAAACCTCGCGCTCGTGGGCATCGTCACGCGAGGCGACCTTCTCGCGAAGATGCTCGTTCACAAGATCGAGGAGATCGAGGGGGTCAAGGTTCCCCTGGGCAAGCTGGACATCAGCTTCTATCGCGACGACTTCGCGACCCATATGTCCCCCGAGGTCCATTCCACCGACATCCCGTTTAGCATCGACGGCATGACCATCGTGCTCGTGGACGACGTGCTGTACACGGGCCGCACTATCCGTGCGGCGCTGGACGCCCTCATGGACATCGGCCGCCCCGCCGCCGTGGAGCTGGCGGTCCTCGTCGACCGCGGCCATCGCGAGCTGCCCATCCGCGCCGACTTCGTGGGCAAGAACGTCCCCTCGTCCTCCAGCGAGAACGTGCGCCTGTTCTTGGAGGAAGTCGACGGCATCTCGGCCGTGGAGATTCTGGACATCGAGCCGGGCAAGCGCGCAGGCGCCGCGGCCCTGACGAAAAAGGAAGGTGAGTAGGTCCATGGCCTTCGATCACAAGCACCTCATCGACATCACGGAGTACTCCGCCGATGACATCATGACCATCCTGGAGACGGCCAAGACCTTCAAGCAGGTCAACGAGCGCCGCATCAAGAAGGTGCCGACGCTGAAGGGCTTCACCGTCGTGAACATGTTCAACGAGCCCTCCACCCGCACCCGCTCCTCCTTCGAGATCGCCGAGAAGCGCCTTTCCGCCGACTCGCTGAACTTCGGCGGCTCGTCGACGGCCACGGTGAAGGGCGAGAGCCTCGTGGACACCGTGAAGACGCTCTGCTCCTACAAGATCGATTGCATCGTGGTGCGCGACCGCTGGGCCGGCGTGCCTCGCAAGATCGCGGATGTGTCCGGCGTGTCGGTCATCGACGCCGGCGACGGCAAGCACCAGCATCCCACCCAGGCGCTGCTCGATCTGTACTCCATCTGGGAGGAGAAGGGCTCCTTCGACAACCTGCACGTGGGCGTGGTGGGCGACATCTCGCACTCCCGCGTGTGCGGCTCGCTCATTCCGGCCCTGAAGATCATGGGCTGCGAGGTGACGGTCATCGCGCCGCCGACGCTTCTGCCCGCGCGCCCCGATATCCTGGGCGCCGACCATGTGACGAGCAACCTCGACGAGGCGCTGCCCGAGCTGGACGTGGTGTACATGCTGCGCATCCAGCGCGAGCGCTTCGAGGGCGCGCCGTACCCGAACCTGCGCGAGTACAACCTGCTCTACGGCCTCACCGAGGAGCGCGACAAGCTTCTGAAGCCCGATGCGTGCGTGTGCCACCCGGGCCCCATCAACCGCGGCGTGGAGCTGGACAGCTTCATGGCCGACCATCCCAAGCGCTCCATCATCCTCGACCAAGTTTACGCCGGCGTGCTCGTGCGCATGGCCGCCCTGTACCTGCTCCTAGGAGGTAGCAACGATGGCATTGATGCTTAAGAACGCCCGTCTGATCGACCCCCAGATCGGCCTTGATGAAGTGGCCGACATCCTCATCCGCGACGGCAAGATCGTGGAAGTGGGCCACGACCTCACCATGGAGAAGGGCGTCGAGCGCGACCTGTCCGGCAAGATCGTCACCCCCGGCCTCGTGGACATGCACGTGCACTTCCGCGATCCGGGCCAGGAGCAGAAAGAGGACATCGCCTCCGGCTCCCGTGCGGCGGCCCATGGCGGCTTCACCGCGGTGTGCACCATGCCGAACACAAGCCCGGTGGTCGACGACGCCGTGGCCGTGGAATATGTGAAGGCCCGTGCCGCGGCCGTGGGGAAGTGCCGCGTCGTGGTGGCCGGCGCCTGCTCCAAGGACCTGAAGGGCGAGGTGCTCTCCGACATGGGCGACATGTACGCCCACGGCGCGCCGGTGTTCACCGACGACGGCCATGGCATCCAGGACGCCGGCATGATGCGTCGCGTCATGGACTACGCCAACCAGTTCGACACCGTCATCATGGCCCACTGCCAGGATGACTCGCTGGTGGCCGACGGCCAGGTGAACGAGGGCGTGGCGAGCACGCGCCTGGGCATGGTGGGCTGGCCGGCCGAGGGCGAGGAGCTCGAGATCGCTCGCGACATCGCGCTGTGCCGCCTGACGGGCTGCCCGCTGCATATCCAGCACATCACCACCAAGCGCGGGCTCGATCTGGTGGCCGCCGCCAAAGCCGAGGGCCTGCCGGTGACCTGCGAGGTGACGCCGCACCACATGTTCCTCACCGAGGACGCCATCACCGCCGAGTACCAGACCGCGCTGAAGGTGAACCCGCCGCTGCGCACCGCCGAGGACGCCGCCGCGCTCATCGAGGGCCTCGCGAACGGCACCATCGACGCCATCGTCACCGACCACGCGCCCCACACCGATTGGGAGAAGGACCGCGAGTTCGAGCTGGCGCCCTTCGGCATGACCGGTCTCGAGACCTCGCTCTCCCTCGTGCTCACGCACCTCGTGCGCGCCGGCGTCATCGACTACGGCCGCATGATCCAGGCCATGGCCGTCGCTCCGCGCGAGATCCTGCGCCAGGAGCCGGTGAAGATCGAGGCCGGCAGCGTGGCCGACCTCACGGTCATCGACCCGGAGGCCGCCTGGACCGTGGAAGTGGGCGACTTCTACTCCAAGGCCAACAACTCCGGCTTCGTCGGAGCCGAGCTTACGGGCCGCGCCACCGACGTCTACGTCGGCGGCTACGCCACCATGGAGGACGGCAAGATCGTCGAGTAGGTACCTGCCGACAACCAATGTCTTGCCTGGAAGGGGCCGTCTTCGGACGGTCCCTTCTCGTTTTCCCGCCTCAAGGGTGCTTTACGGGAAAGCGTCGGCTGGGCAACAGGCGAGGGGTAGACGCGGGAGTGGGGGAGCTCCTGCCTAGAATGAGGCTACGCCGGTTGTGGATGTTTCCCGAAGGACTTGCATAAAAGTAAGCCAGTGATAACATTTGGCGCCATAAGTTCGCTGAAACTAACTGATTGCTCAGCTTTAGGAAAGGATGTGCTCATGCCCCCGATTTCCCGCCGCACCTTCGCAGCCTTCCTCGCTACTGCCGCCCTAACTCCCGTGCTCGGTGGCTGCTCCTCTTCCAGCGGTTCCTCCGCAGAAGGAGAGGCCGCCACGACGACCGACGGCAGCACTTCCGGCACCGATGCGGCCGCAGGCGCAGCCACGCGCACGGTGGACACCGACAAGGGGCCGGTGGAGATTCCGGCCAATCCCCAGACCATTGTGAGCGACTACTACCTCGGCGAGTTTCTGGCCGTGGACGTGAAACCGGTCATCGCGAGCCCTTATGCCTTGAACAACCCCTTCCTCGCCGGGCTGTGCGACGGCATTGAGGCGCTGAACACCACCTCGGCCGAGACCTCGCTCGAGATGATCGCCGAGAAGCAGCCGGATCTCATCATCACCATCACCGAGGCCGACTACGACAAGTACGCCAAGATCGCGCCGACGGTCTACATCGCCGACGGCACGCGCACCGACGAGGACCTGTTCCGCTACATCGCCGACTTGGTGGGCAAGAAGGACGCCGCCGAGGCCTACATCGCCGAGTTCAACGACAAGGTGGCCACGGTGAAGGACGAGATCGTGGGCATCGTGGGCGACCGCACCGTGTCCATCCTGGAGGTGTGGCCCCAGGAGATCTACACCATGGGCAGCCATTTCGCCCGTGGCGGTTCCATCCTCTATGACATGTGGGGGTTGAAGGCGCCCGAGGCCATCCAGGGCCCCATGGTGGACGGCGACGAGGCCTACAAGGTGATCTCCGTGGAGGCGCTGCCCGACTACGCCGGCGACTTCATCTGCTACGGCGTGCTGGACGGTGCCGATTCGGCCTACGTGGACGACTCGCAGCTGTGGAAGAACCTGCCCGCCGTGCAGGCCGGGCGCCTCATGCCCTACGAGCAGGTGGCCTTCATGCACCGCGACCCCATCACGCTCACCAACCAGCTTCAGGTCTTCACCGACTTCTTCCGCGCCCATGCGGATGCGGCGGCCTAGCGGGGACGCTTCGTGTCGCGCCTCAGGACATCGATCTTCCTGATCGGGGGAGTCGTCGCGGTCGCGCTGGCCGCGGGGCTCTCCCTGTTCTTCGGCAGCACCCCCATTCCGCCCGACCAGGTGCTGGAGGCGCTCTTCTCGCCAGATATGGCGAACCAGGAGCACGTGGCCATCCTTGAGCTGCGCGGGCCCCGTACGGTGGGCTGCATCCTCGTGGGGGCGGCCTTCGCCGTGGCCGGCGCCATCATGCAGGGCGTGACCCGCAACCCCTTGGCCGACTCGGGGCTTCTGGGCATCAACGCCGGCGCCGCCTTCGCCCTGGCGCTGTGCCTGGCGCTGCTGCCGGGCATGAGCTTCGCCGGGGTGGTGGGGTGCTCGTTTGTAGGCGCCACCTTCGCCCTGGCCGTGGTCTTCGGGGCCGTGAGCTTCCGGCGGCGCAACGTGGATCCGGTCCTGCTGGTTCTGGCCGGCTGCGCGGTGGGGCTGTTCCTCACGGCGCTCGCCCAGGGCGTGGCGATCTTCTTCAACATCGGCTACTCGCTCACCTTCTGGACCGCCGGGGGCGTGGCGGGCATCCGCGCGGACACGCTGGCCATGACGGCGCCGTTCATCGCGGCGGCGCTGGCGGCGGCCTGGGTGCTGGCGCGCCGGGTGACGGTGCTCTCGCTCGGCGAGGACGCGGCCGCGGGGCTCGGCGTGAACGTGGGGGCCTCCCGCGCGCTGTGCCTGCTCGTGGTGCTCGTTCTGGCGGGAGCGGCCGTGGCCCTGGCGGGGCCGGTGGCCTTCGTGGGCCTCATGGTGCCGCACATGGTGCGCCGCTTCGTGGGGTCGGACTACCGGGCCGTCATCCCCGCCTCCGTGGTGGGCGGGGCGCTGCTCATGCTTCTGGCCGACGTGCTCGCCCGCACGCTCATGGCGCCGAGCGAGATTCCCATCGGCGTCATCTTCGCCATCGTCGGCGTGCCGTTCTTCATCTGGTGCGCGCGGAGGGAGGCGATGGGCCTTGAATGAGCGAAAGAAACGGCTGCGCACGGGAGCGGTGCTGGCGATGCTCGCCGCGGTTGCGCTTTTGGCCCTGTGGTGCGACATCAACGCCGGCTACCGCAGCATCTCGCTAGAGGAGCTGGGGCAGATCTTCTCCGGCACGGCCAGCCAGAGCCTCACCTACACCCTGGTGGACCTGCGCCTGCCCCGGGTGCTCACCTCGCTTCTGGTGGGCGTGGGGCTGTCGCTTTCCGGGTGCCTTCTGCAGGGCGTCTCCCGCAACGACATGGCCGACCCGGGCGTGCTCGGCATCAATGCCGGCGCGGGGCTGCTCGTAGCCGCCTTCATCGTCTTCGTGCCCGCGGGGCTTGTTCCCTCCGCCGTGGCCCTGCCCCTGCTCGCCTTCGCGGGCTCGGCGGCGGTGGCCTTCCTCGGCTGGAGGCTGTCGGTGGTGCGCGGCGCCTCCAGCCCGCGCCGGCTGCTGCTCATCGGCGTCGCTCTGGCCACGGGGCTCTCCAGCGCGACATCGCTCCTCATGCTGCGCATGTCCGACGGCGACTACGCCTTCGTGCAGAACTGGATCGCCGGCAGCATCTGGGGTGCCAGCTGGGGGAACGTGGCCATCCTCTCCGTTGGGCTGGCGCTGCTCGCCTTCGGCGCCTTCTACGCGTCGCGCACGCTGAACGTGCTGGGGCTGGGGGAGGCGGCCGCCACGGGCCTCGGCGTGAACGTGCCCCGGGCCCGCGCTGCCCTCACCGCCGTGGCCGTGGGGGCCTCGGGGCTCGCTTGCGCCGTGGGCGGCGGCCTCACCTTCGTAGGGCTCGTGTGCCCGCACATGGCGCGGCGCCTCGTGGGGCCGAACTTCCGGGCGCTCGTGCCGGCGTGCGTGCTCGTGGGCGCCGTGCTCATGCTTCTGGCCGACATCGTCTCGCGCACGCTCCTCGCCCCCAACGAGATACCCGTCGGCATCGTGGCGGCGGTCATCGGCGCGCCCTATTTCCTGTACCTGTTGGCGAGATCCTAGGAGAAGGTGACGCTTGTGAAGAAGCCGAACGCAGCGGATTTCCGCGATTCCTTCCGCGAAGGCGCTCCCGAAGCGCCCGAAGTCGTCGATGAGCCTCTGTTCTGCGAGACCTGCGACCGCACCTGCGAGCGCTTCGCCGACGCGGCCCTGCGCGGCGAGGCCGTGTCGGTGGGCTACGGCGACCGCGTCATCATAGAGCCCATGGACGTGGCCGTGCCCGCGGGCGAGATCACCTCCATCATCGGGCCGAACGGCTGCGGGAAATCGACGCTTCTGAAGGCGCTCTCGCGCACCATGCCCCTGTGCGGCGGCGCGGTGTACCTGGACGGGCGCGCCATCGCCGAGATGCCCACGGCCGAGGTGGCCCGCAAGATGGCGCTACTGCCCCAGTCGCCCCAGGCCCCGGCGGGGCTCACCGTGGGCGAGCTGGTGGCGCTGGGCCGCTACCCGCACCAGAAGGGCTTCGGGCGCCTGACCGACGACGATAAGCGCATCATCGACTGGGCCCTTTCCATCACGCATCTGGGTGACTTCGCCGCGCGCCCCATTGACGCCCTTTCCGGCGGCCAGCGCCAGCGCGCCTGGATCGCCATGGCGCTCGCCCAGGACACGGGCCTCATCCTGCTTGACGAGCCCACCACCTACCTGGACATGGCCCACCAGCTGGAGGTGCTGGAGCTTCTGCAGACGCTCAACCGCGACCAGGGCAAGACCATCGCGCTCGTCATCCACGAGCTGAACCTGGCCGCCCGCTTCTCCGATTGGATGATCGCCCTGAAGGCCGGCGCCATCCGCGGCGCGGGCACGCCGGCCGAGGTGATGACCCCGGCCCTTCTGCGCGAGGTCTTCGGCCTGGACGCCCTCATAGTCCCCGACCCCTGGACCGCCCGCCCCAGCCTCGTAAGCTACCGCCTGGCAGGGGAGGAATAAACCGTTGGATGCTCTGGAGCTTCGGGCGAACTTTCCGGCGTGCTCTCTATGCGTGTCCTAGGCGAACGCGAGAACCTTCTTCTCCTCGGCGCATTGCACCAGGTAGAGGTTTATCAGGTTCTGGTAAGGGATGCTGATTGACCGAACCCAGCGCAGCGCAAACAAGCTCGTAGGTCGAAAGGGACAGTTGCCCGAGCGGTTCGTCCCTCAAAAGCTTGTCGCGACGCACCTCCACAAGGGGCTCGACTTGCACCCAGGAGGGCCGACGGAGTCCGCAGGATTCCCAGTCGGAGATCTCGACGAAATCGGACAGTCCGTAGTTTGCCGACGTCGTTACCTTCGCGGTAATGACGCTCGCCTTTCCCGAAGCGTCCAAGATGACAACGGGTCGCACCTTGCCCACGCCCTCGTGGTCGGCGAACTCGACGTAGGCGAGCCAGATGTCGCGCGGCGCGGGATCACACGAGGTCATCGTAGAGCCCCTCGTCCTCTGGGGCGTCCATCCAGGCCGGAAGGACGGTGACGCCCGTGGCGGGATCCGGGCGCAGCGTCTCCCGGCCCGTCAGGACGGGGGAAGGCTCGGGGCGCAGGTCGAAGGGGAGGCCGCCCACCTCGACGGACTTGCGCATGAAGAGGTTGAAGGCCTCGCTTAAGGTGAGACCCCATCGGTCGTAGACGCACCGGGTCTGCCGCTTCAGCTCGTCGCTCGTGCGGAACTTTATCTCGGCGTCCTTCGTTGCAGTTGGCATGATGCACCTCCTTGTTGTAGCCCCAATGTTACCACAAGAGGGCATGCGTCTGAAATGGGGGCAGCAGGCGGTGCTCTGCTGTGGACATAGGCTTGTCGCGCATTCCGTTAGCGAAAAATTCCTGATGGCGTCGCCAAGCTGTGCTAAACTTGCCGACATGCTGTTAACGAAGCGCACATATACGTGCCTGGGGGGGTCTCACCGCTAAGTCGGCCCGAACCTTCGCGCGCTAGCGTAGCATTCCCGCGGGACGCGTTCCCGCAGCAACCGAGTAGATACAACCGAATAGAGAGCTTCGAGGCCCAAGGGTTCTTGGGTTCTTTTGCGCTTTGGAGCGGGAAGGGGCCATGAGCGGGCTTTCCACGACTTTATCGATCTGATGGACTGAAGCAGATATCCGAGAAAGGAAGGTAGGCACGTATGTTCTGTCCTAAGTGCGGAAGTGAGATTGCGGAGGGGGCGGCCTTCTGCGGGAAGTGCGGGGCGCCGGTGGGCGCCCAGGCGGCTGGGGCGGCCCAGGCAGGGAGCGCGCAGGGCGCGGCAGGCGCTGCCGTCGGCGGGACGCCGGCACTCAAGAAGAACGGTGCGAAGATAGGGGCCGTCGCGGCTGCTGTCGTGGTTGTGGTGGTGCTCGTCGCCGGGTTCGCGACGAACTGGTTCGGGCTCGCAGGCGTGCAGCCCAAGGAGGCGGTGGAGGTTCCCGCCGCGAGCCAGGGCGCGGACGAGGCGCAGGGCGCGAACGCGGCCGACGGCCAGAGCGCCGATGCTAACGAGAGTGCGGGCGACGCCCAGGGCGGCTCCCAGGCTGCTGCCAGCGTCACGGTGAAGTCGGCGGTGGAGGCCTATACGTGGGACGAGCTCTCGCAGATTTCGGCCGAGATCGGTGCAGCCGGCGACGAGGCGGCTGCCGTCGAGGTGGCGAAGAGGTACAACCTGTGCACGCCCGAGGGGAAGCTCGACGGCACACAGGTGAAGTCGGTGACGCTGGCCGACGGTACCCAGACCACCGTGCAGATCGTCGGGTTCGCCCACGACGACAAGACCGCGGGCGGCAAGGCCGGCATCACGTTCATCTTCGGGGATTGTGTAGGCGAGGCGCCCATGAACTCGACCGACACCAATGCCGGCGGTTGGGAGGCCTCCCAGATGCGCGCCTATCTCAACGGCGACTGGCGAACCCAGCTGCCCCAGGATCTGGACGCTGTTATCGTGCCAGTCGATAAGCTCTCCAACAACGTGGGCGAGACGGATGCAGTATCTGCGGTAACGACAACATCCGATGCCCTTTGGTTATTTTCGCTATCAGAGCTTGCAGGTGCCGTCCCCGCAGGTCGTACAGGGGAGGGCTGTGGCCTTTTTGAGGAGGGCTATGTGGACGTTCTGGATGCAGCGGGATCGCAATACGGGCTTTTCTGCGACATGGGCGTGGGCATGGGAAACAGCGAAAATGCCTGCCTCGTTAAGACGCGCACAGACACGTACGCTTTCTGGTGGCTACGTACCTCGGAGCCACGCGACGGGTACTGCTTTCTGCGTGTCGACCAACACGGATATACACCTTCGGGATCCGACGGTGCTAGCTGCGCAAATTACATGGTTCCTGGCTTTTGCATTTAAGCCCATCCAAGTATCCAAGAACCTGCACGCACGTGACGCGAACAGACGGAAAGGGCTTCCAATGAGCAGCGCGTTTCTTATCGAAGCTGGAATCATCGGTGGGCCGGTGGGAAAGGAAAGGATTCGCATGGGATTTCTGGACAATGTGACCTCGGCGGTGAACCGGAGGACGGCGGCCGCGGGGCGCGGCGCCGACAAGATCAAGCTGAACGCCCGCATCGGCGAGCTGAACCGCCCCCAGCAGGGCCTGGCCGCCCAGCTGGGGGCGAGCCTGTACGAGGCCGCGGCGAACGAGAAGGACGGGGAGTAGCCATGTTCTGCACCAATTGCGGCAACCAGATGCCGGACGGTTCCAAGTTCTGCACAAAGTGCGGCGCTCCGATGGGCGCCCTGGCGCCGGAGGTTCCGGCAGAGGGTGCGTCCGCGGGCGGCGCGGACGCCGGGGACGCTCCCGCCCATGGCGGCGCGACCCAGGGAGCGGCTGCTGCTGCCGGCCCTTCGCCGGCCCCTTCCAAGAAGAAGCGCACTGGTCTTGTCGTCGGCATAGCCGCGGCGGCCGTGATGGCGCTGGCGGCGGTGGGCATTGCGGTGGCGAACCCGTTCGCAGCGCCCGCCCCCGAGCCGGAACCGGCCTCCGTCGAGGCCCCGGCTCCCGACCTCGCGCCCGAGCCCGAGGCGCCCGCCGAGCCCGAGCCGGCTCTCGCCATTCCGAACCGCTACTTCGTTTCGAGCACCAACTTCCATCCAAGCGGCACTTACGACGTGTGCCTCACCGATCTCGAGGGCAACGAGGTCGTCTTCGAGAACCCCGACATGAGGCCCATGGGCGGCTTCTCGGAGGGCAAGGTGCTCGTCACGTGGGAGACGAGCGAGTACGACGAGGAATGGGACACCGAGTTCGACGAAATGATCCACTATGGCCTGGTGGACGATACGGGCGCCCTGGTCGTCGACCTTACCGATCTCGTCCACGGCTACGGATACACTTTCCAGGGCAATCTACAGGATGCATCGGTGACCAACTCTCCCACTTACGCCGACGGACGACTCGTTCTCTTCATCGAGTGGAGCGGCGGCAGCTACGGAGCCGTCGTCCTCCTGGACGAGCAGGGGAAGG
Source organism: Adlercreutzia hattorii (assembly GCF_011405655.1). Lineage (GTDB taxonomy): Bacteria > Actinomycetota > Coriobacteriia > Coriobacteriales > Eggerthellaceae > Adlercreutzia > Adlercreutzia rubneri. The sequence continues at coordinate 1,498,415 of NZ_AP022829.1, forward strand.
TCGTGTTCACCGTCGGCGACGCAGAGGCCTTCCAGTTCGCCGACGAGGGCGCGGCCGGCCGGGAATTCACCTACAACCTCGCCATGATGAATGCCCCCGACTGCTATCGAGACGGCGTCCTCGCACTGCAGGGCATCGACGGAGCCATGTTCCTCGATGTTGACGGCAACGTCCTCTACCAGGCCGAGGGCTACCCGACTTCGATCGGCGGCGGCTGCGTCATTCCCGACGATTCTGGTACCGTGGTGACGGACTACGCGAGCAACGTGCTGTTGGACATCGCCTCGTTCAATGTGGAGGGCGACATCGACGGCGCGGCTTTCACGGGCGACCAGGTTTCGTCGGGCGGCGTGGTGTGCGTGCGCGCCGAGAAGGTGAACCCCCACGGAGGCGCCAACAAGAATCTCGTGGGGCTGTACAGCGTTTCCGCCAAGAAGTGGATCGTTCCTTTGGCCGAGGGTTCGCTGAGCTTCACTGCCGCCGACGGCCTCGTCTACGTCACCGCGGACTCGAAGGAGCGTCTGATCGAGGGCTACGGCGCCGAGGGTGACGGATCGTCCGATGCGTACAGCTGTCTGATGGACTTGCAAGGCGCCATCGTCGCTGACGCCGCTACGCTGGCCGCCTCGGGGGCTGACCTTTCCGCAGATTTCGACGGGCGTTACCTGCAGGATGGGTACTGGCTTCTCGGGGAAAGGGAAGGGGGCCTTGTGGCCTACGCCGAGAATGGTAAGGTCGCGGGCATCGCGCCGGCTCCGGAGCACGGCGTCGATGTAACGCTCTATCCGGATACCGAGCCTTGCTACACTTGATGGTTCTGCGGCATCGACGCACAATTCCCCGCGAAGGGCCGCACGCAGCGGCCCTTCGTTTATAATCGGGGAAACGCTACGAAGGAGAAAGGCCGCACCATGACGGGCACCTACGAGAACGGCATCTATCGCGAGGGCGACGTGCGCCTGTCCGACCTGTCCGGCCGTCGGCGTCTGCCCATCGGGCGCGACGGGTTCGCCACAGCAGTGCAGGAGTCGGTGGTCATCGACAAGTCTCTGCTCATCGCCGACGTTCTCAACAGTTCTGCCGCCGTCACGCTGTTCTGCCGCCCGCGCCGTTTCGGCAAGTCGCTGAACATGACCATGCTCAAGTCGTTCTTCGAGATTCCCCCGGCGAGCGACCCGAACGCCGAGGACGCCGCCTATCTCTTCGAGGGCCTTTCCATTTGGGACGCCGACGACGGTCGCTATCGCGAGCATCAGGGCGCTTATCCCGTTATCTACATCAGCTTCAATCCGGTGAAGAAACAGTGCTGGGAAGATGCTTGGGGCGCCCTGAACCAGCTGATCGTATGGGAATACATCCGTCACGGATACTTGTCCGACAGCGCCGAGCTGAACGAACAAGAGCGCGCCTACTTCGAGCGTGTTGCGGGATGGGAGGCGGCGGACGGAGACATCGAGTCGTCCCTCATCAACCTCACTCGTCTGCTTTTCAAGCACCATGGGCGTCGCCCCGTCGTCCTCATTGACGAGTACGACGCGCCGGTCATGGCGGCTCGGGACAACGGGTACTACGACGAGATGGTCTCGTTTCTCAAAGGATGGCTTACGGCGGCCTTGAAGGACGGAGGGCAGGCCCTGGCCTTCGCGTGTCTCACGGGCGTGCAGCGCATCTCGAAAGAGTCCATTTTCTCTGATTTGAACAACTTGGTGGTGAACACCTCCCTCAACGCCAAGTACGACGAGCGCTACGGCTTCACGGAAGACGAGGTGCGCGCGCTCGCTAACTACCTGGGTCAGTCCGCTCACTTCCCCGAGATGCGCCAATGGTACGACGGCTACCGCTTCGGCTCGGTGGATGTGTACAACCCTTGGAGCGTGCTCAACTACTTCGACAACGATTGCGAGTGCGCGCCCTATTGGGGCAACACGTCTTCGAACGCGCCCATCGCCGCTATGGTGCGCGGGGGAGACGCACGTCTGATGCGAAAGGTGTACGAGCTGCTTAAGGCGGGCGGGTCGGTGGAGGCCGCCCTCGATTTGTCGGTGGTGTTCGGCGATTTGGATGCCCGCCCCGAGGCCCTTTGGTCGCTTTTGTACCTTGCCGGCTATCTGACCACCGACGATACGGAGCAGCCCAATTCGAAGGACGTCGTGCGGCGGCTGCGCATTCCCAATTTGGAGATCGCGTCGTTGTACCGTAGCGAGATTATCGACCGTTTCGCGCAGATCGCCGGCGGTCGCGACTGCCTCATCGACCTTCACCGCGCGCTTATCGACGGGGACGCCTGCCTACTCGCCGAGGAGCTGGAGGACGTGCTGCTGAACTCGGCGAGCTTCTATGACCTTACGAGCGAAAACAGCTACCACATGCTTTTGGTGGGCCTTCTGTTCGGGGTACCCGGTTACGGGAACCCGGCCTCGAATCGCGAGGCGGGGCGCGGGCGCTTCGACATCCGGCTGGCTCCCGAGCGGGCGGGGCTACCGGCGGTCACCCTGGAGCTGAAGTTCGAGCACGGGGCCGACGCGTCCCGCCTTCAGGTGCTGGCCACCGAGGCCCTGGCCCAGATAGAGGCGCGGGCCTACGACGCGGACACGGCCAGGGGCGGCGCGGGCGCTCCGTCTACGGCGGGCAGCCTGCGCTACGGCATCGCCTTCTCCGGAAAATCTCTGGCTGTGGCCGCGGAGCGCAGGCCTTCATAGGCCACGACGTTTCGGAGTCCTCGCGGTGCCATTCGGCTGTCGTCTTCGGCCGCTTATTTTTGTGCAGATGCATACCTAGCAAGGTGCCTTATGCTCAATTTCGACCTTTAACGGACGGTACCGAGAGACCGGCAAGGTGCGATGAGCGAACTTCATCTTGTGTGCTTGTAAGCGCTCCCGTCCAAGGCGGGAGCGCTTTTTTTGCGGGCGCTGCCGAGGGGCGGACCGTGCTTTCGCGAGAGTGCGGAGACGCGGGGACGGCAAGGAGCCGGGAGCACGTGAGACGAAAATGAGCGAGTCGCGGAAAGGACGGATGCTTTGAGCAAGATTGCGGAGGAGATGCGGGCGGCCACGTCGAAACCGGCGGCCGTGCCGGCGCTGCTCGTGCTGGAGGACGGCGCGGTGTTCGCCGGCACCTCCTGCGGCGCGCCCGGCGAGGCGTTTGGGGAGATCTGCTTCAACACCTCTTTGGAAGGCTATTTGGAAATCGCCACCGATCCCTCCTATGCGGGGCAGATCGTGGTGCTCACCTACCCCCAGGTGGGCAACTACGGCGTGAACGCCGACGACGCCCAGGCGCAGCACCCGGCCCTGCGGGCGCTCGTGGTGCGCGACCTGTGCCCCACGCCCTCCAGCTGGCGCAGCCAGGAGAGCCTCGGCGACTATCTGACGCGCGAGGGCGTCGTGGCCATCGAGGGCATCGACACCCGTGCGCTCGTGCGCCACATCCGCGACCATGGCGCCCAGCGGGCCGTCGTTTCCACCACGGACGCGGATGTCGCCTCGCTGCTCGAGAAGGTGCGCCGAAGCCCGTCGCTAGTAGGCGTGAACCTGGCCGCCGACGTGTCCTGCGACGGCGCCTACTCCTACACCGCCGCGAACCTGCCCGCTTCCCATGGCTTCGCCCTGGCCGCCCCGGCCGAGCCCCGCTTCAAGGTGGTCGTCTACCACTGCGGCGTGAAGCGCTCCATCTTAGACGGTCTGGTGGCGAGTGGCTGCGAGCTCACCGTCGTGCCCTGGGACACTCCGGCCGAAGAGGTGCTGGCGATGGGCCCCGACGGCGTGTTCCTCTCCAACGGCCCGGGCGACCCGGAGGCGGTGGGGGAGACCTATCGCCAGGCCGAGAAGCTGCTGGGCCGCGTGCCGCTGTTCGGCATCTGCCTGGGGCACCAGATGATGGCCAAGGCCGCGGGCGCGGAAATCGACAAGCTGAAGTTCGGCCATCACGGCGGCAACCACCCGGTGCAGAACCTGCTGACCGGCCGCGTGGAGGTAACGGCCCAGAACCACGGCTTCTGCCCCTGCTTCCAGAGCCTCGGCGCGCTTGTGCCCGAGCTCTCCGGAGGTGCGACCGAGCACGTGGAAGACCTGCGCGAATGGGGCCGGCGCGGCATTGCCCCCGTTGTGGCCAACGAGCGCTTCGGGCGCATCCGGCTGACGCACGTGAACCTCGACGACGGCACCGCCGAGGGCTTCGCCTTCCTGGACGTGCCGGCCTTCAGCGTGCAGTACCACCCGGAGGCGGCCCCCGGTCCCACCGACGCCCACTACCTGTTCACCGCCTTCGCGCGCCTTATGGAGGGGCGCGATGACTACCTGGATATCGACATCGCAACCGACCGCCTGTCCGGTTGGAAGTTCGGAAGCACCGCGGAAGGGGAGGTGGCGTAAATGCCCAAGCGCGAGGACATCAAGAGCATTCTCGTTATCGGAAGCGGCCCCATCGTCATCGGCCAGGCCTGCGAGTTCGACTACTCCGGCGCCCAGGCCTGCAAGGTGCTGCGCGAGGAGGGCTACCGGGTCATTCTCGTGAACTCGAACCCGGCCACCATCATGACCGACCCGGAGCTGGCCGACGCCACCTATGTGGAGCCCATCACGCCGGCCTTCGTGGAAAAGGTCATCGCGAAGGAGCGGCCCGATGCGTGCCTGCCCACCCTCGGCGGCCAGACGGGCCTGAACACGGCCGTGGAACTGGCCAAGTCCGGCGTGCTGGAACGCTACGGCGTGGAGCTCATCGGCTGCGACGTGGACGTCATCGAGCGCGGCGAGGACCGCAAGCTCTTCAACGAGTGCATGGCCGACCTCGGCATCGAGGTCTCGCGGGCCGGCTACGCCTACTCCGTGGAAGACGCGCTCGCCATCGCCGAGGAGCTCGGGTACCCCGTGGTGCTGCGCCCGTCGTTCACCATGGGCGGCGCCGGCGGCGGCATCGCGCGCGATGTGGCCGAGCTCGTGCGCATCGTCTCCCAGGGCCTGGAGCTCTCGCCGGCCAGCGAGGTGCTGGTGGAGGAGTCCATCGAGGGCTGGAAGGAATACGAGATGGAGGTCATGCGCGACGCGGCCGGCAACGGCATCATCGTCTGCTCCATCGAGAATTTGGACCCCATGGGCGTGCACACCGGCGACTCCATCACCGTGGCCCCGGCCCAGACCTTGACCGACCTGGAATACCAGCGCATGCGCGCCGCGTCGCTCGCAGTACTCGAGCGCGTGGGCGTTGCCACGGGCGGCTCCAACGTGCAGTTCGCCGTGCACCCTGAGACGGGCCGCATGGTAATCATCGAGATGAATCCCCGCGTGTCGCGCTCCTCGGCCCTGGCCAGCAAGGCCACGGGATTTCCCATCGCGAAGGCGGCGGCGCGCCTGGCCGTGGGCTACACCTTGGACGAGATCGTGAACGACATGACCGGCACCACGCCGGCCTGCTTCGAGCCGACCATCGACTACTGCGTCGTGAAGGCCCCGCGCTTCGCCTTCGAGAAGTTCCAAGGCGCCGACGACACGCTCACGACCCGTATGAAGGCCGTGGGCGAGGTCATGGCCGTCGGCCGCACTTTCGAGGAGTCCCTCGGCAAGGCCCTGCGTTCCCTGGAGACGGGCCGCGCCGGCTTCGGGGCCGACGGGAAGGGGGAGGAGACGGCGTTGACCGACGAGGAACTCTTCGCCGCGCTCTCGCGCCCCACGGCCGAGCGCATCTTCTTGGCGGCCGAGGCCCTGCGCCGCGGCATGAGCGCGGAAGAGCTGCACGAGCGCACGGCTATCGACATGTTCTTCTGCAATCGCATGGCCGACATGGTCGCCGTGCAGGAGGCCCTGCGCGGGTGCGCCCTGGAGGATATGGACGCCGAGGCCTTCCAAATAGCGAAGCGCTACGGGCTCTCCGACGCCGAGATCGCCGTGCTCACCGGCTCCGACGAGCGCACGGTGCGCGCCTGCCGCAAGATTCTTGGCGTGCGCCCGGCCTTCAAGACCGTGGACACCTGCGCGGCGGAGTTCCCCACGAAGACCGCCTACCATTACAAGATCTACGACGCTGACGAGTCGGAGGTGGCGGAGAAGACGCGTCCGCGGGCGCTCATCCTGGGCGCCGGCCCCAACCGCATCGGCCAGGGCATTGAGTTCGACTACTGCTGCGTGCACGCCAGCTACGCGCTGGCCGACGCCGGGTACGAGACCATCATGGTGAACTGCAACCCCGAGACGGTCTCCACCGACTACGACACCTCCGACATGCTGTTCTTCGAGCCGCTCACCTACGAGGACGTCATGGATGTGGTGGACGCGACCGACCCCGACGGCGTGGTGGTCACCCTCGGTGGCCAGACGCCGCTGAAGCTGGCCCGCGCTTTGGAAGAGGCCGGAGTGCCCATCATGGGCACGAGCCCGGATGCCATCGATCTGGCCGAGGATCGCGACCGGTTCGCCGCGCTGCTCGACTCGCTCGACATCGCCTACCCACGCTCGGCCATGGCCTCGGGGCTGGAAGAGGCCCGCTCTGCTGCCCGCGAGATCGGCTATCCCTTGCTCGTGCGCCCCAGCTACGTGCTCGGCGGCCGGGGCATGGGCATCGTCTACGACGACGCGGGGCTCGCGCGCTACGTGGCCGAGGCGACCGCCGTTTCCCCGGACCACCCCGTGTATCTGGACAAGTTCCTGGAAGGCGCCGTGGAATGCGACCTGGACGCCCTGTGCGACGGCGAGGACGTGTACATCGGCGGCATCCTGGAGCACATCGAGATGGCCGGCATCCACTCGGGCGACTCGGCCTGCTGCCTGCCGCCCTTCTCGCTGTCCGCGAAGGTGCAGGACGAGATGGCGAGCGTCGCCCGCAAGATCGCCCTGGCCCTGGGCGTGCGCGGTCTGGTGAACATCCAGTTCGCCGTGAAGGACGGGGTCGTCTACGTCATCGAGGCCAACCCGCGGGCGAGCCGCACGGTGCCCTTCATCTCGAAGGCGACGGGCGTGCCCCTGGCAAAGCTCGCCAGCCGCATCATGGCGGGGGAGAAGCTGGCCGCGCTGAAGCTTCCCGAGCATTTCGCGAAGCCGGGCCGCTACTTCGTGAAGGAGGCTGTCATGCCCTTCGGCCGCTTCCCGGGGGCCGATGCGCTCTTGGGGCCGGAAATGCGCTCCACCGGCGAGGTCATGGGCATCGCGGAAAGTTTCCCGGCGGCCTATATGAAGACCCAGATGGCCATCGACTACGCCGAGCCTGAGGGCGGCATGGCCTTCATCTCCGTGAACGACCAGGACAAGCGCGCCGTGGCCTTCATCGCCCGGGAACTTGTGCGCCTCGGCTTCTCGCTTCTAGCTACCGAGGGCACCGCGGCCGTGCTGCGCGCCTCAGGCGTGCCCTGCGAGGTGACCGGCAAGATCCACGAGGGGAAAAGCTCGGTGGTGGACGCCATTGCCGCCGGGGAGATCTCGCTCATGATCAACACCCCGCTCGGCGTGGCCACCCGCGACGACGGCTACGAGCTGCGCCGCGCCGCCGTCCGCCACGGCATCACCTACGCCACCACCCTGGCCGCCGCCCAGGCCCTCATAGCCGGCATGCAAGCCGCCCGTGCCGGCGAGCTGGATGTGGCGCCTTTGCAAGAGCTGTAGTTCTAAGCTTATCGGAGGAGCAGCAAAGCAAGAGGCTACTCCTCCCTGCAAATCTCCTAGGATTTCTGCTCTTTGTGGCATGGCGAATTCGATAATCAATATGCCATGCGTTAGAATATCACCAAATGCACTTTTCCGCTGACGCGACAGGAGAGCCTATGACGCTTTGCAACGAGAACGCGCCCATTCTGGTGAACGAGGAGATGGGGTGCAACATCTGGCTCATGACCGTGCGCGCACCGGAAATCGCGACGACGGCGCGGCCGGGGCAGTTCGTGCACGTGAAGGTGCCGGGCATGGAGGCCCACATCCTGCGCCGCCCCTTCGGCGTGTACGCGGCCGATGCGGAGGCGGGCACGGTGGACATGATGTACCAGGTGCTCGGCTTCGGCACTGAGCACATGACAGAGCTCGCGGCCGGCGACGCGGTGGAGATGATCGGCCCCATCGGTCGCGGATGGCAGCCGCCCGAGGGCTGTAAGCGCGCGCTCATCGTGGCCGGCGGCGTGGGAAGCGCGCCGCTGTATCCTTTGGCCGAGGAGCTGACGGCGGCGGGCATTGCCACCGATGCCATCCTCGGCGCCTCCACCATCGATGCGTTGGTGGCCCGCGAGCGCTACGGGGCCGTGCTCGGGTGCGAGCCTGCCTGCTCCACCGACGACGGTACCTACGGCCGCGCCGGCTTCTGCACGCCGCTTGTGGAAGAGGCCCTGGCGGCGGCCGCTGCGGAAGGCGCGCCCTACGACTACGTGGCCTGCTGCGGCCCGGAGCCCCTCATGAAGATCGTGGCCGGCATGGCGGACGCAGCCGGCGTGTTCTGCGAGGTGTCCATGGAGAGGCGCATGGCCTGCGGCGTGGGGGCCTGTCTGTCCTGCGTGGTCGATACGACGGCCGGCAAGCGCCGCGCCTGCGTGGACGGCCCGGTGTTCTGTGCGAGCGAGGTGGTGTGGTAATGCAGCGCAAACCGAAAGAGACGAGCGTCAACCTGTCCGTGAACCTCGGCGGCATGGCCATGAAGAACCCGGTCACCGTGGCCTCGGGCACCTTCGGCGCCGGCATGGAGTACCACGACTTCGTGGATGTGGCGGCCCTGGGCGCCGTCACCACCAAGGGCGTGTCTTTGAACGGCTGGGAGGGCAACGCGAGCCCCCGCATTGCCGAGACGGCTTCGGGCATGTTGAACTCCATCGGCCTTCAGAACCCCGGTGTGCAGCACTTGAAGGACATCGAGCTGCCGTGGCTCGCCGAGATCGGCGCCACGGCCATGGTGAACGTCTCCGGCCACAGCTTCGACGAGTACGTGGCTGTCATCGAGGCCTTGGAGGAAGCCCCCGTGGCCGCCTACGAGGTGAACATCTCGTGCCCCAACGTGGACGCCGGCGGCATGACCATGGGCTGCCATGTGCCCAGCGTGGAGAAGGTGGTGTCGCTCTGCCGCGCCGCTACGAAGCGCCCGCTCATCGTGAAGCTCACGCCGAACGTCACCGACATCACCGAGATCGCGAAGGCCGCCGAGGCCGCCGGAGCCGACGGCATCTCGCTCATCAACACGCTGCTCGGCATGGCCGTGGACGCCCGCACCCGCCGCCCGAAGCTGGCGCGCGTGGTGGGCGGCTACTCGGGGCCGGCCGTGAAGCCCGTGGCCCTGCGCATGGTGTGGCAGGTAGCCCAGGCCGTTTCCGTGCCGGTGCTCGGCATGGGCGGCATATCCACCGGCGAGGACGCCGTGGAGTTCATGCTGGCCGGCGCCACCGCGGTGGCCGTGGGCACGGCGAACTTCGTCAATCCCACCGCCACCGTCGACGTCATCAACGGCATTATCGACTACTGCGAATCCCAGGGCGTCAAAGACGTCAACGAGCTGATAGGAGCCCTGCAATGCTAACCGCCTTCGATTCCGTTCCTGCTCGCGACCGCGTCATCGTGGCGCTCGACTGCGACGCCTGGGAGGCCATAGCCCTTGCCGACAAGCTGGAGGGCCACGCGAAGTGGCTCAAGATCGGCATGACGCTGTACTACGCCGAGGGCCCGGCCATCGTGAAGATGTTCAAGCGCCGAGGTTTCAACGTGTTCCTCGACCTGAAGTTCCACGACATCCCGCACCAGGTGCAGGGCGCGGCGCGCTCGGCGGCGGCCAGCGGGGCCGACATGCTCACCATGCACACCGTGGGCGGCACCGCCATGATGGAGGCGGGCCAGCGCGGCGCCGAGGAGGGCGCGGCGGAGTACGGCGGGGACGTGCCGGCGACCCTCGGCATCACGGTGCTCACCTCCATGAGTCCCGAGGCGCTTGCGGCCACCGGCGTCGCCCGACCCCTGCCCGAACAGGTGGCGGCCCTCGCGGCCCAGGCCAAGGAGGCGGGCATCTCCGGCGTGGTGGCCTCGCCCCAGGAGGCGGCCGCCCTGCGCGAGATCTTGGGCCCCGACGCCTTCATCGTCACCCCCGGCGTGCGCCCGGCCGGCGCCGCCCTGGGAGACCAGAGCCGCGTGGCCACGCCCGCCCAGGCCTTCGCGAACGGAGCGTCGCACATCGTGGTGGGCCGGCCCATCACCGAGGCGGACGATCCCGTGGCGGCCTTCGAGGCCATCGCCGCGGAATTGGTGTAGCTCCAAAGCGTTTTATCCCTGAATAAGGCCCGTGTATAGCCGATAATTGGGGAAAAATGCCGCATTTATTGATTCCGAGTAAATTAGGTGTTGATTCCTCATCAATGCGTGGTACTATGCCCTCAGCCCGAACTGGAAGGAGAACAGAAATGGCAATTCCCCAACTCAGCCCCGAGGCCCGCGCTGAAGCGCTTGAAAAGGCAAAGGCCGCACGCATCAAGCGGGCGGAGGTACGAGAAGAGCTGAAGACGGGCAAGCTCACCGTCGCTCAGGTTCTCGATATGCGCGACGACCCTGTCGTGGGCCGTATGAAGATTTCCACGCTCATCGAGACGCTGCCCGGGTACGGCAAGGCCAAGGCCGAGCGCATCATGAAGGAGCTGCAGATCGCCGAGAGCCGCCGCATCCGCGGTATCGGCGAGCGTCAGCGCGAGGCTCTGCTTGCGCGCCTGTCCAAGTAGAACGTCAACATCACAAAGGAATTCATGAGACACGGAAACCTCTTCGTCGTAAGCGGTCCGTCCGGGACCGGCAAGGGAACTCTCATCGCGCGTCTTCTCGAGGAAGTGCCCGACGCTTGGTTGTCCGTCTCCGCCACCACAAGGCGCCCTCGTCCCGGTGAGGAGGAGGGCGTCAGCTATTACTTCCTCACGAAGGAGGAGTTCTTAAGCCTGGCGGAGGAGGGCGGCTTTCTGGAATGGGCCGAGTACTCCGGCAACTGCTACGGCACCCCGCGCGTCTCGGTGGAGCGCGAGATGGCGGCGGGACGCCAGGTCATCCTCGAGATCGAGGTTCAAGGGGCACTCCAGGTGCGCGAGAAGATGCCCGAGGCGCACCTCGTGTTCATCGAGCCCCCCTCGCTCGAGGAGCTGGAGCGGCGCCTGCGCGGGCGCGGCACCGAGACCGATGACGTGGTGGATATGCGCATGCGCACCGCTCTGGTGGAACTTTCCCAGAAAATGGAGTATGATTATCGGCTTGTGAACGACGATTTGGACGAGGCCACTCGCCAGCTCGTCGCTTACGTCAACGAAATCGCCGAGCAACAGTAAGAGGATATCCGCCCTATGAGCATTATCGAACCGAAGATCGACGTCCTGCTTGACCGCACCGACAACGACCGTTTTCTTCTGTGCGCGCTGGCTTCCAAGCGTGCGCACGACATCAACGACATGATGCGCGGCCAGCGCGATCGCGCCATCCAGCTGCAGACGGCCGTGGAAATCGCCCGTGCCGCCGATACGAAGCCCTTGTCCATGGCCTTCAACGAGATCGCCCGTGGCGAGGTTTCGTACGATCCTGAGTCGATCGACGTGAAAAACCACTAAATGGAAGAGTTCCAGAGAATCATTCTCGTGCATTATCACGAGATCGGGCTCAAGGGACGCAACCGCGGAGTATTCGAGAAGCGCCTTCAGAAGAACCTGGAGGCGCTTCTTGGCGCGTATCCCGTTGTCACCATCCACCGCATCTCCGGGCGCCTGCTCGTCTTCTTGCGGGAGGGAACCACGCTTGAGGTAGCGAACCAGTGCACCGATGCCATTCTGGGCGTGCCCGGCGTGGCCCGCGCATCCTGTGGCTTCAAGTGCGATCTGGACATCGAGGTCATGGGGCGCGCCGCTTGCATCGCCCTGGCCGAGGCGGAGCCCTTCTCCACCTTCAAGGTGTCCGCGCGGCGCAACCACACGGTGTTCCCCATCGACTCCATGCAGATGAACCGCGACATCGGGGAGGTGCTCTGCGAGCGGTTCCCCGAGAAGCGGGTGCAGATGAAGGGCCAGGACGTCACCGTGGGCGTCGAGGCCGTGGAGGGCACCGCCTACGTGTACGCGCGGTCTGTCCGCGGGATCGGCGGCCTGCCCGTGGGTTCGTCGGGCAAGGTGGTGTGCCTTCTGTCCTCGGGCATCGACTCGCCCGTGGCCACCTGGCGCATGGCTCGCCGCGGGGCCGTGCCCATCGGCGTGCACTTCTCGGGACGCCCCCAGACCTCCGACGCCTCGGAGTACCTGGTGGACGACATCGCGCACGTGCTCGAGCGCACCGGCTGCATCGGGCGCGTCTACGTGGTGCCCTTCGGCGATTACCAGCGCGAGATATCCCTTTCCTGCCCGCCCTCTCTGCGGGTCATCCTGTACCGACGCCTCATGTTCCGCGTGGCCGAGGAGCTGGCGCGGCGCGAGGGGGCCGGCGCGCTGGTGACCGGGGAGAGCCTGGGGCAGGTGGCCTCGCAGACCCTGGACAACATCCGCGCCACGAACGACGCGGTGGAGCTGCCGGTGCTGCGGCCGCTCATCGGCTCAGACAAGCTGGAGATCATCGAGGCGGCGCAAGAGCTGGGCACCTTCGAGATCTCGTCCATGGACGCACCGGACTGCTGCACGCTGTTCATGCCGCGCAACCCCGAGACCCACGCGAAACTGGAGGCGGTGCGCGAGGCCGAGGCCGCCTTCCCTGTGGAGGAATGGGTGACCGCCCTCGCCGATGCGGCCGAGCCCCATGACTACGCCTGCCCGGCCTACAAGCCGCCAAAGAAGCGCGAGTAGAGCCGTTCCCGTAAGCTCTTCAGCTGCAAATCCTTCGTAGGGGCGACCAAGGTCGCCCCTTTTTGTCATGCGCGCCTTTCCCCCTTGCGAGGGCAGACCTCGGTCTGCCCCTGCGGATGGCGCCGAGGAGCGCGGAGGGGACGGAAGCGGGACGTGATGGGGGTCGGCGCGGGGAACGAATCGGGACATTCCCGCGTCATTTTTACGGTCGTGCGCGCGTATCCTCTTCCCAACTCGGGAGAAGGAGGAGCCATGGCCTTTCAAGACAGCGCGGAATCGCTCGCGGAGAAACTGCACCTGAGCCGCGTCCCCCGGCCCGTCTTCGCCGCCATCGCCCTTGTCCTGGCGCTCGTGGTCGCGCTCGCCGTTTTCGCCTTCGCGACGTCGCCCGGCAGCGGCTTCGAGGTGACGGCGGCGAGCGACGAGACGGCGGCGCAGTCGGCGGAAGATGCTGGAGAGGAGGAGGCGAGAGCCGATGGGGCGGGCGGCGGCAGCGACACCTCGCCGGCGCCGCCGGCCGCGGACGGGGAGGACGTGGTGCTCCCTGCGGGAGGCGATGCTACGGCGAGGCGCGTCTGCATCCATGTGGACGGCTGCGTGGCGGCGCCGGGCGTCTACTATTTGGAGGCGGGCAGTCGCGTCATAGACGCCGTGACGGCGGCAGGAGGAGCCACCGACGAGGCGCGGACCGACGCGGTGAACCTGGCCCAGGAGGTGCAGGACGGTCAGCAGATCGTCATCCCGTCGCGCGTCGACGATCAGGCGGCATCCTCGGGCGCGGCCGATCGGACGGCATCCTCCAGCTCGCAGGCTTCCGGCGGCCTGTCTCCTTCGGGAGACGACGGCCTCGTCAACATCAATACGGCCACGGCGGAGGAGCTTGAGACCCTGAAGGGCGTCGGGGCGGCAACGGCGGAGAAGATCATCGCTGATCGCGAGGCGAACGGGCCGTTTAAGTCCATCGACGATTTGACGCGGGTGTCCGGGATCGGCGAGAAGAAGCTTTCGGCCATGCGAGATCGGCTGTGCCTGTGAGGGGCGAGACCGACAGCCGGCCGCCGCGCCCCTCCCTGCCGCCTTTGCTCGTGGCGGGGCTCGTTCTGTGGGCGACGACGGCGCTGCTCTGGCCGCCCTTGCGCCTTGTTCCTGCTCAAATTCTCCCTGTCGCGGGAACGACCGCCCTCGGCCTTGCGACACTGCTCGCCCCTCGCATCTTGCGAGGGGTCCGAGCCGGCGGTGTCCCGCTCGGGGTTCTGGCAGCGCTCGCCGTGCTGGCCTCCGTGGCTCTCTGCGCTTTCTGGGGCGGTGCCCTTCGCGGCTCCATGGCGCTCGCGGATGCCGAAGGGCGCAGTTCGGATTCGGCGGCCTGGCGCGTCGAGCTCACCGAGGATGCCCGTCGGGGGGACTTCGGCTGGCACGCCGAGGCTCGGCTCTCCTGCGAGGATGGTCGCACGCTGCGGGCGCGGCTCAACTTGCCCGAGGATGCGGCGCTGCTCCAAGGACAATCGCTGACGGTAGCCGGAGCGCTTCGTCCGCCCTCGGAGACTGCGGCGGAATACTATTGGGGCGCTGGGCTGGCGGCCTCTCTCACCGTGAGCGGAAGCGATTTCCCCTCAGAGGAGAGATCGCTTGACAGCACCCCTTTCGTCTCCCTGAGACAACGCGCCTTGGATCTCATCGACGCGCACGGGGGAGGCAACGCACCGCTTCTTCAGGCTCTTGTGTGCGGTTGGCGGCCGGCCATCGAGGAATCGGGGCTCTACGATTGCTTCAAGGCCGTGGGGCTGGCCCATCTCGTGGCGGTATCGGGGGCGCACCTCTCCATCGTGTCCCTGTTCGTAGCGGGAGGACTGAGGCTGCTGAGATGCGGACGCCGGGCAACTGCGCTGACGAGCGCCCTGTTCCTCATTGGCTATGTCGCCTTCACCGGGATGCCCGTCTCAGCGCTGCGGGCCGCGATCATGGCTGCGACGGGGTTGTTCTCCCTCTGGACCGATCGCCGCAATTCAGCCCTGAGCGCGCTGGGACTGTGCCTTTTGCTCTTCGTCGGGATCGACCCGTCTGCCGCACTCTCGGTCTCCTTGGCCCTATCGGCCGGATCTACCTTGGGGATCGTTCTGTTCGCCCCGCTGCTGTCCTCGGCCTTCGCAGGGCATCCGCGTTTGAAGAGGGTCGTGGGCGACCCCATCGCTCTCACCGGCGCCTCAGCCTTGGCGACCCAGCCCTATGCGGCGGCGCTCTTCTCCCAGCTGCCGCTGCTGTCGCCGCTGGCCAATCTGGTCGCAAGTCCTCTGTTCGCCCTGGCATGCCTTGTCGGATTCGTCGCCGTGCTCGCCGCCTGCCTCGTTCCCGTCGCCGCGCCGTGGCTCATCGGCGTTGCCAGCACAGCCTGCGCGCCGCTGTCCCTCGTCGTGGATGCCCTCGCGTCGCTTTCGGGCACGTGCCTTCCCATCGACGCCGTCCCTTTGGCGGCCGCAGCACTCTCCTGCGGGCTCTGCCTCGCACTGTGGGCCTGGTGGCCGCGAGTGAGCATCAGGGGCCTGACGGCGGCGGTAACCGGCGCCGCCCTAATCCTCGGTCTGCTTCGTTTTCCCTTCGGCATGGCCCCCGACGCCATCGTCATGCTCGATGTGGGCCAAGGCGATGCCTTTATCGTGCGCAGCGGCGAAAACGTGCTGCTCATAGACACGGGCAACCAGGATGCCCTGTTGAAGGCCGCCTTGGCCCGCCAGCGGGTGGGGCGCCTCGACGCCGTGGCCGTCACCCACAGCGACGACGACCACTGCGGCTCGCTCCCGGTGCTCGGGGATGTGGCGCCGGCTGCGGCGCTCTTGGTGCCCGAGGGCCTTCCCGCTTGCGGTTGCCGGGCTTGCGCCGAGCTGATGGAGGCAGCGGAGGCGGAGGGACTGGCCGACGACCTCGTCGAGCTCTCCTTGGGTGACACGGTGCGCTGTGGCCGGTTCTCGCTGACGGTGCTGTGGCCGGAACGTTTGGCCGACGATGGAGGTAACGCCGACAGTCTCTGCCTGCTCGCCTTCTGGGACGGCGATGGCGACGGCGCGGCGGAGTGGACGGCCCTGTTCACGGGCGATGCCGAGGCCGAGCAGCTGGGTCAGCTGTCCGACAGGCTGCCAGCCGGCGGTGTGGACGTGCTGAAAGTGGGGCACCACGGCTCGAAGAAGAGCCTCGATGCCTCTTTGGCCGAGCGGCTCTCGCCCGCTGTGGCGCTCATCGGCGTCGGGGAGCACAACCGCTACGGGCATCCGTCCCAGGAGGTGCTCGACCTGCTGGACGCGTCGGGATGCGCCACCTACTGCAGCAACGAGGCGGGGGATGTGGTCGTGGCGTTTTCCGAAGATACGCTCACGGTTTCCGCGCAAAGGCAGGGGTAGTGCGGGCGATGGGGTACAATGGGGTTATGAGCGACAGCCAACATACCGATCTCCTTCCCGCCTATTTGGCCGTGGGAGAGGACGCCCTCAAGCGCGAGGCGGTCATCGCCCGTCTCAAGGCGCGCCTGGGCACGATGGGCGATATGGCCTTCAACTCCGACGAGTTCGACGGGGAGTCGGCCGAGGGCGCCGCCATCGCCGCGGCCTGCAACACCATGCCCTTCGCCAGCCCCGTGCGTCTCGTCTACGTGCGCAACGTCGACAAGCTGAAGAAGGTCGACGCCGAGGAGCTCGTCAGTTACCTGGGCACCCCCAGCGCCACCACGGTGCTCGCCTGCGAGGCGGAGAAGCTCGCCAAGAACACGCGCCTCTACAAGGCGCTCGCCGCCGTAGGTCCCAAGGCCGTCATCGACTGCGCCCCGCCCAAGAGCTGGGAGCTGCCCAAGCGCGTTCGCGCCATGGCCTGCACCCACGGCATCACGCTTTCCGAGGGCGCCGCCTCGGCTTTGGTGGAGCTTGTGGGCGAGAACACCGTGCACCTCGACAACGAGCTGAAGAAGATCGCCCTGGCCCATGGCGCCGGCGACGGGGTGGGGGAGCGCGAGGTGCGCGCGCTCGTTGCCCGTACTTCCGAGGTGAAGCCGTGGGATTTCACAGCCGCCTTCGCCGAGCGAAACCTCGGAAAGTGTCTCGCCCTCAGATCCAAGATGGAGAGCACCTCGCCCCATGTGCTCATAGCTCTGTGCACCACGCGGCTGCGCGAGCTCATGGCGGCCCAGTCCATGGCCCGTCGCGGCAACCCGCGCGGTCTCGCCAAGGCCCTCGGCGCGCCCGACTGGCGCGTGAAGAACCACGGCGCGTGGGCGCGCCAATGGCGTCCCGAGGAGCTGCGCCGAGCGCTCGCCTCTTCTCGCGACGCCGAGCAGGCCATGAAGAGCGGCAGCGATCCCGACGAGGTCTTCTACCGCTGGCTCGTGGAAACCCTCAAGCGCTAGCTAGCCGCCCCCGGCGCCAAGGCCAGGTTCTTGCGGTCGTAGGGCATGCGGAAGTAGTACTCATGCCCGCAGATTCCCTGCAGGATGCGGCCCTCGCGCACAAGGTAGATGAGATGCGCCAGCGTCTCGCCCATGGAGAAGTACTTCTGATCGAGCGGCCAGCTCTTCCAATCGGGGTAGCGCCACGTGGCATGCTGGGAAATCTGAACGATGTCGTCGTGACCGCCGGCCACCAGCTCGTAGATCTCCTCCAAGCGCTTGCGGTGGTGCTCGATGAGGAAGTCGACCCGCTCGCCCATGCCGGTGAAGGGCTTGCCGTGGGCCGGCAGCACCAGATCGACATCGTAGCCCCTCACTTTCTCAAGGCTATCCAGGAACTCCGCCAATGCGTTGTAGGCAGAAAACCACGACGATACCGACGGCGTGATGCGCTCCAAAACATGATCGCCGGACAGGAGGATCTTGTGGGCGGCCTCGTAGAGGCAGATGTGCCAGGGATCGTGGCCCGGCGTCTCGATCACCTCGAACTCGAACTCGCCGAGACTCAGGCGGTCGCCGTCGGCCAGATACGTCATGGTCGGATAGGTGGAAAGCGGCAGAAGCTCCGCCGACACGTGCAAACGCGGTCCCTCCTCGCCGAAGGTCATGTCTTGCTGCTGCTCGTAAGTGGCCGCTTGAAGGAGCAGCGGACCATAGACGTTGCCCTCCATCTCCATGAGGTTCTTCACCTCTTGGAAGGAGTGCAGGTTCGCGAGCACCGGCATGCCCTCGCGCCAAATGCGGTCGAGGTTGCCCGTGTGGTCGGGATGGGAGTGGGTGAGCAGCACCTGCACCTTGTCCCAGGAACGGCCGAGGGCGGCCAGGGCATCGCTTAGGGCCTGCTCGCAATCCGGATGGTTGAAGCCCACGTCCACGATGGTGGTGGTGCCGTCGTCGTCCAAAATGAAATAGGAGTTGAGGGCGTGCAGCGGGTTGTGGGGAAGGGGCACGCGCACCAGGTAGAGGTTGGGGTAGATGAGCACCGGCTTGCCGAATTCGGCGTTGCGGGCCGTCTCCGCCGCCAGCACCGCACCCTCGTCGGGCGTGATGCGCCCCCGCTCGCGGGCTCCGACCGTCTCTGCCATGTTGGCTCCTTCCGCGCTGGGCCCTCATCGGGCGGTTTCGCGTCTCGTTTTCTATTGTAAATAAAGGATGCGCTCGCGCAACGGAAAACCGCCGTCTTGTAGGCAGGTTGATCCCATGAAAAAGCGCCGCCCCAAACGGGACGGCGCTTCGGATCGCGAAGTCAGCGGAGCGCGCAGGCTACTCGGCGGCTTCCTCGGCCGGAGCCTCCTCAGCCTCGGCGGCAGCGGCCTCAGCCTCGGCCTTGGCGGCTTCCTCGGCCTCCTTGGCCTTGCGCTCGGCGGCCTTCTTCTCCTCCTTCAGCTGCTTCTCGCGGCGCTTCGCCTTCTCCTCGGAAGCGGCGGCCATGGCGGCCTTGCGGGCGGCCTTGGCCTCGGCCTTCTTGGAGCCGGTCTTCTGCGGCTTCGGCGCCGGCTTCTCGTAAGCGGCGATATCCTCGGCGGTCACCACGGTGTTGGCCAGGCGCATGATGCCGCTCTTGCGGTTGGCGGCCTGGTTCTTGTGGATGACGCCCTTGGAGGCGGCCTTGTCCATCAGACGGCAGGCCTCGCAGGCGAAGGCGTAGGCGTCCTTGCCGTTGCCCTCGGCCACGGCGTCCTTGACGTGACGGACGGCGGTCTTCAGCTCGCTCTTGACGGCGCGGTTGCGCATACGACGCTTCTCGTTGGTGATGATGCGCTTCTTCTGGGACTTGATGTTAGCCATGAATGCTAGCCCTTTCTGGTTCGGTCGTTTCCCATCTTCGGTGGTATCCAACGACACGAACGCGCGGCGGTATACCCCGCTGCGGGCCATCGTGCGAATCGGAAAGCGGCGGGATTTCTCCGCTTCCTCAGCCCCGAGACCGAATGCCTCGGAAAGCCGCCAGCAATCGTAATCTTAAAGCGCAGCCACGTCTGCAGATTTGGCGGTGGAATCACCGCGTGCACGTATCGCTGGATACACAATGCGGTAGAATACCAAAGATTCCCGTGAGCGCGGCGAAGAAAGTGGTCTTGCGGCCCCGAATCTTCGCGAGACGCACACATTGGGAGGGGAGAGGGGCCTCGCGGGCCCGCTCGCCCGGTAAGACCGCCGCCGATAAGAAAGACATTATGACCCACGAGCTTTCCCATATCCGCAACTTCTCGATCATCGCGCACATCGACCACGGCAAGTCCACGCTCTCCGACCGCATCCTGGAGCTCACGGGCACGGTGGCCAAGCGCGACATGCAGGCCCAGCTACTCGACTCCATGGATATCGAGCGCGAGCGCGGCATCACCATCAAGAGCCAGGCTGTGCGCGTCAGCTACACCGCAGACGACGGCGAGACCTACCAGTTGAACCTCATCGACACGCCGGGCCACGTGGACTTCACCTACGAGGTCTCCCGCAGCTTGGCCGCCTGCGACGGAGCCGTGCTCGTGGTGGACGCCACCCAAGGCGTGGAAGCGCAGACGGTGGCCAACGCGATGCTCGCCATGAACGCCGATTTGGAGATCATCCCGCTCATCAACAAGATCGACCTGCCGGCCGCGGAGCCCGAGCGCGTGAAGGCCGAGATCGAAGATGGCCTGGCCATTCCCGCCGACGACGCGGTGCTCGCCTCGGGCAAGACCGGCGAGGGCGTCCACGATCTTCTGGAAGCCGTGGTCTACAATATCCCGGCTCCGGAGGGCGATGGGGCGGCCCCCTTGCGCGCGCTCATTTTCGACAGCTACTTCGACGCCTACCGCGGCGTGGTGGCCCTCATCCGTGTGGTCGACGGGCACATCAAGAAGGGCGACAAGATCCGCATGATGGCCACGGGCACGGAAACGCTCGTGGAAGAGGTTGGCGCGCGGCACCCCCAGGAGGTGCCCGAGGAGGCGCTTTATGTGGGCGAGGTGGGCTACCTCGTCACGGGGCTCAAGGACGTGAGCCAGGTGAAGGTGGGCGACACCATCACCGTGGCCGACGGCGGCGTGAACGAGCCGCTTCCCGGCTACCGTGAGGCGAAGCCCATGGTGTTCACAGGTCTCTTTCCCATCGACGGCGACCAGTACGAGCCCTTGAAGGAGGCGCTGGAGAAGCTGTCACTGAACGACCCGGCGCTCGTGTGGGAGCCCGAGACCTCCCACGCCCTCGGCTTCGGCTTCCGCGTGGGCTTTCTGGGCCTTCTGCACATGGAGGTCATCAAGGAGCGGTTGGAGCGCGAGTTCGGGCTGGACCTTCTGGCCACGGCGCCCTCGGTGGAGTACCACGTGTACCTCAAGGGCGGCGAGATGGTGTCGCTCCACTCGCCCCAGGAGATGCCCGACCCCGGCTCCATCGATCACGTGGAAGAGCCCTATCTGAAGGCGAAGATCCTCATCCCGCCCGACTACGTGGGCGCTGTGATGGATCTGGCCGTGGGTCGGCGCGGCAACTTCGTCACCATGAACTACCTCTCCCAGACCACCGTCGAGATGCTCTGGGAGATCCCCTTATCCGAGCTCATCCTGGACTTCTTCGACAAGCTGAAGTCGAACACCAAAGGTTACGCGTCCCTCGACTACGAGATGGACGGCTACAAGCCCTCGCAGCTCGTGAAGTTGGACATCCTGCTGTCGGGCAAGCCCATCGACGCCCTGTCGTTCATCGTGCACAAGGACAAGGCCTACGACCGCGGGCGCGTGCTCTGCGACAAGCTGAAGGAGATCATCCCGCGCCAGATGTTCGAGGTGCCCATCCAGGCGGCCATCGGAGGTAGGGTGCTCGCGCGCCAGACCGTGAAGGCCAAGCGCAAGGACGTGCTCGCCAAGTGCTACGGCGGCGACATCACCCGCAAGCGCAAGCTTCTGGAGAAGCAGAAGGCCGGCAAGAAGCGCATGAAGGCCATCGGCAACGTGGAAGTGCCCCAGGAGGCCTTCATGGCCATTTTGAAGGTGGATGAGTAGGGGAAAAGCCTATCCCTCCAGCAGGTCCTCGCGGACGACGTTGGTCATCACCTTGGGCTCAAGCTCGGGCGGGTTGATGCCGGCGGCGCGGCCCGCTTCGATGCACTTGAGCATCCAGGCCATGTTGCGGCCGAGCACGCGCATGGTGTGCAGGCCCTCGCCGTCGCCCTGCGCCTCGCCGGGGTTGCGCCCGTAGGCAATGTTCCAGTAGGAGCTGGACACAATGGGCTGGCAGTTGATCTGGAAGTACTTGTTGATCTGGTCGGCCGCCTCGATGGCCCCGGCCCGGCGCGCCACAGCGACGCCGGCGGCCGGCTTCATGCGGAAGTTCGTGCCGCCGGCGTAGAACATGCGGTCCATGAGCGCCCGCAGCGATCCGGCCATACCGGCGTAGTACACCGGCGACCCCACGATGAAGCCATCGCACTCGGCGGCCTTCGCGATGAGCTCGTTGCAGCAGTCCTCGGCGAACACGCAACGCTTATCGCCGGTCTTGCCGCAAATGCCGCAGGCGATGCACCCGCGGATCTCCTTGTTGCCGATCCAGACAAGCTCGGTCTGAACGCCCTCGGCCTCAAGAGCAGCGGCCGCTTCCTCCAGCGCCCGGTTCGTGTTGCCCTTCCAGCGCGGGCTCCCGTTGATGAGCAGTACCTTCACGATCGTCTCCTCTTCTTGTGATCTTGCCGCGACCGCGGCGCGCATCCATTAAACTATGCTCATTCTACACCGTTAAACGCAGCAGTCGAAAGAAGCACCGATGGCCAAGGAACAAGAAGACTACGACTGGATCAACGACCCCTTCGACGAGAAGAAGATCGCCGAGGAGCGGGAGCACATGGGCATGAGCGGCACGTCCAAGACCTTCGTGGGCGTCGGGTGCCTTCTGTTCGTGCTCGGTTTCATCGTGCTCATCGGGCTTTTGCTGTTCGGGATTCTGTAGCTGTGGAGGGACTCTTCGGGAAATACCGGGTGCTGCTGGCGCCCATGGCCGGTGTGTCCGACATCGCTTTCCGGACGCTGTGCCGCGAGGCGGGGGCCGACATGGCCTTCACGGAGATGGTGTCGGCCAAGGGGCTCTCCTTTGCCAACGAGAAGACGCGGCATCTGCTGGCGCTCGCCGACGGCGAGTCCCAGGTGGCCGTGCAGCTGTTCGGCCACGAGCCGGAGGTGATGGCCTCCCAGGCCGCCTGGATCGAGGACGAAATGGGGGAGAGCCTGGCCTACCTGGACATTAACATGGGGTGTCCCGCCCGTAAGATCGTGTCGAAGGGGGACGGCTCGGCTCTTATGAAGGAGCCCGATCTGGCCGCCTCCGTCGTGCGGGCCGTGAAGGGCGTCGTGGAGCATCCGGTCACGGTGAAGTTCCGCCGGGGCTGGGCGGAAGGCGACGAGACGGCGTCGGCCTTCGCGCGCCGTATGGAGGAGGCCGGGGCCGACGGGGTCACGGTGCACGGGCGGTTCGCCGAGCAGCTGTACCGGGGGAGTGCCGACTGGGGCGTCATCGCTCGCGTGCGCGAGGCGGTGTCCGTGCCCGTCGTGGGCAACGGCGACATCCGCAGCGGAGCCGACGCCATGCGCATGGCGGTCGAGACCGGCTGCGACGCGGTGATGATCGCCCGGGGCGCCGAGGGCAACCCATGGCTGTTCTCCCAGGTACAAGCCGCTCTTGCCAGCGAACCCGAACCTGCGCCGCCCACGGTTGAGGAACGCATTGCCATGGCGCGCCGCCATGCGGAGCTGCTCACCCATCGCGAGGGGCGCAACATCGTGCGCATGCGCAAGCACGCCATGTGGTACATGGCGGGTCTCCCCGGCGCCGCCCAAGCCCGCGGCCGCATCAACTACTGCACAACGCTTTCGGACTTCGACGCGGTGTTCGACGAGCTTCTGGAGATTGCCCGGGAGCGTTCGTGATTTGTCCGTCTCGCGCCAATATCGCTCCGATTTCCTGCTGTCCATCTCGCATCAGGGTTGTCCGTCCGACGCTAGGAGGCATTGCAATTCGCTCAGACAGTCCTCGCCGGTATCGAAGGCGACAGGGTTCAATTTCCCGCATATCGCCGCGCCTTCGACACCGTCTGCGGAACTCGCTCGGTTGCAACGCCTCCTATCGTCGGACTACCCAGCCGGAAAGAGAGGTCTGTCGTGGCTTATGACCCTTATAAAGCACTGTACCTGCATATTCCGTTCTGCGTGAAGCGGTGCGGGTACTGCGATTTCGCCACTTCGGCGGTAGAACGGGACTCGCCGATTATTGACGAGTACGTGGAATCGCTCGTGATGGATATTCGCCGAGCCTCGAGGGAGGGGAAGCTCGGAGCCATTGAGACGGTGTATCTGGGCGGGGGGACGCCGAGCTATATCGGCATGAGACGACTTTCGATGCTTCTTTATGCGCTGTCGATGTCGATGCATCTCGAACCCGAGGTCGAGTGCACGATGGAGGCGAACCCCGAAAGTCTTACGGCGCCCATGGTGCGGGATATCTGGGCGCTCGGGGTGAACCGGCTCTCCCTTGGCGTGCAGTCCTTCGACGACGAGGTGCTGAGCATCCTCGGCCGCGCCCACGACGCCGAGGCGGCGCGGGCGGCGGTGCGCGCGGCCCGGGAGCGCTTCGAGAACGTATCGGTGGATCTGATGTGCGGCATCCCGGGTCAGAGCGAGGAGTCCTTCGCGGAAAGCGTGCGGGAGGCGGTGGCGCTCGGCGCGAACCATGTGTCGGTGTACCCGCTGACCATTGAACCCCATACGCCTTTCGATGCCGCCATTATGCGGGGCGAGATGCTCGAGCCCGACGAGGATGCGGAAGCGGCGGCCATGGAGGAGGCTCAGCGCATCCTGGAGGACGCGGGCTTTCACCGCTACGAGGTGGCAAGCTACGCGAGGCCCGGGTTCGAGAGCCGGCATAACACCGCCTATTGGACGGGCAAGCCCTATCTTGGCCTCGGTCGGTCAGCCGTCACCATGACCCAGAACGCCGAGCGTCGCATGCGGGTGCAGGACGGACAGGTGGTGGATGATCTGAACGCGCGGCAGATGGCCGCCGAGGACCTCATGCTGGGCATGCGCATGGCCCGCGGCGTCTCCGACAAGCAGGTGGCGCGGGCGGCGGCGGTCATCGACGGCACCGAAACGGGTGGGGGCACGCGGTTGGCCGCAGCGGCCTTTGAGAGCGAGGGCGGCTCGGTCCTCGCCGCCTTCGATGAACTGGCCGACCTGGGCCTGGTCGAACACGCGGACGGCCGTTGGCGCCCCACCGACGCCGGCTGGCTCTGCGGCAACGAGCTCTACGGCCGCCTCCTCGACCTCGCCCCGTAAGCCAACCCATCGTCCCTTCTTCGCATACCACCTCCGTAGGGGGCGACCAAGGTCGCCCCTCCTCAACGCCGAAAATTTTTCTTTCTCGGGAGGGCGGTGCAAGCACCGCCGCTCGAGAACGGGCGATCTTCTCGAAGAGGGCAGACCGAGGTCTGCCCCTACAGAAGCAGTGCACCAGGGGCACAGCCGCCTTCTGTCGGCGGTTGTGTGTCGCTTGCGTCGAGATGGGCGCTTCCATTAGCACTCTCGCCTTGCGGTTGCTAAAATGGCGTCAACAACGGAAGGTTCCGCGCCCGACGCGCGGGACGAGGCGGGAAGGCGAGAGGAGCGGATATGCTGTCGGAGAGGCGCCAGAGAGTGCTGCGCGCGCTGATCGAGGACTACATCGAGTACGCGCTCCCCGTGGGCTCGCGTACCCTGACCGAGCGGCACCGCCTGGGCGTGAGCCCCGCCACGGTGCGCAACGACCTCTCTGCTCTGGAAGACGCCGGCTTCATCCAGCAGCCGCACACCTCTGCCGGGCGCGTGCCCACCGACGCCGGCTACCGCACCTTCGTCGACGAGCTGCTCTCGTCGGGATTGGCCGAGGAAGAGCGCCCGCACCAGGCCATGGTTGACGAGCTGCGCGCCTCGGCCTCGGAGCTGGACGCGCTCATGGAACGCACCTCGGCGGCCCTCGCGCGGCTCACCAACTGCCTGTCCATTGTCATGGCGCCCTCGGTGCTCGCGGGCCGCATTCGTCAGATCACGCTGGTGTCGCTTTCGCCCTGGCAGGCCATCGTCATCGTGGTGGCCGAGGACGGCCAGGTGGTCAACCGCACGGTCACCTTCGCCGACGAGGTCTCCGCCGACGAGCTGGCAGGTGCCCAGAACCTGCTGAACCGGGTGCTCGCCGGGCACTCGGCCCGCGACGTGCGCCGCTCCATGGACGCCGGCACCGTAGAGGCCCTCAGCGACCCGCTCGTGCAGCTCATCATCGACGAGGTCATAGAATGCTTGGGCGAGTCCGAAAGCGCTCGTGCCCACAGCCTCGGTGTCTCGGCGCTTCTGCGCCAGCCGGAGTTCAGCGATTCGAAGGCCCTGCTGCCGGTCATAGAAGTGCTGGAGGACGACCGCGTGCTGCTGAACACCTTCGACGAGGCCGCCGCGGAAGGGGGGCCGGTCATGGTGCGCATCGGGCACGAGAACCCCGCCTCGGAGCTCGCTGGTGTCTCTATCGTGGCCTGCCCCTATGGGCGCGGCGAGTCCGAGGGCGTCGTCGCCGTCATCGGCCCCACCCGCATGAACTACGAGCGCGCCATCCGCGCCGTCCGCGCCGCCCAGTGCGCGCTGCACGGCGAGTAGACGTGCGTTACCCAAGAATACGGAAGAGCGAACGAAGAAAGGCAAGATTCACCTATCATGGCCGCAACTAAGGACCTCTACGAAATCCTCGGCGTCTCCCGCGACGCCTCCGAAGCCGAGATCAAGAAAGCATTTCGCCATAGGGCGCGGGAGCTGCACCCGGACGTGAACAAGGCACCGGATGCCGAAGACCAGTTCAAGGAGCTGAACGAGGCCTACGACGTGCTGTCCGACCCCCAGAAGAAGGCCCAGTACGACCGCTTTGGCACGATTCCCGGCGCGGCGAGTGGCGGCGGCCCCTACGGCGGCGTCGGCATCGATTTCGAGGACTTGTTCGGTGGCGGCTTCGGCGGCATGGGTGATATCTTCTCCACCTTCTTCGGCGGCGCGGCCGCAGGCGGCCGCCAGGTGCGCAAGGACGGCCGCGACATGGGCGTGGGCATCCGCATCACGCTGAAAGAGGCGGCGACCGGCGAGAAGAAGGAGATCGTTTACGACCGCCTGGCGCCGTGTCCCGATTGCGACGGCACGGGCCTGGGCGAGGACGGCAAGGAAGTGACCTGCGAGGAATGTCACGGTACCGGTCGGGTCGTCACCGTGCAGCACACCTTCTTGGGCGACATGCAATCGGCCACCACGTGCCCCGCCTGCCACGGCACCGGCACGGTCATCGACAACCCGTGCCCCGAATGCGAGGGCCAGGGGCGCGTGCCCGACCGCCAGCGCGTCTCGGTGGAGATCCCCAAGGGCATTCGCGACGGCCAGCAGCTGCGCATCCACGGCTTCGGCGAAGCGGGCATGCAGGGTGCGCCGGCCGGCGACCTTATCGTCACCGTGCGCATCGCCCCCGACGAGTTCTTCGAGCGCGACGGCGACAACCTGCACTGCAAGCTCGTGGTTCCCATGGTACAGGCGGCGCTCGGCGCCGATATCGAAATCGACGGCATCTACGAGGACGAGAAGGTCACGGTTGCCATCCCCGAGGGCTGCCAGAACGACCAGATCGTGCGCGTGAAGGGCTTCGGCATGCCGCGCCTGAAAAGCGACGCTCGCGGCGATTTGTTCGCGCACATCGCCGTGGAGGTGCCGAAGAAGCTCTCCAAGCGCGAGCGCGAGCTTTTGGAGGAGCTGGCCGAGGAGATGGGCGAGGACGTGAACGAGGAGAAGCGCTCGCCCTTGCAGAAGCTCCGCGACATTTTCGAGTAGGGCTACTGATCATGTCGTTGCCGCGCTTCTTCCTGGAAAACCAAGTGCTCGCTGCCGAAACGGAGGCAGTGTTCCCGCTGCGCCTTGAGTCCGACGACGCGAAGCACGCGCGGGTGCTCCGGCTGGCGGCGGGTGAGCACATCGCCGTGATCGACGCCGACCAGGATTACTTCGAATGCGAGATCGTCGATTTTGCGGACGAGCTGCCGCTCGTTTCCATTGCGCGCCATGAAGACGCGAGCGAGGCCGGCCCGCAGGTGATTCTGCTGCAGGGCCTGGCCAAGGGCGACAAGATGGAGACCGTCATCCGCCACGCCACCGAAGTAGGCGTGGCGGCCTTCGTCCCCCTTACCTGCGCCCGCTCCATCGTGAAGCTGGACGGCAAGAAGGCGGCTGCGAAGACGGAGCGGTGGCGGGCCATCGCCAAAAACGCAGCCATGCAATCGGGGCAGGCTCGGGTGCCGGAGGTCGCCGAGCCCGTCTCCGTGCGCGAGGCGGCCGCGATGCTCGGCCAGGCGACGGCCGTGCTCGTGTGCTGGGAAGAGGCGCCCGAGACAGCGAGTCTGAGCGAAGCCGTGCACGATGCGCTCCTCGCGACGTGCACGCCGGCCGCTGACGCCCGCATCGCCGTGGTCGTGGGCCCTGAGGGGGGCCTCGCCGAGGAGGAGGTGCGCTGCTTTCTCGGCTGCAACGACCGGGCGCGCCTCGTGACCCTGGGCCCGTCCATCCTGCGCACCGAGACCGCCGGCATCGTGGCCCCGGCGCTGGTGCTCTACGAGCTGGGCGGCATGGGGAATCGGCCCTCTCCCACTTACGAGGGCAACCGTGGGTAGGGCCCTCTTCGGCTACACGGTCGTGAACTTGGGCTGCAAGGTGAACCGCGTGGAGGCCGACGGTTTCGAGCGGCTGCTCGCGGAACGCGGGGGAGTGCCTGTTGGAGAGGCGGCGGCCGACCTCATCGTCGTGAACACCTGCACGGTCACCGGCGAGGCCGAGAAGAAGACCCGCAAGGCCGTGCGCCATGCCCTGTCGACCAACGACGGCGCACGCGTCGTCGTCACGGGATGCGCGAGCGAGCTCTCGTCGGAGACCTTCGCCGCTATGGATGATCGCGTCGTTGTCGTACCCAAGGCAGGCGCGGATCTCTATCTCAGCGAGTTGGAAATGAGCGGCGCAGCTCCTTGCGAAATGTCTGAATCTTTCTCGGCATCGCCCGCCGATGGCCGCACGCGCATCGGCATCAAAGTGCAGGACGGCTGCGACAACGCCTGCACCTACTGCATCGTGCACGTGGCCCGCGGCCGCGCGACGAGCCGACCGGCCGACGAGGTGGTGGCCGAGGCGGTGGCCCTCGCTGAATCCGGCGTCCGCGAGGTCGTGCTCACCGGCATCAACCTGGGCTCTTACGACGACGGCGGGACGGATCTGACCGACCTATGTCGCCGCCTTCTAACGGCCACCGCCGATCTGCACGGCGCGGGCGAGCCTCCCTGCCGCTTCCGCATCGGCTCCATCGAGCCTATGGACGTGACCGGCGAGTTCGTCTCTCTCCTCGCCGAGGCCGAGGGCCGCATCTGCCGCCATCTTCATCTGCCCTTGCAGTCCGGCTCGTCCCGGGTGCTGCGCGAGATGGCGCGCCCCTACGACGCCCACGAGTTCCGCCAGCTGGCCGACTTCCTGCGGGCGAGCGTCCCCTCCATCGCGCTGACCACCGACATCATCGTGGGCTTCCCCGGCGAGACCGATGAGGACTTCGAGGACACCTGCGCGCTCGCTCGCCACGTCGGCTTCTCGAAGATCCACGTGTTTCCCTACTCCAAGCGAGAGGGAACGCCCGCGGCCGCCCGTGCAGACCAAGTGCCGCCCGAGGCGAAGGCCGCCCGCGCCGCCCGCCTGCGCGCGCTTTCCGACGAGCTCGCCGCCGCCGACCGTGCCTCTCGCGTCGGCACCGTCGAACTTGCCCTCGTTGAAACCCCCGAGACGGCCACCACCGAGAGCTACCACGAAGTGCCTGCTCCCGCAGGTGCCAAGATCGACTCTCTCGTCCCGGTGAAAGTAGGATAGCCGCGCAGCAGGGACGACTCTTCTTCCCGAAACGTGCTCCAGATTAAGGCTCGCGCCGCACGAGTGACCTTTTCGGTCGACGAACACCTCTCCTTCTGCATGAGATCTCGAGTTGTAAGCGTCTGGGGGACGCACTGGACTCGGCTATTCAATAGCCTATTTGGAAAACACCTGGTCACAGCAGTGCTGGCAACAGCGACGCTTTCCACCCTGAACAACTGCGCACGCGTAGACGCTTACAACTCGATATCTCGTGCAATTTCGGGGCAGTTCGTCGACCGAAGCTTGGCCGGAAGTTGACTGAGGTTTAGTTTTGGTTGAAGCGCGCTAACGGTCGAGTGCCGATGGGGTTTGGCTGCGACATCGATGGGAGTTTTGGAGCAGGCGCACAACAGATCGCACAAGATAGGTTACAATAACCGGCATGACTGATTCGATGCAGACAACGCTCACGGCGCCCGGCGGGGTGGACATGGCCCTCGTCGTCGGCGCCTCCGACGAGATTCTCCACGTGCTGGAGGAGTCCTTCGACGCTCGGCTCACCGTGCGGGGCGATCGCATCGTCATCGAGGGGAACGCCGTGGAGGTGCAGCAGCTCACCGCGCTGTTCGCCGACCTGTTCAAAACGGTGGAGGAAGGGCAGGCCCCCGACACCGACTCGGTGCGCCGTTCCGTCGAGCTGCTCCGCCAGGCGGAGTTCGCCCCCACCGCCCTGCGCGACGATGTTCTGCTCACCTACCGGGGCCGGGCCATTCGACCGAAGACCGCCGGCCAGAAGCACTACGTCGACGCCATCCGCGACAACACGGTCACTTTCGCCATAGGGCCGGCCGGCACGGGCAAGACCTACCTGGCCATGGCCATGGCGGTGGCGGCCTTGAAGCGCAAGGAAGTCGGCCGCATCGTGCTGTCGCGGCCCATCGTGGAGGCCGGCGAGAACCTCGGCTTTCTGCCGGGCACCCTCTTCGAGAAGGTGGATCCCTACATCCGACCGCTCTACGATGCGCTGTACTCCATGTTCGATCAGGAGCGAGCGAATGCCCTCATCGAGAACGGCACCATCGAGATCGCCCCTCTCGCCTTCATGCGCGGGCGCACCTTAAATGACGCCTTCATTATCTTGGACGAAGCCCAGAACACCACGCCCGAGCAGATGAAGATGGCACTGACGCGCTTGGGGTTCGGTTCGAAAATCGTCGTCACCGGCGACATCTCTCAAATCGATCTGCCCCGCGGGGAGAGCGGCCTTGTGCAAGTGCGCTCCGTCCTCGAGGGCATCGACGACATCGCGTTCTGCGATCTTTCCGGCAAAGACGTCGTGCGCCACTCTCTGGTGGCGACCATCGTGGCCGCCTACGAGCGCGCGGCGGGAAAGGCAAGATAGCCCATGGAAATCCTCATCACCTACGGACATCGCGAGGAAGACCTCGCCTCCCTTCCCATTCGCGACCTGGCCCTGTTCGTGCTCGAGTGCGAGGGGAAGCCCATCAACACGGAGGTCTCCATCAGCTTTGTGGACGATACGGCCATGGCCGAGCTGAACGAGCGCTTCCGCGGCATGGAAGGACCCACCGACGTGCTCTCCTTCGAATGCGACAACATCGACGACGACATCACCGCCGCCGACGGGCCGAGCTGCCCGGTCTACGAACTGGGCGACATCATCATCGCGCCCGACGTCGCGGCGCGTCAGAGCACCGAGTTCGGCAACTCCTTCGAGCAGGAAGTGTCGCTGCTCATCGTTCACGGGCTTCTGCACCTGTGCGGCTACGATCACATCGTGGACGAGGAGGCCGAGGTCATGGAGGCCCGCGAGCGCGAGCTGCTCACGGCCTGGACCGAGCGCGACCTGCCCGCTGTCTCCGAGAACCGCTGAGCGCTTGAGGGGCAGCCCGTTGGCTGGCGACGATAAGATGAGGCCGCTCGTGCGCAGAGCGGGGGAGAGCCGCCGGTGCGGGGAGGGGCGCTTCCCGCTCGTGTGCGCCTTTCGCTGCGCGGCCGCCGGCGTCGCCTACGCCTTTCGCTCTCAACGCAACCTGAAGATCCAGGTGATCCTGGGGCTTGCCGCCGTCGCGGCCGGATTCGCCCTGGGCATCAGCCGCGTCGATTGGCTCGCCATCGTGCTCTGCATCATCGTCGTGTCCGTGGCGGAGGTGGTGAACACCGCCATCGAGTCGGCGGTCGATCTCGCCTCGCCCGAGTGGCACGAGCTGGCCCGCGCGGCCAAGGACGCGGCGGCCGGCGCCGTGCTTTTGGCCTCAGCGGGCTCGGTAATTGTCGGGCTCATCGTCTTCGCACCCTACGCGCTCGACCTTCTCTAACGCACGACGCCCCACCTCTTCGAAAGGAACTTCATGGATCTCGACGCCTACTTCGCTGAAAACCCCATGGGGGGCTCATTTCCCACCAATCCCGACTTCAAGAGCGGGTTCGTGACGCTGGTCGGGCGCCCCAACGCCGGGAAGTCGACGCTTCTGAACACCATCATGGGCAAGAAGATCGCCATCACCTCGAACACGGCCCAGACGACGCGCCACCGCTTCCGTGCCGTGCACACCACCGATGACATGCAGATGATCATTGTGGACACTCCCGGTCTGCACAAGCCCCAGGACGCCCTCGGCGAGGAGCTGAACACGAGCGCGATCAAGGCTTTGGAGGACGTGGACGTCGTGGCCATGCTCATCGACGCATCGAAGCCCATCGGACGGGGCGACGAGTGGGTGGCCGCCCAGGTGCGCGCCGCGAAGGGCTCGGCGAAGATCTGCGTGCTTTCCAAGTCCGACCTGGCGAGCGATGCCGAGATCAGCGCCCAGCGCGAGGCGGCCGAGAAGCTCTGCGACTGGGACGCTATGGTGGCGCTGTCGGCCGAGACGGGCCGCAACGTGGACGCCTTCGTGGAGGAGGTGCAGTTCCTGCTGCCGGAGGGCCCGGCGTGGTTCCCGGCCGACATGGAGACCGATCAGCCGCTGGAGGTCATGGTGGCGGAATTCATCCGCGAGAAGATCCTGCGCAACTTCTTCGACGAGGTGCCCCATGCCATCGGGGTCGCCGTGGAGGAGATGGAGTTCGAGAAGCCGAACCTCTACCGCATCTACGCGGTCATCTATGTGGAGCGCGACAGCCAGAAGGGCATCATCATCGGCAAGCGCGGGGCAGCCATCAAGCGCATCGGCACCGAGGCCCGCAAGGACTTGGAGCTGCTGCTGGGGGCGAAGGTGTTTTTGGATCTTTCGGTGAAGGTGCGCAAGAACTGGCGCCGCGACGCCAACCAGATCCGCCGCTTCGGCTACGGCGAGGGAGCGTAGTCGTTCCGTTCGCCCTGACGGGACGAACGGACTGGCCGATGCTGCGGAGCCGACAGGTGCCCGCCCTCGCACCTCAAAGCTTTCCTTCGCGTACCTCAAGTACGCTCAGCCGCTTTTCGGCACGATTGCGGGCACCTGTCGGCCCCTCGCTGGCTTCCTTGGGCGAACCAGTAACTTTGTTGTTGCTGGGTGAGAGGGGTTTTCGGGAAATAATCGGGTACAATTCTCCTCATCTGTGCAATCAATGAGGAGAACGTCGATGAAATGCCCCCACTGCTCATTCGATAATCGTGACGACGCCGCGTTCTGCGAGAACTGCGGCGAGGTGTTCGTAGCCGCCGGCGCGGCTAAGGTATCGGTGCCCTCCGTGGTGGAGGTGCCTCCGGTCGTCCGCGTGCCCGACATCGCTCCAGCCTCTTCCAAGTCGGCCGTGCGGGCCTCGGTGGCCGATCTGGTCGACCCGGTGCCCGACGGCCCGGAGGTTCCCGATCTATCCGGCTTCGAGCGGTTGGTGGACTCCAGTTACGTGCCGCCTGAGGCAGCCCAGGCCGGCGACACGGCCGAGATTCCGCGCATCAACGAGGAGTACGTGCCGCGGGCCCGCAGCTATGCCATGGGGCCGACGGAGAAGGAGCTGCGGCGCCGCGATCGCCAGCAGAAAAAGCTGGCGAAGAAGTTCACGAAAATGCAGGAGAAGGAGGAGGCGCGCAAGGCCAAGGAGCTTCTGCGGGCCGAGAAGGAGCGCTTGCGCGCCGAAACGGCTGCGGAGAAGGAGCGTTTGCGTGCCGCCGAGGCCGAGGCCCGCGAGCAGCGGCGGATAGCCGAGGAGGAGGCCCGCGAGGCCCGGCGCGCTGCCGAGGCTGCCGAGCGTGAACGCCTTGCTGCGGCAGAGCGGGAAGAGCGCGAGCGTGCCGAGCAAGAGCGTCTCGAGCGCGAGCAGGCTGAGGCTCTGACGACGGCTGCTACGGTGGCTGCTGCGGCGATCGAAAACGAAGCGCGTTCCAAGGCGAGCGAGCCCGAGGGAGCCGCGCTCTCCATGGGCCCGTCCGCGAAGTCCGATGCCGCCGCCGAGACGCTCGTTGCCGTTGAGAGCGACGAGCTCGACGAGATCCTGTCCAGTGGGGACGAGGTGGTGAGTCTCTTCGAGCGGTCGGGCAAGCGCCCGGCGCGCATGGGCTCCCACGCCGCGCGCCCCTCGGTGAACCGCCAGAAGCGCAACCGCGGGCGGGGCGTCCCGGAGGAGGCGTCGGCGGCCCCAGAGAATCCGGAAGAGCCAGAGATGCCGGCGTCGTCGCCCGATGAGCCGGCCGACGTTCGCGCCACCGAGGAAACGGCGCTCATGGAGGCCGCTTCCGCCATTGTCGTCGCCGACCAGGCGGCGGTCACGACCGCCGAGGCCGAGGAAGCACTCGCGCCCCGGGCCACCGGCGAGCTGGCCGTTCCCGCGGCCATCGGCGAGGTGATTCCCGAGACAGAGCCTCCTGTAGATTACCAGGTACTCGAAGAGGACGCGTCGGCCCCCTACGAGGTCGACGACGAAACCTCCTCCCCGGCACCCACAGCGCGACCCCCGCGGGCCAAAGGCCCGATCATCGCGGCCGCATGCATCGTCCTGGCCGTGGTGCTCGCCGCTGTGGCGGGCGGCACCTATATGGCCGAGCTGTGGGGCGGCAAGACCATCCCCGAGGTGGTGGGGCTCTCCCAGCCCGAGGCGGTCGACGCCCTGGCGGCCAAGGGATTTGCCGCGCAAGCCGTCGAAATGAAGTCCGACGAGCCCCAGGGCACCGTGCTCTCAAGCGACCCCGAGCAGGGGCATCGCGCCGAGGAGGGCAGCACCGTGACGCTCTCCGTGGCCGCCCCGCGCATCGTGCCGGCCATTGTGGGCGCCACGAGCGACGAGGCCGCCCAGGCGCTCGAGGCCGAGGGCTTCACGGCGGTCACCTACACCGAGGAGAAGTCGAACGAGACCGCGGGCACCGTGCTGGCCGTGAGCCCGGAGGCGGGCACGGAGGCGAAATCCGGCGACGCTATCACCGTCACCGTGGCCGTTCCCTACACCGTGCCCGATGTGGAGGGCATGTCCGAAGCCGACGCCAAGGCCGCGCTTCAAGCCGAGGGCTACGAGGTGACGAGCGAGTGGTACACCACCGAGGACATTGAGGAGGGCACCGCCGTCTCCACCGACCCGGCCGCCGGAAGCGAGCTGAACTCCGGCTCCGAGGTCACACTGTACGTCGCCCACTCCCGCGGCACCGAGCTGGTGGACCTCACCCGCGAGATCCTGCCCGGGGCCAACCTCACCAACGACGAGGGCAGCTTCAAGGTGGAGAACATCAAGAGCTGCACCTACCGCGGCGACGGCGAGGTGCTCTACACCGTGGAGGCGCGCCAGTACGAGGTGGTCACGATGCCCTTCGGCCTGGGCCAGGAGACGGTGTTCGCCAAAAAGCTCACCACCATCGAGGGCGGCATCGTGTGGAACGACGACAATGAGGTCTCCTACGCCAGCCCCTCCATCCGCTACTAAGCGCGGGGCGGCTTCGTGGCGCAACCGACCTACTCCCTGCGCGCTCTCGTGCTGCGCCGCACGAAGCTGGGGGAGAGCGACCTCATCCTCACGCTGCTTTCCGAGGACGGCAGCCAAAAGCGGGCCGTGGCCAAAGGGGCGCGGCG
Source organism: Adlercreutzia hattorii (assembly GCF_011405655.1). GTDB lineage: Bacteria > Actinomycetota > Coriobacteriia > Coriobacteriales > Eggerthellaceae > Adlercreutzia > Adlercreutzia rubneri. The sequence continues at coordinate 1,533,473 of NZ_AP022829.1, forward strand.
GCCCAAGAGCAGCTTCGCGGCCCGCACCGAGCCTTTCTGCGTCATCGACGCCCTATGCGCGACGGGTCGAAGCCTCGACATTCTGAAGGAGGCCCGGCTCGTCGCGGCTCACGATGTTCTGCGCTGCAATCTGGAGGCCTCGGCCGCGGCCGCTCCCGTGGCAGAGCTGCTCGCCCGCATGAGCCAGCGCGACCTCGCCAACCCGCGCCTGTTCCAGTCGGCGATGCGCGTGCTGGACGCCATGGACGGCGCCGACGACAATCACTGCGCGGCGCTTTCGGCCGCGGAGCTGCTGAAGATCCTCGCGTTCTCAGGCCTGCGCCCGAGCCTCGAGGTCTGCGTCAGCTGCGGCGAGCCGGTGGCCCTCACCGAGGGCGCCCGCCTCCCGTTCTCGGCTGCAGGCGGCGGCGTGCTCTGCGAGAGCTGCCGGGGTTTGGACGAATCCGTGCTTGTGGATGCCGGCACCCTCTGCTGGGCGCAGTACTTCCTCACAACCCCCTTCGACGCCATTGCAGAAGGGCCGGCTGACCTTTCGGCCTCCTTCGCCGTCCTGCACCTCGTGCAGGATCTCGCCCGCGCCCACATCGGCAGCTCGCTGAAGTCCCTCGAGTTCCTCTTCACGAGCGGCTTGTTCTAGTGTCGCACCGCTTTTTCGCAGCGCTCATCCAGCCCCAATATGCAGAAACCGTGTCGCTCGCGGAAACCTTAGGCGAGGTGCGCCGCAAGTGCCCTATACTGGGCGGGCTGCCAAAACGGCGGCGCAATTCGCCTTTGGTTCCCACGGACCACTTCCATGGCTACCCAAGGCGGATGAAAACGGTATGCCGCCCACAGGCGGTGAAGACGGGGGGAGACCCCCGGAAAGAAAGGTGGACCAGTTATGGCCAGCAAGCTCAGCATCTCCAAGGAGCGCACCGCGGAACTCATCAAGGAGTTCGGCAAGAACGATCAGGACTCCGGTTCCGCCGAGGTTCAGGTCGCCATCCTCTCGGAGCGCATCCGCAACCTCACCGAGCACCTGAAGACGCACAAGAAGGACAACCACACCCGTCGCGGCCTCATGATGCTCATCGGTAAGCGCCGCGGTATGCTGAAGTACATCAAGGAGCGCAACATCGAGGAGTACCGCGAGCTCATCAAGAAGCTCGGTATCCGCGACAACATCTAGCTCGAGCATGTACGGGGCCCCGCCTGGGGCCCCGTTTTCTGCTATAAGCGGTCGGAAGCGCATGAGGTGCCGACGGTCGCGGGGGCGGCGAATGTAAGTAGCCGCGCCCGAAGAAGTCCTCCGCAATGAGGCGGGGGAGTTGAAGAGAAAGAAAAGCGTTATGACGAAAATTGTCGAAGAATTCGAGTTGTACGGCAAGCAGTACCGTCTCGAGACCGGCGAGCTGGCCAAGCAGGCCACCGGCGCCGTGCTCGTGACCTGCGGTGCCACGAGTGTGCTCGTGACCGCCGTCGTCTCCAGCCAGGAGAAGGACTACGACTTCTTCCCGCTCACGGTCGACTACATCGAGAAGATGTACGCTGTGGGCCGCATCCCCGGCGGCTACCTGAAGCGCGAGGCGAAGCCCTCCGACCACGGCACCCTCGTGGCCCGCATGGTGGACCGCCCCATCCGCCCCGGGTTCCCCGACGGCTACAAGAACGAGGTGCACATCGTGGCCACCCCGTTCGTCATCGACGGCGAGAACCTGCCCGACACCATCTGCGTGGCCGGCGCCTCTGCGGCGCTGCTCGTGGGCGGCGCCCCCTTCGACGGCCCGGCGGCCTGCGTGCGCATCGGCCGCGACATCGAGACCGGCGAGTTCATCGTGAACCCCACCAACTCCGAGCAGGAGAACTCCGATCTGGAGCTCACCATCGCCGGCACCGCCGACTACATCTCCATGGTGGAGGCCGGCGCCGCTGAGATCTCCGAGGAGGACATGCTCGCCGCCATGACCTTCGGTCAGGAGGCCATCGCCGCCTTCTGCGAGAAGCAGGCTGCCTTCCTCGCCAAGGTGAACCCGACGCCCATGGACTACACCATCCACGCTGCCGACCCGTCCGTGGCCGAGCGCGTCGACGCCCACCTCGACGAGATGTCCGCAGCCCTGAAGGACGCCGACAAGGCCGCCCGTATGCAGAAGGTGGAAGAGCTCAAGTCCTCCATCATCGAGAATGACTTCACCGAGGAGGAGCGCGCCGCCTGGGGAAGCGACATCAAGGCGGCCCTCAAGGCCCTCGAGAAGCGGGCCATGCGCGCCATGATCCTCGAGACCGGCGAGCGCGTCGACGGCCGCACCCCCGAGGAGATCCGCCCGCTGTACATCGTGCCGGGATACCTGCCCCGCGTGCACGGCTCGGGCCTGTTCCAGCGCGGCCAGACCCAGGTCATGTCCGTGTGCACGTTGGGCATGCTGAACGAGTGGCAGCGCCTCGACACCATCTGGCCCGAAGAGGGCAAGCGCTACATGCACCAGTACAACTTCCCGCCCTACTGCACCGGCGAGACCGGACGGATGGGTGCGCCTAAGCGCCGTGAGGTGGGCCATGGTGCCCTGGCCGAGCGCGCGATTGTTCCCGTGCTGCCCGACACCGACACCTTCCCCTACGCCATCCGCGTGGTCTCCGAGGTGCTGGAGTCCAACGGTTCCTCCTCCATGGCCTCCACGTGCGGAAGCTGCCTGGCTCTGATGGACGCCGGCGTGCCGATCTCCGCACCCGTCTCCGGTGTGGCCATGGGCCTCATCAAGGAGGGCGACGACGTGGTCATCCTCTCCGACATCCAGGGCATCGAGGACTTCCTGGGCGACATGGACTTCAAGGTCTGCGGCACGCCCAACGGCATCACCGCCCTGCAGATGGACAACAAGGCCAAGGGCCTGTCCGTCGAGATCCTTGCCCGCGCCCTGAAGCAGGCCCACGAGGGCCGCGCCTTCATCCTGGCCGCCATGCTGGACACCATCGACGGCCCGCGCGCCGAGATGAAGGAGACCGCGCCGCGCATCGAGACCATCAAGATCCCCGTGGACAAGATCCGCGACGTCATCGGTTCCGGCGGCAAGGTGGTCCGCGGCATCCAGGAGGAGACCGGCGCTTCCATCGACATCCAGGAGGACGGCACCATCCACGTGGGCGCCGTCTCCGGCACCGCCATGCAGGCGGCCAAGGACATGATCCTGGGCATCGTGAAAGAGCCCGAGGTGGGCGAGGTCTTCGAGGGCGAGGTCGTCGGCATCAAGGACTTCGGCGCCTTCGTGAAGCTCACGCCGGGCAAGGACGGCCTGCTCCACATCTCGCGCGTGGCCAACGGCCGCGTCGGCAAGGTGGAGGACGTGCTGAGCCTGGGCGACATTGTGAAGGTGGAAGTGCTCGAGATCGACCCGAAGACCGGCAAGATCTCGCTGGACCGCCTGGACAAGCCGGACGCTCCGGCTTCCGCGTCCCCGTCTCCTCGCGACAAGGGCGAGCGTCACGAGCGCCGGGAGCGTCGGGAGGACAACCGTCCCGGGCGCGCCGGGCGCACGCCGCGCCGTCGCCACGAGAGCGGCAGCAGCAACTAGCACTTTGGGAAAGGGTCGCAGGTCGCGGCCCTTTCTTGTTGCAACTCCTCCAAAGAGGAGCTACGCGGTATTCTGATTCGCTCAGACAGTCCTCGCTTTGTGGAACAGGACATTCAGTCCTGTTCCAGTCGCTGCGGAACTCGCTCGGTCAGAACACCCCGTATCTCCTCTACACTCTCACGTTGTTGCTTTACAATAGCGTTTACTCTTCTTATTGAATCTGACTGGTGTATGGGAGGTTTTCTATGATTAAGGTTGCGGTGGCGGGTTATGCGGGGCGTATGGGTTCCGCGGTGGTGGATGCGGTGACGGCTGCGGACGACATGACGGTGGTCTGCGGCATCGATCCCCATGCCGCAGAGGCGCCCTTCCCCGTGTTCGGCACGCTGGCCGAGGCGCTGGATGCGGCGGACGTCGACGTGCTCGTCGACTTCACGCAGCCGAACGTGGTGGCAGGCAATCTCTCGGTAGCGCTGCCGCGGGGGGTCGATTGCGTGGTGGGCACGACGGGGCTCTCCAACGAGACGCTGGAGGGGCTGGCCGCCTCGGCGGCTCCGGGGACGTGCCTGTTCTACGCGCCGAACTTCACCACCGGCGCCGTGCTCATGATGGAGTTCGCGAAGGCGGCGGCGCCCTACTTCCCCGAGGCCGAGGTCATCGAGTACCACCACTGCAACAAGAAGGACGCGCCCTCCGGTACCGCCGTGCGCACCGCCGAGATCATCGCGGAGGCCCGCGCCCCCCGCGTGAGCGAGGCTCCCGGCCGCGAGACGGAGATCGCCGGGGCTGAGGGCGCTCGCGGGGCGCTCATCGACGGCGTGCCGATTCACTCCGTGCGCTCCATGGGCTTTGTGGCCAGCCAGGAAGTGATCTTCGGCTCACTGGGTCAGACGCTCACCATTCGCCATGACTCGTGGGATCGCACCTCCTACATGCCCGGCGTCCTTCTCGGCATCCGCAGCGTAGGGAACCGCGACGGCCTCATCGTGGGCCTCGAGAACTTTATGAATTAGCCACTCAGCCCCCATTCGTTCGCAGACACCATCCGTAGGGGGCGGCCTTGGTCGCCCCTGTTTTGTCTCGCGCGATCGTCCCGCTCGCCAGGGCCGACCAAGGTCAGCCCCTACGGAGCGGACGCAAGGGCAGTGCCCGCTTGGGACAGCATCTTATCCCCGCAGGTTGTGCGTTTGACGGACTTACGGGCGCTCGCGTTTCCCCGTCGAGCCAACCATGGCATAATAGAGCTGTGCTAGGGCAGCCACGCCCCCCGAGTTTGTTTAAGGAGATACTTCCATGGAGTTCAAGCGCGATCCTCGCTTCGGCCGCATGATTCCGGCCATGGTCACCCCGTTCAACGCCGACCTCGAACTCGATCTCGACCGGGCTCAGGAGCTGGCCGACCGACTCGTGCGCGGCGGTGCCGACGCCCTCATCGTCAACGGGACCACCGGCGAGAGTCCCACGGTGTTCTACCCCCAGAAGCTCGAGCTGTTCCGCGCCGTGGTGCGCGCCGTGAACGGCCGTATCCCCGTCATCGCGAACGTCGGCGACAACTGCACGGCCGACACGGTGTACTTCGCCCAGGATGCCGCCAAACAGGGCGTCGACGGCTTCATGTGCGTCGTGCCCTACTACAACAAGCCCCCGCAGGAGGGCCTGTACCGCCACTTCAAGACTATTGCGGATTCCACGGACATGCCCATCATCCTGTACAACATCCCCGGGCGCTGCTCCATCAACATGGAGGGCGACACCACCCTGCGCTTGGCCCACAACTGCGACAACGTCGTGGCCATCAAGGAGGCCTCGGGGAACTTCGATCAGATCAAGTACATCATCGACAACGCTCCGGCCGGCTTCGACGTGTACTCCGGCGACGACTCGTCCACCCTCGACATCATGGAGCTGGGCGGCGTGGGCGTCATCTCCACCATTGGCAACGTCGCGCCCGACCGTATGAAGGCCATCGTCGATCTGGCCGCCAAGGGCGAGTGGGATGCGGCCCGTGAGGCCAACGAGGCCCTGATGCCGCTCATGAAGGGCCTGTTCGAGACCTCGAACCCCATCCTCGTGAAAGAGGCCTTGAGCCTCATCGGCTTCCCCGTCGGCGGCGTGCGTCTGCCGCTCGTGGACGCCACGCCGGAACAGTCGGCGCGCCTGGCCTCCATCATGCGCGAGGTCGGTGTTCTTGACTAGAATCGTCCACCATTGAAGATGCGACGCCGGCCCGACGCCCTCGGGTCGGCGTTTTTGCGCGTTACTACCTTTAGAAAGAGGCACTGAATGACCAAAGAAAACCAAGAGAAGCAGAACGGTCGCACGGAGGGCGGCAGCGGCAAGAACGCCAATCGGCGCAACAACGATCGCCGCAAGAACAACACCTCCTTCAAGCGGGTGAACCTGGAGCGCAAGCGCCCGCAGCTCTCGCGCGGCGAGACGGCGGCGGCCAAGGAGGCCCCCTCCGGCGGCCGAAAGCCGCGCCGCGGCTCGAAGGCGGGCAAGGATCCGAACGCGAAGCTCAAGATCATCCCGCTCGGCGGTCTTGACGCCATCGGCAAGAACATGACCGCCTTCGAGTGCAACGGCGACATGATCTTGGACGACGCGGGCCTGATGTTTCCCGACGACGACCACCCGGGCATCGATCTCATCCTCCCGGATTACACCTACGTGCTGGAGAACGCCGACAAGCTGCGCGGCATCGTCATCACCCACGGCCACGAGGACCACACCGGCACGCTGCCGTACCTTCTGAAGGATCTCGACCGCACGGTGAACATCTACGCCACGAAGCTCACGCTCGGCCTCATTGAGGGCAAGTTCGCCGAGCACCGCGTGAAGAACGCCAAGCTCATCGAGATCAAGCCGGGCGACGAGGTCAAGCTCGGCTGCTTCACGGTGGACTTCTTCGCCGTGAACCACTCCATCCCCGGCGCGGTGGGCCTGTTCATCCAGAGCCCGGCCGGCAACGTCCTGCACACCGGCGACTTCAAGCTGGACCAGACCCCCATCGACGGCATCACCACCGACTTCGGCGCCCTGGCGCGCTTCTCGGAGACGGGCGTGGACCTCATGATGAGCGACTCCACCAACGCCACGAACCCGAACTTCACCCCGTCGGAGGCCGAGGTGGGCAAGACCTTGGAGCAGATCATCTCCCAGGCCAAGGGCCGTGTCATCATCGCCAGCTTCGCGAGCCACATCCACCGCATGCAGCAGATCTGCGACGCGGCGGTGAAGAACGGCCGTAAGGTGGTCGTCACGGGCCGCTCCATGATCCAGAACACCGACATCGCGCGGCGGCTCGGGTACCTGAACATCTCCGACGAAAACCTCATCGACGCCTACGACCTGAAGGGCATCCCGCCGGAGCAGGTGGTCATCATGTGCACCGGCAGCCAGGGCGAGCCGCTTTCGGCTCTGGCCCGCATCGCCAACGGCGAGCACAAGACCATCGAGATCGAGGAGGGCGACACCGTCATCATCTCGGCCACGCCGGTTCCCGGCAACGAGAAGGCCGTCACCCGGGTCATCAACCAGCTGGCCAAGATCGGCGCCGACGTGTACGACAAGAGCCGGGCGCGGGTGCACGTGTCGGGCCATGCCGGGGCCGAGGAGCTGAAGATCATGCTCTCCATCGTGAAGCCGAAGAACTTCATGCCGGTTCACGGCGAGGCCACGCACCTGCGGGCCCACGCGAAGCTGGCCGAGGCCACCGGCGTCGACCCGGACAACATCTACGTGCTTGAAAACGGCGACTCCCTGGAGCTTTCCGCCCGGGGCGTCGAGCGCGGCGAGGGCGTGCCCTCGGGCATCGTCTATGTGGACGGCCTTTCGGTGGGCGATACCTCCCAGGACGTGCTGGACGAGCGCAACACGCTCGGCAACCAGGGCTTCGCCTCGGTGGCCGCGGCCGTGAACATGAAGGATCGCAAGCTCATCGGCCAGGTGCAGGTGTCCATGCACGGCATTACCGGCGGCGACGACTACTATCTGGCCCACGAGGCCGAGAACACCGTGGCCAACGCCCTGCGCAAGTGCCTTTCCAAGGACGGAGGCGTGAAAGAACTGCGCAAGGCCGCCCGCGACGCGCTGCTCTCGCTTCTCTGGGAGCGCACCAAGCAGCGTCCCATGGTCGTCGTGAACCTGCTGGAGGTCTAGAGGCACCGTGGCGCGCAATACGAGCACCAACAAAGAGAAGGCGAGCGCCCAGAAGGCCTCGGGGAACCTGTCGAAGAGCGGCACGCGCAAATCCGCCGCGGCCCGCAGCCGCGCCGTTGAGGCCGAGCCCCGCATCTTGGACGACCGCACGCGCCGCGACATCGTGGGCGTCGGCTTCATCATTTTGGGCATTGTGCTGTTCATCGCGGCCGCGGCTCCGGCCAGGGCCATCGTGACCGACTTCCTTTCGGAGTCGCTCCATGTCGTCTTCGGCGTGGGCTGCTACATCATGCCCTTCTTCCTCGTCGCCATTGGCGGCGCCGTTCTGTACCGCATGCAGTCGGAGCGCATGTCGCTGCGCGTCACGTTGGGCCTCTCGCTCATCCTCGTGGCGCTGCTCGGCATCATCGCGCTGTTCACGCCGACGACCGGCACAGGCCCCGCTGCCCTGTTCGACCGCATTGCGCTCGTGACCCACGGCGGCTATGTGGGGGCGGCGCTCGCCTGGGTGGGGCTCACGCTCTTCGGGCCGGCCATCTCCGCCATCCTGCTCATCGGGGTGGCCATCGTCGGCGTCATCGTCATCGGATTCTCCATCTCCGCGTTTCTGGAGAAGGTGCGCGCCCGCTGCGACTTGGACGGCGAGGGTGCCGCCTCCCTCATTCCCGATGCCCTCGGATCTATGAGGCGGGGGAGGGGCAAGCCGCCGCTGACGACCATGGCCGAGTCCGCCGATCTGCCCCCGGCAGCCCATGGGGCGCCCACCGCCCGCATCTCCTTGGGCGAGCAACCGCGCCGGCGCTCCCGCGGGGCTGCGGCCGACGCCGTGCCCGATGCGGCCGTCACGCGGCAGCTGGGCGCCCAGAAGACGGGTGGCCTCGTGCCCATTCAGGCTCCGGATCCGCGCGAGGTGGCCGAGGTGGAGGACATCTCCGCTGTGGAGCCGGCCGCCCCCATGACCCGCAAGCTCGGGCGGCGCCGCCAGGAGGCCGAGGCCGCCGAGCGCGAGGCCGCGAAGACGAAGCCCGTGAGCAAGAAGACGGCCCCCAAGAAAAAGAAGGAGGCTCCGGCCCAACCCATCTCCAAGGACGGCTTCCAGCTGCCTCCCATGAATCTCCTCGCCACCGGCGGTGCCCGCCGCGGCTCTACCGAGGAGGAGCTGCGGGAAGTGGCCGCCGAGCTGCAGGGGACCCTGGAGGACTTCGGCGTCATGGCGAGCGTGGTTGGCTGGGTGGAGGGCCCCACGGTGACGCTGTTCAAGGTGGACCTGCCCTCCGGCGTGCGCGTGAGCAAGGTCACCAACCTCACCGACGACATCGCGCTGGCGCTCGCCGCCCCCGGCGTGCGCATCTTCGCCCCCATTCCCGGCACCAACTACGTGGGCATTGAAGTGCCCAACCGCAACCGCCAGATGGTGTATCTCCCCGACGTGCTCGCCGCTGCGGGCCCCGGGCCTTTGCAGGTGGCCATCGGCGAGGACGTGGAGGGCCACGCCATTGTCCACGACCTGGCGAAGATGCCCCACGTGCTCATCGCCGGCACCACCGGCTCGGGCAAGTCGGTCGAGGTCAACTCGATGATCATGTCCATCCTCATGCGCGCGACCCCGGCTGAGGTGCGCTTCATCATGGTAGACCCCAAGCGCGTGGAGTTCGCCCCCTACGAGGGCATCCCGCACTTGTACGTCCCCGTGGTCACCGAGTGCCGCGAGGCCTCCAGCGCCCTTTCCTGGGCCGTGGCCGAGATGGAGCGGCGCCTGAAGATGTTCTCGAAGTGCGGCGTGCGCAACATCATCACCTTCAACGAGAAGGCCCGAGCGGCCCAGGCGGCCGACGAGGCTGCCGAAAAGAGGGGAGAGGAGCCGCCGGAGAACCTCTACGGCGAGCCCATCCCCTACATCGTCATCGTCATCGACGAGCTGGCCGACCTCATGATGAATGTGGGCAAGGAAGTCGAGTTCTCCATCAGCCGTATCGCGCAGCTCGCCCGCGCCGCCGGCATCCACCTCATCATCGCCACCCAGCGCCCCTCCACCAACGTGGTCACAGGCCTCATCAAGGCGAACATCACCTGCCGCATCGGGCTTACCGTGGCCTCGGGCATCGACTCCCGCGTCATCCTCGACTCCACGGGCGCCGAGAACCTCATCGGCATGGGGGACATGCTCTTGGCCAAGCCGGAGTACCCCAAGCCCATCCGCATCCAGGGCCCCTACATCCCCGACGACGAGATCGCCGCCGTGGTGGCGCACCTGAAGAGCCAGGGCGAGCCGGAGTACCACTCCGAGATCCTGAAGACCAACGTCGTGACCTTGGGCGACTCCTCGCCTTCGGGAGAGGGGGGCTCCGAGGCCGACGATCCGCTTCTGTGGGAGGCCGCCGATGTGGTGGTTTCAAGCGATTTGGGCTCCACGAGCAACCTTCAGCGTCGCTTGAAGGTCGGATACGCGCGAGCTGGACGTATAATGGATCAGTTGGAAGAAAAGGGCATCGTGGGCCCGGCCAACGGAAGCCGCCCGCGCGAGGTGCTCGTCGACCAAATGGAACTGGAAACACTGAAGGCCTTCGAGGCCGCTGACGAATAGGCCGGAACGGAATCGCACCGCAACGGCCAACGGAAAACACAGAGGAGACCATCGTGGCGAGACAGACATCATTCGGCGAGGCGCTTGCCCATGCCCGCGAGCGCAAGGGACTCGATTTGTCCACGGCCGCCCGCAAGCTGCGCATCCGCCCGGATATCCTGCGCGCCATCGAGGAGGGTGATTTCGCCCGCATGCCCCCGCGCGGCTACACGTCGAACATGGTGGGCGCCTACGCGCGCCTGGTGGGGCTGAACCCCACGGAGGTCACCCGCGCCTACCGGGAAGAGGTCTATCAGTTCGAGACGGGCCGCCGTCCGGCGAGCAACCGTCGCGAGCGCCCCCGCGATGCCGGGCGCACGGTCGCGCTGCCCTCCAGCCGCGATCGGGGATCCTCTCGGGGCTCCTACCGAGACGATTATACGGGCTCCACGCGCTCCGGTCGTTCCGGCTTGGGCGGTTCCTCGGCCCGCACGGGCAGAACGGCCCCGCAGCCCCAGTACACCAACCTCGTCCAGGGCCGGCAGGCCCCGGGCATCGCGGCGAACATCGGCTCGTACTTGCCGCTCATCATCGTGGGCGCCATCATCGTGGGCCTGCTCGTCCTCGTGATCGTCCTGGCCTTTGGAAACCGCGCAGCGCCGGAAAGCGATGTGCCCACGGTGCCTATCTCCGGCATGCAGAACCCCGCCGGCACCGATACCGGTGCCGCGAATGAGGGCGGCACCGACGCGACGGCGCCCACCCAGCAGCCCGTGGCGCCGACGAGCGCCAAGTTTAGCTACAACGTGCCCGAGGGCTCAAGCGTCTACATCGAGGTCGTCCAGGACGGCAAGACCGTGGAGGCGGGCGATGTCACCGGGCCCAAGACGGGCGATTTCGATGTGACCGGGACGCTGAAGTTCGTGCTTTCCGGTGATGACGAGGACATCGCCGCCGTCAAGCTCACCCTCGACGGTGAGGAGGTGAAGGCCGAGGATCAGAACGGCCGCGGCGTCTACACCTACACCGTCAACTTCGAGGACGTGCTCAACGACTGGAAGCGCGCCAACGGCGTGGCCGGCGCCTCCTCGGATAGCTCCGGCGACTCGGATTCCGGCTCCTCCTCCGGCTCGGATTCCTCGAGCGACGACTCCAGCACAAGCGATAGTTCCTCCGGCACCTCGGGAAGCGGCGACGCGTCCGATTCCGGCGAGGACTCCTCCGACAACGCGGCCTAGCGGGCCCATCGAGAAAGGCAATCAACCCATGGCTAAAGAATCCAGCTTCGATATCGTCTCCACGGTGGATATGCAGGAGGTGGACAACGCCTTCCAGCAGGCCCGAAAGGAGCTCGCCCAGCGCTACGATCTGAAGGACTCGGGCGCCGAGATCTCCCTGGACAAAAGCGCCGGCACCCTGACGGTGACCGCGCCGGCCGATTTCGTGGCCTCTCAGGTCATCGACGTCATCGGCAGCAAGCTCATCAAGCGCGGCATCGATCTTACCGCCGTGAAGTGGGGGGATTCCACGCCTTCCTCCGGCGGCGGGGTGCGCCGGTGCGCCACGGTGGTCAACGGCATCGACAAGGAGACCGCGGGCAAGATCAACAAGGACATCAAGGCCCAGAAGCTCAAGTGCAAGGTGACCATCGAGGGCGACAAGCTGCGGGTGAGCTCTCCCTCTCGCGACACGTTGCAGGAGGTCATCGCCTTCTTGCGCGGCCAGGACTACGGGCAGCCGCTGCAGTACGTCAACTATCGCTAGGACTTCAGACGTGATCGATACGACGCGCGACAGCGCGGCGCCCTCCGTCTGCCTCATCACGATGGGGTGCGCGAAGAACGAGGTGGACTCGGCCGCCATGGCGCGGCGCTTGCGCGAAGCCGGCTTCTCCGTGACCGAGGAGGCGTCCAGCGCCGACGCCATCATCGTGAACACCTGCTCGTTCATCCAGGCGGCCACCGAGGAGAGCATCGATGCCATCTTCGAGGCCGCTTCCCTGCCCAAAGTGGATGAGGGCAGTGCCGTCCTCATCGTCGCCGGCTGTATGCCGGCCCGCTACGGGGACGACCTGGCCGCGGAGCTGACGGAGGCGTCGGCGTTTGTGCCCTGCAGTCGCGAGGACGATATCGCGGAAGTGGTGGCGCGCGCTTTGAGGATCTCCCTTCCCGTAGCGGCCGTTGGGGGCGAGCCGGCGGAAGGGGAGGGCCGGACGTTCGCCTACGTGAAGATATCCGATGGCTGCGACCGCTTCTGCTCCTATTGCACCATCCCCTACATTCGCGGGCGCTACCACAGCTTCCCGTACGAGCAGATCGCCGAGGACGTCGAGCGCGAGATCGCCTCCGGCGCCCGGGAGATCATGCTCATCGCCCAGGACACCGGACGCTGGGGCGCCGACCTTCCCGACGGCCGCGACCTCGCGTGGCTCGTCGACACGCTGGCCGAGGCGCACCCCGACACGTGGTTCCGCATCATGTACCTGCAGCCCGAGGGCGCAACCGACGAGCTGCTCTCCGTCATGGCGGCCCGCGAGAACGTTTGCTCTTATCTGGACATTCCCCTGCAGCACGTGAGCAAACCGATCCTTCGGGCCATGAACCGCCGAGGGGATGCCGCAGCGTTTCGCGCCCTCATCGAGCGCATCGAGGCCGCGGTGCCCGACATCACCTTGCGCACAACGCTCATCGCGGGATTTCCCGGCGAAACCGACGAGCAGTTCGAGGAGCTCCTCGATTTCGTCTCCGAGGGGCTGTTCCATTACGTCGGCGTCTTTCCCTATTCCCGCGAGGAGGGCACCACCGCCTTCGACCTGCCGAACCAGATCGACGAGGACGAGAAGGCCGAGCGGGCCCAGGTGCTGCGCGACGCCGCCGATGCCGCCTGCGGGCCCCGCATCGCCGAGCGCATCGGGAAGGGGGCGATCGTGCTCGTCGAGGGAACCGAGGAGGACGGCCAGCGCTTCGGTCGCGCCCAATGCCAGGCGCCCGAAGTGGACGGCGTCACCTACGTGTCCCGCGGCGAGATCGGCGCGTTCGTTCCCTGCACCATTGCGGATACCCTGCTTTACGAAATGGAAGGCGAGTAGGCCATGACCACCATCCAGCCCACGGCTCCGGACAAGCTCTGGACGCCGGCGAACATCGTCACGCTCATCCGCATCTGCCTGGTGCCGGTCTTCGTGCTGGCGATCCTGAGCCCCTGGCCCGAATGGGTGGGCCTGCCGGGCATCACCATGGAGGCGAAGTGCGTCATCGCCGCCGGCATCTTCATTCTCATCTCCTGCACCGATTGGATCGATGGATATCTCGCCCGCAGCCGCGGGGAAGTGACCGACTTCGGGAAGTTCATGGATCCTCTGGCCGACAAGATCCTCGTCACGGCAGCGCTCATCGCCTTAGTGGAGCTGGCCGTGCTGCCCGGTTGGCCCGTGCTCATCATCCTTGCCCGCGAGTTCATCGTCTCGGGCATCCGCATGGTGGCGGCGAGCAAGGGCACGGTCATCGCCGCCAGCTGGTACGGCAAGGCCAAGACGGTGTTCCAGATCATCGCCATCGTGCTGTTCCTTCTCAAGGACTCGCTCACGTTCACCACGGCGGCCGGCGCCTTCACCAACCCCATGTTCGTGCTGTCCTGGACCGTCATGGTCATCGCGCTCATCCTGACGGTCATGTCCATGCTCGACTATCTCGTCAAAGCACGCCATCTGTTGAAGGGGAGCGCGGGGGCCAAAACCGCAAAGGCGGCCGCCCCTTCTGCGGCACCCACCGAGATCGCGGCGCTGCAGAAGGCCATCGACGAGCAGGCGCGCATCGTCGTCGAGAAGGCGACGGCCGCAGGGGCCACGGTGGCCACGGCCGAGAGCCTCACCGGCGGCCTCATCGCGGCCATGCTCACTTCCGTGCCTGGGTCGTCGGCCTCGGTGCGCGGCGGCATCGTGAGCTACGTGAACGAGGTGAAGGCCGAACTTCTCGGCGTTTCCGAGGACGTGCTCGCGCGACAGGGGGCCGTCGACGAGTTGGTGGCCCTGCAGATGGCCCGTGGCGCCCTGCGCGAGCTGGGCAGCGATGTCTCGGTGGCGGTCACGGGCATCGCCGGACCGACGGGCGCCGAGCCCGGCAAGCCGGTGGGCACGGTGTGGATCGGCTGCGCCACGGCCAAAAAGACCCATGCAGCATGCCATCATTTCGAAGGCGGCCGCGAGGCCGTGCGCCTGCAGACGGTGCTGATCGCCCTGCGCACGATGGAAGAGGCGCTCGCGAGCTTCTGACAGCGCCGCGGTTTTGGCGAGAGCGCACGGGCGCTCTGCGACGAGAGTGCGACAGCGGTACGGTCGGCGCGAGGACTCAAATGAGACATTCCCGCGTCATTGCTGCGGTCGCGTAGCGTTATGCTGTTTTCGCGCACAGAGGGAACTGGTTTTTGAGAATCACCTCTTGACGTACATACGTTTGTTCGTATAATGATGAAAACAGGCCATTTGTTCGCCTGGCCCAGACAAGGAGAGGTCATGAACGAAGATAAAGAAAAGATGCTCAAACTCACCACCGATCAAATCGAGTCCAAGTTCGGCAAGGGCTCTATCATGACCCTCGGCGAGGGAGGCGCCGATCTCAACATCGGGGTCATCCCCACGGGCGCCCTGCCGCTCGATGCCGCGCTCGGCATCGGAGGCGTGCCCCGCGGCCGCATCATCGAAATCTACGGTCCGGAGTCAAGCGGCAAGACAACGCTCGCCTTGCAGATTCTCGCGGAGGCCCAGGCGCTGGGCGGCATCGTCGCCTTCATCGATGCCGAGCACGCCCTCGATCCCGTTTACGCCGCGCGCATCGGGGTCGATATCGACGAGGTGCTCATCTCCCAGCCCGACACCGGCGAGCAGGCGCTGGAAATCTGCGATATGCTCGTGCGCTCGGGCGCTATCGATTGCGTCATCGTCGACTCTGTGGCGGCGCTCGTCCCCCGTGCCGAAATCGAGGGCGAGATGGGGGATACCACCGTGGGTCTTCAGGCTCGGCTCATGTCCCAGGCCCTGCGCAAGCTGGCCGGGTCGCTGTCGAAATCGAACACCACCTGCATCTTCATCAACCAGCTGCGCGAGAAGATCGGAGTCATGTTCGGCAACCCGGAGACGACCACCGGCGGACGCGCCCTGAAGTTCTTCTCCTCGGTTCGCATCGACATTCGCCGCATCGACTCCATCAAGCAGAACGGCGATGTGGTCGGCAATCGCGTGAGGGCGAAGGTGGTCAAGAACAAGGTGGCTCCTCCTTTCCGCCAGGCGGAGTTCGATCTCATGTACGGCGAGGGCATCTCTCGGGAAGGCTGCATCGTCGATATGGCCGTGGAATGCGGCGTGGCCAAGAAGTCCGGCGCCTGGTACACCTACGGCGAGGAGCGCCTGGGCCAGGGCCGCGAGGCAGCCAAGCAGACGCTCAAGGAGAATCCCGATCTGCGGGAGGAACTCGAGAACAAGGTCCGCGAGGCCTACGAGATCCCCGTCATCGAGCGCCCGGCCGAAAACGAGTCGTTCACGCCGGCGCCAAAGAGCGGCAAGAAGAAATAGCCTATCGTGGCGTCCAAGGCCGACATACTCGCAGCGCTCAGGGCGGATATCGCCGCCTTGGAAGCCGCCCCTTCCTCAGAGGAGCCGTGCGCGCAAGTCGCCGCCTGGCCGTGCCCTGCCGAGGACGACGCCGTCTGTGGCAGGGATACAGGGGCGTCTTGCGCGCAGGACCTCGTACATTCCTCTCGCGGGGAAGAGCGGGAGAGCGCTCTGAGCGACGAGGAGGGAAAGACGGCCCGAGACGCGTACCAGAAGATCCTCCGATGGGCCGCGGTTCGCGAACGCTCCACGGCCTACCTGCGCGAGCGCCTGCTGAAGGACGACTTTCCTTCATCAGTGGTGGAGGAGGCCCTTCAGCGCGCCGTGCGCGTACGGGCGGTGGACGATCGACGCTACGCCGACGCCCTCGTCCGCATGAAGCTTGCGGCCGGGCGGGGGCTTCGCGATGCCGAACGGGAGATCGAGGAGCTCGGCATCGACCCAGCTACTCTCGATTCCTGGGTCGAGCACGAGCGGAAGGGGAGGGACTTTGAAGTGGGCCGCGCCCTGGCCGCCCTGCGGCGTCGGCCGCCTAAAGCCAAGCGCGCCCGGGAGGCCGCCTTCCGCCGCCTCGTATCCCAAGGATTTTCCACCGACATCGCCGCTACCGCCTCTCGCACGTGGTCCGAGGAGCAAGAGCGCAGCCTGATGTGCGGTTCGATGGGCCATTCATGACACAAACCCACTAGAGTCTGTCTAAAGCCGCGGCCTTACGCTATACTGTGAACCGTGGCTTTAGAGCATACGTGCCCTCCCGGGCATTCAAGATAGAGAATTTCATATTCCTCGTATCTTCGCGCAGTTATGCTCATGCCCGGCCACGGGCATTTTTTATGACATGAAATGGGTATGAAAGCCCAGATGAAAGGAGGAAACAGCCATGGATCCCATCACGATCGTGCTTTTGATCGTCGCTATCGTCATCGGCCTGGTCCTCGGTTTCATCGTCAACCGACTCATTGCCAGCTCCTCATCCAAGAACGCTGCCCGCGAGGCCGCAAGCCTGGTCGAGGATGCCAAGAAGCAAGCCGAGACGCTCCGACGTGAAGCCGCCGTGGAAGCCAAGGACGAGGCCCTTCGCTACAAGCAGGAGATGGAGAAGGAGAACAAGGAGCGCATGCGCGAGGTGCGCTCCGCCGAGAACCGCATCGCCCAGCGCGAGGAATCCCTCGATCGCCGCGTCGAGTCGCTGGATGCCCGCGAGCACCAGCTCTCGTCTTTGCAGGGACAGGTCGAGCGCCGCGAGCGCGATGTCGAAGAGGCCGAGAACGCCATCGAGCGCCATCGCGAGGAGGCCCAGATCGAGATCAACCAGGCCCTCGAGCGCGCTGCGGGCATGAGCCCCCAGGAGGCCAAAGAGGAGCTGCTGGAGACTATCCACGACGAGGTCACCCGCGAATCGGCCGTCATCATTCGCGATGCCGAGACGCGTACCAAGGCCGAGGCGGACAAGAAGGCCCGTGAGATCTTGAGCCTCGCCATCCAGCGCGTGGCCGCCGACCACTCCGCCGAGAGCACGGTGTCCACCATCCATATCCCCTCCGACGATCTGAAGGGCCGCATCATCGGCCGCGAGGGCCGCAACATCCGCTCTTTCGAGCAGCTGACCGGCACGAACCTCATCATCGACGACACGCCGGAGTGCGTCACCATCTCCTGCTTCGACCCGGTGCGCCGCGAGATCGGCCGCGTCACCATGGAGAACCTCATCGCCGACGGGCGCATCCATCCCGCGCGCATCGAGGAGATGTACGACAAAGCCGTCAAGCTGGTGAACCAGCGGGTGCACGAGGCCGGCGAGCAGGCCACGTTCGATGCGGGCATCCACGATCTTCACCCGGAGCTCGTCAACACCCTGGGACGTTTGCGCTATCGCACCTCGTTCGGCCAGAACGTGCTGAACCATTCGCTCGAAGTGGCCTATCTGGCCTCGGTCATGGCCTCCGAGCTCGGGCTCGACCCCATCCCCGTCAAGCGGGCCGGCCTTTTGCACGACCTCGGCAAGGCCGTCGATCACGAGGTCGAGGGCAGCCACGCCGTCATCGGCGCCGATCTGGCCCGTCGCTTCGGCGAGCGCCCCGAGATCGTCCACGCTATCGAGGCCCATCACAACGATGTGGAGGCCAACTCCGTCGTCGACGTGCTCATCCAGGCCGCCGACGCCGTCTCCGCCGCCCGCCCCGGCGCCCGCAAGGAGACGCTGGACGCCTACGTGAAGCGCCTCGAGAAGCTGGAGGAGATCGCGAACTCCCACAAGGGCGTCGAGCGCACCTACGCCATCCAGGCAGGCCGCGAGGTTCGCGTCATGGTAGAGCCGGAAGTGGTGGACGAGGCCGAATCCGTCGTTTTGGCCCACGACATCGCCCAGCAGATCGAGAACGAGATGCAGTATCCGGGCCAGGTGAAAGTCGTCGTCATCCGCGAGAGCCGTGCGGTCGACTACGCCAAGTAGGCCATGGAAGGCGATACCCTCAGCGATTTCATAGACGATGTGTGTGGCGAGAGCCGTCTCCGGGTCGAGGATGACCTCGGAGACGGCTTCGTCCGCCTCCGGTCCTCCGAGGCCGAACGACGCCAGGCCGCCCAGGACATCCGCTCGAGCGAGGACGTGGTCATCGAGCTTCTGCGCAACGCCCGCGATGCCGGCGCCAGCCGCATCTTCCTCGCCACTCAGAAGACCGGCAACGAACGTCTGCTCACCGTCCTCGACGACGGACAGGGCATTCCCGCTGCCCAGCACGAGCGCATCTTCGAACCGCGCGTCACTTCGAAGCTCGATAGCGCGCATATGGACAAGTGGGGCATGCACGGGCGCGGCATGGCCCTTTACTCTATCTCCGTGAACGCCGAAGAGGCCCGGGTGCTGCAATCGGAGCCGGGACTCGGCACCAGCCTCACGGTCGCCACCGACACCGAAAGCCTCGCCGAGAAGGTGGATCAGTCGACGTTTCCCCGTTTCGAGCAGGAGCCTTCCGGTTCGTGGGCGATGCGCGGCCCCAAGAACATCGTGCGCACGGCCGCGGAATTCGCCTTGGAGCACCGCGGCGACCTCTCCGTGTACCTCGGCACCCCGGTGGAGGTGGCAGCGACGCTGTACCAACTGGGTCTCGCCTCGCTCTCCCCGGCCGTGCGCGCCTTCGGGGGCGACGGCACGGGAATCCCCCTCGTCAAGCGCCTCGCCCTGGCCGCCGGCCCCGATGACCTCGCGGACCGCTGCGAGGCCCTGGGGCTGCCGCTCTCCGAGCGCTCGGCCCGACGCATTCTCGACGGGGCCATCGTTGCGCTCGACCCCTTAACCAAGCGTTTGGCCGCCGAATCGTTCCCGCGGCAGGCCCATCGCCCATCCGAGCGCCGGCGAAATTCTAAGAACGCCCGCTCCCTGCGTCTGGCTCCCGAGGACATCGATACGCTGAAGCGCGGCATCGGCCGGCTCATGGAGCCCGTGGCGGAAACGTATTATCTGGAAGCGGTGGGCGAGGCGGAGGTCATCGTGGGCCAGGAAGCCATCCGCATCACCGTTCCCATCCGCACGTCGCTCTAAGGAAGCGCGCGCGGTTGCGCCACTCGGGTGCAACAGGTAGAATATTCGGGCTGAAGGCGCCACGGGCGCCCGCTAAACGAACCACATCCAGAGAAGAACCGCACCACAAATGACAAGGACCAGCTGTGTCTACCACTGAAACCAAGCCCTCCATCGGGTGCCTCAAAGTATCCTCCAAATCGTCTCCCGCCTCCGTTGCCGGCGCCATCGCCGGCATGATCAAAGACGGGGCGTCGGTGGAGATTCAAGCCGTGGGGGCCGGTGCGGTGAACCAGGCTGTGAAAGCCGTGGCCATCTCCCGCGGGTTCCTCTCGCCGGTGGGCATCGAGATCTGCTGCATCCCCTCCTTCGCGGACATCGTCATCGACGGCGAGTACCGCACGGCCATCCGCTTCGCCGTCGAGCCGCGGGGCGGCGGCGCGATCGTCCCCATCGTCGATGCGGCCGCGGTTCATTAGAGGGTTTTGCTATGAGCAACGTCTTCGAGGGAACTCGTTTCTGCATCCACACCTTCGGCTGCCAGATGAACAAGCACGATTCCGAGCGGGTCGCCGGCATGCTGGAGGGCCTGGGCTCGCTGCCCGTCGAAACCATCGAGGAGGCGGACATCGTCGTGTTCATGACGTGCTGCGTCCGCGAGGCTGCCGACACGAGGCTCTACGGGCAGGTCGCCTCCATGAAGAACATCCCCTTGCGCGACGGCACGCCCCTTGACAAGCGCTACATCGCCGTAGGCGGCTGCATCGGCCAGCGCGACGGCGACAAGCTGCTTGCGGCGCTTCCCCATCTCGATGTGGTTTTCGGCACTCACAATCTGGGCTCTTTGCCGGGGCTTCTCCGACGCGCCATCGAACAGCACGGCCGCGCCGCCGAAGTGATTGAGGGGGGAGCGGAGTTCTCCTCCGCCCTGCCCACGGTGCGCGAGCACGACTGGGCGGCGTGGCTGCCCATCACCGTGGGATGCAACAATTTCTGCTCCTACTGCATCGTGCCCTACGTCCGCGGGCGCGAGAAGTCGCGGCCCCTGGACGACATCGCCGCCGAGGCGCGCTCCTATGTGGAAGCGGGCGTCAAGGAGATCACGCTGCTGGGGCAGAACGTGAACTCGTACGGGCGCGACCTCTACGGCGAGCCGCGGTTCGCGGATGTCCTTCGGGCCGTGGACGCCGCGGGCATCGAGCGGCTCCGCTTCGCGACGAGTCACCCGAAGGATCTCACCGATGAGGTCATCGGGCTGTTCGCCACGCTGCCCTCGCTCATGCCGGCGCTGCACCTTCCCGTGCAGTCGGGCTCGAACCGCATCCTCTCGGCCATGAACCGCCGCTACACCCGCGAGCACTACCTCGGCCTTATCGAGAAGCTTCGCCGCGCCCGTCCCGACATCGCCCTGTCCACGGACATCATCGTGGGATTTCCCGGCGAGACCGAAGAGAACTTCATGGACACCTATCGCCTCGTGGAGGAAGTCGGCTACAGCCAGGTGTTCACGTTCATTTACTCCAAGCGCGAGGGGACCCCTGCTGCGGAGATGGACGACGACACGCCCCGCGAGGTCATCCAGGAGCGCTTCGACCGGCTCGTGGATCTCGTCCAACGCAAGGCCTTCGAGGCGAACCAGGCAGAGCTCGGCGCCACGGTGCCCGTGCTGGTCGAGGGCACGTCCAAGCGCGACGATTCCATCTTGGCCGGCAAGAGCCCGAAGAACCAGACCGTTCACGCGCCGGTGCCCGCTGGTGCGGACGCGACGTCTTTGGTGGGGCGCATCGTGCCCGTGACCATCGAGGAAGCCCGCACCTGGTATCTCTCGGGCACGATCGTCCATGCTTGAGCTTTCCGCACCCGTCATCGCCATCGTGGGGCCCACGGCCTCGGGCAAGACCGACGCGGCCCAGATCGTCGCCGAGCGCCTCGGCGGGGAAGTGGTGAGCGCCGATTCCATGCAGATCTACCGGGGCATGGACATCGGCACGGGCAAGCTTCCCGCATCTGAGCGCCGCGTGCCCCATCACGGCTTCGATCTCGTTGATCCCGGCGAGCCCTACTCGGCGGCCCTGTTCCAGGCATTCGCCCGGCACTGCATTCGCGATATTGACGCCCGCGGCAAGAGAGCGGTGCTCTGCGGCGGCACCGGCCAGTACGTGCAGGCGGCCATCGACGACTTCGCCTTCCCCAAGGGCGACCAGGTGGAAAACCCCGTCCGCGAACGCTGGACCGCCTATGCGGAGGAACACGGCAACCAGGCCCTGTGGGAGGCGCTGGAGGCGCGCGATCCCGCAAGCGCCGCCGTCATCCACCCCAACAACGTGCGGCGCGTCGTGCGTGCCTTCGAGCTTTTGGAGGAGGGTGCCAGCTACGCCGAGCAGAAACAGCGGCTCGCCACCGTGGCGCCCTTCGTTCCAGCCGTGCAATTCGGACTGGCCGTGGAGCCGGCTATCCTGAACGAGCGCATCGACGCCCGGGTCGATGCCATGGTGGCCGCAGGGCTCGTCGACGAGGTGCGGGGCCTGCTGGCCGCCGGATTCCGCGACGGCGTCACGGCGCCCCAGGCCATCGGATACAAGGAGATCGTCGAGGCGCTGGATGGGAATATCACGCTAGAGGAGGCCGTGCGGGCCATCAAGACGGCCACGCGCCGCTACGGCAAGCGCCAACGTACGTGGTTCCGCCGCGATAAGCGCATCCGCTGGGTGAACGCCGATGTCGGCGATGCCGAAGCCGTGGCCGCCGAGATTCTTTCCCAGTTGGAAACATTGGACGCCTACCATGATTGAAGCGGCCCTTCCGGGTCGTCGAGGAGAGCTTCCGCCCCCTCAATTGCCGCCTAAAAGGAGCGTCCCATGGAGTTGTCCTTCGCCAAATTGCACGGTCTCGGGAACGATTTCGTCTTCATCGACGATCGCGACTGCGCTCTTGATCTGACCGACGAGCAGGTGTCGTATCTGTGCGACCGCCACTTCGGCATCGGCGCCGACGGCGTCATCCTCGTGCGGCCGGCTCTCTCGGAAGAGGGAGACGGCTACATGCACTACATCAACGCCGACGGCACCTTGGCCCAAATGTGCGGCAACGGCGTGCGCTGCTTCGCCAAGTACCTCGTCGATCGCGAGCTGGCGGACGTTGCCTCGGGCAGCCTTGTGGCCGACACCCTGGCCGGCCCGCGCCCTATCGCCTTTTCCGTGGATGCGGAGGGGAAGATGACCGAGGCGACCGTGAACATGGGCGCGCCCATCTTGGATCCCGTGCTCGTGCCCGTCGATGCCGCGCCGGACTCCCGCGCGACCGATGGTGCGCCCTATGTGGGGCATCTGCGCCTCGATTCGCCGTGGGGAGCCTTCGAATTCGTGTGCGTCTCCATGGGAAACCCCCACGCCGTCTGCCTCGTGGACGATTGGGCGGCATTGCCCGACGAGCTGTTCCCCGCTGGTGCTGAGAAATCCCTCTCGACCCTGCGCATCGATCTTCCCGGCCCCTTCTTCGAGACGCATCCCGTATTTCTCGAGAAAACCAACGTCGAGTTCGCCTCCGTCACCGATGAGGGCATCGCCATGCGCGTATGGGAGAGGGGCTGCGGCGAGACCTTGGCCTGTGGCACCGGCGCCTGCGCCACCAACACGGCCGCCTGCCTCACCGGTCGGGCCGGCAGGGAGAACGATCTCCTGTTGAGCGGCGGCCTACTGCACATCTGCTGGAACGAGGATGGCACGATATCCATGACGGGACCGGCAACGGAGAGCTTCTCGGGAACCATTGTGCTGCCGTGAGCTTCTCCGGCGCTGCTGTTGTGCTATGATAGCCCCCGTTTCACCGGCGCAACGCCGCGCCACGATTAAGGAGTGATGCTCATGCGCCTGTAACGACCACTTGCACCGCCTTCCCCTCATGGGATCCGTCGTTACTTGAAGCAAAGGAGCATGCTATGACCGAATACGAATCCGTCATCCAAAAGGGTCCGGCCACCAAGGCCGAGGAGCGCCGCGAGCGCGCCGTTCTCGTGGGCGTCGAGCGCCCGGGGCTGCCGTGGCCCTTGGAATCTTCCCTGGCCGAACTGGAACGTCTGGCCGATACGGCCGGAGCCGATGTGGTGGCCACGACGACCCAGCGCTTGGACGCGCCCAACCCGCGCACCTTCGTCGGCACGGGCAAGGCCGACGAAATCGCCGAGCTGGCACGGTCGCACGAGGCCGACCTCGTCATCTTCGACGATGAGCTGACACCTTCTCAGCAGGCCAATCTGGAGAAGGTCATGGACAAGTCCGTGAAGGTCATCGACCGTACGGCCCTCATTCTGGACATCTTCGCCCTGCACGCCACCTCCAAGGAGGGGCGTCTGCAGGTGCGTCTCGCCCAGAACCAGTACTTGTACCCGCGCCTGCGCGGCATGTGGGCCCACCTCGCTTCGAACCGCATGGGAGGCGGCGTGGGATCCCGCTTCGGTGAGGGCGAAAGCCAGCTGGAGGTGGACCGCCGCATGGTGCGCAAGCGCATCACGAGCATTCGCCGCGAGCTTGAGCGTCTGTCCGACGTGCGCTCGTTGCAGCGTGAGAGCCGGTACGGCAGCGGCATGTTCAAAGTGGCACTGGCCGGTTATACCAATGCCGGGAAAAGCTCGCTCATCAACCGGCTCACCGGAGCCGACGTGCTCAGCTACGACAAGCTCTTCGCCACGCTGGACTCCACCACCCGCAAGTTCGAACTGCCCGAGGGCCGCGAGGTCACCGTCACCGACACCGTCGGCTTCATCCAGAAGCTGCCCACCACCCTGGTCGAGGCCTTCAAGTCGACGCTCGACGAAATCGCCGGAGCCGACCTCATCCTGCACGTGATCGACGCCTCCTCGCCGGAGTTCGAGGGGCAGATCGAGGCCGTGTGCGAGGTGCTCGACCAGATAGGGGCCCAGAGCATTCCCACGATCGCCACTTTCAACAAATGCGATCTGCTGGACGCCGAGACGCTGGCTGGCCTTAAAAGGCGTTATCCGAGCGCCCGGTTCGTGTCCGCCCGCTCTGGAGAGGGCATAGAGGAACTCGTGGGCGCCATCGCCCAGGCCGCCTCGTCCGCCGACGCCAAGCTGGACGTGCTCGTGCCGTACCAACGGGGGGATTTGGTATCGCTGGCCCACGAGCGCTGCCACATCATCTCCGAGAGCCACGAGGCCACGGGCACGCGCCTGCAGCTGCTCGCGGCCCCTGCCTTCGTCAGCGCGTTCTCCCCTTACCTTGTCTCGGACGACGACGCTTGAGGAAACCACCGCTCCAGAAACGAAAGAGCGCCCCTGCTCCGGATCCTCGCATCCGGAGCAGGGGCGCTCTTGATTGACCGAAAGGGGAGGACTCGCGGCCTATCGGCGCGGCGAAGGCGCTACAGGCGCCGAAACACGGCCACCACCTTGCCGGCAATGGAGCAGTCCGTGGTGATGATGGGATCCATCGTCGAGTTCTCCGGTTGCAGGCGGATATGGTCGGCCTCGCGGAAGAAGCGCTTGACGGTGGCGCCGTCGTCGATGATGGCCACGACGATATCGCCGTTGTTGGCCACCGGCTGCTCCTTCACAACCACGTAGTCGCCATCGTTGATGCCGGCCTCGATCATGGACTCGCCGCGCACCGAGAGCATGAAGGAGGGGGCATCGCCGACGATATCGGTGGGCAGCGTGATGGTGTCGGTGATGTTCTCCTCGGCGAGAATAGGGGAGCCGGCAGCCACGTTGCCCACCAAGGGCACATTGACGAGCTTGCTGTAGGCGGCCGCGAAAGCCGTGACAGGGGAGGGAACCTCCTCGATGGGATAGGTAAGCGCGATGGAGCGGGATTTAAGGGGGTCGCGCTTGATGAAGCCCTTGTCTTCAAGTGCCTTCAAATGGACATGGACGGTGGAAGGGGAGGAGAGCCCCAAACTCTGGCACACCTCGCGCACCGTAGGACCGTAGCCCTTCTCGCGAATGCACGCTTCGATGCAGTCGAGAACCGCCTGTTGCCGCTTGGTCACTTTCTGGGTCATAGCGCATCCTTTCACAAAAGCGTACATTTGTTTGAAAAATCTCTTGACGTGAACCTTTGTTCGCTCTATTATAACTGCGAACAAAGGTTCTACGCAAGAGGTCAGGAGTAAAAAATGGCACGCATCGAATTTTCCATAGCCTTCACGCTCAGCACCATCGCGTCATTCCTCATCTTCTTCGCCTAGAGCGTCGAGGGCGGGTGTCGTGAAGGTAGCAATGTTTTGAAGAGGGGAGCGCGCTAGGTCTGATAGGGTATGATAAGCAATCAACTTATCAAAGTGAGAAGGAGAACCTATGCGCTGTCCTTCCTGTGGCTACCAGGAATCGAAAGTCGTCGACTCGCGATCGGCCGACGACGGCGCCTCTATCCGGCGCCGTCGCGAATGCCTGCAGTGCGGCACGCGATTCACCACCTACGAGCGGCTCGCCGAAAATCCCATTCTCGTCATCAAGGCCGACGGTTCATCGGAGGTCTTCAACCGCGAGAAGCTCATGCGAGGATTGCTCATTGCCTGCGCGAAACGTCCCATCACGCCCGAGAAGATCGACGGACTCATCACGAGCATCGAGGCGGAATTGCGATCGAGTCAGCGCAACGAGATCAAATCGCGCGATTTGGGCGATTTGGTACTGGCCCGTCTGGCCACTCTGGATGACGTTGCCTATATTCGCTTCGCCAGCGTCTACAAGGATTTCCAGAATGTGGAGGAGTTCTCCGAGGCCCTGAAAGAGCTGGGCTGATCCATGGACGTTCTTTTCAAGCAGCTCGACGAGACCCTGGAAGCGCCCGCCTACGCCCGTCCGGGCGATGCGGGTCTCGATTTGCGCGCCGCCGAGGGCGGCACGCTTTTGCCCTTCGAGCGGGCACTCGTGCCCTGCGGTATCGCCTTGGCCGTTCCCGAGGGCTATGCGGGGCTCATCATTCCCCGAAGCGGCCTGGCGGCACGACAGGGCATCTCCATCGTGAACGCCCCGGGCCTCATAGACAGCGGCTACCGGGGGGAGATCAAGGTGCCGCTCATCAATCTCGATCCAACGGAGGTGTTCAATTACGAAAAGGGCGAGCGCATCGCCCAACTCGTGATCATCGCTACCCCCACCATTACTTTACATAACACTTATGAGCTTCCCGAGAGCTCGCGCGGAGCGCAGGGCTTCGGAAGCAGCGGCCTTTCCTAGAAAGAGTGTCCTTTATGACCGATCACCGCGATTCGAAACCCGAAGAAACGCCCGAGCCCCAGCAGCTGGGAGCTCCGGAGACGACTCCCGAAAATCCCCAGCGACCCGAGCCGTCGACGGAGCCCTCGCAGGATCAGAGACGGGCGCTCATCGACGCCGACCTGAAATCCGCCCGCACGCTCTCGACGGTAGCCGCCATTGCAGGTCCAGTCTCCTTCATCATCGGCGGCGTGATGCTGAGCACGGTGGGCCTCGTCTGCGCCATTGTCGGCTTCGTTAAGATCAAGCACGTGATAGACGATGTCGATGGTCGCCAGAAGGTCTATGCCGCCACGGTACGCCAGACGCTTATCTGGGGTCTCGCCATCAGCGCCATTGCGCTCATCGTCAACATCGTCGGCATCGCGCTCATGATGCCCGTGCTCATGGAGGCCATGCAAACGGGAGACTTCACCTCGATCCTCGGCGAGGGCGCCACCATCACCGCGCAGCCATCCGGCGGCAGCGGCAATGCCTGGGGCTAAACACCTTCCATATACGGTAAAATGTTTCAAGTTGGAGGGCTTCTGAAAAGATTGACAAGAAAGGCTGATAATATGGAAGGGGTAATTTAGAAATCAGCCAAAAAATTTCGCTCCAAAAAGCAAACGACGTAATAATAAATATTATGTAAAATCGCGTCTTTTACCCCATTTTGCCAGATGAAACCATGTTTTTTCGCTCTTGCAAGTACGACTTGACAAGGTTGGTATGCCCCGCAATGTAGGGCATAAGCTCGGGCTTGAACTCGACCACGAACGAAACGAGAACCGCAAAATTGCGAATATCGTACTGCTCAATGAGAGCGTAAACGTCAGAGAAATCGAGGTTGTAAACCTCGCTCATGTTGACCTTGAACCCGTGCATGTGCTTTATCTCGTCGCGGTCGTACTGCGCTTTGTCCTCCTTGCCGTAGTGCATCAGATAGCGATAGGCACCTATGCGGTTGGGCACGGGCTGAATGTACTTGACCCCGAAATCATCGGGCAAATAGGACAAAGCAGTGTCAACAAGAACCTGGCTGTTAAAAGTCAGGATACAATGCACATGAGGGGCAACGGGGAGAAGCTCGCCCGTCTCCTCATCTAGCTTCGTGTCGCGGTCGTGAACGATATAAGCCCCAGGTATCAAGAGATCTTCCAAAATCTTCTCCCAATCACGGGGCAAGTTGTCGATTCGCTGCACGAACCACCAAGTGCGGCACTTCTTGACGGCCATTAGAAACGCTCCTTCTCGCAGAAGTCCAGGAAAGCGAGCCATGAGAAAGTGCCCGTCTCCTCGTAGTACTCGGCTATCTTATGCCCCCAGAAGTCGGAGGAATAGAAGTCGGAGCCGACGAGAACGGACATCTCCAAAGCGGTCTCCAAAGAGCAACCGTCGATCTTGGCGATACGGTAAATGCACTCCTGAGCATCCTTGGAAAGGCGCAGAACGGAGCCGTTGGGCATTACTGCGGAAGATGGCATTTCGATAAGCATTAATTCATTTCCTTTCTGAAAACCAAATCACGGCCCCTATATCAA
This sequence comes from Adlercreutzia hattorii, assembly GCF_011405655.1. Classification (GTDB taxonomy): domain Bacteria; phylum Actinomycetota; class Coriobacteriia; order Coriobacteriales; family Eggerthellaceae; genus Adlercreutzia; species Adlercreutzia rubneri. The sequence goes on from NZ_AP022829.1 coordinate 1,561,630, forward strand.
GTAGGGGCCGCCCCTAGGAAGCCACGAGAGCGCCCAGGAGCGATGAGAAGAGCAGAGACGGGCAAAGTCCCGCCGTGACGGCAGATCGACCGCGAGGAGCGGCGAGGGACGGCGCGACGGCCACGGGGACCCCCGACCCCATGGCGCTACGCGCCGTCCTCAACCTGCCTAAAGCGGTTGTAACTGTCGTAAAGGCGGAAGTAGGCCCGACGGGGGAGCAGGAAAGAAGTGCCGACCTTCTCATTCAAACCGTAGTAGTAGCTGACCGCCAGGAAGAGACGGCCACGGAAGGGGAGGGACAGAATCAGGCCCTTAAGGCCGAAGTTGCCCATCTTCCTATGGTTGGTCTCTATCTCGACAAGACACCTGATCTGACGATCAATCATCCTATCGAACTGGGCTATGAGAATGATCTTATAGCCGTAGTGTCGATGCTGACTCAAGAACTCAATCCAGTCCTTACGGCTCTTGGCGTTCCAGCTGCGGGAGTTGAAAACAAGCTGAGCCTCATCCACTACAAGCAAAATCTCATCTTCTCTGACCTTACGGCCTTTCCAATAGGATGTAGCGTACTCCGTGAGCCATTCCGGCGTAAGAAGATCGTTAGGACGGAAGGTAAAAAGCTTCCCGTAGTTGCGCGTACCGTGGTTTATATCGAAGTTGGCTATAACGGGCATCTTCCTAAGCCGCAGAGCGTCGCGTATATCGCGGGCGGTGTGAAGACTCTTGCCGCTGCCAGGGGTGCCAGAATATAGGTAGATCATTTCATAGGCCTTTCACTCTGCGCCCTGTCAGTCAGCTTCGAGAAAACGACAACGGCATTAGCGACAAGAACAAGTCCGAGCCAGATGCCAAAGACGGCCATGAGGTCGGACACAGGCACGAACCAGTTAAGAGCGGAGAGGACTTCCCGCACGCCCTCGGGAGGTTCGAAAACAAAATCATCGACATTGACCGAAGGGAAAAGACCGAGAAGGAAGGTGAAAAGCGAGAGAAGACCGCCCACAATCAAATCAAAAATGAAAGTGGCCATTACTCGACACCCCCGCCCATACCGTAGATGAAACGCCGAGTATTGAGAAGCAGCGACGCAGTAAAGAGAACAAGGACAGTCCAACGGCAGACTTCGGCAAACTGCACATAATCGGAAAAATCGACCACGAGGGGAGAGCCGACAATATCGAACTCCCAGACGGGCGGGACTGCATCCGCGAGGACGGAACCGAAAAGGACGACGTTGACCAAAGAGGGAATGCAGAACGGGAAGCGCGTAGACATAACATCCTGAATAGAGGACAAAGCCGCCTGAGTCTGCGGAGTCTGAAGGTCTCCGACAAGAACATCAAGGATAGTGGATAGCGTATCATCAAGGACGTACTTATCTCGAATGCTGGCAACGTCAGCGGTAAGCCGTCCAAGAAGCTTATTGGTCTCGGAGAGATCAGCGGGCGACTTGTCGAGAGCGTCCCAGCGCTTCGCCCATTCCATCAAATAGAGGTCTTGGGAGTCCCAACGATTGCCCCAGGCCGTCAAAGTCTGCTGAAGACCCTTGAGGAGATCGACCACATTCCCCAGGTCGAAATAAATACCCTGGAGGAAGTCCCAGAGCGTCCAATCGGCATAGCCGGGGAGCAGATCGGCGGCACCGTGCCGGAGCATGGAGAGATCGCCGTGAAGAACCTCCGACCACTGGACAGAAGAATTGACGCTCTTCCTTATGTCATCAGCAGTCAAGGCGATGTTAGCGAGTCGAACGCCCAGGGCATCGAGGGCGGTAACACGCTCGTCAATGGATTCAAGAAGAGTGCCCAAATCGCGCATCTCGTTCTTAATGGACTCGATCGAATTGCCGATGTTGTAGAGGGAGACGCGCCCGCCCTCTGGGCCGAGGGTAAGAGCATTAAAGGCATCGTAAATCTTGGATTGCTTGTCAGACGTCCAATAGGAGAAGTTGACCACTGTTAGCGTCGGGCGAGAATAGCCACCTAAAGTCAAACTAGTTCAGCCAAATTCCAGTCAAGCAAAAACAGCCATTGCGACGCTGCTGGCCCTACACTGGTGTACGCCAATACGCCAGAAGACAAGGAGGACCATGAATGACAACGAGCGCAATGGCCTGCAGGAGATTATAGACAAGGCCATATCGGATATCGCCCGGACGGAGGGCGATTCCTTCGAACTCGACAAGATGAACCTGGCCGAATTCTCGCGAAGAACGGGGCTCTCGAGATCGAGGGCCCGCACATTGAAAGCGAGAGGTTTCGTCGTCGCGCCCCACGGGCGCTGCGGGATGCGCGCTGCCACGACGGTGATCAGCGGCTTCGAGGGCATTGTGAACGCCCTGCTCTCGGAGGGCGTCACCAACTCCGAGGTCGTTTTCGAGCGCATCAGGGGCCAGGGCTACGAGGGCGGCAGGACCACCGTGAAGAACTATATCGCCGCGCATGCCGACCTGGTTCCCTCGAAGAGGAGGCTCGCGGGCGCCGACCCGCAGGCGAGCCGCGGCAGGAGATTCTCCACATCGCCCGGCGAGTCCTACCAGATGGACTGGGGATTCGTCGATGTCGAGGACTGGACCGGAGGCATGTTCAGAATCGCGTGCTTCGCGATGGTGTGCCACCACTGCGGCACGTGCTACGTGGAGTTCTTCCCCAATGCGCGCCAGGAGAGCCTGTTCATCGGCATGATCCACGCGTTCGCGGTGATGGGGGTGCCAGAGTGCGTGCTGACCGACAACATGAAGTCGGTGGTGCTGCGGCGCGACATCGACGGCAGGCCCGTATGGCAGGCCGACTACGCCGCGTTCATGTCGTGCGTCGGGTTCAAGACGAAGCTGTGCAAGCCCAGGCACCCGTTCACGAAGGGCAAGGTCGAGCGACTGATCAGGTTCGTGAAGGGCAACTTCCTGGCAGGGAGGAGGTTCTGCAACGCCACCGACCTGAACGCCCAGGCTCTCGAATGGTGCGCAGCGCAATCCGGGCGCTACCGCAGGGCGGTCGACTGTGTTCCGGCCGACGAGCACTCCGCAGCCTGCGCGCCCGCCGCGTCCGTGCTCGCGATGACCCACGAGCTGGCGCTCTACCTGTGCCCCCGCCGACGCATCAGCTTCGACGGGTTCGTCAGCTACGAGGGCAGGCGCTTCGGCGTGCCGTACTGGTATCCGGGGAGGGAGTGCCGCGTCAACCGCGACGGGGAATGGCTGCACATCTACTCCGACGACCTCTCTCGCGAACTGGCGGCTCATCCCGTGACATGGGGCCGCAGGGACAGCTGCTGCGACGACCAGTACGCCGACGTCCAGCCGGTCGAGCTGCCGACGGCCCCCGTGACGACCGTCATCGCCCGGCTGGAGCCTCCCAAGGGAAAGCCCGGGTTCGACAAGTTCGACTTCGAGGGGAGGCTGTAGCCATGGGCGACACGGAAGATGCCGCGGCCGTCTACGATCGCGTGAGCGCCCGGGCGGCGTCGCTCGGAGTGGCGATAGCCCCGGAGGAGCTGGCCGAGCTGGCCGTGCGCCACAGCATGGGAGGCGGCGAGCTCGCGGCGCTCGACGCCGTGTTCTCCTATCTGGCGGACAAGCGTCACGACCAGGTGATCGAGACGCTGCTCAAGCTCAGCAGGCTGCCGCAGAAGGCCCCCAAAACCTTCGCCGGCTTCGACTTCGACCGCATACGCGGCCGGGACGCGGGGGCGCTGCGCAAGCTGCCGGCGCTCGCGAACCTGCATGCGCGCAAGAACCTGGCGTTCATAGGGCCGGGCGGCATCGGAAAGACCCACCTGGCCCAGGCCTATGGCCGGGAGTGCTGCCTGAACGGCTACAAGACGTACTACCTGAAGGCCACGGAGCTGAGGGACAAACTGAGGAGGGCCGCCGATTCCGGCAGCGTCTCGCGAGCCGTCGCCGCGCTGGTGAAGCCGTCCTGCCTCATAGTCGACGAGGTGGGGCGGTGCACGTTCGACAAGGCGTGCACGGATCTCTTCTTCGATGTCGTCGACCGGCGCTACGAGAAGGACTGCGCCAATACGATGATATTGACCAGCAACACGCCCACGAACAACTGGGACGAGTTCTTCACCGGCGACGACACCCTGCTCTGCACTCTCGACCGCCTGTTCGACCGTGCATCTGTGTTCGTGATGAAGGGCGCCAGCTTCCGCGGCGCTGAACTTGAGATCTTCTCAGTCGAGACAACGCCGCTGGCAGTTAGGGCGACCGCATAAGGCAGCAGAAGGCAAAGGTAAATCGCAACTAGAATCACTGGCGTATTGGCGAAATTAAATTGGCCGGGATTGGCGATTTATCTCCGACTTGGGTGTGGCTGATTTAACCTGACTCCAATATAGCCACTCTCGGAAGAAGAACCCCGCATGAAATAGGTTCGATCGTTCAAATTTTGAAGGAAGCGATAGGGCGAGTTGTTATAAGAAACGATTGTGCCACCGAAACCAACGCCCCATTGCTTGCCGACAAGACTATAGAGGGACTCCATATAGGCGCTCTTCTGATTAATCTGGGCAGTATAGGCATTAATAGAAGAAACGTCCATGAGAATATAACTCAAAAGCCATGCAAGGCCAGTAGAATTAGTGTTCCAGACATTCCCGTTGAGAGTCCAGTTTACACGTCCAGACTCAGAAGAACTACCACGAAGCACAGAAGTTTTCTTATTAATATCGGCAAGCTCGTTCAAAGAGTTAAGCGTGTAATCGCGAATACGAGTAGTATAGGCCTCAAGATCATTGATATAGGTAATGACGCTATTAAGCTTCGTATTGGTATCAGAAGTATTAGCTTTAATAGCGTAAAGGTAATCATCTGTCAGAACATGAGGAGAAACACCAGAACCGTTCTGACGCTGGTAATCGGCAAGTTCGCCAAGAAGATAGGTGATATCATCAAGGGAAGTTAGAACACGCTCAAAGAAGTTCCCGTTGGCATCTAATCCCCCATCAAGTCCCGAAGAATCTTCCCCTGCTTCTTCTGACGCTCCAAGGTCGTTTCCATGTCCCTCTGCTGCTGCTCCTCCATCTGCTGCATCAGCGTCTGATTCAACGACACCAGACGAGAATTCAAATCCTCCTGCGTCACCAGCGATTTCTTCTTGTTCTTCTTGAGAAACATTTTCGACCTCCTGCGACTCGTCGGCATAAGCCCTTACGGACGAGAAACGAATCAGTGTATCAGCCAGACTATATGAAGCTTCGACCAGAACATGACCAGAAGGACGAATGCGACCAGCGCCAGCAGCATGAGAAAGTTCCGAACCCGGTGACGCTTCCTCGGGCGCTTCATGCCGTAGTACTCCCTGGAAGTCTGGCCCTTGGTCAGCCTGTCCATCTCCTGAGCGTTCCGGCTGATCCTCTCGAAGCTGTTCATACCTGCCCCTATCGTCCGACTCATCGGCATATGCGAGAGTATAGCACGGCAGACAGCAGTTAGCGGCCAGCGCTACCGCCAGGAGGACGCGAAACGACCGAGCCGCGAGCATATCCATATTGTCACCGCCTTTCATTTCATATCGGGGGCGCAAGCGCCCCCGAACCCCCGTTTCGATCATCCAGCGCCATCTTTGATCAAATTGGGAAGATCGCCCAATCTGATCAAAGCCAGCGCCGAGAGGGGACAAAAAGAAGGGGAGGGCCACAGCCAGACCCTCCCGCAACGGCCCGTTTTGCCGCCCTGGGCCAGAGGGCGAGCCGCCTAGCGCGTGAAGCGCTTGACGAAGCCCCAGACGGCGGGAACCACGATGAAGATAGCGGCAACGCTGAGGATAGCCGGCAGGTTCGCGCCGATGGCAGACTGAAGCGACGTGCCAAGGCCCGTGATAGCAGTGGTCATGGCAGTAGTAATAGTCTCCATGGTCTCCATTCTCCTTTCCTTTCCAATCGTGCCCCATCAGGAGCGGTTTATAAGACGGCGCACCAATCGGAGAGCGCCGAATACTCCGAAGCTGACCAGCCCGATAAGACAGGCCAGCAGGAAGCCACCGGGAACGGCCGAGAAGAGCGACACGACGAAATCAAGCCAGCCGTCAACTTGATACGTCTCGAGGATTTCCATTACAGCACCACCGCGAGAAAGCAGAGCACGAGAACGGCGGTAAGGGCCTTGGGGGGAATCTTCAGCAGAAGAGGACGCTTACCCCACTCGTCGCGCCAGCGATCTTTGGCCCAGGCAATAACGATCTTCAAGACCTCATAGACCGCGAAAGCGTAAGCAAGAACGCCAAGCAGAGACAGAACAAGAAGAAAGTAAACAACAGCATCCATTACGACCTCCATTTGTCGGAAAAGGCGAGCCAGAGCGACGCGCCCAAGTTGAGGAGCAGGGCGACCAGCATAAAGACGAACAGAACCGTCTGCATGTACTGGAAGCCCATGAGGTGGGTAAAGAAGTCGGCGGGAACCTCGGTAGAAGAACGAACCTCGGTAACCCAACTGGCAGAATCGTCGGGGACATCGGAAGCAATAGAAATATCCGAATCGCGGGCGATAATCTGCTGAAAGCCCTCGGCGTTGGTCTGTCTGAGGAAATCCAGGGCGGCGAGAACATCCGAGTTTACGCCCTTAATCTGGGCCACATCCTCGCCAATACCCTGAAGAGCCTGGTAAGCATCCAACGCCAGGGAAGCGGCGGCATCCTCATTCATGGGAAACCTCCATCATGCCAGGGTGGCGGTTGAAAAGAAGCAACTGGGCGGCATCGAAAGTGGGAAAGCCGCGCAGATCGTCAAGCGTGTAGCCATCGCGGGAAATCTCAAGCGCCCAATCACCTTCCATCTCCTGAGAAATGCGAGCATCGAAATAATCATCGCTGAAGAGCCAGAAAGGAGCGAACGGATTACGGGCCATCTAGACCACCTCCGCGAACTCGACAATGGGAACCCGCTCCAAATCGCCGCCGTCAATCTCGCCAGCATGATAGGCGGCAATAGCCGCTTCATCGAACATATCGGGATACTTGGCGAGCTGGGCCATGAAAAGACGGATATAGAAACGGGCGGTAGGGTTATCTTGGAAGCACATGACAACGTTCCCGTTGAAGGGATTGACACCGAACTTAAAGAGATCGCCACGGGGAACACCCATGATCGGGCTAACGTCGGCGAAGCCCTCAAGCGGAATGAGAAAGTGACGGTTGATCTGCATTAGGAACCCTCCTTAGATTGGAAAGAGTTATGTAAACTCGCGGAGGGACTACAGGGAATAGCCGACGTAGACAACACGGGTGAACTTCTCGGCAACCTGAACATCGAACTCAAATTCACAGTTAACTTGCGGCTCGGGCAAGGCGTTGGAGTTCTCGCCAATCTTGACCTTCATAACCCGGCACTCATCGGTGTTGTAGATGCGGGCGCTGTGGTAAGCGATGGTCTCGCCCTGATCGTTCTTGAACTCGCCCATGGACTCGTCCAAAAGAAAACCGTTGCATACTGCCTTCATAATTTGTCCTTTCGATAGACAACGGATAAAATCACCTATGCATCTTTGTAAAAAGGTGACAGGACGGATAATAAATGAAAGGCTGATAATATGGATTATGTAAAATCGAAATCACGATCAACTATACAGGGTTTTCTAGTGGTTCTCGCTGCTCTTTTGACGCTTTTCATTGGAATGGTCGGGTTGGCCGGTTGCTCGGGCGGCACGAGCGATGAAGACGCCATCCGCGCATCGCTCGCGTCCGAACTGGACAGCATCAAAAACATCGACGACGCGTTCGTCAACGAGTTCTCCGAGTCCATCGACATGAGCCAGCTTTCGGTCTACGGCATCGACGGCGTCGAGTTCATGAAGTCCTACCTGAGCGGCTTCGATTACGCGATCGACTCGATCAATGTCGACGGCGACAGCGCCACGGCCCAGATCACCCTTACTTGCAAGAGCTATACCGGCTACCTGCAGGCGCTGCAGACGGCCGTGGACGAGGTCACCGCCGATCCCGATGCTCTTGCCGCTCTCTCCAACGACGAGATCAACCAGAAGATCGGCGAGATCGTCATCGGCTCCCTCGACGGCGTCGAGCTGGCGGCCACCCAGCCCATCACCATCACCTACACCAAGGTCGACGGAACCTGGGAGCCGGCCTCGTCCACCTCGGGCGACATCGCGGCCGCGCTGATGACCAACTAAACGCGCCGTCAACGCGCAAACCCTTTGAAGGGCGCTCCATTGGGGCGCCCTTCTTCTATAATGCCAGGTAATCGACAATGCTTCTCGCGACGAAAAGAGAAATCGAACATGGGTTCCCATACAAAAACGAACAGCGGGGGAGCGACGACTCCCCTCTCCCCTCGCCTCGCTCTTCAACTGGCCGCGCCCCATACCTGGCCGGCGGCCATCATGCCCGTGCTCGTGGCCGCCGCCTGCGCCTTGGCCAACACCGGGTCGCTGGACGTGGGCATGGCGTGGCTTCTGCTCCTCATCTGCATCCTCATGCAGGCGTCCGTGAACACCTTCAACGACTACTTCGACTTCATCAAGGGAACCGATACAGCCGAGGACAACGTGGAGGCCTCAGACTCGGTGCTCGTCTACAACGACGTCAATCCGCGCTCGGCCCTCGGGCTGGCCATCGGCTTTCTGACCGTGGCCTTCCTGCTCGGCCTGTACGTTATTTGGAAAGCGGGTCCTGTCCCCCTCGTCATCGCGCTTATCGGAGCCGTCATCGTCGTGATGTACTCCGGAGGCAAGACGCCTCTCTCCTACCTTCCCGTCGGCGAGGCGGTGAGCGGCATCGTTATGGGCGGTCTTATTCCGCTGGCAAGCTACCAGGTACTCTCGGGCACGTTCACGTTCATGGCGCTCCTTTGGGCCACGCCCACGATCATCGGCGTGGGCCTCATCATGATGACGAACAACACCTGCGATATCGAGAAGGACATCGAGGCCTCCCGCCGCACGCTGCCGGTGCTGCTGGGCCGCGAAAGGGCGCGCGCCCTCTACCATGCCCTCATGGTCGTTTGGGTTCTCGCCATCCTCGCCATCGTCGGCATTTGGTTCCCCCGGGGCATCGTCGTGCTCCCCTTCTTGGCGCTCGGCTGCTACCCCCTCATGATGGGCCTGTGGAAAAATCCGCTCGCGGCGCCCACGCGCATCGGCGCCATGGGCCAGATCTGCAGCGTGAACGTGGCTCTGGGCGCATTCTACGCCGCCTCCCTCCTGCTTTAGGAGCGCCAGGGAATCTGCACGAGATCGGGCAGTCCGTCGCGAAAACGCTCCAGCGAGAAGTCCTTCAGCAGCTCTTCCGGCGTCGCCGGCGCCTCTTCGGGAACAAGCCCCGCCACCGCCGCGATATGTCCGATGACGGCTCGCGGACTTCCGAACCGGGCCAGCAGCTCGTCTAAGGCCGCGTCCCGATCGCGTTTCGAGAGACGCCGGTTCTGCTCGGCTACGAGCAGCGGAACGTGCGCATAGGCGGGGTGCGGCAGCCCGAGAAGATCCTGGAGGTAGCGCTGCTGCGGCGTGGAGCAAAGCAGATCGACGCCACGCACGACTGAATTGACGCCCTGGGCGGCATCGTCCACCACCACTGCCAGCTGATAGGCGAACGCGCCGTCGGAGCGGCGTATGAGGAAGTCGCCGCAGTCGCGGTCGAGCTTTTGCGCGTAGGTTCCCTGAACGAGGTCTTCGAAGGCGATCGTGCGGCTGTCCACGGCAACTCTCCAGCCCGGCATGCGTCCCGCTGCCCAGCGCGCCTCCACCTCCGCGTCCGACAGATGGCGGCAGGTGCCGGCATAGACGAGCTTCTCGCCCCGGTGGGGCGCCGAGGCGGCGTGAAGGTCGGCCCGCGTGCAGAAGCACGGGTACAAAAGCCCCCGGGCTTCAAGGCGCCCGAATGCCTCGGCATAGGCCTCGTCGCGATCATGCTGGAAGTACGGCCCCTCGTCCCAGAAGAGTCCCAGGGTCTCGAAATCACGCTGGATCTGGTCGATGTAGACGCTCTTCGAGCGCTCGCGGTCGAGATCCTCGATACGCAGTACCATGTGCCCGCCCTGGGACTTCGCCACGAGCCATGCGATGAGCGCTGCGTAGATGTTGCCCGCGTGCATGCGCCCGGTCGGCGACGGCGCGAAGCGGCCGACAACGGGTGTCGCCTCTGTCACTCCGCTTTCCGTCATAGCCAATGAAACCTTTCCGGCGCAGTCTTAAAACCGGGCTACTTCTCGCGCCGGTCGTCGACGTGCTTGGCCTTGCCGATGGCGCGCTCGATGCCGCCGGGTTCCACCAGGCGCACCTCCGGCGCCACGAGCAGCGTGCCCTTGAGCTTCTCGGCGATACGGGCGCGCAGGGCGTCCATGGCCTCGAAGGAGTCGCGGAAGGCCTCGGGGCGCAGCTCGGTCTCCACGATGAGCGCGTCCATGCCGCCGCGGGTCTCCACGATGATATGGTAATGGGGCGTGACCTCCTCGATGCCCGTGAGCACGTCCTCGATCTGCGAGGGGAACACGTTGGTGCCGCGGATGATGAGCATGTCGTCGGAGCGGGAGCGCACCTTGTCCATGCGGGCCAGCGTACGGCCGCAGGCGCAGGGCTCGGTGTGCACGGCGGTCAAGTCGTGGGTGCGGTAGCGCAGCACCGGAATGCCCTGCTTGCAAAGGGGCGTGAGCACGAGCTCCCCCATCTCGCCCTCGCCCACCGGCTCGCCGGTTTCCGGATCGATGACCTCCCACAGGAAGTGATCCTCGGCGATGTGCTGCTGGTAGCGCTCGGCCAGACACTCGCCGGACACCCCCGGCCCCATAACCTCGGTGAGGCCGTAGTTGTCGGTGCAGACGATGTGCATGCGCCGCTCGATCTCGGCTTTCAGGCCCGGCGGGCAGGGCTCGCCGCCGAAAAGGCCCACGCGCAAAGGCGACTTCTCCCAATCGTAGCCCATCTTCTCCCCCACCTCGCAGATGTGCATGGCGTAGGAAGGCGTGGCCACGAGCACGGTGGTGCCGTAGTCCTCGATCATCTGGATATGGCGCTCGGTGTTGCCCGAGCCGGCGGGAATCATGGCGCAGCCCAGACGCTGCAGCCCGTAGTGCAGGCCGAAGCCGCCGGTGAACATGCCGTAGCCGAAGGCCATCTGGGCGATGTCCCCGGGCACGACGCCGGCCATCTGCACGAGGCGGGCGATGCACTCGCTCCACATGTCCATGTCGTCGTCGGTGTAGCCCACCACCACCGGCTTTCCCGTGGTACCCGACGAGGAGTGCAGCTCGCGGATGTCGTCCAGCGGCACCGCGAACAGGCCAAAGGGGAAGGTCTCGCGCAGCACGGCCTTATCGGTGAAGGGGAGCTTGCGCACGTCCTCGAGCGTCTGGATGTCGCTCGGCGCCACGCCCATCTCGTCCAGCTTCTGACGGTAGTAGGGCACGCGCTCGTAGGCGTAGGCCACGGTCTCTTTCAGCTTCTCCAGCTGGAGGGCGCGGATGTCCTCGCGGGAGGCGCACTCGATCTCGGGCTTGTAAATGGGCAGGGCGTCGAACCGTCCCGCCTCGGCGGCGGCCAGCGCCGCGCCCTTCTTTGTCACGTCGATGGAATCCATTGCCTCGCTCATGCGCCCTTACGCCTCCTTCGCGGCGCGCTCGGCGACGATGCGCGCGATGTCCTCTTGGGAAATGAGCTCCACCGGCTCGTCGGCCAGAAGCGCCTGGGCGCGCTCCGGCTCGCTTGTGGAGAGCACGATGTAGGTGGAGATCATGGAATAGCTGTAGACCACGTTGATGCCGCATTTGGCGAGCACGCCCATGACCCGCGAGAGCTCGCCGGGCGTATCGACGAGCTTCAGGCAGATGACCGGGGATACGACGCAAGCGCAGCCGGCATCCTTAAGCGCCTCCATGGCCGCCTCGGGCCTATCGACGATGAAACGGAGAATGCCGTACTCCCCCGTGTCGGCGGCGGAGAAGCCGCGCACGGAGACGCCGGCGCCCTCGAAGAGGTCGAGCACCCGGTTCATGTGCCCCGGGCGGCTGTTGGCGAATACGCTGATCTGGGAAACGGTCATGCTATTCTCCCTCCTCGTTCTCGATGACGGCTCGGCCCGCGCGCAGGGCGGCGAGGTTCGCCTCGACGGTCTTCTGCGGCACGCGCTCGGCCACGGTCTCCTCCCACACCTCGACGGGAATATCGAGGCGTGCAGCCAAGGCCCCCACGAGCACCACGTTGGCGCATTTGGCATTGCCGGCCGCCCGCGCGATGGCGTCGGCGTCGATGAGCAGCGCCCCGGCCTCGCGCAGGCGCTCCCGGGCGTTCTCGGGCATCGAGGCGGCACCGGTGAGCACCGGCAGGGGCCGGATGGCCACATCGTTGACGATGAGCGAGCCGCCCTCCTTGAGCTGGGGCAGATTGCGCAGGGCCTCGGTGGTCTCGAAGGCGACGACGACATCGGCGCATCCCGCGTCCGATACCATGGACTTCACGTCCTCGCCCACGCGCACCACCGTGGTCACGGCGCCGCCGCGCTGGGCCATGCCGTGGATCTCAGACACCTTCACCTGAAGATTCGCCTTCATGCAGCTGAAGGCGAGCAGATCGGCGGCGAGGATGGTTCCCTGGCCGCCCACACCGCACAAAAGCACCGTCTTAGTGGCATTTTCCATAAACGGCCTCCTATTCCTGGACGATGGCGTCGAAGCGGCAGTACTGGGTGCAGTGGCCGCAGCCGATGCACAGCGCGGGATCGATGAGGGCGCGCCCTGTCTCCTCGCGGCCGAGGGCCGGACAGCCCAGGGTCACGCAGGCGCCGCAGGCCGTGCAGGAGCCGCTCACGAACAGCGGCGGCTCTACGTGGCGCTCGAGCAGCACGCAGGGCGAGCGAAACACGATGACCGAAATGTCGTCGCTGCCCGTGGCCTCCTTGAGGGCCCGTCGCACGGCGGCGGCGTCGTTGGGATCGACCACGCGCACATCCTCGACGCCGAGGGCAGCCACCACGGCCTCTATGTTCAACTCGCGGCTGGGCCGGTTCTGCAGGGTCACGCCGTTGAAGGGGTTGCCCTGGCGCCCCGTCATGGCCGTCGTGCGGTTGTCGAGCACGCACACCGTGCCGGCGCCGCGGTTGTACACCGTGGAGATGAGCGAGCTCAACCCCGAATGGGCGAACGTGGAGTCCCCGATGACGGCGACGATGGGACGATGCTCCGTGTCGGCCAGCGCCAGCTCGAAGCCGTGGGCCATGGAGACCGAGGCTCCCATGTCCACCGTGGTGTCCATGGCCGAGAGCGGCGGCAGGGCGCCCAAGGTATAGCAGCCGATGTCGCCGGTCACGATGGCCCGCATCCTCGAGAGCTCCTTGAACACGAGGCGATGGGGGCATCCCGGGCACAGCGCCGGAGGACGTCCCGGCAGATCGGTCGCAGCCGGCGCATGGGACGGCTGCTCAAGGCCGAAGGCCGCGCGCACGAGCCCCGGCGACAGCTCGCCGGCCCGCGGCAGAGGGCACGGCGTATCGCTCACCGGCACCCCGCAGGCCCGCACGGCGTCTTTGAGGTACTCCGAGCCCTCCTCCACGACGTACACGGCTTCGACGGAATCGGCGAAATAGCGCAGGGCGGCCGCGGGAAGGGGCCAGGTGACCCCGAGCTTGAAGATGCTCGCGTCCGGGAGCGCCTCGGCCACGTGCTGGTAGGCCGCGCCGGCGCAGACGACGCCCACAGTGCCCTTCCCTTCTATCACCTCGTTGTAGGGGCAGGTTTCCACCCACTGGCGCAGCTTATCGATGCGATCCAGCTGCACGAGGCGGCGCGGCTTGGCGAAAGCGGGCATCATGACCCACTTCGCCGGATTCTTCTCATAGGGCCTTGCCGGCGCCTCGGCGCGCTCCCCCGCCTCGACGGGCGTCTTCGTATGGGAGATGCGCACGCTGGAGCGGATGATCACCGGCACGTCGAAGCGCTCGGAGATATCGTAGGCCTCGCGGGTGAAGCGCAAGGCCTCGGCGGAATCGGCCGGATCGAGGCACGGGATGGCGGCGGCCTGGGCGTAGTAGTGCGAGTCCTGCTCGTTCTGGGAGGAGTACATGCCCGGGTCGTCGGCGGCCAAGATGACCATGCCGCCGCCCACGCCGGTGTAGGCGGCCGTGAACAGCGGGTCGGCCGCCACGTTCACGCCCACATGCTTCATGGTGGCGAGCACCCGCGCGCCGGCGGCCGAGGCCCCGATGCCCACTTCCACGGCCACCTTCTCGTTCACGCACCACTCGGCGTAGACGCCCTCCTTCTTGGCGAAGGCCTCCAGCGTCTCCGTCGACGGCGTGCCCGGGTAGGCCACGCCGATGGTGCAGCCCGCCTCCCAGGCGCCCTGGGCGATGGCCTCGTTGCCGCTCATCAGCTCCATATGTCTCTTCCTCTCCCTTCGGCGGCCGCCGTCGCGCCCGCGGCCCTAATTCTCCTCATACTGCATGCAGAAGGTGCCGATCTGAATGAAGTCACCCGGACGCAGCGCACGGGCCTCCACGGAATCGTTGTTCACCCACACGCCGTTGAACGAGTTGGCGTCGCGGATGACGTAGCAGCCGTTCTCCTGCTCGATGGTGGCGTGCATGCGCGAGACGGTCATGTCGTTCAGGAAGATCGTGCACTGGGGACTGCGGCCGATGGTGACGGGCTCGCCCGTGAGCGCGAAGCTGATGCCCACCTGAGGGCCGCGCACGACGTTGAGCGTCGCACGGGCCGGGGCGCTCTCCTCAACGGTTGCGGCCGGCGTCTCGCTCATGACGAGCGGCTGCATGGCCTGCGTGGCGCCGAGCAGCTTGAATCCGCAGGTGGGACACACGGTGTCGTTCGGTGAAATCTCGTGGGAACAAACGGGGCAGCGCTCGCTCATGGCCCACCTCCTTACTCGTTGGCGGCGCCTGCGGCACCCGCGCCCGCGCCGCTTCGGGCACCGTCGGCGGGAGCGTCGTCTGAGACGCCTGCGGCGATGGCCGCAACGGACTGATGATCCTCGCGAGAGGATGACTTGCTGTAGATGAGGGGCGTCTCGTTGACGACCTCGGTCGGTGCCGGGGCGTCGTTGCCCCACAGCCGGTTCCACCAAATGCCGATGCCCTCGAGAAAACCGGGGGCCGGCGAATCCTCGCAGGCGATGAGGTCCTGGGTGGCGACAAGCTCGTTGCCCTGGTAAAAGTTGGCGACGCCCACGACATCCCCCGCGGCCACCGAACCGGTCAGCTCCTCGGCGACGATCTCCTGGCTCACATTGCCCTCGGGCGCGAACACCTCGACGGCGGCCGAGGGATCGGCGAAGGTGGCCGCCACGGTGCGGTCCGGCCACGCACTCTGGGACACGCGGGCGATGAGCGGCACCTCGGTGCCGCCGTCAGCTGCAAAGTCCACGGTCTCGGGACTGTGGGCCAGCGCATAGCTCACGCGGTTGTCGTAGACCCAGTCGAACAGTGTCTCGGTGTCCTGGAAGCGCGCGTCCTCGGAGGGCGAGCCCAGCACGATGGCGTACAAAAGGCCGTCGCCGCGGTCGCACGCGCCAGCGAAGGAATTGCCCGCCGCCTCGGTGTAGCCGGTCTTGATGCCGCAGGCGCCCTCGTAGGTGCCGAGCAGACGATCGGTGGACTGAAGGTCGATGACCTGGGGCTTGCCGTCGGCGCGCGTGACGGTGATCTGGGCGGACTCCTTCGACACGATGGAGCGGAACGTCTCGTTTCCCATGGCGTAGGCGCTCATGAGGGCGACATCGCGGGCGCAGCTGTACATCTCGTTGTCATAGGCGCCGATGTCGAGCCCATGGGGGTTGGAGAACAGCGTCTCGGTCATCCCGAGCTCGGCGGCCTTGGCGTTCATGGCCGCCACGAAGGCCTCGTTGGCGGTCTGCGAATCGTCGGTCTTCATCCCCTCGCCCAACGTCTCGGCGATAGCGATGGCAGCGTCGTTGCCCGAGGGGATCATGAGTCCCGCGAGCGCCGCCTCAAGGGTGAGCGTGTCGCCCGCCCACAGACTCGCCGACGACTCGCCCACCGAGGCGGCCTCCTGGCTCACCGTCACCGTGCTGTCCAGGGGCACGCCGGAGTCCAGCGCGACGATGGCGGTCATGATCTTGGTGATGGAGGCGATGTGCGACCGCTCGAGGGCGCCCCGCGAGAAGAGCACCGTGCCCTTGTCGTCCATGACCAGCGCGAAGGTCGCCGTGACATTCGGACAGGCAACCGCCGGCAGCCCGCGCGCCTCGACGGAGGCACCCAGGATCTCGTCGGTGCCGCGCACGTCGGCGAAGGCCCGTGCCGGCGCGCCCAAAGGCAGCGCAAGCAGCAGAGCCAAAGCGAAGCCGAGCGCCCGCCTTGACAGACGGGCGCCTCCCTGGTGCGCACTGCCGTTTTCGATGGAGCTAAGCAGGGTCAACGCAGTAAACCTCTTCCGGAGCCAGAACGGCGAAGCCCGCCTCGGCGAGAACCGCCTCGGCACCGTCGCCCTCGATCTTCAGCACGTCAACAGCCTTGCCGTCGGCGGTGCAGAAGCAGTAGCCGTACTCGATGTTCATCGAGGCCCCTTGGCAGAATCCGAGAAGATCGGCCAAAGTGCCGGGAGCATCCTCGACGGACACGGCGATGACCGGCGTGAGCGAGGCGCGGAAGCCCGCCTGCCCCAGCACCTCCACCGCGCGGGCGGGCGTGTCGCAGAAGATGCGGACGATGCCGAAATCGGCGGTGTCGGCGATGAACAGGGCCTTCATGTTGATGTCGGCATCGGCCAACGTGCGGCAGGCCGCGGCGAGCCGCCCCTTCTCATTGGCGAGAAAAACGGTGAGCTGCGAAATCATTACTGGTTCTCCCCTCTCAGGTCGATGACGCGCTTGGCCTTGCCCTCGGAGCGCGCGATGGTCTTGGGCTCCACGAACTTGATGTCGACGGCCACCTGCAAGTTGCTCTTGAGGGCCGCGGCCAGACGGTTGCGCAGGTCCTCCAGGCGGCGCACCTCGTCGATCGGGAAGTCGGGCTCAGTTTCCACCTGCAGCTCCACATGGTCGAGCGGGCCGTTCATGGTGAGGATGATCTGGTACTGGGTGGCGATCTCCGGGAACTCGGTGATGACCTGCTCGATCTGGGACGGGAACACGTTCACGCCGCGGATGATGAGCATGTCGTCGGTGCGGCCCAGAAGACGCCCGATCTTGCGATGGGTGCGCCCGCACGCGCACGGCTCGGCGTTGATGGTGGTGACGTCGCGGGTGCGGTAGCGGATCATCGGCGAGCATTCGCGGGTCAGCGTCGTGATGACGAGCTCGCCCACTTCGCCGTCGGGGAGGACCTCCAGCGTCTCGGGATCGATGATCTCGCAGTAGAACTGGTCCTCGGCGATGTGCAGACCGCCGCGCTCGGCGCATTCCATGGCCACGCCGGGGCCCATGATCTCGGAGAGGCCGTACGCATCGCAGTACTGAATGCCCAGCTTGTCGGCGATCTCCTGACGCATGTTCTCCGAGCAGGGCTCGGCGCCGAAGATGCCGCCGGAGATTTGGAACTCGGTGGCCGGGTCATAGCCCATCTCGATGGCCGTGTCGGCAATGAGCAGGGCGTAGGAGGGGGTGCAGGCCAGGATATCGGTCTTGCAGTCCTTGAGCATCTGCACCTGGCGCTTGGTGTTGCCCGACGAGGTGGGGATGACGGTGCAGCCCATGGCCTCGCCGCCGGCATGCGCCCCCAGACCGCCCGTGAACAGGCCGTAGCCGTAGGACACCTGGATGGTGGAATTCTCGTCGCCGCCCACCATGGCGATGCCGCGGGCGAAGCAGTCGCCCCAGTTCGCGAGGTCGTTGGCGGTATGCCCCACCACCGTCGCCTGGCCCGTAGTGCCCGAGGAGGCGTGGATGCGGGCCACATCGGCGTTCTCGCGGGCGAACATGCCGAAGGGGTAGTTGTCGCGCATGTCCTGCTTCACCACGAAGGGGAACTTGGCGATGTCCTCGAGGCTCTCAAGGTCGTCGGGGGTCACGCCCGCCGCATCGAAGCGCTCGCGGTACAGCGGCACGTTCTCGTAGGCGTTGCGCAACGACTCCCGCATGCGCTCGAGCTGCAGCTTACGCAGCTCCTCGCGGGGCATCGTCTCAATCTCCGGTTGAAAGTACACTGGCTTCCTCCTTGTCCGTAGCTTCCTTATCGGCATCTTCTCTCTCGCGTGTCGGCGTATTCGGCCCCACGACGGTCACCTCGTCGATGGGAGCGTAGTTGGAGGTGAAATCCTCCTCGTGAAGCACGTTGCCCGCGCGGTCGCGGACGGTGCGGTGCACAGTCACGTTGCGCCCATCGGCCCCGGCGGTCTTGACATAGCGCGTGCCTTCAGGCTCGCTCTCGTCGACTTTGGTGCGCTTCTTGAAGGGCTCTCCGGTCTCCCAGTCGCCGGTCTGCGTGGAGACCACGTAGCCCGGATCGATACCGTACAGTGTAACGGTTAGGCTGGAATCGGTGTAGCGCGAGCGCATCAAAACATCCGAAGTGCCGTCATTGACCCATGTAAGGTCGAGGTCGGGGTACGCGATGGCAGCGTCGCGGCCCGTGGGGTAGCTGGAGATGTAGAGCGAGTGGTTGCGCCGCTCGGTCACGGGATAGCCCGCCTCGTAGACCGCATTGAACACCGTGGTGGCCACCTGGCAGATACCGCCGCCGATGGCGTCGTCGTACTCGCCGTTGATGATGGCGTGCGCCGCCTGGAAGCCCGCCTCCTCGTTCGCCTCGCCCACCGTGTCGTTGAACGACCACTCCCCTCCGTCGGCCCGGGCGATGGAATTGTTCAGCAAGTCGGCCGCCGTATGGATGTTGTGACGTCGATTGGCCGTGGCGGGGCTGTCGTTGTACTCGGTCGTGAACGAGGAGATCGGGGCGATAAGGCCCATCTCGAGCGCTTCGTCGAAGGTAGTCCGGGACGGAGCCTCGCCCCATTGGATGGCGATGGAAGGGGTGTCGGAGCCGGCCGCCTCACTACCGAACAGAGCGCTTTGGGCCTGCGCTGCCGCATCGGCGGTATGGGGATAGCGCGAGCCCTCGCGGGCGCTGACCCACACCTCGCCGCCATCAACGTCGAACGACACCGTGGCCGCCGAGGTGTAGCCCGCGTCGCGAATGAGCCCGAGCAGCCCCGAGGCCGCCTCGGTCTCGTCAAGGTAGGGAACCAGGGCGAAGCCCTCCTCCCGCTCTTCCACCCGGGTGCGCACCCACGCGCCCAGATCCGCCGCCCCCAGCGGCCACTCGGTCTGCTCGAAGGAGAAGGTGCAGCCCCGATCGAGGGCCGCCTGGACCTCGTCGGCGACCCGAGCGGCCTCATCGGCGCCGATGCGCACGTCCGCCTCATCGGGCGTCGCCACGATGACGACCTTGCCGGGTGCCTCGCCGAGAAAGCCCTCGGAGAGCTGACGGGCCACCGAGGCGCGGTCGACGGCCTTGCCGCCGTGGCCCTCCGTGACCGACACCGCGCCCGCCTCGATGGCGATGCCGTAATCGAGGCGCGGCTCGCCGGCAGATTCATCGATGGAGGAGCACAGCGCCTCCAAGGCCTCCTCGTCGAAGGAAAGGGCGACGTCGACGGAAACGCCGTTGCGCGCCGCCTCCATACGCTCCGCAAGACCGCCGTCTCGGCCCACGGCGAAGGCGCGGGAGACCAGCTCGCTCACGGAAAGCCTCGCGCCCAGCGTGCCGCTCTCGGCGACCCACACCTGCTTGTTGGCCCGGGCCTCCTCTAAAGAGAGCTGCTCGGCCTGGGCGTCCTGTTCGGCAAGCTCGCTTTCCACATCAAGGGTGTCGCGGGCCTCCTCGCTGGCGAAGATAAGCGCCCGGCCATCGGCAACGCGAGGCTCGTAGAAGGAGCTCACGGCGCGACGGGCCTCCTCCTCGGTCATGCCGGAGACATCCACCGCGCCCACCGACACGCCATCGTAGATGCGGGAGCCGTTGACCGCGCCGTCGATGGCCCAGGCGCCGCCGACGAGCGCTAAAAGCGCCAGCACTGCCGCCAGGGCAATGCGGGGCCCGAGGGAACGGCGCTTGGCGGCAGGACGGCTCGCAATTCCGGCACGGCCCGCACTCGCGCCTCGCGGGGCGCCGAAGTTGCGCGGAGCCTTGGCCTGCGAAACCGTGGCGCGAGAACGATTCGACGGAGATGCGGCACGGCGCGCCGTCGTCGCGCCGCCAGCGCGCTTCGCCGTCGCGCCGGCGGCCGCGCCACCGCTGTGCGGGGTTACTGCCTTCGAAGAGCTCTTCGGTCTTGTTGCGGCCCGCGCCGACGGACGAGATGCGGATGAGGAGGGTCGAGCAGAGGAAGACTGCGCTGTTGCGGAAGAGGACGATCGAACGGTGCCCTTCGGACGAGAAACGCGGTTCGAAGGCATGACGATGCGCCGCTCGGCCCGCGCCCGCGCACGGCGCTCCTCGCTGCTCGGACGCTCGTCGGAGGGCCTACGCGTCGCCATGGGCGCTCGAACTTTCCGAAGCGGCCTCCTTGCGGTGTCTCAGCTCGGCGGCCAGGGCGCGCGCCGCCGCCACGGTGTAGTAGATAGTGACGCCAAGAGACAGGATGAGCCCCGCGTAGATGAACCAGATGCCCCAGGAGACGGCCTCGCCGTTGAACCCGGGCAACCAGGAGATGTCGCACCAGCCCAAACCGGGGATGAGCGGCGCGTTCAAGAGAAGCCCGGCAAAGCCGATAAACAGAAACGTCGTGGCGAACTTCCCCGGATAGACGACGGGCACGCGGATGCGGTAGCGCGACAGAAGCCACGCGCCCCCGATGAGCAGGTAGGCGTCGCGCAGCACCACGACGACGATCACCCACAGGGGAATGCGGCCGACGAGGAACACGCCGAGGACGCCGGTGATCATGAGGATGCGATCCACCGCCGGATCGAGGATCTGCCCCAACTTCGATACCGTATGGGTGCGCCGGGCCAGCTGTCCGTCGATGAAGTCGCTGGCGGCAGCCGCAGCGAAGACGAGGGTGGCGGCCAGGTTGAAGCCGGAGAGCAGCAGCCACAGGTACACGGGCACGAGGCACAGGCGCACGAAGGAGACGACGTTGGCCGCCGTGAAGATCTCGCTTGTCACCTGCTCGGGGATCTCTTCCCCATCTCGCTGCCCTTCGACCATGAGGCGTCCTGCTCCTTCCCTACAAAAACCGGACCCTCGACGAGGGTCCGGCGCACGTGCCGATAACGGCATATTTTAGCAGAGCGGCAAGCCCTTCTCAGACTCACCACGAAACTTAACGAGCGGTTAAGCTTACGATTCCGTCACCGCCGCCTTCGGGTCGGGGACATGCACCACGCGGCAGGATTTCGCGGTGGCGATGGGCGTGTAGGCGGGATCCATGGTCAGGCAGTGCTTGGGGCAGACGCGCACGCAGGTACCGCACTGCACGCAGCGGAACGGATCGATGGCCCAGGTGCGCTCCTTCTTCTCCACCGCGATGGCGTCGGCCGGGCAGCTCTTGGCGCAGATGCCGCACAGAATGCACGCACTCGCATCGTTTTCGATATGCCCTTTGAGCCCCGCCGGGGCCGGTTTCTGCTCGAAGGGGTACAGCACGGTCTCGGGCTTCTTGAACAGAGAGCCGAAGGTCATGCCGCCCAGTTTGAAGCTTCCCATATCCGCCTACCTTTCCGTGCAGCTGATGCAGGGGTCGATGGTCAGGATGATCATGTTGACGTCGGCCAAGTCGCACCCTTTCAGGGCCACGGTCATACCGGCGAGGTTCTGCGAGGTGGGCGTGCGCATGCGCATGCGCTCCAGGTTCTTCGAGCCGTTGCCGCGGGCGTAGTAGTAGCACTCGCCGCGGGGCTGCTCCAGCACGTTGGACGCCTGGGCGCCGTCGGCGGGCGCGCCCTTCACCGCCACCTCGATGTCGCCGGCGGGGATCTTCGCGCCGAGCTCCTTGATGATCTCGATGGACTGGAGCACCTCCAGACAGCGCACCTTCACGCGGGCGTAGCAGTCGCCCTCGGTGGCCGTGATGGGAGCGAAGTCCGCCAGATCGCCGTAGGCGCCGCGCCCGAAGGAGCGCACGTCGTAGGGCAGGTTGGAAGCGCGGGCGAAAGGCCCCACCATGGAAAGCGCCGCCGCGTCCTCGGTAGTGATGTGGCCCACGCCCACGGTGCGGTTCTTCACCGAGGTGTCCGTGAGCAGCGTATTCATGATCTGCGTGTACTCGCCCTTGATACCGTCGAGCACCGAGACGATCTCGGCCATCTGGCTCGCGTCGATGTCGCGCACCACGCCGCCCACCTTCACCACGGACAGGATGACCCGTCCCCCGGTGGTCTTCTCGAACAGGTCGAGCACGCGCTCGCGCAAACGCCAGCAGTGCATGAACATCGACTCGAAGCCGAAGGCGTCGGCGGCAAGGCCCAGCCACAAAAGATGCGAGTGGATACGGGACAGCTCGTGCCAGATGACGCGCAAATACTCGGCGCGCTTGGGCACCTCCACGCCCATGAGTGACTCGACGGTCTCGGCATAGCCGAGGGAGTGTCCCATGGCGCAGATGCCGCAGATGCGCTCGGCAATGTAGATGAACTGGTTGTAGTCGCGGGTTTCCACGAGCTTCTCCAGGCCGCGGTGCACGAACCCGATCTGCGGGAGCACGTCCACGACGGTCTCGTCCTGCACCACCAGATCGAGGTGCAAAGGCTCCGGGAGCACCGGATGCTGGGGCCCGAAGGGAATGACGGTCGCCTTGCTCATGCTATTCTCCCTTCCCTTCTGCGGCCTTTCGGGCCTTGGCTTCCATGGCGGCGCGCACCTTCGCGGCCTTCTCCGGATCCAGGCCCGCTATCTTGGCCTGGATCTCCTCCTCGGTGGGGCCGGTTGGCCCCTCGGCCGGTGCGGCCGCCTTCGCCTCCTTGGCGGCCTTGGCCGCGGCGATCTTCTTCGCCTTCTCGCGCGCCGCCAGCTGCTCGGGGCTCACCACGGTCATGGGGGCCTTCTCCGCCAGCTGGTAGAACATGCCGCCGAAGTCGATGGCGATGTCGCTGATGGCCACGTCGAACAGGTCGTGGATCTCGTTCTCGCAGACGAAGGCCTCCAGGTACAGGTCGGTGATGGAGGGCACCACGTCCGTCTGCTTCACGCCGCTCACGTTGAAGTTGGCGAGATGCCCGTCCTTCATGTAGGAGTAGACGAGATCGATGCCCTCCTCGGTGTTCACCGCGAGGATCTGCACGTAGCGCCAGCCCTCGGCATGGCGCGCGGCCGCCAAGTCGTGCACGCCGGCCAGCGGCAGCTCCTCGAAGGTCTGCTCAAAGGTCGTCATTTCTCACGCTCCCTTCTTGGCAGCGGCCAGGGCCGCCGACTTCTCGTCGAGCTTCGCCACGCCGGCCACCACGGCGTCGATGATCTGCTCCGGGCGCACGGCGCAGCCCGGGGCGTACACATCGACGGGGATGGCCTTGTCCACGCCGCCGATGACGTTGTAGCAGTCGTGGAAGACCCCGCCGGTGCAGGCGCAGATGCCGCAGGCCACGACCACCTTGGGCTCGAGCATCTGGTCGTAGATCTCGCGGACGACGCCGATGTTCTGCTCGTTCACGCTGCCGGTGACGAGGAAGATGTCGGCGTGCTTGGGATTGCCCGTGTTCACCACGCCGAACCGCTCGCCGTCGAAGCCGGGGCACAGCGTCGCTAAGACCTCGATGTCGCAGCCGTTGCAGCTGGAGCCGTCGTAGTGGATGACCCAGGGCGATTTCGATGCGAATGCCATGTGCCTACCTCCTTACAGAAACGCGAGGAACGCGACGTTCACGCCGCCGGCGATAAGGGCCACGAGCCACGCCGACTTGAACATGAACTGCCACTTCACACGCGCGAAGTTGTTGTCGATCCAGATCTCCAGGAAGTACACCAGAAGCACGATGACGACGGCGACCAGAATGGAGACGGGGTTCGCCCACAGGAAGAACATGCCGATCCAACCGAGGAAGAGCACGTTCTCGCACCAGTGCATGATCTCCACCATGCCGAGCGTAGGCCCGCTCATCTCGGTGGTCATGCCGCGCACGATCTCCTGGTGGGCGTGATGCGACATGGACAGGTCGAAGGGCGACTTGCGCAGCTTGATGGTGAGGATGAAGAGCACGCCCAAGAACACGAGCCAAATGGTGCAGATGATCGGGTGGTTGAGCTGGAACACCTCGGCCACGTCGAAGGAGCCTGCGGCCTGGAAGAAGGCCACGGCCATGAGCAGCACCATGGGCTCGTAGCTCATCACCTGCAGCGTCTCGCGGGCCGCGCCCACCTCGGCGTAGGGGCTGCGCGTGGAGTAGGCGGCCATGATGAAGAACAGGCTCGACAGCGTGATGACGAACACGCACAGAAGCAGGTTGCCGCCGGAGTAGAAGATGCCGCCGGCGATGAGCGCGAACAGCAGCGCGCAGGCCACGTAGACGCCTTCCACGGAGTTGACGGAGACGCGCTCCTTCTCGAAGAGCTTGCGCACGTCGTAGTAGGGCTGCAGAAGCGGCGGCCCCACGCGGCCCTGCATGCGGGCCGAGATGATGCGGTCGAGACCGGCCAGGAGGCACCCGATGACGGGGCCTGCCACGGCGAACAGGAGGGTGCCGATGAGTGTCGTAAGCAAAGTCATGAGATCACACCCTTCCTAAAAGCCCATCGGGCCCGCGATGATGGCGACGACGAACGCGGCGGCCATGATGAGCGTGTTGAACGCCACGCCGACCGGCGCGATGCGGGCCTCGCCGAACACGGATTCCATGTACCAGTTGCGCGTCGTGGCCTCAGTGGTGCCCGACAGCGAGTTCTGGAAGGCGCGGGAGTCGTTGTCGCGGCTGATGCCGGCCAGATAGACGTTCGCCCGACGCGATTTCTGCTTGGTTCCAAGGCCGGCGAACAGCACGGCCACCACGATAACGGTGCAGATGGAGGCGAGCCACAGGTTGTCCGTGGCGATGTCCTGGCCGAGCATGCCATAGACGCTGGCCACGTAGGGCTCGACGAGGGTGCCGGAGATGAACGGCAGGAACACGCAGGCCAGCACGAGCAGGCAGGCCATAAGAAGCAGCGCCGCCCATTCCGTCGGCTTCACCGTGATCTCCACGTTCTCCGGCTCGCCGGCGATGCCGGAGAGCTTGCCGAGCCACTTGGCCCAGAACATGAACGTGGCGGCGCTGCCGAAGGCCAGGATGATGATGAGGGCGACCTGGCGGGTGTCCACGAAGGACACGAGCGTGGCCCACTTGGCGAGCAGCATGCCGAAGGGCGCGATGAACATGCACATGATGCCGAGCATCATGAAGCGGGCCAGGCGCGGCATGCGGTCGAACAGAAGGTCCATGGACTCGATGTCGCGGCTGCCGATGTGGTGCTCGGCGGTGCCGACGCACAGGAACAGAAGCGACTTCGCGATAGCATGAAACAGAATGAGGAAGCACGCGGCCCATACCGCCTCGGCGGTGCCCACACCGGCGCAAGCCGTGATGAGGCCGAGGTTGGCGATGGTGGAATAGGCCAGCACGCGCTTGGCGTTGGACTGCGAGATGGCCATGAACGAGCACAGCGCGAAGGTGATGCCGCCCACGAGCATGACCATGACCGCCGGCGCCGGCGACACGTGGAGCACGGGCGCCAGCTTCACCAGCAGAAAGACGCCGGCCTTCACCATGGTGGAGGAGTGCAACAGCGCCGAGGTGGGCGTGGGGGCCACCATGGCGCCCAGAAGCCAGGTCTGGAACGGCATCTGCGCCGCCTTGGTGATGCCCGCGAAGGCCAGAGCGGTGACGGCCAAGGTGGTCAGGGCCGGGTTGTTCTGGCCGATGACGAGGAACTCGTAGAACGAGAAAGTTCCCACCGTGAGCGCGCAGCACCACAGCGCCACCAGAAAGCCGATGCCGCCGGCCAGGTTCATGATGATCTGGCGGAAGGCGTTGGCGATAGCCTCCTCGGTGCGGGTGTAACCGATGAGGAGGAACGAGCAGAGGGTCGTCACTTCCCAGCCGGTGAACATCCACTCCATGTTGTTGGAGAACACGATGACGTACATGGCGGAGAGGAACACGAACATCAGCGCGAAGAACATCGGGCGACGATCCGGCGCTCCTTCCGGCTCATGGGCCTGGAAATCCTCCATGTAGCCCAAAGCGTAGATGCAGATGCCGCTTCCCACCACGCCGATGATGAAGGTCATCAGCAGCGAGAGCGAGTCGAAGTACAGGCCGTAGGGCACCTCGATGCCGTGGGAGAACATGAACTCCAGGATGAGCGTACCGACTACCTGCACGCCCGCGAGCACGGCGGCCCACAGGTTCTTGTAGCGCACGGCGAACCACACGATGACCGCCGCGATGGCCACGGAGATGCCCGTGCAGATGAAGTCGATGGCCATGCTCTCGAACGCGAAGAGCGTGCAGCTCGCCCCCAGATTCATGACCACGAGCACGACCGACGCCAGCGCGATGACAACGCCCGACACGCAGACGATGACGCGGCGCGGCCCCTCCTGCCGCACGAATAAGAGCGCGGCGGCCACAATGAGGGGGAACACGATGAGGAAGCCGATCAGTCCGAAACTGAACTCCATTCAGGATCCTCCTAACCTAATATACCGGCCTCTCCGCAGCCTCATAATTTTCTGCGATTAGGCGAGATCCCTCGGATCCTGTTCCCTACCATAGCAAAGGAGGCGCAGGTAATCGCGCCTCCTTCCCCCGACTCATGAGCAATACTCGGTAAAAGGGTCATCGTAATTGTGCAGTTGATCAATTTTTGCGAGGACTCATCCGCTCGCGGCCGAATCGAACCGTCGGCCCAGAAGGGCGCCGGCCGCGCCGCCGACCACTGACGGCAAGAGCCACGCGAAACCGTAGGCGTACAAAGGCGCCGCCTCGACGAACGCGAAAGCTCCGGTGAGATCGTGCACCGTGAGGAGGAGGCTCGCTGCCACGGCGGCGAGCGCCGCGCCCTCGAACACCCAGGTGCCCCGCAGGTGCTTGCGAAACAGCAAAAGCACCACCGTCGTCATGAACGGCGGGCAGACCACTGAGAGAATCGGGCTCGCCAGGGCGATGATGTTCGTAAGTCCGAGATTGCAGATGAGCAATGCCGCCACGACCACAATGATAAGGGCCGCCCGATAGCTCACCCGGCGCATGGTGACGCGCTCGACGTAATCGGCCGTGGCGCCGCACAGCCCGATGGCCGTGGTGAGGCAGGCCAGGCCCACGACGACGCCCAGCACCGCCACGCCGGCCTCCCCCATGAGCTTCCACACGATCATGGTGATGAGCTCGGCCTGGCTGACCGTGTGCGGCACGACGCTGGCGGACGTGGCGCCCAAGTAGGTAAGACCGCCGTAGATGACGGCGAGCAGCACGCAGGCCACGAGGCTCGCCCGGGCCGTAACGCGCATCTGATCGCGCTTCTCGCCGTAGCCGGCCGCCCGCACCGATTCCTGCACGAGGATGGAGAACCCGACGACCGCGAGGATGTCCATAGTCTGATAGCCCGCGAGCACGCCGTCGGCGACGACGGTGTCCGTCTCGGGAGAGCCCACAGGTCCCAGCGGGTTCACGATGCCGGCGATGACCATGACCACGATGCCGGCCACGAGAAGCGGCGTGAGCACCTTGCCCACCACATTGATGATGCGCGTGGGCTTAAGCGTCAGCAAGAGCACCACGGCGAAGAAGGCAATGGAGAACGGGAGCAGCCCGATAGTATCACCGAACCAGGGCGCGATGGCCATCTCGAAGGTGGTGGCGGCGCAGCGCGGCGGTGCGATGAGCATGCCCACGCACAAAATGGCGGCGGTGTTCAGCGCCAGACCCGCCTTCTTGCCCAGGGCGTTTTGGATGGAAAGAATGGAGCCACCCGCGTTGTTGATGGCGAACACGCCCACGCAGGAGACCACCACATCGAAGAACACGAAGCACGCTAGGCCGAGCGGCCACAGCTCGCCCGACTCCATGCCGAGGTACGGCGGGAAGATGAGATTGCCGGCGCCGAAGAACATGGCGAACAGCGCCAAGCCGACAACCAGCGCGTCTTTGTTCACGGGCACCTCCCCTCTCTCGTCGTCGACGCGGACGTTTTCGCATCTATTGTCGATGAATGGAGGGGTCATGATGACGTATCGGCAGCGCAGTTACCCGCCCAATGCCGAAGCGGCACGAAATCGTCACGGACGATGGAAAGTGCCTGGATTTTTCCCGGAACGCGTCTCTGGGCAACCGTGAGCCGAGGCAACGAAAAGCCACGCCGATCCGAGATCACCCAGCAGCAGGGCTATCGGATGGCGTCGCGCGCCGCCTCGGAAAGCGCGATAACGAGAGCGCCCTTTTTGACGCCCTCAAGCAAGGTCGACATGTCCAACTCGCCAAAGAAGGCCTCACGCTGCGCATCGGCGTCCTCCCCCTCGCCGTCAGCCAGCACGATGACATCGGCACCGGCGATAAGCTGGGCCGCAACGTCGGCCGTCTCGCGCTGGAGCACGCGCAGCTCCCCCACCGGAAGATCGGCCTTCACCAGCGCCGTGGCCAGATCCATGGCGAGGTTCTCGGTATAGGTGTCGTTATCCGGCTCGGCCGCGATCATGAGCAGCCGCGGGTTCTCGGGCCAGCGCCCGCGCACGGCCTCGGCAAGACCCGAGTCCTCCCGCAACGTGGCGAACCGGTACATCCCGCGAATCTCGTAATCCATGGGCTCGGGTGCGACGATAACTTCCATGGGAACCTCCTCGTTGCATTTTCCCGGCTCTGTCGCCGGATCCTGCTTGTTTGGGCATAGCCTACCACGACAGCAAAACCCGAGTTATCGAGTCTTCCTATGAGAGTATCGGCGCTTCCCCGCCTCGGAAGCTTAATGCGGCGGGGATCAGGAGTCCTATAACCTTAAGAACGGATACTTAATTCGGGCTTGTCACTAAACTGGCATCGAAGCTTTTCCGTACGCACTAATATGCACACTCTCGGGATGCTGGGATTATCGCCGGTGGCTTTGTCGAACAAAAGAGAGGCGAAGAACCGTTCGGAAAATTTCCTCTTGCAAAGGCGTTGCGGTCGGGTTATCATAGCAAAGCTGTTTGAGTGAGAGCTCAAAAGCACCAACGGGTTGTGGCGCAGTTTGGTAGCGCACTTGACTGGGGGTCAAGGGGCCGCAGGTTCAAATCCTGTCAACCCGACCAGAACTTAGAGAGCCGGCATAATGCCGGCTCTTTTACTACGAGCGCGTATTTAGAGCTAACGGGCAAGTCAGTCAGGAATTAGATCAGAGTTTCGAGCAATGCGAAGGAATTAGTTAAGGGTTTCGGACATCACGAGAGAAATAGTCGGGAATTTCGAGCAGCAAATCGACCCATTGCAGGCAATTTGCTTCGAAACACACCCGAAACTCCCAACTACTTCCGATCTCGCAACATCACTCTGCTCGAAACTTCCAACTATTTCCAAAATCTTGCGAGTTATTTGATTCGCTATGTCACCGTTCAGGACGACCCATCTTCCCAGGTCACGCTCTGGGTTATGCCTTGGGTTAGGCATTTAACCCAATTTCGTCGATCGGCCCGATGCGCGGTTTTGCGAACCGGGCCATGATGCAACCCGTCAGCAGCGCTCGGCAATCGGACAGAGCCGAAGAGGACGGTTCCACCAGCCGAGCGCGAAGGGAGCGCGGTTCGAAGAAGCCGCCCGTCGTTCAGGAGGGTCATCATGGAAGTCACCCGTCGCGATTTATTCAAGTTCACCGGACTGGCCGCCGCCGGAGTCGTGGGAGCGAGCGCCCTTGCGGGCTGCGCCCCGAAAACCGCCGCGGAGACGGCCACGCTCGCGGATACCGGCTCTGCCGATGCCGGGCTGCCCGCCTTCCTGCAAGCTCCCGAGCCCATTACCGACTTCGCAGACACCCGCGAGTACGACGTCGTTGTCGTAGGTGCCGGCGAGTCGGGCCTGTCCGCGGCCCATTCCGCCGTAGCCGCCGGCGCCAAGGTGGCCTGCGTTCAGAACATCGGAACCGCCCAGACGACGGGCAACATGGGCGCCTCGGTGGACACCACCAAGACCGACGAGGCCGGCATCCAGGCCTGCGTCGCCTTCCTCATGGAGAAAAATGCCTACCGCTCGAACCGCAAGCTGCTGGAAGCGTGGGCCCGCAACTCCTACGAGGCCGTTACCTGGTGGGCGGACACGGCGGCCGAGGGCGGCGCCGAGTCGAAGCCCTACGATTCCGAGCGCGAGTACAACGGCTACACCTACTACTTGCACGCGAACACCTACAACCACTTGGAAGGCGCCCACAACGACGCGGCCCTGGCCGTCTGCGATGCGGTAGCCGCCGAGGGCGTGGAGTTCTTCTTCAACTCCCCGACCGTGCAGCTGTACAAGGAGGGGGAGCGCGTGGCCGGCGTGATCTGCGAGACCGAGGAGGGCAACGTGCTCTTCAAGGCCGCCAAAGGCGTCATCCTCGCCTCCGGCGACTGCTCCGGCAACCAGGAAATGCGCGATTACTACTGTCCCGACCTGCGAGGCTTCAAGACCATGAGCCCCTTCCGCGACGGCATGGGCATGATGGCCGGCATCTGGGCCGGGGCGCAGATGACGCCGGTGAACCACTCGAAGATGGTTCACGGCGGCGGTGCGCTGACCCGTCTGGAGCTGCCCTTCCTGAACCTGGACATCCACGGAGAGCGCTTCATGAATGAAGTTCTGTCCTTCGCCTACCTGAACAACCTCATGCGCGGGTACCTCGAGGAGTACGATTTCCAGAACCCCATGGCGGCGAAGTTCTTCACCATCATGCCGGCGAACTGGGTCGAGATTGGCGAGCAGTGGGCCGCAGCCCATCCCAACGAGGTGAAGTTCGGCGTGGGCAACATGAAGATTCCCTCGGAGGATCAGTTCGTCAAGGGCGAGACCTTCGCCGAGTTGGCGGCCAACATCAACGCCTACATGGAAGCCGAGGAGTGGCACATCGACCCCATCGACGAGCAGACCATCGTCGCATCCATCGAGGCCTACAACGAGCTGTGCGCGACCGGGGCCGATGGGAAGTTCGGCAAGCGCGCCGACTATCTGGTTCCCATCGAGCAGGGGCCGTTCTTCGCGGTGCCCCGCGGCGCGAACTCCGTGCCGGCCGTACTCGGCGGACTCACGGTGAACGAGAACCAGCAGTGCCTCGGCGCCGAGGGTGCGCCTATCGAGGGCCTGTTCGCCGTAGGCAACGCCTCGGGCCAGTTCTATGGCGGCGTGGATTATCCCATGGACGTCGAGGGCCTCTCCATCGGGCGCGCCATCACCTCCGGCTACGTCACCGGACGCTACGTGGCAGCCCTGTAGCTCTGATAACCCTCCCCCACCTGTCGCCCCGCCGGCCTCCCTCCCTGCCGGCGGGGCGGTGGCGCATGGGGGAAGGCCCTGTTTCCCGACGAACCGGGGCGCAATGAACGCAACCCGCTATAATGGCCCCATGGAAAAGACACCCGCACTGCGCGAGAAGCGCCGCCTCGACAATCTGGAGCAGATGATCCCCTATCTGTTCGCCTTGGGCTGCGCCCGGACGTGGATGACGCTCACCTTCGCGGCGCCGTGGGCGGGGCTGGCCGTCCCCTTCGATCCCCATGTCCTGTTCGACTACTTGTACGCGGGCTTCGGCATCGCCGCCACCCTGCTCGCCCGCCTCCCGCTTCATCGCCGTGCCGCTCGTCTACCTCTGCCAGGGACTTTCAGGCGATCGCTTCGCCGTCGTGCTCGTGCTCCTGCCGCTTGTCGCCGTGGGCAGCCTCGCCCTCGCGTTCCGAGCGCTGCCCGAGCGGGAGACGACGCCGCGGGCCTACCCCAAGTTCTCGTTCCCCGTAAAGCCGCTCGCAGTGCTGTGCATCTACGCCTTCGCCTACGGGCTGCGCTCAGCCCAGCTGCCCGCCGGCGCCGGGGTGCACTCGTCGCTGTCGACCGCCATTGTCATGGGCGCGTTCTTCATTGTCGTGTACTTCTTCTCGGACCGCTTCTCGGTGAGCGCCCTGTTCCGCTCGCCGCTTCTGCTCATGGTATGCGGGCTCCTGCTCATTCCCGCCGAGGGCATCCTCGGCACCACGGCGGCGGGCTACCTCATCTCCATGGGCATGTCCCTCATGTCGCTGCTCATCGCCCTTCTGTTCTACGACCTGTCCAAGCGCATGGGCATCGCCATCATCGCACTCACGGGCGTTGTACGCGTGAACTCGCTGTTCACGCTGTGGGGCGGCAACGTGGCCGAGCTCTTAGGCGCCTTGGGCCTCGCTCCGACGACCCAGAACATCGCCATCACCGTGGCCGTGGTCATGCTGGTGCTGGCGAGCACGCTCATGCTGCTGTCGGAGAAGGACCTGGCCAGCCGCTGGGGCATCCGGCTTCTGGAGACCGATAATCTCGCCAAGGAGAGCCTGCGGGCCGAGCGCATCGCCGAGCGCTGCGACGCCGTGTCCGCATCGTGCCACTTGAGCCCCCGGGAAGACGAGATCTGCCGCCTCATCGCGAGCGGCAAGACCAACCAGCAGATCGAGCGGGAGCTGTTCATCGCCTCCGGCACGCTGAAGGCCCACATCCAGCACATCTACGTGAAGTGCGGCGTGCACTCCCGCAAGGAGCTCATCGCCCTGTGCGGCGGCGAATGATGTGTGCCCCTTGGAGAGTATTTACGCCAGAAATGGACAAAATTGCGTCCAGTGAGCTGAGAAGAGGTCTTTCGCGACCCAAACTGAGCAACATCTTAACGTCTTGCGCATAAAATGAAAGCAACAAGCCGCCATACGGCGCACATCCGAACTCCAGAGAACTCACTCGACGTCATTTTGTCCACCTTCGTTAAAAGTGCCCTCCGCCGTGCGCTGCGCTACTTCTCCGTGCCGTCGCCGAACAGGAGGTCGCGCTCGTCGCCGGGGAGCTTGGCGCGGGCCTGCTCGCGCAGGTTGTTCAGACCGGCGAGGTACTGGCGGTACAGCACCACGGTGAGGTAGCGGCCGGCCGGGGTGAGGGTCAGCTCGTCGGCGTTGTCGGTGGCAAACGCGCCATTGGCCCGCATGAAGGCCATCTCAACGGGCAGCCCGCGCTCCACGGACACGCCGAAATCGCGCTCGAATTCGTGCTTGTCGAAGCGCAGGCTGTACAGCTGCAGCAAAAACTTGTAGCGCATGAGGTCACGGCGTGGCAGATCGGTCTTGCCGAGCAGCGGCGTCGCGCCGGCGCGCACCAGCTCGCCGTACTCTTCCAGATTAAACGTGTTCACGAACAGGTTGTCACCCAGATGCGTGATGGAGCCGGAGCCTATGCCCACGCACTCCTCATAGGACACGGCGTACTCGTCCACTTCCAAATGCTGTTTGCGCTCGTGATTCTCGTCGAGACGGTTGAACGTCCACAACGTGCGCCGCTCGAAGAAGGGGTTCTCTCCCCCGGCCAGAATCTCGTCCAAGATATGATAGAAGCGCCGCTCCTTGTCATAGTCCATCTTTCCCAGCACTTGCTCCATTTTGCGCGTGGTGGCATGGGACTGGTACAGCGGCGAGAACGTCGTCTGATGGCAGCCGCACAGCGCGATCTTCTCGCAGTCGGAAATGAGAATGTCCTCGGTCTGCGTGGGGAAGTTGAAGATCATGTCCACGTTCAGCGACTCGAAGTACGGGGCCGCCTGGCCGATGCGCTCGAAGATCTCTTCCCCGCTCCCGTACTTCTCGTAGCGGTCCATCTGACGCAGAAGCCCGTCGTCGAAGGACTGCACGCCCACCGACAGGCGCTGGATGCGGCCCTTGAGCTTATCCAGATACTCCGGGATGAGATGGTTCGGGTTCGTCTCCGAGTTGACCTCCTTCACGTGGAAGAGGTCGCGGGCCAAATCAATGGTCTCGCACAGCTCGTCGATGTCCACCGTCGGCGTGCCGCCGCCCACATACACGCTCTCGAAGTCGTAGCCCTGATCGGCGAGCATCCGCATCTCCTGGCGCAGGGCCTGGAAGTAGTCGTGAGCGCGCTGCTCCCGGTAGGGAAAGCGGTTGAAGGAGCAGTAGGGGCACAGCCGCTCGCAGAAGGGAACGTGCACGTAGAGGGTGTAGGGGCGCCCCTCCTCGGGGTCGGGAAGCGCGCCTTCGGGCACGGGGTGCAGCGTCAGGGTCTTGTCGGTCATGGCGCGGACGACGGTGGTGAGCATGCGCTCTGAGAGCATCGATACCTCCTGGGTCTATTCAAGCGTAAGGAGGATTTTAGCACTCCCACCGGGACAATAACCGACCTTTGTCCTAAGGGTATGCGGAACGCACAAACTCGCGATGCAACCGCGCGAGATCGTAATTTCGGCCGACCGTTTCCTGCGCGCGCATCCTCAGGCCTTCTGCTGACTCCACGGCCCGTTCCTCTTTGTAAACGACAACGGCGAGCGCTTCATGTGCGAGGACACCGACTACTACAAGAAGCCCGTGTTCCTCACGCCTGTGAAGCAAGGCCCCTTCTACGCCCTGAAGGTCGGTCCGGCGCTGCTCGCCGTCTGCGGTGGCCTGAAGTGCAACAACGACTTCCAGTGCCTCGATGAGAACGGCGAGGTCATCGAGGGCCTCTACGTGCTCGGCAACATCATGGGCGACATCACCGCGGTGGACTACCCCATCAACGTCGCCGGCAACTCCCACGGCCGCTGTATCACCTTCGGTTATCTGCTCGGCCACGAGCTCGCCGAGGCCTAAGCGCCCGCGCGCGAAACCGCTTACTCCGCTGCGGCCTCCCCTCCCTGCGGCTGCGGCATTCCAGCTAGAAAGGCTCTCTTTCGGGAGCCTTTCTTCATGCCCGCTAATTGGAGAGGCGTTCTCTTACTCTTTTCCTTCGGCCATTTTCTCGACAATACTCATAAGCTCCTGCTTTGTGTGAACGCCCGTCTTGGAGTAGATGCGCTTGATATGGGCCCAAACGGTGTTTTCCGACAAGACGAGGTCTTCCGCGATGTAGCGAGCAGAACGTCCACGGGCCAGATAGCGCAGAATCTCCCTCTCGCGCCGCGTGAGTCCGCTCGCAGCAGCGATGCCTTCAACCCCTCCTTCGAACGCATTGTCGATCGAGTTCGAATCGCTCGTACGCGGCCCCAGCTGCCTGCGCGCTTTGCTGATACCGAACACCAGCACCCCGGCCAATGGGTAAATGGCGGCAAAGGCAAGCAAAGTGAGCAACGAAAGCCCGTAATCGACGCTCAGCGACCGGAGAATGCTGCCGACGCCTAAACCCGTCAGAAGCGAAAGCGCCGAACCTCCCAAGTAGGCAGCCGAGAGGATGTAGGTCGAAAGGTCAAGACGTCGCGCGCTGTCAACGATGTATAGCAAAAACACCATGCTGCAAGCATCGTAACAGGCAATCATGACGAGGCCCACCAGACCTCCAAGGCCATCGCCGAGAAATGGCAGAAGCGACAAAATCAAGAGAAGCAGAGGCAAGCAGGCATTGTAGACCGACGCCGGATGCGGGCTCCTAAGAGCGATGAGCGCCAAAAGCAGCGTGACCAGAGTTGCAGCCGCGAGGGGTATCCACATATCCACGTCGCCAACCAAATGTTCCGATTGGGAGCCAAGCACGGCGGTATGCAGGATGCCAACGACCCCGACGAGCGCGAAAACGCAAAGGTAGGCCAAGGTAAGGTCGCGTCGTTCCGGCGGAACAGCAGGCATAGACGTCCGATGTTCGGGAAAACTCATGGTGCGCTTCTTGCGGGACAACAACCACGACGAGAGGCCCACCGATAAAATGGGCAGCGTACAGGACCAAAAGCGCCCGAAGGCCACAAGGAGAGGGCTTGCTATGCATTGGACGACAAGGGCACCGACAATTTGCACCGTCGATGAAGCAGTATCTTCCTCGGCGGCGAAGACGTCGAGCCAAACAGCATTGAGGATGGTCGACGAGTAGCCACACAGCGCACCACAGAGAGCGGCAGCAAAGCCATCGGGGGACCTAGAAAGCAAATCGCCGGCGCTGAGAAGAAACCCGGACGAGAGAGATATAACGGCGGGATACTGGCGCAGGGCGCCCGATAAGAGACGACGAGAGCGCACCATCAAAACGAGAGCAGAGGCCGTAAGAAGGGAAGAGACGAGCATAGGCACCATGAAGTTGAGCTCAGAGACAAAGCCGACAGTGGAGAACACCGATCCCATCGCCGTCATATAGGCAGCGCCAAGCGATGCCTTGCAAAAGCCGAAGCCAAAGATACCCAATGCCATTTTTGTCAGCCCATCGGCCATCCGCACCCTCCTTTCGCAATCTGCTCTATTTTACTGCTCGGGGCAGACCCTCCTTAGCCTTGATGCCTGTTTTTTCTCTAGACCATCGATTCCAAGACCCTGAACAGTCATTTTGAAAAAAGTTAACCGATTTTCGGTCATGGTCTTCCGTGCCGTTCATGAAGGAAATGCACCGATTATCGGGGTCGCGGCGCACTTGAAAACCCTCCATACTCAGCGCTGCCTAGACCGCACCGACACAACGTTGCGGCGTCAACCATCCCAGAAGGAGGGAACTCAATCATGGAATTCAACCGTAGGGACTTTATCAAGGGGACTCTGGCTTTGGGCAGTATTGCCGCCGTAGGGGGACTTGCTGGATGCTCGAGTCCGCAAAATCAATCACCCGACTCCTCCCCTTTGGCAGATACCGGCTCCATCCCCGGTATCCCAGAGAGCTTCACCGACGGGAAATGGATCGGAACAGCCATGGGCCACGACGACGACCTGATAGTCGAGGTCGTCGTCGCAGGCGGCGACCTCGCCTCAGTTCGCGTCCTGCGCTGCGATGACACCATCGGCATCGGCACAACCGCAGCGCCTATAATGGCCTCACGAATCCTCGAGACGAAGAATCTAGACGTCGACACAGTGACAGGAGCGACAACCACCTCTATCGCCGTCAGAAACGCCGTCGCAGATGCGATCACGAACGCCGGCGGCAGCGTTTCCTCCTTCAGTTTGGGGACAACTGCGCCGACCGGGGGCGCCCCTCAAAACCTCGAGGTCGATGTCGCACTGGCCGGTGCGGGCACCGCGGGACTCATCGCCGCCGTCCGTCTTCTGGAGGCCGGCAAGTCGGTCGTGCTCTTCGAGAAACAGGACATTGCCGGCGGCTCGATGCCGATGACCTACTCGGGCGTCGCGGCGGCGGAATCGCAGCTGCAATCGAACTATGCGCTGGGACGACACGATGAGAACCCCATGTTCAACAAAGCGGGTATGCTGGCTGTCATGAGCAAGTACCTCGTGCCCGAAAACGACCGTTTCAACGGCGCAATGCCCTATCAGACCGCCATGTACGACAATTCTGGCAAGCTGGTAGACTGGCTGCACGGCATGGGCGTGGGCTTCTACAGTCTCGGAGTGAACCCGGCCTACGGCGTGACCCCCTACCTCGCCCCCGGATGCTACATGGGTGGCTGCGGCTATGCCAAGG
The DNA here is from genome assembly GCF_011405655.1 of Adlercreutzia hattorii. Classification (GTDB taxonomy): domain Bacteria; phylum Actinomycetota; class Coriobacteriia; order Coriobacteriales; family Eggerthellaceae; genus Adlercreutzia; species Adlercreutzia rubneri. The sequence continues at coordinate 1,598,998 of NZ_AP022829.1, forward strand.
ACTTCCTTGTCGACCGAGTGGGGGCGCTCGGCGGCCAGATCATCTACGCCACCGAGGTCACCGAACTCGTCCAGGAAGCCGACGGCCGAGTGACTGGTCTTTTGGCCCAGGGCCGCGACGGCTCAAGTTGGACCGTGGGCGCGAAAGCCGTTTGCCTCACCACGGGCGGATTCGCAGCCAACCCGGATATGATCGCCGAGTACTACCCCGAATACGCCGATTACAAGTTCAACTGCGCGCCCGGATCCACGGGCGAGGGTATCCTCATGGGGCAGAAGGCCGGGGGCGCCATCGAGTGCATGGGGCGCGAGCTCGGCGCCTTCCTCTCGACGACGAGCCAGGCAGGCTCTAACTTCGAGATCGCGTTCCTTTATCAGACGACGCCGGGCATCATCGTGAACGCCTCGGGCGCCCAGTTCGGGAACATGATGTCCGACAACCACGGTATGCTCGGCCGCGGTCTGCGCGATGCGGCCAACGGAGGCGCCTTCTTCTACATCACCGACGAGTCGGGGCGCATCACCACCAACAAGAACGAGCTGTACGCCATGGACACCTATAAATGCCTGGAGCATCGCGGCGACATGGTCCATTACGACTCGGTCGAAGAGGCAGCCGAAGCGCTTGGCCTGCCCGAGCTGGCCTCCACCATCGAGACCCACAACGCCCACGCCCTCGCCGGCGAGGAGGACGAGTTCGGGCGTAAGAATCTCCCCTACATCGACACCTATAGCGGCATCTGGGTCATCAGCTGCCTTCCCACCTTCTACCTCACCACGGGCGGCCTTGCCATCGACACGGCCGGTCGGGTGCTCACCGAAGCCGGAGAGTCGATCGCGGGCCTGTACGCCGCCGGCGACGTATGCGGCTCCATCGAGGAGAAGGACGGCCGCCCCTACGCCATGGGCTTCGATGCGGCCATGAACTACGGGTATCTCATGGCAGAGGCCGTCATCGCCGATATCTAGCAAACCGCAACCTGAGAAGCCCCCTCCTGCGCCGGAAGCTCAACGCTTCCGGCGTTTCTTTTCCAGAAGGGAGGCGCCCTATTCGGTGTCGCCCACGTAGGGGGCGAGCACGGCAGTAAGGACCTTCAAGTGGGCCTTGGAGCGGTTCAGGCAGGGGACGTAGACGAAGGCCTCCTCGTCGGAGCGCTGGCGGTGGGCACCGCGGTGGAAATCCTCGACGGCTCGGCGGCGCCGGCGGGCGGCGGCCAAGTCGGCATGGGCGTCATCGCAATGGGAGGCGGCCTTGCCCGTATTCTCCAAGGCCCCCGGCTCCTCGTCCGCGTTCACCTTCTGGCCCGCGAGCACCGCCCGGTAGAGGGGCTCCAGCTCGTAGGGCACGTCGTAGAGCGTTTCCAGGCAGTCCACGGAGAAGTTGGGGCACACCATGAACAGGCGGCTGCCCGGCTCGGCGGCCTGGGCCAGGCGCTCTAGCGTCGGTCGCGTGAAGGGCGAAAGCCAGGTGCGGCCCTTGTCGAAGCGGCTCTGGTAGCTGATGGTCCAGGCACGGCGATCGAGCCCGAGCTCGCCGGCCACGGCCAAACTCGTGGCCCCGGTCTGCAGCTCGTAGGTATCCCCCGCCTCGATGTCCTTCAGCGGAATGGAGTGGAACGAGAACAGAAGGCGATCTCCCGACTCTTCGGAAAAGCCCGCGTTGCGGATGGAGGCGGCCACGGCCCGGACGTAGGTGGCGTCCTCGCCGTAACCGTCGATAAGGCGCACGTCGCCCTTGAACCTCGCGCGGCGCACCGCCTTGGCCACGCCGTCGCTCACCGAGCCGGTGGTGGAAAACGCCGACTGAGGGTACATGGGCAGAACGACAAGCTCGGTGCAACCCTCCTCCTTCAGCTCTCTCACGGCCTGCTTGAGGGAGGGCTTTCCGTAGCTCATGCCGGCGCGCACGACCACGGGCAGCCCCTGTTCGGCGTAGTGCTCGTTCAGCCCGCGCTCCAGTGAGGCGGTGATGGCGATGAGCGGCGAGCCCTCCTCCGTCCAGATCTTCTCGTACTTCTCCGCCGAGGCGCGCGAGCGCTTGCGCAAGATGCTCGTGTGCAGAAGCGTCCACCACACCGGGCGCGGCATGGGGCAGATGCGCGGATCCATGAGGAACTGAGACAGGTACTTCTTCACGGCCTTGCGCGTTGGCGCCTCCGGGGTGCCCGTGTTGGCAATGATGACGCCCACCTTGCGCGGCGCGGCGGCCTTCTTCTTACTCATCGGGTACCTCTCCTTCCACGGAAGGGACGGGAGAGGCGGCCATGAGCTCGGCCACCTCGCGCCCCGCGTCGGTCTTGCCCAGCGAGCGCTCGGCTAGCGCGTCAAGCGCCTCCTGCAGATCCTGCGGCAGGTTGTCGGCGAAGGCCATGGGCTCGCCGGTCGTCGGGTGCTCGAAGGCGATGCTGTAGGAGTGCAGGAACTGTCGGCGCAGCCCCAGCTGGGCCCGGGCATCGCGGGGGCCGTGGGCGTTGTAGACCGGGTCGCCCACGATAGGATGGCGCGTGTACTGCATGTGCACGCGGATCTGGTGAGTGCGCCCGGTGAACAGCTTGCACTCGATGAGGCTGTAGCCGTCGTCCTTGGGGCCAGCTTCAAAGCGCTCGAGCACGCGGAAGGTGGTGATGGCCTCCCGGGCGCTCGGCGTATCGCGCACAGCCATGCGGCAGCGCTCGTCGGCCGAACGTGCGATGGGCGCGTCGATCATGCCGGTGTCATGGGCCATGATGCCGTGCACGAGCGCGATGTAGTGGCGGTCGACCGCCCGATCCTGAATTTGCGCCATGAGCTCGCATCCGGCCTCGTCGGTCTTGGCCGCCAGCATGAGCCCGCTCGTGTCGCGGTCGAGCCGGTGCACGATGCCGAGCCGGTCGGCCTCCTCCCCCTGCACGTTGCACAGGTTCTCCTCGCCGCAGTGCCAGATAAGGGCATTGACCAACGTGCCATGGGCGTGATCGACGGAAGGGTGGCAGACGAGCCCGATCTGCTTCGAGAGCACGAGCATGTCCTCGTCCTCGAAGCGGACATCCAGATCGATAGGCTCGCCGTAGACCACCACGGACTCCGGCTCGTCGTCCACCTCGTAGACGATGGTGTCCCCCGCCGCCACGGCATGCTTTTTGGAAACCGTGGCGCCGTTCACGAAAACGCGGCCCTCCTCGATGGCGCGCGCGGCGGCCGAGCGGGAAGCGTAGAGCCCCCGGGCGGCGCACAGGGCATCCAGGCGGTTTCCTGCGTCCTCGGTGGTGGCGATATGGCAAAGCGAGCGTGACATGGCATCCATTCTATCGACGTCCTGCCAGAGGGTCATCCCCCGAACAGGCTACTTCTCCTCCGATGCGACCTCCTTCGCGGGCGCATCCCTCCTCATGGACCAGAGCATCCCCGCGAAGAACAGCACGAACCCGCAGGTAACCCCGATGTCGGCAACGTTGAACGTAGGGAAACTGATAAACACCGTGTCGATGAAATCGACCACGTAGCCCAACGTGAAGCGGTCGAGCGCGTTACCCAAGCCGCCGGCCACAATCAGCGCGATCCCCACCGTCTCCATAACGCCGGCGCGCTTGCCGGCCGTGAACAAATACACCGTGAGCGCAACGCAGACGAGCACCGACATCACCCCGAGGGCGAAGGTCGATTCATCGAACATACCCCAGGCGGCACCGGTGTTGTGCACCAGGCGGAACTGCACCAGACCAAGAAAGGGACCAGCCACTACCTGGCCCACGGAGAAGCCGTTGAAGTAAGCTTTCGTGGCGATATCGAGGACAAGCCACAGCGCGGCAAGAGGAACGAAGATGGCGGCGTTGCGCTTGCGCCGGCTGGGAAGCCTCTCCTCCACGGCAGAGGCCTCCCCTTGCTCTTTCTCTATGGTTAACGTCTCGGGGGCGGCCACTTACTCGGCCCCGCCCTGAATGGCGTCCAGCGCGTCCCCGCAGCGCTCGCACACATCCGGATGGTTCGGGTTGCCGCCCAGCTCGCGAATGTTCCAGCAGCGCGGGCACTTCTCGCCCTCGGCCACCGTGACCGCCGCCGTGATCTCGTCGCCGTCGCCTTCCACGAACTGCACCTTGGCCACAATGAACAGCTCCTCGAAGACCGCCGGGTCGAAGGAGCCGGCCGTGGCCACCAGCGCCGCCGGGGCCGTCACGGTAAGCGACGCCTCCTGGCTCTTGCCGATGATCTTCTCGTTTCGCGCCTCCTCCAGCGCCTTGGTGACCACCTCGCGGACGGCCATCATCTCCTCCATGGTCGCCACTTGCGCGCCCGCATCGGCAGGCAGAGAAGGCACGAAGTCGCGCGCGCACGGCCAACCGGCCAGCTGCACCGAGGCCTCGCGGCCCTCGATGGCGCGGAAGGCCGGCGGGTAGCACTCCCACACCTCGTCGGTGGTGAACGACAGGATGGGGGCCATGACCCGCACGAGCACCTCCAGGATGTTCATGAGCACGGTCTGCACGGCCCGGCGGCGCGGCGAGGCCGGCGCCTCGGCGTACAGGCGATCCTTGGTAACGTCCATGTACACGGCGGAGATGTCGTTCACGTAATCGTATAGGGCCCGGTAGACGCTGTTGAAGCGGTAAGACTCATAAGACGCCTCCACATCGGCGAGCAGCTGCGAGAGGCGCACGAGGGCCCACTGGTCGAGCGGCTCGAGCGCGTCCCAGTCCTCCACGAAGTCATCCGGCGTGAAATCGTTCAAGTTGCCGAGCAGGAAGCGGAAGGTGTTGCGGAAACGGCGGTAGGCGTCCGAGACCTGCTTCAAGATGTTCTCCGAGATGGACACGTCCTGGGAGTAGTCGCAGGACGACACCCAAAGGCGCAGCACGTCGGCGCCGAACTTGTTGCACATCTCCTCCGGATCGATGCCGTTGCCGAGCGACTTCGACATCTTGCGGCCCTCTTCGTCCACGGTGAAGCCGCAGTGCATGACCGACTTGTAGGGAGGCACGCCGTAGGCGCCGATGGAGGTGAGCAGCGACGACTGGAACCAGCCGCGGTGCTGGTCGGAGCCCTCCAGGTACATGTCGGCCGGGAAGGTGAGGCCGTCGGTCTCGGCGCGATGGCGGCAGACGCTCGTGTGCGAGACGCCGGACTCCCACCACACGTCCAGGATGTCCTTTTCGGGGATGAGCTCGGTGCCCCCGCACACCTCGCACTTGGTGCCGCGGGGCAGATACTCGCTCGGAGCCTCGGTGAACCAGGCATCGGCGCCCTTGGTGTTGAACAGCTCGATGACCGCATCGAAGGTTTCGGCCGTGGCCACGGTGTTGCCGCACTTGGCGCACTTGAACACGGGAATCGGCACGCCCCAGCTGCGCTGGCGCGAGATGCACCAGTCGGGACGGTCGGCCACCATGGCACCGATGCGGTTCTTGGCCCAAGCGGGAATCCACTCCACTTCCGAGTTGATGGCGCGCAGGGCGTCCTCGCGCAGGGCGTTCTTGTCCATGGAGACGAACCACTGGTCCGTGGCGCGGAAGATGACCGGCTCGTGGCAGCGCCAGCAGTGCGGGTAGGAGTGGTTGATCTTCTTCTCGGCCACCAGCGTCCCCTGCTCGCGCAGCCAGTCGATGATGACCGGGTTGGCCTCGTCGGTGGAAAGGCCGGCGAACTGGCCCGCCTCGCCGGTGAACACGCCGTTGTCGTCCACGGGCATGAGCATGGGGATGTCGAACTCCAGCGCCACGAGGTAGTCGTCCTGGCCGTGGCCGGGGGCCGTGTGCACGGCGCCGGTGCCGGTGTCCAAGGTGACGTGGTCGCCGTAGATGACCGTGCCTTTGATGTCGCGGCGGACGGGCGCGGTGTAGGTGAGGCCGAACAGCTGCTTGCCCGTCAGCGCCACCGGCTCGCCGTCGGCGCCGCGCACAAAATCATAGTCCTCCCAGCCGGCCACCTCGGCCACGGTTTCCACCAGCTCCTTGGCCATGATGAGGTTGTCACCGCCCACCGTGACCATGACGTAGTCGGCGTCCGGCGCCAGCGACACCGCCGTGTTCGCCGGCAGCGTCCAGGGGGTGGTCGTCCAAATGAGCAGGTAGGCGTCGCCCTCGGCTCCGGAGGCCTCGAACACGCCGGGCATGGCGTCCAGCTTGAACTTCACGTAGATGGAAGGCGACACCTCGTCGGAGTACTCGATCTCCGCTTCGGCGAGCGCCGTATGGCAGTGGGTGCACCAGTGGATGGGCTTGCGGCCGCGGTAGACCGAGCCTTTCAGGTACAGATCCTTGAAGATCTCCACGTTGCCGGCCTCGTAGTTCGGAATGAACGTGAGGTAGGGGTGTTCCCAGTCGGCGTTCACGCCGAGGCGCTTGAAACCGTTGCGCTGGATGTCGACGTACTTCTCGGCCCACTCGCGGCAGCGTTGGCGCAGCTCCACCTGGGAGATCTCGGCCATCTTCTCTGGCCCGAGCGTCACCTCAACCATGTGCTCGATGGGCTGGCCATGGCAGTCCCATCCGGGGATGTAGGGAGTGAAGTACCCGCGCTGGGCATGGCTTTTGACGACGAAGTCCTTCAGGATCTTGTTGAAGGCGTGACCGATGTGGATGGGGCCGTTGGCGTAGGGCGGCCCGTCGTGCAGCACGAAGGGCTTGCCGTCGGCGTTCTTCTCCAGCACGCGGCGGTAGATGTCCATCTCTTGCCATGTGGCGAGCCGCTCCGGCTCGCGGGCCGGCAGGTTCCCGCGCATGGGGAAATCGGTCTCGGGCAGGTTCATGGTGTCCTTGTAGCTGTTTGACACGGCGCTTCCCTCTTCCACTTCGAAATCGTCCTCTATGTCACGGCCTGCGCGCCGGTGGGGCGCCAGGCGTCTGTGAGCGCATCTTGCAAAGTATACGGCAAGGGGGCGCAACAGGGGCAATGGTTACAACTTTTTCTCAGGAAAGGCTTCATTGGCCGCAGCCGGTGCAACGAACCCAATTTGCGCTAGAATGTCCCCAACGCAACTCGGGCGCCGCGCGCCGCCCCCTACCGATAAGGAGCCCTCCATGGCCTTCGCTATCGTCACCGATTCCTCCTCCAACCTCACCGAGGAGGTCATCGACCAGTTCGACCTGCATATCCTCCCCTTAACGTTCATGGTGGACGGCGAGGAGCACCACAGCTACCTCAAGGGGCACAAAACCGACCTTAAGCAGTTCTATACCATGATGCGCGAGGGCAAGGTCATCACCACCTCGCTGCCGAACCTGAAGGATTCCCGCGAACTTCTGGAAGGACTTCTCGCCTCGGGCGAAGACGTGCTCTACATCGGGTTCTCCAGCGGGCTTTCCGGCACCTACCAGGCCATCGACCTTTTGCTGGCGGAACTGGCCGACGCCTACCCCGATCGCACGGTGCTTTCGGTGGACACCCTGGCCGCCTCCCTTGGCGAGGGGCTGCTCGTTTGGTATGCCGCCAAAATGCGCGAAGAGGGCAAGGGCATCCAGGAGGTTTGCGACTGGCTGGAGGCCAACAAGCTGCATCTGGCCCACTGGTTCACGGTGGATGACCTCATGTTCCTGTTCCGCGGCGGTCGCGTCTCGCGCACGAGCGCCTGGGCAGGCACCCTTCTGAACATCAAGCCGGTCATGCACGTAGACGACGAGGGGCACCTCATTCCGCTCGAGAAAGTGCGCGGGCGCAAGAAATCGCTGAAGGCGCTCGTCGACCACATGGAGCAGACGGCCACGGCGCCGGTGGCCGACCAGACGGTGTTCATCACCCACGGCGACTGCATCGAGGACGCCGAGTACGTGGCCGACCTCGTGCGCGAGCGCTTCGGCGTCACCGACATTCTCATCAACTACGTGGATCCGGTCATCGGTGCCCATTCGGGCCCCGGCACCATGGCCCTGTTCTTCCTGGCCAGTGAGCGATAACGGCGCTTGTCTGCCACCGTGGGAAGGGCCGGCCATCCTGCTGGTGGACCTGGACGCCTTCTTCGCCTCCGTCGAGCAGCTGGATCACCCGGCCTGGCGGGGCAAGCCCGTCATCGTCGGCGGCGACGCGGACGCCCACGGAGTCGTCTCCACCTGCTCCTACGAGGCCCGCGCCTTCGGGGTGCGCAGCGCCATGGCCTCGTCGCTGGCGCGAGAGCTGTGCCCTGATGCCATCTGGACCCACGGGAACTTCCACCGCTACCGCAAGGTTTCCGCCGCCATCATGGCCATCCTGAGGGACGAGACGCCCCACGTGCAGCAGGTCTCCATCGACGAGGCCTTCATGGACGTCACCCCCACCGCCGTGAACACCGAGCACCCGGTTCTCGTGGCCCAGCGCATCCAGGAGCGCGTGGCCGCCCTCGGCGTCACCTGCTCCATCGGCGTGGGCACCTCCAAATCTGTGGCGAAAATCGCCTCGGACCGCGACAAGCCCCGAGGGCTCACCGTGGTCTTTCCCGGCACCGAGGCGGCGTTTCTGGAGAAGCTCCCCGTGCGCACGCTCTCCGGCGTGGGCGCCGCCGCCGAGAAGACGCTTCTTGCCCACGGCGTGCGCACCTTGGGAGATATGGGCCGGGCCGACGGTGCCCTGCTGCGAAAGATCTTCGGGAAGAACGGCGAGATGATGCGCGATAGGGCCCTGGGACGAGATCGGTCGGAAGTGGCCGAGGACGACGAGGTGAAGTCGGTCTCCAACGAGGTGACCTATGCGCGCGATTTGGAGACGCGCGAGGACATCGAGGCGGCGCTTTCCACTATTTCGGCGAAGGTGGGAAGGCGTCTGCGCCGAAAGGGGCTCAAAGGTCGCACCGTGGCCGTGAAGGTGCGTTACGACAACCGCACGACCCGCTCGGCCCAGTGCGCGCTTCCCGCTCCCACCGACGACGACATCGCGTTCGCCCCCGTGGCGCACCGCCTGGCACAGGAGCTGTGGGCCCCGGGCATGAAGGTGCGCCTGCTCGGCGTGGCCGTGACCCATTTCGAGGAGGACGGCGCGCCGGTGCAGGAAACGCTCTTCGACGCGGCCGCCCTCGGAGGCGACGACCGTGCAGACGCGACCCAAGGCGCAGCGCTCATCCGCGACGAGAAGAAGCGCCGCAGCCTTCTCGCCGCCACCGACGCTTTGCAGGAGCGCTTCGGCGATGGCACGGTGCGCTTCGGCTTCGAGCTGCGCCAATCCGGCAACACCACCGGCTCCTCCTCGAAAAACGTCGAGGACTACAAGTAGCTTCCCTTACAATAGACGTCAGTAAACGCGACAGAAGGAGCGAGCATGGCGCTGGTTTTGGCGATCGACATACGGAACACGAGGACGAGAATCGGGCTGGCGCTTGACGGGCGGCTCGTCTCCCAGTGGGCCGTCCCCACCGATCCCGACGAGACGGCCGACGGCGCCGTGGCCTGCGTCCTCGGCTTCTTCGACGCCCTCGCCCGCGGCCTGGCGCCCATCGAGGAAGGCGCACCCGGCGCCATCGACCTTCCCGAGAGCGCGCCTTTGGCGGACGGGGCCATCATCGCCTCGGTCATCCCGGCCCTCACCGGCGTATGGGCCGACGCGGCGCGGCGTCTCACGGACGCGCGCCCGCTCACCGTGGGCCCGGGCCTGAAGACGGGCCTCAAGATGAACTTCTCCGATCCTGTGGCCGTGGGCGCCGACCGCGTCGCCGAGATGGTGGGCGCCAAGAGCACCTACGGCGCGCCGGCCCTCGTCATCGATCTGGGTACCTCCACCACCTTCGAGCTTTTGGACGAGACGGGAGCCTTCCGCGGCGGCATCATCGCCCCGGGCATGAAACTCGGCGCCCAGGCGCTGGCCCGCGGGGCCGCCCAGCTGGCCGCCGTGGAGCTTCGAGCCCCCAAGTCGCTGCTCGGCCGCACCACCGTCGAGGCCATGCAGGCGGGCATCGTCATGGGGGAGGTGGCCCGCATCGACGGCCTCATCGATATGATCTGGGCCGATTGCGGCTACACGACCCCCGTCATCCTCGTGGGCCAAGACGCCGAGACCATCGCCGCGCTCATGGCGCACGCCGTCACCGTCGACCAGACCCTCGCCCTCCGCGGCCTTCTGGAACTCTATACCGCGAACACACGACGTTAATTAAACTTGAAGATTTTCTGGGCGATCTGGTAGCCCTTGAGTCCGATCTTCTCGCCGGCCTCCGTGGGCAGATTCGTGGCCAGATTCAGCGCGTTGGAGCGGACCCGGCGGTACAGCGACGGGTTTTGCTCCTTCAAATAGGCCCATATGTCCTTCAGATCCTGCTCGTCGGTCTCGCCTCCGCGCATGCGCAGAAACACCGAGCAGATGCACATCATCATGGAGAGGTAGTTGCGCAGGTAGTGGCGCAGATGGCGGTTGCGCACGGCCTGCGGGTCCACGTTGTCAATCATCTGCCGTGTGACGCGCAGCTGCTGGTCCATGCGGCCCATCATGACCTTCTCGTTGACCGACTGGTCCTCGCGGCCGATGAAGTAATGGTAGGCGTCCACGTTGAAGTAGCGCATGGTGCGCACGTAGACCAAGGGCTCGTAGACGAAGATGTTGTCCACGTAGAAGGTGTGCTCGGGCAGCTCAAGGTGCATTTTGCGCAGCATCTCGGTGCGATAGTACACCGAGTGCATGAGCAAATACTGACTCGGCAGGAAGGTTCCCACCTCGTCCCAGCCGAACTCGTAGCCCTCGGGCAGCACGTTGCCGTAGCCCATGACCTTCTGCTCCCCCTCGTCCACCTTGTCGTAGACGTAGTTGGCCACCACCATGTCGCAGGGCACCGGCGCATCCAGCTGGCTGCGCAGATACACCATGAGCGGAAACATCGCCGCGGGATCCAGCCAGTCGTCGGAGTCGACCACCTTGAAGTAGAAGCCGCTCGCGTTCGCGAGCCCCGTGTTCACCGCGCCGCCGTGGCCCTTGTTGGGCTGATGGATGGCGCGGACAATGTCGGGGTGCTCGTTCTGCCAGCGGTCGCAAATGGCCGCCGTGTCGTCCTTGGTCGACCCGTCGTCCACGAGCAGGATCTCGATGTCCTCGCCGCAGGCGAGCAGCGTCTCCACGCAATGATCCATATAGGCTGTCGAGTTGTAGCAGGGCACGGCGAACGTGATGGTCTTCAAAAGCGCCTCCTTCGTCGGGGTCTCGGTGCGCGGGTGTTCCACCTCGCGCGGCGTCCTAGGCGTCGGCCGTCTCCGTCAGGATCTTCTCGGATGCGGCCAGGGCGTCGGCGACCACCTTGTCCATGTTGAAATAGCGGTACTCGGCCAGACGCCCCAGCGGATGGAAGTTCGGCAGCGCGTCGGTCAGGCGGCGGTAGCGCGCGTAGAGCGCGTCGTTGTCATCGTTGATGATGGCGTAGTAGGGAATCTGGGTCGCCGGATCCTCGTAGGCCCGGGAGTACTCGCGCATGATGGTGGTCTTGTCGCCGGTCTGCTCCGTGAGCCACTTGAACTCGGTGATGCGGGTGTAGTCCTCGGTCACCGTGTAGTTCACGGTGCCGCAGGGCAAATGGTAGGTCTCGTCGAAGGTCTCGTAGACAAAATCGAGGGAGCGGTAGGGCAAGCGCCCGAAGCGTCCCAAGAACAGCTCGTCGAGGGGGCCGGTGTAGACGATGGGTCCCTCGAAGGACGCGCCCTTGATATGAATGGCCTCCAAGGGGGCGTCTTCCTCGCGGCCGGCGAAGACGAGATCGAAGACGCTTTCCGCCTCGGTGCCCAGGCAGACGGTGATCTTCTCGTGGCCGAGCAGGTTCTCGAACAGGCGCGTGTAGCCATCGATCGGCATCCCCTGGAAGGCGTCCTGGAAGTAGCGGTTGTCCCGGGAGATGAACACGGGCACGCGCGCGGTCACCGAGGGATCCACTTCCTCGGGAGTGAGGCCCCATTGCTTCTGGGTATAGTAGAGGAACACGTTCTGGTAGACGAAGTCCGCCACCTCCTGAAGCTCCGGATCCTCCTGGGCGCGCAGCTCGTTGATGGTGACCTTGCGCTCGTCGCCGAAGGTGTCGACGAGCTTCTCGATGAGCCGGGCCGCCTTCTCGTCGCCGAAGGCAATTTCCATGGAGTTCTTGTTGAAGGGCACGGGCATGTAGGTGCCATACCAATCGGCAAGCACCCGGTGCTGGTAGCTCGACCACTCGGTGAAGCGGGCAAGATAGTCGTAGGCGCGCTGGTCGTTGGTATGGAAGATGTGCGGCCCGTAGCGGTGCACGAGCACCCCGGCCTCGTCGTACTCGTCGTACATGTTGCCGGCGATGTGCGCGCGCTTCTCGATGACGAGCACGCGAAGACCGCCCTCTTCGGCAAGCTGCCGGGCACTGACAGCCCCGGCAAAACCGGAGCCGACAACGACGGCGTCGTAGTCTTCGATGGCGATATCGCGGAAATCGGCGTAATTAACGGCCATAACGGGTTCTCTCCCTCGTACTCGTTGATGCGAATGGGGCGCCGGCGCTCGGGCGGCGTCGTTCGGAGGATATTGTACCCAGCCCGCATCCGATGGCCTCCAAACCCCATACAAACCGAATAAATGAACCTGCCGCACGGTCGCGCCGTGCGGGGCGACGGCCCGTGCTCTATCATGAGGGCAGGATACCCGTGAGAAAGGACGTTCCCGTGAGCCAGTTCCTCGATTCCATGATCGCCCGCGCGAAGGCCGACAAGAAGACCATCGTGCTTCCCGAGGGCAACGACATCCGCACCCTCAAGGCCGCCGAGGCGATTCTCGCCGAGGGCATCGCCGACCTCATCGTCTTGGGCGACGCCGACGACATCACCGCTGCCGGCTGCAACTTGGAGGGCGCCCGCATCGTCGACTTCCGCACCTCCGAGCTGCGCGAGCCCTATGCCGAGAAGCTGGCCGAGCTGCGCGCGGCGAAGGGCATGACGCTCGAGCAAGCCCTCGAGCTTATGGACAACGAGCTGTACTTCGGCATGATGATGGTGAAGATGGGCGAAGCGGACGGCCTCGTCTCGGGCGCCTGCCACTCCACCGGCGACGTGCTGCGCCCGGCCCTGCAGATCCTGAAGACCGCTCCTGGCGCGCAGATGGTGAGCTCGTTCTTCGTCATGAACGTGCCCGACTGCGACTTGGGCCACCACGGCACCTTCATCTTCTCCGACTGCGGCCTGGAAGTGCAGCCCGACGCCGATCGCCTGGCCCAGATCGCCATCAACGCCGAGGCGGCGTGGCGGTCGCTGTTCGCCGATGCCGAGCCGGTCATCGCCATGCTGTCGCATTCCTCCTACGGCTCGGCCAAAAACGACGATTCCGACAAGGTGGTGCGCGCGACGGCCAAGGTGAAGGAGCTCGTGCCCGAACTCGCGGTAGACGGCGAGCTGCAGCTGGACGCCGCCATCGTTCCCGAGATCGGCGCGGCGAAGGCGCCGGCCTCTCCTGTCGCGGGTCGCGCCAACGTACTCGTGTTCCCGGACATCGATGCGGGCAACATCGGCTACAAGCTGGTGCAGCGCTTGGCGAAGGCCGAGGCGCTCGGCCCCATCCTGCAGGGTATCGCCGCCCCGGTGAACGACCTGTCGCGCGGCTGCTCGGCCGACGACATCGTGGGCGTGGTGGCCATCACCGCCGTGCAGGCGCAGGGGAAATAGCGCTCCTTCTTGCCTTTCCATCCCTCCGGGCGCGAGGTGGCCGAGGGGGTGTCGTGCTCAGACAACATTGAAGTGCAGGGCTCGACGCGGGTCGTCTCATTTTTCTATGCACTTCAATGAACTGCGCGCGGCACCCCCTCGGCCACCTCGCGCCCTGCTCTTCTGGGATTGGGCGGATTTCTCCTCTCTACCCTTTTTTCTCTTCTCTCTCGATGCCGAGTTTCTCGAAGAGTTCGTCGCGGCTGTGGACGCCGAGCTTCTTGTAGACGTGGCGGATGTGCGACTTCGCCGTGCCGTTGGCCACGACCATGGCAGAGGCCACCTCGCTGGCCGAGCACCCCTCTAAGAGCAGCGTGAGCACCTCCTTCTCGCGCTCGCCCAAACCGCAGGCGGCGGCCACGCGATCCACTTTGGCGCGACGGGCCGCATCGAGATCTCCCGTCGCCTGCTCGCCCTCGAAAAGCTCCGCCGAACGAATCGGCGTGACGCCCCGTCTCACGAGGATGATCATGGCGGCGTTGGCAGCCAGAATAGACAGCAGAACCATGATGTTCGACGCGAATTGCTCGACGAGCGCGAAGCAGAGCGCCATGCCCAGGCGGCCGACGAGGCATCCGGCGGCGAAGGCCACCATAAGGCCCGTGAAGGCCGCAAGAGTGTGCCGTCGTGCTCCTGCGCGCTGGCGCACAGGAGCACGACGGCATAGGCGAGGAAAAGGAACATGCCAAGCGCCGCCAGATCAAAGGAAAGCGCAGGCTCGAGGTGAAGATAGGAGGCGGCTATGACGGCCACGATGATAGCGGGCACAGCGATGGTCGTCAGCGGGAGGACCGCCGCATTTGCCAAGAGCACCACGGCGCAGATGAGCAGCATCGGAGCGAAGAAATCCCCCGAAGCATAAGAAGCGCTGTCGCCCCCGATACCGGCAAAGGCGATGGCCGTGATGAAGGAGAAGCTGAACAGAAACGTCGCCGAGGCCGGGTAGCGGAAGGCATCCGCCGGCACGGCCGCGGGCACAGCCGCGGGCACAGCCGCGTCGTCTTCCTCCTTGGCCTGCTCCGAGCGCAGCTTGCGAGAGAGCACGAACGTCCCCACGAACATGAGCACTCCCATGCACACGCACAGCTTCACCGCCTCCAGGCCCGAGAACACCCAGATGACGAAGGAGGCGAACACGCCCGCCAGCACGATATTCCAAATCACCGAAAAGGAGCGCCGATCGATATGCACGGCGAACCACGAGGTCATGGCCACGGGCAGATAGACGCCGAAGATAGCGCCGCAAACCCAGTTGACAGGCTCGGGCACGTGGATGCCCGCCCCGAACAGCGCGCAGTACAGCACCAAGGTCGCCTGCACGAGCAGGGCCAGAACCCAAAGCAATCGACTGCCCACGACGAGCCGTCCCCCCCGTCGCAACCTCCAACCAAGCATAAGCGCGCAGAGGAGCTCGGCGACATAGGAGGCATCAGTATAGGAGAACATAAACGCCGTAGTGTGCCACATAGACGGCCAGAAGTACACCTGACCCACGAAGGCCAAGTTGCAGGCCAGGCCCACGAACAAGCTAATGGATCCAGCGCCCCTGAAATGCTCCTCGAACCCGAGGCGCAGCCCCGCGATCGTATTCCACAGACGTTTCATCGCTTACCCCTCCTCTTTTTTGCTATCCCCCATGAAACCACAAATAGCAGATGAGCGCCAGCAGCAAAAATGGCAACCTTTCCTCATTTCCAGAAAGGTGGGTTAGCAAGGTGGGTTAGCAAGTTCCACCACCGCTAACCTACAGGTTATCTCTCACGCTAACCTCAGCGCCGACGCTAAAGTGACCAGTGTGATCGGGGACACCGCGATCCCCGGAGCGCCGGAGCGAATGCGTCACGCGACGTCTTCGCCAGACATCAACCCGGCGCGAAGACACCGACCACAAGGGAGTGGAAAATGGGAAAATACACCCGCCGACAGTTCATCACCAGCGCTGGTGTCGGCATGGCCGCCGTCGCCGGCCTCGGCCTTGCCGGCTGCGCGCCGCAGACCCCGGCCGATAAGGCCATGGCCAACACGGGCAACGGGGGAACCACCTTCGCCGACACCATCGCTTGGGACGGCGAGTACGACGTCGTCGTCATCGGCTTCGGCGGTGCCGGTGCCGTGTCCGCCTGCTACGCCGCCGACGCCGGCGCGAAGGTGTTGCTCATCGATAAGGCCCCTCAGGGCATGGAGGGCGGCAACACGCGCTTCTGCGGCCAGATCATCCTGAACTCCGACGACAAGGAGGCCATGCTCGCCTACAACAAGGCCATGGCCGGCGATTTCGCCGTCGACGACGAGCTCATGGACGCCTACGCCGAGGGCCTCACCCAGACGAAGACCATGCTGCGCGACTTCTTCGGCGTCCCCGAGGAGAACTTCCTCGATTGGAAGGAGGACTCCTCCGCCCAGCCGATGATCGCCATGTTCGTCCCCGAGTATCCCGAGCTCGAGGGTGGCGATGCCCTGCACGTGCTGACCGTGAGCGACAACGTGTGCAACTCCGCTCTGTGGAAGACCTACCGCAACAAGGTCATGTCCATGAGCGACAACATCGACGTGTGGTACATGTCCCCGGCCACGAAGCTCTTCCAGGATCCGGTCAGCCGCGCCGTCATCGGCGTGGAGATCGACAAGGCCGGCGAGACCGTGAACATCCGCGCCAAGAACGGCGTCGTCATGACCATGGGCGGCTTCGAGAACAACAAGCAGATGGTCGAGGACTTCCTGGGCCTCACCAAGAGCACGCCGGCCGGCACCCTGTTCAACACCGGCGACGGCGTGAAGATGGCCATGGGCGTCGGCGCCGATCTGTGGCACATGGAGGCCTATGAGGGCAACTGCTTCGCGCTCGGCGGCATCTCCTTCGTGGTGAACGAGGATCAGCACGCCAAGACGTTCAACGACCTGCGCAACCTCTCCGGCAGCGTCATCGTCGTGGGCAACGGCGGCGAGCGTTACCTGCGCGAGGACGTGTACAACCGCCACGGACACGTGCCGAGCAACGGCGACTGGGTGAACGTGAAGCGCCCGCGCAACACCTACATGGTGTGGGACGCCGCCCAGAACGAGGCCATTGCCGAGTACCACGGCATCCCGGCCGGCTTTGAGGATCAGGTCGTCTCCGCCGCCACCATCGCGGAGCTTGAGGCCGCGCTCGGCATCCCGGCCGGCAAGCTGGAGCAGACCGTGACCGACTTCAATAAGATGGCCAACGATGGCTACGACCCGGCCTTCTTCCGCGCCGCCGAGACCATGCGCGCCTTCGGCGAGGGCCCCTTCTACGCCATCGAGATGATCCAGGCCTTCCTGAACACCCAGGGCGGCGCCCGCCGCAACGCCCGCGCCGAAGTCGTGGGCACCGACGGCGAGCCCATTCCGCACCTCTACTCCGCCGGCGAGTTCGGCGGCATGACCCCGTACCAGTACAACGGCGGCGGCAACATGGCCGAGTGCCTCATCTTCGGCCAGCTGGCCGGCGTGGGCGCGGCGGCCGAGAAGGATCCGCTGCCGGTGCTCCCCATGGGCGTGGCCTCCGAGATCGTCTATACCCAGGGCAGCGGCAGCCACGAGGTCGATCCCGATCCGGCCGCTTCCGCAAAGCTCGGCGAGAACGAGTATCTCGGCACCTCCACCCTGTGCATGGGCAACGAGCTTGCCGTGAAGGTGAAGATGGAGGGCGACAAGATCGCCGCCATCGACATCGTGCAGCAGCAGGAGACCGCCGGTGTGGGCAGCTTGGCTCTCGAGGCCCTGCCGGCCCGGATCATCGAGGCCCAGTCCACCGAGGTCGACGCCGTTGCCGGCGCTACCGTTTCCTCCACGGCCCTGAAGGACGCCGTGAACAACGCACTCGCCCAGGTGAAGTAGCTCGCCTGATGCGATAGGGGCACCATCAAGCGCCCCGCACCCCTCCCCACGAAATCGAGGCTCAAAGCGGGCCTCGATTTCGTTTTCTAGCCCCGAATCGACGGTTGTTTCATCAGAACCGTCGATTCGGGGCTGACATTTTCCCAAAACGGCCTAATTTGGAAGAAAAGAAGCCCCGGATCGACGATGTTGATAGAACAACCGTCAATCCGGGGCTAGCTTATATCTGAGCCTCAGGTGCCTAGACCAGCTCCGTGATCTCGAGCGTACCCTCCTTCACCAGCTGATAGGTGTCGCGGGCGATCATGTACTCCTCATCGGTGGGGATGATGACGATGCGCACCTCGGAATCGTCCGTGGAGATCTCGCGCTCGCCGCGCAGACCGGCTCGGTTCTTCTCCAAGTCGATCTTGATGCCGAGCGGCTGCAGACCCGCGAAGATCATGCGGCGCATCTTGTCGCAGTTCTCGCCCACGCCGGCCGTGAGCACGATGGCATCGACGCCGCCCATGACGGCGATGTACTGGCCGATGTATTTCTTCGCGGAGTTCGAGTACATGTCGTAGGCGAGCTGGGCGCGCTCGTCGCCCTCCTCGGAGGCCTGGCGCACGCTGCGCAGGTCGTTGGAGATGCCAGAGATGCCCAAAAGCCCGCTCTTCTTGTTCATGAGGTCGTTCACCTCGGCCGCCGTGAGGTTCTCCTTCTCCATGATGAAGGGGACGATGGCCGGGTCGATGGCGCCGCAGCGGGTGCCCATCATAAGGCCATCGAGAGGCGTGAGACCCATGGAGGTGTCAACGGCCACGCCGTGGTCGATGGCGGAGATGGAGCAGCCGTTGCCCAGATGGCAGGTGATGAGCTTCAGATCCTCCAAGGGCTCGTCCATGAAGGCGGCCGCGCGCTCGGCAATGTAGCGATGCGAGGTGCCGTGGGCGCCGTACTTGCGGATGGCGTGCTTCTCGTACAGCTCGTAGGGCAACGGGTACATGTAGGCCTTCGGCGGAATGGTCTGGAAGAACGAGGTGTCGAAGACGGCCACCATGGGCTTGCCGGGCATCTGCTCGCGGCAGGCCTCGATGCCCATGAGCGCGGCCTTGTTGTGCAGAGGAGCGAGCTCTGCCAGTTCGTCGATCTTGGCGACGACATCGTCATCGATGAGCACGGAGCGATCGAAGTACTTGCCGCCCTGCACTACGCGGTGCCCCACGGCGTCGATGTCGTCCAGAGAGTCGATGGCCTTGGTGGGGCCGCTCGTCAGCGCCTCCAACACGAGGGCCATGGCGGCGTTGTGATCGGGCATGGGCGTGTCGATGACCACCTCATTCTCGTCGATGCCGTGCTTGTGGAAGGCCTCGGCGGAACCGACACGCTCGCAGATGCCCTTGGCGAGCACTTCATGGGTTTCAACATTGATGAGCTGGTACTTCAGAGAGGAAGAACCGGCGTTGAGGACGAGGACGTTCAATGACTTACCTCCTAATCAATAGTTTCCCCTATTTTAGGAGTGCACGCAGGGCGCGTCGCACCTGCTCGCGTCCTTATCGGCAAGCGGAGCGCCGCTCACCGATTGACGTCCCGTCATCTTTTCCGTTGAATTGCGGAGGCGGCTCCCCGTAGGGGGCGACCTTGGTCGCCCCTTCCAACTGAAGACATCATTCCGGTCGAATGGGCAGACCAAGGTCTGCCCCTACGGAATCTGTCGCGCCGTCACCGTTCTAGGAGAGGGTCGTGTCCTGGGTCTCGTCGTCGGGGGCGGCCACCAGCTCGCCCATGAGCACCTCCACCTGCTGCTCGGCGGCGCCCAAGCGCTTCTGCAGCGAGCCCAAGAGCACCACGCCGCGCTCGTAGGCGGCGAGGGACTCCTCCAGTTCCAGCGTATTGCTCTCCAGCACGGAGACGATGGACTCCAGCTCGCTCAAGGCCTCGCGGAAGGTCAGCTCTTCCACCGGCTTCTTCTCGTCAAGGTTCGCGGCATCGCTCATGGCGCTTCCTTTCTCATCGTTGCGTGTATCACTCGTCGCTGCGCGTATCGTCAGCCCCAGGCCTCGACGGCGCTGTGGATGCGGCGGACGTCGTTCACCGTGCAGTCCAGCTCACCGTCGGAGAGGGTCACCACGAGGCGCTCCCCCGCCGCGACGCCGTCCACCGAGCTCACCACTCGGCCGTCCTCCCCCTTGGCCATGGCGTAACCGCGGCCGATGATGGCCAGAGGCGACAGATCGTGCAGGCGCGCCGCGCTCACGGCCACCGACGCGCGATAGGGGTCGGTCATCGCCGCGCCGGCGCGCATCAGGCGCCCCCGGGCCCCATCGAGCTGCTGACGGGAGCGCTCGCCGAAGTGCTCGCCGAGGTAGCCGAGGCGCCCTGCAGCGGCGCCCACCGCTCCTCTGGGCGCCGAGAGCAGCCCGGGCAGCATGCGGCCCAGCGCCTCGCCGATAAGCCCCAGTCTGTGGCGATCCTCGCGCAGCGCCTCCGGCAGCGCGCGGCCGAGGCGGTCGGACAGGTCGTCCAAGGCCAGCGCCTCGCCGTCGAACAGGCGCGTCGGCTCGCGGAACAGCGGCAGGGAAGCCACCCGTTCCATCTTGATCGACAGCGCGTCCAAACGACGGCTCTCGGCATGGCCCATGGCGGCGCCGAGCCCCTGGATGCGGGCGGCGATCTCGCCCTGAGCCGGCGCCACGGCCTCAGCGGCCGCCGTGGGCGTCGAGGCCCGCACGTCGGCCACCATATCGGCGATGGAGGTGTCCGGCTCATGCCCGATGCCCGTCACCACGGGCACGGGACAGGCGGCAATGGTGCGCGCCAGCCGACGGTCGTTGAAGGGCATGAGATCCTCGAAGGATCCGCCGCCGCGCACGAGGAGCACCACCTCAGCGCCGGCAAAGACCACCTTGGCCAGACCGTCCACGAGCCCGTCGGCCGCCCCGGGGCCCTCCACGGGAACGCCGGCGAACAGGATGCGGGCCAGAGGATAGCGCCTGCGCAGGGTTCGCAGCACGTCGTGGACGGCGGCGCCGCGCGGCGAGGTGACGAGCCCTATGGCCTCGGGATAGGCGGGCAAAGGACGCTTGCGGGCCGGATCCATCAGTCCCATGGCCTCGAGCTCCCGCGCCAAGTTGGCCACCTGCAGCCGCAGCTGTCCTTCGCCGGCCAACGACACCGAGAACACGTCGAAGTTCATGCGCCCCTTGGCCGCGTACAGCGAGAAGCGCCCGGTGAGCTCCACCAGGGCGCCGACGGAAAGCGCCACGCCCGAGGCCTGGTAGCGGTTCATCCACATCATGCACGGAAGCGAGGCCTTCTCGTCCTTCACGGTGAAGTACACGGCCTTGTAGCCGGGCTTGTCGTTCACCTCGGAGACCTCGCCCACCAGGCGCACCACGACCTCTTCCAGGGCGTTTTTGGCCAGGCCCATGGCCGCCGACACCGACAGCGCCGGGGCGACCTCCTCTTCCGTTGTCGTCTCGCGCTCTTCCACCGCCACAGCAGGCTCCGTTTACTCCTGGCGCTGGCCGAGCAGCCACAGAAGCTGCAGAATGGAGGTGAGGGCGGCGGCCAGATAGGTGAAGGCGCAGGCGCGCAGAACGTCGAAGGCGCCCTTGCGCTCCTGGGCGGGCAGGCCGATCTGGCCCATGTAGACCATGGCGCGCTGGGAGGCGTTGAACTCGACGGGCAGGGTCACCAGCTGGAAGAGCACCACCACCGCGTACATGATGATGGCCGCGGTGGTAAGACCGGCGATGTTCAGGACGATGCCGGCCATGAGCAGGAAGATCCAGGCGTTCGAGGCCAGGTTCACCGCCGGCACGATGGCCCCGCGGATCTTCATGGGCGTGTAGTCCTGGGCGTACTGGCAGGCATGGCCCACCTCATGGCAGGCCGTGGCCGTGGCGGTGATGGTGCGCCCGTCGAAGGCCTCGGGCGAGAGCGTCACCGAGTTGCTGCGCGGGTCGAAGTAGTCCTGGCCCGGGCCGCCGCGGAAGACCTGCACATTCGAGATGCCGTAGTAGGAAAGCATCTGGCGCGCCGCCTCGGCGCCGGTCAGCCCCGTGGAGTTCGCCACATGGGAATAGGTCTTCAGTTTGTGGTTCACGTACCACTGGGCGCCCATGCCGATGACGAGCGTCGCGACGATGAGCATGAGGTAACTGCTGGAAATCATAGGGTTCTCCTTGCGTATGCCTTGCATTTTTGGCAGTCAATTATAGGCATGGGAGCGCCCCGGTCGCCCGGGAGGCGCCGAAAGCGTGAAAGATACGTAACCGCCTCAGGAACGCGGCGTCACCACGAGTCCTTCGGGGCCGAGGGACAGGGCGAGCCGGCCGGCGAGAAGCTCCAGCAGCTCGTCCCCCACCATGGCGCGGCGCCAGCCGCGCAGCACATCGACATCGGCGGTGTAGCCCCGGGCGACGCGGGCGAGCTCCGTCCGGGAGGCCAGCGTCTGCATGGCGATGTCGTTCTCCTTGGCGCGCAGCCGCACGAGCGCCTCCATGAGATCGAGCTCGGCATCGACGTTGCGCTCGCTCTTCGGCGACTTGTCCAGCTCGGGCCACGTATCGGGCGCGGCATCGAGACCCCGGACGAGCACGGTGGCCACGGCCCGGGCGTCCCGAGTGTTCAGCTTCTCGCGCACGCCGCGGATCAGGAACAAATCGTCGATGGTGCGGGACTCGCGACGGCAGGCCTCGACGATCTGCTCGTCGGTGAGCACCCACTTGCGCGGCATATCGCGCTCCTGAGCCGTCACCTCGCGCCAGCACGCCACCTCCCGCGCCGCCGAGAGCTGCCGGCGCGTAAGCTGGCCCACGCGCTTGAGCCGCTTGTAGCGCTCGAAGGGGTCGCTCTCGTAATGAGCCGGGTCGCTCATGGCGGCGAAGTCGTTGTCGAGCCAGTGCAGACGCCCCTTCGCCTCCAACTTCTCCACCATGATGCGGTACATCTTCGGCAGATAGATCACGTCGTCGGCAGCGTATTCCAGCTGGGAGGTGGAAAGGGGCCGGCGCGACCAGTCGGTGAACGAGTCGCTCTTCTTCAAGTTCACGCCGCACAGGCTGTGCACCAAAGGCCCGTAGCCGATCTGCTGGGTGTGGCCCAAAAGAGTGGCCGCCACCTGGGTATCGAACAGGGGCGCAGGCAAAACGCCCAGCTCGCGATAGAGGATCTCCAAATCCTGGCCTCCGGCGTGGAAGAGCTTCACGATGGAAGAGTCGGTAAGCAGCGGGGCGAGCACCTTCATGTCCTCGATGGCGAAGGGATCCACGACGGCCACTTCCGCATCCGTAGCCAGCTGAATGAGGCAGAGGTTCGCATAGTAGGTCTTCTCGCGCAGAAACTCCGTATCAATGGCCAAGACCGACGACGAGGCCGCTCTGCGCACGAAGGCCTCCAGGTTTTCTTGGCTTGCAATGTATTCCACGACGGTCCTTGTCTGTAAGAGATGAGGTTGTAGTACCATCCTATAATAGCAAGGGAAAGGATTTATGTGAAACTCCTCATCGTGAACAACCTGGCCTCCGGCTTCCGCGACGGGGCCATTTACGACTTCATGCGCGCCTTTGCGTCCGACGGCGACGAGATTTGCGTGCGCTGCACCGACGGTAACACCGACCTCGCCGATTTTCTGCGCGACGCCGAGAATTTCGACGCCGTGGTAGCCGCCGGCGGCGACGGCACGGTGGCCTCGGTGGCCTACCTTTTGGCCGAGACGGGCATCCCGCTGCTCCCCTTCCCCGCTGGCACCGCGAATCTGCTCGCCATGAACCTCGCCTCGCCGGCCGAGCCCCACGCGCTCGCCCATCTCATGCGCGAGCAGCGCCTCATGGATTTCGACATCGGGGAGATCGAGCTCTCCAATGGCGAGCGCTTCGGATTCTCCATGATCGCGGGAGCCGGCTACGACGCCGCCATCATGGAGGGCGCGGAGCCCTCCAAGCGCCTTCTGGGCCCCATGGCCTACTTCACGGCGGCCTTCGCCAACTTCGCGCCGCAGTTCTCCCGCATCACGCTCACCATCGACGGGAAGACCGTCGAGACCCAGGGCGTGGGGGTGCTCGCCATCAACTTCTCAAAGCTGCAGTTCGACATCTCGCTCGTCCACGAGAACCTGCCGCGCGACGGCATGTTCGACATCGTGGTCATGAACACCCACGACGCCGTGGGGCTTATCCCCGCGATCTTGAGCTGCATGCTCGACCGTGCCGGCGAGTTCCCGAGCCGCCCCGACGCCATGGAGGTGTTCCGCTGTCGGGAGTGCACCGTCGTCGCCGATCCGCCGCTGGCGGTGCAGTACGACGGCGAGGTCACCGGCACCATGACCCCGTTCACCGTGCGCATGCTGCCCGAGGCGGCCCGCTTCGTCGTGAGCGAGGAGTGCCTGGCCCTCTACGGCGAGGAGAGCGCCACGCCGCTCGACCTCGACTAGGGCCGCGCACGACGGGGACCAGCCCTGACGGCCAAAGATTCGTTGCCCCTCCTCGCCTTTCGCCCGTGAATTCCCACCCATTCCTTCCACGCAAAAAGCGGCCCCGGAATTGCTCCAGGGCCGCTTTCTCGTCTCAGTTGAAGCGCCGCTACACGAGGCCGGGCGTCGTCACCAACAGGAAAATGGACAAACAGGCCGCCGCGACGATGATGACAAGCACCACCTTGTCCAGCGTGCTCTGGAAGTACTTCTCGCCGCGTTCCCTCTTGCCCCAGATGTACATGAGGATGCCGGGCACGTACAGCAGGCACATGAGGATGACGCCGAGCACGCCCGCGGCCCAGGACAGAAACAGGCTGTAGACGACGCCCACGCAGCCCAGGATGCGCCACATCAGGATGGGGCCGTTAAGACGCCCCTTGAACGCGTCGGGCTCTTTGAAGGCCACCTTCGCGAAGTAGGCGGCCGAAAGCAGGTACGGCAGAAGGATCATACCGGCGGACAGCGTGTAGAAGAACTGGTAGGTGGAATCGGTGAACAGCCAGGTGATGAGGAACAGCTCGATGATGATGTTCGTCACGACGAGGGTAACCACTGGCGCGCCCTTGTCGTTGGTCTTGGCGAAAGCCCTAATGAACACGCCCTCCTCGGCGGCCTCGAAGGGTGACTCGCTGGCGAGCACCGTATAGCCGAGCATGGCGCCGATGAGCGAGAGCGACACGGCAAAGTTGATCAGCACGGCGCCCCAATCGCCCACGGCGGCTTGCATCACGTAGGCCAGAGCCGGATTCTCGAGGTTGGCCAGCTCGGAGAGCGGCATGACGCCCATGGAGAGGATGGACACCGTCAGGTACAGCGTCAGCACGCAGATGAACGCGATGATGGTGGCCTTGCCCACGTCCTTCGCCTTCTTGGCGCGGCCGGAGATGGCCACCGCACCCTCGATGCCGATGAACACCCAGATGGTCACCATCATGGCCGTCTGTACCTGGTCGACGAAGGCCAGCGACGGGTCGGCTCCAGTGGTGAGGTTCGCGATGAAGATGTCGGGCTTGAAGGCGCCGATGAAGATGATGGCGATGATGCCGATGAGCAGGGGCACGAACTTCGAGATGGTGATGACCGCGTTGATGAGGGTCACCTCGCTGATGCCGCGGCTCACAAGGAAGGCGTAGAACCAGATGATGCAGGAGGCTCCGATGACGGCGTAGAGGTTCGTGCCGTTACCGAAGATCGGGAAGAAGTACGACAGCGCGCCGAACAGAAGCGCCGAGAAGCTGACCGTGCACAGAAGGGCCGAGATCCAGTAGCCCCAGGCACTGTTGAAGCCGAGGAAGTCGCCGAATCCCGTGGCGGCGTAGGTGTAGATGCCGCCCTTGAGGTCGGGCTTAACCCGGGAAAGCGCGAAGAACGTCATAACGAGGCAGAACACGCCGATGGCGGAAATGCCCCAGGCGGTCAGTATCGCCCAGCCGCTCGCGCCGCCGGCCGCCGCATCGCCCGACAGCGAGAACACGCCCGCGCCGACGATGAGCGTGATGACCGTGGTGACCATTCGAAACAAGCCGATGCCCTTGGGGTTGGTCACCCCGTCCGCTGCGGCCTGGGGCACGGCGGCCCCTGTCGTGGTCATTGATTCTGTGCTCATGGAAAGACCAACTCCTCGGTAGGGGAACATTGAGAACAATGATACCCCAGGTGAGGTTATTTCGCTTCCACAACTTTTCCACGTAAGGGCGGCGTTACAAAATCAGAGCGGCATAACATGCCATCTGCGAAAACTTCAGCTCATATTGCTCGAAACTCAAACTCAAACGTAGCAGATGCTCACCAATTAGAAATAGCTGCAACTCGCACTTCGCGAGGACTAACCAATAAAAGGCGTTTCTCGACTCGATCAATCGCGTGTTTTGCAGTATTTTGCTTAATTAGTCCTTCATTTGCAGTAGCCGCAAACTCGACCTTGTCTTTGCCCATTTTTGTCACAACCAACGCGATGTTCATGTTGGCCACACCAGCACCAACTACTGCCACGCATTCCATCCCATCATCCGACTGTTCAATGACCTTGCCGACTTCCATGAATGCCTCGGCAAGCTTCTTCGGCGTACAGTCCTTCACCTCAACGGTTGCATAAGCACTGCCGTCAATCAGCTTCCTCACGGACTTGTCGGTAACGACGAACCCGTAGTCAGCCCCGTAGCGCCTCAAGGCCTCCTCGAGCTTTTGTGCTACTTCTTTCTCGTCACTCATCTAAACCACTACCTCCCAACTCCAAAGCGATGTCCATGACCACGGAATCGATGCTTTCCTCCATTAAATCCTCGCTGGGCGCCGCGATGCGCGGGCGTATTTTTACCTGCTCGTTCGCAAGTGGCTCGATGATACCTCTCGCATGCCAGTACCTGTCCTTGCTTGAATGCATCTTCTTCAATGCCTTCTCGTTAATCTTAGCCACAAGCTTGTCCGATATCTTCTCGGCCTCGTCTTGGCTCAGGAGGTACTCCTCGCTTACGTCCCGGAAGGCTGCCTGTATCAACCTGATCATCTTGTCGGTATCTGAGTCGAAGAACTTGCCGGTAGCCTTGTCGATTAGCACGCCAAGCCCACCGCCAGCAACCAGAGAACCCACAAGACCGCCCACGACCGTGCCGACGCCGGGAAGCACCATCGTGCCCACGGTCGATCCGCCGAGCCATCCCGCCGTGCCCCCGACAACCGTTGTGGTCGTCTTGGCGAAGTTGACCGCCAGCTGCGCCCCGGAGATCCTGCCGAGCACTATGTCCTTGACGTCGAACGACGTCAGCACCGCGGTGGTCACCACAGCCGTGATAGCGTTGCCCTTCAGCAATTTGGCGGCGCTGTTGATCGCAGCCCCTCCCGTAAGCGTGGTTCCGCTCCTGAAGGCGTTCGCCAGCGCTGCGTAGGCCTTGGGGCTCAGGGTCTTCGCCAACGCCTGAAAGCTGGGGGTCATCGCGCCGCTGATGCTGGACTTAGCGATCTGGCTTGCCAGGACGGTCGTGACCAGCGTCGTACCGCCTATCTTGATTCCGCTGAATGCAGCGTTCTTCAATGCAACGGTCGGCTCCTCGCCATTCCATATGCTAATGGCCAAGGTTATGGAGGCGCTTACCCCGAAGGCCGAGAGGGAGATGACGGCTCCGGACTTCGCGTCATAGATGATGGAGTCCAGGTTCCCGGCTTTGGCGATGTTCTTCGCTTGCTGGTAGGTGAAGTGTCCCGGCTGCACTATCTCCTTGGCCTTCTCAGGATCCGTGACTCCTTTGACCTGCCCGTTTTCGATTTTGCCGGCCATCGCCTTGCGCGCATCTTCGATGGTGTCGGAGGCCACCTCGATGACCATGGGCTTTCCGTTGCTGTCGAAGTAGCGGAACTCGCCGCTGCCGCCGTTCTCGAAGCAGCCGTTTATGCTCGTTCTTCCGGTCGCGCAGTACTTCGATTGGATTAGAACCTTTGCCCCGTCCGGCTGGTGGATCGCCCTATCAGGGCCGTTCTTGACGTTGTTATCGCCCTCGATGGTAGCTTTCTTGCCATGCAGGCGGTCCTCTAGATTGTTTGCTCTTTCCGCGGCGAATCCGTGGCCTTGCCGAGCATGGAACCTCTCTTCGTCGTACACCTTATTGACGACGCCCCTGCTCCCGACGGTCAGGCCGCCTACTTCTATTCCAGCAGCTTCGTTCTCGTACTCCAGATTGACTCGGCTGTATTCCTCTGCCGCGGCACGGTTGATCCTCTTGATACTTTTGATGAGCTTTGTGATGGCCTCGCAGTCTACGACGTCGCATTTCCACAAATAATCGGCGTTGCTATCGAGCTCAAATTTTACCCCGTAGTCGAATCCTTCCTCAGTTCTCAATATCGCGATTCTACTAACCTCGTCGTACCAGACCTTCTGAGGTTTATTGCGACCGCCGTAGAAATAAGCTTTTGTGTCGCACACTAGAATGCCCGCAGTCGCATCGTGCCTCTTTGATACGTCGACGAGACCGATAACTCTATTCCAATCAAGCTGTGCCGCATATTGGTTGAGCCGATTAGCAATCATCTTTCTTGTGCCATCATTTAAAGTTCGAGTAAATATACAGGACATGCCATCGTTAGCCCGACAGCATCTCCCAAACTCCTGCTGTATTTCTATGAAAGTAGTCATAAGTTGTTGCATGCCTCAGTGAATTGCCACGTCGCCTTCGCTTTCTCCGGTTGGTTCATATGGCAACCTTAATCTCTGATCAGGAATGCCATTCATTGCTAGTCATTACAGGAGCGTTGCCTTCCAGCTACCTGAGACAAAGACAAAAACCAGGATAACCCACCTATAGACTCACAGCACTCGATACAAGGTCTGACCATGCGGTCAGCAATCGGTGCGCAGTACGTCCACCGCAGCTTTAAAACATTACGTTCCTGCAACCTAACGACTTAACTGGATTTGCGGTCGGCCGCATATTGATCCCTTCGATACCACCTCAACCACCTCGCGCAAGGTCTTGCCATCTTTGACTTCCTGCAGACCCATTTATTCACCTTCCAGCGGAGCTATATCTTTCTAAATCATATTGGTTAAATTCATGCACGGTATCGCGTAGCAGCATGCGCGCGTGCTCAGCGATGGCATTGTAGATGCTTCAATCTCCAACAACTAGAAAACTCTCAGCTTGCCCTCACAAGAAACATACGTGGCAATAGCCTTCACGCCTGAGGTATCTTTGATTTTTCGAGCTTCATACCCGAAGCGTCACGGACTGTTGCGAGCGTTAAACTATAAGGTCGCATCTTTTGCTTCCTTTCGTCAGCACAATTTATCACAAACTTTAGTAAAACTAAAAAAATAATTGAGATTTTTTTAATTGGTAGTAAAATGCTCATAGAAATTGAGTTTCATTGAAGGAGGCGATATGGGTATCCCTGAAAACATTGATGCATTACTGGTCAAATACGACATTAATCAAGACCATCTGGCACGAATAGCAGACGTGACACCCGGAGCGGTTACTGGCTGGCGCAAGGGCTCCACCCCCCGCAAAGATGCCGTGCGCAACATATGCGATTACTTCAATCTGAGCGAGGACGATATTCTCTCCGAGAATTACGGCCTAGCGGCAAAAGAGCATGGAGACTTTCCAGGAATATCTAACGCCCGTCCCGCCGTAGGCATGGCCATGGGCCTAGCGCCGCGCCTGGGGAAGGTGCACGCGGGGGTTCTCGCCCAGCCGGACGTGTGCGACGAGGCCACCATGGTGAGCATCCCGCAGTTTCTCGTGGACGAGGATCCCGACTGCTTCGTGGTGTCCAGCGAAGGCGATTGCATGGACAAGGTGCTCTCCGTCGGCAGCGACCTGGTAGTGTCGCGGAAGAAGCAGCCGCGCGACAACTCGATCGTGATGGCGTCGGTGGACGGCTGCGACTACATCGTGCGCCGGCTGCGCATGACGGCCAACACCATGATCCTCTCGCCGGAGAGCCACAACCCCGACCACGAGGACATCATCATAAGGCGGGACAGCGAGCACAGCCTAGAGATCCCGGGCGTGATCACCTGGTATCAGGCCCCGAGGGAGATGGAGTAGGAGGACCCAGTAATGGAGCACAGTTCGAACTACATTTCAGCGCAAAATTTTAACAGGATTTTCTCAGGATCTGAATTCAACGTCTACTGCGACGAGAGCTGTCATTTGGAGCACAGCTCATCCAATGCCATGGCACTTGGGGCCATATGGTGCCCGAAACAGAAAACGCGGGAGATCAACCAAAGATTGATCGAGATCAAGAAGAAGCATCGCATAAAGCCAGAGGCCGAGGTGAAGTGGACGAAGGCCGCCCCGGGAAACCGATCTCTGTACGTCGATTTTCTCGACTACTTCTTCGACGACGACGATCTTCATTTCCGTGGCGTGGTCATACCGGACAAGAAGAAGCTCGATCACGCGCGCTACGGTCAGACTCACGATGAGTGGTATTACAAGATGTACTTCGTGCTTCTGAAGGCGATATTCCGCCGAGATGCGAGGTACTACGTCTACATAGACATCAAGGACACTCATTCGAGCGAGAACGCCCGTCGGCTCGAGGATGTGTGCGCCGCGAACGCCCACGACTTCAGCCATGAGATAGTGAGGCGCGTCCAGCCAATCCGTTCCGACGAGGTGCAGATCATGCAACTCGTTGATATCCTGACAGGAGCCATCTGCTACCGCCACAACAACCCCTATATCACCCCTCAGATGAACTCGACGAAGGTCGAATTGGTGAACAGGACCATCACTCGCTCGCAGATAAATCTCACGAACACCACGCTGTCGAGCGAGGACAAGCTGAACCTGCTGGTGTGGGAGCATGATTGGAGGTAGACCGTGGTTGAGGACTGGTGCTGGCTGCCTGATCTTCTCCCATGCGATGACCTTGCGCAATGGGAGGCTTACGAGGATCATCTGTACGAGATATTCGAGCGCGACTTCCTGCTGACGAAACCCACCTTCGAGGGACTTCCCGTCAACACGCGAAGACATCCAATGGAGCACGGTCGCGAAGAGGCGTTCTGGCACATAACGTGCTGCGACTACGGAAAGGACGGGGAGAGGCAACCCGACATGAACCGGTGCGAGCGCATTAGATGGGCGCGAGCGTTCATCGAGAATTGCGGCTGCAATCGCCCCGAATGCACGGAGTGCGAAGGAATGCTCGTATGGTCGACTCCTTACAAGGGGCACAGCCGGGTGAAGATGCTCCTTGAGGACGAGCAGTATCTCGTCGTGCTAGAGAGGAGGGAGAAATACTGCCTCCTGATAACAGCGTTTTACGTCGATCAGGAACACAGGCTTGAGAAACTGAGGAAGGAATTTGACAAAGTGTCCAGAGAAGCAGGAAGCGCCCCGAGAGGGACGCAACCAGATACTCCTTCTACACTTACGAGTCGGTAGATGAGCTATCTCGATTATAAGTTTGCAGCGCTGCAAAAGTAAAGGCACAAGATATTGAACGTTGATTTCGAATTTTGCAGAAAACCTTCCATAAATGAAGGATGAAACACAAGATGTTGCGGTTGAAGGATAGTGAACCTTTTCGCAACAAAACACTGTCTCGACAGTGCAACGGCAGTGCTCCGGCACTGTTCCGGCAGTGGGCGAGCAGTATTAAGAGAAGGAGCCCCGCTTTGATCTTGGCGGACTGGCGGGGCTCGCAGAAGAAATACCATCCTACGAATAGGAAGGCAAGGTGAATTGTACCATGGCCAAGGTAAAGGTTCGCGGCAAAGGCTCCGTGTACAAGATGGAGCGCGGCAAGTCGCGCGGCAAGTGCCGCAAGTGGCAGCTTCGCGCGGAGATCGATGGCGAGTTCGAGGGCGACGAGGGCTATGTCAAGACGAGGGTGTTCCACGGGACGTACTCCGAGGCGCAGGACGCCAAGGACGAGTTCGTGGCCGCCATCGAGCGCGGCGAGGTTAGGCGCGAGAGGGGGATGCTCTTCCCCGCCTACGCGGAGGCGTGGCTGGCCGAGCGGGCGGCGAAGGTCGCCTACGACACGTTGCAGAAGAACAGGTGCCACATCGTGTGCGCCAATATGCACCTCTCTAAGGCCCGGATCGAGGAAATTCGGCCTGGGCGCACCTGGATGCGATGTACAAGGCCCTCAGAAACGGCGAGAGCCCTTCAGGCAGGCCCTTGTCCGGAACCTACGTGCGCGACATATCCGTGACGCTCCACAGGATGTTCCGGGATGCGGTGAAGGGGGCGACGCCGACTCCAACCCGTGCGAGTACGCCGAGCCGCCGGCCATAGACACGGAGCAGCGCACCCCCCCTCCCGTCGAGGGCATCAGGGCGCTCGTCGATTCCCTCGATCCGAGGAAGCCCATGGAGTTCGCGCTTCGGGCGGCGGTCGGGTCGGGCATGAGGCGCGGCGAAATCGTGGGCCTAGACGTGCGGGACATAGACTTCGAGGCCGGAGAGATACACGTGGTGCACGGCACCGATAGCCTGGGGCGGCAGAAGGACACGAAGACCGCCGCGTCCAAGAGGGCGCTCCCCATGCCCGCGAGCCTCAAGGCGGACTTGAGGGAGCGCATTGCCGCCATAGAGGAGATGTTCGCGGAGACGCGGAAGGAGACGGGCAGCCCGTGGCCCGTCCTCGGAGACGACACGCCGCTCATGTGCAACGAGCTGGGCGAGAGGATGCGGCCCCATTCCGTCACCCGGTGGTGGGAGTGTCACAGGGACGGCTACGGCTGCCAGGGCATGACGCTGCACGATATGAGGCACAGCTACCTCACGGCCATGGCCCGCAAGAAGACCGACCCGAAGGTTCTCCAAGTGCTCGCGGGCCACGCGAAGTACTCCACAACCATGGACATTTACACCCATGTGGACATGGCCCAGAAGCACGAGGCGGTGGAGGCGATGGACTGGTAATGAAGTCACGGGGGCGGATTTTGAGTCCATTTTGCTTCCATTTGGACCCGGGAAAAGAAAAAGGTCAGAAGCTTTCAAGCCTCTGACCTGGTGTTTCATGGTGCGCGATACAAGATTTGAACTTGTGACCCCCACCGTGTCAAGGTGGTGCTCTCCCCCTGAGCTAATCGCGCATTCGGGGTTGCCGCCTCGCTTTCGTTCAGCAGCGAGTTAGTAGTTTAACAGATCGCCGTTCCCTGTCAAAGGGTTTTTCAGGATTCTTTGGAATTGGCGGCAGATGGCGCGGATGCGGGGGCAGGAGCCTGGCTTCCCTCATCGGATGCAGGCTCCCCTTCGGGAAGCTCGCGGCCCGATGCCGGGGCAATCTTGTCGTAGTTCCAACCGTTGGTGTACTTGGGAGGCTGCACCACCGCATAGCGGGCGCCGCACTTCTCGCAGATAACGACCTTGCCGGCCTTCGGGCGGAACATCCACCACACCACCCCGGCCGTGGCAAGGGTGACGACGACGGCCAGCACGATGAGCATATCCATCATGCCCACCTCGGCAGCATCGCCGGTCGTGAAACCCGCCAGAGCCACGAGCACCCACAGACCGAGAATGTAGATGGCGAACCCGGCCACGAGGACCTTCGCAACGCCCCGGGTCGGCAACGCCCCCTCGTATTGGGTGGCGCGAGCCTTGCACTCGCGGCATTTTACCTTGCTCGTCTCCATGGGCAACCGCCTCTCACGGCCGAATCTTTTCCGTATCGCCATACTACCATAGGGTGACGCTCATTTTGTGCACGCGATCAACAATTGAGGATGGACGATCTCTCCGCGTGGTCGTACCATCGAACAAGCCACCCGCAGCCTGAGGCTCTCTTTTGCCAGTTCCTTTTCCCGCTTTAGACAAAACAGCCCCTTGGGCTACAGGTTGCAATTCGAAATCGGGCAAAAACCCGCAGCTGGACACTGAGTTCTGTCAGGCTGGTTGTAGCCAAAGGGGGCAAAATGTCGTAGCACCTATCGTTCGGGATAAAAAGCCACGCTGGCACTGCGCTCTGCAGGCACGCTGCTTGACAAAAGCCCTCATACAGAAAATCGAGAGCCCGCAGGCTCCCGATTCGTGAAATCATGGAGCGGACAACGGGATTCGAACCCGCGACCCTCACCTTGGCAAGGTGATGCTCTACCAGCTGAGCCATGTCCGCATATAAGTTCCAGGTTGGAGGCGACGCCCAGATTCGAACTGGGGGTGAAGGCTTTGCAGGCCTCTGCCTTACCACTTGGCCACGTCGCCATTCCCTGGCGGCTGTCATTGCAAAGGCCGGTCAAACAAGAGCCTGACCGGCCTTCTGATGACAATGGAGCGGACAACGGGATTCGAACCCGCGACCCTCACCTTGGCAAGGTGATGCTCTACCAGCTGAGCCATGTCCGCATCGCGAGGAGATACTATAAGGGAAGCAGCCAGGCGATGCAAGCCCTAATTTCAAGAAATTCAAGACTCGTCCGCAAACGGCCGCCAAGGACGCCAGGAGCACCGAAAACGCCCTCCGACGCCCGCACCGCTAGTCGATCCGTTCGGCGTTCTCGATGGCGGCATCCACGCGGGCGCGGGCCTGCTCGCCCACCTTCGCCGGCTCCTCGCCGCCCTCGGCCTCGCGCACCGCCGCGTCGATGGCCTCGTCGGCCAGCTGCTTCTTCCACGCGTTCAGGCGGGAATTGAAGGCCATCTGTATGAACTCCAAGACCACGGCGAAGATCATCGCGAAGTAGACCATGAGCTTCTCCATGTGCATGTCGAGCACCTCGATGGAGGTGTGGATGCCGGCGGAGTCGAGCACGAGCAGAACGCCGATGGCGCAGATGAACACCAGTGCCAGGATCTTCATCTCCGGATGGCTGTTGATGAAGTTCGAGATGGGATCGATGAAGATCATCATGATGAACACGGCGATCATGACGGCCAGAATCATGACGATAAGGTGCTCGGCCAGGCCCACGGCCGTGATGACCGAGTCGATGGAGAACACGAGATCCATCACCATGATGGTGCCGACGGCCTGGGGCAGCCCGATGAGATGGCGAGCTTTGTGCTCCTCGGAGGTCTCGGCCTTGATCTCGGTGAGAGCCAGCACATCGGCCAACTCGCGGATGCCCTTGTAGATGAGGTAGCCGCCGCCGAGAAGCATGACGATATCGCGCACCGAAAAGCCGTGGCTGTAGGCGCCGAGGTTCACGGTGAACAGCGACGCGGTCATGTGCACCAAATAGGATGCGAAGCACAAAAACAGGATGCGCATGATGAGCGCCCCGGCCAGGCCCAGCTTGCGGCCGATATGCTGCTTCTCCGGTGGAAGGCGGTTGGTGGTGATGGAGATGAACACCAGGTTGTCCACGCCCAAAACTATCTCTAGGAAAATGAGCGTGAGGAGGCTGATCCAAGCCTCCGGCGTCAGAAAAATCGAAAGATCCACGTCTTCCTCCTCGGTCCGCGCGGGCCGGCCCATCCGACCCACAAAAAAAGACTCATGGTGCAGAACAGACCTTCGCGGTCAATCCTGCACCATGAGTCTCGCTAATTGAGGCTCGCCAGGTCCGCCGTTGCCGCCCATGCGCGCAACCGTGGCCACGATGTTGACGAGCCGCGCCCGAAGGCGCCAGCTACTCCCCCATGGAGTCCGTTTATCCTAGCAGAGAGCCAACGGGGAAGCAATGGTATAATCGGCAGCAACACCGTAACGTACAGGAGCGCCATTCATGACCCAAGACGAGAACCTGCGCGATTCCGTAGATTCAACCGAAGCCGCTGTAAGCCGCGCCGAGGAGGCGCGCCGCCGCAAGGCCAGCCATGCCCGATCGGGCGAAGCCGAGGTGCCTCCCACCCGCCGTGCAGGCTTCCACCCGCTGGCCCGCGAGCCGAAGAGCACCGTGCAGATCGGGGACGTGCGCTACTACGACGGCGCCGAGCTCTCCCGGCCGTTGGAGACGCCCCCTCGCGTGAGGGCCATCATGCTGGCCGCGATGGTCGTGGCCGCCGTCATCGGCTGCCTCTTTTTAGGTCGCTACTTCGACCAGATCATGAACGAGCCCATCCGCCAGCAGCAAACGCTGCAGGAGAATCTGGCCCGCGAGGTCTCCTACGACTTCCCTTTGCTCTCGTCGCTCATGCCGCTTTCCGACGAGGAAATCATGACCGCGCTTACCGATGCCGGCTACACTTTATACGAGCGCACCCCCGTGGGCACCGACCCCGACGGTGGCTTCGAGGTCATCAAGCTGCCCGCCGACGTCTCCCTGGAAGAAGCGGGGCTCATGTACGTGCAGGGCATCGACAAGCTGTCGGCCGGCGACGCCGTGAAGCTTTTGAAGGGAGCCTGGACGCTCACCGTCTCGCGCAAGGCGGGCGACGACATGCGCCTGCGCTACGCCGATTTCGCCTCGGGCACCATTGAGAAGGCCGTCCAGGGGGCCATGCAGGTGGAGGGGCTGGAAAATGCCGAGGTCACCGACAGCGGCGTGGACGACTCGGGCAACACCTACCAGGCCGGCGTCGTGTCCACGGACAACGGCACCTACAACTGGCGCGTGTCGGTCATCGAGCTGGACGAGGTCTACGACATTTCGGGCCTGCCGAACACCGCCTTCTACGTCGGCATCCGATTCACCGCCCAGGCCTAGGAAAGACGCCCTGGCCGTCCCCGCAGATTACCGAAAGCCGCCGCCCGCGAAATCGGACGGCGGCTTTTTTGCGCTAGCCCTCGGCGCGCTCGGCGGCCGTATCCGGCTCGATATGCACGAGCACTTCCTTGATTTGAGGGAAGGCCGCGGCCACGACACCTTCCACCTTATCTCCCAGGTCATGGGCGGCAAGCACCGTCATCTGCGGATCGACGAGCACGTGCAGATCGCAGTAGACCTCAGCCTCGGTGCCCCGGGTGCGCACAGCATGGATCGACCGCACGCCATCCACCTTCTCCGCCGCACGGGCGATGTCAGCGGCGGGAATGCGCGCGTGGTCGGAAAGGGTGCGCAGCCCCGTGCGGAACACGCCCACTGCGGAGGCGAGGATGGCCACGGTCACGAGCAGCGCCATAATGGGGTCGGCCATGGGGAACCCGGCCACGACGAAGCCGAGGCCGACGATGACGCCGATGGAGACGAAAGCGTCGGAGAGCGTGTGGGCCGCATCCGCCGCGAGGATCTCGCTCTTGAGCCGCTTGCCCG
Source organism: Adlercreutzia hattorii (assembly GCF_011405655.1). Classification (GTDB taxonomy): domain Bacteria; phylum Actinomycetota; class Coriobacteriia; order Coriobacteriales; family Eggerthellaceae; genus Adlercreutzia; species Adlercreutzia rubneri. The sequence goes on from NZ_AP022829.1 coordinate 1,635,486, forward strand.
CGCGGCGCTCGTACAAGGTCACGAACAGGTTCACCACGAGGGTTCCCACCATGACGATGAAGGACACGGGCGTCACCTGAGCCGTGTAGGTGCCGGCGACCAGCTTCTCCACAGCCGAGGAGCCTACTTCGAAGGCAGCGAAGAGGAGCAGCACGCCGATGGCGAGCGAACCGTAGGTCTCGAACTTGGAATGGCCGTAAGGGTGCCCCGCGTCGGCAGGACGCGCCGCCAAGCTGATGCCGACAAGCCCGATGACGTTGCCCAGCGAGTCGAATACCGAGTGGATGCCATCGGCCTGCATGGAGGCCGATCCCGACGCCAGACCGTAGAAGTACTTGGAGGCGGCCACCACCAGGTTCAAGACGAGAACGATCCAAAGAACCCTCTCCACCTGCCGCCCATGAGCCGTCTTGCCATCTGTCGTCATGCAAATCACCTCTTACTATTCAGAACCGGAGAAGAGCCCCGAAAGCGCCCAAGGAAGTCAGCGAGGTTCCGACAGGTGCCTGGAATTGCCCCGCCTTGGGGCCAAGTTGGCTTGGGCCAACGCCGTGCCCCAAACAAGGGGCACGGCCAGGTGCCTGTCGGAACCGCAGCATCGGCGAAATGAAAAGAGCCCTTACGGGCTCTTTTAATTTCTCTGGTGTCGGAGGCGGGATTTGAACCCGCACACCCGGTAAATGGGCACTAGCACCTCAAGCTAGCGTGTCTGCCGTTCCACCACTCCGACATGCTTTTTGCAGCGACGATTATTCTAACAGAACCTGTCGCGCATGCAAGAAGAATTTTTCAATTACTGGGTAATGGTTCCGTGGGGGTAGATGATCATGAGAACCACGAGGGAAAGCAGAAACACGATGGCGCAGCCGATGGTGATGCGGTCGAGGTTCTTCTCGATGATGCTCGTGCCCGTCTGGGTGGAGTACATGGAGCTCGCGATCATATCCGAGATGCCCGTGCCCTTGCCCGAGTGCATGAGAATGAAGATGATAAGGCCGATGCCGGACAGAACCAGCAGAACCAAGAAGACGATTACCAGGGGATTCAACGTGTCACGCTTCCTTTACGTTTCCAGTGTTTTGCGTACGCAAGTCGACTAGTATAGCCGATGCCGCCAGCGCCATCAAGGGGCGCCGAGCGGCATCGGGATCAATTTCAAGCCAGAAGGCTCTCGCCCGTCATCTCGGCCGGCTGCGGAAGGCCTATCATCGCGAGCAGGGTGGGCGCGATGTCGGCCAGGCACCCCTCGGCTCCGGAAAGGCTCAGGTTCGACCCGCTCGCATCCACGAGCACAAGAGGCACCGGGTTGGTGGTGTGGGCCGTAAAGGCACCGCCGTCCTCGGCGATCATCTTGTCGGCGTTGCCGTGGTCGGCCGTGACGAGCGCCACGCCGCCCTTGCGCTTTATGGCGGAAAGAACCTTCCCCACGCCGGCATCCACCGCCTCGGTGGCCGCGCGGGCCGCCTCCACGATGCCGGTATGCCCCACCATGTCGCAGTTCGCGAAGTTCACGATGTACACGTCGGCCTCGTCGGCGTCGATGGCCGCCGCCAAGGTGTCGGCCACCTCGGGCTCGCTCATCTCCGGCTGCAGATCATAGGTGGCCACCTTCGGGCTCGCGATGAGCCGTCGGCTCTCCCCCGCCTTCTCGGCCTCGCGACCGCCGTTCAAGAAGAAAGTGACATGGGCGTACTTCTCCGTCTCGGCGATATGGTACTGGGCAAGCCCCGCGTCGGCGAGCACGTCGGCCAACACGTTTTCCGGGAACTCCTTGGGGAAGGCCACCGCCGCCGGGATCTCCGGATCGTACTCCGTGAGGCACACGAAATGCACGCTCGGCCACGCCTTGCGCGCAAAACCGGCGAAGTCGGGGTCGGTGAGGGCGCGGGTGATCTCGCGGGCGCGGTCGGGGCGGAAGTTGAAGAAGATGACCGCGTCCCCGTCGCGCATGCCGCGGGGATCTAAGGCCACGGGTTCCACGAACTCGTCGGTCACCTCGGAGGCGTAGGAGGCCTCCATGGCGGTCACGGCGGCCAGGTCGCGGAAGGGCTCGGCGCAGACGACGGCATCGTAGGCGCGTTCCACGCGTTCCCAACGATTATCGCGGTCCATGGCGTAGTAACGGCCCTCCACGGAGGCGATGGAAATCTCGCAGGGCGTGCCGTCCGGGGCCTTCGACGCGGCCCGTTCCAAATAATCCACGAGCTCGGCCATGTAAGCGGCCCCGCTGGCGGGCGGAACGTCGCGGCCGTCCGTGAAGCAGTGCACCATGACACGCGGCACCCCGGCCGCCACCGCGGCGTCCACGAGCGCGTAGAGGTGCTCGTTGGAAGAGTGCACGCCGCCGTCGGAGAGCAATCCCATGAGATGCAGCGCGGCTCCCGGCTTCTTGGCCGTCTCGAAGGCCGCGACGATCTCCGGGTTCACGGCGATCGATCCGTCGCGGCAGGCGCGGTTGATGCGCGTGAGCTCCTGGAACACCACGCGCCCCGCACCGATGTTCAGATGCCCCACCTCCGAGTTGCCCATCTGCCCCTCAGGCAGGCCCACGGCCTCGCCGGAGGCCGCCAGGCGCGTGGTGGGCGCCTCGGCGAACAGGCGGTCGAGCACCGGCGTTGCGGCCAGCGAGATGGCGTTGCCCGGGCCCGGCTCGGCCAGGCCGAAGCCGTCCATGATGATGAGACAGGCGGGAAGGCGCAGCTCTTCGCGGGCCGGCGCCACAACAGGTCGTTCCATTTAGCAGGCTTCCTTCACGATCTGGATAAACGAATCGGCCTTCAACGCCGCGCCGCCGATGAGGCCGCCGTCGATGTCGGGCTCGGCGAGGAGCAGCGCCGCATTCCCCTCGTTCATCGAGCCACCGTAGAGCACGCGCAGGTTCTCGGCCACCTCAGCGCCGAACATGTCCGACACGGTGGCGCGGATGGCGGCGCAGACCTCCTCGGCCTGCTCCGGCGTGGCCGTCCGTCCCGTGCCGATGGCCCACACCGGCTCGTAGGCCACAACGGTCTTCGCCGCGTCGGCCGCGTCCATACCGGCATAGGCCGCGCGCACCTGGGCCGTGACGAAATCGAGGTAGGTGCCCCCGTCGCGCACGGACAGCGACTCACCCACGCAGATGATGGGGGTGATATCGGCCTCGATGAGCGCGCGGGCCTTCAAGTTCACTTCCTCGTTGGTCTCGCCGAAGAGGTTGCGGCGCTCGGAATGGCCCACGATGCAGAAGGCGCAGCCGATGTTCTTGATCATGGCGATGGAAATCTCGCCGGTAAACGCGCCCTTGGGTTCCCAGTAGACGTTCTGGGCACCCACGGCGATATCCACGCGGTCGAACTCGAAGACGCTCTTCACGGGCTTGAGGTCCACAAACGGCGGGCAGACGGCCACATCCACCAGCTCGAGCCAGTCGCGCTCCATGCGGTTGGAGATCTCCTGAGCGAGCACCACGGCCTCGGGAATGGTGTTGTTCATCTTCCAGTTGCCGGCAATGAGATTCTTACGGGGCATATTGCTTCCTTTCTAGCGAAGGGCCTCGACGCCGGGGAGCGCCTCGCCCTGGACGAGCTCCATGGAGGCACCGCCGCCCGTGGAGATGAAGGTCATCTTGTCGGCCAGGTCGAACTGGTTCACCGCGGCCACCGAGTCGCCGCCGCCGATGATGGTGTCGGCCTCCTCGTTGGCGGCCACGGCCTCGGCCACGGCCCGGGTGCCGGCCTCGAAGGAGGGCATCTCGAAGACGCCCATGGGGCCGTTCCAGAAGACGCTCTTGGCCATGCCGATGGCCTCGGCGTACAGCTCGGCCGTCTCCGGGCCGATATCGAGGCCCATCATGTCGTCGGGGATCTCGTCCACCGAGACGGTGGCGAGGTTGGCGTCGTTCGCGAAGGCATCGGCGCACACGACGTCCACGGGAAGCAGCAGCGCCACGCCGCGGTCGGCGGCCTTCTTCATCATGGCACCGGCGCGCTCGACCCAATCGGCCTCCATGAGCGAGGTGCCCACGGATTTGCCCTGCGCCGCCAAAAACGTGAAGCACATGCCGCCGCCGATGATGAGGGTGTCGGCCTTCTCCAGCAGCGCGTCGATGACCTTGATCTTGTCGGAGACCTTCGAGCCGCCAAGGATGGCGACGAAGGGACGGCGCGGCTCGTCGAGCATGCCCGTGAGCGTGGCCACCTCGCGCTCCATGAGGTAACCGGCATAGGAGGGCAGGAAGTCCGCCACGCCGGCCGTGGAAGCATGGGCGCGGTGCGCGGTGCCGAAGGCGTCGTTCACGTAGGCGTCGGCGAGGTCGGCCAAGGCGCGGGCGAACTCGGGGTCGTTCTTCTTCTCCCGTTTATCGAAGCGGATGTTCTCCAGCAGCAGCACATCGCCGTCTTCCAAGGCGTCCACGACTTCCTGAGCCGCAGGTCCGATAAGCTCGCGCGAGAGCACGATGTCACGGCCGAGCAGCTCCTGCAAACGGCGCGCGATGGGGCCCAAGCTGAAGGACTCCTCGAAGCCCTCCCCCGCCGGTCGGCCGCGGTGGCTCGTGAGGATCACCCGGGCGCCGTCGCCGACGAGCTTGTTGATGGTGGGCAGCGCCGCACGGATGCGCGTATCGTCAGTCACGTTGCCGTCGGCGTCCACCGGCGCGTTGAAGTCGACGCGCACGAGCACCTTCTTGCCCGCGAAATTCTCGTCATCAATAGTCTTGATATCCGCCATGTCGTTCCTTTCCCTATAAGGGAAAACCCAGCCCGAAAGGCGAGCTGGGTTTTCGGATTCATTTCTTTGTGGAAGCTACGGGAGCAGGATCTTCACGAGATCCTTCACGCGGTTGGAGTAGCCCCACTCGTTGTCGTACCAGGAGATGCACTTGACGAAGTTGCCCTCGCCGCCGAGCACCATGGTCAGCTGCGAGTCGAAGATGGAGGAGTGGTCGTTGCCCACGATGTCGATGGACACGATGGGATCCTCGGTGTACTCCAAGATGCCCTTCAAGGGACCTTCGGCCGCGGCCTTCATGGCGGCGTTGATCTCCTCGGCGGTCACGGACTTCTCCAGCTCCACCGTGAGGTCGACCATGGAGCCGTCGGGGGTGGGAACGCGGGTGGCGAAGCCGTCGAGACGGCCCTTGAGCTCGGGGAGCACGAGGGACACGGCACGGGCGGCACCGGTGGTGGTGGGGATCATAGACACGGCGGCAGCGCGGGCGCGGCGCAGATCCTTATGGGGAAGATCGAGGATCTTCTGGTCGTTGGTGTAGGAGTGAATGGTGTTCATGTAGCCGCGCTTGATGCCGAAGTTCTCCAGCAGCACCTTGGCGAAGGGAGCCAGGCAGTTGGTGGTGCAGGAGGCGTTCGAGATGATGTTGTGCACCTCGGGGTCGTACTGGTCGTCGTTGACGCCCATGACGATGGTGATGTCCTCGTCCTTGGCCGGGCAGGTAATGACGACCTTCTTGGCGCCGGCATCCAGGTGCTTCTGCGCCAGCTCGCCGGTCTTGAAGATGCCGGTGGCCTCTACGACCACATCCACACCCAGCTCGCCCCAGGGCAGGTTCGCCGGATCGCGGTCGGAAAGCATGGTCACGTGCTTGCCATCCACCACCAAGCCGTCATCCGTCACTTCGATATCAAAATTGCGGATGCCGTGGATGGAGTCGTACTTCAGCAGGTGAGCAGCGGTGGCTTTGTCGCCCAGATCGTTGACGGCGATCACCTCGACCGCGGGATCGTCGGCCATGGCGCGGAAGACGAGGCGTCCGATGCGACCGAATCCGTTGATGCCTACCTTGGTTGTCATGCGTATCTCCTTTCACAAGATACTCGCAAAGCCCGATGGGCACGTATCAGCTGTTAGGCCTCTCACAAGTTTACTACGAAGCTAAGCGATTCCCACCACGATAAAGCCGACGGCCCCGAAAACCGTCCCGCCTGCACAAAAGCGAGCGCAACAACTTGCTGCCTATTTCCTCCAGTAAATTGACTCGGGCACAACTTACTGGAGGAAATACGGCACAAGGGAGAAGCTAGAGAGGCCGTTTACCACTTCGATGGGGCTGCCGGCGCTACTCCCCCGCGTCCAGCTCGGCGGCCATTGACTCGAGGCGGCGGACGCGGTGATAGACGGCGCTCTTGGAAAGGGGCGGCGTCGCCCGCTGGCCGAGCTCCTTCAGCGACGCCTCGGGGTAGGTGACCCGCAGGCGGATGAACTCCCGGATCGCCGGGGGCAAGTCCTCCATACCGTAGTGCTCCACCACCCGCCGGATGGCGTAAATCTGCTCTACGGCGGCGCTGGCGGCCTTCTGCTGGTTGGCCAGCTCGGCGTTGATCTGGCGGTTCACGTCGTTGCGCACCGACTTCACGACGCGCTCCTCCTCCATGGAAAGCGCCGCCTGGTGGGCGCCGGTGAAGGCGAGGAACTCCGTGATGGCGTTGCCGCTCTTCAGGTAGACCATGTACGAGCTGCGCCGTGCCATGATGCGGGCCGTGATGTCCTTGCGGGCCATGAGCTCCACGAGCCCCTCGGCCAGCGCCTCGGATTCCACGGTGATCTCGAAGTGGAAGTCGCTTTTGGGATTCGAGATGAAGCCGCTGCCCAAAAAGGCGCCGCGCAGGTAGGCCGCCGCGCAGCAGGGCTTGGCCACGAGCGATTCCTTGATACCCATCTCGAGGCCGCCCTCGGCCGAGAGCACCCCCATGTCGCGCAAGGCGTCGGCCAGATGGGGCTGGGCCGGCACCTCGATGAGGTAGTTCGGTGTCTTGTGCAGCACCGAACGGCGCATGGTGAGGTTCGTCTTCAACGAATAGATGCCGTGCAAAAGCCGCACGACGAGCCGTGCTGAGGCCGGCGCGTCCGTGGCGATCTCCACCCGGTAGCGGGCAGGTCCGCTCACGAAGAGCGTCCCCTCGATGCGCACCAGCGCCGCGAGCGTCGCCTTCTCGCACTGCGGACAGGCGGGCATGACCCGGGCCAGCTCGTCTTTCACCTCGGACGTGAACGACATGGCCTAGCTCCGGCGCGCCCGCGAGAGCTTGATGACGTTCTGGAAGGCATCGCGCAGCGCGAAGGGCGAGTGCCACGTGGGCTGCTCGGCGTCCACGAGGTTTCGGCTGATGACGATGGGACCGCGGGACTGGATGGCGAGCATATCGGCGTAGGAGATGGAGATGGGACGCACCCCCTTGATGAGCTGGTCGTCGTTCAAGTCGCTCGTGGAAGCGTGCTCCAGCTCGGCCCCGGAGATGGCCGCGAAGCTGCCCGTGGCGGGGCTTTCGGCGCGCAGAGGCACCTTCGAGTGCACGAGCATGTAGTCGATGAGCCCCTCCATGCCGTGGGCCGTCAGCGCCTCGAAGTGCTCGCGGGCCGTCAGCCCCCACGTCTCCCCTTGCACGTCGGCCAGGGCGCACACGAATAGCACGCGGCCCCGAGAGGCGCGGATGGCCTCGACGACGCCGGGGATGAGCAGGTTCGGGATGATGGAGGTGAACAGCGACCCCGGGCCCAGCACGATGAGGTCGGCCTCGCGGATGGCCTGAAGCGCCGGCTCGTAAGGGCGCGGCGGCCGGCCGTCCTCGGCGGAGAGCCACACCTGCGCAAGCGCCGTCTTGGAATGGCAGGCCACGGCCTGACCGTCCAGAATGCGCCCGTCCTGGGTCTGGGCCGACAACACCACGTGGTCCAACGTCGAGGGATACACGTGCCCCTGGGCGTCCACCAGCTTCTCGCAGATGGCGATGGCCTCGGGAAACGACCCCGTCGCATCTTCCAGCGCGGCCAGAAGGAGGTTGCCCAGAGCATGGTCGCGGGCCACGGCGAAGCGGTACTTGAGCGCCCGCACAAGCGGGTCGGCGGGATCCTTCGCAAAGGCCACGAGGCACTTGCGGATGTCGCCGGGCGGCGTGACGTCGGCCTCCTCGCGCAAAACACCGGTGCTGCCGCCGTCGTCGGCCATGGCCACGACGGCGCTCGTCTGCACGCCTAAGGAGAGCAGCGTCCGGATGGAGACCGGAGCGCCGGTGCCCCCGCCGATGACCACCGCCTTCAGTGCGCGGGCGTCCTCATCCAAAGGCCGCAGGTTCGGAAGCGCGCTGCGCAGGGCCGAGAACGCCGCCGTGGCCGCCGGATCAACGCGGAAGGCCTCGGTGCTCTTCTTTATGCCGGCCACCTTCTACGCTTCCTTTCCGCCGCCGGCACGGGCGTCCAGCACGTTGTCGCTCTCGCGCTGCACGTCGTGACCGCGCTCGGCCAGACGCAGATCGCGATGGGCAACGCTCACCCGATAGCCCTTCGACTTCAGGTAATCGCCCGTGGCCTCGGCAAGCGCCACCGACCGGTGCTGGCCGCCGGTGCAGCCCACGCCGATGGCCAGCTGCTGCTTGCCCTCGGCGACGTACCCCGGCATGACGACGTCCAAAAGGTCGTGCCACTTCTGCTCGAACTCGATGGTCTCCTCGCGCATGCGCACGAAGTCGCGCACCGGGGCGTCCAGCCCCGTCAGCGGCCGCAGTTCCGGATCGTAATAGGGGTTCGGCAGGAAGCGCACGTCCATGACGAGATCCGCATCGTAGGGGGCGCCGTGCTTGAAGCCGAAGGAGTACACGGTGACCGCAAGCCCCTTGCGCTCGCTGCCCGTGGCGAAGAGCCCCCGGATGGTGCTGCGCAGCTTCTGGGGCAGCATATCGGTGGTGTCGATGACGTAGTCGGCGCGGTCGCGAAGGCCCATGAGCATGAGCCGCTCGCGCTGGATGCCCTGCCAGATGGTGGTGCCGTCGGTGCACAGCGGATGCCGGCGGCGGCTCGACTTGTAACGGGCGATGAGCTTGTCGTCGGCGGCATCGAGGAACAGCGTCTTGTAGGAGACGCCGGCCTCTCGCATGGAGGAAAGCTCGGCCTCCAGATCGCCGAAGAAGTCGCCGTTGCGCGAGTCGCAGACCACGGCCAGACGACGCCGGCCGCCCTCGTGCTCGGTACTCTCGTTCACGCGCACGAGCTCGGCGAGCAGGCTCGAAGGCAAGTTGTCCACGCAGTAGTAGCCCAAATCCTCGAAGACGTGCATGGCTTCCGTGCGCCCGGCGCCGGACATGCCCGTCACGATGACGAAGTCGGGCATCTGAGCCTCTTCCATTACCTCCTCGGCCACAAAGGCCTCCTTTCCTGAAAGGATCGCTCTTCTTCACAGAGGCTTTCCGTTTGTCTGAACGAGCTCTCCGTAGGGGGCGATCTTGGTCGCCCCTCATAAGCATGGCTATCCCGCTCGGAAGGGCAGACCAAGGTCTGCCCCTACGGGATGGTGTTCGCCAGGACGCTATCGGCCAGCTGTTCTTCCTTCTCTTCTTTCCGCTCATTATACTGCGCGAGAACGCGCACCAGCTCCTCGGCCACCTCTTCGGGGATGACCTTGGCGGCCTTGATGTCCTCGAGGCTCGCGGCCTTCAGGTTCTTGAACGACTTGAAGTGCTTCATCAGCGCCTTCTTTCGCACGGGCCCCAGACCCGCCACGTCGTCCAGAATACTCGCCGTCATACCCTTGCCGCGCAGCTCGCGGTGGAAGGTGATGGCGAAGCGGTGGGCCTCGTCGCGCACCTGCTTCACCAGGTACAGCGACGCCGAGCCTGAGGGCAGCACCACCGGTCCCGTGTCCTGCCAAGGCACGAACAGCTCCTCGTCGCGCTTGGCCAGACCGCAAATGGCGATGTCGTCGATCCCCATCTCCTCGAACATGGCGAGCGCCGCCGTCAGCTGCGGCTTTCCGCCGTCCAGGATGATGAGGTCCGGCTTGCTGCCGAAGCGCTCGTCGCTCAAACGTTCCGGCGCGTAGCGGCGCCGCATCACCTCCTGCATGGAGAGGAAGTCGTTGGCCTCGTCGAGCGGCGTCTTTATCTTGAAGCGGCGGTACTGGTTCTTGTCCGGCTTTCCGCCGGTGAACACCACCATGGAGGCCACCGTGTAGGAGCCGTGGATGGTGGAGATGTCGAAGCACTCGATGCGCATGGGCGGCGCGTCCAAGGCCAGGGCGCTCTCCAGCTGCAGAAGGGCGTTGTTGATGCGCTTGTCGTCGTAGTTCGTGCGCACCTTGTAGCGCATGAGAACGTGGCGCGCGTTGGTCTCGGCCATGGTCAGAAGGTCGGCCTTCTCCCCCTTCTGCGGGGCGCAGAAGCGCACCTTGGCGCCGTGGGCCGAGTCGAGCTTGCCCGTGAGCCATTCCCCCATGGCCTCGGCGTCCTCGGGCAGTGCGCGCACGATCACCTCGCGCGGGATGGAGGTGGTGGTGTCGTAGTAGCGCATGAGGAAGTTGCGCAGCAGATCCTGATCGGGCACGTCGGTGCCACGGTTCAAGACGAACTCGTTGGCGTTCACGATGCGTCCCTCGCGGATGACGAGCACGTTCACCCCGGCCACGGTCTCCTCGCGGAAGAACCCGACGACGTCGGCGGACAGGTCGCGCGAGGACACGGCGTGCTGCTTGTCGGCGAGCGAGTTGATGGTGTCGATGCGCGCCTTCAGCCGTCCCGCCCGCTCGAAGTCGAGCTCTTCGGCGGCCTCCTGCATTTCCGCCGTCAGCTCGTCGACGAACTCGCGGTGGTTGCCGGCGAGGAAGCGCTCGATGCGCCGCACGTTCTGGGCGTACTCCTCGGGCGTAATGGCCCCGCAACAGGCGCCGGGGCCGAGGCCCACGTGGCAGTCGAAACAGGGACGCGCATCGCGCTTCAAGAAAGCGAGCGGGTCCTTCTCCAGCGCGCGCGTGAGTCCCCGCCAGTCGGCGCAGGTGGCGGCGCACAGGGGCACCACACGCCGGGCGATGTCGATCATCTCCCGGGCGGCGCGGGCGTCAGTGAAAGGACCGAAGTACTTCGTGTCGGACTTGTGTTTCTCGCGAGTGTACTTGATGGCCGGGAACACATCGCCTTTGGTGAGCGCGATGAAGGGGTAGCTCTTGTTGTCCTTGAAGTCCGCATTGAAAAACGGGCTGTACTGGTTGATGAGGTTCTTCTCCAGCACGAGCGCCTCGTGCTCGTTGTCGACGACGAGGTAGTCGAAGGAGTCGATGGCCTCCACGAGCAAGGGAATCTTCGCGCGATCGTCCTGGAAGTTCACGTACTGGCGCATGCGCGCCCGCAGCTGCTTGGCCTTGCCGACGTAGATGACCTCGCCGGCGGCGTCTTTCCACAGGTACACGCCGGGCTCGGTGGGCACCGCCTCCAGCTCGCGCTTGATGCGCGCGAGCTTCTGCTGCTGGGTCTCGCGGGAGCGACCGGGCTTGGCGCGACCGCCTTCGCCCACGGCTTCCGCGACGGCTGCCTCCGCGACCGCTCCCATGGCGGCCGCGTCGTCGACGACGTCCATGGCGGCCGCCTCGCCTTCGCCGTCCGCCCAGACTGCCTCCGCGACGGCCTCGTCAACAGCGTTGCCCGCGGCTTCATGATCGCGCACGGCGCGGGCGAGCGTCGGCCTCATGCGGCCCTCGCGCTCCAACTCGTCGGGGTATTCGTTTTCCCAGGAAATTCGTTCTTTACTCATGGGTGCAGTATACCCGCAGATTCCAGCCTGTGTCCTTCCAGACGATTTCTCACCCATTTTTTCGCCAAAATTTCGAGTTGTTAGCATTGATGAGATCGCTTATGGCGTTCTTCGAGCTTCGCTGAAAGAATTTGCCTCATCGACTATTCGTTTATCGATAGTTTCAGCCTTCTTGTGGAATTGGTGGGATAGCGGGAGGCCATTCGCAATGCTAACAACTCGAAAATTATGGCCCGAATTGCCATGGAGATTTTCCCGAGACGGGCGGGACGTTCCGTTCCGTCCAAAGCGAAGCAGCTCCAGCCGTGGTAAGTTGTTGTTTTACTCTTGAACCGGAGGGGTTATTTGAATAGGGAACGAACTGAAACCAGCTCGGGCGCCACGGGGCGGCCGCGGGCAATGGACGCGCTGCGACGCAGCGTCTTCTTCGCGCTCGCCGTCGTTTTGGGCTTTCTGCTCCTCGAGCTGCCGTGGAACGGCGATGTCTTCGCCATTCCCCAGCGCTACGTCATCGACAACCTGCTCATCCTGGGGCTGGGCTGCGCCATCACTTTTCTGGCGGGACAGCGCACCCGCGCATCGCTCGCCGCGTTCGTGGGACTGTGCCTTATGTGGGGCACCGCCAACTTCTTCATCATCGCCTTCAAGGGGCAGCCCATCGTGCCGGCGGATCTGTTCGCCCTCGGCACCGCCGCCTCGGTGGCCGGCGGTTACAGCCTGTTTCTCACCGGTCGCCTCGCGTTCTGCTGGGCGCTGTTCGCCGCCTATTGCATCGCCCTGGCGAAGCTGTGCCCCCAACGAAAGCGCGCCCGCTGGGACATTGCCGCCAACATGCTGGCGGCGGCCCTGCTGGTGTGCCTCGGCGCCATGCAGTACCAGGCCATCGATATCAAGAAGGACTGCGAGGTGACTGTGGACGTATGGGACGTGCGCGGCTCCTACGCCACCCAGGGCACCGCGCTCTGCTTCCTCTCGCGGGCCCAAGAGCTGACGCCCAAGCCTCCGGAGGGCTACTCCGCCGAGGCCGTGGACGCCATCCTGGCCCCCTTCGCCGAGGATCCGCTGACGGGAACGGACGGCACGGTGGCAGAGTCCCCCTCGCCCGACACAACGGGCAACCAAAACTCAACGGCGCCCACCACTGGCGATGCAGCGCCGGAACAGCCCGAAGCACTCCCCTACGACGGCCCCAACGTCATCGCCATCATGAACGAGACGTTCTCCGATCTCTCCGAATACCCCGGCCTTGAGGGAACAAACGCCGCGCCGACGTTCTTCCACGAGGTGGCCAACGATTCCCTGGCCGCGGGCGACGTGTACGTCTCGGCCATGGGCGGGGGCACCTGCAACAGCGAGTTCGAGTTCCTCACCGGCGCCTCCATGGGCAACATGGGCGGCGGCGTGTACCCCTACGTGCTCTACGATTTGGAAGGGGTGGACAACCTCGCCTCCTACTTCCGCAGCCTGGGGTACGGCACCCATGCGATTCACCCGGCCGAGGCGGCCAACTGGCGGCGCGACCGCATCTACGAGCAGCTCGGATTCGACGCGTTCGACGACATCACCACCATGGAAGACGCCGACACCTTCCGCGACCTCGTCACGGATCGCACCACCTACGAGCGCGTGCTGGAGAAGATCGACGAGGGAGAGGGGCCCCAGTTCGTCTTCGATGTCACCATCCAGAACCACGGCGGATACGACACGGGGCTCGTTCCCGCCGCTGATGCCGTGCATCTGGAATCGGACGAGGTGGAAAACCCCGAGGTGGACGAGTTTCTGGCGGCCATCCGGCGCTCGGATGAGGATCTGCGCTGGCTCGTGGACGAGCTGAACGCGCGGAACGAGCCCACCATCGTCGTGTTCTTCGGCGACCACCAACCCGGCTTCGCCGACTGGCTCTTCGAGGAGACCTTCGGCAAGCCCGTGGAGGACGCCGGCTTGGAAGAGGTGCAGGCACGCTACCGGACGCCCTATTTCATTTGGGCGAACGGCGCGGCCCGCGGGAAGTACGGGGACACGCTCACGCGCATCGAGGACGCCGACATCACGAGCTTGAACTATCTTTCAAACCTGCTTCTCGATGCAACGGGGCTGCCCCGCGACTCACAAGCCCTGTACCGCTCGGCCCTGCGCCAGGCGCTGCCCGCCGTGAACCTGAACGGCTACCGGGATGCCGAGGGAGCGTGGCACTGGTTCGGCGAGACCGTGGAAACCGACGCCCAGCAGAGAGCCGAGGACGCCCTGAAGTCCTACGCCATCGTCCAATACGACCAGCTCTTCAAAGACCGCTCGAACCGATAGGCTCGCTCCCGGCTCGACCCGATTTCGCTACAAATTCTCCCGGACCCAGGCTATGTTGGACTGGACAGTGGCGATGAGCTCGTCGGTGCTCTCGAAGGCGCGCATGGGGCGCAGCCATTCGATGAACTCCACCTCGATGTCCTGGCCGTAGATGTCCTCATCGAAATCGAGGAGGTGCACCTCAATGTTCTCCTTAGCCGTGTCGGCGAAGGTAGCGGGAACGCCCACGTTCACGGCCGCCTTGTAGCGGGCGCCTTCCACTACGGCATAGCAGGCGTACACCCCCTCGCCGACGGCGAGAAGCATGGGCGGCACCTCCAGATTCGCCGTGGCGAAGCCGAAGTCGCGACCCTCGCCGCGGCCCGGGCGCACGAGGCCCGAAAGCTCGTAGGGGCGCCCCAGAAGGTCGGCCGCCTCGCGGGCCCGGCCCTCGGACAGAAGGCCGCGGATGCGCGTGGCCGTCACGGGGCGGCCGCCCTCGGAGAGGAGCTCGTGGCCGTGCACCTCCATGCCGCGCTCGGCGCCCCACACGCGCAAGCTCTCCACATTGCCCGCGGCCTTGCGACCGAAATGGAAATCGCTGCCGATGTGGATGTGGCTCGGCACGCCGCCGCCGAAGCAGGCGTCGAGGAAGTCCTCGGGGCTCTGGGCCGCGAACTCGCGGGAGAACGGCAGCACCACGACCGCGTCCACATCCAGCTCGGCCAGCTTGGCGATGCGCGCCTCGTTGGTCATGAGCTTCTTCAGCCGATCAGCCGCGAACACCTCGTCGGGATCGATGTCGAAGGTGATGACGGCGCTCGCGCGCCCCTCTTCGCGGGCCGTGTTCACCGCCTCGCCGATGATGAAGCGGTGCCCCTCGTGGACGCCGTCGAAGACGCCGAAGGCCACCGAGGCGCGATCGAGCAGGGCCTCGTCGAAGGCGGGATCGTTCCTAGAGATCACTGCAGCCACGAGAAACTCCTATCGGGAACACGCAGCGGGGGGCGAAGCGCCCCTTATCGCTCTGATACTCGTATAATGCCACGATGCGGTTGTCGGCCACAAGGGCCACGACCTCGCCATTTTGCGGCGGCTCGCAGCTGGGGCGCACCCCGGCCGTGCAGGCGCACAGCTCCGCCGCCGGGTCGACGCTGCGGCGCTCGAAGAGCTCCACGGCGCGCCCGTTCAGCGGGTTGCCGTTGCGCACCCGCGCCGCGGCGGCATCGTCGAGGTAGATGAAGCGCATGCCGAGCACCTTCAGCGGATCCAGGGCGGCGCGCTCCCCCATCTCCTCCAAGACCTCCAGCGTCACGCAGTCGGCGATGCCGATCGCGCCGGCCGCCGTGCGGCGCAGCGCCCCCACATGGGCGGGGCACCCCAGGCTGTTGCCGATGTCACGGGCGAGTGCGCGAATATAGGTGCCCTTCGACACCTTGAAGGCGATGTCCCAGCGGGCCGGTTCCGTGCCGTCGGCGCCCCCGATGCCCAGAAGCTCGGCGGAGTACACCTCGATGTCGCGCGGCGCCAGATCGATAACGCGCCCCTTGCGAGCCGCATCGCAGGCCTTGGTTCCCCCCACCTTGATGGCCGAGTACACCGGCGGCAGCTGCTTGGACTTCCCCACCAAACCGCCCACGAAAACGCTGGCGAAGAACGGGTCGAACACCTCATCGGGCACAACGCCCGTGCGGATGACCTCGCCGTCGCAGTCGTCGGTATCGGTGGCGGCGCCAAAGACGACTGAGACCACGTAGGACTTGTCGTGGCCGGTGAGGAACTGATCGAGCCGGGTGGCCGGCCCCACGCACAGAGGCAGCACCCCCGAGGCGAGTGGATCTAAAGTGCCCGTGTGCCCGATGCGCTTCTCGCCGAAGATGCGCCGGGCGCGGCTCACCACGTCGTGGGAGGTCATACCGCTCGGCTTATCCACGGCCAGCACGAGGCACAGATCGGTCGTCCCCCGCTTCACAGACGCTCCTCCGGCAAGGTCGGGCTCTCGATGCCCAAACGGCGCGCGACGGTCTTCACGGCCCCGCGCAAATCGTCGTGAATGGTAAATCCAGCCGCGGCCTTATGTCCGCCGCCGCCGAACTCGCCGGCGATGGCGGCCACGTCGGTGTCGTCCTTGGAACGGAAGCTGCCGCGCACCTCTCCGTCCTGCTCCCGCAGCATGCAGGCAACGCGCACGCCGCGCAGGGAGCGCAAAAGATCGATCATGGGCTCGGCATCGGCCTTCACGGCCCCGCACTCGGCGAAATCGGCGAGCGAGAGCCACGAGAGCACCGCCTCGCCGTCGCCGGACAGGCTCATATGGCCCACCGTGCGCCCCTCCAGCTCGATAGAGGCGAGACTGCGGTTCTGATAGAACTCCCGGGCGATATCCCCGGGCCGCGCGCCGGCGGCCACCATCTCGGCCGCGCCCTTGAACGCGGCAGCGTCGGTGTTGCCGTGCTGGAAACGGCCGGTGTCGGTCATAAGACCGGTGTAGCAGCAGGTGGCGATGAGGCGCTCGCGATCGGCGCCCAAAAGCGACGCCAGCTCCCAGATGAGCAGCGACGTGGAGGCGGCGTCCGGATCGGTGTAGCTGAGGTCGCTCATGGCCCGGGGCACCGCATGATGATCCACCGTAACGGTGAAGGGCGCCGCCTCGTGCAGGCGCGCCCCGTCGCCGAGTCGCTCCGGCGTGGGCACGTCCACGGCGATGAAGCACTCGCAGGGCCCTTCGAAGCCCGCAGCGGGAACGAGCCCGTCGGCCCCGGGCAGAAACATGAGGTCGCTCGGCGGCTCCTCGCCGCGGGCGAGAACGCACGCGACCTCCTTGCCCAATTGCCGCAGGGCCCAGGCGAGCCCCAGAGCCGAGCCAAGGCAATCGCCGTCGGGGCTCACATGGCCTCCGATGACGAAGTGGTCGCGCTCGGCGAGCGCGGAGGCGATCTCGGAAAGCGTCGTGTTGGTCTGGGGCGTCACCGTCATGAAACTAGTACTCCCGATCTTCCCCGATGGTCTCCTCCTCGATGCGCTTCTCCTGATGCTCGCGCTCAGAATTCAGCGCCTGGGAGATGGCCTCTGCCTGATCGACAGACGTGTCCACGTAGAAGCGCAGCTCCGGCGCTACGCGCCAGGAGAGCTTCTTGGCCATGAGAGAACGGATGTGGCCCGCGGCGGCCTCGAAGGCGGCCTGGGCGCCGGCGTAGCGCTCGGGGTCGGTGGTGTAGTAGACGTTGCAGACGGAACGGTCGTAGCTGACCTCACAGCCGGTGATGGTGACCAAATGGAGGCGCGGATCGGACACGTCGAACAGAAGGATGCTCGCGATCACCTCGCGGGCCTGCTCGTTGACCTTGCGGTTGGAAGCGCTCTGCTTCATGACGTCATCTCCTCAATCGAGGCGGACAGATAGTTTTAGTATAGAGTTGAAACCAAGAGCCATGCACCAGTCGTGGAAAACTAAGCAAAACTGTAACGGTAGGCGTCGAGGAAGCCCCGTGTCCCCGCGCGCAGGTTGCGCAGCGAACGGAACAGCCCAGTGGACTGTTCCGCCGAGCGAGCCATTGCTTGAGCACGGGGATGCGGGGCTTCCTCGACGCCGGACAGTCGAGTTACTCCGTGCGCTCGACCTCTTTCACCTGGTAGCCCTCGATGGTGTCGCCCACCTTCAGGTCCTGGAACTTCTCGATGCCGATGCCGCACTCGTAGCCCTGCTTCACGGACTTCACGTCGTCCTTGAAGCGGCGCAGCGACGCCATGTGGCCCTCGAAGATGACCGTGCCGTCGCGCACGATGCGCACCTTGTCGTCGCGGTGGATCTCGCCTTCCACGACGTAGCAGCCGGCGATGGTGCCCACCTTCGGCACCTTGAAGGTCTCGCGCACCTCGGCGATGCCGGTGTCCTCTTCCACGATATCCGGCGACAGAAGACCCACGCGCGCGGCGTTGATGTCCTCGATGGCCTGATAGATGACGCGGTACAGGCGGATGTCCACCTTCTCCTTCTCGGCCTGCTGGCGACTCTTGCCCGTGGGACGGACGTTGAAGCCGATGATGATGGCATCGGAGGCGGCGGCCAGGGTGACGTCGGTCTCGGTGATGCCGCCCACGGCCGAGTGCACGATGTTGATGCGCACCTCGGACTGATCCATCTTGTCGAAGGCGTCGCGCAGAGCCTCGATGGAGCCCTGGACGTCGGCCTTCACGATGAGGTTCAGATCGGTGGTCTTGCCGTCCTCGATGCGGCTGAACAGGTCGTCCAAGCTCATGTGGCTCTTGGTCTCCTGGGCGGCCAGGCGGGCGCGCAGCGCGCGCTCCTCGGCCAGCTTGCGGGCATCGCGCTCGTCCTCGAAGACGCGGAACTCGTCGCCGGCGGTGGGCACCGAGTTCAGGCCCAGGATCTCCACCGGGTCGGCGGGCTTCGCCTCGGCGACGTGCTCGCCGCGCGGGTTCACCAGAGCGCGCACGCGGCCGTAGCTCGTGCCGGCCACCACGACGTCGCCGGTATGCAGGGTGCCGCGCTGGATGAGCACCGTGGCCACGGGGCCCCGGCCCTTGTCCAGGTTCGCCTCGATGACGAAGCCGGAGGCAGAAGCGTCCGGGTTGGCCTTCAGCTCCAGCACGTCGGCCTGCAGGATGATGGTCTCCAGCAAGTCGTCGATGTGCAGCTTCTTCTTGGCCGACACCTCGACGAACATGTTGGAGCCGCCCCACTCCTCGGGGATGACGCCGTACTCGGTGAGCTCCTGGCGCACGCGGTCGGGATTGGCGCCGGGCTTGTCGATCTTGTTCACGGCCACGACGATGGGCACCTCGGCGGCCTTGGCGTGGTTGATGGCCTCGATGGTCTGCGGCATGACGCCGTCGTCGGCGGCCACCACGAGCACGATGACGTCGGTGACCTGGGCGCCGCGGGCGCGCATGGCGGTGAAGGCCTCATGGCCCGGGGTGTCGATGAAGGTGATCTGGCGGTCGCCGATGTTCACCACGGAAGCGCCGATGTGCTGGGTGATGCCGCCGGCCTCGCTGGCCACCACGCCGGTATCGCGGATGGCGTCCAGAAGCGAGGTCTTGCCGTGGTCGACATGGCCCATGACGGTGACCACGGGGGGACGCGGCTTCAAATCGGCCTCGGAGTCGTTGTACACCACGGCGTACTCCTCCTCCGGCGACACGACGCGCACCTTGCGGCCCATGTCGTCGGCGATGAGCTCCATGGTCTCGTCGCTCATGGTCTGGGTGAGCGTGAGCACCTGGCCGAGCATGAACAGGCGCTTGATGACGTCGTTGGGTTGCACGCCCAGAAGCTCGGCGAACTTGGCCACCGACGCGCCCTGCGGGATCTCCACCACGGAGTCGTCCAGCACCAGCGTCGGGTCAAGACCGCGCTCGATGGCCTCCAGCTCGGCGCGCTCGCGGGCCTCCGCCTCGCGTTTCTCCTTGCGCTTCTTGCGGCGGCCCTCCCCCTCGTGGGTGTTGGCCGCGGCCACGGCGGCGCGGGCCTCGGCGAGCACCTTGTCGCGCTGCAGCTTCTCGGCCTGCACGGCCATCTGGGCGTAGCGGTCCTCGCCGGCGGTCATCTGGGCCTCGAGCTCGGGCACCACCTGGTGAGCCCCGCCCTTCTTGCCCTTCTTGCCGCCGCGGGTCCCGCGGGTGTCGGCCTGGGCGCTCTTGGCCGCCTCCATGCGCTGCTTCTCGGCCTCGATCTGCGAGAGCAGCGAGTCGAAGTTGTTCTTGGGGCGAGACGGCGCGGGAGCCGGGGCCGGACGGGCCGGGGCAGGCGCGGGCGCGGCCTTCGCGGGCTTCTTGTGGCCGCGGCGCAGGGCCTCTTCCACGGCGCGCTTCTTGGCCACCTCGGCGGCCGCCTTCTCGGCGCGGGCGCGGGCCCGGGCCTCCTGGCGCTCGCGCTCGACGCGCTCCTTCTCTGATGCGATCTGCTGCTCGAGGCTCGCGAAGGCGGAGGGCTGCTTGGGCGCCTGCTTGCGCGCCGGGTGCTCCTCGCCCTCGGCGTCGTCGTCGGAGCGCGAACCCTCGCGGCGGGCGCGGGCGGCCTCGCGCTCGGCGAGCTCCTTTTCCCGCGCGGCCTTTCGCTCGGCCTCCTCCTCGGCGCGCTTGCGCTCGGCCTCCTCCTGCTCGGCGGCCAGCGCCGCGGCCTCCTCGGCCTCAAGGGCGCCGGCGCGGGCGCGGATCTCCGGCTCCAGGTTCTTGCGAATCTTGTCAACGTAAGCGTCGTTGAGCATGCTCGCATGGGACTTCGCCGGTATCTTCATCTCTTTCAGGCGATCGAGCAGATCCCCGCTCGACATATCGAATTCCTTCGCCAACTCGTGTACGCGCATGCTGGCCATATATCACTCCTCATTCTTTCCCGGTGCCTCGGCGAGGGCAAGCTCGCGAAGAACGCGCTCGTAATCTTCGTCGGTCACTTTGCAGCGCAGGGCGCGCTCAAGCTTCCTGGTCTTTCTCGCCGCGGCGAGGCAGTCCTCAGAGCAGACGTAGGCGCCGCGGCCGGCGAGGCGGCCCGTAGGGTCGAAGCTCACAAGGCCCTCGCCGTTGCGCACGATGCGGTGAAGCGCGCCCTTCCCAAGGGTCGCGCCGCAGCCGATGCAGGTACGCTGGCGCTTTGTCGTCTGTACTGCCATCAGGCTCTGCCCCTTAGGCCTCTGCCTCGGCATCGGCATGGACGCCGCAGTACTGGCTGTTCGGTCGGGCGTGGTTGCGGCAGCGGTTGCCATCCTCGTCGACGAAGATGCAGAAGCCGTCGTCCTCCTCCACCTCGTCGTCCATCTCGACATCGACCAAAGACGCGCCCTGGAAGCTCTGGGGCTTGATATCGATGTGCCAACCGGTGAGGCGGGCGGCCAAGCGCGCGTTCTGCCCCTCCTTGCCGATGGCCAGCGACAGCTGGTCGTCGGGCACGATGACCGTGGCGTAGTTGTTGTCCTCGTCGATGCTCACGTGGCTCACCTTCGCCGGCGACAGGGCGTTGGCCACGTAGACCGCCGGGTCGGGGCTCCACTGGATGACGTCGACGCGCTCGTTGCGCAGCTCCTCGACCACCATGCGGACGCGGGAGCCCTTCGGCCCCACGCAGGCGCCCACCGGATCCAGGTTCGCCTCGCGGGAGAACACGGCCACCTTGGAACGGGCGCCGGGCTCGCGGGCCACGGACTTGATCTCCACGACCCCCTCGTAAATCTCCGGCACCTCGATCTCGAAGAGACGGCGGATGAGGTCGGGGTGGGTGCGGGAGACGACGATGGCCGGGCGCGCCTGCTCGCCGCGGGCGCGGGGCGCGTCGGCGTTGGGGTTGCGCACCTCGATGATGAGCACTTTCAAGCGCTGGTTGTGGCGGTAGTGCTCGTTGGCCGGGCGCTCGTTGCGCTCGCCCGGGTTGCGCTTGGCGTCGTAATGGGGCAGCTCCGCCT
Organism: Adlercreutzia hattorii; assembly: GCF_011405655.1. Taxonomy (GTDB): domain Bacteria; phylum Actinomycetota; class Coriobacteriia; order Coriobacteriales; family Eggerthellaceae; genus Adlercreutzia; species Adlercreutzia rubneri. The sequence goes on from NZ_AP022829.1 coordinate 1,656,692, forward strand.
CGACGCCCTCGCGGATCTTGATGATGGTGAAGTCCGGCGTGCCCTGCAGCACGGTGCCCGTGACCAAATCGCCCACGCGGCCGCGGAACTCGTCGTAGATGGACTGGCGCCCGGCCTCGCGCACGAGCGATGAGATGACGCCCTTGGCGTTCTGGGCGGCGATGCGGCTCACGTCGTCGGGGGTGACGTCGCGCTCCTCGAACTCGCTGTACTCGCCGGTCTCCTCGTCGGGCTCGCCCACGGGCACGAGCTCGTAGACGTAGATCTTGCCGGTCTGGCGGTCGATGGTCACGCGCGCGTCCCATTCCAGATCGAGGATGCGCTCGTAGCTCTTCGCCAGGGACTGCTCCAAGCGCTCGATGAGGTAGAACTCGTCGATCTTGCGCTCGTGGGCCAGTGCCTGCAAGGCCTCGATCAGTTCTGAAGTTGCCACGTATCTAATCCTTTCCCTAGGCGCTGAAGTCGATGGTGCCCTTAACGCGGGCCTTTTTGATGTTGTCGTACGGAATGCGGAAGGTGTCGGCGCCGTCTGCGGCCACGATGACGCAGCCGTCCTCGAAGCCGAGAAGCTCGCCGGTAAACGAGCTGCGGCCGTCGATGGGGCCGGTCGTCTTCACCGTCACCGTCTCGCCGGCAAAGCGCGCGAAGTGCTCCGGCGTGCGCAGCGGCCGGTCGATGCCCGGAGAGGACACCTCCAGCATGTAGGCCCCGGGGAACGGGTCCAGCTCGTCCATGACGCCCCCGACCCAGGCCTGAGTGCGGGCCAGCTCGTCGAAGCTGATGCCGCCGGCCGCATCGATGTAGACGCGGATGGTCGGCGCCTTCTTCGAGCCGACGATCTCCAGCGTGACGATCTCGACGCCCTCGGAGGCCGCTCGGGGCTCCAAGGCGGAAAGAAGCGATTTCTCCTTGGCCGTCAGCACCTCGTCTGCCTCCTTTTCCGTTGCCTACGCTCCCATACTTTCCGGGCCGCAAAAGGCCCCTACAACAAAAGAAAGCGGGAAAAGTCCCACTTTCTCCAGAAGCGAAAGTATGTCCGTGCAGTCGATCTGCACAGCAGGCCTATTTATACCACAACGGATCGCGCTTTGCCAGCCTCCCGCAACAAGTGGCCGCATACGGCGCAAAATGACCACAGACGGCAGTCAGACAGCCTGGAGGATCGGACGGGCTGGGCAGTCGAGCGACCAGACACCCAAACGTCCGCCGCACGTCCGTCTCGGCCGATCGGGCCCGGCGCCCTACTCGGCCGGCGCTGCCGGTAGCACCTGGCCGATGAGGTCGTTGCCCGGATAGGCCTTCACGAAGTCGATGAAGTCGGCCACGGCCCGAGAGTGCACGTGCTTCTTGTGGTAGGCCATATACACCGTGTAGAAGTGATCCGGGATGCCCTCGACGCGCACCTGGTGCAGGTTGCTGAACAGCTGGGCGCCCAGCGAGTCCAGCATAAGCGCTCCGGCGTTGCCGCCATTGTAGGAGAGGAACGACCCCATGGACACATCGTCGTCGTAGCCCAGGGACACGCCGCGCACGTCGGCCTCCTCGAGCATCTTCGCCACGCGCTCGCCGATGGGGATGCCCCGGCGGTAGGTGTGCAGATCCACCTCGTTCAGCTCGGCGAAGGTGATCGTGTCGGCAGACGCCAGCGGATGGTCGTCGCGCACGTAGAGGGCCAGTTCGCAGTGCTTCACCGGGAAGTAGGCGATATCGGGCTCGTTGTCGCGCTTGCCGCAGAAGGCCACATCCAGCGTGCCCCGATGCAGCTGCTCGGTGAGGTAGTTGGTGAATCCCTGGGACACCTTCACGATGACCCGCTTGTCGAAGGCCTCCTCGAAGTCGCGGATGAGGCTCGGCAGGTAGTGGTCCTGGGTGGTGAAGGTGGTGCCGAGGTTCACGGTGCCGAAGGAGGCCGAGGAGCGCGCGCTCACGGCCGCCACGCCGTCGTCGATGGCGCGCAGGGCCAGGCACACGTGCTCGTAGAACACCTCGCCGTAGGGCGTGAGGAGCACCGAGCGCCCGTTACGCTCGAACAAGGGAGCACCCAGCTCCTTCTCCAGAGACGAGATGGCCCCGGAGAGGGTCGGCTGGGTGATGAACAGCTCCTGCGCCGCTCGCGTGTAGTGAAGCACCTCGGCGAGCTTCTTGAAGTAGTTCAGCTGAGAGAGGTTCATGGTTCCCCCTAAGGCAACGGTAAGGCTGGTCGGCCCGTTCTCAGATTGCGCGATTCTACCTTGATCGTAGTTTATCAAACTCATCTTGGCTCATAGAGATTTCCTATAAGTGCGAAAAGCGGGGAGTCTCCACTCCCCGCTTTCCCGTTTAAGGCCGCCAGCGGTTCAAGGGATCGGACTACTCGGTCGTCCAGTCCTTCTTGTAGCCGGCGGCGGCCTTGAAGATGTACAGGCCGAGCAGCAGGATGACCACGAGCATGGCCAGCGCCACGATGAACTCGACAGTGAAGCCGAACGACGAGCCGAGCCACGCCCAGATCATAGCGGCGAAGGCGGCGATGAGGTTGAACACCGTGGAGACGCGGGAGTAGATGACCGAGTACTCGCGGGTGCCGAAGGACTGGCGGCAGATGACCGGCACGAGCACTACGGCGGTGGCGTAGCAGCCGCCGAAGATGAAGGCGCCCACGTACATCACGTACTCGGAGAAGGTGCCGAACCAGCACAGCAGGATGCCCGCCACGCCAGCGGCGAAGGCGAAGATGAGGGCGCCCTTGGCGTTCTTGTCGGCCGCCGCTCCCAGGACCACCTTGAAGATGGCCTGGCCCACCATCATGACCGAGGTCATGACGCCGCCGACGACGGCCACATCGAAGGCCACGTCGGTGAGCGACTTGGTGTAGGTGGGGAACTGCATGGCGATGAGGATGGCGATGTTGATGAGGCCGGCGAAGATGCAGATGGCGTAGAACATCGGGGTCTTCATGACGAAACCGGCGGACAGGCCGGAGGGCTTGGCGGACACCTCAGCGCCCGAGGCCGCCTTCTGCATGGAGGCGCCGTAGGGGGCCAGCCCGCAGTCCTCGGGCGAGTTGCGCACGCAGAACAGCGTGAAGGGCAGGCTCGTGACGAGCGCGATGACGCCCCAGATGAGGTAAATCGTGTGGAAGTCGACGCCCGAGGCGGTCAGCGCGGTGAACACGGCGGACCAGATGGCGCCGCCGATGCCGGTGAAGGCCATGCACAACCCGATGAAGAAGCCGGCGCGCTCCACGAACCAGCGGTTGATGAGCGTGGGGATGGCCAGCCACAGGATGGTGATCTCGCCCAGGCCCAGCATGACGGCGGCCACGTAGAACAGCACGATGGTGTTCGAGAAGCTCATCAGCAAAAAGGCGCAGCCCACGAGGGCGGCGGAGGCGGACAAAAGGATGCGGATGTCCATGGTCTGCAGCAGCTTGCCCGCAAACGGCGAGGCGATGGTCATGGTCAGGTACATAACGGTGACGTACATGGCGAACGCGGTGACCTCAACGCCCAGGCCCTCAGCCACGACCGGCTGGAACAGGCCCCAGGTGGAGAAGCATAGAGCCGAGCATCCGAACGTGATCATGATGCCCGTCAGAACGACGAGAAGGTGACGCACGGTCAGCTTCTCTTTGGTAGCGGTCCCACTCAAGGTAAACCTCCTCTATCGATTTTTTCTACTCTTGCGCAAACGTCGAACCCCTGTTGGCGTGAGCCGTGGACGGCGATCTTTCGCCGCTATCGTATTTGTACCGTAGAACGATTCCCTTGAGGATGGTCAAAAAGGGATGCTTTGTCCCATATTCTTTGCAAAAATAGGACAGATTTAGTTAATTTGTCCTAATATCGAAAGGATTTATGATTGATAGGTTTCACAAATCATGAACCACCCCTCAAAGGGGTGGTTTGCTCTGGGCCTATAAGGCCGAGGGGGGCCGGCAGCGTCTAAAGGCGCTGCCTCTCACTTCGTTCAAGCCGTACCGCCCTTGTCTCTCGCGGGCCGCACAAAGCGGCCCTCGTACTACCGGGCAGCCCCTAAAGGGGCTCCCCTACTTCCTCTTGAACGGGTCCTCGTACTCCTTGACGCTCAACTTGTCCAGCGCGATGTCGTGGGCCTCCTGCTCCCTGATGTGCTTCGCTATCGTCGCCTCGTTCAGGCCGACGGTCGACACGTAGTAGCCCTCGGACCAGAAGTGCCTGTTGCCGAACTTGTACTTGAGGTTGGCGTGCTTGTCGAACATCATGAGCGCGCTCTTGCCCTTGAGGTAGCCCATGAAGCTGGACACGCTGATCTTGGGAGGTATGCTGACCAGCATGTGGACGTGGTCGGGCATCAGGTGCCCCTCGATTATCTCCACCCCCTTGTACCTGCACAGGTTGCGGAATATCTCGCCCAGCGAATCCCTGTATTGGCTGTATATCAGTTTGCGCCTATACTTCGGTGTGAACACGATGTGGTACTTGCACATCCACTTCGTGTGCGACAGGCTGTGTGCCTTGTTTGCCAAAACGGCCGCCTTTCCGGGCTGATACGACTTGAACACCCGTATCGTATCCCGACTGGCGGCGTTTTGACGCAAGGGCGGAGCCTTCGACGCGCACCCGCATAGCGGGTGGTTTTTTGCCCGCCGCGCTTCGCGCGCCGTGCAGGCTCACGAGCCTGAATAGAAGAAACTGGGAGTATTTCTCTCCCAGTTTCCCATGATCGTTCGTATTGAGAAGGTGCGGTAAGCTTAGAAGGAACGGTAGTGTTCAATTATCAAGGGCGCGGCGATGTAGACCATCACCTGATCCGTTCCCTCGGCGATCTGGTTGCCGCGGCAGTCCTCCCAGATGCGGCTCACGCGCGAGCCCTCGGTATAGCCGAGACCCCCCAGAATCTGCATGGCGTCCGAGGCCACCTGCACCGAGGCCTCCGGCACGTAGCGCTTCATGAGAGCCACGTCGAGCCGCTCGGTCTCGTCGGCGGCGTCGATGGACCAGGCCGCCCGGTACACCATCGAGCGCATGTTGCGCAGGCGCACTTCCATATCGGTGAGAAGGGTCTCTATCTGCTGGAAGCGCCCCACCTGCACGCCGAAGGCCTTGCGCGAGCGCGCGTGGGCCACCGCGTCGTCCATGGCCGCCTGGGCCATGCCCAAACTGGAGGCGCACAAAAGCACGCGTCCGTATTCCAGCAGATGAAACAGCTGCTGGAACCCTCCCTCACTCGCATCGAGGCGCCACTCCGGCGACAGCTCCACATCGTCGAAGGAGATGAGCGCGAAGGGCAGCATGGACTGACCGATCTTGCTGATGGGCACGGCGTTGATGCCGGGCACGCTGCGGGGCACGAGCCAGAAGGACAGCGACGGGTAGCGGCCCGTATCCCCCGCGTCCTTGTCGATGGCGGCCACCAATATATAGGGGGCGTACTCGCCGTTGTTCACATAGGACTTGCGCCCGTTCAGAAGCAGTCGGCCGTCCACGGTCTGGCACGAGGTCTTCATGGCCATGGTGTCGGATCCGCCGTCGGGCTCGGAGATGGCCAGGGCGAACATGAGGCGGCCGTCGGCGCGATAGTCCTCGGCGATGGAGGCGGCCTCGGCGGCCCCGGCGAACCCGCTCATGATCTGCAGGTTGAACAAGTCGTTCTGGAACGGCAGCGTCGTGCCGGCGCAGCGGGAGAGCTCCTCCACGATGAGCACCTGCGAGAGCAGGCTGTGGGCCAGATCGGGCGCGATGTCCGGCTCGGCGGTCTCGTAGTACAGATCGACGAACTCCTTCATCACCGTATCGGGCAGGCCCTGGTCGCGGCACCACTTGGCCACGCGCTCCGGCGTGAAGGTGTCGGCCCCGAACGTGCGAAAGGCGCTGACGAGCTTCTTCTGCCCGTCGGTCAGCGTGAAGTCCACCTTATGGCTCCCTTCTCTTTACTATAGTGTGCATTCTACACGATGACCCTAGCACACCACTCCTTTGATTTGTTGAAACAGAATACCTTTGTTGTCCTGTTTGCATAGGGATAACTTTTCCATCTAGTGGTATTTTCTACTCAATTTCGAGTCTGTTTTACACACATATTCTATTTTGTCCGTAGATAGGGGTTCTTTCCCCTGCGATGATAGGGGTGCAAACAAACGAACCGCCCGACCAACCACTTGCATGAAAGGAGAGATGCTCCGATGACAGTCACCGAGAAGCTCAACGGTTACGGCCCGCTCGCCGGCATCAAGGTCGTCGAGATGTGCACCTACGTGGCCGCCCCGGCCACCGTCCGCGTCCTGTCCGAGATGGGCGCCGAGGTCATCAAGATCGAGTCCTTCGCCGGCGATACCCAGCGCACCCAGGGCCCCGGCTTCGGCTGCGAGCTGACCGATACGGAAGATCCCACCATCGATTTGAACAACACCAACAAGAACTGGGTGTCGCTCAACCTGAAGGATCCCGAGGGCCTGGCCATCGCGAAGAAGATGATCGGCGAGGCCGACATCTTCATGAACAACATGCGCACCGCCGCCCTGAAGAAGCTCGGACTCGACTACGAGACCCTGCACGAGGAGTTCCCGGGGCTGATCTGGGGCCAGATGCGCGGCTACGGCGAGTTCGGCGAGTTCGCCCATGCCCCCGGCTACGATGCCGTGTGCTGGGCCGCCCGCGGCGGCGTGGCCGGTACCTTCCCCGAGAAGGACACCTCCCCCGCCATCCCCCCGCAGGCCTTCGGTGACTACAACACCGCCATCATGATGGCCGCCGGCCTTCTCGGCGCGCTCGTGAACAAGCTGCGCACCGGCCAAGGCGACAAGGTGGTCGTGAACCTGTACCACTCCGCCATCTGGGGCGGCTCCATCGGCCTTTGCGCCCAGCAGTTCGGCGCCGACTACCCGAAGTCCCGCACCGACGTGCCCAACCCCTTCAACAACACCTACAAGACCGCCGACGATAAGTGGCTCTACATCTGCCAGCCGCAGCACAACCGCTATTACAACGACATGATGAAAATCATCGGCCGCGACGACTTGGTGGACGATCCGCGCTACGCGACCATCGAGAACGTGAAGGCGAACCACCTGCAGCCGGAGCTCATCACCATCCTGGACGAGGGCTTCTCGAAGAAGGATCTGGAGGAGTGGCTGAAGATCCTGGCCGAGTGGGACGTGCCGAGTCAGAAGGTCTTCCGCTTCACCGACATCCTGAAGGACGACGAGGCCTACGTCAACGACGCCATCCGCAAGGTGAAGTACAACGCCTTCGGCGAGCATGCGCTGCCCACCACGCCCATCCGCTTCGGCGGCTACGGCGACCCGCCGATCATCCTCTCCAAGCCCATCGGCTACCACACCGCCGAGTACCTGGAGCACTACGGCTACACGCCCGAGCAGATCGCCGAGCTGGAGGAGAAGGGCGCCGTGAAGTGCTACCACGGCGAGGAGGTGCCGGATGTGATCTTCAAGTCCGAGCGCCAGGAGAAGGGCGAGGCCCCCTGCAACTGGTAGGCCCACTCCCCCGCCAAACACGCTTCCTATCTCGAGAAGGAGCCCCTCACACGAGGGGCTCCTTCTTTCTATTCCCGCTCGGGGGAAGGAGGCTGTTATAGCGCGGCTAGGCCAGGGCGTACTTTGCGGCGTTGGTGCCGGCGTTGCGGCCGAAGGTCATGCAGTCGGCGATGGCGTTGCCGCCCAGGCGGTTCTCGCCGTGGATGCCGCCGGTGCACTCGCCTGCGGCGTACAAGCCGGGAATCGGCTCGCCGTCGGCGTTGCAGGCCTCGGATTCCACATTCACGCGGATGCCGCCCATGGTGTGGTGCACGGTGGGCACCTTGCGGCAGGCGTACCAGGGGCCCTCGGTCATGGCCGCATCGGCGGTGTTGTCGGCCACGAAGCCGAACTCGTCGGTGCCGCCTTCCACCACGGCGTTGTAGGCGTCGATGGAAGCCTGCAGGTTCGCGGCGTCCACGCCCATCTCGCCGGCCAGGGCCTCCACGGTATCGCCAGCGACGATGTGGCCCAGAGCCAGCATGTTGTTGATGGTGGCGCCGTTGGCGTCCGGCTCGTCGGGATCGGGGTAGCGCAGGGTGTTCACGACGATCCAGTAGGTGCCGTCGGGCTGGGCGAAGATGTTCTTGCACAGAACGTCGCGCTCGGCGCCCTCGTTCACGAAGCGCTTGCCGTCGGTGTTCACGAAGATACGGTTACGGCCGGAGGTGCGGATGTCCTCCATGAGACCCGTGCCCGGGGTGCCGCAGGGGTGCAGCTGGATGTCGGACAGGCAGATGAGCTCGGCGCCGGCGTTCTCAGCGAGCACCATGCCCTCGCCCTGGGCGCAGGGCTTAATGTTGGTGCAGCCGATGGAGTCGTCCAGCACGACTTCCTTCCACACGCCCGTGTTCACCTTCTGACGGTACTCCACGTTGCCGCCGAAGCCGCCGGTGGCGATGACCACGGCGCCGCAGTTCACGGTGACCTCCTGCTCGCCGGCATAAAGCGCCTTCACGCCCACGACCGCGCCGGCATCATCCAGAATGAGCTCTTTGGCCTGCATATCGTTGAGCAGCATGATGGCATCGGCGTTGTCGTCGATGAACTGCTGGAACGAGCGGATGTAGGTGTTGCCCGACGGCGTGGCCGGGTAATGGCTGCGCTGGCCGAGCGATCCGGTGGCCGAACCGATCTCGTCCTTGAACTCGACGCCCAGGCTCTCGAGCCAGTGGACGGAATCCAGCGCGTTGTCCGTGAGGAAGTGCACGAGCTCGGGGTTGTTGGTGTTGTGACCGCCCTTCATGGTGGTCTCGTAGAAGGTGGGGATGGAGTCCTCGATGCCCTGGGGCTCCTGGCGCTCGGGGTCGACGGCGTTCAGCGCGCCCTCGGAGACGTTGGTGGAACCGCCGGTGATGCCGCACTTCTCAAGCACGATGACGCTCGCGCCGGCCTGCACGGCCGCGATGGCCGCCGCCAGGCCCGAGCCGCCGCCGCCCACGACGCACACGTCGGCGTCGTAGACCTCTTCCACCGCCGGCTTCTCGGGCGCCGGAGCCTCCGAGAGCACCTCGAAGGCCTGAGCCTGCTTCGCGCAGTCCTCAAGACCGGTCTGCAGGGAGAGCGAGGAGAGTGTCGCGCCGGTGACGGCATCGAGGTTGATGGTCTGGTTGTCGATGGCCTGCTGCTGCAGGGCCTTGAGCGCATCGGCGCCGACGCCGAGAGATTCCTGGTTCGCCGACGTGTCGATGGCCGTGATGGCGTCATCGGAGAACGTAACGGTCATGGTGTAGGGGGCGTTATGGCCCGTCACCTCGGTCGTGTAGGTGCCCGCCTTCCACGGCGCGGAATCGGCCAGCTCCTCGGCGCGGGTATGGGGCGCGCAGCCGGCCAGACCGAAGCTGGCCAAGCCTCCCCAGATGCCGAGCACGGCCGCCCCTTTGCAGAAGGTACGACGGGAGATGCCATTCAGGGGAACAGAATCGGATGTGCGGGTCATGATGAGCCTCCTTCTAACGCTTCGCGGATAGGAACCGGGAGTCGCTTGAAGGATCAGCCTGCCGAGCTATCGGACCGCCCAAGTGGCTCGAACGATTACCTGATAGCTAGACTTTAGCGCGCTAAATGGCAGTAACCGCCAGTCAACAGGCCCTTGTTGGCTTTGCGCGCGAACTATGTAGGAACTCTGAAACCCTGTCAGCAATTCGTCATATTGGATACCGATTTGTTTGCTTCTCAGTGCGGGGAAACCGCTACCGCAGGCGCGCGAGCGTCCCCTCTCCCCCGCAGTTGTTGAGGCCGGCCGTGGAAAGCGCGCTGCCTGCAGAAGCGCCGCCGCCCCCTTCCCGGCCCGATGGCTCCCATTGATTCCCAGCACTTTCATGGGTATTCTCCTCTCCAACGAAGGGAGCCCCGGCCTTGTGGGCTGCGGGGCTCCAGATAGCAGGTTCGGTTTTGCCGACCCTCTCTTACATATTGTGGAAGGCGTACTTCTCCGGGTTCTCCTTCACGTCGGCACGGTTCTTCGGATTCATCTTCAGCGTGCCCATGATGCCGTCGTTGGTGTTGGAGGCCAGCACCTGGTTACGGTTCTCCATCTTGATGCAGTTCTCGAAGCTGGTGCCGTCCAGCGAGCACTGCAGGGCCTCCTTGGTGAGGCGCAGACCGAAGGGCGCGGTCTCGCGGCACATCTCCTCGGCCATGGCCACGGCGGTCTCAAGCACGTCGTCGTCGGCCACCACGCGGTTGGCGAAACCCCACTCGTAGAGCTTCTGGGCATCGAAGCGGGCCGGGTTCATGAGGATCTCGCAGGCACGGGCATAGCCGACGATCTTCGGGAGGAAGAAGGAGCCTCCCATGTCGGTGCCGGTGTAGCCGATGGACAGGTAGCCGGCATTCATCTTGTAGGACTCGCCGAGCACGCGCATGTCGCAGGCGCAGGAGATGGACAGACCGCCACCCACGGCGAAGCCCTTCAGGGCGCCGATGATGGGCTGCTCGCAGCGGCGCATGTTGATGATCTGGTCGGAGCACATGCGCTGCATGATGTAGAAGTCGCGCTGGATGCGGCCCATGTCCTCGGGCGGATCGAGGGCGAGGTCGTTCAGGTTGAAGCCGGCGCAGAAGGAGCGGCCCTCGCCGGTCAGCACGATGACGCGGCAGTCCTTGTCCATGCGCACCTTGATGAGGAAGTCGTTGAACTCGGCCATCTGGGCGTAGGACATGGCGTTCAGGTTGTCCGCGTCGTTGAAGGAGCAGATGTAGACCGGGCCGCGCTGCTCGATCTTCAGCTTCTCGTAGTCGTAGGTGAACTCGGGCAGATGGTAGGCCTCCTGGTAGACACTCATGGATGAACCCCTTTCGCACTTAATTACTCAAGTTTTACTTTTTAGCCCATTGGAATTTTGTTCCGCCTGACTTGCTTCTGATTCTTAAGGATGACACAGTGGTTTTCCACGGACAATTTTGAAATATTGTTTCTTTTACTACCCAATTATTTTATTTTGTGGGTCTATAGATTTCCACGCATCGCTTGGCCCTATTGACTCATCAATTATTCCAATTATCTTTTCTCAATTTTGGCTTCCTGTCCGATAAATACCTTTGTATGCTAAAAGCACGAATTTCTTCTGGGTATCAGCGGAGGCGCTCGAGCACCGGGGAGCCGCGCACGAGCGGCCGGGCGCTTCCGTGGCAAAAGGGTTTTAGGTTCTTTAGAAAGGAAGGCCTATGATCACCGATCTCAAGATCAACGAGGAGAAGAAGAAAGAGTACTACGAAAAGGGGTATTGGACGCACGACACCATCCGCGACGTCTGGGAGCGCCAGGCGCAGGCGAACGCCGACAAGGAATACGTCGCCGACGACCAGGACTGCCGCATGACCTACGGGGAAGTGGACGACGCAGCAAGCCGTCTGGCTGCGTGGCTCGTGTCCCAGGGCATAAAGCCCGGCGACGTGGTCACCCTGCAGTTCCCGAACTGGGCCGAGTTCACCATCGCCTACGTGGCCTGCTTCAAGGCCGGCGCCGTCATCCAGTCGCTCGCCCGCAACTTCAACGGGGCCGACCTCACCTACGCCATGAACCTCGTGGAGAGCCGCGCCTACATCGGGCCCACCTCCTTCCACGGCGTCGATTACGAGCAGCAGATCCTCGACATCGCCGACGACATCCCCACCTTGAAGGTCATCGCGCTGGTGGACAAGAAGGCCCCCAAGCAGACCGACCTGCCCACCGTGGCCGAGATCGTTGCCACCACCGAGCCCCTCGCCGAGAAGGTGCCCATCGAATCCGACCAGGTGGCGTGCCTGCTCTCCACCTCCGGCACCACGGGCAAGCCCAAAGAGGTCATGCTCACCCACAACAACATCCTGTTCTCCGAGCGCGTCTTCGTCGAGGGCCTCGAGCGCACTGCCGACGACGTCATGTGGATGCCGGCGCCCTTGAACCACGCCGTGGGCTTCTTCCACGGTCTCGTGGCGCCGATGCTTCTGGGCGGGCGATCCGTGCTCATGCAGGACTTCGCCGTGAAGGACGCCATCGACCTCATCAACGCCGAGGGCGCCACCTGGTCCATGTGCTCCACGCCGTTCATCTACGACATCGTGAAGTACCTGGACGCCCACCCGGACGAGTCGCTGCCCACCTACGTGCTGCACTCCTGCGGTGGCGCGCCGGTGCCCGGGGCGCTCATCGACCGCGCCCACAACCACGACATCCTGCTCTGCGAGATCTTCGGCTCCACGGAGAGCTGCCCTCACGTGTTCGTGCCCCCGAGCAAATGCGTGGAATGGAACGGCGACTGGTCCGGCATCCCCTTCCCTGGCATCGAGGTGCGCTACATCGACGAGCAGGGAAACGATGTGGCCCCGGGCGTCCAGGGCGAGCACATCTCCCGTGGCCCGCACCAGTTCGTCGGCTACCTGAACGAGCCGGAGCGCACCGACCGCGCGCTCACCGACGACGGCTGGTGGTTCTCGGGCGACTTGGGCTACATGGACGAACAGGGGCGCATCCGCATCAACGGCCGGCGCAAGGAGATCATCATCCGCGGCGGCGAGAACCTGTCGGCCCGCGAGATCGACGACAACCTGGTGGGCTGCCCGGGCGTGGGCGAGTCGGCCACCATCGGCATGCCCGACGACCGCCTGGGCGAGCGCATCTGCACCTTCGTGGCGCCTCTGGGGGACACGGTGCCGACCCTGGAGTCGGTCACGGCCTACCTGGAAGGCGAGGGCGTGCCCAAGCGCCTGTGGCCCGAGCGCATCGAGATCATCGAGGAGATCCCCAAGACCCTCATGGGCAAGGTGCGCCGCAACGTCCTCACCGACGAGCTCGCGGCTCGCATGGCCTAGGGACGGCGGGAACGACAAGCTGACACGATACCGATAGGGCATTCCTATGAATGCCCTTTTTCTTACTATGACCGTTTCGGCTCCATCGTTTGTATGATGGTAGCCATAAGGTTCGGGCCGCCCGGGGATTGATAGCGGCCGATCAGAGAGCAGAAGGGGCTGACATGATCGACGACCTGAAGATCAACGAGACGCTGAGAGAACGTTGGTACGCCAAGGGGTATTGGACGCACGACACCATCGCCGACATCTGGCAGCGCGCAGCCGTCGCGCACCCCGATCGCGAGTACGTCTGCGACGACACGGGAAGCCGCCTCACCTATGGAGAAGTAGACGACAAAGCCGGGCGTGTGGCCGCATGGCTTATCGCCGAGGGCATAAAAGCCGGCGACGTCGTCACCCTGCAGTTCCCCACCTGGGCCGAGTTCTGCATCGTCTATGTGGCCGTGCTGAAAGTCGGCGGCGTGGTGCATCCGGTGCCGCGCAACTACAATGACGTGGATCTGGAATACGCCATGAACCTCGTCGGCTCCCGAGCCTACCTCTCCCCCACCTTCTCCCACAACACCGACTACGAGGCGCAGATCCTCTCCGTGCGCGACGCCGTGCCGACGCTCGCCGCCATCGCCGTGCTGGACAAGCAGGCGCCGAGCCACTCGGAGCTGCCCACCTTCGACGACATCTACGAGCGCTTCGAGCCCTTGCGCGAGCCCGTTCCGGTGTCCGCCGATTCCGTGGCCTGCATCCTGCCCACCTCGGGCACCACGGGCAAGCCGAAGCAGTCCATGCTCACCCACAACAACATCCTGTTCTCCGAGCGCGTCTTCACGAGAGAGTTGGGGCGCACCCAGGGCGACGTCATGTTCATGCCCTCGCCCTTGAACCACGCCACCGGCTTCTTCCACGGGCTCATCTCGCCGCTTCTGCTCGGCGGGCGGGCGGTGCTGCAGCAGGACTTCCGACCGCGCGAGGCCATCGAGCTCATGAACGCCGAGGGCGTCACCTGGTCCATGTCGGCCACGCCGTTCATCTACGACATGCTGAACGCGCTGGACGCCGAGGACGGCCTGGCCTTCGACACCCTGCGGCTGTTCTGCTGCGGCGGGGCGCCCCTGCCCCCGGCCCTCATCGAGCGCGCGGCCCGCTACGGGGTGCTGCTCTGCGAGATCTACGGCTCCACGGAAAGCTGCCCGCACGTGTTCGTGCCCCCGGAGAAGTGCGCCGAGTGGAACGGCGCCTGGTCGGGCGTCCCCTTCGCGGGCATCGAGGTCAAGGTCATCGACGAGGCAGGCAACGAGGTGCCCCGGGGCGCCCAGGGCGAGGAGATCTCCCGCGGGCCCCACATGTTCGTCGGCTACCTGAACGAGCGCGACCGCACCGACCGCGCGCTTTCCGATGAGGGCTGGTTTTACAGCGGCGACCTGTGCTACATGGACGAGGAAGGGCGCATCCGCATCAACGGACGCAAGAAGGAGGTCATCATCCGCGGCGGCGAGAACATCTCGGCCCGGGAGATCGACGACGACCTCATCGGCGCGCCGGGGTTGGCCAACTCGGCCACCATCGGCATGCCGGATACGCGCCTCGGCGAGCGCATCTGCACCTTCGTCGTGCCGAGCGACCCCGCCGCGCCTCCTACCCAAGACGGGCTCATCGCCTACCTGAGGGAGCGCCACGTGGCCAAGCGCCTGTGGCCCGAGCGCATCGAGATCATCGACGAGATCCCCGTCACCGCCACCGGCAAGGTGAAGCGCTTCATCCTCGCGCAAATCTTGAAGGAGCGCATGGAGGCGGAGTAAGCCTTTCTTTTTGTTCGAGTAGGCTGCCGATGGGAGGTGTGCCTCCACGCGCAGTTCCGCAGCGAACGAAAGTGCCCAGTGGGCACTTTCGCCGAGCGAGGACTGTTTGAGCATGGAGGTATACCTCCCAGCGGCAGCCGGACGAGCAGCAAAAAGCCCGAGCGCCGCTGATCGCGCTCGGGCTTTTTGATAGAGACTTCTTTTAACTTATTGGTACTCCCGGTCGAGTTCCTTGGCGATGGTCATGCGCTGGATCTGATTCGATCCCTCGAAGATCTGGAAGATCTTGGCGTCGCGCATGAGCTTCTCCACCGGGTACTCCTCGGAATAGCCGTAGCCGCCGAGCACCTGCACGGCGTTGCTCACCACCTCCTGCATGGCGTCGGTGACGAAGGTCTTCACGATGGCGCCGTCCTTGCGCACCATCTCGCCGGCGTCCATCTGGCGCATGCAGTTGTTCACGAGAACGCGCGCCGCCTCGGTCTTGATGGCCATATCGGCGAGCATCTGCTGCACCATCTCGAAGTCGATGAGGCGCCGCCCGAACTGCTTACGCTGCTTCGCGTAGGCCACGGCCTCGTCGAGCGCTCGCTGCATGATGCCCACGGCCAGCGTGGAGATAAAGGCCCGGGAGAGGTTCAGGGCGTTCAGAGCGATGGACATGCCCTGGCCCACTTCCCCGATGACAGCGCTTTGGGGCACGCGCACGTTCTCGAGAACGACCTCGGTGGTGTCCGACAGGCGGAAGCCCATCTTGTGCTCCTTGGCGCCGGCAGCAAGACCCGGGGTGTCGCCGTCGATGAGGAAGCCCGTGATGCCGTGGGCGCCGGCCTCCGGGTCGGTCTTGGCGAACACCACGTAGATGTCGGAGATGGAGCCGTTGGTGATGAAGGTCTTGGTGCCGTTCAGAACGTACTCGTCGCCGTCGAGCACCGCCGTGGTGCGCATGGCCGCCACGTCCGACCCGGCGTTGGCCTCGGTGAGGCAGAAGGCGGCGAACCCGTTGTTCTCGGTCTTCTCCACGAAATGGCGCGCCTGCTCCTCGGTGCCGTTCAGAAGGATGTTGCGGAAGGCGACGAAGTTCGTGACGAAGGTGTCGGCATAGGCGGCATCCACCCAGGCCAGCTCCTCGAACATCATGGCGCAGGTCTCGTAGCTTAAGCCCATGCCGCCGAACTGCTCGGGTATCTCCACCATGTGCAGTCCCAAATCGAAGCCCCACTGGTACAGCTCGCGGGGGCACTCCCCTGCCTTGTCGGCCGCGGCCACGTGCGGCATGACCTCGTTGCGGGCGACGTCGCGCACAAGCTGCACGAGCTCGCGCTGCTCCTCGGTGTAGGTGATGGCCATAGGTTTCCTCTCTCTTTCAGCCCCGCGGGGCACTTGCATGCGGCTCTATCGCGTGCCGGGCGGAACGAGGCCGCCGGCGCTAGCGGTTCTCCTGCAGGATGCCCTCGTCGAAGGCATAGCGCAGCTGGGCGTTCACCGAGCGAACGGCACCGTCGTGCAGCTCGGGCCGCACGTCGTTGTACACGGCCTCCACCAGGGCCTCGGCATCGGCGGGGATGCCGCTGCGAACCGCGGACACCACCTGCTGCAGCCGTTGGAGGCGATGACGGCGCGCCTGCTCGATGCGCTCGGAGGGGTTCTCGATCACCGGCCCGTGGCCCGTCAGCAGGCGCTCCACGCCGCGCTCGGCCACCAGGCGCCCAAGCACGTCCAAGCTCGCCAGATAGTCGCCCATGCGCCCGTCGGGCCAGCAGACCATCGTGGGGCTCTGGGCGAACACCACATCCCCCGTCACCACGAGCGCGCCCTCTTCCACATAGAAGCCCACCGAGTCGCTGGAATGCCCCGGCAAGGGCACTACCTCGATGGACAGGGACACTCCGGGAAGCTCCAGAGGGCCACAGCCCAGCGTGCCCGCCGCCATACCCAGCACCGGCGCACCGAAAACCCGACTGGCCTCCTCGGCGCACTCGGCGTGGTCGAAGTGGTCGTGGGTCACCGCCACGGCGGCCACGGTGAGGCCGCGCCGAGCGCAGGCCTCGGCGATGCGCCCGATGCAGGCGGCGTCGTCGGGACCCGGATCCACCACCAGGCAGGCTCCGTCGTCCGGAGCGGCGAGAATCCAGCTGTTGGTGCCGTGGTAGGTGAGCGGCGTGGCGTTGGGGTGTCGCACGCATTGGGCGAAAGCCCCCACCATGGCCTCGTTGTCCGGAGGTGCGAAGCGCGCGCTCATGTCTCGCTCACCTCGCAGCCGAGCACCACCTCGCCGCACGGTCGCGCCACCGGATGCGGCCGCACGTGCCCGTCGAAGGGAGCGTTCCACGCCTCGTCCACCGAGGTCGCCGCCACGATGGAAGTGAGGTTGGAAATGGTGGGAGGCACGAGCTTGAGCAGGCCCGCATCGAAGCGCGCCAGGGCCTCGCCCGGGGCGATCCAGGCCGCCTCCACGGCCTCGCTCGTGCGGCCGTCGGCGTGCTGCCCCTTCGGCAGCCGCGCCAGGAAGAAATAGGTGTCGTAGCGCCGTGCCTCGCTTTCGGGAGTGACCCAATGGCTGCGCAGGCGCATAAGATCGCTGCGCAGCACGAGTCCCCGCTCGCGCAAAAATTCCCCGAAGGAGATCTGCCGCGTGGCCACGGCCTCGCGCTCGCAGGCCCAGTGGTCGCCGCGCTCGTCGACGGGCGCGCCCCCATCGGGGGCGGAGGCCAAAAGCACGCCGCTTTCCTCAAACACTTCCCGGGCCGCCGCCGTGATGATGCCGCGGGCCTCGGGCTCGGTGCAGCTCATGAGGCGGGCCCACTGCTCCGGAGAGGGCCCGGCCCAGGGCACGGCGCATTCCACATCTCGGGCGTCCATACCGCCGCCGGGGAACACCACGGCGTCCGGCGTGAAGGCCATGGTGGAGGCGCGGCGCAGCATGAAGACGTCCACCGGGGCCGCGTCCACGGTCTCCTCGATGGGCGCTCCCCCCGCCAGCGGGCTCTCGAAGCGGCGGTAGTGTGGCTTGCCCTCGCTCACCAGCATGACCGTGGCGGCGCGGCGCGGCGCCACGGGCTCGCACGGCGCCCCGGCGAGATACGCCCGGGCCCGCTCCACCACGCCGGGCTGGTCGTCCACGGAGTACTCCACATAGGCGCCGGGGGAAAGCGGCTCGCGGATGCTCTGGACGCGCCGTCTCTCCGTCGCGCCCGCCACATTCGCCGCCACCTCGGCCGCACGCCTCGTCTTGCCCGCACTCTCGCTCATTTTTCCGCTCCTGCCAACAGCTCGGCGATGTCCCTCACGGGCACATCGGAATCTGCCGATACCATACCATCAGCGAGCATGGTCAGGCAGAACGGGCACGAAGTCGCCAAAAGATCGGGATCGGTGTCAAGCGCCTGGGCGCAGCGCGCCTCGTTGATGCGGGCTCCGGCGCTCTCCTCGAGCCACATGCGGCCGCCGCCGGCCCCGCAGCAGAAGCTCGCACGGCGGTTGCGCCCCATCTCCACCACGCTGCCGCCGGCGGCGCGAACCACCGCGCGCGGCGCCTCGTAGACGTCCTGGTAGCGGCCCAAGTAGCACGAGTCGTGGAAGCACACGCGCCCGAGCTCCTCTCTCGCGCGGGGCAGGCGTCCCTCGCGCACGAGCCGAGCCAGAAGCTCGCTGTGGTGGATCACCTCGAAATGGCCGCCCAGCTGAGGGTAGTCCCGGGCCAGGGCCTGATAGCAGTGAGGGCACTGCACGATGATCTTCTTGACCCCGTAGGCCTGAAGCGTGGCGATGTTCTCGCTGGCCAGCATGAAGTAGACGAACTCGTTGCCCATCCTCCGCGCCGCGTCCCCGCAGCACTTCTCCTCGTTGCCCAAGATGGCGAAGCTCACACCCGCCTCCGCGAGCAGCGACACCAAGGCCGCGGACACCTTGCGGTTGCGGGCGTCGAAGGCCCCGGAGCAACCGGGCCAGTAGAGGTACTCGGCATCGGGGGCCTCGGCGATAGTGGGCACGTCCAGCCCCTCGGCCCACTTGGACCGGGTCTGCCAGCCTAAGCCCCACGGGTTGCCGTTGTTCTCCAGGTTGCGGAAGGTGGCCTGGGCCTCCGGCGGGAACGCGCTTTCCATGGACACCTGGTAGGTGCGCATCTTCACCACCTTCGGCACGTGCTCCACGAAGGCCGGGCACGCCTCCATGCAGGCGCCGCAGGTGGTGCAGGCCCACAGGGTCTCGGGGGCGATGACCGCGCCCACGAGCGGGCGATCGATGATAGCGCGCTCGGCGTCGGTGAGATCGGCGTTCTCAAGGAGCGCCTCGGCCTTCGGCAACGCGGGGACTGCCTTCGACGCCTTCTCGCTCTCGGCCGCATCCGCCGCGTTCCGCTCCTGGGCCGCCGCCTCCTTCTGCAGGCGGTAAATGATGGGCCCCCGCTGCTCTAACTCGGCGCCCAAATCCTGGATGAAAGACTTGGGGCTTAGGGGCTTGCCCGTGGCAAAGGCCGGGCAGAGGTCCTGGCAGCGGTTGCAGCGCACGCAGGCCTGGGTGTCGAAGAGATCCTTCCACGTCAGCTCCTCTAGGCGGCCGCAACCGAAGGAGAGCAGGCCCTCGTCCTCCATGTCGATGAAGGGCAGCTCGCCTTTGGGTTTCAGGTCGCGCCAGTAGACGCCGGCGGGCACGAGCAGCACGTGGACGAGCTTGGAATAGGTCCAGTAGGCGATGAGCCCGAAGGCGAGGGCCATATGGAACCACCACAGCACGCGGTGGGCAAGCTCGATCTGCCCCTGGTCCCAGCTGGCGAACAGTCCCGCGAAGAGGCTCCCCACGGGTGACCAGGCGCTCCAAGGGTCGCCAGTGCCGGCGATGCGCAGGCCCTCCAGCACGAATCCCGTGACGCCGATGGCCAGCAGCAGGCCCAAAACGACGATGTCGCCGGGCTTGGTGTCAAGCGCGCGGTTCGCGATGCGGCGCACGATGCAGGCCACCATGGCGATGCAGAAGGCGGCGCCGGCGAGATCGACGGTGAGCGAGAGGAAGTACAGGTAGAAGTCGCCTTGGACGAGAGGGAGCCCCAAATCGGCCTGGGCGGCCACGGTGGCGGTGGCGATAAGCAGGATGATCATGGCGACGTACATGGCCACGTGCACGAGCCCGGGCCCGCGCCGCTCGGCCACCTTCACCTGCAGAAGGGCGTCGCGCACCGCGCCGCGCAAGCGCTCGGCGCGCCTATCGGAGCGATTCTCGGGCTCGCCGATCTTCCACAGGCGCCAGCGCCGCACGAAGAAGACAACGGCCACGGCCAGCGCCGCGACGAAGCAGGGGTAGATCAGCCAGTGGCCCGTGATGTTCCACAGAACCTCGCGTGCCGGCACCTCGCCCATGACGCACCTCCCCTATTTGCGCTCGCGGACGGCCGCCCCCAGCAGCGGCACCGCCTCGAAGAGATCCGCGACGATGCCGTAGTCGGCGCCGGCGAAGATCTCCGCCTCGGGATCCTTGTTGATGGCCACGACGCACTTCGAGGCACCCATGCCGGCCATGTGCTGGATGGAGCCGGAAATGCCGCAGGCGATGTACAGCGAGGGCGCCACGGTCTTGCCTGTCTGGCCCACCTGGTACTGGATGTCGATCCAGCCCTCGTCCACGGCCGGGCGCGAGGCACCCACGGCGGCCCCCAGGGCATCGGCCAGAGACTCGATGACCGCGAAGCCCTCAGGCCCCTTGCAGCCGCGGCCGCCGGCCACGACGATGTCCGCCTCGGCCAGATCGACACGCTCGGAGGCAGCACGGGCCACGGACTGCACGATGCGAGCGAGGTCGGCTGCGTCAGCCGGGGCCGCGATGACCTCGGCGGTGCGGGAGGCGTCGACCTCGGGCACCGGGAGCGCCTTCGGGCGCACCGTGGCCACCACGGTGGGGGCGGCTGCGGTTGCGCGCTCGATCACCTTGGCGGTGTAGGGCAGGCGCGTGAAGAAGACCTCGTCGCCGGCCTCGATATCCACCACGTCCGAGAACAGCGGCGCATCCAGGGCCTCGGCCAGAAGAGGGGCCGCTACGCGAGATTCGGCGCCGTCGGCGAGCAATACCACGGCCGGGGCGCTCTCGGCGGCCAGCCGGGCCAGCGTGCGGGCCACGGCCTCGGGGGCCGGTGCGGCCTCGCTTTCCACAATCACCACGCGGTCGGCACCCCACGAGGCGAGCGCCTTGGCGTGGCCTGCGGCGGACGCGCCCCACACGATGGCGACCACTTGAGCGGCCGCCTGGTCGGCCAGCGCCCGGGCGCCCCCCAGCATCTCGGCATTTACCTGGCGCAGCGCCTCATCGGCGCCGTTGACCCCTACCCACATATCAGCCATGAGAAAACCTTTCTCTCAAATCCTGCGCGAACGTTGGAAGCGAATGAGTGGCGAGCTAGAGAACCTTCGCCTCCTCGGCCAGAAGGCGCACCGTCTCGGCCACGGCCACAGGCGCCTCGCCCGCGACGATGCGGCCGCCGCAGCGGCCCGACTTCAGCTCCCGGGAGACGACGGTCACCGTTGTCGGTTTGGACGCCGCGGCGAAGTCGGCCACGGGACGCACCTCGGCGCCACGGCGCCGCGCCCGCATGACGTCGCGCACCGAGGGGTAGCGCGGCTCGGCTAGTCCCTGCTGGGCGGCCACGACGGCGGGCAGAGGAAGCCGCGCGGTCTCCACGCCGTCGTCCACCTCGCATTCCGCGACGATAGTGCCGCCTTCCACGGAAAGACCCGTGGCCATGTTCGCCAAAGGGAGCCTCATGATGGCCGCCATGCGCCCCATGACCTGGGCCGCCGCCGTATCTCCCGACTTCCAGCCGCCCATGACGAGGTCGGCGCCCATCGTGGAGGCCGCCTCGGCGAGCAGGGCCGCGGCCTGGGCGGCGTCGCGGGCCGTCCACTGCTCGTCCTCGATGAGCACGGCCGCATCGGCGCCCATGGCCAGCCCGTGGCGCACGGCCGCGAGGCAATCCTGAGAGCCAAGCGTCAGCAAGGTAACGGTGCCACCCAACTCTTCTTTCAGCTGCACAGCACGCTCCACGGCGAACTCGCTGTAGGGATCGATGACCATGGTCTGGCCCATTAGCTCCACCTCTCCGGCCCCGTCAAGCGCTATGACGGCCTCGGTGTCCACCACCTGCTTCACGCAAACGACGATGTTCATCTCATCCCTTTCACCCGTATACGGTCTCTTAAGGGTAATTTTACGGAAGGTCCTTTACGCGCAACACCACTACTCCCCCGCTTTTGTCCGCACCATACGGACGTATCTTTCTATCTGTCCCAAAATGCACAAAGCCCCGATCGTCCGCAATGGGACAGATCAGGGCTTTCTGGGAGTTATTGGAAGTTCTTATGCCCTTATAAGGGACGTTCTGTCCCTGGGGGCGCGGCTTGCGCCCGCAACCAATGGCCGCCAGAGCGCGGCTCGGCCGAGCGACCGGATCTACTGGGCCGCGTGCAGCTCGGCGTAGCGCTTGACGAGGGCCTCGTTCACGCAGGGCGGCACGAACTGGGACACATCCCCGCCGAGAGAGGCGATCTCGCGCACGATGGAAGACGACAGGTACATGTGCTGCGGCGTCGACATGATGAAAAGCGTCTCCAGCTCCTTGTCCAGCTGATAGTTGAGCGCCGTCATCTGGAACTCGTACTCGAAGTCGGTGATGGCGCGCAATCCCTTCACCACGGCCTGGGCGCCCATGCGACGGGCGAAGTCGACGAGCAGCTCGTCGAAAGGCTCGACGCGCACGTTGGGCAAATCACGCGTGACCTCCTTCACAAGGGCCACTCGCTCCTCGAGGGAGAAGAGCGGCTTTTTCTTTGCGGAGACAGCCACGGCAACGATGACCTCGTCGACAAGCTGGGCGGCACGGCTGATAACGTCGAGATGTCCGGCGGTGATGGGGTCGAAGGTGCCGGGGGTAAGCGCACGTTTCACGGCGGCTCCCTTTCTCTTAACGGCGGCCGCGCAAGGCGGCTCGAACGACTTGGCTCCGACGCGCGGGGGCATCGGATGGCAGCGGCACCGACGCACAGGCGCGCCAGATGCTCCTTGGAAGTTTACACGATGCGCAGCGCCCCTTCTCCCAGGATTCGAAAAAGAGCCAGCGCACCGCTCGAGAGCCATTGTAGAAAAGACCGCTGCGGCATTATATAGACATATTCGTAAATCTGTCCCATTAATTCGTCCGAAATACGATCAATCTTACCAATACTTGTCCAATAGCATCCCAATTCATCGGATTCATTGATAGAATAGTCCCAGAGAAGAGATACCGCTTGAATCATTGGAAGAATCGAGGCGGCCATGCAAGTACACGTCATCCATGAAATCGACTGCTCCGTCGAGCGCATCGACCCTGCCGTCGTCGAGGCCTTCCTCGACGCCGAGCTCTCCGACGATCCCATGCTCGCCGACTCCATCTGCGCCATGGCGGACGCCATGAGCGCCGAGCTGCATCCGCGCGGGGTCTACAAGCTGTTCAATCCCGCCATCTGCACCCTGCCGCCGAAATACACCGAGCCGGCCATCAAGCTCGTGGGCACGCTGGCGGTGCTCTACGGCAGCGCCGCCTACGAGCGCATGAGCGAGGCGGAGCACACGGCCATGGCGGTCTCCACCATCGGCACCGACGAGGAGATCGCCTGCCTTCGCGAGCGCCTCGTGAAAAGCGACATGGACGCTCTGCTCTTCGACGCCTGCCTGGAAGCCATGGCCTCCTTGGCCGCGGACAAGCTCGCCGAGGCCGTCGCCGACGACGCCCACGAGCGCGGCCTGCACCGCGGCAGCACCTTGGAGACCGGCGTCGAGGACTTCCCCCTCACCATGAACACGACGCTCGCCTTCTTCACCCAGACCGAGAAGCGCCTGGGGCTCACCGCCGCCGAGGACGGCACGCCGTCGGATCGCTGGAGCACCTGGGGCGTCATCGGCCTGTACAACGAGACCCAGAAGAAGCGCCGCGGCTGCGCCTACTGCCACAACGTGCGCACCTGCACCATCCGCAAGATCGGCATGACCTGCCACGGCCGCCGCACTAGAAAGAAGGCAAAGTCCACTTCCGCCCAATAGCAGCGACGGCACCAGCAACCTGAAAGGGCACCACCAGGTGCCCTTTTCTATACCCTAATTCAACCACGCAATAGCGCTCCGGAAGGTGCTGCTCGCCGACCTCTGCGCGCCCCCTGAAGGCGTTGATCGCCGACCTCTGCGCGCGCTCCGGAAGGTGTTGATCGACGACCTCTGCGCGCCCCCCGGAGAACGCGATCGTTAAGAATCAGCTTCCACTTCAGCAGCAACGATGCCGGGATAGTACCGACCCATGTGCGTCATCTTCGCTGATTCTTTTATCGCGTTCGGAGGGGGATCAAGCGCGCAGCGGGCGGCGAGCAACACCTTCCGGAGCGCTCCCCCAGGTCGATTCCAAGCACAAGAAAAGGGGGCCCGCTTTCGCAGGCCCCCTTCCATCAAGGCTGTATCGCCGTCGCGATTTAGATGGTCCAGAGGTAATCCGGATCCTCGGCAGCCTTGGCGTACTCCTTGAGGATGCCGCGGCCGGAAATGTGCACCATGATCTCGACGGTGCCGCCACCGATCTGGAAGCCGCGGCAGTCGAGCATGAGGCGGGAGACGCGGGTCTCGTCGGTGAAGCCGAGGCCGCCCATGAGCTGCAGGGCGCGGGAGCAGCAGTCGGTGAGCGCCGGGGCGCCGTAGCGCTTCAGCATGGCGGCGTCGTTGTTCACCGGGATGCCGTTGTCCATCTTCCAGCAGGTGCGGTACAGGAAGTTACGGGTGTTGGTGAGCTCGATCTGCATCTCGACGATGTGCTCCTGCACGAGCTGGAAGGTCTTGATGCCCTTGCCGAACTGCTGGCGCTCGTTGGTCCAGGCGCAGGCGTCGTCCATGGCGGCCTGGGCCTCGCCGAGCAGCTCCGCCAGAAGCACGCAGCGCTCCCACTCGAAGTTCTTCATGAGCTGCAGGAAGCCCTTGCCCTCGATGCCGAGCAGCGCCGACTCGTCAACCACGACGTCGTCGAAGATGACCTTGGAGAAGGGCATGATCTGCATGCCGATCTTGTTCAAGGGCTCGATGGTCACGCCCTTGGCGTTGGCCGGCACGAGATACATGGACATCTGCTTGTTCTCGGGAGAGGGATCCTCGTTCTTGCACACCACGATGAAGCCGTCGGAGTTCTCGCCGGAGGTCACCCAGGTCTTGGTGCCGTTGATGTGTATCTTGCCGTCCTTCTTGGTGGCCGTCGTCGTCATGTACTGGTTGGCGGAGCCGGCCTCGGGCTCGGAGATGGCCAGGCAGTACGGCGGGTAGCCGTTCTCCTTGTAGTAGTCCACGGCGTACTGGATCTGCTCGGGGGTGCCGAACTCGACCATGTCGAACATGATGAGCAGGTTGGGAGCCATGGGGATGTTGCCGCCGCAGTGGTTCAGCTCTTCGATGATCATGGCCATGGTCTGATGGTCGACGGGCTTTCCACCGTACTCCTCGGGCAGGCCGTACATTCCCCAACCGTCGTCGACCCACGCCTTGGCGATCTCGGGGGCGATGCCGCGGTTCTTATAGCCGGCGGCGATGGCCTCCTCGGTCAGGTGCTTCTTGCCCCACTCGCGGATGCCGCGCTTGATCTCGAGCTGCTGCTGGGAATAGCTGAAATCCATTTCTTCCTCCTTTAAGGAACGTTGCCTTTATTCAAAACGCCTGCGCGTTTGAACCAAATTGAGAGAGCGAGCGCCGCGCCGTTTGAACACGGCGCCCGCAACCGGGGATAAGCCCGATTTAGATGGCCATGGAGGCCTGGTAGCCGCCCTTGACGGCCTCAAGCGTGCGGTACACCTTGCCGTCGGGGGTGGTGGCGTCGCCGATGAGCTTCGCGTGCGGCCACACCTTCACGATCTCGTCGTACAGATCGGTGTTCTGCTCCACGCCGAGGGAGGTCAGCACGGTGTCGCACTCGATGAGCTGCTCCTCGCCGGTTTCGACGTTCTTCACCTTGGCGCCCTTCTTGGTCACCTCGATGAGCTCGGTGAGGGGCATCAGGTGCACGCCCTTCTTCTTGAGCAGGTTGATGGTGGGGTTCTTGTCGATGATGCCGATGCCGTTGCCGAGCTTCTTGGCCGGATCGATCACCCAGATCTCGCGGCCGTCGCACATGGCCTCGGCCACTTCCAGGCCGGCGAAGCCGCCGCCCACGACCACCACGCGCTTGCCCACGATGGCGGTCGGGCCGCTCTTCATGTTCAGGCCCATGCGCATGAACCCGACGGTGCCGCCCTGGGCCTTGATGGCCGCCACGGCCGCCTTCCAGATCATGCCCTTGCCCTCGGGGACGATGCCGTTGCACATGGCCTTGATGTCCTCGGACTTCACGACGTTCTTGCCGTCGATGCCGGGCACGTCGATGGGGATGATGCCGCCGCCGGGCGAGACGATGACCTGGTCGGGGTTCAGGGCGCGCAGGGTGTCCACGTCGACCTTGGTGTTCAGCTTGATCTCGATGTTGGGATGAAGCTTCATCTCCTCGTTCCAGTAGGAGACCAAAGGCTCGATGTTGGCGTTGAGCACCTGGGCCATGGTCAGCAGGCCGGCGAGCTTGTCCGACTTCTCAAGCACGGTCACCTTGTGCCCGCGCTCGGCCGCCACGCGGGCCGCCTCCAGGCCGCCAGGACCCGCGCCCACGACGGCGATGTGCTGCTTCTCGGTGGCGGGCTTGTCCTGGGGCAGGCCCACTTCCACGCCCTCCCACACGTTCGCGTTCACCGAGCACTGGCAGGGCTTGCCGATGAAGATGTTGTCCAGGCAGCGGGAGCACACGATGCAGGGACGCACCTGCTCCGGACGGCCCTCCTCCACCTTGCGGGCGGTGTCGGGATCGGCGATGAACTGGCGCGCCATGCCGACCGCGTCGCCGTAGCCCTCGGTGACGACCTTCTCGCACATATCGAGCGTATTGATGCGGGTGCCGGGGAATACCGGCTTGGAGGTGACGGTCTTCACCTGCTTCGCGAGGTCGATGAACTCGCCCTCGGGCACGATCTGGTTGGCCACGGGGCGGGGCGCCTCGTGGAAGCCGGCCTGCACGGACCAGGCGTCAACGCCGTGGGCCTCGACGATAGGGATGAGCTCGAGGGTGTCGGCGATGCGGTTGCCGTCGGGCATGAGGTCGTCGGCGGAGATGCGCACGAGAATCGGCATGTCGTCGCCGCAGGTCTTGTGAATCTCGTCGATGATCTCGCAGAGGAAGCGGGCGCGGTTCTCGGCCGATCCGCCGTACTCGTCGGTGCGGTGGTTGGAGTACTTGGAAAGGAAGCGCATCACCATGTAGCCGATGCCCGCGTGGATCTCGATGATGTCGATGCCGGCATCCTTGCAGCGGCGGGCGGCCTGGCCGTACTGCTTTACGACCTCGGCGATCTCCTCTTTGGTGTACTCGCGCTCGGGCATGCCCACGAACGGGCCGGAGGGCACGTCCTTGGAAGGAGCGTAGGACAAAAGCGGATCATCGCCAGAGGCGCGCCACTCGTAGCACAGCTGCAGCTGGGCGGCCACCTTGGATCCGTGCTTGTGGCACACCTCGGCGATGCGCTGGAAGCCGGGGATGAACTCATCGTCCCAGCATCCGCAGGCGCCGGTGGTCGTGTGGTACTTCGGCTCGGTGCCGAAGCAGTCGCACACATAGCACGACCCGATCTCGATCAGGCCGGCATGGCCCTTTGCGCGCTGCTCGTAAAAGTCCACCAAGTCATCGGTCACGTGGTAGTTGTCCACCTTCTCGATGGTCATCGGCAGCATCACGAAACGGTTGCGCAGCTCGACATTGCCGATCTTAAACGGCTCCACCAGTTTCTGGTACTTCGCCACGGCTAAACTCCTTTCAATTACTTCCCCACAGGTTTCAAGGGTATTAGGTATGATTTCAAGCTTTTGACCATGTTGTCTTCTCATGATCCTCGCATTTGGAAATCTCTACCCAATTTGACTTGCTTTGTCCGCCTTTCAAAGCGCCGACCGAGCTGAAGTCTCCTCGTGACTCTTATTCTACGGAGATTGCTTTGCTTTACGATGGACAGATTTATCTATCTGTGTATTACTTCATAGGCAAATCTTCATCATCCATAGGCATTTGCCGCATAAGTAGTCGTTTTGACCCCGTAAAATAGGCGCAACTAACCGAACCATCGGCATTTCCATTGCACATTTCGATTTATCTGTCCCATATTTTGTCGAAAGATCCTATAATGGGCGCAACGGAAGAGAACCGAAGGAGGAACCCATGAACGCGCTTTCCACCATGCTGCTCATCTCCGACGCCTTCGTGGAGCTGTGTGACGAGATGCCCTTGCGCAAGGTGTCTATCAGCGACATCGTCGAGCGCACGGGGAAGAACCGCAAGACCTTCTACTACCACTTCGAGAACAAGGACCGCCTCATCATCTGGATCTTCCGCTACGACATGGGCCAGTGCTTAAAGCAGCATTTCTCCGAGTCGGTGCTCCTCTACGACGACGATCCGGAGGATCCCACCTCGCGATTCCCCTACTATATTACTCAGAAGTCCGGCGTGCGCTCGCTCGATCACGCGGAGTTCTTCCAGTGCTTCGCCGAGGTGTTGGAGGGCCGACGCAACTTCTACCGCCAGGCGCTCGTGGACAACGGCCCCTACTCGCTGCGCAACTACCTGTACGCGCTGTACCTTGAGGCCATGAAGCGGGACATCGACATCATTTTGTCCAACCGCTACCTGCCGAAGGACAACATCGACTTTCTGGCCGAGTTCTACACCTGCGCCTTCCTCTACTACTACATCCGCCGCTGCGACGCCCGCGGCGTCGAGTCCATCGGCGGCCAGGCCGGCCCCTTCGCCAACATCATCCACAGCTCCCTTGAAAACGAGATCAAGGAAGCCCAGATGCGGCGGAATTTGTAGCTCGCCGAAGCACCCTCGAAGGCGTGCTGCCCTTCCACAATCCCTTCCATAGCTTTTGCCTATTTTCCATTGGAAATTTTCGGGCGATTTCTATTGGACGAACCTCAAGACGGGCTGTCAAACTGTTCACCAGGGTATACGCGCCCGCGCGATGGCGCGGACATACGATCATGAGGAGGCTCTATGGGCAAGTTGACCGACGAGGAGTTCCGCGATTTCCTGAAGACCTGCCGCGAGCTGGCGGAAGGCCCCTTCGAGGAGATGCAGCGCGAGGTGGAGGTCACCAACAAGTTCCCCCAGGAGTTCATCGACCTGGCCCGCGAGAACAACCTGTACCGCTACGCGCTGCCCGAACAGTACGGCGGGTGGGGCTTCACCGAGAAGGAGATCCTGCAGGTGCAGGAGGAGTTCTCCCGGGGCCCTGGCGGCATGCGCATGCACCTGCACTACGCCGCCGACCTGAACTGGCGCATCTTAGACGACTATGGATGCGACGAGCTGAAGGCCGCCTACATGGACAAGTTCGCCGACAAGACCATCTTCACCTGCTTCGCGCTCACCGAGCAGACTGGCGGCACCGGCGCCGACGTGCACACCACCGCCGTGAAGGATGCCGAGGGCAATTACATCTTGAACGGCGAGAAGTGGCTCATCTCCCATACCGACGTGGCCCAGTTCGCCTACGTCATCGCCGTGACCGACCCCGACAAGGAGGGCGACGAGCGCTTGAGCGCGTTCTTCGTGCCCATGGACGCCGAGGGCTTCGAGCTGGTGGACATGCCGCACATGATGGGCTGCCGCGGCGCGGGGCACGCCGGCTTCAAGATGACCAACGTGAAACTCGAGCCGAAGTATTTGCTCGGCCGCGAGGGGCAGGGCATGGAAGTGGCCATGCACTCGCTGGCCATCTCCCGCGTGCACATCGCCGACTCGAACCTCGGCATGTGCCAGCGCATGCTGGAGATGTCGCTCGCCCGCGCGCGCGACCGCGTGACCTTCGGCAAGACCATCAACACGCGCCAGGCCATCAAGATGAAGCTGGCCGACATGGCCACGGCCACCCACGCCCTGCGCTGCATGATCATCGATTTCGCCGAGGACTACGACCGCGACCCGCACAACCCCTACATCGCCGAGAAGGCGGCCATGTGCAAGCTGTTCTCCATCGAGGCGGTGAAGAAGGTCTCCGACGAGATGCTGGAGATTTTCGGCGGCGACGGCTACTTCGAGGGCTCCCCCTACGGCCCCACCGAGCGCCTCTATCGCGACTGCCGAGCGCTGTGGCTGGAGGAGGGCTCCCCCACCATCCAGCGCATCACCATCGCCCGCGAGCTGGAGCGCCACGATGGCGTCGTGGAATACCCCGCCCTCGACTGGATCGCCGGCACCGACCTGTAGAAGACACCCCCTTCCAACGAACAGGGCCTCCTGCGGCGCGAACCGCAGGAGGCCTTTTTACGTGCGGACGATTCCCGCTTTCGAGTCCTATCCGTAGGGGCTGACCTCGGTCAGCCCTTTGCTGGCGAGTCAACCTCGCAAGAAGAGGGGCGACCAAGGTCGTCCCCTACGGATTTCATCCGAAATCGCTAGCAAAGAAGGCTGGCTGGGGGCGATTCCTTACTGCCCGGATTTCACCAGTTCTTCGGCCATTTCGCGGAGCTTGAACTTCTGCACCTTCATGGAAGGGGTCATGGGGAAGTCGTCCACGAAGAAGACGCGCTTGGGAACCTTGTAGCGGGCGATGCGCGGAATGGCGTAGGCGCGCACGTCGTCCTCGGTCATGGCCTCGTAGCCCGGGCGCGTGCGGATGAAGGCGCCCACGATCTCGCCGAGACGCGCATCGGGGATGCCCACCACCTGGGCGTCCAGCACGCCGGGCATGGTGAGCAGGAAGTTCTCCACTTCCAGCGGGTAGATGTTCTCGCCGCCGCGGATGATCATGTCCTTGATGCGGCCCGTGACGCGGAAATAGCCGTCTTCGTCCACGGTGCCCATGTCGCCGGAATGCAGAAAGCCGTTCGCGTCGATGGCCTTGGCGGTCTCCTCGGGCATCTTGTAGTAGCCCTTCATGACGTTGTAGCCCTTGCAGCACAGCTCCCCGTGCTCCCCCGGCCCGCAGATGTGGCCGTCGTTCACATCGAGCACGCGCACCTCTACGGGCGGATGGGCCCGGCCCACGGTCTCGCACTTGTGCGGGATGTCGTCGTCCACGGAGGTCTGGGTGAACACCGGACTCGTCTCGGTAAGGCCATAGCAGATGGTCACGTCCCGCATGTTCATGCGCTCCATGACCTCGCGCATGGTCTCCGGCGGGCAGGGGCTGCCGGCCATGATGCCCGTGCGCAGGTGCGACAGGTCGAAGGAGTCGAAGTCCGGATGGTTCAGCTCGGCGATGAACATGGTGGGCACGCCGTAGACCGCCGTCGCCTTCTCCTTGTGCAGGGCCTGCAGCACGAGCTCCGCGTTGAAGTCCTCCACGATGAGCATGGTGCAGCGGTGGGTGAGGCAGGCCATGACGCCCAGCACGCAGCCGAAGCAGTGGAAGAACGGCACGGGCAGGCACACACGGTCCTCGGCGCCGAGTTTCTGGCCCTCGCCGATGTAGAAGCCGTTGTTCAGGATGTTGCGGTGGGTGAGCATGACGCCCTTGGGGAAGCCCGTAGTGCCGCTCGTGTACTGCATCATGACTACATCGTTGTTGTCGAACTGGCCCTGGGCCCATTCCAGCGAGCTGTCGGGCTTGTGCTGGCCGAGCAGCAGAAGCTCGGGCACGCTGTAGAAGCCGCGGTGCTTCTCGGGACCCATGTAGATGAGATTCTCGAGGAAGGGGTACTCCTCGGAATGGAGGAAGCCGCGCTGCACGTTCAGCGACTCGGGCACCAGATCGCGGATGATCTTGAGGTAGTCCACATCGCGGTAGGCATCGATCACGCAGAGCGCCTTCATGTCCGACTGCTTCAGCACGTAGTCGAGCTCGTGGGACTTGTACACCGGATTCACCGTGACCATGACCACGCCGATCTTCGCGGAGGCGTACATGAAGGTGAGCCAGTCGGGGATGTTGCGGGCCCACACGCCCAAGTGGTCGCCCGGCTTCATGCCGATGGCCAAGAGGCCCTTGGCGAGCGCGTCGGTGCGCTCGTCGAAGTCCTTGTAGGTCCAGCGCAGGTCGCGATCCGGGTACACGACGAACTCGTGGTCGGGGTCAATCGCCACCTGCTGCTTCAGGTAGGCCCCAATGGTCAGCTCCGAGTGCAGCGGGTAATCGGGAGACCCGGGAACGGGAGCCTCAGCTTGCTTTTCATCTATATTCTCAATCATTCAATATCCTTACTCACAGGTTCGCCCGAGGAAGTCAGCGAGGGTTCGACAGGTGCCTGTATCTGTGCTGAAAGGCGGCTGAGCGTACTTCGTTACGCGAAGGCAAGCCTTGAAGTGCAGAGGCAGGTGCCTGTCGGATCCGCAGCGTCGGCGTGAACGGCGTTGCGTCAGCAACGGCGGAACCCATTAGAACGGCGTATATACGCACGCCAAGAACTTAGCGTTCTGCCCGTTATGCGCGCGCACCTGGTGGGGGACGATGGAGTCGTAGTAGATGGACTCGCCGGGGCCGAGCACGTAGGTCTCGTTGCCGTAGGCGATCTCGATCTCCCCTTCCATGCCGTAGAGCCACTCCTCTCCCTCGTGGGAGTCAAGCTTGTGGGTGGCCTCGCCGGTGGGGCTCACGGTGATGATGAACGGATCCATATGACGGGAGGGACGGCCCGCCGCCAGGCTGAAGTAGGACAGGTCGCCGGCGTCCTTGGCGGTCTGGAGCGATTTCACGCGCTCCACCTCTTCCATCTGCTCGGTGCTGATGTAGGCGGGGCCGTACGACTCGTCGTCATCCATGAGAGTGCCAAGGCGCACGCCGAGGGCGCGGGTGAGCTTGATGAGCGGCGCGAGCGACGCCGGCACCTCGCCGGCCTCCAGCTTCTCGATGACCTCCACCTCGCAGCCGCAGCGGTCGGCCAGATCCTGGCAGGTCAGATGATGGGCCTCACGAAGCGTGGTGATCTTGCGCCCGAGCTTGTTGTCCTCAGCCATAGCGTCTCCTTCTTTGTATCCTCATTTGGGTTTCGGCGTATCATACACGAAAACACCTGGGAAAAGAAGGAAGCCGGCGGGGTTGACCGCCGGCTTCAGCAAACCTTGGGGACAAACGGCGCGAATAGCCTAGCGCTTCTCGGCCAGCAGGCGGTTGAGCGCGTTCAGGTAGGCCTTGGCCGAGGAGACGATGATGTCACCGTCGGCGCCGCGGCCCACGTACACCTCGCCGCCGGCGGCCTTCACGCGCACGGTCACCTCGCCGAGCGCGTCGATGCCACGGGTCACGGCGTTCACGGCGAACTCGGACAGGTCGTTGTCGACCTGCACGATCTGATCGATGGCCTTGTACACCGCATCGATCGGGCCGGCGCCCCAATCGCACACCGTCCGCACGTCGCCCTCGGGCCCGCGCAGGGTCACCGTGGCCGTGGGCTTCAAGGGGAAGCCGCAGCTGACCTGCACGCCTTCCAAGGTGTAGATGGCACACTCCTCGCGGTCGCGCTCGTTCACAAGCGCTTCCAGATCCTCGTCGTAGACTTCCTTCTTCTTGTCGGCCACGTCGAGGAAGGCGGTGTAGAGGCGGTCGAGCTCCTCGCCCTCGTACTCGTAGCCGAGCTCCTCCAGGCGGTGCTTCAGGGCCGCGTGTCCGCTGCGGGCCGTCAGCACGATCTGGCTTTGGCCCACGCCCACCTCGGCCGGGTCGATGATCTCGTAGGTGTCGCGCTTCTTCAGCACGCCGTCCTGGTGGATGCCCGAGGAATGGGCGAAGGCGTTGGCTCCCACGATGGCCTTGTTGGCCTGCACGTTCATGCCGGTGATGGAGCTGACCAAGCGGCTCGCCTTGATGAACTCGCGGGTGTTGATGTCGGTGTGCGCATCGAGCTCCTCGCCGTGCATGCGCATGGCCATGACCACTTCCTCCATGGCCGTGTTGCCCGCGCGCTCGCCGAGGCCGTTGATGGTGCACTCGATCTGCGTGGCCCCGTTGCGCACGCCGGCCAGGGACAGCGCCGTGGCCATGCCCAAATCGTTATGGCAGTGCACCGACACGGTGACGTCGTCGATGCCGGCCACGTTGTCCATGAGGTACTTGATGCGCGCGCCGAAGTCCTCCGGCAGCGAGTAGCCCGTGGTGTCCGGGATGTTCACCACTGTGGCCCCCGCCTTGATGACCGCCTCGATGACCCGTGCGAGGAACGCGAAATCCGACCGGCCCGCGTCCTCGGCGTAGAACTGCACGTCTTCCACGTACTTCTTGGCGTAGCTGACGGCATGCACCGCTCGTTCGATGCACTCGTCCTCGGTGATGCGCAGCTTGTCGCGCATGTGCGAGGGGGACACGCCGATGCCGGTGTGGATGCGGGGACGCTTCGCGAACTTCAGCGCATCGGCCGCCGAGTCGATGTCCTTGTCCACGGCGCGGGTCAGCGCGCACACCACGGCCGCGTCGCCGGCCAGCTCGGAGATGCGGCGCACCGACTCGAAGTCGCCGGGACTGGAGATGGGAAAGCCGGCCTCGATGACATCGACGTTCAGACGAAGAAGCTGGCGGGCGATGACGAGCTTCTCCTCCGTGTTCATGGAAGCGCCCGGCGATTGCTCGCCGTCGCGCAGCGTGGTATCGAAGATGTCGATCTTGCGTGTCATGCCATCCTTCTTTCTTCTTTTCTTCTTCCGACAGTTCGCGCCTGAGACGCGGACATAGTTGACCGA
This sequence comes from Adlercreutzia hattorii, assembly GCF_011405655.1. Classification (GTDB taxonomy): domain Bacteria; phylum Actinomycetota; class Coriobacteriia; order Coriobacteriales; family Eggerthellaceae; genus Adlercreutzia; species Adlercreutzia rubneri. Next base: position 1,691,013 of record NZ_AP022829.1, read on the forward strand.
AAGCATCATAACAAAAACCAGCGGCACCCCCGTTAAAAGGCGCCGCTGGACACGGTTAAATCTTTCTATAGCCCGACATCGGAGCCGTCGATGGCCGCTACAGGGTGATCTTCCACAGGTTGCGCAGATCGATGGCCCCGCGCAAGCGGTCGAGCACCGCTTCGGACACGTCCCCCTCGACATTCATGTACACGAGCGCGCAGGACTCCTCCGGCTTGGTGCCGATCTGCATGGTGGTGATGTTGGCCGCGGCATCGCCCAGAATGGTGCCGATGACGCCGATGCGGCCGGGGGCGTCTACGTACTCGAACACAAGGGATGTGGCCGCAGGCGCGATGTCGATCTTGTAGCCCATGAGCGAGATGATGCGGGGCGTGTGCTCGGTGCCGAACAGGGTCGCCGCCACCTCCACCTCATCGGCCACGATGCGCACCGAGGAGGCGTACTCGCCGGCATCGCGCGCCGAGGCGGTGGTAACGGAAATGCCATGCTGGGAGGCCACCGACTCGGCGTTGGCCGCCGAGAAGGCCCCGAGGCGCCGGTAGGACAGGCCGCCGTCGAGCACCGCCGCGAGCAGCGGCGCCGGGTCGGCATCCGCCAAGCCGCCGGCCAGCTCCACCTTCAGGCTCTTCGGCGTATGCCCGAGGATCTGGCTGGCCATCGATCCCATCATCTTGCAGGCGTGCACGTAGGGACCGATGGCATCGAAGACCTCCGGGGGCAAGGGCGACAGGTTCACCGCCGTGGCCACCATACCGCCCTCTAGGCCCGCTTCCACGTACTCGGCGATCTGGGTGGAGGCGCGCCGCTGGGCCTCGTGGGTCATAGGCGACAGATGGGGCGTCAGAATGGCGTTTTCGAACTCGTGCAAGGGCGAGTCGGTGCAGGGCTCGGCCTCGAAGGAGTCCACGGCCACCGCGGCGATCTTGCCGGCGGCCACGAAATCGGCCAGGGCGTCCATGTTGAAAATGCCGCCGCGGGCCGCGTTCACGAGCACGACGCCGTCCTTCATGGCAGCGAACTCGTCGGCGCCGAACATGCCCAGGGTACCCACCGTGCGGGGCAGGTGCACCGTGATGAAGTCGGCCTGGGCGAGCACCGGCGCCATGTCGTCGTAGAGGGTGACGCCCAGATGCAGGGCGCGCTCCGGCGAGCAGTAGGGGTCGTGCCCGATGAGGTTCATGCCGAAGGCCGCGGCCCGCTCCGCCACAAGACCCCCCACCCGGCCCAGGCCGAAGATGGCGAGCGTCTTGCCAAACAGCTCGCTGCCCATGAAGTCGGGACGGCGCCAGTGGCCCGCGTGCATGGAGGCGCTCGCCTCGGGAATGTGGCGAGCGGCGGCGAGCAGGAGCGCCATAGTATGCTCGGCGGCCGAGATGACGTTCGAGTTCGGCGCGTTGCACACGATGACGCCGCGCTCGGAGGCGGCCTCGATGTCGATGTTGTCCACGGTCACACCCGCGCGCCCGATGATCTTCAGGTTCTCGGCGGCGTCCAGCAGGGCCGCGTCGACCACCGTGTTCGGATGCACGATGAGCGCGTCGTAGGGCGCGATGGCGGAGGCGAGCTCTTCGGGCGTGGGATCGATGAGCTTGTCCACCTCGTAGCCGTGCTCGGTGAGCGAATCGATGCCTTCCTGCACCAAGTCCTCGGTAACCAGGATCTTTTTCGTCATGAGCGCCACCTTCCGCATTCGTCGCCCTCGCCGGGCCTCTGTCTTGTCGCAGGGAGGCCGCCGCCTCCCCTTTTTGCCTGCTCGCTAGCCGTTGTTCTTCTCGAACTCGGCCATGAAGGCGACGAGCGCCTCGACGCCGGCCTTGGGCATGGCATTGTAGATGCTCGCGCGCATGCCGCCCACCGAGCGATGGCCCTTGATGGACTCGATGCCGTGGGACTTCGCCTCGGCCACGAACAGCGCATCCAGCTCGTCGGAGCCCGTGACGAAGGGCACGTTCATGAGCGAGCGATCCTCCTTGCGGGCGGTGCCGCGGAACAGCTTGCTCTGATCGAGGTAATCGTACAGAATGGCGGCCTTCTCCTTGTTGCGCTCGGCCATAACGGACAGGCCTCCCATCTCCTTCAGCCACTTGAACACGAGGCCGCAGATGTAGATGCCGTAGGCCGGCGGGGTGTTCGACAGCGACTTCGCCTTCGCCTGGGTGGTGTAGCGCATGATGGTGGGCGTGAAGGGCAGCACTTCCTCGCGCACCAGATCGTCGCGCACGATGACGATGGTCACGCCGGCGGGGCCTATGTTCTTCTGCACGCCGCCGTAGATGAGACCGAACTTCGACACGTCCATGGGCTCGGAGAGGAACATCGAGCTCACATCAGTGACCAGCGGAATGTCACCGGTCTCGGGCAGCGTGTGGTACGTGGTGCCGTAGATGGTCTCGTTCTGGCAGATGTACACGTAGTCGGCCTCAGGGTCGAACTCGAGGCCGGCCACGTCGGGCACGTAGGAGAAGTTCTCGTCCTCGGAAGAGGCCACGCAGCGCGCCTCGCCGTAGAGCTTCGCCTCTTTCCAGGCCTTCTTCGACCAGGAGCCGGACACGATGTAGTCGGCCTTCTTGTTCTGCATGAGGTTCATCGGGACGGCCGCGAACTGCTGGGTGGCGCCGCCCTGGAGGAAGAGCACCTGGTAGTTCTCCGGAATCTGCAGGAGCTCGCGCAGGTCGGCCTCGGCCGTCTCGATGATGTTCGCGAAGGGCTTGGAGCGATGGCTCATCTCCATGACGGACATGCCGGTGCCATCGTAGTCGAGCATCTCGGCGGCCGCCTGGCGCAGCACCTCCTCGGGAAGCACAGCGGGACCGGCGGAAAAGTTGTAGACCCTAGCCATGAGGCGATTCTCCTTCGTCGCACGCCCGAAGCCCCTGCGGCGGCGCCGATGCGCCCCGTCCTGCGTCATGCCCCGAGCAGCCGTCAGTTACCCGGCCATTGTAACCCCATATGCGAGCCGCGCCCTCAACATAAGAGCCGAGCGGTTCGCAAGCGCAGAATCCACGCCCTTGTAAAAGATTTTCCGATTTTTGGTCAAAAAAACGGGTTCTGAGTGTCGCTTCCCTGCAAAATATACGAATTTCGTTTATTTAAACGGTCGTTTAACCAGTTTTGAACCCGATTTCGGACGAATAGCGGAGCAATTATCATGTTTTGGAGCTCACAACTCGGTTTTTTGACCAAAAATGAAAAGTTTTTGTCACGCGGAAAGGAAGCCTCATGTATTTCGACAACATGGTTCTCTACTACAAGCCCACCTGCCCCTTCTGCCACAAGGTACTCGCCTTCATGGAAGAGGAGGACATCGCCATGCCCATGCGCGACACTCTGGAGCCAGGCGTCAAAGACGACCTCATCCGCATCGCGGGAAAAGGCCAGGTGCCGTGCCTTATCGTGGACGGCGTGCCGATGTTCGAGTCCGACGACATCATCCGCTTCCTCAGCGATCTCATCTTGGAGCGCGAGGAAGGCTAGGCGCCCACCGCAAAAAGCCGAAGCGCCTGACGCGCCGGGATCCGACCCGGCGCGTCCTGTTTTATGCAAGACTTCCTCGAAGATAGTGCGCCATTGACGTCTCGTCAGCGCTACACTGTTCTCACGCGAAAACGCGCAAGCGAGGACAAGGAGTCTCTATGACCAAGTTCACCAACGTCATCGTCCGCAAGCCGGGCAAGTCTCTGTGCAACGGCATCACGAGCGCCCCGGAGCTGGGCCAGCCCATCTACGAGCGCGCCGTGGAGGAGCACGACGACTACATCGCCGCCCTGAAGCAGTGCGGCGTGGAAGTAACCGAGCTGCCGGCACTGGAGGAGTACCCGGACTCGTGCTTCGTGGAGGATCCCGCGGTCATCACGCGCTGCGGCGCCATTATCACCAACCCCGGCGCTGATTCCCGTAACGGCGAGAAGGATGAGATCGAGCCGACCATCCGCCAGTTCTTCGACGACGAGCACGTCAAGCACATCGTCGCCCCGGGCACGCTCGACGGCGGCGACGTCATGATGGTGGGCGACCACTTCTACGTGGGCCGCTCCGCCCGCACCAACGAGGAGGGCATCCGCCAGTTCATCGAGATCCTCGAGGGCTGGGGGCTCGAGGGCTCCGAGGTGCCGCTGGAGGAGGTGCTGCATCTGAAGACCGGCGTGAATTACCTGGAAGACGGCAACATGCTCGTCTCCGGCGAGTTCATCGAGAAGCCGGATTTCGCCCAGTACAACAAGGTGGTCGTGCCCGAGGACGAGGCCTACGGCGCCAACTGCATCTGGGTCAACGGCACCGTCATCGTGCCCGAGGGCTACCCCACGGTGCTGAAAGCGGTGCAGGACCTCGGCTACAAGACGCTGGTGGTGGACACCTCCGAATACCGCAAGGTGGACGGCGGCCTGTCCTGCCTGTCGCTGCGCTTCTAAGCCGCTGCTCTTACCGAATGCCAGATGAGGCCCGCGAGCGATCGCGGGCCTCTTTACGTACCGGCTCAGCCTCGCCTCGTTCTTTAGGAAGAACGGCAGTCACCGCGCGCTACTCTACCGTGCCGTAGACCTGACCCCAGGCGTGGCCGGCAATGGCGCTGTTCAGCTGGGTGCACAGGCGCTGGCGCGTGTAGTCGCCAGGCGGGAGCAGCGTGACGATGCGCAGAAGCTCGTCAGGCAAGCCGGCCGCCTCGGCAGCCACCACCACATCGAGCCGGCGCACCTTGGCGCCGATGGCCTCGGCGATAGCGGGATCCAAGTCGCCGTATTGGGCGAACAGCGCGTCCACAACATCCTGCAGCGCCCCGTAATACTCGCTGCGCTCGCGATTGGTTCCGGTATGCTCACGGGCCATGACGGCCTCCTATCTATCCTTCGTCGTAGGGGGCGACCTTAATCGCCCCTTCGCAGCCTCAAAGCTCTTCCAATTCCGTTCCACAGATGGGCCTGCCGCCGAGGGGCGACCAAGGTCGCCCCCTACGGATGGGGTTGCGGCCGTTAAGGAACGGATGACCTCAAACGCTTGCTTCGCGCTGCTTGGCGATTATAAGCGCTTCCAGGGCGGGCAGGTCGGTTTTCTCGAAATGGTACGGAACGATCTGCGGATCGCGCAGGTTATCGGTGCCGGGGCGCTCGATGCGCAGGAAGTGGGCCTCCACCGACTCGTAGCCCGCGCGCATGAGCGCATAGGCGTAGCAGCTCGCCTGGAGACGGTGCTTCTCGTCGAGCTGCTCGGGCGTCTCGTCGTCGCGGCCGCCGGTCTTGTAGTCGATGAGGAAGGCCGCGCCGTCGCCGTTGTCGGCGAGGCCGTCGATCTCGCCTTCCAGGAAGAAGCCGCCCAAGGCCACGGTAAAGGGCACCTCGGCGCGGCGGTGCTCATAGGAGGCGAAACGGACGGCCTCGTCGCTTCCGAGCCAGCGGGTCAGCGCCCTGTGCAGCCGTTCCTGCTGACCGGCCGAAAGGCTCTCTTTCTGAATTTGGGCCTCGACGGCCGCCTCGCCCGGGCAGAAGAGCGCCCCGCGCTCGCTCAGCTCGATGGCCTGCTGGGCCAGACGGTGGAATGCCGTGCCCAGGGCCGTCGCACTCTCGGAGCCGGGAAGCGCGCCCCTGCCAGTTGAAGCGCGGTATTCGGAGGCGACCGCAGCTCCTTCCGAGTCGACAAGCACTAAGCCCTCGTCGGTATCGACGGCCGCCTCGTCGCTGTGGGGGTGCGCGCCGGAAAGCGACGTGTAGGAGTAGAGCCCCTCGCGCGCGAAGTTGCGCGGAACGAGCACCGGATCCTCGGGGTGCTCGCGCAGCGGAACCAGAAAGACAGGGGAAATGTCCGTCGCCGCAGTTTCGGAGACGATCCCCTCGTCGGCCCGTTGGCCCCGCGCCCCGTCGGATCCTCGGTCCTCCACTTTTTCTTCGCCGGCAAGAGCTCCCTCGCCCTCGCCCATCTCATCGTCTTGCGTCTCGACGAGTAGCCGCTCGGCCGTCACTCTGGCCGGTGCGCGGCCGCCGAAGTCCACCATGGAGATACTGGCACCCTCGCCCATGGGCCATCCGAGCGCATCGAAGACGTCGCCGGTCACCCAGGTGTCCCCGTAGCCGTCCTCGGGTTTCGCGCTCACCCTCATGACCAGCTGCAACGAGCGGCTCGCGCGCGTGAGGGCAACGTACATGAGGCGCCGCGCCTCCTCGCGCTCCTGGACGGCGGAATAGGTTGCCAGTGCCGCGCCAAACCGCGCCGCCGGCAGCGTGCAGAAAGCGCGCTCGGCCTCGGCCGGCTCTTCCATCGGCACCGCGGGACCCTCCTCGTCCAGCGCCCGTGCCCAGCTGCGCAGCTTCGCCGCCGTCTTGTCCCACGAACCATGGGGCATCCAAGCCGCAGCCACATAGGTGGCCTCGCCGATGTTCTCGACGAAGAAGGAGGGCGCGCTACCCCCCGGATAGCCGTCCTTCAACTCTGCCACAGCCACATGGGGAAACTCCAGGCCCTTGGAGGTATGCACGGTCATGATGCGCACGAAGTCGGCATCGAGGCACGTCAGTGCGCCGGGCGCCTCCTTGGCCAGGGCGATATAGTCGGAATAGCGCCGCGACACATCGGCGATGCCGCAGCCGTCGCGCTCGAGCCCCTCGACGATGACGCAGGCCTTGTTGAAGTTCCCTGCGCGCGCCATGCCGTTGGCTCCTTCAAGTTGGAGCCGATCCGCCAGGCCGCTGTCCGCGAAGAGACGCCGCAGGGCCGACGCCGCGCCCTCCCGCACCGCATGACGCACAAAGGAGCGCAGGCAGCAGCGCGTCAAAGCCAGGGCAGCGCGATCATCGGCGCCCAGGGGAAACGCGCCGTCCTCCTCGCGCCCGAAGAAGCCGCGAGCGATGGACTGGCGGGGGTACCCGCTCTCGTCGCCGGCCGCCCAGGCGTCCGTGGTGGCAAGGGCGAGAAGGGCATCGTCGGATATCGCGAACAGCTCGGAGGCCAGCACCGGGTAGAGCGCCTCGGTGTCGTCGCGGTTCACGGCCACGCGCAGCAGCATGGCCACCAGCTGGGCCTCCGGGCTCTGGCCGAAGCCCGACCCGCCGGCCACGATGCTCTCGAGACCCGCCTCGCGCAGCGCCTCCTGATAGAGGGAGGCGCGGGTCATGCTGCCCAGCAGCAGAGCCATCTCCCCCGGGCGCGCCCCCGCGTCCCTCAGCTGGGCGAAGCGGTCGGCCACCTCGCGAGCGCAGCGCCTCGATGCCTCGTCGGATGACACGGTGGCGTGGCTCGCATCGTTCTGGAAGACGCTCACGGCGATGCGGGCCGGGCCGTCGGGGCCAAACATCGGATCGACGGTCGCGTTCACCGCGCCGGCCGCCTCCAAATGCAGGAACTCATCACCGAACACCTGGGGTTGGCCGAAAATGGCATCCACGAGCGCCAGGACGTCGCCGTGACTGCGGAAGTTGTGGGGTAGCGAGGGAAACTGCGCGTCGGGAGAGAGGTTCCGCAGCCGGTCGCGGTACTCGAAGAACACGTTCACGTCGGCGCCGCGGAACCGGTAGATGCTCTGCTGCGCGTCGCCCACCGTGCACACGTTGGCGAAGCCCGGTTGCGCCAGAGCGCCGATGACGGCGACCTGCAGCTTGTCGGTATCCTGGAACTCATCGACCATGATGACCCTGAAGCGCTCGCGGTAGCGCGCCGAGAGCTCGGGGTGCTCGGCGAAGGCGTCCAGGCACCGACGCAGCAAATCTCCCTGATCGAGCCGGCCGCTCCCCTTCGCCCGGGCATAAGCGTCCTCCACCAGGCGCGCGAGCGTCACGGCGGCGGCGGCAACCCGCGCCCCCAGGGCCGCCCGGGCCTCGGAGAACACATCCGCATAGGCCCCGCGCCAGGCGGCGAATGCCTCGGCATCCGGCTTCTTGGCGCGGTACTTCTCCGAAGAGGGCGGAAAGCCCAGAAGTACGTCCAGGTACAGCTCCACATCGAAGCGCGCACTCAGAAAGCCCTCGCCCGCATCGGCCGCAAGCCATCGCTCGGCCCCCTCGATGCCCTCCTCCAGAGCTGCGGCGAACGCCTCGTCGGTGGCGGTGGGCTTGTCCCATTCCCGCACCGCGCCCTGGATTTTCCGGGCCGCTTCCAGAACCAGCCGCATAAGCTGCTCCGGCGCGGCGGTCGGCTCCGCCACCCGCAGGCCGCCGAACCCCTCGGGCATCGCCCTCACCCGGGCCACCACTTCCTGGGCGTATTCAAGAAGCCCCTTGTCGAAAGGGCCGCGGCCCTTGAGCCCGAACTCGTCCACAACCGCGCGCAGCAGCGGATCGGCGCCCTCCTCGAGGTGGGCGAGCACCTGCTCTACGGCCTCGGCCCGAAGGTAGCTCGCCTCCGCCTCGTCGACCACCTCGAACGCGGGATCGATGCCCACCTCGAAGGCGTTCTCGCGCAGGATGCGGGCGGCCATGGAGCCGATGGTGCACACCCAGGCGTCGTCCACCTTCAACGACTCCTCGACCAGGCCTTCCTCGCGCAAAAGCCCGCGGATGCGGTCGCGCAGCTCGGCGGCCGCCTTCACCGTGAAGGTGATGGCGAGCACCTCGTCGACAGATCGCAGGCCGCCGGATTTCCCTTCGCCGGCGAGCAGCCCGTAGGCGATGCGGCGCGTCAGGGTGAACGTCTTCCCCGAGCCGGCGCCGGCGGCCACCATGAGGGGTCGATCGAAAGTGGTGATGGTCAGGCGCTGGCCCTCTTTGCAGCTATCGAGATTCACGCGAGCCTCCCGGGACAATCGTAGGCGGGACAGTACGTGCAGGCAGCCGGCGCGGACGGGCTCGCGGGTATGGCCCCTTCGGAAAGCTCTGCCAGCCGCGCGGCCACCAACGCCTCGATGGCATCCAGGTAGGCCGAGAAGTTCATGGCCACTTCCGAGTTTTTCGAGGACAGGCCGCCCGCATCGTAAGCCGCGCCATCGTAGGCGCCGGCCAGAAGCTCCTTCGCGCCGCGCGCGCGGTAGCCCAGGTACAGCGCGCCCGCGCAGGCGAGGCCGAAGCCGGTGCGCGAAAGCGCCTGGGCGTAGATGAGCCCCTGCACGTGTTGCGGCAGAGACGGCTCGTCGCCCTCTTTCAGGCCTGATGCGTAGCCCTTGGATGCGCCCTTGTAATCCACGATCACGAAGCGCCCGCGCTCCGCGTCGACATCGACGCGATCGATGCGGCCCCGCAGGCGCACGCCGGCGTAGTCCACGGCATCGGAAACCTCGATGGCATGCTCGCAGAGGGCGGGCTCGTAGCCGGCGGGCATCTGCGCCTGCAGGCGCAGGCTGCGAACCAACTGCCGTTTGAGCTGCGCCAGCTGCTGCCGCTCCTCCCGGTTGGCCGCGACGAGGCGCGATCCCAGTCGCCGCTCGGACTGCACCCGCGCAAGCTCGTCCACGAGCGCCTCGAGCCGGGACGCCAGGGCCTCGATATTCTCCGCACTCACACGGCGCACGCCCTCCCCGGCGAGACCGTCGTAGAAGTGGGCGAAGACCTCGTGGGCGAAATTGCCCAGCTCCCGCGGACCAAACTCCTCATCGGGGCCCTCCGGTCGAAGGCAGGACTGCACGAACCAGCGGTAGGGACACGAGAGGTACTGCTCGATGGCCGAGGGGGACAGCACGGGCAGTCCCTCGGGCGTGCGCGCGAGATAGCGTAGAAGCGGAAGAGTGCGCAAGCGGCCTCGCATCGGCACGGGAAGCTCCTCGCAGCCGGCAATGGGGCCGAACGCGGCGCCGAGGGCTTGGGGCAGCGCGCCCTCGCCGGCGCAGCGCGCCTCGATCGCCAAGGGCTCGGGCAGCCCGAGGCGCGCAGCATCGGAGCGCTGCCACCGGGCCGCCAGCTCCCCGTCCCCTTCCACAAGGGCCCGGGAAGCCTCCGCTTGGGCCTGGGCACTTGCGAACTCCTCCAAGAGAAATGACGGGAACGACTCGTCCCCCCGCTCGTCGCGGCGGCTCACCCCCAGGACGAACCGGCGGCGCGCGGCCCCCCCAGCCGCCGCAAACCGCGACCGCTGGCGCCGAAGGGCCGAGGGCTCGCGGGGAAGGCCGAGCGCCTCGGCGAGGCCGTCCAGGGCCGAAAGGTCCTCGGAGATGCCGAAGGTGCGTGCGCTGACGTCCGCCAGGACGACCGTGTCCCAGCTTTTCGGCGCCAGGGAATCCAGCACCGCCGTTCCCGCGATCTCGCACACCGGGCCCTCGCCATCCGACGAGCCCTCGATGCGCACCGTGGCGTCCGCGAGCATCGGCAATAGCGCGCGGGAGGACGCCCCCAGCTCTTCCGCCGTCTGCACCAGGGCGCGGAGCCTGTCGAGGGCGGCGCGCTCGACGGCGCGCTCCAAAGCGCCCGGGAACGCAGAGCCCACGATGCCGGAGAGGGCCTCAAGCGCATCGGACGGAACGCTCTCTCCGCGGGCCATCGCCCGAACCACGCGGACGAGGGCCTCATAGGAGCGGCTTTCCGCCGCAAGGATACCGGCGGCGTCCTCGGCGAGAAGCAGGCGATCAGCCCTCAAGCGCCCGTTGATCTCCCGGGCTTTCCGGTCGTCGAGGCCCGAGAGCGGGTTGTAGGCGAAATCGGTGGCCGCCGCGAGCCAGTGGGGGCTCCCCTCCTCCAAGCGGCGCACGCATTCCCAGGCACGCCCGAGAGCCGTGGCGTCCCAGGGCACGGCCCCCCGCAACGCCACCTGAAAGCCGGCTGCGGCCAAGGACGCCCCCAAAACCCGCAGCAATCTCGCGGGATCGGCGCTCACAACCAGGGTGTTCTCCGCTTTGCCCCCATCGCGCGCTATCGTCTCAAGCAGAAGCTCCGGCATCGCCGCCGCTCCCGCAGCGATCAGTACGGACGGCTGCACGTCCCGGGGAAGGGGCGGCACCGTCGCAAGGTCGGCCGCGCCCTCCGCACGAGCACCCAAAGCCGCAAGGAGGCTCCGAAGCCCCTCTGAGGCATCCAGAAAGTCGAGAACTGCTACCTCCATGACGGGAAGCCGGCCGGCAGCGACCATCGAAGCAAGACGGGCGGCCGCCGCGTCCGGCTCTATGAGATTTCGTGCCGACAGATCGTCGTAATAGGAGCGGAGGCACGCGACGAGCTCGCGCTGCAAGGGGGCCAAGCCATCCCCATCGCGTCCGATCCCCTCGGCAAAGGCCGCCGCATGCTCGGCGGCGAAAGCGGCCAGCACCGACGGCGCGCCAGGCGTCTCGGCAGCCCCGCAACCAGCGGCCGCCCGGGCCATCAGCACCTGGCGCTCGTCGGCCCTGACGAGCGCGCGCCCATCGCCCCACAGCTCCCACAGCTCCTCCACCAATCCCGCGGCCGTAAGGCGGCGCGTGCCGAAGGCGGCGCCGGCGCCCGCCTCGGTCGCGGCGGCCTTGGCGGCAGCATTCGCACGCTCGGTGGTGCGGTAGAGCTTGATGGGAACGGTCGTCGGCACGGGCATCCTCCTCGAAAAATCAGTTCCGACCATTCTAACGCGATCAGGACGCTTCGGTGTCCTCTTTATGTCCCTCCACAGCCCGAACTTCCCTCTGCTGGCACCGCGTTCGCACCGGATAGCCCCACGCAGCCGAAAATCAATCGGCCCGGACGAGTCGTCGCCACCGGCTCCGTAAGCATTTGGCAACGGATTGCCGCCCGCGCGGTGACCCGTGGGCCGTCGAGCGTCGACGGCCTTTTCCCGAGGCTACCATGACAAGGGAACGCAATGGTACCCGGCGCAGACGCGCCCCGGAAGGCCAGCCCGTTCCCCTAACCGCAAGCGACAGGAGGCGCATGATGACGTATCAGGAACTGATTATCAAGCTCATCGAGATTCAGAAGCACATGATGCCCGACTTGGAGAAGTTCGAGCGCGAGGGCCGGCTGCCTCACGATCTTAAGGTCGCCAAGGCCGAGATCATCGAATGGGAGCACACCGTGGACGGCGACGGCGGCCTGGAAGAGGCCCCGGAGATCTGGCCCGTGGAGAAGTTCGCCCGGGCCCTGCGCGAGCACTACGACGACTTCAACGACTTCATGCGCCGCAACATCGCCGAGTACGAGGCCCTGGCGGCCCAGCTGCCCGAGGCCTACGCGCACCCGCTCGGCCAATAGGCACCGGAGTCGGGGCATGCCGTTGAAGTCCCGCTCGTGAGCGCCGACCACCATCGAGAGCCACCTCCCCGGGCGGCTCTCGTCGTCTGCTACCCCGCTCGCGCCTAGTAGGTACCGGCGATCTCCTGGGCCATGCGAGCGACGCCGCGGCGCGCCTCGAGGCGCTCGCGCTTGAAGTGCCACTGGCCGCCGTCAAAAGCGGCACCCAAGCTTATGGCCGCCAGCCGATACCAGGTGCGCGCCCGGCGGAAGTCCTGGGCGCAGCCGCGCCCCAGCTCGAAGGCCCGGGCCAGGCGCAGGGCGGCGTTGCCCGTGGATGCCCGATCCTCGTCGATGCGCCCGCTTTCCAAATCGAAGGCCCGGCGGTACAGCGAGAACGCGCGGGCCGTCGAGGCATCGCATCCCCGGCCCGCGGCCGCCAAGTCACCCAAACGCCAGCAGCACTCGCCGTGGCCGTGGTAGGCGCCGAAGGAGAAGTGCAGGTAGGCGCGCTCGTCGCAGGGGGTGTCCGCCTTGTGGAGCGCCTGGCGATCGGCCAGGCCGTCCCAGTACGCCCCCTCGCACAGATCGCCCTCGTAGATGACGCCGAGACGGCAGTGGGCGCCGATATTGCCCCGGGCCGCCGCATGCAGAAGGAGCATCTCGGCCGCGCGGTAGCAGTCGACGCGGCGGCGCCGATGCTCCTCGCCCGGCAGGCCCAGAGCCTCGCTGAAATAGACCTCCGCCAGCTCCAGGGCGCGCCAGCCGCCACGGTCGGCGCCGCAGGGATAGGAGGCGACGAACGTGCGCCCTTTCCCGTCGGGCGCCGGCTCGCTCACCCAGATGCGGGGCAGACCGCCCTCGCCGGCGCCTCCCTTGCGATCCACGGCGAACACCGAGCCCGTCTCACGCCGACGCCGCCACTTCTCGTTGCGCAGCACTTTCGGCGTGAAGCTCGTCTCCGCGCCGCCGCAGGCCCGCCGCGCACTGGGCGCGCCAAAGAGCACGTTGGCGGCCCGCTGGGCCCAGCCCACTTCCCGCGCACGGGCTGGAGCGGCAACCGAGGAGGCGACATCCTCAGCAGGAAGGGCCAAGGCGCAGGCGACGGAAGGGTCGGCCACGGCCGCAACGGCGCTAGTCATTGAGCACCACCTCCATCACGAGCCGCGTCCACGAGCCGATCTGCTCCTTGTCCGTGAGCCGCCCCTCCACGGACTTGCCGCCGTCGATGAGCCGAGCGACGAACTCGTTGCACTCGCAGGAGACGTAGCCAATCCGGCGGTCGGCGCCGTCGCGCACCTCCACGGCCCAGCCGTCGTGGGGGTTGGCCGCGTCCCGCACGAGGGAGAGCCGATCCCCCTTTCCGTAGCCTTCCGCAATGGCCGCCATCGCGGGCACGTGGCGCGTTCCCGCCACGGTAGTGTTTTCCACGACGCGAATTGATTTTGGTGCATTTGCCATGGTTCCTCCTGACCGATAACCTTATGATCGATCATGATAAAGAACCGCTTACGATCAAGTGTCCCTTATTCGGTACAGCGAGCCACCGAAGATCGCCCTTGCTGAGCAGATCGATCATGGTTGTCGCAGCTGCACGATTATGTTAGAGTCCGCTAACACGAAATCCGCTTCCCCGAAAGACGAGGAATGACATGAAAGACAAGAAATCGAAGAAGGCCGCCGCCGACAAGAAGGCCGATAAACTCGCCCGCAAGAAGAAGCACACCGGTTGCAAAGGCGAGAAGGGCGCCGCAGGCTGCAAGGGCTGCGCCAAGGCGAAGGCGTCGCTTGCGCTCTCCCACTGCACCTGCTGCAAGAAGCGCTGCCCGCTCTCCAAACCGAAGTGCGGCAAGGGCCGCCGCCTCGCCGCCGCCCTCAAACTGCGGGAGAAGAAGGCTTAGTCGTCGATGACCTCGGCGTCGGCCACCTCCGCCGCCCCGCCATCTGCCCCAGCACCTTCCTTGGAGGCCCGGGCCTCGTCCAGCAGGGCCTTCATGGTGGGATTCTTCCGCGTCAGGCGCTTCACGGTTAGATCCTCCGCCTTCTCGTTGGCCAACCGCAGCTGGTTCTCGCTGCCGAGGAGGTTGTCCTTGATCTTCTGCAGGTGATCGATGGATTTATCGATCTCCTCGATGGCCTTGCGGAACTTGTCGGAGGCGATGCGGTAGTTGCGCCCGAACTTCTCCTTGAAATCGGCCAGTGAGTCCTCGAAGTTCGTGACGTCGATGTTCTGCTGGCGCACGAGGGCCAGTTCGCGGCGGGCATCCATGGATGAGAGCGCCGCGTTGCGCAAAAGTGTGATGAGCGGGATGAAGAACTGCGGGCGGATGACGTACATCTTCTCGAAGCGATAGGACACATCGGTGATGCCGGCGGCGTACAGCTCGTTGTCCGGCTCGAGCAGCGACACGAGCACGGCGTACTCGCAGCCCTTCTTGCGGCGATCGGCGTCCAGCTTCTTGAAGTGCGACTCGTTGGTCTTTCGATGGGTGGAGTCGTCGGCCTCGTTCTTCATCTCAAACATGATGGAGACGATCTCGTTGCCCTCCTCGTCGAAGTCGCGGAAGACGAAGTCGCCCTTGGTGCCCTCCACCACCTCGTTGTCCTTCTCGAAGTAGGCGCGCGGGAAGGCCGTAGGGCGCAGGCGGTTGAACTCGATCTCGCAGTGCTGTTCCAGCGACTCGCCGAGCATCTTCGTGGAAAGGCGCGCCCTCATGTCCTGGATGCGCTCGATCTCCCGCTCGCGGTCGGCGATGAGCTCGTCCTTCGCCCGAAGCTTCTCGGCCAGCTGGGCCTGGGCCTCGGCCCGAGCCCGGGCCAGCTCGGCCTCGGCGCGGGTCTTCTGCGCCTCCAGCTCGTCGCGCGCCCGCTCCACTTTGCCGCGCAAATCGTCCCGCTCGCGCTCGACGGCCACCTGGGCGTCCTTGGCTGCGGCCTCGGCCCTCTGCACCGCGATCTGCGTGCTCATGGAAGCCTGCGCGCGCTCACTCTCCAGCTTCTGGGCCAGCTCGTCCCGCTCGCGCTCCACCGCGCGCAGCCGCTCGGTCTCGGCGGCCACCGCATCGCTCACGGCCAGCTTGCGCGCAACCTCAGCCTCTCCGTCCTTGGAGGACAGCTGCGCTCGCAAGCTCTCCACCTGCTTCTCCAGTTCCGATTTCTCGTTCTGGGCAGCCAGTTGAAAATCCTTGGCCTGGGCCTTGAAGCGCTCGGCCTGCGCGGCAATCTGGCCGTCGCGCTCGGCGATCTGGGCGCGCAGAGCCTCCTCGGCCTTGGTGACCGCCAGCGCCACCTCCTGCTCGCGGCTTTTCTCGGCCAGAGACACGCGGGCATCCACCTCGCGCTGGAACTCCTGGTCGCGCACTTGGTTCAAAATGGCGGCGTACCCGCTCTCGTCCACGGTGAACGCCTCGCCGCAATGGGGGCACTTGATCTCGTTGCTCATGAAACGGTTCCTTCCTGTTGCTCGAGGAAATCATACACCGTCGCCGACGCGGCGGCTCGAAGCTCAGCTGGCCGGGTACAGCAATTCCAGAGACTGGATGGCCGAAAAGGGGATGCGCCGACGCACGATCCACAGATCGCGGAAGGTGACATCGATCTGGCTCACGGCCCCTTCGGCCTCGCGATAGCCGCCGCCCTCGTAGTAGCGGCAGCGCACCACATCCCCGCGGTCGAGGTTCGCGATGAGATCATCCAGTGCCCGGGCCTCGTCGTCGGAAAGCGGCCGGCGCGATTCGGGAACCGCCTCCTTTGCGTGGACGAGATCGTAGTAGCCGCGCAGCGCCGCGAAGGGCATGAACTGGCGGGCGCGATCGGGATGCGGCCGTCCGATGCCCGGAGGCACCGGCGGATCCAAGGGCGCCTCGGCCCCGGCAGCGGTCTGCGCACCGCACGGGCCCGCGTCGCCGACCTCCTCCCACCTAAGTCCCGCGAGCACATCCACTTCCCTAGCCATGGTGCCCTCCCACCATGGTGTTCCGCTCGCGACCAAGCGCGTGTTCCTTCAGGCTCGTGCCCTTGATGAGGGCGTTCTTCCCGAACTTCCCCTTCACGGCGAGCACGGCCTCGGCGCGGCGCCGCTCGCGATCGGCGGCCGCAACATCGGTGAACAGGTCCACCGTGGCCAGATCGGCGTCCACCAGGTTGCCAAAACCGATGCTGATCTTGCGCATGGTGCGGGCCGGATCCACCGTCTCCCGGAAGAGCGCCTCCAAGTATCCGTAGAGCTTCGCGAAGGAGTTCGTGCGCTCGGGAATCTTACGGGAGCCGCCCCCATGCGGACGCGTGCCGCCGACACGCCGGGTACCATGGCCGCCGTCGAAGAGCTCCCCCGCCTTCTCGGGGCCCTTTGCGGCGTCCCCCCCGGCACCTTCCGCCGCCTCGTCCCCATCCCCGCCCCTCCCGTAGCTCACGTGCAGCGAGATGTGATCGGTCACCAGGTGCTTCTCTACCAGATCGAGCACAGAGTCGTCCACCATCTCGCGCAGCACCATGAGGGTGTCGTCGAAGTTGTAGCCGCAGGGCAGGATCTGCCCGTTCATCGTGGAGGAGCTCTCCGGCTCGTAGGCCTTGATCTCGGCGACGGCGCAGGGCTCCACGCCCCAGGCATGATCGATGAGGTACTCGGCGTTCACCCCGAACTCGCCGTAGAGCACGTCCGGATCCATCTCGGTCACGCCCTTCAAATCGAACACCCGGTACTTCGCGAGCCGCCGAGCAATGCCCGGCCCGATGTTCCAAATGTCGGTGATGGGCCGATGCCGCCAGATGCTCTCGCGAAAGGAGCGCGCATCGAGCTCGCCCACCCCGTCCGGCGCGTGCTTGGCCGAGATGTCGAGCGCCACCTTCGCGAGGAACAAGTTGGGGCCGATGCCCACGGTGGCCGGGATGCCCGTCTCCGCGCGCACCGCCGAGCGCAGGGTGTCGGCGAACTCGCGGGCCGTCAGGTCGTACAGCTCCAGATAGGGCGTGGCGTCGATGAAGCACTCGTCGATGGAATAAGGATGGATGTCCTCCTGGGACACATAGCGCAGGTAGGTGCCGTAGATCTCCGCCGACACCTCCATGTAGCTCGTCATGCGCGGCTGGGCCGTGATGTAGTCGATCCCCTCGGGAATCTCGTAGAGCCGGCAGCGGTTTTTCACCCCCGCCGCCTTCATGGCCGGGCTCACCGCCAAGCAAATAGTCATCTCCGAGCGCGTCGGATCGGCCACCACCAGCCGCGTCGTCATGGGATCCAGCCCCCGGCGCACGCACTCCACCGAAGCGTAGAAGCTCTTCAGATCGATACAGACATATGTGCGCTCACGTTCCATGCCGCCCAGTATAACATGGAACGTTCGTTCGCGTCATACTGAATCGCCGTAATTGCCCAACCAGAACGAAGATGCTTCCGCCGCACGTCCCGCTCACGATCGTCGCTTCATGGCGCGCAGGCGGTCCTTTTGCTCGGCGGGGATGCGGCGGCTCTCCACGGCCTTCTGGATGGCCTTGTTGTGGGTCCACTCGTCAAGGGCGCCGGAGGCGATGACCGCCTCGGCAGCGGCCGGCTGCTTCGCCAGCGCCTCGGCGAAGAACCACGCCCGCATCATGTTCACGTAGTACTCCGGGCGCGAGACGCCGATGACCCACGCGAAGAACTCCGGCCGGAACCGCTCGTCGAGGAACAGCTCCATGAGCACGCCAATGGCGAAGCGCACCGTGTACTCGTGGTCGCTTTCCAACCACGCTCGCACCCTCACCAGGGCGGCATCGGGATTCGCGGCGAGCCCGCGGCAGGACAGCTGGTCGCAGGTGGCCCAGTTGTCGACGAAGGGCAGGAAGCGCTCGATCTCGCCGACGAGCTTATCGAAGTCACGTTCCTGCGCGATGACGAACGAGTGCAGCTGATTCTCCTCGAAGGCGCCGTGCGGCAGCGCCGCCAGAAACTCCCCTGCATCTTCCCGCCGGGCGAGTCCTTTCGCGAACTTCCGCAACTCGGGCGTCCGCACGCCCACAATAGCACCCGCGTCGATGTTCGGGATGAGCTTCGCCTGGAACGCCCGGTACCCCTCGTCCGCATGGGAGGCGAGAAACGCCGCTATGTCTTCGTGAATCGCCACGGTCCCCTTCCCCATCGCATGAACACCGTCATTCTAGCACGTAAAAAGAACCCCCAGTTCATCACGGGGGGTTCTTTTCATGCGACTCACAGGCTGTTCGCAGCGTCGGCAGATCCGTTCGACCCGTCAGGGCGAACGGAATCGATTACACGATGCCCTGGGCCATCATGGCGTTGGCGACCTTCTCGAAGCCGGCGATGTTGGCGCCCATGACGTAGTTGCCCTCATGCCCGTAGCGCTTGGCGGCGTCGTCGATGGCGTGGAAGATGCTCACCATGATGCCCTTGAGCTTCGCGTCCACTTCCTCGAAGGTCCAGGAGAGGCGCTCGGAGTTCTGGGACATCTCCAGACCGGAGGTGGCCACGCCGCCGGCGTTAGCCGCCTTGCCCGGGAAGAACACGATGCCGTGCTCCTGCACGTACTCGGTGGCCTCGAGCGTGGTGGGCATGTTGGCGCCCTCGGCGAGAATCTTGCAGCCGTTCTTCACGAGGTTCTCGACGTCCTCCATGTGCACCTCGTTCTGGGTGGCGCAGGGCAGCGCGATGTCGCAGGGGGTGACCCACACGCCGCGGCCCTCGTGGTACTCGACGCCCTCGCGACGGGCGGCGTACTCGGTGAGGCGGCCGCGCTCCACTTCCTTGACCTGCTTGAGCAGCGCGACATCGATGCCCGCCGGGTCGTACACCCAGCCGGTGGAGTCGGACACGGTGACCACCTTGGCGCCGAGCTGCTGGGCCTTCTGCGTGGCGTAGATGGCCACATTGCCCGAGCCGGAGATGCAGACCGTCTTGCCGTCGAAGGAATCGCCGTTGCACTTCAGGTACTCCTCCACCAGGTACACCAGACCGTAGCCGGTGGCCTCGGTGCGGGCGAGCGAGCCGCCGAAGCTAAGGCCCTTGCCGGTGAGCACGCCCTCGAAGACGTTCTTGATCTTCTTGTACTGGCCGAACATGTAGCCGATCTCGCGGGCGCCCGTGCCGATGTCGCCAGCCGGCACGTCGGTGTCGGCGCCGATGTGACGGAACAGCTCGGTCATGAAGGCCTGGCAGAAGCGCATGACCTCCATATCGGACTTGCCCTTCGGGTCGAAGTCGCAGCCGCCCTTGCCGCCGCCCATGGGCAGCGTGGTGAGGCTGTTCTTGAAGATCTGCTCGAAGCCGAGGAACTTGATGATGCCGAGGTTCACGGAAGGATGCAGGCGCAGGCCACCCTTGTAGGGGCCGATGGCGCTGTTGAACTGCACGCGGAAGCCGCGGTTGACCTGAACCTTGCCGTTATCGTCGACCCACGGCACGCGGAACATGATGACGCGTTCGGGCTCGACGATGCGCTCGAGGAGGGCTGCCTCCTCGTATTCCGGATGGGCCTCGATGACCGGCTCCAAGGACTGCAGGACCTCGGTGACGGCCTGGATGAACTCGGGCTGCTCGGCGTTCTTCGCCTTCACCTGTTCGATGACGTTGTCGACGTAGCTCAAAGGAACCTCCTTTATGCGGAAAGGGCTCGCGGCGGTGCCACGATGCACCTCCGCCTTCGCTCCGCATTATAGAACGGGGAATTTCCAAACGATGACTAATTAACTGAGCCGAAACAAAGCCCGCGAATTTGCGCGCACGGGAGCGGCGAACGGGCTAGAGCGAGGCGTACACCTTCGAGGAGGGGACGTTCAGGGACGTGAGCAGCACGACGCCCACCTGCCCGCGCTCCGGGGCGTAGACGATGTGCGCGTTTCCCTCGCCCTCGCCGCGGCCGGGCTCGGCCTGGTCGTCGTCGGCGACGATGACCACGTTGAAGTCGTCGGTGCTCGCAAGGCAGCTCAGGCGCGGCACGAGGCAGACGAAGGACTCGGCGCCGGCGGAAGCGAGCTCGTCGTGCAGCTTTTCCAGCTGACGAGCCGAGGCGTAGTAGTCCACGGCCACGACGCCGATCTTGCGGTCGCCGGCCATGAGGATGCGCGGCTTCTCGTAGCGGGCGAGATCGTCCAGGTTCAGCGTGAGGACGCCGGCGCCCTTCTCCTCGTAGAACGAGCGCACATCCGAGGCGTAGACGGGTCGCTCGCGCATGGACAGCGGCAACCGCGCCAGCTCGGCGGCCACCATCTCGCCCAGCGTCTCGGGACGCTCGTCGGCGTCCCCGTCCACCGAGGGGAGCTTCGTGGGGCGCAGCGCGTCCAGGACGTCATAGGTGCCGTCGAAGACGATGGCCGTATATCCGGACATCTGCCCGAAGGCGTCGTCCACGGCGGTGGCGGCCATGTTGAAGGAGCGGCCCGTCTCGAAGTAGCGCAGAAGCACGCTGCCGCCGAGCACGACGAGCAGCGCGAACACGAGCAGGGCGACTTTTTCGCGGGTACGCTTCTTCATGGGGAAAATTATACCGAAGCCCCGCCGCGAAGGCGCGACGGGGCACGAGGTTCCATATTCCCTCACCGGGGGGGCGACCTTGGTCGCCGGTTGATCTCCGTAGGGGGCGACCCTAATCACTGGATGGTTTCCGTAGGGGGCGACCTTGGTCGCCCCTCCCGAGCGAGGTTATTCCACTCGAGAGGGCAGACCAAGGTCTGCCCCTACGGGATAGAGTGCGACGCCTAGCTGGCAGCGGCCAGTTGGCGGTCGGCCTCCAGCATGCGCTTGACGAAGTGGCCGGTGTAAGAGCCCTCCACCTCGGCCACCTCCTCAGGCGTGCCCTGAGCGACGATGGTGCCACCGCGGTCGCCGCCCTCGGGGCCCAAGTCCACGATGTGGTCGGCGCATTTGATGACATCCAGGTTGTGCTCGATGACGAGCACCGTGTTGCCGGCGTCCACGAGGCGCTGCAGCACCTCGAGCAGCTGGCGCACGTCCTCGAAGTGCAGGCCCGTGGTGGGCTCGTCCAGAATGTAGAAGGTCTTGCCGGACTGGCGCTTCTGCAGCTCGCTGGCGAGCTTCACGCGCTGGGCCTCGCCGCCGGAAAGCGTGGTCGCCGGCTGGCCCAGGCGGATGTAGCCGAGGCCCACGTCGAAGAGCGTCTGCAGCTTGCGGCGGATGCCCGGGATGTTCTCGAAGAAGTGCAGAGCGTCCTCCACGGTCATGTCGAGCACCTCGGAGATGTTCTTGCCGCGGTAGGTCACCTGCAGCGTCTCGCGGTTGTAGCGCTCGCCGTTGCAGACCTCGCAGGGCACGTACACGTCGGGCAGAAAGTGCATCTCGATCTTGATCTGGCCGTCGCCCTTGCAGGCCTCGCAGCGGCCGCCGCTCACGTTGAAGGAGAAGCGCCCCGGCGCGTAGCCGCGGGCCTTGGCCTCGGCCGTGCTGGCGAACAGCGCGCGGATATCGTCCCACAGCCCGATGTAGGTGGCCGGGTTCGAGCGCGGGGTGCGCCCGATGGGGCTCTGGTCGATGTTGATGACCTTGTCGAGCTTCTCCAGGCCCGTGATCTTGCGGTAGGGTCCGGTGCGGCGATGGGCGTGGTTCAACCGGTTGGCGAGCGCCGGCGCCAGCGTGTCGGTGATAAGGGAGCTCTTGCCGGAGCCGGAGACGCCCGTGACCACGGTGAGCGTGCCGATGGGCACCTCCAGTGTGACGTTGTTCAGGTTGTTCTCCTTGGCGCCGGTCATCTTCAACGTGCCGCGCCCGGGCTTGCGACGCGTCTCCGGCACCGCGATGCGGCGGCGCCCCGACAGGTAGTCGGCCGTGACGGAGCCCTCGGTGGCCATGACCTCCGCCGGCGTCCCCGCCGCGATGACGTGGCCTCCGTGCTCGCCGGCGCCCGGGCCCATGTCCACCACGAAGTCGGCCGCCCGGATGGTGTCTTCGTCGTGCTCCACGACCACCACGGTGTTGCCCAAGTCTCGCAGGCGCTCCAGCGTGGCGATGAGCCGCTCGTTGTCGCGCTGGTGAAGCCCGATGGAGGGCTCGTCCAGAATGTAGAGCACGCCCATGAGCCCGGCGCCGATCTGGGTGGCGAGCCGGATGCGCTGGGCCTCGCCGCCGGAGAGCGTGGCCGTGGCCCGCTCCAGCGTGAGGTAGTCCAGGCCCACGTCCACGAGGAAGCGCAGCCGCTCGCGGATCTCCTTCACGATGGGCAGGGCGATGACCGCCGCCTGGCCCGTGAAGTGCAGCCCCTCGAAGAACGCCAGCGACTCGGCCGCCGACATCTCCGTGATGTCGTGGATGGACTTGTCGTTCACCGTGACCGCGAGGATCTCCGGCTTCAGGCGCTTGCCGCCGCAGGTCTCGCAGGGCACCGTGGCGAAATAGGCCGACAGCTTCTCGCGCTGGGCGTCGGACTGGGCCTCGGTATAGCGGCGCTTCACCGCGGCGAGCACGCCCTCCCACTCGATGTACCAGTAGGTGTCGCGGCCGTCCACGGTGCGGTAGTCCACGCGTACCTTCTCGTTGCCGAGGCCGTGCAAGAGCGCCTTCTGGGCCTTCTTCGGCATGTCCTCCCACGGGGTGTCGGCGTCGGTGCCCACATGCTGGGCCACGGCGCGCAGCACCTGGGGGTAGTAGTTGCCGCTCTTGAACGGCGCGATGACGCCCTCGTTCAGCGTGAGGGACGGATCCGGTACCACGAGCGAGGGGTCCACCTCGTCACGGCTCCCGATGCCGAGGCAGTCGGGGCAGGCGCCGTAGGGGGCGTTGAAGGAGAAGTCGCGGGGCTGCAGCTCGTCCATGGAGTGGCCGTGCTCGGGACACGCGAGGGCCAGCGAGAACAAATGCTCTCCCTCCCCGAGACCGCCCGTGGCGCCCGAGGAGGTACCCCCGGCCTCGCCGAGCGGTTTCCCGTCCGGCCCGAGCACCTGCACGAGCACGCGGCCGCCCGCCAGCTTACAGGCCAGTTCCACGGCCTCGGCGATGCGGCTTTGGGCGGATTCCTTCAGCGCGACGCGGTCGACCACCACGTCGATGAAGTGCTTGATCTTCTTGTTCAGGGTAACGGGCTCGCCGGTAAGCTTCACGATCTCGCCGTCGATGCGCACGCGGGAGAAGCCCTCCTTCTGCAGATCGGCGAAGAGCTTCGTGAACTCGCCCTTGCGGCCGGCCACCACCGGGGCCATGAGGATGGCCTTCGTCGACTCGCCCTGGGCGTCGTCGCCGAGGCGCAGGATGTCGTCGGTCACCTGGTCGGTGGTCTGCTTCTTGATTTCGCGGCCGCACTCCGGGCAGTGGGGCACGCCCACCCGCGCGAACAGAAGGCGCAGGTAGTCGTAGATCTCGGTGGTGGTGCCCACGGTGGAGCGGGGATTCTTCGACGTGGTCTTCTGATCGATGGACACCGCCGGCGACAGGCCGTCGATGGAGTCCACATCGGGCTTGGACATCTGGCCCAGGAACATGCGGGCATAGCTGGAGAGGCTCTCCACATAGCGGCGCTGCCCCTCGGCGTACATGGTGTCGAAGGCGAGGCTGGACTTGCCGGAGCCGGAAAGGCCCGTGATGACGACCAGCTCATCGCGGGGAATAGTCAGGTCGACGTCCTTCAAGTTGTGCTCGCGGGCGCCTTTGATGACGATCTCGTTGGCCATTGGCTGGATTTCCTTCGCAGACGTGAAGCAACGGGCGCCGCGCGGGCCGCCCGTTGCCGAATTCTCTTGTTTCGCCTGCGTATTCTACCGATTCGCGCGGCCGCTGGCTAGCAATTTAGGGAACTTTTGTTCGGGTTCACGGATTTTGCATAGATGAGCGCTCAGGTTATATGAGCGCGGGGGCAGCGACGGAGGCATCCTCGGGAACGGCCTCCCCCGTCGCGGGCTCGGGCGCCGAGGACTCCCCCATGCCCTTCATCTTCCGAAAACGGGACAGCGTGAGGCGGCCGTCCTTCTTCTTCTCGCTGGGCGCCCGCAGGCAGACCGCCACGAACAGGCTGGCAGCGACGAGCACGGCGGCCATGGCGGCGAACACGAAGGCGAAGGAGGTCGCCTCCAGAAGGATGCCGCAGACCACGCCGGTGATCGCCGAGCCGGCGTAGGCCACGAGGTTCACCGAGGCGAGGATGGCCGAGACGCGCAGCACGCTCACGCGCAGAAGCAGAAGGCGCAGCGACACGGACACCGCCACGCCCATGGCGAAGCTGAACAGGGCGCAGTCGCCCATGAACAGAAGCTCGGCGCCCATGAGGACGCATAGCGCCATCAGCGCCGTGGTGGCCGTCACGGCCGCCATGGAGACGACGAGGGTGCGCTTGGGCTCGAAGCGCTGCACGAGGGGGCCGCCGAGAAGCGACGGCGCCATGATGAGGGCCAGAATGACCGACCCGGCCAGAGGCGAGGTCTCGCCGAAGCACTGCTGGGCGATGGGCGCCGAGAACGACTGGTAGAAGCAGGAGACGAGCCAGGTGGCCAGGTAGCACACGGCCACCACGGCGAACAGGCGCCGGTTGTCGGTGGGGATGTAGACGCGCACCCTCATCACGGCGCGCAGCGAGAGCGTCTGGTCGAGGGGCTCGTGCACCACGGGCATGAGGAACAGGCACACGGCCAGGATGACGATCATGATGCCGTAGAGCACGGCGATGCTCGGCACGATGTCGTAGAGGATGCCCACGGCCACCGACCCGATCATGATGCCCACCATGGCGCCGCAGCTGGCCACGGTGGACCCCCAGCCGAGGTGTCTCTCCCCCACGCAGTCGATGACGAGGGCGGACACGGCGCTCATGCCGAAGCCGGCCGAGAGGCCCTGGACGAAGCGGGCGGCGAGCACGGCCGCGCCGCTGTCGGCCATCATGAACATGATGCAGCCGACGATGGCGAGCATGAGGGTGAGGCTGGTCACGGGAGTGCGCCCGAAGGCATCGGAGATGCGCCCGGCGAGCAAGAGCGTCAAGGCCACGCCGGTGAGGTAGGTGAACATCGTGTTGGAGATATCCGCCGTGGTGAGCCCGATGGTGGCCTGGTAGTCGGCATAGAGGGGAATCGGGATCGCCGTGGCGGCGAAAATGGCCAGAAACGCGATGGTGGCGAGCGCGAACCCGCGCAGGGACTGCCCGTCGGTGAGCTCCTCTTTGTGCATCCTTTCCTCCGTTTGAACGAGATGTGCCAGCCTGCCTTGCGGGAACGGATATCCCGAAAGGGTGGGTGAAGTATGAACCTCGCTTCAGGGGAATTCAAGGGATTGCGCTGAGTTTTCCACTCAGCGATGAAACGGCCCCGCAAGCCGCGCGAGGGTTCGGAGTCCCGTGCCGCCCGCCGCCGCCTTAAAGCCGCCGACGGCGGGCGCCACGAGCAGCTGGCCAAGCGCTCCCCGCAACCGACAGCGAGCGCAAAAGGAGCCCTCTCCCCCGAGGGCTCCTGTGTGGGTTTCCGCTGTGGCGTATCCGGAACCTACATGACAGCGTGGCTGGCGGACTGCATGAGGTAGGGAATGTAGGCGAGCACGACGAGCGCCGCCCAAAACAGCATCTTCGCCTTCTTGCGACTCATGGCTCCTCCCTTCCGCGCAATCCGTCCGATCGACGGTCCATCTGGATCGTCACGGTGATTCTTGCACAAAATACAGGAGGGGAAGACCCGGAAAAGCCACTGGTCACGATGGCGCAACCGCCCCGATGACCCCGCGCAACGCCTCTGTTCGCCATTTGTAAATTACGCCCGTATCGTTCCGTAGGGGCCGACCTCGGTCGGCCCTCCCGACGGGAGCAAACTTGCACGACAAAACAGGGGCGACCAAGGTCGCCCCCTACGGTTGGGCAACCTAAGCCCGGGGATGGGCGAGGCCGTGGATCTCCTTCAGGCGCTCCGGGGTCACATGGGTGTAGATCTGCGTGGTGGTGAGGCTCGCATGCCCCAGCATATCCTGGACGCTGCGCAGATCGGCGCCACCCTCCAGAAGGTCGGTGGCGAAGGAGTGGCGCAGGGCATGGGGCGAGAGCGACTCGTCCAGCCCCGCTGTGGCCAGAGCGCGCTTGAACATCTTGCGGATGCCGTCGGGCTTCATCTGGTTTCCCCGGTTGCTGACGAAGAAGTAGTCGCTCTGCCTGTCGCTGAGCAGCTCCGGCCGCGCCTTCTCGAGATAGCGGGCCATGGCCTCGGCGCCCCGGCGGCTCAAGGGCACGATGCGCTCCTTGGCGCGCTTGCCGAACACCTTCACCTCGCACTCGGGGAAGTTCACCCAGGAAAGGAGAAGCCCGGAGGCCTCGGAGACGCGGGCGCCGCAGGAGAACAAAAATTCCAGGAGCGCCGCATCGCGCATCTGCGCCGCCGTCTGCTCGCGGGGCGCGCCGTCGGCGTCGGTCGGGCCGTAGACGGCCAGCAGGCGCTCCACGTCGCCGTCGGACACGACCTTCGGGAGCCGCCGGTCGACCTTGGGGGCCGACAGCACGCTGGCGGGATCGGCCGGGGCGAGGCCAGTCACGCACGCCCAGCGGAAGAACGTGCGCAGAGACGACAGGTGCCGCTTGATGGTGGTGCGGGCGTAGCGCGCCTGGTCGAGCTCGGCGAGGTAGCGCCTCAGCTGGCGGTAGGTGGGAGCGAGCGGGTCGACACCCGCCCGCTGCGCCCAGCGCAGGTAGGCCTCCATGTCCTCGCGATAGGCGCGCACCGTATGGGCCGAGGCGCCCATCTCGGAGGCGAGGTGATCGCAGAACCGCGCCACCGCCTCTTCGTCGGACAGCGGCGCCCCGTCGGCGGCGTTTCCGCCGCCAGCGCCTTTGTGCCCCGTCACGGCAGCAGCCCCGCCTCGGCCAGGGCCTCCCTATAGCCCGCAAGCGCCTCGTTGGCGCGGTCGGCGTAGGCCTGGTAGCGGGCGCGCTTGTTGCGCACCGGGGGCGAGAGCGGAGCCATGAGCCCGAAGTTCACGTGCATGGGCTGGTAGTCCTTCGTCGCCGGATCCGTGGCGTAGGCCAGAAGCGCCCCGAACACCGTCTCCGTCGGCAGCTCCGGCAGCGCGATCCCCGCAAGATCGGCAGTCACGGCCAGCGCGACGTGCAGCCCGCTGCGGATGGCCTCGCAGTAGCCCTCGGTGCCGGCAAGCTGACCCGCCACGTAGACGGGGACGCCGAGGGCGTCCGCTTGCGGCGTGACGAGCCGGTTACGACGGTCGAGCAGCCGCGGCGCGTCGATGAAGGTGTTGCGGTGCATGACGCCGTAGCGCGCGAACTCCGCCTCTTCCAGGCCGGGGATCATGCGAAACACGCGGCGCTGCTCGGGGAAGGTGAGGTTGGTCTGGAACCCGACGAGGTTGTAGCTGGCGCCGTGGGCGTCCTCGGCGCGCAGCTGCAAAGCCGCCCAAGGGCGGCGCCCCGTGCGCGGATCGGTGAGCCCCACCGGCTTCAGGGTGCCGAAGCGCGGGGCGTCGCGGCCGGCCCGGGCTATCTCCTCGATGGGCTGGCAGGCCTGGAACAGCTCGCGCGTCTCGAAGTCCTTCGCGATGACGCGCTCGGCCGCGAGAAGCTGCTCGATGAAGGCATCGTACTCCTCCCGGGTGAACGGGGCGTTCAGATAGTCTCCGCCGGCACCGGCGTCCTCGTAGCGGCTTTGGCGAAACACCTTCCCGAAGTCGATGGAATCCGCCATCACCACCGGTGCCGCGGCGTCGTAGAAGGCCAGGGCGTCTCGCCCCGTCAGGGCCATAAGCGACGATGAGAGC
The DNA here is from genome assembly GCF_011405655.1 of Adlercreutzia hattorii. Taxonomy (GTDB): domain Bacteria; phylum Actinomycetota; class Coriobacteriia; order Coriobacteriales; family Eggerthellaceae; genus Adlercreutzia; species Adlercreutzia rubneri. Next base: position 1,718,721 of record NZ_AP022829.1, read on the forward strand.
GCGTCGGAGGTGAGCGGGCCGCTCGCCAAGACGATCGCGTCCGAGCCGGCGGCAAGGGAGGGGATATCCGTCGCCTCGCGGCGCTCCACCGCAATGAGGGGATGTTCCTCCACCTGGCGCGTCACGTCTCGGGAGAACAGCACCCGATCCACCGCCAACGCGCCGCCCGCGGCCACCGCATGGCGCTTCGCCGCCGCGATCAGCGGCGACTCCAGAGTCGCGAGCTCCGCCTTCAAAAGCCCCGCCGCGCTGTCGGGCTTGGTGCTCTTGAGCGAGTTGGAGCAGACGAGCTCGGCCGCGTCCCCTGTATGGTGCACAGCGGTCGGACGCGCGGGTCGCATCTCGACAAGGCGCACGGAGATTCCGCGCGAGGCGAGGTTCAGGGCCGCCTCGCTGCCCGCCAGTCCTGCGCCTACTATGGTTACCGTATTGCTCATGGGGCAAAAGGATACCAAACAACGGTGCCGTAAGGCCCGTCAATTCCGCTTGGGCGCCCCAGCTTCTCCCTATCGACACAGCCATGGCCTACACCGCCGTCCGCAGGGCCGGATGCGGGCCGTAGCGCCCGTCGGGGTACTGGGCGATGAGCCCGTCGCGCTGGGCCTCGGCGAGCCAAATCATGAGCCAGGTGAATGTGTCGCCAGCCGGAGCATGGTCCTCGGCCAACTGACGCAGGGCCTCCATGCCCAAAGGCTCCGCTTGCAGCGCCGCGAGCAGAGCCTCCTCGCCGCGATAGGGCTGACTCGCCTTGCCGCGATCGTCCGCAGCCTCGGCCCGCTGCTCCTTCAGGCAACCGAAGGTGGCGAAGAGGGCGTCGGCGAAGGCTTCGTCGTCCACAATGGGGAGCGCCCCCTGGTACAGCAGGCGGTTCGCCCCCTTCGACGCCGCAGAGGTGATGGCCCCCGGCACCACCCATACCTCCCGGCCCGCGAGCAGCGCCTCGTCGGCCGTGGAGAACGTGCCCGAGGGCAGCCCAGCCTCCACGATGAGCGTGGCCCGCGAGAGCCCCGCGATGAGCCGGTTGCGGGCGCGGAACGTGTGGGGCTGGGGCGGGAAGTCCCATTCGTGCTCGGAGACCACCGCGCCGCCGGCCGCCACGATGCGCTGGAAGAGCCCCGCGTTCTCCGCCGGGTACAGCTGGTTGCAGCCGCCCCCGAGGAAGGCCACCGTGGGCGCGCCCGCAGCCAGGGCCGCCTCGTGGGCCACGGCGTCGCAGCCCCGCGCGCCCCCGGAGATGATGGCGACGCCGCGCTCGGCGGCCGTCGCGGCAAAGCGCTTGGCGCAGCCGCGCCCGTAGGGCGTCGCGCGCCGCGCACCCACGACGGCCAGTCCCTCGGCCAGCGCGCCGGGACAGCCCACGCCGTACAGGCGCGCCGGCGGGTGGGGTATGCTCTTCAGCGCCTTCGGGAACAGCGGATCCTCCAAGGCAAGCTCGAAGCGCTCCCCTTCCAATCTCATTACCTTCACAGGCATCGGTCACTTTCCTCCTATTCCATCGCGCACGCGGAAGTTCACGGCCTCCGCGATGTGCGCGCTCTCGATTTCCTGGGATTCCGCCAGGTCGGCGATGGTGCGGGCCACCGCGAGCGTGCGCGTGATGGCCCTGCCGCTCATGGCGTGCAGCTCGGCCTGGGCGATCATGAAGCGGCGCGGCCCGTCGGCCAAGGCCTCTATGGAGCCGTCGGGCTCCATAGAGGCCATCTGCGATGCGCGCCACGAGGCGAAGTCCCGGGCCGCCATCACCCCCTCCCGCAGCTGCGCGGAGCTCGTCCCCCGCCTCCGCTCCAAAATCTCCGCCGGACGGATGCGGCGGACGTCCAGATGCAGGTCGATGCGGTCGATGAGGGGACCGCCGATGCGGTTCTGGTAGCCCCGGATCTGGGGCACCGTACAGGTGCACTCCCGCTCCTCGTCGCCGAAGTACCCGCAGGGACACGGGTTGCTGGCCGCCACGAGCATGAACCGCGCCGGGAAGGTCACGTTGCCGTCGGCCCGGGTGAGCATCACCGATCCGCTCTCCATGGGCTGGCGTATGCCCTGCAAAACCGAGCTTTTGAACTCCGCCAGCTCGTCCAAGAAGAGCACTCCGTGGTGGGCCAGGGACACCTCGCCCGGCCGCAGGGGGCTGCCGCCTCCCACGAGCCCGGCCAACGTGGCGCTGTGATGCGGATGGCGGAAGGGGCGCTCGCCCGCAATGATGGCATCGATGGGCTCGGCGGCCACGGAGTGGACCACGGCCGCCTCCAGCATCTCGTCGGGACAGAGCGGCGGCATGATGGAGGGCATGCGGGAGGCGAGCATGGTCTTGCCCGAGCCGGGCGGCCCCATCATGAGCAGCCCGTGACCGCCGGCCGCGGCGATCTGGAAGGCCCGCTTGGCCGTCTCGTGGCCCGCGACCTCCGCGAAGTCGAGCGCCTCGACGGCCGCCACCGAGACCGCCCGCCCCCCGTGGGCCGGCAGCACCGCCGCCGCGCCTCCCTCACGGGCCGCCTGAGCCAGCGACGTCATGGCGAGCAGCCGCACGTCGTCCAAGGGCACCGGATCGCTGTCGGCGGCGCAGACGAAGTCCAGCCCGAGGCGCCGGGCGCAGATGGCGCAGGCGAGCGTGCCCGCCACCGGCCGCACCCGCCCATCCAGCGAGAGCTCGCCCACGTAGAGCGCGTCCCGCGCCCAAGCCGGATCGATCTGCCCCGTGGCCGCCAGAATGCCCAAGGCTATGGGAAGGTCGAACCCCGAACCCGTCTTGCGCAGATGGCTCGGCGCCAGGTTCACGACGATCTTCTCCCCCGGCATGGAGAACCCCGCTGCCCGCAGCGCGGCGCGCACCCGCTCCCGCGCCTCCTGGATGGCCGCATCCGGCATGCCCACGATGGCCATGCCCGGCAGGCCGCCGGAAACGACCACCTCGACCCGCACCGGCACCACTTCCACGCCGCGAACCGTCGCCCCCATGACGGCGCATTGACCCCGCGCCACGGCTCAACCCACCGAATAGGCGCCCAGATGGTGCCGGATGAAGGCGCGGTCGTCGGAGAGCACGATAATGGCCACCACATCGAAGCGCACCACGGCCTCGCCGAAGAAATGGTCTTGGATGTAGGCGAGGGCGATGCGCTCGTACTTCTCGCGCTTGGCCCGGGTGACCGCCTCGCTGGGCAGCCCCTTGTCGGCGTTGCGGCGCGTCTTCACCTCGACGAACACGAGCGCCTCGTCGTTGACGGCGATGATATCGGCCTCCCCGGCGAAACAGGTCCAGTTGCGCTCGAGGATGGTGTAGCCGTTGCGCTGGAGGAACCGCGCGGCCGCCTCCTCGCCCCGCGCCCCCAGCGCCTGGTTGCGGCGTCCCTGGGCGTTCGGGTCGGCAGGCCGCCGCTTCCTCGATCCCTCCCTCGCCTTGCGTTTGGGCGCCGACGCGGACTTGGGCTTCTTCTCCTTAATCGCGGGACGCTCCAACACGCCCGCCTCACTGCTCGCAGCCATAAGGTGCGCTCCTTTCCTCTCGATGGAGCACACCTTAGTCGAGCACGACCGTAAAAATGACGCGGGAATGTCCCGTTTCGTTCCTCGCGCCGACCGCACTGGCGTCGCAACAGCGTCGCACTAGCGTCGCATCGACGTCGCAAAATCCCTAGAACAGGCTCTCCTGGGCGGCGAAGGAGCAGAAGCTGCGCCGGTGGATGGGACAAAGCCCCCGCTCACGGATGGCCGCCATATGGCCCTCGGAGCCGTATCCCTTGTTCGATTCGAAGCCGTAGCCGGGGTACTGCTCGGCATAGGCCTCCATCACATGATCGCGCGCCACCTTGGCCACGAGCGACGCGGCGGCGATGGAGGCACACTTCCCGTCCCCCTTCACGACGTTCACCTCCCGCGGATCAAGATGCAGCGGGTTGCCGTCCAGAAGCACGACATCCACCGCGACGCCCTGGGCCTCCACCTCGGCGATGGCGGCGGCAAAGGCCCGGCGCAGGGCCGCCGTCATGCCCACCCGGTCGATGTCGGCCGGCTCCACGTACTGCACCGTCCACGCCCGGGCGCGCCGGCGCACTTCGCCTGCGATGGCCTCGCGGTCCTCCGGCCTCACCTGCTTGGAGTCGTTGAGCCCGGCGATGGGGTCGTCCGCATCCAGCACCACGCCCCCCACGGCCAAAGGCCCCGCCAAGGGCCCGCGTCCCACCTCATCGAGCCCGATGACCACCGACCCTCCCCGCTCGGCGGCGAGCTCCCGCTCGAAAGCGTACATCCCCGCGAGCCGCGCCTCCTCTGCGGCCTCGGCCTCAAGACGGCGGCGCGCCACCTCCACGGCGGCCCGTACGCCCTTGCGCGTGTCGGCCACAAGCGACCGCTCCAGCACGGCGAAGGCGGCCGCGTCGGCCTCCTGCAGCTTCCGTCGGATCTCGGGGACGGTCAGATCAATCACCTCGGGCTCCTTCCCACCGGCGAGGAATACGAAAAAGGGCCCCCGAAGGAGCCCTCGCAAACACAAAAGATAAGGCCTAGCGGAACGCCTTCTCCTTGATCTTGGCGGCCTTGCCCACCTTGTTGCGCAGATAGTACAGCTTGGCGCGACGCACATCGCCCTTGCGGGTGACCTCGATCTTCTCGATCTTCGGGGAATGCACCGGGAAGGTGCGCTCAACGCCGATGGAGAAGCTGATCTTGCGCACGGTGAAGGTCTCGCGGACCGACTCGCCCTGGCGGCGGATGACGTCGCCCTGGAACACCTGGATACGCTCGCGGTTGCCCTCGGTGATGCGGTAGTGGACCTTCACATTGTCGCCCACGTGGAACTCGGGGAGGTCCTGCTTGATCTGCTGCTGCTCAATAGCGCGAATGATATCCATTGCCTTTTCCTACTCTATACTTCTAAATGGTCTTGCATCATTTCTCGTTTGGACGCGATTTGACAGTATATCGCCCCTATACCCTCGGCGCAAGGGAAATTATCGCGCCTTTCTGGGAAAGTCCACGAACGGCACACGGAAGCTCGAAGCGGTGTGACGAAGGAGCTACTTCTCCTCTTCCTCCACGATGACGAACTCGTCGTCGCCCTCGGTCTCCTGGGCCACGAGCATCTGCTCGAACATGGAGGCCGTGGCCGTGAAGTCGCTCGGAAGCACCACGGTGGACTGGCGGCCGTTGCGGGCGAACTCGCTCATCATGTCGGTCCACTGGGTGAAGATGAACAGCTGGTTGGCCTCAGCTGCCGACACGCCGGAGCTCTTGATGACCGCCAGCGACTCCGAGATGCCGTCGGCGATGGCCTTGCGCTGGGCCGCGATACCGCGACCAGCCTGCTCCATGGCCTCGGCGCGAGCCCGTGCCTCGGTGACCACCTTGATGCGCTCGGCCTCGGCCAGCGACTGGGCCGCCTCCTTCTCGCGCTGGGCGGAGTTGATGCGGTTCATGGACTGCTCCACGTCGGCGGGCAAATCGATGGAGGTGATGAGCGTGCTCACCACGTCGTAGCCATAGGCCACCATGAGGCCGGAGACGGTCTGGTTCACGTCAGAGGCGATGGCGTCCTTCTTGTCGAACACCTCATCGAGGGTGTACTGCGGCACGCTGGAGCGCAGGGCGTCGATGAGGTAGGAGCGCATCTGGGCCGTGGGATTGGCCAGCATGTAGTAGCTGCGCCACACGCCCGAGGGCTGTCCCTGGGACGCCGGTTGGGCGCTCACGCGGTACTGGGCGGCGATGGCCATGGTCACCGTCACGTTGTCGCGGGTCTTCGCGTCGATGCCGAACTGCTCCTGGCGGGTACGCATGTCCACCTTGGCGGCGATGGTCTCGAAGAACGGGATCTTGAGGTTCAGGCCCGCGCCCACCGTGCGGTTGAACTTGCCCAGCCGCTCAATGATGTAGACGTTCTGCTGCGGAACGATGAACAGCGCCTGGGGCAGGAGCAGCACCAAGAGAACGATGATGATAGCAAGTCCGATCATGGGATTCCTTTCGTCGAGGGGGCAAGGCGATGGATTGGCAACGCCTCGCCTGATTCGCCTTCCATAGTACTACAATGGAGCGAACCTACCGCGAAGTTTAAGGAGTTGCCGTGATAGAACCAGCCCGCGCCGCCTTCCTGCTCATCGATATGCAGAACGGATTCATCGACGCCGCCTCGCCCTTGTGCATCGCCGGTGCCGCCGCCACCGTTCCCGCCTGCGCCCATGCCCTGGCCGCCGCCCGCGAGCACGGCCTCGCCGTCTTCCACGTGCGCCGCGCCTACGCTGCCGACGGCAGCGATGTGGAGGCCGTGCGCTGGGAGACATGGGCGGAAGGAGGTCGGCCCCTCTCGGCCGCCGACCCTGCGAGCCTCGACTGCCCGCCCGAGCTTTCACCCGCGCCCGGTGAGCCCGTCATTATGAAGCCGAGCTGGTCGGCCTTCTTCGGCACCGAGCTGGCCGCCACGATGCGCCAACAGGGCATTGGCACCATCGTGCTCGCCGGCACCACCACCCCCAACTGCGTGCGCTCGACGGCTTACGACGGTCTCGCGCTCGGCTTCAACGTGGCCGTCCTGCGAGATGCCACCTCCTCGCGCACCCCCGAGGTGCAGGAGGCGAACCTGGCGGACATGGAGGCCGTGGGCATCCAGCTCATCTTTACCGACGACTTCGCGGCGAACGGCCTGCTGCATATTCGCGACACCGAGGGCGAAGTCGCCCGTGCCGTGGCCCTGGAGCGGGCGACGCAGGAGGAGACGGAAGGTGCGGCGGACAAGACAAACGCGGTCGTAGGAAACCCCGTCGCGCCCCTGCCTCCTACCCCGGCCCTGGAGTCCGTCGAGACCGTCTCCACCGGCTGGATCAACAAGTACCACCTGCACTACACGCTGCCCGACGGGCGCCCCTACACCTATGAGGGTGTTTCCCGCAAGGGGCCCGCGCGCTACGAGGCCGCCTTGAAGACCTTGAGGAGCACCGGTGCGCCCGACCCCGACGCCGTGTGCATCGTGCCCCTTCTGCCCGATGGCTCGGTGCTGCTGGAGCGCGAGTTCCGCTACCCGCTGAACAGCTGGTGCGTGTCGCTGCCCGCCGGCCTCATCGACGCCGGCGAGTCCCTGGAAGAGGCCGTGACCCGCGAACTTTCCGAGGAGACCGGCTACCGCCTGCGCGACGACATCGCCCCGGCGGTGCGCCCGCTGCCCCAACCCGGCTTCTCGTCCACGGGTCTTACCGAGGAGAACGTGCAAGTGGTCTTCGCCCAGGTGGAGCCGGCCGGCCCGGCGCGCCCCGACAGCGCCGAGCTCATCGAGCCCTTCACCGTGGCCCGCACTGACCTGCGCGCCTTCCTGGACGCCAACCAGCTCCCCATCGGCACCCGCTGCCAGCTTATTCTGGAGCTGCTGGCGCTCTAGCATAGCCGGAACCCCCACGTCCTCCTCTCTCGGTAAGTACCGAGTGGCGCCACAAAATGGCGGCCGACTCTTCGTGAACCATGGAAGGCAACGAAAAAGGCGACGACCTCCGTCGGTCGCCGCCTTCCGTTTGCCTCGCATCGCATCGCGCTCGCGCGATCTCTCGGGGCTCCTCGTTCTGTGCTCGGCGCTACTCGCCCAGAAGCTCCGCGAGGTCGGCCTCCGGGGTGGTGATGGGGGCGATGCCGTAGTTCTCGACGAGGACGTCGAGAACGCCCGGGCTCACGAAGGCCGGCAGCGTGGGGCCGAGCTTGATATTCCGAATACCCAGGTACAGCAGCGTGAGCAGGATGCAGACGGCCTTCTGCTCGTACCAGGACAGCACCATGGACAGCGGCAGGTCGTTCACGCCGCAGTCGAAGGCCTCGGCCAGGGCTACGGCCACCTGGATGGCGCTGTAGGCATCGTTGCACTGGCCCATGTCCATGAGGCGCGGCAGGCCGCCGATCTCGCCCAGATCGAGGTCGTTGAAGCGGTACTTGCCGCAGGCCAGGGTGAGCACCACCGTGTCGTCGGGGGTGGCCTTCACGAAGTCGGTGTAGTAGTTGCGGCCCGGGCGCGCGCCGTCGCAGCCGGCGACGAGGAAGAAGTGCTTGATGGCGCCGCTCTTCACCGCGTCCACCACCGTGTCGGCCACGGAGAGCACCGTGCCCTGGGCGAAGCCCGTGGTCATCGTCGTGCCGCCGTTGATGCCGGGAATCGTGTGGGGCTCGTCGTAGCCGCCCAGCTCCAGCGCCTTCTGGATAACCGGGCCGAAGTCCTTGTCGGGGCCGATATGCGTGCAGCCGGGGAAGGCGACGACTTCCGTGGTGAACACGTTGTCGGCGTAGCTCTCCTTGGGAGGCATGAGACAGTTGGTGGTGAACAGGAAGGCCGCGGGCACGCCGTCGAACTCCTTCTTCTGGTTCTGCCACGCGGTACCGAAATTGCCCTTGAGCTGCGGGTACTTCTTCAGCTCCGGATAGGCGTGGGCCGGCAGCATCTCGCCGTGGGTGTAGATGCTCACGCCTGTGCCCTCGGTCTGCTCCAGCAGAAGCTTCAGGTCGTGCAAGTCGTGGCCGGAGATGACGATGAACGGGCCCGGCTCCACCTCCATGGCGACGGTGGTGGGCTCCGGCGTGCCGTAAGTGCCCGTGTTGGCCTCATCGAGCAGCCTCATGCAGCCGAGGTTCACCTCGCCCACCTTCAGCGCCAGGGGCAGAAGCGCGTCCACCGAGCCCGGCTCGGCCAGCTGCGCCAGGGCGTCGGCGAAGAACTCGTCGACAGTCGCGTCGCGGTAGCCCAGCACCCGGGCGTGGTAGGCGTAGGCCGCCGTACCGCGCAGGCCGAACAGCACGAGGGACTTGAGCGAGCGGATGTCCTCGTCGTCGCCCCAGATCTGGTCGACGTCGTAGTCGGAGACCGGCTCGATGCCGGCCGCGGCGGCCACGGCGACCGTCTCGACGCGCACTGCGTCCTTAAGCGCGGTCACGGCCTGCCCGTCGAAGTTCACGTTGGTCATGCAGGTGAACAGGCCGTCCACGATGAGATCGCAGATACGGTCGTTCTTGACGCCGGCCTCCCGGGCCGTGCGGGCCAAAGCGATCATCGCCCCGGTCAGCGCGTCCTGGGCATCGGCCACATCGGCCGGCTTGCCGCACACGCCGGCGCCGCCGGTGCAGGCCTCGCACTTCGCCACCTGCTCGCATTGGAAGCAAAACATTTGCTCTGTCGCCATAGACACTCCCTTTCGGGTCGCGGCCCTTGCGGCCGTGTTCCAGTAGATAGACGGCACCGTTGCGCCGCTGTTGTGAAGGTACTGGCACGGCAGGGCATTGTATGTTGTAATCACAACAAACGAAGCTTCCTTCAATGAAAAGGTTGACCCATGGAACGAAACGCCTTCCTGGCTGGAACGCCGCTGTTTTCGGGCGTGGCATCGCAGGAGGTCGGCGCGATGCTCGATTGCCTTGATGCCCATGAGCGCCGCTATGCCCAGGGCGAGCGCATCCATCATATGGGGGATTCGGTGTCCACTGCCGGCATCGTGCTCACGGGGCGCGTCCGCATCGAGCACGTCGACCCCTGGGGCAACGTGAGCGTCGTGGGCATGCGCGGGCCCGGTGCCATGTTCGGCGAGGCCTACGCCGCCGCCGGCGAGCCGCTGCTCGTGGACGTCGTCGCCGACCAGGACTGCACCGTCCTCTTCCTGAATCTCGCGAAGGTGGTCGGCCCCTGCTCGTGCCGCTGCGACCACCACGCCCTCGTGGCCCGCAACATGATCGCCGCCATCGCTCGGCAGAGCCTCGCCCTCTCGCGCCGCATCTTTCACGTAGCGCCCAAGTCCATCCGCGGCAAAGTGCTCGCCTACCTCTCCAATGAGGCCGAGCGCACCGGCACCCGCGAGTTCGACATCCCCTTCAACCGCCAGCAGCTCGCCGACTACCTGGGGGTGGATCGCAGCGCGCTATCGGCGGAGCTGTCCCGCATGCAGAAGGCGGGGCTCATCCGATGCCGCCGCAACCACTTCGCGCTGCCTCACTCCCCCTCGAACAGCACCGTGGAGAAGTAGCGCTCGCCGGTATCGGGGGCCAGCGTCACCACGGTCTTGCCCGGGCCGAGCACCCGCGCCAACCGCAGAGCGGCTGCCACGTTGGTGCCCGAGGAGATGCCGGCAAACAGGCCCTCCTCTCGGGCGAGGCGCCGCGCGCATTCCAGAGCTTCCTCATCGGTCACCACGACGATCTCGTCGATGAGCGCGGTGTCCATGATGGCGGGCAGGATGCCATCGCCGATGCCCATCTGCACATGGGTGCCGATGGCGCCGCCCGAGAGCAGTGCGGCATGCTCGGGCTCGGCGGCCCAGATCTGCACCTTGGGGAAGACCGTGCGCAGCTCGGAGCCTATACCAGTGATGGTGCCACCAGTGCCGAAGCCGGAGCAGAAGCCATCGATGGCGATGCCGGCCGCGCGCACATCGGCAAGGATCTCCGCGGCCGTGCCATCGACATGGGCCGCCAGGTTGTCGCGGTTCACGAACTGCTGGGGCACGAACACGCGCGGGTCGTCGGCGGCCATCCTCTGGGCGAGGGCGATGCACTCCCGAATGCAGGCGCCGATGTCCCCCTCGTCATGGACGCAGATCACCTCGGCCCCGTAATGCTCCATGATGCGCCGGCGCTCCACCGAGCAGGAGTCCGGCATGATGATGCGGGCCGCGTAGCCCTTCACGGCCGCCACGAGCGCGAGCCCCACGCCCTGGTTGCCGCTGGTGGGCTCCACGATAATGGAATCGGGGCTAAGCTCGCCGCGCTCCTCGGCGCGCTCGATCATCTTCAGCGCCGTACGCGTCTTCACCGATCCGCCCACGTTCACCGCTTCGAACTTCACGAGCACTTGGGCGTCATCGGGCCCGGTCATGCGCCGCAGCCGCACGAGCGGCGTCGATCCCACGGCTTCCAGAATGTTATCGCAGATCATAGCTTCCCCTCACCTTCGGGGTCATCGTTTTCCACGACAGATTCTAGCATCGCCCCCGATTCCCTTTGCCGCCCCCTCCCCGAAACGCCGAAACCCCGCCCCGAGGGGCGCAGCACGTCTCCGCACGCACTGCCGAAGTCGTCAAATAAGTAACTGCGCTATCATAGACATCAGCAAAGCGCCCGACCGGGGAGTATTTCACATAAGTCCGGCGCTTTACTTTTGCCAAAGCGCTCGAGCAGTGAGCATTTCACTCAAGTCGGGCGCTTTCGTATTTCCGGATCCCCAGTACGGCATCAAACAAAAACAGGAGCCCGTAGGCTCCTGAACTAGTTAAATGGCGGGATGTACGAGACTCGAACTCGCGACCTCCGACGTGACAGGCCGGCGCTCTAACCAACTGAGCTAACACCCCGAATGGTGTCGTGCTGAAAATGGCGGGATGTACGAGACTCGAACTCGCGACCTCCGACGTGACAGGCCGGCGCTCTAACCAACTGAGCTAACACCCCGTGTTTCAGCAGCCCGTATAGTTTAACAGAATCGCTCTTCCGCACAAGCCCCTTTTTCGAGAATTTTTCCTACTGTGCCTCGCGGTAGGAGCCCTCGAAGGTGAAGCGGCCCATCTTGGTGCCTCCGAGCACGTGAATGTGCAGGTGATTCACCGTGGCCGCCGAGTCGGGGCCCGTGTTCACCACGGTGCGGTAGCCGGACTCGCCGACGCCCTTCAAACGCGCCACCTCCGGCACGACGCTCATCATATGCCCGATGACCTCGGCCGGCACGCCGGCGGCCAAGTTGTCGTAGTGGGTCTTCGGCACGATGAGGGTGTGCACCGGCGCCTCGGGCTCGATGTCGTCGAAGGCGTAGCACACATCGTCCTCGTACACCTTGGCCGACGGGATCTCGCCGGACACGATCTTGCAGAACAGGCAATCGTCCATGGGTCTTCCTTTCAACTTCCAACCCTTAAATCATACCTTCATTTGCCCGCGTTGGCTTGAAAACAACGAAAGATCGGCAATCGCGCCGTTTTTCGCCCCTCCTTTGCCTGAAATGGCTTGGAAATGACGAAAGATCGGGCATGCCAAGCTCTTGAAAGCCCTTTTGTAATACACCAGCTGGGGAAACATCCGGTTCTGTATTACAAGGAAGCCCGATTTTCGCTCTTTCGGCCGAACTTTCGTGATTTCCAAGCCATTTTGCGGGGCTAAATCCCCTCGGCGGCGCGCTGGTCGATGCGGAGGAAGGTGATCGGCCGCAGCATCTCGGTCGCGTGACCGGCGGCAACGGTCTCGCGAATAAGTTCGCGGGCGAAGGCGTCGGCGCGCAAGGATCCCGTGGGCTTGGCCTCAAGGGAGAAGCGCACCGTGGCGCCGTCCAGCGACACCGGGCCCACGAGGAAGTCGGCCGGCACGAGCGTCTTCTCCTTCTTCTTGCGCACAACGGTGATGGCCTCGGGAACCACGATGGCGCCCGGAGCCTCGGAGAGCACGACCTCGTAGGTGCTCACGGGCAAAGCCACGCTGGCGGCGGCATCGCGCGCCTCAATGTAGCGCGCCTCGGTGGGGTACAAGTCGGCGGGACTCGCCTCCTGCAACGCCGCGAGGGCACGGAGCGCCGGCACGTAGTCCGTGAGGAACAGACCGAATATCTCGGCGGTGCCTCCCACCCCCACGGGCAGAGCCGCCCCGAAGGCGATGCGCATATGCGGCGAGAAGCCCTGGCTCACCGCAAAGGGCAGCTGCGCCCGGCGCACGGCGCGCTCGAGGGCGCGGGCCAGTTCCAGATGCGACAACATGGCCAGACGGCCAGTCTCGCGGAACGTGACGCGCAGGCGGAACAAACGGGGATCGGCCATTATCGGATCGCCTCCTTCACCGTGCGGTACGGGTTGCGCGCCGGGGCCGCTTCCTTGCCCTCGCGCTCCTGCTGCAACTCGATGTCGACGCCCAACGTGGGGCAGGCGCCGCAGGCGGAGCAATTCTCGAAGGTGCAGTCGGGCGTCGTGATGCCGGCAGCAGCGCGCTCCCTCTCCCGCGCGAGGAACTTCGGCGAGACGGCGGCCGTGATGTGCGCCCAGGGCAGCACGTAGTCGGTCGGGAACTCGGCCTGGGCGATCGCGGCGGGATCAAGCCCCAGCTCCCCGGCAGCGCCCGTCCACGCCTCTTCGTTGAAGAGCTCCGTCCAGGCGTCGAATCGGGCGCCGCGCCGCCAGGCGGCCTCCACCCAATCGGCCACCTCGCGGCCGCCGCGGCTCATGACCGCCTCGACGAACGACGTCGCGGGATCGTGGTAGTGCACGTCCACCGCCTTGTACTTCACCGACCGCTTGAGCAGCCCCACGCGGCGCAACGTCTCCTCCGGGGAGATCTGGCCGTCCCATTGGAAGGGCGTCTGGGCCTTGGGCACGAACACCGCGCAGGACACGCTCATGCGCACGCTGCCACGCTGGTCGGCCGGCACGGCGGCCTTGGCGCGGTCGTAGGCGCGCTGGGCCAGACTCGCGATGCCCTTGATGTCGTCGTCGGTCTCGGTGGGCAGCCCCACCATGAAGTACAGCTTGCAGCGGCGCCAGCCGGCGGCAAAGGCGGCATCAATGGCGGCGAACAGGTCGTCCTCGGTGACGTTCTTGTTGATGACGTCGCGCAGCCGCTGGGTGCCGGCCTCCGGCGCGAAAGTGAGACCGCCCTTCTTCTGGCCGGCCACGAGCTCGGCCATCTCCACCCCGAAGGCGTCCAGGCGCTGGGAGGGCACGCTCACGCGCACGCCGGCCCCGGCGCAGTCGGCGTTCACCCGCGAGAGGATCTCGGCGATCCGCGAGTGATCCGTGGAGGAGAGCGACGTCAGGCTCACCTCGTCGTAGCCGGTCTCGGCGAGGCCCCGGGCCACGGCGTCCACGATGTTGTCGGCCGAGCGCTCCCGCACCGGGCGGTACATCATGCCCGCCTGACAGAAGCGGCAGCCCCGCGCGCAGCCGCGCAGGATCTCGACGTTCAGCCGGTCGTGCACCACCTCCGTATAGGGCACGATCATGGGCTCGAGGGCCGGGCTGTCGGCGAAACCCTCGAAGACGCGCTTGTGCACCACGCATGGCACATCGTCGAACAGGGGCTCCGCCCAGCTGCCGGCCGCCTGGGCCTCCTCATCGCTGCGCCAGCGGTACAGACTCGGCACGTAGGCGCCGCCCACGCGCCGCACCACCTCGCGCAGGATCTCGGCCCGGGGCGCGCCGGATGCGCGCAGCTCGCGGATGAGCGCCAGCGTCTCGGGCAGCTGCTCCTCCCCCTCGCCCACCAAGATGACGTCGAAGAACGGCGCGTAGGGCTCCGGGTTGTAGGCGCACGGGCCGCCGGCCAGCACGATGGGGTCGCCCTCGGCGCGGTCGGCGGTGCGCAGCGGGATGCCGGCGAGGTCCAGCGTCTCCAGCACGTTGGTGGCGGCCAGCTCGTGGGGCAGCGTGATGCCCACCACGTCGAAGTCGGCCACGGGGCGGCAACTCTCCAGGGAGAACAGCGGCACGCCCTCCTCGCGCATGAGGTCGGCCATGTCCACCGCCGGCAGAAAGGCCCGCTCGGCCCCCATGCCGTCAGTGGCATTCACGGCGTTCACGAGGATGCGCACGGCCTGGTTGGCCTGGCCCAACTCGTAGGTGTCCGGGTAGATCATGCAGAAGGCGAAGTCCCCCTCGGCCACCGGCGCCGATGAGCCCCACTCGTGGTTCAGGTAGCGGGCCGGCCGTTCCACCCGGGAGAGCAAAGGCTCCACCCGAGGCCACAGATCGCGCCTAGCCACGGGCGCCTCCCTTGCCAGCGCCCTTCCCCTTGCCGCGCAGGGCGCGGAAGGCCGAGGCCCCGGCTCCGCGAGCCGCCTCGATCACCTTGCCGCCGGCGGGGGTTGCCGCCGCCTTCGACGCGGCCTCCACGGCCTCGTCACGGGCCTTCTGCACCACCGATGCCACGCCGACGATGTCGCCGCCGGCCTCGAAGTACTCGATGGCCGCGTGCCCCATGGCCTCGGTGCCCGCGAACCCGATGGCCCCCTTGATGGCCCAGCCGAGCACCGGCACCACGCCGACGGCCGTGCGGGCGATGTTGCGGAACAGAAACGCCCCGCCCACGACGGCCGCCAGCTCCTTGATGCGCTCGGCCGACAACGGCTGGCCGTAGGCAGCGGCGATCTGCAGCAGCATCTTCGCCTGGTTGAGCGTCATGATGGGCATGTCGGCCCCGGGGATGAACACCACCACGCCCACGCCGGCGTTCTGCACCGAGGTGGCCCGCACCGCGTCCAAGGACAGCGGGCGCCGCACGAAGGGGAAGGCCAGCGCGAAGGCGAGGCGCTTGTCCTTGCAGGCGGCGATGATCCACTCCCCCATGCGACGATCCAACGTTGAGGCGCCCTCCCCGTCCAAGGGAATGGGCTCGGCATCGGCGGGCTCGGTCTCCACGGGCAGCGCGTGCTCGATGTCCTCGATAGCCGCCTCGGCCGCCGCGGCGTTCGGCGCCTCGTTGGCGGTGCTGCCGGCCGTGATGCGGCGCGCCAGAGCCCGGGCGGCGTCCCCGAAAGGCGTGGGGTTGGTCATGTTCGGCGCGACGATGTCCCCCTCGGGAACGGGCCAGCCGGCCGCCTCGGCCGCTGCGGCCACGGCGTGAGGGGCCGTGGTGGCCACCATGACCGGGATGCCGGCGCCGCGGATGTGGGCCGCCTGCTCGCCGATGCGGGGCGAATCGCCGGCGACGATGACCGCCATGTCGTCGGCCCCGTAGGGCTCGGCGAGCAGGTTGTCATCCAGATACCCGATGGTCACCCGGGTCTTGGCCCCCGCGCTCGCAAAGGCGCTGCGCACGTGGCCCACCACATCGCCCGGGGCCGTCTCGTCGATGTAGACCGACACCGCCAGAGGCGTGTTGCGCGCCTCGTCGATATCGGTGGCCGCCTTCAGGAGGGCGGGGATATCGAGGGGAAGATTCATGAGGCCTTCCTTCCGTGAGAGGGAGTCCGGGCAAAGCCGGACTGCGTGGACGTATGGGAGTACACCGAGCCGATGAGCCCGATGAGCGCGAAGTTCACGACCATGAACGAGGAGCCGTAGCTGACGAAGGGCAGCGGGATGCCCGTGATGGGCATAAGGCCGCAGTCCATGCCGATGTTCTCCAAAATCTGGAAGAGCCACATGCCGATGACGCCCATGACGATGAGCATGCCGAAGAGGTTGTCGGCGCGCCGGGCGATGGAGAGGCACGCCACGATGAGCAGGGCGTACAGGCCGAGAAGCGCCATGACGCCCACGAACCCGAACTCCTCGGCCAGAACGCAGAAGATGAAGTCCGTGGGGGCCTCGGGCAGAAAGCCGTGGGTCGACTGTGTGGCGTTCCCGATGCCTTTGCCGAACAGGCCGCCGCTGCCGATGGCGATCTTGGCCTGAGCGAGGTTGTAGCCGTCGCCGGAAAGGTCCCCCTCGGGGTTCAGGAACACGAGCAGGCGGCTGCGCTGGTAGTTCTTCAGGAGGCGGTACTCCCACGTGCCGTCGGACTGCTGGTACTTCAGCAGCTCGTCGACGGCGAACACCGCCGCGATGGCCGCGATGCCGGCGATGAGCGTGATGAGCAGGTAGCGCCCCTTGGCGCCTCCCATGACGAGCACCACCGCGGAGATGGCCATATACACCAGCCCCGTGCCCAAGTCCGGCTGGGTCATGATGGCCGCGAACGGAACGAGCAGCATCCCGAGCACCTTGCAGTACTCGCGCCAATCGTCCAGCGTGCCCTGGTAGCGGGCCAGAAGGCTCGCGGCGAAGAGCACCACCGTGACCTTCGCGAACTCGCCGGGCTGCACCTGCATGCCGATCTTGATCCAGGATTTGGCCCCCATGCCCGCGTCGGTGCCGAGGCCCGGGATGTGGGGCAGAAGGATGAGCACCACGTTGATGACGAGCAGCGCCGTGGTGAGGTTCGAAAGGCGCCGGTAGTCGAAGGCCCACAGGGCCACCATGGCGACCAGGCCCACCGCCACGCCCTGCAGCTGGCGGCTGAAGTTGTAGTCGGCGTCCCCCTGCACCGCCGACCAGCAGACCACGAGACCGTAGGCGACGAGCACCGCGATGACGGCGAGGAAGCCCCAGGGCACGCGCGCAAGCAGCGAGGGCGCAGCCGGGCGCGCCGAGCCGTGGGCCGGTCGGCGCTGGCTGGAGTGAACCGAGTGGATTTGGGGAAGCTGCTGGGCCATGCTAGTCCTCACGGCCGCCGGAGTCGTTGGCGATGGCGACGGACTCGCCGGGCGAGCCGGAGATGCGCTCCGGCTTCACCGAGGACGTGCCGGCGGCGCAGTCCATGAGCGCGCCCATGACCTCGGCCACCACCGGCGCCGCGGTGTCCGATCCGCCGCCGCCCTGCTCCACCACGCAGGCCACGACGTACTTCGGGTCGTTGTAGGGGGCGTAGGCCACGAACCATGCCGTGTCGTTCTGATCCTGCTTCTCGCCGGTGCCGGACTTGCCGGCCGCATCGATTCCCAGCTCCTCGAACAAGGGCGCCACGGAGTGGGACTCCTGCACCATGCCGTGCAGCGCGTCGCGCACGTAGGCCAGATGGGCCTCGGTCACCTCGGGCGTACGCTCGACGACCGGCTCGTAGGTGACGACCGTCTCGCCCTCGCTGTTGCGCACCTCCTTCAGAAGGTGCGGCCGCATGATGCGGCCCGTGGCCACGCCGGCGTAGGCGCAGGCCACCTGCAAGGGCGTCACGAGCACATCGCCCTGGCCGATGATCATGTTGGTGTAGTCGCCGCCGCGGAAGGTGGCTTCGGAGGGCACGTTCTGCCAGCGCTCGGCCTTCCAGGCCGGGGTGGGAATGACGCCCACAGCCTCGCCGCCCAGATCGATGTCGGTCTTCTCGCCGAAGCCGAACTGCCCCAGGTAGTCCTGGAGCGCCGTCTCCGATATCTCGCCGGTGCCGGCGGGCCCATGGTCGTAGAAAGCCTTGCCGATCTCGTAGAAGACCGTGTCACAGGAGTTCACGATGCCCCCGTGCAGATCGAGCGTCCCATGGCCGTCGTGCTTCCAGCAGCGCTGCACGTCCCCAGTGCCGAAGCCGTCCCACTTGCCCGTGCAGTTCCACGAGCTGCTCTCCGTGGCGAAGCCGTACTCCAGGCCAGCTAAGGAGGTGAAGGCCTTGAAGGTGGAGGCGGCCATGAACTGGCCGGACACCACGTTGTTGTTCAGCGGCGCGTAGGCCTCCTCGGAGTTGTACCTATCCATGAGTTCCTGGGAGAAGGCACCGGTGAAATTCGTCGGGTCGAAGGTGGGGAAGCTTGACATAACGAGCACCGACCCGTCGGTCACATCAAGTGCCACAACGGCGCCCTTAGAGCCCTTGCCCGTGCCGATGACGCCGCCCGATGGCGCGATGAGCTTGGCCAGGGCCGCGTCGGCCACGTACTGAGCCCTGGCGTCGATGGTGAGGTAGAGGTCGTTGCCCTTGGTGTCCTTGATGTCGCTCATGACCGAGATGCGCCGGCCGTTGGCGTCCACCATGACCTGGCTCTCGCCGTGCTCGCCGGACAAGTACGCGTCGTAGGTGGCCTCCACCCCAGCGTTGCCCACCACGTCGATGGCGAGGATGTCGCGGCCCTCGATCTTCTCCTCAAGCCGGGCAGCCGAGGGCGAGCCGGTGTAGCCGAGCACATGGGCCGCCAGCGCCCCGTAGGGATACTCGCGCTGGGAGCGCTCCTCCACGGTGATGCCGGGGAAAGCGTCGGCATGCTCGGCGATGAAGGCCACGTCGCGCAGGCGCACGTCCTCCCCCACCACGCGCAGGCTCTGAGCGCCGGCGGCGGCATCGTTGATGCGCTGGAGCACCACGTTGGCGGGAAGCCCCAGCACCGTGGAGAGCCGGCGCACGACATCGCGGTTGTCGGCCACCTCAGGGTCGGCCACGACGGTCTGGCTCGGGCGGTTCACCACCAAAGCCTCGCCGTTGGTGTCGTAGATGCAGCCGCGGGGGGCGGGCGTCTTCACCGTGGTGTACAGGTTCTCCTCCGCCGCCTGGGCGTAGGCCTCAGATCCCGCGATCTGCATGGACCACAGCTTCGCCGACAGGGCGCCAAAGATAGCCACGGCCGCCGCCGCCAGACCCGCAAAGCGGCGTCCCAGCTCGTCAGAGGGCTTCTTCGACGCGGCCCCGGGCTCGGAGCTGGACACGGTCACATCGCCCTCGCGGGCGGCCTGGGCCTTGGAGCGGCGCTCGAAGGGCGAGCTTCCCACGCCCACGGTGGAAAGCTCCGAGACTCCCTTGGCGCGGCCGACCGAGGGCGTCTCCCTGCGGGCGCGCAGCGCGAGCGCCGCTGCCACGGCTACAATGACGATGACCGCCGCCAGGACGGCGACGATGATAGCTACGAGCACGGCTCCCCCTTCCTAACGAAGGACCGGCGTCCCGGGTTGGACGCGCGGGCGATCGACCATCAACCGCGCGGCGATCGGATACAGCAAAAGGCCGATGACGCAGTCGTAGAGCATGCAGGGCAGCGTGCGGTAGAGGAAGGCCTCCCCCAAGGGCACGTCGGCGCCGCAGACCACGACGATGAGCCCGTACATCACCTCGACGAGCATGATGCACGCCAGCATGATGGCCACCGGCATGAACAGGGTATCGTTGTTGAGCGCCATGAACAGCCGCGAGGCCAGAAACGTTACCAGCACGAGCACAAAGGCCATCCCTCCCACAGGACCGCCGCCCATGAGGTCGAAGAGAAGGCCCAAAACCAGCGGCATGACCGACCCGGCCGAAGCCGGCGTGGCCACGGCGCGCACGATGCAAAAGGCCACGATGAAGTTGGGCACGGCCTCGAACAGCGTGATGGCCGGCGCCACGGTTATCTGCAGAAGCACGGCGATGACGGCGCCGATGACGCCCGCCACCGTCTCGCGGGAAAGTTCCATCATGCGGCCTCGCCTCCTTCGGTGCCGTCAGAGCGGCCCGCATCGTCGCCGGAGCCGTCGCCGCTGGCACTGTCGTCACCGCTGCCGGCATCGTTGCCGTCGCCGGACTCTCCCGAATCGGAGCCGGACGCCCCCTCGCCACCGTCGGCGCTCGTGGGCGCCGTCACGGTGCGGTCGGCCGCATCGTCGGCCGCGGAGAACACTACGAGCGCCTCCTCCATGAGGCTCACGGTGTCGTTGGGGGCCACGACGATCTTGCGGGTGTCGCTGCCAGCGCTGCCCTCGACGCGCACCACCGTGCCGATGATGAGGCCCCGGGTGTAGCTCCCGCCCAGGCCGCTCGTGAGAACCACGTCACCCACCTGCACGTTCACGTCCGCGCCGATGTTCTCCAGATAGAGCAGGCCGTCCATGGAGCCGCGCACGATGCCCTCGGCCCGGCTCGACTGCACCATGGCGGCCGCCCCGGACTGCGGATCGGTGAGCAGGCGCACCCGGCACGAGCCGCCGTCCACGGAGATGACCTGGCCCACGACGCCCGTGGGGCCGAGCACGGTGAGCCCCGTTTCCACGCCGGAGCTCGATCCGACGTCCAGGGTCACCGTCTGGTTCCACGCGTCGGTGGTCCGCCCGATGACGCGGCCGGACACGCCGGTGATCTCGTAGGTGTCGCGCAGGTTCAGAAGGCCGCGCAGCCGCTCGTTCTCGAGACGCTGCTCCTCGGCGGCGGCCAGCTGCTGCACGAGCTGCTCGTTCTGCTGGCGCAACGTCGCGTAGGTCTCCTCGGTAACGCCACCCTCGGCCGCCGCGGCCCCGGCGTCGTCCACGGCCTCGGTGAGAGGCGCGCTCGCCCGCTGCAGGGGCACCATGGCGCCCTCCACGGCGGACTGCAGGGAATGCAGGGGGCCTGTAGCGCCCTCGGCCTGGTACAGGCCGACGCACACCAGCGAGACCGCCAGCGCGATAATGAGCGAGAGCCGGCCCGCGGAGGCCGGTTCGTGTTGCTGAAAGTTGAGAGCCATAGGAAGCGAAAGACCTACTTCGAGCGCATGAGCGTCTGCTTGAGGGCCGTCGGCGTCTCGAGCACCTTCAGGCAGCCCGACACCACGTTGGTCAGCGCCGTCTCGGACACCCACACGGGAATCTCAAGCTTGTCGGTGAGGTAGCGGTCGAGGCCCGAGAGCAGGCCGCCGCCGCCCGTGAGCAGGATGCCGTTCTGGATGATGTCGCTGGCCAGGTCGGGGTTGGTCTTCTTGAAGGTGTCCTTGATGTGCAGCACCATCTCCTCGATGGGGGCCTGAAGCGCCGCGCGCACGTCCTCGGACTGGATGGTGACCTCCTTGGGCTGCTCGGTGTAGACGTCCTGGCCGGAGATGATCATGTCGCGCTCGCGGCCGTCCTCGAAGGGAAGGATGGAGCCGATCTTAATCTTGATGACCTCGGCCGTGCGCTCGCCGATCTTGATGCCGAGCAAATCGCGCAGGTGCATGGCGATGGCCTCGTCGAGCCGGTTGCCGGCCAAACGAAGCGAGCTGGACGTCACAATGCCGCCGAGCGAGATGACGGCCACCTCCGTGGTGCCGCCGCCGATATCGACCACCATGGAACCGGTCGGCTCGGTCACGGGCAGATCGGCGCCCATAGCGGCGGCCATGGGCTCCTCGATGAGGTAGGCCTGGCGGGCGCCCGCCTGGATGGTGGCCTCGAACACGGCGCGTTTCTCAACCGAAGTGGCGCCGCAGGGGATGCACACGACGATGCGGGGCTTGGGCTGCCAAGGGTACTTGCGCTCGGCCGCCTTGTTGATGAAGGCCGAGATCATGGCCTCGGTCACATCGTAGTCGGCGATGACGCCGTCTTTGAGCGGGTGCTCGGCGGAGAACGCGTCCGGCGTGTGGTTGATCATGTTCTTGGCCTCATGGCCGACGGCCAGCACGCGCTGAGTGGACTTTTCTATGGCGACAACGGAGGGCTCGTTGATGACGATGCCCTCCCCCGTAATAGCAACAAGGGTATTGGCAGTGCCCAGATCGATGGCCATGTCCGCGGACATCTGGCCGGTCAGGCCCGAAAACCAATCAAGGAATGACATACAGGCAAACCCTTCGGATACGTATAGGTTACAGTCAGCCTTAGATTTTATCACACGGGGCCTAGGGGCTTAGAAACTCCATAGGTGTAAGGGAGTATCTACGGTCATTTTTCCCTGCTTTCCGCCCATCGCTACACAGTTCACTCCTTATGGATGACAAGCTTTGCGTCAAATACAACATTGGGGGTGACCACACCATTTCACATTTTCACTAAGGTATATCAACGCGCATCTTATTGATGACATGCAAACAGAGATGCGTGCTTATACGAGCTGCTTATATAAGGCTCCTCGCATAAGAGAGATCGGGAAAACGAGAGCATCAAGGAGGGTTCATGAACGAACAGGAAAGCAAGTTTTCACGACGCGACTTCTTTAAGGGTGCCGTGGCATCTGGAGTTGCGGCCACAACGGTTGGGTTGATGGCGGCCTGTTCGCCTCAAGCAAAAGGGAAGGGTAACGACACCCCCCTTTCATCTACGGGCGACATTGCTTGGGACGTCGAAACCGACGTGCTTGTCGTTGGCTTTGGCGCAGCAGGCGCTTCCGCAGCTATTGAGGCGAAACGAGGTGGAGCTGAGGTAACTATCGTGGAGACGACCGAGGCCGGCGGTGGCTCGACCGTTCTCTGCGGAGGCTTTATTTATCTGGGAGGCACTCCCCTGCAAGAGCAACTCGGCGTGAAGGACAGCGTTGAAGAAACACTTAAGTATATGACTGCAGCTGCTGGCCCCTATGCCAACCAGGAAGCATTGAAGATTTACTGCGAGAACGGCCCCGATACGTATCAATTCTGCATTGATTGCGGCATAAAATTTGGCGAGAATCTCGACCTCAACCACGGCGTTAGCGGTCGCGCGGGCATTGGCCTCGCGTATTCAGGCAATGAGCTTCAGGCGCCTTATCGCGATATCGCCGTGCCTGCACCGCGAGGACACTCTACCGGAGATGCTTGCGGCAAGGGCATCTTCGAACCGATGAAGAAAACGGTTGAAGCCGAGGGAATTCAGGTTGTTTACGGCGCCAATGCGGAAAGACTTATCCGCGACGAGACCGGTCGGGTTATCGGCGCAGAAGTTACCTGCGACGGAAAGCAGCAGTATTTTCGTGCAGCCAAAGCCGTAATCCTTGCTGGCGGCGGCTTCACGATGAATAGGGACATGATCGATGCCAACAATCGTTTCACCACTCCCTTCGGTGGCCCTATCGGAAATCCAAACGAACTTGGTACTTGCATCAAAATGGGACAAGAGGTGGGCGCTGACTTGTTCGGCATGTCCCAGATTTGCTATACCTGCTTTATTTATGGCACTGACACCAGCACTGCAAAAGCCATCCTCGTTGATAAGACGGGGCGCCGCATCATCTCGGAAACCTCATATGGCAGCTGGGTCGGCGAGGCGCTTATGGCCAACGGACCTGAAGCGTACCTGGTTTTTGACAGCGCGCTTAAGGGCTCATTTGACGGCTCTGGCGATTCCCCCGAATTCGAAGCCGGTGCCATCGCTGGGGCTACCGAATTCGAAGCCGGCACCATCACCGAGCTTGCAGAGCAACTCGGTATCGATCCGCTGAGCCTTGAAAACACTGTCGCGCTGTACAACACCTTCGCAGAGCAGGGCGAGGATGGCCAGTTCGGCAAAGAGCCCGAGTATCTTGCGCCAATTGCGACTCCCCCCTTCTACGCTCGCCCCTACGGATCTGAAAGTGCTTTCTACACCTCTGAGGGCGGTCTTAAAACTGATGTGGAATCTCACGTCATTAGCGTGTCGGGCGACGTCATTCCTGGTCTCTACGCCGCAGGTCGATGCAGCAGCCTGATTTACGGCCACTACATGGGCAGCGGCACCTCTATCGCCGACTGCATCACCTTCGGCCGCATTGCTGGCCAGAACGCCGCAGCAGAAACGGCTTAATCACGCAGTAAAAGAGGGCGCGATCCTTTCCCTCCCCCTCTATCGCGCCCTCTTTTACCTAACGCAGTCAGTATGCTAAACTTTCTTGTCTATGCGACCGCAAGATATTAGTGAAGGATAATCGTGTGATAGTTGAGCCCGATCGACGACTGCGTATGCTGGCCTCTGTTACAACCCTTGCTGCTCTCTTGCTTTGGAACTGGAGGCAAGCAAGTTTTTATCATTGGTTTGGCTCAGATGCAAACGACGAACTCATCTTGGCGTTCAAATGTATTTGGAATTTCTCTACAGGTCTCACACTGATCGCCGGATTCTTTGTTCTGCGAAAAGAGTGCATTAACAAACTCTTTCCCGTTCTTCTCATCTTCCTGACAACGGTTGGTCTTATGACCGCATTATTTAGTTGCAGCTTTACTCCAATGCCGTCATCGGGCATTTCCTTGGTCTCTCTCGTCATCGGACTCTATTACGGAGCCGGTTTTCTTTTATGGCTGTCTCTCGCAGAGTCGCGCTCCTTTGCTAATGCCATATTCGAAACATCAGCAGCACTTGTCATCGCATCGCTGGGATACTTTGTCTTGAGGGGGACCGGCGCGTGGAATTCATCATTCACGCTTCTCGCTCTCGTTTCTATCGTAAGCACGGGTTTTTTCTTCAAGCGCAAGTTCTCTTCTTTAGAAGCAGAAGCCCATCCCCTCTTTAAAGAAGCCTTCGATCAGAAAACCCTCTGTACGCTTGTTCTTGTTTTTTCTCTCTCGCTCGTTGCGCAAATCAACTACGTTGCACAAGCAAATACGGACAGTAGGGCAATCGGAATGTTGCTTGTGGGATCGATTCTGGCCCTTGTTTCTCGTCTGCCTAAGTCCGCGAAGTCCCCTGTGGTTATCTTTACGGCAGTAGCAATTACCCTGTGCTTGTCTCTTTTCGCTACCGCCGTCCTCACGCAAGGCTCAATGGTTATAGCTGAGTCTGCGGCAATGATGGCCTTCTGGACTGTTTTCATCCTCCTTCTTTCGCTATCAGCTACCCCCCCCCCCCGGACCGATTACCAGCCTATATTTCACCCTCAAAGGCCTCGCTGTATCTTTCCGCTTTTTTCTTCGCGATCGGTACAGGCAGAGTCATTTTCCACTTCACCGCGTTCATCGACAGCGAAATGCGCTCGACCATCGCAGCCCTCGTGCTTGCTTTAACACTTGCAGTAGCTTTTTACTTCATAGGCTTGACGTCAAAACAGTCCCAGGCCAAGACCTCTGAAAAACGCACTGCCGAAGAAGAGCATCTCGAAGCGTTCAGCAAAGCTTTCAGATTAACAAAACGTGAGACAGAAGTGATGGTTTTGCTTGTTCAGGGACGCTCTGTCAACCGTATTGCAGAGCAGCTCGTTGTTTCTCCCAATACCGTGAAGACTCATCGAAATCGACTATACGCGAAATTGGACGTTCATGACCGGCAGGAACTCCTTGATAAATACCTCATCGAAAAGCCCAAGCAGGCGTAGATGAACGATCGCGAGCGCGCACATGCTCTAGCCATTAGCGAATCAGCAAACTCCTCTTCTTAACGAATCCATTAATTCATTTTGCATGTAGGCATTCAACTGTCCCCGCTCTAATGCACGCTGCAGGACAGACACGGATCGTAGGCGCGGACGAGCTTCTCCACCTCCAGGGTGATGAGGTCGGTGTCGTAGCCGCCGGCGGCCATCTTCTCGGCGAGCTGGCGCATGTCCGCTTCCAAGTTCGCGATGTTCTGAGCCGTGGGCGTCATAATGGAGGCGCGCCGCACGCGACCGCCCTCGTCGATATCAAGGATATGGAACAGGGCGCCACGCGGAGCCTCGGTAAAGCCCACGCCGCGACCAGCGCGCACGTCGAATTTCACAGGCTCGCTTCCACCCTCGAACTCATTGGCCGCAAGACGGCGGCAGAGAGCCGCGCAGCGGTCGAGCACGTCCACCAGCTCCACCGCCTGAGCGATGTTGTTGGCGAAGGGGTTGTACTCGGGGGGGCGCAGCCCCGCCTTGGCGGCGGCGTAGCGCGCGTCCTTGGAAAGCGCGTCCCAGCTGGCGTTCACGCGGGCCAGGGCCGCCGTCATGTAGGGATGCCCCGTGCGGCGCGCCCGGGCGAGGAAGGCGGCAGAGTGCCCCACCGGGTACTCCTCGATCTCCTCTTCCACGTCCTGGGCACTGAAATCGTAGCCGGCGCGAACGAAGCGCAGGGTGTCGGAGGTGCACACCGGGTAAGCATCAGGCGCCACCATGGCGAGCAGGTCGCCCTCCGTCTGCACATCCACGGTGTCGAAGTCGCGGAACAGATCGACGCTGGCTAAGGCGAACTCGCGCGTGGCATCCATGGCCTCGGCCAGACGCAGGTACTCGTCGGCGGAGATCTCGTGGGTGAACCCGCCCACCACCGCCGTGATGGGATGGATGGACCGGCCGCCCACCAGGGTGCACAGCTCGTTGCCCAGCGCCTTCAGCCCCAATGCGCGCTCGAACAGCTCCGGGTTGCCCTCGGCCAACGGGAACACCGACTTGTGGCCCAAGAAGTCCGGAGCGGCGAACACGAACAGGTGCGTGCCGTGGTTCTGCAGGTAGGAGCCGTAGAGCAGAAGCTCGCGCAGGGCCTCGGTGCGGTCGGTCACTTCCACACCGAAGACCTGCTCGATGGCGCGCAGGTCGGTGACGACGTGGCTCGACGAGCAGATGCCGCAGACGCGGGAAGCGATGTAGGGCACCTCTTCGAAGGAGCGGCCCCGCACCATGGATTCGAACAGGCGCGCCGGCTCCACCACGGCCATCTCGCAGGTCGTGACCTGGCCGTCCTCGATAACGAGGCGGATGTCGCCGTGGCCCTCGACGCGGGCGATGTGGTCGACGGAAATCTCGGTGGCGGCCATGAGGTTACTCCTCCCCTTGCGCGGCGTTTATCGCCACGGCGTTGAACATCTCCAGGGCGTCGTTGAAGCGCGCGACCTCAAGGCCGCGCTTTCCCACGACGTAGCGGGCGGCCTCCACGTTGGAATCGGGAGAGAGCCCCGCGCAGCCGTTGCAGGGACGGCCCAGCGCCGGGCACTTCGCCCCGCAGCCGGCCCGGGTCACGAGTCCCAGGCACATGACGCCCTGCTTGTAGAAGCACCCCTTCTCGTTGCGGGAGCACTCGCCACACAAAGCCGAGGTGGCCGGCAGCCGGTTGCTTCCATAGAGAACGCCGTCGAGCACGCGCACGAACTCGAAGGGGTCAATCGGGCAGCAGCGCACCTCTGCGTCCACGTCGATAACGTCCGACACGGGCCGCGGCGCCAACAGGTCGCCGCAGGCATCGGGCGCCGCATCGCCGTAGACGGCCTCCACATGACCCGCCAGATCGCCTGAGGCCATGCCGGGAATGCCGCCGGTGACGGCGCACGATCCGATGGCGATCACGCTCCCCGCGCGCTCGCGGGCGCGGCGTACCGTCTCGGCCGCCTCCTCGGTGGTGACGGCCCCCTCGATGACGGCCACGTCGAACTCGTCGGGCATCGGCACCGAGCTTGTCAGCTGCCAGTATCCCAGATCGATCTGGCCGAGCACGTCCATGAGGTGGCGCTCGATGTTCGTGATGTTGATCTGGCAGCCGAAGCAGCTGGCCAGGCCGATAACGACCACGCGGGGAGCACGGCGCTCGGCGGTCGGTGACAGGTTCTCGCTCATTTACATCGACCCCTGAATGTTCTTGGCTTCCCAATAGTTGAAGACGGGCCCGTCGATACAGCAGTACTGATGGCCCACCTGGCAGTGCCCGCACTTGCCCACGCCGCACTTCATGTGGCGCTCGAAGCTCATGTAGATACGATCGTAGGGGATGTCCTTCTTGCGCATCTCCTGCACGACGAACCGGTACATGATCGGCGGCCCGCAAAGGGCGCCGAAGGTGTTCGTCGGGTCGATCTCCAAGTGCTCGAACGGCTTGGTGACCAGCCCCACTTCCCCATCCCACGTATCGTCGGGATGATCCACGGTCAGGTGCAGCTCGAAATCCTTGCGGTGCTTCCACATCTCGAACTGGTTGCGGAACATGACCTCGGAGGGATTCTTGGAACCGTAGATGATCGTGACCTTTCCGAACTCGCTGCGCTCGTCGTGGATGTTGTTGATGAGCGAGCGCAGAGGCGCGATGCCCAGGCCGCCCGCCACCAAAAGCACGTCGTGGCCGCGCATCTCGTCGATGGGGAACCCGCGGCCGAAGGGCCCGCGGATGCCGACGATCTCGCCGCACTGCATCTGGTGCAGCCTCTCGGTGAAGCGTCCCGTGCGGCGGACGCACAGCTCGATGAAGCCCTGCTTGGTGGGCGACGACGAGATGGAGATGGGCGCCTCCCCCACGCCGAAGATGGACAGCTCCACGAACTGTCCCGGCTCCTGGCGGAAGGCCTCGCGGATGCGCTCGTCCACGAAGCGGAACTCGAAGAGCTTCTCAGTGGGCGTGAGCTCGGTGATGGAGGTGATGCGCGCCGGCCACGGACGGTAGGGGTTCGCGTGCATGAGCTCGGCGCCGGTGGCCTCGCGCCCGGCGTCGCGGAAGGGATGCACGGCCACGATGTTGTCGTTCGCCATGGCTCTTAGGCCCCCTTTCGGTCGAAGAACTTCAGCACCTCGATGGGGCTGATGTCGACTTTGCAGGCGGAAACGCAGCGGCCGCAGCCCACGCAGAGGTTGCGGTCGTGCTTGGCCAGAAAGCCGTTGAGCTTGTGGTACATGCGGTGCCGCACGCGGGAGGCCGGCGTGGGCCGGAAGTTGTGACCGCCGGCCACCATGGCGAACTGCGGCGAGGTGCAGGCGTCCCACACGCGCTCGCGGCGCCCCGTGGCCGCGCCCGGATCCAGCGTGTCGCGGATATCGAAGCAGTAGCAGGTGGGGCATACGTTCGCGCAGGCGTTGCAGGAAAGGCAGCGGCCGCCCAGCTCCTCCCAGAACTCGTCCTCGTGGAAGGCGTCCATGAGCATGGGGATCTCCTGGATATCGGGGATGTCCCGGTTGAAGGCCTCCTGGCGCGCGCGGGTGGCGGCGCGAAACGCGATGCGGTCCTCGTCGGTGGCCTCACGGACATCGCAGGCCGCCTCCAAGACGTTCGCCGCCACGACGCTGCCGATGGAAACGAGGTAGCGGCCGCCGATGTTCGTGAGGAACAGGTCGTAGGCGGCCCGTGCCTCCTCGGCGTCCATGAGGTTGCAGAAGCAGTTCGCCGACGGCATGCAGGCGACGCCGACGATGAGCGTGGCGGCGGCATGGGCCGCGTAGTAGGGATCGGGATAGCGCGGGTCGTTGAAGACGCTGCTCAAGTTCTGCAGGCCGTTGATGTCGCAGGCGTGCACGCCGAAGAGCACCCGGGGGCGCACCTCATCGGTGTAATCGGTCACCTCGTTATTCTCGGCATCGAACTCGAAGAGGGTCTCTTTGGCCGGCAGGAGGTACTTCTTGGGAGAGGCGATGGTCGTGGGGTAGTCCAGCGCGATCTCGTCGAAGGAATCGACGGCGGAGAACACGTACTTGTCCCCCCGCTTGACCGGCGCCACCACCTCGTAGCGCTCCATGAAGGCGGCGACGAGCGCCGGCGCCTCCGTCTCGTCAATGACGCGATACAGCATAGGCGATTCTGTTCCTTACGTCCTGCGCGCGCAACGGTTCGCGCAACGGTTCCGTCTCCTTCCATAGTAACGGCTCTTCCGCCGCCCCACTCCCTCGCGCAGGCCGATGGCCCAGAAAAACCAGACAGAGACGCAAAAAGCCCCGCTGCGCCAACCATCGGCGCAGCGGGGCCTCACGGAATCAACCAGCGAGTTTAGGCAAAGAAGATCCCGATCTCGCGCTCGGCGGACTCAGGGCTGTCGGAGCCGTGGATCACGTTCTCGTCCATGATGAGGCCGAAATCGCCGCGGATGGTGCCCGGGGCCGCCTCGGCCGGGTTGGTGGCGCCCATGAGCGAACGGCACTTGGCCACGGCGCCCTCGCCGGAGACGACCATCTTCACCACGGGGCCGGAGGTGATGTACGCGATCAGCCCGTCGTAGAAGGGCTTGCCCTCGTGCTCGGCGTAGTTCGCCTTCGCCTGCTCGGGGGTGACCATGCCCAGCTCCATGCGCTCGATGGTGAGGCCGGCGCGCTCGAAGCGGTTGATGATCTCGCCGATGTGCCCGTTGCGCACGCCGTCGGGCTTGATCATGGAGTAGGTCTGCTGGATAGCCATGGAATTCCTTTCGTTGTAAGGGTCTTGCTTGCAGACGGCCCGCAAGGCGCGGGCCGGGTTTGCTGAAATCGGAAAACGGCCCGATGCGCTTTAGGCCTGGCTCGGGAAGTACAGCTCCACGTTGCTGACCTTCCACGTGATGCCGTCGCGCACCATGGAGATGCGGTACTGCACGGACCCGCCCTCCTCGGTTTTGGCCGTGGCGTACACCGTGGACTCGGTCATGGAGCGACTCACGCCGTCGATGGTCACGTTGGAATCGGTCACCACCGGATCGAGCATGGCCGGGATGGCATCTTTGTCCACATCGGCGGAGAACACCTTGTCGGCGGCGCCGGACGGGTCGCTGAACAGCTCCTGGGTCACCGTCTGCACCGTGGGGTAGCCGTAGCCCTGGGTATAGGCGAACACGCCGGCCGCGGCGGCCAGCACGATGACGATGACGAAGAACAGCAGGATCTTCAAACCCACGTTGCGGCGCTTGCGATCCTGCTTGGCCAAACCGCGCGACCACTGCTCGAGCTCGGCGTCGGTGGCCGTGAAGAACCGGTCGTTGTCGACGTTCTCGTAGACGCCCACGTAGCCGGGGAAGCTCGCCGGGTCGGCCTCGTAGGTGCCCTCGTCGTAATAGAAGGCCTCGGAGACGTCGCCGCCCTCGTAGGCGCCCTCGTCGTAGACGCTCGTGCCGTCGGCGGCCACGTCGAGCCCGGACATGTCGGCCAGCTGCAGCACCTGGGTGGCCTGGTTCTGCTCGGACGTTCCCTGGGCCACGGCCCCCACGGCGCGCTGGTAGTCGACGCTGGCCGAATCGGACAGGTAGTACGTCTTGTCGGCGATGGCCTCCTCAAAGGCATGCACCGCCTTCTCCATCTGGCCGCAGGCCACGTAGGCCTGCCCCAGGCTCGCCTGCAGCTTGTTGCGCGTGGCCGGCTGCATGTCGAACTGCAGGGCGCTCTCGTAGGAGGCCACGGCGTCGGCCGGGCGGTTCAGAGCCATGAAGCAGACGCCCAGGTTCAAAAGCGCCTTGGTGGGGTCGGGGTTCGACTCGTCCAGAGCGGCCTCGCGGAAGGCCACGCCGGCTTCGGCGGACTTGCCGAGCTTCATGAGCGCGTTGCCCATGCCCATGTAGGACTTGTAGGGAGTGGGGTTGGTCGTGTCGGCCACCGACTTCTCGAAGCAGTTGATGGCGTTCGTGTAGTCGCGCAGCGACGCGTAGGCCATGCCGAGGTTGCACTCCACCGTCGCCAGCGCCCGATAGGCCGTATCGGCCGTGGCCTGGCTGTAGGCCTGAATGGCCTCGCGCGGGTTCTTCAGCTTCACCAGACAGTTGCCGATCTGGTGGTAGAGAAGGCCCATTTCCCCGGGAGTGAGCGGGAAGTTCGTGTCCTGCAAGCATTCCGTGAAAGCCATCAGCGCGCCGCGGTAGTCACGCAGGCGGTAGCGCTCATTTGCTCGATCGAATAACTCGTTGTTCATAGACTTCCTTCACTCGACATTCGGGGCGGCCGCTTAGGCGGCGCGGCAGTGAGGTGAGACGGCTCGGACGGCGGGCGCCGACCCCTCTCGCGGGGCGGTACTTACTCGGCGGCGTTCTCGATGACGACGGACTCGATGACATCGCCGGCGCGCAGCTGGCCGATGACGTCCTTACCCTCGATGGTCTGGCCGAACACGGTATAGCCGGAGTCCAGGTTGTGCTGGGGGCCCAGGCACAGGTAGAACTGCGAGCCGGCGGAGTTGGGATCCATGGAGCGGGCCATGGCGAGCGCGCCGTCCTCATGGGAGTTGTTCGGGTTGGTGGTGAACTCCTCCTTGATGGAGTAGCCCGGGTTGCCGGTGCCGAAGGGGGCCAGGCCCGGGGCGCGGCCGGCGGCCACCTGCTCGGGGGTCGCCTCGCGGGTGTTGGGGCAGCCGCCCTGGATGACGAAGCCGGGCACGTAGCGATGGAATTTCAGGCCGTCGTAGAAGCCCTTCTGCGCCAGCTCCACGAAGTTGCCGACGTGGATGGGGGCGTCGTTGCCCGCCAGCTGCACGCGGATCGTGCCCTTGGAGGTGTTGATGACGGCAATCTCCTCGCCGGTGGGCTGATATTCCGGGGTGTAGAGAGCCATGGGGCTCCTCCTTTGTTCTCGGCGACGCGGGCGGCCGGCGCTTGGGGGCGCTACGGGCGCGAATGCGTCTCATTGCATACGGGGAATGATTCTAGCAGGTTAGGAGCCGGACCGCTCGAAAATGCTAACCACTTCCACATGGTAGGTCTGCGGAAAGAGGTCGACGGGGGTGGCGCGGATGAGACGGTAGCCCTCCTGCTCGAAACGGGCCGCGTCGCGGGCCCAGGTGGACGCGTCGCAGCTGACGTAGGCCACGCGCCGCGGCGAGGCGGCGGCGATGGAGGCCACCACCCCCTCGGCGAGCCCCGCGCGCGGCGGATCCACCACGAACGCGTCCAACTCCCCCAGCTCGGGAAGCTCCCGGGCGGCATCCCCGCCGATAATGTCGATGTCGGCGCCGGCGCGCTCGGCGTTGCGGCGCAGATCGCGCACGGAGCTGCCCGCCGACTCCACGGCCACCACCTCGGCCCCGGCCCGGGCGAGCGGCAGCGTGAAGGTGCCGGCGCCGGCGTAGAGGTCGGCCACGTAGTCGCCGGCCTCCACTTCCAAACCCGCGAGCACCAGCTCGACGAGCTTCTCGGCCTGAGCCGTGTTCACCTGGGCGAAGGAGGGCGCGCTCAGAAGGAGGCGACTTTCCGCCACTTCCTCCTCCCAGCAGCCCTTGCCGGAGATGGCCTCCACCTTCTTCACCTTGCGGGCGCGCCCGGGGTCGGCCACGACGCGGACGACGGAGGTGTTCTTCAGCGCGCTGGCGAGGGTTTTGGCCGCCGCGGCCCGCGGGAAGGGACCCGGGGTCGTCCACAGGGCGATCTCCACATCACGGGTGCGCAGGCTGCCGCGCACCCCCACGCGGAACAGGCCCAGGTCGCTGCCGCCGGAGAGGTAGCGTAGCGCGCCCCTAAGCGCCTTGGGGGCACCTTCGATGTTCCGGTGGGCCAAGGGGCACGCGTCCAGCGAGACGACGTCGGCGCCCCCTTCGGGACGCATGCCCAAGATGAGGCGACCGGCACCGTCGGCGCCGCAGGACAGCTCCAGCTTGTTGCGGTAGCCCCACTGGCGTTTCGAGGGCACGCAGGAACCGACAAGGGCCTCGGCGCGGGCCGCGTCCATATGGGCCGTGCGCACTAGAGCGTCCACCACGTTCGCCCGTTTGGCGACAAGCTGAGCCTCGTAGGCGAGGGGCGCCCAGGGACATCCCCCGCAGCCCGCCGCGCACGGGGGCGCCACGCGGTCGGGCGAGGCCTCAAGGATCTCGGCCGCACGCCCGCGGGCGAAGCGGGGCTTCTCCTCGGTCAGCTCCACGCGGGCGACATCGCCCGGCACGGCCCCTTCCACGAACACAGTCTTGCCGTCAGACAGGTGCCCCACGGCCGCCGACCCGAAGCTCATGCGCTCGATGGGCACCACCTCGCCGGGCGCGCCCGAGGCGCACGGGGCCGAAGCGGGAGCCGTCGCGACCTCAGGGGCCGCCGCGTCCTGAGCCTTCGCCGTGTCGACGGAGCGGTCGGACGCGGCGTTATCGTTCCTGGTGGACGTATCGATCACTGGGGGCTCCTGTTCCGTTCTCGTTCCATCTGAGGGGTATTTTACGGATTTGCCGTCCGTGGCGGCGCAATTGCCCTATAATAGCGCAGCACCCGCCTGTCGGGACCCTGAATTCGTGCCCTCGTAGCTCAGGGGATAGAGCACTTGCCTCCGGAGCAAGGTGCCGCAGGTTCGAATCCTGTCGAGGGCACCACCTTCAAAGCGCAAGCCCCGCCCCCGCGGGGCTTTTTCATTGCCCTACCGCTGGCCCACAACGACGGTGAGGGCGTCGGGGACGCAGTCGATGAGGAAGTGCGTGCCGTGAACCGGCTCCCCGTCCATCTGGGCCGGCGGCTCCTCCTCGAAGTCGAGCACGAGGGAGGACGCTCGCCGGAAATGGATGTGGTCGCTTCCCGTGTGCTTGCCGCCCCGGGCGCGCAGAAGGAGCGCCAGCGCCCGCATGGACGAAAGCTCCGGCGTGGCCCAGCAGATGTCGAGCAGCCCGTCGTCGAGGCGCGCCTTGGGCGTGATGCGGAAGTGGCCACCGTAGGTGG
This sequence comes from Adlercreutzia hattorii, assembly GCF_011405655.1. Taxonomy (GTDB): domain Bacteria; phylum Actinomycetota; class Coriobacteriia; order Coriobacteriales; family Eggerthellaceae; genus Adlercreutzia; species Adlercreutzia rubneri. Next base: position 1,752,965 of record NZ_AP022829.1, read on the forward strand.
GCCCCACCTGTACGGCTACCAGATAGGCATCGTCCCATTCCGGATGAGGGGCGCATCCCGGCTCCGCCCCCAGGACATCCATCTTGAAGGAAAACACCTGCAAGTGGTGGAACAGCTGATCGACGGCACTTTCCAAATAGAGCATGGTGCCGGCGCGGCCGGACTTCTGGCGACGGTCCATGGTGTCAAGCGCGATAGCGGCGTCCAAACCGAAGGAGAGCGTCTCGGCGAAGTAGCGGCCGTTGACGCGCCCCACGTCGGCCCGCACCGTTTGAAAGCGCAGAATTTCGGTGACCGCCGTGGGGACGGAGTAGGCCATGCCCAACGTCTCGGCGTAATCGTTGCCGGAGCCCACGGGGATGACGGCCAGGACCGGGCGATCCTGGGGGGCGCGGGCCATAAGGCCGTTCACCACCTCGTTCACCAGGCCGTCGCCGCCGAGCGCGATGACGCAACCCACGTCGGGGCCCAGCTCGCGAGCCAGCGACTCCCCGTGGCCGGCCCAGGCCGTGGTAAGCATTTCGAAACGCCCGTCGCCCACGCGCTCGCGCAGAAGCCGCGCCGCCTCGGAGGCGGCCACGGCCCCCCGCCCGCTCTTCGACACGGGATTTGCGATGAGGACGATGCGCCCCTCTTCTATGGAAGGAACCACGACTTGCCTCCTAACCAAGCAGCCGACGCAACGCCGACCTGCGATTTCCCTCATTCTAGCACCGAGTACCGTGTCCCTCACCTACCAAGTCGCGCTGTTCGCAACTCGTTTTCGAAACGGAGGGGTCGCCCGCTCGCTACTCGAGAACGGCGCCGGTGTCGCCGTCGAGGAAGATCTTGCGCGTCACGAAGTTGTACACCATGACGATGGCCGTGGCAACGATCTTCACGATGAGGTAGCTCACGCCCAGAACCGACGAGCCGAGCCACATGAGCAGATCGTTCACTCCCAGGCCGATCACGGAGAGCACCACGAAGATGACGAACTCGCGCCGGCGCGAGAGCCCCTGCTTGTGCGTGAACACGTAGCGCATGGAGGCCAGGTAGTTGAAGACGACCGACACCGTGAAGGAGATGGTGGCGCTGATGAGGTAGTTCACGCCGGCCAGCTCTGTGAGCGCCACCATGAGGCCATAGTCGATGACGAAGGCGATAACGCCCACCACGCCGAACTTCATGAACTGCTGGACGAGCTTTCCCATCGTATTCTCCCTGAGGCCTTTCATAAAGAAACCCCGCTCGCAAGCGGGGTTCAGCGATTCTCAAGTGGTGCCCCCAACGGGAATCGAACCCGTATTTCAGCCTTGAAAGGGCCGCGTCCTAACCGTTAGACTATGGGGACCGCTTAAAACAGCTTGCATAGTATGGCAGAGTGCACCGCACTTTGCAAGGACGTCGTTCGCTTTTTCTCGGCGACGGCCCTAGCGCTCGGCATCCGCCTCCATCACCCGGTACACGCTCATCTCCCACTGGCGCCGGTGGGACTTCGCCACGGTGTCCAGGATGAGGCCGGCCGTCCAGGAGAGCGCCGCCACGATCATGAGCGCCACGGCGAGCACCGCCGAGGGGAGCTTCGCCACGTAGCCGGTGCCGAGGTACTCCGCCACCACCGGCAGCCCGAAGCACAGCCCCACCACGGCGAGCGCCAGGCCGAGCCATCCGAAGAAGGCCATGGGGCGGTAGTCGCGGAACAGGCTCGCGATGGCCGCGAGCACGAGCATGCCGTCGGAGAAGGTGGACAGCTTGCTCTCCGAGCCCTCGGGCCGGTCGCGGTAGTCGATGGGCACGTCGGCCACCCGCCAGCGGCGGTCCACGGCCCAGATGGAGATCTCGGTCTCGATCTGGAAGCCGCCGCTCATGACGGGCATCGTCTTCACGAAGGCGCGGGTGAAGGCGCGGTAGCCGGTCATGACGTCCTCGAAGGCGTAGCCGTAGATGACGCGGATGAGCCGGCGCACGAGGTTGTTGCCGAAGTTGTGGAAGGGCCGCTCGTTCTCCTTGCCGTAGGCGCCGTTGGAGATGCGGTCGCCCACGGTCATGTCCGCCGCATCGGCCGCGAGCGGGGCCAGAAGGTCGCCGGCGGCCTCGGCCGGGTAGGTGTCGTCGCCGTCGACCATGAGGTAGTACTCGGCGTCGATGTCGCGGAACATGCTTCTCACCACGTTGCCCTTGCCCTGGCGGGACTCCCGGCGCACCACCGCCCCGGCCGCCGCGGCAATGTCCGCGGTGCCGTCGGTGGAGTTGTTGTCGTAGACGTAGATCGTCGCCTCGGGCAGCGCCGCGCGGAAGTCGGAGACCACCTTAGCGATGGTGGGCGCCTCGTTGTAGCACGGGACGAGCACGGCCACCCCCTCGCCGCGCCGGGCCGCATCCACCGCGGCAGCCGTGGCCTCGGCGTTGGAAACTGTCGCTATATCGGTCATGGGAAGACAAACCTCCTGTCCATTGTTGACCGCGTCCATTATCTTAAATGAACGCGGGGGCGCGGAAAATCCCCCGAGAAAAACTTTGACCGAATCGGCGAAAAGCCCCTGCGACCCATAAGCGGATTTTCTGGCATCTTGGCGGGCTTGCCGCCGACGCGGGGCCGATGCGGGGAAAATAGGCTATGATAGCTTCCATGAACACACCTGCATCGAAATCGACGGAGCCCTCGGCTCCGATCGCTCCCGCCCCCGCCCAGACGCTCGCCGTCCCTGCCGAGCCCTCGCCCTCCCCCCTCGCCACGGGCGCCCAAGGCGCCACGGCCGCCGAGGCCATTGCGCGCGCCCTGGCCGAACCGGCCCGCACGGCCGAGGAGGCCGTCGCCCGGCCGCTCATCCTCGTAGTGCACGCCTCGGTGGGCTCGGGCCACCGCTCGGCAGCCAACGCCATCGCCGAGGCGCTGGAGGAAGCCGGCGAGGCCGCCCGCGCGGCCGGGGACGACAACTCGCTGGAAGCGCGCTCGGAAGTGCGCGTCCTCGACATCCTCGATTTCGGGCGCATCGTGTTCGACGGCGACAAGACCGCCTCCATGTTCACCGGCTGGACGCGTCCCTTCTACGACCTCACCTGGCGCTACACCCTCACTGGGCGTCTTCTGTGGGGCGGCGGCACCATTTGGGCGCGCCTCATGTACCCGAAGTTCACCGAGTACGTGCGCCGCCTGCGGCCGGCGGCCATCGTCGCCACCCACATCACCGCCGCCAACGTGGCCGTGAGCGCTCGCATGATCACGGGCCAGAGCTTCCCCATCGTCTGCGTGCCCACCGACTACGAGGCCGAGGGGCTGTGGCCCCATCTGCACACCGACCTGTTCTGCGTCGCCAACGAGTCCATGGCCGAGACGCTGCGCCCGCGGCGCGTGCCCGAGGACCGCATCCTCATCACCGGCATCCCCGCCAGCCCCGCCTTCTCGCGAACCTACGACCGCGCTAAGGCCCGCGAGGCCTTCGGACTGCCGCAGGACAAACAGGTGGTGCTGGCGCTCGCCGGGGCGAAGCTCCCCCAACCCTATGTGCACTTCCGTGCCGCCATCGGGGAGATGCTCCCCTTCATGCACGCGATGCCCTCGATGCAGCTGGTGATCGTCGCCGGGGCCGACGAGGACTACGAGCGCGAGCTGCGGCGCCAGGTGGCCGAATACGGCCTGGCCAACGTCACGGTACTCGGCTACGTGAACGCCATGGCCGAGCTCATGGAGGCCGCCGACGTGGTCATCTGCAAGCCGGGAGGCCTCACGGTGACCGAGTGTTTGTGCGCCCATGCGCCCATGATCCTCTTGGGCCGCGCCTACGGCCAGGAGAAGGCCAACGTGCGCATGCTCACCGCCGCCGGAGCCGCTATGGCCGCCACCACGCCTCGCGAGCTCTTGGACACCCTGCGCCACATCAGCGACCACTCTGCGAGCGCCCATGCCATGCTGATGAACGCCTCCATCCTGCGGCGCCCCAACGCCGCCGAGGACATCGCCCGGGCCACCTTCGCCCTCATCCGGCGCGAACCGCCGCGAGACGCGAAGCTGCGGGCCAAGCACTTCCTGCACTTCTACTGGGGCAAGAAGCCGGCCCACGTCCGCTAGGACGCCCCAACCGCTACCGCCACGATCCGAACCACGAAAGAGAGCTTCATGACCACCTTTGCCGAACTCGGCCTTTCCGACGCCGTTCTTGCCGCCGTCGATCATCTCGGCTACACCGAGCCGACCCCCGTTCAAGCCCAGGCCATCCCGCTCGTCCTCCAGGGGCGCGACATTATCGCCGCCGCCAAGACCGGCACGGGAAAAACGGCCGCCTTCTCGCTGCCGAGCCTGGACGTCCTCGCCCGCGCCGAGCGCAAGAAGGCGCCGGCCATGCTCGTCATCACCCCCACCCGCGAGCTGGCCATGCAGATTCAGGAAGTCTGCCAAACCATCGCCCGCACCCGCGGCCTGCGCGTCGCCAATGTGGTGGGCGGCGTGAAGATCGAGCCGCAGATCGACCGCCTCGCGCGCGGCGTGGACGTGCTCATCGCCACGCCGGGGCGCCTCATCGACCTCATGAACCAGAAGGCCGTCGACCTCTCCCAGGTTCAAGTGCTCGTGCTGGACGAGGCCGATCGCATGCTCGACATGGGATTTCTCCCCTCGGTGCGCCGCATCGTGGAGGCGACGCCGAAAAGCCGCCAGACACTTCTGTTCTCGGCCACCATCGACAAGGGCGTGCTCGACCAGGTGGACGCCATGCTGGACGATCCGGCCATTGTGCAGATCGCCGCGAAGGGCGAGACGGCCGACACCGTGGAACAGTACATCGCGCACGTGCCCCACACCCTGAAGCCCGACCTTCTGGCGGCACTTTTGAAGGAGCGGGGGCACAAGCGCGTCATCGTCTTCGCCCGCACGCGCCATCGGGCCGATGCTGCCTGCCGCAAGCTGAAGCGAGCCGGCTACCACGCCGAGGCCATCCATTCCGACCGCTCCCAGAACCAGCGCAAGCGCGCCCTGGACAACTTCGCCTCCGGCGAGACCGACATCCTCGTGGCCACCGACGTGCTGGCCCGCGGCATCGACGTCGACGAAGTGTCCTATGTGGTGAACTACGACGTGCCCACCCAGGCCGAGGACTACGTGCACCGCATCGGCCGCACGGGCCGCGCCGGAGCCGAGGGCTTCGCGATCACCTTCGTCAGCCCCGAGAACAAAGACGAGCTGGCGGCCATCGAGAAGCTCATCAAGCGCGACATCCCCGAGATCGAGATCGCGGGCTTCAACTTGGAAGAGGCCGCCGAGGCCGCAGCCGAGCGCGCCACGCGGGCCAATGCCCGACGCGACCCCGAGCTGGCAGCGGCCGCCCGCGAGCTCGCCAAGAAGGAGAAGCGCCGCGCCAAGGAGAAGGAGCGTGCCGAGCAGGCTGCCGCCGAGTCGCGCCAGCGCGGCACGCGCAAGAAGCAGGGCGGCAAGAGCGCCGGCGCCGCGCACAGCTCGAGGAAGAGCGGGACGGGATCTAAGGCGGCTCCGAAATCCAAAGCGCCCAAGGGCGGCAACCGCGCGAAGACGGGTTCCGCGGCGGCAAGCGGCGCGCCGCGTACGTCGAGCGACTTCCGCCCCGGTCGCGCCCATCGCGCTGCCGTCGCCGCCAAGCGCAGCGGCGGCAAGCGCCGCGGCTAAGAGCATCTACGTCATAAGTTTTCCGTAGGGGGCGACCTTGGTCGCTCCCTGTCGCAAGGATCGCCATCGCCGAGAGGGCCGACCGAAGTCGGCCCCTACGGAGTCGTGCACAAGCCGACCATTGCCGGAACATGGCGGTGGCAGCCGAACCACAGCGGCCCGTTGCGCCCGCGAGCGGGCAAGCCGTCCAACGTTCGGGCTGCTCGCCGGGAAGATACCCTCCGTTTGCCGTACTCCACATTCAGCGGAGGATTGTTCGGGTATTGTAACCTCAGTATTTCTGGGGAAGGGAATATTGCATGAAGATCGCTGTCGCTTGCGACGGACTCGATATAGCCGCGGCTGCGGCCACCTGCTCGAGCTTTGCCTGTTACACCACGCAAAGCGGCGTCGTCACAGGCTGCAGCAACGTGCCGAACATGGGGCTCACTCCGCGCGAGCGGGCCTCCATCCTGCAGCAAATGGGCGTCGATGCCCTCATAGCCCGTCAATTCACCCCCGAGGGCCTCGCGGCCTTGGACGAAGCGGGCATCGAGGCCGTCATCTCCAACGCCGCGTCCCCCCGCGAGGCGGCGGATCTGTACCTTTACCGCACGCTCATGGGTGAGGAGGGCCTATCGGAAAAGAGCATCAAAGAGGAGCCTCTCGGCGAGCTGGACGACGCCTTCGCCCGCATCGAGCTTAAGCTCGTCGCCCAAAGCGCTTAGCCCTCGCTCGCACTCCCTCAACGAAAAAGGACCCCGAAGGGTCCTTTCTTTGTGCGCTCTTTCGAACGAAGCAAATTAAGCCACAGCTTTTTTCGCAACTTCCACCAGGGCGGCGAAGGCCGTCGGGTCGTTCACGGCCATGTCGGCGAGCACCTTGCGGTCGAGCACGACGCCGGCCTTCTTCAGGCCGTTCATGAACACCGAGTAGGACAGGCCGTTGATGCGGGCCGCGGCGTTGATGCGGGTGATCCACAGGCGACGGATCTCGCGCTTCTTGTTGCGACGGTCGCGGTACATGTACTGAAGCGAATGCTGCACCTGCTCCTTCGCGGCGCGGTAGGAACGAGACTTCGCACCGTAGTAGCCCTTCGCACGATTGAGGACGGTACGACGCTTCTTGCGGGCATGGACGGAACGCTTTACACGAGGCATATCTTAATCACTCCTTGAAGACGAATGGGACTAGCGAAGGCCGAGCTGGCGCTCGACGACCTTGGTATCCGCCTTGGCGACCTCGGTCTCGTGGCGGAAGTTGCGCTTGCGCTTGGGGCTCTTCTTGGTGAGGATATGGCTCTTGAACGCCTTGGCGCGCATGAGTTTGCCGGTACCGGTCTTGCGGACGCGCTTGGCCATACCGCGATGGGTCTTCATCTTGGGCATTAGTTGTCCTTTCCTTCGTCGTTCTTGGAATCCTTTTTCTTTTTCGCGGTCGCGGGCAGAGGCGCGATGAGCATGTGCATGTTGCGCCCCTCCATCTTCGGCTGGTTCTCGATGACGGCAACGTCCTTCAGGTCGTCGGCCAATCGTTCGAGAATGGAGAGGCCCTGCTCGGGGTGGGCCATCTCGCGGCCGCGGAACATGATGGTGATCTTCACCTTGTTGCCGGCCTCCAAAAAGCGCAGCACGTGCTTCTTCTTGGTGGTGTAGTCGCCCACGTCGATCTTCGGCCGGAACTTCATCTCCTTGACCTCGATCTTGTTCTGGTTCTTACGAGCCTGCTTGGCCTTGATGGCCTGGTCGTACTTGAACTTCCCGTAGTCCATGATGCGGCACACGGGCGGCGTGGCGTTCGGAGCGATCTCCACCAGATCGAGATTCATGTCGTCGGCGATCTGCTGGGCCTGGTGCGTGGGATACACGCCCATCTGGTTCCCGTCGAAATCGATGAGACGGCACTCGCGCGTGGTGATCTCATCGTTGAGCCGGGGCTCTTGAGCAGCTATCGCGCTCACCTCCCTTTCGTGTTCTCACACATAAAAACCCGCCGGGCCAACAAGGCGCACGGCGGGCTTACACGCAAAGTTTCTATCTGCGGGTACCCATCAGCAACCTTGGAAGGCGCCGAACCAGGTGGAGAGCTTTCGCCCTCGCTTGATTGACAGCTTGCCCAGTATAGCGTTGCCGTCGCTCCCGCGCAAGGGAAATTCTAGGAGTTTACATATATGAAGATGGTGCGGACGGTGTCGGCCAAGTTGTCCGAGGCGTTGGCCATGGAGTAGTCGTAGGAGAGCACCGCCGACCAGGCATGGGGCGCACCGTCGATGTCCACCTCGCCGTTGAAGGAGCAGTACTTCTTGGTGCGGGTCGTGCCGTCGGTGTCGAAGGAGGTGTAGGACTCCGCGTCCTCGGGCAGCTCCACGGCGCCCTCGGGCACCGACACGCCGGCTTCTGCCAGGGTCTTCTCGATGATGTGCTCGGTGCGCACGGCATCGGCGAAGCTGAGGGAGCCGTAGCCGAGCGAGCTGGTGGACGTGGAATAGCCCGCCTGAATGATCTTGCCGTCGGCGTCGAGTCCCAAATACACCGTGGGCGTACCCGTACGGCTGTCAGCCGGCTCAGCGGTGAGCGCGACGCGCACCTCGCTCTTGATGGGGTTGCCCTCCTCGTTCACCGCCCGGGGCTCGGCGGCCGTGGCGCCGTGCTGCAGAATGTCGATGGCCTCCTGCTGGGTGTGGCCCAGCAAGCTCACCAAGTCGGGCACCGTCGTCACCTTGGCGGCATCGGCGGAGTCCGTCGCGTCCTCGGAGGCGATGGCGGCGACCTCCTGCTCCGAGGAGAGCGCCTGCTGCACCGCGCTGGAAGAGGCCTCCTTGTACAGCTGAACGCCGAAGTAGACCATGGCGGCCAGAATGAGCACGAGCAGGATGATGACCACGATAAGAATGCGGCGCATACGGCGCGACTTGCGCATGTACTCGGGCAGCTCCGCCTTCTTTCGGGCCTTCTCGTTCATCTCACTCGCGTGCTTGGCATGGCGCCCGCGCGAGGCGCCGTCGCCCTTCTTCGCGCCATGGGCGGCCTTGCTCGCAGGCTTGGTTGGCGCCACGTCGGCCGTCACCACGCCGAGGGGCACAGCGTCGGGCACGGGCGAGGCATCGGCGCCGTCGGCGTCTGCGGCATCGGCGCCGTCGGCGTCCAGCGGACGACCGGCGTAGAAGTCCTCGAAGACCGCTTCATCGGGAAACGACTCGCCGGCGGCCAAGCCCTCGTCGTCGAGTACTTCCCCATCGCCCAAGTCCACCTCTTCGAAGACGCCCTCCTCGTCGACGACGATATCCTCCCCGACGACAGAGCCGTCGCCCTCGTCCACGGGGGGCATGGCCGTGGTGAAGCCATCCGCCGACACGGGGTGGAAGGCCTCGGTGAGGCCCATGGCATTGCCGTCGTCGGCGCTAATGCCGGCGTCGCGGTTGCGCTTGCTTCTTCTCACCATGTGCTCGCTGTTCCTCTCGCTTCTCGAAGGCCCACGGGGCTAGTGGGCCAAAAGGTACCAGGCCGCAAAGGCGACAATGCCCAGCACGGCCACGACGATGATGACCTTCTGGGTCGTGGACATCTTGGTCGCTTCCAAGTCATCGAGGGTCGTCTCATGGTAGGAGACGGCATCGGCGGTCTCTCCCGCACCCTCCTTTTCCACGGCGGCCTCTTCCACAGCCTCCGCTACCGCGTCGTCGGCCTCTTCGGCGCCCGGCTCGTCGACCGGCTCCTCAAGGGGCGCTTCCTCGACCGGCTCCTCGGCGGCCGGCTCTTCTACGACGCCGGCCTGGATGACCACATCGTCGTCATCGTCGGCCGTGACCGTGATATGCGAGAACTCCTTGGAATTCGCCATGGGAGCTTGCATCCTTTCTGTTTGGGGTTGCCCTATTATAGCCGATGGGCCGCGCGGCGCGCATCCGCTGCACCAGTTCTGCATCCGGGCACCACGCGAAGGCGCCGCGCGAGGGGCGCCGCGCAGGCACCCGGAGAACCGTTGCCAGTCGCCGACGCCCGCAGAGCCGTCGCGGCGGCCGCCCCTCAGCACCCTTTAGGCCAGAAGGTCGACGACGTTGAATCCCTCGCCGCTGGCACGGATGACCTCGCCGTTGCCGAAGCAGCACACCGGTCCGGCCCCGGCGATGGCGTCCACCGAGGAGGCCAGCGCGCGCACGTCATCGATGCCGGCTGCGCGCACCTCCTCGCGCACCCGGGCCCGGTCTTCCAAGGTGGCGCCGGAGAAGTATAGGCCGTCCTGGCGACGCAAAAGCTCGCGGGCCTTGGCCGGCGCGTCCAGGGAGGCCACCGTGGAGACCACGTAGCCGTCCATCTCCGATTCCGTGGGGTTAAAGACGCCGGCGAGCCAGTCGCCGGAGGTGCGGAAGCGCTCGACGGTCTCGTCGATGCGCGGGTCGCGGTAGGAGTAGAAGCGGCTCGAGCCCGAGCGCGTCGTCTGGAAGCCGGCCCCGTAGGCGCCGCCCTTCACGCGCACCTCCGTCCACAGAAAATCGTAGGACAGGATGCGCGAGGCCAAAAGCCACGCGCCGCCGTAGGGCTCGCCGAGCAGGCGGCGGTCCCAGCCGCAGGCGGTGTAGGTGACGTCGCTCGCCACGACGAAGGCCTCGTGCCCATCCTCAGGCGCCGGCACCGTGAGCGCCGGGGCGCCCGCCATGCCGCCGAAAGGCGAAGACGCCTCCCGGAAGGCAGCGAGCGCCGCCTCGTCGCCCCCGAAGGAGAGCGTGCAGCCGCCGTCGGTGAACAGGCGGCGGGACAGCTCGGCCAGCTTCGCGGAAAGCTCGCAGGCCCGCTCGTCGAAGCTCGCGAGCAGCTCCTTCAAGAAGCGGTAGAAACCGACGCCGGAGAGCGCCTCGCGCACCACCCCGGCCGGCAGGTAGTAGGAGGCGACCCGCGCCATGGCGGCGCTGTGGCCGGCCGAGGCGAAGGCCTGCTCCATGGCGATGCGCCGCTGGCCCAAGATGTCGCGGATGCGCTCGATGTCGGAGAAATCGGTCTCGCGCAGCACTTCCTCGGCCAGGTGTGCCGCCCAGGGCACCTCCTCGTCAAGGGCAGAGGAGCCCATGACGAACATCGGCCGCAGCCGCTCGCGGTCCTCGGCGTCCTCGTGCACTTCAACGGCGAACCCGAGGTTGCCCAGATGGGCCTGAACGAGGGTGTCCAGTTCGGCTGCCGTGTGGCGGGACGTATCCAACTTGCCGAGCACGCAGGCCAGCACCGTGGCGTAGGGCAGCTCGTCGAAGGCGAGGCCGTCCATGGCGAAGTAGCGATAGGCGTAGGCGATGCCGCGGCAGGGCAGATAATGGCGGATAAGGCGCCAGGGCCCGCACTCCCCCACCTCCCACATCGCCTCGGCGGGCGCCTCGCCGATATCGGCCCGCGAAAGCTGCGGAAGTTTCGCGAGGGCCTCCGGCGCGTCCGGCGCCTCCTGGGCCTCGCGCAGCGCGCGCACGGCCTCGCGGATAGACGCGGCCTCGTCCTCGGTGAGCGCCGCGGCCGCCTCGCGCTCGCCGGCTGCCTCGGCCTCTTCGGCGGCCTCGTCGCTTTCCGTGGGCACCACCTCGGCGCAGGCGCGGTGGTCGTTATCCAGGAACAGCTCGCGCAAAAGCGCCTCGAAGTACCCCTCCTCCACCTTCTCGCGCAGGCTGGCGAAGACGTCCTCGAAGCGCAGGTAGGCCGCCGGGTCGTCGTCGGAGTACAGCCATCCGGCCATGGCGGACATGGCCAGCACCACGCCGTCGGGGTAGCCGAAGTTGCGCTCGCGCATGACGAACTCGGCGTGGGAGAGGGCCGCCCGCACCAGCTCGCGGTCGAGCCCGCCCTCGGCGAGGCGCCGGGCCTCGGCTTCCACGATGGCGCGCAGCGCATCGGCGGCGCCGGGCCGGGCGCCGCGCAGGGACACCACGGCGAAGGGCTGGGCCACGGAGTCGGCCACATACCCGATGGCGTCGTCGGCGATGCCCGCGTCGAGCAGCGCCCGCTTCAGGGGCGACTCGTTGGCCCCCATGATGGCGTCCATCAGGATGTCGGCGGCCACAATGCGCTCGCGCTCGGCGGCACGCCCGATGACGAATCCCACGGCAGCGCAGGCGTTCTCCGGTGCGGTGGCCATGGGCACGACAACTGGCTCGGGAGCCACGGGAGCCTGCAGCCCGAGCGGATTGATGTCCAGCGGCCCGCGCTCTTTCGCGGCCAGCGGCGCCAAATAGCGCTCGTCTAGAAAGCCGAGGAAGCGGTCGGCATCCAGGTTGCCGTATAGGATGATGTAGGCGTTGTCGGGACGGTAGTGGCGCCGATGGTTCTCGAGAAAGCCCTCGTAGGTGAGCGTTGGGATTGCCGCCGGCGTGCCGCCAGACTCGAAACGGTAGGTCGTGTCCGGGAACAGCGCCGCCGACAGCCCGTCGTAGAGCACGGAATCGGGCTCGGAGAGCGCGCCTTTCATCTCGTTGTACACTACGCCGTTCACCACAAGGCGCTCGCCTTCTCCCTCCCCTTCCAGCTCGCGGTGCCAGCCCTCCTGCTGGAAGATGACGGGGCGCCGGTAGATATCGGGGTGGAAGACCGCGTCCAGGTAGACGTCCATGAGGTTGACGAGATCCTGCTCGTTGGTGGACGCCACGGGGTACATGGTCTTGTCCGGGAAGGTCATGGCGTTTAAGAACGTCTGCATGGAGGTCTTCAGCAAATTGACGAAGGGCTCCTTCACCGGGAACTTCTCCGATCCGCACAGCACCGAGTGCTCCAAAATGTGGAACACGCCGGTGTCGTCGTCGGCCGGGGTCTTGAAGGTGATGGAGAAGGCCTTGTTGGCGTCGTCGTTCTCGATGAACATGAGGCGGGCGCCGGAGGCGGCGTGATGCATGAGGTGCACCGTACCCTCCACCTCACTTATCGGCTCGCTTTTCACGGCGGTAAAGCCGTGGGAGGCGGCCACCTGTTCCAAATCGGTCATGGTCTGTCTTCCTTTCGAAGGGTTCCTGCGAAGGGCCCCGCGACCGGCCCTGGCGGCCCGGCGCGGAGCAACGGAGTGTTCGTGAGTATTCTACCCGTCCGCGCGTCGCCGTTTCCAACCAATATGGTGTCGTTATGATTTCTCCGCGACGGGGGAATTTTCGCTATAATCAGCCCCGAACTATCTAGACGAGACGAGACAGATACGGAGTATCCCATGCTCGAACTTAAGAACCTGGTGTTCGAGGTGCCGGCCGACGACGGGGGCACCAAGCGCATCATCGGCGATCTCTCCCTGACCATTCCCGACGACCGCTTCACGGTCATCACCGGACCCAACGGCGGCGGCAAGTCCACGCTCGCCAAGCTCATCATGGGCATCGAGGAGCCCACGAGCGGCCAGATCCTCTTCAACGGCGAGGACATCACGGACAAATCCATCACCGAGCGCGCCCGCCTCGGCATCGGCTACGGCTTCCAGCAGCCGGCCCGCTTCCGCGGCATGAAGGTGAAGAAGTTGCTCGACATCGCCGCCGGCAAGAAGCTGCCCATGCTCGCCTGCAACGAGTACCTCTCGAAGGTGGGCCTGTGCTCGGCGAGCTACCTCACCCGCGAGGTGGACAAGTCGCTGTCGGGCGGCGAGGTGAAGCGCATCGAGATCGCCACCATTTTGGCCCGCGACCCGAAGCTGGCCATCTACGACGAGCCCGAGGCCGGCATCGATTTGTGGAGCTTCGACAGGCTCACCGAGACGTTCCGCGACATCCACGAGGCCCGCGACGGGCGCTCCATCGTCATCATCTCGCACCAGGAGCGCATCATTTCCCTGGCCGACGAGATCGTGCTTCTGCGCGACGGCCAGGTGGCCGAGGTGGGGACGCCGGCCGAGCTCATGCCGCGGCTCGGGTTCGCGGCCCGCAGCCTAGATGACCACGGCTGCCCGCTTTCCACCCCCACCGAGCTGCACCTGACCGAGATCCCCACCACTTGCTAAACGTCACCAGTGCGGGCGGACTGCCGGGTATTCCGATTCGCTCAGACAGTCCTCGATGGTATCGAAGGCGACGGGGCTGCTTTCTCCCCACTGTATACCGCCTTCGACACCATCTGCGGAACTCGCTCGGTCGAAACACCCGCCATCCCGCCCGCCGCACGTCTTTTCTAGTTGCAAAAGGAGGCAACTATGACCGTTGATCTTTCCCCCATCGACGAGAACCTGCTCGCCGAGATCGCCAATATGCACGGCATGCCGAAGGGCGCCTTCAACGTGCGCAAGGACGGCGAACTGGTCGAGCGCCATTCCTCGGCCTACATCGACATTTCCACCAAGACCGACAACCCCGGCATCGACATCCGCATCGCGGACGGCACCAAGGGCGAGACGGTGTACATCCCCGTCATCGTGACGAAGTCGGGCCTGAAGGACGTCGTGTACAACACCTTCTACGTGGGCGAGAACTGCGACATCACCATCATCGCCGGATGCGGCATCCACAACGATTCCCACGACGCCTCCGAGCACGACGGCATCCACAGCTTCTATCTGGGGAAGAACAGCCGCGTACGCTACGTGGAGAAGCACTACGGCGAGGGCGATGGCTCAGGCGAGCGCATCCTGAACCCCACCACCAACGTGTACATGGAGGAGGGCTCCTCCTGCGAGATGGAGATGGTACAGCTGCGCGGCGTCACCTCCACCGTGCGCGACACCAACGCCGAGCTGGGCGCGGACGCCAAGCTCGTACTCACCGAGAAGCTGCTCACCCACGGCAACCAGACCGCCATTTCCAACATGAAGGTGGAGCTGAAGGGCGAGGGCTCTTCCGTGCAGGTGATCTCCCGCTCGGTGGCCCAGGACGACTCCGTGCAGGTGTTCAACCCGCTCGTCATCGGCGAGTGCGCCTGCCGCGGGCACGTGCAGTGCGACGCCATCATCATGGGCAACGCCAAGGTGAAGGCCATCCCCGGCATCGAGGCCGCCAGCGAGGACGCCATGCTCGTGCACGAGGCCGCCATCGGCAAGATCGCCGGCGACCAGATCGTGAAGCTCATGACGCTGGGCCTCACCGAGGAAGAGGCCGAGGCCGAGATCCTGGACGACTTCTTGAGCTAGGCGCTGGCGCACCGCCGCACCCGCATCACCATCGAACGAGGGCGGTTCCCGAAGGAGCCGCCCTCTTCTTTTTGCAAACCGCAGCCCGAGGCGGGTTTTTGCCACTGCGAGCATCGTGCTACGACATTTTCGGCCCTCGGGCTGCGGGTGAAACGACAAAAAGAGCCCTCGGGCTGCGGATTCAGCGCTTCAACCCGCAGCCCGAGGGCCACTTTTGTCATTCGTCCGTACAGCTGAGGCTCATCTTCCCGAAAGCGGGACTCAGTGCATTGAAGGAAAGGACACTATTCGGCCGCGTCCTCGTCGCCGGAACTGCCGGAGTCGCCTGCATCGCCGGAGTCCTCGCTACCAGAATCGTCGCCGCTACCGGTATCGCCGGACTCATCGGAGCCGTCCGACGAGTCGCCGGAACCGGTGTCTTCGGAGCCCGTGTCTCCCGAGTCGCCGGTGTCGGCATCACCGCTGTCGAAATCGCCCACGTCCTCGCTATCGGAACCCGTGGCGGCGTCGGCGGCGGAGGCGGTCAGATCGCTGACGACGGTGAGATCGCCCAGGGCCACGGTGGTGCCGAGCCACTTGCGCTCAATGACGTTGATGGTGCCGTCGCTCACCAGGCGCGCGAGCACGTCGCCGGCGGCCGTCTGCAAATCGACGTTCTCGTTCGAGACGCCCATGCAGTAGCCGGTCGGCGACATGAGCATGGCGACGATGGACACGTCGAGCCCCTGGCCATGGGCCGCGTACAGGCCGATGACAGCGTCGGCGGCCACGTACTGCACGCTTCCGGCCTCAAGCGCCTCAAAGGCCTCCTTCAGGCTGTCGGTGGGCGTGAGGCTGGACTCGCCGAACCCGTTGGAGACGGCCCAGGCGCTCTTCGAGGAAACTTGGGCGGCGAAGGTGGCACCGGAATCCTGGGTGGGAATGCCCGCGTCGGGGCTCAGCGCGAACAGGGCGATGCCCGTGGGCAGGTAGGAGGCCGAGCGCCAGAAATCGCCGTCGCTCGCGGAGTCGTCGATGCCGAGCACCACGTCCACCGTGCCGTTGGCGAGTGCCCCGGCCGGGTCGCTGCCCACATCCACCACCGACAGCTTCAGCCCCAGCTCGTCGGCGAGAGCCGCGGCGATGTCCACGTCGATTCCGATGATCTTGCCGCTGCCCATACCGGCCAGAGGCGGGTTCTCGGTGTTGACGCCCACGCGCAGGGTGCCCTCCTCGCCGATGACCGGGGGCGCCACCTCGGCGGACTTCAGCTCCGGCTGATAGGTGCCCGATCCAGTGCATCCGGCCAGGCCGAACAGGCCGACCGCGAGCAGCGCCGCAAAGGCAACCGCAACGAACGAACGCTTTCTCACATCATCCTCCGTCTAATTCAATCGGTACGTTGCCTCTTTCGACTGACCTAGTCTTTGACCCCACACTCGCGCACCGGGGCGTTCGCTTGCGCTAGTAGCCCTCTCGCCCGTCACGGCGTCCGTGCCGCGAAAATGTCAGCGGGCGGTGCGACTTACCTCTAGGATACGCCATGCTCACGGCGGGCAACGCCCACGCGCTTACGTGGATCCTTTCGACCGCATCTGCCATGGACTTGGAAAGACGTCGCGTCTCTCCGCAACTACAGACCCGAAAGAAGCATCGCTAAGTGTAGCAGAAGTGGGCTTAGACGGGGCAAAGCCCCGCAGAACCTACGAAGTGCGAAAGCCGTGCGGTCGGCGCGGGGCGCGGGATGAGACGCGAACGCGGTCGGCGCGGGGAACGAAACGGGACATTCCCGCGTCATTTCCACGGTCGTGCGCGCGTAGACTGCCCCCATGAAGCCGATGAAAGGACAGATGGCGCTCTTCGATGAGCGAACGCCGGCGAAGAGCCGTCGGGAGGGCGCGGCCGCGAAACACGCCGCTCCCTCCCGCCGCCTGCGCGCGGACTGGCGCGCCGCGCGCGACTTCGCCGCGGACATGGTGGCCGAGACGCTCTACCCCACCCGCTGCGCGGTGTGCGATAAGCCCGGCGCGGTGCTGTGCGGCTCCTGTGCCGCGGCGCTCCCCTACATCGACGCGCTGACGGCCTGCCCGCGCTGCGGCGCGCCCTTCGGCGTCGTGCAGTGCTCGGAGTGCACGTCCGTGCTGATGGAGCCCTTCGGCTACAAGGAGCCGCCCTACGACGAGATGGCGAGCGCCCTCGTGCTTACCGAGGCCGTCCGCCGCATTGTAACGGTGTACAAGGATCAGAACGAGCGCGGCCTGGCACGGCCCATGGCCCAGATCATGGCCCGCTACCTGCCGCCCCGCTGGATGGGCGCAGCGCCGGTCGTCACCTTCGTGCCCGCCACGGCCGCCGCCCGGCGGCGGCGCGGCTTCGACCATGCCGAGCATCTGGCCCGCGAGTTGTCGTTCATCGCCGGGCTGGACTTCGCCCCTCTGCTCGTGGCCGCCCGCAGCCGCGACCAGCGGAAGCTGGGGCGGACGGGACGCATCGGCAACATGAGGCATTCGCTCACCGCGCTGGCCGGCGCCAGCATGCCCGCCGCCGTCATCGTCGTGGACGACGTGTGCACCACCGGTGCCACGTTGTTCGCCGCCACCGAGGCCCTGCGCACCGCCGGTGCCAAGATCGTCTGGTGCCTCACGTTCGCGCGAACCTAGGACGCAGCCTTTCGCCCCGAGGATACATAAGAAGCATCCTCGGGGCGGGGAGCTGGCCGACCCCGCCCGTTTCGCTACCTTAGGCAACGGGAGAAAGGCAGGCAAATGGACCTTTGCGATTGGGTTCGTTTTGCGGCTTGCTTGCTGAACCTGATGGCTCGAATCCGCGAGTACGCGGATTCGAGCCGAAAGGCAAGGCGGGCACGTCATGCAAGACGGCCCAAATAACAAACGGTTCAGGGGAGATTTCACTGGCCAGTGGCTCCCCTCGAGCCTGCCTTATATTCTAGCAAGCATCGCTAGAAAATGAAAGGAGTTATTTCGAGGAGAGACGAACGCCCTCGGCCTCGGAGAACTCGGCGACGTCCACCGAGATGGAATGGCGGATGGGCTTCCACGCCGCCTTCTTCACGAGCGCGATGAGCGCAATGGGGATGTAGGTGAGCATGAAGAAGGGGAAGGTGAACATGTAGCGGATCTTCTTCGCCGTGGTGGTGCGGATGGAGTCCCATTCCACGAAGGTGGTAAGCACGCCGAAGACGAACATGAACACGATGTAGTTGCACAGACAGAACACGACCGAGGTCACCGAGCTCGCGATGGCCACGCCCGTGGACATGACGCCCGTGGCCGCCAGCACGATGATAATGGTGTTGAACAGAATGGAGATGATGGAGAGCAGCATGCCCGGAGCGATGGTCATGAGCATGTCGTAGCAGGCGAAGCGGTAGCCCGCGGGATTGGTCAGCGTGCCCTTCACCAGGCCGCCCGCGTAGTGGGCGAACACCTGGTAGAAGCCCTTGGCCCAGCGGAAGCGCTGGTTCCACGAATCGCGGAAGGTGATGGGCTGCTCGTCGTAGAGCACCGCCGTCGGGCAGTAGGAGATGCGCACGCCGTCGATGATGGAGGCGGCGGAAAACTCGATGTCCTCGGTCAGCAGGTGCCACTTCCAGCCGCCGGCGGCCTTCAGGATGTCGGCGGCGATGAAGAAGCCCGTGCCCGACACGGCGCAGGAGGTGTTCAGCGTGAGGCGCGCCTGGTTCAAGAACTTCGCTTCGCGCAGGAACCACACGCCGTAGCCAGCGGAGATCCAGTTGCTGCCGAAGTTCTTGGAGTTGCGGTAGGAGGTGGAGGCCTTCGCGCCGTTATCGAAGGTGGCGTTCATCTCACGGAAGTAGTTCACATCGAGCACGTTGTCGGCGTCGAAGACGAAAAACGCCTCATAGTCGCGGTCGGCGTACTGCTCCCAGATGGCCTTCAGGCCGTAATCGAGCGCATAGCCCTTCCCCACCAGCTTGTCGTTGCTGCGGGGGAACACGATGGCGCCGGCCTCGCGGGCCACGTCGGCCGTGTTATCAGTGCAGTTGTCGGCGATGACGAAGATGTCGATGAGCTCGGCGGGATAGTTCTGCACCTTGATGGAGTGGATGAGGTCGGCGATGACCGTCTCCTCATTGCGCGCCGCCACCATGACCGCGTAGCGGTGGTTGGCGCGCGCCATCTTCTTCGGTGCCCGGCGCGTCAGCACCACGAGCACGTAGAAAAGCTGGTAGGTATAGCAAATAGTGAAGGTAAGAAACACGCAGAAATTGAAGATGTCAACGAAGGACAACGCCGACACTTGCGATGCTACGGTATCGAACACCTTGAGGCTCCTAGGACATGACATGCGCCCGCACGGTCAGTGGCGTGGGCGCGGCTGCACAAACGGTTGAAGTATAGCCCTTTCGAGCCAAGTTGGCAGCGCCAGTTGGGTCACGACGGCCGAAATGGGGGCAATCGAGGCCAAAGTGTTCCTTTTCGCCGCATTTGCGCCACATCCCCTCCATACCTGTAAGGGAAGCGTAAGGTTTGGTGGAGGGGCGGGAGGCCGGGATCGGCGGAGGGGCTCGCGCTCAAGCCCGAAACGTCAGCAGGATACGTGCGGGAGGCCGCGGGTCGGCGGAGGGGCTCGCGCGCAGGTTGCGCAGCGACTGGAACAGCCCAGTGGGCTGTTCCACCAAGCGAGCCATTGCTTGAGCACGTGCCCCTCCGCCGACCCGCGGCCGGACAGTTTAGGAAGCTTCTAGAAATTCCAAGAGTTCATATAGGCGATCTGCTCCTCGGTGAGGGTGTCGATCTCGATGCCGAGCGTCTCCAGCTTCACGCGAGCCACGTCGTCGTCAATGGCGGCGGGCACGTCGTAGACCTTGTCCTCAAGCTCGGAGGCATGCTTGAACAGGTACTCGGCGGCCAGGGCCTGGTTGGCGAAGCTCATGTCCATAACCGAGGCCGGGTGCCCCTCGGCGCAGGCGAGGTTCACAAGGCGCCCCTCGGCGAGCACGGTGATGGTGCGCCCGTCGGGCAGCGTGTACTCCTCCACCAGCGGCTTCAGCTCCTCCACCTTCACGGCGTTCGCGCGCAGCCATTTCATGTTGATCTCGGAGTCGAAATGGCCGGAGTTGCAGATGATGGCGCCGTCCTTCATGTTCTTGAAGGCCGGCTCGTCGATGACGTTGCAGTCGCCGGTGACGGTGACCCACACGTCGGCGAAGCGGGCGGCATCCTCGGCCTTCATCACGCGGTAGCCCTCCATGTGGGCCTCAAGCGCCTTCAGGGGGTCGACCTCGCAGACGATGACGTCCATACCCATGCCCTTCGCGCGCTGGGCCAGACCGCTCCCGCAGTAGCCATAACCGGACACTACCATGGTGCGGCCGCACAGAAGGCGGTTCGTGGCGCGCACGATGCCGTCCAAGGTGGACTGGCCCGTGCCGTAGTGGTTGTCGAAGCAGTGCTTGGTGTTGGCGTCGTTGATGTTGAACACCGGGTAGCGTAGCGCGCCGTCCTTCGCCATGGCCATAAGGCGCACCACGCCGGTGGTGGTCTCCTCGGTGCCGCCGATCACGCCTTCCAGCTTCTCGGGGAACTTCGTGTGCAGGGCGGTGTCCAGATCGGCGCCGTCGTCCATGATGATCTGCGGGTTGGTGGCCACCACCTCGGCAATGTGGCGCTCATAGGTTTCCGCGTCCTCGCCGGCGATGGCATACACGCGCACGCCGTAGTCGCGCACGAGCGAGGCAGCAGTGTCGTCCTGGGTGGACAGCGGATTGGAGGCACAGAGCGTCACCTCCGCGCCCGAAGCCACGAGCGTGCGCATGAGGTTCGCCGTCTCGGTGGTCACGTGCATGCAGGCGCCGATGCGCACGCCCTCGAGCGGGCGCTCCTCGGCGAAGCGCTCGCGGATGCGGGCGAGCACCGGCATATCGCGGTCGGCCCACAGAATGCGCTTCTGCCCCTCGTCGGCCAGGTTGATGTCCAAAATATCGCAGGCTTGGCTCACGGATTGCTTCCTTTCGTAGCGTTCGTCTCTCCGGGTCGGATGACGTCCGGGGAATGTGCACGGGCAACAGGGTAGCACAGCACCCGTGCCCGCACGGCGCTGTTTCGGGAACCTCCCCACAGGTTGGACAATCGGCGGCGCATCCTCGCCGAGACACGGCCGCTTCAGGTATCATGATCGCGCAGGATTCACAGCGCGCCCGTGGCTTTTACGCCGGCGTGGCGCCTCTTCGAGAAAGGACTCCCCCATGATCGTCACCACCACCCCCACCGTGGAGGGCTACCGCATCACCGGCTACTATGGCATCGTGTTCGGCGAAGTCATCACGGGCATCAACTTTTTGAAGGACTTCGGCGCCGGCATCCGCAACCTCGTGGGCGGAAGATCCGCCGGCTACGAGGAGGAGCTGATGGCGGCCCGTACCCAGGCCTTGGAGGAGCTGCAGCAGCGCGCCGCGGCCCTGGGCGCCCACGCCATCGTTGGAGTGGACATGGACTACGAGGTGCTCGGCCAGGGCAACATGCTCATGGTCACCGCCTCCGGCACCGCCGTCACGGTAGAGACGGTGTAGCGAGCCGATACGCTCGCCCCGGTTGGCGAAGAGGCCGCTTTCTGCACGAGATTTACCGTTATGAGCGTCTAAGAGGGCTTACTTCCCCTTTTGATACATGTTTTACGCTAATTGCGTCTTCAGTTTCCGCATTCAGACGCTCGTAAACGGCGATCTCGTGCAGAAATGGGCACGTTCGTCGACTCATCGAGCGCCTTCGAGTGACAGAAGGCGATAGGTCGCGTCGTCGCCGGGCACGGTGGGGACAGGGCGGTCGGGCGCGCTGCCCTCCTCGGGGGAAAGCGGCCGCTCGCTGCGAATCACGGGCTCGGAGAACCCCGCCGTCGCAAGCCACGCGAGAAGTTCCTCGAAAGTCGGCGCCGCCTGCACGGCGTTCGGAAGGGCGCGGGCCGCCTCGACGACGGCCGCGCGACTGGCATCCACTGCGAAATCGGCATCGCCCGCGCGCCCCTTTCCGTTCGGCTCCGCCACGGGAACCTCGGCCAGCAGCACGCCGCCGGGCGCCAGCACGCGACCGCACTCCCTAAGCGCCCGGGCCGGAGAGGCGAACAGTGAAAGGGAGCTGTTCAAATAGACGAAGTCCGCCCAGCCCTCCTCAAGGCCCGCCGCGGCCAAATCTTCAGGGAAGCCAACGCGAAACGCCATGTTGCACCGGGAGAGGCCGCTGCGCTCAAGAGCCCTGGGCACGCCCGCCCGAGCCGCCTCCACAAAGGCCTCGTTCCAGTCGACCCCGACGACGAAGCCGCCCTCCCCCACCTGCTCGCTCAGCTTGTAGGTGCCCTTGCCGCGGCGGCACCCCACGTTCACGATGCGCGCGCCAACCAGCGACCGCTCCGGCAGCTCCATATGGCAGCGCGCCTCAAACCCGCCATCGCAGGCAAGTTCGGCGTAGTATTGCTGCAGTTCATCGCTTTCCACGGCCATTCTCCTTTTTTAAACCTCTTCGCGTGACCATCAGAGAAACCGTTTTATCCCAGCAGCGCCAGGCGTTTGCCGAGCTCCTGATCCTCCAGCTCAATGACGAGCCGCAGAAGGGCCGTGCCGTCGCGATGCTCCACGTCGCCCGCGAAGGCGGCGATGGCGTCGTAGTAGCGACGGGCGCTCTCGCGGTCGGCCTTGAAGGCGATGGGCGGGAAACCCGCTTCCATGAGCATGAGGTTGAGAAGGGCGCGGCCCGTGCGGCCGTTGCCGTCGCCGAAGGGATGGATGTCCTCGAACACCAGGTGGAACAGCGCCGCCGTCGCCACGCCCGGGTGCGCCAAAGACGATGCGAGCAGCGCGCCCATCAATTCCGGCACGCGGGCGGGAGGGGGCGGATACATAGAAGACGAGGTGACGTAGCGCATGTCCCAGCGGTACTCCCCCGGATCGGCCTCTTCCAAGTGGGCGGCAATGAGGCGGTGCACGTCGAAGACGATCTCTTCGGAAAGGGGCGCGCCATCCGCCGCGAGCTTGCGCACCCGGATGAAAGCGGCGTCGGCGTCCATCACCTCCAAATGGTCGTGCAGCGGCTTGCCGGGAATGGTGAGGTCGCGCTCAAGCACCATGGCCGTCTCGGCGAGGGTGAGGCCGTTGCCCTCCAGCGCCGTCGTCGTATGGGCGAATTCCACGCGGAACGCCTCGGAGGCGCTCCCCTCCTCGCGGGCCGCATCGAAGCCGTGCCGCGAGAGCTCGTCGCGCTTCCGCGCCAGGCGCTCAAGATCGGCGTCGAGCGCGGCATCGTAGGTCGGCTCGACCTCGAAGCGGCGAAGATTGTCCTGATGCCGGGAGAGAAATGCCAGCTGCTCGTCGGTCACGCCGTACATCTTCTCGTAGCCGGAGGCGTACTCCAGCTCCTCTATCTCGTATCGCGCACCCATGCCACTCCGTCTCATACCGCCGGCCTTGTCTTGATCCATTCTAGCGAACGGCAGCGCGGAAAGCCTAGACCGTTGCCAGGCGCACGGCATTTCCACGGGCAGAAACACAAAGCGGCGGCCCGCACAGGGCCGCCGCAAAGGGAGGGACACCGCCCGCGGAGGAGGAGTTGCGCGGGCGGCGAGGAGGGGGGCCGCCGGCCGTGCTGGGCAGGCGGCCCGGCGGAAACGTTACTCGTTCACCTTGTGGGGCAGGTACCACACAGACGGGCTCGTGCCCTCCTCGGCCTTGAGCTGGAAGCCACCTGCAGCCTCGGCTTGGGCCTTGATGTCCTCGAGGTCGCCGAACAGTCGCGCCCCGGCCGGGCAGGCGGCCACGCAGGCCTGGACCTCGCCCTTGCCGGCGTCGATGCGCTCGGCGCAGAAGGTGCACTTGTCCATGGTCATGGGCGGCATGGTCTCGTACATGACCGCCTCGTACTCGCTGAGCTCGGAGCCGAAGTAGCCGTCCTCGGAGGCCGCCAGGTGACGCGCGTCGTAGGGGCACACGGTCTGGCAGCTGCCGCAGCCGATGCACTTGTCCTTATCGATGACGACGATGCCGTCCTCGCGCTTGTAGGTGGCGTCCTGCGGGCAGACCTCCACGCAGGGGGCCGTCTCGCAGTGCATGCACAGCATCGGATAGGCCGTCTTGCGCACGTCGGGGTACGTGCCCTCGAAGACGCGGTCCACGCGGGAGCGGCGCACGCCTGGGCGGGTGCCGTGGGCCTCTTTGCAGGCCACGCTGCAGGCGTGGCAGCCCACGCATTTCTTCAAGTCGATGAGCATTCCGTAGGTCATATCTCATCCCCTCCTAAGCGATCTTCTCGATTTTAACGCGGACACATTGATCAAAGGCGGAACAGATGTGGTCTAAGCGATCCGGCGTCTGACCGGGAATCAGATGCACGACAGGCACGCCTTTGTTGAACGCACGGGGCATGTACTTCGACTTCGATCCCCAATGGCCGCCGATTACCGATACACATTCCGCATGAACGCCCTCGGAGGTTGCCAGCACGCCCTCGACCGAAGCGCCCTCAAGGCTGGAGAGGCGCACCTTGCCCCCGTTCGCAAGGCCCTTCTCCTTGGCCTTGGCTGCGTTCATCTCAATCGTGTAGCCGTAGGGGTTCTCTTCGTTGATCTCGTTGACGTAGGGGTTCTCCATAAGCCAGGAATCGGTGTTGATGGCATCGGTGTGATACACGGGAATAATGTCGAAGTCGGAATCGACCACCTCGTAACCGCAGCCAGGCTTCCAGTCGGGCAGCGCCTCGTAGTCATCGGTCTCCACGGGATGCCCAGCTCGGCCACCTTGGCCTCCACCTTCTCCTTGGCCTCCAGCATGAAGTCGAAATACATGGGCACACGACCAGCGTCGCCGTTCGCCCACAGATACGCCTCATCGACATCGCGCGGATGGTCGTAAACGCCATGCTCCTTGAACCACGCGAAATCATGCTCCTCGTCGATGTTGGACTTCAGCACCGAATCGGCGAAGGCCTCGACCTCGAGCTTCTGATCCATGGGAACAGCGTACTCTTCCTTAACGCGGAAAAACTTGTTCAGCAGACCAATGAACTCAGCGTTCTTGCCAGCGCGATCGGCCAACTCGCTGAACAACTCCCAGCTGGAAGGAGCGCCGTCGCGGGGCTCGACGACCTTCTGCCATACGGCGATCGTCCACGGATTGCCCATACCGCCGATCATGCGGTGATTGTTCGCCGCATGGGGCAAAGGCTCGCTGCGCTCAAGGTAGCAGCACTCCGGCAAAATGACGTCGTAGAAATAGGACGACTCGTTCAAATACATATCGATACCGATAACGTAGTTGTAATTCTTGAAAATCTCTGCTTGCTCGTCGTAGTTGCCCCACCACTTAATGGGATTGCAGGCATAGCAGAAAGCGACTTCGGCAGGCTGGGTATGGTACAAATCGGGATTGGCCTGCGATACGTGCACGAAGTGCTTATCTTCGCTGAGGGGCTGCAGCTCCATCAGGTTCATGCTGGTCGGCGTATAATCGCTCTCGTAAATCTTCTGGTAATAGGAACCCGGGAAGCCCAGCAGCAACCCATCGTACTCGATAAGGCCCTCAGGCTCCCACACGGCGGGGTGCCAAGACATGTTCGGATTATCGTCGGTCCAACCGTTGCAAGCCGGGTCAAAGCCGCAGAAACCGCCGACGGAGTTCGTAGAGCCAATGAGGTTGTTCAGCGTGAACACGGCCCAGCAAATATGGAATGCATGCTTGTGGCGTGTAATGCCCGAAAAAGCATCCACCGCTGCAGGGCGATATGGCAGCGTCACACCGTCGATCTCGATGGTCTCGCCGATATGCGCAGCCTCGCCAAGCTCCTTGGCAATCTGGCGAATGGTGGCCGCCGGCACCGTGGTGATCTCCTCCTGGTACTCGGGCGTGTACTTCGCCACGCGCTCCTTGTACAGGGTAAATCCGGTCTTGCACGCCACGCCGTTCACCTCGAAAGAGCCCTCAAGCTGGGGATCGGCGCATTTGTCGTAGGTCTTCGGCGTGCCGTCAGCGTCCATGTAAAGCGATTTGCCGGCCGTCTCGTCGAAGAGGATACGGCCCGTCTCCACATTCACGAGCGACGGGGCATTGGTGCGCGTCTTCAGGAACTCAACGTCGATGAGCCCCTCCTCGATGAGCACGTTGGCGATAGCGAGCGCTGCGGCGGCATCGGTGCCAGGGCGAATGGGCACCCACAGGTCGGCCTTCTCGCCCGATGCGCCCATATGAGGATCGAACACCACATGGCGAAGACCCTCGGCGCGACGATTCGCGAAGAGCTCGGCGGTCATGTTGAAGCCGTGGCGCGTGGCCGTGCCAGCATTGGTGCCGAACTGGATGACGTAGTTGCAGTACTTGTAGTCGGGACGCGCGTTACCCGTACCCGTAAGCAGGTATTCCATCTGGTGGACGCCCGTGCCGCAAATATCGGAGCTAGCTCCCTCAGCGCTCCCGTAAATGGCGCCGAGGGCGCTGCCGCGCACAAGAGAGCCGATTTGGCTGGCAACCATGGACATGCCGATCACTGCATGGGGGCCGCTGCGCTCGATGGCCTCCCTCATATGGCTGTCGACGAGATCATACGCCTCGTCCCAGGAAATCTCCTCCCAACCGGGATCCTCGTTGAAGCCCTTCTTGGGATTGGTGCGCTTCATGGGCTTGGTGATACGGTTGGGATCGTACAGCATCATAATGCCCGCGGCGCCCTTGCCGCAGATATGCCCGTTGCCAATGGAGCTTTCGGGGTTGCCCGTCAACTCGACAACCACGCCATCGACAACATGGGCTTTGATGGAGCAGTTGTTAAAGCACATGTTGCAGGTCGTGGGAATCCACTCCCCTGCCTCCGGATCATAGGCCGTCTTCTCCGGCGAGGTGCTCGCCAGATCGGTCCCCTCCTTCTCTGCCGTGCCGGACGAGCATCCCGCCAACCCGGCCCCGAGAGCCGCAGCGCCAGCCCCCGCCACGAACCCGCGGCGGCTGATGTTCAAGCCGTTCTCGCTCATAACATTCCTCTCTTTCTCTCATCCCGGAATCATCAGATCCCCTCAATGCGCCCGCAGCGCACGACATTGCGGGCAATCGCATTTTCTCGCGGAAGCGAAAAAGAGTTTGCGCCCCCGGCGTCAAACCAAACAGGCTGAATTGTCGCCCTCGCGACAATTATTCAAAGGGCGCTGTTGTAACATGTAATCTAACTAGCGCCGTAAAAGGGCAGGCTCGCTTCGACGAGAGATCCGTACTCCTCTATAAAGCTCTCGAGCAGCTCAATGCGCCGATACCCCAGATGAAGCATCCCCTCTTCGGCCAAAGCCTTCAACTCGCAGCTTACCGTCGTGCGCCGAAGAGAGGCGATAAAGGCAACATCGCCATGGGCGATGGGAAGAACATGCCCGCAGTCCTCCTCGCGCCCGAGCATTGCATCGAGCCTCACGAGCACCGACGCCACCCGATCGCGCGCTTTCGCATGGGAGAGCGTGAGCAGCTGGCCGTACGTCGAGGTCGTATGGTTAAGGGATATGCGGGCAGTCAGCCTGTGGCCTTCGAGACCCGGCAAGTCGTTAAGACGTTTTTTCACGAAGCTCGAATCGAAGCTGCACAACCTCCCGGGAACGAGGCCTGACAAGAAATTGAAGTTCGATGCGGTGTAAAGACCGTAAATTTCGGCAATTCCCGAAACGGAGCCCCTTCCCGACACGTGATAGGGAATCTCCACCCCGTCGTTTCCATAGGCCTTAGCGATAAGCAAGCCGCTGCGGACGACGAACACGCAGGGTCGCAGCGTAAGATCAGTCCAGGCCATATGGCCGTAATCAAAGTCGATAAAGGTCGGGAGCGCATAGCGATCGGTGCCGACACACGAAGCGCAGAGGAACGCCAAGGGACATTCGGGCCGGACGGGGCAGGAAAGCGCCTCTCGGCGCAACCGCTCCGCATATTCGTTCATCTTCACCGTATCTCCTCGTCGCTTCAGTGAAAGCCGGGGTCATTGCGTTCCATCATCCCTTGGGAAATCCTATCCGGCTTCATCGTAGAAAGGCAGGTGCGCCTCGATAAAATGACCGTAATGCTCGTGCAGGCCCTGCTTAATGCCAATGCGCCGATAGCTCAAATCGATCAGACCGTCGTGGGCAAACGCCTTCAACTCCCTACTTGTTGTCGCTCGTTCCGTACAGGCGAGAAAGGCGATGTCGTCATAGGAGAGGGGCACCGTGCCGCCGAAAGCGGGATCGCGCAAGAGCGCGGCCTCCAGGCGCAGCAGCACCGAAGCCACCTTGTCGCGCGCCCGTTGGTGGGCAAGGGTGAGTTTCTGGCCATGGGCGCACGTAGCCTGGTTCATGGAAAGACGCGCGAGCAACTCGGGCACCGCAGGAACACCCAAACTGTTGATCTGGTCTTTCACTGCATCCCCGTCGAACACGCACGCCTGACGCCGGGCAGACAAATCCGTCCAGAACATCTCGCGGTAGCCCACCGTAACTATATTGGGCAGCAAGAGTCGATCGCCGTCAAATGGCTTGGCGCACAGAAAAGCCAGCGGGCAGAACTCCCGCACAGGACAATGCAGTGCCCCCAAACGCAATTTGCTCGTATAGCTATTACCCTTCACGAAGACCCCCTCCTCGTCGACAAGGTAGAAGCTATTATACCCCCAGCTCGTCGCAACGCGAAAAGCGGTATACTCGCATCACCAATTACCCAGAAAGGAGCCTCCCCATGATCGTCACAACCACCCCTTCGGTAGAGGGATACCGCATCACCGGGTATTACGGCATTGTTTTCGGCGAGGTCATCACCGGCATCAACTTTTTGAAAGACTTCGGCGCCGGCATCCGCAACCTCGTGGGCGGAAGATCCGCCGGCTACGAGGAGGAGCTGATGGCGGCCCGTACCCAGGCCTTGGAGGAGCTGCAGCAGCGCGCCGCGGCCCTGGGCGCCCACGCCATCGTTGGAGTGGACATGGACTACGAGGTGCTCGGCCAGGGCAACATGCTCATGGTCACCGCCTCCGGCACCGCCGTTACCGTGGAAGCGGTCTAAAGCAAACGTCCTCGTTTCAGCGCAACCTCCAACTGCAGAGGCCAACGCCTGCGGTGTCGAACAACTCTAGGCATCAGATAAGACAACATGCTGGGACGACATTCGAAAAAGAGGCCCGAAAGCGCAGAGGGAGGAGGCGCTTTCGGGCCGAGCTATGATTATCCGGCTAATCAAGGCAACAGCAACGAGGATAAATCATCCTCCACTTGGCGCAAGGCAACCTCCACTAGCGCGGCATAACCGCAATAGAAATCGTTCGACGAGTGGCGATGCACCGTATCGCGCCATTGCGGCACCCAACTAAGAGGGTGGCACACCGTGAACGAGACTGCATCTACGAGAGTTTCGCGCATTTTTCCAGACTCACCTTGTTCAAAGAAACCAACTCCTCTCGCGAGCAGATGACCCAAAAACATTAGCTCGTAAGCCAAATGATCGTCGGGTTCGCGAGAAATCAGATCAACCTCTAAACCATGTTTCGCATACATGGCCCTTACCTCAAAAGTTTGATGCTGGAACACCATGCGCTCCTTGTTGAAGTACACCGATTCCCAAGGGGGCGCCAAAACCCTTTTCGTTCCAACAAACAAACGCGTATACTCGGCCCTTAGATCATGGTAGTCTTTCTCCGAAAAGCCAACGTCGCAGCTGCGAGCCCAAGCCAGCAATCGTCGCTGCGCATTTTGCGCATCACTCCCGGCAACATAGGGTATATCCTCAAAAACTTGCTGCTCGACCAATTCGGCAAAAAGGCTCCGATCGGGAATACCGTGAAATATGCGACCGAGCAGCACAAACAGAGCGGCAGCCGCCTCCAATTGGTCCCGAAACTCCATCGACGCTTTCCCGCAGTTGTCGTTCATGCCGCCATTCCCCTACTGCCCCAACGATAACATACGATAACTGCCATCTTCCTTCATTCTCGCATTTCGATGGGGCACAACGACAATGTTTGGCGAGGTATACTCCGATGATGGCAATGGTTGTATGTCAGCGCATGTCCCATAGGCGGCGCGAAGCTCATCGATGTCTCCCACCTTGAGCGCCCGCTGCGGGCACAAGGCAACACAAGCTGGTTCTTCCCCTTGCTCTCGAAGTCCCTGGCATAAGTCGCACTTCCGAACTACGCCCTCGTCTTTCACCAACTGCGGAGCTCCATAGGGGCACGCTTCGACACAGGATCCGCATCCTATGCAAACCTCGGCGTCAACAGTGACCAGCCCTGTTTCCGGATCTTTGGCATGAGCTCCTGTAGGGCAGACCGACACGCAAGCCGGGTTGTCACAGTGGCCACATGAGAAAGTCACCGCACAAGCAAACACATTGGACGGCACGCAAACGCCCGTGACGTCGTCCACAGACCAATCGCCGCCGCAAACCTCGTATACGCGACGCGTCCGAGGCCCGATGTCAAAACTATGCAGATCCTTGCAGGCCAACTCGCATGCTTTGCATCCAATACAGTCCTCGGTATTGATCAGAAAACCTTGCTGCCCCATACTTTAATCCTCCTTGAAAACTTCGCGCGAGTCCCATAGATAGTCGGGAGTAAGCGGCTCCCCATTCCATTTCTCCACATTGCAAATGCAGGTATTCCATGCCTGGTACCCCGTTGTCGTCACATTGGGACCGCAAAGAACATTCATGCAACCAGCCTTATCGATACCAGTTTCCTCGTCAATTTCCACCCAGGCTCCCTGACCCATCGCAAGGACGCCAGGCATGATAGTCTCGGTTACCAACAAAGGACGTAGACATTGACCCCACTTTGAAGTGATGAGCACCGTCTCGCCCGTTTCCATGCCCAATCGATCAGCATCAAGTGTATTCATGTAAAGAGGATGGTCGAAAGCTTCCCTCATCTTGGGAACGTTTGCAAAGTTCGAGTGGATGTGCCGCGGAATATGGAGACTGTATATTTGGAAGGGATAGTCTCCCTTGATTTTTTCATCCCAATTCGAAAATGTCTCTTCATATCCTTCCACCGGCGGGACATAGCGAGGACTTGGTGCAATCTCTTTGAAGCCAAACGCATGAACCTTATCCACGGCAGCTTGGCAGTAAATCTCCAGTTTCCCGGAGGCCGTCTTGCGAGGATTTGCCTCAGGATCATCCCGGAATGACTTGAGCGCGACGCTTGTATACTTATCTCCCTCCGAACGTTCAAGGGAGTAAATGCCCTCGCGCTTGAAATCGAGAATGGGAATGCGTCCTTCTTGAGGAGTACCTTCCACCCCCAAGGTCGCCAAATCGTCTTCAGTAATACTTACGAGATTCTCGAAGTCTGTTCCATCCTCCTTGATGACTTGAGCTGCGGCCACCAAATCGATAACCATCTGCTTTTCAGTCTTAGGCTGGAGAACCTGGCGATCAACACCGATCCGATCAGCAAGCTCTGCTGCAATTTCGGCATCACTCTTGCATTCGAAAAGGGGGTCGACTACTTGGCTGAACCACAAGAGTGATTCGCGCATGCCTTTCGTTACGTCGCCATATCTTTCCCATGGACTTGTAACGGGAAGAACAATATCGGCATATTTGCAGGTTGTAGTCATAACAAGATTCTGAGCCACTACCGTATCCATCATCCGATACGCCTCAATGCCCTTCATAGTGGCAGGACCTTGATTGAGGAAGTTTTCCTGACGGTCATAGATCATGTGCACTTTGTTTTCGTAGATGTTTCCGTCAAGTCCGACATAATTGCGGTCATCCACAATCGAAGTCCACATTTGGTTAACGTTAACCTTGCGATTCTCCAGAGGATTGTTTATCCACTCAATGGGGCATCCGAACGTTTCTCTGCGCAAATGCGCATGCTGCTGACCACCCTTTAGCAGCGAATAGGATAGCCCTTGGAAACCAGCATGACCGCCATCAGAAGCGCAGCAACAACCCGGCTTTCCGATGAGGCCCGCCATAGCGCCAAATGTCATGAGATTCTGACAAAGCTCGGCGCCACTCCCCGTCCGAGCAGGTGCCGACGACATGATTACCGAAGCCCGTTCCGTACTTCCCAGCAAGACCGCCAGTCGCTCAATGTCTTTTGCGGGAGTGCCGCATATTTCCGACGCCCACTCCGGCGTTTTAGGCACACCGTCATAAGTACCGAGAACGTAGTCCTTGTAATTGTCTTTCGGATCGGCTCCTTCAGGCATATGGTCTGCGTCGAAACCGATAGTGCAGCGCTCGAGAAAATCCCAATCGATAAGAGGATTGGTCGAGGGGTCGTCTTGTGAAATAAGCACATAGGCCATGCCCAGGAGCATGGCGCTGTCCGTACCGGGCCGAATAGGAATGTAATCATCTGTCAGCGCACGCGCCGTGGGCGTATAGAATGGGTCGACGCAAATAAACTTCACTCCTGCGTCTCGACATTGCAGGTATTGGTAATTGGGCAACCCCGCACGACTCCAAGCAGGATTCGACGCCCAGAGCACAATGACATCGCTCGATCTCATATCCATGCGATCATTCTGCTCCTCCGGCATGCCAATGAGCTTTGCCATCTCCGTCCATGCCCCAGATGACACTGCGCCAGTCTGCTCCAGGCATCCGCCCTTGATATACATGAGGCGCCCAATCTCCACATCACCCATGCGCTGAGGGACGCCGCCAGGCAGAAGGATGCCCTCATTTCCATAGGTATCGAGAATTCGCTCAATTTCCCCTGCAATCAAGTCCAGAGCTTCGTCCCAGCTAATGCGCTCCCACTCATCACGACCACGCAACTCGCCATGAGCAGCTTCCCCTCCGCCCGGCTGCCAGTTTTTTCGCTTCATAGGGTATTTGATCCGGTCGGCCCCGAATATCATGCCACGAAGTGAACGTCCGCGAGCACAGCCACGTAACTGCGGACAGTCGGGAGAATCCTCGTGCGACTTATCGGTGCCGAGGCGTACCACCTCGCCATTTTTAACCAGCGCCTTATTGAACCCTTTGCTGCCGCAATCAACCCAACAGCTGCATGGAATCCACTCACCAGGATTCTCGTCCACATCGCCCGTATCGCTTATCGGCGTTTTCTCATTGAAACCGACACAGCCTGTCGCACCAAGCGCAGCAGAGCCGACCGTGGCCAATCCCGCCCATTTCAGCAGGCTTCGCCTACTCATCCCCCTCTCAAGGGCCGATGATTTCATCTCCTCCATTGCACCCTACTCCTTTCATATGACATGTATGAGCACTCGAACGAGATGCTCTCGCTGGATCATTATCTTCAAAGGAATAGCAGGTGCTTCTCGGGCAGAGTCCTTATTTGCATTAATCGTTTTTGTAGAATTCCCCCCTATCTCCTTGTTTGCGAAAATTTGAAAACTGATATAGCGACAGCATTGATCGCATCCCCGATCGCCTTCTCTGTTATCATAAACAAGTTTCCAAATAACCAGGGAGGGAAACGTGGGACTTAAGACGTCGTTCGACAGAAGCGAACTGCCGCAAGACCTTGCAGCCATTACGCACTTCCCTCCAGTATCCGATCACCTCACGCCCCCTGCTCAACAAGCAAATTCACACTACACTCCCTTTCCCCTCACTACCCGCAAGATTATATTGAGCGACGAAACCCTCGGCGAGGCAGCACGATTCGAAATGCTTGCATCAAGGTACGACTGTATTATCGGATCTTCCCCATATATCAATTCACTTGTTCGTATCGTCAGCCGTATCAATGGCATATTCCTCGCAGCTCGCGAGGGAAAGCAAGCCAGCTATCAGCTATGTTGCTATAACGATTTTCTCAACGAGAGCCCCCCCCCACGACCAACAAAGGCACTGTCGGCATTTCTCGTCTTGAATCGTTTGGACTCAACGAAATAAACCGGGATGTCTTCAACGCTTCGCGATGCGCCTGCCAGATGGCAAACATCGAAACCAAGCTGCTCGATTCAGGGTTGCCCAGCACCATTACCCCCAGTTTTATCCTGTCGCTTCACTCCACTTTAAGCGCTATATACAGTCCAGGCGTATCCGCAGGTCTTCGAAATCACGATTTTTCGGCTCCTCGCCCCATTCAGGGAGAGAGCATCTATCGTCCACCTTCGCCATTAGAACTGCCTGTATTTCTAAAAGACCTTGCCGCTTTCATCAACGATTCAAAACTCAGCCCCTCAATCAAGGGCGCCCTCGTCCATTATCAAACGGAAGCAACGAAAATGTTTTCTTCCCACACCGAACAACTTAATTGCGCCCTGTTGATAGGCCTTTGGCAAAACGCAGGATAATCCTCCTTTGCAGATTGTGGGCTAGGAGGAGGACTCCTCATCGTCTGAACTGGGCGACCTCGCGTAGAAGTCCCTGTATCGGAGCGTTTTCGGGTTGCGCATTGCCCGATCCAACACGAACGCCGCCTTTTCCATCTTGTCGCGGGGAGGGTTCATCATCACCCAGAAGAGGTCGAGGTAGCCGCCGAGCCTGGTGCGGTCGAACCCCGTGTGGGAGTCGAGGAACAGGCGCAGCAGATAGCAGAGCCGGTTGACCGCGGCGAGCGGGTTCTCCGGGTCGGGCAGGCGCTTGATGAGCTTGGAGTTGTGCCGCTCGCTGCGCAGGCCCAGCTCGCGGACCAGGCGGTTGTGGCCGTTCTCCATGTCGTGGACCAGCGTCGAGCCGCGCGCCACATGGCCCCCGAAGGCGGCGAGGGTGCGCGCGCCGCTGGTCTTGCCGAGCCCCTCGTCGGCGAACACCGACGCCCCGCTCCCGTCGCAGCCGATGCCGATGCAGTGCTTCCCCTTGGAGAAGCCGCCCGGGACCTTGGAGCCGTCGGGCATCCTCGGCTGGTCCGCCAGCGGCAGCGGGTACATCATCTCGTCGATCTCCACCCGGCCGGCCAGGGCGGCGCCCTCCTGCACCCCCTCCAGCACCGCGAGCAGCTTGGCGAGCCAGTACGGCGGCGTGGTGGCCGACCTGCGGCCCGACCGGGCCGCGCCCGCCAGGCTGCCGTAGGAGAAGACCTCGAGGAGGAACTCCGTCCAGTCGGCGACGGGCAGCTTGCGGCCGTCGAAGACGGTGCCGGTGGCCGGGTTGAACGCGCGGCCGCAGGACAGGCAGCGCCACCGGCGCACGCCGTTGGCGTCGCGCCCGTTGCCCTCGATCGCCGGCGAGCCGCAGCGCGGGCACGCGTCGCGGTCGTAGCCGTTGAAGAAATCGGCCTCGCCGACCAGGCCGGCGCCCGCGTGGCGGTAGCGGTACATGTCGCGGTGGCAGTCCCTGACGATCCTCTCGGCCGGGGACAGCTCGCCGTCGCCGGCGCCGTCCCACGGCGTGGCCGACGGCGCCGGGCGCCGCCGCTTCTCTTCTCCGCTCATGGTGGAAGTCCTCGCTGCCCGGAGGGACGGCGACGCCGAGGACTTCCACATCGCAAGAGCATCGCCGTCCATCCGGGCGGTCTCGCGGATGGATGTTCTGTTGCCTGCGATTATAGGGCAACGCGCGCGGCGGCGGATGCGCTACCCACATTCTGCAAAGGAGGATTTACGCAGGATTAATAAAGCGCCTCATACTCCCAATAGCTGTAACACCAGCCCTCGAGACAAGCAAACGGGAAAAGTCCTGCAATCTTATCGGTTCTCGCCCCTTAAAACCGAAGTGCAAATGATTGACGACTGGATTTACCACACTGCCCGAGCTTCGCAAAATGCCGTGCAGATCGAATACGGGATATTTTCAATTATTGGGAAAATAGTAGACAAGTGGGAGGCCCTCCTCGCTTCATCGGAAGTTCATCTGACAAAAACAATGCGCAAACTTCTTATTGCCATCGTTGGAGCCCCAGTCTTTTCCATCGCCTCCCTTGCACATGCAACTGAGGCAAGCTATACAACTGTCTCCAATATAATTACCCTGCTATCCTCCCACGGCATCATTACCCAAGTCAGTCGCGGTCGACGCAACAAAGTCTATGCATGCCCCGAGGCCCTGGGGCTTTTCGATACAATTATCGCCGAGGTGGCCTGAGACCCCTACTCCGCGTGCTTTAAGGCCTGGTCGAGCTTCTGGCTGATGACCTTGGTGACGCCATCGCCTTGCATGGACACGCCGAAGAGCACGTCGGCCATTTCCATGGTACGGCGCTGGTGGGTGATCATGATGAGCTGGGTCTCGTCGCGCAGGCTGTCAATGTAGGCCGCCAGACGGCGCAGGTTCGTGTCGTCGAGCGCCGCCTCCACCTCGTCCAAGATGTAGAACGGCGTCGACCGGATGCGGTAGACCGCGAACAGCAGCGCCAGCGCCGTAAGCGACTTCTCGCCGCCGGACAGAAGCATCATCTTCGCGATGCGCTTGCCCTTGGGCTGGGCGTTCACCTCCACGCCGGTGTTCTCCAGATCATCCGGATCCACGAGCGACAAATTCGCGCTGCCACCGGGGAAGAGGATGGAGAAGATCTCTTGGAAGTTGCGATCCACCGCCTCGTAGGTGCGGATGAAGTCCTCCTTCATGCGCGCGTCGATGACGCGGTTGATCTTCGCGAGCGAGCGCCGGGCGCGATCGAGGTCGTCCAGCTGGGCGGCCAGGTAGTCGTAGCGCACCTTCAGCGCGTCGTACTCCTCGGCGGCGTCCGGGTTGATGGTGCCGAGGTTGGCGATGCGACGGTTGATCTTGAACAGGGCGTCCTCCACCTCGGGCCGGTTCTCCAGGGGCGGCACGGAAAGCGCCGTCTCCAGGGGCACGGACAGGTCGGTCGCGATATGGTTCACCGCCGCCTCAACCTGGAGCTCGAGCCGCCCCTTCTGCACGCGGGCTTCACTGAGGCGCTCGCTTACGCCGTCGAAGAGGGCGTGGGCCTCATGGGCCCGGCCGCGGGCCTCGGTGACAGAGGCGTGCAGCCCGCTCGAGGAGTCCTCGGCGGCAGTAGCCCGCTCCTCCAGCTGACGCGTCCACTTCTGGGCCGAGGCCGTCAGCTCGTCGATGAGAGCGAGCACCGGCTCGATGCGGGCGGCGGAGACCGTCTTCGCGCGCAGGGCCACACGGGCCTCCTCGCTCGCGGCGGCAAGGGCCTCCAAGTCGCGGACACGGGCATCGCGGACGCGCTCGGCGTAGGTAGTGCGCTCGGAGAGCGTGGCCTGCGCCAGCTTCGCCTCGGCGAGGCTGTCGGAGACGCGATGGGCCTCGCGGCGCAGAGGCGCCAGCTCCTCGCTTAAGGCCTCCTGCTTCTTCTTGCCCGCATTCAGCGCCGCGTCCAGCTCCTTCACCCGGGCCTCGAAGGATTCCACGTTGGGACGGGCCGACGCCACGGCGGCCTCGGCCTCGGCGCGCTGGCGCTCGACGGATTCCAGCTCGCGGCGGCAGGAGGCCAGCTTCTCGGCGGCGGCGCTCGCGGTGTTGCGGGCCGCCTCGGCACGGCCGCGCAGGTTGGCCAGGGCCTGGGAAAGCTCCAGGGACGTGGCCTGGGCCTGGCGCAGGGCCTCCTCGGCCAAGCGGTGGGCCTCCTCAGCCTTGGCCTGGGCCGCCGCCGCGCCGGAAAGCTGCGCCCGCAGCTCCTCCAAGTGGCGCACGCGGGCGAGCACGCCGGCCCCCTCGTCCACCACGGCGCCCCCCACGCTCACCTTGCCGGAGGGCCATACAATGGCACCATCCGGAGTGGCGAAGCGCAGGGCCGCGTCGTCCCGTCCGTGGGCGGAAAGCGCCGCCTCCAGGGTCGGGCACACCACCACATCGCCCAGAAGCGCCTCCACGGCGCCCCGGGCCTCTTCCGGGAAGAGGAGCTCGTCCACGAGCGGGACGCCCTCGGCCCCGCCGAAGCGCTCGCGCCGAACACGGGCCGCGCCGCGGATGCGGGAGGGACTGGCGTCGTCGCGAATGAGGAAGGACGCCTCGCCCGCGGCACCGGCGGCGGCGAGCTGTCCGGCGATGAGCTCTACCGCGCCCGCGTCTTCCACGAGCAGCGTGGCCACGTCCCCGCCCAGAAGCGATTCCACCAAAGGCTCGAAGCCGGCCGAGACCTGGATGACGTGGGAGAGCGGCTCGCAGAGCCCCAGCACCTCGTCGACGTGCTCCACGAGCCACGCCCGGGCCTCGCCGGCGGAAAGCGCGCTTGAGCGCTCCATCTCCTCCAAGGTGGCGATCTCCACCGAAAGGGCCCGATGGGCGTCGCGAGCCTCGTCCATGGCGGCGCGGGCCGCGTCGCGGGACTGCACGGCGGTGCCCACGGCGGCGCGCGCCGCCGCCTCGTCCGCCACCAGCGCGGAAAGCTCGCCATCGGCCTCGGCGGCCCCGGCCGCCGCGCGCTCGGCCTCCTCTTGGGCGCGCGCGAGCTCGAGCGCCAGCTCGGCGGCGCGCCCCTCCACTACCTGCACGTGGGCAAGCCCGTGGGAGAGCGCCTCGGTGTTCTCGGCATGGCGGCGGCGCGCCGTCTCGCGCTCAGCGGTCATCTTCTCGGCGTCCTTGGAAAGGGCGGCAAGCTCACGCTCCAGCGCGCCGCGGCGCACTCCCAAATCGCGGTACACCGCATCCAGATCCGACACCTTCTTCTTAGCCGCGTCCAGCTCGGCGGCCGCCTCCTCGTACTGGGCCGTCGCGCGCGCGAGTTCGGATGCCGCCTCGTCGGCCTTCACGGCATTGGCTTCGATGGAAAGCTCCAGCTCGCCGGCCCGGGCCGTGGCGGCCCGACGCCGCTCGCGCAGCATCATGGCCGCGGAGTCGAAGCGCTCGACGACCGTCGCCGCCGCGCGATGGCGCCGCGACAGGTCGCCGGCGTCCAGCGTCTGCTGGCGGATGCGCTCCTGCAGCGCCTCTACAGCGGCCTCGGCCTCCTGGATGGCGCCCCTTCGCTCCTCCAGCTCGGCGGAAAGCGCCGCCTCGCGCTCCTTGGCCGCATCCCACTCCTTCTGAAGCCCCCGCAAATCGTCCACCGCCAGCGATAGCGCCAGTTCCGCCTGCTGCACCGCGAGCTCCTGGTAGGTGCGCGCCTTCTTGGCCTTGCGCTCGAGCGGCCCCAGCTGCCGGGCCACCTCCCCCACCACGTCGCGGGCGCGCAAAAGGTGCTGGTCCATGTTCGCCAGCTTCCGCTCGCTTTTCGCCTTGCGCTGCTTGTGTTTGAGAACGCCGGCGGCCTCCTCGATGAGCGCGCGGCGATCCTCCGGCTTGCTCTGCAGGATGGAGTCGAGCGAGCCCTGGGAGATGATGGAATGGGTGCCGGTGCCCAGGCCCGAGTCGTGCAGGATGTCCAACACGTCCATGCGCCGGGCCACGGTGCCGTTGATGAGGTACTCGCTCTCGCCGTTGCGGTACATGCGCCGGGTGATGGCCACCTCGTCGAAATCCACCGGCAGCGTGCCGTCGGAATTGTCGAGCACGAGATCGACCTCGGCGAGACCGGAGGCCTTGCGCGCCGAGGAGCCGGCGAAGATGACGTCCTCCATGGCCTGGCCGCGCAGGTTCTTGGCGTTGCGCTCGCCGAGCACCCACAGAACAGCGTCCGAGATGTTCGACTTGCCCGACCCATTGGGACCCACCACGGCGGTGATGCCCGGCTCCAGCGTGAGCGCGCTGCGGTCGGCGAAGGATTTGAAGCCCTTGAGAACGAGAGATTTCAGATACATGGGCGCCTAATCCTGCTTCTTCTTGGCGGCGGCGCGCTCGGCCCTCGCGGCGGCCTTCGCGGCGGCCGCAGCCTCGCGCTCGGCGACCCGCGCCGCCTTCGTGGCGGCCTTCTCCTCGGCGCGCGCCGCCTTCTCGGCCGCTTTCTCGGCGGCCTGCTCCTCGGTCATGCCGATGCCGAAGAACTCGGAGAGGCGCGCGAGCGTGGATTTTGCCGCCTGGCTCTCGGCCTCCTTCTTCGTGCGGCCGACACCCTGCGCGAGCCCCTTGTCGCCGGCGTACACCTGGGCGACGAAGGTGCGGTCGTGGGGCGGCCCTTGGGTCTCCACCAACCGATAGGTGGGCGTGATGCCGCCCTCCTGCAGCTTCTCCTGCAGGGCGCTCTTGGGATTCTCCGGCTCGCGCGCGAGATCCAGCGACATCTTGGGCATGAGCGTGCGATCGACGAAGGCCCACGCCGCATCGATGCCGCCGTCGAGGAACAGTGCCGCCGCCACGGCCTCGTAGACGTTCTCGAGCGCCGAGTGCAGCCCGCGCCGGCCCGTGCCGGTCTCCGATGAGCCGAACACGATGACGTCGGCGAACCCGAGTTTCTCGGCCACCTCCGACAGGCTCGCGCCGGAGACGAGGGCCACCTTGATGCGCGTGAGGCCGCCCTCGTCCAGTTCGGGGAACTGATGGAAGGCGGCGTTGGCCACCAAGGCCCCCAGAATGGAATCGCCGAGGAACTCCAAGCGCTCGTAGGAGAACTTCACGGCCCGACCCTCGGTGGCGGAAGGATGAGTGATGGCCGAGAGCAGGTACTGGGTGTTCTCGAAGGTGCGGCCCACAATCTTCTGGGCGCGCTCAAGCTTGGTCTGCTGTTCTGCGGTGAGGCTCATCGGGCATCAGAGGCGGCGGCCTCCCCCTTCTCCTCGGCACCAACGGCCGCGGAAGCCGACGCAGGCGCGGCGGCCACGCGCTCGGCGATGACCTCCGGCACATGGGCGCGCACCGTGGCGGCGGCCACGGCGATGCCGTTCTTCACGGCCGTCTCGTTGGAGGAGCCGTGCCCCACGATGACGGCGCCTTTGACACCGAGCAGCGGCGTGCCGCCGTAGGTGTCCGGCGACATCTTCTCCTTGAGCGCGCCGAGCGGGCCCTTCACGAGCAGCGCCCCCACTTTGGAAAGCGCCGTGGACATGAGCGCGGCCTTCAGGTTCCGCATGAGCGTCTTGGCGGTGCCCTCGATGGTCTTCAGGCAGACATTGCCGGTGAACCCGTCGGTGACCACCACGTCGAAGTCGCCCGCCATGAGGTCGCCCCCCTCGCAGTTTCCGGCGAAGGCGGGGACGGTCTCGGACAGCAGACGGTGGGCCTCCTGGGCGAACAGGTCTCCCTTGGTGTCCTCCTCGCCGATGTTCAGAAGACCGACCTTCGGGCGCTCCACCCCCATGATGGCGTTCATGTACACCTCGCCCATCTGGGCGAACTGCACGAGGTACTCCGGCTTGCAGTCGGCGTTGGCTCCCACGTCGATGAGCAGGGTCGGACGGGCCCAAGCCGGAATGACCTGGCCCAAGGCCGGGCGCTTCACGCCTTTGATGCGCCCGACGACGAGCGTGGCCGCGGCCAGGCAGGCGCCGGTGGAACCGGCGGAGAAGAAACCATCGGCGGCGCCCTCCTTCACGAGCCGGCAGCCCACGACGATGGAGGAGTCCTTCTTGGCGCGCACGGCGCCGGCCGGATGCTCCCCCATCTCGATGACCTCGGTGGCCACCTGCGCCGTCGCCCGATCGTGAACGGCGGCGAAGGGCTCCACCTCCTCGGCCGGCCCGACGAGCGTGAGCCTCAAGTCGGGATCGGCCTCAAGGGCCTGCAGGGCGCCGCGCAGCACCACGGCCGGGCCGCGGTCACCGCCCATGACGTCCACGGCGATTGTTACTGGTTCTGCCACGTTGCGTATCTCCTCAAAACGATGCGCCGCCCGGGGCGGCAGGGTCATTCGTTGCACGGGCACTGCGCATCCGGCCCTACCCGCACAGCCTGCGGACACGGTCGGAGGCACGGGCCTATAGCCAAAAAGCCCCCTGGCAGACCAGGCTTATCCAGCTTGGCATGCGAGGAGGCTTTGCCGACATCGCGGAGACTACCTGGCGCCTCCGCGACCGTCACGCACAAAAGCTACTCGGTCTCGATGACCTCGCGGTCGCGATAGTAGCCACAGTTGCCGCACACGCGGTGAGGAAGCTTCACCTCGCCGCACTGGGGGCAAATGGAGCGGGCGGGAGCCGCGATCTTGTCGTTGGTGCTGCGACGGGCGTGGGTACGGGCACGGCCCATTTTGCGCTTAGGTACTGCCATCTCGATTACTCCTTCTATAGCTGGGAACAGCGGGTGCCGTTCACAACTTCTTCTGTAAACGCACGATCTGATATGATACCCAACCGCACGCGGCCCCGCAAGGGCAATTTCCCACGAATTCGCCAGCGGTCACGGCTTCTTCACGACAAGGCGCGCCCGCGCCGCCGAAGTCGCGCGCTTCAGAATGCCAGTGGCCCCACGTCCGTACAATCCCACATCGCGGCCGAGGGAGAAGGAGACGGCCACGGCCAAAGCGAACGCGGGAGCGCCGGCCCAGCCGAAAATCTCGCAGCCCATGAGGAAGGCGGTCACCGGGCAGCGGCTCATGGCGGCGAAGAAGGCAACGAGCCCCACAGCCGCTGAGAAAGCCGGATCGCCCTGGGTCATGACCGTGCAGCTCGCGCCGAGCAGCGCGCCCACGGTGAAGGTGGGCATGATCTCGCCGCCGCGCAGCCAAAGCCCGAGGCACACGATGGTGAGCAGCGCTTTCACGGCGAAGGTCCACCCGCCGGCGCGGCCGGCGAGCGCGTCGGAGAGCAGGTTGGCGCCCGTGCCCTCGAACCCGCGCCAATCGAACAGCGTGACCAGCACCGCCATGAGCACGCCACCCAGGGCTGCCCACAGGTAGTAGTTCTGCGAGATGCGCTTGGTGAGGCGCTGGGCGCCGTCGATGATTTGAATGTAGACGGTTCCCACCAGCGCGCAGGCGACGGCGATCACGACGCATTGGCCGACAACGGGCCATGACAGCGCAGGCAGCGGCACCTTGGGGATGACATCGCCGATGCCGATGATGCTCGCCAGGCCGAAGGCCACGAAGCACGCCAGCAGCATGAAGGGCGCATGCCGCCAAACCGAGCGGTCGTAGCGGGAGAGCTCGATGACGAAGGCCGTCGATCCCAAGGGCGCGAAGAACAGCGCCGCGAAGCACGCGGCCATGCCGCAGGAGGCGGCATAGGCGTGCACGCCGCCGCTGGCGCCTCCGCCGCTGCCTGCGCCTCCGGCCGCGCCTTTGCTTGCGCCCGCGCTCCCAACCGCGACGTCACCGCCGTCCGCGCCACCTGCGCCGTCGGCATGGCTTTCGCCCTTCCAAACCCCCGTCATGGGCCGCAGATTCAAAGGGCGCGCGACAAGGTCGCCCAGCGAGGCCCCCATGTGCAGGGCGGCCGCCTCCTTGCCCACCGAGGCGCCTCCGAGAATAGAAAGCGCCGTGCCGAGCAGAATGCCCGGGGCGAGCGCGGGCGAGATGGGGCGATCGGCGCAGATATCGTTTATCACCGTGTGCGTCGTGGTGTCCAGCGGAAGCTTCAGGGCGCGGTACAGCAGAAGGCTCGCCACCGCGAAAATGGGCAGAAGGTACAGCAGCCAGCCATGGGCGCAAACGAGATCGTAGGCCCAGCCGACAACGAGGCACAGCACCACCGAGGCCGCCGCCCCCACGACACCGACGGCCACGGCGAACACCCCGTGGCGCAGCACCTGCGCTCTCGCTGCCCCTTTCACCGCATGCCTCCTCGCTCCCACGCATCCGAACCGTACGGGACAACTTTAGACGACCTTTCGCACTCATAGCCCGAAGGGCGGCGAAGCGTTTCCGCCGCGCCGCCCTTCGTTGAAAAGCCGTTATGGACCGGATGTTCTACTTGTCGCCGAAGTCGAAGTTCTTGAGGGCCGCGAACGGGCTCGCCTCCACGTCCGCCTCGTCGCGGGAGCAGCCGCAGGGCCCCTCGTTCAGATTGGCGCCGCACTGGGGGCACAGCCCCTTGCAGTCGTCGTCGCACAGGGGCACGAGCGGCACCTCGAGCAGCAGGGCCGCCACGATGAGCGGCACCAGATCGATCTTGCGGTTGTCAGGCAGGAAGTCGAACTCGTCGCCTTCCATATCCTCCGGCGTCTCCGCTTCCTCCTCGCCGCCGATGAGGAAGTATCCCTCGATATCGCCCTCCAAGCCGTAGGTCACGTCCTCCAGGCAGCGGGCGCACTGGGTCGCGGCGTCGCCCGCGGCCGTGCCCTGGATGAGGATGGCGTCGCCGGTGTTGGTGGCCTCCAGCGACCAGGAGACGGGCGCCGCGAAGGTGTAGGTGTCCGGGCCGGCGGCCAGCTCGGCCAGATCGAGCGTCCCCTCGAAATGCCGGGTCGCCGCCGTCTCCAGCAGCGCCTCGGGAATGGCGATAATCGCCGTGGCATCCGTAGCCATTTTCTCATTCCTTTCCGTAAATGCCACTTCGACCTCGAAATGGCATTTACTTCCAAAAAAGAAGACGCGCCACAGACGGCGCGCCTTCGTCACTTGCTTGCTTACTGGCGCCACGCAGCCTAGCGGGCGGCGTTCAGGCGATCGCGGCAGCGGCGCGTGTTGTTCAGCAGCGTGTCGAGGCTCTGCTCGATGTGCCCGAACACCTCGTCGGCGTAGTCCTCGGCGCCGGCGCGGGTCTGGCGCTCCAGCTCGCGGGCGTCGGCCAAGATGGTATCGGCCTGCTGCTGGGAGATGCGCACGATCTCCTGCTCGGAGGCAATGGTGATCGCCTGGCTGCGGGCGTCCTCGATCATGCGATTGGCCTCGACCTCGGCATCGTCCAGAAGGCTCTGGCGCTCACGCACGATCTGACGGGCCTGGGAGAACTCCGCCGGGAACAGGTCGCGAATTTCGTCCATGATGTCGAAGGCGGCGGCGATATCG
Source organism: Adlercreutzia hattorii (assembly GCF_011405655.1). Lineage (GTDB taxonomy): Bacteria > Actinomycetota > Coriobacteriia > Coriobacteriales > Eggerthellaceae > Adlercreutzia > Adlercreutzia rubneri. Next base: position 1,797,182 of record NZ_AP022829.1, read on the forward strand.
ACCTGGCGAAGGTTGTTCTTGCCGAAGACCGGCTTCGAGTCCTCCAAGAGGATCGAGAGCTCTTCAAGCAGCCCAAGTACTCCGGTTTCGTCCATGTTGTTCCTTCCTGACTATATCGCATCGCCCCACGGCCCCATTTGGACACGCGCGGACAGACGTCGTTCACGCTAAGTTTTTCCATTCTACCATGATGGAAAAACTATGGAACACCCCTGTCATTCCGTGCACAAACGCTCCAAAAGATCGAGGGTGGTGTCGCCGAAGTGGCGGCGGGAGGCTATTTCGTAGCCGGACGTTTCGGCCAGCGTCTCCACGGCATCGTCGTCGGAGGCGTCGTGCTCGTAGCTGACGATGAGATCGGCGGCCAGGGCGTCTGCGGCGTCGAGGCGGCTAAGGAGGCCGAAAACCTCCGCCGGGTCGGTGGCGTAGGGCGGATCGAGGAAGATGAGATCGAAAGGACGCCCGGGCGCTGCCGCGCCACGCTTGAGAACGTCGCCGCGCACGAGGCGCGCCCGATCGCGGCCGAGGCGCAGGGCGGCGATGTTGCGCTCGATGACGGCGGCGGCGTCCCGGTCGCGCTCGCAGAGCATGGCCGTATCGGCGCCGCGGGAAAGAGCCTCCAGGGACAGGGCCCCCGAGCCGGCGAAGGCATCCAGCACCACGGCCCCGTCCAGCCCATCGCGCAGGGAGACGAGCGCGCTCATGAGCGACTCGCGGACGCGGTCGGTGGTGGGGCGGGTACCGTCGCCTCTGGGGGCGTCCAGCTTGCGGCCCCGGAACTCTCCGGCGATGATGCGCATGATCAACCTCCTACGATAGCGGACTCGTGGGCGAAGGCGAGGCGGACCTCGCGGGCCAGGGCGACGTGGTCGGGCTCTTCCAGGTTCGGATCCACCTCCAGAAGGGCCTGGGCGTCGGCGCGGGCGGCCTCGATGACGGCACCGTCGCGCATGATGTTCACGAGCTTCAGCCCGCTGGCGCCGTGCTGGCGGTTCCCGAGGATATCGCCCTCGCGGCGCAGGGACAAGTCGAAGGCGGCCAGCTCGAAGCCGTCGTCGGTGCTTTCCATGGCCGCCAGGCGCGCGAGCGACTCCTCACGCTGGGAAGCGGAAACGAGAAACACCTCGGCCGCCTTCTCACCGCGGCCCACGCGCCCGCGCAGCTGGTGCAGCTGGGCGAGTCCGAAGCGGTCGGCGTCCTGGACGATCATGACCGTGGCGTTGGGAACATCGACCCCCACCTCGATGACCGTCGTGGCCACGAGCACCTGGACCTCGCCGGCACGGAACTGCTCCATGACCTCGCGCTTGGCCTCAGCGCCCATGCCGCCGTGAAGCAGCCCCACCGTCCAGTCGGCGAAGGTGGTGCGCTGCAGCATCTCGGCCTCGCGGGTAGCCGCCGTCACATCGTCGCCGGCGAGATCGGCATCGTCCTCGATGGCCACGGCCGGATGGTACTCCTCCCCCGCTGCATCGGCCTCGCGCGCGCGCCCCGCCGCCTTGGCATCCCGGGCCTCGGCGTCCTTGCCCACGAGCGGGCAGACGACGAAGACCTGCTCGCCACGGTCGAGCGCCTCGCGGGCCGCCTCGAAGGCGTCTCCCTGCTGCTCGCGGGAGAGCACCCGCGTCGTGCGCCGCGCGCTGTCGTGGGGGCGGTGCTTGATGTAGGACAAGGTGAGATTGCCGTAGAGCGCGAGCGCCAAGCTGCGCGGAATGGGCGTGGCCGTCAGGTACAGCGCATCGGGCGCCTGCCCCTTGGCGAGCAGCTTCGCCCGTTGGTCGACGCCGAAGCGCTGCTGCTCGTCGATGACCGCCAGGGTGAGGTTGCGCGGCACGACGTCGTCGGAGAGCAGCGCATGGGTACCGATGAGCACGTCCACCTGCCCGGAGGCGAAGCCTTCCACAATGGCGGCCCGCTCGGCGGCGGCCGTGGAGCCCGTGAGCAGGGCGACGCGCACCCCGGCGCCTTCCAAGCACTCTCCCAGGCCCTCCATGTGCTGGCGGGCGAGCACCTCGGTGGGCGCGAGGAGCATGGCCTGCCCCTCGGAGTCGGCGGCGGCGGCCAGGGCGTGGCCGGCCACGACGGTCTTGCCGGTGCCCACGTCTCCCAAAAGCATGTGGTTGGCCACCGTCGGCGCCGCCAGGGCGGCAAGAATCTCGTCGCGCGCCCGCTGCTGCTCGCCGGTGAGCTCGAAGGGAAGCGAGGCGGCGAAGGCACCAAGCCGCGGGCCGTCCACCACATGGGCGTGGGGCACGCATCCAGCGCTGCGGGCCGCGCCCTCCTGCATGAGGAACAGCTCCAGGTACAAAAGCTCCTCATAGACGAGCCGCCGCCGCGCCTCGTCGGCTTCTGCCATGGTGCGCGGGAAATGGATGGCGCGCAGCGCGGCGTTCCGGCTCATGAGCCGGTAGCGCAGACGCAGCCCCAAAGGCAGCGGGTCGAAGAGCCCTTCGGCTGCCTCCAATCCGTTGGCCACGATGCGGCGCACCCAGGCCGCCGTGAGCTTCTCGGTGGCCGGATGCACCGGCACCACCGAGCCGGTGACCTCCTCCCCCTCCCCGATCACCTCGATGAAGGGGTTGGTCATGCGCTTGTAGCCGTAGTCGAAGGTCACCTTGCCCGAAACGGCCACCGCATCCCCCGCCTTCACCTGATCCATCAGCCATGGCTGGCGAAAGCAGGTGACTACAAGGATGCCCGTGCCATCCACGAGCGCGATCTCCACGAGCTTGAGATTGTAGCGGGGCTTCTTCAGCTTGATCTCGTGCACCGTGCCGCGAATGGTGCAGACCTCCCCGATGCGAGCGGTGCCGCAGGTCTCCACCTGCGAGAGGTCGATGTAGGATCGGGGAAAGTGTGTCAGCAAATCGCGCAGCGTGCACACACCGAGCTTCTCGAGCGCCGCAGCCCGCGCAGGGCTCACCAGACGAACCCGGGACACGGGCTCGTCCAGCGAGAGCGTAGCTTTTTCCCGATCAATGGGCAAACTATCTTCCTTCTATTATGGCAGAGCCAAACGCGAGATGGACGGCGTGTTCACCAAGCGAGTTCCACAGATGGTATCGAAGGCGGCTTATGTTGGGGAGAGGATGCCCCTGGCGCCTTCGATACCAACGAGGACTGTCTGAGCGACTGAACATGCCATCCAGCTCGCGTCCCGGGAGAGTTTCAAGCAGATTATTCAACCGAGAACACAATGGGGTAAAGGGGTTGCTCGCCGCGCTGGGCGTCAACTTCCAGCTCGTCGTAGGCTTCCTCGATCTTCGCCACGAGCGCCTCCAGATCCTCGTCGGAATAGCCCTCGCCGGCCAAAATGGTGCAGGTATCGGCGTCCTCGGCGTCCATCTTGCCGAGCAGCGTCAGCACCGCGCCGTCGATGGAATCGTCCACCGCCTCGATGGAGCCGTCGGCGATGCCGATGACGTCGCCCTCGGCGATGGGGTTGCCCTCGGCGTCCTTGGAGTCGCGGGTGGCCCAGGTGACCTCGCCGGTCTTCACGGCCTGGGCGGCCTCGGTCATCTCCTCGACGTTCGTTTCCAAGGAGGCATCCACATCCACGGCGAACAGGGCCGAGAAGGCCTGGGGCACCGATTTGGTAGGCACGACGGCACAGGGCGTCTCAGAGAGCTCGGCAGCGGAGTTGGCCGCCATGATGATGTTCGAGTTGTTCGGCAGGATGATGACCGCATCGGCGTTCACCGATCCTGCGGCGTCCAGCAGATCCTTCGTGGAGGGGTTCATGGTCTGGCCTCCAGAGACGATGACATCGACTCCGAGGCTCTTCAGGATCTCCGCCTGGCCGGAACCGGCGGCCACGGCCACAAAGCCCAGGGGCTTGCGCTCGGCCTGCTCCTCGGCGGCCAGCTTCTCGGTGCGCTCGGCCGACTGAATCTGCATGTTGTGGATGAACACCTCGGAGATCTGACCGTGATCGAGGAAATACTTCAGCACCTGATCGGGGTGGTCGGAGTGCACGTGCACCTTGAACTTCGGCACCTCGCCCACGCACAGCTCGCAGTCGCCCATGGTGGAGAGGAACTCAAGCGCGGCATCCTTGTCCAGGGTATCGGAATCCACGAGGAACTCGTTGCAGTAGCGGTACTGGGAGCCCTCCCAGTCGTTCACCTGCTCGATCTCCACCTTGGGGTGCGACCCCCGGGCGAAGGACATCTCGTCGACCATGGTGCCGGAGCGCCCGAGCAGCGCCGCGGTGAAGGCGTCGAAGAGGATGGCGAGCCCGAAACCGCCGGCGTCCACCACACCATGCTCCTTGAGCACAGGCAGAAGGTCGGGCGTGCGCTGCACCGAGGCGTAGGCCTCGGCCACGATGGCGTCCAGGGCCTCGGGGATGGAAAGCTCCTGCTCGACGGCCACCTTGGCGGCGGCGGCGGAATCGCGCAGCACCGTGAGGATCGTGCCTTCCACCGGCTTGCGCACGGCCTGGAAGGCCACCTCGCGAGCGCGATCGAAGGAGGCAGCGATGGATTCGACATCGAACTCGTCGAAGCTTTGGCTGCCCTCGCATAGGCCGCGCAAGATCTGGGAGGTGATGACGCCGGAGTTGCCGCGCGCCCCCATGAGGGCACCGGTGGTGATGGCCTTGCGGATATCGGCTCCCGGAGCACCGATGGGAAGGTTCGCCACGTTGCTCACCACCGACTGGATGGTGAGCGACATGTTCGTGCCGGTGTCGCCGTCGGGCACCGGGAACACGTTCAGGCGGTTCACTTCCTCCTTGCGCTCGTCGAGAACCTTGGCAGCGGCGGCCACGGCGTTCAGCACGTTATTGGAAGAGTAAGTCGTAGTAGACATGAGGGGTTAATTCTCCTTCAAGGGCGAGCTGCCCGCATCAGGCGGGCACTTGAGCCCATCTCGCGATGAGCCTTAGCGGCGCACCTTGACATCCATGACGTGAACATCCACACCGGCCAGCGGCACGCGCGCGTACTCCTTCAGCGCGAAGCTGACCTGGTCGATGAGGTTGCGGGAAACCGTGGCGATGTTGGTGCCGTATTCCACGACGATGTACAGATCGACGTGCACCCCCTCTTCCAGAGAACTGACCACCACGCCGCGGCGCAGGCGCGAGGCGGGCAGGATCTTGGCGATGCTGTCGGCGGCGTTGGGCGCGCACACCCCCACCACGCCGTAGCACTCCATGGCGGCGTTACCGACCAAATCGGCCAGCACGTCGTTGGCAACGTGGAGGTTGCCGGGTATCGTAGAACTCATGGGACAAATCCTTTCCGCTGAGCTTTGCATACATAGTCGAGAAGAGTATAGCGCAACGAACACTCCGCCGCCGTTACCCCCCGATGACAGTCGGCCATATTCCACAAACGAACTCGCATCACCGGAGGCGCCGCGAAGGAGGCGGGACGACCCGTGCTCAAGCAATGGCTCGCTTGGTGGAACAGCCCACTGGGCTGTTCCAGTCGCTGCGCAACCTGCACGCGGGCCGCCCCGCCTCCTTCGCATCGTCAACTTTGTGCCGAAACAGAGAAAGCCCGCGGGGCGGGCTTTTGGATTCTCTGGAAAAGAAAGCGGAAACGCTCTTGCTAGGCGCGCTCCACCTTTCCGGCCTTCATGCAGGAGGTGCACACGTTGGCGCGACGGACATGGCCCTTCGCGTCGCGAATGGTGATCTTCTGGATGTTGGGACGGAACACGCGGTTGCTCACACGGTGAGAGTGGCTGATGCTACGACCGGCAACCGGGTGCTTACCGCAAACTTCGCAAACCTTCGACATTGATATCAACTCCGTAGTGCTTGTTGTTTCGTTTTGGACACAGCTCGCCAACTATAGCACAGCGCGCGCGGTGAGGGCAACAGAAATTATGCGATCACCAGCAAACGCTTGCACGAGGGGCACATACCCAGCGGTGCCTGGTTGCGCAGATCGATAAGACGGCCGCCGTCGATGACCGTGCGGCAGGCGCCGCAGCGGTTGCCGTCGAGCACGCCGATGGCCACGCCGGAGCGGGCCGCCGTGCGGTTGTAGACGTCCAATAGCTGCGGGGAGACCTTCGCCTCCACCTGGCCGCGAGCCGCTTCCAGCTTGGCGATGGCGAGTTTGAGGTCGCCCCCCTGCTTCTGGAACGAGTCGATGGCCTCCTGCTCCTTGGCGGCGATCTCCTCCAGGGCGAGCGAGATCTGGGCCTCCATGGCGCTGATCTTGTCCAGCTCGGCGGCCACCCCGGCGCGATCCTCGGCGATGGTGGCGCGGCGGCGCACGATGCCCGCCAGCTCCTTGGTGCGGGCCTCCACGTTGCGGAAGTCACCGTGAGCGGCGTCGATGGCGGCCTGGACGCCGGCCTCCTTCTTGGCCAGCGACGCGTCCTCGTCGTCGATGCGGGTGATCTTCTTCGTGGTGGCGCGCTTGAGCTCGGCCACCTGCTCGGATTTGGCCTCGATGGCGGCCTTCTTGTCGCGGGCGGCCACGATGATGCCGCGCTGGGGCAGCTCGTCCAGCTCCTTGCTCAGGCGCTTGATCTCGAGATCGATGCGCTGCAGTTCGAACAGACCTTCGATATCGTCGCGCGTAGCCTCCATGGAACCTCACTTTCGATCTCTGTTTTCTCCCTGACAATAATAGGCGAAAACCCAGATCTTGGGCAGGGGCAATGGAGAAAATTACGCAACTAGACGCGGACGGCCTCCGGCGTCCACCAGTTCTCGGACTGATCGACAAGCGTCACCGCCTCGGCAGGGACGCCGGCGCGGGCCAGCGCCTCGGCCAGCACGGCCGCCAAGGGCAGCTCGCTCACATCGTGGCCGAGCTCGATGACGGCCACGTGCGCCGCCGCCAGCTCCAGCGCGGTGTGGTACTTCATCTCGCCGCAGACGACGGCGTCCACCCCGGCCGCGACGAGCGCCGGCGCGAGGCTGGCCGCCGAGCCCGTGGCCGTGACGACCCGGCGCACCGGCGCATCGGGGGCGCCCCATACCCGCGGCGCGCGGCCGAAGACCGCCATGCAGCGGGCAGCCAGGCGCGCCAAGGTCTCGGGCTCGCCGTCGTTGTCGGGCACCTCGCAGATCTGCCCGTAGCCCTTGCGCCGCGAGCCCTCCAAGGGCTCGGCGAAGCGCAGGGTGAACTTGAGCCCCAGCATACCGGGCAGCACCCGGGCCGCCGCCGGGCTCACATCGAGCGCCGTGTGGAAATCCATGAGCGCCACCTGGTTGCGGATGGCGGCCCATACCACGGCCCCGGGGCTTTCCAGGGCGCTCGCCTCGGGCGCGAAGGCATCGGGGGCCTCGAGAAACGCCGGATGATGGGTGAGGAGCACGTTGGCCCCGGCCTCGGCAGCCGCGGCCACGGCAGCCGGCGTGGCGTCCAGGGCCACGGCCACCCGGGTCACGGGCAGCGAGCGCTCCCCCACCAGAAGCCCGGTGCGGTCCCACTTCTCGGCATCCTCGGCCGGGAACTCCTTCAGCAGCGCCTTCTCCAGGCCGCCGATGGTCATGTTGAACGTGCGCGGCGCGAGATGGGACTCGCCCCGCTTGGAAAGAGCCTCGGTGCTGGCCTTGTCGGCCTTGTTGAACAATCCCATATGATCAGCTTCTTTCTTGGAACGGAATCGGCGCGCCTTATCGCGGACGCACCCTATTCGATGGTAATGCTTCGACGGTCGCCTGTGGCTGTCGGAACGGTAACGCTTCTGTAGCCCGCCTCGTACATGAGCCCGTAGGCCCGCTCGATGTCCCGGGCCACGTTGGCCGGGTCGTGGGAGTCGCAGCCCACGGTGCAGGGCACGCCGGCGCGGCAGAAGGCGGCGAGCAGCCCCGGGGCCGGGAACATCTCGGCGCAGGCGTAGTAGCCGCCCGACGTGTTCACCTCCACCATGCGGCCGCCGGCGCGCGCCGCCTCGGCCATCTCGTCGTAGAGGGACTCCAGGCTGAAACTCGGGTAATAGCCGAACTTCTTCGCGAGATCCGGATGGCTCATGGCGTCGTAGGGCAGGCTCGCATTCGATGCCGCCTCGCACCACAGCTCGCCGTAGCGCCGCCAGATGGCGTCCGGCGCCCCGGGCTCCTTCCAACGGGCCTTCTGATCGGGATCGTCGAAGGCCCAGCCGTCGATGAAGTGCACCGACAGAAGGCGGAAGCGGAAGGGGGCCAGCGCCTCCTCGGTCAGCTGGCGGTCCTCCAAGGCGCCGAGGTAGTCCATCTCGGTGCCGGTGACGAATTCGATCTGCGGGTGCCGGGCGCGGGCCTCGTCGATTTCAGCCAAGTAGGCATCCACCATCTGCGGCCTCATGGAGAGGTACTCGTCCGGGTCGAAGGCCGCAGAGAGCGGGAAGTGCTCGGTGAAGGCGAGGGTGGTCAGGCCGGCGGCCGCGGCGGCGTCGGCGTACTCGGCGATGCTTCCGGTGCCGTGGCCGGAATAGACGCAATGGCAATGGGTGTTTACGAGTTCCACTTAATTGCTCTCCTTGTCCGTGCGCGGATTCGGGGTGGTGGTGCCGTGCTCAAACAGCAATCCCCGCATCTCTCGACCGCTTGTCCGCGTGTGGGCTCGGGGCGGAAGTGCCGTGCTCAAACAGCATTCTATGGCAGATCTCGTCGAGGGTTCTGACGTATCTGCATGCCATAGAATGAACTGCGCGCGGCACCACCGCCCCGAGCCCACACGCTGCTCTTACAACAATGAAATGCTTTATCTTCTACCGTATTCTACCAGTTCAATACTTTGTTCAAAGCCTTCTCGAAGGCCGCTATATCGGCCTCGGTGGTGTATCTTCCCATGGAGATGCGCAGGGCGTTGTAGGACGTATCTCCGGTGATGCCCATAGCGCGCAGGACGTGGCTCGGCTCCAGGGAGTGGCTGGAGCAGGCGCTGCCGCCGGCGACGCAGATGCCGAGCTGGTCGAAGCGCAGCACCATGGTCTCGCTCTCCCACTCATCGGCCAGGCCGTGGACGATGTTGGGGAGAAAGTCGCGGCTGCCCGCATCCACCTCCACCGTGGGCTGGATGCCGCCGATGGAGCCCATGGCCGCATAGAGGCGGTCGCGCAGGGCGCGCAGGCGGGCGGACTCCTCCGGCTCGGCTTCCTGGGCCGCCTCCAGAGCGGCGACGAAGCCGGTGACGCCGGCGACGTTCTGGGTGCCGCTGCGGCGACCGGATTCCTGACCGCCGCCCAAAAGGTAGGGGGCGAAGGGAGTGCGGGCCTTCAGGTACAGGGCGCCCACGCCCTTGGGGCCGCCGATCTTGTGGGCCGAGAAGGAGGCGGCGTCCACGCCGAGCTCCTGCAGGTTCAAGGGCATCTTGCCCAGGGCCTGCACGGCATCGGTGTGGAAGAGGGCGCCGCGCTCGTGGGCCAGCGCCGCCAGCTCGCGGATGGGCTGGATGGCGCCCACCTCGGAATTCGCCGCTTGCACCGAGACGAGCACCGTGTCGTCGGTGAGCGCCTCGGCCAGCGAAGAGGCCTCGATGAAGCCCTGGCGGTTGGGGCGCAGGTAGGTGACGCGCACGCCTTCGGCCTCAAGGCGCCGGCAGGGCGCGAGCACGGCATCGTGCTCGATGGCGGAGGTGATGACGTGCAGGGCGCGGTCCTTCTGGCCGGTAAGGCGCCGCTGCTCGGCGGCCGCCTGCACAAGGCCGAGGATGGCCGCGTCGTCGGCCTCGGTGGCGCCGGAGGTGAAGACGATCTCATCGGGGCGCCGGGCGCCCAGGGCCCGGGCCGCGCGGCGCCGGGCGCTTTCCAGAAGATCGAAGGCGGCGCGCCCCACCCCGTACAGGGCGTTGGCATTGGCATTCACGGCCAAGTTCGCAGGCCCGGGCACCTGGAAGGGCGCCATGGCGCCGGCCGCCTCGGCGCACAGGGGGGCGGTGGCGGCGTAGTCCAGGTAGATGAAGTCCGCCGCCGGCTCGGGCAGAACGGCGTCCTCGGCATCGGCGCGCCCCTCGGCCATGGCCACATCGGCCGCCAATTCGCGCTCGACGGCCGCAAGGTTTTCCGCAGTGTTGCTCATCGCGCTCCTTCTTCTCCCTCTTAATCCCATTGGCCGCGGGCCAGGGCGGCCTCGCGGGCCTCGTCGGCCGCGCCCTTCACGGCGCCAATGGCCGCCCGCGGGTCGTCGGCCTTGAACACGGCGTTGCCGCAGACGAGCACGTCGGCCCCGGCGGCGGCCACAAGCGGCGCCGTGGAAAGCCCGATGCCGCCGTCCACCTGGATGAGCAGCTCCTCGTTGCCGGCCGCCCGCGCCATCTGCACCACCTCGGCCACCTTCAAATCGGATCCCGCGATGTAGCTTTGCCCGGAGAAGCCCGGCTCCACCGACATGACGAGCGCCATGTCCAGCTCGGCGATGACCGGCGAAAGCGCGCTCACGGGCGTCTTGGGCTTTAAGGCCGCCGCCGCCAGAAGGCCCGCCTCGTGGATCTGGGCGATGGCCCGCGCCAGATCGGCCTCGTCCAGCGCCTCCACGTGCACGTTCAAAAGGTCGGCGCCGGCGTCAATGAACCAGGGCAGCTCGTCCAGCGGGTTGTCGATCATGAGGTGCACGTCGCACAGGAGGTTCGTGGCGGGCTTGAGCTGCTTCAAGAGCGGCACGCCCATGGTGAGGTTCGGCACGAAGTGGCCATCCATGACGTCGATATGGACGAAGGCGGCGCCGCCCTCCTCGATCATGCGAATGTCCTGCCCGAGGTTCATGAAATCGGCGGACAGGATTGAAGGGGCGATTTTCACAGGTTGGTACATAGGACGCATCCTCATCTCGCGGCTTTCCGATGGCGACATTCTACCGCGACGGCGAGGCCCCGACGGCCTATAATGACCATCAGCGGCAAACCTGCACGGAGCGGCCCGGCGCCCACGGCCGGCCCCGCAGATGCGCCCGCGCCCCGATGGGGCGCCGACGCCTTCCGACGAGAGCGAGGACACCCATGCCCAGCACGACTCGCAGCACCTTCTTCACCTATCCGACGAAGTTCGGGCCCGTCACCATCGCCGCCGACGGTACCGCCGTAACCGCCGTCAGCTTCGGCGAGCAGAACCTCCCCGGCGACCGGCAGCCCACGGCGCTCACCACCGAGGCCGCCAACCAGATCATGGCCTACCTCGCCGGCCAGCGCTCGGCGTTCACCGTTCCCATGCGCCCCGAGGGCAGCGCCTTCCAACAGGAGGTATGGAAGGCCGCGGCGAACATCCCCTACGGGCACACGACCACGGCCCGCGCCCTCGCCGAAACGCTGGGGCACCCCGGCTCCTTCCGCTCCGTCGGCGCCGCCCTGCGCGCCTGCCCCACTCCCCTGCTCGTACCAACGCACCGCATCGTCACCGCCACCGGCAAGCCCACCGACGACATCAACGCCGCCCTCCTGAAACTAGAGCAGCAGCCTCTCACCAGGTAGCGCTCCCGGGCACCGGGGCAACCGAGACCCTGCAGCATCCGAGAGCGCCGGGGGCGTCGCCGAAACTCTCTGAACACCAATTTGAAAAAGCGCCCCCGAAGGGGCGCCCATAAAAGCATGAAGCAGCGCAGCGCCTGAGGCCGAAGGCCGAACAGCGGAGCGGGTGTTGCGGCGATGCCGCCGGCGCTCTCGGACGCGGACAGGCGACGACCGCCCCGGCGCCCGGGAGCGCGGACAGGTCAAAACTTAGGCCGCGTCCTGCAGGGCGTCCAGCTTCGCCATGCACTCGTCAACGGTCGCCCCACCGAGCAAATCGCGCACGATGAGGCACACATTGCCCCACTGTTCCACGTCCATACCCGCGTTCGAGGCGAGCACGTAGGTATCGGCCTGCACCAAATCGTTCAAGGGGCGAAGCGGCTCGACGCATTCCACTTCCACGTTCTTCGAAGGCGAGATAACGCGGTTGGTCTCGGCGTACAGCTGCAGGGCCTCGTCCGAGCAGATGACGTCCACCACCTTGAGAGCCTCGTCGCGGTGCTCGGCCCGCTCGCCCACGGCGCATCCGGTCATGGAGAGCACGGGCATCTGCCCCCGCGCGCTCGGAAAGCCGATGACCTCCATGTTGAACGAGGGGCTGCCGTAGGCGGTATCGGTGTTGGCCGCGTCCCAGTAGGCCATGACGATGGGGCATGTTCCCGCCATGAAGTCATCGCCCTCGCCGGCCCCTTCGAAGGCCTCGCTCACCAGCGCGTTCTCGGCGTCGACGTAGCCGAGATCGATCAGCTTCTTCAAGAACTCGAATCCGGGACGCATGTAGTCGCTGTAACGGGCGCGGCCCTCGTTCAAAGCCTGCACCTCGGCGGCCACGTCTCCTCCGTTGTACAGATCGGCGTAGGCCTGGGCGAAAACGAAGGTCTCCAGCCACCAGCGGTTGGCGCCGACGGGCGTCTCATAGCCCTTCTCTTTGAGAACCCGGCAGCATTCCAGAAACTCCTCGGGCGTGTTCGGCAGCGAAAGCTCGCATTCGTCGAAGATATCCTTGTTCACGAACAGGCCGTAGGCCACCACCTCTTGGGGAATGGCCACGAGCTTGCCGTCGACCGTGTTGGCCGCGCGCACCACCTCGCGCAGGTTCTGGGCGCAGGAAAGCCCCGACAGGTCGGCGAGGTGCCCCTCCGACCCGAGGGTCACGATGGCGTCGGTGTTCAGCAGGTACAGATCGTCCGAATTATTGCGGGCCCGCTCCAGGCACACCTCGTCGTAGGTCTTGTCCTGGTAGTTCTCGGCCGTGTAGGTGTGATAGGCCAGCGTGAGCCCGAGCCGCTCCTCCGCCATGGCGATCGTCAGGTCGCTGGCCGTGCGGGCCGTGTTCTCGGTGTCGGGGCTGATCTTCTCCATGGGGCTGAAGAAGTTCACCGTCCTCTCCTCGTCGACATCCTGCACGGCCAAATTCTCCGCCGGCGCCGAGGTGCTGCAGGCTCCGAGCACCAGAGCGCCGACGAGCGCGACGACTGCCACGGCCCCCTTGCGGACGCGCTTGCTCGCGATAGGTCTCATGATCGTCCTTTCTCGACGAAGCGGTCGACGGCGCGCCGCAGCTCGTCTATCTCCAAGGGCTTCGCCACATGGGCGTTCATGCCGGCGGCCAGCGCCGCCTTCTCGTCTTCCACGAAGGCATCGGCGGTCATGGCGAAGATGGGAATGGTCGCCGCATCCGCCCGCGCGAGCGCCCGGATGGCCTGGGCGGCCGCATGCCCGTTCATGACCGGCATCTGCACGTCCATGAGGATGGCGTCGAACTCGCCGGGCTCGCAGCGCTCGAAGCGCTCGACGGCCAGCTTGCCGTTCTCGACGATCTCCACCGTGGCACCCTCCATCTCCAGCAGATCCGTGAGGATGCCGGCGTTGAGGAAATTGTCCTCGGCGGCGAGGAAGTGCTTGCCGGAAAGTACCTGGGCCAGATCGTCGTCCTCGTCAGTGCCCACGCCGCGCACGGTCTCGATCTTCTGCTTCAGCATGGAGGGGAAGAAGGGCTTGGTCAGCACCGCCGCGCCTTGCGGCAGCACCACATCGTCGTCTTGGTCGAAGGTGTGCTCGAGCATGAACAGAAGTGGCGTCTCCGCGCTCGCCCGCAGGCCGTCGGCCGCACGCACGGCGGCATCGTCGAGCCACGGGACGCCGACGAGCACCACGTCGTAGCCGCCGCGCGCCTCCACCAGCTTGCGGGCCTCATCGGCACTGGCCGCCACGTCCACTTCCACGCCCGTGCCCTCCATGAACTCGGCGATGGCCCCGTGCGCCGCAGGCGAGGCGTCCGCCACGAGCATGCGCTTGATGTTTGCGCGCTCCCAGAAGTATCCGGCGGCCTGCTCCTCGGGAATGCGCAGCTCCAGATCGACCCGGAACAGCGACCCTTTCCCCACCTCGCTTTCCACCTCGATGGTGCCGTCCATGAGATCGACGAGGCTCTTGGTGATGGACATGCCGAGGCCCGTGCCCTGCACTTTGTTGGTGGTGGAGTTCTCGGCGCGCGTGAACGAGTCGAAGATGGTCTTAAGGAACTCCGGCGTCATGCCGTAGCCATCGTCCTCAACCTCGATGCGCAGATGCTCCAATGCGTTGGAATGCGCCGGAAGCCCGATGAAGCGCAGCCAGATGCGACCGCCCTCCGGGGTGTACTTCACGGCATTCGACAGCAAGTTCAGCAGAATTTGGTTGAGGTGCGTCTCGTCGCCGATGAGGCGCTCGTGGCGGACGGAGCGGATCTCCGCGCAGAACGTCTGCCCCTTGTCCCGGGCCATGGGCGCGATGATGGATTCCGCCGCCGCCAGAGAGTCGCCCAAATCGAACTCCGCCAAGGTGAGCGACGCTTTGCCGCTCTCGATCTTCGAGATGTCCAGCACGTCGTTGATGAGGTCGAGCAGATGGCGCCCCGAGGCCATGATCTTGCCGGCGCAGTCGCGCACCTTCGCGGGGTTGTCGGCCTCCTTCTCGATGATGGTGGTGAAGCCGAGCACGGCGTTCATAGGGGTGCGGATGTCGTGGGACATGTTGGCGAGGAAGGCCGACTTCGACTCGTTGGCCACCTCGGCCGCCCGAAGCGCCTGGGCGAGCTGCTCGGCGTGCAGCGCGCGTTCCTCCTCCCGTGCCCGCCGGGCCCGGGCCTGCTTGCGCCGGTTGAAACCGTAGAGGATGACGCACAGGCAGAAGGCCGCAATCGTGATGGAGGCCACCATGATCAGGGCGACGTTCACCGCCTGGGCCTCGCGCTGGATGGCCTCCATGGGCACATAGCCCACCAGATAGGTGGTGCCGTCGCCGATGGACCATAAATAGCACAGGGCCTCGGTGCCCTTCACCTTATGGGCGAACATGACGTTCTCGCGGTTTGCGACACCGTCCGCCACCATGGAGAGGATGACCGGATCGGTGATGTTGTTGGCCCGGTAGAAGTCCTCCAGATTCACATGCCCCGCGTCTCGCTCGCCCATGCCCTCGGGCTTCAGCACGAAGCGCTCCGTGGCGGCGTCCATGAGGTAGAGCACGGCCCGCTGGCCGTAGAAGCCCTGGGGCAGCGACTGGTCGATAGCGTCGAAGGTGTACTCGGTGTACAGCTCGGCGATGGGGACGCCGTCGCGCTCGATGGGGCATTTCACCGTGTAGGCCCAGCTGCCCTCGGCGTTCACATAGGCCTGGGAGACGGGCAGCCCCTTGATGGCTCCCCCGCCGCTGAAATCGAGCGACGCCGGGTCGAAGGGGGCACCGTCGTTGGAGACGCCGACGTCGGCCCCCTCGGGCACGACAGAGATGAGCGCGGCGGCATCGCTTTTGCCCAAGCGCTCCACAGCGGCGGCCGGATCGCCCGCGGCGGCAAGCTCGGTGGCCAAAAGCCGTTGGAACTGCGCCTCGCTGTCCTGAATGGCCTCCACGGTGCTTTCCACGAGGTTCAAGTTCTCGTTGAGGTTCAGAATGGCGGCATCGGCCATGTCGTCGGAGGTCTTCTTCGAGACGGCCCAGATAGAGGCCCCCATGACTGCGAAGATGAGCACGATGACCAAGGTCAGGCGCGCGAAGCCCTTCCGATCCCGGACGGCGTTCTCGGTCGTCTTCATAGCGGCGGCGCACCCTTCCCCTTCGAAATTTGCTTGCTTAACAGTACGTCATCAGAGGGGAAACTGCAAGGCGAAAACGGCATACGACAAGGGGAAAACGAGGCGCGGCCGCAAAGAGATGCCCATAAAAAAGCTCCTCCGGCAGGGGAACCGGAGGAGCTTTGCTCAGTACGCACGGAGGAGAAGGGGATAACGTGCGCATGGAAATCGTTTCCGCCGCGAGGGTTTTGAGAGAGGAGAGAGGAGGGTTCACGCAGGAGACGGTGCGACGGAAAGCTCGAATTGGTTGTCAAGGACCTCGCGGTACGGGCGCCCGGTTGCCCGGATTTCCGCCCTTCCGCTCGGCTGATGACAACAATAAGGCCTTCCCGTCCTCGTGAAAGCGGGAAGGCCCGACGGTTGCGACCACGTATGCACCCCGTTTACCTGGCGAAATCTTAAGGCAATCGCTCGTATTTTACGAAGCAAGCCCGAGATTCGGGGCGGGGGTGCCGCGCGCAGTTCGGTCTATGGCAAACAGAAAGGCCCGAACCCCCAGACGAGAAGTGCCATAGACCGCTGTTTGAGCACGGCACCCCCGTCCCGAAGCTCGGGCTGGACAGCTGGAACGAGCTTACTAGTAGAACTCGCTCTTAAGCGGCCGATCGATGAGGGCGGCCGCGGCCTCGCGCGGGTTCACCCCCTCCCACACGACGCTGCGCACCGTGTCGGTGAGAGGCAGATCCACCTCGTAGCGGGCCTCGAGCGTGGCCAGGGTCTTGCAGGCGATGGCCCCTTCCACCACCATGTGGGTCTGCGCCGTGAAATCGTCCAGGGTAAGGCCGCGGGCCACGTACTGCTCGCCGAACCGCCGGTTGCGCGAGTGCTGCGACATGCAGGTGACCACCATGTCCCCGGCGCCCCCGAGCCCCATGCAGGTAAGCGCCTCTCCCCCGGCCGCCACCACCATGCGGCTCATCTCGGCGAGCCCGCGGGTGATGAGCATGGCCGCGGTGTTGTCGCCGAAGCCCATGCCGTAGGAGATGCCCACGGCAATGGCAATGACGTTCTTGAAGGCGGCGCACAGCTCCACCCCGACCGGGTCGTCGGAGGTGTAGGTGCGGAAGAACCGCGTGGCGAACAGGTCGCGGAAGAAGAGCGCCGTCCCCTCGTCGGCCGACGCCACCACCGCGGCCGACGGCTTGCGGCAGATGACCTCCTCGGCATGGGTGGGGCCCGACAGCACCGCCATGCGGCCCGCATTCCCCAGCTCGGCGGCGAAGGTATCGATAGGCAGAAGGCCTGTCTTCTCCTCCACACCCTTCGAGCAGATGACAATGGGAGTCCCAGGCGCGATGAGCTCTCGCAGGTCGGCGGCCACCGAGCGCAGGGCGGCCGAGGGCGTCACGATGACCACGGCCTCAGCGCCCTCGCAGGCACACGCGTAGTCGGCGGTGGCGCGGATGGCGGAAGGAAGGCGGTAGTCCGAGAGGTACCGAGGGTTGCGGTGCTCCTCGTTGATGGCGCGGGCCACCTCGGGCGTGCGGGCCCAGAGCACCACCTCGTGGCCTGCTTCCGCCAGCACGAGCGCCAACGCCGTTCCCCAGCTGCCGGCCCCAATCACTGCTACGCGCATATCGATCCTCTCTCTTGGTTGAAGCTCCCCCGGAGCGGAACCGCCGGGTACCTTGATTCGCTCAAACAGTCCTCGCTGGTATCGAAGGCGACAAGATCGTTTTCGCCGCATATCGCTGCGCCTTCGATACCATCTGCGGAACTCGCTCGGTCAAGGCACCCGACGTTTCCGCTTCACTCAACCATAGTTGATGCTTAGGCTGTCTTCTTGCTCCCGATCTTGTTCTCCGTGCCCGCGCGCAGGCGGGCGATGTTGGCGCGGTGGGCCCAGATGACGACGCAGGCCGTGGCGGCGATGATGAGCCAGGGGACCCACTGGCCCCAGTAGAAGTACAGGGCGAGCACCGGGCAGATGACTGCCGCGGCGATGGAGCCCACGGACACGCAACGGGTGACGGCAATGCCGAGGGCGAAGACGGCGATCTCGATGAGGAAGCCCAGGGGGCCGAAGACGAACACGAGGCAGGCGGCGGCCACCGCGATACCCTTACCGCCTTTGAACTTGAGCCAGGGGCTGAAGATGTGGCCGAGCGTGCAGCCGGCGAAGGCGAGGGCCAGGGCCAAGGCGCCCGCATCCACCGGAAGCCCTTCAACCGTTGCAGGCAACGTTGCGCCGGCCAGGCTATAGTCGATCTCAGCCCAACCGGCGAGCGGCGCCCAGAACCAGAAAGCGAGCCAGCCGGACAGAAGCCCCTTCCCGAAATCGAGCACGAACACGAGCGCGCCCCCGACCTTGCCCATGGCGCGGAAGGCGTTGGTGGTGCCGATGTTGCCCGATCCTTCGTCGCGGATGTCCTTGTGATAGGCCAGCTTCGACACGATGACGCCCCAAGGGATAGAGCCGAGCAGGAACGAGACGGCGAAGGAAAGGGCGAGCCAACCGATGATCGCTGCCATGGCCTAGTCCTTCTTCTTGAACTTGAGGCGGATGGGCGTGCCCTCCAAGGGGAAGGCCTCGCGCATGCGGTTCTCAAGATAACGCTCGTAGTTGTCGTCCACGACATCGGGGCGATTCACGAAGAAGGTGAAGTGGGGCGGGCAGGTACCGGTCTGGGTGAGGTACTTCATGCGCAGCACCGCCTTGCCCTTCGACACGGTGTGCCCCGTCTCGCGGATGCCGGCGAGCCACGTGTTCAAACGGGCCGTGGGGATGGTGCGGCTGTAGTTGGCGTACACATCGTCGATGGCGTTCCAGATGCGGTCGACGCGCTTGCCGGTGAGCGCGGAGATGGCCACCGCCGGCGCGTAGCCCACGAACGTCATGCGGTCCTCGATGCGCTCGCGGATCTTCGCCTTCTCCTCGGGGCCCTCCACGATGTCCCACTTGTTCAGCACGATGACCATAGCGCACCCGCGCTCGGCGGCGTACCCGGCCACGCGCTGGTCCTCGTTGGTGAGGCCCAGGGTGCCGTCGATGACGAGCAGGGCCACGTCGGCGCGATCGATGGCGCGCATGGCCCGCACGAAGCCGTAGTACTCCACGTCCTCGTCGATCTGGCTCTTGCGGCGCAGGCCCGCAGTGTCCACGATGCGGTACATCTGCCCCTCGTGCTCTACCAGGGTGTCGATGGCGTCGCGGGTGGTGCCGGCCACGTCGGACACGATGGAGCGGTTGTTGTTGGTGAGCTTGTTGGTGAGCGAGCTTTTCCCCGCGTTCGGGCGGCCGATGATGGCCACGTTGATGGCCTCGACCTCCTCTTCCGGAACGATCTCTACCTTCCGCAGCTCGTTCACGACCTCGTCCAGCAGGTCGCCCGTGCCGTTGCCGTGCTGGGCGCTCACCGGCCACGGGTCGCCGAGTCCCAACGCGTAGAACTCCCACACTTCATCCATGCGGGCCGGGTTGTCCATCTTGTTCACGGCGACGAACACCGGCTTGCCCGCCTTCTGCAGGATGCGGGCCACCTCCTCGTCATCGGTGTTGATGCCGGCCTTGCCGTCCACGAGGAAGATGATGACGTCGGCCTCGCGCGCCCCCTCGAAGGCCTGGGCGCGGATGGAGCCCTGGAAGGCGTCGTCGCCGCCCATCTCGATGCCGCCGGTGTCGATGAGCATGAACTCGACGCCGTTCCAGTCGGCCTTGTGGTAGCTGCGGTCGCGGGTGACACCGCGCATCTCGTGCACGATGGCGTCGCCGGTTTGGGCGATGCGGTTGACCAAGGTGGACTTGCCCACATTCGGGCGGCCCACGATGGCGACGATGGGAAGGGCCATGGTTATCCTCGCTATTCTTTACGGCTCGTCTTGGGCGAGCTTGATAATCTCAGGCAGATAATCGCAAGGGTTACAGGATACCACGGACACCGGAGCACCTGCCGCGTTTTCGATATCCTGCACGGTCGTGTCATCGAGCGTCACGCCGTTGTCGTTGAAGATAACGCCCGGAAGGAGAAAGAGCTGA
The DNA here is from genome assembly GCF_011405655.1 of Adlercreutzia hattorii. GTDB lineage: Bacteria > Actinomycetota > Coriobacteriia > Coriobacteriales > Eggerthellaceae > Adlercreutzia > Adlercreutzia rubneri. The sequence goes on from NZ_AP022829.1 coordinate 1,816,669, forward strand.
CGGGTCCCTCCGGAGGCAGACGCGCGGTACTCTGATTCGCTCAGACAGTCCTCGCTGGTATCGAAGGCATCAGGGCTATTCACTCCCCTTCTCGTTGCGCCTTCGATACCATCTGCGGAACTCGCTCGGTCAGAGCACCGCGCGTCTGCCCCCTGCTCAACCATGGTTGAGTTCTTCTCTTCCTCGCTGGCGGCCTTGATGGCGGGGGCGATGTCTTGGGCGGTGAGAAGGCCGGTGACGTTGACGTTGCCGCCGAAGTAGTCGTTTCTCACTGTGAGGGGGACGAGACGGCCGGCCAGGGGGCTGTTCGCGATCATGGCGTCCAGGAAGGGCTGCATGGCCTCGCCGATGATGTAGCGGGCCGTGAGGTTTCGAGCGGCCAGCGCCTCAGCGGCGCGGGCAGCCAGGCCGTTTTCGCAGACCTCTTCGAACTCGTCCACATAGGAGCGGACGATGCCGATGCCGTCCTCGAACATGTCGTAGTCGCCATAGTCGGAGGCCGGCGGGATACGGGCCGGCGTGTCGGCGCCGAAGGCGTTCACGTAGAACTCGTCGGCGGCGAAGACCCAGGGGCCTCCGCGCTCGGCCCGGGCGCGCTGCTGGAAGGGGGCGATCACATCGATGACGCCGCGGGCGGCCTCGGGCGTCGTGAAGCTCTCGTGCAGGGACGTCTGGTGCTTGGTGAAGCCCAGAGGCACGATGCCCACGCCGTTGATACCCGGGCGCTCCCAGGCCCATTCCAAGGTCTCGCGCAGGGCCTCTCCGTCGTTCACGCCGGGCATGAGTACAATCTGCGCATGAGCCTCGATGCCAGCCGCCAGCAGGCGATCGAGAGCTGCCAGGCCGTGGGCCGCGTGCTTGCCGATCATGCGGCGGCGCAGCTCCGGCTCGCTCGCGTGCAGGCTCACCCGCAAGGGGCTGATGTGCTGCTCGATGATGCGGGCCTCATCTTCCGGCTTCAAGTTCGTGAGCGTGACGAAGGTTCCCGAGAGGAAGCTCAGGCGGAAGTCGTCGTCGCGCAGCACGAGCGAGGGGCGCACGCCGTCGGGCAGCTGGCGCATGAAGCAGAACACGCAGGCGTTGCGGCAGAGCTTCACGGAATCGAACAGCACCCCGTCGAACTCGAAGCCCCACCGCTCCCCCGGTTCGCGCTCCAGCTCCACTTCCCCGGCCTCGCCATCCAGGTCGATGTAGCCCACGGTGATGACGTCGTCGGCCGCGAGCCAGCGCCAGTCGATGATGTCGCGCAGAGGCTCGCCGTCCACGGTCGTGAGGTAGCAGCCGGGCGTAAAGCCGGCGTCATCGGCGGGGCTTTCCGGCTCCACGGCGACGATGCGCGCCGCCGGCCCCTCCCACGCCGCAGCCGCCGCCTCGGCAGCCGTGAGACTCGCCTGGTCGCAGGCGGCGCAAGAGGCGCAAGAGGCCTCGCGCTCGATGTCTTTTCCGGGGTAGGTGGCCATGGCTACAGGGCGCGCAGGAACGCTTCCACGGCGGCGATCTGGTTCTCGGGGGTGCTCGCGCCGGCGGTGACGCCCACGCGGCGGCAATCGGCAAAGGCCTCCGGGTCCAGCTCGTCGGTCGATTCGATGTGGAAGGTGCGCGGGCAGGTGAGCGCGCACACCTCAGCCAGCCGCGTGGTGTTCGACGAGTTGCGGCCGCCGATGACCACCATAGCGTCCACGGCCGAAGCCAGATCGGCCGCGGCCTCCTGGCGCTGGCGCGTGGCCGAGCAGATGGTGTTCTTCACGATGGGCTCAAGCCCCGCCTCGCGCAGGGCGGCCACCACCGCCTCCAAGTTCTCGCGGCGCTGGGTCGTCTGGGCCACCACGCCCACCGGATCGTACAGGCCCTCGGGGATCTCCTCGGGCGCGGCCACCACGTCCACCTTGCCGCCGGCTTCCTCGGCCCAGGCTCGAAGGCCCTCCACTTCCGGATGCCCCGCCTCTCCCACGACGATGACGCGACAGCCCTCGGCCGCGAGCTCCGCAGCGGCGTGCTGGGCCCGGGACACATGGGGGCAGGTGGCATCGACTACAGTGAACCCGCGATCTTCCACAGCGGCGAGCACCTGGGGCGTCACCCCGTGGGAGCGGATGACCACCGCCGGCGCATCTCCAGCTGCGGTGGCTGCCCCTTCTGCGGGCGCGTCCGCATCTGCGGCACGTTCCCAGCGGATCTCTTCCACGGAATCGACGGCCTCGGCACCGCGGGCGGCCAGATCGGCCACCACCTGCGGATTGTGGATGAGTGGCCCGAGCGTGTAGGCCCGGCTCCCGTCGGCGATGACCTCGTCGGCCATGTCCAGCGCCCGCTGCACCCCGTAGCAGGCCCCGGCCCGCTTCGCGCGAATCACTTCCACGGTTAGCTCTCCTTCGCTTTCGCGGCGGCCTTGGCGGCTCTCTCGGCGCGAGCGGTGCGGGCGGCGCGGGCCAGCTCCTCGCTCGTGTGGCGCGGGATAGGATGCTCGGCGAACACCGGGGCGTAGTCGCGCGTCTCGGGGAACAGCGCCGCCATGTCCACGTCCTCGGGAGCGCAGCGGTAGTACAGCGCGAAGCACTCGCGCATGGCGTACCAGGTGCAGGCCTCCACGCGCTCGTCCTTCGGCAGGAAGTCGAAATCGCCGACGAGAATGGGATCGCCGTAGTCGACGGTCACCTTCGGGAAATGGACACGCTGGCCCTTCTGTTTGATGCGCTCCACGCCGCGCACGGTCATGGGCAGGATGGGCACCTTCGCCATGCGGGCGATCACCGACACGCCGGCATGGATGGAGGGCACCCGGTCGGTCTTGCCGCGGCGCGTGCCCTCGGGTAGGATGCCCACGAGCTCCTGGCGCTTGAGCATGCGCACGGCGCGCTTGATGGAGGTCATGTCGGCGGTGTCGCGCTTCACGGGGAAGGCGCCCACCCGCGAGAGCGCCTGGCCGAGCAGGCCGTGGGCGTTGTCGAAGAGGCTGTCGCGGCCCATGAGGCGCACCCATTGCTTCGGGCGCGCGGCCAGGTACATGAAAACGACGTCAAAGAACGACGTGTGGTTGCAGATGACGAGCGCCCCTTCCGCGCCTTGGAAAGCGCGCAGCTTGTCGCGGTTGTCCACCCGGTAGCGGAACAGCAGCTTGCACAGGCCGCCCACCACCACGTAGGCCGCATTGCCGAACCAGTGCGGGATCTCGTTGGTGCTGGGCTCGCCGCCCAAATCCATGTCCCACATCTCGGAGTATTTTAGGAACATCAGCGCGCCTCTCTGGCAAGCTTGCAGATCTGCTCGATGACTTCCTCGATGTAATGACCGGTGGAGTCGATGTGCACGGCGTCGTCGGCGGGGCGCAAAGGAGCCGTGGCGCGGGAGGAGTCGGCCGCATCGCGCCGGCGCAGGTCGGCCAGCACCTCGTCGTAGTCGATGGAACCGATGCCGCGATCGACGTTCTGGCGCACCCGGCGATGGGCGCGCTCCTCGTCGGAGGCGGTGAGGAACACCTTCACGGCCGCATCGGGAAACACCACGGTACCGATGTCGCGGCCCTCCACCACGTAGTCGCCGGCGTTGCCGATGCGACGCTGTTGGTCGAGCAGGGCCTCGCGCACGGCGGGCGCGGCGGACACCGGGCTCACGGCGCGGTCGATCTCGGCAGTGCGGATGGCGTCGGTCACCTCGTCATCGCCGATGAACACGCGGCGCGGCACTGGGTCGCCCTCCACATGCCCGAAGGCGATGTCGTAGGTACGGGCGATAGCCCCCAAGGCCGACTCGTCGTCGAGCGCGACGCCGTCTTGCAGGGCGCGCCAGGCGATGGCGCGGTACATGGCCCCCGTGTCCAGGCAGGAGAAGCCGAGCTCTTTGGCCACGGCCTTGGCCACGGTGGACTTTCCGGCCCCAGAAGGCCCGTCGATGGCGACGATCACTATTTCACCAATCCCTTCAAGTCGGCGAGGAAGTCGGGGTAGCTCACGGCCACGCAGGTGAAGCGGGTCACCGATACGGGCACGCGCCCGCAGGCGCCCACGAGCGCCCAGGTCATGGCCAGACGGTGGTCACCGTAGGACTCGAAGACGAGGCCTTGGGGCACCTGCAGCTGCGGGTTGCCCTCGACGAACAGATCGTCGCCCTCTTCCCAGGCGTCCACGCCGAGCAGCGCCAGGCCGTCGATGATGGCCTTGAGGCGGTCGGATTCCTTCACGCGCAGCTCCCCCACCTCGTGGAACACCGTGATGCCCCGGGCGTGGGCCGCCACCAGGGCGAGCACGGGGATCTCGTCGATGACCGAGGCGATGTGCTGGGAGGGAATCTCGCAGCCGCGCAGCACGGGCGTGTAGTTCACCGTGATGGTGCCGCGGGGCTCCTTGCCCTCATGCCCGCCGTAGGACTCGCGAATGTCGGCGCCCATGCGCTCCAGCGTGCGCACGAACCCGATGCGGGCCGGATTCAGCGACACGTTCTGGATGGTGACGGAGCTGCCGGGCTTCAGCAGGGCGGCCGCGGCCACGAAGGCGGCCGAAGAGGGGTCGCCCGGCACGACGACGTCGGAGGCGAGCATCTCGGCGGGGCCGGTCACCGTGGCCACGCGGGTGCCGGCGGTGGTGGGCACGTTGAACTCCGGCAGCATGAGCTCGGTGTGGTTGCGCGAGGGCGCCGGCTCGTTCACGGTGGTGGTGCCGTCGGCGAAGACGCCGGCCAAAAGCACGGCGGTCTTCAGCTGGGCCGAGGCCATGGGGCTCGCGTAGTCGATGGCGCGCAGGGCGCGGTTGCCGCACACGGTGATGGGCAGCGTCTCCGGCGTCTCGGGCACAAAATCGACGCCCATCTTCGCCAGGGGCGCCACGATGCGGCGCATGGGGCGCTTCTTGAGCGACTCGTCGCCGGTGATGGTCACCTCGATGTCCCAGGGGGCCACGACACCCATGAGCAGGCGCGCCGTGGTGCCCGAGTTGCCGCAGTCGATGGGGGCGGCGGGCTGGCTGGGGCCCTCGGCGCCCCAGCCGGTGACGGTGCCGGAAAGTGACCCGTCGGGCTGGGCCTTCAAATCGACCTCGGCGCCCAAGGCCTCTACGGCGCGGATGGAGGCGCGCACGTCCTCGGAGTCGAGCACGCCGGAAAGATGCGAGGTGCCCTCGGCCATGGCCGCGAACAGCACGGCGCGGTGCGAGATGGACTTGTCGCCCGGCACCGTGACGTCGCCTTTGAAGGGCCCCCCGAAAGGCTCGATGATCGTGTAGGGTTCTGCGAATTCGCTATTCGACATGAGCGTACTCCTTCGGCATGAGCGGACTGAACGATACGGAGAAACCAGCGTTGATCAGCTGCATCGAGAGCTGGCCGATATCGCCTTCATCGGTGAGGATGAGGGAGAGCACGGCGTTGCCCTCGCTGATGTGGTCGATGTCAATAGATTGTATATTGCAACCCACCGAGCTGGCAATGGTGCAGACCTCCGCAACGACGCCGGTGCGGTTCACCATGGGGATGCGCACCTCGAGCAGCTTCTCGGTGGAGGGCACCCAGGCGGCCGGCAGCGCGCGGCGGGCGTCGGCGGCCTCGGCGAGCAGGCGCGTGAACGTCTCGCGGTCGCCGGCCTCAAGCGCCGCGGCGAACGAGCCCAGGATGGAGGCCATCTCGTCCAGACCGCTTTTCAGGGCACAGGCGTTGTCGAAGGCGATGCCGCACCACAGCTTCGGGCTGCCCGCGGCGATGCGCGTGGTGTCCTTGAAGCCGCCGGCGGCCAGCCGCATGATGGAGCCGGTGTCGTCGGCGTGGGCGCTCGCCAGCTGCATGAGGGAGGAGGCCACCATGTGGGGCACGTGGCTCACCACGGCCACGGCGGCGTCGTGCTCCTCGCGGCGCAGCGACACCACGCGGGCGTCCAGGCCGGTCACCAGCTCGTGCAGGTGCTGGAAGTCCTCGGGCACGGTGGACTCGTCGGGGCAGAGGATCCAGTTCGCGCCCTCGAAGAGGTCGGCGCGGGCGCCGGCGATGCCGCTCTGCTCGGAGCCGGCCATGGGATGGCCCGGCACGTAGCGCGCAGGCGCAGGCAGAAGCTCGGTGGCCGCGGCGAGGATGTGGCCCTTGGTGGAGATGGTGTCGGTGACGACGCCGGTGTAACCCCAGTCGCGCAGGCGAGCGAGGTAGTCGTCCACGGCGGCAACCGGCGTGGCGATGACCACGAGCTCGCAGTCGTTTTCGATGAAAGCGCGGAAGGCGGGGTCGTCGGGGCCGGAGGCCGCCTCGCACCAGCCTCGCTCGGTGGCGGCAGCGCAGGTGGCGGCGTCGGTATCCACCCCGAAGACGCGCACACCGGACATCTTGGCCGCAAGCGCCCCGGCCAGCGACGCCCCGATGAGCCCGAGGCCTATGACGGCCACGGCCGAGAAGGGGGCGTTGGGCGCGACGGGAGCGGGCTCCGGCGCGGCGCCCGTCGCGGGGGCATCCGGAGCCGTTTCGGCCGCCCCGCCGGCGCCGTTCAGTTCAGCAGATTCAGTCATGGAAGTGTCTGTTTCCTCAATCGATCAGGTACCAGTCGCCACTCATTGTATACGAAGCCGCCGCCCCCGCACCCAAACACCCACCACCGCCGCATTTTCCGCACGTCTGACGCATACCTCGGTCGTTGACAGGATTCCGCCGTGGGCTATATACTGACGAGGCTGGGTGGCTTGCCGGGGCGAACGGCGGCTACCTCGGGTTCAAGTTTATAGCTTGGCGAAGTAGCCGTTTTCCGTGCTTACCGGGAGCGGCTATTTCACTTTCTGGCCCTTACGGTCAGATCAATCACCGCAATAATCACGAGGACGAATGTCAGCAATTGCGTCCAAGTAACCATGGCAACCTCTGTCGACATGACCCAGCGCGCTTTCGCGGTAGCCTTCGATAACCTGGCAATCCTCCGCGCGCTCTTGCAGAAGGCAGAGTGGCGAATGCAACTCGCTACGGGGATAATCGTGAAGTATTCTTTGAGTCGTGCTACAATGCAGGAGAAGGCGGTTGCCGCAGCTACGGCGACCGCTCCACGAATTGACTAGTATTTCGTGGTTGGAGGGTCGCCTTTAGCTACTCGGCTGAGGGCGGCTCTTTCCTCTTTTCTACCATTTCGAACCGTAAGCGGCGATGGAAAGCCACCGCCGAAGATCGTTCGAAAGGTAGATTCTCATGCTCGCGAAGGTCTGTTCTGTTTTCACCGGGTACTCCAAGGGCGATTTCGTCTCTGAGGACGGCGAGGTCATCGATTGGTGCAACGCCGCCTTCTCCGTCCCCGGCACCGCCGACATGCTCCTCCTCAAGGTCAACCAGAAGGAGGTCGAGCCTGACGAGCTGAAGCCCTACCGTGCTAACTTCCTGCTCGTGGACTTCCGCTTCGACAAGAAGTACAACACCTACAAGGGCTACATCGTCAAGGTGTTCCCCAGCGAGGCCGCCATGAACGCCGACCCCCTGGGCGTCCCCGACGAGCTGCGCGACGATCGCAAGGCCCCTGCTCCCGCCCCGGCGAGCAAGTAGGCCCGCCATGCCACGAATTCAAACGGACGTGAGGCTCGATCAGGCCACCGCCGAGTTCGGCCCCTACGTGGACTCCTACTGGCGCGACTATGACTCGGATCCGGTCTACGCCGCCTTCGTCCAGGCCTGGTACATCGACCAGACGGGGAACCTCCTCGGCATCTCGAACCACTGCGCCGCCCCGACCGCCGAGGTGGCCGGGTTCTTCCAGGACGTCGTCATGGGCATGTTCGACGCGCCCATGGCCGAGGTCGAGGAGGTGGCTTGAGATGGCCTGGAACCGCAAGGGCGTTACCTACGTCGTGACCCCCGATCCCTGGTATGAGGTTGACGGTGATCTCCTGATCGATCTCCCTGTGTCCGGGAAGCCCATGGATGGCTTCCGCTTCAACGATTTCGTTGCCGCCGCCGAGATAGCGAGAACTACGGAGGGCTGCGTGGTCTCGATCTTCCAGGAGACCAAGACTCTGCACGGCGGCTGCATGGCCCGTCTCCTTTGGCAGGAGGTGCGCGATGAGTAGGGTCTTCGAGGACGATTTCGGATGGCGCGCCCGCTTCGATGAGCGTCCCGACGGCACCGTCCACGGCGTGGTCGTTACCGCAGATCGCAAGATCATCTGGGACAGGGAGTTCCCCGACATGGATACGGCCCTCTCGCACTTCCGGCTGATCTACCCGAACTTCCAGGAGGTGGCTTGAGATGGCAGATTACCAGCAGTCCCTTTTGGAGTCCGCCGAGCTTTTGGAGGACATGGCGGGCAAGTTGAGACCGTCTCAGATGGCAGCGTTCGTGCTGTCCCTCTCGGCGACGGTCAGCAACGAGTGCAACGTCCGCCAGAAGAAGGTTCTGAAAGATCTGGACAAGCTGACCAAGGAGAGGGAGGTGCAACGTGGATGAGAACGCCGCCGCTTCGCTGGCGCTGGATGCTTACCAGGCTCTTGAGGGCATTGGCGAGGACGTGGCCCAGATAAAGGCCGGAAACTCGGACGTCCTCGCCGCCATCGAGTCTTTGCGCCAGACCGAGGTCGAGGGCTTCCGGCAGCTGATTGTCCGCGATGCAGAGCTGGCGATCGCGACCGACGCCCCCGACGATTCCGGCAACTGGGTGACCACGGTCACCTCCGAGACCGAGGTTCCCCCCGATTTCTTCTCCCACCTCATGGGCTTCCAGTACATGCAGACCGTGTTAATGGTCTTCCTGCTGGTCGCCTTTCTGCTCAACCTGGGCGCGACCCTCTGGCTCGCGTTCTCCGACAAATGGAGGTCTTAGATGGATGCCGTTCTTGACGTTCTGCTCGTTCTGTCTCTCGCTGGCGTGTTTGCTTACGCTTTCGCTGTCTATGAGGCGCTGAAGATCATGTGCGCCTGGGCCAAGGCCCGCTGGCGCGACGAGTGGGGCAAGCGCCCCCTCATCCTGAAGCTGCCGCCCTGGGCCTTGACCGCCGTCCTCGTCCTCTGCTTCCTGGCGGTGGCCCTGTGACGCCCGACATTCTCTCGGCCTACCAGGTGGAGGGGTTCCTCGAATGGGCCTCCTCCTTCTTCGGGGCCGTTCCGATTGGATTCCTGCTGGCTATGTTCCTAGGCTTGCTGGCTTTCGGAATAAGTGGGGCCTTCCGCCTCGCGCAACGTCTCTTCCGTTCGTAGTTACCAAGGAGAAAGGAAATGGAAATGGAGACCATCACCACCGCCATCGGCACCGCCATCACGTCCCTGTCCACCAACATCCAGACGATGATCGGCACCAACCTGCCCGCCCTGCTCGGCGTCGCCGCGATCTTCATCGCCATCCCCGCCGTCTGGGGCCTGGTGAAGCGCTTCTGCCGCTAGTCCGGCTCTGGCGTACCGTCCGGCTGGGGGAGGCTTCGGCCTCCCCCTTTTCCTTTTAGATTGGAGGTGTGAAGTATGGAAGTCCCCAGGTTCGCGGCGGTCGGCCTCTCCCTAATGCTGGCCGCTAACTGCTTCATGCCGTGCTATACTCTCGCCTATGCGGACGAGTCCCAGGAGGTGGAGAATGGCGAGGTACGATTGGCAGATGACGGACGAGGAGAGAAAGCAGGCTCGGAGGGACAAGAGGATTCGGAGCCTGAAATGGACTCTCCTAGTGGTGGCGCTCCTTCTCCTGGCGGCGCTTTGGATGGTTCTTCAGAGGACTACGATAGTGATAGCGGGCGGAACGCTCTCGATACCCGGCCTGACCTCTTAGGGGGCGACAATGGATCCTATGTCCTCGGCGGTGATAGCGTCGGGCCTGATCTCGTTTCAGAATTCGGACTTTCCGGAAATGGTGAGTACTATTCTGGGAGCAGCATTGATGATAGTTCTTTACAAAATATATCTGAAATACAAGAAGTGAACTACGACAATCAGATAGCACTCGCCGCTATCCCAGCGCTTCCGGCGTCTTTGGTTAATGCTCTTAGTTGGATTGGTGCTTATAATTCAACCAAAGATGCTGTTGCTCAATTTTTATCTTGGTTTACTGGCTCAAATAAAGAAGATCAGGCGATTATCGCGACCACTGGCGCGACCTACGGCGTCCTGAACGCTTTTGCTCAAAGGGCCGACGATGATTTGGGCGGCATCCGCTCCTACCTCTACCGTATCGACAACTGGCTGAACATGGACAACCACGGCAAGCGGTTGCAGAGCATCCTTGATTCCCTGCGCCAGCAGTGGGGCTACAATTACGGCACCGGGAACACCGTCGTGGTTCATTCCAACTCCCCCGCCGGGTGGCTCCAAGCGGCATCCAATCGCCTGAACTACAACGGTTCCCTCGTCGGCGGCGATGCCGGGGACTACTCGGCTGCCCGCCTTTTGGCCCGCATCCATAACAGCCAGTACGGCATCGTGACTTACGCCGAGACCGGGGGTACCGCCGTCCGCTCGACCGTCGGCATTTTGGGCTACCTCTCCAACTTGACCTATTACAACGGCCTCAAGCTGAACGAGATCAGGAGTCTTGAGAAATACCAGGGTTCTTTGAACGGCTCCTCCGTGGACGACGTTTACGGCACCGCCCGCCTCCTCGCCCGCCTGTTCAACATGAACTATCAGGAGATCACCTACGCCGAGACGGGCACGACGGCCTACCGCTCCACCGCGGGTATTCTCGGCTATATGGCTAATCTGACCTATTTTAACGGTCTCAAGCTGAACGAGATTCGCAGCCTTGAGAAGTACCAGGGTTCCCTGAACGGCGAGGACGTGGACAGCGTTTACGGCACCGCCCGACTCCTCGCGCGCCTGTTCAACATGAATTACCAGGAGGTGACCTATGCCGAGACGGGCACGACGGCCTACCGCTCCACGGCTGGCATACTCGGCTACATCGCCAACCTGACCTATTACAACGGCGGGAAGATCGATACGTTCTCCAATATGACTTCCAAGGGATTCTCGGACGTATTGGACAAGCTCGGGAGTCTCTCCGTCTCCGTCGAGGTCGATTTCTCCGGCGTCGAGTCCCGGCTGGACTCGATAATCCGCCTTCTGACCGTCGCCGGGGTCGTGGAGAACGCCAAGGACGTGCTGGACGCCATATTCGGGGATATGTCCCTCGATGTTACCGACGCTGCGGCCTCTGCTGTTGGCAGCGCCATCCAGAATGCCTTCCCCTTCTGCGTCCCCGCCGTCCTCAAGCAGATTCTGGGCCTCCTCCAGGCCGACCCGGCTCCGCCGGAGTTCCACTTCGACTTCTGGGGCGCGCCGCTGGACTTCGGGTTCTCCGACTGGCAGGGGCTGGCCGACATGACCTCCTGGCTCTCCCGGATCGGCTTCGCGGTCATGTTGTTCGCGAACTCCCGCCGCTTCGTCTACTCGGGGGGTGTCGCAGGTGATTAGCGCTCTCCTCGATACCGTCTTAGGCTCGGCCCTTAACCTCCTGTTGCTGGTGATAGGGCTGCTCCCCGCCGTGGACGCGTCCTCCCTCCCCATCGCCGTCCCCGATTCCGTCCGGGGCGTCCTCTCGGCCCTCAACTGGTTCGTCCCCATCGGCGACCTGATAACCATACTCACCGTCTGGATAGGCCTCCTGATCGCCGCCAACGTCGCCATGATAATCTGGTCTGCGGTCAGGGCCGCGAAGGGGTGATCTCGAATGATAATGCTCTACTCCGGCACTCCCGGTTCCGGCAAGTCCCTTCACACCGCCCGCGACATACGCGACTCGTTGGGGGCCAGGCGCCGCCCCGTGATAGCCAACTTCGACATTAACCCGAGGACGAGGGGCTACCGCGAGCGGTTCACTTATAGGCCGAACTGCGATCTCACGCCGGACTTCCTCTTCGAGTTCGCGGAGGGGTACTGGAAGGGCCGCAAGGTGCGCGAGGACGCCATCCTGCTCGTCATAGACGAGGCCCAGCTGGTGTTCAACTCGCGCACCTGGCAGGACAGGGGCGGCTCCCAGAAGAGAATGGACTGGATAGAGTTCTTCTCCCAGCATAGGCACTTCGGCTACAAGGTCGTGCTCATCGCTCAGTTCGACCGCATGATAGACAGGCAGATCAGGAGCCTCGTGGAGATCGAGGTGAACCACCGCAAGCTGGCCAACTTCGGCCTCAAGGGCCTCCTGCTCTCGCTGCCCTTCGGTGGCAAGCTCTTTTGCGCCGTGTCGTACTACTACGGCCTCAAGGAGAAGGTCGGCACAACGTGGCTCCTCCCCCGGAGGGCCTACTTCCGCCTGTACGACAGCTACAACCGATTCGAGCAGGCCTAGGGCGCGCGGGGCGGGGCGAGGGGCAGGGGGTTCCCTGCCCCGGCCCGCGCGCCCCCGCCGCTTCTGAGGGCCGTGCTGCCGTGCGGACGGGGGTTTGTGCTGTGTACTATTCTTCTCTGAGTATAACTGCTGCAGTAGTCGGCTTCTCGGGCGCTCCTGCGCCCCCGGGGCCGCGCCAGCGGCCCTATATTAACTTGATTAAGTCACACAATTGAACCAGCCCCAGGTCAGGGGCGAGGAGGTACAAATGAGCATCGTAGGCCCGAGGAAGTACCTGAAGGAAATCGACTGCGGTACGACGGTTGTCTACCGCCATTGCCCCTTCGAGCCTCCCACGGAGGCGAGAATCAAGCGAATCGACAAGGAGCATTACGTTGTCAAGTCCACCGCCGAGCTTCGGCGCTACTCGCCGCGCTCCGAGACCAAGGGAGACAACCTGCACTCCGTGCGTCAGTCCTTCAACCGCCTGAAGTCGGTCATCAACGCCAACGTGCGCGGCAACGATTGCGTGAGGTTCCTCACTCTCACCTACGCCGAGAACATGACCGACAACGCCCGCATATCCTCCGACTTGCGCCAGTTCTTCAAGCGGCTCCGCAAGATGTACGGCCCCATGGAGTACCTGTACGTCAAGGAGCGCCAGGCCCGCGGGGCGTGGCACATGCACTGCGTGCTGTTCTTCGACGGCCCGGCCCCGTACATGGCGAACACCGAGGACGACCACCCCGTGCGCGACGCCTGGGGCCACGGCTTCGTCAACGTCCAGGGGTTCAGCGGCGACATAAACAACCTCGGGAACTACCTGTGCGCGTATCTCACCGACGACGACCAGCTGGGAAAGAAGGGCGCGAGGCTCGCGAACTACGAGAGCGGCATACGCCTCTACAACTGCTCGCGGGGCATATCCCGCCCGCGCGAGTCGCGCGTGTCCTGGGAGGACTACGTGGAGCACGTGACCAGCCCGAACGTCTACCTGGTGAGCGAGGGCGACTCCTCGTTCACCGACGGCGACGGGAGGCCCGCCAAGGTGGTCAATCAGGTTTTCATCGAGAGATAGACAATCCGCCGCCCCTCGGGGCGGCTCGGTATACCCGTTCTGGCATCTTAGCGCGTTGTACTCTTTGTGGCATGACCACGACTCAGAAACTGCGCGGCCGGATGCGGCGGAGGCGAGATCGCGGATGAGCTGGATGTGGCGCGACCACGGGTCTCTTACGGAAAAGCGCGGCGGCTGATGCCGCTCCCGCCACGGTGCCGGATGAGGGACGATTGGAGGAAGAAATGGAGAAGTACGCCGGAATAGACATCGCCAAGAGAACGCACTGGATGTGCGTCACCGACGGCGAGGGCCGCTTCCTGATGGAGCCGAGGCCCTACGGAAACGACGCCGACGGCCTGTCCCGCATGGTCGCAGACCTGGACCTGTGCGGCGGCGACGTGGCCGTGGGCATGGAGTCCACGGGCTGCTACTGGCGGAGCTGCTATAAAGTCCTCGCCGAGGGCGGCTACCCCGTCTCGGTCATCAACCCCGTTGTGACCTGCGCGGAGCGCAAGTCGGGCAATTTGGGCCGCGCCAAGACGGATAGGGTGGACTGCCTCGTGGTCGCCGACGCGCTGCGCAAGCAGGGCATAGCGCCCACGCCCTCGCCTGATGCCGACGCCGCCCAGTTGCGCGACCTGTGCCGCTTCCGCCGCGCGGTCTCGGAGTCGATGTCGCGCGCCAAGATTCAGGCGGTGGCGCTCCTCGACCAGGTGTGGCCCGAGTACGGCAAGCTGTTCTCGGACAAGTTCGGGGACTCCTCCCGAGCGGTGCTTCGCCGCTTCGCCCTGGACGAAATGGACGCCGACGGCCTGGCCGACGACCTGCGCGGCGCGAGCAGGAACCGCTTCGGCGCGGCCAAGGCCTCCGACGTTCTGGAATCGCTCCGCTCCACCTGCGGCGTCCCCGCCACCGACGCCCTGCGGCTGCAATTGCGCCTCCTGCTCGACCAGCTTGACTTCTGCGCCGCCCAGCTCGCCGAGATCGACGCCGAGGCCGACTCCCTCCTGGACGCCGTGGCCCCGACGCTTCCGACCGTCCCCGGCGTGGGCCGCGCCACCGCCGCCCAGATAGCCGCCGAGGTCGGCGACGCGACGAGGTTCCGCGACGCCAAGGCGCTAGTTGCCTACGCGGGCCTCGACCCCACCCGCCGACAGTCGGGCGGCTTCGATCCTGACCGTAACCGCATCAGCAAGCGCGGCAGCGCCCACTTGCGCCGCTCTCTCTACATCGCCGCCCAGGCTTCGCTTCGCGCCGACTGCGAGTTCCGCGATTTCTACGATCGCCTCCGGGCCAGGGGCTACTCGCACCGCTACGCCGTCTGCGCCGTGGCGCGCAAGATGCTCTGCGTGTGCTGGGCGCTCATGCGCTCGGGCGAGGAGTACAGCCGGGACAGGCACCGGGCAAGGGGAAAGGCCCCCGAGGGGGCCTCTCCGGTCGATGCGGGCTAGGCCTCGTGGACGAGCCAGCCTCCCGTCTCCGTGCGGATGATGTTGTATCCCACGGCCTCAAGGGCGTCGGTGAGCGATTCCAGCTGGTCGGGGTCGTAGATGATCGGAAGCCCCTCGTCCACATCGTGGAGGGCGTACCACATGGCCCCGGCGTCGTCGTACTCCGTCCACTCGCCCCGAAGCTCTGCGGCGTCGGCCTCCTGGTCGATCTCCTGCTCGTCGTGCCAGTCGATGATGGCGGCCAGCGCGGATTTGCTGAAGTGCTTCAGGCCCTCCCAGGAGGAGAGGTCTTCGACGGTCGCTGCGATGTAAAGCATGGGATGCCCCTTTCGTTCCGTGGAGAGAGGCCCTCTGCCTCGCTCCTGATGGGGCGTCCGGCTCACGGGGCGGGCGGCGCGTCAAGGCTTCCCGGAGGAAAAGTTTTTTCACACTGAATTTCCGTTGAAAAAGAAAAAAGTTTTCCTCGCCTTGACGCGCAGTTCGCCCCGTGAGATCGTGCGCTTCATCTGGTGCGATGCATAGGGCCGTCCTCGGACGGGAGGGGCCTTCCAGGTCTCGCAAGTTTGACCGTCGGGGTCATCTCTGACCGTGCGGCTCGGAAAAAAGTTCTTGACAAAATGATAGCTGGTCTCTGAGCAATTCCCTGATCAGCCCTACAATGGCCGTTACCATGGTTGCCAGTTTGACTGAAGCGCACTCCTACTCGTGGAGTTGGCTTTTGGCCCAGCCCTCGTCGATGGCGGCGTTGCACTGCGCGTCGAGGAGGGCGGCGCACTCCTCGGGGGTCGTCTTGCCCATGAGCAGGTCGTGGATGCCGGTGTAGAAGACATCGCGCACCGTCTGGGTGTCGGGGCTGCCGCCCGTGAAATCCCATACGTTATCGGCATTGGCGCGGAACAGATCGTAGGAGGGGATATCGGCGCCATAGCGATCGGACACGCGCTTGCTCGCCGGTATCGCGCCCGCCGCATAGTCGAGCCAGCGCTCATCGGTGTACACATAGGAAAGGAAATCCTTCGCCACCTGCAGCTTCTCGGCGTCGCCGTTGTCGAAAACCTGAAAGCCCGAGGCGAAGGCGGTGGCGCTGCCGTCCGCATCGGGCCCCGGGAAGTTCACGAGCCCCACCGTGTCGCCATAGCGCGTGATGGAGGCGTTGTTCACCATGTAGATGGCCAGCTGCCCCTGGCGGAACAGGCTGGAGCAGTCCTCGATCTCCAAATTCTCCGCATGGGGCGGGAACCAGCCGCGGCCCACGCCCTCCTGGATCCACCTCAGCGCCGCTATGCCCTCGGGCGCCGAGAGGTTGAAATGCCCCGTGTCGTCGTAGATGCTAGATCCGGCGGAGCGCAGAAGCGTCACGATATGGGTGTCGCCTTGGGAGCTGCCCGCGTACATCATCATCGGGAAGCTTCCTTCGGGAAGCGAAGCGGCGAGCGCGTCCAAAATGCGCGTCCACTCGTCCAGCGACCAGGCGGTGATCTTCCCTTCGGCGACGAACTCCCCAAGCCCCGCGTTGCGGAACATCTCCTTGTTGTAGGCAAGCACGTTCTGGCGCGCCAGATAGGGCATCATATATGCGCGGCCCTCCACCACGCCCATGTTCCACAAGTCGTCGAAGAGATCGTCGCGGATAGCCGGGGCGACAACGTCGTCCAGCGGCACGACGCGCCCGGTGCGAATGTAGGTGGAGATATTGAAGTAATCGCCGTAAAGCACATCCGGCGCCTTGTCCGTGTCGAACGACCCCTTGACGGCCTCGTCGTACTGGTTCTGCTCGAAGACGACGACCTCGACGTCGACGGGCCTCTCGTAGTCGCGTTGGAACCCCTCGGCCATGCCCTGAATGACCGTTTCCACCTGGCTGATGGAGTCGTCGAAGACGACGTCGTGCCCCGTGCGGGGCACCTTGATCACCAGACGAACGGGCGCGGCACCCGTGAAGGGCAGGCTGTTGCAACCGGCGAGGGACAGCGTCCCTGCGGCCGCAAGGAAGGCCGCTCCCGCGCAGAAGGCGCGGCGGGTCATGCCGCGACGAGGGATCGGCGGCACGACGCTTTGCGTCGGCGGAAATGCCGGCTCGATCATCCCGCGATGTATTCTGCGGCTCTCGCTACTCATGAGGCACCGCCCTTCCGAACGGCCTCGAGCTTTTGCAGCATGACCGTCACGTTCAAAGGCTTGCTGAGGAAGTCGTCCATGCCCGATGCCAGAGCGCGATTGCGATCTTCGGCGAACGTGGAGGCCGTGCAGGCGAAGATGCGCACCGTCTTGGCATCGGCTCGCTTCAGATCGCGGATCGCACGAGAGGCCTCGTAGCCGTCCATGACCGGCATCTGGGCGTCCATGAGGATGGCCGCGAAATGCCCCGCCGGCGATTCGGAGAACAGGCGCACGGCCTCCTCGCCGTTTTCGGCCACGGTGATGGAGAAGCCCTCCTCGGTGAGGATGGACGAGATGATGTCGGCGTTCAGCTCGTTGTCCTCGGCCACGAGGATCTCGACGGGCGCCCGAGCGGCTTCGACACCAGACGGCGAGGAGACGGCCCGAACGGCTCCGGGGGCTCCGGGGGCCCCGGGGGCTTCGACGGTTTCGGCGGTTTCGGCCTCCACCTTTTCCGCGCGTTCTACGCCTCCCACGCCTTCCGCGCCTTCTGCACTCGACGAAATCAGCGAGGGCGCCTGGGCAGGCGTCAGCCCATCACCATTCGCGACAGTAGGAAGCGTCACGATGACGGTGAAGCAGGAACCGCACCCCGGCTCGCTTTCCACCGTGATGGAGCCGCCCATCTGCGTCATGAGCAGGTAGCTGATGGACATGCCCAGCCCCGTGCCCTTCTGGGAATCGCTGTTGCGGTTGCGCTCTTGCGTGAAGGCGTCGAAGACGTGCTCGGCGAACTCCTTGGTCATACCGCAGCCGGTATCGGCGATCGACACCGTGAGCACGGCCTCATTCCCCGACGCGTACACCGCCTCGTGCACCTTCATGGAGATGCGGCCGCCCTCGGGCGTGAACTTCACCGCATTCGACAGGATGTTCATGAGAACCTGCGACAGGCGCACCTCGTCGCCTCGAAGCCACGGGTGCTCGACCGTGCGCGACAGCTCGAAGCGGATCCCGCGGTCAGCCATGGGCCCGCGCTGCATCTCGCAGACATTGTCGACCAGCGCGTTCACGTCGAAAGGCTCGCTCGTCAAATCAACCTTGCCGGCCTGCAGCTTCGACATGTCCAGGATGTCGTTCACGAGCGATAGCAGGTACTGGGCGGCCTTGCCGAGCCGATTCACGTAGTCGCGCATGGCGGTGGCGTCGTCCACGTGCCGCTCCATCAGATGGTTCAGGCCGATGATGCCGTTTAAGGGCGTGCGGATCTCGTGGCTCATGTTCGAAAGGAACTCCGTGCGCGCGACGGCCTCCGCCCGAGCCTGGATCGACTGCCTCATGAACCGGTAGATGACCGCCAGCATGATGGAGATGACCGCCACCATGGCCCCGAGCATGCCCACCGTCATGGCGATAAAGGGGGCGAAGCGCTGGCTGAACACCTCCGTCGGAACCGTCATGATGAACGACCACTCGGTACCTGCGACCGGCGCGAAGGACATGACGAGATCCTCGCCGGCGCTCGTCGTGCAATTGATGACGAAGCTCTCGCCCGCGGCGATGTTGCGGCGGATGTCCTCCACCGTGACGCCGTCGTCGATGCGCCCGGCCTCGAGCGTGTCGTAGAAGTTGTCGCGCCCGGCGAGGTCGGTGGCAGGGCTGGCGCTCACGATGTAATAGCCCCGCGCGTTCACGACCGAGGAAACGCCCTGACCGTCGAAGCTCTCGATGACCAGCTGGCTGGAGATAGTGGACAAGTCGCTGCGGGCGAGCATGGCCACGAAGGTTCGCCCGCCGATTTCCGTATCGGGCAGGCGGATGCCGAAAATGAGAGACTCCTTGGTGGTTTCCAGCCGGCCGTTCTCGTCGTCGTAGAGCATGGCGAAGTGCTCGCGCCCGTCTTCCATAAGCTCGTCGTAGGCGTGCTCGTCGGCACCGAGGCGCACGTACGAGCTGCTGTAGAGCGTGCCGTCGGCTTCCATGAGATAGACCGCGTTGAACATGGCCGACGAGGCCGCCTCCAAGTTCAGCTGCTCCTGGGCCTCGTGCACCGTCTGCACGTCGTAGACCTCGAGGCGGTCGGCCACCGAGCCCAAGCGCGCGTAGCAATTGTTCAGCGTGCCCTCGATGGTCTCCACATCGTGGCGGGATATCTCGTCCACGGAGGTCATGAGGTTGCCGGCGACCGTCGCGGAGAGTTGGGCCAGGTAGACGCAGACCGCGACGACGATGACGACCGCCGCGGCCGATACGATGGCAATGTACTTTCTGCGCTCCAAAAGCCGTCCTTGTGCATGCTTGTTATTCCTGCGTCAGTTTATCACTGAAAACAAGCGGTCACGAGAACGTAACTCGACGGTGAACTTGAAAGGGCCCGCAACCCAACCGTAGGGGGCGACCTTGGTCGCCCCTCTCAGGCGAGATCAACGTGCTTGACGAGGGCGAACCGAGGTTCGCCCCTGCGAGAAGGAGCTTTCGAGTTCCTTGATGGCGGCGTAGAAGCGCTCGTTTTGGGGCGTGGGGATGCCATGGGCCGCGCCCAGGCGGTTGATGGTGCCCGAGAAGAGCTCCACCTCCGTGGGACGGCGCGCCAGCACATCCTGGCGCAGGCTCGGCAGACCCTCCGGGTTCAAGTGGTCGATGATATCGAGCCAGTAGGCCACGTCCTCTTCGGTGAGACCCACGCCTTCCGCCCGGCCCACCGCCGCCACCTCGCGCATGGCGGCGATCATGGCCTCGCGCGCCTCGCCGGGTGCGTGGATGCCGCTGAAGCAGCAGTCGTAGACGGCACAGGCCTGGTTCACCCCCACGTTGCAGATGAGCTTGCCCCACAGCTGGTGCCGGATGTCATCCGGCGTGATGAAGGGCTGGTCGATGGCGGTGAGCCATTCCGCGACGCGCTCGAGGTTCGCCCGCTGGGCCGCGTCCTGGGCATCGTGGACGCCCAGGGCCATCACGCCCACGCAGCCGGCGGTCACCGTGGCGCCCACCTTGCGGGAGTCCATCTGCTGGGCGACGCACAAAAGGACGCGATCCCACCCGAAGCGCTCGGCGAGCACTTCCTCGCTCGTGACGCCGTTGAGCACCGAGATGATGGCAGTATCGGGGCCGACGAGCGGCGCCGACTGCTCGATGGCCTCGGGCAGCGCGCCGTACTTCACGGCGTACAAGACGACATCGAAGGGATCCTCCGCGGCGCGCTCGGCAGCCTCATCGTAGGTCAGATAGGTGACGCGGATGGGCTCGCCGTTGAACGTGGCGGCCTCGGCGCGATAGCGCTCGGTGCGGGCCGTATCGGCGACCACGAAAACGCGCTCGGGCCCCATGGCGGCCCCGAAGCAGCCGGCATACATGGCCCCCAGCGACCCGAACCCGACAATGGCGATATTTTCAATAGGCTTCATAGGAGCCTCCTTGCTATTCAACGATGGCAATGCGCAGCGGGAACACGGGGCGCCTTGACCGAGCGAGTTCCGCAGATGGTATCGAAGGCGCAACGACGCAGGGAAAAGGCGACCTTGGGCCTTCGATACCATCGAGGACTGTCTGAGCGAATCAAGGTGCCCCGTGGTCCCGCCCCCCCGAGGAGTCGCTACTGCATATCTTCCAAACGTCCGTGTTTCTCGTAGCGGGTGACGCGGGCGATGCGGTTGTCGTCATCCACGAACACCACGCGCGGGGCGTTGTCGGGATCGGCGAACTCCTCGGGGGTCATCTGCGCGTAGCACATGATGATGACCTTGTGCCCCGGCTCCACGCAGTGGGCCGCCGCGCCGTTCACGCAGATCATGCCGCTTCCCGGCTCGCCGGCGATGACGTAGGTCTCGAAGCGGTTGCCGTTGTCGATATCGACGACCTGCACCTTCTCGTACTCCAAGATGCCCGCCGCGCGGGCAAGCTCGGTGTCCACGGTGATGGAGCCGACATAGTCGAGCTCGGCCTGCACTACCCGGGCGCGGTGGATCTTCCCCTTCAGGACGTTCAGCAGCATGGGCTATTCCCCTTCCTCGTACAGGAAGTTGTCGATGAGGCGCGTGCTCCCGATGTAGACGGCCATGGCCACGAGCGCCATGGCGCCGATGGCGTCGGTCGGCTGCATGGTCACACCGTCGACGACTTCCACGTAATCGATGCGCGCGAGCGGCTCGGCCTCGATGATGCCGCCCATGAGCGCCTTGAGCGCCGCGGCGTCGCGCTCCCCCGCCTCCACGGCCGCCTTCCCGGCGAAGATGGCCCGCGACAGCACGAGGGCCGCCTGGCGCTCCTCCGCGCTCAGGTAGGCGTTACGCGAGCTTTTGGCCAGACCGTCAGCCTCGCGCACGATGGGACAGCCGACGACGGTCACGTTCATGTTCAAGTCGGCCACCATGCGCTTGATGATGGCGAGCTGCTGGGCGTCCTTCTGCCCGAAAAAAGCGCGATGCGGCTGCACGATGTTGAAGAGCTTCGTGACCACCGTGCACACGCCGCGGAAGTGCCCCGGGCGCGAGGCGCCGCACAGCGAGTCGGTGAGCGTTTCCATGACCACGAAGGTGTTGTGGGCCGGGGCGTACATGTCGTCCACTTCCGGGTGGAAGACGACGTCGACGCCGCGGCGCTCGCAGATGCGCGCATCGCGCTCGAGATCGCGCGGGTAGGCCTCGTAGTCCTCGCCCGGTCCGAACTGGATGGGGTTGACGAATACCGAGACGACGACGCGGTCGCTCGCCGCGCGGGCGGCGTCCATGAGGCTCTCGTGGCCCTCGTGCAGCGACCCCATGGTGGGCACGAGCCCGATGGAGAGCCCCTCGGCCTTCCAGGCGGCCGCGCGGGCCTTCATGTCCGCAACAGTGCGAATGATCTCCATGGCCGGCCTCCTAGAGGTTTTCCAGCACGCCCGCAGGGGCGGCGTAGGTGTGCTCGGCGGCGGGGAACGAGCCGTCCTTCACGGCGGCATCGTAGGCGCGGTAGGCCTCGAGCATGACGTCGCCCACCTCGGCGAAGCGGCGCACGAACTTCGGCGTGAAGTCGTGGAACATGCCGAGCATGTCCTGGTTCACGAGCACCTGGCCGTCGCAGCCCGCGCCGGCGCCGATGCCGATGGTGGGGATGGTCAGCTCCGCCGACACGCGTTCGGCGAGCTCGGCGGGAATGGCCTCGAGGACCACGGCGAAGGCGCCGGCCTCCTCCACGGCATGGGCATCCTCCAGAAGCTTGCGGGCCGAGTCGGCCGTCTTGCCCTGCACCTTGAAGCCGCCCAGCGCGTTGATGCCCTGGGGCGTAAGGCCGATATGGGCGCATACGGGGATCTGGCAGTCGACGATGGCACGGATGCGGTCCGCCACTTCCACACCGCCTTCCAGCTTCACGGCGTTGGCGCGCGCCTCTTTCATGAGGCGGCCGGCGTTCACCACCGCGTCGTGGACGCTGGACTGATACGACATGAAGGGCATATCGACGACGACGAGCGCGTTCTTCGTGCCGCGGGCCACAGCGGCCCCGTGGTGGATCATGTCCTCCATCGTCACCGACACAGTGTCGCCCAGACCGAGCATGACGTTGCCGAGCGAGTCGCCGACGAGGATGGAATCAATGCCGGACTCGTCCACGAGCCGTGCCGTGGTGTAGTCGTAGGCGGTGATCATCGAGATCTTCTTGCCCTCGGCCTTCATTTTGAGAAACGTCGATACGGTAACACTCATGGTTACTTCCTTTCGATCCTGTCGCCCCGGGCCCTCCCGGGTGCAACGGTATCCTTCACTGGCGCGTATTATAAGCTCTGACGCCGGCGCAGCATCCCGAAATGTTGGTGATTTCGATCAGATTTGCCGATACTGCCATTCTTGCGATCTATAAGAAAGCCGGCTGCGACCCGCGCCCCCACAAGAGGTCGACGTTGGCGCGCGTCGCGGATCGCGCCGGGACGCGGATCGGCTCAGATACTCGCAGACGCCGGAACATGGGCCAAACCAAGCCCTCGCCGGCGCCCGAGCTAGGACGCGAGCTCCTTGAGGCGCGCCACTTCCTCTTCCGCGAGCGGACGCGAGGCGCCCCGGGGCAGATCCCCCAGGACGAGCGGGCCGAAGGCCTCGCGGTGCAGGGCGATCACCGGATGCCCCACGGCTTCCAGCATGCGACGCACTTGACGGTTGCGGCCCTCGCGCAGGCGCACTTCCACGTAAGATCCCCTGGCGGCCAGCGCGTCGCGGCCGCGCTTGCCCCCGTGGCGCTGGCGGTACCCGCTGGCTCCGGCCCCCTCGCCGATAAGCTGCGCGGCCCGGCGGCCATCGGCGCCCTCGAGCACGCGCACGCCCGCTGGCAACGTGAGACCGTCGTCCAGCAGAACCCCTTCGCGCAAGCGCCGCACGTCGCCCGCATCGGGCACCCCTTCCACCAGGGCCAGATACGTCTTCTCCACGTGGCGTCGCGGGTGCAGAAGCCCATGGCCCAGCTGTCCGTCGTCGGTGAACAGCAGAAGCCCCGTAGTGTCGGTGTCCAGCCGCCCCACGGGGAAAAGCCCCGGATGGGCGAGCAGCTCGTCGGCCATGAGCGCAGCCACGGTGGGGCGCCCCTGGGGATCGCTCATGGTGGTCACGTAGCCGGCGGGCTTGTGCAGCAGGAACGTGGCGTTCTCCTCGGGCAGCGCGACGGGCGCGCCGTCCACGGCCACCATGTCCGCAGCAGGATCAACCTTCACGCCCATCTCGGTCACCCGCGCGCCGTTCACGGTCACGCGGCCAGCTGCGATCAGCTCCTCGGCATGGCGCCGCGAGGCCACCCCGGCCCGAGCCAGAAACTTCTGCAACCTCATTTCGGCCATGGCGGGGGACCTACTCGTCGTCGGTCTCGAAGACGAGGGAGTCGAAGTCGATCTTGTCGACGACGCCTAGCGTGGATGCGATGACGCAAGCGAACATGGCGTCGGCGTCTGCGGTGCCGAGCGCGTCGGCGGCAGCGCCGGGCACGGCGATGCGGGCAGCTCCAGTATCCGCACCATCCCCAGCAGCCTCGGCAGCCTCGTCGTCCTCAATCTTCGCTCGACCAGCTGCTATCGCTGCCGCTTCCTCCCCGCGCTCCCCCTCCAGGGCGTCCGCGAGCACCTCGGCCGCCGCATCCGTGCCCTGGGCCAGCTCCTCGTCAGATAGCATGGCCTCGCCGTCGTCGGCCTCGAAGTCCTCGCCCATGAGCGCGCGGGCCATGGTGCGGGCCTGCTCGTCGGAGACAACCGCGTCCTTGCGCGTGGCCGACAACCGCTCCGTGATGAGCCGACGCGTCTCCGCATCGGGCGCGAAATCGGCCAAATCGGGCAGGTCGGCAGGGCTGCGCAGACCGAACTTCTCCAGAAAGCCCCGGGTCGTGCCGTAGAGCACCGGGTTGCCTGGCGCGTCTTCTGTACCCACCTCGCGCACGAGCCCCTTCTCCACCAGCGAGTTGATGGAGCTGTCGGAGTTCACGCCGCGCACCGAGGCCACCCCGGCACGGGTCACCGGCTGAGTATAGGCCACGATGGCCAGCGTCTCCATGGCCGCCGCGGAAAGCTTGCGCGTGTCCCAGGACAGCACGTACTTCTCGATGAGCTCGTGGTAGGCCGGATGCGTGAACAAACGCCAGCCGCCGGCCACTTCGCGCAGCTGGATACCGGAGCCGCGGGCCTCCAGATCATCCCGCAGCCGCACGAGCGCCGCCTCCACCGCGCCCACCTCGCACTCGAGCATCTCGGCAAGCGCGATGGTACCCACGGGCTCGTCGGTCACGAAGAGCATCGCCTCCAGGGCGCCCGCCAGCTGGTCTTCCTGCAATCCTTGAAACATGTGCCTCTACTCCTCCCCCACCGACGTGAGGGCGTCGTCGCCTTCCAAACGCAAATCGCCCGAATTCTCGATGTAGTCGATCGCGATATCGCCGAACAGCTCGTCCTGCTCGAGCCTCACCATGACGCGCTTGTACAGCTCGAGGATGGCCAGAAACGTCACTACCGCCACATCCTTGGGGGTGCCCGGGCCCACAAGCTGCGAGAAACGCAGGTGCTTGGCCGTGCGAATGCGCTGATGAATGGCGCGCACGTGCACCTCCACGGGAATGGGCTTGGCGGCAATGTGCTCGCTTTCCAGCAGGAACACCTCACGGCGCGCAAGGGCCGCGGCCGCCTGATAGGCCAGCGCGTCCAGCGACACCCCTTCCAGGAAGTCAGGCATGAGGCCGAGGAAGTCGGCATCAGGGCCGAAGGGGCGCGTGTGCATGCGACCCTCGGCGATGAAGCGGTTGTGGAGCACCGCGGCGGCGTTCTTGAACTTCTTGTATTCCATGAGGCGCTCGACCAGCATATCGCGGGCCTCGGAGGGCGCGAGCTCCGCCAAGTCGTCGTCAAGCTCGTCGCGCTCGCGCGGGATGAGGCTTTGGGCCTTGATCTCGAGCAGCGTAGAGGCCACCAGCAAAAAGTCGCTCGCCACGTCCAGATCGAGGGTCTCCATGCGCGACACCTCGGCGAGGTACTGGTCGGCGATCTCGGTGATGGAGATAGCGCCGATATCCACCTTCTGGCGGCTCACGAGGTAAAGCAGCAGGTCGAAGGGGCCCTCGAAGCTGTCGATGCGGACTTTGTAGGACATGGGCGGCGCCGTCTCTTAGGAGAAAAACGGCGGGAACATGAAATCGAACAGATTGCCGGCCGTGACCCCCAGATACCACGAGAACGGGTTGAAGTTGAACACGTAGGGCAGCACCACGATGGCGATCATGAACACGGGGAAGGCGTACTGCTGGATCTGGTAGTACTTCGGCAGGTACTTCGGCGGCAGCAGGATGGCGAAGATGGATGAGCCGTCCAAAGGAGGGATGGGCAGCAGGTTGAAGAACATAAGGTACAGGTTGATGAGAGCGAACGTGGGCAGGAACATCACGTAGAAGTAAGCGAACAGCTCGTTGTTGGCGAAGGTGGGGTTGCTGACGAGCCCCGAGCAGCCCCACGCCACCGCAGCGGCCAGCGCGGCCATGGCGAGGTTGGCGGAAGGCCCGGCCAAACCCACAATGACATCGTCGCGGCGCGGATCCTTGAAGTAGCGCGGATTGTAGGGCACGGGCTTCGCGTAGCCGAACACCGGCCAGCCCATGACCATGAGCAGAAGCGGCAGAATGACCGTGCCGAAGGGGTCGATGTGCTTGAGCGGGTTCAGCGAAAGGCGTCCGGAGCGCTTAGCCGTGGGATCGCCCAGCTTGTAGGCCGCATAGCCGTGGGCAACCTCGTGAAGCACGAGAGCCAGGATGAAGCTCAGCACCGAGCAGATGATGTAGGGAAGGTTAACCATAGCGCATAAGTGTAGCGCACCGCGCGCCCTCATCATCGCGCCGCTTTCCAAACCCACAGAAACCGCCGACGAACGACAATGGCGTTAGTCGAGCACCAGTTGCTGGATGTAGACGTCGTTGCGCAGATCCTTGGCGTGGGCGGCGTCGATGGAGCCGTCGGCCACCATGGCCTTGATGAGCTGCAGCTCGCGGACGAGGGCCTGGGCCTGCACTTCCTCTACGGCATCGTGGGTCTCGCGCATCTGGCGGAACTGGTCGGACAGGCTGGGGGCGGCCGGACCCCGCGCGCCGGGGCGATCGGCATTCAGGCGCTCGCGACGCGAACGGCGCGGACGGACGGTGCGGTCGTCGGGGGCCTCCTCTTCCACGCCGTCCTCGCTCTCGTCCCACTGGGCCGCCCGGCGGGCGATATCGTCCAACTGGTCGTAGAGGGAGCCCACCCGCGCCACCTCCGCGCGCGCCCGGGCGGCGGCCACAGGCGAGGCGGCCGGAGCGAGTTCCTCGAGAATCTCGGCGTAGCGGTGCATGACAATGACCGTGGCCGGCTCGTCGATCAGCGGCGGCGCACCTTCTCCTGATGCGCTGTTCCCGCCATTCGCAGCGTCGCCCGCTTCGGCTTCTCGCGAATCTTCCGCCGACCCCGACGCGTCCTTGACCGCGCCCGTGAAGGACGCGTCGGCCTCGACGGAGGCGATCACATCAAGCATGAGATCGATCTCGGCATCGACGCGGGCGCGGGTGCGCCGCGCGGAGTACTTCGAGGGCGCGAGCGCAGGCACCGCGAAATCCGCCAGCACGAGCGTGAGCACGATCATGCCCGAGGCGATGGAGACGAGCGTGGCCCTGCCAGCGGCGGAAAGCGCCGCGCCTGCCGTCAGCGTCAGCATGAGGGAAAGCGTGATGCCGCCCTTGGCGCCCGCTAGCGCCATGGCGAGCGTGCCGCGCAGGGCCTCGGGTGCGAAGCAGCTGCGAGCCCCCTTCCCCTGGGCGACGGCGGCCCGTATGTCCATGGCGAGCAGCCATGCGAAGCGCACCGCCTCCAGCACCAGGGTCAGCACCACCACGACGCCCAGCAGCGTCGCCGGATCGCCCAGACTCCCCTCGGCCGCTGGTTCCATAAGCCGCGGCAGCTGCATGCCCAGCACGACGAAGATGATCCCGTTTAGCACGAACTCCAAAGTCGTCCACACGCTTTGGGCTTGTAGCTTGGTGCGGGCCGTGGCAGCCGTGTGACGCTGGGGCAGTAGGGACAGCATAAGCCCCGAGGCCACCACGGCGATGACTGCGCCGATATGCAGCGATTTCGCCGTCAGATAGATAATGAAAGGCAGAAGCAGCTCCAACATCACGTGGAGCGTGGGGTTGTCGAGCCCCGTGCGGCGCAGCACCTGCAAAAGGCCCCAGGCGAGAAGCCCCATGACAAGACCGCCGAAGAAGCCGCCGAACAGATCGAGGGCGAACTCCTCGCCCGCATGCAAAAGCGAGAACGATCCCGTGGCCAGAAGCGTGAGACAGCATTGGAACACCACGGTGCCCGTCACGTCGTTGAACAGGGCCTCCCCCTTGAGCAGCGCCTCGTGGCGGCGACCGAAGCGGCGGTCATGGGTCAGCGCCGTGACGGCCACGGCATCGGTGGATCCCATGGCGCCCCCGAGCGCGCAGGCGGCCGCCAAGGGCACGGCGGGCAAAAGCGCGTGCAACGTCGCCCCGCAGGCAGCAACGATGGCGAAGACGAGTCCCACGGAAAGCGACGCGATGCCCCAGCGGTTTTTCCACAGGGCGCCGGAGTCCACATGGCGCGATTCGTTGAAGTGCAGAGGCGCGATGAACAGGATGAGCAGCAACTCCGGATCGATGCCCCATTCCAACGGTGTGGGAACCGCCAGCGCGAGCGCGGCGCCGAGGGCGATCTGCACAAGCGGCAGCGACAGCGGCGGCAGGAACTTGTCTAGAATGCTCGAGGCGATGACCGCCGTCAGCAGAAACAAAATCAGCTCGAAGGTCTCCATCTACACCAACCCCGGAAAGCCCCGCTGGGCCAGCGCCTCGTAGGCAGCGATGGCCACAGCGTTGGAGAGATTCAGGGAACGGGCGCCCTGGCGCATGGGAATGCGCCGGCAGCGGTCGGCGTGGGCGTCGATGATAGCCTGGTCGAGCCCGCGGCTCTCGCGCCCGAACAGCAGAAACGCGTCCGGTCCGTAGACGGCATCGCGATAGCCGCACGAAGCCTGCCCTGTGAATAAATGCAGCTCATCTTCGCCATGGGCTTCCAGAAACGCCTCGACGCAGGGCCACCGCACCACCTCGACATCGTCCCAGTAGTCGCACCCGGCGCGCTTCAGGTTCCTCTCCGTCAGCCGAAACCCCATCGGCTCCACCAAGTGCAGCCGCGCCCCCACGCACGCGCACGTGCGAGCGATGTTCCCCGTATTCTGAGGAATCTCCGGTTCCACAAGAACGATGTTCAGCATTACGCCTGCTCCTGCTGACGGGCCATTTCGGCTTCCAGCTCCTCGGTGAGGGTGAACCACTCCTCCTCGGCGGCGGCCAGGCGCTGTTTCAGTTTGGCATGCTCGGCGATGGCGTCGGAGGAGGCATCCTCGTTCACGTAGAAGTCGGGGTCGGCCATCATGGCAAGCAGCTCCTCCATGCGGGCGTTGTCTCGCTCCATCTGCTCGTCCAGCTGGGCGATGCGCTTACGGTGGTTCTTCAGGGCGGCATAGGCGCGGTTGCGGGCCTCGGCCTCGCGGCGCTTCTGCTCCTTGGTCTTCGGCGCGCTGCCTTTGGGCGCGGTGAGCTGCACATCACCGCCCTTGGGGGCCGTCGTGACCCCGGAGCCCTTCACAGCTGAGGAGGGCTGACCAAGGTCAGCCCCTACGGAACCATCCCGAGCAGCCGCCGAGCTCGAGCCTTGGCGGTCGCGACGGCGGTTCACGGTGATCTTCGTGGGGGCCGCCGCACCAGCGCGGCGCTTCTCGGGGGCCGCGCCGCTCCCCTTCCCGTGGATGCCCGCATCGGCCAGGGCCTCGTCCACCACCGAGCGGTCGGCGTCCACGTCGCCATCGAGCTGGCCCGACTTGTACAGGTAGTAGTCGTAGTCGCCCTCGTAGTTGGTGATCTGGCCGTCCTTCACCTCCACGATGCGGTTGGCCACCCCGCGGATGAGATGCCGGTCGTGGGTGATGAACAGGATGGTGCCGTCGAAGTGCTGCAGGGCCTGCTCCAGCACGTCGGCGCTGGAGATGTCCAAGTGGTTGGTGGGCTCGTCCAAACACAGCAGGGGCTTCGGCGCCACGAGCATTTTCGCCAGGGCGAGACGCCCCTTCTCGCCGCCGGAGAGCACCGACACCTTCTTGTCCACGGCGTCCCCCGTGAACAGAAACGCGCCCAGCAGGCTGCGCACCTGGGAGATGGACCAGCCGGGCGCGGCATGATCCAGCTCCTCGAAGACGGTGTTGCCCGCGTGCAGCTCTTCCAGCTGGTGCTGGGCGTAGTAGGTGAGATCGACGTTCACGCCATAGTCGATGGTGCCCGCATCGGGCTTTTCCACGCCGGCGATCATCTTCAAAAGCGTCGACTTGCCCGCGCCGTTGGGGCCCACGAGCGCCACCTTGTCGCCGCGGTACATCGTGAAGTCGATGCCGTCGTACACCGTGTGGTCGCCGTAGCGCTTCACGAGACCGCGCGCCCGCACCACCTCATCTCCCGTGCGCGGCGGCTGCACGAAGTTGAAGTGCACCGTCTTCTTCTCCTCGGGGATGACCGGCAGCGTCTCCTTGATCTTCTCGATGCGCCGCTCGCGTTCCTGGGCCTGCTTGGCCTTGGTGGCCTTGTAGCGGAAGCGGTCGACGAAGGCCTGCAGATGCGCGATCTCCTCCAGCGACTTCGCTCGCTCGGCCTTGATGCGCTCCAAGCGCTCCTCGCGTGCCACCAGGTACTTCGAGTAGTTGCCCTTGTACAGGTTCACTTCCCCGTTGTCGATTTCCGCCACGCGGTCGACCATGTTGTCCATGAAGGCGCGGTCGTGAGAGACCACGATGACGGTGCCGGCGTAGCCGCGCAGGAAGCCCTCGAGCCACTTCACCGATTCCAGATCGAGATGGTTCGTCGGCTCGTCGAGCAGCAGCACCTCGGGGTTGCGGATGAGCAGTTTCGCAAGCGCGATGCGCATCTGCCAACCGCCGGAGAACTCGGTGGTGGAACGGGTCATGTCGCGCTCGGTGAAGCCGAGGCCGAACAGCACGCTTCGCACTTTCGACTCCAGCGAGTAGCCGCCGAGCATCTCGTAGGCGTCCCGCGCCCGGCCCACGGCCGCCAGCTGAGCTTCGGTGGGGTTCGCGCCCAGCTCCGCCTCCAGCTTGTGCAGGCGCTGCTCCGCTTCAAGAACCTCGGTCTGGGACGAGATGACCTCTTCGAAGACGGGCAGGTCCCCCATCTCGATGGCCTCCTGCTCCAGATAGCCCACGCGCGCCCCCTTGGCGAAGAGCACGCGCCCCTCGTCCGGATCGTCCTCGCCGGAGATAATGTTGAGCAGCGTCGTCTTGCCCGCGCCGTTAGGGCCCACGAGCGCCAGCCGGTCGTACTCTTCCAAGCGGAACGTCACGTCGTGGAACAGCGTGCGGCCGCCGTAGGATTTCGAAAGATGTTCAGTTTGCAGGATCATAAGCGTTTCCCGAATCAGTCGTCGAAGGGCGAGTCCGAGCCGCCCCGCTTTTGCCAACTGCATAGTGTAGCGCATCCGCGCAACGATGCGCCCCGCTATGCCTTTCGGTACTTCTGAAAACGGCTGTTGGGCTTATCGGGAATCGCCCGTACCCCCTCACGCCTCAACCAATTCGAAGGCCTTCCGATAGACGGTCTCCGCCTCCCAGCCCCTGGACTCCACTTCTTCCAAGGTGAGCCACGCGAAGGACTCGTGCTCGTGGCTCAGGCGCACGTCGCCGGAGCGCCAGCGGCAAACGAAGTCGACGCCGAGAATCCGTCGCCCCGGGGCGCGCATCGTCCAGGCATTGAAGGGCTCGCCGACCTCGATTTCCAGCCCGGTCTCCTCGCGCACCTCGCGCACCAGCGCCTCCTGCCAGCTCTCGCCCGCTTCCACACATCCCCCCGGAAGATCCTCCTCGAGATCGGGCGCGATGCTGAGACGGCGCGCCGCATCGGGCTTGAACAGGAACAGCATGCGGCCGTCCTTGAAGACGCACCCTTTCACCGCAACGCGCTCCCTCGGCTTCGACGCCGCGGCCCCGTCGGGGCCATCGGTTTCATGTTGGAGATGCGCCACGGCTGCCTCCTCAAGTAGGTTCTTCCAAGACCCCCCTACCATAGCAGAGAGCTCCTCAATTCGTGCGCTCAGACTCCTTCGGTTCACGAAGTGCTGCTTTTCTGCACGAGATCTCGAGTTATAAGCGTCTAGAAGAGACAGAATTAACGAATAGCGATATCCCCAGCATCTAATGAAGCAGTTTCCGAGAGAACAGACGCTTACAACTCGAGATTTGCTGCATTTTGCCGGCGGTTCGCCGACCGGAGCCGCCTACAGCTCGTCGACCGAAGCCGTCTACAGCTCCCCGATCTTATCGACTGCGAAAAACGCCATCCATAGAAAGCTAACATCGCGATCGGAATACGAGGCGACGAGGAACGAAGCCAGAAGACGGTCGCAAGGAGCGTCGCCCGGGCCAAGAATCAAACCCGACAAGGAGCGTCGCCCGGGCAGAGAATCAAACCCGAGAGAACGCCTTCGGAACCGGAACGGCGGCGCCCAAGCACGCAGCGGCAAGGACGAAGACAACGGCTTTCGCGGGAAAGCACAGGATGAGCAGCAAGGCCACCATCAGCGGCTGGCGCATAGCTGCGCCCAGAAGGGCCGCCGTGCTGACAGAGAGCGCGAAGACCGGGTCGATGCCAAAGAGCCCGGCGGCGGCATAGCCGATGGCGATCCCCGAGAAGATGAGCGGGAAAAAGTGACCGCCACGCCAACCGAGTCCGAGGCACACCTGGCTGGCCAGCACCTTGAGAAACCCCGTCGCGAGCAAGACCCCAGCACCGAGGGCCGTCCACTGCTGCGCCAGCATCTCGGTCTGGGCCTCGCCGGCGAACAGGGTAAAGGGGAGGAAGATCCCGAGAGCTCCCAGTATCGCGCCGGCAACGACCGCCTTCACTACGACGCGATCGCCGAGCCGCGCGGACAGCTTGCCCACGGCCCAGCCGAAGCCATGAAAGAGCCAGCCGGCGCAGGCGCCGAGCGCGACGACGGGAAGTGCCCAGGCGAGTTCGGATGTCCCCACTGCCATGGCGGAGAAGTGCGGCAGCCCCG
Organism: Adlercreutzia hattorii; assembly: GCF_011405655.1. Lineage (GTDB taxonomy): Bacteria > Actinomycetota > Coriobacteriia > Coriobacteriales > Eggerthellaceae > Adlercreutzia > Adlercreutzia rubneri. Next base: position 1,849,066 of record NZ_AP022829.1, read on the forward strand.
AACCGCCGCCAGCCGCCTCGTTGAGCAGCATGAACGCCCCCAGCGCCCCGGCCACGGAGAGCAGGTACACCGCCGTTTTGACCGGTTTGGAAACCTGGGGCGCGGAAACCACGGTCGCAGCGGACGCGCCGCCCCCATGCCGACGCCCGTCGGTATCGTCCGCATAGCCGAACAGCGGCGCCGCCAGGCCGAACAGCGGGGCCGAGAAGATCGCCGACAAAATGGCCGCCGTGCCCGCGTTCGCCAGCTCGCGCATCTCGGCGCCCATGAACTTGAGTCGGTCCCCCACCCAGCTGCAAAGCCCCGCCACCACGCCGGTAAGGCCGGCCTCGGGCCCGATGCTGCCGCCAAACAAAAGCGGCAGAAGCGCGCCAACGAACATAGCGCCCAGATGCCGATACTCATAGCGCCCGGTTTTCTTCACCTCGGCGAGCACCGTGTTCATATCATCGGGGTACGGCCCCACGTTCTTTTGAAACAATCCAATGGCAACGCCGCCCACAACGCAGAAGGCAAGCGGGTACACGACAGCGGGCATCCCTATCGCCGCCAGCCACGCCGGCGCCTTCACCCACAAAAGATCGAGGCCCGCGTTCATGAGAAAGAAGAACGCCCAGCAAAACGCCCCGGCGCAAGCTCCGAGCATCACGGTCACCACAGCAAACGCAATCCGTTTCACGACGGCTTCCTTTCCTGGGCGAAAAGCTCTTTGGATACGAAAAAGGCCCCTCCGAGGAGGGGCCTGCTGTTTATGGTGGTCGCTACAGGATTTGAACCTGTGACCCCCGCCGTGTGAAGGCGATGCTCTCCCGCTGAGCCAAGCGACCGATAGGTTTCGCAACTCACTGGGTGACTTGCGACGGCTGTATATACTACACGGATTCCGCGGCGCGCGCAAGGGGGAATCTTGTATACTATCCCAACATATTCACAATTCCACCGTTTGGCGGCTCTTCCCGCGCTTTCAGTGCCGAAGCCGCCCACCCTGAAACGGCGCACGAGAAAGAGAGGATCCGCCCCCATGGCAAGCGATTTGACGAGCGACACCTTCCTCGCCTCCAAGAAGATCAGCGACGAGATCAAGGCCGATCTGGCCGTACACCCGGAGAAATACACCATGCTCACGGGCGACCGCCCCACGGGGCGTCTGCACATGGGCCACTACTTCGGCACTATCCGCGAGCGCGTCGCTTTGCAGAACGCCGGCGTCACCACTCGCATCATCATCGCTGACTACCAGGTCATCACCGACCGCGACACCACGGCCAACATCGCCGACAACGTGCACAACATGGTCATCGATTATCTGGCCTGCGGCATCGATCCGGAGAAGACCATCATCTTCACGCACTCCGCCGTGCCGGCCTTAAACCAGCTCATGCTCCCCTTCCTGTCGCTCGTCACCGAATCAGAGCTCATGCGCAACCCCACGGTGAAGGCCGAGCAGGAGGCCTCGGGCCACGCGCTCACGGGCCTGCTCCTCAGCTACCCGGTGCACCAGGCCTGCGACATCCTGTTCTGCAAGGGCAACGTCGTGCCCGTGGGGAAAGACCAGCTGCCCCACATCGAGCAGACCCGCCAGATCGCCCGCCGCTTCAACGAGCGCTACGGGCGGGTGTTCCCGGAGCCCCACGGACTTCTCACCGACGCCGTGGAAATCCCCGGCCTCGACGGGCGCAAGATGTCGAAGAGCTACGGCAACGCCATCGCCCTTTCGGCCACGGAGGAGGAGACCGCCAAGCTCATCAAGAAGTCGCAGACCGACTCCGAGCGCATGATCACCTTCGATAAGGAGAACCGTCCCGGCGTCTCGGCCCTGCTGACCACGGCGGCGCTGACCACCGGCCGCACCGAAGAGGACATCGCAGCGGAAATCGGTAACGACGGCGCCGGCGCGCTCAAGCGCTACGTGACCGAGTCGGTGAACGCATACCTGGCGCCCATCCGCGAGCGCCGCCGCGAGCTGGAAGGGCAGCCGGAGATGGTGCGCGAGATCCTGCACGAGGGCAACCGCCGCGCCAACGAGATCGCCAACGCCACCTTGGACGAGGTGCGCGAGGCCATGGGCATGGTGTACTAGCCGCCGCGGGCAAGCCTCATCGACGCCGCGCGACCACGGCGCCCCCTCACCAGAGGGGGCGCCGTTTTCTATACCGTGTCCTCCAGGTCCATCTGCATGAGCTGGACGCTCTCGCGCATGCGCTGGGCATGGGCGCGGGAGAGCCGGTCGTCCTCGTAGGCGCTCTGGATCTGCTCCAGCTCGAAGGTATAGGCCTTGCGCTTGATGTCCTCGGTGCGGTCGCCGGCCTTGATGACCGAGGTCACCGTGGGCCGCGCATCGTGCAGCGCCGCCACCGAGCGCTGGTACTCCACGAGCACCGCCGCCGCGTCCTCGGTGGGCACCTGGCTGGAAGCGACGGCCGCTTCCAAATGCTCCACGGCATAGGTGCGCGTGGCCGTCTGCAGCCAGCGCATCTCCTCGGTCTGCTCAGCCAGCTCCGTGTTGCCCGGCAGCTCGCGCAGCACCGCGCGCACGCCGCGGTGCCACAGTGCCCGGAAGCGGCCGTTCCAGCGCTTCAACGTGCCGTGCCCCTTGCCATGCTGCAGAAGCTGCATGGCCTGCTCGAGACGCCCCATGTAGCGGTAGGCCACCACGCCGGAGACGACGCCGCGCTCCATCAGCTCCATGGCGCGCTCGTACTCCCACATAAGGGCCTGAACGCGCAGCTCCACGTTCATCTCGCTCTCGATGCCGTTGTTGGCCTTGATGCGCGCGAGGCGGTCGTTGTAGGAGCGAATGACCGCCTGGGTCTCCGCGCGGTTCTCCCGCGTCTGCTGGGCCGTCAGCATCTCGATGACCTCGCGCATGATATCCATGGTGGTGGCGGCGTCCTGGTCGATGCGGCGCAGCTCCTCCTCCCCCTTGTCGCGCGCCGGCGCCAGAAGCGGCACGACGAACGTGGCCAGAAGCAGCGTGCACACGATGACGCCGCAGGCGAGGAAGATCAGCAGCTCGCGCTGGGGGAAGGGCACGTTGGGCGGCCCGTAGACGGCATAGGTGGGAATGGAGAACATGATGGAGAGCGTGATGGTGCCCTTGGCCCCGCAAAACGTCGTGATGAGCGCGCTGCGCAAATCGCCTTTCCCGAACCGGCGCTTCTCGTCGCGACGCACATGGTAGAGATCCATGGCGAGCACCCACAGAAATCGCGTGGCCAGAAGCACGAAGGTGAGCCCGAAGACGAGCAGGATGAGCGTGGAGTTCGTGATGCGCACGTTCTCCCACGTATCCTGCATGGCCAAAGGAAGCTGGGTCCCCAGAAGCACGAACACGATGCCGTTCAGAGCATAGGTGAGCACGTGCCACACGCTGCCCGAGACGATGTTCATGCGCGAGACCGAAGGCCCGATGACCCCCTTGGGGGACGTGACGTTGATGAGCCCGGCCACCACCACGGCGATGACGCCGGAGACGTGGCACACGTTGGCCACCAGGTAGATGAGGAAGGGAATGAGCACTTCGAAGAGCACGTGGAAGTTCGTGTTCTCCACACCGATGGAGCGGGCGCGCTTGACGACCCAGTTGCCGAGCAGGCCCAGGAGAACGCCGAGGATAAGGCCGCCGACGAACTCAACAAGGAAATCGACGCTGGCATCGATCAGCGAGAAGGCGCCCGTGACCACGGCGGCGATGGCGAACTGGAAGGACACGATGCCCGAGGCGTCGTTCAGAAGCAGCTCGCCCTTCAACATGGAGGCCTGACGCTTCGGGATGTCCACCTGCTTCGAGAGCGACGAGACCGCCACGGCGTCCGTGGGGCCGAGGGCCGCGCCCAGGGCGAAGGCCGCCGCCAGCGGAATGGAGGGCACGAACGCGTTCAGCAGGAAGCCGATGACGAGCGTCGTGGCCACCACCAGGCCTATGGCTAAGGAGAGCACGGGCTTGCGCTCGCGCCAGAGCGCCTGCTTATCGGCATGCTTCGCCTCGTCGTAGAGCAGAGGAGCGATGAACATGACCAGGAACAGCTCCGGATCGAGCGTCACTTCCACATCGCCGCCGGCAACGACGGCGATGAGCAGCCCGATGGCGATTTGGATGAGCGGCAGGGAGACGCGGGGGATGATCTGGTCGATAAGCGAGGACGCCAGCACGGCGGCAAGCAGAAGCAGGCCGAGGGTCAGGGCTTCCACGAGCATCCCCTATTTCGCGAGGCGGACGCGGAAATTGCGGCCGCTCTTCTCCAGATCGTAATCTCCCACCGAGGCCATGTACTGGCGCATCTGGGAATAGCCGAGGTCGCGCACCTTGAAGTCCTTGAACTTGGCGCGCACCGCATCGGTGATAGTGGAGAGCATGATGCCCTCGGCGCCGGCATCGGCCACCAACTCGCGGATGTAGCCGGCCGGGGTGTCGCCCGCGGGCTTCTTCTTGCGCGGCGCGGTTTTCTTGGGAGCGGCCTTCTTCGGGGCAGTCTTCTTGGCCGTGTTCCTCTTCTCGGCGGGCTTCTCGGCAGTCTCGGCGGCCTCCTTCTTCGGGGCCACCTTCTTGGCGGCGGGGTTTTCCTCTGCCTTCGGCTTGGCCGTCTTGCGGCGCCGCGTCGGCTTTTGCGCCTCCGCGGGCTTATCCGTCTCCGTCGGCTTATCCGTCTCCGTCGACTCTTCCGACTTGCTTGCCTTCGCCACCTCGGCGGGATCGGCCTTCTTCACCTGGCGGGTCTTGCGCTCTGCGCGCGCGCGGCGGCCGGGCCGCACGTCCTTCGGAGCCTCCTGGGGCTCGGGCCGCACCTCCGGCACGGCTTCCACGGCCACTTCGACGGCCTCGGAGACCGGTGCTTCCACAACTGCTTCTGCGGAAGCGGCTTGCTGCTCCGCCTCGCCCTCGGGCAGCGCGGCGGCAGCCTGACGGCCCTCCGCCAAGCGCCCGACGGTCTTCGTCGCCACTCGACGCGTGCCGCGATGGCTGCGGGAACGGCGGCTGGTCTTCTCGGGCTTCTCCGCCTCGGGCTTCTCCGCCTCAGCCGAGGACGCCTCAGTCGCGGCCGCCTCCCCTTCGGACTCGGACGCGACGCCGGCAGCCTCTTCTGCTCCAGTCGCCTTCGCAGCCTTCTCGACCTTCTCGGCTTTCCCTGCGCGCTCGGGCTTCTCCGCCTTCTCGGGGCGCTCCTCGCCCTCGGCGAGCTCCACGGTGACCGAGCTGTGATCCTTGGTGATGCGCACCCGCGTGAACTCCTCGAGCAGCTTCGAGAGCAGGTTCGTGCCGTAGCTGCGCACATCGAAGTCGGGATAGCGCTTCTGCAGGCGGCTGCCGATCTCGCCCAGGCCGGTGGCCTTGCCGTTGTTCTGGTTGTCGGTGATGATGTCCACCACGGCCTGCTCCACGGAGTCCTTCGGCACCGCGTTGCTGCCGCCGCCCTTCTCGTTGCGCTTGTTCTGCACGAGCAGCTCGAGCGTGGTGAACACGTCGCAGGCGCGGCGGAAGGGCGTGGGGGTCTTCTTCTCCCCCATGCCGATGACCATGCGCCCGCTCTCGCGCAGACGGCTGGCCAGGCGCGTGAAGTCCGAGTCGCTGGACACGAGGCAGAAGCCGTCGACGTTGTCGGTGTAGAGGATGTCCATGGCGTCGATGATCATGGCGGAATCCGTGGCGTTCTTGCCCTGGGTGTAGCCGAACTGCTGGATGGGCGTGATGGAGTTTTCCAACAGCGCGTCCTTCCATTTCGCGTGCAGGGTGAGCGTCCAGTCGCCGTAGATGCGCTTGATAGTGACGGTGCCATACTTCGACAGCTCGTTCAAGATCGGCTTCAAGTAGCGCGCCGACACGTTGTCCGCGTCGATGAGCAGCGCGAAGCGGCGGTCGGACGACTCAGTGGTTGTCTTTGATTCCATGGGAGGTAAATTCCTTGCTTGAGATAAGGGGCCTTTGTCACTCAGTATGGCACACTTCGGCCTAAAATGCTGCACCTATCTTGGACTCAGGTCAAGCCGTAACGTTGAGAAGCGCCTTTCCTCCCGAGAATACAGGAAGTCGTGGGATAGGGGCAGCCGAGGCAACAAAAAAGCCAGCGACGATAAGCCGCTGGCCTAGCATTTCGGTGGTGCACCATGAAGGACTCGAACCTTCGACCTTGGGATTAAGAGTCCCCTGCTCTACCAACTAAGCTAATGGTGCACTTGGTTCCTGCGCAAAGCGCTTGAATATTCTAGGCGAAGCTTTTCAGAATTGCAAGCCCTAAATTTTCAAGCGCGCTGGGGTGGATGATGGGACTCGAACCCACGATCTCCAGAGCCACAATCTGGCGCCTTAGCCAACTAGGCCACACCCACCATTTCGCGCAAGGCAGAATTATAGGCAACAGAGAGCCTGGGTGCAAGAGTTATTTTTCCTATGCCGCTCCCCGCGCCATGGGCGCCGCTCCCGTCGCCGCTGCCGGCACCACTCCCGTCGCCCGTTGATTCGTCTCGCCACCGTCCGACCGTTTCCGAGCACCCCGGCGCCGACGAGCACGCAGCGGCGCGCTTTAGCAGGCCGCCAAGTCCTTCACCACTTCCCCGCCGAGAATGAGGCCGGCTACGGAGGGGACGAAGGCAACCGAGCCGGGTGCCGGACGCGTACCGTCCTTCACAGCCATGTCGTCATCCGCGGGAACGAGCGGCGGCTCAGTGGAGTAGACCACCTTCAACGACGGAATGCCTCGCCGCCGCAGCTCGCGACGCATGACGCGGGCAAGCGGATCGACCGAGGTCTCGTAGATGTCCGCCACCCGAAACGCCGTCGGATCGAGTTTGTTGCCCGCGCCCATGGACGACACAATGGGCACACCTGCCGCAAAGGCGGCTTCCACCAGGGCGATCTTCGCGCTCACCGTGTCCACCGCGTCAATCACATAATCGAAGGCCGCGAAATCGAACTGGTCAGCCGTCTCGGGAAGGAAGAAGCACTGGCGAGGACGCACGATGCACGACGGATTGATAGAGGCCACGCGCTCGGCCGCCACCTGCGTCTTTGGACGCCCGATAGCGCCCATCGTGGCGATAATCTGCCGGTTGAGGTTCGTGGGATCCACCGTGTCGGAGTCGACGAGATCGAGCGCCCCCACCCCGCTGCGAGCCAGCGCCTCCACCGCATAGCCGCCCACTCCGCCAATGCCGAACACGGCCACCCGAGCCGCCGCCAAGCGGTCGAGACCATCTCGCCCCAGCAGCAGCCGCGTCCGCGCGAAAAGGTCATTCACGAGAGCACTCCCATCTTCCCTAAAGAGCGTCGAGTGTCGGGCACGGGCGCTCTTGCAAAAAGTTTCGCAAAAATGGTCACAAAATCGACTTTTGAACTCTTCGTGAACCGCAAACCCGTCATTTTCAGCACTGAAACGCGGAAAAGAGGCGTTAAACTAGCAAAATAGGGTTCAGAATCGAAGATATAGAGTTCAAAACTCGATTTTGTGACCATATTATCGCAGTTTTTTGTCGGGAAGGCGCTTGCGGCCCCGATTAGGAGAAGACGATGTCCCAACGATCCTCGCAGCACAAAAATTTGACCCCCGCCATCGGTATCGCTCTAGCATTCTTGCTCTCGATGAGCTCTTTGGCCGGATGCAGTGCCTCGATGGCAGCTGATGAGGCGCCGACCGATAAGTCGACCCCGGAGCTCGCGAGCACGGGGGCGCCCGACGACTCGCAAGAGCCACAGGCCACTCCCGCAGAGGACGCAAACCAGCAGAATGCTGAAGCTGCTAGCGAAAACCGATCCGCAACCGACGATGGCGTCCTCTCCTACCGCGACATCCCCGCCTTCGATGGCAATCCCTACGTCTACGTGAACGACGGCGAGCCGGTGTTCACCGACGAGCAGCGCGCGGCCGAACCCGGGTATGAGCATTACGACGAGCTGGACGAGTTAGGCCGCTGCACCGCCGCCTTCGCCGTCGTGGGCCCCGAGACCCAGCCCACGGAGAAGCGCGGTTCCATCGGCGAGGTGCGCCCCTCCGGATGGCAGATGGCCAAGTACGATTTCGTGGAGGGCAAGTACCTGTTCAATCGCTGCCACCTGCTGGGCTACCAGCTCACCGGCGAGAACGCCAACCCGCAAAACCTCATCACCGGCACGCGCTACCTGAACATCCAGGGCATGCTGCCCTTCGAGAACGCCGTGGCCGACTATGTGGACGCCACGGGCAACCACGTGCTCATGGCCGTGACGCCCATCTTCGAGGGAAGCGAGCTGGTGGCCCGCGGCGTGCACATGATGGCGGAGTCCGTGGAAGATGGCGGCGAGGGCGTGGCCTTCAACGTCTTCTGCTACAACGTGCAGCCGGGAGTGGTCATCGACTACGGCACAGGCGCATCGATGCTCGAGGAGGATGCCACTCCCCTCCCCGACGTGTCGGGAGCCGAAAGCGCACCCGATGCCGCAAGCGAAGGCGCAGGTGCCAGGGAGGCGTCCGAGAAGGGCGCGACGGGCTCCGACGAGGGCAAGGGCGTCGCCGAGTACGTGCTGAACACGAACTCGAGGAAGTTCCACCTGCCGAGCTGCTCGTCGGTCGGCCAGATGAGCCCCAAGAACCGCGAGGACGTCGAGGACACCCGCGAGAACCTCATCGCCAACGGCTACGACCCCTGCAAGCGCTGCAACCCGTAAAAAAGACCCTCGCGCGATACGGCGAGGGTCTTTCGAAATCTTGGTAGGGCCGCCCGGATTCGAACCGAGAACCAAGGGATTATGAGTCCCCTGCTCCACCGTTGAGCTACAGCCCCAGATGCGTTGGCTATTCTAGCGCAAGTCGGCCAGGCTCGCCAAACCTACATTTTCACCGGTGCCGACACGCCCAAGAGGTTCAGGCTCAAGGCCAGCACGATGCGGGTGGCGTCGCACAGGGCCAAACGCGCCGTCTGCACGTCGGCGTCGTCGGTGAGCACGTGGCAGTTGGTGTAGAACTGGTGGAACAGCGACGCCAGATCCTGCGCGTAGTGGGTCAGACGGAACGGCGCGCGGTCGCGGGCCGCCAGGGCGATGAGGTTGCCAAAGTCGGCCATCTTGCGCATGAGCGCCAGCTCAGAGGGATGGGTGAGCGGCGTCAGGTCGCAATCCTCGGGGATGATCTTCTCGGCGAGCTCGCCCATGGTCATCTCCCCCGCCTCGACGGCGGCGGCATCGGCCTCATCGGCCGCCTTGCGCAGGATCGAGCAGATGCGCGCATGGGCGTACTGTACGTAGTGCACCGGATTGGAGGCGTCCTTCTTCTTCGCCACCTCGATGTCGAAGTCGATGGGCTGGTCGGCCGAGCGAGACAGCATGAGGTAGCGGGTGGCATCCACGCCCACCTCGTCGATGAGCTCCTCGAAGGTGACCATCTCGCCGGTGCGCTTGGACATGCGCACAGCCTTGCCATCGCGGAACAGGTTCACGAGCTGCCCCAGCTGCACCTCCAGCGCCCCAGGCCAGCCCCAGGCCTCGAGCATGCACTCGCAGCGCTTGATGTAGCCGTGGTGATCGGCGCCCCACAGATCGATCAGGTGGTCGAAGCCGCGCATCATCTTGTCGTAGTGGTAGGCCACGTCGCTCATGAAATAGGTGGCCTCGCCGTCGCCCTTGATGAGCACGCGGTCCTTGTCGTCGCCCAAATCCGTCGAGCGGAACCACAGCGCGCCGTCCTTCTCGTAGAGGTAGCCCTTCTCGCGCATGGCGTCCAGCGAGCGGGACACGGCGCTCTCGCCGTTCTCGTCCTCCACGTACAGCGAGCGCTCGGAGAACCACTTGTCGAAGGTGGTGCCGAAGTTGGCTAGCACCTCGCGCTGGTTCTTAAGCGTCATGTCGTAGGCCATCTCGCGGAAGGCCTCCACGCGCTCCTCGTCGGAGACGGAAAGCCACTTGTCGCCGTCGCGGTCGATGATGTCCTGGGCGATGTCCTTCACATAGGCGCCGCCGTAGCAGGCCTCGGGCATCTCCACGTCGCGGCCGAGCAGCTGCTGGTAGCGCACGTTCACGGAGTTGCCGAACACGTCCATCTGGTTGCCGTGGTCGTTGATGTAGTACTCCTCGTACACATCATAGCCGCCGTGGCGCATGACGCGCGCCATGGCATCGCCGAGCGACGCCCAGCGGCCATGGCCCACGTGGAAGGGGCCAGTGGGGTTGGCGGACACGTACTCGAGGTTCACGTAGCGCTCGCCCTCGGGGATGGTACCGCGACCGAAATTGTCGCCCTCCTCGCGCACCTCGCGTACCACACCCTGCAGCACCGCATCCGACAGGCGGATGTTAATGAAGCCCGGGCCGGCTATCTCCACGGAGGCGATCATGTCGTTTTCGGGAATGTGATCCACGATGATCTGGGCGATCTCGCGGGGGTTCTTGTGAGCCAGCTTGGACACGCGCAGGGCCACCGTGCTCGCCCAATCGCCGTTGGCCTCGTCGCGGGGTCGCTCGAGGGCCGCCTCGGGTGCCTCCTCCAGCTGCAACGAGCCGTCGGCACGGGCCGCGTCGATCGCGGCGTCGATGATCGCTTCGAGGGATTCGCGAATTTCCATTGATCTAACTTCCTCTTCTGTACGTCTTCAGTACGTCGGCGTTACCACGCGCGCGGGCTGTGCCGTACCCAATCGCGCCTATAAGCGGCCATAATAGCATGAATGGCCCGAGAAAAACAGGAGCGCCCGAGCACTGTGCCCGGGCGCTCCCGCTAACGGTTCCGCAGGTCAGAACTGCGCAACCGCACAAAACCAGTCGCTCGCCTTGGATGCTACGACAGGATCACCATGGCCGCCGTGAGGATCACGATGCAGACCACGCCGAGAGCCACGAACAGCTTGGCGCCGAATTTGAGCCACGTGGAGTACTCCACCTTGGCAAGGGCCAAACCGCCCATGATGGCGCCGGAGGTCGGCGTGAACAGGTTAACAAGACCGTTGCCGGCGGAGTAGATCATGACCATGGTCTCGACCGAGAAGTTCAGCTGGTGGGCCAGGCCGCCCAGAATCGGGATGGAGACCGTCGCCATGCCGGAGGAGGACGGGATCAGGAAGGACAGGACGATGTAGAGCAGGAACGACAGCGGAGCGAAGATGATCGCCGACATGCCCGTCAGCGCCGCGGCGGCGTTGTTCAGGATCCACATGTCAAGGCCCGTCTTGGCCATGAGCACGGTGATGGAGCGGGCCAGCGCGATGATGAGCACGACCGACATCATGTCGGCGGCGCCGTTAATGAACGCCTTCACGAAGCGGCTCTCGGACACGCCGCCGATGACGCCGATGATGAGCGCCATGAGCAGGAACCACGTGGAGGCCTCGTCGAAGTACCAGCTACCCAGCGGCACGCCGGTCAGGAAGGAAGACCAGGCCGGGGTGACCTCCTCCTCGGATACCGAGGTGGCCTCAACGGGCTCGGCGATGGTGGTCGTAGTGGCGCCGTCGTTGGCGTCGTCGATGAAGGTCGCGATCTCATCGCCGGTCATCGTGGTCGTCACTTCCTGGGTGGTGGCGCCGGCGTCGAAGATGGTGACGCCGAGGTCGGCCCAGGGAATGAACGAGACGATCATGATGACGAAGGTGAGCGCGAATACGATGAGCGACCACTTCTGGCGGCCGGACATCTTGGGCGTCGCAGCGGCATCGTCATCGGCGGCCTCGGTCTCGGACTCCTTCAGCCCCCACTCGTCCATCATCGCCTGCTGCTCCTGCAACGACAGGAAGGTGGAACCCTTGTCGGCCTTCACCTTCTTGGCGTAGCGCATCACGAAGACGATGGCGATGGCCAGCGACACGAGCCAGATGATCACGCCGAGAGCGATGATGATGCCCTGGTTCACGGACACGCCGATGCCGTTCAGGGCATCGACGGCCACGCCGACGGCGAACGGGTTCACGGTGGAGCCCATAACACCGACGCCGGCGCCGAGCAGCACCACGGCCGCGCCGGTCAGGCTGTCGAAGCCTGCGGCCACCATGGTGGCGGCGAGCAGCAGGTAGAAGGGCACGGTTTCCTCGCACATGCCGTAGGTGGTGCCGCCGATGGAGAAGATCGCCATCAGGATCGGAATGAGCACGAGCTCGTTGCCCTTGAGCTTGTGCACCAGCGCCGCGATGCCGGCATCAAGCGCGCCGGTCTCGGTGACGATGCCGAGGAAGCCGCCCAAGATCATGACGAACAGGCACACGCCGATGGCGTCCTGGAAACCAAACACGGGCGCAGTGAGCACCTGGGAAAGCGTCGCACCCTGGACGCCTTCGACGCCGCAGGCGGACATGATAACAGTGACAATCGCCAGAACCACCAAGATGATGAGCAAGATGGTGAACGAGGACAGAGGCGCCCTCTTCTTCTTGCCTTTCTCTGCAGCTGCCATGGTTATCCCTCCTTAATCGAATGACTGACAAAAACACCGGGGCCGTGCGGCTTTCCCTCCCGATTCCGCACGGCCCCGAGGTATCGAACTATGCGCCAGCTACCGTAGCGATGAGCAAGCTACTGCAGGGTGGCGTACATGACGGCCTTGATGGTGTGCATGCGGTTCTCGGCCTCGTCGAAGACCTTGGACTGCTTGGACTCGAACACCGCGTCCTCCACTTCCATCTCGGTGACGCCGAAGCGCTTGGCGATGTCCTCGCCAGTGGTGGTGTTGGTGTCGTGGAAGGCCGGCAGGCAGTGCAGGAATATGGCCGTGGGCTTGGCCATGGCCATGATCTCGGTGGTCACGCGGTAGGGCTCGAGCTGCTTGATGCGCTGCGCCCACACCTCGTCGGGCTCGCCCATGGACACCCACACGTCGGTGTAGATGACGTCGGCGTCGGTGGCGGCTTCCTTCACGTCCTCGGTGCACTTCACGGTGCAGCCGTTCTCAGCGGCGATCTGCTCGCAGGTCTTGATGAGCTCCTCGTCCATCCAGCAGTCCTTCGGGCCGCAGCCGACGAAGTTCATGCCGAGCTTGGCGCACATCACCATGAGCGAGCGGCCCATGTTGTTCTTCAGATCGCCGAAGAAGACGAACTTCAGACCCTTGATGTCGTAGTTGAAGTTCTCCTGCACGGTCAGCGCGTCGGCGAGCATCTGGGTGGGGTGCCACATATCGGTCAGGCCGTTCCACACCGGAACGCCGGCCTTGTCGGCAAGCTCCTCCACGTCGGACTGGGCGAAGCCGCGGAACTCGATGCCGTCGTAGAAGCGGCCGAGCACGCGGGCGGTGTCCTCGATGGACTCCTTCTTGCCCATCTGGGAAGAACCGGGATCAAGGTAGGTCACGCCCATGCCGAGGTCCATGGCGCCCACCTCGAAGGCGCAGCGGGTGCGCGTGGAGGTCTTCTGGAACAAGAGAACGATGTTCTTGCCCTCGAGGTAGCGGTGCGGGGTGCCGGTGCGCTTCAAGTCCTTGAAGTTCTTGGAGAGCTTCAGCAGGTACTCGATCTGCTCGGTGGAGAAATCGAGCAGGCGGAGGTAGGACTGGCCGGAAAGATTCACAGGCATGTTGTTTCCTTTCATAGGTTGGCGGCAGACCGCACGGCCGACCGCCGGGGAAAGGGGCGTCCGGCCGCTAAGACCGACCGCCCCCGATTAACGAAACGCGATTACGCCGCTTGGGCGCGATGCGGGCTACAGAGCCTCGCGCCAGGCCGGCATGGACATGCAGCGCGGGCCGCCACGGCCGCGGCTAAGCTCCGCGGACGGCATGACCAGACAGTTGATGCCGTTCTTGTACAGCACGTCGTTGGTGACGTTGTTGCGCTGGTACACCACCACGGTGCCGGGGCGCACGCACAGGGTGTTGGAGCCGTCGTTCCACTGCTCGCGCTCGGCCGCGATGCGGTCGCCGCCGCCGCAGGGAATGAGCGTGACCTTCTCGCCGACGTACTCGGACAGCACGCCGGAAAGCTCCTCGTTGCGCTCGCGGATCTTGGTGCCGCCCTTGCCGTCCGGGGTGATCTCGAAGACGGTCAAAGGTCCCATGATGCCGGGATGGATGGTGAACTTGTCGCGATCGATCTGGGTGAACACCGTGTCGAGGTGCATGAAGGCACGGGACACCGGGATGTTGAAGGCCAGGATGGTGTCGATCGGGCTCGTCTCGTCGTTGAAGATGTTGCGAGCGATGGCGTCGATGGCGTCGGGCTCGGTGCGCTGGGAGATGCCGATGGCCAGCACGTGCTCGTTGATGTTCAGGATGTCGCCGCCCTCGATGTGGAAGGTCATGTCGCGATGGTAGTACTCGGGCGTGCCCACGAAGTCCGGATGGTACTTGAAGATGTAGTCGCCGTAGATGGTCTCGCGGTTGCGCGTCTGGCTGTACATGCGGTTGATGGACACGCCGTTGCCGATCATCGCGAACGGGTCGCGGGTGAAGTACAGGTTCGGCATCGGGGCGCAGACCAGTTTCGAGCGATCAGAGACCATATCGACCAGAAGATGGGTGTTCTCCTGGGGCAGCTCCTGCAGGTTGATGCCGGCCATGGTCTTCATGACCATGTCCTTGGTGCCCGCGTAGTTGGAGTTGATGTAGTCCTTGATGATCTCCTTGTAGGTGTCGGTGCGGATGCCGGCCTCGAAGATCCACTGGTCGAGGAACTTCTCGCGAAGCTCCGGATGGGCGTCCAGCACCTCGGCCATGAGGTCCTCCAGGTACACTACCTCGACACCCTCGTCGCGAAGGATCTTCGCGAAGGCGTCGTGCTCCTCCTGGGCCACCGGCAAAAACGGGATGTCGTCGAACAGCAGCTCTTCCAAGGTGTTCGGGGTGAGGTTCAGCAACTCGTCGCCGGGGCGGTGAAGAATGACCTTCTTGAGGTTGCCGATCTCGCTTTTGACGTTTACTCCTTGCATAGAAGCTCTCCTATCCTAGATCGGATACAGATAGAAACGCGCCAGCCACACAAGACTTCTCGCGGCTTCGAGAGCTTCGCTTCCCCAAGTCGTATCAAGGCCCGTTGTGTTTGACATCGCCTACTGTCCCACAACTTGTGGGTCGCTCCAAGTGCCCGGGGCTTTGGTTGTCTCAGCGCAAACGAGACGTTCCCTATTTGTCACTTCCAATTCGGCCAACTGCTCTTTATTTTCGGTGAGCTTTTTGGTAAGGGAGAGACGAGCCCTGTCAAACGCGATTGCTCGACAGGGCTCGCAGCTTAGATTCATGGTCGGGACGACAGGATTCGAACCTGCGACATCCTGCTCCCAAAGCAGGCGCGCTACCAGACTGCGCCACGTCCCGAAAATAGCTTGAAAAGTATAGCAGAACCCTCGTTGCCGAGCAAAAGCGCAGGATTTTTGCGGAAACAAAATCATTACCATATGAGTCTTCTTTTGCCTGCCCCCTCGCGTATCTGCATAATAGCGCTTATGGAGAAAACACCGACATACCGGCTGAAGCGGCTTTGGCTTTTGCTGCCCGGCGCGGCAGCACTGTTGCTGACGTGGGCGGCGAGTGCGAATCCGTCGCTCACCGAGACGTGGTTCTCGCGGGGCATCTACCCGTGGTTGTCATCGGCGTGGGGGTTTCTGCCGTCGCTGGCGCCGTTCTCGGTGGCGCAGTGGATCGTGGTGGCGGCACTCGCGTTCTGCGTCGGATGGCTCGTCTTCTACCTCGTGGCCTTCGTACGTGGACGCGGTCGGCGACGGTTCGTGGCGTGGCGCGCGGTCGCCAC
The DNA here is from genome assembly GCF_011405655.1 of Adlercreutzia hattorii. GTDB lineage: Bacteria > Actinomycetota > Coriobacteriia > Coriobacteriales > Eggerthellaceae > Adlercreutzia > Adlercreutzia rubneri. The sequence continues at coordinate 1,864,690 of NZ_AP022829.1, forward strand.
AATGCTCGCCGTGCTATCGGTGGCCTACTGCATCTTCGCCCTCATGTGCGGGCTGAACTATTACCGCCACACCTTCGCCGAGGACGCCGGATTCGAGCTGAGGGAATCTTCCACCGCCGAGCTGACAGTGCTCTGCGAGAACCTGGCCGCTAACATGAACGAGACGCGTGCCGAGGTAACTGCGGCAGCCGGCGCGACCAAGGAATCGGAGCCGAATGGCGGCGACGCGACGACGGGCGCCGAAGGCACCGCCCGAACCGACGCCGATGCGGCTGCGATTCCCAATGAGTACGCCGAATCCCGCGGCGGCTTCTGGACCTACTCCCACGAGACCGTCGCGAACATGGAGGCCCTGGCCGAGCGCTATCCGGCACTCGCCCGTCCGCTGTACTCCCCTCCCAAGCCCGTGCTCTTCTCGGAGCTGATGAGCTACGCCGACATCGCCGGCATGTACTTCCCCTTCACCGTGGAGTCGAACATCAACACCGACGGGCCGTTCTTCACCATCCCCGCCACCATGGGACACGAGATGGCCCACCAGTGCGGATTCATGCGCGAGGACGAGGCGAACTTCATCGGATACCTCGCCTGCAAGGACGCAAGTGACCCGCTGACACGCTACAGCGGCTACTCGCTCGCCTACGACTACGCGCTCTCGGCGCTCGTCAAGGCGGATCGCGACGCGGCCGTGACCGTGAACGACGGGCTGTCAGAAGAGGTGAAAGCGGATCGTCGCGCGCGCTCGGAATACCTGCGACAGTTCGAAGGTCCTGTAGCCGAAATGTCGAACGCCGCCAACAACGCCTACCTGAAAGCGAACCAGCAGCAAGATGGCACTAGAAGCTACGGCCGCATGGTTGATCTGCTGCTGGCCGAGGCGCGGCAAGAGGCCGAACAAGCGCAAGATCCTTCGGCGTAGCGCCCGCGTCGCAATACTCCGACTGCGGCGCCCGGCGACTGCGACACTCCGGCAGTCGCGTCACCCCGGCGGCGCGACGAGCAGCGACCCGGCAAAAACGCGAGCCTCCGGGCGCAGGAGCGCACAGGGCCTGAAAAAGCGAGGGCTCCCGGACATTGGAACATGCCCGGGAGCCCTAAGCGCTGGGGAGGGTTGCAGAGACTGCGTTTACCGCATCGTGAAATCGAGCGAGGCCGACAGCGGCGACACAACCCCGTCAGCCGTTCGCGCACGGGCGATCATATGGTAGTCGCCCGGCTGATCGAAACTGGTCGTAAAGCTCCAGTTGACCCACTTGTCTGCCGTGGCGCCGTCGGTCGGGCAGCTCGTCCAGGTATCTCCGTCATCGAACGAGAACTCAATCGCGGCAATAGGGCTACCCAGATCGTCAGCAACGCCCTCGAAGCTCACCTGATCACCGACGGAGAACGTGCTCTCCTCCGCCTTGTTGGCTATCTCGATCTTGTTACGGTAGGTGGGCTCCACCCCCTGCACCTCGGGCTCTACCGCCTCGCGCGTCAGCGAAATGTCCACGATATTGCGCGTGAAATAGTGGGCGACCGTCTCGGGCATCCACAGCTGAAGGGACGAATCGGCCGTCGATTTCAGCTCCTGGCCGTTCACCTGGTACACGAGCAGCGCATTCTTCTCCAAAGCGTAGCGCAGCGGCAGCGGCTGACCGAAGCCGTCGGCGCCGTAGGCCGTTACCGTATTGACGCCCTCTTCCAAATCGGCCATCTCCACGACGCTTGCCAGCGGCACGCCAACCACGTAGGCTTGCCCAAACGGCGAGCCCGTCATGCAGGAGCAGCCCATGAGAACGCCCTGCTCGTCATCAAGCTCGGAGACATCCACCGAGAACGTCTTCTGGATATCGCCCGATACGTTCACGAAGAAATTCGCCTGGCCTTCGCCCGCATCAACGAGCTCCTGGGCCGGCTTCGAGCACATGGAGAGAATAGCCGTACCGAACACGTTGAACAGCTCGTCGTTCGGCGTCGTCCCTTTCTGATTGAACTCGAACGCTCCCTGAACGTTGGCAATGCGCGTGTAGCTGTCGTCCAGCAGGTTGGCCAGCTCGGCCGAGATGGTGTAGGCGCCCTCTTGATGCACAACGCCTGTCGGCGACAAGGGCTCGTCGGCCTGTGCCGGAGCAGGCTTAATGCCGTTCGAAAAACCGGCCACCGCCCCCGACGCCAGCAGCAGCGCGCCCATAGCGCTCGAGGCTATTTTCTGAGATCTCTTCATCGCGATCGTTCCCCTTCTAGTTCTGGCCGCCTGCCGCCGCAGCGCGCGGGGGCACGAGGCTCGTCGTCTCCAGCACAACCGTGTCCTCCTTGGAGGGGAGCACGTCCTTGGCATTCACGAGCACCGTATGGGTCTGCTTGCTCTCGCTGCCTTCTGCCGTCGTTGCGCGCACAGTCAGCCGATAGGCACCCTGCTCGGGCGGCGTCCACTGCAGATGCCACCACACCACGCGATTCGGGTCGGTGTCGGCCAGATCGAAGGCCGTCCACGTCTCCCCTCCGTCGAAGGAGAACTCCATCTGGGAAATGTGCTCGTTGTAAGCGTCCACGTAGCCATGGAAGTCGAAGGGCTTGCCCGACTCAATCACAAGGCCTTCCGGCACATCGAGAATCGTCGCGTTCGGTCGGTTCACAATGACGCCGTTCTCATCGAACCAGCCGTTGGGGCTTCCGTCGTAATTCTCGGCGCAGTACTTCGAGTCGCCGAAATCGGGCGGGCAATCGTCGGCCACGGTGTAGGCGTTGATCTGCTTGGAGAACACCTGGGCGTCCACGCCCTCAACCCAGTTTGTGCACGGATATCCCTGCTTGGCGCCCAAAGGCTCGCCGTTGATCTTGTAGACGAGAAGCGCCTCGTTGGCATTCAGCTTATCAAGGGAGAACGAGCGCCTCGAAGAACCATCGGCGCGCATAGCGCGCACGCCGTTGGCTCCGTCGGTGATACCGCCGGCCTTCTCAACAAGCCAGCTGACGGGAATGCCCGTGATCTTGACGTTCGAGATGCCGCCACCGCCGACCATATTCCAGCTGCAGACGATCTTCGAAGTCTTCTCGACGACCACGCCAGCCTTCTCGGCCTCGTCAACCAGCTCCTTCAGGGTAGCGGTATAAGGGGCCTTGACCAGACCGTCGATGGTGATCTCCCAATTGTCGAACAGGCTCTGGGGCAGATTGGTTCCCAGCACACCGGCACCGTGGCGCATCTGGTCGTAGTAGGCGTGCATCCACTCGAACGAGAAAGCGTTGTCCTGGGTCGTCTCCTGCTCGAAGCTGAAGTCGACGTCGCCCAGATCCTCGCTTGCGATATTGTTCACGCCCCACAGATGATCGTACTTCACCAGGTCCCACATCTCCATGCCCTGGCCGTTGTCCGTGGCATTGTGGCAGCTGTTGCAGTTCCCGCCGTACTCCTCCGCGAACTGCACCTTATGGCGCGCACCGAAGTGGACGGCGTGCATAAGGGTGCCGAATTCCATGTTCTTCTCCATGTAGCCCGGCGCCCAGTGGTGGCAGTTGATGCACTCCTGCACCGTGAGGTTGCTCTTAATGTCGTCGTTCCAAACCTGAGTGTGCTCGAACGCCATGTTCTTGAGCACCGAGCCCAAGTCAGCATGGCAGGAACCACAGCCCCGATTGTCGGAGTCGAGCCAGTAGGTGTTGTAGGAATTCGTATTCGCCTGCGTCTGCCACGCGCCGGAAGCCAGACCGTACTCGGTGGGCGTCCGCTGCACCATGCGGCCGTCGGGCAGCGTGCGGACCTCGGGCGAATACTCCTCGGCGACCATATCCCAGCGATCGTAGAGCTGGTCGATGTAGTCCTTGCCGAGGAAGGCGTCCTCCCCGATGTCCCCGTGGGTCGTTCCCTCCGCGCCAGCGATGACCGCGAGCTCGTCTTCGGTGTATTCGCGATCCTTTCCGCTCTGTGACTCCTCGCCAGACGCTTCGGCTCCCGCATCCGCCGTGGCATCGGGCGTCGGCGCCTGGGGCGCGCACCCGGCGACCGCGCCGAGCCCGAACACCAGACAGATCGTCAAGACCGCCAGCATTCTCTTTGCTGCCATTGTCTCTCCTTTCCTTCCCTTTCCTCTCTTTAAACCCATCCCGACACAGATGGGCACGCCGCCGGATCCTTCCGGCAACCGGCGACATCCTATCGAGAAGGAGGCGAAACCGCATCGGCCCAATGGTCGATTTGGCGTCAATCAGGCCCTTTTCCAAAAATCAGCCCCTATGGCCGATGGACAAAAAACTCTTTTCTGAGCTGGTGATTCTTTGATCTTTGATCAAATGCGATCTTATCTTCGCCTTTTTCAGAAGACTCGCCGAGGAAATTTTGGCTACAATGAGAGCGCATTTGCCGAGCCCATCGGGGAAGGGCCGTATTCGTTCAAATAGAAGGAGGGGAAATGGCCGAGAGCCCACGCCGGCGCATTCTCGCGCACGTCAGGCTAGCCGACATCTGTTGCGTCATCGGACTGGCGCTGAACTTCATGTGGTGCTCCCTCGAAGGCCACGCCCTGCGGTTCGCCGAGACAGCCGCGCAGTTCCAGTTCCCCCTTAACCCTCGCGGATTCTGGCTCATGGGCTTCTGTCTGCTCGCCCTGCTCTATCTCGCAGTCCCCCATTGGCTGAAGCGCTGGGAAAACACCTTGAAGGGCATCGTCCCGCTCTGCGGAGCCGCCGGAACGCTCGCCTTCGCCACGGCGCCCCTGCAGTCGGCCGTTCCGCCATTGGCCCTCGGCCTCGCCGGCCTCGCCGTCTCCGGACTCGGCTACTTCTGGTTCGCCTCGCGCTGCTTCACCCTCATGGCCCGTGCTCGCTCGATCATGGCCATTGCCTGGGCCATCGTCGCCGCCGTGCTTTTGAAGACCTTCCTTTTGCCCGTTGCAACCGATCTGCAGGATTCCGAGGCCCAGGTAGTCTTCGCCTGCGCCATTCCCATCTTGAGCTCGTTGCTTCTTTGGATCGCCCAGCTTTCCCTTGGCGTCACCGCAGTATTCAGTCTCGCACGCCCCATGCGCGCGGGAAGGCTCTCCCTTCCGGCCCAGCGCAACTTCATACTGCTGCTCATTCTCAGCGCCTTCCTTCTTGCCACCGTGCGTCGACTCAGCTTCTGGGGAACATGGGGCGAGACCTCAACGTTTTCCATTGCGCCCTTATGGGGCCTTCCGGAGCTGGCCATAATGGCGGCATGCCTCGCCGCTTTCGTGTGGGGTGCCTTTGCGCGCACCGCTTCCCTTCCCGTGGCCTTCCGGTTCCAGCCCGCCATCGTGGTAGTGGTCACGGGCCTGTTCATTGCGGCTATGGCCCAACCCGCCCAGAACGTGCTTGTGAGCACAGCCGTGGCCATCATCATCCACGTCGATGAGGCCTGCGCCTACCTCCTTTTCTGGACCGTCGTCGCGCTCTCGCTCGACACGCTCGACATACCCCCGTTCCGCGTGCTCGGCATCGGCGGCCTTATTTACGCGGGAAGCTCCCTTATCTGGGTGGCCGCCGGAAGTCATATCGCCGACATGGGCGGCGCCTTGGTGACCTTGGCCGCCTACGTCGGCATTATGGCCCTCATGTGGTACACCTACCGCGAGACCAAGATCAGCACCGACGAAAGCGGTCGCCACGAAGACGGATACTCGCCGCAGGTACCGAATACCGACAGAGGCAGGGAGGAGCTCGAAGATCCCGGCAGCATCACCGACTCCATCGCCGAACGATGCGAGGTGCTCTCGGAGCGCTACCATCTGACGCATCGGGAGAAAGAGGTGCTTTCCCTGCTCGCTCAAGGACGCACGCGCGCTTACATTCAGGAAGAGCTGGTGCTCTCCGTCAGCACCGTAAAGACCCACATTTCCCATATCTACGCGAAGCTCGGCGTCCACGATCGTCAGGGAGTAATGGACCTGGTGCTGAAGAAGGAATCGGACGATTCGGAGACGTCGCCCCGCGCGCTTTAGGACTCCTTTTTACTCTCCCCTCAAACGGGCGCGGAAAAGGCCGTATTCCAGGGAATCGACGAGCGCGTTCCAGGAGGCCTCGATGACGTTTTCCGAGACGCCCACGGTGCCCCAGGTATCAACGCCGTCGGTGGCGGTGATGGTCACCCGCGTGATGGCATCGGTGCCTTGGGACTCGTCGAGCAGGCGCACCTTGTAGTCCGTAAGCTCCATGGCCGCCACCTGCGGGTACGACTCCAGGATGGCCATGCGCAGCGCGGCGTCGAGCGCGCCCACGGGGCCGGCGCTCTCGCCCGTGGCCACGAAGCGCCCCTCCCCCACGTGAATCTTCACCGTGGCCTCGGACAGCGCGTCTTTGGCCAGGGCTCCCGTGTCCTCGCGGTCGTCCACGATGACGCGGAAGCTCTCCAGGGTGAAGGCGGGCGCGTACAGCCCCAGATGGCGCATGAGCAGAAGCCCCAACGAGCCATCGGCCACCTCGTAGGTGAACCCGGCCGCCTCCCGCGCCTTGATGTCGTCGAGCACGGCCTGCACGTCCACACCGGCCGCCGCCAGGTCGAACCCGAGGTTTTTCGCCTTCGCGAGCAGCGAGGCCTTCCCCGCCAGCTCGCTCACCACCGTGCGGCTCGCGTTGCCCACCGCCGCCGGGCTCACGTGCTCGTAGGCGGCGGGAAACCGCGCAATGGCGCTCGCGTGCAGGCCACCCTTGTGGGCGAAGGCCGAAGAGCCGGTGTAGGGATGGTGCGCCGGCACCGACACGTTGCAGAGCTCGGCCACGTACTGGGCCACGGACGTGAGCTGGGTGAGGCTGTGGCCTCCCACACAGCGCGCGTCCATTTTCAGCTCCAGATCGGCAATGACCGTGAGCAGATCGGTGTTGCCTACGCGCTCGCCGATGCCGTTCACCGTGCCCTGCACGCTCGTGGCGCCGGCGCGCACGGCCGCGAGCGTGTTGGCCACCGCGCAGCCGGAGTCGTTGTGACAGTGGATGCCGAAGGCCTGGTTCGGGAAGGCGGCGACTGTGGCCGCGACGATCTGCTCCACTTCGAAGGGCAGCGCGCCTCCGTTGGTCTCGCAGAGGTCCACCGAGTCGGCCCCCGCATCAACCGCCGCCCCCACGCAGGCCAGGGCGTAGTCGCGGTTCGCCTTGAAGCCGTCGAAGTAGTGCTCGGCATCGAACACTACATGCCGGCCAGCCGCCTTCAGATGCGCCACCGACTCGCCGATCATGCGCAGGTTCTCCTCGAGCGTCGTCTGCAACGCGCGCTCCACCTGAGCGTCCCACGTCTTCCCCACGATAGTGACCACAGGCGCCCCGCACGCGATGAGGTCGGCCAGCCCGGGGTCGTCGGCCGCCGCCGCGCCCTTCTTGCAGGTGGAACCGAAGGCCGCGATTTGGGCGTGCTTCAAGTCCATGGCCGCCACCTCGCGGAAGAACGCCACGTCCTTGGGGTTCGACGCAGGGAAGCCGCCCTCGATGTAGTCGATGCCGAACTCGTCAAGGCGCCGCACGATGGCGAGCTTGTCGGCCAGCGAGAGCGTGATGCCCTCGCATTGCTCCCCATCGCGCAGGGTGGAGTCGTAGGTGTAGATGCGCGTTGCGGTCATAGGTGCCTCCCCGGATCTCTGGTCGGATGCCATTATAGCGTTGGGGACGCCCTCCGCATCCGTCGCTATTCCAAGACCTTCTCGAAGGCGATGCGCGGGGCGCCGGCCTCGGGGCCTTCCGTCAGCGTGATGCCGCCGCATGGGATGAAGCCGAACTTCTCCACCGCCCGGCGCATGGGAGCGTTGTCGGCATGGGTGTCGATGCGCACGGAAACCATGCCGTCGGCAGCCGCCTTTTCGCAGGCAAAGGCGAAGAGCTTTCCAATGATGCCGCGACCCCGACAGACCGGATCCACGGCGCAGCGGTGCACCGTGGCGTAGGGGCCGTCGGTCAGCCACTCCCCTTCCAGGGTCTCATAGGCGGCCTCGGGCTCGTCGGCGTAGCAGAACACGGCCACCACGCGTCCCTCGTCCAGGGCAACATAGGCGCCTCCGGCTGCCACATCGGCCTCCCAGGTGCTCCGGTCGGGATAACCGCATTGCCACTGATTGATGCCCATAGCGGCCATGTTGGCCCGGGCCTGCTCGGTGATAGCGACCACGGCATCCACGTGCCCTGGTTGCGCAACAACGATGTCCATGAGCACCTCTTCTCTCGTTTTTGACAACTCCCATGATTTTCTGCCCATTGTATCGCCTCTCTTCCCTAGCTCGCGTAACGGTTTGGGCAAGGAGGGGGTCGGGGCGCTTGGAGCGGAGGCGCCGCGACGTACAATCGCCGCGGGAAGCGCGTCCGAAATCGGCGAGAGTCGGACGGACTGCTGAGGTACGCCCGACAGGAGGTCGCTATGAAGCTCGTTCCCGTGAAGCAGGCCCAAGCCAAGTTCTTCAACGCCCCGGCTGACAAGGGGCTGAAGTCGCTCACTCTGGCGACGTTCAAGAAGGACCGCTCCCTCATCCTCGAGCGCGATGGAGAGGGCTGGTTCCTCGTCGAGGACGGCTTCGAGAAGAGCCGCTCTCCCCTGCCGCCGGGCGCTGCCGGCAAGCGCCTGCTGAGGGAGGCCTTCAAGCGCGAGTTCCCCCGCAGCGCCAACGCCTATTTGGCAGAGGTTCGCTAACGCTGGCGCCCCGCTCAGTCGCCGAAGCACCCCGAAAATGCACGAAATCTCGAGTTATAAGCGTCCAATCCCGCCGATGAAGACCCGCGTTCCGAAAAGCTATCGAGAAATGCCTGGTCAGCGAATTGGAGCCGATTTGCATGCCTTCAGTTCCGAGTCATTCGCACCCTCGGGACGCTTACAACTCGCGATCTCGTGCATTTTCAGGCAGTTCGTCGCTCCCAAGTTCCAAACCTCCGGATATCGACACCGGTTCGCGACACCCGATCCTCCAAAGGCAGTCGCGCGGATCCGATACCAGCTCCAGAAAAGGCCGCCCTTCGGTGTTGCCGTACGATTGCCGTGCGTGGACCGCTTAATGGATTATTCATCGGATTTGAGACGAAAGCCTTGAGGATTGGGGTATAATCCCCTCTGCCTCTGCGGGTGTAGTTCAATGGTAGAACTCCAGCCTTCCAAGCTGATAACGCGGGTTCGATTCCCGTCACCCGCTCCAGAAATGCCACGGCCCCGTCACTGCGACGGGGCCGTTTTCTTTTCTGGTGCGCCCAGTAGGAATCGAACCTACAACCTACGGATTAGAAGTCCGTTGCTCTATCCGTTGAGCCATGGGCGCTTAACGTTCGCCGGGGTCGCCCGGTCGCAAGCCATTATAGCGCATCTTTCCATGCGGTAGGACACGGGGCCGATCCCAGGTCTGCAGCCTTCGGAAGCGGTGCGACTTAAAGGGCCCCAGAGAGCCAAGAGGGTCCTCCATGACGGCCGCACCGCGGGGAATCTCCTTCAGACACTCCCATACGAGCTTGCTGGAAGGCGCAGGCAATGCGGGGCACAGGCTCAAGAACACACGCCCCGCATTGTCCGTCGTCTCGACAGGCCGCGTCAAACAGCGACTTGCCACACTATTCTTTCCATTCGAAACACTACGCCAGCAATGCCGTCCCTTCCTCGGCAAACGCAATAGCATCCTCGAAGCAATCGACATTGTTTGGATTACCCATGTTGTGGATACCGCTTCCCCAATCCGATCCGTAGTTCAAATAGAATGTGGCTTTGTTAAGCAGCACCGTCGCCTGCTCTACCTTCGATGCGTCGACGGAGTTCCCGGCACGCTCAATAGCCGATGCAAGCTCGTCCACCGCAGCTTGGGCCGGCGCCCTCCTCGTCTCGTAGTCTGCCTTCACTTCCTCGACAGCCGCTTTGCGCTGCTCGACGGTCGAGTCAGTATGGCAGCCAAGGCAATTCTCATACAGCTCCTCGTTGCAGTCGGGCCCCTTGAAGATATGCACGCTGTACATCGTGCCGTCATCGCTTTGGGCCTTGGGCATATGGCAGTCCACACACGTGGCGCCGGCCTTCTCCATGATACTGCCAACAAAGCTGTTGAATTCCATCTCTTCCGCGGGAACGATGGGGTTCTCGTTGCCCGAGGCCTCATAATGCTCCCAATAAGCATCCGCATCGAGACCGAATTGAAGCATCGACCACGAAGACGGATCGGGATTGTCCATGATAGTGCCCCAATCCGGCAGGGCATGGCATTGGGCGCAGACAAGATTCTTCTCGTCCGTTTCGATCCCCCCGCGCTTTGCGGCGTCAATGACCCACGTGTTCGCCGGCGTCAATTCACCTGGGTTGTTGCCATGGCACGAATAGCACGTCACGCCGACTGTGACCTGGCGCCGGAAATCAGTGAAATCCATCGCAAACAGCCCGTCTCCATGTTCTTTCACCAAAGATGAGAATTCGCTCGTGTGACAGCGCATGCATCCCGTCTCTGGCGTCATATTGGAGAAATGCGTCGCGCTAAAAAACGTGTTCACCTTGCCGTGGGCATCGGGCTGTCGGTCATCGTAGGTCTCGTAGCCGGCATCTATGTAGCTCGCATACTGATTCGGATACTGATCTTTCCACGCATGAGGACTCAAGATGGCCGTCCCGGCATCGGTTTCCGACGCCATGGGAGCATCGCCTGTCGTCGACAATTCGCTCTGCTGGACAGCGCAGGCGCCTAGGCACAGGCAGCAGGCGAAGGCGACGCATGCTGCCAACAGAAAAACTTTACGTTCCCTCTTTCCAGATAAGACTCGTCTCATAACAGCTCCTTCTCTCCTTCGGTCGCGGTCGTTGCGCTGAAGGGCCCAGCCTTCCCCTCGCCACCATTGTAGGTGCCGATTTCGCCCCCGCAATCGCGATTCGCTTGCGTTTTGCTTGCATTTGCCAATCGCGGCAGCAGACGAACCTCGTCCTCTATAATCGAAATCAAACGCCGGCGCACCCAGCGCCTGATACGCTCGAGACCGAAAGGGACAGCTCATGCCCTCGAAGACCAGGGAAAGCGCAGTGAGGCTCCGATCCAGATTCACCTATTTGGTTGCCGCCGTCGTTGTCGCAGCATCGACCATCTATGTGGCTTGGAGCATCGTCGTCCAAGATGCGGCCGCAGATCAGGCAGCACTCCTTGAGGCCCGCACCATTGATTTGCAGATGCAGGCCGCATGGCGCTACATAGGCGGCATCCAAGACGAGATCAACTACGACGCCGATGGAAGCTACAACTTCAAGGGAATCTACTGCGCCACAGCGGCAAAGAGAATAGCGAAAGATTTCACCGACAGCTCATCTGACTATGCCATTCGCTACGTTCGCAACAACCCGCGCAACCCCGAAGATGAACCCGATGCGTTCGAGACTGAAGCGCTCCAGGCATTCCGCAATAGCGGGACCACAGAGTATTACGGAAAAGACGTTGTAAACGGACAGCCCGTTTTCAGATACGTGTCTCTGCTGACCGTTGAAAAAAGCTGCCTTTCCTGCCACGGCGAACCAGCTGGATCGCGTGACGAGACGGGATCTTACCGCGAAGGCTTCAAAGAGGGCGGGATAGCCGGGGCCGCTAGCATCGTCGTTCCGCTGTCGGCTCATAGGGAGGAGGCGCTCGCGAAATCGGTGCTCACCATCGCCTTTTTCAGCATCATGCTGGCCGTCACTATCGTGTTGGTAAGGTGGGCTCTGAAAAAATGGGTCATCGACCCTGCCGACGAAACGAACGCTCGCCTCGAAGAAGACAATGCGGCCAAAACGGATTTTCTCACCCTCGTCAGCCACGAACTGAAAACGCCGCTCTCCTCGATCATCGCCTTTGCAGACATTTGGCAAAGCTCCGAAAAGGAGCGCCCGCCCGACGAACAGTATCTGGTAGAAGAGGTCAGGGACAACAGCAAGGTGCTTCTCGGCATGGTCAACAACATCATCGATATGGCTCGCGTGGAATCGGGAAAGTACAAAACCTCAGCCGAGGAAGTCGATATCGTCGACATCATGAATGCGGTCAAAGCCACCGCCGATCCACTCGCTATAAAGAAGGGCATATCTCTTTGGTTCGAGGCAATGCCAGGCATTCCCATCGTCCTCACTGACTGGGAGGCAGTTCGTAAGATACTGACCAATTTGGTTGGAAACGCCCTGAAGTTCACTGATGCAGGAGGATCGGTGACCGTTTCTGCGAAAACCGATGCTGCCGGCACGCTGACCGTCGAGGTTTCCGATACGGGATGCGGGATTGCCCAAGAAGACCTGGCGCTTATTTTCGATCGATTCGGTCAAGCGTCATCAACCCACCCCGAGGGTGAGCAGGGCAGCGGATTGGGCTTGTCGCTCTCGCGGCAGCTGGCCGCCATGATAGGGGCGACACTCGAAGTGACGAGTCAGCCGGGAGAGGGAAGTACGTTTTCCCTCCGATTTCCAGTCAGCGCGAACGCGCCGCACAAGGACTGAGACCGGCGAGAAGAAACAAGGAGAGAGATATGCAGAGAGTATTGATCGTGGATGACGACAAGAGCCTCAGATCGGCATTGTCAATCATGCTCGGCAATGCCGGCTACGCCACCTCTGAGGCAAAAGACGGCATCGAAGCTCTGAAATCCTTTGATGACCAGCACCCAGATCTTGTCATCATGGACATCATGCTGCCGCGCCTCAACGGCATCGAGGCATGCTCGGTCATCAGAAAGATGTCCCCCGAGGTACCTCTCCTGTTTCTCTCAGCCAAAAACACCATCTCAGATAAAGCGGCCGGATTTCATAGCGGCGGCGACGACTACTTGACGAAGCCCTTCAGCCAAAAGGAGCTGCTCTTGCGTGTCGAGGCCCTCTTGAGAAGAGCGTCCCGCACGACCCGATTGTCACAGACCCCCATCGAGATCGGGAAGCTGTCTATCGACCCCCATCGTCGCGAAGTGAAGATGGAAGGCAGCCCCGTTTCCCTCACGCCGAAGGAGATCGACATCGTCTTTCTTCTCGCATGCAATGCAGGCCGCGTCTACACACGCGAGGAAATAATCGCAGAGGTTTGGGGGGCCGAATATGTGGGGACGTCGATCAGCATCCCCACATACATTCGCCATATTCGAGAAAAAATCGAAGAAAACCCTGCGGAACCGAAACACATCCAAACAGTGGGACGGCTCGGTTATCGCCTGGGAGATTGACACGGCAACAGGATCTCGCGCCGGGCTCTCCGACTTGCTCTCCGCTCGTCCTATCCCCACGTCTCGCGCATGTAGGACCAGCGCTCGTCGCGGGCGCGCTCGATGAGGGCGAGGTCGGCTGCGTCATCGGCGGAGAAGCGGCCCTGGCGGCGCAGGTAGGGCTCGATGGGCTTGAACGACTTGGGGTCGCGGTTCAGGCGGAACGCGCCGCCGGGCGTCCCCGTAAGCGCCGGCCCCTCGTACTCGGCGAGGTACCACAGGCCCGCATCCACGATCTCACGCGCCACGTCCACCATATCGGCCGAAGGGAAGCCCCAGCCCACGGGACAGGGCGCCATCACGTGGATGAAACGGGTGCCCTTGATATCGCGCGCCCGCTCCACCTTCTTGATGAAGTCGTTCAGATACCCCACCGAGGCCGTGGCCGCATAGGGGATGCGATGGGCCGCCACGATGTCGAACAGGCTCTTCTTCTGCGTGAGGCAGCCGTGCTCGCGCTTGCCCGCCGGTGTGGTGGTCGTGGAGGCGCCGAAGGGGGTGAGGCTCGACTTCTGGATGCCCGTGTTCATGTAGGCCTCGTTGTCGTAGCAGATGTAGAGCACGTCGTCGTTGCGGTCGATGGCGCCGGAGAGCGCCTGCAGGCCGATGTCCGCCGTGCCGCCGTCGCCGGCGAAACCCACCACGGTGACGTCCTCGGGCGCCGCCCCCTGGGCGCGCAGGCCCGCCTCGATGCCCGAGAGCACCGCCGCCGTGGCCGCAAAGGGCGTGATCATCGCGTTGTTGCCGAAGGCCAGCTGCGGGAAGTTGAAGCCGGTGGCGCTCATGCAGCCGGCGGGCAGCGCCGCCACCGCATGGGGGCCGAGCACCTTGAGCGCCTGGCGCACGGCCAGGGCGCCTCCGCAGCCGGGGCACGCCTTGTGCCCATAGAAGAACTCCTCGTCGGTAATGGTGCGCGCGTTCACCGTCATCGCTGCTCCTCCTCTCCCTCTTCGATGCCGAGGAAGACGACCTCACCCGAGGCGCCCTCCCCCGCTGCCAGCGCTTCCAGGCGCGCGAAGGCGTCGCGCATGGCCTCGCGGCTGATGTCGTCGCCGCCGAGGCCGCCGATGAAGTTCGCGCTCGGTCGCGCAACGCCCGCACGGGCGAGCGATGCCAGCACATTCGCGTACACGGTGCCGGTGCCGCCGAAGGAGATGTCCTGCTCCAGCACGCCCACGGCCGCCGCGTCGACCAACGCCCGAGCAAGAGCGGCATCGGGCATCGGCCGCAGGTAGCGGATGCGCAGCACGCCGGCCCGCTTGCCCGCCGCTCGCAGCTCGTCGGCCACATCGCGGGCAAGGCCGGCCGCCGAGCCCAGCGTGACGAGCACGAAATCGGCGTCCTCGCAAAGGTAGGCGTCCACCATGCCGGGATACGCCCGACCGAACACCTCGGCGAAGCGCGCCTCCACCTCTTCCACCACCGCCCCGACGGCCAGCATGTCGCGATGGTGCCAGTACTGGTAGTAGCGATTGAAGTCAGGTCCTGCCGAGTAGCCAATGTTCACGGGGTTCTCGAAATCGAACTTGTTGGCCGTGCGGTAGGGAGGCAGGAAGGCGTCGGCCTCATCAGCCGTGGGCACCTCCACCGACTCGTAGGTGTGGGTGAGCGCGAAGCCGTCCACGTTCACCATCACCGGCAGGCTCACCCGGGGATCCTCCGCCACGGCATAGGCCATGAGCGCCAGATCGAGCGCCTCCTGGTTGTTCTCGGCATACACCTGGATCCAGCCATGATCGAGCAGCGACAGCGAGTCGCGCTGGTCGCCGTAGATGTTCCAAGGCAACGCAAGGGCCCGGTTCGCGTTCATCATCACAATGGGAAACCGGCCGCCCGAGGCGTAGGTGAGGCACTCGGCCATGTAGAGCAGCCCCTGGGATGAGGTGGCCGTGAACGTGCGCGCACCCGTGGCCGCGGCGCCGATGGCGGCGGCGAGCGCCGTGTGCTCGCTTTCCACGTGCAGGTACTCGGCGGAAAGACTCCCCTCCTCCACCATGGAGGCGAGCGCCTCCACGACCGTGGTCTGGGGCGTGATGGGATAGGCGGAGATCACCTGGGGCCGGGCGAGCCGCACCCCCTCGGCGAAGGCCTCGTTGCCGGAAAGGAACTTCCTCATGCTAAGCCTCCCTTCCCAGTGGGGGTTTCGGGAATCTCGATTCGCTCAGACAGTCCTCGCTTTGGGGAACAGGACATTGAGTCCTGTTCCCGTCGCTGCGGAACTCGCTCGGTCGAGACACCCGAAACCCCGGCAACGCCACTCGAGGGCGAGGTCTCATCCAGAGTCTCGGCCGTCTCAGCCGCCCCTTCGTTCTCGCCGGCGTGCTCGTCCACCATGGCGATGCAGGGCACGGGGCATACCTTCGCGCACACGCCGCAGCCCTTGCAGAAATCGTAGTCGACGACGACGGCCACGCACGTTCCCTCGTCGTCGCGCACCTTCGCGATGGTGCCGTCGGGACAGTACATATAGCAGTTGAGGCACAGCGTGCACTGCTCGGCATCGATAACAGGCCGTACACTGCGCCACCCGGCATTCACCGAGGTGAGGTGCCCCGCCTCAAAACAGGTGGAGCGAGCGAACTGGCTCGGACGCGCGGCGAGCCCTTCGCGCAACGTGGGCGTGAAGGGGCGGCGGCTCTGACTAGCAATCGCGGACATCGAAATCCCTCCCCTCTCCCTCGACGAGCATCTCGGCCGCCAGCGAGAACATGGCGTCCTTCTCGGAAAGCACGGCGGTCACCTCCGTCGCCGCCTGCTCGGCGGCCACCAGGTCGCGCGTGGCGGCGATCTCGCGGGAGGCCACCTCGGCGAAGGCGACATCCACGATGCGTAAGTTCTTCGCGTGCAGCTTCTCGGGCATGGTGGCACAGATGCCGGCATGGATGTCCTCGATGGTCACGGCCGCCGTGAGCGCGGGAATGGCCCCGAGAAACACCGTGTTGGGAATGGGGCGGCCGAGCACGGCAGCGGAAATGCCATCGGCGTCGATTCCCAGAATGCGCGGGTCGTCAAGGGCCCGCTTCGTGTTCAGCAGCATGAGGCCGCCGGGGGCGAGCTCGTCCTCCCAGCCGTCTTCCACGAGCGTCTCGTCCAAATAGATGACGAACGCGGCCCGATGCACGGCGCTGCGGTCGCCGATGGGAGCGGTGTCGATCTTCGTGAACGCCCGCATGGGGGCGCCACGCCGCTCGGGGCCGAAGGTGGGGAACGCCAGCGCGTAGGCCCCGGCCGACAGCGCCGCAGCCGCCCCCAGGCACCGGGCCGCCGTAAAGGCCCCCTGCCCACCCCGGGCATGCCAAATGAATTCCAACATAGTGGTTCCTTACGTGAAAAGAAAGGGACGGGTCTCTCGCCCGTCCCTTCATTATACCTGTCGTTGCCTCACTGGCAGCATCGCTCTTCCCTATCGGTTCGCGTACAAGTCCAAGCTGCGTGCGAGATGGCTTACGAAGCGCTCGCCCATGACGGACAGCTCACGGTTGTCGGCGGTCACATAGCCCAGATGCAGCTTGATGTCGGTCTCCAGCGGGATGGTGGTGAGCGCGCTGCCGTCGGTGATGCCCACGAGAATGCCGCTCGTCACCGTGTAGCCGTTGATGGCCATGATGAGCTCGGTAAGCGACGCGCGGTCGGTGCAGGCCACCTTCTTGGCGCGCGGCACCTCCGACAGGGCCTCCTCGAAAAACGCGACGGGGGCATCGGGACCCTGGTCGAAGTACACATAGGGGAAATCAGCCAGCTGCTCGAGGCTCAAGCTCTTCGCGTTCACGAAGGGATGGCTTGCCGGAAGGGCTACCAAGGGCGCGGAGACGGCCAGCTCGTGGAAGGCCAGTCCGGCCTCGGCCAGAGCGGAGTTCAGCGCGTCCTCGGTCGTCGAGGTTTGCATGATGACGCCCAGCTCGGCAGCACCCGAGGCCACATCGTCGATGACGCCCTGGGTCGTGCGATCCAGAAGCGCATAGGAATAGGCGTCGCCGCCGGCCGCCAAGATGGTGTGGGCGAAGGACTGCACGTCGAACAGGTAGTGCTGTCCCGAAATGGCGAAATCGTAAGAGGTCATACAGGTTCCCTTCTTCGATGGGATCTCTTCGAGTGACATGATACCCGATAGCCGGGCGAAGCGCCTCGCCCGGCTTTCGGATCGAAAATTCGCTGCCTACTTCGCGCTGCTGCGCTCGTCGATGAAGCGGCTGGCCTTGTGCTCGGAAGACGTGCCCAGCTTGCCGGCGTCGTAGACGATGACGCGCGCCGGCTTCACACCTGTGTGCGCCTTCAACGCCGCCGTCACGCGGGAGGCTACGGCATCGAAGGGCTCGTCGGAGCCCTGGGCGCGCTCGACCGACACCTCGTAGCGGGTGGAGAAGTTCTCGTCGTACACGCGGATGAGGTACTCGCCGGTGAGCCCCTTCTCGCCGCGCACCACGAACTCCACGTCGGAGGGGAACACGTTCACCGCACCCACGATGAACATCTCGTCCTTGCGGCCGGTGATGTGGATGCGACCCAAAGTGCGGCCGCACTCGCACTTCTCGGTGGAGAAGTAGCCGATGTCACCGGTGCGGAAGCGGATCATGGGGCGAGCCTTCTTCATGAGCGTGGTGTACACAAGCTCGCCCACCTCACCGGGGGCCAGCACCTCGCCTGTGGCCGGGTCCACCGTCTCCACGAGGATCTGGTCCTCCACGATGTGCAGGCCGTCGTGCGCCTCGCAGGCCGCCGCGCACGCACCGTAGATGTCGGACAGGCCGAAAAAGTCGACCACCTTCGCGTCCCACAGGTTCTCGATGGCCTCGCGCGTGCTCTTGATGGAGCCGCCCGGCTCGCCGGCCACGATGATCGTGTGGATAGAGAAGTCGGTGCGCGGATCGAGGCCCTTCTCCTTGATCTTCTCGCCCAAAGTCCAGGCGTATGACGGTGACGTCCAGATGACCGTGGGCTGGTACTGCTGCAGCACGAAGATGAGGCGGTCGCTCGGCACCGCGCCCACCCAGATGGCGAGCGCGCCCAGGCGCTGGGCGCCGATGACGTCGGGGCCGCCCACGTACAGGGCGAAGTTCAAACCGTGCACGTAGCGGTCGGTCGGGCGCATGCCGGCCTGCCAGAACAGGCGCGCCTCGGTGTCCTGCCACAAATCGAAGTCCTCTTGGGTGAACGGGCTTACCGTGGGAACGCCCGTGGAGCCAGACGAGGTGGCCATGAAGATGACGTCCTCCTCGGGCACCGAGCACATCTCGCCGAAAAACGTTCCCACATGCTGGGTCTCGCGCTCGGTTTTCTTATCGATGAAAGGGAACTTCTCCAGGTCCTTCAGGGTTTTGATGTCGGAGGGCGCCACACCGGCCTCGTCGAAAGAGCGCTTGTAGTACACCGTGTTGTCGTAGGCGTACTGGACCATCTCCTGCAAACGCTCGAGCTGCATCTGCTCCAGCTCGGGACGCGGCATGCACTCGATCTCGGGATCGTAGTACTTCTGGTCGTAGGGAATGTTCTTCTTCGCCATCACTGCTCCTTGCTCGCAGGTATCGGGGGTTGTTTCGGTAAGCCAGTATGAAACCAGAACCCCACTCCCGAAGCAAGCCGAATCGGCATACGGAAAGCGTAAAGCCCGCCATCGCCGATTTCGATGACGGGCTTTACCTGGGGAAATACTATTTAATAGAAGGATTTAAGCTCCTAACGGCCACCAAGCCGCTACACATCCCTTTGTTTCGCAAAATCAATGAAATATCACTAGAAAGCTCTGCGTAATTCGATAGTCCTCATGTTATATCGCTATCGCTCTTTGAATTATCATTATTTTTCAGAGCTCGGTTGAACGCTGCAAAAAACTGCATTCCATTCGATACATGCATCTTGCGATAAATGCTAGCGACATGATGCTTGAGAGTGTTCTTGCTAATACTTAGGCTATCGGCAATTTTCGCGCGAGACATACCTTTAACTAAAAGACTGCACACTTCCCACTCGCGTTGGGAAAGAAAGTAAGTTGCAATTATGCTATCGACATTGCAGTCCATCATAAAGCGATTCACACCATTGGGATAGGCGAGCCTGAAACGATTGCAGAGATGCTCATTGACCTCATTCAGTATGCGCATCTCCTCATCGGAAAAATTTCCCTGCTCTTTTGCGCGCATTAAGGAAATCGTCCCAAAAAGTATACCGTCTGTGGCAATGCACGCAGTCGCTGTATAAAAAATGCCCATGCGGCTTTCCCATTCCTGATGAATGCGCGATTGCTCAATTACTTCCGGAGGCACTAAATCCGTTGATCGAACCGTTGCTGGTATCCCCTGATTATAAAACCACGAAAGATAGTCAATGGTGTGATAGTAATCCGCGTAAAGAGCCGTGGTTTCTTCGTCAGTGTCCATACTTTGACAATTGAAAGCCGCCTTGAATCGATCGGATTGATCGTTAAGGGCTGTATACGAATGATCAAAAGGAATAATTTCGCGTAAGCCCTCGCAGCAGCTAATCAGCAAATCTTCCACAGGAGTAGTATATATTCCGATGATTATTTCATTTTGCTTCCTTCGAACGTCATCATCCATGTGCAACACCTCATTTGCGATTCGCTAACTCTCTTGTATTAATTGCATTCTCCTGTGTTCGTCGGTCTTTGCAGAGAAAACACCCTTGCGAACTCTCTGCAATCGCTATGGGCACCGTGCGCCTTTTGCCACGATAATGCGGTGATGAAAAGGGCTTATATCCTCCATTTACAATACCGCAAAGGCTCCATCAAACTTAATGAAGCCTTTGCCTGCAGTAAGAAAACGCGATGCCAACATGGACTACTTTCACATCACCCAAGCTTTGACTAGGCGACGATGACGGTACCCGTCTCGCCGCGAAGGCCGGCGGCCGCGCACTCCAGCGAGGTGATGAGGGCCTTGCCCTCGGGGTACTTCTCGACGTAGTCGATGCAGGCCTCCACCTTGGGCAGCATCGAGCCGGGGGCGAACTGGCCCTGGGCGATGTACTCGCGGGCCTGGGACACGGTCATCTCGGAGATCTGCTCCTGCTCCGGCGTGTTGAAGTTGACGCACACCTTCTCCACGGCGGTGAGGATCACGAGCATGTCGGCGTTAAGCTCCGAGGCCATCAGCGCGCTCGAGCGGTCCTTGTCGATGACCGCGGGCGTGCCCACGTAGCCGCCCTTAGTCTCGAAGACCGGCACCCCGCCGCCGCCGGTGGACACGACCACGTAGCCGTCCTCCACCAAATCGCGCACGGCGTCGAACTCGACGATGCGCCTGGGGATCGGGGAGGCGACCACCTGGCGCCAGCCGCGGCCGGCGTCCTCCTTCACGGTGATGTTCATGGCCTCGGCCTTGGCCTTGGCGGTCTCCTCGTCCATGAACGCGCCCACGGGCTTGGTGGGGTTCTGGAACGCGGGGTCGTCGGCGTCGACGACGGTCTGGGTCACGATGCAGGCGGTGGAGCGGGGAATCTCCCGGGCCTTCACGTCGTTCAGGATGGCCTGGGACAGCTGGTAGCCGATGTAGCCCTGGCTCATGGCGCCGGCCTCGGGGAAGGGCATGTCCGGGGTCTTGTCGTCGTTGGCAGCCGCGTAGGCGAACGCGTTGTTGATCATGCCGACCTGGGGGCCGTTGCCGTGGGACACGACGACGTTGGTGCCCTCCTCGATCATGTCGACGATGTGCTTGGCGGTGTTCTGCACGAGCTCGAGCTGCTCCTGCGGGGTGTTGCCGAGGGCGTTGCCGCCCAGGGCGATGACGACGGTCTTGCCGGGCCCTTTCTGGTAAGGCATGGATGTTCCTCCTGTATCAAAAATGATGGGACCCGTATCGCATTGTCAATACACACAAGGTCCCATCGCGTCGTTAATCGTTTTTCTTCTGCACTATTCGTGCGATAACCATATGTTTCGCTCCGTCAATCATAGGTTATTTTCACCGACGGACTCAGTGCTTACTTTTTCAGCAGACTCAGAAAAGCCGCCGATTCCCCTCTTCACCAGCAATAGCTTTCCGAGCACGTAGTATAGCACAGCAACGAAAACGCATACTATGGCCGTTGCTCCGCAATACACGAAAGCTGGCTGAGGCACGCACAAGAACGGATCGAAGATAAGCAGGTATAGCACAATCGCAGCAGCGAATACTCCAATGGCAACCCAGTTAAAGCCTCCCCAGAAATAGTACTTGGAGCTCTTGCTGTTATTGTACGCATCACGAAGCGAAATGTGCTTTTTCCTAAATGCATAGTAGTCCACAAGCTGCATCATGGCGATAGGAGCACAGCTCATGCTAGAAATTCCCAGAATGATATAGAAGCTGTCATAGAGCGGCTCTGCCCAAATCATTCCGATAAATGCGATAAGGGTAATCAGGCCAGTGACCTTGCCCCAAGAAAGCTTCAGGAAGCTCCTTACCTGCTTTACGCCGATACCCAAGTTATACAACATGACGGAGCAGGCCGTAATGTCAGCGGCAATTACCAAAACCAAAGCCGCGGTGCCGAGCGCCAACCCACCCATGGGAATCATCCAAGCAGTCGGATCAGAGCTGTTCACAAGCAGCGACGCCGCCACACCCATCACGGTACCCAAAGTTGCAGCAAAAACAAGGCCAATGATATTCGGCCAATACGCCGCTCTCGTTGTCTTGCACAGCTTCGCCAAGCCTCCCATGTTCGGCCACCAAGAAAAACCGGCGCCCATGCTCAATTCGAAAGCAATGAGAAAGTTCAGCCATTCGCTATCAAGCGGCGCAAGAGGCTCCGCGGATAGAACCGTGTCCCAACCGTAATTCATGGACACCACCGCGAACAAGAAGATCAGGATGATGACGAAAACCGGCGCAACGAAGATGTTGAGCTTCTTCAGGAGCTCCGGGCCCTTCCAAGCAACTAGCCAGCAAACCGCACCGGCAAGCACTGAAACAATGAACATCGGGATACCTGTAGTGATATCTATCCCGGTAAATCCCAGCACAATATTGCCGACGGCTTTCGCCACCATCATGCAGAGAATAATAAGCCAAGCGATGACGAAAATCGACATCAAGATTAGAAATACCTTTGTCCCCCTTCCGCCAAGCACACCTCTGACAGACGTATAGGCATCGACGCCATACTTGCCAGAAATTACCTGCGTCGCAAGGGACATAAGCAACACTGCAATGATATTGCCCGCAATCGAGGCGACCAGTGCTGTCTGAACGCCCACGTAAAGCGCTAAAGTTCCTCCCGTGATGAAGCACCATGCCGCGCACGCAAAACCAGTGATAACCACTGTATAGTCTTTGAAATCGTAGATACGCTCGCTTTTCAAGACCGGCATGGACTCGCTTTGTGCCTCACTATTGATATCTGCCTCAGCCATAATGCACCTCCTTTAAGCGTACGTAATCGCATACCAGATCACAGGCAACACACCGAGCACGATGAACATTGCGGCAATCAAGATATGATCGACTTTGTTTAATCCCGGAATAAGCTCTCCCGCGGCTTCCTGCTTTTCGATAATCGCGATTCGCTCAAAAAGATCTCCTTCATGCTCTGCATCAAAATTCGTTTTTCCGCTGAGCTCAGCAGTGATTTGCTGTAAATCATCCATAGACTACTCCCTTTTTGATTGGTGGAGTTGAAGTTGCGTAAAGCAATCGGAGGTATCGTTTAATTACGCATTGTCGACTTTCCAAACAGGTACTTTCCCTGCGCATCTCGCAGCTCGAAGAGGGGCGCGAAGCACGAACCTCGCCATCCC
This sequence comes from Adlercreutzia hattorii, assembly GCF_011405655.1. Classification (GTDB taxonomy): domain Bacteria; phylum Actinomycetota; class Coriobacteriia; order Coriobacteriales; family Eggerthellaceae; genus Adlercreutzia; species Adlercreutzia rubneri. The sequence goes on from NZ_AP022829.1 coordinate 1,887,560, forward strand.
CGCGCCCTTCGTTCTCGCAGCTTCACTCGACCCAACTTATCGTCGATACGGCGAATGGACCCTGAAATCAGATGCAATATGGAAAACGCGTTTTACGCCCTAGGCGCAAGGCTCCTGCTGAGTGATGCAGTGGATGTTTCCACCGCCGTAAACCACCTGTCGGGAATCCACGCCTACACATTTGAAAACATCCTTGCCCCACACTTCGTCATAGATACTCTGAAGCGTCTCAACGGCAAGCGCATCGTTCTTGTCTCCGTACTGCGGAACAATGCAGGCGTTGTTCGTGACGAGATAGTTCATATACGAGGCAATCTGCGGCTCATCCTGGGCCGTACGCGGATTGACGAGGTCAATCGAAGCAGCCTCTTCCTCAGACATATAGCACGGCTTTTCCGGCATCGGGAGCTTGTAGACCTTCAGCTTACGACCCTTCGCGTCTACCGCATTTGAAAGCGTCTCATAAATCTCATGGCACTGACGATAGAAGGGATAGTCCGGATCGTCGGTCCAAATGCATGCCACGACACCAGGAGCAATAAACGTAGCGCAGTCGTCGATATGGCCGTTGGTCACCTCAGGGTCAATACCTTCCTTGACCCAAATAACTTTCTCAACACCGAGGTATTTCTCGAGCTCTTGGGTCATATACTCACGCAGCTCCTCGCTGAAGGCCGCATACTTGCGAGCGTATTGCGGCCAATCGCCTGCATCCGGCTCATCGGCGACAAGCACCGAGGCAGTACGACCAGCAGACAGGAGACAGGAATCGGTGACGATCAGGGTTCCCTCACCGTCAACGGTAATGGAGCCACCTTCGAGAATCACATGATCAGGGCGATACGTGCGAACGCCAGAGTAGTCGGCCATTTTCCCAGCAATCTGAGAGTCCTTCTCCCACGGGAAATACAGGCCGTCAACCAAGCCACCATAGGCGTTGAAATGCCAATCCGTAGCCGCCTTATTGCCCTTGCCATCAATGAGAAAAGTTGCACCCGTATCACGGAACCAAGCATCATTGATGCTCATTTCGAGAACAGTTACGCGCTCGTTGTCTGCAAATACCGCCTTGCAGTTGGCATAATCATCCTCGTTGCAGCACATCACCACCGGAGTGAACTCGGAAATCGCATTCGCAATTCCCGCATAGGTACGCTGAGCAGGTACGGCACCAAAGGCAAAAGTATCGGGACGATTGGGCCAGCCCATCCAGACTCGCTCCTGAGGAGCGAATTCAGCCGGCATATAGAAGCCATCTGCTTGAGGAGTAGATTCGGATTCAGTAATCTGACGCATTACAATACCTCCAGCTCGACTGAACAAAAGTGGGTAGAATCAAAACGATTCTGCGCAGAAAGCGAAGCGTCCGTCGCGAGCTTTCACGCAAAGCGACGGACGCAATCGATCCTCTTAGAAATCGTAGTTGCGAATACGCGGGGTAAGGAGGTCCTCAACTTTACCGCGGTAGTAGTCCTTCAAGTACTCGCTGGTGTTGCGGCGAAGCGGCCACAGAATGTACACCAGAATGCCGCGCTGGGCATAAAGACGATTTTCGCCCAGAGGAAGCAGCGCGGACTGCGGACCATCCCAAACCTCATCGGTCAACTCCCAATTGCGGTTGCCGGGCAGGTAATGCAGCACCCAGGCGCTCTTAGGAGCATGTGCCATCAGATCAGCATTGATCTGGTACTTCGGATAGAAGACCTTGAAGGCCTCTTCCTCACTCACGCCGTAGTTGTGGTAGTTAACCACGCCAGTGTAGAAGAAGTCGGTCTCTCCAGCGTACTCCAGCGGATCCTCAGTGCAGATGATCTCTCCATTACCATCTTCAGCAGCCTGAGCGCGGCACTTGGCAAGCAGCTCGTCGCTCGGCCAGAACTTCTTGGGCGCTGCGCAAATAACGCGAATGCCCAAACGAGGGAACAAGGACAGATGGTCCATGAACACGCAGTCGAACCCGTCGGCGCCATCACCCAGCCACATAAAGGTGAGGTCGGAAAGCTTCTTGCCCGCCGGCTTGCGCTCGATCATCGTGATGAGGTCAGCGATAACCTGCGTGGGATGATGCTGCTCCTGGCTGCCGAAGCCATCCTCCTGGAACAAGGCGCAGCTCATACCGCTGATTACCGGTACGGTGGAGTTTGCAACAACCTCATCGATGACGCGCTGGCTGAGGCTGCGGATCATGATGGCATCAGCCATGCTAGAAATGATGGCAGCCGTCTCAGCGATATCCTCTTGGCCAGAACCGGCATGCAAAGAGCTGCCATCCAGGAACATGGCATGGCCGCCAAGTTGGGTCATGGCTGTTTCGAAGCTCACACGCGTACGGGTAGACTGCTGGTCGAACATCATTGCAAGGACAACGTCCTTGAGCAGAGGAAGACGAACACCCTTTTCTTCCATCTCCTTGAGCAGCAAGCACGTATCAAGCAGTTCGTTGATCTGCTCTACGCTCCAATCGCTCAAACGATTCATGTCCATGTAGTGCTCATGCTTCATAACCGTTGCTCCTTCTTTCTCGTCGTTCGCCACTTGGCGAACACTCATAGTTCGAACCCCTTCTCCTGGGATTCTGCGGTTCAAACTCTACAAAGAAGCAAGGCTGACCCTCAATTACCCCCTCATATAAATGTTCGCAATGGCCCTTGCAGACCATACCTCTTGATACATAAAGGCCATTATGTGGTAATCAGCTTGGTTATCTGAAAAAGGTCGAATATCTTGTTTATGCATATACAGCGTTTAGCTAAATAGGACGCAGCTGCGGGACGGGCATTCGCACGCAGGCGCGAAAGCAAACGGAACAGCCCAATGGACTGTTCCGCCATACTCGAACAATGCAGGGTGCGGTTGCGGGCAGGTCTTCGCGCGCAGGTTGCGCAGCAAACGGAACAGTCCAGTGGACTGTTCCGCCGAGCGAGCCATTGCTTGAGCACGGAGGGTTGTTCCGCAATCGCCTCCGGCGGAATACGTTACGCCCCCATCGTCCCTTGAGCTGCAATAACAGCCTGGGACATCTGATACGACAGCGCCACCACGCCTATGAGCACGATGGTCACGACGATCTTCACCGTCACGTGCCAGGTGCAGGCGCCCCTCCACATGAGCACGAGGCCCACGGGCCACAGCACCACGAGGAAGAAGATGATCCAGAAGGTCTGGTCGTACCACTTCTTCTCATCGCCCGTTGTCACGATGCTGTTGGCGGCATCGCGCGTGCGGCCCTGACCGCGATGCGTCCAGTCGCCGTAGCTGTTGCCGTTCTCGTCTTTGAAGATGCCCATGGTTGCTCCTATTCGGCGAGCTTCTTCGCCAGAAGCTCGTTGATGATCTTGGGGTTGCCCTGGCCACGCATGGCCTTCATGCACTGGCCGACGAAAAAGCCGATAACCTTGGTGTTGCCGTCACGGTAGCGGGCCACCTCATCGGGGTTGGCGGCGATGACCTCGTCCACCACGGCCTCGATGGCGCCGGTGTCCGACACCTGCTTCATGCCGCGGGCCTCCACGATGGCCTCGGGATCCTTGTCCTCGTCCATGATGGCCGCGAACACCTCCTTGGCCTGCTTCGAGGAGATAGTGTCATCCGCAAGCATCTTCACAAGCGAAAGCGCCCGGGCCGCCGTCAGCGGCGTGTCGGCGAGCAGCGTGCCCTCGTGGGCGTTCAGCCACGCGGCCACGTCGTTGATGATGAGGTTCGCGAGCGGTTTGGCGAACTTGCTGCCGTCCGCCTCGGCTTTCGCGAGCGCCATGCACTCGTCGAAGAAGTCGGCCGTGGCGCGGTGGTCCACCAAATGCCGCGCATCGTAGGAGGTGAGCCCGAAATCGGCGGCGAAGCGCGCGGCCTTCTGGTCGGGCAGCTCCGGCAGCTTGGCGCGCACGCCCTCGATGAACTCGTCGGACAAGTCGTAGGGCGCCAAGTCCGGCTCGGGGAACAGGCGGTAGTCGTCGGCCGTCTCCTTCACGCGCATGACGATGGTGCGCTTAGCAGAGGGATCCCAATGGCGCGTCTCCTGGTAGATGACGCCGCCCTCCTCGAGCACCTCGGCCTGGCGGCAGATCTCGTAGGCCAGCCCGTCGTGCAGGTTCTTGAAGGAGTTCATGTTCTTCAGCTCGGTCTTGGTGCCGAAGGCCTCGGTGCCGCGGCGGCGCAGCGACACGTTGCCGTCGCAGCGCAGGGAACCTTCCTCCATGGAGCAGTCGGATATGCCCAGAGCCAGGTAAATCTGGCGCAGCTTCTGCATGAACAGGCGCGCCTCCTCCGGCGTGCGCAGATCCGGCTCGGTCACCAGCTCGATGAGCGGCGTGCCGGCGCGGTTGTAGTCCACGAGCGACTGGGTGGCCCCGGCGATGCGGCCCTCACCGCCGCCGAGGTGCACCATCTTGCCGGCGTCCTCCTCCATGTGGATGCGGGTGATGCCCACGTGGGCCACGTAGCCGTCCTCGGTGCGGGTGATGTTGCCGTCGCTCTCGCCGGGGGCGAGCGCGTCCAGGCGGTAGCGCTCGGTCGCGCCCCGGCCGTCCACGTCCAGGTCGAGGTGGCCCCGCATGCAGAACGCGATGGGGCCCTGGGTGGTCTGGAAGTTCTTGGCCATGTCGGGGTACATGTAGTTCTTACGGTAGAACATCGAGTGCTTCTCGATGTCGCAGTTGGTGGCAAGACCGGCCAGCACGATGGACTCGATGGCCGCGCGGTTGGGCACGGGAAGCGCCCCGGGCAACCCCAGGCACACCGGGCAGGTGTGGGTGTTGGGGGCCGCGCCGAACTCCAACTTGCAGCCGCAGAACATCTTGGTTTCCAGCGTGGTCAGCTCCGCGTGGATCTCCAGACCGATGACGGCCTCCCAGGTCTCGAATACCTCTTCGAGGGTCTTCATTTACGCACCCACCTTTCCGTCGGCAAAATCGGGGGCGACCGGAGCCGGACCGTAGACCGCCTCCAAAGCAGCGGCCGCGCGGAACATGTTCGCGTCCCTAAATGGGGGGGCGATCAGCTGCACGCCCACGGGAAGCCCCGTGTCGGCGCCGAGGCCCACGGGAAAGGACAGGCCGCCGTTGCCGGCGATGTTGATGGAGATGGTGAACATGTCGCCCAGATACATCTCAGTGGGGTCGCCGATCTCGCCCAGCTTGTAGGCCGTGCGCGGCGCCACCGGCGCGAGGATGACGTCCACCTTCTCGTAAGCCGCCGCATAGTCGCCCGTGATGAGGGTACGCACCTGCTGAGCCGGGTAGTAGTAGGTGTCGTAAACGCCGGAAGAGAGGAGATAGCTGCCAAGCAGGATGCGGCGCTTGGCCTCGGCGCCGAAGCCGGCGGCGCGGCTGGCCTCGTACTGGCCGCCCAAGTCCTTGTGGCCCGGATCGCAGTAGCCGTAGCGCACCGAATCGAAGCGGGCCAGGTTGCTGAAGGCCTCGCAGGGGCCGAGCACGTAGTAGGCGCTCATGGCCGCCTGGGCGTGGGGCAGCTCCACTTCCACCAGCTGGGCACCCATCTTCTCCAAGGCCGAGGCGGCTTCCTCCACCTTCGCCTTTACCTCGGGGGCGAGGCCGGCCGCTTCCATGAAGGCCGGCACGATGCCAATTTTCATGCCGCGGACGCCTTGCGCGAGGTTGGCTGCGAAGTCCACGTCGCACGGCTGGCTCGTGCAGTCCAGCTCATCGCGGCCCGAGATTGCGTTCAGCGCGAGCGCCGCGTCCTCGACCGAGCGGGCGAAAGGACCCACCTGGTCCAGTGAGCTGCCGAAGGCCACCACACCGTAGCGCGACACCACGCCGTAGGTGGGCTTAACGGCCACGAGCCCGCAGAACGAGCCGGGCTGGCGGATGGAGCCGCCGGTGTCCGACCCGAGCGCCACGGGCGCAAACCCCGCTGCCACAGCCGCGGCGCTTCCTCCCGAGGAGCCGCCCGGCACCCGTTCTAAATCCCACGGATTGCGCGTGGGGCCGAAGGCGGAGGTCTCGGTGGAGCCGCCGAAGGCAAACTCGTCCATGTTCAGCTTGCCGATGGGAATGGCGCCGGCGCGCAGGGTGTTCTCCACGCAGGTGGCCGTGTAGGGCGACACGTAGTCGCGCAGCATGTTCGAAGCGCAGGTGGTGTGGGTGCCCGTGAGGTTCAGGTTGTCCTTGTAGCCCACCGGAACGCCGGCAAGCGGCCCCATCTCGGCGAGGCGCCCCTCGGCGATGGCTTTATCGATGCGGGCCGCGGTGTCAATCGCCAGAGCCTCGGTGGTTTCCAGAAACGCATGCACCGTCTCATCGGCGGCGGCGATGCGCGCAAAGGTGGCCTTGGCCACTTCCGAGGCCGAGAACTCCTTGGCGGCAAGACCCGCCTGAAGCTCGCGAATGCCCATTTCTCCGAAAGCACGCGCCATTAGCGGTCACCCCCCTCTCCCAAAATGGACGGGATGAGGAAGCTGCCGTCAGCTTGCTTCGGGGCATTCTCAAGCGCCACTTCCTGGGTGAAGCTTCCGCGAATCTTGTCCTCGCGCATCACGTTGGAGAGGTCGCCGATGGGATGGAACGTGGGCTCCACGCCGTCGAGCTCGAACTCGGTGATGGGCTTCAAGCTGTCGATGATGGCGTTCAGGTCGGCCGTCATGGTGACGACCTCCTCGGCCGTAAGACCGATGCGGGCGTACTCGGCGATGCCCCGCACGTCGGTCTCAGAAAGATGCTGCGTCATGAATCGCGCTCCTTCTCCGGGAACGGCCGCGCCGTTGCGCCCGGCACTCCCGGTTCGTTAAGTCAACCGCTCCATGATAGCAAAAGCCGCGCCGCCCACGCTCCCCGTGCCCACCGAGCGCGAAGATTTAACAGAGCGGGCGACTCACAGTCCGCGCATTCGGGCGGCCTCCTTCAGGGACGCTTCCGTGATCGACTCGCCTTGGGGCACGTAAACGGCCAGGCAGGGAAAGCTCGGCTTGGCGGACATGAGCGCGCCCGGAGCCAAGCCGAAGCGCTCCTCCAAGCTGGCAAGCACATGGCGCACGTTGGCCTTGGTCATACCGGCACGGCGCAAAGGCGACACCACCCCCGCCTCGGCCAGCGCCTTGAAACCGGGGCGCCGTTCGGGATCGTCGGTAGCGTTGGTGCCGTCCACGATGACCGTGAACCCATCGGCCGCCGCCGTCCGACGCACTTCGTCGAAGATGAAGCGCTTGCAGAGGTAGCAGCGGTCGGCGGGGTTCGCGCAGATGTCGGCCTGGGCGAGCACGTCCGCTTCCACCACCGTGAGGGGCACTTCCAGCGCCGCCGCCACAGTTCGGGCGTCATCAAGCTCGAAGTCGGGTTGGAAGGCGGTCTTCACCAGGTAGGCATGCACCTCGCACCCCGCCAGCTTTGCCGCGGCCAGAAGCAGCGCCGAGTCGCAGCCGCCCGAGAAGGCCACGGCCAACTTGGGCTCGCGCAGAAGGTACATCTCCAAAGGCTCGCCGAACAGGTGCTGACCGGGCCCCACATCCTCAGTGTCCTCGGCGACAACGCTTTCGAAATCCACCGCCGCTTCCGTGCTCTTTTCCTCGATCTCTGCGATTTTCGTTACTTCCATACTCGCCTTCTGTACTACATCGGGCGACGCGCCGACGCCGCGCACCGCCCGATTCTCTTTCCTCTATGCCCTGCCCCTCAAGGAGCAGCCATCCTTAGCGCAGCGTGATGCCCTCGGGCAGTTCCACGTTGCGCCAGTCCTCGTCATCGCCTTCGCGGTCGCCCTCGTCCTCGGCGACGACCACCGGCGCGGGGCGCTCGGGCTCCGGGGTGCCGAAGGCCTCGCGGAAGGCATCGGCGTGCATGCGCGGCACGGCGAACACCACGTTCGGCACGGCGCCGGGGTGTTCCGCGATCCAGTTCTGGATGAGCTCGATCACCTGCTCGACGGGGTAGCCGTTGCGACCGCAGCCGAAGGCGCCCACGATGAGCGTCTCGGTGCCGTTGGCGGCGGCGATGCGGAAGATGGCCTCGATGCGGTCGGCGAGCGCCTTGTCGCACTCGCGTTCGGAACGGTGGTTCTCCAGGGCGAAGGCACGGACGGGTTCGGCGATGACCAGCACGTCGGCGCGGCGCACATCGCCCCCGCGGGAGAACAGCACCTCGGGCACGTACAGAGCCCGGTCGGTGAACAGCGAGCCTCGGCGGTAGTCACGGTTCTTGTCGTAGAAGTCGCGCTTGTGGGCTACAAGGATCGGGTACAGGTTGCTCTCGGAGCACAGGATCTGCTCCGGGCCAAAGGCTCCGTCCTCATAGGCGCCGCCGGGGCGGGTGAAGGCGCCGGGATCCACGATCATCGTCTTGCCCGTGGCGTCGCGGTAGAGCGCCTCGGGAGCGAAGGAGGTCACGACCTTGACGGTCGTCTCCGTGGCGGTCGGTGCAGCGCCCGCAGCTCCATCGGGATCCGCCGCCCCCTCGGCTTCCGCAGCCTCGGCGGCTTCCTCGGCAATCTCGGCGGCCTCGCGGGCTTCCTCATTGCCCGCTTGGGCGCCATCGGCATCCGCCTCGGCCATTTCCGCCGCGCGTCTCGCCGCCTCGGCGGCCACTGCGGCCGCCTCGGCGCCCCACAGTAGCGCGCGGCCCTCCCCTTCCTCGTAGATGCGCGCGTTCTCGATGGCCTCGTCCGTCTCGCGCCCGAAGGCGGCCTTCATGAGGCCCGTATGCCGCGCCGCCTCGCGCCGCCGCTCCTCCCGCTGCTCGTCCCGATTCGGACGACGCATATCGCGACCGCCGCGCCCTCGTTCGCGACCGCCACGCCCATCGTGCTCGTTGAACTCCGCCATACCGCTCTCCTTCCATTCAAATGATCCGCTCGCCATGATAATGCAATTCCGCGTCTCGCGCATCTTTTAGCGGCGCTGGACTCTCCCCCGCAGGCTCCATCCCAGAGCGATGGCCAGCGTGCCCAGGGCGGGCACGATCATGACGAGCCACATGAGCCCGTAGCCGCCCGTGATGCCGCCGGCCGCAGGCGCCAGAGCCTCGGCCACCGCGCCCCCGGCCACCGGCCCCACAAGCATTCCCAAATCGAGGCCCGTGAACATGGTGTTGCTGGCCGCCCCGCGCCGGTCGATGCCCACCGAGGCGAGCCCCATGGACTGAAGAAGCGGCGCGCAGCAGCCGAACCCCGCCGAGCCGATGACGGCGGCGAGCAGAAAGCCGGGCAAGCCCTGCGCGTAGAAGAGCGCTACATAGGAGGCAGCGAAGCAGATCGTCCCGAAGACGAGCACCCGGGGCGTTCCCACCCTGTCGGCAAGGCCGCCCAAAGCCGGCCGCGTCACCACCAGGCACAGCGCGTACACCACGAAGAACAGCCCCATGTCCGCCACGCCGCGCCCATAGCCGTAGAGCACCACGTAGGAGCCCATGCACGAGAACGAAACGGCGATGAGCATGAGGGCGGCCGCCTTGCCCACGGCCTCGCGGGCGAACATGCGGGAGAGTTTCAGCTGATAGGGCAGGCGCTCGCGATAGGGCTCGCGGATGGCGAGGATGCCGCCCATGGCCACCACCAGAAGCGCTGCCGCCAAAAAGTACGCCGCCGAGAAGCCGACGGCACCCACCAGGTACAGGCCCGTCGCCGGCCCGATGACCTGGGCGAAGGACTGCGCCAGCGCGTAGATGCTGATGCCGCTGGCGAACTTCGCCGCCGGCAGGTACTCGGACACAAGCGACATCGCCAGAGGCCCGCTGCACCCGATGCCCACGCCGTGGAAGAGCCGAATGGCGATGAGCACGCCCAGCGAATCGACGAACCCGTAGGCGAAAAAAGACAGGCAGATGATACCCTGAGCGATAAGCAGGAGCCGCTTGCGCGAGAAGCTGTCGAAGGCGGGGCCGGCGAAGGGCCGCACGAGCAGCGCCGACAACGTGAACGAGCTCACGACGACGCCCACCATCGAGGCCGTCGCCCCCAGCGAGTCGGCGAACACCGGCAACGTGGCATTGGCCATGAACGCCGCCATGGACTGGAAGAAGTTCACCGCCATCAGAATGACAAAGGGCGCACTCCAAACGGAGTCGCGCCCTTTCCGTTGTTCGGTATCAGCCTGCATCTTTTCCAGAATGCGACGTATTACACGTTGAACTTGAAGTGCATGACGTCGCCGTCTTGGACGACGTAGTCCTTGCCCTCTTGACGCAACTTCCCCGCGTCGCGGCAGCCCTTCTCGCCACCCAAGGCCACGTAGTCCTCGAAGGAGGCCGTCTCGGCCTTGATGAAGCCGCGCTCGAAGTCGCTGTGGATGACGCCGGCGGCCTGGGGAGCCTTCGCGCCCACGGGGATGGTCCAGGCGCGGGTCTCGGTCTCGCCGCTCGTGAAGTAGCTCTGCAGGCCGAGCAGGTGGTAGGCCTCGCGGATGAGCCGCGCCAGACCGCTGTCGGTGAGCCCCAGCGCTTCCATGTACTCCTTGGCCTCGTCCGGATCCATCTCGGCCAGCTCGGCGATGTCGGCCTCCACCTTCGCGGAAATCGGCACCGGAGTGCAGCCGTCGATCTCGGGCAGCTCGGCGTCCACGGCGTCCTCGTCCACGTTCGCGATGTAGAGCATCGGCTTCATAGTGAGCAGGTGCAGCTCGTAGATGGCCGCGACCTCGTCCTCGGTCAGCCCCAGGGTGCGGGCGCGGTGGCCCTCGTTCAGCCCCGCGAGTACCTTCTTCGCCGTCTCCAGCTTCGCGATACCGGCCTTGTCGCGCTTGGCCTCTTTCTCAAGCCGCGGAATGGCCTTCTCCACCGTGGCAATGTCGGCCAAGATGAGCTCGGTCTTGATGGTGTCCACATCGGAGGGCGGGTCCACCTTGCCGGCCACGTGGGTCACGTCTGGGTCGCCGAAGAAGCGCACCACCTCCGCGATAGCGTCGGTCTCGCGGATGTTCGCGAGGAACTGGTTGCCGAGGCCCTCCCCCTGGCTCGCTCCGGCCACCAAACCCGCGATGTCGACGAACTCGACCGTGGCGGGCACGATCTTCGCCGGATGGTCGATCTCGGCCAGCGCCTGCAGGCGGTCGTCGGGCACCGGCACGATGCCCACGTTGGGCTCGATGGTGGCGAACGGGTAATTGGCGGCCAGACCGCCCTTGTTGGTCATCGCCGTGAACAGCGTGGACTTGCCGACATTCGGCAGCCCCACGATACCGATTGAGAGAGCCATGAAAATCCTTCGATCTAACTAATGTTTCAGTAGTTGACTATCCTACCGCAAAACAACGAAGAGCGCCCACAAGGACGCCCTTCGCCATGGAAATCTCGTTGACCAGCGCGGTTTACATGGAAAAGAAGCCGAACTGGGCTGCCACGTAGGCCACCAGGATGATGATCACGAGCACCGGGGCGATGTACTTGATCATGATCGTCCAAGCGCCGGCGGCGGAGAACTTGCTGGAGATGCGCACCTCGTCGATGATGGTCTTGGGCTTCACGATCCAGCCGACGAACACGCAGGTAAGCAGCGCCACGATGGGCATGAGCACCGAGTTGGAGATGAAGTCGGCGAAATCGAGGATCGAGGAACCGGCCCCGAGCGGCTCGATGAACGACAGCCCGTTGTAGCCCGCATTGATGATAGCTCCGGCGATGACCACGAACGCGATGACGATGCCGAGGGCCTTGGCGCGCGTGCACTGAAGGCCGTCGTGCACAATGGAGACGAGCGTCTCCACCAGCGAGATGGCGCTCGTCAGCGCGGCGAACAGCACCAGCAGGAAGAACAAAAAGCCGATGATGGTGGCCATGCCGCCCATGTCGACGAACACTGTCGGCAGCGTCACGAACATGAGCGAGGGACCCGCCTTGGCGGCCACCGCGTCGCCGGAGCCCATGGCCACGAAGGCCGCAGACACGATGAGCAGGCCGGCGATGAAGGAGACGCCCAAATCGAAGCCGCCGATACGCACGACCGATGAGGTGAGGCTATCCTGCTTGCGCATGTAGGAGCCGTAGGTGATCATGATGCCCATGGCCAGCGACAGGCTGTAGAACATCTGCCCCAACGCGCCGATCACGAGCTCCGGCGAGAACTTGCTGAAGTCCGGCGTGAGGTAGTACAGCGCGCCCTCCACGGCACCCGGCATGGTGAGCGTGTAAATGGCGATGGCGACGGCCATAATGATGAGCGCGGGCATCATGAACAGGTTCGCCTTCTCGATGCCGCCCTTCACGCCCAGGCCCACGATGACGAACACGATGGCCATGAACACGAGCATCCAGATGTAGCTCTCGGCGTTGGAGGTGATGAAGCCGGTGAAGAAGTCGCCGCCATCAGCGAGGGCGGCCGGGCCGTTCACCAGGTAGGCCGCCGTGTACTTTGTCACCCAGCCGCCGATGATGCAGTAGTAGGGCGTGATGATGAAGGGCACGGCCGAAGCCAGGATGCCGATGAAGGCGTACTTCTTGCCGAAGGCCTTGAAGGCGCCGATAGCGGACTGGCCCGTCTTGCGGCCAAGCGCCGTCTCCAACAACAGGAGCGACACGCCGAAGGTGAACACCAGCACCACGTAGGTGAGCAGGAAGGTGCCCCCGCCGTACTTCGCCGCCAGATAGGGGAAGCGCCACATGTTCCCCAGGCCCACCGCCGAGGCGGCCGCGGCCAAAATAAACGCCCACTTCCCCGACCAGGAAGCGCGCTGCTTCTTAATCTCTCCTGCCATAGTCTTCCTTTCCCATTTCCAAGGCGCCCGCGCGCCCTCGCCTAGCTTTAAGGAACGGGCGGCTGCGTCGCGCACGGTGCAGCCGCCCGTTGAAACTGTGTGATTATAGCGTGAAATTGACCTGAACACCCCGTGTTTCCGAGAAACGGAGAGCGCGGGGCGCTGGGGACGAGGGTGCGGGGCGCTACTCGAACAGCTTCACCGCGCGCTCAAGCTGGCTCACGATTTCGATATGCTGGGGGCAGACGCTCTCGCAGGCGCCGCACTGGATACACGCGCTCGCCTTCCCGTCGCCGGTGTTCCAGTCGTAGTTCTCCTGGGCGCGGTAGGCGTCGCCCATCTGGTCGTAGATGTTGAGCGACTGCATGATGTTGTTGATGTGCACGCCCTCGGGGCAGCCCTTCACGCAGTAGCGGCAATCGGTGCACGGCACGCCCGGCAATGCGGCCAGGGTGTCGCGCGCCGCCTCGATCACCTCGTACTCGGCCGGCGTCAGCGGCACCCCATCGCGCATGATGGCGGCGTTCTCGGCCACCATTTCCGGCGTGTTCATGCCCGAGAGCACGGCGATCACGTTCGGCAGCGAGCCGGTGAAGCGAAGCGCCCAGGAGGCGAGCGGGGCGCCGGGCTCGGCCGCGCGCAGGATATCGGCCACCGAATCGGGCAGCTTCACCAGCGTGCCGCCCTTCACCGGCTCCATGATGACCACGGGAAGCCCGCGCTCCTGGCATACCTCATAGCATTTGCGCGACTGGATGATATCGCTCTCCCAGTCCACGTAGTTGATCTGCAGCTGCACGAAGTCCACCTCGGGGTGGGCGTCCAGCACGCGCTCAAGCTCCTCGGCGTTGTCGTGGATAGAGAAGCCGAACTTCTTGATCTTCCCCTCGGCCTTCTTCTCGGCGCAGAACTCCCACAGGCCGTACTCGTCGAAGGGCGGCGTGAGGGTCTCGCCCAGGTTGTGTAGCAGGTAATAGTCGAAGTAGTCAATGCCGCACTCCTCAAGGGAGGTGTCGAACATGGCGCGGGCCTCGTCGGCGTCCTTCGCAAGCCACGCCGGCAGCTTCGTGGCGATGGTGAACGAGTCGCGCGGGTAGCGCTCCACAAGGGCCTTGCGAAGGGCCCACTCCGACTTGCAGCCGTGGTAGCCGCGGGCCGAGTCGAAATAGGTGAACCCGGCGTCCATGAAGATGTCCACCAGCTCGCAGCATTTATCGATATCGATGGACGTCGGATCGTCCGCGTCCTTAAGCGGCAGCCGCATGAACCCGAACCCGAGCGGAGCCAACTTCCCTGCAGTCTCCATGGCACTCCCCTTTTCTTGTGCGCACGCGCAAAAATTACCGATGAGCTTATCATAGCAGGTTAGTACCCTACTGACCAGAAGATGAGGCCGCAGGCGGGGGCGTTTTCGCCGGCGGCCTGGCGGTCGCGGGCGGCGAGGACCTCGGCGACCCAGTCGGGGTCGCGCTGGCCGCGGCCCACCATGACGAGCGTGCCGACAATGGTGCGCACCATGGAATGGAGGAAGGCGTTTCCCCGCACGGTGATGACGCGGTGCGGCTCGCCCAGAGTCTCCTCGGAGGCGATGGAAATCTCCTCCACGTTGCGGCAGGTCGGCTTGCCGACGGCCGAGGCGGCCATGCAGAAGCTCTTGAAGTCGTGCTCGCCGATGAGGTGCGCGGCGCCCCTCTCCATGGCAGCAATGTCCAAGTTCGGGCCCACGTACCAGGCGGTGCGATCGGTGAACACCGGCGGCGTATCTCCCGTAGCGAGGAAGTACTTGTACTCGCGCCACTGGGCATCGAAGCGGGCCGAGAAGCCCCGCGGCCGCTCCTCCACCGCGCGCACAGCAATGCCCTCGCAGGTGAGCGCGTTCAGCGAGCGCCGCAGGTTGTAAGGCGTGCGCCCGCGCAGCTCGCACTCGTCGATGTCGAAGGAGACCACCTGCCCGCGGGCGTGCACGCCGGCATCGGTGCGCCCGGCGCAGACCACGTCCACCGGCCGGCGGAACAAAAGGCCGAGTGCCTGCTCCAGCTCTCCCTGCACGGTGAGCTGCCCCGGCTGCTTCGCGAACCCCGCAAAGGGCGCCCCGTCATAGGCCACCGTCGCCGAGAACGTGAGCTCCCGCGCGCACTCTGCCGCCCGCTCTTCCAAACTCGGTCGCGAGATTTCCATTAGGCAATCATAGCCTCGGGGCCGAACAGGTCACGGATCTCCGCCTTCAGCACCGTGGACTGGGCGTCCACCGACACCGGCAGCTCGGCGCGGAAGCGGCGCCCGTCGGCCTGCTGCACGAAGAGCACCACGCCGTCGCGACCCGGGTACGAGTTCAAGATGCGGCTCAGGTGCGCCGAGCGGTTCTGGTCGAAGGAGCGCGAGGGCACCCGCAGCTCCAAATGGCTCGGCCGCGCGTCCTCCTCGTTAAGCTCCAGCGCCTCCAGCTCGAAGGCCATGATCTGGTTGCCGCGGTCGCCGCTCTCGAACTTGCCCTTGATCTTCGCGATGACGTCCTCCTGGATGACCTCGGCGAAGTCGTCGTACTTGAAGCAGATGCACTCGATGGAGCCGGTGGTGTCCTCCAAGGTGAACGTGGCCATCTTCGTGCCGCGCTTGGTGAGCTTCGTCGCCACATTCGAGATCATGCCCACGAACACGCCGTTCTTGATCTCCTTGGTCTGCTCGGAGAGCATGCCCATGTCGTAGCGGGACATACGGCGCAGCGTGCCCTCGAAGGGAGCCAGCGGGTGCTCGCTCACGTAGATCTTCATGATCTCCTTCTCGTAGGCGAGCTTGGTGCGCTTGTCCCACTCCACGCCGTCGGGGGCGGGCACGTCCTCCTGGAAGCCGGAGTCGGCGTCGTCGGCGAACATGTCGAACATGGATACCTGGCCGGCGTCGCGGTCCTTCTGGCGCTTGGCCGCGCCTTCCAGAAGCGGCGTCTCCTCCACGAAGTACATGAGCTGCTTGCGGGTATACCCGGTGGAGTCGAAAGCGCCGCCCTTGATGAGGGCCTCGAGCGTCTTGCGGTTGTAGCACTTCGCGTCGAGCCGGTTCACGAAGTCGTGCAGCGAGGTGAACGGGCCGTTCGCCTCGCGCTCGGCGATGATCTCGTCGGCGACGTTCTTGCCCACGCCGCGCACGCCCACCAGACCGAAGCGGATGCCGCCCTCGACCGGGGTGAACTCGGCGCGGGAGGCGTTGATGTCCGGCGGCAGCACCGGCGTGCCGTTCTTGTTGCAACTGGCAATGTAGCGGATGAGACGGTCGGTGTTGCCCATGTAGCTGGTGAGCACGGCGGCCATGAAGTCGTTCGGGTAGTGCGCCTTCAGGTAGGCCGTGCGCATCACGAGGATGGCATAGGCGGCCGAATGCGACTTGTTGAAGGCGTACTTCGCGAATTTCTCGGCGTCGGCCCAGATCTGCTGGGCGATCGCGAGCGGGTAGCCGTTGGCCACGGCGCCCTCGTCCCAGTCGGCCTGCAGCTGGCGCATGATGTCGAGCTTCTTCTTGCCCATGGCCTTGCGCAGCTTGTCGGACTTGCCGGCGGAGAATCCGGACATGGCCATGGAGATCTGCATGATCTGCTCTTGGTAGACCATGGTGCCGTGGGTCTCTTCCAGAATGGGGCGCAGGCGGTCGTCGTAGTAGTGCACGGCGGCCGGGTTCTTCGCCGCCTTGATGTAGTCCTCCACCATGCCGGACTCCAGCGGGCCCGGGCGGTTCAGGGCGATGGAGGCGACGACATCGGAGAACTGCTTGGGGGGCAGGCGCTTGAACAGGCTCACGTACAGGGCGCCCTCCACCTGGAACAGGCCGTCCATGTTGCCGGACTGCATGAGACGGAAGGCCTTCTCGTCGTCGGTGGGAATCTCCTCCGGAACGATCTTCACGCCGGTGCGCTCCTCGATATTGCGGCAGGCGATGGAAAGCACGTCCAAGGTGCGCAGGCCCAGGAAGTCCATCTTCAACAGGCCCAGATCCGGCGTGTAGTGGCCGTCGTACTGCGTGATGATACCGCCGCCCTTGGTGTCGCGCTTCATGGGCACGTGATCGCTCATGGGGTCGCGGCAGATGATGGTGGCGCAGGCGTGCACGCCCTCGCCGCGCACATGGCCCTCGATGGACTTCGCGGCGTCGATGATGCGCTTGACGTCCTCTTCGGTGTCGTAGGCCTTCTTCAGGTCGGGGTTGGTCTCCAGCGCCTTGTCGATGGTGATGCCCAGCTCGTCGCCGATCATCTTGCAGATGCGGTCGCCCACGCCGTAGGGGTAGTCCAGCACGCGGGCCGAGTCGCGCACGGCGTTCTTGGCCTGCAGCGTGCCGAAGGTGATCACCTGGGAGACGTGGTCCTCGCCGTAGACGTCCTTGATGTGGTTGATGACCTCTTCGCGGCGGCCCTGCTCGAAGTCGACGTCGATATCGGGCATCTCCACGCGCTCGGGCGAGAGGAATCGCTCGAACATGAGGCCGTTGGGCATAGGGTCAAGGTCGGTGATGCCCATGGCGTAGGCCACGATGGCGCCGGCGGCCGAGCCGCGGCCCGGGCCCACGCCGATGCCCTGGCTGCGCGCCCATTCGATGTACTCCTGCACGATGAGGAAGTAGGCCGGGAAGCCCTGCTGGATGATGATGCCCATCTCGTAGTCGGCCTGCTTTTGCTCGCGCTCGGGCACCGGGGTGCCGTAGCGCTTTTCCAGGCCCTCCTGCACGCGCTTGCGGAACCACGATTCCTCGGTCTCACCCTCGGGCAGGGGGAACTTCGGCAGGATGGGCTCGCGCTCTAACGTGACGTCGCACTTCGCCGCCACTTCCACCGTGTTGTCGCAGGCCTCGGGGAAATCCTTCATGGCCTCGCGCATTTCCTCTTCGGTCTTCATATAGAACTGGTCGTTCTCGAACTTCATGCGGTTCGTCTGGTTGACCGTGGAACCGGTGCCGATGCACAGCATGATGTCCTGGGCCTCGGCGTCTTCCTTCAGCAGGTAGTGGAAGTCGTTGGTGGCAATGGTCTTTAAGCCCGCGGCCTTCGCCACGCGGGTGAGCTCGTGGTTCAGCTCGGTCTGGGTGAAGCCGGCGTCGGTGCGGATGCCCTGGTTCTGCAGCTCGATGTAGAAGTCGCCTTCATCGAAGCAGCTGGCGAACTTACGGGCCCATTCCACGGCGTCGTCAAAGCGGCGCTCGTCGAGCAGCTTCGGGATGACGCCGGCGATGCAGGCCGACGAGCCGATGATGCCGCGGCCGTACTTCTGCAGCATGGAGAAGGTGGTGCGGGGCTTGTAGTAGAAGTTGTCCACGTGGGACTCGCTGACGAGTTTCAGCAGGTTGTGGTAGCCCTCGTTGTTCTTCGCCAGAAGCAGCAAGTGGTACAGCTTCGGCTTCACGTCCTTGCGCAGGGACTCGTCGGGGGTGAAGTACACCTCGCAGCCAAAGATGGGCTTCACGCGCTTGCCCGTCTCCTTCTCGATGGCGTCGCAGGCATCCGACAGTTCCACCATGCCGGACATGACGCCGTGGTCGGTGACGGCCACCGCCGGCATGTCCAGCTCGGCGGCGCGGCGCACCATGTCCTTGATATGGGTGAGCCCGTCGAGCAGCGAGTACTCGGTGTGATTGTGCAGATGGACAAATGCCATAGGGTGTCAGCCCCTTCGATAAGGTCGGCGGCGCACGGGTTTCAGTTGTGATGTGGTTATGCGCGCTGTGTCGTGTCATGCTTGGTCGAAAGCGCGCGGCAGACGCGAGCCCAGCTCGCCGCGCCGCTTCCCTTCCGACCGCTCTTCCGTTCCGTCATTTTCTCGGCTGCCATGATACCAGCCCCTCGCCCCACGGTGTGCGAACAAACAGTGAGTTTTGCATGGAATGCCCCTCGCGCGGAGAGTGCGGAGGGCACGGGCGACCATCTAACCGCAGAAGCAACAGGCCATCCGCCCACGCGCAAACAAAGAATTGCAAACGGCCTCGAAACTGCCCCTCCCCCGATGAAGCTCCCATCATGAGAAAACATTACAAGCCGTTCAGATCATTTACCCTTCCATAATTCTGCAAAAATTGCGTTTGTTAGCATCGGGGGGTTCTTGACTTTCTTCCAGACAACCTGCAACCATCGCATATTCTGCACATGTCCATCAAAATACTCGATTTACGTTAGATTTAGGGGGACTCTTTCGCTCTGAGCGACCCTTCCGATCAGTTGGTCTCATCCCAACGTGCTAACAATCGCAACTTTCGCCAAAAAAAGCGGTAGTAATTGCGACGGACCAACTTGCAGCAAGTGCTCCCAGGTATTCAGGGTCTGGATGCGGCAGAAGTCGATGAAGGGGGCGAGTCCGCCTTCCTGGTGGAAGGCATCCAGAGCTCCGAAATAGGCCAGGCGATCGTCGGCGCTGATGATGCAGGGAGCGCTGTTCAGCTTCAGGAGGATGTAGTTCATAAGCAGCCCGGCGGTGTCGCGATTAATCTTGCGTCCCTGAAGGGGAATCGACGAAGAAGGTTATCGTCCTCCTCAACGAGTCAGAACTCGATCTTGCCGTAGTCGAGGCCGCGCTCGGTTTTCATGCGAGCGAAGAACTCGTCGCAATCGAGAACGGGGACGAGGCCTTGGGGGAAGTCGGGCTGATTTCGCGTGATGAGGGCGTCGGCCCTAAGTACCAGGACGATTTCGTAAAGGAGGTAGTCCTCTGGGTCGTGCCACGAGGCGGCAAGCATCAGGTCGACTTCCCTCTCGCTCGCTGCAAACACGTTGACGAAGGTGCGCAAGCCCCGCAGTTGCCCCATGACGACTTCCATCTCGCTCGTTCGTCCTCCGTTGGAAAGGATGTACACGAGGTCGGTCACCTGAGACGAGGAGATCCACAGCTCGAACTCCCCCACCCGACCGCCAATCATCAGCAGCCGAGCCTTCTCGTAGAACGGCTCGCGTTCATTCAGGTAGTCCACAACCACGTTGGTGTCGAGAAGTAGCTTGGCTTGGGCCATGTCACACCAGCCTCTTGGCGGCGAGACGGTCAAGCTTGATCTCGGCCTTCGTCATATCGTCGAACCGTGTTGAGCGCTTGCGCGAGAGGCTGTCGACAAAGTGCGCCGCCGATGCCCACCGCTCGCCCGCAGACGTATCGCCATCTTGCAAAAGGAAGTCGGCGCTCCCCTCCTCGATCAGCCGGTCGAACAAGAGGTTCACCGCCTGGGAGGCGTTCATTCCATCTCGCTTGAGCACACGAAGCCCCTGCTGCTTCTTCCGCTCCGGCATCCGCCCCGTCACCATCGCATCGGTCACAGTGACCTCCTTTCCGATGTACAACATTTTGAGTACAACCTTTGAGAAAGTCAAGACTACTGTTTATCACTTGTTCGGTCGACGAACTACCCCGAAATCGCATGAAATCTCGAGTTGTTAGCGTCTCGGGGGTGCGGACGAATGGCGAGCTTGGAGGTATCTCTTAGGAGCAAGATCCTGACCTGGTGTTTTGCGAGAGAGCGTTTGGCGCGTATCTTCCCGATCTTCTCGTGCAGTGACCCTAGACGCTAACAACTCGAGATTTCATGCAAAAACGGGGGTGTTCGTTGACCGCGAGGAGTAGCCGTTGAGAAAGCCTCAAAAATCGCCGCTGCTCTTTAGCAAGCGGCTCAGTTCCTCCTGAAACCTAAATAGGGGCGTTCCGAACGGAATGCTCCTTTAAACGACGAGAGGCGCCCGGGTGGGCGCCTCTCGAAACAGGCTCAAAATTTGGGGCTGCGCGTGTCGCGGCTCCCTTTCTTGGCTCGGCTGGGCCTTACGCGGCCTGGCCTACGTGCGCAAGCTGGGCCTCGCACCACTCGAGCTTCTTCTGCCAGGTCATAAGCGTGGCCTGATCCTGGGGATCGTTCTTCTGCTCCAGCTCGGCGATGGCACTCTTGCACTCGTCGGCCTCGGCGCGCACGGCCTCGGCGTCGATATCCTCGACGGCCGTACCGAAACGGGCCAGCACCGTCACCTTGTCGTCGAGCACGGAGGTGGCACCGCCCATCACGAGGAACTCGCGCTTCTCGTTATCGTCGATGGTCAGCGTCACCAGGCCGCCCTCGCGGTTCAGCGACACCGTCAGCTCGTGCCCGGGCAGCACGCCGAAGTAGCCGTCGGTGCCCGGGATGTTGGCGTAGGTGATCTCGCCCTGGAACAGGGCCTTGTCGGGAAGAGCCACGATGCAGCCCATGGAGGCCATTAGTTACCTTCCTTCTGCATGGCGTCGTAGGCCTCGTAGACCTGCTCGATGGCGCCCTTGTTCACGAAGCACTGCTCCGGAATGTGGTCGCACTTGCCATCGAGAATCTCCTTGAAGGAGCGCACGGTATCCTCGACCTTCACGTACACGCCGGGCAGGCCCGTGAAGACCTCGGCCACATGGAACGGCTGGCCCAGGAACTTCTGCACCTTACGGGCGCGGTTCACGGTCAGCTTCTGATCCTCGGACAGCTCGTCCATACCCAGAATGGCGATGATATCCTGCAGGTCCTTGTACTGCTGCAGGATCTGCTGCACGCCCATGGCCACGTCGTAGTGCTCCTGGCCCACGATCTCGGGATCCAGCGCGCGGGAGGTGGACTCCAGCGGATCCACGGCCGGGTAGATGCCCAGCTCGGCGATGGAGCGGGACAGAACGGTCTTGGCGTCCAAGTGGGTGAACGTGGTGGCCGGGGCCGGGTCGGTCAGGTCGTCGGCGGGCACGTACACGGCCTGCACGGAGGTGATGGAGCCGGTCTGCGTGGAGCAGATGCGCTCCTGCAAATCGCCCATCTCGGTGGCCAGCGTCGGCTGGTAGCCCACAGCGGAGGGCATACGACCGAGCAGAGCGGACACCTCGGAGCCGGCCTGGGTGAAACGGAAGATGTTGTCGATGAACAACAGCACGTCCTGGCCCTGATCGCGGAAGTACTCCGCCTCGGTCAGGCCGGCGAGGCCCACGCGCAGACGGGCTCCCGGAGGCTCGTTCATCTGGCCGTAGACCAGGCAGGTCTTCTCGATAACGCCGGAGTCGGTCATCTCCAGGTACAGGTCGGTACCCTCGCGGGTGCGCTCGCCCACGCCCGTGAACACCGACGTGCCGCCGTGCTCCTGGGCCAGGTTGTTGATGAGCTCCTGGATGCAGACCGTCTTGCCCACGCCGGCGCCGCCGAACAGGCCGGTCTTGCCGCCCTTGACGTAAGGCTCGATGAGGTCGACGACCTTGATGCCGGTCTCGAAGGTCTCCGTGGAGGTGACCAGGGTGTCGAACGGCGGGGCCGGATGATGGATCGGGCGCCACTCGACGTCGGCGGGCATGGGCTTGCCGTCGACAGGCTCGCCCAGCACGTTCCAGATGCGGCCGAGGGTCGCCTGGCCCACGGGCATCATGATGGGAGAGCCAGTGTCGGTGGCCTCCAGGCCGCGCACCATGCCGTCGGTGGACGTCATAGCGACGGTACGGACGATGTCACCGGGCAGGTGCGTCTGCACCTCGAGCACGGTGGACACTTCGCCCGAAGGGGTTTGTGCCTTCACGGTCAGGGCGTTGTAGATGGCCGGCATGGCGTCTGCCGGGAACTCCACATCCACAACGGCGCCGACGATACGGACGATGCGTCCGGTCGCGCCTCCCTTGGCCGCTTCAGTAGAAGTGTTATCAGCCATTTAATCCTCCAAAGCTGCGGCACCGCCGACGATCTCGGTGATCTCCGTGGTAATGGCGCCCTGGCGCACGGTGTTGTACACGCGCTCCAGGGTGGAGACCATCTCGTTCGCGTTGTCGGTAGCCGATTTCATCGCGTTGCGGCGGGCGCCTTGTTCGCCCGCTGCGGAATCGAGCATCGCGTAGTAGAACGCGTTGTTCAGGTAGGCGTTCATCATGTAGGACATGACCGACTCCGTGCTCGGCTCGAAGTCGATGTCGCCCGGGATGGCGGAATCGTCCCGTTCGCGGAAGGACTTGAAGATGTCCTCCTGCTTGGCCGTAAGGCCCAGAAGATCCGCGTAGGACTCCTCCTTGACCGGCAGCACCTGCTGCTCCACCAAGGTCTGCTCGGCGGCGTTCTTCGCGTGGTTGTACACGATGAACACCTCGTCGAGCTTGCCCTCGGCGTAGGCAGACATCACGTAGCCGGACAACTCGGCGGCCTGGGAGAACTCCGGGTCGGCCGAGTATCCCGCGAAGGAGAACACCGGATCGATGCCGCGGTAGGTGAAGTACCCGATGGCCTTCTTGCCACAGGCGGCCACCTCGACCTCGGCGCCTTCCCGCTGCTTTTCCTTCGTGAGCTTCTCCACATAGCGAAGCACGTTGGTGTTGAAGCCGCCGGCAAGCCCGCGGTCGGAGGTGACGGCTACGACGAGCACCCGCTTCACCTCGTCGTGGACCTGCAGCAGCGGCTCGTTGTCCAGATGGGCGTACTTTGCCGTGCTGATGAGCATGTCTGAGATGGCGACCGCCCAAGGAAGCGCGCTCTCGACGCGCTCCGAAGCACGGCGAATCTTGGCAGCGGCGACCATTTCCATGGTGCGCGTGATCTGCTTCGTCGAGTTGACAGATTTGATTCGCCGTTCGATGTCATGTAGGTTGGGCATGGTCTACCTACCTTACGCTGCGGCGTCGAAGGACTGCTTGAAGGCGGCGATGGCCTCCTTCAGGGCGGTCTCGGTCGCGTCGGTCAGCTTCTTCTCCGTGTTGATCGTCTCGATGATCTCCGGCTTGGAGGCGCGGATGGAGGCGAGCATCTCGGTGCGGAAGCGCACGACGGCATCCAGCGGCAGGTCGTCCAGGAAGCCCTGGTTGCCGGCGAAGATGGCGATGACCTGCTCGGCCACGGGCATCGGGTTGTAGCGGCCCTGCTTCAGAAGCTCGGTCATGTGCGAACCGCGGGTCAGCTGGTCCTGGGTGGCCTTGTCCAGATCGCTGCCGAACTGGGTGAAGGCCTGCAGCTCGCGGTAGCTGGCGAGGTCCAGACGCAGAGAGCCGGCCACCTGCTTCATGGCCTTGATCTGCGCGGAGCCGCCCACGCGGGACACCGAGATGCCCACGTCGACTGCCGGGCGCTGGCCCTGGAAGAACAGGTCGGTCTGCAGGAAGATCTGACCGTCGGTGATGGAGATCACGTTGGTCGGGATGTAGGCGGACACGTCGCCGGCCTGGGTCTCGATGATCGGCAGGGCCGTCATGGAGCCGCCGCCGTTCTCGTCGGACATCTTGACCGCGCGCTCCAGCAGACGGGAGTGCAGGTAGAACACGTCGCCCGGGTAGGCCTCGCGTCCCGGCGGGCGGCGCAGGGTCAGCGACATCTGACGATAGGCCACGGCCTGCTTGGACAGGTCATCGTAGACGATGAGCACGGCGCGGCCCTTGTTCTCGGGGCCCGCGGGCTTGCCGTCCTCGCCGTTGTAGACGAAGTACTCGCCCATGGCGGCGCCGGCCATCGGGGCGATGTACTGCAGAGGGGCGGAGTCGGAGGCGGTGGCGGCCACGATGATGGTGTTCTTCATGGCGCCGTGGCGCTCGAGGGTCTCCACCACGCCGGCCACCGTGGAGGCCTTCTGGCCGATGGCGACGTAGATGCAGATCATGTCCTGATCTTTTTGGTTGATGATGGCGTCGATGGCGATAGCCGTCTTGCCAGTCTGGCGGTCGCCGATGATGAGCTCGCGCTGGCCGCGGCCGATCGGCACCATGGAGTCGATGGCCAGAATACCGGTCTGCATCGGCTCGTTCACGGGCTGGCGAGAGATAACGCCGGGAGCCTTGAACTCCACGGGGCGCGTGCCCTCGGCCTTGATGGGGCCCTTGCCGTCGATGGGCTGGCCCAGCGGGTTCACCACGCGGCCGAGCATGGCCTTGCCGGCGGGAACCTCCACGATACGGCCGGTCGTGCGGACCTGGTCGTTCTCCTTGATTGCGGTGACGTCACCCAGAAGCACGGCGCCGACCTCGTCCTCTTCGAGGTTCTGGGCCAGGCCGTACACGGTCTTGCCGCCCTCTCCGATGAACTCGAGCAGCTCGCCGGCCATGGCATCGCGCAGGCCGTCGACGCGCGCAATGCCGTCGCCGACCTGGATGACCGTGCCCACTTCGCGAGACTCGACGCTGACGTTCAGCTGCTCCAGCTGCTTCTTCAGCGCCTCGTCGATGGACTGTGCGGTGATTTCAGTCACTAGCATTCACCTCCATCTGTTGTGTCCTTGAGGACGTTGCGGGCGCGATTGAGCTGCGAGATCATGCTCGCGTCAATGTAGTTGCCGTCAACATCCATGATGATGCCGCCCAGGATGGACGCATCGATGCGCTCGCGCAGCACCGCGCGCCGTCCCAAATCGGCCTCGGCTTTTTCCGTAATGAGTTGGCGCAGTCCGTCGTCGAGCGGCACGGCGGTGGTCACGTCGACCACGCAAATGCCCAGCTTGTCGCCCAGCAGCTCGCGGTACGCGTCATAGACCCGCGGCAGCAGGTCCGCCTGGCCGCGCTCGGCCATGACCGCGAGCACCTCGCGCAGCGCCAGATGGCAGTCGGCGAAGACGCCTTCCACCAGCTCCTTGCGCTGGGCGGGGGTGAAGTCCGGGTTCGACAGGCTCTGAGTCAGCTCCAGATCGGCGCGCATGAGACGGATGATCTCGCCCATCTGCTCGCGCACCTCAAGCACTGCCTCCTGGCCGCCGGCGGTATGGGCGGCATCGAAGAGCACCGATGCGTAAACCGCGACTTCCTCTTTCACGACGAGACGATTAGTTGCCATTGAAACTACCCGCCTCTTTGACGTAGCGCTCGATGATGGCGCGGTGCTCACCCTCGGTGAGATCCTCGCCGATCAGGCGCGCGGCCACATCGACCGAGGTGTCGGCCACGGTGGCCTGCAGCTCGGAGATGGCCTGCTTCTTCTCGGCCTCGATGGCGGCCTTGGCCTTCGCGATCATGTCGGCGGCCTCGGTCTGGGCCTGGGCGGTGATGTCCGCCTTGACGGCCTCGCCCACCGAGCGGGCGTCGGCGATGATCTGCGCGGACTGGGCCTTGGCGTCGGCCAGCTGCTTGTTGTACTCAGCCAGCACGCGCTCGCTCTCGATCTGAGCTTCCTCAGACTTCTTCAGGGCCTCGCGGATGGTGTTCTCGCGCTTCTCCAGCATGCCGGCAAACATCGGCCAGCCGAACTTCGCGAGAATGATCCAGAGGATGATGAAGGCGATGAGCATGGGGATGAACTCCGCCATGTCCGGGAGGATGGCGGAGATGCCGCCCTCCTGTTCCGCCTCAGCAGCGAACGCGAGCGCCGGGAAAGCAGCGTTGAGCGCCAGGGCGCCGAAGGCGACCTTCGCAACTGCTTTGTTCGCTCTTGTCTTCACGTGCATTCCTCCTTCCAGCCTTTTTACGGCTCTAACAACCGGTTAAAGACTAGAACTAGAGGATGAAGGCGAGAACGAAGCCGATGAGGGCCAGGGCCTCGGCCAGAGCGGCACCGATGATGAAGTTCGTGAACAGACGGCCACCCACCTCGGGCTGGCGGGCGGTGCCCACGCAGCAGCCGTAGCAGGCGATGCCGATGCCGAGGCCGGGGCCGATGGTGGCCAGGCCATAGCCGACGAGCTTCAGCGCAGCAATGACGAATACAGTTTCCACAGTTTCCTCCTTTAGGTCGTTTTTGAGCCTGTTTCCCAAAAACACTTACGGATTATGGTTTCCGGCTTTGGAGGAGCCGGCTTAACCCAGATGGGGGGGTGGGGCCTTGGCGGCCCGGGTGCGCGGGCGCGGGGCGCGGCGCGTGGGATCGGTTCCTAGTGGGCGCTCGTGGCGATCTGGACGTAGACCGCGGAGAGCACCGTGAACACGTAGGCCTGAAGGAACGCCACCAGCGTCTCCAGGGCGTACATGGCGATGAGCAGCAGGAACCAGGGCAGCGACAGTACGCCGCTGATGGGATCGAGCGCCTGGATGCCGCAGGTGAGGAACACGCTGGAGGCCAGGGCGAAGATGCCCAGCACCATGTGGCCGGCGAACATGTTGCCGTAAAGTCGGACGGCGAGCGTGAGCCAGCGGATGCAGGTGGAGATGAGCTCCAAGAACCAGATGATCGGCACCATGACCTTCGGCAGGCCCGCCGGAGCGAAGGACTTCAGGTAGCCCAGGCCGCCCTTGGCCTTGATGCCCCAGACGTTGAAGTAGATAAACGAGATGGTGGCGAGCGCCCAGGTCACCGAGATGGTGCCCGTCGGCGTCTTGCAGCCGGGGATGAGACCCACGAAGTTCGAGATGAGGATGAAGAAGAACAGCGTGGCGAGGAAGGGCACGTGCTTCTTGAAGCCGTGGCCGATGATGCCCTCGCCCATGTCGTTGCGCACGAACTGGTAGCCGTACTCAACGGTGTTGACGAACTTGTTCGTCGGGATGAGCGTGAGCTTGCGGCCCACGACGAGGATCAGCACCAGCGTGATGATCCAGCAGATGACCATCCACAAAATGTACTGAGTGACTCCGCCGAAAACCACGGTGGGATCGAAGGATGCCTGAAGATGAGGTACCTCTTCAGAGAGCGTTGAAAGAGCGTCCACGTATCAACCTTTCCTAGCTTTTCCGTGCCAGTTTCGTCACGCCGAACACAATGGCGGTGACGGAGAGAGCCCCGGCTTCCGACAGGACAAAGGGCAGCGCGGCATCCCGGTTGACGTTGATGCAGAGGATGGCGAAAGCGAACATGAGGACAAACGAGAGGAGCAGGCACAGCATGAGCACGCCCATGTGCCCCAGATTGCCCGCGTCCGTCATGTGCTTCACCCGATGCAAACCGAACACGAGGGGTGCAAACCCCACGATTCCCGCTGCCGCACCGAGTGCTATTGCCAGTACCATAACCTGCTTCCGTCGGGGCGCTTGCGCGCGCTTGTATACCCAATGTAAACCGCCGTATATGATAATGGCTCATCTACAAAAGCTGAGCGATTTGGCCGATTTCTGGGTGAGCGGTGAAAAGAGCGCGGCGGCGGCTCTCCCTTCTGAGCAGGGAAAATTTGTGCAAGTGCACTAAAACAGAGGCCTTCGGCGCGCCCTTCGCCGTGCGTACCGACTTTTGCCTGATCTACTCCCCCGTGTACTCCCGGACGAGGATGCCGGACTCGGCCAAAAGCTCCTGGGACAGCTCGTCGGGGTACGGGTTCTGGTAGACGATCTCGGTGATGCCGGCGTTGATGAGCATCTTGGCGCACACGACGCAGGGCTGCGTGTTCACGTAGATGGTGGCGCCGGCGATGTTGATGCCGTAGCGGGCCGCTTGGATGATGGCGTTCTGCTCGGCGTGCAAACCGCGGCAGATCTCGTGACGCTGGCCGCTCGGCACGCCCAGCTGCTCACGCAGACATCCGGTCTCGCTGCAGTGGGTAAGGCCGGTGGGCACGCCGTTGTAGCCCGTAGCCAGGATGCGGCGATCCTTCACGATGACGGCGCCGACGCCGCGGCGCAGGCAGGTGGTGCGGGTGGCCACGTCGTTGGCCATCTTCATGAAGTACTCGTCCCAGCTGGGACGGTTATCTGCTGCCATGGTTGTTCCTTTCGTCCGGCACGGGGGATGGCGGGGGCCTCCGTGCTCAAGCAATGGCTCGCTCGGCGGAACAGCCCACTGGGCTGTTCCGTTCGCTGCGCAACCTGCGCGCGGAGACCCCCGCCATCCCCCGTGCCTGCTCAGCCTTTGCCGAAATCAATCCGGTCAGATTACTCGGTTCCGAAGATGCGGTCGCCGGCGTCGCCGAGGCCGGGGACGATGTAGGCGTTCTCGTTGAGGCCGTCGTCGATGGCGCAGGTGTAGATGATGAGATCATCGTCGGCGGCGAGCAGACGCTCGATGCCCTCCGGGGCCGAGACGAGGCACAAAAAGCGGATGGTGCCCGACACGCCCGCCTCGCGCAGGTACTTGACGGCCGCCTCGGCGGAGCCGCCGGTGGCGAGCATGGGATCGAGCACGTAGACGCGGCGGCTCGCGATGTCGCGGGGCAGCTTGTCATAATAGCTCTCGGGCTCGTGGGTCTCCTCGTTGCGCTGCATGCCCAGATGCCCCACACGGGCCCGGGGGATTACTTCCAGCGCCCCGTCCACCATGCCGAGGCCGGCGCGCAAAATGGGCACGAAGGCCACCTTGCGCCCCGTGATCTGCTTGGCATCGAAAGGCGCGATGGGCGTTTGGATGAACACGTTGGTCAGCGGCAAGTCGCGGGTGGCCTCGTAGGTCTCGAACAGCGAGAGCTCGCGCACGACATCGCGGAACTCGTTGGAAGGGGTGTGCTTGTCGCGCAGGATGGCCAGCTTATGCTGCACGATGGGATGATCGAGGACGACAACGCGGTCGTTCCATTCCATAGTTTAGTTCCTTTCGTCCGGTGCGGGGGCGGACGGGGCCTCCGTGCTCAAGCAATGGCTCGCTTTGTGGAACAGTCCACTGGACTGTTCCAGTCGCTGCGCAACCTGCGCGCGGAGGCCCCGTCCGCCCCCGCACCTGCACAACCTCTGCTGCTTTTAGTACTCCAAGCCCGGGTACAGGGGATGGGCTTCCAGCAGGGCGTCTACGCGGCGACGCACGTCGGCGAGCTTGGCGTCGTCGGTGGCGTTGAACACCGTGGTCGCGATGAGCTGGCCGATCTCGTAGAAGTCCTCGGCGGTGAAGCCACGGGTGGTGGCGGCCGCGGAGCCCACGCGGATGCCGCTCGTCACGAAGGGAGAGCGCTGCTCGTTGGGGATGGAGTTCTTGTTCACCGTAAGGCCCACGGACTCCAAAAGCTTCTCGGCGTCCTTGCCGGTGATGTCGGAGGCCGTGAGATCCACGAGACACAGGTGATTGTCGGTGCCCCCGGAGACGAGGCGCAGGCCGCCGTCGGTCATGCCCTCGCCGAGGGTGCGGCAATTCTCCACCACGTGCTCCATATAAACACGGTAATCGGGGCGCAGCGCCTCGCCGAAGGCCACGGCCTTGCCGGCGATGACGTGCATGAGCGGGCCGCCCTGAGCGCCGGGGAAGATGGCCTTGTTGATCTTAGGTCCCAGCTCGTCCGAGTTCGTGAGGATGAAGCCACCGCGCGGACCGCGCAGGGTCTTGTGGCTCGTGGAGGTGACGATGTCGGCGTGGGGCACCGGGCTCGGGTGCAGCCCGGCGGCCACGAGGCCCGCGATGTGGGCCATGTCCACCATGAGGTAGGCGCCCACCTCATGGGCGATGTTTGCCATGCGCTCGAAGTCGATGAAGCGCGGGTAGGCCGAGGCGCCTCCGACGATGACCTTCGGGCGGCACTCCTTGGCGATGCGCTCGAGCTCGTCGTAGTCGATGGTTTCGGTCTCGGGATTCACGCCGTAGGAGACGATGTTATACAGAAGACCCGAGAAGTTCACGGGGCTGCCGTGGGTGAGATGTCCACCGTGGTCGAGGCTCATGCCGAGCACCGTGTCGCCGGGCTCGATGATGGAAAGATATGCGCCGAAGTTCGCGCTGGCACCGGAATGGGGCTGGACGTTGGCGTACTTCGCGCCGTACAGCTCGCAGGCGCGGTCGCGGGCGAGGTCTTCCACCATGTCGACCTTCTCGCAGCCACCGTAGTAGCGCTTGCCGGGATAGCCCTCGGCGTACTTGTTGGTGAGCACGCTGCCCACGGCCTCCATGACGGCGCGGGAGGTGAAGTTCTCCGACGCGATCAGCTCGACGCTGCCCCGCTGGCGGGCGAGCTCAGCGCGCAGGCAGTCGGTCACCTGCGGGTCTTCGGCGGCAAGGAATTCCAAAGCCATCTATCGTCTCCTTTACTAATCCAACTGCATTATCTTCTGAACGCGGCCGGCGTGGCGGCCGCCGGCGAAATCGGTGGCGAAGAAGGTGTCGAGAATGCGCTCGTTCTCCGCGAGCGACACGAAGCGGCCGGAAAGGGTGATGACGTTCGCGTCGTTGTGCTCGCGGCACAGGGCGGCGAACTCGGGGTTGATGATGTTGGCGGCACGCACGCCGGGCACCTTGTCGGCGGCCATGGCCATGCCGATGCCCGTTCCGCATACGAGCACGCCGCGGTCGGCAGTGCCGTCGGCCACGTCGTGGGCCACGGGGGATGCATAGTCGGGATAATCCACGCGATCGTCGCTGTCGGGGCCGCGGTCGATGACGTCGTACCCCTTCCCCACCAGGTAATCTACCAGGGCCTGCTTCTGCTCGAAGCCGGCGTGGTCGCTTCCGATGCTCACGCGCATGGGCCACTTCCTTTCCGTCGCGAATGCCTTAGGCCGTATTGTAGGCGCTCGACCGCCGCCGTGCCCCCTCGCTCACGCTTTCCGCACCAAATCGGGAGAGACGGGCGAAGCCGCTAGCTGCGAACGCGGGAGACGGCTTGGCGCCAGGCGGCGAGGCGGGCGGCGCGCATCGGCTCGTCGAAGGTAGGGAGGAAGCGATCCTCCCCCTCGCGCAGGGCCGCCAGCTCCTCGGTGCTCTTCCAGAAGCCCGTGGAAAGGCCGGCCAGGTAGGCGGCACCGAGCGCGGTGGTCTCGGCGTTGTCGGGGCGGCGCAGGGGCGCGCCGAGCATGTCGGCTTGGAACTGCATGAGGAAGTCGTTGGCCGCCGCTCCCCCATCGACGTTCAGCACCGAAAGCGGCATGCGCGCGTCCTCGGCCATGGCGCGGGCCAAGTCGCACACCTGGTAGGCGATCGACTCCAGAGCCGCCCGCACGATGTGGGCACGCCCGGCGCCGCGGGTGAGACCCAAAATGGCACCGCGGGCGTCGGCATCCCACCAGGGGGCGCCCAGGCCCGTGAACGCGGGCACGACGAAGACGCCGTCGGTCGTGGCCACACTGCGAGCGATGGCGTCGGTTTCGGCGACGCTGTCGATGATGCCGAGCTCGTCGCGGAGCCACTGGATGAGGGCGCCGGCCATGAACACACTGCCCTCGAGCGCGTACTCGGTGTCCCCCGCGTTGGGGGCCGAGGCCGCCACCGTGGTCACGAGCCCGTGCTCGCTCGCGCAGGCCTCGTGCCCGGTGTGCATGAGCAGAAAGCAGCCGGTGCCGTAGGTGTTCTTCGCCTGGCCCGCATGGAAGCAGCACTGGCCGAAGAGCGCCGCCTGCTGGTCGCCCGCCACGCCGCAGATGGGGATGCCCTGGACGAGCCCCGGGTTCGCCGTTATGCCGAAGCTGCCGGAAGAGGGGCGCACCTCGGGAAGAATGGCCTCGGGAATGCCGAAGAGCTTAAGCAGGAAGGGATCCCAGCGCCTCTCGTGGATGTTGTAGAGCATGGTCCGGCTCGCATTGGTCACGTCCGTGGCGTGCACGGCCCCGTCGGTGAGCTTCCAAATGAGCCAGCTGTCCACGGTGCCGAAGCAGAGCTCCCCCGCCTCGGCGCGGGCACGGGCGCCGGGCACCTCACCCAAGATCCAGGCGAGCTTGCTGGCGGAGAAGTAGGCGTCGGGCACGAGGCCCGTGCGCGCGGTGATCTCGGCCGCGGTCGCCGGGTCGCTCGCGATGGCCTCCACCATGGGCGCCGTGCGGCGGCACTGCCAGACGATGGCGTTCATGATGGGCTCGCCGGTGGCGCGGTCCCACACGATGGTGGTCTCGCGCTGGTTGGTGATGCCGATGGAATCGATCTCGGCGGTGTCCACATTCGAGGACATGATGAGCTCGGTGAGCGCGCCCAGCTGCGAGGAGAGAATGTCTTGCGGGTCGTGCTCGACCCAGCCGGGCTGCGGGTATATCTGCGGGAACGGGCGCTGAACCGAGGCGACGGGGCGGCCGGCGCGGTCGATGAGCATGGCGCGGGAAGAGGTGGTGCCCGCATCGAGCGCTATGACGTATTTTTTCATGTTCGTTTCTCCTCTTCTCGCTTTCTTGCTGTGGCTCTTCGGGGGCGGGCTGCGGGGTACCGCTCAGTCGCTCAGACAGTCCTCGTTGGTATCGAAGGCACCAAGGATTACTCCTCCCCGTATCATTGCGCCTTCGATACCACCTGCGGAACTCGCTTGGTGAGCGGCACCCCGCATCCCGCTTCGCTCAACTTTAGCCGAAGCACCCCGTTCCAGCAACGAGGTGCGAAGGGTATGGACTGACCAGTGCGTCCAACAGCCCTTCTGGCGCACGGTATGATACGATAACGGAAAAAGAGATCGGCTAGAGAGGCGATTACATGGCGGAAGAACTCTACACATGGGTTCCTTTTTACACCGAGCTGGCAAACAAGCTATTGCCTTACAAGAACGACCGCGCTGCCTTGATCGACAAGCTGCAAGCGATGTACGAGAGCATCGACACGAAGCTTCCTAAGCTTGATGACGGCGGCGTCCCTAACGATATTGACCCCTTTACGATATTCGGACTCTTCAACAAAGGTATCTCAAGTCAGAACAGACGAAAGATCGTTGCCGCTCTCGCAGACGTATTCTGCATCACCGCTGAACTACCAAACGATTTCGCTGGAACCCCCTTGCTCAACAACTTGAATGCCACCTTCTACGCTTTCATTGGGGACAGCAGGCGCGGCGAATCCGATATCGACAATCTCTGGGATTTGTTCGAAGCGGAACTTGCTCTAGCTGACGCAGACAACCCCGAAAATCGCAATGCCTTTGCGGCCGCCTTCGATAAAACAGTTGGGCAGTTCGGCCTGGGCTGGAAACTCACTATGGGGCTTTATTGGGCCAGACCGCTCGCGTTCATCAATCTAGACTCGCGCAATAGGTGGTTCATGGGCGATACCGCAAAGGCCGGTGTCCCTATAGCAAGCATCATGCCAAAAGAAAAAGACGCGCCTATTCACGATGGCAAACATTATCTTGCCATCTGTGACACTATCCGAGCAGAGCTTAACAGCGCCGACTGCCCATACAATGGCTTTCCTTCACTCTCTAATGCGGCATTTATCGAATCGGAACGAGTCAATAGAGAGAGAAAGGCAGCAGCCAAGGCCGCTGAACAAGAAGCAGAGGAGAACGCACTTGGCGACGCGGGGGTGGAAGTCGTCCATTATTGGCTCTATGCACCCGGCGAAGGCGCAAGCATGTGGGAGGACTTCTACACCCGTGGCGTCATGGGCCTCGGTTGGCACGAACTCGGCGACCTGCGCGAGTATTCGACCAAAGAAGACATGAGGCTCGCTCTTCAGCAGATACGTGGTAATGAAACCTCGCAGAAAAACTCGGCACACGCAGTGTGGCAGTTTACCCACGACATCAAACCTGGCGATATCGTCTTTGTTAAGCGGGGGCGTACGGAAATCCTTGGTCGCGGAGTGGTTGTAGGGGGCTACGCATACGATGCGGATGCTGGCCACTACCCCAACCTACGCGAAGTAAAGTGGACCCACAAGGGTCACTGGACCCATGACGACCAGTTCGCGATGAAGACCCTCACTGACGTCACCGACTATACCGACTTCGTGGAGAAGGTAAACGGCTATTTCGAGGAGGATGCCGAGGAAACCCTCGGGGGGACGCTCCCCGCAGACCTCCCTTACGACCGCGAGCAATTCCTCTCCGAGGCATACATGGACGAGGAAACTTACGACACGCTCGTCGGTGTGCTTCGTTCAAAAAAGAACATCATCTTGCAAGGCGCTCCCGGCGTGGGAAAAACTTTCGTTGCAAAGCGCTTGGCCTATTCGATGATGGGCGCAAAAGATCGCGATCGCGTGATGATGGTGCAGTTCCATCAAAGTTATAGCTACGAGGATTTCATCGAAGGCTTTCGTCCTTCCGCATCGGGCTTCGACCTCATCAAGGGAAGCTTCTACACGTTCTGCAAGAAGGCGCAAGACGATACCGACAATGATTACTTCTTCATCGTCGACGAGATCAACCGAGGCAACTTATCGAAGATCTTCGGCGAGCTCTTCATGCTCATCGAGAACGACAAGCGAGGGCCCAATAACAAGTTGCAGCTACTCTATTCACGCGAACGCTTCTACGTGCCAAGCAATGTGTATCTCATCGGCATGATGAATACCGCTGACCGCTCGCTCGCAATGCTCGATTATGCGCTACGTCGACGGTTCGCATTTTTCGACCTGCGTCCTGGATTCGATTCCAAGGGGTTCATTGCCTACCGCGATAGCCTGGGCAACCCGAAGCTTAACAACCTTCTCGCATGCACAGTAAAGCTGAACGCCGCCATCTCCGACGATGACACTTTGGGCGATGGCTTTTGCATCGGGCATAGCTATTTCTGCGGCATGAAAGCTGCCGACGTAACAGACGCAAAACTCTCGGCCATCGTGGAATACGAACTTGCACCAATGCTGCGCGAGTACTGGTTCGACGAGCCATCGAAGGTTCGCGAGTGGACCGACGCTCTGCGCAAGTCCATCAAATGATCCGCATCCAGAACATCTATCATATGCTCGCCTACGCCTTCCAGGTGCTGTGCGAGCAAGGGTATCGCGAGATGGCTACCGAAGAGTTCGACAACGCGGCGGAGCTCTGCGCTGCTATTTTGATACGCGGCACAAACTCTCAAGTCAAACGCGGCCTCGGACGGGAGTACATAGACCATACCGATGCACTCTCGACTTTACGAGGAAAATTCGAGATAATCCTCCTTTGCAGATTGTGGGCTAGGAGGAGGACTCCTCATCGTCTGAACTGGGCGACCTCGCGTAGAAGTCCCTGTATCGGAGCGTTTTCGGGTTGCGCATTGCCCGATCCAACACGAACGCCGCCTTTTCCATCTTGTCGCGGGGAGGGTTCATCATCACCCAGAAGAGGTCGAGGTAGCCGCCGAGCCTGGTGCGGTCGAACCCCGTGTGGGAGTCGAGGAACAGGCGCAGCAGATAGCAGAGCCGGTTGACCGCGGCGAGCGGGTTCTCCGGGTCGGGCAGGCGCTTGATGAGCTTGGAGTTGTGCCGCTCGCTGCGCAGGCCCAGCTCGCGGACCAGGCGGTTGTGGCCGTTCTCCATGTCGTGGACCAGCGTCGAGCCGCGCGCCACATGGCCCCCGAAGGCGGCGAGGGTGCGCGCGCCGCTGGTCTTGCCGAGCCCCTCGTCGGCGAACACCGACGCCCCGCTCCCGTCGCAGCCGATGCCGATGCAGTGCTTCCCCTTGGAGAAGCCGCCCGGGACCTTGGAGCCGTCGGGCATCCTCGGCTGGTCCGCCAGCGGCAGCGGGTACATCATCTCGTCGATCTCCACCCGGCCGGCCAGGGCGGCGCCCTCCTGCACCCCCTCCAGCACCGCGAGCAGCTTGGCGAGCCAGTACGGCGGCGTGGTGGCCGACCTGCGGCCCGACCGGGCCGCGCCCGCCAGGCTGCCGTAGGAGAAGACCTCGAGGAGGAACTCCGTCCAGTCGGCGACGGGCAGCTTGCGGCCGTCGAAGACGGTGCCGGTGGCCGGGTTGAACGCGCGGCCGCAGGACAGGCAGCGCCACCGGCGCACGCCGTTGGCGTCGCGCCCGTTGCCCTCGATCGCCGGCGAGCCGCAGCGCGGGCACGCGTCGCGGTCGTAGCCGTTGAAGAAATCGGCCTCGCCGACCAGGCCGGCGCCCGCGTGGCGGTAGCGGTACATGTCGCGGTGGCAGTCCCTGACGATCCTCTCGGCCGGGGACAGCTCGCCGTCGCCGGCGCCGTCCCACGGCGTGGCCGACGGCGCCGGGCGCCGCCGCTTCTCTTCTCCGCTCATGGTGGAAGTCCTCGCTGCCCGGAGGGACGGCGACGCCGAGGACTTCCACATCGCAAGAGCATCGCCGTCCATCCGGGCGGTCTCGCGGATGGATGTTCTGTTGCCTGCGATTATAGGGCAACGCGCGCGGCGGCGGATGCGCTACCCACATTCTGCAAAGGAGGATTTATTCGAGATTACCGATTCGGTGAAAACAAGATCCGTACTGCGACGACAAATGGTGTGCAG
Organism: Adlercreutzia hattorii; assembly: GCF_011405655.1. Lineage (GTDB taxonomy): Bacteria > Actinomycetota > Coriobacteriia > Coriobacteriales > Eggerthellaceae > Adlercreutzia > Adlercreutzia rubneri. Next base: position 1,924,017 of record NZ_AP022829.1, read on the forward strand.
CTACGACGAGTTCTCAATCGACACACCCATGAATCGCATCCTCAAGGCAACGATGATGCTGCTGGTACGCTCGAACCTAAGCAAAGAGCGCAAGCGGGAGATCAAGCGACTGCTCGCATACTTCGACGACGTGAGCGACATCGATCTGGCAACCGCGAACTGGCAGATGCGCTTCAATCGAAATAACCAGACCTACCGCATGCTGATAAATGTGTGCTGGCTCATTGCCAAAGGGCTGCTGCAGACCCAAGAAGACGGATCAACCAAACTCATGGACTTTCTAGACGAACAGCGCATGAGCCGATTGTATGAACGGTTCATCCTAGAATACTTCAAGCGCGAGCATCCCAAGCTACATGTTGGCGCTCCTCACATCAGCTGGACGCTTGACGACGACTTCGACGATATGCTGCCTGTCATGAAGAGCGACGTTGTGCTCTCACTCGGCCACACGACGCTCATCATCGACGCGAAATATTACTCGCATGCTACGCAGCATCAGTACAACACGCATAGCGTCCATTCGCACAATCTATACCAGATTTTCACCTATGTGAAAAATAAGGAGGCGGAACTCGCACGCGCCGACGTGCCCCACGAGGTGTCGGGGATGTTGCTGTACGCGCAAACCGACGAGGAAATACAGCCAGATGGCGTTTACAGAATGAGCGGGAACCAGATTAGCGTGAAGACGCTTGATCTCGATACGCCCTTCGAGGACATCAAAGTGCAGCTCGACGAGATTGTCGAGTTGCACTTTGGCCTATTCGTGTAGGTTTATCCAGTTCAGGATGAAATCGTAGACTTCTTCTTTGCCGAATTCGTTGAGAATTTCATGGCGCATGCCGGGAAACAGGCGCAAGGTGAGGTCCTCGGCGCCGGCGGCCTCCATGGACTCGGCGGCGGCAGCGACAGCGCGGCCGCATTTGCCGACGGGGTCGGCGTCGCCGGCCACGTAGAGCAGGGGCAAGTCGTGGGGCGTGGCGGCCAAGGTCGCCGGCGCGGCGGCGCGCCAGGCCAGCTCGGTTAGGGTGGCGTAGGCGCCGGCACCGAACATGAAGCCGCAAGCCTCATCGGCCATAAACGCGTCGGGCACGGCCGGGTCGCGGGAAAGCCAGTCGAAGGGGGTGCGGGCGTCCTTGATGGCGCGGCTGTAGGCGCCGTCGGCGAGCGCGTGCAGAAGGCCGCTGCGGTAGCCGTCGCCTCGCACGGCCGCGATAGCCCGGGCAGCCAGGTTGCCGGCGCGGGAGACGGCGGTGGCCTCGTTGGCCGTGCCGCAGATGACAGCGCCGGCAAGGCCCTGCCCGTAGCGCGGCAGATAGCTGCGCAGCACGAGCGAGCCCATGGAATGCCCGAAGATGAAGTACGGCGTGCCAGGCGCCACCTGCTGGGAGACGAGCAGGCGCAGCTGTTCCACGTCGTCGATCATGGCGTCGGCACCGCCCTCGGCACCGATCACGCCGCGGCATTCGGGCGCGGCGGCCGTGTCCCCGTGGCCGATATGGTCGTGACCGGCCACAAGGTAGCCTGCGTCGGCGAGGAAACGGGCGAAATCATCGTAACGGTCGATATGCTCGGCCATGCCGTGGACGAGCTGCACGACGCCGCGCGGCTTGAAGCAGCCAAGCGACGGCTCGCCGGCAGCCGCATCGGCCCGCTCCATGGCCAGGGGCACCCAGAGCACGGCGCGGACTTGGCTTTTTCCGTCGGCGGAATCGAAGGAGAATTCGGTGCGGCCAGTGGTCGCGAAGGCATCGTTTGCGGCGCTCATGAGAGGCATCCTTTCATATCTTCCAAGGTGAGGGCGCCCGCGCGCAGGACACGGGGGACGTCGCCAGTGCAGTCGAGCACGGTGGAGGCGATGCCCGCAGAAGGGGCATCAGAATCGCCGGCGGTTCCTGCCGCGACGTCGGCGCGGACGCGAGCGCTCGACGACATGAGCGCGGCGGCGCCCTCGGCTGCTTCGGCTGCTTCGCCAGCTTCGACAGCTTCAGCTGCTTCGGCGACGCCGGACGCGATCGAGTACGGCGGGAGATCATCGGGAAGGTACACACCGGCGGTGCGCGCCATGAGAGCCCCATCGAGATCTTCGATCCGGGCCGTATCGGGCGCTCCCGAGAGGTTGGCCGAGGTGACGGCCAAGGGACAGCCGACGGCACGGATGAGGGCGAGAGCCGCCTCGCTGTCGGGCATGCGCAGCCCGATAGTACCCGCGGGCGACCGGAAGGCAGCGGGAACGGCCGCCGACGCGCGCACCACCAAGGTGAGGGCACCGGGCCAGAAGGTCTCGGCGAGGCGCCGGGCGTAGGCGGGAACATCCCTGCCGTAAACGTCCAGCGTCTCGGGGCCTTCCACGAGCCACGCCACGGGTTTGCCAGCGTCACGGTGCTTCAGGTCGTAGAGGAGACGGGGGCCTGCGGCCGCCTTCACGGAGACACCCAAGCCGAAAACGGTGTCCGTCGGAAAGACGACAGCCTCGCCGGCGGCCAGGGCACAGGCGGCCTCGCCGAGCGAGAGCGGACAGCAGGCGCCATCGAAGGGGCAGTTGCTCATCGGCCCTCCTTCTCGCAGAAAGCAGTTTCGCCAGATACTGGTTGCGCCGACGCGATCCCCTCGCAGATCACGGGCGCTGCGGTTTCTGAAAGCCGTTCGGTCACGATGGCCTCGGCGACGCGCAGGCCGTCCACGGCGGCGCTCGTGATGCCGCCGGCGTAGCCCGCGCCCTCGCCGCAAGGGTACAGACCGCCGATATTCGACTGAAAGCGGTCGTCGCGGACGATGCGCACGGGGCTCGAGCTGCGGGCCTCTACGGCAGTCATGACAGCACCGGCATCGGAGAAGCCATGCAGCTTGCGGTTCAGGGTCGGCAGCGCCTCGGCGAGGGCGTCGGCCACAAACGGTGGCAGGCAATCGCGTAGGTCGCGCCAGGCCACGCCACGCGGGTAGGTGGGCGCCACCGTGGCACTCGGAACGTCCGCGGCTTTCGCGAGGAAGCCGCCGACGGTCTGGGCTGGGGCGGTATACGGCGGGCAAAGTGCGCCGACAGATTCCGAAGAAGCGTCGGCACCTTCCGCGTCGTCAGCCATCAACCCGCGCCCGAGAAGGTAGGCATCCCGTTCCAGCTGACGCTGGAAGGCGACCCCTTCCAGGGGGTCGTCGCCGGGCAAATCGTCGGGGCGCACCTCCACGAGCAGCGCCGCGTTAGCATTGGTCCCGGCGCGGGCGTGGCGGCTCATGCCGTTCACGCAGAGCAGCCCCTCCTCGCTGGCGGCCGCCACCACCTCCCCGCCCGGACACATGCAGAAACTGTAGACGCCCCGGCCGTCGTCGGTCTTCACCGCCAGCTTGTAGTCGGCCGCCCCGAGGGCCGCATGACCAGCGGCTGGCCCGTACTGGGCCTCGTTCACGAGAGCCTGGGGATGTTCAATGCGCACGCCCACGGCGAAGGGCTTGCGGGCCATGTCCGCCCCGGCCTCGCAAACCATTTGGAAGGTGTCACGCGCGGAGTGCCCGCAGGCCAGCACGACGCAATCGGTGGCGAAGACTTCCGCCGCTCCCGTGCGCTCATCGACGAGGCGAACGGCAGTGACGCGCGCTTCGCCATCTTCGCCGCCAACCTCATCCACAGCATCAGCGACGCCCGGACGATCAGCAGCTCCGCCCTCAAGCACAAGGCCGTCGAGGCGCGTAAGGAACCGTACCTCTCCCCCCGCCTCCTCGATGGCCCGACGCAGGTTGCGCACGACGCCGACGAGCAGGTCGGTGCCAATGTGCGGCTTGGCGTCCACGAGAATGTCCTCCGGGGCGCCGGCTTCCACGAAGGCCTCCAGCACATGGCGGATATGGGGCGACTTGATACCGGTGTTCAGCTTGCCGTCGGAAAACGTGCCCGCACCGCCCTCGCCGAACTGGATGTTCGTGCGCGTATCGAGCGGCGCGCCGGCGTTGAAGGCCTCGACGATTTCCACACGCTCGTCCACCGACGCCCCGCGCTCTACCACGAGCGGCCGCAACCCGGCACGGGCCAGATACAGCGCGCAGAACAGCCCCGCCGGCCCCGCCCCGACTACGACGGGCCGCAAGCCAATCGGCTCTACGCGCGGTATCGAAAGAGGCTCAGGGGACTCGTAGGCCCTAACCGTCACACCCTTCGCCGGCTGAGGTGCAGCGCCCTCCGCCAGTTCAACCGCCGCCGTCACAACCCCGTGCACGTTCGACTTCTTCCGCGCATCGATCGACCGCTTCAGCAGCTTCACCTCGGTGACAGCGCCCACCTTCACCCCAAGCGCCCGCGCGATTTCCCGGCGGAAGAGCGATTCGTTTTCTGGCAGGAGAGCATCAAGAGAAACCGGAACATTGGAAGCCTGAATCATGCACGTAACCTTCCAGCCGCCGACCAGCCGGCGAGCAGCCCCGAGGCCCAAGCCCAATGCAGGTTGAAGCCACCGCACGCCGCATCCACGTCCAGCGCCTCGCCGACAACGTAGAGCCCCGGCACGCGGCGCACCTCGCAGGTGCGGTCGTCCACCGCCCGGACGCTCACGCCCCCGCGGTGCACCTGGCACTGCCGCACGTCGCCGAGCCCCGTCACGGGCAGGCGCAGACCCTTCAGCACCGGCGCCATGACGGTCGTCTCCCCCTTCGCCACGGGGCGCGCCCCGTCCAGCGCCGCCGCTTCCAACAGCACATCGGCCACCGGCGCGAGCACCATGCCGCGCAGCATATCGTCCCACGTCACATCGTGCCCGAGCGAAGCGCGCAGCATCTTGCGGCGCCGGTTGAGGAACGCCTCCATGTCGCACAGGCGCACCCAGGGCACGAAATCCACGGCGAGCACGTCGCCGGGTTCAGCCAGGCGGCTCAGGTTGAAGGCGGCGATGCCCGAGACGCCGTACTTGCGGAACATCACCTCGCCCACCTCGCGGGACGCCAAGCGCTCGCCCTCGTGGGTGTCCATCGGAAGGCCGTGGCGGCCGCGCTCCTCGGGCGGCGTCTCCTCGCCGGGGCGCCACAGTTCCAGCGCCCCGCGCACGCGGATGTTGTCGAGGCGCCGCGGCCAGCGCGGCTCGGTAGCCAGCGGGCCCAACGTCGGCTCCGGCTCACGGAAGGGAACACCCTTGGGCAGAAGCCCGCGCGCGACTGAACCGCCCACGGCCACGATGACCGCGTCGGCCCGCTCGAAGCGCCCGTCGGCCAGGCGCAGCGTGAACGGCGAGCCCTCGGCGCGCGGCGGCTCCACGGCCGCGACCTCGCATTCCACGCGCTCTTCCACCCCTGCTGCAGTGCAGGCCGCTCGCAGGCAATCGAGCACGGACGCGGCCTTGTTCGCCAAGGGGTACAGCCGCCCCTCCCCTTCCTCGCGCCACATGAGCCCGTGATCGGAGAAGAACCCCAGCACGCCGTTCGGATAGGCGGTGCTCGTCTTGGCCTGGGACGGCACGTGCCCGTGCGCCTGACCCTCGAATTCCAAAAGCACACGCCTCACGAATGCGGCGTTGCGGTAGTCTCCCTCGCCGGGTCGGGCATTCGAGAAGTTGCACCGCCCGTTGCCCGTCGCCAGAATGGAGCGCCCCACCCGGTCGAACGCCTCGTACACGACGACCCGCGCCGCGCCCTCCGCATCTCGCACGGCCTCGCCAGCCGCCACGGCTGCCGCCAGCCCGGAGGCCCCGCCGCCTATGATCGCAATCGTTTTCGCTTCGCCCACGCCGCTTCCGTTCACTCGCTTCCCGCTGTGATCTATGCTAGAATACGACCAACGGACCAGCCTGAGGTAGAGTGCAGGCGGCACCGTCGTTTAGTCGGGACCGCTAGTTGGCGCTAGCGGTCCTTCCTATGTCGGCCCCTCCTGAGCGTCTCGGAGAACGCAACCGCCTCCCTCAGCAACCCAACGACTGCAGTCGCCAGGCGCACGACGAAAACGAAGACGTCCAAGCGATTCACCTCCTTTCGTAAAAGAAGGCACCGCCTGGCGCTCAGGACTTACGGCCCGTCGGCCATCTGGCCATTCTAGCACGAGCGCCCCGCATGGCAGGGCGCTCGCTCATGACACACTATGTCGCTAAAACCTACTTGCTGTCAAGCTGCGGGATGGGGGTCTCGTCGCGCTCGTCGAGATTGTGCTCGTAGACGTAGTGCTTCGTCTCCTTCGCGATGAGCCCGGAGAGCAGCAACACCATGATGATATTCGGGATGGCCATAAGGGCGTTGGTGATGTCGGAGACGGTCCAGACCACCTCGCCCACGCCGATGGCCCCGAGAAACGCCACCGCCACATAGAGCACCTGGTAGGGGCGGATGGCGCGCTTGCCGAACAGGTAGGTGACGCAGCGGTTGCCATAGTAGGACCAGCCCAGGATAGTGGAGTAGGCGAACAGAATCATACCGAAGATGAGGATGGGCGTGCCGATGTAGGGGATGCTCGCGAAGGCCGCGCTGGACAGCTGAGCGCCGGCGCTGATGTCGCCGGCCATGACCGCGGCGTTCAGATCGGCGTTGCCGAGCATGGTGGACACGAGCACGAGACCGGTGAGCAGGCAGATGATGACGGTGTCCCAGAAGGTGCCGGTCATGGACACGAGCGCCTGGCGCGCCGGATTGCGCGTGGAGGCCGCCGAGGCCACGATGGGCGCCGAGCCCAGGCCCGACTCGTTGGAGAACAGGCCACGCGCGCAGCCGAACTGCAGCGCCAGCATAAGGCCGCTGCCGAGCGCGCCGCCGAAGGCCGCCTTGGCCGTGAAGGCGCTCTCCACGATAAGGCAGAGGGCCGGCCAGACGAACTCCCAGTTCATGCCGAGGATGACAACGCAGCCCCAGATGTAGGCGATGGCCATGAAGGGCACGAGCTTCTCGCACACATTCGAGATGACCTTCACGCCGCCGAAGATGACGACCGACACCATGATGACGATGGCAAGCCCGATGCCCCAGGCGGGCACGCCGGGCAGGTTCGTGGAGATGACCTCAGTCATGGCCGAGGACTGCACGGCCGAGCCGATGCCGAAGGACGCGATGGCCGCGAACAGGGCGAAGGCCCCGGCGCCGAGCAGCGCCCACCACGGCGTCTTGCCGTCCTTGTCGGTGAAGCCGCGCTTCCACGCGTACATGGCACCGCCGAGCATGTCGCCGTTGTGGTCCTTCACGCGGTACTTCACGGCGGCGAAGGTCTCGGAGTACTTCGTGGCAATGCCGAACACGCCGGTGATCCACATCCAGAACACCGCGCCCGGGCCGCCCGCGATGATGGCTGTGCCCACGCCGACGATGTTGCCGGTGCCGATGGTGGCCGACAGCGCCGTGCACAAGGCGCCGAACTGGCTGATGTCGCCGGGAGCGTCGGGGTCCTTCGTAACCGACAGCTTGATGGCCGTGGGCAGCTTGCGCTGGATGAAGCCGGTGCGGAAGGTCAGAAAGATGTGCGACCCCAGCAGCAGCACGAGCATCGGCGGCCCCCAAACGAAGGCGTCGATGCTGTTGATGACGTCAACGATCATGTCCATGTGGCGGTTCTCCTCTCAGTGAGCCATGTGGCGGGACTTTAAAGCCAGCGGCTCGGCGCGGCGGTCCCGGCGAGGCGAGACGCGCTCATCGGGCCTTCGCACTTTAACGTGCTAAAGTAGCCGCATTATAGAGGGAGAAGTTAAGCGCTTTTGTTAACAATGGAAGAATTCCCCGCAAGCGGTACGTCGCAGGCGACACGCCTCAGGCAGCATCCTGAGCACTTTCGGTCTTTCTGGACAAAAAGAGGAAAAGTGATCTCACATTCCTTAAAGCTGCGAGCCCTTTACGCGAGGCACGGGCTCGCCGTACTCCTCGTCGAGGTTGCCATCGTAGACGTAGTGCCTGGTCTCCCGGGCGATCATACCCGACAACAGCAGGATGACGATAATGTTGGGAATGGCCATCAGCGCGTTGCCGATGTCCGAGATGGTCCACACCACGTCCCCCACCCCGATGGCGCCGAAGAAGGCCACGGCCACGTAGATCACCTGGTACGGCTTGATGCCGCGGGGCCCGAACAGATAGGCCACGCAGCGGTTGCCGTAATAGGACCAGCCGAGGATGGTGGAATAGGCGAAGGCGCACATGCCGAGCACGAGCACCGGCGTCCCGAACACGGGGATCTCGGCGAAGGCGGCGCTCGCGAGGGCGGCCCCGGTGAAGATGGAGGGGTTGGCCAAGATGTCCTCGCCGATCTCGGGGTGCACGATCATGGTGGACACGAGCACGAGCCCCGTGAGCAGGCAGATGACGCCCGTGGACCAAAACGCGCCGGTCATGGAGATGAGCGCCTGGTCGGCGGGGTTCTTCGTCTTGGCCGCAGCCGCCACGATGGGGGCGGTGCCCAGGCCGGACTCGTTGGAGAAGAGCCCTCGCGCGCAACCGAACTGCAGGGCCATAATCAGGCCCGAGCCCACGGCGCCCCCAAAGGCCGCCTTCGGCGTGAAGGCGCACTCCAGGATGAGCCCCACCGCCTCTCCCAGCACCGGCGCGTTCATGCCCATGATAACGAGGCAGCCGAGCGCATAAGCGCCGGCCATGATAGGCACGAGCCACTCGCACACCCGTGCGATGGAGTTCACGCCGCCGAAGATGACCGCCGCCACGGCCACGACGATCACAACGCCCACGGCCACGGCCGGAATGGCGGGCACCGACGAGGTGACGATGCCGGAGATGGCCGCCGCCTGCACCGCCGAGCCCGTTCCGATGGTGGCGATGACGGCGAAGGCAGCAAAGGACACGGCACCCAGCGTCGCCCACCACGGCACGCTACCGTCCGGCCGCGCGAAGGCGCGCTTCCACACGAACATGGCGCCGCCCAGCATGGCGCCGGACTTATCGCGCACGCGGTACTTCACGGCGGCGTAGGTCTCGACGTACTTGGTGGCGATGCCGAAGAGGCCCGCGATCCACATCCAGAAGATGGCGCCGGGGCCGCCGGCGAGCAGCGCCGTCGCCACGCCGACGATGGAGCCGGTGCCGATGGTGGCGGCGAGCGCCGTGGCCAGGGCCCCGAAGCTGGAGATGTCCCCCTTGCCCGACGGGTCGCGGCGCACCGACATGCGGATGGCCTGCGGCAGCTTGCGCTGGATGAACCCCGTGCGGAACGTCAGGTAGATGTGCGTGCCGAGCAACAGCGCGATCATCGCCGGGCCCCACACGACAGAGTCGATGGTTGTAAGAAGTTCAGTCATAGGTGCGATTGTACTGCATCGAGGGGCCTTCCGCGCGCAATGCGCCGAATGTCAACAAAGTGAGGGACAGCGCAAGCTCTTTGCCAGGTAATGAAAGACTCCGACGCAAAGCGCCGAAAGCGGCACAGCCTTGGGGAGGGAGTCCGGTCGCGCCGCTCTCGGCAATCCGCTGGCGCAAGAACGCCAGGGCTCGTAAGTTGCTACCGCCTAAATATCGCCGCAGATGGCCCGTGCGGCTTGGTAGGCCGTACCGCAAGCCATGGCCACGCCGCCGCCGGGGTTGCGGCAATCGCCATAGGTGCTGTCGCCGCCCAGTCCGCCAATGGTGCATCCAGCAGCATAAAGACCCGCAATGGGCCGCGCCTTCTCATCAAGAACCCGCATATTGGTGTCAACGGTCAAACCGCACATGGTGGACAGCACCGTACCACCCACCTTCATGCCGTAGAACGGGGGGTCTTGCACCTTGTTGAGCCATTCGGGTGCGTAGCTGTACACCTCATCGACACCCGCTTCGCACAGCTCGTTCCAGTTCTTCACCGCCGTGGAGAAGATGTCGGCGTCGAAGCCCAACGCCTCACCAAGTTCCTCGATCGTGTCAGCCTCGAATATGTAGCCCGCTTCGATTCCCTCGCGCATGCCGATGGTGTAGTCCTCATCGACCATGTCGCCCATGCGCTCGACGTTAGCCCCCGCGGCTTCCCAATGCTCGCGCGTGATGGGATTGCGGCAAATGAGCTGCTGCTTGCCTTCCGCCTCCCATCCCTTGATGACCTCATCGTAATGGGAGTCGCAAACCACGTAGCTCACGCAGCCGGGATTGTGCATATGGACACCGGCCTGTTTGGTAAAGCCGAGCGTAGTGACCGGGTAATAGGGGACGCGATCACCCTTGATGTTGATGAGCATCCACGGCTGACGGGCGAACTGGACGTCGCCTTTGTATAGATAGCGGCCCCATGCGCCGCAGTCGACGCCTCCATCAAAAATAAAGGCGGAGTCATAACCCGAAATCGTGCCGCCGACGCCGAGGCCCATGCGAATGCCGTCGCCCTCGTCGGTGGAGGCGGCCGTGGAGTTCAGGCAGCGGCGAGCAACGTGCGGGACGTACTCCTCCAGCATATCCATATTGAAGGTCATGCCCCCTGTGGCCAACACCACGCCATCGTTGGCCTTCACGAACGACACGTCGCCTGTGGCCTGAACGCCGACAACCCTGCCGTCCTCGACGACGAGCGCCGTGGCCGGCGTGAGAAAATGGAATACAGCACCCTGATCGAGGCAGAAATTGTACAGGATTTCGAACACCGTGTAGTTCGCGCGGGCGATAAGGCTCCCCTGCTCCGAGCCCTCGGGGCATACGCCGGAAACGAAACCAGCGCTGCCGAACTCGGTCACCGGGCCCCAGGAGACGCCCACGGCTCCCATGTAGTCAATGGCATCCGGAATGCAGGCGGTCAGCGTCTCGAGCATGGGCTGAATGGGAGCGCAAGCACGCGGCCCCTCCTCGCCGTTGGGTAGCTCGCCCACATCGCCGCCGTTGGGCTTCACGTAGAACTTTTCCTTCCATTGGGCGCGCATGACCATGGGATCGAGCGCCCCCATCTGCTCGAACTGCGCCGCCGCTTCGTCCTGACCGGCGGCCTTCATCTGGGCGGCAAGACCTTGATAGATGGCCTGCTGGGTCTTGGTTCCCATGACGCTGAAGTTGTCCGTCTCCTTCGAGCTGCCGCCCCAGGTGCTCGCCTTCTCCAAGACGACCACCTTCTTGCCGGCTTGCGCGGCATAGGCTGCAGCGACCAAGCCGCCGCCCGTGCCCACCACGACTACATCGGCTTCCTCATCCCAGGACGCCGGCGCGGAGACGGCCTCGATGGGGCCGGCGGCGCTTCCCTTCGTGCTCGCAAGGCTCCCGCCCGAAGACGAGGCGGGCTGCGCACAGCCGTACAGCCCGGCTGCCGCCGTAATTGTGGCGGCCGCGCCCGTCAATCCCAGAAAGCTCCGCCGACTTATGCTCTTTTCGCTGCTCGTCATGAGCCAGCCCTCCTTTCGGTCGACCGCAGCCGACCTCTTGTCCTCTCGCGACCGCCTCATGCGGCCGCGAACCAGTCAAGCACCTTAAAAGAGGTCGAGCCATACACCGTTAGTGGGATTTGCGGCCTCCTCCCAACATCCCCCGAAAAGGTGAGCCGCGCATTCCCCGCAAAACACTCGGAACGGATCACTCATCCTGGGGAGAATCGCCGTAGCGGCGACCTGTCTCGACAAGGAGCACCATCTCGCGCAAGCTGTGAACCTCGAGCTTTTCATAAATGTGCTTGGCGTGGGTCTTGACGGTCTGCTCCGACACGGTCAGGGCCTCGGCGACCCGGGGGCGGCTCAGGCCTTGGACAAGCAGGAACATCACTTCCCTCTCGCGATCCGTCAACCCTTCCTTGCGCGCAACCTCATCGCAGCGGAGACGCAAATGCTCGATGGGATCGTCGGTCTTCAGATGTTCCCGAATGCCCAAGGCGCGAGCATCGAAGGAACCGGCGGGCATGAGCAGAGCCGAGCACACGAGGCAGAAACACGCCAAAGCCGTAATCACCGAAAGCCCCAAGCTGCTGCCGTTCGATGAGCCAACAACGATCCCGGCAACAACGGAGGAGAGGACGACTCCGACCCCCACCGGAAAGCTTCCCGATGCGATGACGCTGAGAACGCTCACGGGGAGCTGATCAAGCATCTGCATGGGCACGATAATTAGTATGAGGATTTGGGCGGCCCACGCAACGGACATGAGAAAAACTGCGGCACGAGGAGATACCGGCAAAAGAAGGGGAAGGACGAGGAACGCGAAGGACGTAACCAGCGTCACCCCGCGCAAGGCGGCCCCCAGGGACGACTCGGATCCAACGGGACGCTTTCGTGCCGCCACGAGCAGGAAGACATCAAGAACGAGAAACCCCAAACAGGAGCAGAGCGGCAAGCTCTCCCCGGGCATTGAGTAGAGCACCGCCCAGGTGCAGCCTTGAGCCACACCGAAAGATCCGAGGATGACGCACGTGGAAAGCGGCATATCGATCTTCGCGGGCGATTTCCGCGGCGCCCGCTCTTCAACGTCTCCAGGATCAGGGCGACGGGGAAAGAGGGCAAGCGACGCGATGGGGAGAACCGTCATGGCGATAATCGTCGGCCATGGCCCGAAGAGAAACGACAGCGCCCACATGCCCAACGTCGCCACAGCCGACACGACGAGCGCCAAAGGCAACAGGGCGTCGAAATGCCTCTCGCGGGAAGAAGCCTGCGCAAGCTCGCAGACGTAGAGCACCTGGAAGACCGCCACTCCGACACCGCGAAGGGCCGAGCTTACCGTGAGAAGGACGCTGGCAAGGTCGTGAGCAGCCCCCGCCTCAGCCAAAGCCGTCAGCCCCATACCCGTCTCGATAGCCACCATGGCCGCACAGAGAAGCGCCGCGCGGTGAGACACATTAAACCCCTTTGACGAGCAACGCGCGATCGCCGCGATAGTTCCGATGAAGCATGCAGCGAAAACGGTCTGATCGGCCCATCCGACAACCCTGGCCGAGAGCACCATGGAAGAGACGACCGTCTCCACCGCAGACGATAGCGGCGAGATGGCCAGCAGCAATCCGAACCCCAGACAGAGCCTGACCATCGACAAGGTAGTCTGCTCTTTTTCCATATCCCTCCCCTAGCAACCGACGACGCATCCCCGGCAAACGGCGAAAAGCGACCCTTCGGTCGCCTTCCGCCACAGCGTTTCCGGATCCTACTAGATGCCCGCGCGCGCCACAATAGACGCGAAAGGGACACCCTGCACATCCGCATTGACGATCGCGCCGCCTCCGGGTGCATTGGTCGCGCACGCGCAGCCGATGATGTAGCTTTGTGCGCCTTCCTCATCGGACAGCTCGTCGACCGTCGCAGTGAACGAGGTGTTGGGAGATTTCACGCACACCGGCCGTCCTTGCGCGTCCATGGCGTATTGGGGCATGGCCGAGCAAAGCGTCGCGGCTGCCTTGTTGAACACCTCCACGATGGAAGCGGTGGCAACGGTCGTGGTCTGATCGAAGGCAAAAGCGCCTCGCACTTCCTTAATGGACTCAGTCACTGCCGAGGTCGTCTCAAGGGAGGCCTCCTCCAATCCGTAGTCCTCATTCGAAACGAACGGCATCGGCGCTGCGGCCATCATTGCGGCACCCAGCAACGTCGCTGACCCCACCGTCGCACCAATAGTCTTTGCCGCCTTATTCATAAGTTCCCCCTATTCCTCTACGACAACGAACAGGCCCGATGGCTGCTCTTGCTCGAAACCGTCGGCATTGGTGGCTTTCACCCAGGCCATGTAGGTGCCCGGAGCTTGCGGCGTCCACGTTGCCGTGAAGGTGGACCACTGGTAGGGATCGGCTCCCTCGGGAATCGGCACATCGTGCCACGTCGCACCGTAATCGAAGCTGAAGCTGATCGTCGCAAGCGGCGCGATAAGATCGGTGCCGCTCCATGCGAAGCCGTAGCCCGCAAGCTCGAGCGGCTCGCCGGCCTTCGCCGTCACGCCGTCGCTCTGGAACCAAGCGGAGTTCGCCTTGTGGCTCGTAACGCCATCAGAGCGAAGGGCATAGGAGTTGACGAGAGCTTCGGCCGGCTGCTCCAGCCCGCTGAGCGCGACAATGTGCTTGACCCAGGGCGCACCGGGCATCCCGGGAATGACGAGCGTTGCCGGGTAGCCTTGATCGGCCGTCAGCGGATGGCCGAAGTACTCCAGGGCGATCATCGCGTTATTCTGCACCATGAAATCGATGATATAGGCCGTTGCCCAGCCGTCGGCGCCGGCGAGAGCGAAGGTGTTCGTGCCTCCGGCCAGGCCACCGCACGCCTCAATGACGTCGGAGAGGAGCACGCCCTTCATTGGAATGTTCGCCGCAAAGGGCGAATTGATCGCGGAGGTGTAGCAGACCTGGGTCACCGTCATCTCCGTCTGCGGCAGGGCCTGCAGATCCTGCAGCGTGAGCGTCTTCTCCTCATTCACGCCGGTCACGTTCAGCCCCCATTGGGTGACATCGACTTCCAGGGTGCCGTAGTTGTTCAGGACAAAGACGTCCTCTTCGTCCAGCACATCCTGGGACAGGCTCACATCGAGCTGCGGCTCGGCATCGAGCGACATGTTGGCCATAGATCCCGTGGCGCTGCTTCCACGCTGCTGAAGCCATCCCTTCACGCGATCATCAAAGTAATCTTCGGGAAAGCCGCCGAGAGATGCCGTGTACTTGTACTCGTCCCACAGCTCCCATTGGTACTCCCCCACTTCACCCGAGGAATCCTGCGCATGGCAACTCCAGCAGTTGCCATCGAAGGAATCGCTGCTGTAATGTCGTTCGTGAAGCATATCTCCATAATAGGGGCCTGCTCCGACCCAATGCTGGCGGTGACAGGGCAGGCAATCGGCGATGGTGACCTGCTTGCCGTACTCCCCCTCGATCTTGATGTGGTTAAGCCCCGAGTTCTCCATCAGCAGACCCAAATCGCCATGACAGGAACCGCATCCGCGGCTGCCGGCGTTCACGAAGGCCTCGTTATAGGTATTTGCGGGCAGCAACCCGGCATCTACCTCCTCGGGGGACGTGACCGCCAAAGTCGTTGCGCTATCGTCCGTTCCAGTCTCTGACGACCCATCGCTCGCAACAGGCGTCTGGGGTGCGCATCCAACCGCAAGCGCAAGCACGAGGCTGACAGCGGCTACCGCGAGCGCAGCACGCCTCGGCGATGGCCTTCTCGTTGTTACCAGAGTGTTCAATGGCATAGCCAACCCTCCTTATCCTCTCAATTCATTCTTCTCTCGATAGGGAACGCGCCCGTCGCCGCAACGGCGATTTCCTCCTCCTTACCCGACCCGGGCACGTCATTCATGATGGCTCAACCCCCAGGCCAAAGTCCATACCGAAAGAGGGGGATATTGGTCTGATCGCGTATTTTGCGATCCATAGCCCCCTCGGCAGCATCGCCGTCGGCCCTTAGCCGAACCGGTACTCCACGCCCATGGTCGGGCCCGGGTTCTCCCACTTCTTGATGATGGTGTCGCCGCAGATGATGCGGCAGGTGCCGCACTCCAGGCAGCCGGCGTAGTCGAAGGAGACGTTGCCGTCCTCGTCGCGCTTGTACAACGCCGCCGGGCATACCATGATGAGCTTGTCGAACTCCGCGGGGTCCTGGTCCTCCGCAAGCTCGATGTGCGCGCTCTCCTCGTCGACCTCGTACTTGTTCAAGGCGAGGTACTCGTCGACGTTGACGGTGTAATCCAACCTGCTCATAGGGCCTTCATCACTCCTCTCGCGTCCTTGACGAGGTTCATCACACCCACGCTCTTCAGCGCGCCTGTCACCTGCTTCTTCATTGGAGGCATCGGCTCGCCGTCCACGACGAACATGCCGTTCATGAGGTCGCGCACCGTCTGCGGGTAGCCGTCGAACATGCGGGTGAAGCCCTCCATGAAGGCGGGCACCTTCCGATACTGGCGCAGGTCGCGCAGCACGAAGCTCGCCTCCAGGGCGGCCACGTAGCTGCTGAGGCCCTCGGCGCTCGTATCGCCGGCGTCGATGGCGCGGGCTGCCTCGCGTCCGGCGTGCATGCCGGCCGCCACGGCGTAGTCCATGCCGCGCACCTGGTAGCCCAAATTGATGCACATCATGGCCGACTCGCCGGCGAGCAGGACGCCGTCGCCCACAAGCGGCGGCATGATGTTGATGCCGCCCTCGGGCACCATGTGCCCGGAGTGCTCCACCACCTTGCCGCCCTGGATGAGGGGCGCGACGGCGTCGTGGCTCTTCAGATCCTCCAGCATCTGGTAGACCGGCGCGCGGCCATGCGTCGCCGTGGCCTCGATGCCGGCCACCACGCCGAGAGAGATGGACTCCCTGTTGGTGTACATGAAGCCGCCGCCGAAGGTGCCCTTGGTGGAGTCGCCGGCGATGAGCCACGCCGCGCCCTCGTCGTCGGAAGCCGCCAGCACCCGGTCGGTGATGACCGAGGCGGGAAGCTCGATGACCTCCTTGATGCCCACGGCGATGGCACTCGCCGGCGGGCGCTTGGCTCCCACGGCCTCAGCGGTGAGCAGCGAGTTCACGCCGTCGCACAAAAGCACGACCTCGGCAGTGATCTCGTCCTCGCCGGCGCGCACGCCGCAGATCTTGCCGGCGTCGTCCTTCACGAGGCTCTCCACGGCAATGCCGTAGATGAACTCGGCGCCGGCCTCCTCGGCCTTGCCGGCAAGCCACTGGTCGAAGGGGCCGCGCAGCACGGAGTAGGAGTCGCGTCCCTCCTGCTTCATGGCCTTAGACGAGAAGTCGATGGTGAAGTTGGCATCGTCGCTCATAAGCGAGATGCGCTCGTGGGTGATACGGCGCTCCAGCGGTGCCTCCTCCTCGAAGTTGGGGAACACCAGCTTGAGCGCATGGGAGTAGATGCGGCCGCCGGTCATGTTCTTGGCCCCGGCGAAGTTGCCGCGCTCCACCACGAGCACGCTCTTGCCGGCGCTCGCCAGCTCATAGGCGGCCACCGACCCGGCGCAGCCCGCGCCCACGACGATGGCGTCGAAATCTGCCATGGGGACCACCGCCTACAGCGCCGCCGAAAGGGCGGGCAGCACGGTGTTCAAGTCGCCCACCAGGCCGTAGTCGCACTGCTTGAAAATGGGGGCGTTCTTGTCCTTGTTTACGGCGAAGATCGCACCGGCACGGTTGACGCCTACCATGTGCTGCATCTGGCCGGAGGTGCCGATGCCCACGTACACCTTGGGCGAGAGCATCTGGCCGGACACGCCGATGTAGGACTCCGTGGGCATCCAGCCCGAGCCCTCGGCGAGCGGGCGGGTGCAGGCCATCTCGGCGCCGATCTTGGCGGCGAGATCGCGGGCAAGGCCCAGCTGATCCTCCTCGGCGAAGCCGCGGCCCGCGCCCACCACGACATCGGCGGCGGCAAGGTTCACGTCGGACTTCTCCAGAGGCTCGGCGGCCACGCGCACCACGGGGTTCGCAGGATCGACGAAGGCCACCTCCTCCACCGCATCGGTGCCAGAGGTGCCCGCGCCGTCGAAGACGCCGCGGCTCACTGTGCACAGGGCTACGTCACCGACCGGCGCCACCGTGCGCTCGCCCGCGCCGCCGAAGTAGAGCGACGTGGCGCCGTCGGGGCCGAGCGCGAGGACGTCGGTGATGACGGCGGCTCCCATATGGGCCGCCAGTCGCCCAGCCACGCCAGACAAGCGCGTTGTGGGCTCGACGAGCACGCGGGCGGGCTGCTCGGCGTCCGCGATGGCGCAGACGGTCGCCCAGGCGTCCTCCACGATGCGGTCGTCCGGCACGGAGACCTTCAGGCTCTTGTCGGCAACGCCCGCAAGGTCGGTGCCGATCCCTAAGGCCACCACCTCGTCGGCGAATCCACGGGCTGCGGCGCCCATCTCTGCGGCGGCGTCCTGGTTCTCGGCAATGATCAGAGCTTTCATACTGGCGTTCCTTCCCTACAGCGCCGCTTTGAGGGCGGCGGCGAACTTCTCCACGGCGCCGTCGTCGGTGGCGTCGTACACTTCCATGGCACGCTCGGCCTGAACCGGGGCCTTGCAGGACACGACCTCAAGGGCGGCCGCGGGGGCCTCGGCCAGGGCAACGGCCTCCATGGGTTTCTTGCCCGCGGCCAGGATGTCCTTCATGCCGGGGATGCGAGGCGCGGCCGCCTCGGGCAGCACCGACACCACGGCGGGCAGCGGCACGGAGAGCACCTCCACCTCGTCCTCGGTCTTGCGGCGCACCTTGAGTGAGCCGCCGTCCTCCTCCAGCGCGATGGCGCCGGCGACGTAGGGGACGTTCAGGCGCGCGGCCAGCTGGGCGCCGGTCTGCTTGGCGTACAGGTCGGCCGAGCCGTCGCCCACAAGGACGACGTCCCACCCGTCCAGGTCCTCCACCATGGGGGCGAGCACCTGGGCGGTGGCGTAGGCGTCCATGTCGGCGCAGGCGTCGTCGGCCGTCAGGTACAGGGCCTCCATGCCGCGGGCGAGGACGTTCTTCTTGGTCTTGGAATCGTCGATGGAGGCGGCCCCCGCCGTCACGGCGATGGCGGAGCCTCCCGTGGCGGCGGCCAGCTGGACCGCGGCCTCCAGGGCGTTCAGGTCGTACTCGGAGACGACCGGCCGGGCTTTCGAGAAGTCCAGCGACCGGTCGGCGGCCACCTGGATGTCCTGGTCGTCGGGGACGATTTTGATTGCGGCGACTACTTGCATAGAGCATTTCCTTTCTCGCGGAGTGCATCGGTCCCCGCACTGCCCGCACGCTCACCGAGCGCTTCCGCTTGCGCCATCCGTGACTTTGGGCAGGAACCGACTCTATCCTCGAGTGCCATTCTATTAAGCTGAAAACACACCTTGAAGGGACACTTGGCAAAAGTGTCCCAATAGAGACAGGAGCTTGTCAGCAACGAGTCCGAAAAAGCTTGCGTAACAACTCACAGAGCCACATAATTGCTATACCGACTCAGATAGATGGCATATTCCGGTTTTCTCCCAGAATCGCAAATTGGGAGTATTCAGCAGCTCTTTCTTTCGTCACACTGTGCCCAAGGTCGCGAAAGGGGCGTTATGAGCAAATCCGATGACACCAAGGAGCGCATTGCCCGCACTTTCCTCGAGTGCATGGAGACGACTCCTTACGGCAAAATCAATGTGAGCCAGCTATGCGAACGGGCCCATATCTCGCGAAAGACGTTCTACTACCACTTCGAGGACAAAGAACGGCTCGTCCGCTGGATCTGCATCCAGGATCTCATCGAGTGGGCGCACTCCGATACCAGTGATGGCCCGAGCAGCTACGTCAGCCTCATAAGCTTCTTCATCGAGAAGAACCGTATTTTGTACGGGCACGCCCTGCTGGATATGACCCCCGGATCGTTCGGGCAGCTCTTCAGCGATGTGCTCTATTACCTCATCGACGGCCGGTTGGGGCGTTTTTACGAGGAGAGTATGGCCGATGAGGAACTGGCGCACCTGTCCCTCGCGTTCGCGGTGGATCGCGGCCGCATGATGGCCAGCTATTGGCTCCTCAGCGATCGCGAGCCCGATGCCGAGGAGCTGGAACACTACCTCTATCAGGAGGAAGTCGTCAACAACCAGATCATCGGCCGTTGGCTCAACAAGCCAAAGACGGCGAAAGAGCCTCTGCGGCCCCCCGAGTCGCTGACCGCTCTCGACCTTGAGCAGAAAATGGTGCACACCTTCTCGACCAAGGAGCTTCTGCTCAAGGCCCTCGAGAACCACGAATCGGGCTCCATCGCCCCGGAGCGGGTCAGCATCGAGCGCCAGTTCCGACGTCTCAGATAGCCGTCACTGAGCCCATCGAACAACAACGGAGGACCCGCAAGCGGGTCCTCCGAATACCTTAACGTCTCGTCTTGCGCAGAGCCGATTCTAGCGATGGGTGAGCTGCGGGCAGCTGTCCTCGCGATAGCCGATGACGCCGTCGGCTCGCAGAGCTTCGATCTGGCTCTCGTCGAAACCGAAATCGCGCAGAATATCCTCGTTGTCGAATCCCGAATCCACCCCGGAGCGCCAAACTAGACCCGGCTCATTCTTGAGAACCGGCTGCACGTTGGGCGCAATGACGTCAGTCTCGTAGCGCGCGCTCGGATAGGTGGTGAACGTCTCGCGTGCCTGGAAGTGGGGATTGTCCTTCATATCGGTGTAGGAGTACACCAAGCTCGCCGGTACCTTCGCCCCGCTGAAGATGCGCTCCACTTCCGAAGCCGGACGCTCGGCGCAGAATTTGGCCATGGCCTCGTCAATCATCTTCCCGCCTGGCGTATTGTGATACAAACGCGCCGAGCCGGCGGGAATCTCGTCGGTCCCGTAAGGCAGCCCGAGCACCTCCATGACGCTCTTGAACACGGCCGGACCGAGCGTCATCACCACGCAGTGCTTGCCATCGGAGCACTCGTAGGCCCCGTAGCCCGCCACCAACTCGGCGTTGGGGAACGGCGTATGGGAAATGGGGTTGCCCGTATTGAGCTCTGCCATCATGTTCTGGCCCTGACTGCGGAGAACGGCCTCGTACTGGGCGATATCGACGCTTTCCCCCCGCCCTGTTTCGCGCACGCGGTACAGGGCGGCCAGCGCGCCAACCGCTCCCAAATAGCCCGAGTAGACGTCGCCCACATCTTGGGAGGAAGGGAATGGCGCCATACCAGGAAGGGAATTGACGTACATCAACCCTCCGAACGCCTGGGCGATAGGATCGTAGGACGCCCGGGACACGTAGGAGTCTTCGCCCGCCTGGCCAAAGCCGGAGATGTGCACGATGACGAGAGCCGGATTCGCTCGCCACAGCTCCTCGTCGGACAGGCCCCAGCGATCGTATTGGCCGCCTTTCGAGGCCTCGATAAAGATATCCGTGGCGGCGAGCATCTTCAGAAAAACTTCGCGGCCCTTTTCCGAGGGGATATCGAGCGCCATAGAGCGCATATTGCGGCGGCTGAGCTCGACCGACCAGCCCTGATGGAAGCCGCCGCCTCGCGCGATGTCGGGCGCTTTCGGGTTCTCGATCCAGATGACGTCGGCGCCCATGTCGGCCATGAGCTGCGCGCAAAAGGGACCAGCGATCGAAATGGACGAATGCACCACCTTCACGCCCTGGAGCGGGCCGAATTGGGGAATATCAGTTCTTCTCATAACTCTTTCTCCTTACGGTTGTTCTTACATTTTTTCAAGCAGCGCCTTCAACGACCCCGCGCGTGTTCTGGACGCAGAGCGCCGCCAAGGCGGGCTTGTCAACCTTCCCTACGCTTGTGCGCGGAAGCTCGGTCATGACCATGATCGCTCGGGGCTTCTTGTAGCTCGCCGCCCTTGTTTTAAAGTACTCCACGAGTTCGACCGGATCGACGGACGCGCCCTCGGCGGGAACGACAGCCGCGGCCACTGCCTCCCCCAGATCTTCATCATCGATCCCGAACACTGCCGCCTCTCGCACGCCGGGGTGTCCCTCGAGCACGCCTTCCACCTCGAGGGCGTACACGTTCTCGCCGCCCGTCTTCACCATATCGTTTCTACGGCCGACAAAGCGATAGGAGCCGTCAGCCGTCTTTACCGCCAAATCCCCGGTCGGATACCATCCGTTCACGCACGGATCGAGCGCGTTGAGATAGCCGTCGAACATGGCGGGCGACCATCCCCACAGCTCCCCCACCTCCCCTTCGGGTACCGCCAGCCCCTTTTCGTCTATGAGGCAAACCGTGCAGAAAGGATCGGGGTAGCCGATGGAAAGGGCGGCATCGGGATCGCCCTCGAACTGCTCCTTGCTCAGGTAGCGGGAGAGGCAGACGGCGTTCTCGGTCTGCCCGTACCCGACGCGGGCGAAAGCGCGGGGAAACAACGAGAACACCTCCCCCATGGTTTCCAGCCGGTTCTTCCCGCCCGTCAGCGTTATGCATCGAACATCAGGGAACGCCACGTCGCAGCCAAATGCGGCATCGCGGATCCGCGCCACCAGGGAAGGCGGCAGCAAGAGCATTTGCGTAATGCGCTCGCGGCGAAGCATCTCCACCACGTAGGAACCGCGGAGAGATTTCTGTAGAACCACCTTGGCTCCACAGAGAAGGGCAAAGGCGAGAAACGAGAAGCCACCCTGGTGAAACAAAGGGCTGAAGAGCAGCAGCGCGTCGTCGCTTCGGTAGGCGTGATCACCGTTCTTGAAAGCGAGTATCTTCGCCACGAGAGCTTGATCGCTGTAGGCCACCGCTTTGGCGGTGCCCGTCGAACCGCCCGTGAACAGTACGAGAGCGCACTCATTTTCCGGCGACTCGTCAATGCGCGGAGCATCGCCGAGTCGCAAGACCGCAGCGTCGTCCCCGAGCACACCGCCCTCAGGAAGGAGGACCACCGGCCACGACAGCTCGCCGAGGGCATCGCGGGCCAGGGCTGCGTAATCGTCGGAGGCGATCAGCGCCGAGCAGCAGGCGGCTACCAGCTGCTCGGCCACTTCTCCAGCCGTCAAGCGCCAATTCAGCGGGACGGGGACCGCGCGAAGGCGCATGAGGGCGAAGAGCTCCACGACGAAACGGGCGCTGTTGGGGAAGAGCAGCGCGACATGATCGCCACGGCGCACCCCGATGTGTCTGAGACGGGCCGCCTCCGATTCGACGCCCTCGAAAAGCTGCGCGTAGGTGATGCGCTCCTCGCCGTCGACCAACGCCGTTCCATCGGCGAACACCGTGCACGATTCGCAGAACATCCTATAGAACGTGTGTCGCACGACGGCCCTCCTTACCCGCAAATCCACGATTGTCCTTCTACAGCGTCTACTTCTTCTTCATGAAGTTCTCGGCCAGATAGGCCAGACCTTCCTCGGACAAAAAGCACAGCGGGGAATCTTGGGCGTCGGCCGCGAGCACGGCGGGAACCTCGCTGAGGACATGCGTGTTCACGATGCGCTTCATGATGCGAAGAGGCGTGCGCGGGAGCGTCGCTATCTTCTCGGCGCTCTCCATGGCCTTTTCCATCAGCTCGGCCGCCGGCGCGTGAACGCTCACGAACCCCAGATCGAATCCTTCCAATCCCGTGACGCGACGCCCGCTGTACCACAGCTCCTTCGCCTTGTAGACGCCGCAGGCCTGGGAGAGAAACACCATGGCGCCCATCTCGGGGGCAAGGGCTACGTGGAGGAAGTTGGAGGAGAAGATCGCCTCATCGGCGGCATAGACCATATCGCACGCCAGAGCGAGGCTGAAGCCACCGCCCATGGCGTACCCCTCGACCGCCGCGACGAAGGGCTTCTCGCAATTCTGGATATAAGAGACGGCGCGTCCGAACACGGAGATGCTGTCGCGGCTCTCCTCCACGCTTTTGCGGCCACCGGAGGCCACGCCGGACAGATCGCCCCCCGAGCAGAAGCAGCCGCCCTCGCCGCGCAGCACGATCGCGCGCACCTCGTCGTCGTCCTGCACTTCGAGCACGGCCGCGCACAGCTCCCTCATCATGGGCGCTCCCATGGCGTTCTTGCGGGCCGGGTTGTTCAGCACGATCTCCGCAACGCCCGTGTCGTGCTTCTCGATGTAAACAAGCTCGTTCATCAGTTGCCCCCTAGCGTCGATTCAAGCGCTTCGCTTCGGCTTTCGCCAGCTCCTTGCCCACCGACTTGATGATGATCTCGTCGGTGCCCCCGCCGATGCGGTTCATGCGCGCATCGAGCCACACGCGCCCGACGGGGCTTTCCTCGGTGTAGCCCAGACCGCCGAGGATCTGTATGGCCATATCGCACACCTCGAAGGCCTCCCGCGCGTTGTACAACTTGGCGAGACCCGATTCCACCTGCGTCGATTTCCCGTTGTCCTTCATCCAGGCAGCCTGCAGCACCTGGAAGCGCATGTTGTCGATCTTCACGCGCATCTCAGCGAGCTTGTCCTGGATGAGCTGGAACGAGGAGATGGGCTTACCAAACTGCTCGCGAGTGACGGCGTACTCGAGCGCCGTGAGGTAGCAGTACTCGGCTTGCCCGAGGGACTGATTGGCAATGGAGATGCGCTCAAGCTCGAAGTTCTTCACGAGCTGCATGAAGCCGTTGTTCTCTTTGCCGAAGATATCCGACTCCTCCACTTCGACGTTGTCGAAGTACACCTCGCAGATCGGAGCCGACTTGTTGCCGATTTTCTGCATGGGGCTCATCGTGATGCCCGGCGCGCTGGCGTCAACGAACCACATGGTCATGCCTGCGTAGGGGTTCGGGTTGTCGAGATCGCGTGTCACAAACAGGATGTAGGGGCAATAGGCGGCATTAGTGATGAACGTCTTGGTGCCGTTCAGGTACACCTTGCCGTCGCGCCGCGTTGCGGTCGAGGCGATGCACGTGCTGTCGGAGCCAGCGCCAGGCTCCGATATGCCGAGGGAGAATGCCATGGCTTTCGTCTTCAATGCCTCGGTCACCTTGCGCAGCTGCTCCTCCGAGCCGAACTCTTGCGCATCCTTAATCTGCAGCACGGGGGTGTTGAAGGGGAAGTTGCGGCGGAAGAAGCGCTCCTGCACGAGCATCATTGTCACTTGGTCGACGGGCACGCCGCCGAACTGCTCGGGAAGGCCGAGCGTTCCGAACGGGGACTCCTTCAGGGCAGCGTAATACTCCTCGGGAACGCGATGCTCGTCGTAGCATCGCTTGAAGTACTCCTCGTCGAATCCGCAGGAATCCATGAACTGATCCGCTGCTTCCATGAGCAGTTCTTGCTCATCGGTCGGAGAAAACTCATACATAGGCCGATCTCCTTTCGCGTACCGGGCTCTCTATGGCCCGCTACGCGAAAGTCTGATCGGATGTTCTCTCTTACTGAACTCACAGATTTCTCAAGTGGGAAAGAACAGTATCATAGGGTGACACTTTGTCATTGTGAGCGCATTTGATTGCCTGGATCTTGAAAAGATCACCTATCGAGTCGCAGGCGGAACGCGAAGTCGCGATTCGCCAAGGCAGAAACCCTGGCCTAAAATGCTTTACAGCTCGATGGGGTTCCAGGAGCCGTCGATGTCGCAGAGCCAGGCCTCGGCGTCGTCGATGGTGAAGAAGGTGAGGCGCGGGTCAGCCGGATCGTCCCAGTCCTCGCCGAGGGCGACCATGTGTTTGAAGCCCTCCTCGCGCACGGTCGCGTTGGCGCGGTCTTCCAGGTTCGCGCGGCCCCGCAGGATGATCCAGCCGCGGCCGGGCTTCCAGGCGGTCAGCTCCACGCGGGGGATGGCCTGCATTTCGCGGTAGCAGTCCTTGGTGGTGGCGGTGCAGAACTGGATCTCGCCGTCCTGCAGCGCGGCGAAGCTGAAGGGGCGCACGTGGGGCTGGGCGCCCTCCGGGGTATCCTCCACCGTGGCGAGGTACCAGGCGGGGACGCTCGTGAGGTAGTCGACGATAAGCTCGTTTCCGGTCATTTCGGGTTCCTTTCTTGAAATTCTGGCTTGTCCGCGGGAGGTCGGAGGCGGAAGTGCCGTGCTCAAACAGCATTCAATGGCAGGGCTCGATGAGGGCCGCATCGTTCTACCCATGCCATTGAATGAACTGCGCGCGGCGCCACCGCCTCCGACCTCCCGCTGCTCAACTCTTTATGACAAGGGAACATAGTTGGTGGCGACGACGGCGGCGATCATGAGGACGAGGGCACCGGTGCCGACGGCGTCGCGCCAGGTGAGGCGCAACGGGTCGAGACGCGTGGTGCCGACGCCACCGTGGTAGCAGCGGGCCTCCATGGCGGCGCTCAGGGTCTCGGCGTGGCGGAAGGCGCTCGTGAACAGCGGGATGAGCAGAGCCGTAAGCGACTGGATGCCGCCACGGAAGGGATTCGCGTTGAAGTGGGCGCCGCGACTTTTCTGGGCGCAGTAGATGATGCCGAGCTCGGTCATGAACTGCGGCAAAAAGCGCAGCGCGATGCCGAGAATCATGCCCAGCTCGTGGGCGGGAACGCCGATGCGCGAAAGCGGTGCCATCAGACGCTCGAAGGCCGCCGTGATGTCGAGGGTCGCGGTCGTCAGGGTGAGCAGGCTCATCCCCATGAGCAGAAGCAGCAGGCGACAGCCGATGAAGACGGCCGACTGCAGGCCCTTCTCGCTGATGCAGATGATGCCGAACTCGAAGTAGACGTGGCCGCCCTGAACGAAGAGCACGTTCAGGAGCGCCGTCAGCACTACGAGCACGAGCAAGGGGCCGATGGCCCGGATGGCCTGG
The DNA here is from genome assembly GCF_011405655.1 of Adlercreutzia hattorii. Taxonomy (GTDB): domain Bacteria; phylum Actinomycetota; class Coriobacteriia; order Coriobacteriales; family Eggerthellaceae; genus Adlercreutzia; species Adlercreutzia rubneri. The sequence continues at coordinate 1,949,941 of NZ_AP022829.1, forward strand.
AGCAGCGGGATGCGGCTCGCGGCGTAGAAGCCCACGACGAACAGGGCCGCCACCGCCAGCGACAAGGGCGTCGCCGCGCAGAACACCGCCGCCATGAGCACGAAGGACAGGATGAACTTCACCCGGGGATCCATGGCGTGAACGAGCGAGTCCTCGGGCCAGTACTGGCCGATGATGGCGCGATCAGGCATCGTCGCCACCACCCTCGATGACGGCGTCGGCAGCCCGCAACGCCGCGAAGCCGACCGCCGCATCGGGCGCGGCGGCCACCGGGGTGCCCGCAAGTTGGGCGGCGATATCGGCGGCCAGGGTGCGCTCGTCGTAGAGGTCGCGCCCCAGCTCGAAACCGGCCTCGCGCAGGGAAGCGGCGAAGGCCTCCGGCGCCGGAGCCCCCAGGCCCACGGCCTTCAGCGCCGCCGCGTCGGCGAACACCTCGGCCGGCGTCCCCAGGCGGAACACGCGCCCCTCGGACAGCACGAGGATGCGGTCGCTTAGCGCCGCCAAGTCCTCCATGGAATGGGACACCATGACGATGGTGCGGCCGCCGGCATGCAGCTCGCGGATGAGCCCCAGGAACTCCTCGCGGGAAAGCGGATCCAGACCGGCCACCGGCTCGTCGAGCACGAGCACCTCCGGCTCCATGGCGAGCACGCCGGCGAAGGCCACGCGGCGCTGCTGGCCACCGGACAGATCGAAGGGGCTGCGCTCGGCAAGCTCGTCGAAAGACAGCCCCACCAGGGCCAGGCCCTCCCGCACGCGGCGGTCGACCTCCTCGGCGCCAAGCCCCATGTTGCGCGGCCCGAAGGCTACGTCGTCGTAGACGGTGTTGGCGAACAGCTGGTTCTCGGGATACTGGAACACGAGTCCCACCTGGCGGCGCACTTCGGTGGCGACGCCCTTCTCCGCCAAGTCGCGCCCATCGGCCAGAACACGGCCGCACGTGGGATGCACGAGCCCGTTCATATGCTGGATGAGCGTGGATTTTCCGCTGCCGGTGTGCCCCGCGACGCCGAAGAACTCCCCCGGCTCCACCGTGAAGGTCACATCGCGCAGGGCCCACACGGCATCGGGCGCGTTGCCCCAATCGGCCTGGCGGGCGGCGTCCTTCTTGCGGCGGCCGCGCCTCTTCTTCGCCTCGCCGCCCTCGTAGGAGTAGCTCACATCTTCGAACGCAAGGCGCATAGCTCCTCCTTCAGGGTGTCGTCGGTGATGCAGGTGGAAACGGGAACGCCCGCGGCCTGCAGCTCGAGCGAAAGGCGGCAGGCGAAGGGCACCTCCAGGGAAAGCGAGCGCAGCTCGTCGGCGCGCACGAGCACCTCTTCCGGGGCGCCGTCCATGCGAACCTCGCCGCCGTCGAGCACCACCACGCGATCGGCTGCGGCCGCCTCCTCCATGAAGTGGGTGATCATCACGACGGTCATGCCGCGCTCGTGCAGCTCGCGCACAACGCGCATGAGCCCGGCGCGCCCGCGCGGGTCGAGCATGGCCGTGGCCTCGTCCAGGATGAGGATGGCCGGGTCCATAGCGAGCACCCCGGCGATGGCCACGCGCTGTTTCTGGCCGCCGGAAAGCGCATTGGTCTCGTGGGCCTCGAAGCCCTGCAGGCCCACCTCGGCGAGCGCTCGGGTCACCCGCTCGCGCAGCTCGGGGTTCGGGATACCGAGGTTCTCCGGGCCGAAGGCGACGTCGTTCTCGATGAGGCTCGCCACCAGCTGGTCGTCGGGGTTCTGGAAGACGAGCCCGGCGTTGGAGCGGATGAAGTAGGTCTGCTCTGCGTCGCGGGTGTCGCAGCCGAACACGACCACCTCGCCCTCGTCGGGCAGAAGCAGCGCGTTGATGTGCTTGGCCAGGGTGGACTTCCCCGAGCCGTTGCCACCGAGCAGGCACAGAAACTGCCCCTGAGGCACCGTCAGGTTCAAGTGGCGGAAGACGAAGGCCTCGCCGTCGTAGGTGAAGGCGGCATCGCGGAAGTCGACGAAGACATCGGTGCTCATTAGCGGCCCTTAACCTGGTCTTTCTTCGGGGTGATGAGGTTCGAGATGGCCTTGTAGACGATAAGCGTCAGGATGGCGTTCAAAAGGCCCTTCAACAGGTTGAACGGGATGAGGATGGGCACGATCATGGCCACGACGGCATCGAGCGGCACGCCGAGCCATGCCGGGGTGACCACGAGGTTGCCAAGCACGGCCATGATGACGGCGAACACGATGCCGAGCACCAGACCGATGATGGCGCCCTTCAGGGTGTGAATCTTCTTGTACACGAGCGCCGAGGGCAGGATGAAGCCGATGACCACGAGCAGGTTCATGAGGGCGCCGGTGAAGTCGGCGAAGAGGATGCCGTGGGCCACCACCGAGATGATGCCGCAGGCGAGACCCGCCGCCGGGCCAAAGGCGAAGCCGCAGACCGCCGCGGGCATGATGGAGGCGTCGTAGGACAGCCATGCCACGCCGGGCAGCAGCGGGAACTCGACGAAGGACAGGAGCACCGAGATGGCGCACAGGAGCGCGATGGTCACGAGCACGCGGGTGGACCAGCGGTTCGTGTTCGCCATGGTCTTCTGGGCCGTGGGCGCCTTGGCCGGGCGCACCGTGGAGGAGCCGACAGCGGGGTGGGTCGTGGGTTTGTTGGCCATGATGGACCTTCTTTCTCTTCGCGAGGCGTATCTTCCGGAGCCGCTTCCCCTCGCAAAAAAGAAAACGAGCCCGTATGAATTCCTTTCATACAGGCTTCCATGATGTCGCGTTTCCGTTTGCATCGGCCCTGTCGGTCGGGGCGCCAGAAACGCGAACGTCTGCCTCTTCCATCCGGACTGTAACCGTTGGCCCCGGACTTTCACCGGGTCAGCCTGCGCTCTCGCACAGGGTCGCGGGCTTGCCGAGCGCCTAAGGCGCCGCCGTGCTTACCGCCAGTGAGGATTTCCACCTCGCCCTGAAACAGAATTCACGGGGCACATTGTAGGCGACGGCCGCCGCGCGCGCAACCCCTGGGGCCATTGGATGCGCGCGGCGGTCGATAGACGCCGCCGATGCCTCGGGACCTCCGGGCCTCGGGATCTCGGGGCCTCGGGACCTCCGGGCCTCGGGCCTCGAGGCCCCGGGGCCTCGCGCCGCCCGTCAGCGGCGACGGGGGTACAGCACGTAGCCGCGCTCGGTTTCGGCGCGCCCTTCGAAATCCTCGCCGCGTTCTGCAAAACGCGGGCGGTCGTGGGGGCAGATGTCCATGGAGAAGGCGTCGCCGACGGCGCCCGAGGCGAGCACCTCGTCGGTGGGGCCCGCATCGACGACCCTCCCCTTCTGCATCACCACGAGGTAATCGGAGTAGCGCAGGGCGAGATCCAGATCGTGGATGACCATGGCGACGGTCTTGCCCTCGCGGCGGTTCAGGTCGCGCACGAGGGCCATGAGGTCGTGGCAGGCGCTGATATCCAGATAGGTGGTGGGCTCGTCCAGCACGATGAGGTCGGTGTCCTGGGCGAGCGTGCGGGCCACATGGGCCCGCTGGCGCTCGCCGCCGGAGAGCTGGCGCAGGTCGTGGCTGCGAAAGCGCGCGACGCCGGCCCGTTCCATAGCGGCCTCCACGGCCGCGCGATCGTCGGGGCCGAGGCGTCCTCCCCAGGCCAGGTGGGGATGGCGGCCGCAGGCCACCAGGGCCTCCACGGTCATGGGAGGCACGCGCGAGCTCTGGGCCAGCACGGCCATCAGATGCGCCCGCTCGCGCGAGGCCAGCTCACCCGTGTCGTGGCCGGCCACTTCCACCCGCCCCGCCACAGGGCGCAAAAGGCCGGCGGCCAACTTCACCAGCGTCGATTTCCCGCAGCCGTTGGGACCGACGATGCTCGTCACCGCGCCGGCGGGGATGGCGGCGGAAAGCCCTTCCATGAAGGGGACACCCGGCTTGTAGGAGAACGAGACGCCCTCGTAGCGGATGGCGCACTCCGGCGAGCGCGCCCCAACGTCGGCGGGACGCGCACACGACGGCGTTCTCTCGCCCCGGATAACGCATTCAGTCAAGGCCGCCTCCTTTGTTCTTCAGGATGAGGTAGATGAAGAAGGGGCCGCCGATGAAGGCCAGAAGGATGCCCACGGGCAGCTCGTAGGGGGCGAACAGCACCCGGGCCAGAAGGTCGCAGCCCACAACGAAGGCCGCCCCGGCCAAGGCCGAGGCCGGCACCACCCAGCGGTTGTCGTGGCCGACGAAGAAGCGCATCAGGTGCGGCACCACAAGCCCCACGAACCCGATAAGCCCCGCGAAGCTCACGGCCGCACCGGCAAGCACCGCGGCCACGGCGAGCATCCCCAGACGCACGGCGCGCACGTTCACGCCCAGGCTGTGGGCGGCCTCGTCGCCGAGCGAGAGGATGTTCAGCTTCGCCGCCCCCGCCAGCGCCGCCACCAGGCCCACAGCGATGTAGGCAGCGGGCCACGCCAGATCGCGCATGAGCACCCCGGACAGGCCGCCCACAAGGAAGGTGGACGAGCCGATGTAGGCGTCCGGATCCACGATGAGGATGGTGTTCATGCCCGCGCCGAACACCGTGGTGATGGCGATGCCGGCGAGCACCACGGTCAGGCGGCTTAAGCCCGTGCCCAGCGACAGCGCAAAGATGATGAGCGCCGTCGCCAGCGCCCCGATAAAGGCCGCCAGCGGCGTGAGCCACAGCGCCCCGGGAACGAGCGAGGCGGCCAGCAGCACGGCGAGACCAGCGCCGGAATTCACGCCGATGACGTTGGGGCTCGCCAGCGGATTGTCCAGGCACGCCTGGATCAGCGCGCCGGAGGTGGCCAGGGCCGCGCCGGCCAGAAGCGCCGCCAGCACCCGCGGCACGCGGACGTTCTCCAAGATGTTGCGGGCCATATCGGAGACATCGCCGCCGACAAGCCACGCCGCCAACTCCGGCAGGCTCACCGAGGAGGCGCCGAGCGTGAGCGCCGCCGCCGTGGCCGCCGCGAGAAAGATGGCGGTCGCGGCCACGACGATGATGTTGCGGGAGACAGAACCCATGGCGCAAGGCATCTTCCGCCGCTAGTTCTGCCCGTAAAGGTTATCGAAGAGCCCCTGGTAGGCCGCATCCCACTGGGCGTTGGGCTTTGCGAGGTACAGCGTCGGGTCCAGGGTGATGTAGCGGCCGTTCTGCACGGCGGACAGGCTCGACCACGCCGGATTGGCCGCCGTGGCCTCCTCGAGGTTGCGCATGGCCGCCTCGGTGTCGTTGCCCATGGGGATGACGAAGATGAAGTCGGGATCCATCTCGATGACCGCTTCCAGGCTGAAATCTTTCAGAAGGCTGCGATTCTCGTCGGCGAGGTTGTTCACGCCGAGATCGGCCAACATGGCCCCGGTCTGCGTACCGGAGTTCTGCACACGGGTGCCGCCGGAGAACGTGGTAAGCACGAGCGCCGTCGGCGGGTTCTCGGCCGGCGCCGCGCCCACGATGGCGTCGATAGCCTCGGCCACCTTCGCCACGTTCTGATCGTAGAGGTCCGCGCGCCCGGTGATGTCGGTGAAGGTGCGCATCAAGCGCTCGTAGTCGTCGAAGGTGGTCACCTCGAAGTAGGCCACGGGGATGCCCGCGCCCACAAGCGCGTCGCGCAGGTCGGCCTGGCTGGAATCGCCGCCGCGGCCGCCGGTGCCGCTCGTCATGATGACGAAGTCGGGATCAAGCGCCATGACAGCCTCGAGGTTCACTGCCGTGAAGTCCCCCACCGTGGCCACATCAGGACTTTGGATGGTCCAACCGGCCGCCTGGAGCGCATCATCGGAGACGCCCACGAGCGTGCCCCCAGCCAGCTCCCAGGCGTTCGCGAAGCTGCCCATGCAGGCCACGACCCGCTGCGGGTTGTCCACGGTGACCTCGTTTCCCGCATCGTCGGTGAAGGTGACCGGACCGGGCACCGCCTCGGTGCCGGACCCGGACACGGCGTCCGATTGCTCCTGGGCCAGCCCATTGTCGACAGCCGGGGCCTCGGCTCCCTGTTGCCCGCAACCGACCAACGCCAGAGCAAGCGCCGCGGTGGCAGCGCACAGTACAAACTTCTTCAAAACAAAATCCTTTCTATACAAAAACTCACAGGTTCGCCCAAGGAAGTCAGCGAGGTTGCGACAGGTGCCTGATATGGCCCCGCCTTTGGGCCAAGCGGCCTTCGTGCCGCGCCGAGCCCAAAACAAGGGGCCAGATCAGGTGCCTGTCGGAACCGCAGCGTCAGGACGTTCATTCGGCAATAGCCGAATGAACGTCGAGTTGTTGGCCGTGGGCGCAGTAGTCGTCTTGGGCGAGGATGTCGCCGTCGTGGTAGTAGGCGGCCCGGGCGCGGCAGCCGCCGCAGCCGTCCTTGTAGTCGCAAGTGCCGCAGGCGCCGGAGTAGGCCTGGGTACGCAGGCGCTCGAACACCGGGCTCGTCTTCCAAATCTCGTCGAAGGGCTGCGTCCGCACGTCGCCGGCCTCCTCGGTCATGTAGGCGCAGGGGCGCACGATACCCTCGCTGCCCACGACGCAGTAGGTGAGGCCGGCCAGGCAGCCGCGGGTGAAGCGCGTGTCAACGCCCAGCTGCTTGGCCACGCGGGTGAACTGTGGCGCGCAGGTGGGCTTCACGTCAATGGACACTTCCGCCGACTTCTCCATGATCTCGCGCAAAAGCGCCTCGTTTTCCAGCACCTCCAGGCTCGTCTCCTGGATGTACTCGCCACGGCCGACGGGGATCAGGAAGAAGATGTAATGGGCGACAGCGCCAATCTCCTCGGCGAAGTCGGTGATGGCGCACACCTCATCGCGGTTCCAATCGACCACGGTGGTGTGCAGCTGGAAGGGCAGGCCGGCGCGCTTGCAGGCCTCGATGCCGGCCATGGTGAGGGCGTGGGCATTGGGAAGGCCGCGGAACTTGTCGTGCTTGGCGGCATCCAGGCTGTCCACGGAGATGCCCATGGCGGCTGCGCCGGCCTCCTTCAGGCGCCGGGCCACCTCGTCGGTGATGAGCGTGCCGTTGCTGCCGAACACCGGGCGCAGGCCGCGGGAGGCTGCGTGGGCCACCAGCTCGTAGATGTCGGGGCGCAGAAGCGGCTCGCCGCCGGAGAAGATCATGATCTTGAAGCCCGCCCGGGCAATTTCGTCGATCATCTTCTTCGCCTCGTCGGTGGTAAGCTCGCGCTCGGTGGCCTCCTCGGCGTCCTGGTAGCAGTGGACGCACTTCAGGTTGCATTGGTTCGTGGTCATCCACGATACGATCATGTCGGGGTCTCCTCTCCCACGCATGGACGCGGCCTCAGGCTGACGGCTCACGTGCCGCAGGCTCGACGGCAGGTTTGCCGCGCGTTCGGCCGCAAGGTGGTTTCAAGGATACCCAGAGCGCTTTCCGCAGGAATCGCCCGAACGGGCTAGGTTGGAAGGACGCCGCGGGAGATGAGGACGCGCACCTTAACCCATCTGCAGGGCGAGAGTGCGAACCGCATCGGCAAAAAGGCGCTCGCGGGCGTCGTCGGTGCCCAGGCGCGCCCAAGGGGCGTCGCGGGTGATGGCGGCCAGATCGGCGACGGCGTAGAGGAAGACGCCATCGAGGGAGGCGACGCGATGATCGATAAGCGAGCCATCCGCGCTGGCGTCGACGAGCAGCATCGGCCGGCCCCGTCGCAGGCGGACGACGCCCTTCATGAGGCGACGATCGAGCGAGGCGCCTTCCACAGCGCTTTCCGCCAAGACGATATCGGCATCGACGAGCAGCGCCGAGAGCAGCTGGGGATCGGCCACGGGCGCGCCGAGCACGCGGGCGGCCTCCTCGCAGTTCCCATCGCCGAGCACCTGGAAGCGCTCTACGCCGGCGCCGAGGAACGCGCCGGCGAGGGCCAGCGAGAAATCGCCCGCGCCGGCAGCAAGCACGCACCGGCGCTCGAGATGGCCGAACACGCGCCGGGCCAGCTCCACGGCCGTCTCGGCCAGCGCCGCCGTCGAGGCGGACGCATCCGCCGCGGACAAGGCGCTGGACAGACCGGAGGCCGCCGCAGCGAGCCGGGTCAGGGCATCGCCCAGCGTGGCCGCCTTCCGCGCCTCCGACAGGGCGCGCGCCCAACAGGCGGCCAGAGCGTCCGGCAAGCCCGGCGCGCCGAGAGCCCCGCGGCCTCCCGGCTGCGACAGCTCTCCCGCAGCGGCGAGCCCGTCGCATTCCCCGGGAAGCGACGCGCCTTCCCGGGGTCCCCGAGCGAACTCGTCCAGGCCGCACAAGGCGGCGAACAGGTGAGAGGCCGCATCGATCCCCTCGGCGAAATAGAGCGCGCCGGCCACCTCCCCCTCGGCCACAGCGCCGAAAAGTCCGGCGGCGATATCGTAGGCGTCGCAGCCCTCGTCGGCCACAGCGTACAGCTCCAGCCGGCCGTCCGCGGCCACGAAAAGCCCCTCGCTCAGGCTCCGGTGCCCCGAGACGGCGCCGAGCAGCGCGCGGCGGGCGGCGGCGTCGGCCAAATGCTGGCTCGCCGATGGGAACACCGGGCGGCGCGGGTTCACGCCCGCAACGAACAGACCCATGGCTTACCCCGCCGACACCGCGATGAGCAGCACTGCCGCCGCAAGGCCGGCAATGGCCAAAGCGTCGCGGGTTCTCGCCGACGCGGCCCAGGGCGCCAGAAACGACAGGGCGCAGAACGCCGACCACACGGCCGTCGTCACCAGGGAGAGCGCCACGCGCGGCACCAGATAGCCCAAGTTGCCCTCGGTGCCGATCTGTGCCATGGCCGCATAGAGCGCCACCAGGTGCGTGAACCCGATGAGCATGGCGGCGATGAGCACGGCCACGCCCACCAGCCCCGCCGAGCGCGAGATGAGGGCGAGCGTGTCCAGCGCCGGCGTGTTCAGCTCGAGCACCTTGGCGCTGCGGGCCGCCATGAGGCGTCGCTGGTACCAGTCGAGCGCGGCGGATACGGCCGAGGTGGCGAAGCAGGCCAGGGCGACGAACACGAGCACGATATGGGGCACGAGCAGCGGCCAGTGGTAGAAGGCCATGTTGTCGGCGCCCGCGGGGTCGAGGATGCGCAGCCACTGGGACACGAGGATCAGAAGCGCCACCACCGGCGCGGCGACGGTGGAGAAGGCCAGCCCACGGCGGGTGACGAGCAGCCCCACCGCCGTCACCACGGCAAGCACCCACGAGGCCAGCATGACGATGTTGGGGCCCGAAAGCAGCGTGCCTGCGGTGCTTACCGATTCCATGCCGATGACTGCGGAATGCGCTGCCACGGCGGTCAGATAAACGCCCTTGGCCGCCCGCGCGGCCCGACGGTGACCGCGCCTGAGGCCGAACGCCCCCAAGGCGCTCGCCGCGCCGTAGAACAAGATGCAGAGTATTTCGAAGACGAACAGGGTCATGAGCGCGCTATCCTCCCAGCCTGAGGGTTCAAGTCTATCCGAGGGCGCCTTTCCCGCCATCCCCCGTTCGGGCTAATCAGCGGCGGCGCAGCAGGCCGGTCTCGAAGCCGTAGGCCACCAGCGCCGCGCGGTTCGCGCGACCGCACTTCGTGGTCATGTGGGACAGGTGCGCCTTCACCGTCTGCTCGGAGAGGGTAAGGCGCCCGGCGATCTCCTTGTTCGAGAGACCGCCGGCGATGTAGTAGAGAATCTGCTGCTCGCGCAGGGTGAATACAGAATCGGGGTCGGCGACGAAGATCATCGGATGTCCTTGACGGGGCGCCCTTAGGCGAAGTCGTACAGATCCTTGGCGGCTTCCTGGAAGTCCGCATAGGCCTCGGCGGCGATGACCTCGTCATCCACCAACTCGAAGGAGCAGGGCTGGCCGTCGGCGTCCACCTCGGTCACTTCCAAGACTACCACTTCACCAGAGGAGGTAGCCGGATGCTCGTCATCCACCGGGAAGAAGAACCCGAACGAGCTCTCCCCCTTCAGCACGAGCCCCAGGAACTCTAGTTCCACCTGTTCGCCCTTCTCATCGACGAGCGTGATGGTGATGCCCTCTTCGGTAGGCGGGCAAAAGTTAGGAGCCGAACCTTCACGAACCATGTTCGCGCCTTTCTCTCAAGCGTGGAAGAGCGTAGAGGGACACGGGGTGCTGCTCACCAAGCGAGTTCCGCAGCGAACGAAACAGCCCAGTGGGCTGTTTCGCCGAGCGAGGACAGTACGCGCGACTGAGCAGTACCCCGTGGCCCGATCCCGGGAGAGCTGCTATTGCGCCCTTCCGTGGCGGTGCTTCTTTTTCTTGTTGTTCACCGGTTTGGGCTTGGCGGCCGCCGCCACCGCCGCGGCGTCGGGCGCCTCACCGGTCGCCTCGGTCTGCTCGGCCACGTAGGCCTCGGCGCGGGCGTTGGCCTCAAGACGCGCCAGAGGCACCTGGGCGATGCCGGTGGAGGCAGAGTGGTCGAACTCGAACAGGCCCACTTCCGTGCCGTACTTCTTCTGCAGCTTCGCGAACTTCGGCTCGCGGGTCTTCCACATACAGTAGAGCGGGCAGGCGATGGCGATGGACGAGTAGGAGCCGGCGATGAGGCCGATGGCCATGGCGAACGCGAAGTCCTTCAGCGTCTCGCCGCCGAACAGAAGCATCGCGAACACCGGGATGAACGAGGTGAGCGTCGTGTTGATGGTGCGGATGAACACCTGGTTCATGGAGTGGTTGGCCATGGTCATGAAGGTGCAGCGGATGTCCTCGCCCTTCATGTTGTCGTTGATGCGGTGGAACACGACCACGGTGTCGTAAAGCGAGTAGCCGAGAATCGTGAGCAGGGCGGCGATGGTGTTCGGGTTCACTTCCCGACCCACCAGTGCGTAGATGCCCACCACCAAGATGAGATCGTGGAACAGCGCGACGATGGCCATGACGCCCATCTTGTACTCGAAGCGGATGGCGATGTAGACGATGATGAGCAGGATGGACACGAGGAAGGCGATGAGCGAGCTTTGGATGACGCTCGCGCCCCAGTCGGGACCGATGGTGGTGACTTCGAAGTCGCTGGCGGTCATGCCGAGGGCCTCGGCCACCTGGTTGGCGCGGGCCGTGGCGTCCTCGGCCGAGGTGGTCGTGGTGCGCACGAGGAAGCCGGGCTCGCCGTTGGTCTCGGTGGTCTGGATGACGGCGTCGGGCTCGCCGGCGTCGTTCATGGCCTCGCGCATCTGCTCGGTGGTGATATCGCCGGTGCCGTGGAAGGCCACCGACGTGCCGCCGACGAACTCGATGCCGAAGTTCAGGCCGCGGAAGCCGACGATAGCGAGGCAAGCCACCATGGCTACGGCGGCCACCGTGAGGAACACGCGGCGGTAGCCGAGGAAGTTGATGTCGTGCTTGATGAAGCGGCCGCGGATCTTGCGCACGGTAGTGACGGCGACCGAGCCCGGCTCGCCCTCGCCCTCGGCGACGACGCGGGTCTCGGCGGCGTTCATCTGGGCCGCCGTCTCGGCCTCGGCCTCGGGCACGCCCTCGGCGGCGGCCAGCTCGGCGTAACCCTTCGACGCCTCGATGGAGTCCTTAATGCCCCAGAAGCCGGGGTGCTTCGCAATGACCTTCGGCGCGAGCAGGCGGATGAGCGGCGCCTTGAAGATGAGCATCATGGCGATGTCGCAGATGATGCCCAAGGCCAGCGTCATACCGAAGCCCTTGACGGAGGCGGCGGCGAGGAAGAACAGGCACAGCGCCGAGACCATGGTCACGAGGTCGGCGTCGATGGAGGTGAAGATGGCGTGCTTCACGCCGGTGATGGAGGCCGCCTTCACGGATCGGCCCATGCGGATCTCCTCGCGGAAGCGCTCCACGGTAAGGATGGAGGAGTCGGCAGCCATACCGATGGTCAGCACGATGCCGGCGATGCCCGCCAGCGACAGACTGAACAGGTGGAAGGCGGAAAGGGCCGCCAGGATGCCGAGGTAGAGCACGGCGAACACGGCCATGGCCGCGGCGGTGATGATACCGAGGCCCTTGTAGAAGAACAGCAGGTACAGCATGACGACCGCAAGGCCGATCAGCGCCACCACGACGCCGGAGACGAGCGCGTCCTGGCCAAGGGTGGGGCCGACGACCTGGGACTGGGCGTACTCGAAGGACACCGGCAGCGAGCCGGACTCCAGGATGGTCTGCAGCGCCTTGGCGTCTTCCAAGGAGTACTGGCCGGTGATGGACACCTCGCCGTTGGGGATTTCGGACTGCACGGCCGGGGCGGACTGCACCTCGCCGTCCAAGATGATGACAATCTTGCCGTGGTCGGCCACCAAATCGCGCGAGGCGTCGGCGAAGGCCTTGGCGCCCTGGGAGTTCAACGTGATGTTCACGCTGTAGTAGGTGCTGCCCTCGCTCTCGCGGCCGATGGTGACGTTGGTGATGTCGGCGCCGGTGACGATGGGCGTGTAGGTGCCGGCCTCCACGGCCATGTGCTCAACCTGGCCCGAGGGGAAGGCGTTGCCGAACTCGTCGGTCACCGTGCCCTCACCGGAAGTCTGGCCGGAGTCGATGGCGTTCTTCACGTCCTCATCGGTGAACGAATCCAGGCGGGCGAACTCCAGCGAGCCGGTGCGCCCGATGGTGGCGAGCGCCTCTTCCGTGTCGGCCAGGCCGGGGATCTGCACGAGAATCTGGTCGTTCCCCTGTTCCTGCACCGTGGCCTCCGAGGCGCCCAGCGCGTTCACGCGGCTCTCGATGATGGCGCGGGACTTCTCCATGTCCTCGGGGGTGACCGGCGCACCGTCCGTGGACTTCGCCGTGAGCACCACCGACAGACCGCCCTGGATGTCCAGGCCCTGGTTGATCTTCTCGTTGGGCGGGGTGAACAGCACCACCGACACAACGATGAGCAGAGTGGTGAGGATGAGAAGCCACACGTTGCGGCGATCCGCCGTACGGGCCGGCTTCTTCTTGACGTTGCGTTCCAATGCCATGGGATGCGACCTTCTTCTTTCGCGTTCCGTTCTCCTGCGCGTTCTTTATACCGCGCGTTCCTTCTCTCTTGCGCGAAGAGCGCCCAAGCCTCCCCCGAAGCGGCGCTTTCACTTCAACTTGCCTATTGTGCCACAAATGAACCGAAGGTCAACGCCTGATTCTGACATCACGACAACTAATGCGGCATAATCGGGAGCGCCTCGGGAGCCTCAGGGGCGCGCCCCAACGTGACAACGCTCCTCCGCTCGGCGGCGAACCCGTGAAACGAGCGTGCTCCAACGCCAGAAGACCCCTCCACCCGGCGACGAGCGCGCCAAACGAATACACCCGCCTTCGCCTCAAGGCCGCAAGCTATCAATCTGGCTTGGAAATTGGCTTGGAAATCACGAAACATCGGAATACAGAGGGAAACGAACCCTACGATCGTCCAAAATGGCTTGGAAATCACGAAACATCGGCGATTGGCGCCTCTCGGCAGGCTATTTCCTTCATTTTTCTGAAGTTTCCCCAGGTGACGTATTACAACGAAACGCCTTTTTCGCTTTTAGCGCCGATGTTTCGTGATTTCCAAGCCATTTGAAGGCTGAGCACATGCGCTTTTGCCCCTAAACCCGATGTTTCGTGATTTCCAAGCCATCCGAGGGCCGGCAGGTTGCGGCGATGACGCCCTATCACGCACCCAACAGCGCCACGAGCTCGCGGCGGTTCGCGACGCCGCACTTCTCGTAGATGTGGCTCATGTGGGCCTTGAAGGTGCCCTCGGCGATGAACAGCTCCTGCATGATGGCCGGGCCGTTCTTGCCCTGGGCCACCAGCGCCAGAATCTCGGTTTCCCGCGGAGTGAGACGGGCGTGCTCGGCCAGCTCGGCCGCCCGCTCGTCGCGCCGCAGCTCTTCCGGGGTCTTCTCCACGAGGCCGCCCGCGTCCAGGATGCGCACGCCCCAGCGGCTCGCCAGCTCCTTCTCGGACAGCAGGATGAGCGTGGCCGCCAACATCATGGCCACCACCACAACCGCGATGACCGCGTCCTGGGCGCCGGCGTTCATGCCCGCGGCGGCCATGACCTCGGCGACCCCCTTGCCCCAGATGACGAACACCTGCTCGGCACCTTTGATGGCGGCGAAGATGACGACCGTGACCCCGAGGCGCTTGACGATGTCGTACAGAAGCAGCGCCACGATGATGCCCACGAGCGAGTAGCTCATGGAGATGAGGTAGCTGGACACCGCCGTGCCGAAGACGCCCTCGACGGGCACGAGCAGAAAGCCGCACACGATGAGCACGAGCGGCGAGCGGTACAGCGTGCCGATGTTGAAGCGGTTCGAGAAGAAGTAGGCGCTCGCGAACAGCACCGCCATGACGATGGCCGTCGAGACCGATGAGTGCATGCCGGCGCCGGCCGCCAGCTGGTGCTGGCGCAGCCCGTAGGCGAAGGAGTACAGGGCCAGAAGCACGAAGATCTTCCACGGGTAGGTGAACTTCGGAATGACCGGCGAGGGGCGATCGGCGACGGGCAGCGCCGAGAAGGCACGGCGCAGGCAGAGCAGCGCCACCGGCGGCAGGATCACCAAAGCGCAGGCCACGCGCAAATCGTCCAGGCCGTCGCAGAAGAACACGCAGACGACGGCCACCAGCTGGGAGGCCGTCGTGTACAGGAAAATGCGGATGAGCGAGATGCAACTTAAGACCTCGGCCCACAGAAGCAGGAAGAGGCCGAAGCCCGCGCCTCCCGCCGCCGCGCCCGCGGCCACCAGCGCAATGGCCGCCGGCCCTGCGACCAGGCCGGTGCCGACCGCGATGAGGCACAGCGACGCCGCGACCATCAGCGCCGCCGACGCCGCGCGCATCCGCCCCGTGGCGTTCAGGGGCAGAAGGCGGCGCGCGGCAAGCGCCGCCGCGATGGAGACCAGGCAGAAGGCGTAGTCGAAGACGTCGTGCAGATCGAAGGCGGCCGGCAGCGCGAGGGCCGGCGCCGCCACGGCCAGCGTCACCCAAGCGCGGGCGCAGCCGAGCGCGAACAGGTAGGGCAGAATGCCCCGCAGGTACAGGGAGCGGTCTTCCCTCCCCTTCCGTATGTCCTTCAACAGGTTCCCCATGGCGGCCATTATAGCAGGTGACAGGGCCGGCCGGCGGCCGGGTCGGCGCTTTCCCGAGGCCTTTGCGGCATCGGGGCCGCTAGGGCCGCAAGGGGCCGCAAGAGCCGCCAAGGGCCGCACGCAGAAGGCCCAGCCGACGGGGAGGGAGCGCCGGCCGGGCACGGGAGGGCGAAACGGCAGGTGGCCTACAGGCTCGCCACCAAGCGACCGGTGTAGTAGCCCGAGGTGATGGCGCGGCCGATGGAGAGCCCCTCGATGTCCATGGGGTAGTCCACGCCGCCGAAGAACTGGCCCGAGGCGTTGCCCACGGCGTACAGGCCGCTGATGGGCTCGAACTCCCCGTTCAGGCACTGGTGGTTGCTATCGACCACGAGGCCGCCCAGGATGGCCGGCAGCTTGTTGGAGCCGCGGGGGATGGCGTAGTAGGGGCCGCCCTCGATGGGCACGAGGTACTTGGCGGCCTTGCCGAAGTCCTCGTCGCGGCCGGCGGCGCACAGCTCGTTGTAGCGGGCCACGGTGTCGGCCAGCGCGGCGGCGTCGATGTTCGTGAGCTTCCAATCGTTCTCGGCGGCGTAGGCGTTCATGGCCTCGGCCAAACCCTCGATGGTGTCTGCGGTGATCCACTTCTCGGGGTTCACCTTGTTGTCGCCGTTGTACTGGGAGATGTCGTAGGGGCTGGCGGCCTTCCACTCCTCGTAGAAACTCTCCCAGTTCGCGGGCACCAGACTGAAGAACTTCGCCGCCGTGGAGTCGGTGAAGCCGGCCTTCGCCAGGTACGGGCGGACGAAGTTGTTCATGTAGCCCATGCGGCAGCAGGTCTCGTCCATGAAGCGGTTGCCCTCCTGGTCGACGAAGAGGAAGGGCATCTCCAGGCGCACGGCCGCCGGCTCGCCGTGGATCATCTTGGTGTGGGTGTGCGGCGTCATGATGGCCCCGGCGTTCATGCCGGCCACCAGAGCGCTGCCGTCGCGGAAATCGGTGAACAGCGAGAAGCCCTTAGTGTCCGGCGCGTAGTAGTCGAGCATCTCCTGGTTGGAGGAGTAGTCGCCGCAGGCCAGAATAACGCCCTTGGTCGCCGTGAACAGGTGGTGCGCCCCGTCGGCATCCTCGCAGATGGCGCCCGTGACCGCGCCGGACTCGTCAGTGGCCAGCTGCTTGCAGGGCATGTTGTAGAAGAACTCGGCGCCGGCGGCGGCCAGGTTCTCGGCGATCACCGTGGCGGCGGCGTTGTGGTTGCCCTCCACGTGGAAGTAGGTGTTGGCGTGCAGGTGGATGTCGTAGCCGTTGTAGGAGAGCACCGCGTCGTGGGGCTTGCTTTCCACGCCGCCCTTCGCCGCCTCCTCGGCCCACCAGGCCAGCGCCTCCTGGGAATTGTGGGCCCAGATGTTCACGAGGTCGCGGTTGGAGCGGTAGTCGCTCTTCCAGTTGATGAAGCTCACGCAGGCCTGGACGGCGGCCTCGTCGGTCTGGGTGAGGTCGATGGAGGCGGCCATGTTGCCGGTGGTCTGGGCGGCGTTGATGTTCTGCACGCAGGCCACGCGCGCCCCGGCCTCGAGCGCGGTATGCACGGCGGACAGGCCCGACTCGCCGGCGCCGACCACGACGACGTCGTACTCGTGGGTCTCGGCGAAATCGGTGATGGGCTCCTGGGGCGCGAGGAACGCGGGGCCGGCAGCGGCGCCCGTGTCGGCCAGGCCCTTCTCGGCGGCGGCCTCGGCGACGGTCTTGGGCTGGCCGCAGCCGGCGAGCGTGCTGGCGCCGGCCACGCCGAGCGCGGCCAGGCCGCCGAACTTGAACAGATCGCGACGAGTAACGGTGGTGGTCATGGTGAACTCCCTCTCTTTCCGTTGCGCGGGACGCCTCTCATGCGCCCTCGTGCCTCTCCTTGCGCCGGGCGCTCCTTCGCGCCCTGCGCTTTGTCGGGCGCCGCGCGCCCTCCTTGACAGATGCCGCCCGGGGAACCACGACCGCGGCCTTCACCGCCGCTCTCGCACTCGGGCAGCCTTCCAGCTGCCGCCCGAGTACGGCACCCCGCGACAACCTTCAACTGGTGTGCGGGCTCGGCGCCCCGTGACGATCCCCACTATGGACGCCGCCGCGCCATCGCGCATCGGAAAGCGAGCGAGAAAAAGATTATTCTCGTAATCTTTTCCCTAATCCTTTACTCTGAACTGGGAAAACTATTTTCTTGAAAAGCACCTAGCGAGGCTGCTCTTTGAGACAGTAATCCTCCAACGACCAACCCATGCGGAACAGGAGAGCTTGCTGATTCGCGAATTCCTTGCTTTGGGGGCGAAATCTTTTGCCCCGCCGGCGATAGCACTGCTCGGCGATGCGCCGCATCTCGCCCGAGCTGCCAATCTGCCCCGCCGTCACGGTGACGACCTTGTAGCCGTCCGTCTCAAGCGCCAGGCGCTTCTGGGCGTCTCTCGTCAGCTGCGAAGAGCTGGTGTGCTCGGCCGTTGAGTCGTACTCGATCGCAAGGCGAGCATCAGCAAAGAGGATATCAGGGACGAGCGTGGTGCGGCGTGCTATCTGCTGAGCCTTGTGGCTCGGCCGCAACCGCCGGTTTACCGCAAGGTCTGAGAGCTGAAAGCCGCCATAGCGGTAAGGCAGCCCGAACACCATAGCGAGAAACGCCTCTGGAGGAGAGGCCGCACCTTCCGTAACCCACGGGAGCGCCCGGCGAGCCTCCTTCACGCCTTTAATTCCAGGGTTGGCGCGGATAAAGGCCTCGATGCGCCTCTTCGAGGTAAGAGGCTCGCGTCGCCCAAGCTCGCCACCCTTCCCAGCGTCGAGGTAGAAGCGCCCGCAAAGCACATTGCCCGCGCGAACGAGCTCGTGAAAAGGAAGCGACTGCGCAAGCTGCACGAAGCAGAGCTCGGGACAGGAGACGAACACGCCGCTTTCCACGCGGCAGAAATCCTTTCCCTTCGGCATGCGAACCACAAGATGGCAGATCGCTTCCGACAATGGCCTTTTAGCATGAGACGTCGTAGAGACATGATACGGCCGGGGCAAAAACGGAAAGAGCCTCCCCAAATGACGCAGCGCCTCAAGAACAGGCTCGCAATTCTTCAGGATCTTCGCCGACACCTTGCACGAGGCGTCAGGCGCCGACGGCGCGCAAAGCCAGTAGGAGAAAGCCGATATGCCAAAGAGGATCAACCGCATTCGCGGCATTCTAAGACCTCTGCTCGCCACGTGTTCTCGGAATAACGCGATACATGAAATATCCTCTGCTGAAAGTAAATGCATCATCTTTTGCCGAGCAGAGCGTCCTACTGCCGGCACAGAGCCCCCGCGTCGCCC
Source organism: Adlercreutzia hattorii (assembly GCF_011405655.1). Lineage (GTDB taxonomy): Bacteria > Actinomycetota > Coriobacteriia > Coriobacteriales > Eggerthellaceae > Adlercreutzia > Adlercreutzia rubneri. Next base: position 1,968,206 of record NZ_AP022829.1, read on the forward strand.
ATACGCCACCTTCTCCGCGCAAAGCTGGCATGATGGCTTGAAAATGACGAAAGATCGGAATGCAGAAGAAAATCAGCGCTTCAATCGCCTGAAATGGCTTGAAAAACACGAAAGATCGGCAGTTGGCGCCCCAAAAAGAACGGTGATGTCTCGATTCGCAGAGTTTTCCCAGGTGGCGTATTACAACGAAACGCGTTTTTCGCCTCCGACGCCGATGTTTCGTGATTTTCAAGCCATTTCAGCAAGCAGCGCCCGCAGTTTTGCGCGCCAACGCAAGCAAGAGGTCGAGATGCCCCGCGTGGTGGGGGAAGGGACCCGCGGGTTTGCACACAACGCGACATCGCCGAAGGAGGGCGGTCGCCTCGCCGAAGGACGGCCGTCTCTAAAACCGCATTTTGCAAGCCAGACAGAGGGAAACAGGGAACCGCTCGACATGAATAGGCGAGCTGCAAACGCGTTTAATGCAAGAACATGGCGTCGCCGAAGGAGAGGAGGCGGTAGCGCTCGTCGATGGCGTGCTGGTAGGCGGCTAGGATGTTCTCGCGGGTGCTGAAGGCGGAGACGAGCATCATGAGCGTGGAACGCGGCACATGGAAGTTGGTGATGAGGGCATCGACCACGTGGAACTCATAGCCCGGCAAGATATAGAGGCTCGTGGCCTCGCGATCGCGGGCGACAAGAGCGCCCCGGCCGTCGTCGGCCTCGGGATCCCAGGCGCTTTCCAAGCTGCGGACGCTCGTGGTGCCCACGGCGATAACGCGGCCGCCTGCGGCATGGGTCGCGTTCACGGCGTCCACGGTGGCCTGGGTCACCGTGTAGAACTCGGTGTGGATGTGGTGCTTCTCCGGGTCGTCCTCGTCCACCACGCGGAAGGTGTCCAGACCCACTTCCAGCTCCACTGTGGCCCAACCGATGCCGCGCGCGCGCAAACGCTCGATGAGCTCGGGCGTGAAGTGCAGCCCGGCCGTGGGAGCGGCCGCCGAGCTTTCCCGGCGCGAGTACACCGTCTGGTACAGCTCCTCGTCGCCGGCGTAGTCGCGGATGTAGGGCGGCAGCGGCGTATGCCCCACGGCATGCAGGGCCTCGTCCAGCGACGGCAGGGGCGTGGAAAGCCGCGCCACGCGCTCGCCGCGCTGGCCGTCGCGGGCCCAGTCGATGATCTCGGCGGAAAGCACCACCTCGCCTGCAGCGTTCGAGAAATCCACCACGGCCCCGGCACCCGGCTTCAGGCGCTTACCCGGCCGCACGAGCACCTCCCAGAAGGCCACGCGGTTCGTGCGCGGCTCCGAGCCGCCGCATTCGCGCAGCAAAAATACCTCGGCCGCCCCGCCCGTGCCCCGCTTGGCGCCGAGCAGGCGCGCCGGCATGACCCGCGTCTCGTTGGCCACGAGCAGGTCGCCCGGCCGCAGGTACTCGATGATGTCCTTAAAGATGCGATCTTCCACTTCCCCGCTTTCGCGATCCATCACGAGCAGTCGGCACTCGTCGCGCACGGCCGCCGGCTCCTGAGCGATAAGCTCTTCGGGCAAGTTGTAGTCGAAATCATCGGTTCTCATGAAAAGCGCTCCTTTGAATGTATGCAGGCGCTATACTACCATGACCCAACTCAACTCGCGGGGGCCGGAGGCCGAGGGGGTGCTCGCAGCCCGCTGATCGCTTTATCCCCCTCCGAACGTGATAAAAGAATCAGCGAAGATGACGCACATAGGCGGGTACCATCCCGGCATCGCTGCTGCTGAAGTGGAAGCTGATTCTTGACGATCGCGTTCTCCGGGGGGCGATCAGAGGTCTGTGAGCACCCCCTCGGCCTCCGGCTCTACCGGTATTTCACGGATAGAAGGAACGATTTTGGCACTATTCGATTGCACATGCGACGCTACCAGCGGGCACGCCCGCGCGCTCACCTACACCACTGCCCACGGCGACTTCCACACGCCCATGTTCATGCCCGTGGGCACCTCCGCCACGGTGAAGGGGATCACCACCGACCAGCTGCGCGAGCTCGGCAGCCAGGTGGTGCTCGCGAACACCTACCACTTGGCCATGCGCCCCGGCGCGGAGCTGGTGGCCGAGGCCGGGGGCATCCACCGCTTCATGAACTACGACGGCCCCATGCTCACCGACTCCGGCGGCTTCCAAGTGTTCAGCCTCGCCGACACCGTGAAGCTCTCCGACGACGGGGTCACGTTCCAGTCCATCTACGACGGCAGCAAGATCCACTGGACGCCCGAGGAGAACATGCGCATCCAGGAGCTCATCGGCGCCGACATCGCCATGCAGCTGGACCAGTGCGCCCCTTACCCCGCCACCCGCGAGTTCGTGGCGCGCGCCGTGGACTACTCCAGCGCCTGGGCGCGTCGCTGCCTGGCGGCGCATACGCGCTCCGACCAGACGCTCTTCGGCATCGTGCAGGGCGGCATGCACCTGGATTTGCGCTTGGAAAGCGTGCGGCGGCTGCGCGAGATCGAAGAGGAGTCGCTCGCCGGGGGCGGCCGGCGCTTCGGCGGCTACGGCATCGGCGGCTATTCCGTGGGCGAGGATCACGAGGTCATGTTCGAGACGCTCGGCGAAGTGGCCCGGGCCTGTCCGGACGACCGGCCGCGCTACCTTATGGGCGTGGGCAACCCCACCACGCTCGTGCGCGCGGTGCGCGAGGGCGTCGACATGTTCGACTGCGTGCTGCCCACCCGCACGGCCCGCATGGGCACCGCGTTTTCCAGCGCCGGCCGCATGAATATGCGCAACGCCAAGTACGCCCGCGACTTCGCGCCGCTCGATCCGGCCTGCGACTGCCCCACCTGTCGCAACCACACGCGCGCCTACATCCGGCACCTCGTGAAGCAGAACGAGATGCTCGGCGCCATCCTGCTGTCGGTGCACAACCTGCACTTCCTGCTGGATCTCATGCGCCGCGCGCGGGAAGCCGTGCTCGCCGACGCCTACGAGGAGTTCTTCGAGCAGTGGATGGAAAGCGACGCCGCGGCGGACTACTAGGAAGCGACGCAAGTTTTCTGCATCTGACTTCGGCAAACGTTATTGACCATCGTCAATACCATATCCGGGAGCAGCAGTGGTGACGATTCGTCAAAATTCAGATTACAACTTGTTGACAAGTGGCTACGAAACGTAAACGAGTAGGCCCGTGCGCTGACAGCTTCGTGACGTGCGATTACACTGTGGAGCAAAGTTACCAACGCGACTGCCGTCCAAAGAAGAGGAGAGAGGGGCGCGGGCGCCGGAATTTGCACGGGAAAGGAGCGATCATGACCGCTCAGATCGCAGACAAGCTTCGTCCCTTCGGCATCGATTACGTGGACGCCATGGACCGCTTCGGCGACAACGCCGAGCTGTACGAGCGCTTGGCGTTGAAGTACCTGGACGACGGGAACCTCGTGGCGCTTCAGGCCGCTATGGAGGCCAAGGACTACTCCGAGGGCTACAGCCAGGCCCATGCGCTGAAGGGCGTGGCGGGCAACCTGTCGTTCAAGGATCTTTACGACTGCGCGACGCTCGTCTCCGACGCGCTGTACGCCGGCGAGTACGACGCCGCCGAGAAGCACCTCCCGGAAGTGGAGCGCACCCACGCGCTCGTTATCGAAGGTTTGGAAGACTGGCGCAACGGCACGCTGTAGGCGCGGCGCAATCCCCGACAAACGAAAGCCCCCCGGCGCAAATCGTCGGGGGGCTTTTTCGGTTCGAGACCCGGAACTACAGCTCCACGCGCTCGAACATCTCGCGGGGAGCGCCGCAGATGGGGCACATGTAGCCCTCGGGCAGGCCGTCCGGGTAGCCTTCCTCGATGTAGCCGCAAATGGTGCAGCGCCAGGCGATCTTCTTGCCGGCCTCGGGCGCGCCAGCGGCCGTCTCGGTGACCCCGGGAACCGCGGCCTCGTCGCCGTTGTTGTAGGTGGCGGCCTTGGGCGGAGTCTTGCCGCCCTTCACGGCGTGGTAGTAGGCATAGGTGAGCGGATCGCCAGCAGAAAGCACCTCGGCCTCTTCCACAACGCCTACGAACAGGTAGTGGCTGCCCACGTCGATGGTCTCGGTAACGCGCACCGAGAAGCGCGCCAGACCATGCTCGGTTACGTAGGGCACCTCCGCGCCGTCGACCGCGCTCGCGCAGGCGGCGAACTTGTCGGTATCGGCAGAGGTGTGGAAACCGAAGGTGCCGATGAGCTCCATGGGGGCGTCCTCGGCGAGCACCGTGGCGGCGAAACGGCCCGACTCCAGGATGGCGGCGGTGGTGGCGTTCTCCTTGTTGAGCGACACCGACAACGTGGCCGGCTCGCTGGCCACCTGCACGAGCGTGTTCACCACGCAGCCGCAGCGGCGCTCGCCCGCTTTGGCCGTGATGAGATAGAGCCCCGAAGACAGGGAGCGAAATGCCTTGCGATCGATCATAAAAAGTCCTTTCTGCAGGCCCGAGAACTGAACCCGAAGGCCATCCCAAAAGCGTTGGATGCAATGACTCGCTCGATTATACTTCGTCTCGCCGACAAACCGCCCAAGGAGACCTATGCGTAACTCAAACATCGAACTTCTGCGCATCGTGAGCATGGTGCTCATCGTCATGTTTCATTTCAGCGTGCACGGTGCATGGCCGGAAGGCGGCCCGCTCTCGACGGCCGGCGCCGTCTCATGATCATTGGCTTTGTGGCGCTCTCCACCATCCCGACTCTCGCCACGTTCAGCCCCATCATGCGCGCCTGGCTGTGGCCGCACCTGGCATGGGCGTACGCCCTGGGCCCTGCGACGATCCTCGTCGTGGGCGTGCCGTCGGACATCGTGACATACACCATGAATGCGGCCATCGACCTCGCGAGGATTCGCGTGCCGGAACGGCCCGTGATGGGGTGGCTAGAGCAGCGCTGGGGCGAGTAACCGAGCATTTCGAACGGACGACTCTTTCAGATTGAGAAATCGCTCGTTCGAAATGCAGCCGAGGAAGCCAAGACAGAACAGAAAGCCCCGCCTTCCCTATCCGCAATTTTTGCAGACGCGCTTCTTTCCCGATTGCGCTACTGTACCGCTCTTGATGTTCGTGGAGCGTTTAAGCGAGACACAGTCCTTCGTCGTGTGGTAGACCTCCCCGTCGACGACCCAATACACCACAGCTTTTGAACCCGTAACGCTTTGTGCCACGGCGCCATCGGTCTTGTAAGTTGCTGGATCGAAGTAGTAGCGCTGCCCGCCGATGGTCTGCCAGCCGGTAAGGGCCTTGCCGTTGACATCGAAGTAGCTGCGCTTCTTGTCGGCGCTCCAGGTGAGCCACCCGGTGTGCATCTGCGAGGCGGCGTTGAAGTAGTAGAACGAGCCGCCGATCCTGTTCTCCCACCGCAGGGAGCGGGCGGTGGCGGGGTCGAAGTAGTATCGCTTGCCCCACAGGGTGTGCCACCCTGTGCGGGCCTTCCCGTCGTCGTTGAAGTAGCTCTTGGTGCCGAGCTTGGACCAGGTCACCCAGCCGGTCTGCATCTCGGAGGCGGAGTTGAAGTAGTACCACGAGCCGCCGATCCTGTTCTCCCACCGCAGGGAGCGGGCGGTGGCGGGGTCGAAGTAGTATCGCTTGCCCCACAGGGTGTGCCACCCTGTGCGGGCCTTCCCGTCGTCGTTGAAGTAGCTCTTGGTGCCGAGCTTGGACCAGGTCACCCAGCCGGTCTGCATGACGCCTGAGCCGTTGAAGTAGTACCAGTGGCCGCCGATCCTGTTCTCCCACCTCACCGAGCGGGCGGTGGCGGGGTCGAAGTAGTATCGCTTGCCGCCGATGGTGTGCCAGCCGGTCCGGGCGCGGCCGTCCGCGTCGAAGTAGCTCTTGGTGCCGAGCTTGGACCAGGTCACCCAGCCGGTCTGCATGACGCCTGAGCCGTTGAAGTAGTACCAGTGGCCGCCGATCTTCTGCTCCCACTTCACCGGCTGCCCGTCGGCGCCGTAGTAGTAGGTCTTGCCGCCGACGGTTCTCCACGCATTGCGAGGATTGGTGATATCGAAAGAGATGGTTCTGCTCCCAGAGTAGTTCTTGCCCGCTCCTCGAATGGTCACCGTCGCCTTTCCGACCTGAGTGTTCTCCCCGTAAGACACCTGGTAGTCCGTCCCCGCTTTCAATGTGCGGCCATTATGCGTTACCGTCACATTGGGGCGAATGGGAGAGCCCGTATGCTCGTAAGAGGCTTTGACGCCCGACACGGAAACCGCGCCTGAAGCAATTGAGGCGGGTGCAATCGTCCACTGGTAGCTCCGCGCCGTCTTATCCCCCAACTTGTCCCATGCGTAACCAGCACCAGGAGCAACCGTCGCCGTGTACGTCCCCGCGTCGATGGCCTTCGTTGTTCCAGACAGGGCATAGGATCCCGCAGAGGGAACCGCCAGGCCGGCTTGGCTGGCGCCGTTATAGATCAAGTTCCGAACCACTGTCGGCGCAGATGTGAGAACCGTGAACGTATTCACGGCGAACCTGTTGTCGGCGTAATCGATACGCACGATAGCATCGGCCTGCTGGTTATCCGTCGTCCATTCAGCTTGGTTAAGCTCGTAAGCCACCAGGTTGCTGACAACATTCCGGTAGCTGTCCTGAGCCCAACTCGCGTTTGTCGGGGTTAGGGTGAAGGAGGTCTCCTTCTGATTGAGCTTCCCCAAAATCTGGATCGCGATAGGATCAGACCACTCGGCAATATCGCCTGTTTTGATAAAGTAGCTGTTCTCGAGCGAATCCGCTTCAAAGCCGGCCGTTGGCCCATGATAGCCGGCATTCGCTAGCTTCATAGTTGCATCATCGAGGCCAAATAGAAGATGCGCCTGCTGCTCCTTCGAGAGGAAGCCCGGGATATCGGCGCCCGCGAGGCTGTCTTTCACGTCGTCGTGGGTCGTGTCGACGTGATACCACTTCCCGTCCATCTTCACAGCCGTCCATACATGGCCGCCTCCTTCGACGCGGCCCGTTTCCATGCCTGCCGTCTCGAGGAGCTTAACGTAGGCGGCGTGATAGCCCTCGCAAGTGACCGCCATGCCCAAGAGCGCCCGATCGACGCTCAAGTTCCTGAACGTGTGATCATAGCTGACGTTGTCGATGATCCAATCATGCAGCGCAAGCGCCGTCTCATAGTCGTCCACGTTTCCGTCGGGCAAGCACTCTGCAACGATTTCTCTGGCCTTTTCATTCGCGTCGATAAAACCATCGCCAGCAACTTCGACCTCGAAGGAGAACCGCATATAGCGCGCCGTCTCCGTGTCGCGCACCACAAACTGGTATTGATAACGCCCGGCACCGACGAACTGATAGCTCAGCACGTTGGAATCACGGAAAGTCTCGGCAGGAGGGAAAGTGGGGTCGTATATCCAGATATAGGGATCGTACTTGTAGATAAAGCCTTGCTGGTACTGGTAGCTGCCGGAACCCTTCGGGCCGCCATCGGCAGTAATCGTGAACTCCGTCGACACTCCCGCCTGCGGCTTCTCGTAGGTCACCGTCGCGCTCCATCCGTCAGGATCGACGCTGTGGGCGCGGGCCGTCACCGTTACGACGTCATCACCAGCCAAAGAAGCAGCCTCGACAACAGAGCCCTCCTGCTCAGCGCCATCAGTACCTGCCCCTACCGCCTGCACCACCTGCGGGGCAGACTCCTCGCCAAACGAGGTAGCAGGTAGCGAGAGCTGCATCAGCAGAACGGCCATCACACCTGAGACGATCTTTCGAAATGTTTTCCTCATCGCTCCCCTCCTCGAATTAGCGCGTTTTGAAAGTCAAAGGATCGAAATAATAGTTCTTGCCGCCGATTTTATGCCAACCGACATAGGCCTTCCCGGTCTTCGGATCGAAGTAGCTGCGCTTCTTGTCGGCGCTCCACGTGAGCCAGCCGGTGTGCATCTGCGAGGCGCTGTTGAAATAGTAGAACGACCCGCCGATCCTGTTTTCCCACCTCACCGAGCGGCCGGTGGCGGGGTCGAAGTAGTAGGTCTTGCCGCCGAGGGTGTGCCAGCCGGTACGGGCCTTGCCGTCAGCGTCGAAGTAGCTCTTGGTGCCGAGCTTGGCCCAGATCACCCAGCCGGTCTGCATGACGCCGGAGCCGTTGAAGTAGTACCACGATCCGTCAATCTTCTGCTCCCACTTCACCGGCTGTCCGTCGGCGCCGTAGTAGTAAGTCTTGCCTCCAACCGTCCTCCAAACATTGCGATCGACTTTGACAATTGAGAAGCTGACCGACTTCGTCCCCGTGAAGTTGCCCTTTCCGGAAATGGTCATCTTGGCAGTGCCGGCATTCACGTTGTTGGTATAGCTCACCGAGTAGTCAGTTCCCGCCATTAGCGTCATGCCCTGCCACGTTACCTTGGGCTGAGGCGTTACCGCCTTACCTGTATAGTTCTGGCTGCCAATAGCCTGAATCTGCGCCGATGAGATGTCGGCGGCATTCACCTTGAAGGATCCTTTGAGCGTGCCCCGGTAGGCCCCCACGCCCTCCATAGACACGCTGTAGGTACCAACCGCTTTTACCGTCGTCGGAGAGATCGTCACACGATAGTCACGTCCCTGCACCAACGTGGCTCCGCCGAGTGTCACGGAAACGGCGGGCGTCTGAACCTTGCCCGTGTAGGTCAGCGAGGAAATCGCCAGCTTCGCATTCGCCAAACTCGCAGGCGGTTCCTCTTCGGGAACGTCAGGCTCAACTACTGGCCCCTCTGGCTGAGAAGGGGGCAACGCGGCCTTCACCGCCGCCTCAGCATTCACTAAACCCCAGCCCGATTCGCCATCCTTGCCCGCTGTATGCAAATCGGCGGCGGTGCGGCACAGAACGTCCTTTACCTCGGCCGACGACAAATCGGGGTCGGCAGCCTGCACCAACGCCGCCGCCGCAGCCACCACCGGAGACGCCATCGAGGTACCGCTCATGGACAGATAGCCGTTCTTCAACGTGCCCTCAAACACACCCGTGCTGAAGATGTTCTCACCGGGCGCCGCAATGTCGCACCAGTCTCCGTAGTTCGAGAACCACGAGCGCATGTAACCATCGGCCGATTCCCACGTCTTCATCGAATAGGTACTGGAGTTGCTGGGAATAGCGCCGCGCTTCGAAAGGCTGATGACGCTCAGCGTCGCATCGCAGGCGGCCGGGTACGACTTCGCCGCCGTATGATCGTTGCCCGCCGCGCAGACCTGGACAACGCCCTGTTCGTCCAGCTCGGACGTCTTCTCGTTGAGCGCCGCGATGCACGTCTCGTCGTCGGTGTAAAAACCCAGGCTCATGTTCACGACGCTGCAGCCCATATCGCGTGCCTTCGCCAGCCCGTAAAGGATATCGAGCACCGTCGCGGAGGAGAATCTGGTGCCGTCGTTGTTTTCACCAATGCAGGAGAAGATATCAATCGCCGCAATGGAGACGATCTTATTGGCGAGCGCTGTGCTTCCCCCACTCGCCACACCGAGCACGCCGCCATTACCGGCCTTGGCGCCTATGATGCCCACCACATGGGTGCCATGAGTGCTGTAGAAGGGCATTTCGTTAGTGCCGTTCAAATAGCCGTCGCCTCGGAGCGGCTTGAAGGACACCTTGCCCGCCTGCATATCGACCCAAACGACCTCGCCGCTTCGGCTCATATCGATGGAGTCCTGCAGATCGGAATGGCTGATAGACGCGCCCGTATCGAGCACGGCCACTTTCACGGGCTCAATGCTGCGCCCCGGAGCCGCCAGCAGACTCCACGCTTCCGGGGCTTTTACGGCGCTCAGATACCATTGCTGGCTAGCCAGCTCATCGCCAGTTGCCAGTGGCGATGCCGCCGACGATTGGGCGGAAGCCACCGGCTCGTCGAAGCTTTTGGCCACGTAATTGGGGAAAGCATACTTCACGGCGTCTTCGGCAGAGGCCGCTTCCACGGCGGTGTCCACCGTGATCTCATCGACGATGTCGACCACCGCTGCATCACCGGTTTCGAAGGACGCCGGCTCGGGCTCTCCCTCGGTGCCGATAGTCGCGGCAACATCGCTCTGCTCGGAAACCGAGGCATCTTCCTCGTAGATGACGACAATTTCGCCCGGAACGTAGCCAAGTTCGTCGACGTCCGTCGCCCGCTCTTCGGCGGCGCGTTGCGCCTCGTCGGCATCGGTCTGAGCTAGCACGGCCTCTGCGCCAGACGCAGGTTCCGCAGAAGATTCTTCAACCTCGGGCTCCGCCCTTCCGACATCGGCGGCAGCTTGCTCGAAGGCACCTGCGTTTGCTGCATCCGAGGCCTCCGACTCGGCCGCCGCATCCAAAACCGTCTTGCTAGCAGCTTGCCCCTCCCCCGACGCAGCCCCATCGCTCATGGGCACCGCATCAGCGGTGACAACCCCCAAGGCGGCCGCCTGGCTGAACCCGCCACCCATCGGAGACGCCCAAGCAAGGGTAAATGCAAGCAAGACGGAAAGCGTCGCTCCGAGGGCCGCTTGCCACTTGCGGAAATCGGCGTTTTTCATAAGATCCCGCTCTCTATACACGCCCCAGAAGAACAACGGGGCGACTTTTCTCGTCGCCCCGCATTTTACTTTATTTACGCCTGATTGAGAATCGTCAACACTCCCACACACCGTACAAGGCTGGAAGTTACTTGCCGAAGTACGCCCGCACCACTTCGATAACCCGAGCACGATCCCCATCGCTCATTCCGTAGTAAAGCGGAAGACGAACCAGACGCTCGCTCACTTTTGTCGTGTACACGTCTTCGCCGTGGAACAATCCGAACCGCTCTCCTGCTGGCGCGCTGTGCAGAGGCACGTAATGAAAGCAGGCCTGCACGCCGCCCTCTTTGAGGAAACTGATGAAACTTGTCCGGTCTTCCAATGTCGGAAGCAGAAGATAGTACATGTGGGCATTCTGAACGCGATCGTCCGGAACGACCGGCAGTTCAACAAGACCTTCTGCCGCTAAGTCGGCAAAAGCATCGTTATAGGCATGCCAGGTAGCCATACGGTCATCGTATATGGTTTGAGCCGCCTCAAGCTGGCCCCAAAGGTAAGCGGCATTCATGTCGCTGGGCAAATAGCTCGACCCCTTATCGACCCACGTGTACTTATCCACCTGACCGCGCAGGAAGTTCGAGCGGTTCGTCCCCTTCTCGCGAATAATCTCGGCTCTCTCGCAATAGGCCGGATTATTGATGAGCACGGCACCGCCCTCTCCCATAGAATAATTTTTCGTCTCGTGGAACGAATAACACCCAAAGTCTCCGATGGTACCGAGTGCCTTCCCCTTGTAGGTGCTCATAACACCCTGGGCGGCATCTTCAACCACGAGGAGACCGTGAGCCTTTGCGATAGCCATGATTTCGTCCATGTCGCAGGCAACACCCGCATAATGGACGGGCACGATAACTCGAGTCTTTTCGGTGATGGCCGCCTCAATGGCAGCAGGATCGATATTCTTCGTGTCGGGTAGGATATCGACGAACACGAGTTTCGCCCCCATGAGAACAAAAGCCGTCGCCGTACTCGAAAAGGTAAAACTTGGCAAGATCACTTCGTCTCCCGGCTCAAGATCACAGAGCATGGCGGCCATCTCGAGCGCCGTCGTTCCGCTAGTGGTAAGCAAAACCTTATCGGCACAAAAACGTTCCTCGAGCCATGACTGGCAGCGTTTCGTGAAAGGGCCATCGCCGCATATCTTATGGTTGTCTTCGGCCGACTGCCGCACATACTCCATTTCCGTACCGACATAGGGCGGAACATTGAAGTCAATCATCAGATAGGCTCCTTTTCAGCTATCCCTCTTAGATTCGTCCCCGTCCGCCGACGACGAATCCATCCCAACTCGAACGTGCCCAACAGCACGACAGTAGCTCCCGTACTCGCCAGCCCCAAATCGAGCCCTGGCGTTACATAAGAGAACCGCAGCTCATGGCCTTCGCCATCTACCTCGACAGCCATGAAGCCGACGTTCGCTTTCAGTATCTCGACTGGTTCTCCGTCCATCGTAGCACTCCAGCCCCCCGAATACGGGACAGATACGAATACGTAGCGCGATTTCTCCCGATTCGCTCGCGCAGCGGCCGAATCAACAGCCCCCACGGAAACCGTCATAGCATCGTTTTCGAACACCACCGATGCGGCATTTCCCTCTCGCAGACGCTCTGCGTTCTCGCGAATAACTTCGACAGACTGAGTCGCGCCATAGAGTTCGGCAAACTCGTAGACCCCTACGCCGCCAAACGTCACCGTAATCGAAGCGACGGGATCATCGCCGGCGCCGAGATTCACGGCCCAGTCTTCCTTTCCCGCATATTTGGGACTAGCGCTTGTGGCTATTTCGAAAGAGCTTTCCCGAACCCCATCCGAAACCGTAACCCAACACGTCTTCGCTGGGGCGAAGGAGGGATTCGTGACAAGGTCAGCGGAAGCGAGTTGCGGTTCATCGGCAAGACGCTCCGCATCCGAAACAGGCAATGAGCGGAAACGCAGCCCTTCGAAGCACAGGTACGTCTCGCAACCAGCGCGCCCGCTGAGAGAAAACGTCACCGAAGCGTTCTTTTTTGTGACCACGATGCGTCCATTCTGGACGGCGGCCCCCTCAGCCTCTACGACACCAAGACGCTCTCGCTGCGTATCAAGCTGCGGAACTGTACCTTCTGCCTCATCCACCGCCAGAACAAGCGCTCGAGTAAGAAGCTCCTGGCGTTGAACCAAATCGAGTCCCTCGTAATCTTTCTGCGTGACAGTCGAATCGTAGGTAAAAGCAAGGGGAAGAGCCCGGTCGGTCTCGTACAGCTCGTAGGACAATCCGTTATGAGCCTCCCCCAAGTCGGCTATCTTCACATAGCCGTCAGGAATCAAATCGGCGGCTTCGGTGGACGAAATGTAATATTTGGCCCCGAGCACGTAATCGAGGGCCGCTCGCTGGCGCGTTCCGTCGAACATCGTGCTTTTCACATCGTCCGACAACCCCATCGATTGGCGAAAATCATCGACGGCCTGATTGTAAAAGCTCGAATAGAAGTCGAAACCTTTATAACCGTGCACAAAGCTGCCATTGCGCCCATAGGTGGTATCGGTTCGATTAATGCGATAGGCATCGTCAAGTTGGTCGAGAGCCGGAGAGAGGTCCAGCTGCTCTCGCGTACCCCACACATGACCCGTCCGGATGAATTCCTTGTAGTAGGAACTGCCGAGCGGACTCATGAAAAGACCGACGTGAACCGTGGCATTGGCAACGACGGCAAGAATAAGCAAAGCACGCAAGCAGCGTTCAGTCAAAACCCGAGGCAAAGACGGCGAGGAACCCGCAGCGCGTCGACGGAAAAAGGCCCACAGGGCCAATGCTCCGTAAATGCCAGCAAACATGACCACTGTAGCAAACCCCAGCAGTGTCCCCTCTTTGAACGCGTAAGCCAAGGCCCAAACAGCCACTACGGTAACAAGCGCGGTAAGTCGCCTCCATTGAAGCGCCGAAAAGCGAGGGATTGCGGGCACCAAGAGCACAACCGCGTACGCTGCGCAAAAGCCAAAAATAACCTCCCATCGATCCGTGGGGTAACCAAAGCCGTTGAAAACCGAGCCAACCTTCGCAACAAGAGCACCGATGAGGCACAGGGCGATCCCGCACCCCCATGCCCGTCGCTCGCGTTCATCCATCGAGCCCCGTGCGACAAAAAGAGCCAAAATCGCAATAACCGGAATCGCTCCCAACACCGAAGCGTTCTGGGCCTCGTGGTTGCCCAAAAGCACACTGGCAAAACTCTCGTAGAAATCCGCCGTCTGGAAGAAGGCGATCTCGCGCACAATGCCAACGCGGCCCATGGAGGTAAGAGTGATGAACATCGGTATCGTCGAAAAACCGACCAATGCGAAGCCGGCAAGGAGGCAAAGGGCAAATTTGCCCGCCAATAAAGCGAAATCCCCCACAGATCGCTCGCGAGGGTAGACAAAATAAGTTATAAGGCAGTACGCAAGCAAGAAAAGACACGTCATGTAAGCGAAATAAATCGAGTACATGAAAATGCCTGCCACGGAGGCAATAAGCAGAAGCGGGTTCTTGCCTACGAACAGCTTATCGGCGCCCATGAACACGAGCGGAAGCAATATGGCGAAATCGATGAAATTCGGGTGACGCAAAACCCCCCAGAACAGCACATATCCGCAGAGCACGTAGCAGAGCGCGCCCACGAGCGTCGCCCCTTTGCCTTTGCCACGGCTAAAGCAATAGAAGGAAAAAGTGAGGGCCGCTAGATAGAACCTTAAGAACACAAGAGCATCGTAGAGCCACTCGGATGCTTCTGGCGGGCACAAAGCCGCAAGAAAATTAATCGGCTCGTTGGAATTTCCCGATGCCGTAATAAGCCAGTCTGCGCCAAAACCGATATCGAACGAGTACAGCGGAACCGTCAGATCCCCTGCCAAGAGCGACGCAGCAATATCTCGTAACCACTCCCCTTCTGCAACCATAAAGGGGAAATACAGCAGACGCCCGTCAGTGTCCCAAACAAGCGAGCGCCCCGCCATGATTAGCGTTAGCGTCACGCCCGCAAAGGCTACCGCACAAACCCCTAAAAGAACGAGAGCATACCGTCCCTTGCGAGTCGTCTCCGCAAGGGGGTGACCGAAATAACCTTTTTCACCATGGCGATCTTCTGTCTCTCGCTCGACCATAGGACCATCCGTTCTTCGTCTTCGGGACGTCATGAAAAAGTCCGGAAGATCGACGTCGACCTCCCGGACCTTACCGATACTCCCGCCCTCCTGAAGGAATGCTAATAGGATACCACTCGCGTGCCGCGAGGAATATTGTTATATATCCATCTTGCGCATTCGATGTCAAGACGCACGCACCCATGAGAGGCGGAGATGCCCAGACGGCCATCCTGAATGTGCGACATGCTTCCTGGCTGGTACAACACCGAATGGAACAGATAGTTGCCGTAGAACTGTGTCCAGTACCAGCAGGTATAACCGGAGCCGAACGACTTACCGCGAGACCCTACGGTAAAGGTCCCCTTGACGGTTGGGGAGCTAGGGGCGCCCGTTGTGCAATCCCAATACCACACCGGTTCCCAATTATAGCTACTTCCACGGAAGACACCCACTTTATGCGTGCGGCTATTAACTAAGATAATGTAATTGGTATTGCTGTAATAGTTCTGAGCCTTGTTCCACATGGCCAGCTGACCGGCAGGCAGAGTGACAGGCTTCGTGCTCGTTTCCCCATTGCTGTCGAAAACGTAGCGGTAACCACCGATGATCTGGGTTCCGAAAGCTTGCTGGCCATTGCTGTAGAAGTACGACCACTTCTGCACGCCGTCCCACTTCAGCCAGCCTGTGTGCATCTGGTAATCCGAGTCGAAATAGTACCAATGACCATCAATCTTTTGATGCCAGCGAACCGCTTTCCCGTCAGACCAATCGAAGTAATACCAAGCACCATCAGACTGAACCCAGCCCCCTGTCTCTCGACCTCGAGAATCATAGTAGCTTTTCGTGCCATCTTTCCAGGTAACAATGCCCTTCGTCATTCGAGAAGCAGAGTCGAAATAGTACCAGCGACCGTCCAGCTTCTGGCTCCATCGCAGGCTCATGGCCGTGGACGGGTCGAAGTAGTACTTCACCCCGTTGAAGCTGCGCCAGCCAGTGAGGGCGCGGCCGTCCCAGTCGAAGAAGCTCTTGGTTCCGTTCTTCCAGGTCACCCATCCTGTCTGCATACGGCACTCATCGTCGAAAAAGTACCAGATACCCTCGATTTTCTGACGACCGGCTACCGCCAAGCCATCGGCACCGAAATAGTAGCGAGCACCATCCACAATCACCCAGGCATCGACAGCGAAAGATCCGTCGGCATACTCATAGCGGAAAGAGGAGCCTTCCGCAAGAAGGCTCCTCTCTCGCTCGTCCGGAACGACATCGTCAGAATCTTCGGCGCCACCGGCGGCGTTCTCCGCACCAGCGTCTTCAGACTGAATCTCTGGCCGGACTGACACCGCACCACCGAATTCAGCAGCATCCGCCTCTTCGGTACCGATAGCGAGAGCATCGCCATCGACCGGCTTGTCCCCCATGACAGCCTCAGAAGGCTGCGCCTCGGCCTGCTCCTCCCCATTCGTTTCCGCGGCGTAAGCCATTGCAGGCATCGAAAAGCAGAGCAAGCCGGCTAAAAAAAGACTCGTCACTTTACGCACCCGAAACGACAAAGCGCCCCGTTCCCGTTTCTTCATGCTGGTACATCCTCCTACGCAAAACCATTAGACAAAATATCAGTATACCCCAATACATCATTCGAATGCCGAGCGACTAACGATAGCTTGGCACCAGAAATGTCAACCCCGTCTTGGCCTGGCCCACGCTGGCAGAGGCATAAATTGCATTCATAAGCGATCCAATTTTAGTCGCCCAATCACGATCAGTCGCATACTGGTGACCCACCGAGCCATAACGCGCATACTCCACGTAATTCCATCGCATTTTATAAAGAGTATTCTGACTAAACGCATTATTGAGATAGTTGGTGGCGATCCAGCGAGCCGCCCCGTGGATTGCCTTCTCAGGAGTATCCCACCCATTCTTGATGGCCAAAGCTCGACCTCCCGACAGCGGACTGGAATCATAAGCGCCGATCCCGTAAAAATTGTAATACGTTCCCTTCGGCCATGTCTTGCCATCTACTAGCGTCTTTCCGTCATAGACATAGCCCTTGGCCAACGTAGACGTTCCCCATCCACTCTCCAAGATCGCATGAGCCAAAAGATACACCTCGTTGACCCCGTAACGGCGCGCAGCGTTCACAAACGCCTCTCCGTTGCCCGCAAGTGTGCCGGTTCGCCCATTTGCAGTTGAGGCGATGTAGGCATCTAACTGAGCCGCCGACACCATACCGGAATAGCCATGATTCAACTGGGCGAATTGGTAATATCCACTCGTACCTGCTCCACAGCTCGTCGGCGTCATAGATGCGACAATATCAGCTTGGGTATATTTCAGGGCAGAAGGACACGCCCTAAGTTCTTTGGCCGCCAAAGTAGCCAACGAGACGCCCGTAGCCTCGGTCTTGGTCTCCGATTTGGCGCCTACTAACTCAGAGCGCTCATTGAAGTAGTAGGACTGCCCGTCGATGACCTGCATACCCCGCAACGACTGGCCATTGGAAGGATTAAAGTAGTAGGTCTTACCGCCTATGGTTTGCCACTCCATAAGCGCGCGGCCATTTCCATCGAAGTAGCTCTTCGAGCCATCGGCCTTCCACGTCACCCACCCTGTCACCATCTCGGAATCGGTGTTGAAGTAGTACAACGAGCCGTCTATCCACTGGCTCCAACGAACGCTCTTGCCTGAAGACTGCTCAAAGTAATAACGCTTCCCGTTTACGTTCTGCCAGCCGACACGGAGCTTGCCGTCTGATCCATAGTAACTTTTCAGCCCGTCGGCATGCCATGTGAGCAGCCCTGTGAACATAAAGCTGTCGCTGGAGAAGTAGTACCACGCGCCATCGATCTTCTGGCTGTAGCGACGTGAGATACCGGTATTAGGATCAAAGTAGCACTTCCTTCCTTGGAAGCTACGCCACCCGAGCAGTGCTTTACCATCCCAATCGAAGAAGCTCTTAGTGCCATCCTTCCAGGTGATCCAACCAGTCTCCATGACGCTATCGCCATTGAAATAGTACCACGATCCATCGATCTTCTGACTCCAACGCTTTGAGATGCCGTTAGCGGGATTGAAGTAGTATTTCTTATTTCCAATAGTCTGCCATCCCAACCACGCTCGACCGGAGCTGGGATCGAAGTAGCTCTTCGTGCCGTCGGCGCTCCAGGTAACCCAACCAGTCACCATCTGAGACTCACCATTAAAATAGAACCAGTTTCCGTTAATTTTCTGACTCCATCGCAAGCTGATACCGTTGGAAGGGTTGAAGTAGTACCATTCTCCGTCGATTTCGTGCCAACCGGTCAGCGCGGCAGCCTTGCCGTCCTCTCCGGGCTGGAAGTAGCTCTTCGTGCCGTCGGCGCTCCAGGTGACCCAGCCGGTCTTCATGCGGCACTGGCCGTCGAAGTAATACCACTTCCCATCGATCTTCTGGCTCCACTTCACAGCCTTGCCATCGGAACCGTAATAGTAGGCGTAGCCGTTCATCCACGCCCAGGTGTTGGGCGTGCCGGTGAGCACCACCTCTTGGGGCGTCGAGGAGAACGATGTGAACGAGAAGTTCACATCGCAGTTGCCAGACACGCCACTCACTTGGCCAGACTCCGTGAATTGCCAAAGATCGGAAGAGAACGTCACGTCAGGAGCGCCGATTGCGCTCCCGGGATATTGTGCAATCCATCGGCTCCAGGAGCGATTGTTGAAAACGGGGCTTGTCAGGTATTTCTCCCACCAAGTCTTGTTCGCGTAAATACCCACTTTGTATCCCGCAGCTTGAATCTTGTTGCAAAATGTTTCTGCAAGCTGGCCGCGCTGAGCATCAGTCAAGCTCAGCTGGCTATCATCTTCGAGATCGTAGTAGATGGGCAACGCCAAATCACTCGGTTTCAGGTTCGCATGATCTGAGTCCAATAATCTTAGAACATGCTCAGCTTCACTCTGAGCGCTTGGAGCTGAACCTGTCGCTTTCTTCGCGTAGGAATAGAGGTAGATGCCGATCTGAATACCATTTTTGCGAGCGCCTTCAACGTTTTGAAGAAAGCATTTGTCGTCCTGCTCCTCGATGTCGCTTCCGTAACCACATCTTATGATAGCGAACGTAATGCCAGCGGCCTTCACCTTGGCCCAGTCAATACTCCCCTGGTGAACCGACACATCGATGCCAACGGCCTTGGCACCGGAAACCGTAACCCGCTTCCCGCCCAGAGTATAGGTGGTGGCCCCGTTCGATGAGGTCCAAGTCGGCGTCGTGCTGCTTGCCGTTCGAGCGCCTGGGGCGGCAAGGGAGCCTAGCGCTACACCGTCCTCGTAACGCCAACTGTTCTCAGGCCCCTCGGGAACCCATGTCGTTGAACTCCCTTGTCCAGAAGATTCTTCCTGTACCTCGGCGGCGGCAAGCGCCTCCGCCCCAAGACCTTCCCGAAACCCCGCATCATCGACCTCGCCGAACGTTCGATCCCCAACGCCTTCTGCGCCACCGCTTTCGGGGAGAGCTCCCTTATTGCCGGCATCAGACTTGCTGTCGACCGACGTCGCCCTATCGCCCGCCTCGAGCTCGGCGAGCGCGTCCGGAGCGGTCGACGAGGGCTCGGTGGGAATCGGCGCATCGAATGCAGGGGGCTCGGTCGCCTCGATGTCGGAGACATCGGCGTCGAACTCATCGCCCAGAGCCGGAACGGCGGGCACGAGGCTGGCGGCAAGGGCCACGGCGAGCACGGAGGAACTCGACTTCGCCCAATATCCTTTGCGCAAAGCGGGCTTGGCGTGCTTCGCGCGTTTGGCGACCGAGCGATTGACCATGGTGCAACCTCCTGGGATGTTGTCCGTTTTCTGCTTCATTTCCCAAAATGAGATGTCAGATTCTATCAGTCCATTCACAATATGCACATGCTTCTGACAACTTCCCGTAAAAAATCGGCGAAAACGCACGGGGGCTACAGAATCACGGTCCCAAGGGCCTTTTGCTGAAAAGGAGTGTGCCCGTTTTCCCTAAAGTCAACGTAGAGCCAGAATATCCTTTACACTATAGGAAAGTATCACTGCGGCACGAAGGAGCAGCCCGATCATGGCAAGTCCATTCAACCACATCGTCGTCACCGGAGGAGCCGGGTTCATCGGCTCCAATTTCGTGCATTGGGTGCTCGACAACCAGCCCGATGCTCATGTCACGGTGCTCGACGCCCTCACCTATGCGGGCAACCGCGAGAACCTCGCAGGCTGCGATCCGGAGCGTATGACCTTCGTGCATGGCGACATCTGCGATGCGGGCTTAGTCGATCGCCTCTTTGCGGAAGCCGACGCCTGCGTCCATTTCGCCGCCGAGAGCCACAACGACAATTCCATCGCCGATCCCACCCCCTTCCTTCGCACTAACGTCGAGGGCACCTTCACGCTTCTCCAGGCGGCTCGGAACCACGGCGTGCGCTTTCACCACATCTCGACCGACGAAGTCTATGGCGATTTGGCCTTGGACGACCCGAATCGATTCACGGAGGAAACGCCCTATCGCCCATCGAGCCCCTACAGCTCCACCAAGGCGTCCTCCGACATGCTCGTCCGCGCCTGGCATCGCACCTATGGCGTGGAAGCCACCATATCCAACTGCTCGAACAACTACGGACCCTACCAGCATATCGAGAAGTTCATTCCTCGGCAGATCACCAACATTCTGTGCGGCATCCGCCCGAAGCTCTACGGAGACGGCAAGAACGTCCGCGACTGGATTCACACCGAAGACCACTCCTCCGCTGTCTGGGCCATCCTCACCCAAGGGCGTATCGGGGAAACTTATCTCATCGGAGCCGACGGGGAGCGGAGCAACATAGATGTCTTGCGCGCTATCCTCACCGCCATGGGCAAGGACGCCGACGATTTCGATTGGGTAAAGGACCGACCGGGTCACGACCGCCGCTACGCCATCGATTCTACGAAATTGCGCCGCGAACTGGGCTGGTCGCCCAAGCACACAAACTTCGACGAAGGACTGGCCCGCACCATCCAGTGGTACACCGACAATCCCAGCTGGTGGCAGGGCGCCAAAGAGGCCACCGAAGCCAAGTATCGCGCCCAAGGCCAGTAGGACCTGGACAGCAGACAACCACATTGAAGCACGAGTTCGCAGCTAAGGAGCTTTTGTCATGAGCGAAGAAAACCACCGCTTGGTCATTCTCGGATCGATGGACGAGTTCGTCGACCTTGTCGAATGTGCCAAAAAAAGGGGCATCTACACCATCGTTTGCGATGGCTACGAGGACGGTCCCGCCAAAGCCCACGCCGACAAGGCCTATCTGGAAGACGTCCGCCACACTGACGCCATTGCGGAAATCTGCAGGAAGGAACAGGCAGACGGGATCATCGCGTCGTTCTCCGACCTTCTGGCCGAGTGCATGATCGATATCGCCGATGCCGCCGGCCTCCCCTCCTACCTCAAGCCCAAAGGGGAAAAGCTCTTGCGGGAGAAGCCGCTTATGAAGCAGATGTTCCAAGAGCTCGGCATCGCGTCGCCTCGCTACAAGAAGATTCGCCTCGATACGCTAGAGGAAGACTTCGCCGACATGGCGTTCCCTTGCGTCATTAAGCCTGTCAACGGCTACGGCTCCCACGGAGTGTTCGTCGCGAACGCCATCGAGGACGTTCGCGAGCGCTTCCAATCGACCGCAGCCCAATCCACGTTCGACTATCTGATGGCCGAGGAGTACAACGACGGACGAGAATTCAACATCATGACCTGGATCGTGGACGGGCAAGCCCACATCATAAGCATTGCCGATCGCGAGAAAATCGCTTTCGAAGATGGCGAGATCCCCCAAGTCGTCC
This sequence comes from Adlercreutzia hattorii, assembly GCF_011405655.1. Classification (GTDB taxonomy): domain Bacteria; phylum Actinomycetota; class Coriobacteriia; order Coriobacteriales; family Eggerthellaceae; genus Adlercreutzia; species Adlercreutzia rubneri. The sequence continues at coordinate 1,989,603 of NZ_AP022829.1, forward strand.
GGTGCGCCTACCCGAGCCCTCTCACGGCCGAGCTGCAAGACGAAGCCGCTTCCATCGCCACCAAAATCGCCGGTTACGTCGGTCTTGAGAACGGCCCCCTCTGCGTTCAGGCGTTCTATCGGGAAGGCGAGGGGTTAGCCGTGTGCGAGGCGGCCGGACGCATCTTCGGCTACGAGCACGAGCTCGTCACCTTGGGCAGCGGCCTCTCAGTCGAAGAGCTGTTGATCGACTGCGTGTACGACCAACCCGCGGCCAAGGAGCGCGTGCTGGCTCACTCCCCCTTGTTCGCCAACCATGCCGCCGGCCTCTATTTCCACGGCCATGACGGAGAGGTGGCCGACACTTCGTCCATCGATGAACTCGGAGCACTCCCCGGCGTTGTTGAGTATCGTCCCTATTACCGTACAGGCGACACGATCTCCCATGAGCGGGGCGCCAAACCCTACGTCGTGCGCTATTACGTGGCCGGACCATCGCGGGAAAGTGTCGACTCCCTCTCTCGAACCATCATGGGTCGGGCATCGGTGCTCGACCCGGACGGAAACGAGCTGCTGCTTAGAACCGCTCCGATGGCCCACTAGCAATGAGCCCGCACAAGAAAACCGACGGCAGGGCGAAGACGCTCATCGCCCTGCACCTGCTTCTGCTGGTATATTCGCTTTCCGGTATCTTCAGCAAGAACGCGGCCCGCGAGCCCTTCTTGAGCCCGATGTTTATCCTCCTGTACGGTGGCATGCTCGTCATTCTTTTCATCTACGCCATCGGGTGGCAGCAAATACTCAAGCGCCTGTCGCTCTCCATGGCGTTCGCGAATAAAGCAGTCACGGTAATCTGGGGCATGGTATGGGGATTCTTCATTTTCGGGGAGTCTGTTTCCGCCTTGAACATTTTGGGGGCGGCCATGGTCATCGTCGGCGTGGTGCTCTACGCGCGGGCGGATGGCAAGGAGGAGAAGCCAGGCGATCCGATCGATGGCGACCAGTGGACGACCGATGCGCCGGGGAATCTCCCGCCCTTAGGCGGTGAATAGCGATGCTCGAACTTTATGTCGGCGTCTACCTGCTCGGCGTGCTCATCTCGTCAGTATCTCAGGTTCTTCTGAAGAAGGCTGCCATGCGACAGTACGAGACCCCGCTGAAAGAGTATCTCAATCCCTGGGTTATTACCGCCTACGCCCTTTTCTTCGGGGCAACACTCATGACCATCCTCGCCTACAAGGTAGTGCCGCTTTCCATGGGCGCTATATTGGAGGCCACCGCCTACCTGTACATCACGTTCTTCGGTGTGACGATTTTCAAAGAAAAGCTGGGTAGAGACAAAGCCATCGCGCTACTACTCATAGTGGGCGGTATCATTGTGTACTCGTTAGGTATGTCGTAAGCTTACGGAGGAGCTTTATGCTTGTTTCGGTAGTTATCCCCTGTTACTACTCGGAGAAAATGATCGGTACTGTCGTCGATCAAACGCGAGCTGAACTCGTCAAAGCGGGATACGAATACGAATTCATCCTTGTAAACGACGGCTCGACGGACGGCACTTTCGCGGCCATCGAGCAGCTCTGCGCCGCGGACGACCATGTGGTCGGCATCAACTGCGCGAAGAACTCAGGCCAGCACAACGCTATCATGGCAGGTCTGAGAAAGACCGAAGGCGACCTCATCTTGCTGATGGACGACGACATGCAAACCCACCCCTCTCAATGTGTTAAGTTGCTGGACGCCATGGAGGACGGCAGCGACATCGTGTTCGCCTGCTGGGACGAGCACAAGGAAGCCTGGTGGCGCGAGCTCGGATCGAAGTTCACCATTTGGTCGATGCGCGTGCTCACCGATCGCCCCAAAGAGATCTACTCCAGCAACTTCGCTGTATTCCGTCGCCACATCCGCGACGAGGTGGTGCGGTACCAGGGGCCCTACGTCTACATTCAAGGTCTGCTGTTCCGAGCCACGGCGAACATCAAAAACGTGAAGGTAGAGCATTACGAGCGGGCCCAGGGGACATCGGGGTACAGCCTTAAGTCGCTCATTCGTCTCTGGTCCACCGTGCTGAACTTCTCGATGGCGCCTCTTCGCGTTGCCGCAGTGGTGGGCGCAGCACTCGGCGTTATAGGCCTGGTGTCCGCCCTCATTGTTTTCATCATGCGTCTCGCCGACCCCGGCATGCAGGCAGGCTGGCCCTCGCTCATGGCCACCATGCTCACTTGCTCGGGACTCATCATCTTGTTCCTGGGCATTATCGGGGAATACCTCGGACGCATGTTCATGACGATCAACAATGCACCGCAATACGTTCTCAAAGAGACCATCGACAACCGCTAGAAGCAGACCGGACGCAACCATTCGAAAGGAAACCTCGTGAGAAAGAAAATCGTCATCTTCGGTGCTGGGGGCACCCTCGGCTTGTACCTGGTAGATCATCTGTCTCGCCTTCTGTCGGCCGATGAGTGGGAAGTCATCGCAAGCGGGCGCTCCGACATAGCGTTCTTCGACCGCTATGCGCCGCTGGTGCGCTATGTGCAGGCCGACATCACCGACGAGAAGTCGTTCGCCGCACTCCCGCAGCAGGATGTTTATGCCGTCGTCCACTTCGCTGGAGCGCTGCCGGCCTACATGGAAGGCTACGACCCACGCCGTTACGTAGATGCCAATGTCATGGGCACGCTAAACGTGCTCGAGTACGCGCGCACCGCAGGAGCTGATCGGGTGCTGTACACCCAAACCATCTCCGACTATACCGGTTATTTCGGCGAGATGATCGAGCTGGCCGACGACATGCCCCGCAAGCCAGCCATGACCGGCGATCATGCCGTGTACGCCATCACGAAGATCGCCGCTGAGGAGCTTTGTTGGCACTACCGAGCCGCTTACGGCATGGGCTTCTTCGCCTTCCGCCTACCGAATATCTACTGCTTCATGCACGACAGCAAGACCCTCTACCACGACGGAAAGCCCGCCGTAAGCTCCTATCGCCTGATGATCGACAAGGCGCGGGCTGGCGAGCCGTTGGAGATCTGGGGCGATCCCACCAAGGGCATGGACCTCATCTACGTGAAGGATTTCTGCCAGATGATCGAGAAAGCCCTATTCGCTCCTAAGGAGGCCAGCGGCACCTATAACGTCGGCACAGGCGTGCTGACCTCTCTCGAAGATCAGGTTCACAACATCGTGGACGTGTTCTGCGAGCCCGACGCCGTGTCGGATATCAGCTACCGTCCCGAAAAGCACGACTGCGTGAACTACTGCATGAACGTGGATAAGGCACGGGCTAACTTGGGCTATGAGCCGGTTTACACGCCCGTGAAGATGCTCGAAGATTATAAGGCCGAGATGGAGGCCGATCGCTTCGCCGACTTCTTTACCGAGCGCTATGAGGGGCGATAGACATGCCTCTTCCTTTCGATGTTGCTTCCCTCCAGACTCCCTGCTTCGTGTTTGACGAGGCCGAGCTGCGCCAGAACTTCAGTGACTTTCGCCGGGCCTTGGCGGATCACTGGTCGCCCTACGCGAACGTCGCCTACTCCGTGAAAACCAACCCCTTTCCATGGATCCTGGAAGTGGCCCGCGATGAAGGTTGTTATGCCGAAGTCGTTTCCAATGAAGAGTACGCACGGGCCCTCCAGTGCGGCTTCGCTCCCGATAAAATCGTTTTCAATGGACCGATCAAGGGCCGCGATTGGCTGTTTTACGCCCTGGACGCGGGCTCCTATGTGAACCTCGACTCGAAGCGAGAGATCGAGTGGGTGCGCGAGTACGCTGAATCGGGAAAGAGCGCTCGCGTCGGCCTGCGCGCCAACATCCTGCTTGAAAAGCACTGTCCCGGGGAGACGCTCTCCGACGACCGCCACGGCCGCTTTGGCTTCTCTTTTGAAGGCGGGGAGCTCGCACGGGCCATCGAGGAGCTGCGAAGCATTCCGGGCATCGAGCTGCGCGGACTCCACATGCATGTGACTACATTGAGCCGCTCTCAAAAGGTGTACCGGACGCTGGCCGACTTCGCCGCAGAGATCATCCGCTCGTTCAAGCTCGATTTGGACTGGTTCGACATCGGTGGAGGCTTCTATGGTGGTGGCCCGGCCAATGTCGGCGCCTATGATGAGTACGTGCGCACCATTCGAGAGGCCATCGGCGACGCCTGCGACCCAACTCATACTGAGCTCCTCGTCGAACCAGGTGGTGCGGTGGTGTGCACGCCAGGCTACTACGTTGGCCGCGTTATCGATGTGAAGGACATCGTAGACGAGCATTACGTGGTCACCGAGTTGTCGCGCATCAATATCGACCACGAGATGAAGAAGACGTCCTACGTCCACGAAATGGTGACCGGCGCCCAAGAGACGTTGCCCCGCCAGATCATTTGCGGATACACTTGCATGGACAGCGATCGCCTGTTCACAGCCCATGACGAACCGGCTCTTCGGGTTGGAGATGCAGTGGTCATCCGCTATGCAGGCGCTTACTCCATGTCGTTCACGCCGCAGTTCTTCATCGAGTACCCGCCGGCGGTGTACGCCATGGCGCCCGACGGCCAGCCGATGCTGTTGCGCGAACCTTGGAACGAGCAACCGCCGAGAGGCTAATTATTACCTTCCAGCATAGCGCAGTTCAGTGAGGTGCTAGAATCATCTCACTGAACTGCGCGGAGACCATCTATCCGCGTGCGCATATTCGAGGAAAGGTGGTCTATGGAATTCTCGGCTCTTGATTTGACGTTCGACGTGTGCATCATGTCGGCGCTGCTGGTGCTCGGAAAAATCATCCGAACTCGGGTTCCGCTTCTGCAGAACCTCTTTATCCCTTCAGCCCTGATCGCCGGCTTCATCGGCATTATTCTCGGACCCTTCTGCCTGAATTGGGTACCTCTCAGCTCTCAGGCCTCCAGCTACGCCGGTATTCTCATCGCTGTGCTGTTCGCTACTCTTTACCTGGGCCGACGCAGCCAGGGCAGCTTCAAAGAGATGTTCCGTCAAGTAGGCGACACCTTCATGCTGAACGGCGCCGCCGAAATCCTGCAGTACGGCATTGCGCTTATCCTCGGCGGCATCCTTATCGCCACGGTGTTCCAGGGTGTAACCGAATGGTTCCCCATCCTCATGCCTGGTGGCTTCGTTGGCGGCCACGGCACGGCAGCCGCCATCGGATCAGTGTTCGAAGAGGGCGGCTGGGCCGAGGCTACCACGGTGGGCCAGACCTTCGCCACCTTCGGCCTTCTCGGCGGCATCATCAGCGGCATCATCGCCATCAACTACTGCGCCAACAAAGGTTGGACCACCGAGATTCGTAAGGTAAAGGATATGCCCGAGGAGGTTCGCGTCGGCCTGGTTCCCGAGAAGGATCGCACCCCCATGGGAGAGAACACCGTGAACCCCATGTCCATCGATCCCCTTGCGTGGCATGTGGCACTCGTCATGGTTGCCGTGGGCGGAGCCTACCTCATCAATACGGGCCTCAAGATCCTATTCCCGCAGGTGTCGGTTCCTGTTTACGGCATTGCCCTCCTCGTTGGCGTCGCGCTGTTCGCCCTTCTCAAGCTCATCAAACTCGACCGCTATGTTGACCAGCGCGTCGTGTCCCGCATCGGCAGCTGCGCCACCGATTATCTGGTTGCCTTCGGTGTGGCGACCATCAACATCAACGTGGTTCTGCAGTACTGGGCGATCATCCTCGTGCTGTGTCTCCTCGGCTTTGTACTGGTGGCTTTTTATTTCTTCTACATCTCCCGACATCTCTTCTCCGATCACTGGGTCGAGCGCGGCATCTTCATCTGGGGCTGGTCAACGGGCGTTATGAGCATCGCCGTGCTGCTGTTGCGCGTCGTCGATCCTGAGTTCCGTACCACGGCGCTGGAAGATTCTGGATTCGCCTGGATCTTCGTATCGTTCATAGACATCGCCCTGGTGACGTTCCTCCCCATGTTTGTCATACAGGGAGCAGGCGTTGCCGCCGGTATCGTCTGCTGCCTCATCGCCGTGGCCATGCTCGTCGCCACCGCCTTCCTCTACGGCTGGAGAAACAATCAGGGCGTCAAGGTCTTCCCCAAGGGCAAGAAGGCCTAAGCCACCCGTCTACACCAATAAGAAGGGCTCGCCAGTGTTAAACTGGCGAGCCCTTCTTATTGGTTGCAAATGCTTTGCCTCCTAGGAGGCCATATTTCCAAAGAGAATGCGGTTTTCCGCTACCCGCAGCAAATGCTGCCCATAAGCCGTCTTGGCATGGCGCTCGGCCGCATCAAGTAGCACCTCTTTGGTGATCCATCCATTGTTGTAGGCGATCTCCTCCAAAGCGGCTATCTGAAGGCCTTGGTTGTCTTCCACAGCCTTTACGAACTCGGAGGCCTTGTACAAGCTGGGAATAGTACCCGTGTCAAGCCATGCCGAGCCGCGATGGAGAACCTTCACCTCCAGGCTCCCCTCCTCCAGGTACATACGATTCACATCGGTGATCTCCAGTTCGCCGCGATCGGACGGGATCACGTTCTTGGCGAACTCCACTGCGCGGCTATCGTAGAAGTAAAGGCCCGTGACCGCATAGTTCGACTTAGGATATTCGGGCTTCTCCTCAATGGAAAGAGCGCGGCCCTCAGCGTCGAACTCGACCACGCCGAAGCGCTCCGGATCGTCGACGTAATAGCCGAACACGGTTGCGCCGCACTCGCGCGAAGCCGCCTGCTTCAGCAGCGCCGAAAGGCCTCCGCCGTAGAAGATGTTGTCGCCCAGGATAAGAGCGCAGCCTTCTCCGTCGAGAAACTCCTCACCGATAATGAGCGCTTGAGCCAGCCCGTCTGGCGAGGGCTGAACCGCGTAGGACATGTTGACGCCAAACGAAGATCCGTCCTTGAGCAATTCCTGGAAATTAGGCAAATCCGCCGGCGTGGAGATAAGCAAGATATCGCGAATGCCCGCCAGCATGAGTATGGAAAGCGGGTAATAGACCATCGGTTTGTCGTACACGGGAAGCAGCTGCTTCGACGTGACCTTCGTTAGCGGGTACAGACGCGTTCCCGATCCTCCCGCTAGAATAATGCCCTTCATTTCAACCTCGCTCCCACAGATAAAGAACTAATCTGCATAGAATCGTACCACAAGAAGAGGATCAGCGCCCTTCTCGCTCAGAGGAACCTCGTCTACAACTTCCGCCTTTGCATCTTTGCCATAATGCTCGCGCAGATAGCGCGTCAGTTGCTCTATAGCCTCTCTGCGCCGGGTCACGAAGTAGGTTTCTGGGCGATCGAGAAGACTCTTTATGGGATTGGGAACACCTATCTCCTCATTATGGGCGCGCACCAAAGGAGACCCCTGCGTCCAGCCGCCCATAAGGGCCGTCGACCCCATGAACGACGCCGGGGGCAGATGGCGATATTTCAGCTGCTTCTCGAGCTGCGTGAAGGTCGTCGTGTCCCATACATAGACGACGCCTGACTCCGTGAACCTCTTCACCAGATCGTTGCTCTCGACAAAAGCGCTGCTCTTCTCGAATTGATCGATGCGCTCGACGTTGAAAGTGGGGGCCCATTTCAGCACAAGCCCCACTACGCATAACAGGGCGAATACTACACCGATGAGCGCCGATGTCGTTACACGCCGTAACCCTACAGGCTTAGCTGCGACAGGCGCGGGGGGTCTAATGGTGAGAAACGCGACGAGACATGGCAGCAGAGAAAGAACCCACGTGGAATACTCGACACGAGCTGGCAAACGGCCCGTGTACCGAAAGAGCACGCAAGCCGCAAAGGCCCCGCCAAGAGACAGGACAACCGCCGCAAGCACCCGTTTACGTCCGAGGAGCAGCGCACAGGCGGCAATACATGCTAAAGAGACAGTCAGCAGAGGGGACTTGACCAAGTGGCGCCCCTCGGCAAGGAAAGCGGTCGGCAAACTGCGGTCTGCCACCGGCTCTCGAGCAATATCGGACACCTCCATAAGCAAATCGGAGGTGATGTAGTCGGGATCGGCCGTAATCCAGTTGCGCATGAGCCAGTAGTCGCTCTCCGAAACGCCGATTGACGCCAGCTCGTCTCGCACTTCGTCGTAATCGCTCATGGGGTAATCAACCAAAGCGTAGCGAGCGTCATTGTACTCGAGCCAATCGGCCCACTTCGGCTCAGCCCACACCGCCTTGTCGAAGGCCAAGGCGCCGCCAACACAAAGCCCGACAGCTATCATGCAGACAAGAGCCCTAACGACTAGAGCCTTAGCCCGCTGGAACTGTTCATGCCCGAGACGAACGAGCAACCCCGCGAAAGCGAGGGCAAGAAAGGGAGCAGAGAGAAGCAAGACAAGGGCCCGCCACATGAATCCCAACGTCACCAATACAGTGCCCGCCACACAGGAGGAAGGAGCCCTCCGCATAGTACCGGAGCAGCAGCAGAGCTCGCCTGACGTAACGCACAGCGCCGCGACCACGGTAAAATTGCTCCCCAAGGTGCACTTCGGCATAATGAAGTACGCAACAAAACCGATGCAAGCGAGCGAAAGCCCGAGCGGAGCATGGCGCAACAGGATGTAGCAGAACGAGAAAAATGCCACCGTCACAGCGAGACGTTCGATCACGAGAAACCAGTTCAACTCCGGTATGGCGATATTGAGCTGGTAGATGATGCCGTTGAGCACCGCACTGGTAAACAGGCATTGGCCGCCGTCGGGATAGAGTCCTGAAAGGACCATCGAGATCCCCAAATCGTCATCAGGGCCTCGGTAGTCGTCGTTTAGGACAAGAATCCCAACCACAAAAAAAGTGAGGGCAAGCGCTGTCGCAACGCAAGGCGCAACTGGTCGACTCTCAGCGGGGCAACACCCCCAAACCTTCAATGCGCGTCGAACGCGCTCTACAACCCTGTCTGACATAGCCCCACTTCGTTAACGCACAACAGCTTCGATGAACAACAGAACGACAAGATGCCATTGTACCTCAAAGAAGAAGCTGAGGCGATGGCTCAACGACGACGCGATCGCAACCTCAGGAACTCAAAGGGCCTGAACGATGAGCCGCGATTTCCAGATGCTGATGAAGTCGCCGCCTCTGCAATGGCGAAGCGGTTCTTCCCCTTGTCCTCGTAAGCACTTTGCACGAGAGCGATACGCTCCTTCGCATCGGCAACTCCGGCCAGTCGATTTGCTAGCCGCACGAGACCCGACTGATCGCGCTGCGGCGCATTGGCGTAAACCCATTTATCAGAGGCGAATGTCTGAGAGGCAGCCGTCTGCTCGGCAGTCCAGCCGTGGACGCAGGCACCGTCGAAGAAAATCCCACGAGCAATTTGCCGAGCGGGATTGCCCGCCCAACTTGTGTTCGAAGGGACCGTCTTGCCGGCCACTACGGCAGCGCCACCGACAATACTTCCAGATCCAATAGCCGCGCCCTTCAGCAGCATGGCAGATTGACCGAGCCATACATGGTCGCCTATCACCACATCGCGGCTAGGATTAATGCGCCTGCCATCTTCTGCCCTGTACACCAAATGAGGGTCGGCAGTCCTTATCCACACATCAAAGGAAAAAAGGCCTCTGTCGCCAATAAGCACACTGCGCCGCTCGGATACAATTACATGGAGTGAACCGTTGGTGTACGTCGACGAGCCCAAGGCAAACGTGCATCCAGCATGCACCGTTGCATCCAGCCACAACGAGGTGTTTCCGCTCGCCAGGTAGACGATGGCACCGGGGCCAGCGAAAACCAGCTTGCCTCCCGTCAAGGTTACATCTTCGCCACAGCACAAGATGCACTTTCCCGTATGAGCCTTCTCGGTAAACACAATTTGCGCATTCTTCATTTTCGGCGGAGGGCCCAAAAGAACATTGTCGGTTTCTTGGAAAAACCGCTCAACCTCTTCAGTGGTCTTCAATGTAACGTCCATTGAGCTCCCCCTATTCGCGCATATCTTCCGGCTCAAGAGCATGTTCCGTCGCTTGCGCCAACATGTTCGGACTCCGCATTATGAAAAGGACGTCGGACACATCCTGGTGCTGAGCAAGAAACGCATCAATCGTCTCGTCGTCGTGACGGGGGTCAAGCACGTAGGTTGTTCGATAGTGAACCGCCAGGAACCGCTCCATACAATTGGAATACGAGTCTGCGACAATGAGCAGATCCTGCCGCGAATCCGATTCCTCGTTCTCCAAGGTAATAAGCCCGTAATCGGTATGGAAATACTCGGCATAGCGACTGGTGAAAGCATTGGCACCTACATTGGCCGCTTGGTAGTTCTTCCAATGCACAAGCGAGTCCATAGAAGCCTCAGCCCCGTCAATAATGATCGATAGCTGAGGGAAATCAGCGAATTCGTAGTCGATCATTTGATCCACGTATCGCGTTTCCAACCCACGTCGCGCGAACGTGCCCCGAAAGGATGGCGCGTCATAGGTCACAAGACGCGCGGGCACAAGAAGTTCGTCCCGAAAACCGAGAGCGCTCGCCATGCGCTCATAAGCCCGAAAAGCTCCTTGGATATTCCAGTGGTGATCAGTGGAATTCCACCCATCCGCAAACTCGTCGAACGTGACGTTGCCGTCTATCCATTGGAAATGGCCGCCTTCGTCCTCGAAGATCGAGGATAACTCTCCGTAGGTAAGTGGATTGGAGATGAGTTTCGCCGTCGGGGATCCCTCAACATTCATAGAGTCGGGGCCCATATACACGAAGAACCGTTGCTCGGGATGTCTCAAACTCAGGGCGTCGAGTCCATCCCGAATATGACTGGCCGTTGCAAGGGTATCGCCGGTCGCCTTTTCGGCTATTTCGAGCAGACGGTGCCGACTCGGCATCTCCGCAATAGACGAGCCATAGAAAGCGGGGTAGCACTCCCAGCCAAAGAGCGCATTCGAAGTCTCGATGGCTGAGCGCTGGAGAGCTGCATTTGCGAGAAGAGCCGTAGCCTTCATGGGAATGCAATTGCCCACAGCATCCTCAGCGGCTATCTGAAACTCTCCCGAGCTGAACCCCTCGAGGGAAGCATAGGCGGCCGGATCGGCTTCTACGACACCGCCAGAAAGATAAGCCGCATCGTCAGCCGTGAACCAAGAGGGAAGAGCAACCCCCCCCCATGAGGCTAATCCGATCAGGGCGGGGCCGCAAAGCAACAGGCAGAGCACGCCGGCGAACAGGATATTCCGCAGCTTCATAATGCCCCCTAAAACTGGAAGTAAATAAACGGGTTGTACGAGCTGGAGACCACCGACATGCAGCTCAGGACGAAGACGGCCAGAAGGGCCACGTCGGCGAGCACGTTCACGGCAGTCACGGCGCGGGCGCGGCCGGCGGGCACGGGGCCCTCGCAGACCACCTGGCAGGGCGGCACGGCGGTGTTACCCTTCTGCGGAGCGGCGACGATGGCGCGGTGCGGGTCGCCCTCGGCCCAGGCCTGGATCTTCTTGCGCAGCCACGGCGCCCAGGGCAGCGACCCCACGATGAAGACGGGCACGAGGCTCGCGTAGCTCCAGGACTGCAGCTCCCACAACGTGGAGGTACCGAGCCACCCGTAGGCGCCGAACATGGCGCAGAACCACTCCCCCACGTTCGAAAGCCCCGTCACGGCGAACAAAAGCCACCCGAAGAAGAACAGCACGACGCACCAGATATGGCTCACGAACCGCGGCAGCTTATCGAGCACCTTCATGACTAAGAACTTCTCCAACAGGATGAGCACGCCCCAGTACAGGCCCCACAGAAGGAAGTTCCACGCGGCGCCGTGCCAAATGCCCGTCAGGCCCCACACGATCATGGTGTTAGCCACGAAGCGCGGCGTGCTCACGCGGTTGCCGCCGAGCGGGATGTACACGTAGTCGCGGAAGAAGCCGCCGAGCGACATGTGCCAGCGGCGCCAGAACTCCGTGGCCGACTTCGACGTGTAGGGGTAGTTGAAGTTGCGCGGGTACTCGAAGCCCATCATCTTGCCGAGGCCGATGGCCATGTCCGAGTAGCCGGAGAAGTCGAAGTAGATCTGGAAGGTGTAGGCGGCCACGCCCGAGAAGCAGCCGATGAAGCCGATCTCGGCCGCCTCGCGGGGCAGAAGCGAGTCGGCCAGCACGCCGGCGGTGTTGGCGAGCAGCACCTTCTTGCCCAGGCCCACGCAGAACAGCCGCAGGCCCTGGGCAAAGCCCTCCAGCGTCGCGCGGCGATGGTCGATCTCGTGCTCGATGTCGGCGTAGCGCACGATGGGGCCGGCCACCAGCTGCGGGAACATGGCGATGTACATGCCGAGGTACAGCGGATTCTTCTGCACCTTCACCTCGCCGCGGTAGACATCCACCACGTAGGTGATGGCCTGCAGGGTGAAGAACGAGATGCCGATAGGCAGCGCCAGGTTCAACTCGGCGATGAACTCCTCGCCAATGGCGCGGTTGATGTTCTCGGCCAGAAAGCCCTGGTACTTGTAGAACCCGAGCACGAGCAGGTTGGCTGCGAGCGCCGCCACGAGCCAGAAGCGCTTCGGCGCCGTCTTGCCCTCGCCGCACTTGCCTATGATGAAGGCGAACAGCCAGTTGAAGCAGATGGAGGCCACCATGAGCCACACGTACACTGGCTCGCCCCAGGCGTAGAACAGAAGCGAGAACAGCAGCAGAACCACATTCTTCGCCGGCCGCCACGGCATGGCGAAGTACACCGCCAGAAACAGCGGCAGAAACGCGAACAGAAAAATAGTGCTGGAGAAGACCAACGCGAGTCCCTTCGAACTGTCATCCCGTCAATTTAGCTCAGGCAATGATACCTTAACTTTTCCTTAACGACGCATCAGCGCCGAAATTAGCATCATGCCCGCGGAGGGACCGAGGCGCGCCTCGCATAATCGCTATTGGGCATCGTAGCGAATCTGCACCTGATAGATGATCTTATTAACCGAATTCATTTCCTCACGCTCCACCGCCGTAGGCGCAATGGTCACGCCGAATTCCGTCTCGATGGCCACCAGCAGTTCAATGGCTGCCATAGAATCGAGCAACCCCTCCTCGAACAGATCGGCGTCGCGCTCTTCGCGAATAATCTCGTCGTCGCAAATCTCCTCGATGAGCTCGAGCATGCGCTCCTCGACGGAATTCTCAGCCATTGGTCAAACCTCCTATGACAGTGTGCATTTGCCCAGAGAAAATAGCCATGCCAAGCATGACCAGATTAATGGTAACAAACCATTGGAGAACCTTGTACCATTTCTTTTTCTTGTGCTTCTTGTGAAAGGAAGATTTCTTCTGGTACACGTCGGTGGCGCCCATGAGAACGCCATAATAGGCGCCATAGACCAGATAGTCCACGGTCAGCCCGTGCCAAGCGCCCATGAGCATGAAATTCGCCATGTAGCCCGCACAGGCCGTCTGAAGTCGGTCTTTGAACAGCTTGCGACGCGTCGCCGACTTCACCGCGCGCATGAACACGAAATCACGTAGCCACGTGGACAGCGTCATATGCCAGCGATCCCAGAAATCGCGCACATCGAGAGCAAGAAAAGGGGCGCGGAAGTTGCGCGGCGTCTTAATGCCGAAGCAGTAGCTGGCCCCCATGGCCATAAGGGAATAGCCAGCAAAGTCGAAGAACAGGTAAAAGCCGTACATATAGGCATCTTTCACCTGGGCGCCCAGCTCTTGCCACCAAGGACCGTCGCCCAAAGGAGCAGGGGTGAAGTAATGGTGGAACACCGTGCCCAACACTTTCTGATACACTGCTCCCACCAAAAGCAGCATAATGCCGCGAGCCAGCAAGTCCGCATACTCAGAAGCGGTATACCTTCGGTTCGCATCCTCAGTGAACCGCCGGCTGCGATCGATGGGGCCGGATGTGAAGGGTGTGAAAAACACCAAGAAGTACAAGTAATCAGTGAAGTTCATATCTTCAATGAGGTCATCTCGGATCTCGATAATGACCTGTATTGCCTTGAATGTGATGTAGGATATCCCCAGAAATCCCATGAGGTTCTGGTCGAATACGGCACCGATTTTGTAAACGACTAGAGGGGCAATAACGGCCGCGAGTGCCAACCGGTACTTCCAAAGCGCCTTTTGCCCCGACCGCCAACTGGAAAGCTCCCAGAACGTAACCGCACAGGCGATGGCGATGAACGCAACGAAAGCGAGCATGCCCTCCAAGTTCTCGCCGAAGAGCAGGAGCAGGAACGCCAACGAGGCCGCCAGTCCGTAATACTTGATGCGGCGCCCCGAGAAGCCGAGAATGGCCGCAGGTACTATGGCAACGGCCAGAAACACATAGAATGCCGGATCGATATAGAAGTTCATAATTGTCGAGCCCTACGCCAACGCCTTGCGATCGATTTTGCCATTGACGTTCAAAGCGAATTCCTCATGAAAGACGATCTTTTTGGGCACCATATAGTCGGGAACAAGTTCCTTAAGGGCCGCCTTAATGGCGCGCGCTCGAGCGAAGTCGGCCGTCATCCCCGGCTCAGCAAGACGTACGTGAGCTACGAGATGAGTCACCTTCCCGTCGCGATCGGCGGGAAGCACCACCGCCTCGGCCACTTCAGGTATCCGGACGAGGGCCTGCTCGACGTCGGCCAGCTCGACGCGAAACCCATTCAGCTTCACTTGGAAATCGAGACGGCCCAAACAGAAGAGCCGACCATCCGCGTCAAGATAGCCCTTATCACCGGTTTTGTAGCAACGCGTCACAGCGCCATCGGAGCCTTCCCTCTCGGAGAATACGGCCTCCGTCAGATCGGGACGGCCATAGTAGCCCGCCGACACCGTGTTTCCCGCAAGGTATATCTCTCCCACTTCCCCGCAAGGCAGCTCCTCACCGGTTTCCGGATCGCGAATAAGGGCACGCACGCCATCGCTCAAATAGCCCACGGGCAAAGGATTCACCTCACGTGCCAAGCTCTCGTCTACCACAATATCGGTGACCGCCTGAGTCTCGGTGGGGCCGTAGGTGTTGAGAACCCTCGCCTCGGGAAAACGTTCGATGATCTTCAGGGCCGTAGCGTTGCGAAACACCTCTCCGCAGAGAATGACGTTGTCGAGCCGGGGCAGGAGATCCTGGTCGAAAGAAGGATCAACCAGGCACATCTCGATAAAGGACGGCGTCGAAATCCATGTTGTAAGGTCACTTGCAGCCAGAGCGCCGAACGTGGCCCTCATGGACTGCTCGTCTTCGGACTCCAGGGAGAACAGGGTATAGCCCGAGGCCAAACCGGCGATAATGTCGAACAGGCTCACATCGAAGGTGTAGGGCACGCGGTTGAAGCTGACGCCGTCGGGCCGCTCGGGGAAAAGTGCGCGGAAATAGTCCATAAAGGCGTCCACGCAGCGCGAGGGCATCTGAACACCTTTGGGGCGGCCGGTGCTCCCCGAGGTGAACAACAAATAGAAGGGCGTCTCATCGGCAATCCAGCGGGAACTGTCCCAGGAGCGTCCCGCCAGGGCCGCCTCGCGAACAACGGCATCTCCGACGACTGAATCTGCCAGCGATGCATCGCCGGGAAATTCGTCGTCAGACAACGTGATAACAAGAGGGTGCCCGATCTGATCCAAGATGTCGTTCACGCGATCGGACGGATAGGCGATGTCCACCGGGGCATAGGTCAGACCGGCCTTCGCAGCGGCGATAAAGCACACGAGCATGAGAGGCGACTTGTGGCCGTAAACCACCACGGGCTTGCCCTTTGGAGACCATTCGGCAAAGGAAGCGGCAAGAGAGTCGGACCAGGCGTCCAGCTCGGCGTAAGTCAGGCGCTGGCACGCATCCTCCTTTATCCGAGAATTGAAAAACGCCTCTTTCTCCGGATACTCAGCGCTCACTTCCCGTAGCCTTTCAAGAAACCTGCTCACGGTTGTGCCTCCCCTTTCTTTCATCGCGTCATCATTCACTCTCCATTGGCGGAAACGCCAATCGGCTCATCGTCAAAACCATGCTCAGAAGTTCTCATATACCGGCATCGCCGGCTCTCCAAACCCCGAATAAACGAGGAACCAAACGACCAGAGCGAGCATCGCCGCTGCAGCGGCGAACCACAGGATGGCACCGAGCCAAGTGTCGCTGAAAAACACCTCGAGAATCTTGTCCCTAATTCGCTTCATCGGCCTCATCCTTGCCCATGAAGAACTCGTAGATGTCGTGATTCACCTGCACCCAGCCCGTCCAGCCGAAATGGGCCATATCATAGAGAAAATAGGGATCGTACTCATAGGGCGAGTAGTCGACGTATTCAGCGCCCCGTTCTTCGCAGATCGCCTTCATGCGGTCGTACCAGATGGCCCGCACATCGGCGGTGTAATCGGTCTGATCGACCATAGCGCCTTTGAGGGGCATGAGAACGACTAACGGCTGGATACCTGTCTCCTGGCAGACATCGAGAAACAGCTCGAAATCCTCGAACTCGGTCTCCTGATAGGGCTCGTCGGTAAACGTAAGCCAGTCCTCGCGGCCGGCATACCATTTGTCGTACCCGCCGTTCTCGTACCAGCTATTGTAGATGCCCATGTCGTTGCTCGACGTCTGATCCGCTCCCTCGGCCTGCTCTTGGCTCATCCAGGCATCCCAATCGGGCACCTGGGCCTCACCTTGGGTGCGCCCCTCTGGCACGGGACGACTCTTGTTCAACTCACGCTCCGGCGCGTTCCAATCATCTTCTTCGTCGCTGAGCACCGCGTCCCAGTTTTTCGACGTATCAAAGATCTTCTGAACACCTTCGTTGATGCGATCCACGAAGGTCTTATCGGACGCCTCAGCATAGACTTCGTCCTCCGACACGCCGTACTCAACCATCTTCTTCTGAATCTTCGCCTTCGTCTTGTCGCTCACCTTGGGATTGGCCATGAGGTCAGCGTAAGCCTCGGGCGAAAACGACAACCTGAAACATTTGGCGGGATTCTGGTAATCCATGAACCAGGAGATTCCGCAGAAGAACACCACTTTGTCGTCGGGAATGTCTTCAGAAAGCGCGCCCGCTTCAATGGCGTGCCACAGATCTTGGCAATAAGGCTGGCCCAAAAGGAACGTGTCCATACCATAATTGTTGTTCGCGAAAAAGTTCCCCGGGTGCGACGAGACCGTATCGGGATAAACCCAGCGAAACTCGGAAGTGCCGAGAACCACCTTGCAGTTATCGCCCTGGGCGTTTCTCTGCTTGATGGCCGCGCGCACGAAGTCCGGAGAATTGGAGCGCGCCTTCGCAGGCCATATCTGATAGGGAGTACTGGCGATCTGCTTCTCCAGAGCCGACGAGGACGCTGTGGCGCCCATAGCCACAGGGACGCACACGAGCGCTATCGCCAAAACCACTGCCACAAGACGCTTCAAAGCCTGCTCCTCCTCCGACGGAATCGATCCGCGCATCCACACAAAACGGGCGACGCTCTCGCGTCGCCCCCTAATTCAAAACCGAAATGCAGATTCATCGTAGCAAAATCGAGAAGCACTGGCGCAAAACTCCCCGCAGTTGCCCCGCATCAACATATCGCGTACACGCTATGTCCACAGGGTTTAACTTCTCCTTGCGCCAAAGTCGAGGCCATGACGAACCGGCGGATCACCGAGCGCAGCCATCGGCGCGGCGCCGCTCTGACAATGCTCGAGCGCCCTCGAAAATGCGTTTGCTGCTCTCGTAGTCAGAAAAACCGAACATGGCGTCGGCACGGCTTCGATATTCGGGCTCCATCTGGCAATCATTTTCCATGTAGCGTATGATGGCGTCCACTGTTTCCTCCAATGTGCGAGTCACAGGGCCAAAGCCGTCGATATCGTAGTCGAAGTAGCTGTCCTCACCGTACGTGTGACCACCGCTGAATACCGAATCGTACTGGCTGTACACCACTGGTTTGCGCTGGTAGCCAAAATCGAATCCCACCCCTGAGTAATCCGTCACCATGAGCGCCGACTCGCTCAGCACGCGCTCGTAGTCAGCCGACCCCTCCCCCACCTGCACAAGCTCATTGCCCTGGAAATCACCGGCTTGCTTCTCGAATGCAGGGTGCACGTAGAACTCGGCCGTGTACCCGTAACGCCTCATGGCGTCCAGCAGACGTTCGTCATTGATGAGGGCATTGTAAAATTTCCAGAAATCCGTGGATTTGAAATGATGCACATACTCGCGCGTGCTCGTGCCCGGGATGATCTTGCCAGCGATATTCGAGCGCCACGTGGGCAGAAACGCGATCTTCTTCTGAGTATGGACATCGCCGTAGGCGTCGTAACGAGCCATGCCCATGAGAGACACCTCATCCTCTCGGTAGCCATAAGCCTCGCTCAAAAGCGCATTGCGCTCCATCTGGGTGCTCACCGAGAACAACTTGATTTTCTTCGCCGGCTTACCCAGCATGAACGCCAGATCTCCAAAGAGCGTCCCATGGGTGAGGTATACGAAATCGTAATCCATGAGATCCTTCACGAACACGAGCTCGGGGCCGTAGGGGTTCACCATGGACTCTTCGGCGCGCGAGGACACCACCACCGAGGACAGCAGGAACAGCAGCTTGTAGCGGAAGGTGGTCGGATCAATTACGTGACCGTACTTGGCCACCGAGGCGTAATCGGCGCTCGACTTCTCCAAAGCGAAGTACATCTTAGCGCCGCGATAGCCGGATCGCTTCATGGCATAACGGTACACGTTCTCGGCGTTGTCGCCTGCCTTCCACTCCTTGTCGCCGAAGATCCAGATGGGTTTCTTGAACAGCAGTCGATGAACCCGGTAGCACAGACGCAGCCAAACGTACTCGAAACGCAATCGGGACGTCCCCTTCTTCGAGCGTAGGATCTCCGCCCAACGGCGCAGCTCGGACACGACGGCCATGCGCCACGTGGCGCGATAGGTGCGCAGCTGCTTGCCGATATGCTTCACCATGACGCCGCCGAAACGATGGTAGTCGCGCTTCATTGACTGGCTGAAAATAGCGAAGTTGCCATAATGAGGCGTGAGGATGACCTCCTGGACACGCCCGCAGAACCTCGCGCGGAACGAGAAGGAGCGCTCCGGCTCCAAAGGCAGATCGAGCGTGAACCGCATACCCTTGCATACCGACTCTTTAGCCAGAGTGCGACGATTATCGGTAGGGAATGGGGATAAATGCGCATTGAAGCGCTCACCGCTCTTCTCGTCGCGAACGAATAGCTCGAAGGGCATTCCCAATATGTCGATGTCCGTCGTTCCCTCAATATGCAGCGTCGTGCCTTGGGGAGTGATCTCGTAAAGATAGCAGGGCGCCTTCGCGTTCATGCTGATGAGCTGCATACCGTCGAGCAACCCTCGATCGCGGTCAACCCAAACCAGTTCCTTAAAGACATCCACCCCGTATTTGAGGCGGTAAAGAACGATTTTCTTTTCGCGAGTAAGCCAGCGCGCATTGGCGATGACGTCAGCATCGGCGTCCGCGACAATCTTGCGCACAGCGGCCGACCAATTCGCGGCGTCCTCGGCGGACAGGGCATCGCTCGCCTTGCCCAAAAGCTGCCACCCGATGATGTAGAGCGCC
This sequence comes from Adlercreutzia hattorii, assembly GCF_011405655.1. Lineage (GTDB taxonomy): Bacteria > Actinomycetota > Coriobacteriia > Coriobacteriales > Eggerthellaceae > Adlercreutzia > Adlercreutzia rubneri. The sequence goes on from NZ_AP022829.1 coordinate 2,009,005, forward strand.
ACCGCCTGGGCAAAGGGAAGCACCCGCCCCTTGGCACGGCGCGACGCCTCGAGCACGCGCTCGCACACATCCAGATTCTGCATATGCTTGGAATAGGTAATGACCTGGCTCAGAGACGAACCGTCCTGCCGCTTTCGGTAGAGATACGTGCAGAAAGGAGTAACCGCGTAGGCGCACTTGTGCAAAATAACCCGGTTGACGAACAGCGTATCCTCCGACGTAGTCAGATCCTCGTCGAATCGGATATCACCGATAGCTTCGCGCAGAAAGAAGCAGTTCCCAATCGTACTCTGGATGTCGCAGGGGCGATCTCCCAGACGGATGATGGAATCCTTGTCTTTCGGGAAACGGTAAGCCAAGGGATGGGTGTGGTCCTCGCCCTCGAAGAGGGTGAGCTCGCCAACGAGAACGTCGACGTTGTTCTCCTGGTTGTCGAAAAAATCCACGGCATAGGCAAACGATTCCGGCGTCCATTGGTCGTCACTGTCCAGGCAGGTGACGATGCGCCCGCTGGCCCGGTCGAGGCCGGCGTTGCGCGCCGAGGAGACGCCTCCGTTGGGCTGCTGGTGAAAAACGACGTTGGCTGGGTAGCGATCTTGGAACGAACGACAGATGGCGGCGCTGCCATCAGTGGACCCGTCGTCGACGATAACGACCTGAACGGCGTCCATCCCCACTGTTTGGGCAGCCACCGATTCCAGAGTCTCGCCCAGATACTCCTCGGAATTGTACACGGGGATCACGACGGATATTTCAAAATCTGACACTCTCGCTCCTCCAGCCTCGGAAAACGCCTCTCTGCCATCACACATTGCATCGAGTACCCACGCCTGACGGCAGTCCTCATATGATAGCACAAGGGCTCGGCGCAACATTTTGCTCATTTGCCGTAGGCAAGCTCCTTTGCAAGAGGGAAGGAAATCTTTTGGTCTATCATATAAGGTCAGCTCATTCGTTGAGACGAGCCCCTCGCCGGGCGACAAAGGAGTTTGCAGTGAACATTACGGTATTTGGCGCGGGAAACCTCGGCCTCGCCTGCTGCGCGGTGCTTTCGCAGGACAACGACGTCACGCTTTACACCACGCGACCCCATAAGAGCCGCGAAACGCTCGCATACACCTACGAAGAAAAGGCCGTCGCATCGGCGACCTTCACCGTTACCGACGACATGGCCCGGGCCTGCAACGCGGAACTGATCCTTTGCACCTACCCCGCGTTTCTCCGGCAGCAGTTCGTCGCCGACGTAGAGCCTTATGTCGGCAAAGGCACCCTCATCGGCTTTGTTCCGGGCTACGGGGGCGTGGAATACTACTGCCAGGGTCTCATCACCCGCGGCGTCACCGTCTTCGGGCTGCAGCGCGTGCCCTACGTGTGCCGCTCGAGCTGGGACGAGCGCACGGCCGGAATTCTGTCGGCGAAAGAAACGCTGTACGTGGCCACGCTCCCCAAGGGTCGAACCGCCGAGGTGGCCGCGCTTCTCGAGGATCTTTTCCATATTCCCACCGTAGCTCTCAAGGAGTTCCTCGCGGTAACGCTGGTACCTTCAAACCCCCTGTTGCACACTTCGGGCGCCTACGGCGTCTTCAAAGACTACCAACCGGGCGACACCTATCCCGAGCAGCTCATGTTCTACGAGCAGTGGAACGACGACACGTCGCGCTTCCTTCTGGCTTACGACGACGAGCTGCAGGCAATCTGCCGCGCCCTCGCCCCTCTCGATTTGAGCGAGGTGGTATCGCTGCGCGAGTACTACGAGTCCCCCACTCCCGAGGCCATGACTCGCAAGCTGAAGAGCATCCGGGCCTTCGAGGCGGTCAAGGTACCCCTGAGCCCCACCGAGGACGGCGCATTCCTGCCGAACTGGAACGACCGCATGTTCACCGAGGACTACCCCTTCGGCGTGGCCATCATCAAGGACATCGCCTCCATGGTCGGCGTGCAAACGCCGACCATCGACACCCTCCTCGATTTCTACCGCGCGCAAACTGGCACTAGCTACCTGAACGCCGACGGTACTTCCAGCAAAGACGCTGGCGCCAGCGCCATGCCCCGCAACTTCGGCCTCACCGACAAAGAGGCCTTCGTCGAGTTCTACCAATCGTAAAGGAGACGACCCATGGCATTTTACGTTGACGAGCACATCAAGAACACCGAGCGCGTTTTCCCCGACCAGGGGCGCTATGGGATGCTCCGTTACGACATGAACGAGAACCCGGAAGGGTTGCCCGCCTGGTTCGTGGACGAGGTCAAGGCCGAGATCACGCCGGAGTACCTGTCCATCTACCCCGAGCCCGACCGCTTCCTCACGAAATACGCGAAGTACGTGGGCGTCCCCCGCGATTGCGTTACGGCCACCAACGGCACCGACCAGGCCATCCGCTACCTGCTGCAGACATTCTGCGGACAAGGGCACGACGTGGTCACCGTGGCCCCCTCCTTCGAGATGTACTGGGTGAACTGCAATATCCTCGGACTGAACCATGTGCCGGTCGCCTACAACGACGATCTGTCCTTCAACATGGAAAACCTCATCGCCGCCATCGGCCCCAACACCGACATCGTCGTGCTGCTGAACCCGAACAACCCCGTGGGCGACGCCTTCAGCCGCGAGGACGTCATCGCAGCCATCGAGGCAGCCCGCGCCGTGGACGCCGTGGTCATCATCGACGAGGCCTACCATTACTTCTACCCCAACACGTTCATCGACTTGACACAGACCTACGACAACGTCATCGTCATGCGCACCTTCTCGAAGCTGTTCTCGCTGGCCGCTTGCCGCCTGGGCGTTATCATCTCGAACCCGACCATCATTCATTACGTCGAAAACGCCAAGCTCACCTTCGATGTGAACGCTCTGGCGCTGCTGTTCGGCGAGAAGATCCTCGATCACCCCGAGATTGCCGAGGAGCTCATCGCTGCCGAGCGCGAGGGCCGCACGTGGACCATCGAGACTTTGCAGGAGCAGGGCTATGAGGCCCGCCCCTCCGAGGGGAACTTCATCTTCATCCGCACCCATCGCCCCGCACCGGAGGTGGCGGCCGACCTTGAGGCCCGGAACATCCTAGTGAAGTCGTGGAAGTCCGGCATGCTCGCCGACTTCCTGCGAGTGTCCACCGGCTCGAAAGCCGCCATGGAGAAGTTCGTGGACGCCCTTTTGGAAGTGGACGCTGCCTAAGTTGGGCATCCGGGGGCGCACCGCCGACGAGCGGCGCGCCCCCGCATCGGCCCTGCCCCATCCTGCGGCCCAGCCGCACCCCCCCCAAGCGAAGGATCAAGCTGTGAAGAAAGTCATCACCTACGGCACGTTCGACCTGCTGCACCACGGACACGTAAACCTGCTGCGCCGGGCGAAGGAGTTGGGCGACTACCTGATCGTGGGCGTCACTTCCTCGGACTTCGACAAAAACCGCGGCAAGATTAATGTGAAGCAATCGCTGATGGACCGCATCGAGGCCGTGAAGGCCCTCGGCATTGCCGATGAGGTGATACCCGAGGAATACTACGGCCAGAAAATCGATGATATCCGCAACTACGATGTGGATATCTTCGCTATCGGGTCTGACTGGCGCGGGCACTTCGATTACCTGAACGAGTACTGCGAGGTAGTGTACCTCGATCGCACAGAGGGCATTTCCAGCACCCAGTTGCGCGAAGGCGGCCATCACATCGCCCTGGGCATCGTGGGCGCCTCGCGCGACATCGCCAAGTTCATCGACGAGTGCAAGTACGTGAGCGGTGTCGATGTAGTGGGGGCGTTCCCCGACAGCGACGAATTCGACCTAGCGGGAAAGACGGCGCTGTTCGGATCGCTCGAGAAGCTCATCGAGGCAAGCGACGCGCTGTACGTCGCCAACGCTCCCGAGCGCCGCTTCGCCACGGCGAAGGCGGGGTTGGAGGCCGGCAAAGACGTGCTGAGCGAATCGCCCGTGGCGCTGGCCGCCTCCGAGGCGGAGGCGCTGTTTGCCGTGGCCGACGAGCGCGGGCTGGTGTTCCACGAGGCCGTGAAAACCGCCTACGCGCTGGCCTTCTCGCGCCTGACGTTGCTCGTCAAAAGCGGCATGATCGGCTCACCGGTCTCCGTGCGGGCCACCTGCACAAGCCAGGCCTTCACGAGCCCCGCAGGCAGTCTCATCGGCTGGGGGCCCATCGCCTGCCTCCCCATCTTCGAGATGCTGGGCACCGACTACACGGCAGCCAGCGCGGCGTCGCTCATGAGCCGCACCGACGGCACCGACGTGTACACGAAGGTGGATTTCATCTATCCGGGCGCCTGCGCGTCCATCGAGGTGGGCAGCGGGGCAAAGTCCGAAGGCGAGCTGGTCATCGCAGGCACCAAGGGCTATGTGTACGTGCCCTCTCCCTGGTGGAAAACCGATTACTTCGAGGTGCGCTTCGAGGACTTCTCCAGCAATAAGCGCTACTTCTATCAGCTGAACGGCGAGGGCATCCGCGACGAGATCTCCGTTTTCGCGAAGACCATCCAGGACGGCAAGAAGCCCAACCTGGACATCACCCGCGACCACACCATCGCCCTCAGCCGCCTTATCGAGAACTATCGCAACGGCCAGATGCAAGTCTACAACCTAGGAACCGAATCCGAAGGCTGCAGCATCAGCTTCTTCCAGAATTAGAGGAAGACAAGCGTGCGCCTTCGCAACAAAAGTAAAAACGCTAGACGATCAGCGGATAAAGCCGAGCGAGGCCATATGAATTGCGAAGCATTGCTTTTCGATCCGGACATCGATGAAGGCGGCTTAATCGCAAGAGCGGGAGACTGCTTCGCTCCACGAAAATACTGTGTGAAATTTTATCCAAAAAACCGTACGGAAAGTCTCCACGGTTTTTTGCACGACATCTCCTTAAAACAACTTCCTACAGTTGAAGTAGTGATTAAAGCGCTTGATGACGAGAGCTCGTCGGGGGAATGCAGATTCACATTAGAAACTGAGGAGGGGGTATGGAGCACAATCAGCCATTTCACAATCCATGTATACGATGAGTTTCGAAACAAGGGCGTCGGCACCGATTTAATTCTCTGTATGCACTTTATTATCAATTCAATTGATAGAAACCTTGTGAAGATGACTCACTCTGAGATTAATCCAGAAGACGAGAGTTATTTTTCTCGCTTACTTGCTTTTTATAGACGAAGCGGATTCATCATTGGCAAGGTCGGCAACAACGATCGAGCGATCGTCGAGCGAAAGCCCGTCTGCACATCCAGTTCCCAAATTGCATTTCTGGGAAGTAGCATACGCGACTTGGTCGAGGCTTGCACCGCAGCGACCAACTCTGGTCAACGGTAGAGACTCATTGGCTACATGTAATTACCATAATGCATATCACTTACTTTCATTCCGAAATCTCATCATATAGCATCGGAGCGGTCACTGGGGACAATCAGCGTTGTCGCAATGCTCTGGGCCCGCGGAGGCTGGAGCTAACGCTAGACTACCAAGCGTACCGTTGAAAAGTGCCCACACGACGTTCCACGCACGCCACCCTAACGATTCACGCCAACGCTATCTCGCCCACTACAAGCCAGACGATAATTCCAGTCTACAACCCAACATCGGTCTGCATTCAACAGCCTCAATAATCTTTCGCACTGTGGCTGGGCGGCCCGATCGCGCGCCGAATGTCGGTGCAACGACATTCGGCGCGCGATCTACGAAATTATTGCAGATGTGAAGGCGGATACGATAGCTAGCCGATATATGCGAGATGGTCGTCGCCGGCTATTACCAATTGCATTTCGTTCTTTTGTTCTAAGACATTTTTTTCGCATCAATCCTTCTTCAAGTTCGATAACTTCTTATGCCTGATAAAATCAAGAAAAGACTGCGAATCAACTTTGGCGGCTCGAAGCATATTGCTCATGTTTGTTTCAAAATCCGGATCATCACGCGGATTCTTGTTTTGCCGGATGTAACGTTTTAAAACCCCAATCGCACGTGAGGCCCATTCTGCAAATTGACCTCTCTCTACACACCATAAACCCTCAGCATTTACCGCGGCTTCCTTATCTATTTTCGTTGCTGTCGTCAAAAAAATTGTAATTACTTCGGCATCTACATTCAAATGCAGTTGATCGCTTCTTCTAACCCACCCTTCATGTCTCTTTGCTTCATCCACATGCCTCAATGGGATAGTTTTGTCGAACGCGGAATAGATCTTGTCCTCCGCCACCACGCAGCTGCATGCATCTAACACCCAAATTGGATCAGGAGCGCTCGAGCTACTAGGGTTCAAGCTCTCATAACCAAGCCATTCTCCAAGCTCTTGGTGAGGCTGCTCAAAGTTTCCTTCTTCTGCGTTCTCTATCCTCTCTAGAAGATCGTCCAAAGATGCTTGCACCGCAAATATCCCATTCCTCGATAACTCACGGCTAAGCTTCTTCTTCATTCGCCCTAAAATTGTTGCGTTTTCGAATTGAGTTTCGTTCGCAGTTGCATCTCGAGGCACGATCCACGCGTTGTAGGGAGACGAATGCATAGCGTCTTCCATGAGTATACGAATGTCAATATTGTTGGCCCGCGCATACTCAGCATCTGCTCGAGCAACATGGTACAGAATATAGCTCCAATAGCCAAAATAGCCCTCAAGGCCCTCGTAGTCTCGTAACTTATTCACTATTTCGAAGGCATCTGTCATTGCAGCACCAAGCTGGCTGTTCCAGAGGTTAAGAGCGCACGAAACTTCGAGCTCAACAATATCCCTAAGTTTGCGAGCAGCCATGCCCTCATGCTCACCCGCTGCAGTTAATTGCTTTCTCAGTCCTACGATGTTTCGCTCTGCAATTTCCCATTCATCGCGGTGGTTCAAAAACACATCCACCAATTCCAAATAATCATCCAACGTGTCATTACCAGTTGCATTCCGCAGGCCAAACTGAATCTCCGCACGCAGCTCATCGTTGAACAATTTCTGCTCTTTCGGAGATTGCAACAACCGCACTACCCTCTCGTCAAGCACGAAAATTACCGCATAATCCGTCTGGCTACGCGTGCAACGCCCCAGTGCCTGGGTGATGCGATTACGCATACGCTCAGAATACACTTCGTCGGCATTGGCTGACTCAACCAAAAATCTCTCGTGCATACTGGTTCCTTGCGGTAATTGCACAATGATCTCCGATCGACATTCACCTCCCGGAAAATCCAAGCCATCCAACCTATTTGCTAAAATCGCGACCGCATCTTTCTTACTGATAAATGGCTTCTTATCATTCTCGAGTTCAGCTGCCGTGAACACCGTTTTTCCTGCGACCTTTGCGAGATCCGAATACTGCTCGGCCATGGCATTACTAGACACCATGAGAAGACTTCGCTCGTCCTGGTCCAATATCCTGGATACAATCCGATCGAGCGGCACATCGTCTGCTGCGATCGTCGGAAACATCAGCAATCGACGTCCAGTCGTTCGCCCCCTCCATTGATCAAGCATAGGTAGCGCGGTTATACCCCGGACGCCGAAAGACCTCTCCAATTCGCCTCGTTCGCTAAGAGTTCCAGACATGTAAAGTCTTTGACGGGCATCGGCAAAAGGAGCAAACAGCTGCGTAGGAGGAATCACGGGACGAATCAGTAGAGAATTACTTGAAACGAATATTTGGCACCCACGAAGATGATCCTTGACCATATTCCAGCTAAAACGCAAATCATCTTGTCCATTTTGAATAAAATATCGATTAAACGCCATTGAGATACTTGAGATTTCGTTATCAGCACTCACAAGAGGCACTAAGCTAATCCAAGACGACGGCGATGCCGCGCCCCCTCCTGTCAAAGCACGCTCATACTCTTCAACAGTCATGAGGGGCCGCAAGGCCGTGACAACAGCTTCAAACAGTTTTGGGCGTACGGCGGAATCAACCTCCACTGACCACGGCGAAGCGACGAAGCTCTCCGCAGAATGCGCATCATCGAACACTATGAAATCCGCATCACCGAAATAGGGGTTAGAGTTGAACAATGCACTATATGTCGTAACCGCGATACAATTTGCAGAATTGAAATCGGCAGCATCCTTAGGATCAAAATCTTTCTTGCTACCTATAAACGGTCTAGCATCTATGCCATACTGCATCTTTGATTGCGTGCAAACCTGATTCACTAGCTGCTTGTTCAAGCAACAATAAACGACTTTTTCCCTATTTTTAAGTCTGCGAAATTCACCTATTAACAGACCTACCAAAGTTTTTCCACTTCCCGGCGGCAATTCTAGGGACACATCGCGCGTCTCGAATTCTCTCATGTACAGGTCTATCATCTTCGATTGATGATCGAACAAGGATTGAATGGAGCGATTCTTCCTATCCGCGTACATTTCCTGCGGCGTATTGTACGAAAATTCATCTAACTCCACTAATTTAAAACTACCCACCAATATCCTCCTAATCTCTCTAACCTGTTCAATCGAATACCGTTGGCGACATGGATGCTGACGCTCATCTAATAAAAAGCCTTGAAACTACCGCACATGATCTCTTACCACGAGGTCATGCCCGTCACGGGATCGAGGTAGTACTTTATGCCGTTGAAGCTACGCCAGCCGGTTAGGGCGCGGCCGTCCCAGTTGAAGTAGCTCTTGCGGCCGTCCTGCCAGGTGATCCAACGGTTTTTTTGCATGACGCTGTCGGTGTTGAAATAATACCAATGTCCATCGATCTTCTGGCTCCAGCGCCTGGATATGCCCGTGGCGGGGTCGAAGTAGTACTTCACGCCGTTGAAGCTGCGCCAGCCCGTGAGGGCAGCGGCGTGCCCCGAGGAGTCGGGGTGGAAGTAGCTCCTGGTGCCGTCCTTCCAGGTGACCCAGCCCTTGACCATGCGGGAGGAGGAGTCGAAGTAGTACCACTTGCCGTCGATCTTCTGGCTCCAGCGCTTGGATATGCCCGTGGCCGGGTCGAAGTAGTACTTCACCCCGCTGAAGCTGCGCCAGCCGGTTAGGGCGCGCCCGTCCCAGTCGAAGAAGCTTTTGGTGCCGTCCCTCCAGGTGATCCATCCCGTCTGCATGACGCCGGAGCCGTTGAAGTAGTACCAGAAGCCACCTATCTTCTGGCTCCACTTCACCGGCTGGCCGTCAACTCCGTAGTAATACTTCTTACCGCTGATGGTCAGCCACTTATTCTTAGGAGCCACAATATTGAAGGAGACCGTTCGTGTGCCGGTATAGTTCTTCCCCGTCCCCCGAACCGTTGCCGTCGCCCGGCCAATGCCAACGTTGTTTCCATAGGAGATCGTATAGCCCTCCCCTTCCTTTAGCAGCCGGCCGCTGTGCTTCACGGAAACCTGCGGGCGTTGCGCTTCTCCGGTGTACTCGCAGGAGGGCTGCGCAACGACCACCGTTATCGCACTCGATGACAAGAGCGCAGGCTCTATGCTCCACTGATAGCTGCGGGACTCCCGATTGCCCGTCTCGTCCCACGCGTAGCCCGCAGCAGGCGCCACCGTCGCCGTATAGGTGCCGGCATTCGTCGCCTGAGGCGCTCCCGATACCACGTATTTTCCCGTATCGGGCACCGCAACTCCCGTCTGAGGATCACCGTTGTACGTCAGCCCGCTCGCCACCGAAGGCGCGCCCGACAGCACCGCGAAGGCCTCCACGTTGAAGTAGTCGTCAGCGTAATCAACACGCACGACTGCATCGGATGTCTGGTTGTCGGTGCTCCACTCGCATCGATTCAGTTCGTAGGCCACCAGGTTGTTGATGGGATTCTTGTAGGTGGGCTGGGGCCACGCCGCATTGGTTGCCTTCACCTTGAAGGACGTCACCTTCTGGTTGAGCTTCTGCAATATCTGGTCAGCTACCGGATCAGACCACTCAAGGATGTCGCCCGTCCTGATGAAGTAGTTGTTCTCCAGCGAATTGGCCTCATACCCCGGCGTGGAACCCGCGTAAGAAGGGTTCGCGAGCGCCATAGTGGTGTCGTCTAGCCCGAACAGCAGATGGGCCTGCTGCTCCTTCGAAAGGGTACCCGGCGCCGTCGCATCCAACAGACCGTCCTTCACATCGTCATGGGTCGTGTCCACGTGATACCACTCGCCATCCATCTGGACGGCCGTCCGCACATGGCCTCCACCTGTGATGCGTCCTGTTTTCATGCCCGCCGTTTCAAGCAGCTTCACGTAGGCGGCATGATACCCCTCGCAAGTGACCGCCATGCCGGCCAGAGCGCGATCGACTCCCATGTTGCGATAGGTACGGTCATAGCTGACGTTGTCGATGATCCAGTCGTGCAACACGAGGGCCGTTTCATAATCGTCCCGATTCCCGTTCGGCAGGCACTCGGCAATGATTTCGCGGGCCCTCTCGTCCGCGTCGACGAAGCCCTCCCCCTCCACATCGACGCTGATCGAGAAGCGCTTGTTTAGCTTGCCTGTCGGCTGAACCAGAAACTGATACTCGTATCGTCCTGCTCCGATAAACTCGTAACTCAGCACATTTGAATCTTGGGGAGGATCGAATGTGCCGAAGGAAGGATCGTACACATACGCACCCTCCTTCGAAATGAAGCCTTGCTGATATCGGTAGGGTCCCGTTCCGTTCGGACCGTCTTCAACCGTGATAGTGAAATCTGTCGGCTTGCCCGCCTCGGGTCGCGCATACGACACGAACACGCGCCATCCCTCGGAATTTACCCCGCGCACTTGGGCTTCAACGGTAATGACATCGTTGTCAGCCAGAGCACCCGATCCCTCGGCGTAAGCGCTCGGAGGTGCCACCAATGCAACAAGCACCGCTAACACGATTACCGCAATCAGGCCAAATCGCCGCATTTGCTCAAATGCGCCCACCATACAAGTCTCCCCCCCAGATTCCTGACACACTTTCAGACATTAACGCAGCTTTCAAAAGCCGCAGAGGCGATCTTATTTGCATGATGTCAGTCTATCGAAATACGCTAGTTATCGCAAGAGCATTTCCTTGTTTCCGAGCCAGCAAGTCCCATCAATCTACTGCGAATACAACTGCGACACCTAACAACCGAACGCAACCACTTTGCTCGTTCTCGTAAGCCCGGGACAAAGACAAACGCCAACAGCCCATGTCGAGAGCCGCTGAAAGCAGGCCGGTAACTCACCTTCATACCTACGCCGTTTTTCCATCCAGCGCATTCCTCTTCAACCTGTGACCAGCTAATATATTGTGCTATGGTATGCTTCATTAAAGTTTATTGAACTTTGCCAACGTTCTGGTGACAAGGATGGGTCTTGAGCATTAGCAGCATATCGAAGCATGTGGATTTCGTCGCCATTGACATGGTCTCACTTGCTGCAGCCTTCGCATGCGCCTATCTCCTAAAATTTGGAAACCTCGAGTTCATCAACGTCCCCTCCTGGCGCGGGTTGCTTGCGTTCCTCCTCCTCAGCGACCTCCTATTCACCTTGCTCACCAATCCTTACAGCGGCATCTTCCGGCGCCGCTACTGGGAAGACATCCGCATCCAGCTGGTACTCGTTCTGGAGAGTTTCTTGACGGCGTGCGCGTTTTTCTACCTCCTTAAAATGGGCGAGGACTTCTCACGCGAAATGGTCGTCGTCATGTACTCGGGCTATGCTGGTCTCGCCCTCGTTCTGAAGTACCTGCACAAGCGGCGGCTCCTCTCGCGCTGGAGCAATCGTCCGCAAGATAGCATCAAGCGCGTCGTACTCGTCTGCTCGGCGCAGGACGCCGAAGAGTCCGAGCAGCGCCTTTACGCCGACGATATGAAGGCTTCGCGCGTCGTCGGCTTCTGCTTCACCGACTCCCCCGCCGTCGACGCATTCCTCCAAAGACCTGCCGCCCCCAGCGTCGATCTGCTGCCCCTCTGCTCGCTCACCAACGCGGACGAGGTCGTCATCCTGACCGCGCCCTCGAAGATGGACGACGCGGCCATCGAGGAGCTCATGGCTGAGGGCCTTAAGGTGCGCATCGGCCTCGCGGAATCCCTCGGCGTTACTGCGGAAATGCAGGAGGTCGGGCAAATCGGCATCGTGAAGACGCTCGATCTGCAACGTCACTCCTTCGGCGCCGCACAGACCATCTATCTCCCCACTAAGCGCGCATTCGACCTGCTGCTGGGCATCGCCGGCTGCGCGGTCACCCTGCCCGTCGCCGCCATCGTGAAGATCTCCTACCTCGCCACCGGCGACAACCATCCCATCTTCTACAAGCAAACGCGTATCGGCCTGCGAGGCAAGCCCTTCCAGCTTTGGAAGCTGCGCTCCATGGTATGGAACGCCGACGAGGTGCTGGCAGAGCTGCTTCAGGATCCAAAGCGGTGCGAGGAATGGCACCGGAGCCAGAAGCTGGACGACGACCCCCGCATCACCCCCGTGGGTCGCATCCTGCGCCAGACGTCGCTCGACGAGCTGCCCCAGTTCTTCAACGTCGTAGCTGGCGACATGTCCATCATCGGCCCGCGCCCCCTCATCCCGGGAGAGCTGGAGGAGCACGGCGGCCGTCCGCTGTACAACAAGGTGAAGCCCGGCCTCACGGGCTGGTGGGCCTGCAACGGGCGCTCGGACATCGAGTACGACGAGCGACTGGATCTGGAGTACTACTACGTCACACACTGCTCGCTGTACCTGGATGCCCTCTGCGTGCTGAGAACCGTCCTGGCGGTTTTCAAGAAGGCCGGGGCGCGGTAAAACATACGTACCTCCCGCATGGCAAGCAATAGGTAAGAACGCACTGCATTTGGGCAGATCGAGGTAACTTGGTCACCGCAACACAGCTCAAAGTTCTTCGATCAAGACGAACAGGTGACAACGGCGTGAAGCTGCGCCTGGGCATCGCCGAGCTTTTGGGAACGGCCTCGGAAATCCAGCCCGTCAGCTAGGCGGGGGTCTACCGCACCCTCGACCTGCAGCGGCACTCCTTCGGCGCGAGCCAGCTGCTCTACCTGCCCGTCAAGCGGGTGATCGACATCGTCCTTGGCACCGCGGGCTGCCTTGCCACCCTGCCCGTGGCCGCCGTCGTGAAGCTGTCGTACCTAGCAGCCGACGACACGCACCCCATCTTCTACAAGCAGACCCGCGTGGGGCTGCGCGGCCAGTGCTTCGAGCTATGGAAGCTGCGCTCCATGGCATGGGACGCCGACGAGCAGCTGCAACGACTCCTGGAAGACCCCGCAGTACGCGCTGAATGGGAGCAGAACCAGAAACTCGCCCACGACCCGCGCATCCCTGGATGAGCTGCCGCAGTTCTTCAACGTACTGAAGGGAGAGATGTCCGCCATCGGCCCGCGCCCGCTTATCCCCGGCGAGCTGGAAGCCCACGGAGGGCGCCCCTTGTACAACAAGGTGAAGCCCGGGCTCACCGGCTGGTGGGGCTGCAACGGCCGCTCCGACATCGAGTACCAGGAGCGCCTGGAGCTGGAATACTACTACATCACCCACTGCTCCCTGTACCTGGACGCCCTCTGCATCCTCCGCACCGCCCTCGCCGTCTTCAAGCGAGAAGGGGCGCAGTAAGCGTGCCACTGGCTAGTCGAGCCTTTCCCGCTCGTCCTCGGTCGCGACGTCAGCTTTTCGAGCATGCCAAAACACCAAAAAAGTCATCGAGGCATTTAAGATAAACTGTGAAACTGTGGTCGAGATAGCCACTCCAACTGCTCCCCATCCGGGAATCAACAACCAGTTTCCAGCCGTATTAACAGCCAAAGCCAACAAGGCCAAGAGAAACTGCTCTCGGTAGCGACCGAGGGACATCACCAAGCTCACGCTGGGCGCAAGCACATAAGCAAAAAAGGCGCTAACGCATAGTATATCGAATACAAAGATGGCCCTGTCGTAGACGACTCCATTGAGAATAGGGAACAAGAACTGGGCGCCAACGCACAAAAGACCAACTCCTATAAGAAAAGGAACTGTGGCCTTACGCATCCATCGCAGGGCAAATTCCCTCTGCCGTACAACGCTAGTGGTCATCTCGGCCTTTGACATCCTCACTCTTAGAACCGTCTTGATTGATGGGAGAAGCACGAGAATGATATTGTAGTATTTAAGTGCCACACCGTACTCTGCCACCTGTTCGGTCATCCTAAAAGCAGTCAACATGGAAACATCCACCTGGTTGAACGTCTGCATCACGGCACTGTAAAGAATCAGCCAAAACGATACCGCTATAAAATTACGAGCCTCTGACCTATCGAGAACAAAGCGGAGCGAGCCGGTTCTTATGGGCTGCCAGAAATAACCCATCGAAATCGCAAGGCATAAAACACCCGAGAGCAGGTAAGCGAGCAGAATCGAATCAACGGTCGCGCCAAACGCCACTACAGCCCCAATGACCAGAAGCAGAATTGCCCCTTGCTTGCAGTTCTCGACCACACCCGCAGCGGCGTATCGTTCCCGCGATTGCAGAAAGGCGATATCGATTTGAATCGCCCCTAAAATGAATCCATACAAAACAGCCAGGAGCAATAAGTACGGGGCATAGCCAAACCCCTCCCCCCCTATTGCCACCACAGCACCCGCTAGAGCACAACTCGCGCAATTAACAGCGTGCGAGATGAGAAACACGGTATCGGCCGCCCGGGGATCAAGCGAGATCTTCTCGGTGTTATAACGTACATACGCAAGTGAGAAACTCTGTCCGGCCACGCCGAGAATAGTCCCGGAGAGCGTGAGGAACATTGTGTATGAAGCGTAGTCTTCCACAGTGAGCACGCGAATGACCACCACCGTCAAAACAGCCTGGATGAGCTTCGAACCTAGACTGAAGATGGTAACGATAGAGAAGTCGCGGGGCAGTTTGCCAACAATTTTCTTAACGAGACCCATAGCACCCTATCTCTCCGACACCGATGAAACAGTCGCTGGCAAGTTGGCAAAGATCAAAGCCAGCACGAACGAAGCCACAGAAGCGCTGTAGAAAACGCCAAGAGTCATACCGGAAACGAGAAATAGTCCGAAGATGGAAAATGCTTGCCATGACCGCTGGCGCCATAATTGCCACAAAGTGCAGCCTATGAAAATAGCGAAGAGTATGAAACCCACAATTCCATTCTCGCAGAGAACCTGGAGATAGATGTTATGAGGGTTCGTCCCATTTAAACCGGCTTTTGTCATGGTTTCAGCATAGTAGGCAGCCTCTGCATGCGCATAGCGGCCCGTTCCAATGCCAATTACAGGATGCTCGTCGAACTCTTGCAGCGCAAGCGCCGCTTTGAGATCTCTCCCCGAAAGAACATCCGAACTTACCGAAGACACTGATTCCTCAAAGTCCGAAATACGATCGACCATGACCACGATAGCAGCAATGCCGATAACGCATATGGCGCAACACAGGATTGCCTTGATTCCGCTACCTTGCAAGGCAAAAGCCACTCCCAAAATACACGCACCTGCTGCAAGATAATAAAACGACCGCGCACCAGTCAACACGCCCGCCACAAGGAGAAGAAGCGAGAGAGCGATCTTTCGACTCCAGGGCATATCGGCGCGATTCAGCACGACAAACAGAGTCATAGCGCCCACCAAAGCCGATAGAATGGAGTCGCCAAACAATCCATCCGGCCGCGCCATTCGAAGCGCTCTAACCCCCGTGCTTCCTTGTGCGAGTACGAGGAATTGAGCTACTGTGACCAGGGCGTTAAGCACACCTACCGTCAGCAACAACTTAAGCAGCGATCTACAGAGAAACCTCTTCTCACCCGCCGTCATCCAGGCAATGGAAATCGCCAATTCGACATAGACGAACAGTTTGGCCGTATCGGCAATATTCTTAAAGTAAACCGCCGAGATTGCGGCGACTGCGGCAAACAAAAGCAAGCTCACCAGCGGAGGCGTCCCGCCCAATCGCCATCCAATACGATGGCTTAACAGCAGATTGAGCGTAAGCGTTCCCGCAGCAAGCACTAGAAAGACAGTTAGAAATGAATACCTTACTTGAGTGAGTGTTGCCGCACCCACGGCATCGGTTGCTGACACCAGGGGAAGCGATGCAAGAAAAGAACGCAGGGGCTCCAACGATTCCGCCTGCGTGGGAATGGAAATCGTGCAGCAAAACAGAAATGCAATTGTGACAAGAACAACCTGACTATAATGCGTCTTCTCTTCCATTTACCTCACCAATTCAATCAGTGTCGTCAGGGACGCTTCTCTTACTGGGCAGACGAGCACCGAGGTCTCGCAAAGCTGCGCGTACTCACGGGAATAATATCCCCTCTCGACGGAAAGTGCAGCAGGAGTGATCAGCGTAACCTTCGCATCACCGTGCCTCAAAACAGCTCGGTTATCCAGCAACGTCAAAACTTCCACACGAGGATCGAGCACAAATCGCAGAGTGGCTTCAGGAGCGGTTGAATTCCATCCCTCCAATATGTCTTCTATGCGCACGGTTTTGAAGCCATCGTCATAAATCACGCGACGGCGGTGCGTAATGCCAAAGCGTTTTTGATAGCAGTCGTGAGTTCCCTCGATCATGACGCCATGATCTCCTCTGGAAGCCTTTAGGTGGGATGTCCCGTTCCTTCGACTCCAGAATACCCCCTCAAACTCGTTTTGCTCTGCTGAGGCAAGCTGAATCGTCGAATGAGCCCGCACAGAACGCAGGCTGTCGCGCACTGACGAGTCGCACGTGTAATTTCCCGTACCGCCATCATTAAAGAAGGCGCGGTTTCGATATTCGAGAGTAAATGAGAGCTTGTCCCCATGGGTATGACCAGGCACGTCAAAGCGATGAGCGTCGGTCGCGGCAACGCAGAGGAACACCTCGTCATCACGATACACCGAGAAGCGGCCCTCCGGAAAGAGCTTCAGTCCCCTCAGCTCACCCAACTCTTGATTGACCTGGGGCGACGACGCGAAAACCATTTTCTCAGGAAGATTGCAAACAGCGCCCCCTCCTCCCATCGCGCAAGCAGCATAGCGCAGATCAGCATAGGATTCAGTTGAGAAGAAGAGAACGCGACCGCTATCATTATCACCGATCTGGGGCGATTCCCCTGAATCTGGAGTCATCCAAGACAGATAAGAAGCGAGAAGGGATGCTCTCTGCCAGTAACCGTTACTCATCTCAAGGCCGTTACGCTCGTATAAGAGGCCGATTAGGGCGAACATCTCCCATATGAGCCGCGCATAGCGGACGCTCCCCTCGAATCCCGTGCCATCCGGAAGCACCTGCTTCCTTATGACGCGCTCCGCCTCACGGCGTGCATAATCGCGCCACTTTCGGCCCTTGTCGCAATCGGGCAATATTACGCCAATCGCCGCAAGACCCAGAAGATTGGCAACATAATGATTGTTTTCGTAGAGTCGCGCATCTGTTTCCAAGTTTGCAAACAGGTAGGCACCGTGCTCGTAAGCGAGTCGACCGATCAAGATATGCAGGCTATCATCAATAGCGAGTTGCGGCGCAACGAGGACATAGGCGTGCAGTACGTTAAAAATGCGAATTCCCACCTCCATAGCGCACGCCCATTGAACTCCATAGCCGACAGGATTCTCCCTCGAGAAACTCTCCAACAGGCCGCGCAGCTCATCGCCATAGCAGGAACGCCCCGTTGACGCCCAAGCCATGGCAAGATGCACGGCAGCCTGCATGCGTCCAAATTCCCAGGGCACCTTTATCTCATCATGTCCAGGTCGATGAAGGCTCGTATAGAGGAGGGGAGCATAATGGGCATCGTTGAGAAAATCTCGATGCCAGGGGTACTCTCTCTCCTCTTCGCGGAAAACAACGGGTCGGCCGAATAGCAGCATTTCTCCACCTATGAATCTATCAGAGAGGTCGAGCGCATAGCCGGCAAGCTCATCGGTCATGTCAAAAGCCGCCGCTCCAACCCTTGGCGCCGAGCTCGATTGCGCCTGAAGCGGAGAAACGAGCACCTTTCTTTCTGCACGAGCGCGGACAAAACGCTTTTTGACCACACGAGATCTGCATCCAAGCGCCTTGATGCAGCACTTCTTTAGAACATAAGAGTGGCCCTCCGCAGCTATACGTTTCAGCGAACGGCTCACAATGACACCGTTTCGTAATAGCGGTCTGCCAGAATGGCCATTTGCGACTCCCATGTGAATCGCCTTTCGGCAAATGCCCGCATCTCCTTTGCAAGAGCAGCTGCATCACCAAGATTGTCGCAGAACGACACGACTGCCCCCACGTCCACGGCATTTTCGTCGGCGGCCACTCTCAACGAAAAAGCCTCGTCCCCTCGCAACTGCGCCTCACGGTAGGAGTAGATAAAGGGAATGCCCCGGGCGCAGTACTCCTTCACCTTCAACGTTGATCCCCGATCAAGACCAATGCGATGTAAGCCGAGCGAACCTACGGCAATGTGCGCCTCGTCAAACAGGCTATCAAGGTCAGCGCCAGTTTTAGGACCAAGGAACATAACCGAGTCATCAAGACCCATTTCCTCAACAAGGTTATGGAGCTTCTTTAGTTCTTCGGTTTCCGGTCCCACCACAAGCAAGCGTACCGGACGAGCCTCCTCGTTCGCCCCGTAGGCGCACATACCTCGAACAAGGCGATCGAGGCCATGCCAAAAACTCAAATTTGCAACACAGAGCATAGTGAGCGGGCCGCCCTCCGACAAAGCGAGCCTCCTCAAGGGCGCTGCGTCCAGATCAACTCCGTTATCAATGACCGTAACTGGAATACCCCAGATATTCTTATGGGGCATATAGGTGACGACTCCATCAAGCACGCGTTTTGCCCGGGGAATATGCAGCCACTCGTCAATCACATGGATCTTGCGCACGAGATAGGCCAGATATTCACCATGTGCCAGCAGCGCCTTATGACGCTGGGCCCGCTCGGCTGTATAGGGGTAAGTAGCGAACTCCATAACCACCTTCGCTTCTGAGCGCTTCATGCGCTTAAAGAACCCGTGGGTGATCGCATCATAGTGATCGAAGCGATAGTAGAGAAATCGCACCTCGTGGCGAATTGCCCAATCACTCAACTTTTTGTATTGGTCGATACGCTGCAGGTATCCCGGTTTCAATTCGACTTGATCGACCACCTGGAAATCAGGCCGCGTGATGACAAGCGATCCTTGATGGACGAACTGGCAGTAAGCCGTATCACCCGTTACCGCTTGAAATGCCGCAGCCTGCCACGCTACTTTTTTTGCAATGCCCGAAGGGCAGTCAAAATCGACAGGGATATTCGATCCAAATAGCACGTTAGCCACAAATGCCTCCCTGCTGTGCACTTGGAATATGCGTTCTATGCACGGCTCTCCGCCGCCTCTAGCGCTCGGTCTTGCTCGCCTTCGCCACCCTTCAGCAGCCGAGCGGGCACCCCCCCCCCAAATGGAATTCGAGGGCGCATCGCATATCATGACGGCATTCGCCCCAATAATCACGTTATCGCCCAAGGTGATGGGACCCAGCACTTTGGCTCCGGCGCCAATATAGCAGTTATCTCCGATGATCGGAACCTCTTCATGGCCGCTTCGCCCACCTATGGTCACATTCTGGGCAATGAGGCAGTTTTTGCCGATGCGAGCCCGGCTGTGCACCACCACGCCAATGCCCTTGTAGCCAAACGATGTGCCCTCCCCAATCTCGCAACTAGCTGGAATGAAGCTGTTGTGAATAAGATAGATCCACATCTCGTAGAGCTTGGCTAAAGGCGCTAGATGGTGTTTTGCAAGCCAATGAGCGCGACGGTACTTATTAGCTGCATTCATGAAAGTGCTCATTCGCCTCTCTCCTCCCATTTATGAATATCGGAAAGAATCTGCCCGAGAAACCTCTCAGGGAAAAAATCCTCAGCAGACTCTTTCGCGCCTCGCTTGAGGCTATCGAGAAGCGTCCGATTGCCGTCAAGCATCTCAATAGCCTCAACGAGGCCGTCAACCGTATTCTCCCGCAGCACTACGCCCGACACGTCATTCTCCACAATCTCGGCGTTGAACCCGAAATCGCTCACCACACTAGGTACAGCAGCTATTTTACTCTCCACCAAAATACCCGGGACACCTTCGCCTCGCCATCGCGTCGGAAGAACATGAACGTCGTAGTTGTGCAATTCGGCATATACGTCACACTCGACCGCATTGAAGACGCCATGGTAAATGACGTTCGAAAGTCCAGAGACCGTGTTGCGAAACTTTTCCTCGAACCTCTCGGACAGAGAGCCGTAGATATGGTATTCAACTCCTGGTGTACGATAGGCCGCTTCGAGCACTAAATCGGCCCCCTTGCTGTCATCAACTAGCGAGAAAAAAACCACCTTGAGCATTCCGCTATTCGATTTCGGGAACCACGGACTCTCGGGTCGCTGCCGGCAATTGGGGAACAAACGCGTATTGCGTAACCCGACAGCCTCTACTTGCGCCGCCATTCCCTTTGTCTCAAAATACATCGCACGCACCCTCTGGCAGAAACGCGCGTACATTTTATCCTGGGCTATTTCACCCGATATCTCACCACCCATCACAATAACTATCAGGCGCTCCAACACTCTGGGGCGTACGAAGCCAATTACTTTGATAAAGAGCCTCTGTAGGTCACGATTGCCGAATCCGATAAGAAAAACATCACCGGATCTCGAAAGGAGAACCCGAGCGCCTATGGCAAAAGAGCCACTTTTTCTAAATTCCAGTTTATGAATATCCATTTCCGCCGAGAGCAGTCGAAATAGCAGGGCGTTTTTCACCGTAACGCCCCCGAAGGGAGGTGGAAACTGACCAAGGTAGTAAACCGTCACGGAATCAGCCCTCTCTACCCGGAGAGGGCTGATCGCCTGGCACCAGCTCGACATGGCCAGCCCAACCGAAATGGGGCCTGAACCCGAAGGAGGAGCGAGCATCAAGCTCCGCAAGCATTCCAGTCCGACCCGGAGAGCCTCCCGCAAGTGCAATATCCCTATAGTCTCCCGAGAATAGCCCGTATCCGCGTGCTTCAAGCCCGTGCACGATTGACGGAATGCTCCGATAATCGAAGCCCATGAGCCACGCTTGGGCTGCATCAAGGGCAACCGGATTGTTTCCTGCAAACAGCACACCCGTCTCTTTACGGTCAGGTGCCAGAGGGCCCGATCCCTCCCCTGCCACCACGCCATCGATAACAGCGTAGTACTTCCGCTGAGGTACTTTGTGCATATTCCCTTCGGCATCGGCATAGAGTAACACCTTGTTCAGATCGACCACGGCTCTCCAGATCGTATCATTGCCATACCACGATCCGTTGCGCACTACCGAGCCCCCCATACCCAACGATTTCCCGATCCATTTCTTTGCGATGGCAATAGGGTAGCCAAAGAAGGGTTTTTTGTAGCTCAGCAACTTCCCGCCCATTTTTTTCAGAAAGCCCTCAGCGTTAGTGCGTCCTGATTCCTCCGCAAATTGATCGCCGCCCTCAAGGGGGCCTCCCAAAGTGTGATGGGGTAAAGAATTCTTGACTATGCATGCACCGACGATGTTCTTCAGACTCCCGGTCATGCCCGCTAATTTGTGGGTTTTCATTTTGGGAAGGTTAATAAACACATCAGCGGAGAGAACCGTGCGGGAAAACACATACACATTGCTCGTTTCATTGTGATAGCGCCGTGTTTCAGCGGTATCATAATCTGCGCCGTAGTAGTTCTTTACCGGCTTATCGAAGTACTCGCTGTTAGACGACCCCAGATCTACCGACACATAGCCTAGGGGATCTCCAAACTGTTTATGCGCTGAAACCACTACCCCGTTACGCGCAATCCAGTACTCCTCGCGCAAATCGACGCACGAGACAGGCACGCCGTAATGCCTTCCCCATTTCTCGGCTACGTTCTCCAATCCCGTGCGACGCATAATCTCAAGCCAGTCGGCATCGGCCTGGGGAGCATCGGCAATTACCACAGACCCCCGGCCTTTCAAAGCCTTGAGAACCTCTCGAAGCGCACATTCGACAACGACAGGATTAGTGATAACCTGCTCCCATTCCTCGGAAGCAAGAAGGTGGCCCTCTTTGACGAGATTCGGTTTCAGCACCACTCTGTCTCCCGGCGAGACCAGAGCTCCCAAGGGGCCGAAAATATCATCGAGCAGCCCCGCCTCATAGCCCTTGCGCACTTGTTCGTAGCTCGAAAGACCCTCGTGCAACCATACTGTCGATTCGCTCAAACCCATCAATGCCTACTCAACCTCCGATATGACAAACTGCAGCTTCCCAGCTTTTGTTTTCGGAATACTTTCTACATAACGGAAACTCACCGGCACATCGCAGCCGCTCTCACGTAACTCGCGCAGAGCAATCGCCTCGTCGGCAGACGTATCCTGCTGCGTCGAAACAACCCACAATTCGAGCGAATAATCAGCTGCCTGGCGAATTTGAGCCTCACGAAAATGCCGGGTATCCTTGAATACGTGGTCTAGCTTTCCCATCCGTATTCCCGAGGGAAGACGGAGGTAATCCTCGGTACGTCCGTCGATAGATACAAGAGTGCGATACCCGTCCCCATCTCTTCCTTCGCGACCAATATCGCGCAAGCGCCAGCGCAGCAACGGCATAGCATAATTGGTTAGCGAGGTGCCTACGATCTCACCAGAGAGAGGATCTTCATCGAGCGGCAGTACTTCTGTCACAGCATAGTCTTCATCTATGCGATACGCCTCCCCCTCTGGCCCCTGAGACGCATTCGCCACTCCTTCCGTAGATGCGTAATGCATGCGAGGCTCCACCCCGAACGCCTCCACCATAAGCGCCCTTTGATGGGCGAGCAGATTCTCCGCTGCCAATGTTACATGAGATAGCGGACGCGAAAATCGCCTCCCCTTCTCCACCATATAAGCAGCGAGGGGGGTAACGAGGGAAGGATATCCATGAATCCAGGAGAACCCTCGTCGCTCTATTTCATCGAAGTAGGCCGGCATATTCTCGTCAGACTCATGGAAAGCGCTGAAGTACCATTCTTGTACAGGCGCCTTACTGCGCCAATAGGGTGGTTTGGCCTGAGAGGGAGAGGCAATGCGCCGGGTGCCGAACATGGCATGCGGAGTATCGAAGGAAATGCCCAAACCCTCCCAATAGCGCCATGTAACGGCCCATTGCTCCATAACAGCGCGCCTGTCCATAACGAACTGGAACGAACTTCCCGTCGTGCCACTTGTATGGCGTCGAATCACGCGCCTATTTGCAAACAAGCACGATAGAAAATCTTCAGGACATGCCCTGACATCATCTTTGGAAAGCACTGGAAGCACCGCTAGATCGTCGACAGTTTTGATAGACGCAGGATCAATCTCGTTATCGCGAAACCAACGGGCGTAATAGGGCACCGTGCGATAGCAGTGGTCGACCATCAGCCTCAAACGCTCATCACGATAGGCGGCCAAATGATCGGCAGACCAAGAGGCGCGTTCTCTATAGCCGGCCATAATCTCGCCGAAGGGAGCTCCATAACGTTCCCAACGATTTTTTGCGGCCACAATATAGGTCGCTGCATTTTGCATTGGCAACGGCAACCTGAAGTACCAATCAGTCGCACTCACAACGACCTCCTTCAGCTTCTGGAATTTGCGCACAGGTCGGCACGGCAACATGATAAGTCACCTGACCCTCGCCAACGAAAACAAGCCGTCGCGCTTCGTCAATTCGGCCGAATTCGGGAGCATAGGGGCACAACTCGCCTTCAGAGAATATTCCTTCGCCGATTCTCCCGGGACTCCGTAGCGATGACACGATTCGCGCCCCGTCGGGCGCCATGTCAGTTACGACAATACCTCCCTCAGTAAGCTCGATTCGGCGCTTCAGCGCCCCTCCCCGATGATCCCGCATGGCAGCCTCCACGAAACGAGGACCATGGCAGACTTCCTGCACCTGAGCCATACGGGCCATGCGAAAGGGTGCCCAGCATTCCGACTGCTCCACCCCGGCTCGTTGAGGAGCGTTGTGCGCCGCCGTTCGCTTGAAGGCGAGGCGACGCGCATCCTGATAGGCAAAAGTGCCAGTATTCACCAACCACGGATGCCCCCCAACGAAGGCCTCAAAAGAGAGCATGTCGCAATGAGCGTGCCCGGCTGCAAATTCGGGACCCGGACGCCCAGCATCAAAGATAACTTTTACCTCAGTCTCCCCTATCGTACCTCGAAGAAAATAGTACCCTGCATCAGGGAGACAATCCTTTAGTCGAGGAGCTAAGCCGAATTGCTCGCGGGCACAAGCTAAAAGCGCGTCACGGCTTTTAGCCACATTATCGCCTGAATCGTTGAACAATGGGGTGCGGTCTGCATCATGTTCCAAGGAATAAAGACAGTCGCACATATCTTGCAATCTGCATAAGGTGGCAACGTCTCGCGCCCATTCGCCAGCCTGCAACGTACATGCTATGCGCATCAAGCACTCCAATATCACCTTGTGATACATGGGAGAGAGTTCGAAGTGCATGCCGTCGGGGAGAATCTGCTCAGCGATCTGCTCCTCCAGTACCGGCATCAGGTGCCGCAACGTGGCCTCATCCCTAAAATAGCAGCTAAGCAGCACGAGAGCCTTGAGATTCTCAAGATAGTGGTTGCCCAGGATGTCCTTCTCTAAATGATCTGCGAGAAACGCATACTGTTCGGCGAGCGACTGGTTCATGCGATCAATGAAGGCGCTGTCTTCTTCGAGCAAGACGCGCACTTCTCCATAAAAGGCAAGCCATTGGGTCACCCTCATGGAGATAACGTAGGAATCCCAACCAACACCCCCTGTCGACCGAGGATTCGCAACAATCCAAGCGTCAATAATGGACTTCGCCTTGATAAGGTATCGCTTATCACCTGATTTCAGAGCTGCGGCAGCCAGCGGCAGAAGATATTCGCAGTAATGCAAATTGAAACGCCAAAGCGGGGTCCCCAGTTTGCTATGCCACGAGGCATTCCAATCAACTGCCTCTCCGTGATGGAGCAGTTCTACTTGGTCATCCAGCAGAGCGTCCACATCATAGCGGCCCAAAAAGACCGGATCAAAATCCAAGAGAGGCAGAACAGGTACTGAAGCAATAGAGGCACGGGATACCTCGGGACGCACTCGATATCCTCGGACAAGCGGTGTCGAACCGCCAACTCGGCGCCATATCCTAAGAGCTATTTGGCTTAACCTCAAATGACGCATGGTGTTGAAGTAAAGCCAAAACCGCGAAGGCAACGTCATAGCTCGCAACCTAGGATATCGGCGATGCGCTGACTCGCCCGACCGTCTCCGTAGGGATTCGAGGAGCAGGCCATGGCCGCATAGGCCGCCTCGTCATCGAGCAACTCGGTAAATGCTTGATAGATATCATCCTCATCGGTTCCCACAAGACGCAACGTTCCAGCCGCAACTCCTTCGGGGCGCTCGGTCGTATCGCGCATGACAAGCACGGGCTTTCCCAAACTTGGCGCTTCTTCCTGGATTCCGCCCGAATCAGTTAAGATAAGGTAGCTTGCCGCCATGAAATTATGGAAGTCGAAGACTTCCAGTGGCTCCACCAAGCGCAAGCGATCAAAGCCGTCGAGCTCAGCATGAGCAGCCTCGCGTACTGCTGGATTCATATGAATGGGATAAATCGCCTTCACATCAGGATGTTCTTCCATCACGCGCCGAATGGCACGGAACATTTGATGCATGGGCTCACCAAGATTCTCTCGGCGATGAGCTGTGATGAGGATCATGCGGCCATCGCGCGCCCAGGTCAAATCGGAGTGGTCGTAACCGTCTACGATAGTTGTCTTCAGGGCATCGATACCCGTATTGCCCGTGACATAAATCCTCTCGGAAGGCTTGCCCTCGGACAAAAGATTAACCCGCGCCCGCTCGGTCGGGGCAAAATAGTACCGAGAAATTATGTCCACTGCCTGGCGATTGAATTCCTCGGGCCAAGGGGAGTACACATCCCCTGTGCGCAGGCCTGCCTCAACATGGCCAACGGGGATATGCAAATAGAATGCCGCCAAGGCGGCCGCGAACGACGTCGTCGTATCTCCGTGAACTAGGACGATATCGGGGGCAACGCTCTCGAGAACAGCTTTTATATCAAGTAAGACATGGCACGTAATGTCAAACAACGTTTGGTTCATGCTCATGATATCAAGGTCGCAGTCTGGCACAACGTCGAACGTGTCAAGCACCTGGTCGAGCATCCGGCGATGCTGCCCCGTGACGCAAACCACAACCTCGAACTGATCGGAGCGGCGCTTTAACTCATTGACGAGCGGGCACATTTTGATCGCCTCGGGACGCGTCCCGAACACGAGCATGATCTTCTTTTTCCCCACGAGTGTCACCAATCTACAACTTGTAAATGTTCGGCGCCGTTCCGCACGCATCGCGAGTGTCGAGCACGGCCACGCCCTCGAGCACAGACAGGTTGCTACGCAACTCCGAATGGCCAACCATAACGATGACCAACTCAACTCCCTGAAGGAACTCGTTCATAGAATGCACCTGATGCGGCACGATGTCTTCGGTGACCCATGGATCGTATATCTTGCAGAAGCCAGTGGCCAAATGCCGCTCCATAGACTCCAGCATCTGCAAAGTAGGAGACTCGCGCACGTCGTCGACGTTCTCCTTATAGGTGAGACCGTAGATGCCCACCCTGGAAAGGTCCTCGATCCCTCGCTCCTTCATGATTTCGCTCGCCCTAGATAGCACAAAGTCAGGCATGGAGTCATTGACCTCTCGCGCACAGCGGATCAGCTTTGCCGTCATCGGATAATCGCCTACCAGAAACCACGGATCGACGCTGATGCAATGACCGCCCACGCCAGGTCCGGGAGACAGAATATTCACGCGCGGATGCATATTGGCGATACGGATGATCTCATATACATCCATGCCATCTTGGCGGCAAATCTTTGCCAGTTCGTTCGCGTAGGCAATATTGATATCCCTGAACGTGTTTTCCACTACTTTGGTCATCTCAGCCGTGCGAATATCGGTCACGGCAATTTCTCCCTGGCAAAACGAGGAATAGAGCTCTTTGACACGCTCCCCTATTTGCGGGTCATCTGCGCCGATAGTCCGATTGTTGTGCAACAGCTCGTTTATCATATTGCCAGGAATAATGCGCTCGGGAGCATGGACAAGATGGACACCTTCGCCGACGACGAGTCCATGAGCTTCCACAACTGGGCGAACAAAATGGTCGATGGTGCCTGGGGACACTGTTGACTCGATAACGATCGTCGCGCCCTTGGGGGCTACGTCCATGACAGTTTGCACGGCAGTACTCACATAGCTGGCATCTATTTTTTTAGAATCCGCATCGTAGGGAGTGGGCACGCTGACGATGTACGTGTCGCAAACTTGATACTCCGTGGAGAACGTAATGCCAGCCTTTAAGGCTTGGCCGAAAAGTTCATCGAGGCCATCTTCTTTGAACGTGGTTCGGCCATCCTTTAGAGTTGCCACTAGCTCCTCGTTGTAATCAGTGCCAACAACCTCGACTCCGTGAGCTGCAAACATAAGCGCAGTCGGCAAACCGATGTAGCCAAGACCAATTACGTTAATCATTTATCTTTCGACCTTTCTGACCTAGAGGCATTATCCAATATGGCAAGTACGCGATCCGCCAAAACGGTACGCGAGTACTCTTTTCTTATAAGATCATGGGCATTTCTTCCCATAACTTTAGCCCTTTGTCTCCAATCTTCCTGATTAAAAAAGGACGCGAGTTTTTTTTCATTATCCCTTTCGTCGCCGCATAAAACAAGACCCGCCTCATGATCTCGGATAATCTTGGCAGCTTCGCCATCAGGCCCGAGGAAAATGACAGGAACGCCACGGGCGAAAGACTGGAAGATCTTCGAAGGCACAGTAGCTCCAAAAGAGTCGGAGCGCTTAAGGCTCACAAATGTAAAATCACAGTTGGCGTAGAACCTCTCGAGCTCTTCTTGGGGCAAGCCATGCAAAAGGTTGACGGACGGGTATTCCGCCTCTACGAGATCTTCAATTTCGCGCCGAGCCGCCCCCTCTCCTATTAGCGTGTACTTTACGGCAGAGCCTGTAATAGCACCAATCAATTCGGAGATCTCAAGGGTCTCCGGTACGTTTTGGGAAATACCCATAGTCCCAAAATATCCAAATGTAATTTCCGCTTCGCTCGATGTCTTTTTCAGGGAATGAACACTAGCGCCATTGGGTATAACAGAGACAGAGGCTGGACGAATGCCGCACTCGATCAGCCTTTTTCTAAACCCCTCCGTCAACACAATAACCGAATCCGCCTTGCGGGCAAGTCGCAATTCGAGAGATCTCATAAGCCGGACTTTCCAGCTGTTTCTTTTTGACCCAGTTGCAACCATTTGATCAAATGTAAGATCACGGAACTCCACTACAAAAGGAATATGATGAAGGATCGCATGAAAAAGGCCGATATAAGCAGCAAATACCGTGCCCGAGGAAGCGAGCACGATGTCATAATCCTTGCCGATTTTTTCTCTCTGCACCAAGGCATTTAGACAGCCGAAAAAGAAGAAGCTGCCGCCATTCACAATCCGTTTCAAAAAACTGGTATTAGGCCGTACCGCCAATTTGCTGCGGAGCACCCGAACATTCCCGTCCTCAAACTCTCCTAGAAGTTGAGGAGTATAGCCATCAAAAAGTCGGCCAGTTGGATAGTTAGGCCACCCTGTCAGCACAGTAACTTCGTTGCCTGCGCACGCCCATCGTGCGGCATGCTCTTTCGCTCGGAAGGCTCCGGCAATACTCTCAGGAGGGTAGAACTGCGTGACATACAGAATTTTCATTGCGAATCATCACCTTGCCGAGTGAACTACGTCAAGATATCGCACCTTGCCCTCTTTCATCATTGAAGAACAATCCCAGTAACCTTAGCTTGAGCCAAATCAAGTTCCTTAATTAACGAGCTGAGTTGACTATGCGTATCCTTCCACTGCCGAATGCAAACTATTGTCGCGTCGGCCTCATGGGCAGCCCAAAGCGCCGCCGCATCGGTTCCCAACGAAGGACAGGAGAGCAGGGTCATTTCTTTCTCTCTCACTGGAATATTCGCAAGATCGGCACGCGACTCAATTTGCTCAATAGCCACAGCGGCACCAGATCGTCTTATTGCTTCACCCAGCCGATCGCACAGTGAGGGGACGTCGGCCATGCAGGCACCCAAGACACACAGCACTCCCGGCCGCTCCCCTGCAGCAAACTGCACGTTCGCCCACAAAAGGTCATCGCCAGTGTCGCGACTCGCCCCCAAAAGAGGATAGGGGAAGGAATCTTCCACATCGCGTTTTCCTCTGATGGGCCTCTTCACAAAGTCGAGAATTGCCACAACGCACACACCGAGAAACAAACCGGCTAAACCAGCAGCTAAGCCGAGTTTGAGGGCGCTCGGCCCTACGGCTACTGCCTCACTAGCCTCTTGAACATTAAAATTGCAGAATGCGTAGTTGCGACTCGTCATCAAGCGAGTAATGATATCGAGCTGCTTGCCGCCCAATTCCTCAACAAGGCCGCCATTTTGTTCATAATTGCTCAATTTTTGCTCGGTGTCTTCCTGAAGAGCATCATAGATGGCCTTAGATTCTTCGGCAACTTGCTGCGCGGCCGTATTGGCTGCGGCAACGCTCGCTTCCGGATCCTGCGATACAGCGCTGAAGACAAAGCGAGTGCTTCCTGCGCCACTCGCCTTCCCCGTGATCGACACTCCATTTTGTCCCACTGCAGTCTCGACGCGAGGAGCTAGAGAACCGACAGTCGCCATAAGCTCAGAACTGGGAACAGTGCCCGACGGGTCAACGACAGATATCCCCGATGTCGCCTCATACTTGGTTGGTACAAGCACGAAATACACCAGCGGGAGAGCGAGCGCGCAAACCACTGCTGAAATTAGAAGGATCCGCCAATAATGCTTAAGTAAACTCATCAGATCGAGAAATGACATCTGACCTCCTCAGGCTTTTGTTGCTATCACCAGCGGCGTTAAAAGTATAGGCGCTTTTGACGCCGTTCATATTATCAAGTGAAACCAGATGCGCCACTCCAACCCGCCCGATTCGTCATCAACGGCACAAGAGCAGCGGTGCCGGACTCGACACAACGGCCGGGTACCGCCACGTAGCGTCCGAACCGCGTAAGCGGAGAATCTTCCTATGCGCCATTGCAGATGCCCAATTAAACTAAACCTCGATAGCGATGTTTAGTTCGCGTGGACGAAACTTCCCGCCATGAAGTCCTGTGAGAGCGTCGTTTTGCCAACGTCAAACTGTTTGAAAGCCGCTACACAGCCCCTTCGTCAGCTGAAGACGCAGAACTACATCTTCCGCAGTCGGAACAGATACGTTAAGACCCATCTGGCCATCACGCTAGAGTTGCCGCGCATCAAGTTCGTCTTGGAGCTGCAAAAAGCTCAAAGATACAGTCACTCAGCGACTGTATACCCAAGCATAAGTGAGACCGAACTAGCGGTATTGAGCGAGTGCTAGCGAACGAAAGGCTAGCAGCGGCTGGGATGAATAGGACAATCCGCTATAGTTATTTAACGAAGTTTGCGACAACGGCAAAAGAGTCGAGGGCCTTTGATACCATGCACTGCAAGTATGACCTCTATGGGGACATTCCAAAGGAACCAGTGGAGAATTTCGAGACCGAGGGAGGGGCTCCCCATCGAAGCAATGCCGCCCCGTCACCTTCGCGTAGCTGCATTATAATTGGATTTTGCTTAATATATGCATGCTGTAAAGACTATTTTTTTTAGGAGGATTCAAGTGAATCAGAATTAATACTTACGATAATGAGCCGAGGGGGGAACAATGAAAAACGTTTTACTTCAGTTCTTTGTGGGAGTTATAGTTTCTTTTGTTGCTGCCGCATTGAGTGGGTTCTTTTTTCATAGTTTTTTTAATGCAGTAGTTTTTTTCGTCCTGATGATTGCAATTGTAACTATTGTGAGTATTTTTACGTGGCATCGTTATCCTGTAGATATTCCCTACAAAACAAAAGTGCGGAAGATTCAGTTGATCTTTCAGGAAAATGGGAATTGCATCTGCACAAACGAATCTTGCGATGTGCTGATTCGCAATAACGTTCCCTTAATAGAGAAGAAGTATTTGTGGACAGGAAACGGAACGGAGGAGGCCCCCTTCTTAGAGAAAGGAGACGAGGTTCAGCTTTTTGTTCCAGATCCGACTCAAATCATAGGCGAGGCATCGGTGTATTGCCTATACATCAATGGGAAAAAACTTCTGGATCAGAGATAAACTATACAGTAAAACAGGTTTTACACGATCCACAACTTACTATGGCCCCTATAAATGTTTTTACAACAACAAATCAGATAGATGAGATATTCCTTACAAGCACCTTTTGCAATGGTAGACGACCTGACCCCACAAGTATCTATGCTTTGGAGGAAAAGTGCAATGGATTCCGGGCAAACTCACCTTATAAGGAAGTACGAAGGCTCGAATTGACTCATTTGGAAGATACTGATTCGTGGGTATTGCACCTAAAACCAGCTCGATTAAACCATAGATACTCAATAAAGTGGAAATGGGAGAAATCGAATGTCAGGGATCGGGACTCTAGTATTCCCGATTTATCGTAGGAAAGTTCTAAAACCCCATTGATCTCCCAGCCATACATACCTGTGCATCTAAGTGTGCAGATATACCTGATTGAGTTCCCAGAGTACAAGAAAGGGTTCGTCTGGCTCCATTATTCGCAGTCCGCATCCCATTACATACGAACTGCGAATCAATCCAAGGGGGTTGAATTGCGAAGCCAGCCGAACACCCGATGAGGCTTAGGCGTTTTCCCAGCTCGCCGGACGGCCCCGCGAGGGGCCGTCCTCCTTTTCCGGGGAGAGAGAGGGGGCGAGGAGCCCTGGGGCCCGCCGTCCGGCTGGGTTTCGGCGCGGCTCCGCGGGCCCGCGCCGGGGCGCTTCCGGACTCAGCGGGACGGTACTGTCAATAATCTTGCGCACTTTGGACGAGCATCCCCATACACTTCGGCATGATCACTCATCGAGCAGCGATACGTCCAGATACCTCCTCGACCCCCACTCGCTGTCGGCCACGTATTTCAGCCTGGCCGTCACCAGCATGAGCGCGCTCCTCCCGTCCGGAAAGGCGCCGACGACGCATGCGCGCCTCCTGATCTCGCGGTTGAGCCTCTCGATGGCGTTGCTAGTGCAGATGCGCCTCCAGTGCTCCATCGGAAACCGGGTGTAGGTCAGGGTCTCGCCAACGCCGTCGCGAACGCACCATGCCGCCTCTTTGAGCTTCATCTTGTCCAGGGTGGAGGAGACGATCGAATCGGCCTTTCCCATGCAGGCATCGAACGACTCCTGGGCATGTGTATATGGCAAAGTAATTCTCGACAATTGGCATGTAGGAATTCGACACTTTGGCAGCGAACATGCCGACCATAACCAATGTCTATTCTTGTCTTGCTTTGGTAACGACAAGAAAGGCTAGAAAGGCATATGATCAGCATGCCCAAAGTACATTCTATTAGGCAAATACGCATGAGGGGGCACAACGCCTCCGAGATCAGCAGAACGTTAGAAGTCTTCCACGACACGGTGTACAGATATCTCGAAGACCCCGATCTCTCGCCGCAGCCGCCCGCCAGGCGCAAGTCGACGAGCGTCATGGACCAGCACCGCCCGCTCATCGTCTCCTAGCTGGAAGAGGACGCCAAGAACTGGCACAAGCAGCGCCACACGGCCAAGCGCATATGGGAGCGCCTGGTGGAGGAGGAAAACGCGAAGGTCTCCGACTCGACTGTCTGGCACTATGCCTGCAGACCTAAGAAGGAGCTCGGCATCGGCAAGGAGCGCTTCCTGGACCTGGTGTGGGCGCCCGGCGAGGCGCGGGCGGACTTCGGGGAGGCTAACTTTTACGTGATGGGCGTGAGGCGCCTGAGCAACTTCGTGCTCACCTTCCCGTTCTCCAACGTCGGGCTGGCTCAGGTGTTCCCCGGCGAGAACGCCGAGTGCGTGTGGCAGGCGCTCAAGGACATCTTCGAGTTCATCGGCGGCGTGCCTGCCTGCATCGTGTTTGACAATGCCGCGGGCGTCGGGAGGCGCGTTGGCGACAAAGTGAGGGCCGCCGGACTCTTCGCCGCCCATTACAGGTTCGCGTTCTCGTTCTGCAACCCAAATGCCGGGCACGAGAAGGGGTCCGTCGAGAACAAGGTGGGGTTCATCAGGCGCAACCTGTTCGTGCCCGTGCCGTCCTTCGACACGGGCAGACGCTTCAACAAGAGCCTGCTCGACCGGTGCATGGCGCTGTCCGAGAAGGATCATTGGGCAAGGGGCGAGGAGGAGCGTGCCCTGTTCATCGAGGACAAGGTGGCGCTTATCGGCCTCCCCCTCGCGTCCCTTCGACGTGGTGTGTTACGAGGTCCGCAAGACCGACAAGCTCGGCCGCGTGCGGCTGGAGTCGAACCACATCTACTCGGTGGCGCCGGAGCTGGCGCTGACGGAGGTCGTCTGCGCCCTGCGCGCGCGGGAGGCGTCCATCGCCGACGCGGAGGGAGCCGCGCTCCTACGGGAGCGTTCCCTCCAGCACCAGCGATCCAGCGAACCAGCTGGCCCTGCTCGCCAGGAAGCCCGGCGCGTGGGGCAACAGCCAGGTGAGGGCCGCCCTTCCGGACGAGCTGCGCGCCTATATGGACGGCCTGGGCAAGGACGCCAGGACGGAGAGGATCAGGCTCAAGCGCAACGTGTCGGCTGACAGAGGGTGGGCGGCCATGGTGTCGGCCGCGGAGAGCGCGCTGGCGCACACGGGGCGCGTGGACGAGGCCGGAATGGCGGTGGCGGCGCTCAGGAGCGAGAGCGGTCCGACAGACTACGACGAGCCGGTGGACTTCGGCGTGTACGACGCGGCGTTCGGAAAGGAGGCGGCGTGACCATGGCCCCGAAGACGAAGGGGAGCGTGGAGGCGTTCAAGGCGCTGGCCCGCTCGATGCACTTCTCCAACGAGTCCTGCGAGTGGTTCGCGCGCGAGGCCTCGGCCGGCCAGACCCAGACCACCTGCAAGCTCATCGGGGTGGAGCAGGAGGTGAGGATCTAGCGCAAGAGGGAAAGGCTGTTCCGCAAGGCGACCTTCCCGCAGATGAAATCGTTCGACGGCTACGACTTCTCGCAAGTGGGGTTCCCGGAGAGATACGGCGCCCAGGACTTCGTGTTCCACGGCCAGACGGGGCGCGGCAAGACGCACCTGGCCATCACCGTGGCCGGGCAGCTGTGGAGGCCGGCAGCTGCGTGCGGTTCTTCACGACGGCCGAGCTGGTCCTGCAGCTGGCGAAGGCGAAGCGGAAGGGCTGCTTGGACAGGCACCTGGCGGACATAGAAAAGAGATCTGGTTATCCTGGACGAGTTCGGGCACATGCCCATCGACCCGGAGAGGGCGAGACTGCTGTTCCAGGTAATATCGAGCTGCTACGAGAGGCGCAGCCTGATACTCACGACGAACATAGAGTTCAGCAAGTGGGGGACAATCCTCGGTGACGAGAAATTGGCTGCGGCGACCATCGACCGCATCGTGCACCACGGGCGCTTAGTGGAGTTCGGAGGCGAGAGCAAGCGGATGGGCGATTCGCTGATGCTGGGACGACAGTAAGGACAAGTCGGCGTTCTCTGCCGAAGTGCCGACTCCGTTCAGGCCCCCAAGTGTCGATTCTTCTATTGCCAAACACAGGGCGGCATCCGCGCCACGCCGGCGCGATGGGCAGCCCGCACCCGCTGCCGGACGATTGTACCACCTCCGAGGCGCTCAGGCCGGCTCGCTCCAGAGAGCGCAGCTCGTGGGCCTCCCGGCGCCGTCCACGGCGCGGGGTCGCCGACCACTCCCGCGCGCGACGCGCGGGACGGCCCAGTCGCTCTCGCGGCGGCTTATGAGCTTGCCCACGCCGCAGACCACCGCCCTCGATCAGCCGCAGGACACCGAGTCCATCTTCGCCCCGTAGAGGTGCTGGTCGTCTAAGTCCATGGTGCCCAGCGACTTGCACCCTCTCCGTCAGCTCTCGCCTCATCGTCTCACGTCACAACGGTGCCCGCACTCGTCACATACCTGCTGCAGATCACAGCCCCAACGGCATCCTCGGCAGACCGTCTCCGGTGTCAGCGAGGCGCACTTGGCCCGATCCAACCTGCGGCACTCCTTTCCCCTTCTCGAGCTTTTCTCCGGCAGCCCTTTTTGGATCTGCACCTCCAGGGGGGATTCTTAAACTTATCTGGACGCGTTCGGCCGAGCCCGAAAACCCCTCTGCGTAGATGAACTTAAGGTTCAAGCAGGCTAAATGACAGAGCGACCACACCCACATGCTTCGATATTACACCAAAACACACGACTCAGTCCTTTATAATTAACGGCAAAGAGAGTTCCCCCTACACTTTGGTCGGTGCACAACCTATGGAAAACTACGAACGATTGCTCATTGACTGCTCTAGTCTTTTCCAAAACCTGCAAGTAATAGAGCAGGAATTTGAAATCATTCCCAAGGGCAACCACTTTGGCCTCTCTGTAGCCTCTACTGATTTAATTGAGCGGAGAGAAGACTTCGTTGAAGAACTTGTTGATACGGTCGTTGATTGGGTGTTCTCGAAGGCAGAGCAGGAAGATTTTTTCTCCAAACGATCAGGCGAAGGTGATAGCCTAGGACGCATCTCAGAAAAAATCGTCAGGAATGCCAAAAAACGCTTTCGCACTAACAGTGATCCGAATCTTATAAAGGGACAATTTGGAGAGCTGATTCTGTTCTGCTGCCTACAACAGTTATTTAAAGCGGTTCCACTTTTGAGAAAAATGCCAATCACAACTAATCCCAAGTTGGAGCGAAATGGGGCAGACGCCATCCATTACAAAAAGGACGGAGACATTCATTGGTTTTACCTAGGTGAATCAAAATGCTACGCTATTGGAGTCAGGTTAAATCAGCCACACCCAAGTCGGAGATAAATCGCCAATCCCGGCCAATTTAATTTCGCCAATACGCCAGTGATTCTAGTTGCGATTTACCTTTGCCTTCTGCTGCCTTATGCGGTCGCCCTAACTGCCAGCGGCGTTGTCTCGACTGAGAAGATCTCAAGTTCAGCGCCGCGGAAGCTGGCGCCCTTCATCACGAACACAGATGCACGGTCGAACAGGCGGTCGAGAGTGCAGAGCAGGGTGTCGTCGCCGGTGAAGAACTCGTCCCAGTTGTTCGTGGGCGTGTTGCTGGTCAATATCATCGTATTGGCGCAGTCCTTCTCGTAGCGCCGGTCGACGACATCGAAGAAGAGATCCGTGCACGCCTTGTCGAACGTGCACCGCCCCACCTCGTCGACTATGAGGCAGGACGGCTTCACCAGCGCGGCGACGGCTCGCGAGACGCTGCCGGAATCGGCGGCCCTCCTCAGTTTGTCCCTCAGCTCCGTGGCCTTCAGGTAGTACGTCTTGTAGCCGTTCAGGCAGCACTCCCGGCCATAGGCCTGGGCCAGGTGGGTCTTTCCGATGCCGCCCGGCCCTATGAACGCCAGGTTCTTGCGCGCATGCAGGTTCGCGAGCGCCGGCAGCTTGCGCAGCGCCCCCGCGTCCCGGCCGCGTATGCGGTCGAAGTCGAAGCCGGCGAAGGTTTTGGGGGCCTTCTGCGGCAGCCTGCTGAGCTTGAGCAGCGTCTCGATCACCTGGTCGTGACGCTTGTCCGCCAGATAGGAGAACACGGCGTCGAGCGCCGCGAGCTCGCCGCCTCCCATGCTGTGGCGCACGGCCAGCTCGGCCAGCTCCTCCGGGGCTATCGCCACTCCGAGCGACGCCGCCCGGGCGCTCACGCGATCGTAGACGGCCGCGGCATCTTCCGTGTCGCCCATGGCTACAGCCTCCCCTCGAAGTCGAACTTGTCGAACCCGGGCTTTCCCTTGGGAGGCTCCAGCCGGGCGATGACGGTCGTCACGGGGGCCGTCGGCAGCTCGACCGGCTGGACGTCGGCGTACTGGTCGTCGCAG
Source organism: Adlercreutzia hattorii (assembly GCF_011405655.1). GTDB lineage: Bacteria > Actinomycetota > Coriobacteriia > Coriobacteriales > Eggerthellaceae > Adlercreutzia > Adlercreutzia rubneri. The sequence goes on from NZ_AP022829.1 coordinate 2,045,836, forward strand.
CAGCTGTCCCTGCGGCCCCATGTCACGGGATGAGCCGCCAGTTCGCGAGAGAGGTCGTCGGAGTAGATGTGCAGCCATTCCCCGTCGCGGTTGACGCGGCACTCCCTCCCCGGATACCAGTACGGCACGCCGAAGCGCCTGCCCTCGTAGCTGACGAACCCGTCGAAGCTGATGCGTCGGCGGGGGCACAGGTAGAGCGCCAGCTCGTGGGTCATCGCGAGCACGGACGCGGCGGGCGCGCAGGCTGCGGAGTGCTCGTCGGCCGGAACACAGTCGACCGCCCTGCGGTAGCGCCCGGATTGCGCTGCGCACCATTCGAGAGCCTGGGCGTTCAGGTCGGTGGCGTTGCAGAACCTCCTCCCTGCCAGGAAGTTGCCCTTCACGAACCTGATCAGTCGCTCGACCTTGCCCTTCGTGAACGGGTGCCTGGGCTTGCACAGCTTCGTCTTGAACCCGACGCACGACATGAACGCGGCGTAGTCGGCCTGCCATACGGGCCTGCCGTCGATGTCGCGCCGCAGCACCACCGACTTCATGTTGTCGGTCAGCACGCACTCTGGCACCCCCATCACCGCGAACGCGTGGATCATGCCGATGAACAGGCTCTCCTGGCGCGCATTGGGGAAGAACTCCACGTAGCACGTGCCGCAGTGGTGGCACACCATCGCGAAGCACGCGATTCTGAACATGCCTCCGGTCCAGTCCTCGACATCGACGAATCCCCAGTCCATCTGGTAGGACTCGCCGGGCGATGTGGAGAATCTCCTGCCGCGGCTCGCCTGCGGGTCGGCGCCCGCGAGCCTCCTCTTCGAGGGAACCAGGTCGGCATGCGCGGCGATATAGTTCTTCACGGTGGTCCTGCCGCCCTCGTAGCCCTGGCCCCTGATGCGCTCGAAAACGACCTCGGAGTTGGTGACGCCCTCCGAGAGCAGGGCGTTCACAATGCCCTCGAAGCCGCTGATCACCGTCGTGGCAGCGCGCATCCCGCAGCGCCCGTGGGGCGCGACGACGAAACCTCTCGCTTTCAATGTGCGGGCCCTCGATCTCGAGAGCCCCGTTCTTCGCGAGAATTCGGCCAGGTTCATCTTGTCGAGTTCGAAGGAATCGCCCTCCGTCCGGGCGATATCCGATATGGCCTTGTCTATAATCTCCTGCAGGCCATTGCGCTCGTTGTCATTCATGGTCCTCCTTGTCTTCTGGCGTATTGGCGTACACCAGTGTAGGGCCAGCAGCGTCGCAATGGCTGTTTTTGCTTGACTGGAATTTGGCTGAACTAGTTTGACTTTAGGTGGCTATTCTCGCCCGACGCTAACAACGCGCAAGATTATGGCTTCGCGAAAGCCCTTGAAGCATCAATAGGCAGCATCCTTGCAGAACACGCCAATCACATGAATGAGATTGAACTGTATGAGACATGTGGATTTCTGGATCCCGAACTTATCGACATAGCCCGACAATATAAAACCAACCAATTGGCCAACACAAAAGTAAGACTAGTTTGCCAAGTAATCTACAACGAGAACAAACTACCAAATCCAACGGAAACTTCAGTAGACCTCGGGGAATATACAAAGCAAGTCATAGAAAAACGCTTCTCTTCTTTTCCCAACAGCACTATTCTTGCCTTCGGCAAAGCCGCTGTTGTTCAGCGAATCACTTATATTGTCTTTCCTGTTAGAGACTTAGAAGGTCTTCTTGAACTATTCCTCAAAACCCTATAGGAGGGGCTATCGTGCACAGTAAATCTCAGGAAGTGTTGCAAAAACTGCTGCAAGTTGAGGCAAAAAAGACTGCGTATCGGTTAGGCTTGCGCAAAGTGAGCAGTCCAGAACCTCTCAGCTATGAATTTGTGAGAAGAGCAATTGGAACCCTTGAAGGACTCGCTAATCTTAATGATGAAAAATCGCGTACAGAGTTCATTGCAATTAGTGCACTGTTGTGGACACTCGCTGCAGACACCTATCAGGGCATTCGGGACCATCTAGTTGTCCTTCTAGCAAAAATTGGGTATTCCCCCTCCAGCTCGATGCTAAACAACTCCGCCAACTCCATCGAGTCCAATGTCTCTGAACTGGAACCACTTCACAGTTTGCTTTTCGAACTGGAGACCTGCGCCTACGACCGAAGATGCACAATAGACGCGCTAGGCCACAGTTTCTTGGTAACAGAATTTCAAAAGAAAGTCTGGGACAAGATCGGCAGTAGCGTCGTCTTAGGCATATCGGCACCCACTTCCGCCGGCAAATCATTTATTCTTGCTCTGGGTAGCCTGTCGCGCGCAATTGACAACAATTTAGATATCTTATATATAGTGCCGACCCTCAGCTTGGTAAATCAGGTTACGAGCGATTATGCCTCGCTTGTCAATAAGTTCACGGAAGAACCCTCCCGAACTATTATCCTCAACTCATTTGCAGACTACCATGACAGTGCGGAGCCGGAGGAACGGCGAATCTACGTAATGACCCAAGAGCGCGCACTCGCTTCTGAGACCAACTGGAAAAGCTATTTTCACCATGGTGTTTTTCTTATTGCAGATGAGATTCAAAATATTGAACGAGCTCTTGACGACGCAAGCGGCGAAAGATCGAGGAGACTCCTTGACGTCTTGACTGATCTTGCAGCCTCAACGCTTGTCACACAAGCCGTCGTCTCAGGCCCTCGTATCAACGATATCGACTTGGTCGCGTCTTCCCTGTTCCAAGATCGCGCAGACGAGGTCACAACCGACACGAGTCCTGTGCTCAATCTCACCTACGCATTGAAGAAAGGCGAGAACTCCGCTCAAATGCACCTAAAATGCGGGGCATTCGATGGGAAAATATCACTCCCACTTGATATCAAGTCGATTCCTGGATATGGAAAGAAACAATACCGGCAAGATATCCTGGACTTCCTAGCAAATCTAGCAAAAAGACTTGGACAAGACACACAAACAATTATCTTCTCACCCACTATTTCAGCCGCGCAAAAAAACGCGGAATATCTTGCGAAACAGTTAGCGACCACCAATAAAAACTGCGATCTCTCCAGTTATCTACGAGCGACCGTTCATCCAGAATACCGTCTCGCTGATTGCGTGCTCCATGGAGTAGCCTACCATCACGGCAAGCTCCCGAAACATGTCAGAAAAGCACTAGAGCATGCTCTAAGTCAGAAGCAAATCCGCCTCGTGGCTTGCACGACAACTCTCCTCCAAGGTGTTAATCTACCAGCCAGTAATATCATTATACGAACCCGAATCTATTTATACGAAAAATGCCTAACTCCACCGAACTTTCGAGTTATGAGCTTGCAAATCTAAGAGGTCGAGCTGGCCGACTCATGAAAGACTTCATAGGTCGCACTTTCGTTCTAGACGAAGAATCTTTTGATAATTCGGACTCCCACGTTCAAGGCGATCTTTTTGAAGATACTTACAAATCATTGGATACCGATTACGCTAGCATCTTTTTGGCAAATCGTAGTACGATAATTGATTGCGTCGCCACCGATCACCTTGTTAGCGAGAACGCTGAAGCACCAGGCCATATAGCCATCTACATACGCCAGGCCGCCATAAAATATGGTAAAGACTTCAGGGGATACCTGGAGAAACGAGGAATCACTCTTTCCGAAAGTGAAGCAGCTCAGGTAGTGCGCACGTTATCAAACCTCACTATCTCACCTGAAATTTGCGCGCAAAACAGGTATGTGGATCCAATCGCATTAGAACAAATTCTGGCAGATTCGCAGATACCCCGACTACCTGAAAATCCTAATGATTCAAACTTAGCCAACCTGCTTAATGATTTAATACAATACCTGAGTCGACAGAGCTACTACATCCAACGCGTTGAACAAGAACTTGGGAGCAGAATAGTCAGCACCGGAAAACTTCAAGCTTTGACAATGTACGCCTCACAATGGATAAAAGGTCAGCCATTGGCCAAAATGCTCGACAATTCTTTCATCAACTCCAAGCCAGACGAAATTGATAGCGCCATCAGCATGATTGAAGGCAAGGTTGCTTATTCGCTTCCCAATCTTCTTGCGCCAGTTTATGGGGCAAAAGGGGTCGATACGGTAATTTTGACCTGCATGGAAGCCGGATCTTTCAATCCATTCACACGCAAATTAATGGATCTAGGAATTGCGCGAGAAACCGCGCTGAAAATATCCGAAGAGCCGAGAAAACAACTTATCACACCAAGCGACACATATCAAGATCTAGTAAAATTTGTAAAACTTGTCGCACCGTCGCTCGAGAAATGGGATCGTATCCAAATCCCATTTCTCGAGTAATACGTTTTATTCAGGACGTACATACACTTAATAGAACTAACGTGATAACTAACGCCTAACCGCCTGTCATATTAATTTGTCCTTAAGATTGGCAATGCCTCACAAACGCTCAGCAAGAAAGGCGCTAACCATCATGGCAACGGAAAACGAATGCTTTAAAGTAATCGGTCGCTACCTGGCAAACGATCACGATCGCGTCCCGAACGTTGGTGTAGCGGACGTTTCGCGTGCCGAATAGTCGCGGCACGAGAAACGGCCATCGCTAGAATCGTTTGTTGCGAAGTAAACCGATTCGAGAAAGGCGATGACCGCAATGGACACTTTAGCAGCAATCGGCGCCGACGCGCCCGAGATTCCCAGATTCGACGACGGCATGGTCAACATCAACGAGCTCGTCAGGACCCTCGCCGAGGCGATCGTCAACGAGATCATGGACGCGCAGGCCGAGGACGCCTGCGCCGAGGGCAACCAGCGCAACGGCTACCGGGAGCGCCGGCTCCTCACCAGCGTCGGGCGCATCACGCTGCGCATCCCGAAGCTCAGGCGGGGGACCTACTTCCCCGAGGACCTCATCGAGCGCTACAGCCGAGTCGACCGCGCCGTGGTGGCCGCGGTGGCCGAGATGGTCACCAGCGGGGTGTCCACCCGCAAGGTGGAGAAGGTGGCCCGCGCGCTGGGGGTCGACCGCATGAGCGCCAGCCAGGTGTCCCGCATCTGCGAGTCCCTGGACGCCGCCGTGGCCGACCTGCGGGGGCGACCCCTCGGCGGCGCGCGCTTCCCCTATCTCTGGATAGACGCCACCTACCTCAAGTGCCGCGACGGCGGCCACGTCTCCAGCTGCGCCGTGGTCACCGCCATCGGGGCCGCCGACACCGGCCACCGGGTCCTCCTGGGCGTGGACTCCGCCGACACCGAGGACTACGCCTCGTGGCGGGCCTTCCTGCTCTCGCTGCGCGAGCGGGGCGTCGCCGGCGTGCGCTGCGTCACCTCGGACGCCCACGCGGGCCTGAGGCGCGCCATCGAGGAGGTGTTCCCCGGCGCGGCCTGGCAGCGCTGCGTCGTGCACCTGGAGCGCAACGTGTGCGCGCTGGCCCGCAACAGGCGCGAGCGGGCGCTCCTGGGCTCGGTGATGCGGGCGGTGTTCGCGGAGTCGGACCCCGCGCTCGTGCGCGAGCTCTACCACCTGGCGGTCGACGAGATCGGCGCGGTCAGCGCCGCGGCCGGCGCGCTTTTGGAGGAGGCCGAGGCCGACGCGCTGGCCTACCTGGACTTCCCGCCGGCGCACCACCGCAGGCTGCGCACCAACAACGTCCAGGAGAGGATGAACCGGGAGATCAAGCGCCGCGCCAACGTCGTCCAGGTGTTCCCATCCAGGAAGTCGCTGATCCGGCTCCTGGGCGCGGTGCTGTCCGAGATGGACGAGGACTGGGCGGCGCGGCGCTGGTTCACCGAGGAGTCGATATCGGAGGTCTTCGAGGACAGGCGCCGCTGGAGGCCCGGACGGCCGCCGGCGTACGAGGGCACCGCGGCGGAGCACGCCGCGCGCATCATCGCCGTGGTGATGGCCGACGGGGGCGCCGTCAGGAAGGCGGCGTGATCCAATGGTGTAGAATAGCAGCGTTCTAGGGATGGTTCGATCTCCTCGGACGGCCTCCGGCCGCCCTCGCAGATCGAATCGCTACACCAACAATCGGGACACTACCACGATCACGATGCATGACATATGGCAAATGGTCTGCGGGCAAGAAGACAGAAATCCCGACAGACTCTCATCTTGGCCTTGTAAAACCTACGTGGAACTTGTCAAAATCAATATCGATTCCAAAACCAAAAGCACCCACATGAATTTTCTCAAGAAAGACTTGAGGAACTACTTGAAGCACCGCGAAAGAAAAGCCGCAAAAAAGCCTAGACTCTAATAGCCGAGGTTCTCCCCGCATCCCAATAGTACGCCAGGGCCAGCATGAGGGGCCAACTGATGGTAATGAGAGATTCCATGAGACCGATCACAAAGAAGCATGCCACAACGACCGTCAGCACCGCTGACGCGAAGTCATGGCGCCCCTGATAGAGTGTGCGCATCGCCAACAGGATGAGGATTCCGTAGAGCACCACTCCCGCCAGACCGCCCGATACCAGCACGTGCAGGAAGAAGTTGTGGGCATTGTTGTAGAGGAAGTCGTTGAAGAACAACCCGAACCTCACCGATGCGCCGTAGCCCAGAAGCAGATGATCCGGCGTCATGAGCGAGAAAACGCCATCCCATACGAAGGTGCGCAGCGTGAACGTAACCGTCTTCCCCAAGACTCCCACGATGATGGGCGCGAAAAGCTCCTGGATCTTCACTCCCATCAGAAGCACGGCCGCGACCACGTAAGCCCCGAAGCAGCTGAATCCGTTGACCGCCGGACGCGTTTTGCGAAACTGCACCGCAACAAACAGCACGGGAAAAAGAGCCAGGGCAACCACTGAGGTGGCCGAATAGGAGACAATGCACTGCACAAGCCCTATGGCGAAAAGCGCGACACTGCGGGCGGAGCAGCGCCTCCCCCGCTGCGCATCCAAGAGCAGCGAGCAGCCAACCGACGGCAGAGCAAGATCGATGGAAGCATTCTTGTGACCGTAGAAATTCGAGGGCTCCCGAGTGCCCGTTACCACACCCTGAGGCCATCCTAGCACTGAAATCGTATTGCAGATCGACAAGACCCCCGTGACGATCAGGATGGCCCAGAGGAGTTCAGTCATGCGATCCCTGTACGCATAGTTCACGAGCAGCACTGACACGAGAAGAGGAGCCCAATCGTAGAAGCATTGTACGTATATCCACGTACGCCCTGCACCTTCGTTGATGAGCGTCGAAAGGAACATGAGCGCCGTTATGGCGATAGCAATGAGCGAGAAGGCATCCTTGCTGCCATGTCGTATGCACAAGCAGACGAGCGCGGCCACCGTCGCCACGCGCCACACCTTGAACAGCCCGGCCACCTCGGGAACAACACCCCGAATAAACCCCGTCGGCTCGAAGAACGGTATCAGCAGAGCAGCGAATAGGAGAACGTATCGCCAGTCCGTTCCAAACGAATTCCGCCTTCGGGGCACGGTGCTGCGACGACGCCCGTCTTTATCCGAGTGTGCCATCAAAGCGATCGCCATGGCCAATGCGCCTTCCCTTGCTCTTATCTTACCTTGCCTGTTAATGATATTGAAGTGTACCACGCCCATCCCCGACCACCTGGATCGCCAAGCAAGGCACGTCGAACAAATCACACGGCATCGTTAGAGCCCGTCGGCACAATCTCGGCGTTGAACAAATCCGCGAAGTCCAACAGGCTCTTCTCGGGCATGGGGCTGTAGGCGGCGAAGTCCGTGTCCGATGCGATTATCTCCATTGCCGCGCAGAAGAGCATCTTATGGCGGCGGGAGCCGAAGGCTACCAGCTTGCCGTGGCTGCCGCAGCGGGGAGGCCGCTGGCCCTCACGTAGGGCGTAGTAGCGGGCAATGCCGTCATCCCGCTGGCCGTCGCACTCGAATTGGGTCAAGGCGCTTCGCGGGCCATCGGGGCCGTCCGTGTAAATCCAGATGTCGCCGCCTTCGGCGAGTCGGCGAATCAGGCGCCGGTCGAGCCGCGTCTTCCAGCGCGGAACCCGGCCGTCGAGCAGCTTGATCGCATTCTCCCGGGCCTTCCCCGTCAAGTGGTCGACGACAATCTCGCCCTTGCCCAAGTCCAGCCTAACGCGCCACTTCCCCACGATCCTCGTATGACGAAGCGCATAGGCCGAGCAGGCCATCTCCCTGACCGACCACCTTAGGGGAATGCTCGCGCCGTCGAGGCGCAACTCAAGCCAGATATCCTCGCTCTCGTCCAAATTGCATGCGAAGTCGAACCGGAAGGAGCGGCCCAGCTTCACCGTTGCCGTCGGACAGCCCTCCACTATCTCCGTCAGCGCCAGGGCATCCGCACTGCCCCCGCGATCGACCTTTCGGGGGCGCCGGCGCAGCAACAATTCCACTCCCCCTTCCCAACCGGCAAAGAACGGCGAGATCAGCGTACCGGATACGTGCAGCTCGCCATCGCGCACGGCAATCCGCGTCAGTGTCGCGCTTGCGCAGCCGTCAGCAAACACGAGGGCATCACCCCTCAACACCGCAAGAGCCCCCGGCGCCACGCGCCAGCGCAATGGCTCGCGGCGCTTCAAGCTCAGTGCGAACAACCGATGCTCCTCCCGCAGATTGGGGTGCCTTAGTATCAGATCGTCATCCACGCACTCCATGAGGTTTCCCAGTCGGCCCAGCGCCCTACCGTAGGCTGCGCCTTCCAAATGCGCGGGCAGCGCGATGCCCGCCTTCAGCTTCCACGAGAGATCGTTCACAAGCAGTCCCTGGATATAGGAAGGCACTTCGTTGCCGTAGCGGCCGAAGAAGTCCTCGAACAGCGCGATGTTGTTGTCGTAGAGGCGCTCCGGCTGGCGCAGGGCAGTGGACGCCCCCTCGTCGCTGCGAATCCACCGGTATTCCGCTTCGGCGCAGAAGCCCAGCTGCATGCTGCGCTGGAGCACGTCGGTGCAGTACTTCTCGTCCTCGTGCACGATAACGCCGTTAGCGGGCGCGAAATCGAAGAGCACATTCCCGTCGAAGCGATTGCGCACGGCCACGTTCATGGTGGCCTGGGCAATCGTGGCGTTCTCCGGAAGCGTCAAATCGTAGATGCCCGTCTCTCGCAGTACATCGTAGCGGTGGTGCAGCCGCTGACGCTTTCCTTCGCGAATCGACACGATGGGGTAAGTGGCCAACTCCACCTCATCTGGGCACGACTCGAAAAACTTCGAGACATTCTCCAGCGTCTCGGGGCTTAAGGAGTCGTCCGGATCAAGGAAGAAGAGGTAGCGGCCACGTGCGGCTCGGATGCCCGCATTGCGCGCCTCGGAGACGCCGGCGTTCGGCTGCGCGACAACGCGTACCCAGGGACGCTCTGCGGCAAAGGCCTCGCAGAGCGCAAGCGACTCATCCGTAGAGCCGTCGTCGATAAGCAAAACCTCGAGATCGCTCTTGCTGATTGTTTGGCGCTCCAGACAATCGAAGCACGCTTTCAAGTGCGAAGCCTTGTTGTACACGGGAACGACGACGGAGGCCGCAGGCTGGCGATCTGAATATGACTCGCGGTCGGTCATTGATTATCCCTTCAACGACTTCTCAAGGATCTCCCGACCGAGCGCGAACTCGATGATGCGGTCCGTCGCATGGCCGTCGCATGCGCCCATGAAGCGGTCGCGGAACTTATCCACCTCGGACGAATCGAAGCTCTCGGCGCTTTCTGCAATCGCCTGAATCACCTCTTCGGTCGAGGTGCAGACGGGGCCAGGGGTGAGCGCATCGTAATCGTAGTAGAAGCCGCGCCAATCAGCGTACTCGTCCTGATCGAAGGCGAAAAACACCATGGGACGACCGAAAAGCGAATACTCGAACACAAGCGAGGAGTAATCGGAGATCACCGCATCTGCGCTGCAGATAAGCTCATTGATGGCGATATCGTGCGTGACATCGAAGGCGAAATCGCGACAGCACTCTGGTATGGCGGGCAACTCGCGCACAAAGGGATGGTGCTTGATGAGGAGCACCGCATCCTCCCCCATGGCACGTTTCATGGCCTCGATGTCAAGGGCAGTTGGCGCTTCCGCATGAGCCACTCGGCCCCGAAAGGTAGGGGCGTACACGATCGCGCGTTTGCCCTTCGCCTCGGGGACTACGGATAGCAGCTTGTTGCGGCTTTTCTTCAAGTATGCCTCGTCGAAGAACACATCGGTGCGACTCACGCCTATCGGCTGCACAACGCCGGGTTCATCCTGCAGCACCATAGCCTCCTCGTAGGCCCATACGACCTCCGGGCTACTCACCGTGACAAGCGAGAGATTCTTGTAGAACGGATGGCGCAGAATCTCATCGCGAGACCCGCCGAAGATGAGATCGGCGGTGCTCATACCCCACTTCTTGAAAGCGCCGCACCCATGCCACAGCTGAACCACCGTCGTTTCCTCTCGCAGTGGCAGGCAGCTTACGACGTTGGAGGCGTCGTTCAGGAAGACGCACTGGGCAGTGGCGAGATCACGGACGGCTTCGATGCAGTTGCGATAATACTGACGCAGCCTAACGCGGGTCTCCCCGAGAGAAATGAATTCGACGTCGAGTTCGGGCACGCAACTCAGACGCTCGTAGAGGACTTCGAAGCTTTCAGGGACAGTCGGTTCCTTGTTTTCCAGAAAGACGACCTTCCCCGGCTGAATGGGCTGCTTGGCCGCGCGGCGGTACTCGCCCGGCAGAATGCGGAAGAGCAGCAGATCCTTTGCCCATTGGCGTATCCGATGAAGCACGGCGCCCTTCGCTCGCGTCAAAAGCGGCTTCTTCTCACTGGTCTCGTTCATCGCTTCCTCGCTTGGATGACTCTACATGTTCCAGCGGATGACCGTCTTGCCCATGGGTTTGCGGATGTCCGCCTCGAAGGCCGCCGAAATATCCGATATTTGCCGGGCCTCGTTCACGCTGCAGACGAGAGCGGCGAGGTAGTCCAGCACCTCTGGATGCTCGTGGTAGAGCCGCACCGTGGCCTCGAAGTCCTCGCGACCGCTGCGGCTGCTGCCGAACAAGCGCAAGCCCTTCTCCAGCACCATGCGGGTGTTGATGGGCACGTTGTTCTCGGAGACGCCGAGCAGCGATACGGTGCCCTCGGGGTTGATGCGGTCGATGATCTGCTCGATAGCGGCGACGGATCCCTCGCCGCCGGCGCATTCGAAGGCGTGATCGACGAGCTCCACGCCGCTCACGTCGTCGACAAGATGCGTCTCGTCCGCGAACGTGAAATCGTGCAGCTTCGATTCGTTGCGACCGAATACGACGATCTTCGTATCAGGGTATCTCGTATGAAGAAGCAGCGAGACGATGTAGCCCATGTTGCCGTCGCCCCATACGCCGATGCGCTCGCGTCGGCCGTGGGCGATTTTGTCGAAGCGGGAGATAGCATGGGTGGCCACGCTCACGAGCTCGGTGAAAGCCGCCACCTCGCAATTCACGTCCTGAGGAAGCAGCACCACGCGCTCCGGCGGAAGAACCATGCTCTCCTGCATGAACCCATCGAAACCGCTGCCGCAGAACCGGCTGGATCGAAGGTAGTTCTCAGCGATAAATTCATCCTGTTCGGTGGGGGCGTTGGGGAGCATGACGACGATATCGCCGGGCTGGAACGCACCCGTGTTATCGCTGACCACACGGCCGATACCTTCGTGGATGAGCGCCATGGGCAGCTTCTTGTCCAGCACCTCCTTGCTGCGCGTCCCCTGATAGTAACGCTGGTCGGCATTGCAGATCGACAGATATGTTGGTCGAACGATGACCTTGCCGGTGGTGTCCTGAGACACGACAACCGGCTCGATAGTTCGGGGGGCTGTGAGGCGATAGACAGTATTCAGCATCGGCTAGGCCTCCAGCATTGCTTCTGCCACGCGCAGATCCTGCGGATAGGTGATCTTGACGTTCGACACGTCGCCGCGCACCAGGGCCACCTTCTTGCCGCGCAGAACGAAGGCCTTGCAGGCGTCGGTGAGAATGGCGCTCTCCTCGGGAGTAAGCGATTCCAACGTTTCGCGCAATTCGCGCATATTGAAGCTCTGGGGCGTCTGGCCTTGGTAGAGCACGCTGCGGTTCGGGATAGAAGAGATGAGCTCGCCGTCGAGACTCTCAACGATGGTGTCGGTGGCAGGCACGACGGTATCGCAGGCGCCATGAGCGAGAGCGGCGGCGATGTTATCCTCGATGATGCGCAGCGAGACGAAGGGCCGCACCGCATCGTGGGTGACGATGATGGAGGCGTCGTCCGCCTGGCACTCGTCCTCGAAGTAGCGGATGGCGTTCATGATGGTGTCGTTGCGCTCGGCGCCACCGGCGATGACGGCAACCTGGCCAGCGTACTGTGGGCAGTGCTTGGCGATGATGTCCTTCGTCTGCTGGATCCACGTTGCCGGCGTGAGCACGAGGATCCCATCAAAGCATCCAGCGGCGCAGAATTTCTCGAGAGTGTGCACAAGAATGGGCTTGTCGCCCAGATAGAAGAACTGCTTCGGCTTATTAGGGTTCCCCATCCGAACCCCCGACCCTCCCGCAAGAATAGCAGCAAACTGCATGTACGCTCCTTTAGTCAACACGCAGCGCCCAAGACGCCACGGACCTTGTTACGTCTGCAATTCTACCATTGAGCCTCAAGCCCACAACGCCGTTCCACGACAGTCGCACATTGCCGAATGTTGTGAAAACTTACGTCAAACGGCCAAGAGTTGTATGTTCAAGCATAAAATGGATGCATCAAGCGCAAAAAGGAGCTCGTATGTCGATTTTGCTATTCCTCGTCCTCGGAATCATCGCCTTTTTCCTCATCAACTACTTGGGGGGAAGGCACATTCAACAATCCTACCAAAACGATCTCTTCGATGGCGAATTCGGAAAGAGCACAGTATTCAATATCGCCTTTCGCATCATTGCCCCCGTCGTCGTCCTCACCCTCTTTGGTGCCCTTTGCTTTTTTGTTGGCCTCCGTTTCCAATTCTCGTGTCTTTTGATCTCTGGAGGAACCTATTGGACCCTTCGCATTTTGGCATGGGTGTCAAAGCGCCGAACCGTTCGCTCTAACCTTGCAATGGTCTTTGCCCAAGCCGCAGTTTCGCTCCTCTTGTCTTGGTATCTGTTTACGGCAATCGGGAATGACCCCTTGCGATCTCTGATTCCTGACGTCGGAGATGTTTCGCTGGAGTTTATCATCCTCGCCATGACCGTGCTGTTTTACATCTTGGCTGAAAGTCCGATGTTCCGAAAAGACCGCTCGCCTAGATCGCCTCTGATGGAAAAGCAGCTATTTGCCATCGACAAGCTCTGCCGAAAATCAATGCCCGAACGATATAAGCAGGATACGGCACTGCTGATCTTGTTCTACACTTTCGCGCTCATCGAGGACACCTATCGACCCTCGTGGATCCGACAAGCCGAGCGAATCGCTTACCATGTTCTCCCCTTCAAGAAACCGGGAACCTTTGGGCTGATGCAGACAACGTCTGACCGTCCGCTTTCAGATGAAGAGAGCATCGCTTGTGCGTATGACATAGTGTCGGATATTTACGATGAGTTCATCGAAACATACCCTGAGTTCACAATTGACCCCATGAATGAAGAAGGACACGCACCCTGTCTGGTTTCCTTCCAAGATGGCTATATCTACGAGTTAGCAGAGATGCTCACGGCGTTAGAGATTCGGTCAAGCACCCTATACGGAAAATACTGTGGAACGTATCTTCTGGACGTATATAGCTATTTCGATGCCGCCAAAGCTTTCGTGCTCCGGCAATACAACATCAGCCGATCCCAGAGCGTCCAAGTTTCACACATCACGACAAAACGATGGGCTTCCTTGGCAGTTAACGGATGGTGTCCTCTGAACCAGCAGAGAGGCTTCGCTTGCCAGGGAGGAGAAGATGCGACGAGGACGCTTGTCGGCAGATATCATCCGGGCGGAGAGAAGCTGCAGTCGCACCTGATGAAGCATGATCTGAAAGGATGTGTTTATTTCGCATATTGGGGCGTTGACGGAACGGTAATCGTGCTTTCCGAGAATTCTAGAGAGGAGGAAGCTTCAACAGTAGCCAAGGAACTCGATATGTCGATCGAATCCATTTCATACCACTTTGAAGAACTCGCCTCAAACCCTCGAGGCTTTCTTGACGCTTCGCTCATCAAAGAGACTCATGGGTAAAACCAATCGAAGCAAACTATCGCGGCATAGCTAGCCGTCCGCCGTATTTTACGAGTGCCATTATTCCCGCACTCCCGAACCACGATGACAATCGATCATTTGCACCATCTTTATTCTACCGATTTAACGGCTTCAAGTGTTTGCGCATCTCTTCATACTCCTGAGTAGCCAGTTGAAGCTCTTCGAGAACACGCTTTCGCAAAGTCTGAAACGAATCCAGCATCTCTTTTGGATCCCCTATCAATAAATGCGCTTCAGAGTCGTCGGTCTGGTCGTCGATGAATATCGAAAAGACGCCACCCCCGCCATCCCGAATCACATATTCCGGCAATAACTTATACGTCTCTTCGATCTCCCCGCTGCAATCTTCGTAGTAGCGAGAGACAGCATCAATGAAATTGCTCGTCAGTTGACAGATGCTTTCGTGAATCGCCGTTACTTCGCAGTAAAACGACAGTTTCACAGAACCACTGCAGACACTTTCGATAATTTTCTGATATATATCAATTCTTTTTTCAAACAACTCTTTATTAGTAAAAAATATCGGATTTCGCAATTGATATAAATCAAAACCAGCATGCTGGCGATCATTATCGTCTGGACAAAGAGAAACTATAAGCTGGCCATGCTGGGCGTGATTTCGAAGAGTGTGAGCCAGCGCATAATTAAAATTGCCGTCGTATTCACGACGAAGATCATCGATAAAGACTTGGGCCTCAGCGTATCCATCCTTTTTGGCTGCATTGCAGAACGCTTCTAGGAACTCAACGAGGTTAACGCCATTGGAAACATAATTCATCGCATAAGCATTGACAGTAATCCTATCATCCATACCCGTACCATTGTCGGTCGTTCCGTCAACGATCCCGCTATCAAACATCAAAATGCCATGAGTCAGTTGCCTATAGTTCCAGAGATATACGTCAAAAAGCTGGTCTACACTTGTCAAAGCGCCGGATAAAAGGATCCACTTCCTCATCACGGGGCCATATTTCGAACCAAAATACCGCCCTTCAGCAACCAACTTCACAATCCAGTCATCTGATTCGTTTGCCTTATAGCTCGTACAAGAATCCATACGAGTTCCATCCTTCCCGATTGGCGACCCTACCGATTTCTCAGGTCTTTTTCATTCCCTCCATGGCATCCTAATCGTTACAGAGCCGCCTCGGCAATCCTCTCCAACTCACTTCGAATCCCCGGGAAGGTTCTCCTCCCCTCTACGTAGTCCGCAGCCTGTATCTGCCCCTGTATTCGAGACAGCAGGCTTAAGTCGCCACTCGCTTTCAGACTCCGCGTGTTACCGACTATCTTGCTTCTCAACTTGTTAGGCGCGACCAATGCACCATCAGGTGCTAGGCAAACACCTGTTACGATCTTGAAATCACCGGGAAGACGATACTTCGTTTTGGATCCCTTCGCCCGGTGTCCATACTTGTGCAGAACGCCATCGACCTCATAGGCGAGTTTTTTCCAGGAGAAGTTGTCCTGTGAGGAGAAGGTCATGTCATCAACATAGAGAGTAAACGTGCACCCGTATGTACGAGCGAGGTCCTCTATTTCCTCGAACATTTTTGCATAGGCAAAGTACGCCACTGCCTGACTTGCCGGACTCCCTGTGGGTATCCCTCCCTGATACGTGCAAATATCTGTCAAGCACTGCGCCACATCTGGCGAGCATTCAAGCCTCTCGCGAAAAAGACGGTACACGTACTCCCGAACGCAGCTTGGGTAGAAAGAGCTGATGTCCATTGTCATAACATAGCCATTAGACCGATGCTTTGAGGCATTGTCCTTGTAAGACTTTCCCTTGGTCGCAGATATCACCCAGTCGGGCTTTTCGATTCGAGCCATCAAATCCCATACTCGACGTTGCCACTTTTTCATCTTGCTGCATGGAGCCTCGATGGTTCTGCTTCCCCCTGAAGACTTCTCTTTGTCAAAAATGTTGTATTCTGAGAAACACTTGACGCGGCGAGAATCTCCCTTTTGCATATACAATAGCTCTTCAAGATCTCGCCTCCTTCCCAGGCGATAGATGGGGCTTCTCTGAAGAGGATATTGTCTGACCGTCTTCTTCATCGGAGGTTCACCGCCATGTTTTCGATCACGGAATTCAGAACCTTAGAGGTGAGCAGCCTCGCCTTGGCCTCATCAGAACCCCCGTCGTATTGCTCTGCCAGCAACATGATAGAGGACAACTTGATGCCAGTCACATCGGCATAGCGCTCCAAAATTCGCATGGTAGGCTGCTTCGTGTTGTTTTCGATCTCGGACAGATAGCTTCTGGATATACCCAGCATAGAGCTCATCTCCGAAGCAGAGTAATCGAAAATGAGACGTATTCTCCTCAAGGCAGTACCGATCATCTCGTCCTCGTTTCTTTGAACGTTCACGAATGCCAGGCAGGCCTTTACCAAAATCGAAGCTCTACGAGGAAAACAGGTTCTTCATGGCCACCACGATTCTGATAATCGCAACGAGCAGATCGGCTCTATTTAAAATAAAGCGCGCTACTCGGGCACGAAGCGAGACTCGCTTGCCCTGCCGTTCCTCCCCTTTCGTCTCGGTGCTTCCTGTAGTAGGTCCGCAGATTCCCATGAATCGCTCCCTTCCGCCTCGCACGACAATACTTTATTCGCGAGGCCTCCCAGAGAAGAGAGGGGTCCACAAGAAGCGGCCTACCCGGCTTTCTGCGCTCCGCGCGCTCCCAGCGCGGAGCGCCGGGCGGTGTGCACGAAGCAGTGGCTGGGGCAAAGCCCCACGGGCGTCAGAGACGCCCCAATGGATGGGAGCCGACCCGTCATAGGTGACGACCTTGATTGGGAGTATAACATATCATTTCGCTATTTGCGACAAAATTTCGCAAGTAGCATACAATGGCAGGGTTGCCCCCGTTCCCCGTTCGAGAGCGTTCACATATTTTGATCCACAAGCTGATCGAAAACACTAGACTTTTAGTCAATGGTTCTATAACATTTCGTCGATAAGAAAAGCTCATGCCAGAGCTTTATCGGCCCCGAGCGCCCGCGTTCGGGGCCGTTTTTCTTGAATACATTTCCGTACGCGACACCGAGCGCTCCATGGTACATCAATTCTGACAGCCTCCCATGACGGCATCTTTTTCATATTCGAAACGCAAAACCGAAGGAATCGCATGACCAAAGAAGCGCTCATTACCAACGTTTCTTGCAACCTGCAGAAGCAAGCCGGGATCGCTTACGCCATCGGAATCGAGAACGTACGCATACCTTTCTATCAGGCACCCTCCGACTTCTTTTGCGAAGAATACACGACACTTTGGAGGAAGCACAATACAGCCCTGTTTAGATCGTTGCAGCTCTACGTTCGCTATTTAACTATTAGCATGGGAAGAAGTACTTCCTGATGTCGATTCCGACGCAACACCAACATTGATCATGGACTATCTGCATCCAGTTTTCAAGACAATTTGAGACGTCCCCATCACCTTCAAAGACCAGCTTTTGAGAGCGGCAACTATTTTGTCTCACGTTTCAATAGGAGATCTCGAATATATCTCGAGCAAGCACAAGGATCGCAGGAGAAACCAGGCAGACGCAATGAAGCGAGCTGCAGCAATAGATGCTGATTTGTCGCCCCCCATACGAACTCGCCGCTAAGGATCTGTACGGATCGGATACTGCCAAACATTTTGCAAGTCTTCATGGTAGATTCGTGCATGACGCGCATCCGACCCTTCTGGAAGAAATAAACGACGCCCAGCAAGACTCAAGTGGAGTCACCGTATACCACTCAGAAGGATCGTACAATTTGAGCGCTGAGATCAAAGTACTATTACTTCACTTGCCCCTGCTCTGCACGTCCTATCAAGCCTTCAACGAGTACGCTAATAGCAAATATCGGTCATTGAGCCACCATCCTTATCCGGAAAACGGACGCAGCTCGAACGAGAATGCGCGATTGGACTAGCTCCGCATGATATTGCCCGATACCGACCGCTTCGCTCCCGCATATGTCTCCGTTATAAAGTGAATAGACCAACCGTCAGCGAGTACGGGCGTCGCACCTATTATAGATTCCCTCTCTTGCTTACGCGGTAATCTATAATAGGACAATTGCGGTAACTTGAAAGACTTGAAGGTCTCTTAGCATCCTTGCAGCCACATTGCCAATGATCAACTCTGCTTCGACAATCTAAGATAGAATATCTAGCATTCGAATAACGCATCACCGCAGAACCAGGAAAACAGATTAGTGCGCAAGATCGTCATTGGCATAGCAACTTTTCTTCTGGCGGCGCTCTATGCGCTGTGCTCGTTGTTGCCGCAACGGCAATGCATCGTGTGCATCAGCCGGCAGAGCGATAGCGCGCCGATCGACTTTCGACTCATTAAGGACTATTGCGAGCGCCGCGACCCGGCATGGGAAGTCATCATTCTTCCCAAGCAGCTGCGCAATCCAACGACCTACCTACTCGAGATGATCCGCCAGGTCTACTACATCGCGACGAGCCGCGCCGTGGTGCTGGACTCCTACTGCATCGTCGTCAGCCTGCTGCACGACCGCATTCGCGTGCCCGTCATTCAAATCTGGCACTCCCTGGGCAATATGAAGAGGTTCGGCTACACCGCCTTCGGCACAGACGAGGGGCATTCCGAGGCGACGGCGCGCCTGATGCACATGCACGAGGGCTACGACGCTATCGCCACCTCGTCCTTAAGCTTCGCCGACGAGTTCGCCGCCGCGTTCAACGCCGAGCCGGCCAAACTCTTCGAGGCGCCCCTCCCCCGAGTCGACCTCCTGCTGGACGAGCAGCACCGCGCCCGCCAGCGCGAGGCCATCCTCGCCGCCTACCCGCAGCTGCGCGGGCGCGATACCATCGTCTACTGCCCCACTTTCCGCAAGCAGCCGGCCGCCAACGAAGCCGAGGCCGCGGGCGCGCTCGTCGATGCCGTCGACTTCGACCGCTTCAACTTCGTCTACAAGCCGCATCCCGTGAGCAAGCAGGTCATCGACGATCCGCGCATCGTCACCATCCCCGGAGGCCAATTCGATGCCCTGTTCGTGGCCGACGTCATCATCAGCGACTACTCCACCGTCATCTACGAGGCCGGCCTGCTGGACATCCCCGTCTACTTGTACGCCTACGATTGGGCTACCTACCGGGAGAAACGCGGCCTCACTATCGATTTCGAAAACGACGTTCCCGCGCTGTTCACAGACGATCCCGACGCAATCATAAAAGCCATCGAGGACAAAGAGTTCGATGCGGAGGCCTACCGTGTCTTCGAAAACGCCAACGTCACGCTGCCGGAAAACGCGTCGTGCACGGAGACGATCTGCGAAGTCATCATCCGCGCTGCAACGCCCTGCAAGAAAAAATCCTAAGCCGGCGAGTCCTACTCGTGACTCTCATAGAATGCAATGGCGTCTTGGATGGAGCCGTCGAACTTCTTTGTGCCTTTGTCCAGCACGATACCGCGAGTGCAGAACTCTTGCGCAGCCGATGAGGAGTGGGTGACGAAGAGCACCGTCACGTTCTCGTCCTCCATGATCTCGCGCACGCGGGCGAAACACTTCTGCTGGAACTGTTTGTCCCCCACCGACAGCGCCTCGTCCACCACGAGAATCTCCGGGTCGCTGGACACGGCGAAAGCGAAACCCAGGCGCGACTTCATACCCGACGAGTAGGTGCGCACCGGCTGGTCGATGTACACGCCCAGATCGGCGAACTCCACCACCTTGGGCTCCAGCGCGGCAATCTCGTCCGCATCGAGCCCCATGGCGTGCCCGCGCAAATGAATGTTCTCGCGCCCCGTGAGCGCCATGTCGAAACCAGCCGTGAGCTCCAGAAGCGCGCTAACCGTGCCGTTCACGATCACCTCACCCTTAGTTGGGAACGTCACACCGGTAATCATCTTCAGCGCCGTCGATTTTCCCGCGCCGTTGTGCCCGAGAAACGCCACCGCCTCCCCTTTCTTTATTTCAAAAGAGAGGTCGTTGCTGGCGTTCACCTTGGTAATGAGCTTGCGCTTGTCGCGGCTGCTAAAGATGCTGAAAAACCGCTGCCGGTCGTTCTCGTACAGCTTGTAGGTCTTCGTGACATGGTCGAATTTGATGGCGACGGGCGCCTCGGCGCTAGAGGACATCGGCCACCTCCTCGTGCGTGCGCCGGTAGATCACCAGCGTGACCAGCAGCGTGACGACGAACACCACGACAAAGCCAATAATGGCCTCCGGCTTGTCCCAAATCCACATCTTGTCGTACACCGCGCAACGGTACATCGTGACAATGAACGTGATGGGATTGAGCATAAGGATCAGCTCAATAACGGGAATTCCCAGATTAAACACGTTGAAAATGATACCCGACAACCAAAAGAGAGGCGTCGAGAGCGTCTTCATCAAGTTCATAAAATCCTTGCTGATGGCCGAGAGCAAGCTTGTCACAAGCGAGAACATGTTGAAGAACACGAACATGAGCACAAGGGCCACCGGCAATTGCAGCAAATACAGATCCAACGGCAAACCGCAGAGGAAATAAACGACAAGTAGCGCCACCACAAGCCCCAGCTGAACGACGAACGTCGAAATGCTGAAGATCGTCGGAATGCCCGCAAGCGGAAACTTAATCTTCGTGACCAAATACGAGTAACGCTTGAAAACATTGATGCCCGTGCCGAGAATTTCCTGAATGTAGAACCAGGGAATAAGGCCGCCCATAAGCCAGAGGATATAGGGGACATCGGAACCCGTCTGGTCAGCGCTACGCAGCCCAACCTCGAGCGCGAACCAGAACACCAGAATGTACACCGCCGGCTTCGCGAAGAACCACAAAGGCCCCAGCACCGCGCCCGCCGACGTTTTCTTCAGATCGAACAGCCCCAGGCTCAAGATTTGCTTGCGCCATTGCCACTGTTCCTTGAGTATCTCCGAGAGCGTGCCCACGATCCTCGTTTCTCGCAACCGATAATCAGCGAGCTTCTATTCTACCATTGCTTCGCCGCCATCACAGTACCCATACGCGATTGTTCGACTGCAGGAGGCAGGATGGTGAACCGGATGGTGAACCGGGGTTGTGCCCTGAATAGCGGATCGCCCTCATGCACTCGCAGTTATTTCGCACTTCCGTTAGCCGCATCCCTCTCTTCTGCCATCATTGCCGCAACATCCTCCTCGTGATTGCCCTAGGCGGCAGGCACGACTTGAAGCCTGAATCCAAGGCAATCAAGCACATTAACAACAGTGCTGAAGCGAGGGTTGCCCGATTTGCTCAGCGATTTATAGAGGCTCTCGCGTCCGAGGCCCGTTTCCTCGGCAATAGCCTTCATGCCGCGCGATCGGGCGATAACGCCGAGCGCATCTGGCAGAATCGCTGGATCCCCCAGCTCTAGGACGGCATTGAGAAACGCGGCAACGTCCTCGCTGGAATTAACATCCAACGATGGATCCCATTCTATCCATTCGCTACTCATAGTCACGCCTCCACGACTCGTAGATCTCCTTGGCGAGTTTAATGTCCTTCGTTTGAGACGACTTCGTGCCTCCAACGAGCAGCAGGAGGAGGGCTGCGCCTTCAAGGGCGATATAGACGCGATATCCAGCTCCGAAATGAAATCTCAACTCGAATACTCCATCGCCTACCGCTTTCCAATCCCCCGTCAATGCCCCATAGTGCTTGATCTGAAGGATCCGCGCATTGATACGCGCGATCACATTGCGATCCCTGAGAGAAGACGCCCATTTCTCATAACGCGGAGATTTGACAATCCTCACAGTTGCTCACCCTTTATTGTATCTTATAGGATACTAATGTCAAGACGGAATTTGCGCTCTAAAGCGATATCCGACCTTGAGACTGTCCTCGATTCATCGAGTTAGGGCAAGCCCAGCCTTTGCTGGAATACTACCATACATTTGTTCTATTTTCAACGTACAATTACCCTTTATGCAATGCCAACAGGGAGAAGGGCAGAAGCATCCCCATTACATATCAACGCGACTTCGTCCATCTAATTCGCGCCACAGCCCGTCCTTCAACTCCGCCGCCAGCTCTGCATCGCGCAGGCGTAGGCTGCAATCGTCGGTCTTCGGGAAGGCGAGCAGCGGCAAAGAACCGTACCAAATGAGAGCGTCGTCAATAATTGCCAAACGCGTCGGCCCGTCCTCAAACCAAGTAGCTTCAATGCCAGCCTCTCTGAGCAGAGCGGCAGCGGCGGCGTCTCTGGAATCCGACCGTTCACTCGCCGCACGCTTCCGCATCGCGCAAGTCACCTCCAGACCCCTCTCGCGAGCATCCCGCAGCGCGGGCAGAAGCTTCTTTACCGCTGCCTCGCTCGCATAAGGGGCCCTCACCAAAATCGAGCGCTTCGCCTCTCGAATATCCGTTTCGAACCTACCAAGCCAATCGCCCTTCCCAATGAAAGAGCCCCCATTCGCCCCTTCATCCTCATCTGTTGACGAGCACACTTCGTAGCCAAGGTTTCCATAGGTCTTCAGCCGTTTCTTGTACATGCGCTCGAGCATGGGAACCGAAACGTCCACATAGTCGTAGACGACCACCTCGGTCTTGCCCTCGAACTCGCGATGCAGCCGACCCGACTGCTGAGTGACATTGCCGTCCCAGGCTATGGGCGTCGTCAGGAACAGCGCATCAAGCTGCGGCATATCGAAGCCCTCTCCCAGATAGCTCTCCGTCGCTACCAGAATGAAGGGCTGGCCATCTTCGGACCGCTTAGCCCTCTCGATGGCCTCGCGTCTCTGCTTGGGCGTACCCTCCCCGATCAACAGCCTCGCGTCAAGGCCGAGCGAGCGCAAAGCGTGATGGATCATCCGAGCGTGATCCTTCCGCTTCGACACCACCAAGGGCGTGCGCCCAGCCGTTACGGCTTCATGAACATCCTCAACGATCAGAGCATTTCTCTTGTCGTGCGCGCAAAGCTTCTCCAGCACTTGGGAATAGGACGCACCCGCCTCTAAGTCGGGCAACCGTATGCCCGTAAAGCGCGGCCGGAGAACCCGCCGATAATTCTGCAGCCGGGCCTGCTGCTTAGGATCGATCTGAACGCGCACCGGCCCGCAAAGCAGATAGGTAATGCCCTCCAGCCCGTCAGCGCGCTTCGGCGTAGCGCTCAGCCCGTAGACATTGCGTGCGTTCACGGCCTTCAAAATGCGCTCAAGCTGCGGCGCGGCACCGTGGTGGCACTCGTCGACGATGACGAGCCCATACTCCTTAACGAAGTCTTTCGCTCTCGGGTAACCCTCCTCATCCTTTTCAACCAAAGATTGGAAGGTAGCGATATCGATGATCCCGCTTCGTTCGTTTTTCCCTCCACCGATCTGCCCAATGGGCGATCGCTTCCGACGGCTCTTGCGACCGGTCGGAGTGAGCAACGGCGGCAGCTCCTCATCGATGTCAAGGAACTCGCCGAGCCGCGCCTTCCATTGGGGCACGAGGGCCGTCTTCGGCACAATGACCAGCGTCGGCGTCTTGAGCTGCGCTATAACGGCAGCCCCTATTACGGTCTTGCCAAACCCTGTAGGAGCCGAGAGAATCCCGTTCTCGAACCCGAGCAATCGCTCCACCGCCTCCGACTGGCCGTCCCGCAACTCGCCGTTGAAACTTACCCGAATGCCGGGCCCCACAAAGCGCTCATCACTCACTCGATAGGGAACTCCCGATTCTTTCAGAAGTTCGACCAGCTTCTTCTCAGCACCTCGCGGCAGGGCGATGTGCCCGCCGCGCTCCTCGGCAAGGCAAATGATCCTCGGTTTCCCAAACACCGATTGGCGCATGGCTTGCGCACGGTAGAACTCCGGATTGCCGAAGGCGGCAAGTCGCAGCAGCCGATTGCGCGCCGCCGGCGACAGCCCCTCCTTGGAAACGTAGAGCATGTCCGCCTTGATGATATGAACCATCGTGGGAAAGTCCCTGGGGGTCAGCAGGGCTCTCTTGGGGCACTTCCACGGCTCACCATCCGAGTCGGATCCCGCGATCTGGCGTCCGTAGGCCAATCCACCCAGCGGGCCTCCAGCGCTTCGCCTCACCACCTCTTTCGCCTTCTCTTCGCTTACTTTCACGACCTTCGAGAGAAAGAGCCACTGATCCTCGTAAGGCTCGAATGCCTTGTCCACGAACACCGAGTTCCCTTGGCGCTGAGCGGCGCCCTGAAAAGGCAGCGCTATCAAGTTTCCGAAACCTCCCGCAGGAATGGTAGACTGCGTTGGAAACATCCTGTCGTAGGAAGAAAACGAGAGCGATTCGTCATGAGCCATACCCTCGCTTATGACTGCGCTTCCCAGATCTCGCGCCAAGGAGGCCGCTATGGGCTCATCGAAGAAAATCCAAGCATGGCCACCATTGCCGGAGCGCGACCGCTCCACGGCCACCGGAACCCCCAGGCGCTCCGCCGCGTCCCGATAGGCAGAGACCGCCTTCTGCCATCCCGTTTTATCGAAATCGGCCACGAGCACCGATGTCTTGCACTCGCTATCGAGTACATAAAGACCTACAACATCCTTAAAGGAAGGATCGCGCCCTTTGAAATGGTCTATCAGCTCGCGATCATTCAGCGGCGCGAACGACCACGACGGGCAATCAGCACACTTCGACCGCACGTTCTGACACTTCGGGCACACCCCACGCGCCCATTCGTTAGCGCAGGCCGGCGCATAGGCGATGCCCCCATCTCTGCGCCGATAACCATGGGCGTGCACATCCTCGCGCCCTTTGAACAGGCTTCGGAACAACCTTAACTTGTCAGGAGCCGGGCTCGCGGCCGTAACCAGACCTTGGGCACTCGCCTCTTCATCGAATGCCCGCGACGCGCAAGACCACTCTTCGCCCGTTGCATAGCGCCGCTCGCCTTCGGGTGATTCGCATAGCACAACTGCGGACACCAAGCCGTCCCTAACATGGGGAATTATTCCAAGGCACGTATAGAGCCGTCCATCGAAGAGCGCGTATTTGGACAGCTCCCCCATCCCCTACCGCCCGTGCCTGCCGTACCAGCGGGGCTTGTCTTCTTGGCGGGTGTGGCGGCCGTGGTAGTGATGGCGCAGGACTTGGTCGAAGATGCCGAGGCGCCACAATATCAAAAACGACCCCAGCAGCATGATGGCGATCATGGCCCACACCGCAATGCCGTGGGAGTTGCTCATGACCCAGGCGCCCACGCCCAGAAGCGCCGTCCAGGCGTACACGATGACGACGCTCTTGCGCACGCCATAGCCTTTGCGCAAAAGCATGTGGTGCAAGTGCTTGCGGTCGGCCTGCTGGATGGGCTGGTGATGGTACAGCCGCCGGATGATGGCCGCCGCCGTGTCGGCGATGGGAATGGCGGCGATCACGAGCGGCACCGCCAGCACGATGACCGTCGGCGAGCGCATGACGCCCATAAGCGAGATGACGCCGATCATGGCGCCCAGAAGCAGCGAGCCGGAATCCCCCATGAAGATGCTCGCCGGAGCGAAGTTGTAGCGCAGAAACGCCAGCGTCGCCCCCAGCAATATGATGGACAGCATCGCGGTCTCTTCCAAACCACGCCCGAAGGCGATCAGGAACAGAAAGAACGATGCGATGGCCGCGATGCCCGCCGCCAGGCCGTCCAGACCGTCGATGAGGTTGATGACGTTCATGAAGCACACGAGGTACAGCACCGTGAGCGGATAGGACCACCAGCCGAACTGGATGAACCCGGCGCCCAGAGGGTTTGCAATGCTCGACAGCAGAAGCCCCGAGGCCGCGATGATGGTCGCCCCCAGAATCTGCCCGGCGAACTTCACGCTGGGCTTGAGCGAGTACACATCGTCCATGGCGCCCACGCACACGATGGTGAGCAGGCCGCACATCACACCAGCATGGTTGATGGCCCGATCGGTGCCGTGGATGTAGAACCCGGCCCAGCCGAAGAAGTACTCCCCGGCCACTTCCACGATGAGCGCCGCCGCGATGCCCGCCGCCATGGCGATGCCACCCATGCGCGGCGTGGGGCGCTTGTTGACGCGCCGGGCGCTCGGGTAGTCGACGGCATCCAAACGCAGGGCGAGCCTCCGTGCCAACGGGACGCACAGATACGTCACAACGAAGGCAAGGAGGCCCAGCACCAGGAAATGTCGCAGAGTTACTCCCACGCGGCGCGCATACGGCCTAGAACTCGAGGCCGCGGAGCCACTCGGTGAGCTCGGCCAAGGTCTCGTCGGTCACGCCCAGGCGCTGCTCGCGCTCCTGCAGGTACTTCTCACGCTCCACGAACTGCGCCAGCTGCTCGTCGGAGAACTCGCTCATATCGATGCCCCGCACGTCCACGACGCGCTTCGCGAAGTCCGGCAGCTTGTCGTTCATAGCCGTGATCTTCACCACATCGCCCGTGTGCGGCGCCTCCACGTAGTAGCCGTCGCCCAGATACATCGCCACGTGGTGCACGTCCCCGCCGTCGGCAAAGAACAGCAAGTCGCCCGGAAGCAGCTCCTCGAAGGGCACTTCCACGCCCACCTCGCACTGGTAGTAGGTCGTGCGCGGCAGCTCGATGTTGAACACCTCGCGGTAGCAGTACTGCACCAGACCCGAGCAGTCGAAGCCGGCCGGCGTCGTGCCGCCCCACAGATACGGCACGCCGAGGAACGAGTTCGCGCAGGCGGTCAGGTCGTTCAGCGTGCGGGCCTCGCGCACCGGCAGGGGCTGGCCCGTGGCGATGAGCGTATCGAAGCCCTCAAAGCGCTCGGCGTCGATGGCATCCTGATGCTGCTGCATCGGCGTGTCCGCCGCGGGCATGGAGGGCTTCTCCAGATACACCGGCACGTGGTAGAGCTCCTCGGCCGCCGCCATCTGCTGGCCCCACTCGGCGAGCGCCTGCTGGTACTCGCTCGTGCGGGCGACGTAATCGCGGTACTCGGCCACGAGCGCCTCGTATTCCACCTTGTCGGTCACCGGATCGAGGTACTTGTCCAGCCCCGTAACCTCGTCCTTCACCGGCAGCACGAAGGTGTCGGCCAGCTCGTAGGTCAGCGGCACGTCGAAACGGGTGAGGTCGTAGGTCTCGATGAGGTCCTGCAGCTTCTCGGAGTAGAAGATGTCCGTGGCGTAGCGGCCCACAAGGAAGTCGCAGGCGTCCACGAAACTGTCGGAGTTCGACTTGCGCGCGCCCGCGTAGAAATCGCCCATGGAGTTGCTGAGCAGGTCGGCGTAGTCGGAAAGCGACTCGTCCACCGTCTCGTACTGACGGAAGTCGCTCATGATGGTGTAGGTGGCGCCGGTGCCGTCGTCCTCGCGGGTGGGCAGCTGCACCGAGTTTCCGTGGTAGGTGCCCTTGATGCCGAACAGGTTGTTGTTCGGCGCCTGGGCCAGCGTGGAATTGCCGGAGGCGGACTCCAGGATGGCCTGGGCGATCATAACCGACGCGTACAGGTCGTTCTCGGCGGCGATGGTGCGGGCCGACTCGCCCACCAGAGAGATGAACTTCTCGGTGGTGAGGTCCTCGCTGTAGTGGCGCGCCACGTAGGCCGAGTTGTCGATGTGCGTGAAGGAGATGGAAGGCACTGTGACGGCCACCTGCTTGAGGGGCGTTTGGGCCTGACCCTTGATGACGGCAGCGGTGTGCGACTCGTCCGTCACGCCGCCGGCGGCACCAGGATTCTGAATGCCGGAATCTACCGGATTGTCCGTGTCGACGACCGGCTCGTCCGGCTTTGCGGGTTCGTCGGGATCGGTCGGATCCGCGGGATCGGTCGGATCCGTGGGGTCGACGGGATTATCGGGGTCAACCGGATCAACGGGGCCAACAGGGTTATCGGGGTCGACCGGATCAACCGGGTCGGTGGGCTCAGTCGGCTCAGTCGGCTCGGTCGGATCCGTAGGGTCAACGGGATTCGTCGGATTCTCCGAATCAGTTGTCTCACCAGAGCCGGTCGTTCCGTCGGGATCGGTCGTCCCCTCCCCCGGCTTCTGATCGGAAGAACCGCCCTCATCGGCGTCTCCCGTCTCTTCCCCGTTCTCATCAGCCGGCGGATTCTCCGCTCCCGGCTCCGTCGGAGCAGGATCGGACGGCGCAGGCGTCTCCTCGGTCTGGGGCTGCTCGGGCTCCTTCTGCGCCTCCTCGGCCGGGACCGGCTCCTCGGAGACGGGCCCGTCTTCCAGCGCCTGAACCTCGAGCTCGTTAAGCTGAGTCGCCGTGAGATCGAGCTGATCCGCATGGGCCTTCATGACCTGGACGGTGGATTTGTAGAGCTTCCCGGCATCGAGCCAACGGAGCGCCTCGTCGTAACTCTTGGGCAACGTCCGCCCTTCAGCCGTGGTAGTGAGACTATCGCCGCCGTCCTCGGCATAGCCGGTGGTGTAGGTTGCGGCCACGCCGCCCACAGGGGCAACGACCAGCGCCGCAGCAGTGAGAATAGATACTGCCTCCCTCGGTGAAGTCATCGTGCCTCCTCTATCGTCGTCGTTTCGCGTTTGCGCATTTGGGTGCGCAAAACCAAGGCAATAAAATGCCTGGAAGCTTGCATTATAACGTGAAGAGAAGGGCTGTCCAACAGGTAATTTGCCCTTGTTGACAGATGTTGAGCGGACAAATCAGCAGATCATTTGGCAAGTAGAGCGTCTTTACCGTTGCTGAACTGGCATTTTCTCGCAGAATCTGCATGGCACCGTCGCAAAGGCAACAAATATGGTTTTTGAACAATCGGCGCCCTACGGCCGTTTTCGCTGATGAACGGAGTCATCTTTACTCCACGCCCATGCCGCCCTAGTCGATAACGCGCTTGGCGAAGTCGGGGGCGAAATAATCGAAGGTGGCGCGCATGACGCGGCCGCCGCCCGTGGAGGCGTGGATGTACTCGCCGTTGCCGGCGTAGATGCCCACATGGTAGACGCCCGAGCCGCTTCCCCAGAACAGAAGATCGCCGGGCACCAGCTCGTCCAGCGAGACGCCCGTGCCCAGCGCGCTCTGCTCGGCGGCCGTGCGCGGCAGCTCGCGCCCGAGGGCGTGGGAGAACACCCAGCGAGTGAACCCGGAGCAATCGAAGCCCGAAGGCGTCGTGCCCCCATAGGAGTACGGCACTCCGAGCTGCGCGGCCGCCTCGTCCACCACGGACTGCCGACGTCCCGCCAGCGCCTCAGCCTCAGCTTGGGCGGCCGCCTCGTCGGCCACGCCTCCAACGTAGTCGCGAATGTCTTCGGCGAAGCTTTCCACTTTGGTAAAGGGGCTTTCCACCTCCGAGGCCAAGGCCGGAGTGTGGGCGAAGGCGGTGCACAACGCCGCCAGGAGAGCAGCCGCGGCAATCATCCCCGCGGCCTTGGTGTGCGCTTTGAACATAACCATGGAGCGGAAGCCTAAGGGAGGAAGTCGCGCCCGCCAACCCCCTCCACAACTTGCCCGCCTTCAGTTCACGCCCCATACGCGAGAACTAAACCGAACCCCCACGCCCCGTTCACGGGTTCGCCATTCATGACAAAGGCAATTAGAAGAAAGGGGGAGCCCGGCGGAGACGCGGGGTGCCCTGACCGAGCGAGTTCCGCAGCGACTGGAACAGCCCAGTGGGCTGTTCCACCAAGCGAGGACTGTCTGAGCGAATCAGGGTACCCCGCGGCTCCGCCCCCGGAAGCCTCGCAACTACACCTCCCGCGGCACCTCCCCGGTCTCCAGCAAGTTCAGCAGCTGCGCCTCGTCCAGCACAGGCACCCCCAGCGCCACCGCCTTGTCGTACTTCGAGCCCGCGTTCTCCCCCGCCACGACGAAGCTCGTCTTCTTCGACACCGATCCCGACACCTTGGCCCCCATGGCCTTCAGGCGCGCCCCGGCCTCATCCCGGGTCATGCCCGAGTGCGTAAGCGTCCCCGTCAGCACGAAGGTAAGGCCCGCCAGCACCTGGGGCACCTCCTCGCCGGGAGCCGCTGCCTCATCGGCCATGGTCACGCCGGCCGCGCGCAACCGCTCGATGACCGACACGTTGTCCGGCGTGCGGAAGAACAGCCACATCCCGTGGGCAACCTTCGGCCCCACGCCGTAGATGCCCGCCAGCTCGTCCTCCCCGGCCGCCGCGAGCGCGTCCATGGAAGGGTATGCCGCCGCGATGGCCTCGGCCGTCGTCTTGCCCACGTGCCGGATGCCCAGCCCGAACAGCACGCGCGCGAAGGTGCGGCCCTTCGACGCCTCAATGGCCGCGACAAGCTTCTTCGCCACCGTGTGCCCGAGGCGCACCGGCTCCCCGTCGGCCTTCACGCGGCCCATGTCCAAGCTCGCCAGCTCCTCCTCGGACAGCGAGTAGTAGTCGGCCACATCCGCCACGCGTCCGCTCTCCACGAGTCGCGAGACGATCTCCTCCCCCATGCCGTCGATGTCGAGCGCCCCGCGGCTCGCCCAATGCAGCAGCCGCTCCAGCGCCTGGGCCGGGCAGTCGATGGAGATGCAGCGGAACGCCACCTCCCCCGGGTCGCGCACCACGGGGCTGCCGCAGCTCGGGCACACGCTCGGCATCTCCCAGATGCGCGCCTCGGGGCTGCGCAGGGAAAGCACCGGCCCCAGCACCTCGGGGATGACATCGCCCGCCTTCCGCACGATAACCGTGTCGCCCACGCGCACGTCCTTGCGGTGCACCTCGTCTAGGTTGTGCAGCGTCGCCCGGGCCACCGTAGAGCCGGCCACCACCACGGGCACCAGCTCCGCCACCGGCGTGAGCGCGCCGGTGCGTCCCACCTGCACGGTGATGTCGCGCAGAAGCGTCGTCTTCTCCTCGGGCGGGAACTTGAACGCGATGGCCCAGCGCGGCGCCCGGGCCGTAAAGCCCATGGCGCGCTGGCGGGCGAAGTCGTTCACCTTCACCACCACGCCGTCGATCTCGTAGGGCAGCGACTCGCGGCGCTCCAGGCACTCGCGGCAGAAGCCGCGCACTTCCTCGGCGGTGGTGCACAGCCGCACGTCCGGGTTCACGTGGAAGCCTGCCTTCCGCAGCCACTGCAGAAGCTCCCACTGGCCCTCCACCTCCAAGGCGCCGTCGTCGGCGATGGCGTACATAAAGGTAGAGAGGTCGCGCATCTTCGTCACGGCCGCATCCTTCTGGCGAAGCGACCCGGCAGCAGCGTTGCGCGGGTTCGCGAAGGGGGCGCGGCCCTCCTCCTCGGCGGCGGCGTTCAGCGCCTCGAAACTCTTCTTCGGCATATACACCTCGCCGCGAAGCTCCAGCGCCTCCACCCCCGGGGCGATGGACGCGCGCGCCTCCTCGCGCAGGCGCAGGGGAACGTCGCGCACGGTGCGCATGTTCACGGTCACGTCCTCGCCGGTGGTGCCGTCGCCGCGGGTGGCCGCCCGCACGAGCACGCCGTCCTCGTAGGTAAGGGCGATGGAGCTGCCGTCGATCTTCAGCTCGCAGCACAAAGGCGGCAGCACTCCTCCGCAGGCCTCGGCGGTGCGCTCCATCCACTCGTCAAGCTCGTCCAAATCCATGGCGTTGTCGAGCGAGTACATGCGACGTTCGTGCACCACGGGCGCGAACTGCTCGCCCACATAGCCGCCGACGCGCTGGGTGGGCGAGGACGCCGTCACCAGCTCCGGGTGCGCCGCCTCTATCTCGCGCAGCTCCCGCATGAGCGAGTCGAAGGCCGCGTCCGAGATGGTGGGGGCGTCCAGGGCGTAGTACTGGTAACTGTGGTGCTCGATCTCGCGCCGGAGCGCCTCGGCCCGCGCCGCCGGATCGCTCGTCGCCTTCGCCAGTTCCGCCCCGTCGAACAACGGGTTCTGTTCTGCGTCCATGCCATTCGCCTTTCTCGGATTACGCCAATCCTGTCTTTTCATCTCGGGAAATCGCAGGGCCGGTTTCGGGCAAGAATTTCGAGTTGTTAGAGTTTTGCCCTTCCCTCAGCTCTCCCTTCAAGGCACCCTATCGTAGAAATGCTGGGATTTTGCGGAAACCTAGGAGCGAATTCGGAGAAACAGAGCTTCCCAAAGTCTAACAACTCGAAATTTTCGCCAAAAACACGCCTCCGCTTCTCCCAGAGAGTCAATTGATCCTGCCGGGGTAACAAAGAGGCCCGGAAGCGTTTCCGGGCCTCGTCGGTCGCCGCGCCTATGGTATCACTGGCACGGCCGTAGTGCTGCCAACTCCTCGCCTAGCGGGCATCGCTTCCCAAGGGTGCGACTCCCCAACGGCGCATCGCACTTCCTAGTGGGTGTGGGCCACGATGGTCGCCTGGGGCAGCGACACGCCGTAGACGGCCATCTGCACGCCGCGGGCCATCAGGAAGAAGCCCAGGAACAGCGCGAAGGTGCCCGGCCACAGGAAGAAGGCGATGCCGCAGAACAGCGACACGATGCCGGCGAACAGCACCCAGCCCCAGCCGGGAAGCGCGTCGCGGAAGCGGACGGCGGCCACAATCTCGAAGATGCCATAGGCCACGACGAAGATGCCCATGACCCAGGGGATCACCACGGCTGACGCTATGGGGTGCACGATGAACAGCACGCCCAAAATGATGTCGCAGATGGCGTAGGCGAGCGCCCAGCCGGACAGCCCCTCGGCCTCGCGGTACTTGAAGTAAGCGTAGGCGTCCACGATGCCCGCGGCCAGAAACATGCAGCCGGCGATGACGGCGATGCTCACCAACGTGAGCCCCGGCACCATAAGCAGCACGAACCCGATGATGACCAGGGCAATGCCCGCGGCGAACAGGCCCCAGTTGCGTCCTACCTTGATGTCCATGATAATCACAACTCCTTAACCCTTTGACGATCTGCCATCGCAGTGTGTTACGGTGACGATATTCATTCTAGAAGCGGGAATGTGAGAATTACGCCGCGCGCCCCTCCCGTTTCCGACAGGATTGCGCTGCGTTGGCGCTGCGTTTCATGAGGGTTTCGCTCATTATTTGGAAGGCGGGGAAAAGGTGTCCGGGGGAGAAAGCGCGAACGACACGGGAGGCGTGAAAGAGATGGAAGCGACGCATGATACGAGGACAACGGAAAAGGGGCACGACCTGGACGTGGCGGCCGGCCGCGGCAACGCCGAGTTGGCCCGGCTCTTGCCGCACCCGGCCGCCGACGCCAACAAATACACCCGCGGGCATTTGAGCCTCGTGGCTGGATCGGCCGCCTACCCGGGAGCGGCCTGCCTGGCGGCCGCGGCTGGCGAGCGCGCCGGCGCCGGTTACACCGAGGTGTTCTGCGCGGGGAAATCGATGATCACCGTGCGCGGCTGGCGCCCCTCGCTTGTGGTGCGCGACTGGAGAGCGTGGAAGCCGGCCAAGGCGCCCGCGCCCCGGCCGGGTCACCCGACCGCCTGCGTCATCGGCTGCGGCTTCGACGCGGCGGAGACGTCCCTCACCTCGCTTCTTATGGAAACGGTGCGGGGCTGGGAGGCGCCTCTGCTCATCGACGGGGGCGCCCTCGCGCTTCTCGCCAACGCCACCGGATTGCGCCTGGCCCGCGAGCGGGCCGCGGCCGGGCGCGCGACGCTGCTCACGCCCCACGGCGGCGAGGCGGCGCGCCTGGCCCGAGGCGCGCGGGAGGCCTTGGAAGAGGCCAAGGCTGCGGCCGCCCGCGGAACACGAGGCCCCCTGGAAGGGCTCGCGGACACCCTATCCGCCGCGGGCCGCGCCACCCTGGCCGAGGCCTCCCCGGCGCCGGCTACCCTGGCCCGCGCGCTCGCCGAGGCCTACGGCGCCGTTGTGGCCCTCAAGGGCCCGGTGACCTTCATCGCCTCGCCCGACGGCACCGCGGAGATCATGAACCGGGGCACTTCCGCGCTCGCCAAAGCCGGCACCGGCGACGTGCTCGCCGGAATGATCGGCGCCCTGCTGGCCCAAGGGCTCGACCCTCGCGACGCCGCGGCCCTCGGTTGCGCCCTGCACGCCGAGGCGGGGCGGACCGCCGCGGCAGCCCTCACCGACATCTGCGTCGCCGCCGAGGACCTCATCACCTACCTTCCCGACGCCATCCGCGCCATCGAATCCTAGGAGATTCGGGGGCCCGTACGCCCAGGCCCGCCCGCACGGGGTTCCCTGGACCCACGGCCCCGCCCGCACGGTTCGCCCCGGCGCCGTTCGCAAGGCACGCCGCGCCTCCCCTATTGACGAGGGTTAATAGCGAATCTCATCGTATTTGCGGCTTCAAGGCTTTATACTGGAATGTCATCGAGAGCAGAAAGGGGAGGCCGTGCACGCCGTCAAAGTCGACAGCCGCAAGATCATGGCCGCAGGCCTGGTCATCGTTGCCGTCTTCGCCGCCGTCGCCATCACGGTGAACCTGTTCTACTTGGGGCAGATCCAGTCCCTCGTGCGCAACACCACGACCACCTCGGTCATGGAGCTGGCCACCGCCCGCGCCCGCTACCTGGACGAATGCCTCACCTCCGACCAGAACTCCGTGAAAAGTCTCGCCCACTTCATCGCCGACATCACCCCGCAAGAGGCCCGCGACCAGGTGAAGGACTTCATCTCCACCCACGAGGCCGCCGCCGCCTGGATTCGCTCCAAGGATGGCACCACCTGGTGTTCCTCAAGCGAGACCGACCTGTACGATCCGGCCTTGGAAGACGAGCTGTTCGGCCCGGCCATGGCCGGCGAGACCGGCTCCTCGGAGATGTACCTCGGCCACGCCGGCGAGCGCCGCATCCTCTTTTACGCCCCCATCGTCGACGCGCCCGCCACCGCCGGCCCCGGGACGACCACCACACCTGCGGATCCCGATGACGTCCTCGGCGCCGTCTACGTCTCCTACCCCGCCGACGAGCTGCAGAACTCCTATGGCACTGCCTATTCCAGCGCCGGCGCCACCTTCGTCGTCGACTCCTCCGGCACCATCGTGCTCGACGCCAACCGCGGCGCCGACGAGGCGGTCCAGGGCAGCCTTTCAGCCCTCATCAACGACAACGCCGACTCGGCCCAGGTCTCCTCGTTGCTCGCCGGCATCGCCTCCGACACCTCCGGCAGCCTCGTCATGACCCTCGACGGCGCCGACCAGTTCGTCTTCTACACCCCCATCAGCGCCAAGAGCGGCTGGTCGCTCGTGACCATCCTGCCGCTTTCGGTGGTGGAATCTGACGGCACGCAGATCGTCGGCATCACCAACCAGATGGTGGCCGTGCTCGCCGTGGCCGTGGCCGTGGCGGCGGCGGCCATGGTGGCCCTCATGGTGTACCGACGCCGCCGCGAGCACCGCTACGAGCAGTACATCCAAAGCGTGTACTCGGCCATCGGCGCCAACATCGACACCGCCATCTTCATCGTCGACCGCAAGGAGCGCCTCATCGAGGCCGTCTTCGAGAACACCCAGGACATCCTCGGCATTCCGGCCCGCGACTTCTTCGTCCCCAACGAGCTGTCGCCCAACGAGGCCTACACCCACGTGGCCGCCATCGTGCACTCCGGCGCCGGCGACAAGGCGCGCACCTGGGAATTCGAAGCGCACAACCCGGCGCTGGGCCGCTCGCAGTGGCTGCGCATGACGGCACGGCCCGTAATGCTCGCCGAGCGCGAGAAGACCATCTTCTCACTCACCGACGTCACCGCCGACCACGAGACCCGCGCTCGCCTCGAGCGCGCCGCCACCGCCGCCGAGGACGCCAACCGCGCCAAAAGCTCGTTCCTCTCCTCCATGAGCCACGACATCCGCACGCCCATGAACGCCATCCTGGGCTTCTCCACGCTCATCGACCGCGAGACCGACAACCCCGCCCACGTGCGCGACTACAACCGCAAGATCGCCACCTCCGGCCAGCACCTTTTGGGGCTCATCAACGACGTGCTGGACATGTCGAAGATCGAGGCCGGCAAGACCACCCTGGCGGAAAGCGCCTTCGCCCTTTCCGGCACCGTGGAATCCGTCGAGGCCATGATGCGCCAGCAGACCGATGCCAAGAACCAAGTGTTCACGGTGGAAGTGGACAAGGTCGAGCACGATCGGCTCGTCGGCGACGAGGGGCGGCTGCGCCAGATCCTCATGAACCTTCTCTCCAACGCCATGAAGTACACCCCGGAGGGCGGCCACATCCTCTTCCGCGTCGACGGCTCCGCCAAGCGCCACGGCGAGCTGCAGCACCTGCGCATCATCGTCCGCGACGACGGCATCAGCATGTCGAAGGACTACCTCGCCACCATCTTCGACTCGTTCACCCGCGAGGAGTCGAGCCTCACCAACAAGGTTCAGGGAACGGGCCTCGGCATGGCCATCACGAAGAACCTCGTGGACCTGATGGGAGGCACCATCTCCGTGGAAAGCGAGTTGGGGACGGGCAGCACCTTCATCGTCGATCTGGACTTCCCGCCGGCCGGCGACGAGTCGGACGGCAGCGAGGGCGGCGACGGAAAGCGAACCGGCGACGCCAGCGGGACCGGCGGGAACGCCCTGGCGCACAAGCACGTCCTCGTGGCGGAGGACAACGCCCTGAACGCGGAGGTCATCACCGCCATCCTGAACATCCACGATGCCACCTGCGAGGTGGCGGCCAACGGCGAGGAGGCCGTGGCGAAGTTCGGGATGAGCGCCCCGGGCACCTTCGACATGATCTTCATGGACGTGCAGATGCCCGTAATGAACGGCCACGACGCCGCCCGGGCTATCCGCGCGATGGATCGCCCCGACGCCGGCACCATCCCCATCATCGCCATGACGGCCAACGCCTTCGCCGAGGACGAGCGCCAGGCCCTCGCCTGCGGCATGAACGCCCATGTCGCCAAGCCCATCGACGTCCACGCCCTGGAACGCGTCGTAGCCGAGCTGTCGTAATAGAACTCCTCGCGCGACACATAGGAACCGAGGGCGCGCGTCCCAGCCCCTTTCCCAGACGGGCTTTTCGTGGAAGGCGGCCGGGGACGGCGCCCCTTCGGTACAATAGCGAACCGGCAAATGAGTGAGGGCGGCCTCGTGCCGCCCGCTTTCGATAAAGGAGCATCTATGTGCGGAATCGTCGGCTATACCGGTGAGGCGAGCGCCACTCCCATCCTGGTGGAGGGGCTCACCCGCATGGAATACCGCGGCTACGACTCGGCGGGTGTGGCCGTGGAGCAGGACGGCGGCATTCAGGTGATCACGCGCAAGGGCAAGGTGGCCGAGCTCGCGCACACCCTCGGCCACTTCGAAATGACGGGCACCTGCGGCATCGGGCACACCCGCTGGGCCACTCACGGCAAGCCGAGCGAGGCCAACGCGCACCCGCACACCTCGTGCTCCGGCGACATCGCCGTGGTGCACAACGGCATCATCGAGAACTTCGCCGAGCTGCGCGAGGAGCTCGTCGGTCGCGGGCACGTCTTCAAGAGCGAGACGGATACCGAGGTGGTGGCGCACCTCGTGGAGGAGTCCTACCACCGCATGCTCGCCGAAGGCACCGGCGACCTGCGTGCGGCGGTGGCCGAGGCGGCCGCGCGGCTCGTCGGGGCCTACGGCCTGGCCGTCATGGCCGATGCCGAGCCGGGCACGATCATCGCCTGCCGCAAGGATTCCCCCATCGTGGTGGGCTGCGGCGAGACCGGCAGCTACGTGGCCTCCGACATCATCGCGATGATCGACGCCACGCGCGATGTGGTGGTGCTCGCCGACGGGCAGATGGCGCGCCTGCGCCCCGATGGCATCGAGTACTACGACGAGGCCGGCAACCCCATTAAGCCCGACGTCACCCATGTCGATTGGGATCTCGACGTCGCCGAAAAGGGCGGCTACCCCGACTTCATGCTGAAGGAGATTCACGAGCAGCCACGCGTCATCCGCGATACGCTGGCCGGCCGCCTGGTTGCCGGCTCGCTGGTCATCGACGAGCTGGACATGACGCCGGCCGAGCTCAACCTGGTCGATCGCGTCTACATTATCGCGTGCGGCACCTCCTACCATGCGGGCCTCATCGCCAAGAACCTCATCGAGAGCTGGGCGCGCATCCCCTGCGAGGTGGAGGTCGCCAGCGAGTTCCGCTACCGCAATCCCATCATCACGCCCACGACGCTGGTCGTGGCCGTATCGCAATCGGGCGAGACGGCCGACACGCTGGCCGCCATCCGCGACGCCCGCGTGAAGGGGGCGAAGGTCTTCGGCATCACGAACGTGGTGGGAAGCCCGGTGGCCCGCGAATCCGACGGCGTCATCTACACCAAGGCCAACAAGGAGATCGCCGTGGCCTCCACGAAGAGCTTTTTGGGGCAGGTCGTCTCCCTCACGCTTTTGGCGATGCTGCTCGGCCAGGCGGTGGGCCGGCTGACCGGCCGGCAGATCAAGCTTCTGTTCAGCGAGCTGGCCGATACCGCCGAGCAGGTCGAGCGCATCCTCGCCGACTGCGATCCGGCGGTGGAGGCGGCGGCCGACGCCATGGTGGACGCGACAAGCGCCCTGTTCATCGGCCGGGGCATGGGGGCCGCCACCAGCTACGAGGGCGCCCTTAAGATGAAGGAGATCAGCTACCTGCACGCCGAGGCCTACGCCGCCGGCGAGATGAAGCACGGCCCCATCGCCCTTATCGACGAGGGATTCCCCGTGGTGGCCATCGCGACGAAGAGTCCCGTTTACGACAAGGTGGTGTCGAATTTACAGGAGTCCCGGGCCCGCGGTGCCTGCATCATCGCCGTGGCCACCGAGGGCGACGAGGAAATCGCCAAGCACGCCAACCACGTCATCTACGTGCCGAAGGTGCGCGACGCCTTCTCGCCCATCACGGCCAGCGTGCCCTTGCAGCTGCTCTCGCGCGCCGTGGCCGTCAAACGCGGCTGCGACGTGGACCAGCCCCGCAATCTCGCGAAATCGGTGACGGTCGAATAGCTATGAGTCTCTTTCGGCGCCGCGCTCGATCCCGAGGCGGCGCCTTTGCGTATCCCCGATGATCTGAAAGGCAGATGGAGTGGCCCGATCGAAGAAATCCCAAGCCGTCGTCGATGGCGCGCTTGCCATGGACGTGCCCAACGAGGAAGTGGGCCTCGGCGTGGACATCGTGGAAATCGCGCGCATGCGCAAGATCATCGATCGCTCGCCAGCCTTCGTGGAGAAGGTGTACTCTGCCGCCGAGCGGGCCTATTGCGACTCCCATGCTCACCCCGAAGTGCACTACGCCACCCGCTTCGCCGCCAAGGAGGCGGTGCTGAAGGCGCTCGGCACGGGGTTTTCCGAGGGCATCGGCTGGCTCGATGTGGAAGTGCGCCGCACGAGCAAGGGGCGCCCCTACGTGGTGCTCACCGGGCGCGCCCGCGAAGTGGCCCGGGAGCAGGGCGTGCGGGAGATCCCCCTCTCGCTGTCCTACACCCATACCGACGCCGTGGCCTGCGCCATGGCCATCACCGAGGAGTCGGTGGCGGCCACCGAGCGGCGGCGCGACCCCATGGAGGAGCTCACCCGCCAGTTCAAGGACGCCCGCGCCCTGCTGGACGACCTCCCGGGAGCGCCTGCGGCTGGGTAGAATCCTAGGGTGTCACGCAAAGCGCGACACCCTCTCCGCACAGCGCCTCGCGCCCCCCTCGCCCGACTTCTACCTACCCGCGGATCTCGGCTCCGGTGGCTTTCTCCACCTTCGACACGAGCTTGCCGTGGGCGCGCTCCACTTCCTCGCTGGTCAGCGTGCGGTCGGGGGCGCGGTACACGAGGCTGTAGGCCATGGACTTCTTGCCGGCGCCCACGCGCTCCGCATCGCGGTACACGTCGAACAGCGCCACGGATTCCAGAAGCTTCCCGCCAGCCGAGGTCATCACCTGGACCATCTTCTCGTGGGGCACGTCCTCGGCCACCACGAAGGCCTGATCCACCGTGACGGCCGGGAAGGTGGGCACGTCCACGTAGTCGCGGGCCGGACGGGCCGCGCGCACGAGGGCCGCCACGTCCAGCTCGAAGGCCACCACGGGCGGCTCGGCCCCGAAGGCGTCGACCACGAGCGGATGAACCTCCCCCACCCAGCCGACGACCGCGCCGTTGGCCATCATCTCGGCGGCGCGGCCCGGCTGCAGCTGCGGGGCCTCATCGGCGGAAAGCGCCCGGAAGCGCACCTTCGGCAGCGCCAGTTCGCGGGCCAAGTTCTCCAGCACGCCCTTGGCGTCGAAGAAGTCGAAGGGCACCGCCGGAGCGTTCCACGCCCCGTCGCGCATGGAGCCGGCAAGAACCCCGGCGAGCTTCTTGCGCTCCTTGGCTTTCTTGCGGCCCTCGGCAGCGGCGAACACTGTGCCGATCTCGTAAAGCTGGATGTTCTTCACGCCGCGGGCCTGGTTGTAGGCCACCGAGCGCAGAAGCCCGGGGATGATGGACTGGCGCATGACCGACATGTCCGCGTTCAGCGGGTTCAGCAGTTCCACGGCCAGCCCCAGCCCCTCGGCCGGCAGGCGCAGACGCTCGATGTCACCGGGCTCGGCGAAGGAGTAGGTCATGGTCTCGTTCATGCCCGACGCGCGCAGGGTGTCGTTGATCACACGCACCGTCTCCTGCTCCGGCGTGCGCGCGCCCACGCGCTCGCGGCCGCCGGGCAGCGTCGGCGGGATGCGATCCATGCCCCACAGGCGCAGCACTTCCTCGTACAGGTCGATCTCACGCTCCAGATCGGGACGGAAGGTGGGCGGCAGCACCGAGAGCACAGAGGCGTCGTCAGTGGCCTCCACAGCGCAGCCGAGGCGCACGAGGATGTCCTCGATGAAATCGGCGGGAATGTCGGCCCCCATCATAGCCGTAAAGCGCGGGATGCGGAAGATGAGCTCCGGACGGGCGGTGGGGAGCTCGTACACGTCCACCACGCCGGGGCGCACCGTGCCCCCGGACACCTCGGCCAGAAGGGCCGCCGCAGCTTGGGAGACCACTTCGCACAGATGGTCGTCCACGCCGCGCTCGTAGCGCATGGAGGCCTCGGAGATGAGCCCCAAATTGCGGCTCGTGCGGGAGGTGCGGCCGCGCTCGAAGGCGGCGGATTCCAAAAGCACGCAGGTGGTCTCTTCGGTGACCTCGCTGTTCTCGCCGCCCATGACGCCGGCGAGCGCCACGGCGCGCTCGGGGGTGGCGATGACCGTCATGTCCTCGGTGAGCGCGCGGTCCTCGCCGTCCAGGGTGACCAGATGCTCGCCGTCGGCGGCGGCGCGCACGATGATGTGGGCGCACCCGTCGGCGCTGGCCACTTTCGCGAAGTCGAAGGCATGCAACGGCTGGCCGTAGAGGTACAGGATGTAGTTCGTCACGTCCACGACGTTGTTGATGGAACGGCCCCCGGCGGCGGTCACGCGCTCGGCGAGCCATTCGGGCGAGGGCCCCACCTTCACGTTGTCGATGACCCGGGCGGTGTAGCGCGGGCAGCGCGCGGCATCGGGCACCTCAACGGTGACGGCGCCGGCCACGTCCTCGCCGGCAGTGACGGCGGGCAGCTTCTCCACATCGGCAGCCAGCGGCCAGGTCACCGGCTGCTGGTACATGGCGCCCACCTCGCGGGCCATGCCCACCATAGACAGACAGTCCGGCCGGTTCGGCGTGATCTCCAGGTCGAGCACGGTATCTCCCGCGCCCATGAAGTCCGCCATGGGCTGGCCGACGGGCGCATCTTCGGGCAGCACCCAGATGCCGGAGTGGTCCTGGCCGAGCCCCAGCTCGCGGCGCGAGCAGCACATGCCGCAGCTTACCACGCCGCGCAGCTTCGATTTCTTGATCTTGAAATCGCCAGGCAGCACCGCGCCCACGAGCGCCACGGGCACCTTGATGTCCGCCGCGATGTTCGGCGCCCCGCAGACGATCTGCACGGGTTCCTCGGCGCCCACATCCACCGTCACCACGTGCATGTGGTCGGAATCCGGATGCGGCTCGCAGGTGAGCACGTGTCCCACCACAACGCCCTCGAAGGTCTCGCCGGTCTTCTCCACGCCTTCCACACCCGTGCCCGTCAAATCGAGCCGGTCGCAGAACGCCTTCAAATCCTCCGGCACCGCCGTATACTCAGAAAGCCACTTCAAAGATACTTTCATACTGATTTCTTTCTCTTAATCGCCTGCTTCTTATGGCAACTAGTTTTCCGACTGCTCACTATCCATTCCCTGCCATGGAAATGTGTAGAGGGATTTCGGGTGGTGCTCACCAAGCGAGTTCCGCAGCGAACGGAAATGCCCAGTGGGCATTTCCGCCGAGCGAGGACTGTCTGAGCGACTGAGCACTGCCCGGAAGCCCGACCCCGGCAGAGTCACAGCTAGAATTGTCGCAGGAACCGCATATCGCCCTCAAGCAGCATGCGCAGATCGGGCACGTCGTACTTCAGGCAGGCGATGCGCTCCACCCCCATGCCGAAGGCAAACCCCGAGTACTCCTCCGGGTCGATGCCGCTCATGGAAAGCACGTTCGGGTCCACCATGCCGCAGCCCAAGATCTCGATCCATCCGGTGCCCTTGCACATGCGGCAGCCCTCGCCGTGGCAGATCCCGCAGCTCACGTCCGCCTCGGCCGAAGGCTCCGTGAACGGGAAGTAATGGGCGCGAAAACGCGTCTTGCGCTCGGGCCCGAAGATCTGCTTGCACACGTAGTCGAGGGTGCCCTTCAGGTCGCCGAAGGTGATGCCGCGATCCACCACGAGTCCCTCGATCTGATGGAACTGCGGCAGATGCGACGGATCGGCCACATCGCGGCGGTACACCTTGCCCGGGGCGATCATGTAGATGGGCAAGTCCCAATCCTCCATGACGTGCACCTGCACGCCGGAAGTCTGGGTGCGCAGCAGCACGTCGGACTCGCCGCGCACCCGCGAGGTGTCGCCGGACAGGTCGTGCACGTAGAAGGTGTCCTGCATGGAACG
The DNA here is from genome assembly GCF_011405655.1 of Adlercreutzia hattorii. GTDB lineage: Bacteria > Actinomycetota > Coriobacteriia > Coriobacteriales > Eggerthellaceae > Adlercreutzia > Adlercreutzia rubneri. Next base: position 2,088,584 of record NZ_AP022829.1, read on the forward strand.
GCTCGGATGGTCGGCCGGAGCGTTCAGGGCCGTGAAGTTGTAGTAGTCGGTCTCGATCTCCTCGCCTTCCACCACTTTGTAACCCAGGCCCAAGAAGATATCGGACACCTCGTCGATGATGCCGTTGATGAGATGGCGGGTACCCACCTGCTGGGCGCGGCCGGGCAGCGTCACGTCCACGGCCGCCGCCCCCATGGCCGCCTCAAGCTCGGCGGCATCGAGCGCCGCCTTGCGGGCGGCCAGCGCCTCTTCCACGTCCACGCGGGCCGCGTTCACGGCCTTGCCCACGCTCGCGCGCTCTTCAGCGGGCACCTGGCCCATGGATCTCAAGTACCCGGTCAGCGTGCCGGACTTGCCCAGCACCGCCACGCGCACGGCCTCGAGCGCCGCCGACGTGTCCGCTGCGGCGATTTCGGCCAAGGTGCGCTCGCGCAGCGCCGCCAACTCCTCTGCGATTGCCATAAGGTTCGCCTTTCTTCTCGAGCCAACAAAAAAGAGCCTTCTTCCGTCCCGCCTGGGGCCGCTTGCGGCTTACCAGGAATCCAAGGACGGGAGAAGGCTCTCGCGGTACCACCTCGGTTGGCAACGCTTCAGCGACCCGAAGGGAATCGCAGTGCGGCGTCGCCCGCTTGTTCGCGCTCTGTGACGGGAGCACCCGGCACCCCTACTGGTCGCCTCGCCCGTGGGCGTTCGCGTTCGGGAATGCTGCTCGGAAGGGAATAAGACGCACTCAGAGGGTCGGGCTCTCTCAGCCGGTGAAGCCCTTCTCTGGCGACCGTGACGCGCGTCCGCTGTCTTCGTCATCGCATGTAACGCCACAGTATAGCGCACTTCGAGGCGGAGCGAGCGCAGAACTTTCCCGCTCCCGACAGACGGGAAGCGGGCCGCGGGCACGCGGAGGCAGACGAGAAGCGGGCTCCGACGAGCCGCGAAGAAGCGCAGCGTTCCAGTGGCGCAGCGAGGCGCCCTACAGGAAGCGGTACTTGACGGTGCGCAGGCCCCAGGCGCGGCAGCTGGAGAAGCCGAAGGCTTTCCACACGCCCGGCTGCAAATCGAGGGCGCGGGAACCGCCGCCCATGGAGCCGCAGTCGTTCACCGTGGCATAGACGGTCTGGCCGCCGTAGACGATCTCCACGGTGCGCCCGAAGTAGCTGCGGTAGTTCGGCAGCGACTTGGGCACCGCCACGCCCATGGAGTTGTCGTCGCAGACGGCACCGGTGGACGTGGTGCCGGGGTTCGGCGTGTTCGGATCGGTGCTGCCGCCGTAGGCCGAGGCCACGCCGGAAAGCCACCCTTCCTCCGAGGAGCCGCCGGATCCGCCCCCGTTGCCGGAGCCGCCGGAACTTCCCGCGTTTCCGGAATTCCCGGATGAGCCCGAGTTGCCGGAATCACCGGACGAGCCGCCGTTATCGGAAGGGCCCTCGTCGTCGGAGACCACCGGCTCGCGATCGCCCGTATTGGCGTCGGGGCTCTCCTGCACAGCCGCGGCCGCCGCTGCGGCGGCCTCCTCTTCCTGCTTGCGCAGGGCCTCGGCCTGAGCGGCGAGCTCGGCCAGACGGGCCGCGTGCTCCTCCTGAGCGCCCTCCAGACGGGCCGTGGCATCCTTCACGACGCTTTGGGCCTCGGCGCGCTTAGCCTCCTGGGCCGCCAACGCCTCTTCCTGCTCGTTCTTCTGGGCGTTCAGCTCGTCGCTCACGTCGTCGAAGGCGCGCTTGCGCTCCTTCTGCTCGGCCACCTCGTCGGCCTGATAGGACATGATCTGAGTGACGTACTCCATGTTGCGGAGCAGCTCGTCGAAGTTCTTCGAATCAAGGATGAGGCCTAAAAGCCCCATGGAACTGCCGTCGCGGTACTCGCCCACGGCCACCTGGCCCAAAGCCGCGCGCCCCTCGAGCATGGCCTGCTGGGCCTCCATGGCCGCCGCCGCCGTCTCGTCGATCTTGGTCTGCAGCTCGGCCACCTCGGCGGTGAGCTGCTCGTACTCGCTATTGATCTGGGCCATGCGGGATTCGGCCTCGTCCAGCGTGGCCTGCGCCGCATCCACGGCAGCCTGAGTGTCGTCGGCAGGATCGGCCGCAGCCGGAATCGCGCCGATGCCGACGAGGGAGAAGGCGAGCAACAGGGCGAGAAAGACCCTCGTCGCTTTTCCTTTTCCGAACGCTCGCTGTGCCAAGGTTTCCCTTCCGTTCTGCCATTACGCCGCAGCTTTCCCCGGGCGAACATGCCGACCGGTGCGCTGCATCGCTCCATCTTCCCCAAATCGACCGACCGAGGCAAGCGTCTTACCGAAAAAGACACGAGCCGTCGACTCCTTGTCCATGGAGCATAACACTTTTTGACCATAATGCAAATACTTGTTCGTATTATCATTGCAATTTGTTCGGTGTTCCGTTATACTGCGCCAAAAGCAAGAGAAAGGAGCGGCCATGCACGCCATGGTAACGGCCCGAGTGCCCCTGGAAATCCGCGACCAGGTGAACGCGAAGCTGCGGTCCATCGGCTCGTCCCCCACCGAGCTGGTGAACGCTGCCTACGATTACGTACTCGCCACCGGCGAGCTGCCCGATGCGCAACGGGGAGAATCTCCCCTGCGCATCACCCTCACCGACGCCCAGGCCAACGAGCTGCGCTTCCGCTTGCGCCAGGCCACGCGCCCCGTACCGGCGTCGTTCTGGGAGGCCCGCGACGGCGCGCCCGCAACCAGGGAAGGAGAATAGCCATGCGCCTGCTCATCGATAGCGACGTTCTGCTCGACTTCATCGGCGAACGCGAGAGCACCGCCGCCGCCTGGGTGAAGCTCCATGCCATGGAGCTGGCCGGGGCCGCGGAGCTGTGGGTCTCCGCCGAGGCCTTCGGAGAGGTGCGCGCCGCCCTCGCCGAGGCCCTATCCGACCACGACGCCCGCTCGGCTTTGCGTTCGGCCATGGCGTTTCTGTCCGTGTGCTCGATCGACGGCCCCGACGTGCGCTTCGCCCTGGAGCACGAGGGGCTGCCCTATCGCGCGGCCCTCACCGAATCCTGCGCCCGCAAGCTGCAGGCCGACTTCATCGTCACCCACGGCGGCGAGGTATCCGTCTCCCGGGCCGTGCGCCGCGTGGCCCCCGACGAGCTGTTCAGCGTGCTTGAGGCGGAGCAGGGCATCGTCTTCGACGTCATCGACTTCTAGCGGGGAACCATGATCGACGAAATCCAAGTGAAGGACGTGGCCCTCATCCGCGAGGCCTCCCTTTCGCCCTCCCCCGGTCTCACCGTCCTAACCGGCGAGACGGGTGCGGGAAAGACGGCGCTCGTGAGCGCCGTGAAACTGCTCGTCGGCGAGCGCGCCGACAGCTCCTGCGTGCGCGAGGGGGCAAAAAACGCCGAAGTGCGGGGGCGCCTGTTCCCTTCCGATCCCACCGCCGAAGAGCTCGTCGCGGTGCGCAAGGTCAGCGCCGACGGCCGCAGCCGCGCCACCATAAACGGCGCCATGGCCAGCGTCTCGGAGCTCGCGCGCACGGTGGGGCCTTTGGTGGAGCTCTGCGGACAGCACGAGTACCAATCGCTGCTGAAGCCGGCGGAGCACGGCCGCATCCTCGATGGTTGGGCCGATCTGGAAAGCACCGTAGGGGCGGCCTTTCGCGAGGCCCTCGCCGATGCCCGTGCCGCCGAGGCGGCCCTAGAAGAGCTGAGGGCAACGGCGAGCGCCTCCAACACCCAGCTGGAGGAGGCACGCTTCACGCTGCAGCAGATAGAGGCGGTGAACCCCGAGGGCGGCGAGTACGAGGAAACGCGCGACTGGCTCGCCCGGGCCGAGCACGCCGAGGTGCTCGCCCGCAACTCCCACGGGGCCGCCGAGGCGCTCTCCGGCGACGGCGGCGCGCTGGACGCCCTGAACACGGCCATCTCCCTCATCGAGGAGGCCTCCCGGGCCGACGAGTCGCTGGCCCCCTTCGCCGCGTCGCTGAGGGAAATCTGCTTCGTCGTGGAGGACGTCTCCCGGGATATGGCCGGCTACTGCGACGCCATCGATTTCGACGGCGAGTCTCTGGCCGCGGCCCAGAAGCGCATGGGGCAGCTCATGGGGCTCATGCGCTCCTTCGGTCCCACCATGGAGGCCGTCTTCGAGCGCTGGGACGAGGCGGCGGCCCTCGTCGGGCTCGTCGACGACGCCGACGAGAACCTGGCCCGCGCCGAGGCGGCCGTGGAAGCGGCCGAAAGCGCCCTCGCCGAAGCGGCGGCCGCCTATGATGCAGCCCGCATCGAGGCCGCGCCGCGGTTCGCGGCGGCGGTCAACGAGGTGCTCGGACGCCTGGAGATGGGGACGGCGGCGCTCGTGTGCACGGTGGAGCCGCTGCCCCGCGAAAGCTGGAGCGCCGCGGGCAGCGCAAGCGTCGTCTTCGAGTTCAAGCCCGGCGCCTCCATGCAGCCGCGCCCCTTGGCCCGCATCGCCTCCGGAGGCGAAATCAGCCGCGTCATGCTGGCCATCAAGATGGCTTTGGGCGCAAAGGACGGCACGGAGACCCTTATCTTCGACGAGGTGGACGCCGGCGTGGGCGGGAGCACCGCCAATGCGCTCGCCGCCGTGCTGGCGGAGCTGGCGGAAAGCCACCAGGTCATCGCCATCACGCATCTGGCCCAGGTGGCTGTGCTCGCCGATACCCACTACACCGTGACGAAAACCGCGGGCGACGCGCCCGAAACGGCTCTGACCCCGGTGGAGGGCGACGAGCGCGTGGCCGAAGTGGCGCGCCTGTTGTCGGGCACCGCCACCGAGACCTCCCTCGCCCACGCGCGCGAACTTCTCGGCCAGTAAGCCGTCGGCAACGGTCGGTCCCCCGTAGGGGCGGACCTTGGTCCGCCCTCCCGACAACGGCTATGCTCGCGACAAGGGGCGACCAAGGTCGCCCCCTACGAAGATTATCCGACGAGTTTTCCGAAAGATGCTGTTATTCCGCCTCTTGCTGGGCGGCCAGTTCCTGGGCCAGCGCCTTGGCGTCGTCGTAGGCCAGAAGCTGGTCGATGGTCACGAACTTGTAGCCCTCCGCCTTAAGCTGCGGCAGGGCGATCTTCAGCGCCTCGATGGTCTGGCTGCGATCGCCGCCGCCGTCGTGCATGAGCACGACATCCCCCGACTTTGCCGACAGCAGGCGCTCCGCAATGGCGTCGGCGCCCGGTCGCCGCCAGTCCTCGGTGTCCACGTTCCAGCCGATCTCGCCCGTGATGTAGGGCTGCAAGTTCCAGATGATCTCGTCGTGGAAGTTGCCGCCCGGCGAACGGAACACCTTCGACGCCTCGGCGCCCGTCGCATCCGCGATGGCCTGCTGGCCCATCTGCACCTCTTCAATCTGCTTCTCGGGACTCTGGCGCGTCATGTCCACGCCGTTGCCGCCGCCGGTGGCCGCATGGTCGTAGGAGTGGGTGCCGATCTGGTGACCCTCGGCTGCCATGCGCTTGATCGTCTCCACGTAATCGGTCTTATCGGAAATCTGCTCGCCGATCGTGAAGAACGTCGCCACGGCGTTGTTCTCCTTCAGCACGTCGAGCAGTTCCTGGGTCGTGGGCCACGGGCCATCGTCGAAGGTGAGCGCGATGACTTTCTCGCCGTTCGTGTTCGCGTTGTACTTCAGATAAACGTTGTCGGAGCCCTCCTTCACGGTTTCCTCCACCGTCTTGCCCGACACTTTGCCGGTGCGCTTCTCCACCTGGGCCGCCTCACCGGGCACGTACACGTGGATGGCCCCCTCGCCCAGCTCCACCTGGCCCGGGGCCGTCTCCTCGGTAGTTACATCGTATTCCTCGGTCGCATCGGCGCCGTCGTCCAGCTGGACCACATCGCCCTTGTGCAGCTCAGTTGCGCCGTCGGTCACCTCATTGCCGTTGACCGTGCCGGCAAAGGCAGCGCCGCCGCCCTCTTCCAGAACCTCCCCGTCGACGGAGAGCAGATTGCCCGGCTGCGGGGAGACGACGCCCTCGGCGATCATGTCGTTCAAGGTCGTCCCCCGATCCACCGTGCGCGTCATGCCGTTGACCGTCACGTTGAACTGCAGGGGGTTCAGATACAGGTACACCCCCACGCCGATAGCGGCCAAAATGACCACGGCGGCGATGATGGAGACGACGCTCGCCTTCTTCTTGCCTTTCTTCTTGTAGCGCCCCATGTCGGCATAGGGCGCCACCTGGCCGTCGGCCTTGGTGGCGGGAACGACCCGCGGGGGAACCTGCGCCGCGTAGCCCGCATAGCCATGGGGCGAAGCTGCCTGATGCGGCTGCGGCTGGGGCTGGGCCTGCTGATAGGCGTGCGGCCGATAGGACGGCGCTTCATGCAGGCGCGGATCCTGCGACTGGGCGGCAGCGGCCGTCTGCTCGCGAGGCGCTGCCGGCTCCTGCTGCGGGGAAGGGGCCTGCGCTGCCGGCTGGGGGCGCATTTCCGGCAGGACGGCCGCCGACTGCGGCTGCGGTGCTGAGACCCCGTGGGAATGGGGAACCGAGGCCGGCACGGAGGCACCGGGGTGGCGCCGGGTGGGCTTCTTGTGCTGTCGCGGGTTGTTGCGGGGGTTATTCGAACCTTGGGAGGCGGGCTGATCGGGCATCGCTTTATTCCTTAGGAAGTACTTCAGGTGGTGCAGGTGCTTTCTCGCGATTATACGACGAAGTGTCGGGGCGTTCACGGCAGAGCAGCTTACATTTCCGTAAAGCTCGCAATCCGTCCCGAATCCACGAAAACTGAACAGCCCGCGCCGTCCCAGAGGGGCACTTCCCCACCGCGCCACCGTCCCGCAGGGGCGCCGTCCTGCAAAGGTCGGCGTCCTGCGAGACGAATCTTGCGGCGATGGCAGGAGCCCGAGCGCGGTGCCTTTAGCTCGCGCGCGACGACCCGTAGGCGGCGTGCTTGCGGTTGCCGTAGGCGCTGCCCTTGCGGGCGCCCTTCTTCAGATCCTTCAGCACGTCCTCCTCGGACTTGTCCTCCACGGTGCTCTTCAGCTTCACCACCTGGTCGCGCAGACGGGCCGCCTCCTCGAAATCCATGTCGCGGGACGCGGCGGCCATGTCGTCTTCCATGGACGAGATGAGCCGCAGGACCTCTTCGCGGGAAAGCTCTGCCAGCTCCTTGTTCACCTGCTCGGCAGTGGTGCCCTCCACGTCTTCCGTGATGAAGCCCATGATGTCGTTGATGGCCTTGCGGATAGTCTGGGGCTTGATACCGTGCTCCTCGTTGTAGGCCATTTGGATGTCGCGGCGCCGGCGCGTCTCGTCGATGGCCCGGCGCATGGAATCGGTGATGCGGTCGGCGTACATGATGACCTGGCCGGACACGTTGCGGGCCGCGCGGCCTATGGTCTGGATGAGCGAGCGGTGGTTGCGCAGGAAGCCCTCTTTGTCGGCATCCAGGATGGCCACGAGCGACACCTCGGGCAAGTCGAGTCCCTCGCGCAGAAGGTTGATGCCCACGAGCACGTCGAACTCGCCCCGGCGCAGATCGCGCAGGATCTCCGTGCGCTCCAGGGTGGCGATGTCCGAGTGCATGTAGCGCGCCTTCACGCCCTGGTCGAGCAAGTGGTCGGTCAAGTCCTCCGCCATCTTCTTCGTGAGCGTCGTGATGAGCACGCGCTCGTTGCGCGCCGCCCGCTCCTTCGCCTCGTCGATGATGTCGTCGATCTGGCTGGCGCTCGTGCGCACGACGATCTCCGGGTCCAGAAGGCCCGTCGGGCGGATGACCTGATCCACCTTCGCCTGGCTCACGCGCTCCTCGTAATCGCCCGGCGTGGCCGATACGTAGATGAACTGCGGGATGCGCTCCTCGAACTCGTCGAAGCGCAAGGGGCGGTTGTCCAGGCAGCTGGGCAGGCGAAAGCCGTGCTCGGCGAGGGTGATCTTGCGGGAGCGGTCGCCCTCGTGCATGCCGCGGATCTGCGGCACCGTGACGTGGGACTCGTCGATGATGCAGAGGAAGTCCTTCGGGAAGTAGTCGATGAGGGTGTAGGGCGGCTCGCCCGGCGCACGGCCGTCCAGATGGCGCGAGTAGTTCTCGATGCCGGAGCAAAATCCCATGGTCTCCAGCATCTCCAAGTCGTAGTTCACGCGCATCTCCAAGCGCTGGGCCTCCAGGAGCTTCCCCTCCTCCTTGAACTGCATGAGGCGCTCGCGCAGCTCGTCCTGAATCGTGCCGAGGGCCTTGTCCATCTTCGGCCGCGCCGTAACGTAGTGGGAAGCCGGCCAGATGGGCAGCGCCTCGTAGCTGTTCAGCACCTCGCCCGTGACCTGGTCAATCTCGTCGATGGATTCGATCTCGTCCCCCCAGAACTCGATGCGGATGGGATGGTCGGCGTAGGGCGGGAACACGTCCAGCGCGTCGCCCCGCACGCGGAAGGTGCCGCGTTTCTGCTCGTAGTCGTTGCGGTCGTACTGGATGTCGATGAGCTCGTGGATGACCTCGTCGCGATCCATCTCCTTCTGCTTGTCGACGAACACCGCCATGCCGGCGTAGTCCATCGGCGAGCCGATGCCGTAGATGCAGCTCACCGACGCCACCACGATGACGTCCCGCCGCGACAGCAGAGCCGAGGTGGCCGCATGGCGCAGCTTCTCCACCTCCTCGTTGATGGAGGCGTCCTTCTCGATGAAGGTGTCGGAGGAGGGCACGTAGGCCTCGGGCTGGTAGTAGTCGTAGTAGCTGACGAAGTACACCACGGCGTTGTCGGGGAAGAACTCCTTCAGCTCGGCCGCCAGCTGGGCCGCCAGCGTCTTGTTCGGCGCCATGACGAGCGTGGGCTTCTGCACCGCCTCGATGGTCTTTGCCATGGTGAAGGTCTTGCCCGAGCCGGTGACGCCCAGAAGCGTCTGGTAGCGCAGGCCCTCTTCCACCCCCTTCGCGAGCGTGGCGATGGCCTCGGGCTGGTCCCCCGAGGGCTCGAAGGGCGAGACCACCTTGAACGGGGTGTTCGCCAGCCGCACCTCCGGCAACTTCCCCGCCATTTCCATACCTTCTATATTGGAAAGATGAGTGGACACGCGCATCCCTCCTCTCACAGTAATTCGCTATAAGGAGAACAGTCTAGCACCTTCCCCAAGAAATGAACAGATGTTCGCTTAAAGTTCACGATCCGTCCAACCATGAGTGCTATACTCTGCAATCGCTGTTGACATCCCGCGACGTGAGGAGATCATCGTGGCGAACGTGAAGAACGTGGCCCCCGGCGTCGGCCTGTGCGCGGCCATCGCCCCTTCCCTGCTGGTTTCTCGGCGAGGCGCTGCCCGTGGTGGGCGGCCCGGTGTTCGCCATCCTCATCGGCATGGTCATCGCCCTTTGGTGGAAGCAGCCGGCACGCGGCATCGTGCAGGACGGCATCGGCTTCACAGCGAAAAAGGTGCTGCAGTACGCCGTCATCCTGCTGGGCTTCGGGTTGAACCTCGCCCAGATCGCCGCCGTGGGCGCCGAGAGCCTGCCTATCATCCTCACCACCATCGCCACGGCGCTCATCGTGGGCTACATCCTCTACCGCGTGCTGCGCATGGATTCCGCCATCGCCACGCTCATCGCCGTGGGCTCGTCCATCTGCGGCGGCTCGGCCATCGCCGCCACGGCGCCGGTCATCCGCGCCAAGGACGAGCAGGTGGCCCAGGCCATCTCGGTCATCTTCCTGTTCAACGTCATCGCGGCGCTCATCTTCCCTACCCTGGGAAGTATGCTCGGCATGTCCAACGAGGGCTTCGGGCTGTTCGCCGGCACCGCCGTGAACGACACCTCGTCGGTCACCGCCGCCGCGGCCGCCTGGGACGGCATGCATCCCGGATCGAACGCCCTTGACGACGCCACCATCGTGAAGCTCACGCGCACGCTCGCCATCATCCCCATCACGCTCGTACTGGCCATCGTCATGGCTCGCAAGGAGAACGCAGCAGGCGCCGGTGCGGCTGTGGCCGGACCCGGCACCGACGGCCTGGCAGTGAGCGACCCTGCCGCCAACGCCGCAGCGGCTCCCACCGGCGCGAGGCTTCTCGGCGGCTTCTCACTGAAGCGCGCCTTCCCCACCTTCATCCTGCTCTTCCTGGCAGCCTCGGTCATCACCACGGTTGCTGTTGCCGCTGGAGCCGACGCGGCCGCCTTCGCGCCTCTGAAGGCCTTGAGCAAGTTCTTCATCGTCATGGCCATGGCCGCCATTGGCCTGAACACCGACCTCGTGAAGCTGGTGAGGAGCGGTGCCAAGCCCATCCTCATGGGCCTCATCTGCTGGATCTGCATCGCCGCCGCCAGCCTCGCCATGCAACATATGCTCGGACTGTGGTAAACCGAAAGCGGCCCCGAGGCGTTACGCCATCGAGGCCGCTTTTGCGCCCCTAAACAGCCAGCCGCAGCCTATCGTTTGCTCGCTAACAGGCTCTAGTCATAGGGATTACAATCCAAATCGCGCGGCCAATCATGGCATTCGAGGCAATAGTTGCTGGTCACCTCATTACCCCTAGCATGACATACATTGCATGACAGGTAGCCGCCATGAACTGAGTCGTGAGGATTGGAATCGCCATACGATTCGGTGCGCGCTGCAACGCTTTCATAGGTGCCGCCGTGGCAGCCCAGACAGGCATCGTCGGAAACGTAAGGATCATTTTGGCCAGAGGCCACGGACACCTGCTCCGTATTTGCCTGAGAATCGCCGGTTTCGGACAGGTTGGAACCCGTATTCTCAGCCGAGCAGGCAGCCAGCCCCAAGCAGGCCGTCAAGGCAACTCCAGCGATCATCGCAATAGTACGTTTGCTGTCGATTCTCATAGTTATTCTCCTTGAATGGCATGGCGGGCAGATACATAACCGAAAGTGGCCGCTCGACCGACGGAGGTGGCGGGAAGGTGGCGCGGATAGGTTCCCGAAAAGACTCCGCCCGAGGCATTGCCTGCGGCATAAAGACCTTCGATGGGCTCATCGTCCCAGTTCAACACACGGCACGATTCGTCGATGGTCAAGCCGCCGACCACGGTCAGTACCGTGCTGTTCGTCACGAGGCCGTAGTACGGGCCCTCCGCCAACGGCATGGCGGTTTCCAAGTTGCGGCGGAATTGCAAGTCCTTATTCTCGGCCGAGGAGAAATAGGCGTTGTAGGTGTCAACGGTTTCCTGGAGAATTGCCGCATCCAGCCCCAGCTGTGGCGCCAAATCGGCCACCGTGTCAGCTTTGAACATCCAGCCCTTATCCATATACTGCTTGATGGTCTCATCTGCGGTGGGCTGCATGTCGGCCATGGCGTCAACCATACCCTGGTTCAAGATAATCCAGCACCCCTTGCCGCGACCAGGCTGCGCATTGATAGCATTGGACACGAAGTTCATCGGCAGCCCCTCGTTCACAAAGCGGACGCCACGTGAATTCACGGCGATGCCAAGCGAGGAGGTAAACCAAATGCCCGGGATGTCAAGGAACTGCGCAGGCGTACCGAAATTGAAGTTCATAACCGCATGGGGAATGGGATCCATTTGAGCGCCCAGCTGCAAACCCATCATGTGCCCATCGCCGGTGGGGCCAGTAGAGGGATCCCAGCAGCTTGAGGCGGCGTAATCCTCGGAGCGCGTCCACGCCTTCATCATATCGGGATTCGCTTCATAACCGCCCGTGCATAGCACGACGCCCTTGGTCGCCTCAACTGCGTAGTAGCCGTCGGCATCCTTCGCGACAGCGCCTGTCACACGGCCCGACGCATCTTGGACCAGCTGTACACCTGCGGTATTAAAGCGAAGATCGATATGGAGTTCGTTCTGCATTACAGCGGTGAGGGCATCCATGACGATAGGACCGAAAATCCAGCTCGTCCAGTTATAGTCCTCGGGAACGGCGAATTTGTGCTCACCCTGAATCACCTGGATGCCATAGCCCGTCTCTGGCTGAGTGGTGTTGTAAATCTTGATATCACGGCCCGCTTTATCTAACGAGTCCTGCATAAAATCGATTGCCTCGCCAGAGTTGTTCACGAACGACCATACTACATCGGGTCGGGCGCGCCAGTAGGAAGCTCGCAGAATCTCTTCCACATACTGAGCCGGATCAACGACGTTGCCCGTCTCGGCCTGCATGCGGCTTCCGCAGCCGCCCACGCTCTCCCACGTATTGCGGCCCTTGCTCATCTTCTCAAGCACTACCACGTTGGCACCCAGCTCGGCGCCCTTCAGCGCGGCCATCGTGCCCGAAATGCCGCCGCCGATCACCAGCAGATCGCACTGATCGGTGTGAGTTATCTCGTCTGCGCCGATTTCCCGGGACTCGAAGCCCACAGGACCCGCAACGACATCCCATTCAGCCCCATAAGCGGGCATAAGGTTGACGTTCTCTCCGTAAATCTCAATCAGCTCGTTACCCACAGTCGCCGCGGACTCTTCCGCATAGGCCGCGTCGGCTGATCCTGTTGCAGCGGCAACAGCAGTCGCCGTGCACAACCCGCCGGCTGCCAAGCCCGCAAGGCCAACGCCCCGCAGGAACCCTCGACGGGAAATCCCCTGATTTCCCTGCGCATCCATCGTGCTTTTCGATGCACCCATCGCCATCTCCCTTCACTTCTGAACTCACTTTCGTCAAGCGACGGGAGCATTCTGCTGGCTGCACCCTATGCGGAGTCAAGGACTTTTTAGCGCACAAGAGGGGAGAAGACATAGTAGTACTGCACGGCATCGCTTCCATCAGCGCGCAGAGGGAGATTTGCGTACAGGAGCTGCGTGTAAATATTGCCAGTTAACTCCGAGCCTTCCCGGGACAAAGCGGACGACACCATGTCGAGGACACGAACGTATAACGGCTCGTTAAAAGGCATCGTTCCCTTATCGCGTTCGGAAGATTCAGAGAATATCCCATCAACCCGGATCACCAAGGCTACCGCCTTGAACGAGGGCACGAAGCGCACATGAAGGCTAGCCAAGTCGACGTAATCGGCAAAACGAGTTGGAACAGAAAAGCCGCTCCGCGGAAGGTCGGGCGACGGCTCCGCCCCATCTCCCAACCCCTCGACATGATAATGAGGCGTATAGTGGACAAAGGGGATTTCGCGGGACCAGGTGCGCACCAAACGCTGTTGCTCCGAAGAGGCCTTGGTCCAAGCGCTTTCCAGATAGAAAAACGACGGAATGTCGATCGCTTCATACGCCTCTAGTAGGTATGGAACCTTCGCCAAGAGCGCCCTATCGCGATCGAGAGATTCAATCAGATCAGAAGCCCGCCGACGCTCCTCCGCCAAAGGGCTTACGCGCTGGCCCAATTCGCAATCCATAGATGTTAAATCACCTGCAAGGATAACCTCTACGGATTCTTTCATCGAGATGCCGTAAGAGCCTAATAGGCGCGCCGTGAGTAGGCACAGCATGTTCTCGAAATGAAATCCCCGATAGTTGTTCTGCCCGCGGGCCCATGGATCTTTCGGCAGATACTTCTCGTAGAGACGAATAGTGCTGGGAGCCACCCCGAGAACCGCACAGAGTTCCTTTGTCGTTATCACATTCCCCTCCTTCAACAACGACGCCCCATTCAGCATACACCCTGCACCCTATGCCGAGTTGAGAGGTTTTTCCAGAAAAGAGAGTGCCCATTTCTCTTCTCCTATCGTTATAACGTGTTATAATTATCTGAACTGATTGGAGGCATTATGGCAACGGCAACACTTACCAAGGTCGGCAACAGCATGGCCGTCCTCCTTCCCAAGGCGCTTCGACAAGAGGCAGCTATAGACCAGGATACCCCCCTGCGACTTGCCTCACCTCGCAAGGGTGTGGTAGTCATTACCTCCATGCTCGACGACGAAGAGGATAGACTTGCTCGCCTACGACGCGTCGAAGCACGCATCGCTGCCCGACGCAATAAGATAAAACCCTGGCCGGAAGGACTTACCGCTGACGACTTGATTGCGCAGGCAAAGGAGGAGCGCTATCGTGACTTCCTTGCTCTTTGACACCAACGCCCTCATCTACTGGATACATCCCGATTCATCTTTTCACGAGGAAGCGCTCTGCCTTGTGGAGGAGGCATACATCAATCGAAGCACAATATGCGCTCTCTCCTCCTCTCTGAATGATGTTTACTACATCCTCTGTCGCCACTATATGACGGAAGAAGAGGCGCGTGAATCGTTGCGGGACATCGTCGACACCTTCGACCTTATCGATCTCACCGGGCTTTTCGTGCACGAATCCATCGACTCCGACGAACCCGACTACGAAGACGGCCTCATCCGCGTCGCCGCAGAGGAACTTCAGGTAGAAGCTATCATCAGTTACGACAAAGCCGCCTTCAAGAACTCATTCGTTCCGAAGATGACGGCCCAAGAGGCACTTGTTGCTTTCTTCCAAACAGAAAAAGGTCCCGAGGATTGATTTCTCGGGACCCCATTGATTGATTCTAAGTCTAGCAGGTGGCTCTTACAGCTCCTTCTTATACTCGTTCCACCAGGCCAGGACCTCGTTGCGGAGCTCTTCGGGGGTGCCGTCGTTGTTGAAGACCACGTCGGCTGCCTCGATGCGGTCGGCATCGGTGATCTGGCGAGCGATGCGAGCGCGCACGTCCTCCTCCGAAAAGCCCGAGGCCACGGCGCGCTCGATACGGGTCTCCAACGGCGCCAGCACGGCCATGACCACATCGGCCCCGTAAGCCAGCGACTGCTGGCGGTTGCGGAACACCGAGTACTCCACCACCACGGCAGGCTTGCCCTCGGCCTCGAAGCCGTCGATGAGGTCGGTGTAGCGCTCCTCGATGCGGGGCATCGTGATGGTGTTCAGCTTGCGCGTGGCGGCCGGCGTCGCGAAGGCCTTGGCGGCCAGGGCGCTGCGCACCACTTCCCCGTTCTCATCGAAGATGTCATCGCCGAACGCTCCGCGCAAATCGTCCTTCACCGTGTCCCACATGAGCACCTCGTGCCCCACCTGATCGAGATCGATCCAAGCCAGGCCCTCGTCGGTGAGCGCCTTGCGCGCCGTGGACTTGCCGGCGCCCATGCCGCCGATGAGAAACAGCTTCTTCATGCGAACCTCCTCCAAAACCGCGCACCTTCGCGCGATCATACCCAAGTAATTCAACGGAACCATCATACACGAGAAAGGCCGCTCCGAAGAGCGGCCTTTGAAAAGTCACTGGTCGTTCGCAGTCGCACGAACCCGCAGAGGCTACTCCTCGACGGTCTCCACCTCGACGACCTCGGCCTCGGCAACAGCCTCGTCCTTCTTGCGGCGGGCCGGCTTCTCCTCGGCCTGCACCGACTCGTCCACGTCGATCTCGAAGCCGAGCTCCTCGGCGGCGGCCTTCATGGACAGGGAGATGCGGCGGCGCTCCGGGTTGATCTCCATGACCTTCACCTTCACATCGTCGCCCGCATGCACGACCTGCGCCGGGGTGTCGATGTGACGGCCGGCCATCTCGGAGATGTGCACAAGGCCCTCGATGGAGTCGCCCAGCTCGACGAAAGCGCCAAAGGGAACGATCTTGGTGACCTTGCCGTCAACGATGGTACCCACGGGGTAGTTCTCCACCAGCTGGATCCACGGATCGGGCGTGGTCTGCTTGAGACCGAGGGAGATGCGCTCACGCTGCAGATCCACGTCGAGCACCTCGACCTCCACCTCGTCGCCCACCTTGACGACCTCGGAGGGATGGTTGACGTGGTTCCAGGACAGCTCGGAGATGTGCACCAGGCCGTCGATGCCGCCCAGATCCACGAAAGCACCGAAGTCCACGATGGAGGACACGTTGCCCTTGAGGCGCATGCCCTTGGAGAGCTTGGAGAGGATCTCGGCGCGCTCGTTCTTGCGGCCCTCCTCCAAGAGAACGCGACGGGACAGCACGACGTTGTTGCGGTTGCGATCCATCTCGATGACGCGGGCCTCGATCTCGGTGCCCAGGTAGGCATCCAGATCCTTCACGCGGCGCAGGTCCACGAGAGAGGCCGGAAGGAAGCCGCGCAGGCCGATGTCCAGGATAAGACCGCCCTTGACCACCTCGATGACCTCGCCGGTGACCACTTCGCCGGCCTTGAACTTCTCCTCGACGGAAATCCAGGCACGCTCGTACTCGGCGCGCTTCTTGGAGAGGATGAGGCGGCCGTCCTTGTCCTCCTTCTGGAGAACCAGAGCCTCGATCTTGTCGCCCAGGCTCACGATGTCGGACGGATCGGCATCCTTGCGGATGGACAGCTCGCGGGCCGGGATGACGCCCTCGCTCTTGAAGCCGATGTCCACCAGCACCTCGTCGTGCTCCAGCTTGACGACGGTACCGTCGACGAGATCGCCCTCGTCGAACTCGGTCAGCGTGCCGTCGATCATCTCGTTCATCTGCTCGTCGGAGATGTCGGAGAAGTCGATCACGGAGGTGTTCTTGATTTCGGTCAAAACGGACCCCTTTCAAAAACTAAATCGGGGACCCTTCGTCATGATGGTTGATACGTACCATGTTCGCTTGCAGAAGCAAGGATCGCGGTGCAACAAACATGTCTCGGGGGCCAACAGATACTTACACTTGCCGCCTATCGGCAAGTCCGCCCAGTATAGCACCGAAGGCGCGCGGCGCTTTGTGAATTTTCCCCGAGTGCTGACATTTTTCGCAGCGCGCCCACAAGGCGGCCGAGAAGAGCCCTCAGCGCGTCGAAGGCGCCCTACGAAAGCAGCAGCACGTCCTTCCGGGCGCGCGCCTCGCTACGCACCTCATCGGTAAACCCGCCTATACTGAAGAGGACATAGACGGGCGGGCCGCCAAAGCGCCGGAAAGAGGGGTCGTCCAGGGCCTTTCGAGCCTGCTCTTCCAAGTGCCTCAGCACATTGGCGCCCACGGGCCTCGCCCAGAACTTGCACTCGCCGAACACCGCTCGGCCCTCTTCGGCGCCCAGCCCCACAACGTCCAGCTCCACATCGCGTGCGCCCCACCAAGCGCCCACCCGCTCGGGCATGAAGGGGAGCGCCCCTTCCGCGCCCGCATCCCACAGGCGGTCGCGGCACACGTCCTCGTACACGTAGGCGACCTGCCCGTCGACGAAGTTGTTCCTAATCGTCTTCAGCGCCTCCGCCCGCCGCCCCGTCTCCAACAGCCCCATCTGGGGAAAGACGAAGCGGAACCAGAAGCGCAGGTAGTTGTCCTTGATGCGGTAGAGGCCCTTCTTGCTCTTCTCGGGGTTCTCCTCCGTCACGGGCACCACGCGCTCCAGCACATCGAGCCGCTCGAGCACTTTCAGGTACTTCGACAGCCCCGTCTGCCTCACGTTCAGCGCCGCGGCGATCTCCCCGCTCTTGCGGTTGCCCGCCGCCACCGCCTTCAAAATGGAGAAATAGGTTCCCACCTCGCTCACCTCCTTCGACAGAAGGAAGTTCGGCTCGTCGTACAGATAGCTGCTGGAGTTCAAAACGCTCTTCTCGATGCCGCGGTACACATCGTCCACGCCCCTGAAGCTCTCGATGTACTTGGGGACGCCGCCCGTGACGCTGTAGAGCTCGACCAGTTCGCGGCGCCCGATCTCCTTCGTGAAGAAATCCCGGTAGAACCGAAAGGGAATCTGCTTCATGCGAACCTGCGCGGTGCGCCTCCCGTAGAGGGGGCTGTTATAGGAGAGCACCTGGCTTTCCATGAGCGAGATGAGCGAGCCGCACAGGATGACCATCACGTTGCGCTTGGAAAGCATCGTGTCCCAGATGCGCTGGAAGACGGAGGGGAACGCCGGGTTCGCCTTGCCGAGGTACTGGAACTCGTCCAGCGCGACGACGAGGCGCTCGCCGTCGCTCGTCAGACGGTCGAAGAGAACGTCCCAGTTGTCTACGGACACCTGGCCGAGCAGCTCGTCGCCCGTGAACGCGGCCACCTGTTTCTGGAAGGCCGCGCGGTTCTGTTCCTCCGACTCCTCCGTCGCCAGGAAGTACAGCGCGCGCTTGTCGCGGACGAACTCGGTGATGAGCGCCGTCTTCCCGATGCGGCGCCGGCCGTAGATGACCGCCATGGCCGCCTGGTGGTCGGCGAACTGCTCCTCCAAGGCGGCGAGTTCTTCAATGCGGTCGACGAACGCGTCCACAATTGCCCCTTTCTCTCCCATGCTTCGTTGGAGGGATATTATACTTCAAAGTATTATACTTCAAAGTATTATACTTCAAAGTATAATCTGATGCACGTCCAGCTCACGCAGGGCCTCCTCGCCCTATTCTTTACTTTCCGCATCATCTTTCGTGAGCGCAGACGTTGCGCTAGAATGAGAGGATGCGTTTGCGTCCGGTCGGCTTCATCGGGATAAGGCTCAGCCATGGAATTGACTCTTTCGGTGTTCCTCTCGCAGGCAGGAAATCATCCGATCCTGCTCGGCATTCTGGCGCTGGTCATCGGCGTGACCATCATCTCGGGCGCCACCGACGCCCCCAACGCCATCGCCAGCGCGGTCTCCACCCGCTGCCTCACCCCCGGCGCCGCCCTCGCGCTCGCTGCCGTGTTCAACTTCGTGGGGCTGGTGGGCATGACCTACATCTCCACGGCCGTGGCCCACACCATGTTCAACATGGTCGATTTCTCCGGCAACACCCACCAGGCGCTACTCGCGCTCATAGCCGCCATGATAGGCTCCATCGGCTGGGGCGTCTTCTGTTGGTTCTGGGGCATTCCCGCCAGCAAGTCCCACTCGCTCATCGCCGGCGTCACCGGCGGGGCCATCGCGCTGAACGGGCTTGCCGGCGTCGTGCTCTCCGAGTGGATGCTCGTCATCTACGGCATGGTGTTCTCGCTGGTGGGCGGCTTCATCCTCGGTATGACCACCACCAAGATCATCGAGTTTCTCTTCTCCGGCGTCAACCGCCAGCGCGGCAACAAGGTGTGCATGGTGCTGCAGGACATCTGCGCCTGCGCGCTGTCGTTCCTCCACGGCGCCCAGGACGGGCAGAAGTTCATGTCCATCGGGCTTTTGGGCATCGCGCTCGCCTTCGGCATGGAGACGAGCGGCGCCACCGACTTCCCCCTGTGGCTCATGATCATCTGCTCAGCGGCCATGTCGCTGGGCACGCTTCTCGGCGGCAAGCGCATCATCAAGTCCGTGGCCATGGACATGGTGTCGCTGGAGAAGTACCAGGGCGTGGCGGCCTCCCTCTCCACGGTGATCACGCTGTTCGTGGCATCCATGACCGGCATGCCCGTCTCCACTTCCCACTGCTCCACCGCCTCCATCATGGGCGTAGGCGCCTCGAAGAGCTTCCGCCGCGTGAACTGGGGCGTCGCCCGCCGTATGGTGTGGGCCTGGGTGCTCACCTTCCCCTGCTGCGGATTTATCGGCTGGGCCTTGGCCAAGCTGTTCATGATGCTGTAGAAAAGGGCCCGGACATGAGTCCGGGCCCTTGGGTGAACCGCAGCTGGGATCGCCTTACGCTTCCTCAGCGGCTTTTGCTTGGGCCTCGCGGATGGCCTTGGTCATCTGATCCACGCAGGAGGTGGAGCGCCGCCCGCAGGTGTGGCCCTCCATCATGGCGACGATGTCGTCGACGTTCTGGCCAGCCACCAGCTTGGAGATGGCCTTCAAGTTGCCGTCGCAGCCGCCGGTGAACTGGACGCTCTTGATGGTGTCGCCGTCCAGTTCCACATCGATCTGACGGGAGCAGACGCCGCGGGGAATGTAGGTGTGCATGTCGGTTCCTTTCTCGCACCTTGTTTCGGCGAGATTGTACCGCATTGTGGCCTACACCGCCGTCGCGCCGCGCTCGCCGGTGCGGATGCGCACCACTTCCTCCACAGGCGCCACGAAGATCTTGCCGTCGCCCACCTCGCCGGTGCGGGCGGCGCCCACGATGGTGTCCACCAGCGCGTCCACCGCGTCGTCTTCCACCACTACCTCGAATTTCACCTTCGGCACCATGTTCAGCATCACTTCGGTGCCGCGCACGTACTCGCTCCAGCCGTGCTGGGCGCCGCAGCCGTGCACCTGCGAGATGGTCATGCCCTTCACATCGGCGGCGAACAGGGCATCCTTCAGCGGCTCCATCTTCTCGGGCCGCACAATAGCCGTTACTCGTTTCATAGCCGCAACTCCTTTCTCAATCGCTCCGCCGTGCTAGTCCAGACCCAGGTAGGCCGGATAGGCCGACTCGCCATGGACGGCCACATCGAGCCCAGCCGCCTCATCCTCGGCGCTCACCCGCAAGCTGCCCTTGAAGCAGGCCTTGATGATAAGCCCCAGCACTACGTCCGCGATGGCCACGAAGGCGATGGTCACCAGGATGCCCAGCACCTGCGAGCCCAGAAGCGACCAGTCGCCGGTGTACAGAAGGCCGCCGTGCTCGGTCCAGGAGAGCCCGGGCACGCAGAACAGACCCGTGAGGATGCCGCCCACGATGCCGCCGACGCAGTGGCAGCCGAAGGCGTCCAGCGCGTCATCGTAGCCGAGGCGCCGCTTGGCCTGGGAAATGGCCGCGTACACGATGGGGCTCACGATAAGTCCCATGACGATCGCCGCCCAGGGCTCCACGAACCCTGCCGCCGGGGTGATGGCCACAAGGCCGGCCACCAGGCCCGTCGCCGCGCCGACGAGCGTGCACTTCCCCACTGTGATGCGCTCGGTGATCATCCAGGAAAGCACGCCGGCGGCGCTCGCGGCCACGGTGTTCAGCAGCGCGAGACCCGCCACGCCATCGGCGGCGAACTCGCTGCCAGCGTTGAAACCGAACCAGCCGAACCACAGAAGCGCCGCGCCCAGGGCCACAAAGGGCACATTGTGCGGGCGGTAAGACAGCACCGCAAACCCTTTGCGCCGCCCCAGCATAAGGCAGAGGATGAGCCCGGTGAGGCCCGAGGAGATGTGCACCACATCGCCGCCGGCGAAGTCCAGGGCCCCGATCATGTCGCCAATGAGCGAGCCGTCACCGCCCCACACCATATGGGCGAGCGGCGCGTACACCACGACGACCCACACGGCCACGAACGCGCATACGGCGCCGAACTTCATGCGTCCAGCTACAGCACCGGTGATGATGGCGCAGGTGATCATGGCGAAGGCCATCTGGAAGACGATGTCGATAATGGCCGGATAGCCCGCCGCTAACTCGGGGTCGTTGGCCAGCGCTCCTTGGCCGGACAGCACCGCGAAGGCGTCAGGTGTGCCTTCGGCCTCGGCCACCATGTCGTTCACGGCGCTCAGGCACCCGATCTGGTCGAGGCCGCCGAAAAACGGCAACGAGCCGTCGCCGCCGTAGGCGAACGACCAACCGCAAACGACCCACATAACCCCAACGATGCCGAGCACGCCGAACACCATCACCATGGTGTTCACGACGTTCTTGCGACGGGAGAGACCTCCATAGAAGAAGGCGAGTCCGGGCGTCATGAGCAGCACCAGCATGGCGCAGACGAGCATGAACCCAGTGGAACCGGTGTCAATCATCGCGATCAACCCCTTTCACAGTTCGCGGGCCCTCGGCGAAAAGAGGTCGGGAGGCGCCGCGCGCCGCACCGCGCGGGCCTCCCCACCCCTTGTCGCCCAAGATGCCCAACGGCAAGGACACCCCGATTGTTCCACGGCACCTGGTGACCTGCGCGCTCAACGATGATTGTTAACCCCCTCAAAAATAAGTGTTAACACTGGCGACCATTCCTTGTTACTGGGCGGAAACAAATGCCCGCGCGTCCCGTCACAGATCGCCGAAGCATTACAATGGCAGCGTTGCCTTTACAAAGAATCGGCGCGATTTGGTCACAAAATCGAGTTCTGGGTTTTTGCAGACCTCAAGACGACATAAGAGCAAGAGGAATATATCGCTAAACGATATACTACACAAAGTCGCAACCGTTAATTGGGTCGTATCGCCCATAAAGAAAACCCAGAACTCGATTTTGTGACCACTTTTTCGAAAAGTTTTGTCACAACGCGGAAGGATGCACTCATGAGCGTTGCATTTCGACAGGTCGAGCGCGACGAAGAGGTCGAGGCCCTGGCCCATATGGCCTACCATATTTGGAACGAGTACTGGCCGGCCATCATCGGCCAAGCGCAGACCGACTACATGGTGGAGAAGTTCCAGAGCCTGAATGCCTTCCGCACCGACATTGCCGACAATGGCTACGAGTACTTCTTCATCATGCAGCACGAGGACGAGACGCCCCACGAGCTGGGCGCGGCGACGCACGGCGCCGACATCCACGACCAGGGCGACACCGTAGCCGGCCGCGTCAACGACGACGTGGAATCCGACCGCGACGACGAGTTGGCCCACGACACCGAGGACTTCGCCCGCACGGCCGCCGTCCCCCGCATCGTCGGCTACACCGGAGGGCACGTGGAGACGGACACGAACCGCTTCTTCATCTCGAAGATCTACCTGCTGAAGGAGCACCGCGGCGAGGGCCTGTGCTCGGCCACCATCCGCTTCTACGAGCGCCTCGCCCGCGAGCGCGGTCTGGATGCCCTCTATCTCACAGTGAACAAGCGCAACGAGATGGCCATCCGCGCCTACAAGGCGAAGGGCTTCGAGGTCATCGACGCCGCGGAAACCGACATCGGTGACGGCTACATCATGGACGACTACATCATGGAGAAGAAGCTGGTCTAAGGCTTCAGGAATCCCTCGATGTTGTTGAAGGCCTCGCCGAAGGCCGAGGGCGCGATGACAAGACCGCCCTTCTCCTTCACCGACTCGTAGATGAGGTTCATGGTGCGCAGCTGCATGGCCTTGTCGTTCTGATCGTACACGGCGGCCGCATCCACGAACATCTCGGAGATGTCCTTCTCGATCTCGGCCAGCAAAAGCCGGGCGTTGCGCTCGCGCTCGGCTTGGGCCTCGCGGGACATGGCATCTTGCAGCTCCTTGGGAATGGCGATGTCGCGGATCTCCACGGACACCACGGTGATGCCCCAGCTGCGAGTCTTCTCGTCCAGAATCTCCTTGATCTCGCAGTCGAGCTGCTCGCGGCGCGTGGCCACCTCGGCCAAATTGATGCGGCCGATGGCGTCGCGGAGAGCCGTTTGGGCGGCCCACCAGATGGCGGCGGCGTAGTCCTCCACCTCCACGCAGGCGTCCTTCGGGTTCCACACGAGCCAGAACAGCACGGCGTCGATGTCCAGCGGCACGAGATCGGCCGTCAGGGCCTCCTCAGCCGTGAACGGCGTCGTGATGATGCGCTGATCCACATGGGCGGCCGCATGCTCCACAATGGGAATGAGAAAGTACAGACCGGGCCCAGCGATGCGATGGAACTTGCCCAAGCGCAGCACGACCACGCGTTCCCACTGGGGCGCAATGCGGATGCTGCAGGCGAGCAGGAAGCCCACGGCCATGGCGACCACTATGAGCGGCACCGACATCGCCGACCAGAACAGCGCCATAACGACGGCAAATCCAACGAGGAACACCGCAATGGAGAACAGGTACACACCGTTGCGCGAGGTCTTGGTGCCCCGCGAAGGCGGTGCCGCGGCAATGGGCTTGCGAGCGCCCTCAGCGGCCTTCTCCTCGATTTTCCGATTCTTGTTGCGCATGTTCGATCCCCTTCCCCTCGCTGCCTGCGAGAGCAGCCCTCAGGACACGCCCTTAGCGGGACTCCTCAAGTCTGACTATTTGCTCGCGCACCAGGTTGATGATGTCATCAGGCTCCATGCCGCGGGACAGCGCGTTTTGCACGAAGTCCATGGCCAGGGCCTCCATCTCGCCGTCGTCGGCGGAGTAGTCTACCCGGCTCACATCGGCCACAAACGAGCCACGGCCGCGCTTCGTGAAAATGAAGCCGTCGCGCTCGAGATCCTGGTACACCTTGTTGATTGTGTTGTAGTTCACGCCCAGCCGCACAGACAGCTCGCGCACGGAGGGCAACCGCGTATCGCAAGCGTACTTCCCCGAGGTGATGAGGTAAACGAGGCGCTTGCGAATCTGCATCCAGATGGGCACGCCGGAGCGCTCGTCCACCTGGAACGAGCCGAGGGCGTCGCTGGGCGCGTCTTTTTCGTAAGCGTCTTGGATCATGATGACCTTTATGGTATCACGGATATCCTCCGCTTGAAGCGCTGCGCTGCTCATCCCCAGAAAGTCACCGCCCCTCCGGTCACAGCGGAAAACCGCACAGCTGCCAGCAAGAAGGCATAGCGCAGGCACAAACCACCTGCGATGGCAGCGCCGGCCCCCACCACATAGGAAAGCGAGTGGGGACGCCTCACGCACCAGAGCTCCGTGGCGACCGGCACAACGATCCCAGCCCCCACGACGCCGCACCAGAACAGTCCCGCCAAGCGTCCTATGGCAAGCGCCTCGGCCGAGAGGCTCTCCGGATAGCTCATATGAGCCCACAGCAGCAGTGCCGCCAGTGCAATCGCCTTAAGTGCGACCGTTATCCCGTCGGCTCTCAGGCATATGGAAACACCCGGTGCCACGTCTTCCCCGTCGCGCGTCACGAAGCCGAAGATGAGCAGCATTCCCATGCCCGTCGACAGTGCCGACAACATGAAAATGACCGGCACCAGAGCATTGTTCAGGAACGGAACCGATGGAAACGCGGATAGGTACACACCTGAATACAGGATGACGAAGGCGGCGAACAGCGTCGCCAGCACTTGCAGCGCCGTCTCGAGCCGTCGCATCAACGGCGTCTCCAGAAGACCGCCGACAAGCAAAGCGAGCACCGAGCAGCCGATGAAGGCGACAATGGCCCAGGATCCAAGGGTAAGCAGGCTCGTCGAAGGCGTGAAGAACACTTGGAAGGAGCGCTCGGGGTAGCCCAAGTCGGCCAGAAGAAAGACAAGTCCCAGGCCAACCGTGGCGGGGCCAAGGTACATGCCCCCGTCGGTGACCGTCGCTGCCGCTTCCAGCCACGCGGGACTCCATCGCCGCAGCGACAGATCCACCACGGCGCTGATGAAAAAGGCACCGGCCCCCATGCCCGCCAGGAACAGATACCAGGCTATGAACGAGTTGACCATGGCGTTGCGCTCCGTCGGAACCTATCGCGATGCGGCCAAATCGTCAGCCTCGGCCTCGATGAAGTCGCGCGTCAGCGCGGCAAGGCCGCGGTAGAAACCCGTTGCCGCCCGCTTTTCCACGTCCTGGGCGAGGGAGGGCACCCAAGACGCGAGATGATCGGCGACAAACGACTCCTGCACCGCGGCCAAGCGCTCCGCCTCGGCGCCATCGCCGGCATCAAGAGCAGCCATGGCGTTGCGGATCAAGCCGGCCATAAAGCCGAGCTCGAAAGCGATGTGGTCTTCGGGCAGATGCATGCTCTCGTCCACCGAGAATCCCTCGCGGCGGTAGAGGGCAACCACCTCGTCGCGCGCCTCTTGCATCATAAGCCCCGTCGGGCTGGTGTACACCGACTCGTAGGGAGCCACCGGGCGCCGACTCATGCCGAGGAATACGCGAGCGTACTCAGCGGCCAGATCGGTGCGCACCGCCTCCAAAGCCGCATCGTCGGCCCCTGCCAGAGAAGCAACGAAGTCGCCGAGCTCTCCATCGAGCGCGGGGCCTTGCTCTCGCAGCGAGCGCAGGAAGGCCAGCGGCACCTCCTCGCCGTAGGCGATGCTGAGGAATTCGTAGATCGCCGCGCGCTGCTCCATGACTTCCCGCGCCTGGGCGGCCGTCAGTCTCTCGTCCATGATCACTCCTTGAGAATACGGGCGTTGCAGCCCCAACGTACATTAGCTCTCCGATATCGGCTTCAAGCGATGGGCGACGAACACCGAGGGGGCGGTCTCCCCCTCCATGCGCGCACCGCCCTTGGCGCTAGCCAGCGACTCCATCTCGGACAAAGGGCCGAAGTGCAGCGCCCGCGTCGGGCAGGTAAGCACGCAGCGGGGCTCCTCGCCGGGTGCGCGGCCAAGGCTCAGGCAACCGTCACATTTGTCCATCGTCTTGTCTTCCCGATAGCGCGGAACGTCGAAGGGGCAGCCCAGAGCGCAGCTTCGGCACCCGATGCAGCGGGCGCTGTCGACAACGACGAGGCCGTCCTCGTCGCGCTTGGAAAGAGCCCCCACCGGGCACACGGCAACGCAGGCGGGATCCTCGCAGTGCATGCAGGAAAGAGAGGTGAACCGACGCGTCACCGAGGGAAATTTCCCTTCAACGGTTTCGAACACGGTGCGACGCAGCCAGGTGCCGGCCTTAAGGCCATGCCACTGCTGGCAGGCCACCTCGCAGGAAAAACACTTCACGCAGCGCGTTCCGTCGACGAAGAAACCGTATTGCACCGCCATCCTCCCCTCGTTTCCACCCGCGGCCTTGACGCCTCATCGGCAAAGCCGCGGGGCCGGAGCAGCGCCCCAGCCCCGCGCAGTTTACCTTACTCGGACAGTTGCAGCCTCGGCAAATCCCTAGTGCTGCCGCCGAGCGACGAACACCGACGGGATGGTCTCGCCCTCCAGGCGCGAGCCGCCCTTCTCGGCCGCCATGGCCTCCATGTCGGCCAGCTTACCGAAATGCAGCGCCTTGGTGGGACAGGTGTTCACGCAGCGGGGCGTTTCATCGGCGGCGCGACCCAGGCTCAAGCAGCCGTCGCACTTGTCCATGAGAAAGCCGCCGCCTTCGACCTCCAAATAGTCGGGCACACCGAAGGGACAGGCCGTACCGCAGGTCTTGCAGCCGATGCACTTCGATTTGTCCTGCACCACCAGACCGTCCTCCTCACGCTTGTAGAGAGCGCCCTGAGGGCAAATCTCCACACAAGCAGGGTTCTCGCAGTGCATGCACGAGAGCGAGGTGAACGTGCGCTTCACGTTGGGGAACGTGCCTTCCACATCCTCGCGCACCTCGCGGCGGTGCACCGTGGCGGCCTTGATCTCATGCCACTGCTGGCAGGCCACCTCGCAGGCCCAGCACTTCACGCAGCGGCTCGAATCGACGAAGAATCCGTACTGTTCTGCCATGATTTACCCCTCCCACTTGCTGATCTTCACGAGGGTCTGCTTGGCCATCGCGGAATGGAAGTCATCGAAGTTCTCGATGGTGGCATCGTAGAGGTTGTTCACCTCGGAGCCGCCGTCAAAGCACTCGTAGCCGGGCTCGCTGAGCTCCTCGCAGTCCTGCCACCAGCCGCGCTTGCCCATGATGACCTCAGGGGAGATGCCCTCGAAGTACTCGGCCACCATCTTCACCCAGCCGTGGGGCGACTCGATCTTCATCCAGTCGCCGTCCTCGATGCCGTACTGCTGGGCCGTGGCCGGGTTGATCTTCACCCAGGGCAGGCGGTTGCGCTCGCGCAGGTAGGGCAGGTTGGAGAAGTAGCTGTGGACGCTCAGGCGATGGGCGTGGACGTCGGTGAAGATGAGCGGGTATTCGGCCGCAATCTCCGGCGTCTCGGCAATGCCCTCGGGCGGCCCCACGTACACGGGCAGGTAGCCGAGCTCCCCGTCCTCGCGGTTGTTGGGCTTGCCGCCGATGATCTCGTTGTAGCACTGCACCTTGCCGTTGGGCAGGTCGGCGAACAGCTCGGCGTAGCGCTGGTACTCGGGCTCCGTGGGCTTGGCGCCGTCGGTGCGCTCCACGAAAATGTAGCCCTTCTCCCGCAGCTCCTCCAACGTGAAGCCGGTGGGCTCAAGCTGGGTGCGCAGGGCCTCGTCAAAGTCTCCGTTCCAGAAATCCTCCCCAAAGCCCATGGCCATGGCCAGGTCGCAGTAAACCCGCCAGTCGGAGCGCGACTCGCCGAGCGGCTCGGCAATCTGCTGCTCGATGCCGATGAAGGTGCCCTCGGGCATGTTGCGCACACCGATCTGGCAGCTGTCCTCGTAGCGCGTGCAGGCGGGCAGCACGTAGTCGGCGTAGTCGCAGGAGGGGTTCCACGCCGTGTCCATGACGAAGAAGAAGTCGAGCTTCTTCAGCGCCTCGGCCACCATCTTCGGCTGGCGCGTCTGGGACAGCGGGTTGGTGCTGTGGGCGAACATGGACTTCAACTCATAGGGCTCGCCCGTCAGGATCGCCTGGAAAGCACGGTTGTAGGCGCTGCGCGGATAGTTGAAAGTGGTGTCCGCCGTGTAGGTTTCGGGATCCTGGAACCAGCGCGGGAACTCAGGGGCAACGAGCTTCGACACGCTCGGGGCCCAGCCGTTCTCGGCGTCCTCGGGATACACGGGCAGCTTCTCCATGAGCGGCTTGATCTTGCCGATCTTGCTGGTATCGAAAAGCGGGTCGGGCATCTTCTTGCCCGCGCCACCGCCGCCCGGCACATCCAGATTCCCCGTAATGGCCACAAGCAGGTTGAGGCAGATGCTCAGCCAGTTTCCGTCGTTCGCCTGGTCGCCGGCGCCGTTGCCGTACATAACGCCCATGGGCTTCTCCGTGCCGATGCGACGGGCCACGTGCACGATCTGCTCTTCCGAGATACCGGTAATGGGGGCGGCCCAGGAAGGCGGGAACTGCTTCACGTGCTCGGCCAACTTGTCGAAGCCGTTGCACCAGTTCTCGCAGAAATCGTGGTCGTAGAGGTCTTCCTCGATGATGACGTTGAGGAAGGCGAGGGCGAGGGCCGCATCGGTGCCGGGCCGCACCGGCACCCATTCCGACGCGTGGGCCGCCAGGGGATCGAGCATGGGGCGCACGTCGATGAACTCAAGGCCCTGCTCCATGGCGTCAAAACGCCGGTAGGGGTTCGCCTTGTCGTTGGTGTTGTTCACATCGGCGTTCTCGCCGTTCACGCCCCAGTTCACCAACAGCTTGGTCTTGCCGAGCTGATAGGGGTAGCAATCGGTCTTCTTGCCGATACTCAGATGCCGGCTCACCGTGATCTGGTTCTGGCAAATGGCACTGTGAAGGTAATTCGGGCTGCCGTATACGTACATGAACCGACGCCCGATGGAGCTGATGAAGTTGCACTGCTGTGGGGAAAGGGCCGCGTAAGACCAAGGGCCGTACTTTTCGCGGTTTTCAAGCAACTTGGCCGCGATTCCCTCGAGGGCCTCTTCCCAGGTGCAGCGCTCGAACTTGCCTTCGCCCTTTTCGCCCACACGCTTCATGGGGTACTCCAGGCGAGCCGGGTTGTACAGCGTCTGCATGGCGGAATTGCCCTTGGCGCACAGGCTCTTGCAGCCGTAGCCCCAGTTGTTGCCCGCGACGGGGTTGCCCTCGACGTGCACCCAGCGCCCCTCGGGATTGAGGTAGCAGAGGGTCGAACAGATCGTCTTGGCCGGGCCGCACATGTAGCACCAGGAGTGCTTGACCTCGTACTCATCCAGATTGATTGCTTCAATCTCGGGAGCTTCCCCCGTGTCGGCAAGATCCTCGCTCTCGCTTACTTTCGGGGAGCATCCGCTGAGCGCGGCCAGCGCGCCGAGTGCCGCAGCCCCTTCGAAGAACCGACGTCTTGTCAGACTTTGACTCATCTCTCCTCCTTAATGACGTTAGCCGCCGAAGGAAAGGAGGAATGCCCGAAATCGCGATGTGTTGCTGTGCACGGCAACCGACAGTCCCGAGCAGCTCCTCCCCCTTCGGCCTCTTCTGATTCGGCCGTATCATCATAGCTGCATAGTAACATAGTTACCTATGACACTCAATCGCTTTATTTATCCTATTTTGGAAATAGTGAAAAAGAGCGCCGGAGGATACCCCAGACGACACTTGGACAGTCTCAAAAAATTATCCGAGTCTTGAAATACGAGACTTCGGCAGCAGGAATTAGCCCAGCTGCTCGCGCACCGCGACCTTAGGGCCGCACCAGATGTTCGACTCTTACAAGAAACTCCTCAACTTCGACTACATCTACGAACGGTAGTAGCTCTTACACTGTCGAGAGAGCGAGAGAGCTACTCATATCGGCTTTCGTTAAAATCGCGAATCTCCCGATCGGTGAGATCGGCCATGGGATTGCCTGCATGCTTCTTCGCAAGCTCAATCATCTCGTCCACGCCAGATCGTTTCTTCATTTTCAGCTGCTCGCGCACCGTAGCGGCGATGCCTTCGGCATTCAGGCCGAGGTCGGCGAAGAGTTGGGGCACGGGACCCTGGCCGATGAAGCGGTCGGGGATGCCCAGCGTGACGGCAGGCGTCGTGGCACCCTGGCGGGCCAGCACCTCCAGCACGCCCTCGCCGGCGCCTCCCGCGATGACGCCCTCCTCCACCGTGACCACCAAACGGCAGGCCGCCGCCGCAGCGATGGCCTCCGCATCCAGCGGCTTCACCCAGCGCATGTCCACCACGCGGCACTCGATGCCCTCGGCGGACAGCAGCTCGGCGGCGGCGCGGACTTGGCCCACCATGCGACCGAAGGCGAGCAGGGCCACGTCGCCCCCCTCGCGCACCGTGCGGGACTTCCCCACTTCCAGAACTTCCGGCACATCCGGCAACGGCGCACCCTCGGCCTCGCCGCGCGGGTAGCGCAGCGACACGGGGCCCTCCAAAACCAGCGCCGTATGCAGCGCGTGCACGAGCTCCGCCTCGTCGGAGGGCGCGAGCACCCGCATGTTCGGCACCATGCGCGTGTACACCATGTCGAAGACGCCGTGGTGCGTAGGCCCGTCATCGCCCACCAGGCCCGCGCGATCGAAAGCGAACACCACATTCGCCTCCGGCAGGGCCACATCGATGATCATCTGATCCACAGCCCGCTGCATGAAGGTGGAGTACAGCGCCACCACGGGCTTCTTGCCACCCGACGAGAGGCCGGCCGCCATGCCCACCGCCTGCTCCTCGGCGATGCCCACGTCCACAAAGCGCGAGGGGAACTCCGCCGCGAAGGTCTTCAGCCCCGTGCCGCCGGTCATGGCCGCCGTGATGGCCACCACGTCCGCATCGTTGGCCGCCTCGTCGGCGAGCGCCGCACCGAAGACCTCGGTGTAGCTGGGGGCGCGCCCGGGCTTCTTCAACGCGCGGCCCGTGGCAATATCGTAGGGGCCGGTGCCGTGGAACGCCTCGGGATCGCGGCGGGCGGGCTCGTAGCCCTCCCCCTTCCGCGTGACCACGTGCACGAGCGCCGGGCCGTCCATTTCCAGCACGAGCGACAAAACGTCGCGCAGCTCGGCGATGTTGTGGCCGTCGATGGGAGCGGTGCACACGATGCCGAGCGATTCGTAGATCATGGTATGGGGAATCACCATCTGCTTGAGGGATTCCTTCATGTTCTTGCCGAAGCCAAGCAGACCGCGGGCCGCAGGGCCGCCCTGCTCCATGGCCGCCTGCAGGCCCTCGCGCGCCTCGCGGTAGTGGCTGTTGGCGCGGATGTTGCCCAGATGCTTCATGAGGGCGCCCACGTTGCGCGAGATGGACATTTCGTTGTCGTTCAAGATGACGACGAGCGGCAACTGCTCGTTGCCCATGTAGTTCAGCGCCTCGAAGGCCATGCCGCCGGCGAGCGACGCGTCCCCGATGAGGGCCACCACCTTCTCGTCGGTGCCCTTCAACTGCCGCGCCTTTGCGAGGCCCGTGGCGATGGAGAGCGAGTCGGACGCATGACCCGACGGGTGCACGTCGTAGGGGCTCTCCGATGGCTTGGTGAAGCCGGAAAGGCCGCC
The DNA here is from genome assembly GCF_011405655.1 of Adlercreutzia hattorii. Classification (GTDB taxonomy): domain Bacteria; phylum Actinomycetota; class Coriobacteriia; order Coriobacteriales; family Eggerthellaceae; genus Adlercreutzia; species Adlercreutzia rubneri. The sequence goes on from NZ_AP022829.1 coordinate 2,119,939, forward strand.
GTAGGTGCGCAGCGTTTTGAACGCCTCGCGTCGGCCGGTGAGCAGCTTGTGAGCGTAGGCCTGGTGCCCCACGTCGAACACCACGCGGTCGCGCGGCATGTCGAGCAGGCTCTCCAAGGCCACGATGATGTCCACGGCGCCCAAAGACGACGCCACATGTCCCCCGGTGACCGAGGTGGTGGCGACGATCTCCTGGCGGATCTCGCGGGCTAAAATGGCCAGCTCCTCGTTATCGAGCACCTTCAAATCGGCCGGCGAGCTGATAGCATCGAGTATGCGCGGGACATCCATGGGCGGTTTCCTTTAGGCCTCGCGGGGCATGTCGGTTGAACCCGTAGGGGTAGCGCTTGCGCCGCCCTCCTCGACCGTCGTTTCCTCTTCCGTCGCCAGAAACGCGTCCAAGTCCTGCTCGGACAAATCGCACGCGGAAAGGCCCAGCTTCACGGCCTCCTCGTACAGCTTCAAGGCGTCGTCCAGCGAGATGTCCTCGGCGGACACCTCGTCAACGATCTCGGAAAGGCGCTCGTGCACGTCCTCGAAGGTGCGACCCTGCTCGTCGGCCATGGCGCCTACACCCCCACCTGCACGCAAGCAGCGGCGCCCGAGGCGCCCACCAGGGCATCCACCGGGCCGGCGGCGGCAATGTCGGCTCCGACCGCATCAGCCGCGACCGCGCCATCGCCTTCCATAGAACGCGCGATGCGCCCCAGCACACCGTTCACGAAGCGCGGCGAGTCGTCCTCGCCGCCGAAGCCCTTGGCCAGCTCCACCGCCTCGTTGATGGAGACCGACACCGGCACGTCGTCGCAGTGGAACATCTCGAAGACGGCCAAGCGCAGGATGGAACGGTCCACGATGGGCATGCGGGAGAGCGCCCAGTTCTCGGACGCCGCTTCAATACGCTCATCTACCTGGGCCTGGTTCGCCTCCACGCCGTGGATGAGCGCCAGGGCGTAATCGGTCAGCGTCCCCTCCTCGATGCGGCCGAACGCGCCCGCCTCGGCAGCATCGGCCTCATCGGCGGGAGCCTCGCGTGCCACCAGGCACAGCCCGCAGTCGAGCAGCTCGCTGGGCGATTTCCCCGTCAGCTCGCTCGTGTACAGCACCTGCACCGCGCTGATGCGGTCGCGGGTGCGCTCGTGGATTCTCGGAGCCATACCGCGCGCCACCTACGCCTTGAACTGGAGGCCGTCGATGTACACGTCCACCGAGGACACCTCCACGCCGGCCTGGGTGGCCAGCGCCTCGGCGATGGCGCTGCGCAGCTGCGCCGCCAGCTCGGGCAGCACATAGCCGTAGTAGACTTCCACGTGCACCGCCACGGAAAGCTTGCTGTCGTCGCCCATCTTGGTCTCGATGCCGGAGGTGGAGGGCTTGCTCGCCAGCATAGAGCGGATGCCGCTCGTGGCGAAGGAGCCCAGCGAGGCCACACCGTCCACCTCGCTGGCGGCCACGGAGATGATGGTCTCCATGACCCCCGGGGCGATGGAAAGGCCCTCGACGTTCATCTGGTCTGTCATAGTACGTCTCCCATCTGGGTTTCGATAAAGTCGGTTGTCGCGTCACCGGCCAAGAATACCTCGTTATCGAGCACGCGTTTGTGGAATGGGATAGTTGTTGCAATTCCTTCAATAACGAACTCGTCCAAGGCGCGCTTGGCGCGGGCGACGGCCTCGGCGCGATCCTGGCCGTGCACGACCACCTTGGCCACGAGCGAGTCGTAGTAGGGCGAGATGCGGGAACCGGGGCTCAGGTAGGTCTCCACGCGCACGCCGGGGCCCGCCGGGGGCTCGAAGCGCGTGACGGTGCCGGGGCACGGGCGGAAGCCGTGCTCGGGATCCTCGGCGTTGATGCGCAGCTCGATGGCGTGGCCCGAAGGCGAGAACGGGGCGCGGCCCGCGCAGCTCATGGGCTCACCGGCGGCGATGCGCAGCTGCTCCTTGATGATGTCGGTGCCGGTGATCTCCTCGGTGACCGGGTGCTCCACCTGCACGCGGGTGTTCATCTCCATGAAGTAGAACTGGCCGCGCTCGTCCAGCAGAAACTCGATGGTGCCGGCGTTGCGATAGTCCACGGCGCGCACGGCCTTCAGGGCCGCCTTCATCATGTCGCGGCGCAGGTTCTCGGAAAGCGCTGGCGAGGGGGCCTCTTCCAGAAGCTTCTGGTGGCGGCGCTGGATGGAGCAGTCGCGCTCGCAGAGCGCCACGGCGTTGCCATGGTCGTCGGCGAGCACCTGCACCTCCACGTGGCGCGGACGCAGCACGAGCTTTTCCAGGTACACCCCGTCGTTGCCGAAGGCGGCGCCAGCCTCGGTGCGGGCAGCCTTGTACTGGGCCGCGAGGTCGGCCGGATCGTGCACCTCGCGCATGCCCTTGCCGCCGCCGCCGGCCGTGGCCTTGATGAGCACCGGGTAGCCCACCTTCTCGGCGAAGGCCGCAGCCTCTTCCACGGTATCCAGGCAGCCGTCGGAGCCGGGCACCGTGGGCACGCCGCACATCTTCATGGTCTCGCGGGCGGACGACTTGTCGCCCATGCGGTCGATGCACTCCGGGGCGGGGCCGATGAACACGAGGTCGTTGTCGGCGCAGGCGCGGGCGAACTCCGCGTTCTCGGCCAAAAAGCCGTAGCCGGGGTGAATCGCCTCGGCACCGGTGTTCTTCGCCGCGGCAATGATGGAGGCCATGACCAGATAGCTCTTGTTCGACTGGGCAGGACCGATGCAGACGGCCTCGTCGGCGTAGCGCACCGGATAGGTGTCGGCGTCCTCCGTGGAGTACACGGCCACCGTCTTCACGCCCAGCTCGCGGGCGGCGCGCATGATGCGCAGCGCCACCTCGCCGCGGTTGGCAACTAGAATTTTCTCGAACATGTTTGTCTCCTACGCGCCCGGCGTGGGGTCGTGGGGCTCCACGTAGAAGAGCACGGTGCCGTACTCCACCGGCGTGGCGTCGGACAGGCACACCTCGCGCACGGTGCCCATCTCCTCGGCGGTGATCTCGTTCATGAGCTTCATGGCCTCTACGATGCACAGCGTCTCGCCGGTGGCCACTTCGTCGCCCACCTTCACGAAGGGCGGCTCGCCCGGGGCCGGGGCCTCGTAGTAGGTGCCCACCATAGGAGCCACCACCGGCTTCCACGTGGCCGGACGATCGCTCGCCGGCTCCTCGGCGGCCGGCGCGGGCACGGCGGCAACGGGAGCCGCCTGGGCCTGCGGAGCGGCGGGCACGGCAGCGGCCGGCGCGCCCTGGCCCGGCATGCGGACAGCGATGCGCATGCCCTCTTCCTCTACGACGATCTCTCCGACGCCGCTCTCCTCGGCAACGCGAACCAGCTCGCGAATCTGATTGATGTCCACGTAATCGTCCTCCTTGGTGGCGCTGGACTCCTGCTCCAGCATGAAATCGACTTTCTCGGATACCCCGTGCTTGCTCAAATAGGTGCGGGCCTCGTTGGGGAACAGGGCGTACATGAGCACGTCCTCCTCGCTTTGGGCCAAATCCCCGATCTCGGCGGCGCACTCGTCGTAGGTGGTGGTCACCAGCGTGCCGGGAGCGATCTTCGGATCCAAGATCTCGGCGTCGCCGGCCACCTTCGCCACGATTTCCTTGTCCATGTTGCCCGGCGCCTTGCCGTAGTAGCCGCACACATAGTCCTTCATCTCCTTAGAGATGACGCTCCAGCGCTTGCCCGTCAGCACGTTGAACACCGCCTGGGTGCCCACGATCTGGGACATCGGCGTCACGAGCGGCGGGTAGCCCACCTCGGCGCGCACCTTCGGGATCTCGGCCATCACCTCGGGCAGACGGTGCGCGGCCTTCTGCACCTCCAGCTGGCTGATGAGGTTGCTCATCATGCCGCCGGGCACCTGATGCGAGTACACCTGCATATGGATGAGCGAGGACACGCCGCGCTTGTAGTGACCGCGCTTGCGCATCTCCTCCCAGTACTCGGAGATCTCGAACAGCAGATCGAGGTCGAGGTCGGTGTCGTAGCGGCTCTCCTTCAGGGCGGCCACGATCATCTCCACCGCCGGATGCGAGTTGCCGAACGCGAGCGGCGCATGGGCCGTGTCGGCCACGGCCACGCCGGCCTCGGCGGCCTTCAGGATGTTGGCCGGGGCCATGCCGCCGACGTAATGGCAGTGGATGTGCACCGGCAGGCCGATTTCCTCGTTGAACGCCTTCACCATGCGCTCGGCGCGATAGGGCGTGAGCATGCCGGCCATGTCCTTGATGGCGATGGTGTCGGCGCCCAGATCCTTCAGCTGCTGGCCGTATTCCAAGTAGGAATCCAGCGTGTGCACCGGCGAGATCGTGTAGGAGATGGCGCCCTCGAACAGACCGCCGCACTCCTTGATGGCCTCGGCGTTGTCCACGACGTTGCGGATGTCGTTCAGCGCGTCGAACACGCGGAAGACCTCGACGCCGTTGCGATGCGCCGCGTTGATGAAGCGGTGCACGATCTCCTTGGAGTAGTGCTTGTAGCCGACGAGGTTCTGCCCGCGCGAGAGCATGGCGAGCGGCGTGTTGGGCGTGTTCGCCTTGATGGCGCGCAGACGCTCCCAGGGGTTCTCATCCAAAAAGCGCAGGCAGGAGTCGAACGTCGCCCCGCCCCACGCCTCGATGGCCCAGTAGCCGACGCGGTCCATCTTCGGCAGGATCGGCAGCATGTCGCCGATCTGCATACGGGTGGCCCAGAGGCTCTGCTGACCGTCGCGGATGGTCGTGTCCATGATCTGAAGCCGTGGCATGAACTCACACCTCCTTATACACAGGTTAGTCAAAGATCAAGTTTCGGATTATAGGGGAAGCCTACCACGGCCCTGCGCCGCGCCGTCCGATTTGCCGACAAGAAACATCAACGAAGCGGCGGGAGGGGCGAACGCGGCCGAAGGGTTGCGCAAGGGGCGGCATCGGCAATCCTTAATCCAAGCGCTCCCTTCGCTCAATCACCGCAGCTCAACCACCGCAGTTCAACCACCGCAGTTCAACCACCGCAAGCCTCAAAAACCAGAGACGCCTTCTGCCCGCTTGGCATTTTTCGGAAATAGATGGGAGTTTCGATCACAATCGGGAAATAGATGGGAGTTTCGAGCGCCATCGGGAAATAGATGGGAGTCTCGAGCGCCAAAACCGCCTCTCTCGTAAGCAAAACGCTCCGAGAAGTACGCAAAACTCCCAACAACTTCCGATTCTCCCGTCCCGGCTGCGCAAAACTCCCAACAACTTCCGATTCTCGCGATCCTCTTCCGCAATATCCCGGAATCGCCCTCTCGACATCCCCGCCACCTTAAATCCAACCCCTTCGATAATCCGCATCCGAATCAACGATCAGAGCCTTTCCCATCACGAAACAAGAAGGAGTTGTGATAGCTCCTCAGCTGCTTGCGAAGCCGCATGTGCCGATCCAAATGGCCGGCCCCTCTTTTCTTCTTAGGTTTGCCCATTCTCGCTGACAGCTGATCAAGGAGCTCAGCGCATTGGAATACATTGCCGAGCTGAGAGCCCGTCATGGTGACCAGATCATAGCCCGCCAGCAGAAGCGCGTCCTTTCGCCGCGCATCGCGGCTGACCCTATCGTCTGTCCCGTGGAACCTCTTACCGTCATACTCCAAAATCAGACGCTCTTCGGGCCAGAGAATATCGCACACCGCACGCCGACACCCGCAGGCTCGCTGGATGCTCTCGGAGAAGTCAATGGGCTCGTTCAGGCGACCGCGCCGCAAACCCAAACCACCTTCGCGCGAAGAAATAAACGCCAAGGCTGCAAGCTCGGTTTCCATAGGGGATGCCGACTTCGCCATAACATGCCGCACGGCACGTCTGGCCAACTGAACGCCATCGTGGTTGCGGGCGCGCGCAACGAAGGCCGACAGGCGGCTCGGCGTCGTCAACGGCGAGCGCACCAAAGACGACGACAGCTCGTCGGAAAGCGGGTAGCAGCCGCACAGTTCGAACCCGAGCGCGACCAGCTCTCCAAACGCAAGCGCCTTGGCCATCTGAAGGAACAAGAGCTCGGGCGAGCTGACGAGAACGCTTGGCGCGACCTTGACGAACGACCCGCGAGGGAAGGCGACCGTTGTTCGATGCTTCTTAACTACCGGCGTGTCTCTGGCTCCCTGCGAACCCTCGACAAGCACGTGCACAGGCGCTGAACAAACGTCAATGCCCGCATCGCGTAAGCAGTCGATAACGTCCTCGTCGCGGAAAGCGCATTGACGGAGAGACGGAACGAAAAGGACGGGAAACGAAGGCGTATGCCCAGTCTCGCCTGGCCGCATGTCGTGAAACACCCGCAGCGCGAGCGGGTGAGAAGAAGAAGACCACCAGCGCCAGAACTGAAGAGCCGATATGTAACCGAGGTAAAGCTTCATGGCGCACCACAATAAACGGAATTGTCGCGGAATAAAGCTGGCGGGATCGCCTCGACAAAACCAACATTCATGAGCGTATAAGTCCTGGTCATAGGATAGAAATGCGACTCTATTACGGCTTGCGGAAGACACGCTCTCCATAAGCCCCCATGACAGCCCCGCCGCATAGGAGCGCCTCGCGTTTTCCACCGCATCCGACACGCCAAGTTTTCCACCGCGCTTGCTGAGCCGCGCTTCCATCGCATTCAACAACCGTTTTTCGCTGCGTCCCCTCCCCGCCCAACCTTTCGCTCTCCTTTCGCTTTCATCTCGTCGCCAACCGATCCGGCAGCATGATGCCCTTCCATATTTGCCGCCCCCCTTTCTTTCGACTCTCACCCAAAAACTCCTCCTCCCGCCCCATTACCTTCTATCCCCCTCCTTTATCGCTTCCCTCCTCCCCGCTTTCCTACCCCGCCCCCATCAGGCTAAACGCGAAGTTTACCCCGCTGGGGTAATAGCTTTTCGGGGCGGCGCGGCGCACACTGGGCGCCATCGTTTCTAACACAAGTAAGGAAGGGAGGAAACGATCATGAGCATCGACGAAGAGAAGGGGGCCGCGGGCGGACCGGCTCCCAAGAAGCGTCCCAAACGCGGGTGGATCGTCGCCGGCGTGGTGGCGGCCATTATCGTGGTGGCCGGCGCCGGGTTCTGGGTGTGGCACGAGCAGCCGAGCTTCTGCAACGCCATCTGCCACAGCCCCATGGACTACTACGTGGAGACCTACGACTCCGGCGACCCGAACCTGGGCGTGACCGTGCACGCGAAGGCCGGCGAGTCGTGCCTCGACTGCCACACCGCCGAGCTGACGACCCAGATCTCGGAGGTGTGCGCCTGGGTGTCCGACAACTACCCCATGACCGAAGACGGCACCATACTCGCCACCGGCAAGCAGTTCGCCAGCGAGGAGTTCTGCGCGCGAGCCGAGTGCCACGGAGGCAAGTCCTTTGACGAGATCACCGCGGGCCTGTGGGGATTCGCCGGCAACGACGAGAAGTACAACCCGCATTCCAGCCATCAGGACATGGCCTTGGAATGCGGCGACTGCCACAAAGCCCACGAGAACCAGGTGCTCGTCTGCAACGAGTGCCATGATCTGACCCTGCCCGAGGGATGGGAGGCTCCCAATGTCCAGTAACGTAACACGTCGCAGCTTCTTCAAGGGCGCGGGCCTTGCGGCCCTGGGCGGCCTGTCCGCTGCGGCCCTCTCCGGCTGCGGGCACGGCTACGCCGCCGCCGAGCCGACCAATCCGAGCGCCGGCGACTTCGGCGGCCCCTCCTGGCTGGGAGCGCCGCCCGTCATCGATGAGGCCGACATCACCGAGACCATCGACACCGAGGTGCTCGTGGTGGGCATGGGCACCGGCGGCATCCCGGCCATGATCTCGGCGGCCGAGAACGGTGCGAAGGTGCTCGGCATCGACCGCCAGGGCACCCCCCATAACGTCCGCGAGGACATCGGCGCCATCGATTCGCGCCTGCAACAGGCCTCCTTCGACGAGTTCCCGGAGTTCCGCATCGAGAAGAAAGAGGCCGTCGAGGACATCGTCCGCTACGCCAACGGCTTTGTGAACTACGACCTGGTGAAGCTGTGGGCCGACGAGTCCGGCGCCATGGTAGACTGGCTCACCGACATCATCCAGCGCGACGGCAAGCTCGTCATGGAATTCGAGGGCGGCGTGGGCGACACCTCCGACCCGGGCCGCGACAAGGCCTTCGCCACCGGCCACAGTCCGCAAAAAACCGATGCCGTGGCCGAGGACGAGGAGTGGGGCTTCGCCGAGTCCATCTTGGCTTACGCCGCCGAGCAGGGCGCCGAGACGCGCTGGTACTGCGAGTTCATCAAATGCGAGACCGACGAGTCCGGCCGCGTGACCGGCGTCATCGCCCGCGACGTGCAGGGCGACCGCCCCTACCTGCGCATCAACGCGAGTCGCGGCGTCATCCTCTCCACCGGCGGCTACGGCAACAACCTGGAGATGATGGAGGACCGCCAGGCCTGGAACCAGAAGATCCGCATCGCGGCCCCCGGCTCCGGCGGCAACCCCACCGGTTCCGGCATTAAAGCGGCGCTGTGGCTCGGCGCCACTATGGACCCGATCGGCGCGGCCTGCACCTTCAACCGCGCCTGCGTGAAGCCCGACCAGTACGCCGGCGACGGCGTGCTCGGCCGCTGGTTCTGGTTCGGCGAGCAGCCCTTCCTGAAGCTGAACCTGAAGGGCGAGCGCTTCTGCAACGAGAGCGGCCCCTACGACTACATGCTGCACTCCACCATCATGCAGCCGCACCAGACCTACGTGGACATCTGGGACGCGAACCACGCCGCGCAAGCTGAGGCCTTCGACGAGGTGGGCTGCTGCCGGCTGTTCCCCTTCCCCAACGGGGCGAAGAACAACATCCCCATGCAAGTCGTGGACGGTATGATCGAGAAGCTCATCGAAGACGGCTACGTGCAGAAGGCCGACACCATGGAGGAGCTCGCCGAGAAGCTGAACCTGCCCGTGGAGACCACCGTGGCCTCGTGGAAGCACTACAACGAGATGGCCGCGGCCGGCGAGGACACCGACTACTACAAGGAGAAGCATCGCTTGATGGCCATCGACACGCCGCCCTTCTACGGCGTGCGCACCGGCGCGTGGTTCTTGGCGACGCTGGATGGCGTAACCATCGACACGAACATGCACCCCTGCGACGAGAACGGCGACCCCATCGAGGGCCTGTACCTCACCGGCAACGACTCGGGCGGCTTCTTCTCGGTGAGCTATCCAAACCTGCTGACGGGACTCGCCTGCGGGCGCACCATGACCTTCGGCCGCCGCGCCGGCATGCTGGCGGCAACCGGGCAGGCGTAAGGCGTCCGCGTCTTCAAGGCCCCTTCGCCTTCGCGAGTCGTTTATTCCGCAACCCGCGAAGGCAGTTCGTCAAGCCCTTCCTAAGGGACACCACCCGTCGCGCCTCCCCTCCAGCGACCAGCGGTTATGAGAGCGAGCCCCCTGTCCCGCGCGGACAGGGGGCTTTCGCGTGTAGAATGGAGGGAAGCGGGAAGGAGCGAAAGGGAGCGACATGGAAACGGAATGCACTGCAGAAAAGGCGAGCCCCTTGTGCGGGTTCGTCGCGCTGCTTTTGACGCTCGGCACCACCTCTCTTATGAACGGCTCGCTCTTCCCGCAGTTCGACGCGATCTTCATGTTCGCCCGCGACATCTCCGTCACGTTCTCGGCAGCAACTTTGCTCGGCCTTGGACTTGCGGCCTACCGCGCCCCGCGCCTTCTGCGGGAGCGCGCCATCGTCGCCGTGGCGGTGGCCTGTCTTGTAGGCGGCGGCGCGCTTCTGGCCCTGGGGCTTGGGTTTTCCGCGCCGGCGCCCCTCGTTGCGGGTGCGAGCCTCGCCGCCATCGGCCGATCGGTGGCGACCATATCGGTGGCGCTCTATCTCGCGCGCCTCGAAATGCACGCGACGGCCGTGATCATCGCTGCGGCCTACACCGTTCAGCTGGCGGCAAGCCCCGCGTCATCGCTTCTGCCCCCGTGGGTCGGAACCGCCCTCTTCCTGGCTTTCCCCTTGGCCGCCATCGCGCTCACGGCCCGGGGGGCGCGCCTCTACTTCGACATGGCCCACGACCGGCCTTCGCCGAGCGACATCGCCGTCACGCGGCCGGCCTCGTTCCTCGCGCCGTTCTCGGCCCTGTTCGTGTGCTTGTTTTTGTTCCAGGTGGCCTTCGGCTTCGCCCTGCGCTTCGGGGAGGTGGCAGGCACACCGCGCATGTCGTTTCTCTCGGCCATCCCGCTTGCCCTCGTGGCCCTTTACGTGACTTGTTCGCGCCGGCGCTTTCCCGCCGACGGTCTCGTGCAGCTGTCGGCCCTCACGGTGATGGCCGGGTTCCTTCTGGCAACCCAGCCCCTGCTCGCCGCTGACAGCGGTGCGGCCGACGTGGCGCTGCTGAACGCAGGCAACGGCCTGTTCATCATGGCCGCCCAGATGGCGCTGGTCACCATTGCCGCACGCAACCCACTCGGAGCCATCACAACGGTAGCCTGGGGCAACGGCGTTTCGGCCTTAGGATCGCTCACAGGAGCCGCCGCGGGCATGCTCGCCAACGGCGCCGCTGCCAGCGTGCCTGCCCTGCGCGTGGCCATCCCCGCGGCGCTGCTGCTGGTCTTCGCCGCCTACGTGACCATCGGGCTGAAGCGCTTCACCTTCGCCGGCGCCATCGACGGCATCGATCCGGTGCTGGTGGGGGCGACGACCACTGGGAAGGGAACCGATGCGGGAGCACAAGCGGTACCGGGCGCCGGAACGGGGTCAGTGCCGGTGCCGATGCCCGCGGCCCGCACCCCCGAGGAGGCCTTTGCCTCCCGCTGCGCGGCCATCGCCGAGGAGTTCTCCCTTACCCCGCGCGAGGCCGAGGTGTTCGCCATGCTCGCCCGCGGCCGCGACCGCGCCTACATCGAGGAGGCGCTCGTCGTGTCCCGCAACACCGTGAAGGCCCACGTGAAGCACGTCTACGCGAAGCTCGGCATCCATTCCCACCAGGAGCTGCTCGATCTAGTGGAAGGTTGAACACCTCCCAGCGGCCACGTTTGCGGCGGCCTGTCAATCGAGAAACTGTTGCCTAATTATGAACAATTTACTTGCCTTTTCCTCGCTTCAACAAAGCCCCGTGCACGGACGATAAAATATGCAAGAAAACAATTGACACGGGAGGCATCGTGGCCATTCGCATCATCGTGGATTCGTCGGCGGACATGGAAGAGGACTACGCCGCCGAGCACGACATCACCATCATCCCCATGACCATCGCGTTCGGCTCCGAGCAGTTCGCCGAGGGCGTCGATCTTTCGCGGGAGGAGTTCTTCGAGCGCCTCGTAGAAACCGACGAGCTGCCCCGCACGAGCCAGATCCCTCCCATGGTGTTCCAAGACCTCTTCCAAGAGGCCGTCGATGCGGGCAACGAGGTCGTCTGCATCACGCTTTCCAGCCACATCTCCGGCACCTACCAGAGCGCCTGCATCGCTGCGGCTCCGTTCAAGGAGTCGGTCTTCGTGGTCGACAGCGAGAACGCCACCATCGGCGAGCGCATCCTCGCCGAGCGCGCCTGGGCCCTGCGCGACGAGGGGCTTTCCGCCGCCGACATCGCCTACTGCCTCAACCAGGAAAAGAAGGACATCCGGCTCGTGGCTTCCCTGGACACGCTGGAGTACCTGCGCCGCGGCGGCCGCATCTCCGGGGCGGCGGCCCTCGTGGGCGGCATGCTCTCCATCAAGCCCGTGGTGGGCGTCGTCGATGGCGATGTCGTGGTGCTGGGCAAGGCGCGCGGTTCCAAGCAGTCGAAGAACATGGTGTTCCAGAAGATCGACGAGGCCGGCGGCATCGACTTCACGCGGCCCATCTGGGTGGCCTACTCGGGCCTGTCCGACGCGACGGCCCGCAAGTACATCGCCGACAGCCTGGCGCAGGCGAAAGCCGCCGAGGAAGCAGCCGCCGACGAGTCCGCCGTGCCGGACGATCTGCCCCTCACGCAGGTCGGCGCCGTCATCGGCACCCACGTCGGCCCGGGCGGCGTCGCCTTCGCCTTCTTCGCCCGGGAATCATGAACCACCCCTCAAAGGGGTGGTTTGCTCTGGGCCTATAAGGCCGAGGGGGGCCGGCAGCGTCTAAAGGCGCTGCCTCTCACTTCGTTCAAGCCGTACCGCCCTTGTCTCTCGCGGGCCGCACAAAGCGGCCCTCGTACTACCGGGCAGCCCCTAAAGGGGCTCCCCTACTTCCTCTTGAACGGGTCCTCGTACTCCTTGACGCTCAACTTGTCCAGCGCGATGTCGTGGGCCTCCTGCTCCCTGATGTACTTCGCTATCGTCGCCTCGTTCAGGCCGACGGTCGACACGTAGTAGCCCTCGGACCAGAAGTGCCTGTTGCCGAACTTGTACTTGAGGTTGGCGTGCTTGTCGAACATCATGAGCGCGCTCTTGCCCTTGAGGTAGCCCATGAAGCTGGACACGCTGATCTTGGGAGGTATGCTGACCAGCATGTGGACGTGGTCGGGCATCAGGTGCCCCTCGATTATCTCCACCCCCTTGTACCTGCACAGGTTGCGGAATATCTCGCCCAGCGAATCCCTGTATTGGCTGTATATCAGTTTGCGCCTATACTTCGGTGTGAACACGATGTGGTACTTGCACATCCACTTCGTGTGCGACAGGCTGTGTGCCTTGTTTGCCAAAACGGCCGCCTTTCCGGGCTGATACGACTTGAACACCCGTATCGTATCCCGACTGGCGGCGTTTTGACGCAAGGGCGGAGCCTTCGACGCGCACCCGCATAGCGGGTGGTTTTTTGCCCGCCGCGCTTCGCGCGCCGTGCAGGCTCACGAGCCTGAATCATGAACCACCCCTCAAAGGGGTGGTTTGCTCTGGGCCTATAAGGCCGAGGGGGGCCGGCAGCGTCTAAAGGCGCTGCCTCTCACTTCGTTCAAGCCGTACCGCCCTTGTCTCTCGCGGGCCGCACAAAGCGGCCCTCGTACTACCGGGCAGCCCCTAAAGGGGCTCCCCTACTTCCTCTTGAACGGGTCCTCGTACTCCTTGACGCTCAACTTGTCCAGCGCGATGTCGTGGGCCTCCTGCTCCCTGATGTACTTCGCTATCGTCGCCTCGTTCAGGCCGACGGTCGACACGTAGTAGCCCTCGGACCAGAAGTGCCTGTTGCCGAACTTGTACTTGAGGTTGGCGTGCTTGTCGAACATCATGAGCGCGCTCTTGCCCTTGAGGTAGCCCATGAAGCTGGACACGCTGATCTTGGGAGGTATGCTGACCAGCATGTGGACGTGGTCGGGCATCAGGTGCCCCTCGATTATCTCCACCCCCTTGTACCTGCACAGGTTGCGGAATATCTCGCCCAGCGAATCCCTGTATTGGCTGTATATCAGTTTGCGCCTATACTTCGGTGTGAACACGATGTGGTACTTGCACATCCACTTCGTGTGCGACAGGCTGTGTGCCTTGTTTGCCAAAACGGCCGCCTTTCCGGGCTGATACGACTTGAACACCCGTATCGTATCCCGACTGGCGGCGTTTTGACGCAAGGGCGGAGCCTTCGACGCGCACCCGCATAGCGGGTGGTTTTTTGCCCGCCGCGCTTCGCGCGCCGTGCAGGCTCACGAGCCTGAATAAAAGAAGCCTCCCGAAGGAGGCTTCCTCAACCTACGAGCTTTCCGCAGCTGCTACACGCGCTTGATGACGCGACCGTCGCGGGTGTCGATCTGCAGGACGTCGCCGATCTCGATGAACGTCGGCACCTGCACCTCCTTGCCCGTCTCCAGAGTGGCCGGCTTCAGCGTGTTAGTGGCGGTGTCGCCCTTGAAGCCCGGCTCGGTGTGGGTGACCTCGAGCTCCACGAACATCTGGGGCTCCAGGCTGATGAGCTCGTCGCCGGCGTACAGCAGCGTGGCCTCGTCGTTCTCCTTCAGCCAATCGGCCGCGGAGCCCACCATATCGGCGGAGACGGGCATCTGCTCGAACGTGCTGTTGTCCATGAACCAGTAGTCGGCGCCGTCGTTGTAGAGGTACTGCATCTTCTTGGACTCCAGGCGCACGGAATCGAACTTGGTGCCGGCGTTGAAGGTGTAATCGACCACGCGGCCGGTTTTGATATCCTTGAGCTTGGTGCGCACAAACGCGCCGCCCTTGCCCGGCTTCACATGCTGGAACTCGACGATGGTGCACATCTTGCCGTTGTTGATGATGCACATGCCGTTCTTGAAATCGGCGGTAGAAATGCTTGCCACGGATGTTTCCTTTCCTGCTCACGCGCCGCGGCAAACCCTCTGGCCGCCCGCCGCGTTTGGTTCAAACTGGTACAGTATAGCCGTCTCGCGCCCTCTTCGCAAAGAAAATATGGGTCATTCGACGTAGCTGTTTATGAGGGCGAACAACTCTTGCTTCTTGTGAATCCCCAGTTTTGCGTAAAGGCGCCGCATGTGAGTCTTCACTGTGTTGTCAGATATGAACAACTCCCCCGCTATGGAGCTGATAGTATTTCCGCGAGCAAAGAGAAGCATGACCTCGATCTCCCGCTGGGACAGAGCGTACTTGCGCCCTATGAGATCGCAGCGAAGAGCCGTCTTATCCTCGTAGCGCGGCCGGACGATCGTCTCCTCAGAGACTGACGCAGCCCCATCGCCTTCTTCTTCAATCTCGGCAAACGGCATGGACTGGGCCCCGCAATCGACTCGTCCGCTAGCGAGCGAGAGAAACTCGACGGGCCGGCTTTTCTCAGATTGCGAGGGGTGCAGCGCCCGCGTGACGTAGAGCGCCAAGGCGAGAAAGCACACCGACCCGAGGGCGATGACGGCATAGGGGGGAACTCCGAAGGACTCGCCTGCGGGCGCGCAGGCTCCTAGAAGATACCCTACCCCCTGGGCGACCACGCACACGAGAGTCTGGAAGCTGAGACAGAACACGGGGTCAATGCCGTAGTCATGAGAAATCTGAATGGAAAGTGCCTGAACGCTCAGCGACAAGAAACTATATGTCATGTAGAGCAACGCCGCTAGAATGACAAAGGGGATGCCAGCAGCGAATGGCAGAATTCCGAGAGCGACCACAATCAGCGGGAACGCCAGGCGAAATACGCCATCGATGTTGTACCGCACCGTCCGAAACCGCCAGAGCGCCATAAGGACGATGGGGGCGAACAGGCCCGCGAGCGCGGAACTATAGTTGATGAAGGTCATGGCCGTCGTGTCGACAGCCAGAAAGCGAACAACTCCCCCGAGAAAGGCGAAGGTGCCACAGTACAGCACGCTACGCCAGAAACTTGCGAGCCCATGGACATAGCTCACACGATTGGCGGAGAAAGAGCTCGACGCCATGGGCGAAGTGAGATCGAGTTGACGCGCTTGGACAAGAAGCAGTCCCCAGCAGACGCTCATCAGGGTAGCGGAAATAGCCAAGGTTACCGCCGCGCCTGTAAACGACTCGAAGAAAGTTCTCACAAAAAAGCTTACCACCCAGGCAAAGAGCAGGGTCATGAGGCTGCCCTCGATATCGCGCAGAGACACAACGTAGAACCACGAGAACATAAGCGTGTAAGAGCCAATCACGGGAATGGCGATGCCAAGTACCCACTGAGCCGACCCCTGCACCACCGGCAAACCAGAGAGGACGAGGCTCGCAAGGGCAATAGGAGGGACGACTTGCATCCCGAAGCGCCGCAGCGATCGCCGCGACAGAGAACACCACAACATCACCGCCGCGCTCGTCACAATGCCGATGACGATCCCCATGCCATGGGAGCCGTGAAAGGAACCAGAAGGAACGGAAAGCCAGTCACTCTTCCATAAAAAGAGCGACGAAAGCGACATGGCCACGGCCATGCCGAGAGACGACGAGATGATCTTGCCCGCATCGAACAGTTTCATCGACAGTGCCCCTCCTCATCCGCGAACAGCTGAAGTCTACCAGAAAAGATAATTCCCTCTCAGCACAATCACGCCTTACACTCTCTGCTGATTTTGCGATCACCAGGCGTTTCTCAAAAAATCACGAAAAAGGTTGACACGTTTTGAATCCTTTTCACCAAAACGAGGTCTCACGATGGCCCCCTCTCTAGGCGCACACTGTCGTCAAGCGGCATAGCAGCTTCAGGGACGCCGCCTAAGAGAGGAAGGAGATATCCATGACCAGAAAAGCAACGGAGAGGGCCGTCTCGCGGCGAGGCTTCATCAAGGGATCGACACTCGCGACCCTTGCAACTGCGGCCGGAGCCGGCACCGCCGCCTCCCTATTCGGCTGCGCCCCTCAGAGCGCACAAAGCAAGGGGGAGCTCGCGCAGACGGGGTCGAATGGTGTCGTCGCCAACGAGATTCCCGAGGAGGGAGAAATCATCTGGCAGAGCTGCTGCCACTGCGGCTTTGTTGCATGCCCCCTCAAGTGCCACGTCGTAGACGGCACCCTTCGCTGGATCGACAACGACACCGACGGCGACGACGAGTTCGGCGGTGTGTCGTTCCGCTCGTGCCTCAAGGCTCGTTCGGTGCGAAAATGGATCAACAGCCCCGATCGCCTCAAATACCCCATGAAACGCGTGGGCAAACGAGGAAGTGGGGAGTTTGAACGCATCAGCTGGGATGAGGCTCTCGATATCATCGCCGAGAAGTACCGCTACACCCTTGACACCTACGGTCCCGAGGCATTCTTCCTGTGTGCAACAGGAACCCGCAACTATCCCATCCAGCGCCTCTTCAATTTGACCGGCGGTCATTTGGGAACCATTAACTCGGAATCGAATGGCCAGATCGCCCAGACAGCCAACTACCTGTTCGGCTTCGACAGCCAGACATTCGATTGTGCTGGCGGTCTCGGAAGCAACACCTCGGCCATCAAAGACGCCGATTGCGGTCTGTTCTTCGGCTGCGGGTCGGGCGAATCGCGTATGTGCGGCATGGGAGAGGTCTACGAGGTGGCCAAAGCGCGCGAGGCAGGCATCCCGGTCGCCTTCGTAGATTACCGCCTGGGAGAGGGGTCATCTGGCAATCCGGACGAGTGGTTCCCCATCTACCCGGGCACCGATGGGGCTCTGGCGAGCGCTATCGCCTATGTCATTATCAGCGAGGAGAAGCACGACAAGGCCTTCTTGGACAAGTATGTCGTCGGATTTGATGCCGACACGATGCCTGAATCTGCGCCGGCAAACTCCTCCTATATGGACTATATCATGGGCACCGGCTATGACAACATTCCTAAGACTCCCGAGTGGGCCGCCCCCATCTGCGGGCTTCCCTCCGAGAAGATCACTTATCTCGCCCATTTCATCACCGAGCACGAAACCTGCTTCATCACCCAAGGTTTTGGGCCGCAGCGTCGGCACAACGGCGAATGGAACGCAGCCGCCATCGCTGCCCTTTCCATCATCACCGGCAATATCGGTCGCGAGGGCACATGCCCCGGCCTCAACGGCAAGGGCATGCAGATGAACTTCGACGGCGGTATGTGGAACTCGGTGCCCATCGGAGAGAATCCCGTCACCAAGAAGATCTCCATCTCCGGCCGGTTCAATGCTATCGACCATCCGCTCGAGATGACCGCGCTCACCGACGGCATCCAGGGCGGCGACAAGCTGGAGGTCGGCATCAAGTTCCTCGCCCTGTACGAGGCCGGCTGCTTCGGCAACTCCAGCTCCGACCTGAATTGGGCCGCGACAATCCTCGAAGACGAGAGCAAGTGCGAGTTCATCCTTGGCTGCGACGTCATCATGTCCACTTCACTGCCCTTCTGCGACATCATCTTGCCCGATCTCATGTACCAGGAACGCATGAACATGGTTTCCACCGTGACCGGCGGATCCGCTCTCGGCTTCGTCTTCGGCCGCCCTGTCCAGGAACCGCAGTTCGAATGCCGTCTCTCGTATGATTGGGTCGCCGATCTCGCCGAGCGCCTCGGGCTGCGCGACGAGTTCACCGAGGGCAAAACCTGGGAGGACTGGATGGAGACCCGCTACGAAGAGTACAGCCGTCCCTCGGCTCCCAACGGCAATGCACCGTCGTTCCAAGAGGGGCTCGAAATGGGCTTCTGGCGCGACCCAGTGCAAGCCGTTCCTTTCATCGCCCTCAAAGACTACGTCGACGACCCGGAGGGCCGCCCGCGCACGACTCCTTCGGGAAAGATCGAGTTGTACTCCGAGCGCCTGGCCACCATTCGCGACACCTGGACGTTCCACAACGGCGACCGCGACGTAGTACGTCCCGTGCCCAGCTACTTCCCCGAAATCGAGGGCGTGGCCGACATCAACGACACTTACCCGCTCTTGTTCTCCACTTGGAAGGCCAAAAACCAGTTCCACAGCCGCTACCAGGTAATCGAGGAGCTCCAGCAGGCCTGTCGCCACTGCCTGTGGATCAACCCCATCGACGCCGAATCGCGCGGCATCCAGAACGGTGACACCCTGCGCGTGTTCAACGACCGTGGCGAGGTACAGATCATGGCCCGCGTCACCTCCCGCATCATGCCCGGCGTGGTGGGAATGCCGCATGCACATCGTCGCGAAATAGTTGACGGCGTGGATATCGGCGCCAACGCCAACACACTGAGCGGCCACCATTGGTCGCCCATCTCGAAGAACTGTCCGTCGACCGGCTCCACGCTCGTCCAGGTCGAAAAGGCTTAAGGAGGAACCCATGACCCAGTACGGCTTCTATTTCGACTCGTCCCGCTGCACCGGCTGCAAGACCTGCGAGCTGGTCTGCAAGGACTACCACGACCTGGGACCCGATATCCTGTTCCGCCGCATCTACGACTTCGAGGGCGGCAGCTGGGAGAAGACCTCCGAGGGCGCTTGGGAAAAGACCGCCTTCAATTACCATCTCGCCATCTCTTGCAACCATTGCGATAACCCCGCCTGTGTAGAGAACTGTCCCACAGGCGCCATGCAGAAAGATGCCGAGACGGGGCTCGTGAACAGCAATCCCGAAGTATGCATCGGCTGCGGAACCTGCCAGAAGTCCTGCCCTTACGACGCGCCGCGCATCGACGCGGAGCTGTCGATCTCCCGCAAATGCGATGGATGCCTCGCCCGCGTGCGCAACGACGAACAGCCCATGTGCGTGGGAGCCTGTCCGCTTCGTGCCTTGGAATTCGGCCCCATCGACGAGCTGCGGGAGAAGCACGGCGATCTTTGCCAGGTAGCGCCGCTACCCGAGCCGACCACGAGTCCCAACCTCGTTATCGGAAGCTGCCAGGCCATCGACTCCGATACGTACAACCTCGATGAAGGGTACGTCGCCAATCCGCTCGAAGTGGAATAGCCATGAATGCGCCCGCTGAGAACGTCGCGCCCTGCGCGCTGCTTTTGGGAACGATCCTTCTCGACAAGCCCTCTTCTTCAACCGTAATGCCGCTTTTGGAAGGCTTGGCCTCCATGGACCTTCCCGCTGAATGGCCCTACGGTGACGAAGCGACCCTGGAGAGAATCAGCCAGCAGCTCAGACGAGCTCTAAAGACCGCGCCGGCCGACCTCGACCGCGACTACCATCGGCTGCTCGTGGGCCCCGGCAAGCTCGCGGCACCGCCGTGGGGATCGGTCTACCTCGATTCGGAATCGGTGCTGTTCGGCGACTCGTGCATCGCCCTGGGCCGCTGGATGCGCGCTCGCGGCATCGAACTGCACGAAGGGGAAAGCCGCGAGCCCGTCGACCATATCGGGCGCATGCTCGTGCTACTCAGCTGGCTTTGCGACAACCAGCCGGATCAGGTCATCCCCTTCATGGAAGAGCACCTGATGACCTGGGCGCCGCGCTATTTCGCGCAGCTTGAGCCAGCGGCCGCCGGCACTCTGTACGAGCCGCTGGGGCATCTCGCCTCGCTCACACTCGAAGGCGTCCCCCTCCTTCGGCAATCCTAGCCCTCCCCGTTTCAAGGGCGTCCGATCCTCCCCTTCGTCGGACGCCCTTCTTTTCTCATATGAAGCTGGTCATGCAGTCAGCTTCACCCTTTGGCAACCTTAGGAGCCCCTATGAATTTCCTCTTCCTCTTGATTATCGCGGCAGTGGCGGTCTACCTCCTTCGACGCCCTCTCAAGGCGCATCCTTCTTTCTTCTACGGCATTGCCGTCATCCTCGACCTGCTCTACTTTGTTGGCTCCACCTTCGGTGTGCCCCGCTGGCTGTGGACGCCCCTTGTCGATCTCATCCAAAAGTGCGAGCTTGCCCTCGCGCTCTTTGCCATTGTCATGTTCATAGGCTGTCTCGGCAAGGAACAAGCTCTCTACCGTCAGATGAAGCCGATCAGGGCCGAGCTTTCCATTGTCGCATGCATTCTCTGCTTTGGGCACATGGCCGTGTACCTCGACTCCTATCTGCCTAGGCTGCTCGGCAATACGAGCATCAACGGTAATGTTGCCGTCGCCTTCGGTGTGGCCGTCGCGCTCTTCGTGCTGCTCGCTCTTCTCGGCGTCACGTCCCTCGGCATCGTGAAGCGGGCCATGAGCAGCCGTCGCTGGACGCGCATCCAGCGATTCGCCTACTTATTCTTCGCCCTGATATTCTGCCATCTTGCGCTCATGCTTCTTCCCGCCGCTCTGCGTGGAGGCATTGCCGCCCAGGAATCGCTTTTCATATACACGGCGATGTTCGGGGCCTATGGAATACTGCGTTTGGGCAAAGCCGCCGCAGAGCGCCACGAGCAAGCGCGGGGAAACGCGACCGGGGCGCCGTCTATCACTAGGGAAGAAGAAACGTCCATCGGGAATGCCGCTTAGAAGGGGTGAGCGAGCTGCCAAAGGACGTTTCCCCAACGAGTCGAAATTTTCATCCTAAACGGAGCTCACTCCTGGCTGGAGACGCCGCCTCGTTGAACGAGTGGATCAGCAGCGCTTTCTCCGCGTGCCTTCGATCGGGCGCGGGCGGCGTCGCGCAGCTTGCCGTAGAGGCCCATGTAGACGTTCACGATGACGCCGGTGAAGGCGGCGCAGACGAAGGTGCCCTCGCGCACGCCGGCCAAATGGCCCACGAACAGGAACGCGCACAGGCACGCCAAGGCCGCGCAGGCGAGATCGAAGCCCACCTTCACGGTGCCGAACCGGGCGCCGGTCTTGCGCACCACGGCCTGCACCACGGCCTCGCCGCAGTTCATGACCGTGCCCGAGACGACCGTCATCACAATGCCCAGCGCGAGAACGGCCATGCCGCCGGCGAGCCACAGCCACGAGGCGACATAACTCGTCGGCGCAGCGGGGCCGAGCAGTGCCATGAAGGCGTCAATGCACACGCCGAAGAACACCGAGATGGGAATCTGCCACAAGTCCACTAGGCGGAATTCCCGGCGCAGCAGGGCAATCTGCACGAGCACGAGAAAGCACTGCCACCCCAGCATGAACGTGCCGAAGCTCACGGCCGTGAACCCGAGGGAGAGCACGATGGGCGTGGCGGAGATGGGCGAGTTGCCCAAATCGGCCTTCACGACGATGTCGATGCCAAGCCCCATGACCGCGATGCCCGCCAGCATGAGCACGATGCGGCCGGTCAGAAACAGGGCGGCGCGCAGCGTCAACGATCGCTCGGCGAGAGCGGCGGCCGAGCCTTCCGCAGATTTCGTCGAAGGAGGAAGACCGTCTTGAGTGCCTCGGACGCCTTCGGCCGAAGACGCAGTCTTTAAGCCGCCGGCTTGCGGCGAGGGTCTGTCGGACGGATCGGCAGATGCGCCCGAGCGCTCGCGCCCCATGGATTTTCCCTTGGTCCGAATCTCGCTTCCACGATTGATCTTCCGTTCCGTCATCATCTCCTCACCGTCCTTTCCGGTGTCGCGGCGTGCAAATACCTTTCAGTTATAGCACGGGAAGAGACGCGGTTCGCAGAAAATACGCGAGCACGACTGCGCAAAGGTTAGATGGCGCAAACTCAACCGCTCACCACCGACGAGCGGCAGAACGACGGCGACGCAACGGCGACAAGGCGAAGCCCTAGATGACCACGAGGTCGTGGGTGGAGTTGGTGAACACGTCGAAGCCGTCGGCGGTCACGACGCCGAAATCCTCCAGGCGCATGCCGAACTTGCCCGGCAGGTAGATGCCCGGCTCCACGGTGACGACGTTGCCGGCCACGAGAGGCCGCTCGTTGCGCGGAGCGAGCACCGGCTCCTCGTGGATGTCGATGCCCACGCCGTGGCCGAGGCCGTGGCCCATGCGGCCGCCGAAGCCGGCCGCCGCCAGCACCGCCTCGGCCTGCTCGTGGCCCTCTTTGCCCGTGACGCCGGGTCGAAGCATAGCTTCCACGGACTCGTTGGCCTCCCGCAGCGCGTCCCACGCCGCCCGCATCTCCGGGTCGGGCTCGCCGAGGAAGACCGTGCGGGTCATGTCCGAGCAGTAGCCGTAGGAGCGGGCGCCGAAGTCGAGCACGACGCACTGGCCGGCCTCCAGCATGGTGGTGCCGGGGATGGCGTGCGGGCTCGCGCCGTTGGGCCCGGTGGCCACGATGGAGGGGAACGCCAGGCCCTGGGCACCATGGCGCAGCATGAACTCCTCGAGCTCCAGCTGCACCTGGCGCTCCATCATGCCCGGGCGCATATAGCGAACGATGTGTTCGAAGGCGGCGTCGGTGATGGACTGGGCGCCGCGCATCCGCGCGATCTCGTAGCGATCCTTCACCGCGCGCAGTCCCACCACGACGCCGTCGGTCTCCACGAAAGGCTCCCCGGCATCGGCCTCGGCGAACGCTTTCTGCAAGCGGCGGTACTCGGCGAGCGAGACACCGTCCTCGATGCCCAAAAGCGCATCGGCGGCCCCGGAGGGCCGGCCTCCCCACCGCTTGACGGCAAACTGCGCGTGGGTCTCGCGCTCGGCGCTCACTTCCAAAGGCTTGTGCCGCGCGGCGTTCTCGCAGGCCGTCACGTAGCGCGAGTCGGTATGCAGCC
Organism: Adlercreutzia hattorii; assembly: GCF_011405655.1. Classification (GTDB taxonomy): domain Bacteria; phylum Actinomycetota; class Coriobacteriia; order Coriobacteriales; family Eggerthellaceae; genus Adlercreutzia; species Adlercreutzia rubneri. Next base: position 2,142,745 of record NZ_AP022829.1, read on the forward strand.
ACGCGTGGTCGGGACAGACATACAGAGCATGAGCCGCCTCCTCGTCGAAGACATCGTCGAAGGCGGTGAGCCACTGGACGTTCGACGTGTCGCGCACGAGAAACGCCCCCACGCCCAGCTCGGGAAACGTCTCGCGCAAGCGAGCCAGATGCCGCTCGCAGGCCTTCGGATCATTCAATTCGTCGAATACCGTCATGAATTCCTCCTGGTTCGTCCGGACGCCGGTGCGACGGGGCATCCCGTGCTCAAGCAATGGCTCGCTCGGCGGAACAGTTCACTGGACTGTTCCGTTCGCTGCGCAACCTGCGCGCGGGACGCCCCGTCGCACCGGCGTCCTACCCTATCGGGCTATTCGCTACCTTCGGCCACAGCGTTTTCCAGCAAAATATCCAGTGCGCGCAGGTAGCCCTCTTTGCCGAGGCCCTTCACCTGGGCGATGCAGGCCGGCGCGATCACCGAGGTGCGACGGAACTCCTCGCGCTTGCTGATGTCGGAGATATGGATCTCCACCACCGGCACGTCGATGCATTCTACGGCGTCATGCAGCGCATAGGAGTAGTGCGTGTGGGCCCCGGGGTTGTACACGATGCCGTCGTAGTTGCCATGAGCCGCATGCAGCCGATCGATGAGCGCGCCCTCGTGGTTCGACTGGAAGCAGTCCACCTCGCAGCCATGCTCGGCCCCGTAGGCACGCACCATCTCCTCGATGGCCTCAAGCGTGTCCGACCCGTAAATGGCTGGATCGCGCACCCCCAACATATTCAAGTTCGGCCCATTCATGAGCAGTATCTTCTTCAACAAAGTTCGCCTCTCTTAGATCGGTCGGGGAAGGTGCTCCGCAGACCTCTGATCGCCCCGCGGAGAACGCGATTGTTAAGAATCAGCTTCCACTTCAGCAGCAGCGATGCGGGGATGGTACCGACTGATGTGCGTCATCTTCGCTGATTCTGTTATCGCGTTCGCAGCGGGAAAAAGCGATCAGCGGGCTGCGGAGCACCTTCCCCGACCGATCGCCGCAGCCGTCACAAACTCTTGGAAGCCTCCCACCGGCGCAGATGCTCCAAAATCACCTCGTCGGGCACCGCGACCAGTTCCCAGTCGCCGATGTCGCGGGGCAGCACGAAGCGCACCTCGCCGGCGCGGGTCTTCTTGTCGCGCTTCATGGCGGCCAGCATCTCCTCGGCCGGCGCCGACCAGGCAAGCGCCGGCAGCCCCAGCGCGTCCAGCAGTTCGTCCTGGGCATCCACCAGCTCGGCCGACGTACCCACCACATCCACGCCGAGGCGCGCCGCAAAACGCATGCCCTCGGCCACGGCGGCTCCGTGGGAGAACGTCCCGTAGCCCGCAAGCGCCTCCACCGCGTGCCCCAAAGTGTGCCCGTAGTTCAGGCACTCGCGCACCCCGCGGCTCTCCGTTTTGTCCTCGGCCACGACGTTGGCCTTGAACACCACCGAACGTGCGATGGCCTCGGTGACCACCACCGGGTCGCGCTCGGCGAGGGCGGCGGCGTGATCCATCATCCAGAAGAAGAACTCGTCGGAATCGATCACCGACGCCTTGGCGATCTCGGCGCAGCCGCAGGCCCACTCGCGGTCGTCCAGCGTGGCGAGCACCGCCGTGGAGGCGCACACGTAGGCCGGCTGCTTGAACGTGCCCACGAGGTTCTTCCCCTCGGGAAGGTTCACGCCGGTCTTGCCGCCGACCGAGGAGTCCACCATGGCCAGAAGCGAGGTGGGCACCTGCACAAACGGGATGCCCCGCATGTAGGTAGAGGCGACGAACCCCGCCAAGTCGCCCACAACGCCGCCGCCGAGGGCCACCACGGCGCAGTCGCGCGTGAGCCCAAGCGATGCCATGGCCGACCAGATCTCCCCGGCCACCGCGAGCGACTTCGAGTCCTCCCCCGCGGGCACGACGATATCGCTCACGCGGAAGCCCGCCGCCTTCAGCGACGACTTGGCCTCTTCCAGATACAGCGGCCCCACGTTGGAATCGGTGAGGACGAGCAGGTGTGGCGCCTGTCCCACGCCATCGAGCCGGCGCACCGACTCGCCGAGGCCGGCGAGCACCGTGGCGCCGATGCGCACGTCGTAGGGCGTCTCGCCGGGAATGTTGACCACTATCTTTGTTGCGGGCACAGGATTCCCTCCTTTTCCAAAATGCGCTGCACTTCCCGCGCGATGGCCGGCACCGATTTGCCGGCGGTGCTCACGCGCACGTTGGCCACCGCCTCGTACAGCGGCAGTCGCTCCTCGCAGCGGGCTCGGGCCGCTTCCAGGTTCTGGAACAAGGGCCGGGTGGAGGTGTCGCTGATGCGGCTGGCGGCCTCGTCGGCGGTCACTTCCAGATACACCACAAAGCCGGCCTCGCGGAAGACGTCGTGGTTGGCCGGCGTGACCACCACGCCACCGCCGCAGGAGATGAGCAAAGGGTCGGGCTTGGCGCCCAATTCGCGCAGCACGTCCGTCTCGATGGCGCGGAAGCCCTCCTCGCCGCCCTCGGCGAAGATCTCCTTCACCTTCTTGCCCTCGCGACGCTCGATGTAGGTGTCCATGTCCACCGAGGCCACCCCGCACGTGCGGGCGAGGCGCCGGGCCACCGACGTCTTGCCGGCGCCCATGAACCCGACGAAAAAGACCGGGCGGGTCAGTTCCATACGCTCCGCCATCTTAGCGCCCCATGGTGCGCAGCCGCGCCTTGTAGGCCTTGATGTTCGCCTTGATGTCGGCCATGCAGGTGTCTCCGAAAGCCTCCAAGTAGGCGTTGGCCAGCGCGAAGGCCACCTCGCCCTCGGCCACCACGGCCGCCGCCGGCACCGCGCACACGTCCGAGCGCTCCTTCGACGCCTCCTCCACGCAGAGCGTGTCCAAATTCACCGTTTCCAGCGGCGTCATGAGCGTCGGGATGGGCTTCATGGCCGCCGTGATCACGAGCGGCATTCCCGTGGTCATGCCGCCCTCCAGACCGCCGGCGTTGTTCGACGCGCGGCGGAACTCGCCGTCGGCCAGCACGATGGGGTCGTGTACAAGCGACCCGGGACGCGCGGCCGCCTGAAAGCCGAGGCCGAATTCCACGCCTTTGATGGCGGGGATGGAAAAGAGCGCCGCGCCCAGCCGCGAGGTGAGCCGATCGGCGCCCGTGGCGTAGGTGCCGAGCCCCGGCGCAAGCCCGCAGACCACGATGCGGAAGGTACCGCCCAAGCTCTCGCCGTCGGACTTCGCGCGGTCGATGGCCTTCTTCATGGCGATGGTCGCCTTCGCGTCCGGACAGCGCATCTCCGAAAGCTCGATGTCGAGCGGCTTGTGCTCGGCGGCGTCGGCCATCGTCTCCTCGGGCATGGCCGCGTCCCCCACCGACACCACGTACGACATCACTTCCACGCCGAGCGCCGCCAGAAACTCGCGCGCCACGCCGGCTGCGGCCACCCGGGCCGCCGTCTCCCGAGCACTCGCGCGCTCCAGGATGTTGCGGCAGTCATCGGTGTTCGTGCGCAGGGCGCCCACCAGGTCGGCATGCCCCGGCCGCGGCGTCACCTCGCGCACCAGATCGCGCGGCGCCTCGCCGAAGGCGGCCATGCGATCCGTCCAGTTCTCCCAATCGCGGTTGGCCACCTCAAGCGCAATGGGACTGCCGATAGTGCGACCGAAGCGGATGCCACTTGTGACGCGCACCGTGTCCTTCTCGATGGCCATGCGGCCGCCGCGCCCGTAGCCGGCCTGGCGGCGGGCCAGATCGGAGTTGATGTGCTCCTCGGAGATGGGAAGGCCCGCCGGCACCCCGGTCACGATGGCCGTAAGGCACGGCCCGTGGCTCTCCCCCGCTGTGATGTATTCCATGCTGCGCACTTTCGCTCGACGATAACCTCGCCCCATTGTAGCGCAGGCGCACAGCATCAGGTCGCCCAAGCGCGTCCATCGGCGCGGATCGAACAGGGAAATCCGCTGACGGGCGAGCAACGAGCCAATGGCGCGAGCAGCGAAAGCCGGGCGTCGAACTGTCTAGAACTCGGCGTTGCCCACCGTGCGCGGATGCGGGATGACATCGCGGATGTTGCTCACGCCCGTGAGGTACATCACCAAGCGCTCGAACCCCAGGCCGAAGCCCGCGTGGGAGCAGGTGCCGAAGCGGCGCAGATCCAGGTAGGCGCGGTACTGCTCGGCATCCATGTCCAGCTCGGCGATGCGCCGCTCGAGCACTTCCAGGCGCTCCTCGCGCTGGGAGCCGCCCACGATTTCTCCGATGCCCGGCACGAGGCAGTCCATGGCGGCCACGGTGCGCCCGTCGTCGTTGAGCCGCATGTAGAAGGCCTTGATGTCCTTCGGGTAATCGATCACGAACGTCGGGCGGCCGAAGTGCTCCTCGGTGAGGAACCGCTCGTGCTCGGTCTGCAGGTCGATGCCCCACTCGACCGGGTACTCGAAGGCGCGCCCGGCGGCCTGGGCCGCACGCAGGATGTCGATGGCCTCGGTGTAGGTGACGCGCGCGAAGTCGGAGGACGCCACATGGTTCAACCGCTCCAGCAGCCCCTTGTCGACGAACTTGTTCAACATGGCCAGCTCGTCGGGGCAGCGTTCCATCACGTCGCGGATGACGTACTTGAGCATGCTCTCGGCCAGCTCCATATCGTCCTCAAGGTCGGCGAAGGCAATCTCGGGCTCCACCATCCAGAACTCGGCGGCATGGCGCGCCGTGTTGGAATTCTCCGCGCGGAACGTGGGGCCGAACGTGTACACGTCCCCGAAGGCCATGGCGAAGTTCTCGGCGTTCAGCTGACCGGACACGGTGAGCGAGGCGGGCTTGCCGAAGAAGTCGGCGCTCCAATCCACCTCGCCGGCCACAAGCGCGCCGTCCGAGGCCGCGGCAGCCTCCTCGCTCACAAGCGGTACCTGGGCCGGGTCGATGGTGGTCACGCGGAACATCTCGCCGGCCCCTTCGCAGTCGCTCGCCGTAATGATGGGCGTGTGCACGTAGACGAACCCGCGGTCTTGGAAGAAGCGGTGGATGGAGGCGGCGGCCACCGAGCGGATGCGGAACACGGCGCGGAACAGGTTCGTGCGCGGCCGCAGATGCTGCTGGGTGCGCAAAAACTCCGGCGTGGCGCGCTTCTTCTGCAGCGGGTAGTCGGGAGCCGAGGCGCCCTCGACGCGGATGGATTCGGCGGCGAGCTCGAAGGGCTGCGGGGCGTCGGGCGTGAGCTTCAGCGTGCCGCAGACCACCAGCGCCGCCGAAACGTTCTGATGGGCGATCTCGTCGTAGTTCGCGAGAGTCGCGCGGTCCATGACCACCTGCAGATCCTTGAAGCAGCTGCCGTCGTTCAACGTGACGAAGCCGAAGTTCTTCATATCGCGAACCGATTTGACCCAACCGGCAACGGTGACGGTCTTTCCGCCAAAAGCGGCGGCATCGGCGTAGAGCTGAGCGATCTTAGTGCGGTTCATAGGGGCGCGACCTTTCGAACGAGAGAGGTTTTTCCGTTGCCCGCTATGATAGCAGCACACCGCCGCGCCGCCTATGGGGTCAAAAGCATCTCGGCTGCCGAATCCCAACGCGCCCGGGGTGTCTTAAGCGAGGTTGAACCCGGCGGCGTCGGCCATGAGGCGGAACAGCTCGTCCTCGGGAATGTCGAGGGCCGCCTCGCCGGTGATGTCGCGCAGGATGCCCACCGTGACCACGGCCTGGCCGACGAGCATGCCGGCACCGTCGAAAAACCGGCACCCTGCCGCCCGGGCCGCCCGGGCCAGCGCCGTCTCGCCATGGCCGTACACCACGTCGAACACCGTCTGGTCCGCGCTCAGAAGCGTCGTGTCGAAGGGGGCCGGGTCGCCCGCCTTCATGCCGAGCGGCGTGGCGTCGATGATGATGTCCGCGCCCGCGATGGCCTGCCGCGACGTGGCGTAGCTGCCAAACTTGAAGCCCACCTGCTTGTACACCTCGGAAAAGCTCAGGTGCCCTTCTTTGAAGGCGGGCATGTCCACCACCCGTCCGACCATCGCCCCCAGCTCGTCGGCGTAGGCGCGCATGACGTTGCGGGCCTTGGCCTTGTCGCGACCGATGAGGATCACCTCATCCGGCCCCGCCTGGGCCACGGCGTGCAGGATGGAAAGGGAGGTCGGCCCCGTGCCGCAGACGACGACGGACGCACCGTGAAAATCGACGCCGGCCCGTTCCAAATAGGCCACGCAGCCCTGGCCGTCGGTGTTGTAGGCGATAAGGGCCCCGTCCTTGTTCACGAGCACGTTGGCCCCGTGGGCGAGCGTGGCCGAAGCGGCCCGCACATCGGCGGCAGCGAACGCCTCGGGTTTATAGGGCGTGGTGATGTTGATGGAAAGGAAGTCGCGAGCCGCAAGGAACGTCTCGGCCTCGGGCACCGTCGGCACATCCATGAGACCGTAATGCCAGGGCAGCCCCGCCTTCTCATAGACGGCGTTGTACATGACCGGCGATTTCGAATGGCTCACCGGGTGCCCCAGCACATACAGCTTCTCGCTCACAGCGATTCCCTTCCCGTTTCGCGCGAGGCCCCTTCGACCCCGCGCTGCGCGCCCTGCCCGAAGCGGCGAGGGGCGCTTCCTTGTCCGCGGCGCGCCGCGGGACGGCTCGCCTCGCATTCCGCGATATTGATCGCCGGCTCCGGCTTGCGATCTCCCAAAATAGCCCGCTCGACGTTGCGCAGCAGCAACGTGTGGGGCAGATCCTGCTCGACCAGCGGCTGCAGCATATAGGCCTTCATGCCCGTCAGATGGGCTCCCAGCACATCGGTCGCCAGCTGATCGCCAACGACGACCGTGTCGGCGGCGGCTCCCCCAATCTTGCGCCGGGCCGCGAGAAACGCCGGCGGCAGCGGCTTTAAGGCCTTGGCCACGATGGGCAGCTCCAGCTCGCCGGCGAACCGGTACACATCGGCATGCCAGTTATTCGAGAGCAAACAGAAGCTCACCCCGGCCTCCCGCGCCCGGCCGAGCCACATCCCCACATCGCGCGGCACGCATCCCGTGTCCCGGGCGCGCACGGTGTTGTCAATGTCGAGCAGCACATGGGAAAGCCCGCACCCGAGCAAATCGCGCTCGATATCGATGGCGCTGATGCGCGAGAAATAGCGATCGGGGGTGAGAAGCGCCATGGGTCGCACCTGAAGACCAAAAGGGCGCCCTTAGGCGGCCGCGCCCTCGCCGGCGGCAGCGTCGCCCGACCCGTCGGCGCCACCAGCGTTGGAATTATCGGCGATGGCCTGCTGATGCTCCTCGTAGGTCTTGCTGAACGCCGCCTGCATGTTGCCGTCGGCGTCAGGATAGAAGTAGAAGAACATGTCCTCAGTCTGGGTCGGCTCGCAAACGGCGGTGAGGCTCTCAATGCCCGGCGAGCAGATGGGCGTCGGCGGCAGGCCCGCATTCGCGTAGGTGCTGTAGGGCGTCTCGGCGTGCACCTCCTCGGCCGTGGGCTCGCGGCCCACCTCGTAAGCCGTGGTGGCGTCGGATTCCAGGTAGGGCCTATCGGAGGCGAGGCGGTTGTAGAAGACGCCGGCCACGTGATCGCGCACCTCCTGGTCGCCGGTGGACTCTTTGGCGACGATGGAGGCCAGGTTCACCGCCTGGTACAGCGTCAGCCCCTGGCTCGCCGGGTAGCTGTTGGCGAAGTCGCCGAAGATGCTGGCAGTCTCGGTGCCGAACTGGTCGAGCATCATGCGCACGACGGCCTCGGCATCCATGTCCTCGGTCACGGCGTAGGTCTTGGGAAACAGGAAACCCTCCAGCGAGTTCTCGCCGGCGCTTTCCAAAAACGCATAGTCGGCAACGTAGGCGCTCGCGTTCTCGGAAGCGACGAGGAAGGCCTCGGCGGTGATGCGGCCGTTTGTGGCGCCGGCCACGAGTTCGGCCAGCTCGGCCCGGGTGATGTCCTCGGGCACGGCGAGCGTGTCGCCCACCTGGGCGGGACCGGCCATGATGGCGCGCACCAGCTCCTCGGGGGTGCTGCCGCCCTGGAAGGTGTAGGTGCCGGGGATAAGCGCCGAGGAGGCCTCCAGGCGCGTGACCTCGTCGGTGAACTCCCGCGAGCTGCCGATGAGGCGCGCGGCCACGAGCGCGTCGCCGATGGAGGAGGCCGTCTCCCCCTCGGTGATGGTCACCTCTGCCGACTGGCCCGGCGCCAGCAGTTCCACTTGCGAGCCGACGCAGCCGCGGAAGGCAAAGAAGCACACAGCGGCGATGACGACGACGGCCACAACGCCTAAGCAGATGAACGGCACCGGCGACCTCTTCGGCATGATGGCACTCGTGTCGTAGGTGCGGAACTCCCGATCCCCCTTGGCATGCGCCGCCCGGGCGGCACGGGAGGAGTGGGACGAATAGGTGACCTTTTTGCCATGGAGAGCCAAGGTGCGGCCTTTCTCTACGAAACGGCCCGGCGATTAGCCCCGCGAATACCTCAAGCGCGGGCACGCTCGTCGAGCCAAGATTGCAAAAACAGACTTGCGGCTATCATATCAACCTTGCCGCGCATCTCCTTCTCAGTCAGACCCTTTTCACGCAAACTCCGCTTGGCCTCGGCCGAGCTGAGCCGCTCATCTGCGAAAACGTGGGGAATGCCGCAGGCGTCGCTGATGCGCGCGGCCTCCTTGCGAATGCGGGCCGCTTGAGGGCCCTCATCGCCGGCAAGCGTGCGGGGCAGCCCGCAGACGAAAAGCTCCGGCTCCCAGTCCTCCAGAAGCCGGCGGAAGGGCTTGGCGCAACCAGTCACCTCGGCGGCGGGCATCACGCACACCGGACTTGCCACGCGCTCGCCCGGGTCGCTCACCGCCACCCCCACGCGCACTTCCCCAATGTCCAGCGCCATCACGCGCACGGGCTACTTCACCTCCAGCAGTTTCTGGCGCAGCTCGGCTTCCATGCGGCGCATCTCCGCCTCGGCCTCGGCGCGCTTGGCGCGGCCCTCGGCCTGGATCTTCATTACCTCGTCGAAGGTCTGGATGAGGTTCTCGTTGGTGGCCTTCAGCGTCTCGATGTCCACGATGCCGCGCTCGGACTCGCGAGCCACCTCCACAGTGGATTGCTTCAACTTCTCGGCGTTCTTGCGCAGAAGCTCGTTGGTCATGTCGGTGACGGCCGACTGGGCCGCAAGCGCCGCCTCGTTGTTGGCCAGACCCAGCGCCAGCAGCATCTGGCTCTTCCACAGAGGAATGGTGTTCACGAGCGTCGTCTGGATCTTCTCGATCATGAGCATCTCGTTGTTCTGCACGAGACGGATCTGCGGCGCCATCTGCATGGCCACCGTGCGGGACAGATCCAGATCCGACAGCTTCTTCTCGAAGCGGTTGCAGGCGGCGGCGAGCTTCTGCACCGCCTCGGCGTCCTCGGTGGAGCCGGAGGCCTGAGCCTTGGCGGACAGGTCGGCAAGTTCGCCCTCACGCACCTCGGCCAGGCGCTGGCGGCCGGCCAGAAGGTACATGGTCAGTTCCTTGAAGTAGGTGAGGTTCAGCTCGTAGAGCTTGTCGAGCGTGGCCGCGTCCTTCATGAGCTGCACCTGATGACCCTCGAGGGTCTTGGCGATCTTGTCGACATTGGCCTCGGCGGTGTCGTAGCGGGCCTTGAGCGACGTGATCTTGTTCGCCGACTTCTTGAACAGGCCGAAGAAGCCCTTGTCGTCGTCATCCACGTCGAAGTTCTTGAGCTCGGTCACTACTCCGGCGATAAGATCGCCCGCCTCGCCCAAATCCTGGGTGCGCACCTTCGCGAGCGCCGTCTCCGAGAACGACGCCATCTTCTTCTGGGCGCCGGCGCCGAAGGTGAGCACCTGCTGGGAATTGGCGATGTCGATCTGCTGGGCGAAGGCGTCCACCTGGGCCAGCTCTTCGGCGGAAAGCGAGTCGGCGAGGCTGGGCGCGGCGGGCGTGTCCACCTCGACGATGGAGGCCTCGGCCACCTCGCCGTCGCTTACGGGATCGAGCGTGAGCGTCGGGGCGGGAATGTTCGTGAGGTCGGTCAGTTCGTTGGTCATGGAGCATCCTTTCTAAGATGAGGCGAGTTAGTCGGTCGGGTCAAGCGGGAAAGCGCGAAGGCGGGAGCGCGGCTAAGGCCCTCTTCGGACATTCGCGGCAGGCGCGCTCGAAATGCCGGAGGCGGCCACGCGCGACACAATCGTTTACGGTTTCACATCGAAGGGGCCTTCCGTGAGTCCCTCTTGGGCGAGCATGGCGTGCAGCACCGAGATGTCGGCGGACACATCGAGGGAGAGGTCTTGGTACGTGTCGTCGAAGAGCTTCTCGAAAGCGCTGTGCAGCACTTCCAACGTATGCTCGATCTCGCTGCGCGAGCTGGAGATGTTCTCGCCCTGAATAGGTTCCTCCTCCAACCGGTCGTAGGCATCGAGCAGCTTCACCGTGGTGGGCAGGTAGTACGCAGTCAGACGGTCGAGCCCGGCGATGACGGCCGGCTCTTCCTCGGCGCGGGCGAGAATGCGGCCCACCACGTCCTGAATGGCCGTAATGCGCTCGCTCACCGCGGCGTCGTCGATGGCGGCGTTCAGCTCGTCCATCTGGCGCACGTAGTCGCGGCCGCGGGCGACAAAGGCGCGCTGCTCGGGCGTCAGGCGCTCGGAGATATCCTGCTCGTGGGCCGCCCGCGCCGCCGCCTCAGCTGCCCGGGCCGCCTCGGCCGCCTCGCGCTCGGCGAGCGTCTGGCGCTGGCTCTGCTGGAACTGACGATACTGGTGGTAGGCGTTCTCGGTCACCATGAGGGTGGTGTTCTCGTCGTCGATGCGGCCCTGGGGAAGGTAGCCGCCCTTGATGAGCGTGCGCGAGGTGGAAAGCGCCGCTTTGGGGCTCACCTGCATGCGCGCGGCAATGTCGTCGAAGGTGACAGCTTCGCGCTGGCCCACCGCCCGTGTAAGCGCCTTGAGCTTCGAGGCGCGCCGCAGGTTGCGGACGCCGAACCCGAGCAGCGCGGCGAAGCCGGCCGTCATAACGCCGAGCGCCACCGTCACGCCGAGGCCGGGGACACCAACGGCAAGAGGATCGAGGGCCGCGATGAGCGCGGGAATTCCGATGAAGACCGTTCCCGCGCCGCCTGAGGCCGCCATGATGACGCCCGAGGCCGTCAGCCCTGCCGAGGAACGGAAGCGCTTCTTCGCCTTCGCCAGCGGCGCCCACTGCTGGGCTTGCTGGGCCACGGAGGTCACCGCCTGTTGAAAACCCTGGGGAACGCCGCCCAGTGTCCCTTGGGGCGCCCCGTAGCCCGGTTGCCCGGAGCGTTGCTGCCCGTAGGCTTGCTGGGCCGCCCGGCGCTGCGCCTCCTCCTGGGCCTTGCGCGCCTTCTTCTCGCGCTTGCGCTTCTCCTGCAGCTCTTTGTGGGCCTTCAGGTTCTTCTCGGGCGATTGGCCCAGCGCCTCGGCGGCCTCGTTCACTCCTTGGTCAACGATGCGGGCGAACTGCGAGAAGGCCCTGTCCACCGATCGGCACATCTTCTGGAAGTCCTTGGCCGACATGCCCGGAATGGGGCTGCCCGAAGGACCGGCCGGCCAGGAGTCGGCGCCCGGCGCGTCCGGCGCCGGCTTCGCGCCCTGGGGGCGCCCCTTCGCATTCCCGTCGGCGCTGTCCCGCCGGGCGCTCCGCTGCTGCTCTTGGAAATCTTCGGGCATCTCGTAGACGTACTCGGGGCCGAGTTGCTGCGGCCCGGTCTGCTGCGGCCCGGCCTGCTGCGACTCGCCCTGGGGTCTCCCCCAGCTGTCGTACGGCCTCTGGCCGCCCGTTCCCGGACTCTGCGGATTCATGGAACAACCCCTAACGCGCCCGCGCAGCCAGCGGATCGCATCAAAGCCGCCGAACCGCGCATCTCTTATTTCCCCGTCATCTTACCACGCTCCCGCGACCTCGTTCCCCACCCGCACGGAATGCGCACCACCTTTAAGTTTCCCAAGCACGAAGAGCGACCGACGGGGAACAACATAAGGACGCCAGCCGCCGCCTGCGGAACCCGTTATATTCCAAAACGCCCCAGTCGGTTGACGAACAAGGAGGGTTCTGCACGAGATCTCGAGTTATAAGCGTCACCAAGAAGCGATAGCTCTTATAGGCTATTGTTATTCGATATATTATTGTCAAAATGCCGCTTCCCAAACTTCCCGAGGGGGGTGCGGACTCCAAGTTGGACACCCAGGTGTCCGGAAGGGAGTTCGAATGTACGACAAGAGGGCCAAGCAGGATGCGCTGGATCTGTGGTTCTCGATGCCCGGCGAGATGTCCGTGGATGACTTCGCCGCCGAGCTGGGGTACCCTTCGGGCAGCACGCTGCGCAACTGGATCAAGGCGGATCCCAGGCACGACCCCGACAAGTGCCAGTACCGCTCCAAGCCCGTGCTCCCCAAGCTCGAGGCGATAAGGCGCGTGGCCGAGGGGGCGACCGCCGCCCAGGCGGCCCGGGAGACGGGGCTGACCCCCCAGCAGGTGCGCTACAGCGTGGGAAGGTACGCCCGGGGGGGCACGGCGGCGCTGCTGCCGGCGCCCGCGAGGAAGAGGAGGAAGGGAGAGGCCGTGGACGAGGGGAAGACCCGCCGGGCGAGCCGGCCGGCCCGCCCGATGCCCTGCGAGCAGCCGCCGGGGCTGCCGGAGGAGCTGCCCGACGACCCGGCGGCGCTCAAGGCGATCATCGCCGACCTGGAGCTCAGCAACGCCGCGCTCAGGGAGGTGTTGGCCGTCCTAAAAGCAGGGGCGCCGGCCCTCACCAACGCTGAGGCGGCCGGCTGCGCCTCCAGGCTCGAGGGCGCCTTCGGCGCCGCGGCCGCCTGCGCGGCCCTGGGCCTGGCCCGCTCCACCTACTACTACCAGCTCGACGCCCTGACCTCGCCCTCCGCGCCGCCGGACGGGACGGCGGGCGAGGTCGAGCGGGCCTTCCGCGTCGACGGCAACTCGTCGAGGGGCTACCGGTTCGTGTGTTAGCGCTACCGTAATAATCGCCGATTGGGCCCCCGCTTCCCGCCAATCGCGCCACCGCACAGGCGCCGATCGCGCTACCGGACTTTGGCCGGCGGCGCCCCCGGCGCCGCAAGGTGTAGGCTCCCGACGTCTCCGGACGGAAGGAGCCCCGATTGGAAAGGAACATCATGGGAGAGTTCGACATGTACAGGCAGGCGGGCACCACGCCCAACTTCACCGACATCGCCCGGCGCTACGGCATGAACCGGCACACGGTGGCCAAGTACTGGAAGGCCGGCGGCCAGGTGGAGGACGCGCGCAGGTGCCGCCCGAGCGGGCTGGACCGCCACAGGGAGGTCATAGAGGCCAAGGCGCAGCTGCCCGGCGCGACCAAGCGCGGCATCTACGAGTACCTGATCGACCGCTGCTACGCCGGCGAGGAGCCGCCGGCCTACAACACGCTCACCAAGTGGATGCGCCGCAACGGCATCGAGTGCGGGCGCCCTCCGGAGGGCCCCGAGCCCCACCCCCGCTTCGAGACGGCGCCCGGCGAGCAGATGCAGTTCGACTGGAAGGAGTCGCTGCGCATGGCCGACGCCGAGGGCGAGGTGTTCGAGTTCAACGTGTTCTCGGCCACGCTGGGCTACTCCCGGCTCCACCGGTTCGTCTACTCCAGGACGCGCACCGAGGACGACGTCATGGCGTGCCTGCTGGCGGTGATGGCCGCCAACGGAGGCACGGCGCGCACGCTGGTCACCGACAACATGTCCTCCATCGTCTCGTCCTCCGCCTCGGGGCGGCGCGTCTCGGCGCGCTTCGCCAGGTTCGCCGCCGCGGCGGGCTTCGAGCTGGAGCTGGCGCGGCCGAGGAGCCCGCAGACCAAGGGCAAGGTGGAGTCGTCGAACCGGTTCCTGTCGAGGCTGGCCGTCTACGAGGGCGACTTCCGCGGCGAGGAGGGGCTCGTGGCCGCCATCGCGCGCATCGAGGCGCGGTGCAACACCGAGCCCAGCGCGTCGACCGGGGTGCCGCCGGCGGTGCTGTTCATGCGCGAGAAGGAGGAGCTGCGCAAGGTGGGCAACATGGGGCTTTTGGAGTCGATGGTGGCCGACGTCTCCGTCCAGGCGGCGCCCCCCACGATGCTCGTCCGCTGCCGGGGCCGCGAGTTCTCGGTGCCCCGGCGCTGCATAGGCAGGCGCGTCAAGGTGCTCGCGATGCCGTCGGGCCAGGTGAGGGTGGAGATGGCCGGCGAGACCGTCGCGGTCCACGACCTGTCGGCCCCGGGAGGGCCCGTCGTCTACGACCCGGCGCACTACGCCGAGGCCCTGGCCGCGAAGGCGCGCTACGCCGACGCCGACATCGAGGCGGCGGCCCGCGCCAACCTGGAGCTGCTCGGCAGGCTCGGGGAGGGGTCGCTGTGAGCGCCCGGGACGAGGGCGGCGCCTACGCCCGCATACGCGAGAACCTCTCGGAGCTGGGGCTGGACGCCATGGCGGCGGGGCTGCCCCACTGGATGTCGGCGGTGGCCGCCGGCGAGGCCGACTTCGCCTCGGCGATGCTCGCCATGACCTCCGAGGAGGCCGAGGCCAAGCGCCGTCGCGGGACCGACCGCAAGGTGCGCGCCGCCGGCTTCCCGTTCGTCAAGACGCTGGCCGACTTCGACTTCTCCTTCCAGCCCTCCATACCCAGGGCCGTCGTGGACGACCTGGCCACGCTCAGGTTCCTGGACGCGGCCGAGAACGTGGTTCTGGTCGGCAGCCCGGGCGTGGGCAAGACCCACATCGCGGTGGCGCTGGGGGTGGAGGCGGTGCGCGCCCGCAAGGAGGTGCGCTTCACCGACTGCGCGGCGCTGGTGCGCGACCTGAAGGACGCCTCCTCGCGCGGCATCCTGGCGAAGAGGCTGAAGTACTACGCCCACGCGACGCTGCTCATCATCGACGAGCTCGGCTACCTGGACGTGGACGAGGAGGGGGCCGACCTGCTGTTCCAGCTCGTCTCGGCCCGCTACGAGCACCGCTCCACGGTCATCACCACCAACGTGGCCGTGGGCCTTTGGGCCGACGTGTTCGGGGACGCGGTGACCGCCGCGGCCATCGCCGACCGGGTGTGCCACCACTGCACGATGCTCAAGATAACGGGGCGGTCCTACCGCATGAAGGACCTGCTGGCCGAGGCGGCCGACGGCGACGGGCTGCCCGAGAGGGGGCAGTCGTGAGGGCCGCGGACGCCGCGGGGTGGCTGGCCGCGTTCGGCGCAGAGGACGTCGCGGTGACGGTCAGGTTCCCGCAGCTCGGCGGATGGGAGGTCACGAGCTGGGCGGTCGCGCCCGGGGACGCCGAGGGCTCCCCGGCGCTGGAGGTTGAGATCTGGGCCGCGGACTTCGACTACCCCGCGGTCGAGCGCGCCCTGGGCGGCGGCCCGAGGTAGCGCGGGCGGCCAAAGTGCGGTAGCGCCCCCGGCCGGGAACCGGGGGCGCCGCCGGCGGGATAGAGTGGCGCGTTCGGCTGATTTTGCGGTAGCGCTAACATCGTGCGCGAGGTCGTGTCGCGCCGGCGCGGCCGGCCGGTGTCGGAGAAGGTGGTGCGGCGGCTCATGCGCGGGCTCGGGCTGCGCGTGTGCTACGCGCGCAGGGGGCGCTACAGCTCCTACGCCGGCGAGATCGACGCGCCCGCGCCCAACCTGCTGCTGAGGGCGGACGGCACCCACGACTTCTCCGCCGGGCGCCCCAACGAGGCGTGGGTCAGCGACGTGACCGAGTTCCGCCTGCCCGACGACGGCCGCAAGGTGTACCTGTCGCCCGTCGTCGACCTGTTCGACGGCAAGCCCGTCGGCTGGGCCGTCGGCACCAGCCCCGACGCGCGCCTCACCGAGTCGTCCCTCGAGATGGCGTGCGCGACGCTCGGGGAGGGGGAGGCGCCCGTCGCGCACACCGACCGCGGCTGCCACTACCGCTGGCCCGGGTGGAAGGCCATATGCGGGCGCCACGGGCTGGCCAGGTCGATGTCGCGCAAGGGCACCAGCCCCGACAACGCCGCCTGCGAGGGGTTCTTCGGCAACCTGAAGAACGAGTTCTTCCACGGGCGGGACTGGTCGGGATGGACGGCGGAGGCCTTCATGGAGCTGCTGGACGGGTGGATGGCCGCCTACTCGACCGTCCGTCTAAAGGCCTTCCGGGAGGGCGGCAGGACCGTCTACGATACGATAGACAACCGCAGGAGGCGGTTGGGGCTGGCGGCGTAGGCCGCTGTCCAAGCAACTGTCCGCACCCCCGAGACGCTTATAACTCGCGATCTCGTGCAGAAACAACCTCTGTCGGCGACAAACAACTTGTCTCATCGCCGTATTCTTAGGGAACCTTCATCAGCGTGAGCCCTCAAACGAACCAAAAACGCAGAAAGGAACCCAGCAATGCTCAACGAACTCACGCCCAACGACACGTTCTGCGACTATTACCAGCAGTGGGTGGCCATGTATAAGGAAGGGGCCGTGCGCGATGTCACGCTCAGCAAGTACCGGCTCACCTGCGCTTGGCTGCAACGGCTCATTCCCCTGCTGACCCTCGCGGAACTCAACCGCATCACCTATCAGAAGCTGCTGAACGAGTATGCCGTCAGCCACGAACGGCAGACGACAATGGATTTCCACCATCAGCTGAAGGGCGCCGTCCTCGATGCTGTCGATGAGGGTCTGGTAGAGCGCGACCCAACGCGCAAGGCCATCATTAAGGGCAAATCCCCGCGCGCCAAGAAGCAGAAGTACCTCAACCAATTCGAGCTGCACCGGCTTCTGAACGACCTCGACCTGGGGCCCGAGGTGAGCTGGGACTGGCTCATCCTCCTCATTGCGAAAACGGGGCTGCGGTTCTCCGAGGCCATTGCGCTGACACCCGACGACTTCGAGTTCAGCCGCCAAGTCGTCTCGGTCAACAAGACCTGGGACTACAAGACGGGAACTGGCTTCGTCCCAACGAAAAACCGATCTTCCGTGCGCAAGGTGCAGCTCGATTGGCAGCTGGTCATCCAGTTTTCCGAACTCACCAAAAGGTTTCCCCACGATGAGCCGATTTTCGTGGAAGGAAAAGTCTACAACTCCACGGCGAATAGCGTGCTGGAGCGCCACTGCAAGCGCGCCGGCGTGCCCGTCATCTCCGTGCATGGACTGCGCCACACCCACGCATCGCTGCTCCTGTTCGCTGGCGTCTCCATCGCCAGCGTCGCCAAGCGTCTCGGACACGCCAGCATGAATACCACCCAGAAGACCTACCTGCACATCATCCAAGAGCTAGAGAACCAGGATGTCGACCTCGTGATGCGCTCAATCTCCAGCCTAATTTAGCAGCCGCTCCGCTCACGCTGATGAAGGGCGATGAGCGAGTCCAGCTTCTGGAATAGGGCGCCGATTTTTATTTGCTCGGCCTTACCCGGAAACGCAATCGTTGCGGATTGGACCAACTCGCTATTTAGATTGTTGACGACTCCTCCTGCCGCCAGAGCTTTGTACTGTCTTGCCATTGAGGGTGTCGAAAGCATCTGTTGGAGGAATATCGTGTCGAATCTTCCTTCTGCATCTCGGATGAGCAGCCATCCATCATGAATACAGCCATTGACCTGCAGAATATAGGGACGGCCGAAGCTCATTGAGTTTGATAGCAGAAGGTCTCCCGCGAATACCTCGCGCGATTTCGACATTCCTTCTCTACGTATTCGCTCACTTGTTCTCGTTATGTACATTGAACCCGGTTCGACGTCACCGATCTTGATCCAGTTCACACCCGAGGGATCACTTGTGATGTAGCTTTCAATTGGTCTCGGAGAGCCACCGCGCAAAACAACGAGTCGATCTCCAGCCTTACGCTGTTCCCAAGGGTCACTGAATCCTTCGAGGCGGAGGGCGGGGACGAGGGCGTTTTCGGACTTACGCTGTTCCTCCATGTTACTCACCGCCCAAAAGCTTACGCAGTTCCGCGATGCCGAGCATGTCGAACTCGTCACCCACAAGCTGGCCGAGCATTGCATCCAGCTCTCTTTCGGCTTCGCTGATCTGCTCTGCCACATCGGCATAGGTGTCTTTGTATTTCTCTTCCAGCGCGTTCACTTTCTTGATAAGACCCTCAATAGACACTTGCGGCAGCGCGTTCAGATCATCCATGAGGGGCTCTACCCATTTGGCCTCGAGCAGCTCGTACACCTGCTCGTCGGTCAGCGCCTCAATGGTCTCGCGGGTCTTCTCTTCGAGGGCCGACTCCTGAGCTTTGGCATCCTTCTTCAAGCTCTTTAGCTTCTTCTGGAGGGCCGCGAGCTCATTCCGCTTCGCCGCGATTTCCTCCTCGGTCAAATCGCACGAATCGTCGGCATCGCCCTCTTCGGCGTCCTCGCAGGGCAGCTCCTCTTGCAAGCTCTCGCACTCGCCATTCAAGTGGCTCATCTCATCCTGCAAATCACGCAACTGCTCGGCTTCCACACTCAAGAGCGCGTCTTGTACAAGAGAGAACGGCAGGATATGGCCCTTCCATCCGTCCTGCACCTCAACGTCTTTGCCGCTCTTCTTCTTGATGACGTATTCCGGATCGACCTTCCTCGCAGCGTCGAAACCTTCCGTTTGCAGCATTTCCAAATCGGCGGCAATAACGCCCCAAGCATCATCAAGCGCCTGATAAGCGTCATATTTATCAACCAGAGTAAACGGTTCCACGAGCTTGAACACCTCATCGGCCACCGCAGCCTCCGCGCTCGGTGCGTCCACCCGCTGCCAGTTGCCGATGAGCGTCGCCACGAGCTGACGGCGCAACCCAGAGAACTCTGCGTGGTAGCGGGCAACGTAGCCTTCGACCGCCTCATTCCCCTGAATTGCATCGGCTACGTCCTCGCACGCCATCCGAGCGCAATGGCCATTGTTGGCCGTAAACAGCGCCTCACGAAGGCCGGGAAGCGCCTCCCAATACTTGCTTAGGGCGTCAATTTCCTGAACCGGAATGCCACCGAACATCGACGCATACAAGTCCCACGTTTCCGTAGGCTCAGAGGAATCCACGTAGCGCGGGATATTCAAGTTGTAATCGTTGGCGCGTATCTCGTCCTTTCCCACAAGGCGCGAGTAGCCCTCGATCGTCCGACGAGCCGTAACCGTATCGACAATGCGGCGGATATCCGAGGAGCGCAGCTGGTTATTCTTCCCGACTTTCTCGAAGTCCTTGGAAGCGTCGATGATGAGCACGTCGCTCTCGTCGCGCTTTTGGCGCAGCACCATGATGATGGTGGGGATGCCCGTTCCGAAGAAAATATTAGCAGGAAGACCGATGATGGCGGCAATCTTGTCGTTCTCGATGAGGTTGCGGCGAATCGTTCCCTCTTCTCCCCCTCGGAACAGGACGCCATGGGGCAAGACGATGCACATGATACCCGAGGGTTTCAGATGATACAGGTCATGCAGCAGAAACGCGTAGTCCGCCTTCGAGCGAGGGGCGATGCCATAGGCGAATCGGATGTCGTTCTCCTTGCCCTCCGGCTCCCACCGCTGCGAGTAGGGCGGATTGGAAACCACCGCGTCCACGTAGAGCGGGTCGTAGGTGCCCGATGGATCCGAATCGTCGAAGTAGGGCCAGTCTTCTTCCAAAGTATCGCCGTTGCGCACCGTAATGTTAGACGGCTTGATGCCCCGCATGACGAGGTTCATGCGCGTGAGGTTGTAGGTGGACTGATTGAGCTCCTGGGCGTAGTAGGCGATGCCGTCCGCATCCCCCATGCGACGCTTCACCGCATCGCCGATGGTGATGAGCAGCGAACCAGAGCCGCTCGTGGGGTCGTAGATACGAATCGTGTCCTGGCTCCGCAAATGATGAGCGACGATATCCGCCATGAGCACCGACACCTCGTGGGGTGTATAGAATTCGCCAGCTTTCTTGCCGGCGTTAGAGGCGAACTTCGAGATGAGATCCTCGTAGATGTAGCCCAGCACATCGTAATCTTGGTGCGTGCTCATGGGGATGGTCTGAATGAGATGGACGAGATCGCGCACGGCTTTCGTCTGCGACCCTGTATTGTCGCCGAGCTTGCTCAGTCCCGTCTGTAGCGTGATGAAGATGCCGTCGAACACGTTTTTGTAAAGGGGGCTCACAAGGCGGCTGAAGGCCGAGAGTGCCTCGTACACCTGCGACACAGCGAAATCATTGCCGGCTTGGATCCAAGTGGAGAACAGGTTCTGATAGGAGATGAAATAGCCCAGATGATTCTGAGCATAGCCTACGGTCTCCTCGTCCTCTTCCACCAGCTGCTCCATATCAGACGCCGTCATACCCTCGCCCAGGAAGAACTGCTCCTCCTTCTCGGAGAGGTACTTGTAGAAGATGAAGCCCAGAATGAAATCCTTGTACTCGCTCGCATCCACCTTGCCCCGCATGCGGTTGGCCGATTCCCAGATTATCGCGGCGAGCTGTTGCTTGCTCATTCCGTTCCCTTTCGAATGGTGCACAGATCATTTCATTATAGCTAACGCTTTTATCACAGCGTTAGCATCAGTCGGAGCAACGCATCTGGAAGCGGCGCGGTTATACCGACATTTATACCGACATTTATACCGACACGATCAGCATTCAATGAGATTCTCTCAAGCAATGCACGGCTTGTATGTTCCGAAACGCAAAAGAGGGGCGAGGCAATGCCGCGCCCCTCATGCAGTCGCGCCCCTCCGCGCCGCTACAGGATCATGTTGCGGGCGATCTCCAGGGCCTCATCGATGCCGTCGGGGTTCTTGCCGCCGGCCTGGGCCATGGTGGGCTTGCCGCCGCCACCGCCCTGGATGGCCGGGCCCATGGCCTTGATGATGGCCCCGGCGTTGAAGCCCGCCGCTACCGCCTCATCGGTGCCGGCGGCCATGAGCACGGGCTTGCCGTCGTTCACACCGGCCACCACCATGGCGCCGGGCGCGTCCATGCGGCTGCGCACGACGTCCCACATATTGCGCATCTGGCCGCCGTCGCGAACCTCGGTGCGCGCGATGATGACGGGGTACCCCGCCGGCGCCAGCTGAACCTGGGAGAGCAGCGTCGAGAACATGTCGTCGCTCACCATGTCCTTGGCGCGCTTGGCCTTGGTGCGCATCTCCTTCAGGGCCTTCTGGTCGGCCGCCACGCGCTCGGACACGTCGAAGGGCGGCACGCGCAGCGTGGCCGCGGCCTCCTTCAGCTCGGCTTCCACCTTGTTCACGTAGGCGAGCGCGCCGTAGCTCGTCACGGCCTCGATGCGGCGCACGTTGGCGCCCACCGACGACTCGCTCGTGATCTTCAAAAAGCCGATCTCGGCGGTGTTGTTCACATGGCAGCCGCCGCACAGCTCGCGGGAGAGGTCGCCCGCCTCCACCACGCGCACGACCTCGCCGTACTTCTCGCCGAACAAGCCCGTGACCCCGGCGGCGCGGGCCTCTTCCAGCGACGTCTCGTAAATGGTGGTGGGCGTGGCGCTCATGATGTGCTCGTTGGCCTCGCGCTCCACCTCGGCCAGCTGCTCGGGCGTGCACGCCTCGAAGTGGGTGAAGTCGAAGCGCAGGCGGTCGGGGCCCACGTAGGAGCCAGCCTGCTTCACGTGGTCACCGAGCACGCGGCGCAGCGCGGCGTGCAGGATGTGGGTGGCGGTGTGGTTGCGCTCGATGGCGGCGCGGCGGTTCGCGTCCACGCGGGCCACAACGGTATCGCCCTCGGCAAGACCGGCCTCCTCGGCGCGCACCGCGTGCACGAACAGGCCCTTCTCGGGAGCCTTCGTGTCCAGCACGTAAAGGCGTCCCTCGCCGTTCTCGATGACGCCCGTATCCCCCACTTCTCCGCCCATCTCGGCGTAGAAGGGCGTGGCGGCCAGCACCACCTCGCCGGTCTGCCCCGGCGCCAGGGTGCCCACGCGCTCGCCATCGACGACGACGGCCAGCACGCGCGTCTCGGCGGCGGTGGCGTCGTAGCCGATGAACTCCGTGGGGCCGAGCTCGTTCAAAAGATCGCTGTAGATGCCGCCGTAGGTGGACCAGGCGGCCTCGGCGTCCTTTGCGCCGGCGGCGCGGGCACGCTCGCGCTGGGCCTCCATGGCGGCCTCGAAGGCCTCCATGTCCACTTTCACGCCGCGACCTTCCGCGATCTCCTGAGTCACTTCCACGGGGAAGCCGTAGGTGTCGTGCAGGGTGAAGGCCTCCTCGCCGGAGAGCACGTCGCCCTCAAGCTTGCCGAGGGCCTCCTCCAGGTAGGCCTGGCCCTGGCGCAGCGTGGCGCCGAAGCGGTCCTCCTCGGCCATGATGAGGCCGCGCTCCAGCTCGCGATTCTCCACGATCTCGGGGTACACATCTCCCATGAGCCGCACGATCTCGTCCACGTACTCGTTGAGGAAGTGCCCCTCGATGCCGATAAGCTGGGCCTTCATGATGGCGCGGCGCAACAGGCGGCGCAGCACGTAGCCGCGCCCCTCGTTACCCGGCAGGATGCCGTCGGCGATCATGAAGGTGACCGAGCGGGAGTGATCGGCGATGATGCGCAGGGCCAGGTCAGTCTCGGCATCCTCGCCGTAGGTCACGCCGGCCAAACGCTCGCCCACGGCCACCAGGCTGCGCAGCACGTCGGTCTCGTAGTTGGACTGCACGCCCTGCATGATGGCGGCCATGCGCTCGAGCCCCATGCCCGTGTCGATGTTCTTCTTGGGAAGGGGCGCCAAGGTGCCGTCCTCCTGGCCGTCGTACTGGGTGAACACGCAGTTCCAGTACTCGAGGAACCGGTCGCAGTCGCAGCCCGGCGCGCAGTCGGGGCTGCCGCAGCCGAACTCGGGGCCCTGGTCGTAGTAGATCTCCGAGCAGGGACCGCAGGGGCCGGTGGGGCCGGCGCGCCAGAAGTTGTCGTCCTCGCCGAGGCGCGAGATGTGATCCTCGGGCACGCCCAGGTTCTTCCAAATCTCAATGGTCTCGTCGTCGTCCTCGAACACGGTGAAGTACAAGCGCTCCGGCGGCAGCCCCAGCACGTTCACGGAGAAATCGTAGGCCCAGGCGCACATCTCTTCTTTGAAGTACGCGCCGAAGGAGAAGTTGCCGAGCATCTCGAAGAAGCTCAGATGACGGCCCGTGGTGCCGATGATGTCGATGTCGTTGGTGCGCACGCACTTCTGCACGGAGGTGGTGCCGATATAGGGCGCCTCCAGCTGCTTCTGCTGCAGGAAGTAGGGCTTGAACTGCACCATGCCGGCGCTCGTCAGAAGAAGCGACGGATCGTCGGGAATGAGCGAGGAGGAGGGCACGAGCTTGCAGCCCTTCTCCTGGAAGTAGTTCAGGTACTTCTCGCGAATCTCAGCGGTGGTCATGTAACGCATAGGTGTTCTATCCGTCCTTTACGGTCAACGAAAACAGTTGCAGCAGATTATAGCGCTCCTTGCGCGCTACTTTTTGGAAGACGACGTGTCATCATGGGAATGGCGCGCCGTCACCTTCCCATGGGCCTGCGAGCGCAGCTTCGGCAACTTGCGGCCGAACAGCGTCGCGTCGTCCAGCTTGATGGGCTTCATGGAGCCGGTGGTGACGCCCGGCGATGTGGCGTCCGACAGCGGGTTCACTTCCTCGTTGTCCGACGGAACGCCCTTGAAGAACACGCCGTCCTCGGCCACCAGGTGCCGGCCGGTCTTCTTCTCGAAATAGTAGACGAACACCGATTTGGCCACGGCCACCAGCGGGATGGAGGCGAGCATGCCCACGAGCGACCCCATAAGACCGCTCATAGCGCCGCCGAGGGCCGAGCCCACCATCAAGGCAATGAGGGTGAGGGCCGGGTGGATGTCCACGGAGTTCGCCATGATCTTCGGGGAGACGAAGGTGTAGACGAGCTGCTGGATGACCACGGTGCCGACCAGGGCGATAAGGGCCACCAGCGGGCTCACGAAGACGGCAGCAATGGCCGCGAGCGCACCTCCCAGCCACGGGCCGATGATGGGGATGATGTTCATCACGCCGGTGATGAGGCCGAGCACGGCGGCGTTGGGCACGCCGACGACCTGGAACAGGATACCGCAGCCCACGCCGATGACGGCACACTGCAGAAGCGTTCCCTTGATGTAGCCGCCCATGACGCGGGTGAAGGTGGCGTGGAAGAACTCGGCGTCCTCGGCGTGCTTGGGGCCGATGAGCCGGCGCGTCTCGCGGCCCATGGCCGGCAGCTCCATGAGGATCCAGAAAGCGATGACGAGCGCGAACCCTAAGGCCATAAGGCCGTTGGCCAGCGTCGTGGAGAAGGCCACGATGCCGTTGGCGCTGCCCTGGGCGATGGAGGAGGCCCAGGATGCGGC
This sequence comes from Adlercreutzia hattorii, assembly GCF_011405655.1. Taxonomy (GTDB): domain Bacteria; phylum Actinomycetota; class Coriobacteriia; order Coriobacteriales; family Eggerthellaceae; genus Adlercreutzia; species Adlercreutzia rubneri. Next base: position 2,166,937 of record NZ_AP022829.1, read on the forward strand.
CGACTTCTGCACCTCGCTGATGACGTTCTTCACCGTTTCGTCCTCGAGCATCGGGGCGTAGCGGGCATACAGGTCGTTGCCCCAAGCGATGACCGCATCAACATAATGGGGCATGTTGCTGACCAAGTCGTTGAACTGGGCGTTCAGGCCGAACATAGGCGAGAACAGCAAAAAGCCGATAAGAGCGAGCACGAGCGCCATGATGACATAGGCGATCGTGGTGCCCAAACCGCGGTTGACGTGGTGCTTCTCCAGCCCGTTCACAATGCCGCGCAGGCAGAAGACGATGATGACGGTCCAGATGAGGATGGCCACGGGCACCGACAGGATGTTCAGCAGGTAGACGATCGCCGCCAAAAGCAGGATGGCCGCCACCACGGCCCACAGGTCGAAGAAGCGCGTGCGGGCGCGGGCCTGCTTGGTGCGCGAGATGGCATTGGCGGCAGCGGTGGCCGCGGCGGCCGCGCTGCGCGGGTTGTTGACGGAAGCGGGCGCGTCGGCTCCTCCCTGCGATTGAGACGCGTCGGTGCTCATGGGAATCTCCTCGGACGCGAGCTACTGAACGGTGTAGGGGCTGTTCCCCATCGGGGCCGGCTTGGCCTGGGCCGCGGCGGCGTTGGGCGAGATGGCCGGCGAAGCTGCGGCTGCGGGATCGGCAGGGGCCGTCGCGGCCGGCGTGTCGGTGTCGGCGTTGGCCACGGCCGCATCGGCGATGGTGCCGGCGGTACCGGAGAGCTGGTCTTCGAAGTCGTGGGCACGTTCTTGGCTGGCCGCGTTGGCGGCCTTGACAGCGGCGCGGCGGTCTTTGCCCTCGGCGACGACGGCGCGGGCGGCGTCCCCCATAGCCGAGACGGCGTCGGCGACGGTCGCCCCGCGCTCGGGCGCGCGGCCGGCCTTCGCGGCGGCGCTGGCGTCGGCAGCGGCTCCCAAGCTCACGGACTCGTCGGAGGCGTAGCGCGGCTTGAACTTGCTGCGCAGCTTGCCCGTGAGCGAGTTCACCAAATCGATCGGGGCGCTCGTCACGGTATCCACGGCACCGGCGGCCTTCGAGACGGAATCGGTGATCTGGGTCACGTCTTCCAGAATCTGGTCGACGCGCATGAGCTCCAAATTCGCCGCGTCCACCGTGAGCGACAGACGCTCCACCAGCGGATCGACGCGGCCCACAGCGGGCTTGGCTTCCTCGGCGATCTCGTTCACGCGGGTCAGCAGCGGGTCGATCTGGTCAGTTACCAGGGCATCCACATGGGCGATGAGGGGATCAACCTGGGCGGTGATCTTCTCCACGTTCTGCAGCGTGGGCGTGAGCTCCTTATGGGCGTCGTCGATGGTCGAACGCGTCGAGCGGATGGTCAGCGCCAATTCCACGACGAACCATACGAGCACCGCGCCGACGAGCACGTAGACGACGGGCAGCGCGATGTCCACGATCCCTGCGAAATCCATGATGAGCCTCCTTATAATTCCGAAGACCTGACTATACCATTACTGGAGTCATTCTAATTAAGTTGCGCAGGGCCTCCACGGAACGCGTCCGCATGGTAGCCATTCCGTAAACGGAAGTTGACATCGTGTCACACGCGAGCGACATCGCCGGCAGCGCCCGTGCTGGGGCGGCCTCGACCGAACGTCGCCCCAGCACGATGCCTGGCTCGCTGCGCAGTGCCCGCACCGCGGCGGACGCAACACCCCGAGCCGCGACTCAACTCCCCTGACGGTCGCGGGCAGCGGCGTCGGTGCGGTAAGCCTCCCAGCCGCGCTCGCCGGGTTGGTAGAAACAGCCGCGCTCAAGGCCCTCGGGCAGATAGCGCTGATCGACCCAGCCGGCCGGGTAGCTGTGGGGGTACTTGTACTCGCCGTAGTTTTCCGAGCCGGGGCGATGACGATCGCGCAGGTAATCGGGCACCTTGCGCACCGGGCCGTTGCGCACTTCGCGCAGCGCCGCATCGATCGCGGCCTCGGCGCTGTTGGACTTCGGCGCCAGCGCCAAGTAAATGGCGGCCTGGGCCAGGTTGATGCGGCACTCCGGGTAGCCGATGACCTCGGCAGCCCGGAAGGCGGCCTCGGCCACGAGCAGGGCCTGGGGGTCGGCGTTCCCGATATCCTCCGAGGCAGCGATGTACATGCGCCGGGCGATGAACTTCGGATCCTCTCCCCCGTCGATCATGCGGGCGAGCCAGTAAACGGCGGCATCCGGATCGCTGCCCCGCATGCTCTTGATGAACGCCGAGATGATGTCGTAGTGCATGTCCTTGTTCTTGTCGTAGGGCAGCGCCCGATGGGGCGTGGCGGCCCGCACCATGGCCTCGGTGATGGCGACCGGCGCCTCGCGCGTGCCCGGAGCCACCATGCCGGCGGCCAGCTCAAGCGTCGTGAGCGCCCCGCGGCCGTCGCCGCCGGCCAGAGTGACGATGGCAGAAGTGGCCTCATCTTCCAGAGCATAGCAGCCGGCAAGCCCCCGATCGTCGGCCACGGCACGGCCCACCAACTCGGCGATCTCATCATCGGCGAGCGAATGCAGCTCCACGATGCGCGAGCGCGAGATGAGGGCGGAGTTCACTTCGAAAAAAGGGTTTTCCGTGGTGGCGCCCACGAGCACCACGAGCCGGTCTTCCACCGCATGCAGCAACGCGTCCTGCTGGCTGCGGTTGAAGCGGTGGATCTCATCGACGAACAGGATGGTGCGCAAGCCCCCCATGACGAGACGCTTCTCCGCCGCGTCGATTTCCCGGCGCAAGTCGGACACCGTGCCCCCGATAGCCGACACCTCCACGAAGGTGGCGCGGGTCGATTCAGCGATGACGTGGGCAAGCGACGTCTTGCCCGTGCCCGCCGGCCCGAAGAGGATGACGGAGCTTAACGTGTCGTTCTCGATGGCCGCGCGCAGCCAGCTGCCCTCGCCCACGGCCTCCGTCTGCCCGACCACCTCGTCGAGCGTGCGCGGCCGCATGCGCACCGCGAGCGGAGCCACATCGCGCTTCCGATCATTTTCCATAGCAGTAAACAAAGTATCCATAGCCCGTAATGGTACCACGGAGCCCGCCAAAATAATAGAACAAATGTTTTTGGTCGTTCGTCCGATAAAAGAACGCTAGCGATGGCCCGAAGGGCCGAGCCCGCAACCGTGAACCCACTCAGAGGTGCGCCCAAGGAAGCCAGCGAGCGGCGGCGAGGCGCCTCAGATTGCCCCGCCTTCGGGTCAAGCGGCCTTCGTGCCGCGCAGCACCCGAAACAAGGGGCAAGATGGGGCGCATCGCCGCCGCGCAGCGTCGACAGGGCGTAATTGCGATGCAATTACGCCCGCAAAAAGAAGCGGCCCGGCGGAGGGGGCCGCCGGGCCAGAAGGAGGGGGGATGCGACTCTCGCGGAGCCGCTTTCTGCTTTAAAGAGACAAAGCAAGCAAGTGATCGGAGGGGGTTGTCTCACTTGCTGACGTCAGTATAACAGCCACCCTTGAATTCCCTATGATGCACCCATGGTGAACTTGTGGATTCATAGGCTCATCGTTAAGTAATTCTTCACATTTTAGAAGAAACCTCACCAGCGGGAACGCCTATCCCTGCCGGCGGCCGAACAACACGTTGTTCGTCTCGAGCCAGCTCTCCACGGTGCCCGTGTCGAAGCCGTCGGCCGGATCCACCACAAGCGCATACATCTCCTCCTCGTCAAGCACCGCGTCCAGCGCGTCGGTGAGCTGAATCTCGCCGCCCACCCCCGGCTCCACATCGGCCAGCAGCTCCATCACGCGGGGCGAGAGCAGGTAGCGGCCGAACACCGCCAGATTCGACGGCGCATCCTCTAGCGCCGGCTTTTCCACCAGCGAGTCCACCTTCCACACATTCTCGGCCACCGCCTCCCCGGCGATGACGCCGAAGCGGCTCACCTGGTCGTCGGGCACGGGCATGACCGCGATGACGCTGGCCCCGCCATGGGCGTCGGAGACCGCCTTCATAGCCGGCAGCATCTCATTGCCCGGCACGAGCACATCGCCGAGCAGCACGTAGAACGGCTCGTCGCCCGTCTTCTCTGCCGCGCAGCGCACGGCATGTCCCAGCCCCAGCGCCTCCTCCTGATACACGTAGCTGACCGGCAGGTTGCCGACATATTCCACCGCATCGGCATAGGCGTCCTTGCCGCGCTCGCGCAGAAGCGCCACCAGCTCCGGGTTCGGCGTGAAATGGTCCTCAATGGCCTTCTTCTCGCGGCTGTTGACGATCACGACCTCATCAGCGCCGGAAGCCAGACCCTCTTCCACCACATACTGGATGGCCGGACGATCCACCACCAGCAGCATTTCTTTGGGCTGGGCCTTGGTGGCCGGCAGAAAGCGGGTACCGAGCCCCGCCGCGGGAATGAGTGCCTTCATCGAGCGCCTTTCTCTTCGTTGTTCGCGTGCCGCTCATGATACTACAGATGCACGATGGCGGACCTTGCGTCGCCTTGCCGCACTCCAAAGCTACTCGATTGAGCAAAAAGACATAGTTCTCGTAGTCTCGTCCTCCCCTATCGCGCCGACCGCTAAACGCGACCTGGCGAAACTCTGGCTGAGATCTGGCGGGTGCCGTAGTTTTCCAACGCAAAGCTACGAGAAGTGGGGTATTTTGCTCAAAACGGGCATCTGCCGTTCGCGCCCGCATTGCGCGCGAGGTCGACTATACTAGGCACATGGACGAAACCTGCGCACATATTCTCGACCCCATCCCCGACGAGCAGTACCTGGAGGCCCGCGATGCCACCGGGGGCAAGCCGGCGGGCGTGCGCTTTCTGGCATTCAACACCATCATCGACATCGAAGCCTACGGCGAAGCGGCGGCGTGCCGAGCGGCCTTCGAGAAGGCCCGGGCGCTCTGCCGCCTCTACGAGCGCCTGTTCAGCCGCACGCTTCCCCACTCCGACATCGCACGCATAAACAGCGCGCACGGCCAGCCCGTGGCCATCGACCCTTTGACCTACGACCTGCTCGAGAGGGCGCTTTCCTACTGCGCGGAAAGCGAGGGCGCCTTCGACATCACCGTAGGCTCGGCGGTGCGCCTGTGGAATTTTCACGAGGGCACGGTGCCCGATGACGGTGCACTCGCCGAGGCGGTGCGCCACGTCGACTGGCACGCGCTCAGATTGCGGAAGACGCCGGCAGCCACAGCGGCCGAGAGCGACGCCGATGCCGCAACCGAGGCGGTGCCCGGGTTCGAGGCAGCGCCCGAACCCAAGGCCTGCTTCGCGCAGCTGGCCGACCCCGATGCCGCCGTGGACGCCGGCGGCATCGCCAAAGGATGGATCGCCGATGCACTCGTGGCGGCCATGGAGGCCCACGGGCTCTCGGGCATCATCGTGAACCTCGGCGGCAACGTGGCCGTGAGCGGCACCAAGCCCACAGGCGACCCTTGGCGCGTGGGCATCCGCGATCCGCGCGACCCCTCCCAGCTCATCGGCGCCGTGCCCCTGGTTGCGGGATCGGCCGTCACGAGTGGCGTCTACGAGCGCTGCTTCACCGCGCCCGACGGCACCTTCTACCACCATATCCTCGATCCGCGCACGGGGCGCCCCGTCGAAACCGACGTGGCCGGCGTCACCGTCATCTGCGAGAAATCCATCGACGCGGAGGGCTTCTCTACCACCCTGCTCGCCCTCGGCCTCGAACGCGGACTCGCCCTCGCCCGTCGACACCCCGAAATTCTGCAGGCCTTCTTCATCGCCCCCGACGGCACTATCACCAACGCCCGCTGAGCGAGCTATGAAGTCTTTGTATCGGGGAGAAATCGTCGCCTCCTCGAACCGTCGGAGAACGCTAGACTAATCGTTGCATCGATGAACTAACTTTCCGGCAGCCGAAAGGACGTAATGGCCGAGGTCGCGAACAAATTCAACCTGGACTCCACGTACTTCGTGGCCTTCGAAATGGCCCATGAGGCCCTGCGCCGCGGGTTGGAGCAGGCGAGCGACCTGAACATCACCCAGTACCGCATTTTAACGAAGCTGATGCAGGCCTCGGCGCCCGTAAGCCAGGGGGAGCTCGGAAAGATTCTAGGCATGAAGCCCAATGTGGTGACCCAGGCCGTCGACGCCCTCGTCGCCCATGGGTACGCGACCCGCGAGGCTGGCACGACCGATGGCCGCACGCGGTTCCTCGCCGTCACCGACGACGGCGCCGAGCACGTCGCTGCCGTCAACCAGTCCCTGGTAGAGAGCTTGTACGCCACCTTCCCAACCCAAGATCCCACGTATCGCACCATTCTGGAAGCGGCGGTTGCCGCCGCAGCCCACATCGAACCCCCACTGCACGCCGGGCGCGCTCAGCGTTTCCCTGCCACGCGCTCGCTCGTATCCATCGAGCTCATCCGCGCCGAGACAGAGCGCACCCTGCGCGATGCCACGGGCGCGTCGCTCAACGAGTGCCGCATCGTCCAACGCCTCGGCGAGACGGATCATCCCGAACGCGTCGGAACCCTGGCAGAGCAGCTGATGATGTCGCCGGTGAACGCGGCGCGCGCCGTGGATCGCCTCGTGGGCCGCGGCTGGGCCAAACGCCTGAAGTCGCCTCACGACAAGAAGGCCGTGTACGTGGCCCTCACCGACGAGGGCGTTTACCAGGGATTTCTCATCAGCGCCACCGTGAACGAGCTGGCTGCCACCAAGCTGTGGGTGCGCCTGACTCCCGAGCAGAGGGACGCCATCGAGCGCGTGGGCCATGTGGTGGTGGCCGACCTGAACGCTCAGCGGCAAGCAAAGGAGCAGGCCGCCTACGACCTGCTCCGGGAAATCTAGGCGAGGCTCATCTTGTCCGCATAGACCTTCGCACCGAAGAGCATGGCCACATTTGCCACGACATCCGCCGCGAACCAGCCGCCCAGCGCCGGCAGGCTGATGCTCGCCGCGTTCAGGGCCGAGAACGTGCCGACCGTGAGCGCTGCGACGACGGCGCCGCACAACGCCACCGCCGCGATGAGCGAAAGCTCCAGGCTGTGCCCTGTGTGCCAGCGAGCCACGCAGGCGCACACCACCATGGAGGCCGCCCCCAGAAGCGTGCCGAGGAAAGCCGCGAACCCGATGACGCCGACGACGATGATCGGCAGCCCCGGCAGCTTCGAGGACATGGATCCCACCTGCACCGCCGACAGGATGCCGAGCACCACCACGACCAGACACGCCAGCGCCACGAGCGCCGTCGCCCAGCCCCAGAGAAACGCCGTCAGCGGGCGCGGGCGCACCGCGGGAGCGCCCGCATCGCCCTGCGCCCGCGAGGCCAGCGCGCCGTAGAGCACCGCGCCGGCCGTCGACACGCAAAGCGCGAGGCCAGCCGCGAACAGGAAGGCCACGAAGGCCGAGCCCGTGAGGATAGAGCAGATCACATCGAGCACCGGCACGCCCGAGGCCGAGATGTAGTCGAAGGCGAGCACGCCGGTGCCCCCGGCCACCGCAAGCCCGATGCGTCCCAGCAGCGCAATCACGAGCGCCATGGCATACAGCGCGAGAAACGGCCGCGCCATCGCTTTCATATCTTTCATAACGAACTCCTATCCGTACGCGCGCTCGCGCCCTTACGCCTGGCCGCCGTTGATCTCGTTCTCCACCGCAGAGGTGCCGCACAGATACCCGCCGCAGAAGGCGAGCCCCACGTCCCCCATGAGCGATCCCAGAATCGGGTCGCCGATGTAGCTGTTCTCGCCGCAAGCGCCCCCGGCGGTGTGCCAGCCGGCGTACAGGCCGGGGATCACGCGGCCGTCTGTGCCCACCACCTGCATCTGGTCGTTGATGAGCAGCCCCGCCTTCGTGCCGTACAGGTTGCCGCCGATGCGGCAGCCGTAGAAGGGCGGCTCCACGATTGGGTGCAGCCACTCGGCGGGCATGGGGTACAGAAAGTCGTCCTCGCCGCGCTCGCAGGCGTCGTTCCACTTCGCCACGGCCTCGGTGAGCACGCCCTCGGCGAGGCCCAAATCGCGCTCGAGCTCCTCCAGACTGTCGCGGCGCTTCAGCACGTCGGCGTCGATGGCGTCCTGCACGCCGTGGTGCCAGTCGCGGTAGTGCTCCGGCACCTTCTCGATCTGCTCCAGGTCGGGGGTCAGCAGCTTGCGGCAGTGCTCCTGGGCGAATCCCGCCAGGTGATCCTCGTAGTTCGCGTCGAAGATGATGTAGGAGCGGTGGCCCGGCGGGGTCATCTGGATGGTGGCCAAATCGCCCAAGGCGTAGATGGCGTTGGCGCCGTCCTCGGCCACACGGGAGTCCATGTAGCGCAGGCGGTTGCCGCAGCGGTCGATAGTCAGCCACGGCTGGCGCGAGAGCTGGGTCATGCCGTCGTAGAGGAACCGCGCCCAGGTGCCGCCCTCGGCCTGCCAGTCGACCCCGCCGTCGAAGGAGGCGGAGCTGTTGAACCCGGACACGTCGGCACCCACGCCCAGCCCCATGCGGAAGCACTCGCCGCGCTCCCCGGCCGTCAAGTAGCTGGAGGCGCAGCCCATGGCCGCCGTGGGGATGTACTTGTCCAAGAGCGCCTTGTTGTTGCAGAAGCCGCCCGCCGTGAGGATGACGGCGCGGTCGGCGCGGATGTAGCGCTCGGTCTCGTAGTCCTCGTTCACCACGACGCCCACGATGCGTCCGTCGTCGTCCTGCACGAGGGCCACAGCGGGGCTTTGGAAGTGGAAATCGACGCCGTGGGCGTAGCCGTAGTTGTACATGGCGTCGGTGGCGTCCTTCATCTTCAGCACGTGGTGGTCCAGCGTCGAGCGCTTCGGGGCCACGTACACCGGCACCTCGCCCAGACGCCAGTGCACGCCGCAGTCGGCCATCCAGTCCAGCGACTTGCCGCCCTCGCAGGCGAGCCGGTAGATGAGCTTCGGGTCGGCCGCGTAGTGGTACTCGTCCATGGCCCAATCGGTCAGCGCTTTGGGGTCGAAGGGATAGCTCGGGAAGGCGAACTTCTTCTCCTCCTGGCCCGAGTAGCCACCCAAAATGCCGCACATGCCGGCCTCCTGGGCGTTGCCGCCGGGAAGCCCCATGGCCTCCACGCAGATGACGTCGGCGCCCAGCTGAACCGCGCGGGCCGCCGCGTTCAGGCCACCGCCGCCGGCGCCCACCACGCAGATGTCGCACTCGTAGTCCCAGTTGGCAGGCACGGCCCGGGGAGGGATGGGCGTGGCGTCGTCGGCGGGGAACGAACTGGCGTTGTGCTCGCGGTAGGTGCCGTCGGCGGCGGTGGCGTTGGTAGCGGCGGAAGGCTCGGCGGTCACGGCCGCGGAGCCGTCGGCGGCCCAGTTGCCGCTGCGCACCTCGGCGGCCACGGCCGGCTCGGCGGCGGCAAGGCCCAGCATGGCAGCCCCGGCGGCGGCCACGGCCGAGCCGGTCAGGAAGTCGCGGCGGGAAAGGGCGCCAGCGCCCGTGGTGTTCTCGGCCATGGCTAGGCCTCCTTTCCAGTTAGGGCAGCGGTGGCGTCGGCATCGCTCGCTGCGGCGGCATCTCCGCCGCTCTGCGTCGCCGCGCCGCCAGCCGTCTCGGCGCCGGCGGCAATCTCCGCCTGGGCGAGCGCGTCGGCCACGGCCTGCTTCACCCCGGCGGTCGTAATGGTGGCCCCGGCGATGGCGTCGATATCGGCACTCTGGGCCGCCTCGATCATCTCGGCGTACCGCCCGTCGCGGATGGCCTCGTAGCCGCCGCGGCTCTGGCTCTCCCCTTCTTGGGTCGTTTCCAGGCAGGTGATGCGCCCGTCATCCAGAAGCAGCGTCACCGTGATGGCGCCCTCCATGCCGCGCCCGTGCCCGACATACACCCCGTCGGCGTAGTCGCCTTGGGCCCGCGCCCCCGCATCGGCCGCAACCTCGGCTGCCCAGGGATCGTCGGTGCGCAGGGCCAGCTGCTCGGCCGAGGCGGCGTCCTTCGACCCGGATCCCTCGAAGGACGCCCCGCAACCGGAAAGCCCCAGGGCGAGGGCGGCCGCGCTGCAGGCGATGGCCGTCGTTGTTCGCTTCATGTTCCCTCCTATCATTCGACTGTGCGTTCCAATTATTTCTTCGTGAAAGTTTTCTTTTTCTTTCTTCAATGAACTTTATTTTGGGAATCTTAGCAGTATTTCCCCCGTTTATCAATGCTTTATTGACTCATTTACCAATTTCGTCAATTATTACCAACTTGCAAAATTATGGATATTGACTGAAGAGTTCTACACAGGTATGGTACTTCCCAGCATCAATTTGATGCCCCGCGCAGCCGGTGCGAGTGGGTCAGCGAGGCCTCTTGTGCTCCACCCGCGGCGGGCTTCGCGGCAAGGAAGGCACCGATCCTTAAAGGAGGGATCACCATGTTATTCGACGTGTACGGCCCGAACGCCGGCTTCCAATGGCTCGGCCTGGCGATGGTGCTCATCGCGCTCATTCTGCTGAACGAGTTCGCCCGCCGCACCAAGGCCGGCGGCATCTTCATGTTCTTCGGCGTCTGCGGCGCCATGACCGTCTACTGCCTGGCCGTGGAGATCGGTGCGGCGTCCGGTGCCGAGTGGGCCGTGAACAACCCCACCCACACCGATATGAACAGCTGGTTCCACTACGCCAAGGTGTACGCCGCCACCGCCGGCTGCATCGGCTTCATGATGCTGAAGTACTCCTGGGGCAAGATCGGCCGCTCGCATTGGTTCAAGGCCTTCCCCTTCGTCATCGTGGCCATCAACATCCTCATCGCCGTGGTGAGCGATTTCGAGAGCGCCTTCCGCGCCTTCGGCACCACGTGGGTTTCCACCGAGGGCGTCACCCTGTACGGCGGTTGGCACAACGTGTTCAACGGCATCGCCGGCCTGCTTAATATCGCCTGCATGACCGGCTGGTTCGGCATCTATATCTCCAAAAAGCGCCAGGACATGCTGTGGCCCGACATGACCTGGGTGTTCATCATCGCCTACGACCTGTGGAACTTCTGCTACACCTACAACTGCCTGCCCACCCACTCCTGGTACTGCGGCATCGCCCTTCTGCTCGCGCCGACCATCGCCGGCCTGCTTTGGAACAAGGGCGGCTGGATCCAGAACCGCGCCTTCACGCTTTCCATGTGGTGCATGTTCTGCCAGATGGTGCCCATGTTCGCCAACGACTCCGTCTTCGCCGCCGACTCGGTGAACAACCCGCAGGTGAACCTGGTCGTGTCCCTCATCGCCCTGGCCGCCAACGTGGCTGCCCTGGCCTACATCGTCTACCGCAGCAAGAAGCTGGGCGTGAACCCCTACAAGCAGGAGGTGTTCGTGGGCACCAAGGACTTCCAGAAGGCCATGGAGCGCCGCGCCGACACCGCCTACCTGCTTGAGACTGAACCCGCGAGCGCCACGGCCGCCGAAATCGCCGAGATGGTGGCCTACAACGAGCTGCCCGCGACCGGCACCCCTGGCTACGTCTACGTCGCCGTGGAGAAGGACGAGCAGTAGTCATTTGGTTGGCTAAGCTGGCATTCGACTAAGTGGCTGGCCAGGGAAACCAGCCTGGCCGCGGACGCTCGAGCAAGCCCATTTCCCAAAACAAGCTCATCCCGCAGAGGGGGGATCCGCAACGGCGCGGATCCCCCCTCTTCTTTTTCGCGTGAATCCCCCTCCTTTTCATTTTCGCGAAGTGAATGCCAGTTGGGGGCAGAAATGGTCAATGCCCGATTCGGAAAATGCCAGTTGAGGGTAGAAATGGCCGGATAACCGCGATTTCTCGCGCCGCCTTTCGACCATTTCGACCCCCAACTGGCATCTACGGCGCCCTTTTCGCGAATCACCCACGTCAGGACCTCTTCGCGAACCGCCTACAAATGCCGCAAGTTGACACGGTAGCGGCGCAGGCGCTCCTCACCAATGTCTGAGATGACGGCGTCGAGAGTCGCAAGGAGCCCCTCGCGCTGCTCGGGCAACCGACCGTGCAACATCACCGGGTTGGACGCCCCCAGCATGGCGAACTCCACGGGAATATCCAGCTGGGCGACCAGCTCCTTCACCTCCTCATATTTCTCCACCTCGGTCGCCTCATGCCATCGTCCAGCTTCGATCTCTCGGTACAGCGCCGAGCTACGGTATATGGTGAGCATATTCGCACCGATGAGCCAGGGGTTCGTCCGGTTGCAGACATCCGCCGTCGCCCGCGCCCCCGCCAAACCGCGCCCGGCGCCCGAGATACCCACCAGGTAGAAGAATGCGTAGGAGATCCCCGCAGCATCGAGCCGTGCACACTGTTTCGCGATGTCCTCGGCCCCGTAGCCCTTGTCCATGAACGCAAGGGCCTCCTCGTCACCGGTCTCGATGCCGATGGTGAGGCCGTCGAACCCAGCCGCCGCGAGCTCGGCGAGCTCCTCGTCGGTCTTTGCCGCCACATCGGTCACGCGGGAGAAGCACCCGATGCTCTTGCATTGCGGGAAGTAGGCGCGAACAAGCGACGCGATCTTCCGCAAATGCAGCGCCTTCAGCCCGAAGGGGTTCGCTCGCGCGGGCGAAGGCGGGGCGAGGAGGTGGAGCGCTGCAAGTCCGTCTCCACCATCCAGCGCATGATCGGCGGAAAATGGAAGATCGAGATTCTCTTCTATATCGCCCTTAAAGACGTGCGGCATTTCGGGCAGCTCAGGCGCTGCATCGGGAACATATCCGAGTCCACCCTTTCCAAGCAGCTCAGAGAACTGGTGGCCGACGGCTTCCTCACACGCACCGATTTCGGCGAGGTGCCCCCACGGGTGGAATACGCCCTCACCCCGCAAGGCGAAAGCTTCGTGCCCATCCTCCTCGCTCTGAAGCAATGGGGAGAGAAGGAGCTGGGGCTTTAAATGGGCAATCCGAACTGTCCGAACAGCTGGGTCGGCTCCTCTTTAATACCATCCCTGTTTACAGCTTCTAAAAACTTTTGAGAAGCCTACGCGCCAACTTCTCAAAAATTTTTAGAAGTTTGTATCTGGAGAAAGCCATGGACAACATTGCGGCCCTTACGGCGGAGGCATCACAGAAGACCGCTTGGAAGGATCGGCGTTCTCGCCCCAGACGCAAACACTCCTGGAAGGGATGTTCGACCGCCACCTGACGGAGGGTGGCTTCCCCGGCGTGCAGAATCGCCTCAACGAGGACCGTATCGAGACCGACGCCGGTCCCATCGATGTCGTTCCCGCGTGGAAATGGTTCTTGCGATAGGGGCAGATCGCGCCCAGCGCATGCGGGAGTCCGCGTGAGCCAGAACTGATTCAAGTGGGTCAAGGGGACGGTTCTCTTGACCCACGGGGGCAATCGTCGTGTGCGAGCCCAACGACCGCGGCCGGAAGCAAAAGGCGGCCAACCCTATTGGGCGGCCGCCTTGCGGAGGGCTCGGGTACCGCTGGAAGGAAGGAGGAGGAAGGGCGGCTCCGAGGAAGGTTTCGAGCTTTGCTCTGCCACTATAATACGGGAAAGCCCACCTAGGCGTATCACCTAAACGGGCTATATTGCGCTCAGGCCCGCATGTCCCAACCAGGCGGTTCCAGAGCACTCCCCTGCAGAAGACGCCGTTTCTCCCGTGCCAATTCGTGGCTCTCGGGCGCTCCCCGCAACAAGGTCAGATCGACGATCTCGCGGAAGAACGAGGTGGCCGACAGCCCTTCAGGCACTTTCTCGTTCAAAGGGGAGATCGCAAGCCGCCCGTCCTCCTCCCAATCGACGAGCATAAGACAGGTTGCATCGTAGGCATCGTCTTCCACGCGCAGCTTCTGAAGCATGGTAATGGCCTTCGAAAAATTCCGCGGTTCATCGACGATGGAGGAGTTCAAAAGGAAGAAAAAGCCGAGCGTGGCAAGCGGATGACGCCCTTTCAGATTCTTCGCATCGCCATAGGCCTCTTCGAAGCGGTTGGCGAGATTTTTGCCAAATGCCGAGCTCATGGTCTTCGTCGAGATGAGGATTTCAGGACCCGTCATCCAAGAGGATAGCCCCACATCGACCTGCTTGCAATAGGTCGACCCGAGCACGTTGGCGTTGGCGCTGGCAAAGCGAGGAAGGACCTCGCAGCATTTTTCCGCCGTTCGCGCATCCAGTGAGCCGATGAAACGCAGGACCGAAGGATCCAAAACCCGCGGCCGCACGAGCCGAGGCCACACCGATTGCGCATCGAAGCCAGCCGCGCGCAGCTCTTCGGCCACCCACATGTCCAAAGCCTTAGCCAAACTGCCGGATTGGGCGCTGCTCCCATCCCGCACCGCCACCGTGAGAAGCTTCTCCAACAGGGGTATTTCCAGAAGTGGCTCGCCGGCATCGGACCAATAGGGCCGACGCACGCTCGAGGTGCCCTGCGCCTCCCAGTGCTCCACGATGGCGTCTTCGAACTTCTGATAGGAATCCATTACCCCACCTTCTTGAACTTAGCACGCTTCTTCCGGCGCAGGCGCATGAGCGTCGCACTTGATTTCATCTGCACGAAGCTCACCTCCTGCAGGGAAGTCCGAGGAATGAGCACGGCGTCCACCAGCGAGATCGCGCCATCGTAGTCGCGCTTCTCCAGAAGCTTTTCCACATAGGGGGCGACGGTCCGAAGATCGTCGGCGCACGAGGCCACCAACACAGGCGAGGGCACCGCCAGCATGCCGGCCTCGCGCGGCTCCAGCTTCAGCATGCCGCCTCCGTAGGCCCTCCCCGTTATCTCCGCGCCGAACATCGTAGCGGAGTTGAGGGAGGCAATGGGGAGAAGCGAACGCGCCGCCTCGCTTATCTCGGGATGGTAGAACAAGCTGTGGCAGGAATTCAGAACCCGCACCTTCGCGTCATTGGCACAGATGCTGGGACCGTAAGCATTCATATAGGTGACAAACGCATCGGGGACTCCCCCAACAGGCACGCGCCACCAGGGACTCCTCACCCGGCATTTGTAGGCATTCTGCACGCCGAGCTCCTCCCCGTAGGCAATGTAGCGCTGCGCCGCCTCAGAAGGATCAGCGCCAGGGCGAAAGAGATAGACCCCTGCACCCCGTTCCGCGGCGGCTCCTTCGTCCTTTTCCGTATACGCCAAGCGACGCAAGTGCCTCGAGCCCGGCGGGCAAAGGCGCAGCACGTCGTCAGAGGCGAACCCCCATTGCTCGAATTCGCTCTGATTCAGAACGAAGAAGCTGTTGTTGCCCGTCACGGCTCCCAGCGACAGAGTGCCCCATTGGGACAAAGAGACGAATTCGCCCGCGCCCGTAAGCCGGCCCAGCGAGGAAAGCGAGTCACTCGAGGCGAAAAGCCCCGACCAGCGCGCGCCTTCCGAAGGGGGCTGGTAGAGCGCTAGCTTGCCCGACGCAAGATCGGCAATATCGTCGCACTGCTGCCAGGTAATAGACGAGCATGACCCTGCCCTCCAGCCATCGGCCAGAAGAAGGACGACCTCTTCTTGCACCTCGGGAAAAACCGGCTCGTCAAATGTTGCCAGACGCACCGACGAAAACGACGCCATGAGGAAGGACCTCAGAGGGGCCGCGTAGTTCACCGTGAGCAATTCGGCGGGAAGAACCAAGCCGAGGCGTCCTCCGGGCTTCAGGAAGGAAACTGAGTGGAGCACGAAGGGCATCCAGAGGGACGAGAGCGAGCTTACGGCAACGCCGTGGCGCTCAGCGATGGCTCCGATGGCATCTTTCTGATCGGACGACAGCGACTGAAACCGCACATAGGGCGGATTGCCGATCACCACGTCGAAAGATGGATCGGGCGCAAGCCGAAGAAAATCAGAGACGACGATATTCGCGGAGCACCCTAAGGCTCCCAGTCGCCCGACGGCCTTCTCGGCACTGGCCTCGTGCACTTCGCAGCCGACGACGTTACGCTCGGCCACGGCAGATTTGCAGCCCAGCGACCGCAGGCAATCAGAGGCGGCGACAAGAAACTCGGCTTCCCCGCAAGCGGGCTCGAGCACGTGATCGTCCGGAAAGCGAATCGCCCATCGAGCCACGAAGCGCGCTAACTCGGGCGGCGTGAAGAAGGCGCCACGGGCCTTGCGCGTCCCCGGAGCGTCCTCTGCCGCACTCAGTGCCGAACCATAGGCCATGGCCTGTCGCCTCCTTTCCTGCACGGCATCTCATTGACTTGCCATTCTAGCGCAAAGAAAAGACCTCGGTGTACCCGAACAAGGACACCGAGGCCTTCTTCATGCTTTCTGGTTCAGTGAAAGCGCGCTACTTGCTCTTCGCCTGCTTATCGGCAACGGCCTCTTCCAGAAGCGTGAGCTGCGCGGTCGCCTTCTTGGTGCCGCGGAAGATCATGAGCACGTACACGAGCAGGGCCACCCACAGAAGCGCGTAAGCCGCGATGATGTAGGGGGCGGAGGGCAGGATGGTGGAATAGATATCGGCAAGAATGGGATTCATGTTCGACCTTTCTCGTTGGTTGGCGACTCAAGCGGGATCCTTCGACTCGCTTCGCTCGCTCAGGATGACAAGGGCTAACGTTCGTCGTCGACGGTCTCTTTGAGCGCTTCAACGCGCTGGGTAAGGCGCACCTGGTTGAAGCGCGTACGGTACAGCACGAAGCCCACGAGCAGCATGCCGAGCGCGCACAGGCCCACGCACAGGCCCATCTCGGGGCTCATACCGCCCTCGCGCAGCACCACCGGATGGATGGACGAGGGAATGAGCCGCGTGATCATGAAGCAGATGGGCACGTCGATGGTGGCGATGATGGCCACAACCGCGGCGAAGGTGGCGCGGCGCTCGGGCTCGTCCACGGAGCTTCTCAGCACGAAATAGGCGATCACGATGAGCATCAGAATCAGATACGTCGTCAGCCGCGGCTCCCAGCTCCACCACACGCCCCACTCGAAGCGGGTCCACATCTCGCCGGTGATCATGGTGAGCACCACGAACAGCAGCGCGATTTCCAGGCAAATGCGCGAACAGGTGTCGAACCGCTGGTTCTTCGTCATGAGGAACCGCACCGCATAGTAGCACCCGAAGCCGAGGGCAAGGAACGAAGTGATGGCCACGGGCATATGGAAGTAGAAGATCTTTTGGGACAGGAGCATCTTCTGGGACACCATCACGTCCCCGATGAGCTCGGCGCCGTTCACCGCCGCACCGCCCACGGGGGCCACGTAGAAGAACGCCATGAGGAAGCCGACCGTGGACAGCACCGCGCCCGCAATGAGCGCCGGCACCACCAGCTTGTCGGGCCACTGCCCCACCTCAGGCAGCTTCAATTTCTTATCAGTCACTCAGTCCTCCTTTAGTTGACGACAAAGTCATACAGCACCCAGCTGGCCAGAATCATAATCACGTCGTAACCGGCACCGAGCGCCAGCGACGTGAAAAACCCGTCGGCGAACACATCTCCGCCCACGAGCGCGCAGGTAGTGGCCGACACGCAGGCGTACAGAAGCGGGAAGATCACGGGCACGAACAAAAGCGCCAGCATGACGTCCTTGCCGCGCGTGGCCGCCGTGATGGTGGAGAGCATGGTGCCGATACCCGCGATACCGATGCTGCCCACGACGAGCGGCACCACGAGCAGCCAGCCCGTATCGGCCGGCGCCGCGAAACTGGAGAAGAACACCCAGTACAGCGGCACGGCGATCACTTCCACCAACGCCAAAAACACCAAATTCGACGTGGCCTTAGCCAGAAAGATCACGCCTCGGTCGAGCGGGGCTAAAAGCAGGCCCTCCAAACACCCGTTCTCCGTCTCCTTGGAAAACGAGCGGTTCAGACCCAGAAGCGAGGTGAACACCACGAGCGCCCACAGAAGGCCACCGGAAACCTCGAGGAACTCGGATCCCGGGCGGGCGAAGGAGAGCGCCACGCCAAACACCACGATGACGAGGAAGGCGTAGATGCCCATGGACACGATCATGTCCTTGGTGCGGAACTCCGCCTTCAAGTCCTTCGCGAGCAACGTCTTGTACTGCGTCCAGGTGCTGGGAGCTTTGCAGCAGGAGCCACTCATCCTTCCGCGATCAGCCGCGCGGTATTCCGATTCGCGTTCCATCTAGCTCACCCCCATCCCGACGGTGGTGCGGTACAGGTCGGCGAACTCGTCGGGGCTCATCTGATCCTTCTCGCCGAAGTGGACGACGCGGCCGCGAGCGAGCACGAGCACGTGGCTCGCGAGGGCCAGGCCCTTGTCCAAGTCGTGGCTCACCATGACGAACGTGCGGTCCTCGCGCACCGAGGCGATCAGTTCGTCGAAGATGTGCATGGCATGGGGGTCGAGCCCCGAGTAGGGCTCGTCGAGCAGCACCACCGACGGGTCGTTCACGAGCGCCCGGGCGATGGAGACGCGCTGGGTCATGCCGCGCGAGAACGTGCGCACCCGATCGAGCCGACGGTGCTTGAGCCCCACGGCGTCCAGAAGCTCTATCACGCGCTTCTGCGGGTCGGACACGCCGTAGAGCTTCGCGTACAGAAGGAGGTTCTCCTCGGCGGTGAGATCGGGATAGAGCATCGGGTTGTGCGAGATGAGCCCGATGGCCTCGCGGACGCGCTCGGGCTCTTCCTTCACATCGATGCCCGCGAGCGTTATCGTGCCCTCCGTGGGCCGCGACAGCGTAGCGAGCATGCGCAGAAGCGTGGTCTTGCCCGCGCCGTTGGGGCCGAAGACCGACAGGAACGCGCCCTCAGGCAGCGCGAACGACACGTCGTCGACGGCCTTGCGACCGCCGAACGACTTCGTCAGATGATCGACGGAAAGCGCCGTTTCCACGGGACTACTCCCCCGCCTTCGCGTCAGCCTCGGCATCAGTCTCGGCCTCGGCCTCTGCCGCCGCGTCCGCATCGGCCGCCGCGTCGCCCTCGGCATCTTCCACAAGCGACACCTCCGCGTCCACCGTCTCCTCGACGATGCCCTTGCAAGCCGCAACGTCGCGCGAGGCCTTATCGCGCTCTTTCGGCTCGGCCTCGGCCAGCTCAGCAGCGGGCACATCGCCCACGGCTGGGCCGCCGCGACGGCGCTCCGCGCGCTTGGCGAACAGCGGGATGAGGCAGCCCACCATGAGCAGAGCGAAGCCCACCCACACGAACGAGATGAGCGGATTCACGCGCACGTCCATGGAGAAATCGCCCTCGTCGTTCACGCCGCGGTACACCACGAACAGATCCTCCAGCGGGAACCCAATGACGCTCGCCTCCAGCTTCTGCTGTTGGGTGGCGCTCACCAGCTGCACGGCCGGGTTCACCGTGCCCACGAACTGGCCGTCCTTCGTCACGTCGAAGGTGAGCGCGTAGCGCACGTTGCCGTTGCCGAGCTCATCGATGGAGTTGCCCGTGTAGGTGAGCTGGAAGTCCTGGATGTCGAAAGTCTCGGAAACCGAATCGCTCTCCTCGTCGTAAGGCAGATACCCCGTGATCTCGGTCACGTACATGGACGAGCCGATAAGGCCCACCAAAATGATGCCCATGGCAGCGTGGGCCACCGAGCCGCCGAACAGGGCCAGGCGGCGGCGCAGCTTGGCGCCATCGACCCGTTTGAGCGAGCGGACGGCCATGAACAGCGTGTTGAAGAACAGAAGGCTCGCCACGGCGAAGCCCACCACGGCCAGACCGTTGTAGTAGATGGGGTTGCCCTGCTCGAGCAGGCCCGAGGCCTGGGTGCCGCCCATGTCGATCATGGCCTGGTAGCTGGGCAGAAGGTACGTGGCGAAATAGATCATGAGCACGACGAACAGCACAAGCGCGCACAGCGCCGGCACGCGGGCACTCCGCCAGAACGCCTTCTTGTCGGTGCGGCGCCAGCCCAGAAGCGGGCAGATGGCGAGCACGGCCAGATAGGCGATGCCCAAGGGCCGGGCGATGGCATTGTAGGTGCCGGCCGACAGCGACTGGCCGCCGAAGGGCAGCCAGCTCGGCAGGGCCGAGGACACCGTCATATAGGCCAGAAGCACCGCAAACACGATCATGATAAGGTTATTCACGTAGTAGGCCGCTTCCTTCGACATCATCGACTCGATGTCGTCATCGGCCGCATCCGTCGCGCCGAAGCTCTTGCGGCGCACGATAAGGCCCACGATACCGGCCAGAAGCGAGCAGATGATGAGCGCGCCGAACATGACGAGCGAAACCGGGTCGCCCTCGAAGGCGTGCACCGACTGCACCAGGCCCGAACGGGTGATGAAGGTGCCCAGCACCACGAAGCAGAACGTCAGGCAGGCGCAGAACACGCTCCAGCGCTTGAAGGCGCCGCGCTGGCGGTACACCGTGAACGAGTGGATGAGCGCCACGCCCACGAGCCACGGGAGCAAACTGGCGTTCTCCACCGGATCCCAGCCCCAGTAGCCGCCCCAGCCGAGCACCACGTAGGCCCACACGGCGCCCAGCCCAATGCCTACGCCCAAAAGCAGCCACGAGAACATGAGGTAGGGCGTCGAGCGGTTCACCCATTCCGTGGAATCGTCGTTGACGATGAGCGCCGAGATGGCGTAGGCGAACGGAATGGTGAGGCCCGCGTAGCCGATGAACAGCGTCGGCGGATGAATCGCCATGGCCCAATGCTCCAGAAGCGCGTTCATGGAGCGGGCCGACGCCATGGCCGACAGCGTGCCGTCGCCGGTGAAATAGCGCGCGTCGGTCGCGATGAAGGGCATGTTGCCCTCGGAGAACAGGAGCACCGACACGAAGGCCGTCAGCACGAGCGAGGAAATGGCAAGCGCGCCGTTGTCGAGCGGGCGGATGTTCTTGCGCGTGGCGAACA
Source organism: Adlercreutzia hattorii (assembly GCF_011405655.1). Taxonomy (GTDB): domain Bacteria; phylum Actinomycetota; class Coriobacteriia; order Coriobacteriales; family Eggerthellaceae; genus Adlercreutzia; species Adlercreutzia rubneri. Next base: position 2,187,533 of record NZ_AP022829.1, read on the forward strand.
CGAGCACGGCGTTGAACACGGCGATGAGCCACGCCCAGAACAGAAGCGAGCCCTGACGCCCCGCCCAAAGGCCGGCGAGCTTGTACAGCCACGCCTCAGGAGCCGTCGAGGTGGAGCGGTTGTCCAGCACGTATTGGATGGTGTTGTCGCCCGAGAAGAAGCACCACACGAGCACAGCACAGCACACCGTGAGCGCCGCGGCCACGAGAACCGCGGCCACTCTTCCGCCCCAGGCGAAGGTCTCCGAGCGTTCGAAGGAGCGCTTCTTGTAAAGGATGTGGGCCACGCCCAGGCAAAGCACCGAGATGACGCAGCCGGCAAAGGCCACCAGCAGGCCGAGAAGTCCGATCATCGACATGGGCTAACCCTCCAGCGCGACATCGGTGGCGGCGAACTTGCCGTCATCGCCGAGCGAGCCGGTGAGCACCACCGTAGAGCCCTCGGCCACCTCGTCGGACAGGGCGCCCTCGAACACGACTGGCACCGAATCGCCCGCCTCGGTGTCCACCAAAATGAAGCGGTCGCCCTGGCCCGCGGCCTTCAGCGACCCGGCCCCCACGGAGCCGGCCACCTTCACAACCTTGCCGTAGACGCTCTCGCCATAGCCCAGCAGCTGCTCCACGGTAAGGGCGCTGTCGGCGTTCTCGTACTTCGACGGGCACTTCGTCACCAGCTCGGAGCACTCCAGCACGCCCGCATCGTTGATCTTGCCCGTGCAAATAGCGGTCACGTCGTTGCCGAACGTGGACGAGGCAGCGCCGTCGTAGCGCACCTCCAGCTGCGTGGCGGGGTCGCCCTCCGGGTCGTAAATCTTGAAGGTGAGCACGTCATTGCTCGTGGAGAAGGAATCCTGCACCACGTTGCCCGACACCTGCACCTTCTGGCCCGCCTGGGGATTCTCGGCGGCCTCGGCGATGCTCATGGTCGTGGCGGCGGTGTTGCCCCCCACGAATGCGAGCACCAAGATAAGCACGATGACGATGACGCCGGAGACGGCGATCATCCTCTTCTTCATCTTCGCGTTCATAGTCCTCCTGTTTCTAAGGTACCAAAGCGGTGTGGACCTGCCTCCCCGAAGGCCCGAAAAATTACCAACGGCCAGTATCGCCCAAGCCACGCAGAACCGCGCCTCAAATTCCACCGAAACCAGCAGATCAGCGCAATCGCCATAGTTTCGCAATAAGAAGGAGTTTGCTTAGAAAAGACCGGCGTAGACGAAGGCGCGCACCGCGGGTGGGTGCGCGCCTTCGGGGAGGGTGCCGGCAGGGCGGTCCGGCACGATTATCGAGCGGTGCGCCCCGTCGCCGCAGGGGCGAGGGAGCGCGACGCGCCTTCTAGTAGGTCATGTTCAGCAGGGCGTAGCCGGCCTTCAGCTCGTCCTCGCACTTGTCGAGGTTCTCCTGGGCAAGGCCCGGGTTGTGGGCGCCCTCGGAGTTCTCCACCATCACGTAGTCCCAGTAGAACTGCGCATGGCGGTGAATCTGGCGGGCCTGCTCCAGGGTGGCCTCATCCAGGGAGTCCTTCTGCTCGGCCAGGGTCTTGATGTAGGCGTCCAGCTTGGCCGCCAGCTCGTGCTCGCGGTCGGTGGTCTCCTTCTGCCACTGGACGATCTGCCCGGGCAGGTCGGCGTGGCAGCCCTCGCACTTCTCCATGATGGCCGGATCCTCGGTGGGGTTCACCAGGTTGTGAGAGCTGTACTCGGTGCCATCCTCGGCCTTGGCGGGGGCCATGTGGCAGTCGGCGCAGGTGTAGCCCTGCTTGGCCATGGAGGACTGCGCGCCTCCGTAGATGGTCTCGAACTCGGGATGCTGGGCCTTGAGCATGGGCGCGCCAGTCTCGGTGTGCTCCCAATCCTTGAAGCCCATCTCGTCGTAGTAGGCGAGGATGGCCTCGGCGGTCATGCCCTCGAGCCCCGTGTAGGGATTCGTGGTGGCCTTGGTCTCGGGGGCGAAGTAGTACTCGTTGTGGCACTGGCCGCACACCTGGGAATCGGTGGAGACCTTATCCACATCGGAACCCATGGAATTCACGAAGAACTTCTGGGTGACCGTGGTCTTCGTCGGGTCGTTCTCATGGCAGTTGTAGCAGCTGATGGGCTCGGTCATCTGCATGAGCACCTCGGCGAAGGGCTTCTGGTAGGCCGAATCGCCCTCGGAGTTCACCATGGCGGTGTACTGGGGCGTCTTGCAGGTGATGCAGTTGGCCAGCGTGTTCTCGTTCACGCGGGGCGTCTCGGCCACGGACTGCAGGCTGTAGGGATGCCCCGCCGCCTCGTCGTAGCCCTTGGCGAAGCCGTAGCCGGCGTACATGGTCACCAACTCCGGGTACTCGGTCAGGTAGTCCTGCTTGCCCTGGGGGCTGTTGGACTCGTTGGCCATATAGGTTTGGTACTCGTTGGGGTAGATGTCCTTCCAAGATTCCGCCACCACGACGCCGAAGGAATCGGGCTCGGGGGTCTCGGCGGGAGCCGCGGCCGCGGGGGCATCGCTTTCTCCCCCGGACGGTGCCGCCGCCGGTTCCTGGGCGGCCGGCGCGCAGGCGGCCAGCGCCGCGACGAGCGCCACGGTACCTGCCGCGACGGCCGCCGTCTTGAACGTCGATCGTTTCATGGTCCCTCCTTTTGATCGCTTGTCTCACGGGCGGCCGCGCCCTGGACGGCCGCAACGATAGCCCAAGCTTACGCCGTGAATCCCGCCACCGAAAAGGGACAGTTTCGCTCATATTCATGGGGACAGCAACAGCAGAGGAAGGGGACGGTTACACCTTGCTTACATTTCTTCTCGGGAAGGGACGTCCGGCGAGCCGATTCCCCCGGCTGCAACCGTCACTGCGACATCAACGTCTTTGCGACTTCCCGCCGATCCGCTTTCGGTACCCTTTTGGGAACGGCGGGGGCGCCCAAAGCGGAAGCGCAGGGCGGAAGTAGGACACACGTCAACGCAGGCGCCACAGGCCATGCAGTCGCCGGCGCGCACGATCGTATCCTCCCCCACCAGCGCCGGCGCGAGGATCTCGGGATCGGCGAGGCAAACGTGGGTGCACTTGTCGCAGTGGATGCAGGCGTCGTGATCAATGGCGACGTTCACCTGCCCCGCGCGCCCGAGCACTTGGAAGGTGCCGCCCAAGGGGCACAGCGCCCGGCACCACAGACGGCGGCTGACGAGCAGCTCAGCGATAATGATGGCCAAAAGCGTGCCCGCCCCGGCGAAGCCGCCGAACACGAGGCCCTTGTTCACCGCGCCGATGGGCGAAATCAGCTCGAAAATCGGGAAGCCCACGAGGGCCGACAGCAGCACCACTGCCGCCGCCACGCCGATCTTCGCGCGCCGCGGCACCGTGCGCTCGGGCACTTCAATGCCGAGCCGTCGACGAGCCGCATCCACGCCCTCGCCGACGAGGTTCACCGGGCACACCCAGCCGCAAAAGGCGCGCCCGCGCACGAGCCCGTAGACCACAACGATAAGCAGAGCGCCCGTAAGCGCCGATGCCGCCAGCAAGCCGCGCGACGCCGCCATCGCTTCCACGGCGCCCAACGGGTCGAACAACGGCACGCCGGCAACGCTCGAGGAGGACAGGCTGCCGAAGAACACGCCTTCAGCCGGCGTCGTCACTTCCCCGTCGCCGCCCGCGAACAGCCCCGCCAGCCCCCATCCGGCCAGCAGCGGCGGCAAGCAGAACAGCACCAGCATGCAACCCTGCACCACCCGCCGCACAACCGTTATCTTTCCCATAGACCGAGTCACAGGTCATTCCTCCCAACCAAGGCAATGATCAAAGGAGATACGGGGTGCCTTGACCGAGCGAGTTCCGCAGCGAACGAAACAGCCCAGTGGGCTGTTTCGCCGAGCGAGGACTGTCTGAGCGAATCAAGGTACCCCGCAGCTCCGCTTTTGGGCGACTTTCTACCCGAGTGTCTCATCCTCAAAGTTGACGTACACGAGATTCACGTTCAGCACCCCTGGAATCTGAATGAACCGGCTCGAAATCTCGTGCGAGGCGCCGGTGGAGGAAGCCTCGATGGTGACGACGATCTTGTACCCGTTCACCTCGTGCACCTCCACCCCCTCCATAGCCGCCAGGGCCCGCGCCACCGCATCCACCGATTCCGGCCGCGCCTCCACCACCAGCGAGGAGATGACCACCTTCTCGTCTTCCATGACCTACTCCTGGGCCACCGGATGGCAGGTAATGCACTCGGCGCGAGGGCCGTCGATCTCATGGGTGGACGCATCCCCGCCCACGTAGTGGTCGGCAGGCAGCGGCGTGGCGGCCGCCAGGAACACCTCCACCTCGTCGCTGCCGCCGTGGCAGCCGAAGCAGCCGGCTGCGCCCAGGCTCTCGTAGCGGCCCTCGTGGCTCGCCGTCATGAGCGGCGGCTCCCCGGGATTGTAGGTGGCACCGGTGTCGGCCATCTCTTGGGCGCACCCGGCCAGCGCCGCGGCCCCCAGCACGCCGGTCAGCACGGCGGCGCAGATCATCTTCGACTTCTTCATGGTCCGCATGGGTACCCCTCCTTAAATCTTCTCGATGGAAACGCAGGTCTTCTTGAAATCGGGCTCTTTCGAAAGCGGGCAGTAGGTGTCCTGCACCACCAGGTTGATCAGCGTCTCCTCGGCGAAGAACGGCGCGAACACCATGCCCGCGGGCGGACGGGTGCGGCCGGCCGTGGACACCGTGATGTCGCAGGTGCCGAAACGCGAGGTGAGGCGCACGCGATCGCCGTCGGTCACGCCGAGGCGCTCGCAGTCGGCCGGGTTCATGTCCAGCAGCGCCTCGGGCAGCGCGCGATTGAGCTCGGGCACGCGGCGGGTCATCGATCCGGTGTGCCAGTGCTCCAGCAGACGGCCCGTGCAGAACCAGAACGGATACTCGTCGCTGGGTTCCTCCGCCGGCGGCTCGTAGGGACGGAACACCGCCGAGGGCTTCTTGTCGGCGGATTTGTAGAAGCTCACGCCGCCGGCCTTGTCGTGCTCGCCGTAGGTTTCCACGCCGTACTCATCGAAGCCGTCCTCCTGGGGGCCGTCGCAGAAGCGCCACAGCGTCGGCAGCCACTTCCCGTCCACCTCGCGCACGGGCCAGGTGAGGCCATGGTTGTAGATGTACTCCTCGTAGGGGGCCAGCTGCTTGGCCTCCATCTTCAGCTTCGCCTCGGCGTTGATGGCCTCGGCGTCCGGGTTCAGGCTCGGGTTGCTGAAGGTGCGGTACTCCTCCCAGATGCTCGAGCACACCTCGCGGTCGGTACCCTTGAAAGCGCCGGCCTCGGCGTCGTACCAGGCGCCGAACAGGTGGTCGAAGGCGTCCTCGCCACCGATCTGCTCGCCGGCCAGCACGCGCTTGGCCACTTCCATGAGCATCCAGAGATCCCACTTGGCCTCGCCCGGGGCGTCCACGGCCTTCTCGAACACGGCCGTGCGGCGCTCGCCGTTGCCGAAGGCGCCCTCGCGCTCGACCCACATGGCCGCCGGCAGCACCACGTCGGCGTACTGGCAGGACAGCGTCGGGTACACCTCGGACACGCAGATGAAGGCGTCGTTGATGCCCGTGAGGTCGCCGCGTCCGAGGAAGCGAGTGAGGTTGGGCATCGACACGGCCCAGTTGTTGTGGGCGCTCCAGAGGAAATCGATACCGCCCTTGGAAAGCTCGCGGAACATCTTCACCGTGTGGTAGCCGGGTTTCTCGATGGCGTCCAGGTATCCGTTGGGCAAGTCCCAGATGGCCTCGGTGTAGCGGCGGTGATCCGGGTTCTTCACCACCAGGTCGGCGGGAAGGCGGTGCGAGAAGGTGCCCACCTCGCGGGCCGTTCCGCAGGCCGTGGGCTGGCCGGTCAGCGAGAAGGCGCCGTCGCCGGGACGGGCGTAGCGACCGGTGAGCAAGTGGATGTTGTAAATGCAGTGGTTCATCCAGGTGCCGCGGTTGTGCTGGTTCACGCCCATGGTCCAAAGCGAGAGCACCTTGCGGCTCTTGTCGGCGAACACCTCGGCCAGCTCCTGGATATCCTCGGCCGGCACGCCGGAAAGCTCGGAGGCGTACTCCAGGGTGTAGGGGGCCAGACGCGCGGCGAAGGCTTCGAAAGTGATGGGCTCCACATTGTCGACGGCCTGGCCGATGTCGCTCTTGTCGTAGCCGTCGTCGGTGGCGTTGCCGATGTTCTCGGTGCCCTGCTTGAACTGCACGTGGTCGGCCACGAAGTCGTGGTCGTACTTGTCGTTCACGATGAGGTAGTTCGCGATGGCGTTGGCGATGGCGATGTCGCTGCCCGGGCGGAAGGTGAGCACCTTGTCGGCCGAGGCCGAGGTGCGAGTGGTCATGGTGGTCACGTCGTAGTGGCGCACGGCCTCGTCGGCGAGCTTGCGGGCCGTCAGACGCGAGTACAGCATGGGATGGGCCTCGGCCATGTTGGCGCCCCAGGTGACGAAGACGTCGGTCTCGTCGATGTCGGCGTAGCAGCCGGCCGGCTCGTCGGTCTGGAAGACGTTCATGAAGCCCACGACGGCCGAGGCCATGCACAGACGCGCGTTGGGGTCGATGTTGTTGGAGAGCAGGCCCGCCTTCCAGAACTTCGCCGTGCAGTAGCCCTCCACGATGGGCTGCTGGCCGCTTCCCCAGAACGCCAGGCGGCTCTTGTCGGCCTTCCACGTGTCGCGGAGCTTGCCCGCCACCAGATCGAGCGCCTCGTCCCAGGTGGCCTCGCGCAGGCCGTCGGGCGTGCCCTTGGTGGACTTGTCGTCACGGATGAGCGGGGTGGTCAGGCGATCCTCGCCGTACAGCGCGCCGGCCAAGTAGTAGCCCTTCACGCAGTTCAGGCCACGGCTCGAGCCGTTCTCCGGGTCGCCCGTGACCGAGATCACCTTGCCGTCCTTGGCCTCCACGATGACGCCGCAGCCGCAGCCGCAGAAACGGCACACGCCCACGGTCTTCGCGGAGTCGCCGCCCGAGGTTGCCGCGTCCCCGCCGGTGCCGGCGAGCGACGAGCAGCCGGCCATGGTGCCGGCAGCGGCCGCCGAGGCGAGGGCCACGGCGGTGCTCTTAACGAAGGTGCGTCGAGTCAGTTCCATCTTGTTCCTCCCTTTCGGTCGAGGGCGCCGGACGCCCCGCCTTCGCGTATCTGCTAGGCCGCGCCGTTGCGGCGGGCCACGTAGGTTTCCTCTTGGGCGCCGGTGGGCACCACCACAATGGCGGGCGCGGGGTCGCTCACCGGGCAGCGCTGCTCGCACAGGCCGCAACCCGGGCACCCATCGGGCACCACCTGCGGCGCGAACACCGCGTGGATGTCGTCGCCCTCGCGGGGCCGGTAGTCGATGGTGATGGCCTCGTCGATGAGCGGGCAGGCGCGGTAGCACACCTCGCAGCGCATGCCCTGAAACGACAGGCAGGTGTCCTCGTTGATGACGGCCACGCCCATGCCGGCGTCGCGGCGCTCGGCAGGCACGTCCAAAGCGCCCGTTGGGCAAGCCGCCGCGCAGGGGAATTCCACGCACAGGCGGCAGGCCTGGGACCGCGCGTTCACAAAGGGCGTGGAAGCCTCGCGCCCCGCGTTCAGAGGGGCCGCATGAATGGCCTGGTAGGGGCACGCCTCAAGACAGCGGCCGCAACGCACGCAGCGCGCGGCGAAGTGCTCGGGCGCGCCGGCGCCGGGCGGCCGCAGCAAGGGCAATGGCGACGGCGCAGCAGAGGCGACCGCGCTCGCCGCGAAGACGCCCGCGGCGGCCAAGGCGGCGATTCCCGTCAAACGCATAGCCAAACCCCCTCTGTTTGTTCGTGCGGTCGGCACACGGGCGGCGTGTTGCGGCGCTCTTTCCGCAGCCGTCTCGCCGGCGATCCCGCGGCGGCCTCTCTCGAACCGGATTGTTTCGGCGCACAGTCTAGACGGCAACTGCCCCCATCGCGAAGGGACAGTTGCCCGTTATTTCATGGGGACGGTTGAAAAACCTGAGGGGGACACCTTCATGGGGCTTCCACATTTGCTAAGCTTCTCACTCAGGAAATAAAGAACCGTCTTCCCCCAACCATGGCAACGCGGAGAGGGAGCGCGATTCACAACCGGGAGGCCCCATGCATCTGGACGAGCACAGCGACACCCCCTTCTACCGCCAGCTGGAGGCCCAGATGCGGGAAGGCATCGAGAGCGGCACCTACCCCACCGGCTCGCGCCTCCCCTCCATCCGGGGCCTGGCGGCCGATTTGGGCTGCGCGCGCAACACCGTCGAGCAGGCCTACCATCTGCTCGTGCAGGAAGGCTACGTGGCAAGCCGCCCCGGTAGCGGATACGTCGTGCAGAATGTGGCCTACCTGCAGCCGGACGCCTCGGCACCCTCCTGCGCCGTGCTGCTGGGAGGTTCCCGGCGGAAAGCCCGCTACGACTTCACCTATGGCAACCTGGAGCCCGGCACCTTCCCCGCCACCGCCTGGCGGGCCATCACCGACGACATCCTGCTGTCGGTGGAAGCCGCCGGCTGCGACGCCTACAACGACCCGTTCGGGGAGGAGAGCCTGCGCGCGGCCATTGCGTGGCGGCTGGTCACGCAGCGCGACATCGATTGCACCCCCGAGCAAATCGTCGTGCAGGGCGGCACGCAGACCAGCGTCCAGAACCTGCTGACCCTCTTCGATGCCGCCCGGGACACCGTGGCCATGGAAGACCCCGGCTACGACGGCGTGCGCTCGGTCATTGGACGGGCGCGCTTCGCCATCAGGCCCTGCCGGGTGACCGACGACGTCCGCGTGTTCCTCTCCGACCTCGAGTCCTCGGGGGCGCGCCTGGCCTACCTCACCCCCTCGAGCCAGTTCCCCACCTGCCGCATCATGCCGACCGACGTGCGCGAGCGCGTGCTCGCGTGGGCCGAGGCCGCCGACGCCTACATTCTGGAGGACGATTACTGCCGCGACTTCCGCTACCGGGAGCGCTCGCTGGCACCGCTGGCCTCCATGGACGGGCGAGGGCGCGTGATCTACATGGGCACGTTCTCGAAATCGCTCTCGCCCGCTTTGCGGATGAACTACCTCGTGCTGCCCACGCCCCTTCTTAAGCGATGGCGCGAGGCCTTCGCCAGCTCGTACTCGCCGGTGCCCTGGCTCAACCAGCAGGTGCTCGCGCGCTTCATGACCGACGGCTCGTGGGATCGCCACCTCCGTCGCGTGCAGACGAGAAACCGCCGCAAGTACGACGCGCTCACGGCGGCGCTGCGCGAGTACATGGGCGACAAGGTGGACGTGCTGGAATGCGGCACGGGGCTTCACCTGCTCGTGCGCGTGCGCGACGGGCGCAGCCAGGACGAACTCGTGGCCGCTGCGGCTGCCGCCGATGTGGCGGTGTATCCCACCAAGAAGTACTGGGCCAACCCCGCCTGCGCCACCAAGGGCGTCGTGCTCGTAGGGTTCTCCTCCATCGCCGAGGCAGACATCCGCCCCGGCATCGCCGCCCTGGCCCGCGCGTGGTTCGGGTAGGCGGCGATAGCTGCTGCGGTCTCAGCCGTCACCCGTAGCACGACACGCCTTTTTGCCAAGCATCACCACCGATTTGGACATTATGTCCCCTCGTGCTACTTCGTTTTGGCAAAAACCCATGTCGTGCTACGGATTTTTGTCTGATTTGGACCCATCAGCCGTAGCACGAAGCGTCTTTTTGTCGGAGTTCTTCTACGATTGCGGCAAAAAGGTGCCTCGTGCTACGACCAACGTCCGAGAACAGCCCTTTCTACCGGTTCGCAACGTATGCACTGCCTTGCTCTAACGCAACGATGTTGACGGGTGCATCATGGACGTCTCGCACGGCGAGCCGCTCGACCAGCTGGCAGGCGCGGATGAGGCCGATGGAGGCGCCGGGAAAAGCAGGCAGAAACGTGTCGTAGAAGCCGCCGCCGTAGCCCAGACGGAAGCCTTCGCGGTCGAAGGCGAGGCCGGGCACGAGGGCCACGGGACAGGCGAAGACGGCGGGGCGCACTTCACGAGAGGGGTCGTCAGGGGGTTCTTCCACGCCGAAGGAGCTGCGCACGAGCCTGTCGAGGGATTCCACTGCATACCAGCGCATCTCGCGCGTGCCCGGAACAACGCGCGGCAGGCACACGGTTTTCCCCGCTTCCCACGCGCGCTGGATGAGCTCGCGCGTATCCACTTCCGCGCCGAAGCTCAGATAGGTGAACACCGCATCGGCCGCCGCGAACTCCGGCAGCGCCGCCACATTCCGCGCGATCGCCTCATCGATGGCGCGCCGCTCCCCCACAGACAGCCCCTCGCGCACCGCTTTGAACTGCGCCCGCATCAGCGCCTTGCCCGTTGTTGCATCCATCGACATCCCCTTCCGCTCGCCCCTCGTAGGGACGGTGCTTGCGCCGCCCTCCCAACTGCAACCCACTACCGCTCCCGACAAGGGGCGACCGAGGTCGCCCCCTACGGAGGCAGCAAAACAAAGCGGGCCCCGGTCTCCCGAGGCCCGCGTCATTTCCGTGGTGGAGATGATGGGATTCGAACCCACGACCCCCACGTTGCGAACGTGATGCTCTCCCAGCTGAGCTACATCCCCACGAAGGTGTGCGCTTTCGCGCAAGGCAGTAGTTTGCCCGATTTCGAAGCGGTTGTCAACCGCGTGCTTTAAGAGACCACACGTTCTTCCAGCGAGTAGTCCACCAGCTCCATGGACTCATCCACGAACGGCGCGAACAGCGGCTCGCCGTTCTGGGACAGCTCCACCATACCAGTGAGCACGTCGACGTACTGATAGGATTGACGAGCGGTGCGACCGCGCTTGCGGTCGACTTCCATGATGAACAGCTGCGGGTGAACCTGGGTGAGCACGCCTTCGCTCTCGACGATCTTCGAGCGGCCCATGTTGGCGCGCACTTTCAATCGTTGACCGACGAAATCATTCAAGGTATCATGAATGCCATCGACGATCTTTGCCTGCTTGGCCAAATCCATTGACTAACTTCCTCACATGTTGGCGGTACAAGTACAGCCCCATATCATACCACGATTGTCAACCCCCGCAACTTTTTTCGGTCGCGGGAAGTGCGACAGCCTTTAGCGGAGCACCGTCGCACTTACCCTCTGAGTCGGTGCGCAAGACAAGTGACGGAGGAATAGACCCCAGCCTGTGCGACCGCACCATTTGCTTACCGACCTTGCCTGCGTCTGCAATTTAATGCCCCCTAGAAGGCCGCGACGGGATTACCGTTCAGTGAAGAGGCTCAGGTTCGAAGGCGCAACCGCCTGTCGCACCGCTACAATGGCGCTTGCCCAGAGAACAAGCGCTTCGGGAGGTATTTCATGGCACTCATCGTGATGACGGACTTCGATTTCGGCGATTGCGACTTCGAGCGGAAGATGGTGGAGGCCGCGGGCATCCAGTTCAAGAGCTTCGACGATGCCCGCAACCGTACGCCTGCCGAGATCATCGAGCATTTGCGCGGAGCCGATGGGGCCATCACCTCCTACGGGCGCTTCACCGCCGAGGTGTTTGCGGCGCTCCCCCAGCTGAAGGTGGTCAGCAAGACCGGCACCGGGGTGGACAACATCGATGTCGCGGCGGCCACGGCCGACGGCTGCGCCGTGTGTAATGTGCCCGGCTACGGCACCGAGGTGGTGAGCGATCACGCCATCGCTCTTGCGCTCGCGTGCCTGCGACGCATCAATGAGATCGATGCCGACATGCGCGCCGGCATCTGGGACTTCCATCGCCGCCGTCCTCTGGGCCAGGCGCACGGGCGCACCTTCGGCGTCGTGGGCTACGGCAACATTGGACGCGCGGTGGCCCGGAAGGCGCGCGGACTCGGGTTCGACGTCGTGGTGTGGGATCACAAGGGCCACCCCGGCCGCCTCACGCCGGAGGATTTCCCCTACGTGACCCTCGAGAACCTGCTGAAGACCGCCGACGTGGTCAGCTTCCACACGGCGCTCGTGCCGGCCACCCATCATCTGCTGAACGCCGACAACCTGAAGCTTATGAAGGACGACGCCATCGTGGTGAACACCTCCCGTGGCGCGGTCATCGACAACGACGCCGTGGCCGCCGCTCTTTGCGCGGGCAAGCTCTGGGGCGCCGGCATCGACGTGTTCGAGCACGAGCCGGTCTCGCCGGACGCCCCCATCATGCACGCGCCCCACACCGTGCTCACCTCGCACGCCGCCTATTGGTCCGAGGAGTCCGCCGTCGAGCTGCGGCGTCGCTGCACCCAAAACGCCATCGACGTCGTGTGCGGCCGCACCCCCGAGGCCTGCGTGAACCCCGAAGCGCTTTCCCGCGCCCTCGCGAAGTAGCCGGACGCAAGCAGCCGCAACGGTCGCAGGTGCGGTTCCACAGTTGGAAAATGTGCTTAAATCCTCCTTTGCAGAATGTGGGTAGCGCATCCGCCGCCGCGCGCGTTGCCCTATAATCGCAGGCAACAGAACATCCATCCGCGAGACCGCCCGGATGGACGGCGATGCTCTTGCGATGTGGAAGTCCTCGGCGTCGCCGTCCCTCCGGGCAGCGAGGACTTCCACCATGAGCGGAGAAGAGAAGCGGCGGCGCCCGGCGCCGTCGGCCACGCCGTGGGACGGCGCCGGCGACGGCGAGCTGTCCCCGGCCGAGAGGATCGTCAGGGACTGCCACCGCGACATGTACCGCTACCGCCACGCGGGCGCCGGCCTGGTCGGCGAGGCCGATTTCTTCAACGGCTACGACCGCGACGCGTGCCCGCGCTGCGGCTCGCCGGCGATCGAGGGCAACGGGCGCGACGCCAACGGCGTGCGCCGGTGGCGCTGCCTGTCCTGCGGCCGCGCGTTCAACCCGGCCACCGGCACCGTCTTCGACGGCCGCAAGCTGCCCGTCGCCGACTGGACGGAGTTCCTCCTCGAGGTCTTCTCCTACGGCAGCCTGGCGGGCGCGGCCCGGTCGGGCCGCAGGTCGGCCACCACGCCGCCGTACTGGCTCGCCAAGCTGCTCGCGGTGCTGGAGGGGGTGCAGGAGGGCGCCGCCCTGGCCGGCCGGGTGGAGATCGACGAGATGATGTACCCGCTGCCGCTGGCGGACCAGCCGAGGATGCCCGACGGCTCCAAGGTCCCGGGCGGCTTCTCCAAGGGGAAGCACTGCATCGGCATCGGCTGCGACGGGAGCGGGGCGTCGGTGTTCGCCGACGAGGGGCTCGGCAAGACCAGCGGCGCGCGCACCCTCGCCGCCTTCGGGGGCCATGTGGCGCGCGGCTCGACGCTGGTCCACGACATGGAGAACGGCCACAACCGCCTGGTCCGCGAGCTGGGCCTGCGCAGCGAGCGGCACAACTCCAAGCTCATCAAGCGCCTGCCCGACCCGGAGAACCCGCTCGCCGCGGTCAACCGGCTCTGCTATCTGCTGCGCCTGTTCCTCGACTCCCACACGGGGTTCGACCGCACCAGGCTCGGCGGCTACCTCGACCTCTTCTGGGTGATGATGAACCCTCCCCGCGACAAGATGGAAAAGGCGGCGTTCGTGTTGGATCGGGCAATGCGCAACCCGAAAACGCTCCGATACAGGGACTTCTACGCGAGGTCGCCCAGTTCAGACGATGAGGAGTCCTCCTCCTAGCCCACAATCTGCAAAGGAGGATTAATGTGCTTTTTTGTTCACCCTTCTGAACTGGGATTTTTCAAGTTTCCGCAGATCAAGCAAGGTGTTTTGCGAAATCAAAAAAGCACATTTTCCAAATCCCGCGATCCAGAAAAGCACATTTTCCAAATTAGCGAGAACGAAAAGGCCCGACCGCGGGTTGGATGCGGTCGGGCCGGAAGGGACGAGGCAAGCCGAAAAGAGACGAGGCGACGCGGAATCGCTTAGGCGGCGAGGCGCTTGGCGATGGCTTGGATGAACTCGCCCGTGGAAAGGGTCACGGGGTTCGGCAGCGTCGTGATGCGGGCGAGGTCGCCGGTCATCTCGCCGGCCTCAATGGTGGCCAGGGTAGCCGCTTCCAAGCGGTCGGCGAAAGCCACGAGGTCGGGCAGCTCGTCCAATTCGCCGCGCTTGCGCAGGGCGCCGGACCAGGCGAAGATGGTGGCTACGGAGTTCGTGGAGGTCTCCTTGCCTTCCAAATGCTTGTAGTAGTGACGCTGCACCGTGCCGTGAGCCGCCTCGTACTCGTAGACGCCCGCCGGGCTCACGAGCACCGAGGTCATCATGGCCAGCGACCCGAAGGCGCTCGACACCATGTCGCTCATCACGTCGCCGTCGTAGTTCTTGCAGGCCCAGATGAAGCCGCCCTCGGCCTTCATGACCCGGGCCACGGCGTCGTCGATGAGCGTGTAGAAGTACTCGATGCCGGCCTCCTCGAAGCGGGCCGCGTACTTATCGTCGTAGATCTCCTGGAAGATGTCCTTGAAGCGGTGGTCGTACTTCTTGGAGATGGTGTCCTTGGTGGCGAACCACAGGTCCTGCTTGGTGTCCAGGGCGAACTCGAAGCAGCTCATGGCGAAACTCGCGATGGAGGCGTCCAGGTTGTGCATGCCCTGGGCCACGCCGGCGCCGTCGTACTCGTGCACCAGCTCGCGGATCTCCGTGCCGTCGTCGCCGGTGTACACAAGCTCCACCTTGCCGGGGCCGGGCACGCGGATCTCGGCGTTCTTGTACACATCGCCGTAGGCATGGCGGGCGATGGTGATGGGGCGCGTCCAGTTGCGCACGCAGGGCTCGATGCCTTTCACAATGATGGGGGTGCGGAACACCGTGCCGTCGAGCATCGCGCGGATGGTGCCGTTGGGGCTCTTCCACATCTGCTTCAGGTCGTACTCCTCCACCCGAGCGGCGTTCGGCGTAATGGTGGCGCACTTCACGGCCACGCCCAAACGCTTGGTGGCCTCGGCGGACTCGATGGTGACCATATCGTCGGTAGCGTTGCGGTTCTCCAGGCCCAAATCGTAGTACTCGGTCTTCAAGTCCACGAAGGGGCAGATCAGCTCGTCTTTGATCATCTGCCAGATGATGCGGGTCATCTCATCGCCGTCCATCTCCACAAGCGGCGTGGTCATTTGAATCTTGGTCATGGTGCTCCTTACGACAGAAATCGGTTGCGACCATGCTACCGCGAAATGTGAGCAACTCGCCCCGCAATTCGCCTAGAAACAAGGTTGTAACGGGCAGGGGCTGTCCGAGTTCGAGCGAGAAAGGAGCCGTCCGGCTCGGAGGGGCCGAGGGAACCCGTGCTCAAGCAATGGCTCGCTTTGCGGAACAGCCCACTGGGCTGTTCCAGTCGCTGCGCAACCTGCGCGCGGGCCCCCTCGGCCCCTCCGAGCCTACTCAACTTCGGTTGCTTCGGGGACAGACGCGATCTCTTCCAAGAACGCCTTACCATAGGTGGCGAGCTTTTTCTCGCCTACGCCGGGGAGGGCTAGCAGCTCCTCTTCCGTGGCGGGGCGGGCGGCGGCCATAGCGGCTAGGGTGGCGTCGTGGAAGATGACGTAGGGCGGCACGGCGGCCTCCTGGGCCAGGAGCAGACGCAGGGCGCGCAAACGCTCGAAGAGCTCGGCGTCCGCCGCTCCCAGATCGGCGGCGCCAGGACGGGCAGCCTTCGGCGGTTTGGCCGCGCTCCCCTTGCGCACCTTCGGCGTCTGCTTGATGCGCAGCGCAAAATCGGGCTCAGCGGCCTCACGGTAGCGGGGGCCGAAGCCCACAAGCGGGAACTTCCCCTCGGTGATGGCGAGATACCCGTCGGCAGCCAAGAGCTCCACCACTTCCATGAGCAGGGCGCGCCGAGCCTCGGAGGTGCCGTAGACCGGCAGGTTCACCAGGCCCCACTGGCGCAGATTCTCGGTGTCGGCGCCGCGCAGCACGTCCACCACCGTCGTCTTGCCGAAGCGGCCGCGCAGAGCCTGCACGCAGCGCATGATGGCGCGAGCCTCGGCGGTGACGTCCACGGCCTCGAATTCCCCGTCGCAGTTCGAGCAGCACCGCTTCGCCGACGAGCTTGCAGAATTTTCCTCGGTCGGGAGGGCGGACCAAGATCCACCCCTACGGAGGGTGGGGTCGCAGGCGGCATGGCCATCGCGGGAGTCTGGGGCGCAGGCAGCACCGTCAAGCAGGTTTGCGCCGCCGGCACCCGCCCCACCGTAGGGGGCGACCTCGGTCGCCCCTCCCTGCGACGGGAGTGCCTCGTCATGACCACCTTCCCCGAAGTAGCGGAGAATGTACGCGCGCAGGCAACCGGTGGTGTAGCAGTAGCCGACCATGGACTCCAGCATGCGGCGGCGGCTCGCGCGCACCACCTCGGCCTCCTCGGCCGTGAGCCCCTCGTGGGTCGATTCCTGCTCGATGAAGAAACGGCCCGTGGCGATGTCGCCGTCGCACCACAGAAGTAGGCATTCGGCCGGGCTTCCGTCGCGCCCGGCGCGGCCGGCCTCCTGGTAGTAGGCCTCCACCGACCCGGGCATGTTGTAGTGCACCACGTAGCTGACGTTGGACTTGTCGATGCCCATGCCGAAGGCGTTGGTGGCCACCATGACCGGGGCCGTATCGTTCACGAAGGCCCGCTGGTTGCGCTCGCGCTCCTCGGCGGTGAGCCCCGCGTGGTAGCGGGTGGCCGCGATGCCGCGCTCGCGCAAGTGGTCGCACACCTCCTCCACCGTCGCCCGCTTGGCGCAGTAGACGATGCCCGACTCGGCCCGTCGCTCGTCGATGAAGGCATCCAGGCGCGCCAGCTTCTGCTTGGGCTCGCGCCGCTCCACCGCGAAACGCAGGTTGGGCCGGTCGAAGCCCGTGACCGTGCAGGCCGCGTCGCGCAGACCCAGAAGGCGCACGATGTCGCGGCGCACCAGATCGGTGGCCGTGGCCGTGAGCGCCGCCACGGGAGGGCGGACGGGCAGCTCAGCGATGAACTGGCCGATGGAGAGGTACGAGGGGCGGAAGTCCTGACCCCATTGGGACACGCAGTGGGCCTCGTCCACGGCGATCAGCGCGAGCCGCGCCGTACGGGCGAACTCGGCGAAGCGCGGATCGGCCAGGCGCTCGGGAGCCACGTACATGAGGTCATAGGCGCCCTCGGCCGCCCGGCGCAGCACCTCGGCCTGCTGTCCGGGCGCCAGCGTGGAATTCAGGTACGCCCCGCGGATGCCCGCTTCCTGCACGGCCCGAACCTGGTCGGCCATGAGCGACACGAGCGGGCTCACGACGAGCGCCATGCCCTCCATGACGACGGCCGGCACCTGGTAGCACACCGACTTGCCGGCACCGGTGGGCATGACTGCCAGCACATCGCGACCGGAAAGGAGCGCCGAGACCACTGCCTCCTGCCCCGGGCGGAACGCGTCGTAGCCGAAACGGCTCGCCAGCACAGCCCGTGCCTGCTCCATCTTCTGATCCATGAACGTTCCCCGCCTTCGGTCGCCTCGTCTTTTGCAAGCCAGTATAGCGGGTATCGGCTCTGCCGTGGTCGCGGCAAAGCCGTCCCAAAACCGTCATCGGTTCCCGGCGCTTTCCCACACCGACCGCTGCGGCGTCGCCATTGCGTCCGCCTCAGCCGAATCGCGCCGACACGCAGCGCCGCTACCCCAACCGCGCCAGCGCGTCCTCAGCAGCGGTGAGCACCTCGGCCACCTGATCGGGATCCATGGCGGAAAGCGGCACGCGGGGTTCGGGAGCCGCTGAGAAGTCGCCGATGGCCATGCGCAGCCACGCCACATCGTGCCAGGCGCCCAGCTTGTAGCCGGCCTCCTTCTGAATGCCCATGAGCGCAAAGCCCAACTTCTCATGCAAGGCCAGACTCGCCTCGTTGGGCACGGTGATGAGGCTGTAGGCGTTGCGCACGCCCTGCAGGGCCAGAAGGTCGATGAGCGCCCAGAACAGCACGCTGCCCCACCCTCGGGAGGTGTAGTCCGGCGCGAAGTAGATGGACAGTTCGGCGTTCCACGCATAGGCGGCGCGCTCCCCCAGCCGGTGCGCGTAGGCGAACCCGACGATGGAGCCGTCCTCTTCCACCACCAGATAGGGATAGTCGCCGATGATAGAGGCCATGCGACAGCGGAAGGCGTCCAAAGAGGGGGTCTCGGTTTCGAACGTGATCGCCGTATCGCGAATGTAGGGCGCGTACACGGCCAGAATGCCTGCCGCGTCTGCCTCCGTCGCCAGTCTTACCGTGCGCACAACCGAACCTCCTTTGAATCGCCTGCGTGACGCCGTGACAACTATTGTATGCTCGCACCCATCGCCGTCAAAAGGCGAACTGGCGAGCGGAGGGGAAGCCGCGCGCTACTCGTACTCCACCACGGCCAGATCCGCCGGGCCGCTCACGATGAAGCCTACGTCGCGCACAAAACCGCCGGCGGGAACGTTCCCGTTGTGGGCGTCGTTGGCGACAGTGAGCCGCGTGCCTGAGGCCGAAGCCTTGCAGTTCCACGCGTCCTCCAAGGTCACCTCGCCGTTGAAGGGCACCACGACCGACCAGCTCTTCACGCCGGCGCTGTAGTTCGAGCCGGCCATCTCGTAGCGGAAGAAGGTGCGGCCGCCCTCCTCCCAACGGTCGGCCACCTGGAAGGTCCACTGCAGGGTGTCGTCGGCGGAGACGAGCATCTGGGCTCCGGCGCTGTTGTCCTTCACCTCGGCCCGGGCCAGCGCCACCTCCTCGCGGGAAAAGCCGGGGCTCTTCAGGGTGTCGACGAGCCATAGGCCCTCGTCAGTGAGGTCGTCCAGGGTGAAGCCGGAGGTCTTCGCGCAGCCGGGCTTGAACAGGGCCGCCGTCTCGTCCTTATTCGACAGGTTCCAGCAGATGTAACTCACGTCCAGCTCGTTCATAAGGCGTACCCACAGGTTCGCCGAAGCGTAGTCGATCTCGCCGGCACCGCTTGCCTCGCAAATGCCGAACTCGGTCACGAACACGGGCAGGCCGCCGGCCACCGCCGTGGAAAGCGCACGGCGCAGGTCATCTTCATGAGTGGCGGCGTAGAAGTGCAGCGCGTACATGACGTTGGCGTCGGGCAGCGGGTCGGCCGCCGCGGCGGCGAGATCCTGGGACCAGGTGGGCGTGCCCACGACGATGATCGCATCGGGGTCGTTGGCGCGGATGATGGGAATGACCGCCTCGGCGTAGGCCTTGATGTCGGCCCAACTCGTGCCGCCGTTGGGCTCGTTGCAGATCTCGTAGATGACGTTGTCCGTGTTGCCCAAGGCGCCCGACACCGAGCGGAAGAACTCCTCGGCGGCCCACTGGTTGGTGGCGGGGTTCGCATCGGACAGGGTGTGCCAGTCGACCACGGCGTACAAATCGGCAGCCTGGGCGTACTGGACGCCGCGCACCACCAGGTCGTTCAGCGCCGTGCGGTCGCCCGTCTCCGTGGCGTAGCCGCCCTCTTCCGCCGAGTAGGTGGCCAGGCGCACGACGTTGGCGCCCCACACGTCGCGCAGCTCGGTGAAGAACTCCTGGTTCACGTACTGAGGGTACCAGGCCAGACCGTGGGTGGAGACGCCGCGCAGCTGCACCGGCTCGCCAGCGGCATCGGTGAGCTGGGCGCCTGTGACCTTCAGCGCGCCGGTCGTGGAAGGTGTGGGCGCAGGCGGGGCCGCCTTTTCGACCGGAGCCTCTTGCGCAGCGGCATCGGCCGGAGCCTCAGGCTCTGCTTCCAGCGTGTCCTGGGGACGGCCCATCGGCTCTTCCACCACCAGGGCATTCGATCCTCCGGCCGGGGACAGGCCGCCCACCGTCGCGGCCAGGGCCACACCGATGCCCGCGAGCACCACGAGCACCGCCACCGCGATGCCGATGCGCGCGAACCTTGCCCGTCCCGCCGTCTTTCCCATGGCACCCTCGCTTCCAGGGCCTATCGGCCCGCTCACTTCCAGGACCTAGAGGCCCAATCGTCCTTCGTCAGGCTCGCCATTGTACACCGCCGCCGGCGCCAGCGTCACTTCCACACACATTCCCAAGGCGCAGGCCACATCCGCCAGAAGATCGGAGGTGATGTTGGCGCGACCTCGCTCCACGCGGCTGACGACGGCCTGATCCACCAGGGCCCTCTCGGCCAGCTGTTTCTGCGTCATACCCTGCTCGCGGCGCGCCTCGGCCACCGCGCGCCCGATGGACTGGCGCAACTGGCGCCGGTCGTCCAGTATCTCGCCATCGTCATCGACGGGAAACGGCCCGCGCAGCACGAAATAATCCTGCGAACAGGCCCCCTTCCCAATAGCGAGCAGGGCGAACTCGCTGTATTCCCGGAGGCCATTCGCCCTCAAGACCTCTCCCAGGTTCTGCCGTCCCGGAGGCACCACGCGCTCGGCCACCCAGCGACGCGCCCACGCAGGCCCTATCGCGCGCTCCCCCCTTTCGACGAACGAGGAGAAAAGGAACGGCACCTCTTCGGGGCCTGCGCCCTCCGCTATCTGGATGCCCCATTCGTCGCGTTCGGCGTCGTAGAAGAGACGGCCGCAGGGAACGGCATTGCGGGCGCGGCCGTCGATGATGTCGAAGGCGAACACGACTACCCCTCCCTCGACAGGCCGTCCGACCGGCTCTCGACGACGATGCCCCCCGCAAGCAGATGCTCCCAGCGCCGTGCAAGCATCTCGCGCATCTTCGCAACATGGGCATCGGATACCGCGTGGCCGATGCCATCGGTCAAGGCCCGTATGCGCCCCTCGCCGAGAGGCGGCATTGGCAGGGGCGTCTCCACCAGCTCGCCCACGAAGCGCAAGTTCTCTTCCAACGAGCGCGTCCCCAGGTAATTGTTGGCGTTCACGTCGCTTAAGGGGTCGAAGGCGCGCACGCGCTCCTCATCCCCGTAGCAAGAGAACACGAAGGACAAGCCGCTATCGAACAGCGGCGCGAGGCGCACCGAGCCTTCGGGGCTGCGTATCACCTCTATGTTTGCGCCGTGGCGATCCCGATTGGCGATGAGATAATCAGCAATGATGAGGGCCGCCACCTGCGGGCCCCAACCGTAGCGCCGCGCAAGGTCGAACGGCGACTCCCCGGGGCGCCGGTTCAAGTCGTAGAATAAATCGAAGGCCATCTTGCGCTCGTCGGGCGCGCGGAAGCTCGGCGACTCGTTGAGCCACGTCTCGCGCTCTTCGCCGTCGATGACCACGAGCCCGTGGATGAGCCGATAGCGTGCATGGGGAATGCCCAGGTGCTCCATCACGCGGGCGGCCAGAAGCTCGTTGACACACTCATGGCCGTAAATGCCCCGGTAGCTGTCGTAGCAGGAGAGCTTGTAGTAGCGGCGCGCCCTCCCCTCGCCGGCCCGCGCCTTCGGGAAGGTGCCGCTCGTTCCCGAGGTTGTCGTGCGCTCGTCCCAGCGCAGGTGGCGGAAATCCTGCAGCTCCGCAACCAGATCGTCCATAGCCCCTCCCTTCAATATGATTTTTGCATCATATCACAGAAAGAGATCAGACGGTCGCCTCTTTCAGCAGTGCAGCGCCGAGGGCGAGGAATTCCTGCTGGGTCAGGGTTTCGCCGCGGCGGCGGGGGTCGATGGCGGCGGCATCGAAGATGGCGGGAAGGTGGTCGACGATGTCGGCTCCGTCGAGGACGAAGGCGCCCCCAACACCACCAGACAGGGCGCCATCCACGGCCCTTAGCCCAGCCGACGAACCCGAGGCTCCCAGCAAGAGCGAGCCGCGGCCGGAGAAGTAGGTCTTGCAGGAGTTGGCGATGGTCTTGCGGCGGTTGGCGAAGGCGGCGTCGGCTATGAGAGCCGCAGCAGCGATGACCTCCGGCGTGGCAGGTGCCCCATCGGCCATGAGCGGCACGCGACGGTTCAGGCGGATGACGGCGGAATCGACCCGGGGCGGCGGGAAAAAGTTGCCCGGGCCCACGGGAAAGCGGCCGGCCGGCTCGGCGTGCAAGCCGAGCTTCACGGTGTAAGCGCCGTAGTTCTTCGTGCCCACGGCGGCCGCCATGCGGTCGGCCACCTCCTTCTGCACCATGATGGTGACGGAGTCCAAGAAGAGGAAGGATTCGAAGTAGTCGAGCACGACGGTGGCGGCCACGGCGTAGGGAAGGTTCGCGACCAGCTTGCTGGGAAGACTCGGCTGAAGCTCCTCCTGAGGCACAGCCACGCGGTACCTTGATTCGCTCAGACAGTCCTCGCTCTGCGAAACAGCCCACTGGGCTGTTTCGTTCGCTGCGGAACTCGCTCGGTCAAGGCACCCCGTGTCTGCGCCGATCTCGGCCATAGCCGCAACAATGTCATCCCCGGTTACGTCAAGGGCGTCCTTTTCTATGAGAGCGAACTTCTCGCGCCAGGGGTGCAGGGTGTCGGCGAGGACGGCGGGCAGGTCGGGGTCGCGCTCGATGGCGACGACGCTGGCGGCGTGCTTCAGGAGCGCGATGGTGAGCGTGCCGATGCCGGGGCCCACTTCCAAAACGCGGTCGGCCTCGTCCACCTCGGCCAGGGCGATGATCTTCTTCAGCACGTCGTCGTTCACGAGAAAGTTCTGGCCGAGCGTGTACTTGGTGCCGATGCCGTGGGCCTCGAGCACCGCGCGGGTGGCACTCGGCGTAGAGAGCGGCGACAGGCGCCCGTCGCCGCCGGCATAGCTATCGGTGGCCGCCACGGCCGTTGCCCTTCTTCTTGGTGTTCTTCTTCCCGTAGGCCGGGCCGCCGCCCTTGCCGGAGGACTTGCGCGGGCCGCGGGAGCCCGACTTCGGGGCATCCTGCTTAGGGGCGGGCGCCTTCTGGCTTACGGACAGCTTCGCGCGATCCTTCGGGCGGTGCTCGGCAGCTTCGGTCGCCCCGTCGTTGTCCTCCTCCTCTTCGACTTCCTCGATTTCTTCCACGCCCTCCACTTCCACAACCTCATAGTCGTCATCGAACTCGAGGCCCAGGGCGCCGAAGCCGCCCACGGGGGGCAGCGGGTACTCCTCGGCGTCGGCCGTGATCTCGCCGTCAGCGCGGATCTTCCCCACCCAGTTGAGCACGAGCTCTACGGCAAAGCCGGCCACGGACAGCGCCGAGCGCACCGTGCCGATGAGCGGCTCGAAGCCGTGGGGATCGCCGCCGGCTCCTACCACGTGGATGACCGCAGGGCGCTTGGGCCGCGTGCGCAGGTCGGTGAAGTAGTAGGGCTGCAGGCGGTCGAGCAGCGCCTTCATCTGAGCCGGCACGCTGGCGAAGTACACCGGGCACACCACGATGAGCTCATCGGCCGCATCCAGGTGCTTGCGCACCTCGTTCATGTCGTCGTCGATGATGCAGTGGTGGAACAGAGCACCGGATTCCGCCACCGTCTCTTGAGGCAGCAGCGGATCGCCCTCCTCGAACACGTGGATGGGCTCCTCGGCGACGGCGCGGCACTCATCGCAGCCGATACACGGCCGCACCTCGGTGGACGACACCGACACGATGGACACCCCGTCCTCCGGGCACTCCTCGATGCAGGCATTGAATAGCTCGTCGGCCAGCACGGCACTGCGCCCATCGGCCCGACACGACCCGTGCAAAATCACTCTATGCATTGCTGCTGCCTTTCTGCCACGGGGTGGGCTTGCGGTTGAGGAGGCGCTGTGCGTTCTCGTAGAGCTGGGCGAGCAGGGCGGCACGGGCCTCGGGGGTGTCGGCGCCGCGCACCTCGCAGAGCACGTCGGCGGTGTAGATGGTGTGGGCCGGGCCGCAGTCGGTGCCGCGCAGAGGCTCGGGGGTCATATAGGGCGAATCCGTCTCGGTGAGCAGGCGATCGGCCGGTACCAGCTTGGCGGCCTCGCGCACCTCGTCGGCGCGCTTGAAGGTAAGCGGGCCCCCGAAGGCGATGTAGCAGCCGGCCTCCACCCAACGCGCCACCTCAGCGGCATCCAGGTTGAAGCAGTGCAGAAGCGTTCCCGCCTCGGGAAAGCCCTCCTCTTCCAGAATGGCGAAGCCGTCGTCGTGAGCCTCGCGCATATGCAGCGCGATGGGCAGTCCCGCTTCCTTGGCCAGGCGAATCTGAGCGCGGAAGACCTCGCGCTGCACATCGCGCGGCGACAGGTCGTAGTGGTAGTCGAGCCCGATCTCCCCCACCGCGCTCACGCGGCGGTCGCGCAAACGCTCGCGCAGGGCGGCCTTAAGCTCCGGCGCCCACTCCTTGGCGTTGTGCGGGTGCACGCCGGCCGCGATGCGCACGTGGGGCACCGCCGGAGCGGCGACAATGCCGGCCGTGCCATCATCCTCTTCTTCCATGACCTTCAGATCGCGAGCGGCCTCCATGAGCCAGAGAGGCAGGACGTCGAAGGTGGCGAAGCCGTCCTCGGCCGGATCGACGATGGTCTCCACGAAGGCGACGCCGTGAGCGCCGGCGCGGGCCAACTCGCAGGCCGGATCGGCGAGCATCTGCAGATGCGCATGGGTGTCGGCCACCGGGCCTTCCAGCACCGGCGAGGGCATCACACGCCACTTCCCCCCTTTGCGCTTCTGCCGAAACAGCGCGTCATAAAAAACGGGATCTTGGTCTCTCATGATCGCCTACAGCTCGGGCAGATTATCCACATCCAGGCGCGGGAAGAGGGGGTCGCCCACCTCCACGGCGACGCTAGCGGGCAGCTGGCCCCAGGCCGTGGCCTCCTGGATGTCGGTGGTGTCGGCGATCTCTCCCAGGCCCAGGCGACGGAACACCTCGGCCGAGGTGTTCGGCATGAACGGCGCCATGTACAGGGCGATGATGCGGATGGCCTCTAGGCAGTTGTAAATGACCGCGGCCAGCTCATCGGCGCGGGCGGGATCCTTCGCCAGCGTCCAGGGGGCGCTCTCCTCCACGTACAGGTTCACGCGGCTCGCCAGCTTCTGCACCGCCGCCGCGGCCCCGGTGAAGTCCACCTCGGCCATGCAGGCGTCGTATTCCGCGTACAGGGTGTCGGCGATCTCGCGCAGCGGATTGTCCTCGGAACCGGCGGGCGTCTCGGGCACGCGGCCCTCGAAGTACTTCGTGGTCATGTTCGTCACGCGGGAGACGAGGTTGCCCCAGGTGTTGGCCAGATCGGCGTTGTACACCTGCACCATGCGCTCCATGGAGATGGAGCCGTCGTGGCCGAACTGCACGTCGCTCATGAAGTAGTAGCGGTAGGCATCCACGCCGAACACGCGCACGAGATCGGCGGGCATAAGACCGTTGCCCTTCGACTTCGACATCTTCTCGCCCTTGGTGAGCAGAAAGCCGTGGCCGAATACCGTGTGGGTGATGGGCATGCCGGCGGCCATGAGCATCGCGGGCCAGATGACGCAGTGGAAGCGGGTGATGTCCTTGCCCACGAAGTGGTACTGAATGGGCCAGCGGCGATCGAACTCGGCCTCGCGCTCGGGGTCGCCGTAGCCGATGCCCGTGAGGTACGCGATGAGCGCGTCGGCCCACACGTAGAACACGTGGCCCTCATCCCACGGCACGGGGATGCCCCAGTCGAAGCTGGAACGGGAGATGGACAGATCCTGCAAGCCGCCCTTCACGAAGGAGACGATCTCGTTGCGACGGCTGACCGGCCGGATGAAGTCCGGATGCTCGTCATAGAAGGCGAGGAGTTTGTCCTGGAACTCGGAGAGCTTGAAGAACCAGTTCTCCTCGCCCGAGGACTCGTAGCGCACCGGACGCTTGCAGTCGGGGCACACGAATTCGCCGTCCTCGTTCTTCTCCAGATCGCTCTCGGCGTAGTAGGTCTCCTCATGGACGCAGTACCAGCCCTCGTAGGCGCTCTTGTACAGCCAGCCCGCGTCGTAGAGCCCCTGCCAGAACTTCTGCACGGCGCGCGTCTGGCGATCCTCAGTGGTGCGCACGAAGTTGGTGTAGTCGATATCCAGCGTCTTCCACGCATCGGTGAAGGCGGGGGCGAGGGAATCGCACCAGGCTTGCGGGGTCATGCCGTTCTTCTCGGCGGTCTCGGCGATCTTCTGGCCGTGCTCGTCGGTGCCGGTGACGAACGACACGTCGTAGCCGTTCATACGCTCGTAGCGAGCAATGGTGTCGGCGGCCACCGTGGTATAGGCGGTACCCAGATGCGGCGCGGCGTTGATGTAGTAGATGGGCGTGGTGACGCCGAAGGTTCCCTTAGGCATAACGGGTAAGACTCCTTTTCCGGGCGCAGGCGGCCGATGACACCACCGCTCCCCTTTAGGGTTGTTGCGTGCAGGCTATCTTAACACAGCGAAGGGCCGCACGATCCTTCGACTCCGCGCTGCGCCGTAGGCGCGTGATGGCGCGGGGCCGTGAGGAACCAGGGCGGCAAGGGTCGCGAGGGACGCGAGCGCCGCAAGGATCAGGAGCGCCCGAGGATTCCACCCAACGTCGCCGCCAGATCCTTCACGCTGATGGGCTTGGAGAGATGGTCGTCGGCGCCAGCGCGCTTCGATTCCTGCACATCCTCGGTGAACGCGTTGGCCGAGAGCACCACGACGGGCAGCGCGCGCAAATCATCGCGCTCGCTCTCGCGGATGCGGCGCGTGGCCTCCAGACCGTTCATGACGGGCATCTGGATATCCATGAGCACCACGTCGAAATGGCCCGGCTCGCTCGCGTCCAGCGCATCGAGGGCCTCCTGGCCGTTGGCCGCCGTCTCGGCCGCCGCGCCGAGGGACTCCAGCAGCGCCACGGCGATCTCACTGTTAAGCTCGTTGTCCTCCACAAGCAGCACGCGCACGCCGCTCAAATCGGCGCCCCTCGGCGCGGGCGCATCCCCCTGCGAAACATCGCACAGGGCGTCGGCGTCGTCGCTTTCCTCGAGGGAGCCTTTCGCGTCCCTTTCCACATAGCGCATGCTCACCCGCACCGTGAACACCGTGCCGCGACCCGGCTCGCTTTCCACATCAATCGTGCCGCCCATCAGCGAGACGACGGACTGGGCGATGGAAAGCCCCAGCCCCGTGCCCTCCACGGACTCGGTGCGCGAGTCGTGCTCACGCGCGAAGGGCTCGAAGACGTGCGCCAGAAACTCAGGCGCCATGCCGCAGCCGGTGTCGGCGAAGACGAACTCGTAGTCGCTCGTCCCCTCGACGCGAGAGGCGTGCTCGACAACCCGCAGCGACACCGAGCCGCCCGCCGGCGTGAACTTCACCGCATTGCCGAGCATGTTCATGAACACCTGTTGCAAGCGAAGTCCGTCGCCCTCTACCAGCGGATGGGCGAGCCCTTCGAATTCAATCACGAAGGCGATGCCCGCGTCCTCGCAGCGCTGCGCGAACACCGTCTCCATCTCAAGGGCCAGCGCCCGCAAATCCACCTTCCCCACAGTAAGCTCCAGCCGGCCGTTCTCGATCATGGAAAGATCGAGAACCTCGTTGATCAGCGCGAGCAAATGGTTGCTCGACAGCGTGATCTTCGCCAGGCAGTCGTCCACTTTCTCCGGATGCCCCTCGTTCATGCGCGCGAGCTCCGTCATGCCGATGATGGCGTTCATCGGCGTGCGGATATCGTGGCTCATGCGCGAGAGGAAGTCGCTCTTGGCGTTGTTGGCGGCAACCGCCGCGCGATAGGAGTCCTCCATGGCCCGCTGGAGCTGCTTCTCGCGCTGCTTGAGCGCCGTGACGTCCTGGGTTGTGTAGAGAAGCCGCGTCGGCATCCCCGCCGCGTCGCGCTGCACGCAGATGAGGTTGATGTCCTCCCATTTGACGTCTCCCCCGCGATTCATCTGGTACTCGAAGCGGATCTCGTCGGAGCCGGGCGGCATGAGATCGATGATCGTGTGCTTGTCGTAGAGCTTGGCCACCTCCGCCTTGGCCTCGTCGCCCACGACCAGGCCCTGCAGGCGCTCTATCATGGCGGTGTAGGGGCCTTCCAACTCGTAGGGGTCACTCGGCGTGACCGGGCCGCTCATGTAGCGGAACCGATCGGCATCCAAATCCATGAGCACCAGCCGCTCGGTCAGCTTGGCCACCCCGCGCTGCACGTCCTCCCGATCGCGCATCGAGCGGGTGAGCGAGCGGTGGCGGCGGTTGTTGTAGAAGATAATGCCGGCAATGACGAGGACGAATACCACCACGATGACGAACAGGGCGTTCCAACCGCCTTCATTGGCCTCGTTGATCATCTGCTCGGTAGCGGCGGCCGGGAACGTCTCCAGCATCATCCAGCCGAGACCCGGCACCTCGCGAAGGCACACCGAGCCCGTGCCGCGCTCAGCCTGGTAGCTGTACGTGACCGTCTCGTGATTGGCAAAAGCGCGCTCCAGATCGCGGGCGCCAGAGGTGGCAGAGGGGTCGGCCTGCGCCTCTTGGATAAGGTTCCTGCCAACATAGGAGGAATCCGTGGCGGCCACCACCTCCCCGGTGGGCAAGCACAGCATCACCTGGGACGCGTAGCCGAAGAAATCGCCTGACAGAAGATCGGCGAGCCGGTTCTCGCTGTAGTGGGCCAGAAGCAAGCCCACGACCGGGCCGTCCGCGCCCTCGCGAACCGGTGCGAAGAAGTACACGAGGTTCTCGTGGGTCATGCGGGTGTTGAATACGGCCTCGATGCCAGATTCGCCCGCCATGGCCCGCTTGAAGTAAGAGCGATCCGACACGTTCACCGGCTCGTGCTGGGGCGAGTGCTGCATGCCGTCGACATCAACGAAGTCGATGGTGTCGAAAGGCGAGGTCTCCTCCACGCTGATGAGCCATTCCTCGCTGGTGACGATGTCGGTCACATCCGCCGACTCCGAGGCAAGGGCGGCGATAGTCTCGATGTCTTTCTGCGTGTTCTCCATGAGGGTGGAGACCAG
This sequence comes from Adlercreutzia hattorii, assembly GCF_011405655.1. GTDB lineage: Bacteria > Actinomycetota > Coriobacteriia > Coriobacteriales > Eggerthellaceae > Adlercreutzia > Adlercreutzia rubneri. The sequence goes on from NZ_AP022829.1 coordinate 2,216,110, forward strand.
CACGCAGGATTGGGCCGTGGCATCAGAGACGTACTGGTTCGCCTGGGCGACGATGCGGTTGCTCGTCTGCTGCATGAAGGTGGACAGCGTGACGACGACCGCGATGAACACGAGAACGAAAGCAGCTATGGAGAGCCAGTACTTTTTCCCCTCGTCTTCCACAGCGTCCTCTCTCGTCGCGGCACAGGTAATTACACATGATACGCGAAAGAGGTCTGGTGGTAGATTACAAGTTGGCAGCGGCGGCGGAAGAGGCGACGTCGGCGAGGGTGAGCCCGGAGAGATAATCGCCGATCGCCACTTGAAGGCCGCCCCACACGCGACGAGACGGGCAGTCCTCGGCGCGCTCGCAGGCAGAAAGCGACCCCATGCAGTCGAGCAACTCCAAGCCGTCCTCGGAGGCGGCGACGATGTCGGCCAGCGTGATGGCACTTGCATCGCGGGAAAGACGGTAGCCGCCCTGGTTCCCGCGCGTCACGTCGAGCAATCCCGCGCTGGCGAGAGGCGCGACGACCTGCTCGAGATATTTCTTGGAAAGGCCCTGGCGGTCGGCGATATCCTTCAGGGCCACGCGGCCCTCCCCCTGGCTTTGGGCCAAATCGATCATGAAACGCATGCCGTAGCGGGTCTTCGTCGAAATCTTCACCGAGGTCGCCTTTCTGGGAAATCGTCGTGAATATGGTAACAATCATAAGAGGTTCTTGACAATCTCCGCAACCCGATTATATTAAACTCTAGCAAATTACTAGACTTAGATGGGGGCGCCCGGCCGCGTCCGAGAACCGTACCGGGCGAATCCATCCCAGACGCGGAAGCAGGAGCACCATGAGGCAGATCTACCTTGACCATGCGTCCACGACGCCCGTTCGCCCCGAAGTGGTGGAGGCCATGGCCCCCTACTTCACCGAGCATTTCGGCAATCCTTCCTCCATTTACCCCTTGGGCCAGGAGGCCTCCGACGCCGTGGCTGCCGCCCGCGAGAGCTTGGCCAGCCTCATCGGCGCGACGCCGCGCGAAATCTTCTTCTCGAGCGGCGGCACCGAATCGGACAACTGGGCCCTCAAGGGCTTCGCCCGGGCCAACGCCACCAAGGGGCGCCACATCATCACGAGCGCCATCGAGCACCACGCGGTGCTTCACACCTGCGAGGCGCTGGAGCGCGAGGGCTTCGAGGTGACCTATCTTCCCGTGGACGAGCACGGACTCGTGAGCGTTGAGGACTTCAAGGCGGCCATCCGCCCGGACACCATCCTGGCCTCCATCATGTTCGCCAACAACGAGATCGGCACCATCGAGCCTATTCGCGAGCTGGCGGCGGCCGCCCACGAGGCGAGCGTCGCCTTCCACACCGACGCGGTGCAGGCCTTCGGCCATGAGCCCATCGACGTGAACGAGCTGGGCATCGACATGCTGTCGGCGTCGTCCCACAAGATCTACGGCCCCAAGGGCGTCGGCCTTTTGTATGTGCGCCGTGGCGTGAAGCTTCAGAACCTCCTCGATGGCGGTCAGCAGGAACGCGGGCGGCGCGGCTCCACCGAGAACGTGCCCGGCATCGTCGGCTTCGCCCGCGCCGCCGAATTGGCCGCCGAGGAAATCGTCCCCGAGCGCGACCGCCAATTGGCGCTGCGCGACCACGCTATCCGTCGCATTCTCGAGGAGATCCCCTCGGCCAAGCTCAACGGCAGCTGGGAGAGCCGCCTGGCCAACAACGTGAACTTCTCCTTCGAGTTCATCGAGGGCGAAGGCATGCTGCTGCAGCTGGCCACCCGGGGCATCTGCGTGTCCTCCGGTTCCGCCTGCACCTCCGGCTCGCTGGACCCGAGCCACGTGCTTTTGGCCATCGGCCTTCCCCACGAGATCGCCCACGGCTCGCTGCGCATGACGCTGGGCCGCGACACCACACGGGAAGACGTCGACTTCGCCGTGGACTCGCTTAAGGCCACGTTGCAGAACCTGCGCATGATGAGCCCCCTGTACGAGGACTTCCAGCAGGGCAAGGTGGAATCGGTCATCGAGCGCTTCAAAGCCGACGGCTTCCCCTACGCGAACTAGCATCACTCATCACCTCCCCTCAATAGAAAGAGAGAACCCCCCTCATGGCCATGAACTACTCCGATAAAGTGATGGAGCACTTCACCAATCCCCAGAACGTCGGCGAGATCGAAAACGCGAGCGGCTGCGGCACCGTGGGCAATGCGGTGTGCGGCGACATCATGCGCGTGTACCTCGACATCGACGAGAACAACGTCATCCGCGACGCGAAGTTCAAGACCTTCGGCTGCGGCGCCGCCATCGCCACAAGCTCCATGGCCACCGTACTCGTGAAGGGCAAGACGGTGCAGGAGGCGCTGGAGGTCACGAACAAGGCCGTCATGGAGGCCTTAGACGGGCTGCCCCCGGTGAAGGTGCACTGCTCGCTGCTGGCCGAAGAGGCCATCCATGCGGCGCTGTGGGACTACGCCGAGAAGAACGGCATCGTCATCGAGGGCCTGGAGAAGCCCGTGAGCGACATCTCCGAGCACGACCACGGCCACGGCGACGAGGACGACGAGTAGCCGCTGGCTCTCCGACAAGCCGCTGGTTCGACCCGGAAGCCCAAGGGCTTCCGGGCTCTTCTCTTTTCAAGCCGGCGCGTGCCGCAAAGTCGCCCACCCCTACGCTGCAACGACGATGACGTTCATGCCGTCGCCCGCGCAGGTTTGCAGCACCACCGACTCGCCGTAACCGGTTACCCGCGAAGCGATGGTCTTCCACGTGGCCGTCTCCTCCACCTGGAACACATCCCTCACCGTATAAGTGCGCCGCCCTCCCGAGCGGTCGCACACGACGACGGCATCGCCCGAGGACAGCGAACGCACCGGTGCGAACGAGCCGGGGTTATGTCCGACGAAATAGCCCCAGCTGCCGTCATCCACCGCGTCCGACCCCAACCACAGACCTCCCCCGGAACTCGGTGTCGTGCCGCCGCGCACATCGCGGTAGGGAATGGCGGTACCGTCTACCACCAGCGTGCCAGGCTTGAGCGTTCCATCGACGTTCGATCCCTCATCAGATGGCACCTCTTCGGAAGCGGAAGAGCCGGCTTCCGCCGATGTTTCCACCGAAGGTTCGGGCCCGGGCGCGCTCGGCTGAGAGGCAAATCCCCCACCCTCCCCCGCGCTTCCGGATTCCTTCGACGCCTCCTGGCTGCCGCGTTGCTCGTCCACCCGAGCCGCCTCTTCCGAACGCGCTGCCGCGACCTCGCCCGATGAGGTACCTGAGCCCTCGGCTGAAAGATGAGCGCCCTGTGCCCCGGCGGCTTCGGCCGGTGCTTGCTCCCCTGCTTCCGTGGCGGCTTTCCGCTCCGCCGCGTCCGTTGCCCTATAGGCCGCAAGCGCCTGCCGCACTTCGGCGCGATGGGAACGGGCCGCAGCGGCCACCTTCTCCTCCAACTTCTGGCCCACCAACGGAGCCCAAGCGTCCCCGGCTCTCACACTTTCCTCAGGCACGGACCCCTCACTTCCCCAAGCTACCGCGCCAAGCCCCAGGCCAGCGCCCAAGGTAAGCGCCAGCGCTCCTGTCACCACAGCCTTCTTTTTGCGTCCAACAACCTCTCCCATGCTCTCACCAGGCCTTTCGCTCTCAAAACCGAATGTTTGTTCGCATTGTAATGTAATACAAGCCCAATGAAAAGCCCTTTTAGTACAAAAGTTCGCTTCAATTTCGCAGTGCCGAATCCCGACGCTAGCGCAGCTTGGCGCGGCGCTCTTTCCAGTCGGGCATGAAAGTGTCCATAAGCGCGTGGAAGCGAGGGCCGTGGCCGCGCTCAAGCAGGTGGCACAGCTCGTGGACGACCACGTATTCCAAGCACTCCGGCGGGTAGAGGGCCAAGCGCACGTTGATGCAGATGCGGCCGGTCGAGGGCTGGCAGCTGCCCCAGCGACTCGTCATGTTGCGGTAGGCGATCTTGCCCGCCTTCACGCCCATGACGGGCTCCCACGCCTCGATGAGCGCCGGCACGCAGGCCGCAACGACCGCTTTCCACTGGGCCACTTCCGTAGGCGTGGCCGCGGCGGCCTCGACACGGGGCGATTGCGCGATCTCCTGCTGCTGGCGCTCTATCCAGTCGCGCTTCTCCCCCACGAACTTCCGGATGGTGGCGAGCGGCAAGTGCAGGGGCGCCGACACCTCGATGCGCCCGTCGGGAGGCTTTACCCGCAGGTGCATATTCTTGATGGCCTTGCGGGTGAGCCAGACCTCCAGCCCGTCGATGAAGACGAGCTCGGGAGGCATCATTTTTGCCGGACGCTTTCTCGCTGCTGCCATGAAATTATTCGACTCGCTTCGCTCGCTCAGAATGACACCGAAGTCATCGCGCGGCCTCCATGGCCAGGTTGTAGGCGTCGTTGCGGGAAATGCCGAACTCGGCGACAAGGTGCTTGGTGACCTCCTTGGTGCGCAGGCCCTCCGCCACCAGCTCGACAGCGCGCTCGGCAGCCGATGCCGCGGCCTCCTCGGCACCGACGGCCGCCTCCGTCTCGCCCGGGGCGTCTATCACGAGCGCGATCTCGCCGCGAACGCCGCCGGGCTCCTCGGCACGGGCCGCGAACCGCTCGCGCAGCTCGGCGGCACTCCCCCGGGCCACCTCCTCGTGCAGCTTCGTCAGCTCGCGGCAGACCGCCACCTCGCGCCACGGCAGCACCTCGGCGATGACCGAAAGCGCCGCCACCAGCCGGTTCGGGCTCTCGTAGAACACGAGAGCCGCGTCCAACCCGGAAAGCTCTGCGAGCACCGTCCGTTGCTCGGTCGCCTTGCGTGGGAAGAAGCCGCCGAAGTAGAAGCGCGGGCACACCGTTCCCGAGGCCACGTAGGCGCAGGCCGCCGCCGAGGCGCCGGGCAGCACCTCCACGGCCACACCGGCCTCGCGCGCCGCGGCCACAAGTCGCAGCCCCGGGTCGGACACGCCGGGCATGCCGGCGTCCGAGCAGTAGGCCACCACCTCGCCGGCTGCCACGCGCTCCACCACGCCCGCAGCCCGCGAGCCGATCATCGCCTCGTCCAGCCGCGCGAGCCGCTTCTCGATCCCGAAATGCGCGAGCAGCTTCCCCGTTACCCGGGTGTCCTCCGCGCACACCACGTCGGCCTCGCGCAGCGCCTCCAGCGAGCGCAGCGTCATATCGCCCAAATTCCCAATGGGCGTCGGCACGATGACGAGTTTTCCCGAAGCGTTGGCGGATTCCACTACCCCACGACCTCGGTGGTCTCCACCTCTACGGATGCCGCCACGGTCTCGGGTTCCTCAGGCGCTCCGTCGCGGGCCACCGCCCGGGCGGCACGGGCCTCGGCCTCCTTCTCGGCCAAATTCGCCTTGGCCACGGCGATCATGAGCTTGATGCGGTTGAGCTGGTTCACCTCGCTCGCACCGGGGTCGTAGTCCACGGCCACGATGTTGCTCTCCGGGTAGCGGCGGCGCAGCTCCTTAATGGTGGCCTTGCCCACCACGTGGTTCGGCAAACAGGCGAAGGGCTGGGTGCACACCACGTTCGGGCAGCCGGAGCGAATGAGCTCCACCATCTCAGCGGTGAGCAGCCACCCCTCGCCCATGGAGTTGCACAGGGAAAGGATCTCGCTCGCGTAGTCGGCCAGCTCGTAGATGTCCGCCGGCGGGTGGAAGCGACTCGACTTCTCCAGCGCGTCGTTCACGGGCTTGCGCAGCTTCTTGATGGCGGCCAGGCCGATCTTGCTCCCGAGCGCGCTCTTCTTCGACTTGCCGATAGGCTGCTGGAAGATGCCGCCGGCGATGCCGAACAGGAAGAACTCGATAAGCCCGGGCACCACGGCCTCGCAGCCCTCGCGCTCGATGACGTCCACGATCTGGTTGTTGGCCGTCGGGTGGAACTTCACGAGGATCTCGCCCACCACGCCCACGCGGGGTTTCGTGCCCTCGCCGGCCAGGGGCAGCGCGTCGAAGTCCTCCACGATGCGGCGCACCGTGCGGCGGAACTCCGACTGGCGCACGCCGCGCTCGAGCTGGTGCTTGCAGGCGTCCATCCAGTACTGGAACAGGCGGTTCGCGCTGCCCGGCTCCACCTCGTAGGGGCGCGTGCGATACAAGCACATCATGAGCAAATCGCCGTACTGCAGCGCGTAAATGGCCTGGTAGAGCATCTTCGGCGTGATCTTGAAGCCAGGGTTCTCCTCGCCCAGGTCCTTGAAGGAGATGGCGATGACCGGGATGTGCCCGAGCCCCACGGACTTCAGCGCCTTGCGGATGAGCGAGATGTAGTTGGTGGCGCAGCAGCCGCCGCCGGTCTGGGTGATGAGCACGGCCAGCTTGTCGGTGTCGTACTTGCCCGACAGCACCGCTTCCATAATCTGGCCCGTGACCAGGATGGACGGGTAGCAGATGTCGTTGTTCACGTACTTCAGGCCCGCGTCCACCGCGCCGTGGTCCACCGAGGGCAGAAGCGCCACGTTGTAGCCGGCGCGCTTGAAGATGGGCACCAGAAGCTCGAAGTGGTAGGGGGCCATCTGGGGCGCCAGAATCGTCCAGCCCCCATCGCGCATCTGCTCGGTGAACTGGGGGCGCGCGAACTCGGTGGAGGCGCCCTCGCGCTGCTCGATCTCGGCCGCGGCCACCACGCCATCGGCCTTCTCGGTGAAGCTGGCGGGCACGAGCTTATCCAGGTTGTCCAAGTCGATGCACGCAGCCGGACAGCCCCTCTTCTCGGCGGCGGCGTCGGCTTCCGCCTCGGCCTCGCGGTCGGCCTGGTCCTTCAAGGCCGCCAAAAGACTGCGCACGCGAATGCGCGCCGCGCCCAAGTTCGACACCTCGTCGATCTTCAGCACCGTGTACACCTTGCCGGCCGCTTCCAACACCTCCTGCACCTGATCGGTGGTGAGGGCATCCAGGCCGCATCCGAAGGAGTTCAGCTGAATGAGATCGAGATCCTTACGCTGGGTGACCACCTTGGCCGCCGCGTACAGGCGCGTGTGGTACATCCACTGATCCACCACGCGAATGGGCCGCTCCAGCTGGCCCAAGTGCGCCACGGAGTCCTCGGTGAGCACGGCCAAACCGAAGCTCGTGAGCAGCTCGGGGATGGCGTGGTTGATCTCGGGATCCTGATGGTAGGGGCGCCCGGCCAACACGATGCCGCGCGTGCCGGTCTTCTCCATCCACGCGAGGGTTTCCACACCCTTCGTGCGAATATCGCGTTTGAACGCCTCGTCCTCGGCCCAGGCCGCCTCCACCGCCGCCCGGATCTCGTCAGCCGTGAGCGCGGGGCCGCACCCGTTCGTCTCTTTCGCAAAGTTCTCGGTCAGCTCCACCACCAGGCGCTCGGCCAGCTTGTCCTTGTCGTGGTAGGGCACCCACGGCGACACGAAGGCCACATCGGTCTCGCGCAGCTCGTCGATGTTCAGGCGCAGCGCCTCGGGGTAACTCGCCACAATGGGGCAGTTGAAGTGGTTGCCGGCGGTCTCGTCCTCCTGGCGCTCCCACTTCGAACACGGCATCCAGATGAAGTCCGGGTGCTTGTCGAGCAGGTTCATGATGTGGCCGTGCGAAAGCTTCGCCGGATAGCACACGCTCTCGGAGGGCATCGATTCGATGCCGGCCTCGTAGGTCTTCTTCGTGGACGGGTCGGACAGCACCACCCGGTACCCCAGCTTCGTGAAGAAGGTGAACCAGAACGGGTAGTTCTCGTACATGTTGAGCGCGCGCGGGATGCCCACGGTGCCGCGGGGCGCCTCCTCGGGCGCCAGGGGCTCGTAGCCGAAGGTGCGCTCGGCCTTGTACTCGAACAGGTTCGGCACGGCCGACTTCTCGGTGCCGGTGCCCAAACTCTCGCCCTTCTCGCAGCGGTTGCCGGTGATGAAGCGGCGGTGCTTGCCCGTCGCCGCATCGATGCCGAAATCGTTCACTGTGAGCAGGCAGGCGTTCGAGCAGCCCTTGCAGCGCACGGTGCGATGCGTCGGCGCGAGCGCCTCGATCTCCTCAAGGGACAAAAGCCCACTCAGGGGCACCTTCGGGCCCAGATCCGGCGACAGCGGCACGTTCTCGGTGCGCCGACGCGTCTCCTCAAAGCGGTCGCGGGCCAACAATGCCGCGCCGAAGGCGCCCATGTTGCCGGCGATGTCGGGACGGATGGCGTTCACTTCGGAGAGCTGCTCGAAGGCGCGCAGCACCGCATCGTTCAAGAAGGTGCCGCCCTGCACGATGACCTTCGTGCCCACATCGTGCGGGTCGCGAATCTTGATGACCTTGAACAGGGCGTTCTTGATAACGGAAATCGCCAGACCCGCGGCGATGTCGCCTACGGTGGCGCCCTCCTTCTGGGCCTGTTTCACGCGGCTGTTCATGAACACGGTGCAGCGGCTGCCCAGATCCACCGGGTTCTCGGCGGAGATGGCCGTGGCGGCGAACTCGGCCACGTCCAGGTTCAGGCCGCTCGCGAAGGACTCGATGAAGCTGCCGCAGCCCGAGGAACAGGCCTCGTTCAGCATGATGTGGTCGATGACGCCGTCCTTCACGCGCAAGCACTTCATGTCCTGGCCGCCGATGTCCAGGATGAACTCCACGCCGGGCAGCATCTCCTGGGCGCCGCGCAAATGGGCCACCGTCTCAATCTCGCCGGAGTCGACCCGCAGGGCCTCCAGCAGAAGCCCCTCGCCGTAGCCGGTCACCGTGGCGTGGCCTATCTGCACGAGCGGCTCATCCGTTTCCGGGTCGCGGGGCAGCGCCTGGTACAGCTCGGCCACGGCCGCCTTGGCGCAGCCCAGCACGTCGCCCTTGTTCGAGGCGTAGGTGGACCACAGAAGCGCCCCGTCCTCGCCGATGAGCGCCGCCTTGAACGTGGTGGAGCCGGCGTCGATGCCGAGGAAGGCCACGCCCCGGTAGTCCTCAAGCGACGCGCGACGCACGCGCTCGGCGTCGTGGCGAGCGTGGAACTCCGCCAGCTCCGCCTCGTCGGCGAACAGCGGCGCCAGGCGTACCACCTCCGAGCCCTGCATGTCGCCCAGGCCCTCCAGGCGCGTCAGCACATCGAAAAGCTTCTCGGGCCGCGCGCCCTCTGCCACACCGGCGATGGCGCAGCCGGCAGCCACGAACAGGTGCGCGTTCTCGGGCACGATGATGGCCTCGTCGGTCAATTCCAAGGTTTCGTAGAAGCGCTTGCGCAGTTCGGGCAGGTACTGCAAGGGGCCGCCGAGGAAGGCCACATGCCCCCGGATGGGCCGGCCGCAGGCGAGACCGGAGATGGTCTGAGTCACCACCGACTGGAAGATGGAGGCGGCGATGTCCTCCTTGCGCGCGCCCTCGTTCAGAAGCGGCTGAACATCGGTCTTGGCGAACACGCCGCAGCGGCTCGCGATGGGGTAGATGGTCTCATGATCGGCCGCCAGCTCGTTCAGGCCGCCGGCATCCGTGTCCAGAAGGGCCGCCATCTGGTCGATGAAGGCGCCCGTGCCGCCGGCGCAGGTGCCGTTCATGCGCTGCTCGATACCGTTGTCGAAGTAGATGATCTTCGCGTCCTCGCCGCCCAACTCGATGGCGACGTCGGTTTTGGGGATGAAGGTCTCCACCGCCGTCTTCGACGCGATGACCTCCTGCACGAAAGTGACATCGAGCCACTGGGACAGAAGCAGGCCGCCCGATCCGGTGATGGCGATGGTCATGGTCTCGTCCGGATAGGCCGCGGCGGCCTCGCGCAGCACCTCCACGATGGTGGCGCGCACGTCGGCGTGATGGCGGCGGTACACCGCCCACAGGATTTCGTTGTCGTTGTTCAGCACCGCCAGCTTCACCGTGGTCGATCCCACGTCGATGCCGATATGGAAGGGGCACGCCTCCGCAGCGGCGCTGGCCTCGGCGGAAGTCTGGGCCGTCTCCACCGTGGTCACCCGCGGCGCGCAAGAGGCGCACGCCGCAGATGCCAGCTCTTTCGCCGAGGTTGAGGCCTCGGTGATGATCTCAGTGTACTTGCTGTTCTTGGTGTTTTTCTTCATCGGACTTTCTCCCAACTTGCAGCTCGATGGATTCGCCGGGTTTGATGAACAGAAGGCGCATGGCGATGCGCGCCATGGTCTCAGAGGATTCGGGGCAGCCGCGCTCGATCCAGTGGGCGATGATGCCCAGGTAGGCGGCGGCGTAGAAGGCCACATAGTACTCCACGAAAACCGTAGGGTTGTCGCGATACTTCTCATGCAGGATGTTCTGCACCAGGTTCTCGCAGACCGCCTCGCGCAGCCGCGGCCCGAAGCGCACATCGCCCCCGGGGCCGAGCACCGCGTGCAAAAAATCGCTCTGCTCGCGCAGGTAGTCGAAGAGCTCCACGAGAAACGGCAGCGGCCGGCCCGTCGCGCGGAAGGCCAGCATATCCGCCAAGGTGATGGACTGCATGCGTCCCTGCAGGGCATCGAGGTCGGCCATGACCTCGTCCTCCAGCACGGCGAGCAGCCCGTCCTTGTCGCGGAAGTGGTTGTAGAAGGTGCCACGGGACGTATCGGCCCGCTCGCACAGATCGTTCACGGTGAGCGCATCGTAGCCGCGCTCCTCCATGAGCTCGATGAGGGCGCCGCGCAGGGCCCGCCTCGATTTCGCGATGCGCCGATCCTCGCAGGGGGCGGCCGGCGCGCAGGTTGCCGTGGCTATGACGGTCTCCTTCGTTCGGTTGCGATACAGCGGTCGGATTTCGACAGAACGGCCAAAATTGGACACACTGTTCAATAGCTCGCATTATAGAGAGCGCCGCCCTTTTCGGCAACCCCTTCCTTCCCCTTCCACCACCCTTCCAAAAGCCTGTTTTCTTGTCGAAGGCGGCCCGCAGTTGCTCTTTTCCTGGTATCTTGGGGTTTCGCATTCGTACCACCGCGTTTATCGAGGAGGCAGGCGCCTGCGCGCCGAACCCTATGGCAAACAGACCTGGCAAGCATTCCGCTCCGCTCAACTCCGGCACCTCGCGCCGGGGCGCCCACTCGGCGCCGCTCGGCTCCACGCAGGGACGCCGCGGTTCCCACTCCGCCCCCGTAACGAGCGCCGGCCGCAGCACCCGGAGCGCCCAGGCCGCCCGTTCTCGCAGCGCCCAGGCGGACGCCTCGCGGACGCCTCGCGCCTCCCGCGCCCGCTCCTCCTTCGAGGGCACCGGCTTCGCGCCGACCGCAAGCCCCGTTTCCGCCGCGGGCGGCTCCCAAAGCTTCGCTGCCACGGACAGCCTTGCCCACGCCAAAGCGGCTCGCAAGAAGTCGCGCGGTAAGAAGATCGCTCTCGGCATCGCCGCGGCCCTCGTCGTCATCCTCGCCGGTGCCGGCACGGCGCTCGCGCTCTACCTGAACGGCATCAACGCCACCATCCAGGGCGGCCTCGATGACGCCGAGTTCAAGGAGCTCGGCGAGCAGCTGGCCCCGGCCAAGGCCGACGGCTCCTATTACGTGGGCATCTTCGGCAGCGACGCCCGCAAGGGCGAGACAGCCAGCCGCTCGGACGTGACCATGCTCGCCCGCATCGATCCCGACAAGGGCGTGGTCGATCTCATCTCGGTGCCCCGCGACACCATGATCAATATCGAGGGTCACGGCACCCAGAAGATCAACGCCGCCTATGCCTTCGGCGGCCCGTCCGAGGCCGTGAAAACGCTCTCCACCTTCGCCGGCGTGCCCATCACCCACTACGTGGAGGTGCACTTCGAGGAGCTGAAGGACGTTGTGAACGAACTCGGCGGTATTCAGGTGAACGTGCCCGAGAGCTTCTATTCCGACACGAGCGGCATCTCCCTTGAGGCCGGCGAGCAGACCCTCGACGGCGACCAGGCCCTCGCCTTCGCCCGCGAGCGCCACGCCACCCGCGCCGGTGACTTCTCCCGCGCCCAGGCCCAGCGCATGATCATCGAGGCCATCGTGGAGAAGGTGCTCTCGAAGTCCATCACCGAGATCCCCGGTACCGTGGAATCCCTCGCCCGCTGCGTGACCACCGACTACTCCGTGACCGATCTGGTGTCCCTCGCGCTCACCTTCAAGGACAAGGGACTCACCATGTACTCGGCCGCCTGCCCCAGCTACACCCTGAACCAGGACGGCATCAGCTACGTGGGCACCCAGTACGCCGAGTGGCAGGACATGATGCGCCGGGTAGACGCAGGGCTTGATCCAACCGACACCTCCGCGGAAATCCCCGAGCCCCAGGCAAGCGATACCGAACTGGGCGCCGCCACCAACGCCGCCTCCCCCGCCGAGTACCGCGACCTCATGGCCGACGCCCTCACCACCGACGACGTCGTGGACGTGGAGTAGGCACGAATCCGCACCAGAAACGCCGAGCGGCCCGGACACTCGCCCGGGCCGCTCTTTTTTGCAAGATCAAAGGCAACCGTCAAATAGCTGCCGAAAGTTCATTCATCTTCCTTCGCACGGGCGCGTTGGGCCAGACGCCACGCCGAGCCGAGATTGAGCGCCCCATGCACAACAAGAAGCGCGAGAAGCACCTTGGCGGAAGCAGCATGCAGCGGCCCCCAAAAGTAATAGCCCTCGGCATAAAAGCCAAAGGCAGGCAGAACTGTTCCCGATTCCATGAGACCCGACAGGACAACAACTGCAACGGAAAGCACCAGCGCAGCATCGAGCAAAATTCGTCCCTTTGCTCGCCAGGCGCCCCGACTCGTCAAAAGGTGGCCGGCAAAATCAACATGCTGGGCCCCGTGCACAAGCAGGACCAACCCGATACCAAGCCCCAGCCACTCGTGCGCGCCAACGCCCGTCATCGCAGGCAGCGACACCACGATATACAAAACCAGCGCCAGCGCATCAACAACGAGCACTCTCATGAGCGTCCCACCTTCCGCACGATGCCGACAAGCGCCACCACAAGGGCCACCGGCATAAGTATCCACAGGTTCAAGCTCGCATCCGATGCCTGGTGGTAGCGCGAGCCGAGAGTTTCCCAACCATGGCACTCCACCGATGCGCAGGAAGCTTCCGGGCACGTCATCTCGTGCACGCCATCCGGCTCGGGCACGTCGTCGAAACCGTGGCAGCTTCCTGAAGCGCATCCCACCACAGGACAGGGTGAAGTCTCCGTAATGGGTCGCACACTCAACGCCTCAGGCTGAACAAGCATCACAGCACCGACCGAACAGACTGCGGCCAGCAGAAACACCGCCGCCGTCACGGCGATCTTTTTCATAGGACTCCTTCCTCCTCCGAAAGAGAAGGGCCGCCCGCCCTGCGGCAGGCGGCCCGCATGTCAGAAAGACGCAGGGCTGATTGGAGGGCTCGGCTCGCGTCCGCGCAACTGACTACTTCTCGGAGGGACGCAACGGGAGAAACTTGAGCCCCAAGAAGAACACGAGGAACCCAAGGGCCACGACGCCCAGCGTCACGCCCGCCTCCAGCGGCGTCGGCCAGTAGACGAGGTTCGCATAGGCATCGGCAAGCGTGCCATCGGCGTAGGTGATGCTCATGGAATTCACTGCAGGTGCCATGTCGGCCAGGTTAGTGATTTGGAATCCGCCCACCAGCAGCTGAACGCGCTTGCAGAAGATGCCGGCGATGGCCAGCAACGAAGCCGTCACCAGAAGACCGTTGCGACGCAGGGCAGGAGTCAGGCAGATGACGGCGCACGCGACACAGCCGATGATCTCGAACCAGAAGTAGGGGGCCAGAGGACCTTGGGTCAGCATGGCCACTACCTCTGCCCCTGCGCCACCCGGGAACCCTTCGGTAAGCAGATCACAGCCAAAGAAGTACAAATCCACCAGCACAAAGGCTCCGAGCAGCTTGGCGAGACGCACGATGTTGTCTTGCTCCACGTTGAGGTAACCGGCACGGCGCAATCCAATGACAACAGCCATCACGAGCGCCGTACCACACACCAGAGCGGAGGACACGAACCAAGGAGCCAGAAGGGCTGTATGCCACATCTCGTGCCCCTGCTGAAGACTGAAGATCCAGGCAGTTACCGAATGGACGAGCACGGCGGTAACGAGAGCGATCACCGAGATGACGCGCAAGGCCACAGCGCTGACCTTGCCGCGCTCGGCCTGAATCTGGGCCCACAGGTATACGCACGACAGGATGAGGTAGGTGGAAAGGACAATGATATCCCACATAAGCGGGCTGCCCAGATTGGAGTAAACGAACAGCTCCCACACGCGGAAGGGCTGGCCCATATCCACCACTACAAGACCGATGGCGACCACCGTGCAGGCGATGGATGAGAACACCGCCACTTTCGAGATACCGCCGAAGCCGCGGATGCCGAGGGCCTTGGGCACCGACGAGATGATAAGACCGCCGGCCGACAGGCCCACGAAAAACATGAAGCCCGTGATGTAGAGGCCCCAGCTGTCGAGGTTGCGCATGGCGGTCTGCACCATGCCGCCCGACAGCTGCATAAACCACAGCACCAAGCCGACCACCATCACCACGGCGCTCACGCCGATGGCAACATTGAGAGCAGGACTCTTGACGGCCGTCGACGCGTGCTCACTAGCACGCCCTCGATCGCTGGACGCTGAGAAATCGAGGTCATCGCTGGCAAGGGCTCCACCCTGCATATACTCGGACATAATGTCACTCCCCTCTGCTAGACGAGATAGTAAGTTGAAGGCTCCGTGCCACGATCTTCCAAGAGCCGCTTGTGCGACCGTTCCGCAAGAAGACGGCTTACCTCAGAAGTCGGGTCATCTAAGTCGCCCCAAAAACGTGCTCGACCCACGCAAAGGTGCATGCAAGCCGGCTCAATGCCTTGAGACGTGCGGTGGTAGCAGAACGTGCACTTCTCCACGACGTGCTGCTGATGTTCGGGCGCATCCTTGCTGCCCATGGCATAGTCCATGTGGAATACGGGCTCTTCCCAGTTGAAAGAACGCACACCGTTGTAAGGGCAAGCACTCATGCACATGCGGCAGCCGATGCACTTGTCGTAATCCTGGCGCACCACTCCCGTTTCGGGATCCTTGTAGGTCGCTCCCACCGGGCATACCTTCACGCAGGCGGGATTCTCGCAATGCTGGCAGGCGACGGGGATATAGCCGAACTGCAAATTGTCAGGATACGAGCCGCCCACCATGTCGAACCCCATCTCGCCACCGTTATCGGTGAAGATGCGGTTCCACCATACATCGTTGGGCAAGTTGTTCTCCGTTTTGCACGCCATGGCACATACGTGGCAGCCAATGCACTTCTTAGTGTCGATCACCATTCCATAACGGGTCATTTATCTCACCTCTCCCTCGTACTTGCGCACTTCGACGAGCGTGTCGTCGAACGACGTGTTCATATGAAGCAGATTCAAATGGTCGCAGGTCAGCTCTTGATAGCTGCCCGCCACATAGGCTCCCCGGTGCCATCCCTTGGGCGAGGAGACCATGCCCGGCCTGACGCCCATATCGAATTTCGCCTTGCACACGCAGTGGCCCCGATCGTTGTAGGCCTCGACGTAGTCGCCCTCAGCGATGCCGCGCGCTTCGGCATCAACGGGGTTCATGCGCAAATAGGGCTCCGGATCAAGCTCGCGCAGCACAGGAGCATGGTTGTACTGGGTATGCAAGTGCCATCTTGTGCGCTCGCAATAATGGTACAGGGGATATTTTTCGTGCTGCTCGCTCTCATCGTAGGCCTCGAAGGGCGTATGGTAGGTGGGCATATGGTAAAAGTCCTTGTCGATGGGCTTGCCGATGTCGATGCGAGCGCCGGGATTCTCCACGTAGAATTCCAGACGGCCGGAAAGCGTAGGCCAGCGCTGTTCTTCCCAGTGAATCCAGTTCTCGTCTCGGTCGGCCAGCACGCCCTTCTCCTTGAGGTTGTCGAAGGTAATGCCCACCGGCTCGCCCTTCTCGGTATCGACCACCATGCGCATCATTTCCTCGTTGGACTTGGCGTAGAACGCCTTGGCCGCCTCGTTGTCCATGCGCTCGGCAATGGCCCGGAAGATCTCCACGTCCTCCTTCGCCTCACCGATGGGGTCGGCCACCTTGTTCGCCATGTACAGGAAGGGAGTGTGCGAGCTGGCCTGAATCCAGTCGTACTCGAAGTAGTGGGCGCAGGGCAGCACAATGTCGCTGTACTCGCAGGTTTCGGAGAACTCCATGTCGTTCGTCACGATGCAGGGGATCTTCGGCAAGATCTCCTCGATGGTCTTGCGCTGGGCCGCATAGCTGCCGACCGGGTTCGCCCCTATGTTGTAGAGAAGGCGCACGGGGAAATCCTCGCCCTTCAGCTTGCCCGTTTCCAAGACCTCGGGCAGATGAAGCCACGGCAGCTCGTCGTGAAGGCCCTTGAGTCCCGCCGGGAAGGCGAGGCCGGCCATGTTGATCGTCGGCTTGCTCTTCCCCAAATGCCCGATAGAGGCGCCGCGCTTGCCGATATTGCCCGTAAGGGCGGCGAGGCAGGCCCAGGTCATGCCCATCTCCTCGCAGTTATCGTACAGGTGGTAGCCCGCATAGATGGTCGAGGGCGTGTCCTGGGAGTACATGCGGGCAAGCTCCACGATGGTATCCGCCGACACCTCGGTGATGCCCTCAGCCCACTCTGGCGTGCACTCGGCCATATGCTCCTTGAACAGCGACCAGGCCGTGGTAACTTTCACGCCGTTTACCTCGAAGCTGCCCTCGAGTGCGGGGTTGGCCACGTCATTGATGAGGCCCCAGGCGTCCTTGTCGGCGTCCCATACCACATAGTGGGCCGACTCCTCCAACGTGGGCACCTTGCCGGCCTTCACGCCCTGGAGTAGCAGTGTGCCGAAGAACGGGTACTCGGGCAGCTGTGCCGGGCCCTCCTCGCCGAAATCCGTCGCGCGGAGGAAATGGCCGTTGTCCTCGCGCACGAGCAGGGGAGCGCAGGTCTTCTCGCGCATGAAGTCCAGGTCGTACCATTCGTTGGCGATGATAGCGTTGAGCATAGCCATGCCGAGCGCCGGATCGGTACCGGGTTTGATGGGCACCCATTTTGTGGCCTGTTGGGCCGCGATGGTGTAGGTAGGGTCGATGACGACCAGATTGGCGCCAGCGTCCTTGGCCTCCATGCAGAAGTGCCAACTATGGGGCTGGGAGTTGGGCGGGTTCGTATCCCAGATCAAAAGCGTTTTGGCAAAACGGTAGTCGCCAGCCATGTTACGCTGGTTGAAGTCCCAACCGCTGCCGGTCACCTCTCCGATGCCGACCAGATCGCCGTAGTCCAGGCACACGTCAAGCCCCTGGAACCCAAAGGCATTCGCGAAACCAAGACCGGCGATCAAGCCGCCGTAGGCGGCGAAAGAGTTGCCGGCAGACACAAGCACGCAGTTCGAGCGCACGCCGTAGTTCTCCGTGTTGTAGGTGAGCGTATCGGCGACAAGCTGGGTAGCCTCGTCCCACGACAGGCGCTCCCACTCGTCGGTGCCGCGGTTCTCGACATGGGGCTCTTCCAAGCTCCACGTCTTCCGCTTCATGGGATACAGCACGCGGTTGAAGTCGTACATGCGGTTCGCATGGCTAAAACCACGCATACAGATTCGCTCGTAAGCGGGATACGGAAGATCCTCATTAGATCGTATGTTTACCATTTTGCCTTCGCGAACCGTGGCAACCATCGAACAATTGCCTTGGCAGTTGCAACCGCAGACGCAAACGACCTCATGCTCCTCGTCGCCCGCAGTCTCCTCATCGGTTGCAGCAAGAGCCGTCATCGTGGCTCCGCTCACTGCAGCGGCTCCGGCTACAGCAGCTGTAGTTTTGAGAAAGCTTCGGCGCGAAATGCCTTTGACCGGTACGTTCAGTTCCGACATTTCTCCTCCTATCTCCAAATGCAGCGGAATCTCTCCGCTCTCCATTCGGGCGCCATGCATAAGCGCCCGCCCTCGCGCGGGGTCGGCCCCTCCCCGCTCTCAGTGCGCAGTATAAACCCTTTGTTACTTTGTCGCAATACATTGTGACAATAAATTTGAGCCTATTTTCTCTGTTTAGCGATTCCAGCTCTTTTCAAACCCCTGGAGGCAAGGCTCACACGCATCGGCAGATCCTGTACTGTCGGTAAGCTGCACAGAAAGTTCGCCTGCGGGTACCACTTTCAGCTCCCGCAGGGAACGCCCCTCGTCCACCGCGACGTTGAAAGACACGCACAGCCGCCCGGGTTCCGGCACAGCACGACGAGCAACGGAGAGCCAGCGAGGATGAAAGGCCAACGACCCCCCTTCGGCGTCTTCGAGAACCTGGCGGCAGCCCTCCCTCTCTAGGGCTCGTCTCACCAGATCGCGATCGCCGTCGAAAGCCAGCGCGGTCTTTAGGAAGAAGTCGTCGTAGTCGAAGGCATAGCAGGCGTGAATGTCGGCGAAGGGCTCGTTCATGTTTCGCACTTGAGCTCGATGCTTGTTCTCCAATGAGCAATAATGCAGCGCCAGTCCCAAGCCTTGCTCGCGCGCCCACAGCATCAGACGCAAGCAGTCCTCCTCGCTATCCTGCACCGCCAAAGCACCCGCATAGGTGTAGTCGAACATCACCTGCTGGGGAGGGTTGCGCAGCGTAAGGCCCAAGGACTCAAACACGGGCCAGTTCCACATGGCATAGGCAAACTCCAGCAAATTAACGCCGTCAACGCCTAGGGCATCGAGCTTCGCCAAAAGCTCTTTCATGAACGAGTCGGTTCCCGGAATGACGGGCATCTCCACCATGACCGTGGGCACTTGCTCGCGCGCCCAAGCCATACGTTCCAGCACCTTTTCCAAAAGCTCCGGCTTGTCATCCTGCTTGACAGAGAATCGAATCTCATGAAGGCCCGCCCGCACGAGACGATCGATCAGCTCGCGGCTCAGCAGGTCCCCGGACGTGTACAGGCGCAGATGAGCCGCGGGAAACAGCTCGGAGGCACGGGAGAAGAAAGCCACAGCCTCGTCTGCCATCAAAAGAGGCTCACCGCCAGTAAGCGCAATGCAGGCCGGGGAGCCGGGCTCTGCAGCCAAATCGTCCAGCTGGCGACGCCATGGAAAAGGTCGCTCGCACCAGTAGGCAAAATCCTCCTGATTGGGATTGAAGCAGAAGAAACAGTCGCGATGGCAGTTGTTCGTCAAGGCAAAACTGCGGCTCACGCAGGAGCCGGTGCACGCCTCGCAGGCAACGCTCATGGGGCCGATGGCCACACTCGCTCCTCCATTGCGGATGCGAGCCCCCCGCTCGCGCAACTGGCGAAGCAGTCCCTCGCGTTCAAGTCGTTCGCTATCGTACGGGGCGAACGCTATGCCAGTCGCCTCCAGGGCGGCCATGTGCTCGGCCTCGATGTCCTCGTACAGGGCGAGGGCCGAACGGCGCCCCTCGTCGCCCGCTCCCTTTTCGGTTTCCTTCCCGACCGCCATCTTTCCCCCTGGATAGCATCGATACGAAAGCTCGATGTAGTCGTCTTAACGTCACAGTGTCACATTATCACAATATCTTGCGACAATAAAGACTTGACTTGTCCCTCTTTGCCCAGGCATGTTTCCTGCGCACGTTGACGCGCCGTTCCGCGCCCTGGCCCCTGAAGGCAAATGGGGCCTATCGCATGAAATCCCGGTGAGCAAGGCGAGCCTGTACCATGGCGACAATGTCGTCATCGGCGAGCCCTGCGTTCGAACATACGCGGATCATGTCGTCGATTACTAGCTCGATGGGAGAATCTGAAGCCGTATGAGCACCCAAATCGTGGCGCTCGGCCACGAAAGTGCCCCGCCCCTTGCGAGTAGAAATGTAGCCCTCGCGTTCCAAATCCATATAGGCGCGATTCACCGTGTTGTAGCTGATATCCAGATCCACCGCCAAGGCGCGCACCGTAGGAAGCCTATCGCCGGGGACAAAGGCTCCCGAGCCAATAAGATAGGCAATGCGGTTCTTAATCTGTATCCACACCGGAAGGCCGGAGTTGTGGTCTATAGCGAAAGATTCAAGGACGCCCATGATGCTTCTTTCTCGCGAAACGGTACTTATATCCTATCAGAGCCCTCGCCCCTCGCGTTGGACGCCTTCAGCAAAACCATCGCTTACGGCCGTGGGCACCGTGACAACAGCGCTACCGGATCCCTTCACCGTCTCGTATTGCATGAGCATGGTACGCAGCTTCAGGGCCGCGTCCTCATCCCCGTAGATGCGGGCAGCCTCAGAAAGCATCTCCGCCAAATCGGCTTCGACACTCGCCACCGTCATGCGAGCATTGCGTTCGCGGTCGGCCTGAGCCTCCAAGGACATGACGTTTTGCAACTCCGCCGGGATCACGATGTCGCGGACCTTTACGGAGATGATGTCAACGCCCCACCCCGAGGCCTCTTTCTCGATATCGGCCTTGATCTCCTCATCCAGCTGATCGCGACGCAAGGCCACCTCCCCTACCGTTGAGCGCCCCACTGCCTCGCGCAGCGACGTCTGAGCAAGATACGATATGGCCGCGTAATAGTCCTCCACTTCCACGCAGGCCTTTTCCGCATCCCACACCACCCAGAACAGCACCGCGTCGATGTTCACAGGCACAAGATCGGCCGTCAACGTACGCTCAGCACGGAAGGGGGTGGCGATAATGCGCTGATCGACGCGAATGGTCCCATGCTCCAAAATGGGAATGGTGGCATAGAAACCAGGTCCCACCACGCGGTTCAACTTGCCGAGCCGCAGCACGACCACCTTTTCCCACCCCAGAGCAATATGCAACGAAGAAGAGGCCGCAAGTGCCGCGAGCAGAGCCGCAAGAATGCCCACGAGCGAGATGCGCCCCTCCAAAAGAAGATCGCAGACAAGCGCCGCAGCGGCCGCGGCCATGAACACGGCGACGCTGAATACGAGAGCGCCGTTGCGCGACGATTTCTTGGGCACATAGGAGGTTGCCGCCAGCATTTCCGCTTCGCTGTCGCTCCACGGGCCCGGCGCAGCTTCCCATTCAGTGCGGCGCGCTTTGCGACCCCTTGCGCTTTTCGTCATCGGTCGATCCTTCCTCTCATCTTGCTTAGCAAGTTGCCTTATTGTTCATCGTATTCCAGCGTTCCCGCTGCGAGGGCACAGCTCAGCCTCCAGCTACCGCGAACGCCATACGCATCGCGAGCTCGGGGTTCTGGGAAACGTCGAAAGAGGCGAGCCCTGTCACGCAGACCCTCAGGGCCGCCCCGCCAAGGAGCACACAGACGGCAATCCAGAGGCCCTTTGTGCGCCGATCTCCTCCAGGGTAACGACACTCCAAGATAAAGGGCGCGACCAAACCGGCTAGCACGAGCACCACCCAAAACATAATCGCCTCATCACCCGTCAGAAGGGCGCGGCCCCCCGCCTCTGTTCGGATATCAGTCAGCAAAAACGTCGCAAAGAGGGCCAGAGCCACTGCCTCTGCGATGATTATCGCACGGTCCATGTGGCTTAAGCATCGCAGCGCTGAACCGAACGGCACGCGAGAATCAACGAAAGACGCAACGCCGAAGGCCACGGCCACCCCGCATGACAGCGACGAGAGACAAAAGAGTGCCGGCACAAGCCACGACCCAAAGGCGACAACCGAGGGCAGCTGCATGAGGAGCACTCCCGTGTAGACCGCTGTGATAACTCCTGCGATCACAGCGGCAACGGAGGCGACGAGCACTACGAAGAGAGGCAATCGCGCGCCAATACCATTCGAGGCAAGAGCGAAGAAAGTCGCCAAAGCGCCCGAGGCCAAAAGTGCCCACGCACCCACCGTCACGACCGTGAAGCGAGGGGCCAGCCACAGAGAGAGCACCCGCTCGGGACGGCCGGCATCGGCCATGAGGCAAAGCGATCCCACCGCCAGCAGCACCAGGCAGAGCACCCAGCCGCGGGATAACAGCTCATGGGGCACTCGCAAGTTTCTTCGCACCCACCGAATCAAACGGGGCTGCGATTTCTTTGTAGTGCGATAGGTCGCTCTCGTACCGTAGCGTCCTAAATTGGCGCATTCCAATACGCCCATAACAGCACAGGTGCCAGCCCCCGCTCCCCCGAAAAACAAGTAGGCTACGGCAAGTTCGCTGAACAACATTCTCCCCTGCCTTCCAACGCCGCCCCTACATTTCGCGAATCATCACGTGCAAGTGTATCCCCTCAATCACTTTATCGCAAGTTATTACGATAATCATTTCAAGAGCGGAATCTCCCCGTCAAACGTCAGGATCTCAGAGCCGCGCTGCAGAAAGTCGACGACGCCGCAGTGGGTGTGGTAGATGGCGACGCGGATGTCCAGGTCGTGCTCGGCGGCAAGGCGCGCCAGCTCCGGCGAGGCGGCCAGCTCGGCTGCCGCGGCCCGGGCGTTCGCCACGCTGGCCTCGTAGGGGTCGCGCACGTCGCCCAGGGCCGCGACGATGCGCTCGGTGATGGCGGCCACCGGCCCCGCTTCCCCATCGAGGGCCGCCTTGATGGCGCCGCAGTGGGTGTGCCCCAGCACCAGCAGAAGACGGGTGTGCAAGTGCTCGCAGGCATACACGGCGCTGGCCAGTTCGATGGGCCCCACCACATTGCCCGCCACGCGGATGACGAACAGCTCGCCCAACCCGGTCATGAAGACGTGCTCGGGCACCACCCGCGAGTCGGCGCACGTGATGACGCAGGCGAAGGGGCGCTGACCGTTCTCGAACAGGTCGGCAATGCGCTCCTGGGACAGATCGCGCTCATGGTCGAGCGCCTCCACGTAGATGCGGTTGCCCTCCACAAGCCGCCGCAGCGCCTCCTCGGCTGGCACATGGGCATCCCCGTCGTAGTCGTCAGCGGTATAGCCCGCCGTCGTCAATTTCACAGCTTCATCCTCGCTCATACCGTCTCCCATCTTCCCGCGCGATTCTTTCTGATGGCTCTATAATGGCCCGAAGAGAGAATTTGGGCAAAGGGGCACATCCATGAGCGGGCCGAAGACGAGTCAATTGGAAATCGAGCGGATGATCCGGGCGCAGCTTGAGGCGCTGCGCTCCGACGTGGATCACAGTCGGGCCCGGGCGCGGCGGCGCATCGCGGCGCTCCTGAACGAGCTTCTGAACGAGGCCGAAGGTTGTGCCGAAGCCGAGGAAGCCGCTGCCTCCCTGCGGCAGCTCGCCGAGGCGGCCCTCGCGCAGCTGACAGCGGAATGCGCTTTTACGCCGGCAACGGCCATGGCGGAATCCGTCGCCCGGACCGAGCGCTGCTCGTCGCGAGCCGTAGCCATCGCTGATGCCTTCGAGCGCGAGGCGCACCCCCTGGCCGAACGCATCCAGCGAGCCCGCGCCCAAGCCGCAGCCGCGTCCGAAGCACGCGACTTCACCGCCGTGCTGGCCAAGGCCGCCAAAGAGAGCGCCACAGCGGCCGCTGTGGAGGCCGCCCGCTCTTTCATGGCCGATGAGCATTGTCTGCCGTCGGAATCATCGGCCGTCGAAGCCCAGGGCGGATCAAGATCCGCCCCTATGGAGAAGGCTGCTGCAGAGGGGACGGCCATGCAGGTTGAGCCCGTAGGGGGCAACCTCGGTCGCCCCTCGCCCGCTGCTGTGGACGAAAGCGGGACATTGATCGCCCGCAACCATGTGCAAGAGGTCGCCCGTCGGGCGCTCGCGCTCATCGCCTCCCCCTGCACCCTACCTGCCGATCGCGCCCTGCTCCTGGAAACGACGCGCGAGCTGGGCCCGCAGGCCGCCGCGCAGCTGGCGCTTCTGCTCCCCACCATGGAACCGAACGCCGCAGCCATGGCCGATCTTATCGCCCTCATCGAGGACGCCGAGGCCGACCTGCGCGCCCAGAGCGTCCCCTTCGCGGAAGCGTTCGGCACCTTCGCTACCTTGGAGGAGGCCGTCGGCCGCCTGGAGACGCTGCGGGCCCTCCAGCTTCAAGTCGATCGCAACGCCTACCTGAAGGCCTGCATCGACACCGTTATGGCACGCCACGGCTACACCATCGCCCGCTCGGTCACTATGGGGCGCGACCTCATGGGCACCCATCGGCTCTTCGGCCGAGAAGACGCCACCGAGGGGCTGCACGCCTTCGTGTCGGATGCGGGCGACCTCATGCTGCAGGTGGCAGGGCTGCCTGGCGGCATCGAGGCAGTGGAAGACGGCGAGGTCGTGACCATGGAGGCGGCTCCTGGCGGGGCGCGCACCGAGCGACTCCTCGCCGACCAGCACGACTTCTGCGCCGTCTACGACGAGATCGCGGAGGATCTGGCCGCCTTCGGCATCACCAACACTGTGCGCTACAAGGCCGCACCCGATACCGCCTTCTGCCGCGAGATGCGAGCCGTCGCAGACGTCGAGGCGCGGGCGGGAATGGCGGAGCGCGACGGAATCCGCGCCTCCAACGAATCTCGCGGGCCAGGGCTGACCGAGGTCAGCCCCTACGGAGAAGATGCGGCGGCGAGGCGCGAAGCGCGGAAGCGCAGGCGCAGCGGCAACGCGACAAGGGAGATGAGATAGCATGCGCCTGTGCTCCTGCGGCTTCGCCAACCCCGACGATGCGATGCGCTGCGCCGCTTGCGGAGGCGCTTTTTCGCACGAAAGCGCAGGTGATACCCTGCTTTTGGAAGACGTGCGGAGCGGGGAGGTCGTCCGCATACCGGCCCCAGGCGGCATCCTTGGGCGCGCCGGCGACTTCTCGCCCGACCTCTTCTCGCCGAGGGTGTCCGGCGTCCATGCCGTGGTGGCCGTCGACAGCGAAGGGCGCTGGACCATCGAGCACACGGGCCGCAACGCGTCGGCCGTGGAGCGTGGTGGCGTCTGGTCGGATCTGCGCTGCGGCGCGCCCCAACCGCTGTTCGGCGGCGAGACGCTGAAGCTGGCCGACATGGTGTTCCGCGTGCAGGTGGGCACCCAGGCGGCCGTGGCGGACGGGGCCGCCGTGGAATCGGACGCGCAGAACGCTCCCGCCGAAACTGCCTGGTCCGTGCGATGTCCCGTGTGCGGGACCGAATATGCCGTGGAAGGCCCCGAAGGTCGCGTTGCCGCCTGCACGTTCTGCAAGGATCCGCTGGATGCCCGGCAGATCGCGCGCGTCGCGGCGCGGGCCATGTCCGGCCGGTAGGCCGCCATGTTCGTCGACCGCATCTACTTCCCCGTCACCACCTTAGGTCCCGGCGAGCGCGTCGTCGTGTGGACCTGTGGCTGCACGAAGCGATGCCCCGGCTGCGCCAATCCCGAGCTGTGGGAGACGCGCCCCGAGGCCGCCATCGAGCCCGCGCGCCTCGCTGCCGTTCTGAACGACCTTGCCGGGCGCACCGGTGCCCATCGCATCACCTTCACCGGCGGCGATCCGCTGGAACAGGCGCCGGCCCTCGCCTCCGTGCTCGCGGCTATCCGCTCCGCCTTCGACGACATCCTCATCTACACCGGCTACACCTTCGGGGAGCTCACCGCCATGCCCAAATTACCGAAAGGCCTGCTTCCCCTCCCCTCCTCCCCGCAACCAAGCAGCGGCGGCCTTCCCAACGAAGGAAGCGCCGGGGCCGCCCCCAGCGCGCACCCGGAGGATGCGCCGCTCATCGACGTGCTCATCGACGGGCCCTATGTCGAGGCGGAAAACGACGGCGTCTGCGCGCTGCGCGGTTCCACCAACCAACGGGTCATCGTGCTCAATCCGGCACTGGAAACCCTGTATCACGAGGAGATGCAGAAACCGCGCTCGGTGCAGAACGCGGTGTTCGACGGCCGGGCGATATCCATCGGCATCCACGGCCGGCCCCAAACGACCCGCGAGAAGGAGTAGCCCCGTGAACATGCCTACCTGGCAGCGCGAGCTGGAGAACTTCATCGGCATCAAGCCGCTCTTCGTGCTGGAGGGCAACGTGTCCGACCTCTACCCGTGGGACTGCGAAGGGCAGACCCAGTTCCTTCCCCTCGCCCACATCCTGCCGGAGCTGTTCGCCGCGCCGGACGGCACACGGCCCTACCGGTTCCTCTACGTGGATCCGCTGCGGGGCGTGCACGATCCCCTCGGCACCGGCGAGGTGCGCGCGCTCGCCCAGGCGGCCCAGCGCGAAGCGGAACGCCTCACCGCCGAGGCCGAGGCCTTGAACCCCGGCGCCGACCCGGCGAGCCGCCAGCAGCCCTTTGCCGCCAACCGCCTCGTCCACGACTCCCTGCTCGTGCGCGCGGCCCTCTCGCGGCGGCTCGGAGAGGAAGAACCCCGCTCCGTCGCCTGCGTGTTCGACTTCGCGAGCCGGCTCGCCTCCTCGCCGGAGGACCTCACTCCCGAGGAGAACGCCGTGTTCATGAACCTGCTCCTCGGCGCGAAAGACGCCATTCGCGGGGACGGCGAGCACGTGAACACCCTCGTCCTTGTCGCCAACAAGGCCACCGACCTGCCCTCCTGGCTTGTGCGCGGCAACCCCGACGTGCGCGTCATCGCACTGCCCAGCCCCGATCGCCCGGCCCGCGAGGCTTATCTCGACATCGCCTTCCCCGACCTTGCCGCGCCCGAGCTCGACCGTCCTCGCGAGAAACTCGTCGACACCACCGACCGCATGCTGCTCACCGAGCTGGACGAGCTGCGGCGTCTGTACGCCCGCGGCGGCACGGCGCCGGAGCATGTCACCGAGCTCGTGGACCTCTACAAGTACGGCATCCGCGAGAACCGCTGGAGCGCCATGATGGACAAGCTGCGCGACGACCCCGCGGCCGCCCTGCGCCGCCGCGTGAAGGGCCAAGAGCCCGCCATCGCCAAGATCGTCTCGGTGCTCAAGCGCTCGGTGCTGGGCTTCTCCGGCATGCAGCACTCATCGGGCACCAAGCCCAAAGGCGTGCTCTTCCTCGCCGGCCCTACGGGCACGGGCAAGACGGAGATCGTGAAGGCGGTCACCGAGCTTCTGTTCGGCGACGAGCGCAGCTACCTGCGCTTCGACATGTCCGAGTACGCCGCCGACGCCTCCGACCAGAAGCTCTTCGGAGCCCCGCCGGGCTACGTGGGCTACGAGGCCGGCGGCCAGCTCACCAACGCCGTGCGCGCCAACCCCTTCTCGGTGCTCCTGTTCGACGAGGTGGAGAAGGCCCATCCCTCCATCATGGACAAGTTCCTTCAAATCCTGGAGGACGGCCGCATGACCGACGGCCAGGGCCAGACGGTGTACTTCGGCGAGACCCTCATCTTCTTCACGAGCAACGTCGGCATCTCCGAAGAGCTCCTCGACGAGCACGGGCGCACCATCGGCCGCCGCAACATCGTGCAGCCCGGCGAGCCCTACGACGTCATCTGCGCCCGGGTCCAGCAGGCCATGGCCACGCACTTCAAGCCCGAGGTCTTGAACCGCATCGGCGACAACATCGTCGTGTTCGACTACATCTCGCCTGAGGCCTCGCGCCTCATCCTGGAATCGCAGATCCGAAAGATCAACGGAAACGTGCGGAACCGCTGCGGCATCACCGTGGCCGCCGCCCAGGCCACACTCGACCTTCTGGCCGAGCGCGCGCTAGCCCCCGAGGTGCGCGAGAACGGCGGCCGCGGCATCGGCAACCTGGTGGAGGATGCGTACCTGAACCCGCTGTCCACCTTCATCTTCGACGAAAACGTGGAAGCTGGCGAAGCCGTAGAAGCCGTCGCCAGCGCCGGCGCTGTCACGTTCCGCAGGGCCGATGAGGGGGCCGGAGCCACTGATGGCTGCTAGCCCGAACATCTCGCGGGAGCCGCGGCAGGACGTGGCACCCACCATCGTGGACGCCGCTCCCACGCTCGTGGACATCGACTCCACCGCCCCCGTCCTCTCCGGTGCCGACCTTCCCTTCCAAGGCGACGGAGACCGCACCTTCACCCTGCACACCGCCGACGTCATCGGAGCCGGCGGCCAGGGCACGGTCGTCGCCACCACCGATGAGGAGGGCCGCACCTTCGTCGCTAAGATCGCCTACCAGCCCCACGCCGTGCGCGACCGCCTCGCACGCCGGGCCGTGCTCGGCTACCTGCGGCGCCTCATGGCCGAACACCCCCTCGGTGAGGAGCACTTCCGCGAGACGCACCTCATGCCCCTGTACGCCACGGGCCAGATCAGCGACGAGGTGCCGGGGCTCGGCGAGTCCACCTACGATGTGGTCGTCATGCCCCTGTGCGACGACGCCTTCACCCGCGACGGCGCCTCCTTCGAAGAGCTGCGCGACAGGATCATTCCACAGGCCGCCAGCGCGCTTGCGCATCTGCACGACGAGGGCATCGTGCACCGCGACGTGAAGCCGAAGAACCTCTATCTTCTAGAAGGCGAGGTGGTGCTCGGCGACTTCGGCATCTCCTCGGTGCTGGAAGAGGGCCGCGATACCGGCGCCACCAAGGTGGACCGCCGCACGCCGGGCTACTCGCCCCATTCCTCGGTGGTGCAGCGTGAGAACGACTGGTACGCGCTCGGCTACACCATCTGGACGCTGTACAACGGCGGCCGTCACCCGCACCAGACGCTCATCGACGGCGACGACCTGTCGGCGGTGCTCGCCGGCGGCCGTCCCGTAGCCTTCGAGGCCCGCGCGCCCGAGCATGAGACGCTGGGCCAGCTCATCTACGGGCTCACCTACGCCCATCCCCAGGGGCGCCTCGGTTACGAGGACATCCAGCGCTGGCTGGCCGACCCGGACGCGTTTCGCTACCGCGACCCGCTGGACGCCGCCGCCATGGCGGGGCCAGCGGGCTATCAGTTCGAAGGCAAGGTCTACGAGAGTCGTGCTACCCTGGTCACGGCGCTGGCGAATAATTGGGAGAAAGCCAAGCGCCACCTGTACACCCACGGGTTGGAAGACTACTTCCGCAAACTCGGCGAGACAGATCTGGCCGTGGCCCTGAACGACATCACCGACCGCGATCCGGACACGCTGCCCGAGGACGAGAACGGCGACGAGGATCTGGGGCTTTCCCGGGCGCTTACGCTCATCGACCCGGCGCGCGGCGCTGTCTTCTGGAGGGGCGAGGCCGTCGTGCCCGGGGCCTCCGCCGTAGATGCCCTGTTCGCGCGAGCCTCGGCCACGCCGCTCGGCTTCTACCGCCTTATCGCCGACGAGGAAGCGGTGCGCGACCTTCTGGGCATCGTGGCCGTGGCCGGCTTTTCGGGCCCGGCCCGCGCCGGACTTAAGTGGCTGCGCGAGCACGAGGGCGCGAATGCGGGCGAGAAGGTGGACCGCGTGCTGGCGGTGCTGGAGGCCACGGCGGCCGACAAGCAAGCCGTGCGCGCCTTCGCCGTCCGCTACGGAAGCGACGGCTGGGCGGCGTGGGTGCAGCGGAACTTGAAGGCCTACCACGGGCGCACCGGCGCCGGAGACAGGCTCATCCGGGCCGTGGGCTCCACGGCCGTGGACGACTCCGCCCCTCTTGCCGCCACCGCCGAGGCCCGCGCCCGCCTGGTTCAGCGCGCCGACGACATGGCCGCCCACACCGAGGCGAGCCCGCACATCCACCACTTCGGCATCGTCCGCGCAAGCGAGGCGGTGGTGCCCGCCACGGCTGCCGGCTACTTCACCGCGGAGCTGTTCGGCCGCCCCGTGCCCCGAGGCTTCGTCACCGAGCTCATGGAGGTCTCCGCTACCGATAAGGGCGCCGTGGCCTGGGCCCGCAAGCACCTGCGCGGTGCCCGCAGCGACACCCTTGCCGAGGACGCCGTCGCGGCCCTGGAGGAGGCCGCTTCCCAGATAGATGCGCTGGCCGACGCCGAGGGAAAGCACGCTCCTGTGGACGGCCTTTCCAAACCCGCCTTTTTCGGACGGCTCGTCCTCGCGGTCGCCTTCGTCCTTTTGGTGTGCTTCGTCACGCCCCGCTTCACCTTCGGAAGCTGGAAGAACGGCGTCGTGAACGCCGGCGAGCCGCTCGCCACGGCGGCCACGGTGCTCATCTCCCCCACCGGCATGGGAGAAAACTCGGTGTACCCGGACGCGCTCTGGGACATCTCGGCCGTGCCCACGGCCACCTTCACCGGAGCGGCGCTCCTCGGTTTTCTGGCGGCGGCCGCCACCGTGCTCGCCCCCAAGTTCGCCAGCGCCGCCTTCGCCATCCGCGGCGTGCGCACCCGCGGGCAGACGCGCCGGCGCGC
Source organism: Adlercreutzia hattorii (assembly GCF_011405655.1). Classification (GTDB taxonomy): domain Bacteria; phylum Actinomycetota; class Coriobacteriia; order Coriobacteriales; family Eggerthellaceae; genus Adlercreutzia; species Adlercreutzia rubneri. The sequence goes on from NZ_AP022829.1 coordinate 2,246,017, forward strand.
CACGGCCCTGCGCAAGGAGGCGGCCCGCATTGCGGAAGGCGGCGGCGAGGCCGCCTGCTGGATCACCGGCAACGAGGAAGGGCCCGTCCCGGTGGCCCGAGACACGAGCGCGTTCATCGCGAAGACCCGGGCGCGCCGGCACCCCGAGGCCACCGCCACGGCCCTTTCCAAAGGGTTTTTCTGGGGCGGGGCGCTCATCGCGGCGGCCGGCGTCACCATCGTCACCGCCTCGGGACTGGGCTATGGCGCCTGGGCCGACCTGGCCAGCGAGACCGGTTGGTACTTCCTGCAGGACCAGCTCATCTGGGGTATCGCCTACTGCGGCCTGGCCGCCCTCTCCTTCGCCGTCATCGCCGTCGCGCGGCGCGAGCATCCCACCATGGTCACGCTGACGCTTCTGACCATCGCCTGCGTCATCCCCTTCCTCGTCCTGTTCGCAGGCACCATCGGCATCTTCATCGTCGTCCTGTACTTCATCTTCTCCCTCTTCCGCCGCTAGGAGCGCCCCATGAGCACCGATACGCCTTCAACCGACACTGCCGACGTAAGCTCCGCCGCCTCTCTGGCCACCCTGGTGCACCGTCGCCAGAACCTGCAGATCCTCGCCACCTTCGCCGCCCTCGTGGCGCTTGTGCTGCTGCTCAACCTCACGCCGGTGCCGGGCTGGGTGTGCTCGTTCATCGAGCTGGAGCCCGACGTTCCCGCCGACCTGCTCGGCGAGGCCTACTGGGACGACTGCTTCGGCGGCCCTCTGGGCGATTTCGCCGCCGGGTCGCTTCCCCGCCCCGAGCATTTGAGCTACGCCCCCGAGGCCGACCAGTTCCTCGCCGAACTGGAAAAGCTCGCCGCCCAAGAAGAGGTCATCGAAGCCGCAGAAGCCGAGCAAGCGGAGGCGGAACAGAGTGAAAAGGAGTCTTGAGAGATTCGCCCTAGTTACGCGCCTTTTATGCCCAGCCGATCAATCTGCGCCCGCGCGAACACCTCGATATCTCGCAGCTTCGAAAGGGTCGCTCCCAGAGCGTCTTCCGTAATCTCACAACAAGCGCAACCAGAACGGCGAAAAGGATATAGGGAATCACCTTGATGAATTCATCCTAGCACGCAGGCGGCAGAGCACCAGCAACTATTGCGCACTTATAGGTTGCCCTTGGTGCGGATCAGTGTAATAGAGACGCTCCGGCGGCAAAAAACCAACGACTGACCTCTTCGAACCTGACATTGCGAATGGTCACAGACAATCTGACCCGTCCACGCCCGTACGGCGACGGGAACGGGCGTGATTTGGTAGACTGAGCCGGAACAATTACCAGGGCGCGAAGTGCGCGCCCTGCCGACCGTCGCGAGCGAGGAGCCGCCATGCAGATCACCCCTGCCGAAGTTGCCGAGACCCTAGCCATGGTGTCCAAGCAGAACTTGGACATCCGCACCATCACGTTGGGCATCAACCTGCGTGGCTGCGTGGACGCCGACGTCAATGCGCTGGCCTCGAAGGTTTACGACCGCATGACCTCGGCCGCCGAGAAGCTCGTACCCACCGCCGAGCAGCTCGAGCGCGAGTTCGGCATCCCCATCGTGAATAAGCGCATCTCGGTCACCCCCATCGCGGAGATCTGCGCCGCGGTGACCGCCGACGACCTCACGCCCGTGGCCGTGGCCATGGACCGCGCCGGCAAGGAGGTGGGCGTCGATTTCGTCGGTGGCTTCTCGGCGCTCGTGCACAAGGGCGCCACCCGGGCCGATCACAAGCTCATGGACTCCATCCCCACCGCGCTCGCCGCTACCGACCGCGTCTGCGCCTCCGTGAACGTGGGCAGCACGCGTGCCGGCATCAACATGGACGCCGCCTTCAAGATGGCCGGCGTCATCAAGCGCGCCGCCGAGCTCACCGCCGACCGGCAGTGCATCGGAGCCGGCAAGCTCGTCGTGTTCTGCAACGCCGTGGAGGACAACCCCTTTATGGCCGGCGCCTTCCACGGCTCCGGCGAGGCCGACGAAGTGGTGAACGTGGGCGTGTCCGGCCCCGGCGTCGTGCGCGCCGTGCTCGCCGACCTGCCGAAGGAAGCGGACCTCACCACTGTGGCCGAGGCCATTAAGGCCACGGCCTTCAAGATCACCCGCGCCGGCGAGCTCATGGCCCGCGAGGCCTCGCGCCGCCTCGGTGTGCAGCAGGGCATCCTGGATCTGTCGCTCGCCCCCACCCCGGCCGAGGGGGACTCCGTGGCCGAGATTCTGGAGGCCATCGGCGTGGGTCAGTGCGGAGGCCCCGGCACCACGGCGGCGCTCGCCATGCTGAACGACGCCGTGAAGAAGGGCGGCGTCATGGCGTCGTCTTCGGTGGGCGGCCTGTCCGGCGCCTTCATCCCCGTGTCTGAGGACGCCGGCATGATCCGCGCCGCTGAGGACGGGGCGCTTTCCATCGAGAAGCTGGAGGCCATGACCTGCGTGTGCTCCGTGGGCCTCGACATGATCGCCGTGCCGGGCGACACCACCCAGGAGGCCATCTTTGGCATCATCGCCGACGAGTGCGCCATCGGCATGATCAACAGCAAGACCACGGCCGTGCGCCTCATCCCCGCCATCGGCTGCCAAGTCGGCGACCAGCTGGACTTCGGCGGCCTTCTCGGCTACGCCCCGGTCATGCCCGTGAACCCCTACGCCGGCACCGTCTTCGCCCACCGCGGCGGCCGCATGCCCGCCCCCTTGAACTCGCTGAAGAACTAGCGGCTCGAAAACCATGATCTGCGCTTCCCTCGCGTCAAAATGCACCACGAATCGAGAACGGAAAATCGCCTAACCGGGGTGCGTGATTTTGTTGCCGACTATTTCCCGGTAGGTAGTTCCAAAAGACTAGCCGTGCAACTATAATAGAGGCATACCAGCAAAGCCCGCTTCCTTCGTCATCCAAAACTCAGGTAGCACGGGCGGCGCAGGTGCAGTTGAATTAGAAGGGCCAGTTAGCGCTGGCCCTTTCTCTTTATCAACCTCAAACTGTCACTTTTTCATTTTCGTCGCAAAGTACCCTGGACACTTTCTCATTTTCGTCGCATACTAACGATAAGCTATAATCAGCGGCGAAGGAGGCATCATGCTGAAGCGAGCTGCCTACGAGCGACTTGTAAGTTGGAAGAAAGATCCCCACCACCGCGCTCTGCTTGTGGACGGTGCGCGACAGGTGGGAAAGACCTACCTCGTCCGCGCCTTCGCCCAGAGGCACTACGGCACCACCATTGAGATCAACTTCGTTGAGTCCCCCGAAGCGAAAGCCATCTTCGCGGGGAACCTCGATGCCGATACCCTCATCCCCCAGCTCTCCGCATTCAGCGGCACCGCCCTCACGCCGGGAGACACGCTCATTTTCCTCGACGAGATCCAGGAGTGCCCGCGGGCGCGCACGGCCATCAAGTTCCTCGTGGAGGACGGCCGTTTCGATTACATCGAGTCCGGCTCTCTCCTCGGCGTCACCTACGAAAACGTACCCTCCCTCCCCGTCGGCTACGAGAGCGAGCTGACGCTTTATCCCCTTTCCTTCGAGGAATTCTGCTGGGCCCTCGGAGAAAACGAGACAGCCCTCGAGATGGCGCGCGCGTGTTTCAAGGAAGAAGCCGCCGTGCCCGCCGTCATCCACCAGAAGCTCATGGAGCTGCTCAAGTACTACTTGATAGTGGGCGGCATGCCGGCCGCCGTGGCCCGATTCGCCCAGACCCGCGACATCGCCCAAGTGCAGAGCGTCCAGAAGGACATCTTAAAGCTGTACCGGGCCGACATCGTGAAGTACGCCCGCAACAAGGCCCACGTCGGCGCTATCTTCGACGCTATCCCTGCTGAGCTCAGCAAGAAGAACAAGCGCTTCAAGCTCTCCGACCTCGCAAAGTCGGCACGCAGCGAGCGCTACGAGAGCGACTTCATCTGGCTGGCCGACGCCGGCGTGGCGATCCCCTGTTACAACGTGACCGAGCTCGTGGCACCGCTGCGCCTCAACCGCCAGCACAGCGTCTTCAAGCTGTTTTTGTGCGACACGGGACTCCTCGTCGCCATGCTCGGCGACGGCGTGCCGTTCAAGGTACTCCAGGGAGAGCTTGACATCAACTGGGGCGCCATATTGGAGAACGCCTTCGCCCAAATGCTCACAGCCAACGGATTCGACGCGCTCTACTACGAGAAGGCCAAGCACGGAGAGATCGATTTCGTCGTGCAGAAGAGCGGTAAGGTGGTGCCCATCGAGGCGAAATCCGGCCGGATATTCCGCGCCCACGTCGCCCTCGACAACGTCCTGCGTGTCAAGGAGTGGGGGCTCGATTTCGCCTACGTCTTCTGCCGTGAGAACACGACGGTGGAAGTGGAAATTCCCGAGGGGCGCGACATCCAATGCGCCATCGCCTACATGCCCTGGTATATGCTCGCTTTCCTCAAACCCGACGCCCTTCCCGATTCCTTCGTCGTGGAGCTTCCCTGACGGAAGGCGACCTAGGTGCTGCGCCCATTGCAGCTTCAGAACTTTGCATTTTTGCCATTTCGCCTCTTTTCAACTTTGCATTTTTGCCATATTGGCCATATCCACTTTGTCAGTTTCATCGCAAGGCACGCTCGCCCTCGGTTTTCCCGGAGCAACGCGCTAGCATAGCCCCCAGAAAGCGCCCGCTGCATGCGGGCCCAACCCCCTTCGCCCAAGGAGCAAACGATGACCAAGACGTTCAAGATGAAGCTGTACCCCGGCATGGAAGAGGAGTACGAGCGGCGGCACAACGAGCTGTGGCCCGAGATGATCGACATGATCCACGCCCACGGCGGCCGCAACTACACCATCGCGCTGGACCCGGACACGCTGACGCTGTTCGGCTACATCGAGATCGACGACCCCGAGCGGTGGGCCGCCGGCGCCGATACGGCCATCAACCGGAAGTGGTGGGACTTCATGGCCGACATCATGGAGACCAACGAGGACAACTCGCCCGTTTCCATCGACCTGCCCGTGTTGTTCCACTTGGACTAGGCGCAGAGAGCGCATGTGCGAGCAGGCGCTCCGCCCGGGCCATCCAACCGCCTAGATTTCTCCCAAATTCTGCAAAGCAACCGCATCTGCAGCGCGCAACGCCGCCTCACACGGCTCGATCGCGTAGTTCGGCTGCGTTATGACCGGATCGGGCATCGTGGCCACACGCTCGACCATGAGCGGATGATCGGCGATGTCGTCGTAGATGCCGAAGTCCAAGGCCCGCTGGGGGCACGCCTCCACGCAAATCGGCCCGAGGCCGGCGGCGACGCGATCGAAGCACCCGTCGCACTTCTCGATGTGCGCACTCGCCTCGCTGAAACGCGGGGCGTGATAGGGGCACGACAGGGCGCACACCTGACATCCCGTGCAACGCGCGGCATCGACCCTCACGAACCCGAAATCGTCCTTGGCAATGGCATCGGAGGCGCAAAAGCGCAGGCAGACGGGATTCGTGCAATGGTTGCAGGACATGGAGACGTAGAAGGCGAACACGTCGTGCTCCCACGCGCCCTCGTCGTTTTGGATCCAGGTTCCCCCCGCATACTCGTGCACAGTGCGGAAAGCCGGACCTGTGCCCAGATCATGGTAGTCCCGGCAGGCCATCTCGCAGGTCTTGCAGCCCGTGCAGCGCCGCTGGTCGAACGAGAAGCCGAACTGATGATGCGGGTCGCCCGAGGAACCCGCGCCAGATACGATCGGCATCTTCGCGCGCGTCATCGCGCCACCTCCCCTCGTCCCGCTGCCTCACGCCGCGCCGCTTCCGCCCGCTCGGCATCGGTCAAGGGGCGCAGACGGACCAAGCACGAGTTGTGGGGGTTGCCGTGCGACCACGCCGTCGGCTCGTCGGAGGAGACCGTGTTGGCGCAGCCGCCCCAGTCGAGACGATCCCCCCACATGTCCGCATCGTGCCACGCGCCCTCCGGCAGCGCTACCACGCCCGGCATGATGCGCGGCGTCACCCGCACTCGGCATACGAGGGCGCCCCGATCGTTTTCGACGACCACCAAGCCGCCCGAGACAAGCTGAAGTCGTTCGGCATCGACGGGATTCACCGACAGGCGCCGGGGCGCCACGACCGCAAGCTCAGGTACGTTGGCGAACGACGAGTGTGCGCTCTGGCGCCCGTGGCAGCTGATCATCTGGAAGGGATAGGGGCCGACAAGCGCCGCCTCGGCGCCCTCGGGCGCGGCGATATACGCCGGAATCGAGCTTACGGGAAGACCCGGGTCGGCCGCCAAGAGCTCCGCGATCTTTTGGTCGTATATCTCGATCTTCCCCGAGGGCGTGGGCAAGGGGCACCCCTCCGGATCGCGTCGGAAAGCGGCATAGGCCACCGTCTCGCCCTCGTAGGGACGCCGCACGATTCCCCGTTCGGCCAGCTCGCGCAATGCCTCGTCATCATGGGCGAAGCGGCTCTCGCGCAACCGCAGCCCATCCATCTCGCCCAACGTGGAGGCACCTTCGCAAAAGGCCTCTTCCACCCCAAGCCGCCGCGCAAGATCGCGAGCCACGTCCCACGCGCACCGGCGATCGAACGCATTGCCGCCCCATGATGCGGCCACGATGACGCCGCGCACGCCGTCGGAGTTCCCCGACGACACGAGCACGTCGCGCTCGGCCTGAGCCACATCGGGCAGTACGATGTCGGCATATCTCATGGAATCGGTCATCATCACGTCGATGCCCACGATGAACTCGCACAGGCTCTCGTCGGCGAGGATCTCGTGAGTCCGATTGACGTCGGCGTGCTGGTTGGTGAGCGCGTTTCCCGCATGGTTGATGATCAACTTCACCGGCGAGGGCAGACGCGCGGCGCCACGCACGCCGTCGGAAGCCGTAAGAGCGCGCCCCCGCTCGACCGCGCGCGACCAGAGAAACGCGGGGATGGCCACATCAACCGGGTTCTCCCCCACTGGATCATCGGGAAGGACAGGCCGGAAAAGCCGCTCGCGGGCGCCGCTGTTCGTGCCGGGAAGACCGAAGTTGCCCGTAAGCAGGGAAAGCAGGCAGATCGCTCGGGCCGATTGCTCGCCGAGGGCCGTGCGCTGCGGGCCCCATCCCTGCATGATGAACGCCCGCCTTGCGCCGGCCAGCTCGCGCGCGAAAGAGGCGATGCGCGCCGAGGGGCACCCGGTGATGCGCGCGGCCCACTGCGGCGTTTTCGCCACTCCGTCCGGGCCCTCCCCCAGCACGTAAGCGCGGTAGCTCTCCGAGGCGGGTGCGCCCGCGGGCATCGTCGCGCCGTCGTAGCCGATACAGTACCGATGAAGGAATTCCTCATCGGCAAGGCCCTCGGTGATGAGCACCCAGGCCACGCCGGCCACGAAGGCCGCATCGGTGCCGGGGCGGACGGGGATCCACGCATCGCTCTCGCCTGTCGCCGCATCGCTCTGGCACGGATCGATCGCGATTACCCTGAAAGGGCGCCCCTCCCTCGCGGCCTCCTCGCGCGCCTGCGCGAGACGATGCGCTCCGCTCGCCCCGCCCATGCGCGTGAGCGCCGGGTTGGCGCCGAAAAACACCACCAGATCGGCATGGGACGCTTCGGAAAGCAGCGAGCCGGTGTAGTAGCCGTCATCGCCGTACAGCGACATGCACGCCGTCTGCAGCTGCATGCAGCTGTAGTCGCCATAGATGCCCAAGTGTCCGCCGTAACAGTTCATCAGCCGTTCGAACGGCGAGCCGGAGCCCGACCATATCGCCGTCGCATAGGGAAGGAGCACCGCCTCGTTGCCCCACTGCGCCACCGTGTCGCGGATGCGCTCCGCAATCTCATCGAGGGCCTCATCCCAACTGATAGGCTCGAACTGGCCCGACCCTCTCGGCCCCACCCGGCGCAGCGGCTCATTCAGGCGATCGGGGCTGCCCAGCCAATAGCGCAGGGCCCGACCACGCAGGCACGCGCGCATCTGCAGATTGCCGGGCTCCTCGTCGCCGCAGTCGGTTTCCGTCCAGAGGATCTCGCCCTCGCGCGCCCGAAGGCGCAGCGCGCAGCGGGATCCGCAGTTCACCGCGCAGGTCTGCCACACCTCGCGCGACCCGTCCCGCCCAGACGACCAACCCTCGCGCCTCACCATGAAAGCTCCCCCAGCTCGTCGAGGGCCGCGTCCTCCAGCTCGAGCAGGTGCTTGAGGGCACGCTGCACCGCCCGCTCTTCCACTGCCTCGCCGAACATCGACACGAGCACGGCGTACAAGTCGTCGGCCACATCCTGCACGCAGAGCATCCCCTGCGGCGTGAGCTTGAACAGGATGCCGCGCGCATCGCGGTCGTCGGGAACGCGCACGAGGTAGCCCTGCTCCTCCAGGCGAACCGAGGCGGTGGTCACATAGGCCCGGCCCGTCCGCAGGAAGGCCACCACATCGCGGGCGCGCAGCATCCTCGTCGCCGTGCGGCGCTTCGGGTAGAGCTCCAACAGGAAACGGAAATCGGTGAACGACAGCGACGTCGCCTTCTTGATCGCGACCAGCACGGCGCCGTGGAGCATGGCCGTCGCCGCCAGCCCGCGCCGGGCGTCGAACACCCCGACGGACTCGCCCGCACGAGAACCGCTCGCGTAGTAACTCCCCGGGAGGGAGAACGCCCTCCGGAGCAAGTCAGCCAAAACGGCGCGCTCCTCATCGGCCAGTCCGCCCACGCACAGCGCGAAGAACACATTCAAGCGCTTGGTCAGCTCCATCGTTCTCTCACGGCCGGCCCGCGTCAATTCGATGCAGCCGTCCTCGCAGGGCCTGACGAGCCCCTGATCGGCAAGAACGGCCACTGCCTCATCGATATCGGAAGGCTTCAGTACCAAGAGCCGCGCGACGCGCACCGGGCGCACATGCTCGGACTCGGGCAGCGTCAGCTGCTCCAGAAGGCGAAATTGAAGTTGGGTCATCTGCTTGGGAAGGAGTTTGGCCACGCCCCGGTTCGCCTTGGCGAGCACGGCGCACCACAAGGTGACGCTATGGGCCTTCGCGTAGTCCACCCGTGCCGCCCCCTTCCGCCTTCGTGTCCGATCGGCGCAAAGAAAGCGCCTGCGTCTGCGGCATTATAGCGCACGCAGGCACAGGCGCTCGGCGAGAAAGCGCTCTTCTTTAGGCTGCACAGGTTGATGCGCTCGGCGAGAAGGCCCGCACAACGCCAAGCAGACCCTCGGCGAGATCGGCCAGCAGACCGTAGTAGGTCGCCCCCTCCTCATAGAGTGCCGTCGTAAACCGCCCGAGCCAGGGGAGCAGGTCGGCCTCCACGAACGATTCCAGCAAAGCCGCCTCTTCCGTCCCCGCAGGGCCGCCCGAGGCCGCCCGCCGCGCAAGCTCGCTGCAGTAGAGAAGCTCGATACCGACATGATCGGCGTACTGGTTGTTCTCGTTCGACACCTCGAGGGCCGCCTGGCGAAGGCGCTCCCGCATGCGAAACGTCGGCTCGCCGAACCCGTTCGTCACGCCCTCCTGCACGTAGAAGGACTCCCACGGCGCCACCGCCGGCTCCGGCGGCCCGATGAACAGGCGCGCGTACTCCACCGAGACAGCGCGCACGCGCTCGGCGCGCGGCACGTTCTCGCCCTCGGCCGCCCAGGCGAACAGCCCATCGAGGGCACACGCCGCCTCCTCGCTCCCGAAATCGGGGAAGGCCGCCCAGAAGGCCCGGTCGAGCGCCGCATCGGACGTCTGGCTCATCGGGGCGAGAAACGAATTTCCCACAAAGGCCAGGGCACGTGCCAGCTCATCGGCGGCGGCCTCCGCATGTTGCGCGGCCTTTTCACGCTCCAAAGTGCACTCCATGACGCATTCCCTTCCTTCTCCTCGATCCTACTTCTCGCGACGCTCCACGATCAGCTTGCTCGCGAGCACCATGAACGCCAGGATCACCAGCGAGATCACGCCGGCGGCCACGAGGATCTCGATCGGCGTGGGGGCATACGAGCTCAGCACCGCGAACGACGCCGTGCCCGTCGCGTGCGCCGCCTCGCTCGAGCCGGAGATGATGCCCGGCGCTCCCATCACGTTGGGAACGATGAAGGCAGTGAACAAGAGCCACACGCGCTTGCAGAACACACCCACCACGATGAGCACGCAGGCCACGTTGATCAGCACGGCGCTCTGGCGGTTCTTCGCGAACACGAGGATGCAGAACGGAATCACCAGACCGCAGATGATCTCGAACCAGAAGAAGGGAGCGGTGGGCCCGGTCGTCAAAAGCGCCAAGGTCTCCGCTCCAGCCGCTCCGGGATAGGCCATAGTGAGCACTTCGCAGAAGATGAAGAACGCGTCCACCGCCACGCACGTGCACAGAAGGCCGGCGAGCATGGCCATAAGCTCGCGAGAGGTGTCGTAGATGCCGGCCTTCTTCAGAACGCCGAGCACGACGAGCAGAAGCGCAAGACCCGAGTCCATGGCGCTTGCCACGAAGATGGGGGCCATGATGGCCGTATACCAGCCCTCCTTGGCAGCCTCGAGGCCGAAGATCCACGCCGTTACCGAGTGCACCAGGATGGCGCAGGGAAGCGCGAAGCGCGACACGATGGACACGGCGTGCTGGTTGCCGCGCGTCATGAACACGAGGTAGAGCACGTTGATGATGAGGTAGCAGGTGATGACGCACACGTCCCACAGAAGCGGGGAGGTCGGATTGGGGCCGGTCAGGATGCGCCACACGCGCTGGATGCCGCCCAAATCGATGAGCACGAACATGCCCGCCGCGCAGATGCACACCGTGGAGAGGATGATGGCGGGAAGCGCCACCGCCTTGAACTTCGTGATGTGGAATACGCTCGCCGAGGAGGCCACGATGAGGCCGCCGGCGGAAAGACCCACGAAGAACATGAAGTTGGTGATGTAGAGGCCCCACGAGGTGCCGTTGTTCATGCCCGTCACCGTCAGGCCGAAGATGAGCTGGTACACCCAGCACCCCACGCCCACGGCCACCACCACGGCCAGGATGGCCGCCAGGACTTTGTATCGCTTGATCAGTTCCATGAGAGCCTCCTATTCGAAGTAGTGAACGGACGGACGGGTGCCCTGGCCTTCCAGGAGCGTCCACGCCTTGCGGTTCAGGATGGTCTGGGAGATCTCGCTGTCCGGATCGTCCAAGTCGCCGAAGATGCGCGCATGGGCCGGGCAGCACACGACGCACATGGGCTCCTCGCCGCGGTCGGTGCGCTCCTTGCACAAGGTGCACTTCTCGGCCACGCCCTTGGGACGCACCGGCACCTCGGCATCGCCGTAGTTGGCGCCCGTCACGCGCACCGGCGTCTGCCAGTTGAAGTTGCGCGCGTTGTAGGGGCAGGCGGCCATGCACATGCGGCAGCCGATGCACTTGTCGTAGTCGATCTCCACGCGGCCCTTGTCGTCCTTGTAGGTGGCGCCGGTGGGGCACACGCGCTGGCACGCCGCGTTCTGGCAGTGCTGGCAGGCCACGGGCAGAAACGTGCGCGTCACGTTGGGATAGGTGCCGAGCGCGCCGTCCATAACGTCGCAGTCCTCGGTGAGCACGCGGTTCCAGAGCATCCCCTCGGGCACGTTGTTCTGCATCTTGCACGACAGGGCGCAGGTGTGGCAACCGACGCAGCGGTCGAGATTGATAGCAATGGCTAGTCTGGTCATGATGTCCCTCCTACGCTTTCTCGATCTCGACGAGCGTGTCGGAGAACGGGATCACCGGACCGCACATGAGGTCGTAGCCGCGCTCGATCATCGTGTTGTTCGTAACATTCTGCAGGTTGCCCGCGACGGTGTAATCGGCCGTGGCCGCCTCGTAGATGCGCACCGAGCCGGGACGAATGGCGTTGTTCGCGGCCGCGTGCACCTTAAATTCGCCGCGATCGTTGAACACGCGCACCACATCGCCCGTCTCAAGGCCGCGGCTGGCCATATCGGCCGGGTTCAGCATGACGAGGGGCTCATACATCAGCTGGAGCCAGTCTGAATCGTAGAACTGGTTGTGGATGCGGAAGCGCGTGCGCGTGTTGGTGAGCTGTAGCGGGAACTGCGCGCGCAAAGACTCGTCGGCGATCTCGGTGCAGGGCTCCCACTGGGGCAGCTGCTGATCGAAGGGGACCATGCCGTCGTAGTACAGCTCCATGCGGCCCGTCGGCGTCGGGAACACCTGATCGGGCACAACCTCGCGGATGACCTCGCGATCGGGCACGGGCCACACGGCGCCGTTCTCCGAGATCTTCTCCACCGTAAGCTCCGACACCCACGGCTCAGTCGAGGTGGACAGAATCGCGTTGCAGCGATCGACCGAGCTTTCGGGGATGCCGGCCTTAAGACCGAGGCGGCTCGCCAACTCGCGCTGGATCCACAGGTCGGTGCGCGCCTCGAAGAGCGGGTCGATGATCTTCTCCTGGATGACGATCTGGCTGTAGCCCGCCTTCACATTGCCGAACGGCTCGTCGTACTCGAAGCGCGACGTGCACGGCAAGATGTAGTCGGACCATTTCGCGCCCTCGGTGAAGTAGGGGTCCATGGTCACGATGAAGTCGAGCGTATCGGCCCAGTCGCACGTCACATTCATGTTGGCCAGATGCTGCGCCACGATGTCGCCGCAGAAGATGGCCGCATGGCAGTTGTTCTCCCGGTAGGGCATGTCGTAGATGCTCACCTCGGACGCCGCGGCGGCCCAGTCCTCCGGCAGCGCCCACGCGCCGAGCGCCGGAGCGTAGCTGTTGTAGGACTGGCCCACGTAGACGCCCACGCCCGCGCCCGGCTTGCCCACGTTGCCCGTAATGGCCACGAGCACGGCGGCGGCATGCCCGGCGATATCGGCGTTGGTCATCTTGTCGTTGCCGCCCCACCCGAGCGCCAGCGACGAGGGGCCCTCGGCGTACTCCTCGGCCAAGCTGGCGATGCGCTCGGCGGGAATGCCCGTGATCTCGGCCGCCCAATCGACCGTGTAGGGCTTCTGGCCCTCCACGAGCACATCCCACACCGTGACCGCGTTGCGACCGCGCACCTGAGTCGTGCCGGAGATCGCCGGCGTGTCGCACTGGGTGTGGTGGACGGGGTTGCCGGTGACCGGATCGATGACGAAGTAGGGGTTCTGCTCGGGCGTCTCCGGCTCAGCTTCCGCCGCCTCATCGACCGGCGCGATCTCCTCGTGATCGCGGATGAGCAGACCCGTCTCGGCATCGACGAGGAACGGCATCGTCGAGTGCTGCGCCATGAAGTCCTCGTCGGCAAGATCGTTGTCGATGATGTGCGAGATCATGCCCAAAAACAGCGCCGCATCGGTGCCGGGCTCGATGGGAATCCACTCGTCGGACTTCGAGGCCGTCGTGGAGTAGTGCGGATCGACCGTCACCATGTGCGCGCCGGCTTCCTTGGCGTCGAAGAACGTGAACACGTTGGGCAGGCTCGACTCGCAGTAGTTCGACCCCACGGTGAGCACGAGCTTCGAGCGCTGCCAGTCGCGCGCCTCGGGGGCGCACATCGCGTATCCCGCGCCGAAGCCCATGGCCGGGTCGAGCCCGTTGCCGGTGCCAACATCGATGCCGTCGAAACCGCCGGTCTGCGCGCCCAGCATGGGGGCAAGGAAACCGAAGTCGGCCTCGGCGGTGGCCAGCACCATGATGGAGTCGCGGCCGTAGGCGTCCTGCGTGGTCTTGATGAGCTCGGCGACCTCGTCGAGCGCCTCATCCCAGCTGATCGGCTCGAACTGTCCGCTTCCGCGCTCGCCGACGCGCTTGAGCGGCGTCTGCACGCGGCCCTTTCCGTAGATGTGCGCGACCTCCGAGATGCCCTTCAGGCAGATGGTCTGGAAGTCGGGGTTGCCCACGCCGTTGGGCTGGACCTTCACCATGCGCCCGTCGCGCACCGTGCACGCCAGCGAGCACATGCCCCCGCAATGGCTCTGATGGTAGGTGCGCGCCACATGCTCCTCGGGCGCGGCCTCGGCCGAAGCGGGCGCCAGCCAACCGTCGGCAGTCGCCATGCTCGCCACGCCGGCGAGCCCCGCAACGCCGGCCGCAGCGCCGGCGGTCTTCAGGAAACCGCGACGCGTCAGCCGTCCGCGCGTGCTTGAAGACTCGGTCATCTCTCCTCCTTGCTCTCGCTTTCAAACAGGTTTTGGAACCGCGCAAAAGTATAGGAGCGAAGGGCGCGAAATTCTAGGAAACAAGTTTTTTACTTATAGGATTTGACCTGGATTTTTACAAAAAATTGAAGGTATTTTGGTAAACAAAAGGAGGCGATGCGCTTTCGCTATAATCTAGTGAAACCCACGAGCGCATTTGACGAGAGAGCGAGCGCGAGCATGCACAGGCACACCCCCATCAAAGTGAGGTACGGCGAGACGGACATGATGGGGGTGGTCTACCATGCGAACTACCTGCTGTACTTCGAGGACGCCCGCATCGACTTCCTGGACGCGCTGGGCTTCTCCTATGCGGAGCGCATCGAGGGGGCCGGCTACATGAGCCCCATCCACGACATCGAGATCCACTACAAGGCGCCGCTGCGCTACGGCGAGGCGGGCGTCGTGCGCACGTCGGTCGCGAAGAACCTGCCCATGCGCACGGTCTACCGCCAGCAGGTGTACCGGGCGGAAGATGTTTCGGAAGGCGAGGCGGCTGACGGGATCGAGGGCGATCCGGGCACGGAGGGCACTGCGGCAGCTTCCTGCCACGAGCCCCACCTGCGCGAGGGCGCGACCCCGCTCGTGGACGCGCTCGTCACCGTGTGCGTCGTCGAGCGCGACACCTTCAAGCCCGTGAGTCTGCGCCGCACCTTCCCCGACCTCTACGCCAAGTACGAGGACATCGTGGAAGAGGCCTGATTGCAGCGCGGGGCCGCTCCCCCACGAGGGAGAACGGCCCCTTTCGTATTGGCAGTATGCCTCTAGCGCAACGTAGCGTACATGACGGCCTTAATGGTGTGCATGCGATTTTCCGCTTCTTGGAAAACACGGGACTGCTCGGATTCGAACACCGCGTCCTCCACTTCCATCTCCGTCACGCCAAACTGCTCGGCAATCTCAGCGCCGATCGTCGTGTTCGTGTCATGGAACGAGGGGAGGCAGTGCATGAAAATTGCCCCGGGATTCGCCTTCGCCATAACCTCCTCAGTTACGCGGTAGGGCTCCAAAAGCGCAATGCGATCGCACCACAAATCGGCCGACTGACCCATGCCGACCCACACATCGGTGTAAACGGCATCCACGCCCTGAATGCCCTCGTCGATATCGTCAGTCATGGTGAGGGTCGCCCCGCTTACCGCTGCCAATTCCTGGCAAGCTTTCCACAGCTCGGGACGGTACGTGCGATTGCCCGGAACGTCGGCCTGGGGCCCTACCTGCACAAAATCGATGCCGAGCTTGGCGCAAATAACCAAGAGAGACGAGGCGGTATTGCCCACCTGGCCGAAGAAGGCCAGCTTGCGGCCGCGCAGATCGTCCCCGAACTCCTCCCGCATGGTCAAAATATCGGCCAGAGCCTGGGTGGGGTGAAACTGGGCGGTAAGTCCGTTCCACACGGGAACGCCGGCATTCGCCGCTAAATCCTCCACGACCGACTGCTCAAAGCCGCGATACTCGATGCCGTCGTACATGCGGCCGAGCACGCGGGCGGTGTCCTCGATGGACTCCTTCTTGCCCATTTGGGAGGAACCGGGATCCAGGTAGGTCACGCCCATGCCGAGATCCATGGCGCCCACCTCGAAGGCGCAGCGGGTGCGCGTGGAGGTCTTCTCGAACAGCAGCACAATGTTCTTGCCCTCGAGGTAGCGGTGCGGGGTGCCGGCGCGCTTCACGTTCTTGAAGTCGCGAGAAAGGTCGAGCAGGTAATTGATTTGCTCGGGAGTGAAATCGAGCAACGTGAGAAAATTCTTCCCAGAGAGATTGAGCGGCATAGTGAATCACCCTTTCAGATTCTTCAATAGCGAAAGTCGAATTGTCGAACGGCGATAAGCCGAAATGGTCGGGGGCACACTCGGCGCAGCGCCGGCACAACGATCGCCCGATTGCGCCCCCGCTTCATCCGCACGCGCTAGATATCGGCGCGGGCGAAAGGCATGGACATGCAGCGAGGGCCGCCGCGTCCACGGGAAAGCTCCTCGGAGGGCACCACGCACAGCTCGATGCCCGCCTTGTACAGCTCGTCGTTGGTCACGACATTGCGCTCGTAGACGCACACCTTGCCCGGAGCGATAGCCAACGTGTTGGATCCGTCGTTCCATTGCTCGCGCGAAGCCTCGACCGGATCTCCCCCGCCGCACTCGATCAGCATGATGTCATCGACGCCCGTGGCCATTTGCAGGATGTCTTTCAGGGAGCCGTCCAGCTCGTCCACAGCCACCTCGCCCGCATTGTCGCCCTTGCGCAGACGATACGCATGCAACTCGTCGTACATACCCGGGTATACCGTGAACTTGTCGTAGTCGATCTGCGTGCACACCGTATCCAAGTGCATGGTCTCATAGCCGAAGGGGATCTTAATGGCGTACACCGTCTCGATGGCGGAAGGCTCCTCGCCCCAGAACAAGTTCTGAGCCAACGCATCGATCGCCGCAGCCTCAGTACGCTCCGAAATACCGACAGCCAAGGTAGTCTCGTTGATGTTCAGCACATCACCGCCCTCGATATGGGCCTCGCTATGGTTGTCGTACCAGAACGGCGTTCCCGCAAAATCGGGATGATAGGTAAGGAAGGTCTTATAGAAGGGCACCTCGCGATTGCGCTGATTGTGGTACATGCGATGCAGCGCCACTCCCGTGCCGATGGAGGCAATGGGATCGCGGGAGAAATAGCTCGACGGCATCGAGAACACCACGAAGTCGTCGAATGCGAGGCCGTCTCCCTCCAAACGGGACAACGTGAGCGGGCCGGTCGCCAGATCAAGCTCGTTCACACGCATGCCGGCAAGCGCCTTGTCCACCAACTCGCGATTGTTCTCAATAGCATCGAGCTTCTCGCGAACAAGGGGCACCAATGCCGGATCGGGAATGGGAGCCTGGACCATATATTCATCCAGAAACGCCGCGCGCGCCGCCGGGTTTACATCCATCGCCTCAGCCAGCAGCTCCTCCATATAGAGCACCTCGGCACCGGCATCGCGCAAAATGCCCGCGAAGACGTCATGCTCCTTTTGGGCGTATTCCAAATAGAAGGCATCGTGAATCCAGCATTTTTCAAACTCGGCTGCCTTCATATTGGCAAGCTCGCGTCCCGGTCGGTGCAGCACGACGCGCTGCAGGTTTCCAATTTCGCTCGTAACGTGAATGGGCTTGTTCGCCATCTCTCGCTCCTTTCACTGCCCTAGGGCAACATACTACTTTTCCAGATCGCGGGGCCACCGCATCCAACATTCGACGGCCTCGCGAAAAAGGTCGCTGCACCGCGGCCTACGCCACAGGCAGCATGGCCGACACCGTCGTGAAACCGATGCACACCACGCTCATGAGCAGCCACCATTTCCAACAAGTCTTCCACCACTGCTCGAGGCTGATTTTGCATACGGCAAGACCCGCAACAAGAATGGCGCTGGTGGGAGCTATGATGGTCATCATCGGCTCGGCCAGGCAAAGCGCCGTGACGGCTCCTTCGGGGTTAAGGCCCACCAGCTCCGTCAGCGGCCCGAAAATCGGCATGGTCAGCGCCGCCAAGCTGGAAGAGCTCGGCACCAAGATGGTCAGCAGGTTCTCCACCACGTAAAGGATGGTGGTGTATACCGCCGGCGCCACATCGGACAAACCTGTAGCCATGGCATTCAGGATCGTATCGATGATCATGCCGTTATCGGCAATAACGAGCACGCCGCGGGCAAGGCCGATCACGATGGCCGAGAACGCGAAGTCCTTCAGGCCGACGACGAACTCCTGGGCGATTTTCTGCTGAGAGAATCGCGCCACAATGCCCGAGATGAGGCCCATAGCAAGAAACACCGCAGACAGTTCGGTCATGTACCAACCCTGCGTGACAAGCCCCCACACGATAAGCGCCATGCCAGCAAGGAACACCACGAGAACCCACTTCTGAGCCATCGTGAACGGCGCGTCGTCATCTACGGTTCCCATCTCCAGGCGCTTTTGCTTGTCGTCTTTGTAGGTGAGCGACAGCTCGGGATTCTTGCGAATCTTGCGCGCATAGAGAACAACCCAGCCGATGGAAAGCCCCACGATCACCACGAACATGATAGCGCGCAGCCAAAGCTGAGGATTGCCCGTGATGCCGATAACGCCCTGAGCGATGAGCACGCTGAAGGGGTTTACCGTCGAGGCGATGTAGCCTGCCTTCGCGCCGATGAACACGATCATGAACGCCGTGAGCGAATCGAAGCCCATGGCGATCATGATGGGCAGGAATATGGCGAAGAACGGCAGGGTCTCCTCGGCCATGCCGAAGGTGGAGCCGCCGAGGGCGAACAGGAGCATGGCGATGGGGATAACCAGAATGTCCTTGCTCTTGAACCTCCTCACTACCCGGCGCATGCCGGCGTCGATGGCGCCGGTAGCCGTGATGATCTGGAACGCGCCACCGACGATGAACACGAAGGCCACCACCTCGGCCGCGGCCATGATGCCCGCGATGGGCGCCTCCAGCACCGCTCCGGGACCCTGGCGCAGATCGACCTGCTTGCCCGTCTCGCCATCGACGAACGTCTTGTCCATCTGCTCGTAGGTACCCGCCACCGTCACCTCGCGCCCGTCGATCTCCGTCGTCGCGAACGTTCCCGACGGAACGACCCACGTCATGACCGCCACGATGATCATCAAGATAAAGATGATCGTGTAGGTATGCGGCACCTGGAACGTGCGCTTTGCCTTTTCCCTCATTGCACCTCTCCTTTCTCACTCGCTGCGTGCGGGATTCGCGAGGCCATCATCGCGGGGCGACACCTCCCGTCCGGCCGTCGCATCGCAAGCGGGAACGCAGCTCGGAGAAGCGGCATCCGCAGTGACCTTTCCCGTCGCCTGAGCAGTAGAAGGTGACGTTAAAAGTCACTTTTTTTCCTCAGTGCCTTTTCTCAGGCTCGAAAATTCCCTATGCTTTGGAAGGACAACGAGAGAAGAAACGGAGCGAAACAGCCATGGATACCGTGCGAGTGAACAACGAAGTGGGCCGCCTCAAGCGAGTGCTCGTCCACCGGCCGGGCCCAGAGACGCGACGCTTCCCTCACGGGGAATTTGCTCTGGCCTTCCCCTTGCGGCCCACGAGCAGCGACTTCGATCTGGCACGGGCCCAGGACGAGCACGATGCCCTCACGGCGATCCTTCGCGCCGAAGGCGCCGAGGTTGTCGAGCTGACTGAGCTGGTCGGGGAGACCCTCGCCTTCGCGCCCGAGGCCAAAGACGAGCTGCTCGATCGCTTCCTGGCCAACTGCCGCATCGAGGGCTCCGAGCTGACCGAGGCGGCGACCCGGTACATGTCCGAGGCCGCTGACGCCGAGCAGTTCGTCACCCGCCTCTTCAACGGCATACGCTACGGCGACACCGACCTCGACGCCTCCGATCGCTTTCCGCTAGCCGCCCTCACCGACAGCGCTTTCGATCCCGATACCTTCCTCTCGAGCCCGCTGAACACGGCGTTTTTCACGCGCGACCCCTTAAGCGTGATCGGCGGCGGCATCAGTCTCAACCATATGTACTGGCACGACCGCAACCGCGAGGTAGACCTGCTCCAGACCGTCGCGGAGCATCACCCGTGCTTCGCGGACACGCCCCAATGGTTCGGCCACGACAGCTCTTTCCACCTGGAAGGCGGAGATATCGTCAACTTGAGCGGGCACGCCGTGGCCATCGGGCTCTCGAGTCGCACGGAGAGCCTGGCCATCGACCGTCTGAGTCAGGGGCTGCTGTGGGGCGACGGGTCGTCTGTCACCGATGTGTACGTGATCGAAGTGCCCCAGAGCGGCAACCGCCTGCATCTGGACGCCTACCTCTCTCCCATCGACGGGGACACCTTTGTGGTGGATCCCCTCCTGGCCCGCGAGCCCCGCGTCTACCGCCTGCGGCGGGCCCGGCGGCGGGGCGGCGTGCGCATCGAGCCCTGTAGCGAGGGCCTCGCTCGTATCCTGGGGGCGGCCACGAGAGGCGGCCCGGTGCGGCTCATCGACTTCGGCGACGGCGGCGGCCCTATGGCCTTCGAGTACGGCAACGGAGCAGCGGGCATCCTGCCCCTTGCGCCCGGCAACCTCTGCGTGTGCGCGGAGAATCTCGCCGCCAACGAGGCGCTCGTCGATGCGGGCATGACCGTGCACCCAGTATCTATCCAGGAGATGACGGTCGGGTTCGGCGGTCCCAACAGCCTGTGTTTGCCCCTCGTGCGCGAGGATCTCTAGCGTTGTGAGCATCGGCGAGAACATACGGCGCCTGCGCGAGCGGGAGGGACTGTCGCAGACCGCCTTCGCAGGCAGGCTCGGCGTCACCAAGGAGACGGTGGGCCGTTGGGAAAGCGGCCGCACCTTCCCCCGGCGCACCCATCTGGACAAGATGATCGCCGACTTCGCCGTCTGCGCTGACGACATCATGAGCGAGGAGCGCGGGCTGGGCACGGCGCCGAGTGCCCAGCCCGCAGACAACTGGCCGGGCCCGGAGACGCGAAACGACGGCACGGGTGCCGCTGAGGGGGCGGGAGATGCGATCCTTCCCGTGTACAAGACGGATCGCTCGGGCAACGGCACGACGCTGCGCCATACCGGCTACGCCTGCGCGCCGTCCGACGTGGCGGCCCGTCACGTGGCCAGCATCTTCGTGCGCATGGACTATCGAGAGATGACGCGCCTCTACCCCGTCGGCAGTCTCCTACTCGTCGACCAGCGGGCCCGGCCCTACAACGGGTGCACCGTCGTGGCTCTGGTGGACAACGCCACTATCGTCGTGCGCCGTTACACGGCGGGCAACAACACCGTCGTGCTTTCCTCATGGTCCTACGATGCACCCTCGCCCGACCTCATCCTAGACAAGCGCCGAGTGCGCATCATCGGCGTGGTGGTCTTCTTCCAGGCCAGCCACGACACGGAAGCGCTCTGAGCCGGCTTTCCGACTCCACGCAATCGCCCCCATGCGCACGATCTGCACTTTGTCAGTTTCGTCGCAAGTGCCATGGGGACGCGCTTTTTCCCGGAGCAACGCGCTAGCATAGCCCCCAGAAAGCGCCCGCTGCATGCGGGCCCAACCCCCTTCGCCCAAGGAGCACCCGATGATCAAGACGTTCAAGATGAAGCTGTACCCCGGCATGGAAGAGGAGTACGAGCGGCGGCACAACGAGCTGTGGCCCGAGATGATCGACATGATCCACGCCCACGGCGGCCGCAACTACACCATCGCGCTGGACCCGGACACGCTGACGCTGTTCGGCTACATCGAGATCGACGACCCCGAGCGGTGGGCCGCCGGCGCCGATACGGCCATCAACCGGAAGTGGTGGGACTTCATGGCCGACATCATGGAGACCAACGAGGACAACTCGCCGGTCTCGATGGACTTGCCCGTGCTCTTCCATTTGGACTAGCCTGTCGCGGGAAATGGCCAAAAGAGGGCGGTTCTCGTAGCTCGCGCGCCACTCCGAAGCAGCCTCGAAGCCGTTTCGGTGCCGTTTTCCCAAGTCGCGCATTGTCGCTTTTCGGCGCGACCCGCTAAGAGGTACGAGAACCGCGTCGTTTTGGCCAAAAGAGGGCGACCTTCACTATAATGAGTGCTGGAACCTAAGCGAAACGGCGAAAGCGAGCGAAGAGATGCACAGGCACACCCCCATAACCGTGCGGTACGGCGAGACGGACATGATGGGGGTGGTCTACCACGCGAACTACCTGCTGTATTTCGAAGACGCCCGGGTGGACTTCTTGAACGCGCTCGGCTTCTCCTACAACGAGCGCCTTGAAGCGGCCGGCTACATGAGTCCCATCTACGATTTGGAAGTGCACTACAAGGCCCCGCTGCGCTACGGCGAGGCCGGC
The DNA here is from genome assembly GCF_011405655.1 of Adlercreutzia hattorii. Lineage (GTDB taxonomy): Bacteria > Actinomycetota > Coriobacteriia > Coriobacteriales > Eggerthellaceae > Adlercreutzia > Adlercreutzia rubneri. The sequence goes on from NZ_AP022829.1 coordinate 2,267,883, forward strand.
TTCGTGCGCACCTCGGTGGCGAAAAACCTGCCCATGCGCACTGTGTACCGCCAGCAGGTCTACCATGGCGACGATGCTGCGGGCACCGGTGCCGCGGGCGAGCCGCTTCTGCGCGAGGGCGCCACCCCGCTCGTGGACGCGCTCGTCACCGTCTGCGTGGTGGAGCGCGACACTTTCAAGCCGACAAGCCTGCGCCGCACCTTCCCCGACCTGTACGCCCACTACGAGAAGATCGCGGAAGAGGCATAAGGCTACACCCGCGAAAGTGAACACCGATCGCGGATAGACGGCCGAAGCCGTCCTCTCCGGATGGGCGGCCGCATCGGCCTACGCGATTGCGGAGGGGCAGCCGAAGCCGCTCCCTGCGACCCGACGGCGGCACTGGGGGCGCAGCGGGGGCGCCGGCCTCAGTGCCAGCCAAAGCCATCTCTTCTACCGCTTGGCAAAAGTTGCAAAAGATGCAAAAATTGCAAAAGATGCAAAAATTGTCAAGGAGGCCTCTGAAATGACCAATCCCTTCACCCCGACGTTCGGCGTCATTCCCGCTCACATGGCGGGGCGCGAACATATCATTTCGGAACTCATCCGCGCTCTGGAGGCCGGCCCGGGCGACCCGGGCCTCACGACCATCCTGACGGGCGCTCGCGGCACGGGAAAGACCGCACTCCTCTCGTATCTGGCCGATGAGGCCTCCTCCCGGGGCTGGGTCGCAGTCAACGTGTCGGCGCTTCCCGGCATGCTCGACGAAATCCTTCAGCAAACGCTCAGGAACTCCTCTCATCTTATTGAAAGAAAGGGCGCTTTCAAACTGTCGGGCATCAAGGTGGCCGATCTCGCTGAGATCCAGTTCCAAAGTGCCGACAACGACCATCCCACCTGGCGCATACGCATGGAAGAGGCCTTGGGTCAACTGGCCGAAGCGGATGCGGGGCTTCTCATTACCGTCGATGAGGTACGCGAAGACCTCGATGAAATGGTCCAGCTTGCATCCGTTTTCCAACATTTCGTCCGCGATCGTCGCCGCGTCGCTCTCTTCATGGCAGGCCTTCCGACTCACGTAAACGGGCTTTTGCAAAACAAGTCCGTATCGTTTCTGAGAAGGGCCAACTTCCATGAACTGGGAGTTGTAAGCGACTTCGATATCGAGCAGGCCATGCGAAAGACTATCGAGGACGGAGGCCGCGGCGTGTCCCCGGAGGCGCTTTCGCGGGCCGTGCAGCTGACGGCGGGCTTCCCCTACATGATGCAGCTCGTAGGCTACCGCGCCTGGAACGAATCGCCTGAACGAGACGATGTTACCCTCGAGGACGTGGACAGCGGAGGACTTTACGCCCGTAACGACCTGCAGCGAAAGGTCTTCGACACCACGTTCTGCGAGCTCTCGAAAGGGGATGTGCGCTTTCTCGCCGCTATGCTCGACGACGAGGGTCCAAGTGCGCTTGCCGATATCGCGAGACGCATGGAAAAGAAGAGCAACTACGCCTCGCAATACAAAAGGCGTCTCATGGAGCAAGGCCTCCTTGTCGACAACGGCCAAGGAACGGTGCGCATCGCCCTGCCCATGTTCAAAGACTATCTTCGGGAAAGACTGGGGTAACCAGACTGGAAGGCCCAGAGCTCGGTCCATATTCTCAGCACAGCACAAAAGCCAGCCGCAGGGAGGGAAAGCGGCTGGCTTTGAGCTAGGGGTATTGCGCGGTTGCGAGATGGTCGGGGGACGCCTTACGCCAGGCAGCTGCGGGCGCTGATGCGGCCGAAGGCCATGGCCTCACCCACGTTGCCGTTGCCCTGGTAGAGGTAGCCCCACACGCTACCGAACTCGCCGGCGGCATAAAGACCCGGAATTTTCTCCCCGTTGCAATCGAGGATGGCACCGTCGGCCGCGCGCTTCGGGCCGCCATCGGTGTTCAGCATAGCTGGATTGCAGCGCTGGGCGTAGAAGGGAGCGGTCTTGATGGGCGTGAGCGTGTCGGCCGGCCGATAGAAGGCCATATCAGCGCCGCGCTCGCAGAACTCGTTCCACTGGGCCACCGTGGCAGTCAGCTCCTCGGGGGGCACCTCCATCTGGGCGGCCAAGTCCTCCAAGGTGTCAGCCTTGTACAGCCAGCCATCGGCCACGGGATCCGTGGTCTTGGTGGCCTCGAAATCGAAGGCGCGCTCGTAGTTGTCGCTGTCGAACACGAACCAGCCAACGGAGGGCATGGGCAGATGGTTCCACTCGCCGCCGAACTGCATGACGCCGTGGCGGCTGCCCACATGGCGGCTCAGGTCGTCACGAGGAATGTCCGCCGCATCGTTGGATACGTCCAGGGACTTATGCCCGTCCCAATCCATGTAGAAGCGGCGGCCGTTCTTGCCCACGGTGATGCCATAGCACTTGTACTTGTGGCTGGCGAGGGCCCCGTTGGAGAACGCGGTGTTGTCCAGGTTGCGCCCAGCCATCCAGAAACCGGCGGCGTTGTGCATATGCCAGAAGTCGGCACCGTGACGGGCGCAGATCTTGTGGCCGTCGCCGGTGTTGCCCTCCATGGCGAAGGATATCGCGTTCCCCACCCCGCAGAAGCCCTCGAGGAACTCCTCGTTGTGCTCGTAGCCGCCACAGCACATGATGACGCCCTTGTTCGCCTTGATCGCATGGCCGTCGGCGATGACGCCCACGACGCGGCCGTCCCCATCGCGCACCAAGTCTTCCAGCGGGGTGTTGAAGCGCAGCTCCACCGCCTCGGTGCACTCGTCGACGCAGATGTGGGTAAGGAAGTTGTGCAGGTGGTTGAAGGGCGGCTGGGCGTTGTCGTCGAAGCTGTACTCGGGAGCCACGGCGCTGGCGAACTCGCGGTACTCGGCTTTGTCCAAGTCCTCCATGAGCGTGCGCTTGGTGTCCAGCATGTCCATGGTGGCGCCGAGCGAGAGCACCCATTCCAGGTTCTCGTTGATGCCGGCAGCGAAGGCCTCCAGCACGTCGTCGGGAATGGTCTGGCCCGAGGCGGTGGTGGCCATGTCCTTCAGGTACTGCACCGGGTACTCGTACTCGTCGTCGCGGCCGAGGAAGTCGCCGGCGCACACCGGCGAGCAACCGGCAGCCGCAGCCTCCTTCTCGATGACGAGGCAGGAAGCGCCGGCGCCCTCGCGGCTCACGGTGATGGCCGAGGTGATGCCCGCAATGCCCGCGCCGACGACCACTACGTCGTACTCCTCCTCGAAGTCCACATCGGCGGCGCTCGTTCCCGTTCCCGTGCCCGAGAGCTTCTTATCGGCGGCCGTCTGAGGCGCGCAACCGGCCAGCGCCGCCGCGCCGCCGAGCGCGGTCAGGCCGCCCAGGGTGAGAAAGCCGCGGCGGGAGATGTTCGTAGTCTGCTGAGTCATGGGGTCCTCCTTCTCCGGATTGGTCTGTCTCCGTTGAGACGCCCCGCATCCTAGACCCCGGCGGCATTCCCGCCATCCCCCCAAGCAGACATTTCTGGCGCGCCTGCCCGTCCCCATTTATGGGGTACCCCTGCATGAACTGGGAAAACTATGAGTTGCCTTAGCCCTCGTAGCGATCGATGAACGCAATGAGCTCCTGCTTGCCGCCCACGCCCACCTTCGCGTACACCCGGCGCAGGTGCGTCTTCACCGTCTCGCGGGACACGAACAGCTTCTTGCCGATGTTCTCCATGCTGTAGCCGTGGATGGTCTCGGTGAGCACCTCGACCTCCCGCGGCGTGAGCCCGTAACGCTCGCACACGAGCGCCAGCTTGTCGGGAAACACGAGGGTCCGCCGCGCCTCGGGCACCAGCCGCACGGGAACCTCCTCCCCACCCACGGCCGCCTCGCTCGCGCCGCCTCCGCCTGCGGGTCCCTCGACGTCCGGAACCGGCGCGTCCGCAGAGCGGCCACCTCCTTGGCGCCCCCGCGCCACGCGTTTCGCCAGCGCGAAGAACAGCACGCCATAGCAGGCGATGAGCCACAGCGCCACCAAAGCCACGTATACCATGAAGGTGAAATCGATGCCGCCTTCGGCGTACAGGGCCGAGGTGGTGAGTCGCGCCGCGGCGGTCGTCAGCTCGTAGATGCCGTAGAACAGGCCAAAGAACAGGTAGGTATGGCGCAGGTCGCGATAGCTCTCCTGGGCCAGAAGCACCCAGAACAGCACTTGGTTCACCGTGTAGCCGCACTTCACGAGCATGCCGGCATAGGGGGCGTCCGCCAGCCAGAAGGCCGGTAGCAGCAGGCACCCCGTGGCGAACAGGGGCACCGAGAAGTACAGCAACTCGTCGAAGGTGAGGCGTCCGGCGCGCCAGACGCCGTAGAAGACCAGCAGGGCGATGGTGCCCAAGGCGACAATCTCGTTGAACCCGTCGTAGAGCCCCGAGTTGGTGGAAAGCCGCGAGCACGCCTGGGCCACGAAACCGAAAATGAGCGGGAACAGCGTGGAGCCGGCGATGATGAGCGCCCAACTGCGATGGGTGGCGAACAGCGTGATGGCGCGCTCGCCGGCGCTCTTGATGGAAATGCCGTACTGGAGCGGGTACTCGTTGTCGGCCAGGGGCAGCCGCTCCTTGCGGCGCAGGCACAGCCCCAAAAGCACTACGCCGAGCAGCTTCCCCGCCGGACGCAGCGCCATGATGGCCTCCGTGGGCAGGTACAGCGTGGAGAAGTATAGCGCCTCGTTCAGCAGGTAGGCCACCGGAATGGCCACGGCACTCACCCTCGGCGCATAGGTGGAGAACAGATGCGCGAACAACACAATGACGCAGGCCTCGCCGATGCCGCTGAAGGCCCCGGAAATGACGGAGGCGGCCAAATATTCGGCTACGCCCGCGGGCATAAGCGCGCCGAGACCGTATGCGACAAGGTGCATACCCACGAACCCCGCGCCCAACGCGAAGAACTTCCCCACCGAGGGAATGTGGCTGCGCAGGGTGAAAGCGATGGCGAAGCAGGCGACGGCCTTCACGAAGCGTGCGGTGTAGAGCGCTCCGTCGGGCACGAGCGCCGCCTCGTTGCGAGCCGTCCACACTGCCGACAGGAACAACGCGAACCCCATCACGGCCATACCCGCGGTCAGCAGGGAGTCGCGGTCAAGACGGGTGCCCGCCGTCGTCCCCGATGCGGCCGCCTCCTCAGCTGCCTCGGTCATCGCCGGTATGTTCGCCATGCTCTTCACGCCTCCATTCTACCGTACTTCTCGCCGGAAACCGAAAGGCAAAGCCAGCCGCGGGGAGGGAGGGCGGCTGGCTTGCTTGAAAGAAGACGCGCTCTCTACTGATAGGCCACCTCGCACCCCATGGCGCTCTCGGCGGCGATGCGGCCGTAGATGAGGCATTCGGCGATGTTACCGGAACCCTGGTAGAAGTGGCCCCAGAGGCTGCCGAACTCGCCGGCCGAGAACAGGCCGGGGATGGGCTTGCCATAGGGATCCAGAATCTCACCCAGGTGGCTGCGCACCGGGCCGCCGTCGGTGTTCAGCAGCGTGGGAGCGCAGAACTGGGCGTAGAAAGGTGCCTTGGCCACCGGGGTGAGCGTCTCGGGCGGCCGATGGAAGGCGGCATCCTCGCCCTCGGCGCAGAACTTGTTCCACTCGGCCACCGTGCGTTCCAGTTCCTCGGCCGGCACGTTGATCTGGGCAGCCAGATCGGCCAGGGTGTCGGCGGTCAGGGCTAGCTTGTCGGCCACAGGGTCGGCGGACGTCTCGGCGGGAATGGCACCGGCCGCCAAGCCATCGGCGTCGAAGATAAACCAGCCGCCGTCAGCGGGCATGGCCTGCCAGGGCCACGCGCCCCCGAAGTTGGTGTGACCGTAGCGCATGCCCACATCGGTGCGCAGGTCGGCCAGATAGCCCGGTTTCGGATCGGGCCACGAGGTCAGCGCGTCGTAATCCATGTAGAAGCGGTGCCCATTGGAACCCACGGTGATGCCGTACTTCTTCACGCGCGGGCCGCCGACGACCACCGATGTGAAGGCGGTGTTGTCCAGGTTGCGCGGCTGCAGCCACATGCCCGCCAGCCCGCTCATATGCCAGAAGTCGGCCCCCACCTTCATGCAGGCGCGGTGCCCGTCGCCGGTGTTGCCCTGGCCCGCGGCCGGCACGATGGTGGACACGCCGAAGGTGTTCTCCTTCAGGGCCGGATCGTTCTCGAAACCGCCGCAGCACATGATGACGCCGTCGCGGGCCTTGATGTTCTTGCCGTCGATCACGGCACCCACTATGCGGCCCGCGGCATCCTGAATCAGCTCCTCCATGGCGAAGTTCGTGCGGTAGTCCACCACATCGGTGTGCTCGTTCACTCGGTTGGTGAGGAAGGTGAAGATGTGGGGCTCGCCCTTCAGGTCGTACTCCGGGTCGTCGCGCACGATGCCGCCGATGGTGCACATGGCGTGGGCGTAGGAGCATTCCAGCTCGGGCCACACCACATCGATGTTGAGATAGGGATCCTCGGCCGTGCCGTTGGGCAGAATCTGCATCTCCTCCTCGCGGGCGCCCAGCTCCACCACCCAGTCCTTCACCTGGCCGAGGCCGTTGGCGAACACGCGCAGCACCTCGTCGGGGGTAGTGGTGTGCTCGCCGGCCAGCTCCTTCAAGTAGGTGTAGTAGTCGTCGGGCACCGTGGTCCAACTGAAGTCGCCGGCGCAGAAGGGCGAGTTGCCGTTGGGCTGCGGTTCCTTCTCGGCCAGAAGGCAGGTCTTGCCGTTGCCTTCGCGGGCCACGGTGATGGCGGCGGTCATGCCCGCAGCGCCGGCGCCGATGATGACGACGTCGAACTCCTCGTCCCAGGCGATGTTGGCCGCATCGGCGGGAGCCGCCCCGCCGGCGCTGGCGCCGGCGCCGGCGTCCGAGCCCTGGGGCGCGCACCCTGCCAGACCCGCCACCCCGGCGCCAGCCACGGCCAAAGCCGCGCCCTTCAGAAACCCGCGTCGCGTCGTCTCGATTCCGTTGTTCTCCATGATCGTTCCCCTTCCAGAGATGATGACATTGCGCCCGGCGCCGCGGCGGCGCCAGACGAGGGGGACTCTACGGCGCCACGGGCCTGCCGCCATCTTCCAAAGGGGATGAAAGCCATCGCCCAAAAGACATTATTTCGAAGTTTTACCTGATGAGAGACTTACGAATTCTGAATAAGCGAGATGAGCTCCTGCTTGGAATGCACGTCGAGCTTCTGGTAGATATGGCGAATATGGGTCTTCACGGTGCCGTCGGAAAGGTACAGTTCGCTTTGGATGAACGTGCGCGAGCGGCCCTGGGCCAGAAGGTACAGCACCTCCGTCTCGCGCGGGGACAGGCCGCGCTGGGCGGCCACGACTTCGCAGGTGCCCTTAAGGGGATCCTCCCCCGGCAACACCGGGGCGCAGGCCTCACTGATGGACTGCGTGCGCCGCAGCAGGTACCACACGACGAAGAGCGTCCCGTAGGTAGCCGCAGCAGCCACCACCCCCTGCTGGGGCCCGCGCCCGAACAGCGCCACACCCAGAAGGAGCGCCGCCGCGCTCATGCAGCCCTCAGCCACGCCGACGGCCCGGTAGGGACTCACACCGCCCAGGCGCATGGCGGCTATCATGGCCACCCAGAACAAGAACTGGGAGAACAACTCGGTGGCGATGGAGGCCTGGGCGGCCACCACCGACGGCAGGCCGAGGGCGTTCACCAAGGCGCCGTCCTGCAGGAACAAACCTCCCAGCACAATGAGGAACAGCACCACCAACTGCGACAGCATCGCCGATTCGCGCAACCGGAAGAACGCCACGTACACGGCGATGGCCAAGGCTATACCCACGGGTAGTACCAGCGTCACGTACTGGGCCCCAATCACGTTCTCGCGGCCCCAGAACCCCAGGTCGCTCACCGAGCGGGCCACGGCCGAGAGCACCGCCGCGGCAACGAGGAACACGTAGGCAGTTCGCGTGTCGGAAAGCGCCGACCAACGCGCGAAGGGAAGCCCGGCCATGCCGCGCAGCAACGTGACCCGGGCTGCCCGGTCAGCCAGGGCCGAGGCGACGATCACCGATGCGCCCGTCAGCACGGGCGAAAGACAGGTGCCCACCACCTGGAAGCTCTCGGGAAGCACACCGGTCACCGTCACGAAAACCATCTTCAGTATGCGGCTCGCCGCCAGCACGAGCACGATAGTGGAGAACTGAGGGATGCGACCGACCATGGCAATGAGCCGCACTTCGAGCCAGCCGTAGCCGGCGGCCGTAAGCACCGCGCACAGGGCCGCGCCGGCAAAGCCGAGCCCCGAAGCCTCGCTGTTCACGTACAGAATCGTGGCGAGCAGGCCTGTCACGGGAACCACCACGGCCAACGGCCGATCCAACTTTCGCGTGAAGGCGGGGAAGGCCGCGATGAGGAAGGCGCCGACCGCCAATCCGAGCGACCAGAAGAACCGTCCGTTGAGACCGAGCGCCGCGAACAAGTCGTTCACACCCACCAGCCCCGCGGCGTGCCCGAGCATATCGGGCCACATGTCCATGCAGGCGAGTCCCACGACAAGCGCGGCCACGAACCCGATCTCAAAGCTATGGGAAGCTGACTTTTCCATGGCCGACATGATAGCGCAACGATCCAACACGGACGACAACCAATACGCGGCATATCGGGAATGGCCGCCGCTTCCCGTCAGTGTTCCACACCCTCACTTCCCTGCCAGAGCCTGGCTTTGGGCGGAGAGGCGCGGGAGGGCGAAGTCTTCGAAGGCGGCCAGGGCCGGGGAGAGGGCGCTGGCCGGCGTGGCGACGCCGATTTCGATGTCGGTGCGGGGGGCCAGGGGCATGAACGCGATGGCCGAGCGGGTGTCGCGGGCGTAGATGTCGTTCATGAGCGTGATGCCGAGGCCGGCTTCCACCAGGGCGAAGGCGGCGTGGGTGTCGCGCACCGTGTAGCGCGGGCGGGGCTTCACGCCGCAGGCCGCCAGGGTGCGCGCGTTGTCGCAGTCCTCGCCGGGGTACACCTCGATGAAGGGCTCCTCGGCGTAGCGCTCGATGGGGAACGTCTTGCGGCCGGCCCAGGGATGGTCGGCCGGCAGCACGGCCACCATGGGATCGCGCAGAAGCGGCGTCCAACGGTGATCGCCCTCGCGGCGGCTCATGATGGCGAAATCCAGCTCGCGGCGCTCGAGGCTGGCGAGGAGAATGGAGCTGTTCGCCTCCACGAGGTTCACCGCGATGCCGGGGTGCTCGTCGTGGAAGGCGGCGATGATGCCGGCCAGCTGGCGGTAGAACTGGCGGTAGGCGCTGCCCACGGTGATGCTGCCGCACACCGCGCCCCGGATGGCCGCCGCCTGCTCATCGCAGGCCCGCTGGGCGGCGACGAGCTCGCTGAGCGCCGGCAGCATCGCCCGGCCGTCGGGCGTGAGCGTCACCCCGGCCTTACTGCGCGTGAATAGGGGGAATCCCAGCTCGGCCTCCAGAGAGGCCACGGCGCGGCTCATACCCGACGCGGTGTAGCCCAGCGCCTCGGCGGCAGCGGTCAGATTGCCGAGCTCCACGGTCTTCAGCACGGCGGCGCACTTCGCGGTATCCATGGCAAGCCCCCCCTTCTTTGCGAATTTCACAATGATGATATGCCACAGTGTCGCTTTTCGCAATGATACGCCATCGCTAAGATGACCGCAACAGGGCACTACCCGGCAGAGAAGGGAACCGGCGATGACGGCACGACATGCGGCATGGCTCCTCGCGGCGGTGATCGCCGCCCGGGCCACCTCGTTTCTGTTCAGCACGATCCTCTTGGCGGATATGGGGCCGCTTACCCTGCTGGGCGTGCGCTTCACCCTCGCCTTCGCCGTGCTGGTGCTGCTGTTCTGGTGGCACCTGCGCGGCCTATCGCGCCGCGCCGTGCTTCACGGCTGCCTCATGGGCGCGGCCTTCTTCGCCACCATGGCCTTCGAGCTGCACGCCCTCACCCGCGCGCCCTCCTCCACCGTGTCGCTGCTGGAGAACCTGGCTATCGTCATCGTGCCCCTCGCCGAGGCGCTGCTGCTGCGTCGCGCGCCCCGGTCGACCGTGGCCGTGGCCGCCACCCTCGCCGTGGGAGGCGTGGCCTGCCTCACTGTGGGGAACAACCTCGCAGGCACGGCGCCCTTCGGGCCCGGCGAGGGACTCGCGCTGCTGGCCGCCCTCTGCTACAGCGCCGCCATCCTCGTCACGGCGCGGTTCTCCCGCGAAGGGGACGCGCTGGCCCTCGGCATCGTCCAGATCGGCGTCATGGGGGCGCTCGGACTGGCGGCCGCCTTCCTGTTCGAGCAGCCGACGCTGCCCGCCGGCCCGTTGCAATGGGAGGCGCTGGCCGTGCTCGTCGTGGTGTGCACCGGGTTCGGCTTCACCCTGCAGCCGGTGGCCCAGCGCCACCTGTCCGCCGAGCGCGCGAGCCTGTTCTGCGCCACCACGCCGCTCGTGGCCAGCCTGCTCGGCATCACGCTCCTCGGCGAGCCGGCCGGCCCCGCCACCTTCGTCGGCCTCGGCCTCATCATATCCGCCATGGTCGTGGCGAACCTGCCCATGCGGAAGCGAACCGGAGTAACGCAGGCAGATGCGAAGGCGGGCGCAGCGAGGCAATGGGGAGCGGGCGCCGACGCAAGATCAGGCAGAACCCGCGGCGGCATCAAGTCGGACGGCACCCACGGCGGCGCGCGGACGGACGGTGCCCACGGAGGAGTTCTTCGCTGGGCTATTCGCCGTCGATGAGGTGGATGAGCTCCTCGCGCTTGTTCACGCCGAGCTTGCGGTAGATGTTGCGGACGTGGGTGCGCACCGTTGAGATGGAGAGCACCAGGGACTTCGCGATATAGGCCGGCGTGAAGCCGCGGGCCAGAAACACGAGCACCTCGGCCTCGCGGGGAGAGAGGCCGCGGGCCGCGGCCACCTCGGCGCAGCGGGCCTCCAGGGTGTTCTGCATGCTCGGCTCGGCCAGCTCGAAAGCATCGCCGGACGCGTTCGGACGGACGGGGGGCTCGGAACCGTCGGGGGCGCCTGCGCCTTCGAACTCTTCTCCGTGCGCCGCGCCGACGGCACCCCCGCCAGGGGCGTCGCCGGTGCCCGATCTTGCGGCCAGGGCCGGCTCCTCCGCGGCGGCCGACTCGTGGGGCGCCACCAGCTCGTTCCACGACGTGCGGCCGAGAAACACCAGGAGCACCGCCACGAACGCGCCGGTGAGCACCGCGAGCCACGGGGCGAAGTCGTCGGTCACCGTAAGCACCTGGGAGAGGATCTGCCCCAAAAGCGCCGCAGCTGCGGCCACGCCGCAGGCGAAGCCCGACGCCACGTTCGCCGGCAATTCGCGGTTGCGCACCACGGCGAGCAGCACCGCGCACCCCAGCAGGGCGAGGACGATGTAGAACACGTAGAGGGCCACCACCGAGGCATCCCGCGGGAACGTGCCTGCGGGAAACGCGCCCAGCACTACGAACGCCGCCGCCATAAGGGGCACGAGGATGCGGTAGGACCAGGGCAGCAGGGGCGTGCGCCCCCACAAAAAGCAGACGCCGAACATCACGAGCGCCGCAACCGCTCCCCCGAGAAACGACGCCTGCACGACGCCGAAAGCGCTATGGGCCATCACGTCGGTCATGAACGCGTACACGGCGAACCCCAGAAGGGGCAGCCAGGTCACCGACACGAGGCGGCGCATCGTGTCGGCGGGACGGGCGAGAGGAAGCGCAGGGTCGCCCATGCGGGCGGCCACCGGCGGCACGACGACTCCCGCCACGAGCAGCAGGCAGAACACGGGGACGAGCGCCGAGGGCGGCAGCAGCGCGAGAATCCAGCCGACAAAGGAGGCCGTCAGCACGACGAAAGCGCACAGGACGAGGGCCTGGTCGATGGGGACGGCCACGGCTCGGGCCCATTCCGCCACCAGCAGGGGCAGCGCCGCCCCCGCCAAAAGCCCCGCGCCTACGGCCGCCGCCGGCAGCGGCATCGGGGCGAACAGAAGGCCCACGGCGCCCATCGTGCCGAGCAGGTAGGCTGCGGCCGCGATGGCAGTGACCCGGGCGCGTGCGAACACTTTGCGCGGGCGCTGCAAGCCGCGCAGGAGCACCACGACCGACGAGGTGACGGCGGCGAGAAGCAGCGCGAACAGAAACGTGTCGGCGATTGCCTCGAACTGAGGGGCCTCGGCGAACGCCCCGATAGTCGGTGCATGGGCGGGCAGCGTGGCCACAAAAGCAACGAGAGCGAGATGAATAGGGCGCAGGGCGAGCGGGGCGCGTCCATCGTCGCCGGCATCGCGCAACGCGAAACCCTCCATGGCCTTTCCGTCTCCTTTCTTCGCTCCGGTACCTAAACGAGATGTCCGCACATCGCCGGGCGATCGCGCGACACAGCGCACCGAGCCGGCGCGCTCCCTTCCAAACGCCGATTCTAGCATCGCCGCGGGATAGCGCCCGTCGATCCGGGAACTCGTGGCCGACCTGTGATAATGCAGCCGGACGCATCTGTTTCCGACTGCGTTTTCCACAATACCCAAAAAGTGCGATGTCCTTACCCATAAGCGGCGATGGCGCCCGACGGCCGCACTCCCTATAGTGGACGTCGTTCCTCTTGGAGGCGGACTCCCACGGCTTGGTCTTCTGGGGCCATTGAGGCCAGGCCGCTCCGCCTTCACCAAGGGCTATGCGGGAACCTGGCGCAGCGCGCCGGGAACTCGAGGGGCGGCGGTTCTCCTTTCTGGCCGCCGCCCGCTTTCTTTACCTTGTGCTAACTCGGAACGGCCGCGTATCATCAGGGGGACCACGGCCGGAATCGCAGGGCCGCCGCGTCGGAGAGAGACGCAGCGGCCCTTCTTTTTTCGGCGAGGCCGCTCTAGAACGGGCTCGTATAGAGGCGCAGGCCGTCGGGGAGGCGCACGAGACCGGCATCCTGGAGCCACGAAGCGGCCGGAGTGGCCAGAACATCGCGGCCGTTGAAGTGCTCGACGACGATCTTGCGTCGCGCGGCAGAGGCGCCCTCGCGCTTGAGGGCGGCGCGCACCGAGGCGACCAGGGCGGCGACGGCCGCCTCCAGCAGTTTTTCGTCGCCTGAAAACGCCAGCAGCGATTTCAGACGCGGCGCGGCCCAGAGCACCGGCACACCGTCGGCGATGACCACCATCGCCCCCTCGCGGCGGGACGGCCGCGCGGCCACGACGGCGGAATCGACCGCAGGGGCGTCGCCCGCCGCACCCCACGCCACGTCGGACCAGGAAATGCCGGCGCCGAAGAGGCACGCGGGGTCGTCGGCGGGAAGCGCGACGAGGGAGACGGGCGTTGACGCATCCGCAGGCTGGGCGAAGGCGCGCAGGGCCTCCACGGTCTCGCGCTGGGCAAACTGGGCCGGCCCCATGCCCTCCACGAACATGCCGCGCGCCAGATCGCCCGCGTCCTCCATGGCCTTGAGCACCGGGTACAGCGTCGTAAGCCCGCCGGGCACACCTGCCGCCAGCGCGATGTCGCGCGTCACAACCCCGTAGCGGTCGAGCAGCGATTCCACCAGAGACACCGCTTGTACCGTGGAACTCTGGCCGCTCGGCGCCAGGGCCGACCAGCGCCCGGCGAGGGCGGCGTCGAAGGCGGTCGCCGCAACCTGGCGGCCCACCACGGCCGCACGGGCCGCCATGCGGGCCTCACTGCGAAGAGACCGGCCCCGCCGGCTGCTCGCCCGCCGCCGCGAGGGCGAGGGCGTCTGGCCGCTGGCCGCGGACGCCGATGCCGCTGCGGCCAGCCCTCCGGCGCGGGGAAAGCCCAGACCGTCGCTGGTCGCCTTCCCCTGCCACACGAGCCGCTGCAGCGCCTCGGCCACCTCGCGATCCGTCGGCGCCACGGGCCCGGTGAGCCGCGCGGCACCATCCGCCAAGGCGCGAAATGGAAGCGGCCCTTGGGCTGCCAGCACGTGGCGCACGATGACATCCAGCGGAGGGTCTTCCAGGGCGCCTGCGTCATCTTGGCCCGGCTCGGCTACAGCGACTTCCGCCACGCCCGCCTGGGTGTCCTGGGACACTGGCGCCAGGGGCGAGTCCGTCGGGAAGAACGAGACGAGGTGCGCCTCCCCCGCTATCGACGCCGTCCACAGCACTTCGCCTGCGGCGATGAGCTCGTCCAGCATGGCAGGCCGATAGTCGGGCACGCGGACCGGCATCACGTCTCTCTCCCACTGCTCCATGGGGAGGGCCGCGCCCTCGAACTGCGCGATGACCTGGGCTACGCCGTCAATGCCCGCAAGCGTCGGCTCACCGGTGCGCGCGACGTCCTGGCGATCCAGCAGGAAGCGCACATAGGCGTCGGCGGGAACGGGGCGCACCGCCTCGCGGGCCCGGGCGAGGGACCGGCTGCGCAAGCGGGCGAGCACGGTGCCGTCCGCCCAGCGGTCGGGCCCGAGGCGCACGAGCCTCCCCTCGGCGGCCAACCGCTCCAATGACTCCGCCGCAAGCGCCACGCCGACCCCCAGGCTAAAAGCGGCCTCTTCGCTGTCGAAAGGCCCGTGGGTGCGGGCGAAGCGGGCCGCGAGGCCATCCAGGGGACGGGACAGCTTTCCCTCCCTCTGAGCCCAGGAGGGAACCGCAATGCCGAGCACCGCGCTCAAACGCGGGCCGTCATCGGCGGCGACCCATCTTTCCGCTCCGCCGATGACGGCGGGGAAAGCCCGCCGGTCCGCTTCCAAATTAGCAAGAAGAGCAGCCGCATCAGCGCCCGCGGAAAGAGCGCCCGCCTCGCCGTTCTCAGTGCGCGCAGCGACCTCCTCCACCGTGAGCGGCCCCAACTCCCGCAGAAGGTCGGCCACGCCTTCCGCGCCCCGCGCCTTCCAGCCCGCGACCGTCCGCTGCAGCTCGGCCACGGTGCGCGCCACCACCTCCGCATCCAGCATATCTTCCACAGCACCGGTGCCCAGAAGCTCGCCCAGAAGCGCCGGATCCACAGACAGGAGCGACGCCTGGCGCTCGGCATGGGGTAGATCGCCCTCGTAGAGGTGCTCGCCCAGATACCCGAACACGAGCGGCGCCGCGAAGGGCGACGGCGCGGCCGTGCGAACTTCGCTCATCTTGATGGAGCCCGAGTCAAGACCGTCCATCACCTCGCGCAGGGCTGGCAGGTCGAACACGTCCTGCAGACACTCGCGCAGAGCTTCCAGAACGATGGGGAAATCCTCCTCGCGCCGGGCCGCCTCCAAAAGCTGTCCGCCCTTGAGACGCTGCTGCCATAAAGGCGCCCGCTTGCCCGGGGCCGTCGGCGCCATGAGCAGAGCCCGGGCCGCGCATTCGCGGAAACGGGCGGCGAACAGGGCCGTGAACCCCACGCGCTCGCGCACGATGGATTCCAACTCGTCGGGATTGAAGCGGAACAGATCGCTTCCCGGTAGGGCGTCCTCGGTGGCGGGCACGCGCAGCACGATGCCGTCGTCGGAGGCCACCGCCTGCGGGTCGAAGCCCAGCGTGGAGGTAATGCGATGGGCCACGGCCAGCGCCCAGGGCTCGTGCACGCGGCGCCCGAAGGGAGAATGCAGAATGACGCGCATATCGCCCGTTTCATCGGGGCATGCCTCCACCACGAGCCGCCGATCCGTGGGCACCGCCCCGGTACAGGCGCGCTGCGCCTCTATGAGAGCCGCCAAGTTGCGCCGGGCGTCCTCGTCCAGCCCGTCGGCCATCAGGCGATCGCGCAGCGCCGGAGTCATGGCATTCTTCCCCGAACGAGCCTCCGGCGCTTCGTCCCGTTCGGCAGCGCGCGCAATACCGCCGTCGAGCGCCCGCACAAGAGCCCCCCGGGCGCGGCCCGTCTCGTAGGGGCGACCAATGGCCTCGCCGTGCCAGAAAGGCAATCGCGCGGCGCGTCCCGGGGCCGCTTCCACGATAACCCGGTCGGCACCGATCTCCTTGATGCGCCAGGTGCTCGTACCCAGGGCGATGATGTCGCCCACACGCGACTCCATCACCATCTCCTCGTCCAGCTCGCCCACACGCCGGCGCCCCTGACGGGCGTCGCCCTCGGGCAGCACCACCGAGAACATGCCGCGATCGGGAATGGTACCCGCCGCCGTTACGGCCAGGCGCTGGGAACCGGGGCGCGGCGTGAGCAGCCCCGTCTCGCGATCCCACAGGATGCGCGGCGCGAACTCGGCCACCTCGCCCGAGCCGTAGCGCCCGGCGAGCATGTCGAGCACTCCCTCGAAGGAGCGTCGGCCCAAATCGGCATAGCAGGCCGACCGCCGCACGCAGGCGAGCCACTCGTCGGCTGGAAGGCCGTCCGGCGCCATGGCCACAGCGGCCACGGTCTGCTGGGCCAGCACATCGAGCGCATTGCGCACGAGCCGCGTGCTCTCGATGGCGCCGGCCTCCATGCCCTCGGCCATGACGGCGGCATCGATGACCTCCACCCGGGTACGCGGGAAGATGATGCCCTGGGAGCGGCCGCCCACCTGGTGGTTCGCCCGCCCCACGCGCTGCAGCCCGCTGGCCACCGAGGGCGGCGCGGCCACCTGCAGCACCAAATCGATGGAACCCATATCGATGCCCAATTCCAAGCTGGAAGTGGCCACCACGCAGGGCAGCTCCCCCGCCTTCAGCTCCCGTTCCACCTGCAGCCGCTTCTCCTTGGAGACCGATCCGTGATGGGCCTTCGCGATGACCACCGCGGGCTCGGTCACCAATTTGGTGGTGGAGCCGATGTCGGAGCGGAAGGCCGTCCCCGGCGCACCCCGCATGGCATCGGCGCCCGTGGGCACGCCGCGCACCGCATCGTCGCCGAAAGCCGTCGCATCGCCGCTACCCGCAGCTGCCCAGAAGCCGGCCACCTCGGAATGGGGCGCGTCCAAGCCGAGGCGCTTCGCGTACAGCTCGTTCAAGCGTGCCGTCAGCTTTTCGCACAAACCGCGCGAGTTCACGAAGACAATCGTGGATTTGTGGGCCAGCACCTCGTCCAGAATGGCCGCCTCGATATGGGGCCAGATGGAGGAGCTGCCCAGGCGGCTGTCAGGATGCGGCGCGGGCGACGCGCCCTCGGCCATGACAGCCCGCAGCGCCCGATCGGATTTCCATGCATCCTCGACGGGTGCCCGGCGCGGACCGGCGCCCCGCTGCCGCGTGCCGTCCCCGGCACCGGCAAATCCCCCGAAGGCGGGGACGGCCGTCATGTCGCGCACGGGCACGCGCACCGAAAGATCGAGGCTCGGAAGCGCCTCCGTGGCTACCACCGTCACGGGCCGCACGCCGCCGAGGAACCGGGCCACTTCCTCGCGCGGGCGCACCGTGGCCGACAGCCCGATGCGCTGGGCCGGAGCCTCCAGCAAATCGTCCAGCCGCTCCAAAGACAGCGACAGGTGCGCCCCGCGCTTGTCGCCGGCCAGGGCGTGCACCTCGTCCACGATGACCGTCTCAACCGTGCGCAGCGCCTCTCGGGCCGCCGAGGTGAGCATGAGGTACAGCGACTCGGGCGTCGTGATGAGAATGTCGGGCGGATTGCGGGCGATCTTGCGGCGCTCGTCAGCGGGGGTGTCGCCGGTGCGCATGGCCGTGCGGATTTCGGGGGCTTTCGCGCCACGGCGCGCGCTCTCGACGGCCGCCAGCTCGGAGATGGCCGAAAGCGGCCCCTGCAAGTTGCGGTCCACATCGGCGCCGAGAGCCTTCAGGGGCGATACGTACAGCACGCGCACGCCGCGAACCCACTTCTCGCCTGTTTCAGCGACCCGAGCCTTCTCGCCCATGAGCGCGTCGATCGCCCACAGGAACGCCGCCAGCGTCTTGCCCGAGCCCGTCGGCGCTATCACGAACGCGTTCTCGCCCCGCGCGATGGCCTTCCACGCCTCGCCCTGCACCGCCGTGGGCGCCCCGAAGGCATCGGCGAACCAGTGGCGCACCGGTTCCGAGAACGAGGCCATGGCCTCAGCATCATCCATAGGTAAGTTCCCCTATCAACTACTGCTCTTAAGCCACGTCCACTGATGCAAGGTCTTTGTCGACAAGCCATCGCAAATAGTCGGAGCGCTTCATGCCTAAGCTATCCGCCCGCTTATCCATGCGCTCGATCTTCTGCTCGGTCTCCTTAAAGCCCATGAGCCTCAAATGCTCCCCAAACTTGAGGGGGCGCCCGACAACGACTTCGCCGACCGACACACCCGGGATCTCCCCCCGCACAAGCATGTCGTCCCATTCCTCGATCTGTTCCTGGGTAACACCAAAATAGTCTTCGATTTCCTTTGGGGACATGTTCTCAAAATCCTTTTTGGACATTACTGCCTCCTTGCAAGTCCGAGTTCCCGGAGAACACTTTTTGTAGGCGGCGTGAAAGCATGGTATATCAGCAGTACAGCTACCTACTTTCGTTAAACGAAATTATACTGCAGGGCGAGCGGCTCGGCAACAACCATCAACAAGCGTTGCCTCGCTGAAACCGTCTGAGAAAATGTGAGGGAAAACGGCCCATGACAGCCTCCTTTACATCGGACGGCTGTCCTTCGAGCACAGAAGTTAGGGATATACCCAGCCTTTAGAACATTTGTTTTCGTTCATTATAAGGGAACAGATGTTCTTGTCAAGAGTAAGTTTCGCCAACTTGCCTATGAAACCGAGACGGGCGCCGCCTCCCCCGTTCCCTCCTGGTAGGACTCGATGAGATCGATGAGCTCTTGCTTGGAATGCACGTCGGTCTTGGCGTATATGTGCTTGATGTGCGTCTCGATGGTGCTCTTGGAAAGGGTCATGACCTCGCGCATGTAGGGCACCGATCGGCCGCGGCCCAGATAGCGCAGCACCTCGGTCTCGCGCGGCGAGAGCTTGAAGGCCTCAGCCATGGCCGCCACGTAGTCGACGGGCTCGGCGATCGGCGCCGCGCAGGTTCCCTTCCCAGCCTCTTGCGCCACGACACTTCCGGCAAGCCCCTCTCTCGACGTCACCTCCGACCCCAACCGCACCCCAGCGCCGATTTCCGCTGCAACCGGGCCCAAAGCCCCGGCAACTCCCAGCATCCCCGGCGACTCAAAGCGTTTCTGCAGGTGCAGAAACAGCGGCAGCATCACCACGCACAGGCACACGAGCGCCAAGTACAGCGGCAGGCCAAAGCGCGGCGATACCGATGCCCCCAGTATCGCGCCCGCGAGAAATCCCAGCTGAACCATGGCACGGAAGATGCCGAACGTCTCGCTGGGAAGACAGAATCCCTTCGCCGTGATGCGCGCGAAGATCGCGAAGAACAGCACCTCCACGTACAGAGCCGCCGCACAGGCGAGCACCGAGGCGAGCACATTGCACGCCGGGTCGTCCAACGCCCGCAGCGAAAGCGAGAACACGATGAGCGGAATGGCCCACTCGTACAGAAACGAGAAGCTCATACGGCTGGTATGGGCAATGGCGAACACGGCGATGAGCCCCGCCACCACGCCACCAGCGATATAGAAGAGGATGCCGCGATCGTCCATGCCGAGCGCGACCAAACTCTCGGGGGAAGCGCTCGTCACCACGCACCCTGTGGCAATACTGCACACCATGGAGCAGAATGCCAATTTGACGAGGGAGGGAAGCACGCCGGAAAACGGCTCGATGGGCTCAGGGAAGGCGAAGCCCTCCGGTTGGTCGTTCTTGCAGAGCAGCAGCATGAGGCTCGATGCCAAAGGAAGCAGCGCCGCCACGATGCCCGAGACGGGCGCCGGAATCAGATAGATCAGCAGCACGGCCGCTACGAACACCGCCAGCGACGAGGGAATGCTCGCCTCGGTGACCTCGAGATCCACCTGGCAGAACAACTCGCCCCATGCTATCCAGAGCACTGCCGAGGCCAGCCCTCCCACGGCGCTGGTGAAAAGCAGCAGAAGGCCGTCGGGCATCACGAAGAACAGCAAGGTCGTCGCGGACACCACCGCCGATGCGGCCAAAACAAATCCCGGGGCCAAAGGTGCTCGCCGCCGGGGACGAAAGGCGAGCACGAGAAGCCCGACCGCCGACGCCGCGAGCGAGATGCGCAATGTATCGACGCCGCGCGCGCTATCGGGCGCGAAGATGCCGTTCGAGAACCACGACCCGTACACCCAGGCGATTAAAAGGCCCAGGCCCAAGTAGCGCAGCCGCGCCTGACGAAAAAACGAATCGAGCGATTGCACCCACGCGAACACGGCTCTCCTCCCCTTGAGCTTCCAACAATTCATTGTACCTGCCGCGCCCGATATGGCAACTCACGTGAAAGGGGTGATGCTTCTGAACAGGAAAAACAAAAAATCACGGAGTAGCACGATGGCAGAGGACGCCGGTAAGGCGCACACTGGACTCGCGCTCGACCCCCGAATCGGATGCGCCGAGCAACGCGAAAAAGAGAAGGAAGGGACCTATCATGACCATCGAGACATCGTTCAGTCGCCGTCACTTCATCACCGGCACGCTCGCCGCGAGCGCCGCCGCGGCCCTGGGGCTTGCCGGCTGCGCGCCGCAGGGAACGCCCACGGCCGCAACGGGCGGCGACGAGCCGGCGGCAGGCGCCGCCGCGGGCAATGCCCCTGCCGAAAGCACCCCCGCCTCCGACGTTCCCGCCTGGCTGGGAGAAGCGCCCGCCATCACCGACGCCGACTGCGCCGAGACCGTCGACTGCGAGGTGCTCGTCATCGGCGCCGGCTGCTCGGGCCTCGTGGCTGCGAACTTCGCCGCCATGGAGGGAGCCAAGACCCTGCTCATCGAGAAGTTCGACAAGGGAACGGGCCTGCGCGGCTCGGCCATCGGCGCCGTGGGCTCGCGCAAGCAGCAGGAAGCCGGCGTCAACATCGACCCGCAGGAGATCTGCAACGATCTGGTGCACTATTCCCTGAACAACGCCAGCATGGATCTGTACCAGCTGTGGGCCGCGCACTCCGCCGAGGCTGTGAACTGGTACTGCGATCTGACCGACGGCGTGGATCAGTGCAAGATCGACCTGGAGTGGAGCATGCCCGCCGAAGAGACGCGCTACAAGTGCTGGCCCACGGGTCATGGCGCCATGCTGGACAACGGCAAGGCCGGCAAGGACGAGGCCAGCGGAGAGGGCGTCACCTACGCCCAGGTGGAGGCCAATTTCCTGGCCCAGCCCAACGCCGAGCTGCGCTACCTGACGAGCCTGGAATGCCTCATCAAGGAAGGCGATAAGGTGGTGGGCGCCTACGCCTCCACCGACGAGGGCGCCACGTTCCTGCGCATCAATGCCGCGAAGGGCGTCATCGTGGCCACCGGCGGCTACGCGAACAACCCCGACATGCACATGGCGCTGCAGGCCGAGAACGCCAAGGGACTGTGCGGCGTGGTGCCCTTCGGCAACTTCAACGCCCAGGGCCAGGGCATCAAGGCCTGTCTGTGGGCCGGCGCGGTGAAGGACGAGAACCCCACCTCCATGGTGTTCGACCGCGGCATCATGCGTCCCGACCAGCTGCCCGGCGCCCCCTTCGATATGGACTTCGGCTACTTCCACATGGCCACGCAGCCCTTCCTGAAGGTGGATATCGAAGGCGAGCGCATCACCAACGAGTCGTCGCCCTACGACTTCCTCATCCATGCCCTGGCGCGCAAGTCCAGCCAGCGCGCCTGGTTCGACATCTGGGATTCCAACTGGCCCACCGATATCGAGCGCTTCCATACCATCGGCTGCTCGGGCCTCATCAAGGGCGAGGGCACCAACCAGATGGACCCCGAGGGCGTTGAGGGCACGGCCGCCATCATCGACGCTTTGGTGGAAGAGGGCAAGATCGTGAAGGCCGACACCTTGGAAGAGATCGCCGACGCCTTCGGCATCAACAAGGAGACCTTCCTGGCCACCGTGGAGCAGTACAACGGCTTCTACGATGCGCAGAACGACACCCAGTACGGCAAGGAGCCCTTCCGCCTGTCGGAGATTCGCACGGCGCCCTTCTATGCCTGCAAGCTGTCGGGCATGGCGCTCGCCACCCTGGACGGCATCAAGATCAACACGAAGTTCCAGGCGCTCGACGAGAACAACGCCCCCATCGAGGGACTCTACGTCATCGGCAACGACTCGGGCAATTACTACAACGGCACCTACCCGAACCTGGCCGCCGGCCTGAACGCGGGTCGCTGCGTCACCTTCGGCATGCTCTGCGGCCGCCAGGTGGCGAACTTGTAGGGGCACCTTCCGTCCCCTCGGGCGTTTTGCGGCAAGAGAATCTCCGAGCCCTCCCTTTTTGATGGCGCCCTCTCCCAGGGCGCCGCTTTTCCTTTCCGGGGTCAAACGCTCGAAAAGCCATTACAATGGAGGCAGCTGACGGGACGCGAGCAACCGCAAGGGAGGGAAATCGTGCGCAGCAACGAGGTGGCAAAATTGGCCGGCGTGACCGTGCGCACGCTGCGGCACTATCACCAGCTGGGGCTTCTGTCCGAACCGCCGCGGCGCGCCAACGGGTACCGCGACTACTCCCCTGCCGACGTGGCCCGCGTGCTGCGCATCAAGCGCCTGGCCGCCCTGGGCTTTCCCCTCTCGCGCATCGGGGACGTTCTGGAAGAGATGGATGCCGAGGGGCACGCGACATCCGCGAGCGCCTTAGACGAGCTCGACCGCGAGCTGGCCCTCGAGATCGCAAGGCTGCAGGAACAGCGACGCACCATCGCCGAACTGCGCGCCGAGCACCTCGATCCCGACCTTCCCGTGCGCTTCGCCCGCATCCTGCGCAAGCTCGCCGGCGTGGACAGCCTCGCCGAAACCTCCCCCGACGACCGCACCGCCCTCATCGTCGCCGCGCACCTCTACGACGAGAAGGAGCTCGGCGAGCTGGAGCGCGTCGTGGATACCATCGCAAGCGAGAGGCTCGTGGAGGCCATGGAACGGCTCGACGAGACGCTCTGCGCCCTCGCGCCCGATGCCCCCGAGCAAGAGCGCGCCACACTCGCCGCCGAGTCCCTCGAGACGCTTGTCCCCGTCATCGCCTGCTTCGATGCCGCCAACTGGCTGCGCCCCGCCACCGACCGCGAGCGATTCCTGGACGAAATAGCCTTCGCGGGCTACAACGAGGCCCAGCAGGACGTGTACGACCGCATCGAGCGCGGCATCGAGGAGATCATGACCGAGCGGGCGCAACGGGAGAATGCGACTGCGGCCTCTCCACAAGTCGTCCACGAGCCGTTTGACTCCGACGCAACGTCATAGTTTTTACTGGCCCCTCGAACCCCTGACCCGCCGTTCGAGAAAGGCCCCGCCATGACCCTCGCGTCCCCGAAATTCCGCCGACCGCGCAAGCCGTACCGGCCGCGCAAGACCGCTCCCCGCTACCTGCTCTCCTGCGCCTGCTCGCTGCTGGGCAATTCCGTGGCCAGCGTCGTCTTACCGCTTGTGCTCCTCGCCACCACCGGCGACGCCCTGGCCGCTGGCACCCTCGCGCTCATCTGTGCCGCACCCCAGTTCGTCATCGGCCTTGTCGGCGGGGCGCTCACCGACCGCTTCAACCGACGCAACGTCTCTGTCGTCTCCGACATCCTGTCGGCGGCCAGCGTGGCTTTGCTGCCCATCGTTGATATGATCTGGGGACTCTCCTTCGGCTGGTTCGTGGCACTGGGACTCCTCGGCGCCGTCGGCGACATCCCCGGCATGACGGCCCGCGACTCCCTCGTGCCCACCGTCTGCGAGCGCGACGGGCGCAGCCTGCAAAAGTTCATGGGCCTCACGCAATCGCTGGACTCCCTCGTGGTCATCGCAGGTCCCGCGCTGGCCGCCTTCCTCATGGGCGCAGCAGGAAGCGTGAACGCCCTGTGGTTCACGGCCGCCATGTCGCTTTCCGCAGCTCTTCTCACTCTCACGCTGCCCCGCTCCCTCGGCGCCGTCTGCGGCGCGACAACCCCCGCCGCCAGCCCGACCGGCGTCCCGGCTGCCAGAGCTGTCAGCTCCACCAAAGACGAATCCCGACGCGGCCTTCTGCCCGACGCGTGGCAGGCCCTGCGCGACGGCGCGCATGTGCTGTTCGCGAGCGATACGCTCTTGCGCTCGTCCATGCTCATCAGCTTCGGCATCGTCATGGTGATGGGCTCGCTCCAGGGCCTCGTGCTGCCGGTGCATTTCACGGCCGCGAACAGCCCGGAGCTGCTCGGCTACGTGCTGTCGGCCATGTCCGCCGGCATGCTCGCAAGCTCGCTCGGCTATGCGGCGCTCGCCCACAAGCTGCGCCGCCGCACCTGGTACATCCTGTCGCTCACCGGCATGGCCTTGGGCATTCTGGGCTTGGGCCTTTTGCCCCCGTTCCCGCTGCTCATCGCGAGCGCGCTCATGCTGGGCCTTTCGGCCGGCCCCATCTCGGCCCTGCTCGGCTTCTTCATCTTCGACCGCATTCCCGCCGAAAACCGCGGGAGCGCCCTGGGGACGCAGAATTCGCTCACCCTGGCCGCCGCGCCCGTGGCCGTCTTCGCCACCTCGCTCGTCGTGGAGGGCGCCGGGGTGTCCGTGGCCGCCCTGGCCCTCGCTGGCTGCTGGATGCTCATCACCGTGTGGGCCCTCAACACCCACAGCCTGAAGTACCTGGACGACAAGGAGAGCCATCCCGACCCCATTCCCTTCGTTCCCAATGCCGAGCGCGTCTAGCACCGCGCGACGTCCGAAAGCCAGCAGTACGACTATCTGGCTTTCAGCGGCGCAGCCATCTGGCAACGGTCTTCGAACAAGTTGCCCGCGAGCCGGAAGGCGGGCGCCCCGCAGGCACACCATGGAGCCGGAATCATTCCCCAACCAAGGAGACACCATGGCTTGCACAACGCTTCTCGTGGGCCGCCGCGCCACCAACGACGGCTCCACCATCGTCGCCCGCAACGAGGACGGCGAGGACTTCTCGTTCGACCCGAAGAAGATGATCGTGGTCATGCCGGAAGACCAGCCGCGCTCCTATACCGGCGTGGCCAGCCACCTGACCATCGAGCTGCCCGACAACCCCCTGCGCTACACCTGCACGCCCAACGCCGACCCGACCAACGGCGTGTGGGCCGAAACCGGCATCAATGCGGCGAACGTGTCCATGTCGACCACCGAGACCATCTCGGCCAACGCCCGCGTGCTCGGCGCCGACCCGCTCGTCACCTACCAGCCCGCCGTTGGAAAGCCCGGCGACGCCAACTACAAGCCCGAGGTGCCGGGCGGCATCGGCGAGGAGAACCTGCCCACCATCACGCTGCCCTACATCAAAAGCGCCCGCGAGGGCGTTCGTCGCCTCGGCATGCTCGTGGAGAAGTACGGCACCTACGAGACCAACGGCGTGGCCTTCAGCGACGCGGACGAGGTCTGGTACTGGGAGAACATCGGCGGCCACCACTGGATCGCGCGGCGCGTGCCCGACGACTGCTACGTGGTGCAGCCCAACCGCCAGGGCATCGACCACTTCGACCTGGCCGACGCGCTGGGCGATCAGCACGACTACATGTGCAGCGCCGATCTGGCCCAGTGGATCCGCGAGAACGACCTGCTCATGGATATGCCCGCCCACGAGGAGGATGCCGGCGAGACCGTCGAGGGGCTGCCGCGCTACTTCAACGCCCGCATCGCGTTTTCCACCTACACCTGGCTCGACCAGCTGTACAATGCCCCGCGCAAGTGGTACCTGTGCCGTCGCCTGACGCCCTCCGATGCCCGCTTCGCCGGCCCGGCGCCCGCCTTCGGCCCCGAGAGCCTCGACATCCCCTGGGCCATGCGGCCCGATAAGAAGCTGTCGGCGTCGGATGTGAAGGATCTGCTCGCCACCACCTACGACGGCACCGAGTACGACCCCTACGGCACCAAGGGCACGCCAGAGACGCGCCACCAGTACCGCTACATCGGCATCGACCGCACCTCCGAGTGCTCCATCCTGTGCATTCGCCCGAACGCACCCAAGGCGCTGCGCGGCGTGCACTGGTTCGCCCCGGCGTCGGGCCCCTTCAACACCGCCGTGGCCCTGTACGCGAACGTGAAGGAGCTCCCCGCCTACCTGGACACCCCCACGGAAGTGACCACCGACAGCCTCTACTGGAACAACCGCCTGGTGGCCGGTCTTTCCGATCCGCAATTCTTCGAGAGCTACGAGGCCATCCAGGGCTATCGGCTGAACACCATGGCCCAGGGCTACCAGTCGCTGCACGAGACCGACGCCGCGCTTGAGAAGCTCGCCGCCGAGGGCAAGGCGAACCTGGACGATATGGACGACCCGACGGTGATCGCCGAGCTCGAGCGCGCGAATCAGGCGCTCGTCGATAGCGTGCAAACGCAGACCCGCGCTCTGCTCGGCACCGTGCTCGACCAACGCACGGTCACGATGAAGAACGCCTTCAACATGAACGACCACTGAGAGCGCGCCGTTGCGCCCCCGAGCGCAACGCCAATGCCTGATTGGGGCCGGCCCCGGCGCCTCGCCATTCGCTGGCGACGCCGAGGCCGGCCTTTTCGCATTCACGGTTCTTTCGCATTCACGACCCTTTTCGCATTCACGCCCCACTCGCTCCCCTCTCCCTGCAACACAGGGCTCTTCTCGTGCAAGTGAAGCGGCGCCCCCTTGCCGTCGCTGCCTCGTCGAGGCACACTAGCGCTACGGACAGGAGACGGAAAGGAGCGCCCGTGAAGCTGACCGTGGAAGAGCGGCCCGACTTAGAAGAGGCGGAGGTCACCATCCGCTGCCCGGCCATCGACCGGCGGGTGCGGGCCATCATGGCGACCGCGAACGCAGTGGATTGCCGGCTTCTCGGCACCGACGGCACAGGCACGTTCATCGTGGAACCGTCGGAAGTGCTGTACGCGGAAACCGTCGACGGCCGCACCTTCCTCTACGGCCGCGACCGCGTGCTGGAGAGCCCGCTGCGCCTCTACGAGCTGGAAGAGGCCCTCGCCGGCACCGAGTTCGTGCGGGCCTCGAAATCTCTCATCGTGAACTTCGACCACGTGCGGGCGCTTCGCCCCTACCTGAACGCCCGGCTGGAGCTGGTACTCGATAACGGCGAATCCGTCATCGCCTCGCGCCAGTACGCCCCGGCCATCAAGCAGAAGATCGGGCTGTAGAAAGGATTCGCCATGAGAAACATCGTCAAGAGCGCCTTTGTCCGCGCCTGCATCACCTTCACCGTCGCCATGGCCCTCTGGTGCACAGCCGGCCTCATCTTCGCCGGGCCCGTCGAGGGCATCGTCATCACGCTCTCGCTGCTCGCCGCCGCCTTGGCCCTGTGCGCCCTGCAGGCATTCTGGTTTACCGAGGCGGTCATCGGGCGATTGAGCTACCCCGCACGCATCGCCGGGTTCGGCCTGACGGGCCTTCCGGCGCTCGTCCTGTGCGCCGCGCTCGGCGGTTGGTTCCCCCTGGACAACATCGGCGCCTGGGTCAGCTTCGTTGCCATCTACCTGGTCACCCTGGCCGCCATCACCGCCGGCTACACTATCTACTACCGTCGCACCGCCGGCAGCTTCGACGCCGCCCTCGCCCGCTACCGCGAAGGCCGGAAAGAGTAGGCCATCGCGACGAGAAGCGATTACGTCGGTCCTCGTCCGCGCTTTCCCCGCCCGGAAGGCCGAGTGCGCCGATTTAGTAGGAAATCTGCACTTATCAGCGTCTGGAAGGCTCCTACAGTCAATTATTATATTGTTCTACGTTAATTTCGACGGCTTTTTTCAATCCAGGACGCTGATAAGTGCAGATTTTGATACAAATTCTGACAACTCGGCGTCCGACCAATTTCGCATACTGGCTCTTAGCGGATCCAAGCGCGTCGACCCGCCACAATATAACAAGCTTGGCCAACGCGTCCGTCTCTTCCCTAGAAAGAGCTGCGGCATCGCCTCATTCCAGGCAAGTGCTGAGGCCGATTCTCCTGTACAAGCGGTACTAGTTTTGTATAGTTACGTTTATTATAATCGTGACTATACAAAACCCTTATCGGGAGCGCCGACAAACAGCGGCTGTTCCTCTTCTCGAAAAGCGGCTTTACCGACGCCTGCCGAGCCGAAGCCGCCGCCTGCGGGTGCCGCCTCGTAGCGCTTGCAGATATGGGGCTGGGGCAATAGAACCGATCCGCTTGGCCGCCCGCGCTTGGCCTAACGCAGCCGCTTCTCCCCCAGAAACGGGCTCGGTTCGTCGCGGTAGAGGACGGTCAGGGCGTGCATGGCGCGGGTGACGGCCACGTAGAGCAGGTTGCGATCGGCCTCGGTGGCGTACTGGCGGTCGTCGGCGTCCAGCAGCACCGCCTCGTCGAACTCGAGGCCCTTGGCTAGGCGCACCGAGCTGACGACGATACCGCCCGGGTAGGCGTCCGTCTCATCGGTGAGCAGCGTAAGGTCGTGATCGCGCGCAATGAGCTCAGCGTAGCGGGCGGCGAGGAAGTCCGATTTCGCGATGACTCCCAAGGTGCGCCGCCCCGAGGCACGCCACCGCTCGATGGCTTCGTCCACCGCCGCGAGCACCCCCACGGTGTCGCCGCAGCGCGCAAAGCGCACCGCCTCCCCATGGCGCTGGACGGCGACGAGACCCGCAACGGGCATCACCCGGGCGGCCAGCTCGGTGATCTCGCTGGTCGAACGGTAACTCGTCATGAGCCGCACCACCCTCGCGCCCGGATAATGGGCCGCCACCGCCTCGGGCGCCGACACCGCACGGCCGTCCACGAGCTGGTTCACATCCCCCAGGATAGTGCGATCGCAGCGGAACAGGCGGGAGATGGCCTCGTGCTGCACCGGCGTCAGATCCTGCATCTCGTCGATGACCAGATGGCGCACGGCAGAAGTGGGGGCGAATCCGTCGGGGCCCGCGAAGGCCAGGGCGCACAGCACGACGAGGAAGGCGTCCTCCCATTCCACCACGCCCTTGGCCGGCGCCTTAAACAGGGCGCTCTGGCCCGTGTCGGCCAAAAAGCGCTTGTACAGCGCCAGCGGGTTCTTGGCCCGCATCATGCGCAGGAGCCGCCCGCGCAGCTCGCGGCGCGTCGGCATGGTGTGGGCGTAGCGGCCGAAGGTCTTGCCATGGGCCAACTCCAACGCGTCGCCGGCGATAAGGTCGAGGCGCTCATCGAAGGGCACCGGCGCGTAAGCCGCAAAGCGCTCGGCGAGCCAGGACGCCTCGGCCACGTCGCCCCCGACGGCCAAGTCGCGCGGCTCGAAGAGCTCCGATGCCGCCACCTTCCCATCGCCGGAGCCCTTCTCCCCCAGCTGAGCGCCGAGCCACGCCGTCAACGAGGCAGCGAACGCCTCGGTGCCCTTGGCGGCAGCACGGGCCGCCCGAACCGGGTCGGCCTCATCGGCAGCCGACACCGGGGGCGCCACTTTCGTGATCCCTTCCAAAAGGAGGGCCGCCAAGTCGTGCAGGCTCCACTGCCGCACTGGCTCCTCGCCCAGCTCCGGCAGCACCCCGGAAATGTAGTCGGAGAACACCCGGCTCGGCGAGAGGATGGCCACCGACTGCGAGGTCAGCCGCTCTTTCTGGCGATACAACAGGTAGGCAACCCGGTGCAGCGCGATGGAAGTCTTGCCCGAGCCGGCCACGCCCTGGATGATAAGCGTGCCGGGCGCCTCATCGCGAATGACGGCGTTCTGCTCGCGCTGGATGGAGGAGACGATATCATGCATCTTCGCGTCAGACGTGCGCCCGAGAACCGTCGCGAGTACCTCGTCGCGCACGCTGGAGCTGGAGTCCACCGCGTAGCGCAGCTGCCCCTCCTCGATGGAGATCTGCCGCTTGAGCGCGAGCGTTCCCTCCCGGCGCCCGGCCGGTGCCTCGAAGGCGGCCGGCCCCGGCTCGAAGTCGTAGAACAGCGCGGCCACCGGGCTTCGCCAATCGGAGATGAGCGCCTGGTTCTCCCAGGTGAGGGCGAAGCGCCCGAGGTAGGTGATCTGGCGTGCGGCCGCCGTCTCGCCTTCGGCCGAACCGGCAGATGAGGACGCCCCCTCCTCGCCTTCGACGAAATCGACCCGGGCGAAGTAGGGCGAATCGAGCAGCTTCTCCAACCGGCCCCGGGAGCGATGGGCCAAAGCGGCCTGGGCGTCCATGCGGTTCAGCTCATAGGCAGAAAGATGCGCCTCCTCCGGCGCCAATTCGCCGCGCGAGGCCGCCAGCTGCGCCCCCGCCTCGCGATGGCTCGCCTCCGTGCGCTCGGCCAACCCGCGCGCCCGATCGACGGCCGCGCGCACCGCACCCAACACCTCGTCAAGGTGGGCTTGCTCTTCCGCTTCTATGCTAGGGGATCCTCCATCGGTGTCCGCATCGGCATCTGCGCCTGCAGACCGAAGCAGGGTCTCGTCATGTTCCGCATCCACAGCCTTCTCCTTCCTCGTCCAGATTTCGCGAAACGCGGACGGCTCGGCCCTCGCCGGGCCCCGTTCGGGAAACCTGAGAGGTCGAAGCCGTGAGATGCGCCGACGTCAAGGGGAAACGCTATCCTAGTGGCCCCGCGCCTGAGCACCAGTCGCCACCGCACCGACCTCCACAAAATTCGCGCAACTTCGCTTCCCATGCTAAGACGGTATGGCTGTAGCGAGTCGTTTACCGTTTGATGCCAAGGGGCAGCAGCCAGACGCCAGCAGGGACAACTTCCCTTAGCATGGAACTCAGCGTTTACGTGGCGTCAAAAGCGTCGCCGACTGCGGCGCCCGATGCCGCTGTCGACCGCGGCGCTCGACGCCGCCGACCCCGAGACAAGGAGCGCTCATGCCCATGAACCCCGCCGTCCAAGCGGTCATCAAGGCCATCACGCGCCTGCAGCCCGACGTGGCCAATTCCTGGAACTCCCAGCGCAAGGTGGAGGACGCCGCCGGCAAACTCACCATCGCCGACCCGCGCTGCCGCATCGACGAGATCACCGCCACAGCCGACGACGGCTACGAGATCCCTTTGCGCGTGTTCACGCCCCTCGACATCGACTTCTCCCTGAAGCGGGGCCTGCACGTGAACGAGGACCACCGCGGCACCATCCTGTACTTGCACGGCGGCGGCTGGGCCAACGGCGACGTGGAATTCTACAGCGACGCCTGCATGCGCACGGCGCTGAAGCTCGAGCGCCGCGTCATCGCCGTCGACTACCGGCGCAGCCCCGAGCACCGCTTCCCCACCGCGCTTGAGGACTGCTATGCCGTGGCGCGGCAGCTGTTCGCTGGCACGCTTATCCGCGACGCCGATCCCGAGCGCATCGTGCTCATGGGCGACTCGGCCGGCGGCAACCTCACAGCGGCCGTGAGCCTTCTCGCCCGCGAGCGCGGCGACTTCCGCCCGCGCACCCAGATCCTCTTGTACCCGCTCGTGTACAACGACCACTCCGAAACGACGCTGTTCGATTCCGTGCGCGACAACGGCGAGGACTACATTCTCACCCGCCAGGCCATCGTCGACTACATCGAACTGTACCTGCGCACGGCCGCCGATTTCCACGACTCCCGCTTCGCGCCGCTCATCGCGACGTCGCTGGCCGACCTGCCCCGCACGCTCGTCATCACCGCCGAGTACGACCCTTTGCGCGACGAGGGCGAGGCTTTCGCTGCGCGCCTGGATGCGGAGGGCAACGAAGTGGCCTGCTTCCGCATGAACGACGGCGTCCACGGCTACTTTTTGTACCCCTCCGTGCTCTCGCTCGTGCGCGACACCTACCGCCTCATCGCGCACTTCCTCGATGGCGACCCGCTCCCGAAACCCGGTGACCGGCCATGGCTGACGCTTCTTGGTACCGACTAGACAACGTCGGCAAGTTCTACGCCGCCCAGGCGGGAAGCCCGAACCAGACCATCTTCCGCTTGGCGGCCACCATGGTCGACGAGGTTGACGAACAGGCGCTGCAGCGCGCGTTGGACGCCGCCGTGGCGCAGTTCCCCGGCTTCAACGTGTCGCTGCGCTCCGGCATGTTCTGGCATTACCTGGAACCTTCCGGCACCGCGCCGCGCGTGACCCCCGAGAATCTGCCCATTTGCTACGGCCTGCACGCCGGGCCCCAAAGCGTGCTCTTCCGCGTGAGCTACTACCGCCGCCGCATCAACGTGGAAGTGTCCCACATGATCTCCGACGGGCGCGGCGCCTTGGAGTTCCTGAAGGCGCTGCTCGGCGCCTACGTGGCCGAGCGCTACGGGCTGCCCGAGGCCGCCGCCTGCGCCTATGCGGGCACCGAGGCGCAGAAGACCGAGGACAGCTTCACGGCCAACTACGATCGCGCCGCGGCGGGAAAGGCGAAAAAGCCGCGTGTTTTCCATCTGACGGGCCTGAAGACCGACGCCGATCCGCTTTACCTGGAATACCACCTATCGGCCAGCGCCGTGCACGCCGCCGCCAAAGACGCCGGAGTCAGCGTCACCTCCTACCTCATCGCGGCGGTCATCTGCGCCGTGCGCACTACCATGACCGCCCGCGACCGGCGCCGGGCCATCCACCTGGACGTGCCCGTCGATCTGCGCAGCCTCTTCGGCTCGGCCACCCTGCGCAACTTCTTCGGACTCGCTTTCATCACCTACACCCCCGGCGATGCCGATGCGCCCCTAGCCGATGTGGCCGCCGAGGTGCAGCGCCAGCTGACCGCCGGATGCGAGCCCGCCTCCCTGAAGCGCCGCATGATGTCCATGATCAAGCTGGAGAAGAACCCGCTTCTGCGCGCGGCGCCCCTCATCGTGAAGGACGCGGCGCTGGCCATCGCCGACGCGCGCGCCGCCCGCGAGGTCACCACCACCGTCTCGAGTCTCGGTCGCGTGGCGCTGGATCCGTGCATGGCCCCCTACGTGGAAGGCATCAGCGCGCTCACGTCCACCTCCGGCCTCAACTTCATCGTGTGCACCTACGGCGACGATCTATCCATCGGCATCTCCAGCCGCTTTCTCGGCCAGAAGGTGACCCGCGCCCTGGCAGAGGTTTTGGAAGACGAGGGGATGCGCGGATATCTGAACGCGAACCGCGACGCGCCGGCGTTCCACCGCCCCGGTCCGCTGGCGGACGCCCGCAAGGCGGCTCCCGTGCCATCGGTGTTCCCGCCGAACTCCTTCGAGCGCAAGAGCACCCGCGTCCGCACGGTTCTGGCGGTGCTCACCATTATCTGCATCGCACTTATCGCGCTTTTGGGCGGCACTGCGGGCGGCAGCGCGCTGGCCGTGGGCGCGCCGTGTGCGGCCGTGGCCCTGAACTGGCTGTTCGTGCGGAACATGATCGTGCACGCCCCCGACTTCATCCGCGTGGTTGAGCGCTACTTCCTCGTGCTTTTGGCCGTGGCGGGGCTGTGGTCTCTCTCCACGGGCAATCTCATCGTTACCACCTACGTGATACCAGGGCTGTGTCTTTTGGCCCTCGCGTTCAACGCGGTGCTCCTCATCGCCTTCCGAGGATCGTTCGTCACCGGCTACGCGAAGTACCTCATCTACGAGATGCTGCTCGGCCTCGTTCCTTTGGCGCTTCTAGCCGCAGGCCTTATCACCTGGCCTCCCTTGGCCATAGCCGCCGGCGCGGCCGCCGCGGCCCTGCTGGCCATCCTGCTCCTGGTCGGCCGCAAGCAACTGGCCGCCGAAGCCCGCAAGCTGTTCTCGCTGCGGTAGGCCACCCGCCTCCAGTCCCTACCCCACCACCGCCAGCGCGATGGCGACGGCCAGCACGAGCGCGCACACGGCGATGGCGATGAAGTCCTCGCCATGCAGCGGATAGTCCTTGTAGCCGCTCGTGCGCGTGCGCAGGTTGAAGCCGCGCACCTCGGCGGCGATGGCGGCGGAGTTCGTTTTGCGCACCGAGCTCACCAGAAGCGGCACGCACAAGGGAATCATGAGCCGCACCTTCTTCGCGAAGGAGCCGTCGAATTCCACGCCGCGAGCCGTCTGGGCCTCCATGATGCCGGCCATGTCGTTCATGAACACGGGGATGAAGTGCACCGTGCTCGTGAACGTGAACGCGTACTTGTAGGGCACGTGCAGCTGCTTGACGGCCGCGTTTGTCAGGTCGTTCATCTTCGTGACGTAGAACACGAGGAACAAAGGTATCGCCGCCGCCATGAGGCGCACGACGACCGTGAGCGCCGCCAGCAGGCTGCCGGTGCCGATGTACCCCCAGGGCAGCGGCACGAGCGGCATGCCGTGGGGCGTCGTGAGCAGGATGACCACGGCCAGAATGAGCGAGAACGCGAACACCGCCTTGCAGAGGCCGGCCGTCTCGCGACCCAGCCCGCACGAAGCGGCCATGACGAGCGCGGCAGCCAGAAGGATCAGCAGAAACACCAGATTGCTCGTCACGAAGCAGGCGATGGCGATGAGCACCGCGCCGATGAGCTTCACACAGGGGTTCATACGGTGCAGAAAGCTCTCCCCCGGCACATATTCCAGAAACTTGGCCATTAGTCGATCGCCTCCACTTCCACGTCTTCGACCTCCCTATCGCATGCCTGGGCCACCGCCGTCACCATTTGGGCCACGGTGTTCGCCTCGGCCACAGCCGCGGGACAGGCCGCCTCGCGCCCGAGAATGAGCGACACCTCGGTCACCTGAGGCGGCAGGATGTGCGCCTCCTTCAGCACGCGCCCGTCGCGCAGCACCTCGAAGGTGGGGCCGTCGGCCACCACCCGTCCAGCGGTCATGGCGATGACGCGGCGGGCGAAGTCCCCCACCACTTCCATGTCGTGGCAGACCATGATGACCGTGGTGCCGTTCTCGTTCAGCTCGCGCACCACATCCATCACCTTCACGCACTCGCGAAAGTCGAGACCGGTGGTCGGCTCGTCCAGGATGATGGTGGGCGGCGCCAGCACGATGATGGAGGCCAGCGCGAGCAGCTGCCGCGTGCCGCGGTTCAGCAGGTAGGGCTCGGCATCCGCGTCGAAGCCGAAGCGCTCGATCATGGCGTCCACCCGCGCCTCCGCTTCCGACCCCTCCTCGCCGAGCGCTTTGAACCCGAACATAAGCTCCTCGCGCACGGTGTTGCAGCAAATTTGCCGATCGGGGTTCTGGAAGAGAAAGCCGATGCGCCGGGCCAATTCGCTCGTCTTCAGGGAGGTCGTGGGCACGCCGTCGATGAGCACCTCGCCGGAGGTGGGCTTCAAAAGCCCGTTCACGAGTCGCATCGTGGTGGATTTCCCCGCTCCGTTGGTGCCGACGAAGGCCACGAAGTCGCCGTTGTTCACCGTGAAGCTCACGTCGTTCAGCACGGCCAGCTCGCCGTCGTAGGACGCCGACACGTTCTTGAACTCGATCATGCGAGAACCTCCTTCAGCGCCGCCGCGGCCCCGGCCACGTTGCGCACCGTGGGGCCGGCGTACAGGCCCTGGGCGGAAAGCGCGTTCATGAGCGTCGTCGAGCGCGGCACGTTCACGCCGAGCGCCAGCAGCTCCTCGGAGTGGGCCAGCACCGCGTCCGGCGTATCGGCGAAGCGGATGCGGCCCTCGTCCACGATGACGAGCATGTCAGCGTAGTCGGATAGAAGCGCGATCTTCTGCTCCACCACGACGACCGTGGTGCCGTGTTCCCGGGCGTAGCGGGCCAGCAGATCGAACACCGTCACCGACGAGGCCGGGTCCAGCTCGGCGGTAGGCTCGTCCAGCACGAGCACCTTGGGGTGCAGCGCCAGCACCGAGGCCACGGCCACCTTCTGCTTCTGGCCGCCGGACAGGCTGTCGATGGTGCGGTCGCGCAGATCCGCGATGCCCATGGAGGCGAGCGCCTCGTCCACCCGCGCGGGAATCTCCTCGCGCGGCACGGCGAAGTTCTCCAGGCCGTAGAGGATCTCGTCTTCCACCACGGTGGACACCATCTGGGAGTCGATGTCCTGGCACACGCTGCCCACCAGTCGCGACAGGTCGGTCAGCGAGGTGTCCACGGTATCGCACCCTTCCACCGTGACCGAGCCGTAGAAGTCGCCCGGATAGCAATGCGGGATGATGCCGTTGATGGCGTAGGTGAGGGTGGACTTCCCGCTGCCCGCCGCCCCAGTGATGCCGACGAAGCAGCCGTCGGGAATGGAAAGCGTGATGTCGCGCACCACGGGCTCGGCCCCTTCCCGGTACCGAAAACTGAACTCGTTGAACTCGATCATGATGACCTTTCTTGCTCGTGCCGGACCAGCAGTTTAACGCTTCAGCACCTTCTTCAGGGGCGTCGCCAGCACCTCGACGAAGATGCAGTTGAAGGTGGCGGTGCCCAGCACGATGGCCACGTAGGCCGCCATGGCCACGGCGAAGTCGCCGCCCACGGACACGACGTTGATGTAGACGGACAGCGCCGCGAAGGTGAAGCCGGACACGCAGGTGGAGATGAACGTGTTCACGAGCGGGTTCACGTCCAGCTTGCCGATCTTCATGGGCACGTGGATGAGCAGCCCGCAGGCGAGCGCACCCAAAAGCTCCGAGGGAATGTTGAGCAGCGGCGTGGCGTTCAGCATCGGAATCTGGCACACAAGGCCTGCGATGAGCCCGATGACGAGCGACTGGGCCACGTTCGGTCGGATGATGATAATGGCCAGGCAGTAGGCGGCGATAATGAAGTTCGGCTTCATGCCGAAGGAGGCGAGCAGGCTGCCCACCGTGAGCTTCAGCACGGCACCGGCGGCCAGAAGCACGGCCACCAAGATGAGATCCTGGATGGCCAGTCCCTTCTTCTCAGCCGCAGCCACGGTGCGCTTGGCGCCGGCGGCGGGGGTTGCGGTTTCAGCGTCGGCGGTCATACGGAGTTCTGCCATGTCGATCAGTCCTTTCTCGGGCGGTTTCCCCACCGCCCCTCGTGCCCGCTTCTTACGGGCCTTCCAATTCGTAGCAATTGCTCCTTCGCCGACGCCTTTCGAGAGGTTCCCGGCCGACCCCAACAAAAAAGGATCTGTCCTTCGCTTAAAGGACAGATCCCTCGATCTGCGGTGCCACCTTTAATTGATTCGCGCGATGCGAACCCTCTCATGAACGGGCCATCACCCGTTCTGCCTTTAACGCAGGCTCACGGTCCAGATACTCGGCCTCGTCGGAACAAACGACGTCGGGCCTTTCCCCTTTCCCTCGGCGATCCATTTACCCTCTGGCGTTCTGCGGGAATCTCAGCTGCGCCCGCTCTCTGTGAGTGCCCGGATGGCTTGACTTTCGCCTCATCGGTTTAAGGTATATTCAATTGCTGCGTGTACTTTAGCACAGAAAACCAACCGCGCAACCCCCAATTTCCCCACCGCCCGCCAACGGGCCCTTGAAGGGCAAGACTTGGAGGGCAAAAGCGAGAGCGAAAGGGTTGAGGGGTGAAAACGGGTGCGTTGCGAGAGCCCAACTGCGCGATTCAGTCGAAAACGGCATCCTTCCCTAGAGAGCGCAGGGCTTTGCGCAGGAGCGTTGAGCGATTCCCCGCTCCCGTCTTCTGATAGATGTTGGCTAAGTGTCGGTTGACCGTACTCGTCGATATCGTGAGGCTTGCGGCTATTTCTGCGGGAAGAAGGCCGCTGCATACCATCTCGCAAATCTCCGCCTCTCTCGCCGTAAGACCATACAACTCGTTAAAATTCTCGAGCGACCCGCCTCGGCCGCGATACGAAACTCCCACTGGATACAGTTGGTGGAATTTTTCACCGAGATGGCGAGCCGTCACCGATAGAATATCCAACTCCTTATCGGTGAAATCTCCCTCCCCTTCGTCACGTGCAAACGTCACCGTCGCAAAGCCAACGCCATGGCTGAAGACGTTGATACCGCAGCCATAGACGACGCCCATGGGCCTCATCCATTTCTGGTAAAACTCGCTTTTCTGCCTCATTCCGTCTGAAATGAAATCTGAATCTCGATAAGCAACGATATCGCCCATCTGACTCGTCGCCCACGATGTGTAGTCCTTCTCGATGAATTCGTCGTAATAGCTATCAAGAGCCTTCTTCTCGATGGTGGTGGTTACCGGGTCGAAGAAGACATCTCGACCTCGGCGTCGGCCTTTGAGATCGAACACGGAAATCTCGTGGGGAACCAGCTGTTTCATCCTCTCGAGGAAACGGAGTCGCAAGTCCCTCACGTTCTCCGCCTGATATATGTCAAAAACTACATCGTCTATTTGCCGCCATTCCGACTCCGAGATCATAACGCCTCCGCACTCTAGGACTCGCCGCCGCGCTGCATATATTTATGCAGAATGAAAAGATGCACAACTCAAAGAATTTCATAGTTCGTCGCTCAAATTTACCATAAGCGCAGCGGTATCTCAAACCGCCGAGCCAATGGGGGATTCTGCCATATTACGGACGATATCCCCAGATAGGAGGATTTCCATGGTCAAGGATTACATCGACACCAACGACTTCACCAAGGAGGAACTGCTCGGCATGGTGGACCTCGCCATCGCCATGAAGGGGCTCATCAAGGAGGGCGGCGAGTACCCGCTGCTGCTCGCGAACAAGACCCTCGGCATGATCTTCCAGCAGGTGTCCACCCGCACCCGCATCTCCTTCGAGACGGCCATGACCGACCTCGGCGGCCACGCGCAGTTCTTCGGCCCCGGCTCCATCCAGCTGGGCGGCCATGAGTCCATCGAGGACTCCGGCCGCGTCATGGGAAGCCTCGTCGACATCCTCATGGCCCGCGTCGACCGCCACAAGGACGTGGTGGACCTGGCGAAGTACTCCGCCGCGCCGGTCATCAACGGCATGAGCGAGTTCAACCATCCCACCCAGGAGCTCGGCGACCTCATGACCATGATCGAGAACCTGCCCGCCGGCAAGAAGATCGAGGACTGCAAGCTCGCCTTCATCGGCGACGCCACCCAGGTGTGCGTGTCGCTGATGTTCATCGCCTCGAAGATGGGCATGGACTTCGTGCAGTTCGGCCCGAAGGGCCACCAGATCTCCGACGGCGCCCTGCACGTGGGCACCGACGAGGAGCGCGCCGCCTTCGGCAAGCAGCTCATGGCCATCGGCGAGGAGAACTGCAAGGTCTCCGGCGGCACCATCACCGTCTCCGACGACATCTCCTGCATCGAGGGCGCCGACTTCGTCTACACCGACGTGTGGTACGGCCTCTACGACGAGGAGGTCTCCGGCGAGAACTACATGGACGTGTTCTACCCGAAGTACCAGGTGACCTGGGACCTGATGAACGCGGCCGGCCCGGACTCCAAGTTCATGCACTGCCTGCCCGCCACCCGCGGCGAGGAAGTGGTGGACGAGGTGATGGATGACCCCGCGCGCAGCCTGTGCTGGGACGAGGCTGAGAACCGCAAGCACTCCATCCGCGCCATCCTGGCCACCCTGTGCCCCCAGAGCGAGCCGGACGAGGAGAAGGCGACTGCCTACCGCGCCACCATCGACAGCTGCATGGCAAAGCTGGGCAAGCACGGTCTGTAAGACGTACCGGGTCGAGGGAGTTGCGGCTCCCCCGCCTTCATCTTCCAAGTAAGGAGCCACACTATGAGTGGTAAGAAGAAGTTCAAGCTTTTAGACGTGATCCTCTCGGTGATCTGCGTGGTGTTCGTTGCCGAAGCCATCGCTCCCGCCGCGGCCATCGGAAACCAGCAGTTCTTCTGGTGGATATTCCTGATCATCACCTTCCTTCTGCCCTACGGCCTTATTGTATCGGAGCTGGGAACCGCCTATGCCGACGACGAGGGAGGCCTGTACGATTGGGTGCGCCGTGCCTTCGGCGACAAGTGGGGCGCCCGCGTCAGCTGGTACTACTGGATCAACTTCCCCCTGTGGATCGCCAGCTTGGCCGTGCTCTTCCCCAGCACCCTCGGAGCCATGGCAGGTATAGAGCTGGGTCTCGTTCCCTCTTTGGCCATAGAGCTCGCTTTTATCTGGATCATCATCTTCATCAGCTTCTCCCGCGCCTCTGACGCCATTTGGATCATGAACGTGGCCGCAGTCCTCAAAGTCGCTATAGCCCTGTGCCTCGGAGGGCTCGGAATCTACTTTGCGGCAACTTCGGGATTCGCCAGCGATATGGCCCCGGCAACGTTCATGCCGTCGTTCGATATGAACGCTCTTGCGTACCTCTCCATCATCCTCTTCAATTTCCTGGGATTCGAGGTAGTCGCCACTTACGCAAGCGACATGGAAAACCCACGCGTGCAGATTCCCAAGGCCATTATCATCGGGGGCATCGTCATCGCCGCCATTTACATGGCTGGCTCGTTCGGCATCGGCGCCGCCATTCCTGCGACTGAACTGAGCCTCGATTCCGGCATCATGGACGCCGTCGCCATCATGACGGGCGACGGGTCGCTCCCGCTCATCATCGTCGGCGTCGTCTTCCTCCTTACACTGTTCGGCAATATGGTGAGCTGGTCGTTCGGCGTTAATTTCGTTGTTGTGTGCGCAGCTAAAGACCGGAACATGCCGACCGCGTTTTCCACGGAAACCCGCAAAAGCAACATGCCGAAGGGAGTCACTATAGCAAACGGCATCATCGCATCCATCGTCGTGCTTCTCCTGCCCGTCGCCGAGGCGTTCGGTATCGGGGACTTTTTCTGGGTGCTGTTCTCCGTGGGAGTCGTATTCCTGCTCTTCAGCTACATTCCTATGTTCCCGGCCTTCCTGAAACTGCGGCGCATCGACCCTAATCGAAACCGACTCTTCCGCGTGCCCGGCTCGCGCGCCGTTCTCAGCGTCTTGGCGTGGCTACCCGTAGTGATCCTCGTGCTAGCTGCCTTCATCACCATCGTACCCCTCGACGGCTCGGAGTCGGAGCTAGCGAAACTGCCCATGCTCATCACCGTTATCGCCTTCATCATACTGGGAGAGGTCGTTCGCATCGTCGCGGGCAAAAAACGTCCCCAGGCCTACCTTGGCATGGGCAAGAGCGGCGAACCACCGGCCCGTTCCCTACCTGGAGCCGAAGTTGAGGAAGAGCGATCCCAGAGAGAGGAGCACCTGGCGAGAAATTAGCGAAAAA
This sequence comes from Adlercreutzia hattorii, assembly GCF_011405655.1. GTDB lineage: Bacteria > Actinomycetota > Coriobacteriia > Coriobacteriales > Eggerthellaceae > Adlercreutzia > Adlercreutzia rubneri. The sequence goes on from NZ_AP022829.1 coordinate 2,308,543, forward strand.
TGAACTGCCTGCGAAAAGAATAGCCCCGATACTGTCCCAGAACGAAAGGATGCATTATGGAGAAAACAATTTACGAGAACGAGTCAACGCCCAAAGCAGACGGGTTCCATATGCCCGGCGAGCACGAGCCCCAAGAGCGCATCTGGATGCTTTGGCCTCATCGAACCGACAACTGGCAATACGGGGCAAAACCCGCACAGCAAGTTTTCGCCGACGTGGCGCGCGCCATTGCCCACTTCGAACCCGTGACAATCGGAGTCAAGCCCGTCGACTACGCAGCTGCCCATTGCCTTTTTAAGAACGACCAGCTTATCGATATCGTGGAGATGGAATCCGACGATGCGTGGATCCGCGACTGCGGGCCCGCCTTCGTTGTCAACGACTCCGGAGACCTGCGCGCGGTTCATTTCGGATTCAATGCCTGGGGCGGCCTGCACGACGGCCTCTACTTCCCCTGGAACCAAGACGAACTCGTCGGAATGAAGGTGTGCGACCTGGCTCACGTCGACCGCTACAAGCCCGACAACTTCATCCTCGAGGGAGGCTCGTTCACCGTTGACGGGGAAGGAACGGTCATCACTACCGAGATGTGCCTGCTCTCGCCCGGTCGTAACCCGCACTATACCAAGGGCGAGATCGAACAGCACCTGTGCGATTATCTTGGCTGCGAGAAGGTCATTTGGGTAAAGGACGGCATTGATCCCGATGAGACCAACGGGCACATCGACGGTGTTGCGACCTATGTTGCCCCGGGCGAAGTTGCTTGTATCTGGACCGATGACACAGAGCATCCCTACTACCAAGTGGCCCAAGACGCCTTCACAACCCTTTCGACCGCCACCGACGCCAAAGGCCGCAAGCTGAAGGTCCACAAGCTCTGCATGGGAGCCAATCCCATAGCGCTCGACCCGGCTGCAGCGGCCACCATCGATACGGTGGACACGGCCAAAGAGCGCACAAGCGACTACGAAGTCATGGGATCCTACCTCAATTTCCTCATTGTCAACGGCGGCGTCATCGTCCCCCAATACGACGACCCCAACGACGAGCTCGCCATCGAGCAGATCCAGGGCATGTTCCCCGACCGCGAAATCGTCGGCGTGAACACCACGCAGATTCTCTACGGCGGCGGCAACATCCACTGCATCACCCAACAGCAACCGAAACCACAGAGGAAATAGCAGAATCGGCGCGGCTGAAAGGAAGAATAGCGCATCACGCCAGACAAACTGCACCCCGCTCTGTTGCAAATCGGCAATATTCGCCAAACACGCAGCATAATTTGGACAAAAACAAGCGCTTTGCAACAGCTAAATCGCCCTATGGGGGCTGAATTCCTGTTGCAAAGCACCTTTATCTGCCAAAACAGAGCCGCAAACCCCCGATTATTGCCGTGTTTTTCTTGCTCAATAGACAGAAACAAAGGATTTGCAACAATCTCGGGGCCTATACAGCAAAGTGGCCGAACCCGAGAAGGGGACGGTCACTTTTTCGCAGTCGCATAATGAACCTGCAAGCGGAAAAGCGCGCTACACGATCTTCTTTCCCAGGACGGCGGCCAACTCGCGCAGCTCGGCCACGAGCTCGCGGAACTGGGCCGGGGTCAGCTGCTGGGGGCCGTCGGAAAGCGCCACGGGCGGGTTGGGGTGCACCTCGATCATGAGCGAGTCGGCCCCGGCGGCCACGGCGGCCTTTGCCAGCGACGGCACCAGGTCGCGCTGTCCGGCCGGATGCGACACGTCGATGCACACCGGGTACAGCGACTGCTTGTGGATGACCGGCACCGCCGCGATGTCCAGCGTGAAGCGCGTGGCCGTCTCGAAGGTGCGGATGCCGCGCTCGCAGAGCACCACGTTGGTGTTGCCGTGATCAGTGATGTAGTCGGTGGCGGCGAGCCACTCGGCGATAGTGCCGGCGAAGCCGCGCTTGTACAGCACCATCTGGTGGGTGTCGGCCGTCACCTCGCCGATCTTCTTCAGCAGGCTGAAGTTCTGGAAGTTGCGGGCGCCCACCTGCAGGCCGTCCACGTAGTCGGCCACCAGCTGGCAGTGGGCCGAATCCATCACCTCGGTCAGCGTCTTCAGGTTGTAGCGGTCGCCGGCGCTCTTCATGATCTTGAGCGCCTCCTCGCCGAGGCCCTGGAACGAGTGCGGGTTGGTGCGGGGCTTGAAGGCGCCGCCGCGGATCCAGGTGAGGCCCAGATCGGCGATGCACTCGGCCACCTCGTCGAACTGCTCGGCGGACTCCACCGAGCAGGGCCCGGCATAAATGGTGATCTCGTCCGTGCGCTGGCCGAGATCGGGGATGGGGGCAATCTTCACTTCGCTCATACGGACGGCGTCTCCTTCATGATCTTCAAGATGGTAGCGTAAATCTCCCGAAGGTTCTCGTTGTAGAGCGGCCCCTCGTTGTAGCTATCCACCCGCGCGAAGATTTCCTCCTCGCGGCGCGCGTCGTACAGACCCAGATGCGCACCGGGTTTCAGACCGCGGATGACCAGCGAGTGACCGGCGCGCTTGTTCAGAAGCGCGACGATCTCGCGATCGATCTCGTCAATCTGCTCACGATGCTTCTGAATCTCGGCAAGATTGCTGTTCTCTTCAGACATCGCTTTTCCTTTCGTGTACCAAAAACTTGAACGAGCATGGCCGCACCGCCTAAAAGCGCCGCCGCCCTCGCGTGGCGTTCATGATAGCAAAGACCCCGGTCCGCGCCGAGGTCGCAAAGGGAAACGGATATAGAAGCCCCCGACCGCCCGCCATCGACAAAAGCGAAGGGCACGCCTATTCAAATACGCCCTTCGCACGCCCTTCGCGCAGACGGAAAGCCCGGAGAAGACTACGCAGCAAAAACCGCTAGCGACGCATGAAAGTGCCGACTTTTTTCTCGGAATCGCGGGTATACCACTCGATGAACAGGTCGACCGCGCCGTTGGCCACGAATGTCGCACCGAGCACGAGCACGAAAGTCATGGACGCACCCCATGGGTTCACCACGATAAGCACACCACCGATACCCACGGCCACAGCCGCCGCAAGCACAGCGATCCAAATGCTGCTGCCGAACGCACGCAGGCCGAACGCGCGAACCACGTTCACGATGGCCAGCAAAATGAGCACCACGCCGAGGACCACCGAGAAGAACCCGGCGATCACCTTGGGAAAGACGAAGGCGATGATTGCGATGATAACGTAGAACACCGCCGCCATGAGCGTGCCCGAGTCGCGGTAGCGCACGCTGCGCTGACGGAAGTACGACAGCAGCCCCGCCGCGCCCATCAAAGCCAGGGCCACGCCGAAAAGCATAATGATGCCCTGCACGGTAATGGACGGGTAGATCATCAGGAAAAGCCCGAACGCGATGCAAAGCACCGCTTGCACCATGTTGTTCGATCGCACAACGTTCAGAAACTTCTCCACAGCTGCTCCTCTCGCTCGGCGCCTAAGCGCCCCTACTTCGGATCCGACACCCCCGGTCACGCGCCACCCTCCCCTGCGACCGCGCCCTTCGGATCTCTCTTACTGGCGACATGCTAAAGCGCTCGCACAAAACGGTGGGCCTTGAGATCAGCGTTGAAAACAATCAGTTGAAGAAGGCCGCCCGCCGTCACCAACCCGTTAATAAGACCACCATTGCGAAAAGACAGCGTTACCATTCCGTCAACAACGGCAACGCCCTAGAATCGCGTCGCTTCCAGCTCCAGACCCAACTTCATCGCCGTAGTCGTGAGCGAACCGATTACGAACGCCCCTGACGGCTCTACGCTCGAAGTCGTAGTGCGCAAGAGCTTCGTCGCTGAGCGAGCCGACCCCTCGGTAATGCGAAGCACACGATTCATGATGGCCTCCAAGAAAAGGCGGTCCACATCCATCGCCGGATCTTTGAAACGCACCTCGGTAATGCCAAGGCAACTGATTTGCCCCTGGGTCTCCGTGACGAGATCGAACGTCTCCTGAATACGAGCGAGATCGGTAGCCTTAGCATCCAACCAGCGCCTCGCCCTCGCAGCCTTCGACGATAAGCCGGCGCAACACATCGAGGGAGATCCTCTCGTCCTCCACCTTCAGCGGCTTGATGAGAAGCCCTTCGTCGGTCTGCTCAATGAGGGCATACTCGGTGAACCCCATATCTTTGTAGGCCTTCGCGGAAATAGCGATCTGCCGCCTGCTGGACACCTTGACCCGCTGTGGCGCCATACGAGCCGTCTCCCCCATAGCTCCCCCACCAAGCGCTTGGTTCCAAGTTACAAAGCGAGTATGGCATGAGACGCGCACAAAAAGGACAGGGAGCCTGACGGGGAGGGTGGGCGCAATGACGCCAACGCCATTCCTCGTCAAAGATGAATTCATCTGCAAGGAAACCGAATGCCAGGCAACACGTAGCTCACGCCCTCCATCTGAAACGTGCAGAGCCCGGAGCAGAAGTCGCCTTAATCGCATTCGGAGCAACGGCCAGACGCCATCCACGAAATGGACCCTTCGCAGAGGGAGGGGGCGAAGGGTCCATAAGCCTAGTCGGACAAGCCGAGAAGCTACTTGAGGTAGTACACCGACGGATTAGTTCCCTGCTCGGGAAGCAGCTGCTCCCACTCGCGCTCGGCAATGAGCTTGGACACCTCGGAGTTCGGATCATCCAGATCACCGAAGAAGCGGGCGTAGCCCACGCACGCCTGCACGCACATGGGCTTTTCGCCGCGCGCAATCAAGTTCGAGCACATGGTGCACTTCTCCACCGTGTTCGACACATGCTGCGGCGCGTCCGCGAAACCCACGGCGAACTCCATGGCGTACTTCGGCTCGCCATCGTTGTACACACGCACCTCATAAGGACAAGCCTGCATGCACGTTTTGCACCCAATGCAAGTTTCCGCGTCCACGGTCACAATGCCTGTTTCTTCATCCTTCATGGTAGCACCCGTGGGACACACCTCCACGCAAGGGGCATTCTCGCAATGCTGGCAGGTCACCGGATAGTGCTGGAGCGTACAATTCGGATACTCACCGTCCGGCGAATCGAGACTCTCTCCACCGTCAGTGATGACCCGATTCCACCAATTACCAGTCGGAAGATTATTCGCCGTCCGACAGGATGTCATACACGTCTGGCACCCCATGCATCTCTTCAAATCAATAGCCATTCCGTATCGCATGACGTCCTCCTATTGAACTTTTTCCATTTCGCACAGACAATCGAACCAATTGTCCTGCTCAAAGCGTGGCCACGAAGCGATGCTGGAGAGATCGCCGTAATGCCCCTCGATGAAATTCCGCTCTTCCCAACCGTGATCGATCACCAACACGCCTTTGCGGCATCCGTTGCTGACAACCGCTTTAAGGACCACATGCCCGCGATCGTTATAGAGACGCACTATATCGCCAGTGTTGATGTCACGCGACGCCGCATCGGAGGGACTCATCTTTACGAACGGCTCTGGGTCGATCTCGAGCAAGGCAGGAACGTTGTTGAAGATGGTGTGAGTTTTATACTTGCATCGTTCGCTTATGAAAGTAAGCGGATACCGCTCGAAAAGCGGATTCTCGTGCCAGGCCTCTAACGGAGGTTCCCAGAACCAGCAGGACTCTTTGAGCATATCCCACTCCTGGCCAACATCCATCATGGGTTTAATGCCCTCATGGTAGAACTCCAGACGCCCTGTCGCTGTAAGGATGGGAGCGTTCAATCCAATGACGCTGGGCTCCTCGGGATGAGACCATACCGCATGCTCCGATTGCAGCTTATCCCACGTAACACCGGCTTCTTGAGCCACTTCATTATCTACACATGAGGAAAGGAAATCCTCAAGAGTCTGGGTGAAGTACTGCTCGAAACCCATTGCGCGGCCTAGCAGAGTAATCACATCAAAGTCGCTCTTCACCTCAAAGGGAGTCTCCACTGCCTGATCTATGAGCTTAACGAAGCCAGTCTGACGAAAAGTAAGATCGCTCTTCTCGAAGGGGAAGGCTACAGGCAAAACAATATCGGCGTATTCCGCCGTTTCGGACATGACCATGTCCGAAACCACGACAAGATCCATCTTGTCGAGCATCGAAAGCCATCTTTGGCGATCGGGCATGTTAGCCAGCGGGTTGCAATAGTAGATGTACATCGATCGCGGCGCCGTGTCGAATTCCCCAATCGATCCTTCCTCCACTAACTGAGGAAGATGGTTCACATACACTGTAGGCCCAGCCACAGCACCATCCAGGTTCATACCGGCAGTACTCTGAACGCCCTGCGCCACAGCCCCAGTCAAATCGACGCAGGTGCTTCCGGCTCCGTGTTTGCACTCTTGCCCGGTGATATCCGCAAGCGCAAACACACCGTCGTAGAACGTCTGACCGTTTGCGTAATGATCTTGCCCAAAGCCAAGCAGCACCATCGATCGGCCCGAGAGATAGATACTCGCAACCTCCTCGATAACGTCGAGCGGAATGTCAGTGTATTGGGAAATCTGGTCCAAAGTCCACGCCGAGAACCTATCGACGAGAATCTGGTACGCTGGCCTGACTTTAAACCCCTCGAGTTCGAACGAGCCCTCGAGCACAGGCTCCTCTACCTCGTCGAAGGGCGCGAGTTGGACGCCATCATAAACCATAATCCTATCTTGGTCGCTTCCCGCCTCTGCCCGACCTAAATCGCTCAAGCGAAGGTAGAAGCCATCCTCTTTGACCAAAAACGGAGCTACCGTCTTAGTGCGCATGTGTTCGACATCGATTTTGCCATCGCGAATGGCAATCTGGGCAATACCTGCCGCTAGAAGACCATCAGTTCCGGGACGGATGGAAACGTAGAGGTCCGCCTTAGCTGCCGTAGTGGTAAAAATGGGATCGATGACAACAAGTTTGGCTCCCGCTTCGCAGGCTTCGGAGATGAAATGATAGTCAACAATGAATGACTCAGACGGATTGGAGCCCCATACAAAGATATTTTCCGCATTGACGATGTCGCGATACTCGTTATGGCCTCCTGTAGTGGTCGCACCGAGAGCGCCATGGTTGTACTGGCAATAGACACCTGTATTGTCGTAACAATTATGAAGTACCGTAGCGCCCATGCAAGCAATCAGGCGATCAGCGTACGTTTTAACCGTTGAGTCCACGTTGCCCGATCCGGCCAAGAATCCTACAGCGCCCGGCCCAAAATCTCCTTGCAGATTCTTCCACGTATCCGTGATTTCCGCAATGGCCTCATCCCAGGAAATACGCTCCCACTCCCCAGCACCTCGCTCGCCTTTGCGCTTCAAAGGATACTGAAGGCGCGTATCAGCATACATGCGCTCGATGTTGGTATAGCCCTTCAAACAGATACGTTGATAAGGACTCGGAGATCCGTCGGGTAGTTTCATATCGGGACGAGTCAGATTGGCCGCTTTCCCTTCGCGGACGGTAACGTTGATGGGGCATCCCCAGCCCGAACAGTTGCCCATACAACTGCTGAAGTATACTTCTTCAGCGACTTGGGGCGCCGTGCCGGCGAGCGAAACACTTTCACCCTCCTCACCTACAGTGTTGCCCGAAGCGCATCCAGCAAGCGATCCAGCTGCAACCGCCCCCGCCGTTGCAGCGAGAAAGCTGCGCCGAGTGAGTTCAGGGGAAACTCGTTTCGTTTTCCTCATTATCTTCTCCTCCACTCTTTTGGGTCCAAAAAGCGAGATGTTGTTTAACCAGATTTGTTCCAAGTATTTAAAATAAACCATCGGAGAACTTTTCATCGCAACCACACCTGTCGATGTTCGTTGCCGCCAGTCCCCTCAAACTGGTATTCCCGAGAATTGGCCAAATTCCTCTGGCGGCACTATAGCAAATTGTCCTATGGCAATGCAAGGATTATCATAGGACAATTTTTCAGCACAGGTTATCTATTTTGAGGATAGTTAGCTTACATCCCCCACTCGAGAGCTGATGCGACAACAGAATTGGCGTCACCCTCCGTCCTCAGTATATAGTCGGCTAAGTAAGGAATGATGAACGCCAGCTTCCCTCGTCCAGGCGCTCCGACAATGCCGTTGTCAACAAGATTCGCCCGTACGGTACTCAGTTGCTTTTGGGACTTCCCCATCTTCTGGGCAATCGCCCCCGTCTCAGCCGTTCGCTCCTCTCCAAGGAGCCCAGCCATGGCATGCAAATACTCCACCTCGCTACGGCTCATGGCGGCGACTAATGGCTCAAGGGCCCGACTGTCATAGGCTTTCCGCACCGCCGGCATTGCGCACTCGACATCCTTCACCTCAATACGATAGGAGCGCTTCTGCACCTTTTCGTTTATGTTGTCAATCAAGTAATAACCCTGCAGCTGCATGATATAGGGGTGTCCTTTCGATTCCCGAAGCAGCAGTTCAAGGGCATCCTTTTCGAGCGAGGTACCCTTAATGCTCCCAAAGGACTCCTCGAGCGCCTCGCGCACCTCATCGGCGCTGAGCGGCCCCAGCTGCTCGTAAGAGGCGCGGCGCAGAAACGCGCAGCCGTTCTTTTGGATAATCGGTTCGTAGGCATAGGGCAACCCAGCGATGGCAATCATTGCATCGCAGCCCTTGCGCGACGCCATCTGGAAAGCTTCGGAGATCAGCGACACGCCATCAAGGGAGACCTTCTGAATCTCGTCAATGGTGACAAGAAGCTTGAATCCGTCCTCCAGACAGGCATTCAGGAACACGTATTCGAAATCGTCACGCTCGTAGCGCACCGTCTTCGAGCTGGAGCCCGCGCGGAGGCTCCCGCCCGTGCCCATCACGCTAATCTCCACCTCGGGATCAATCGTTTTAGTGGCCTCGTCGAAGGGAACGAGGTGACGCATGATACCGCCTATGGGATTGTCGGACCCCACATCGATAACTTTGCGTCCCTGCGCTCTCGCGCGCATAGACAACTGCTCAAGCAGGGCCGCCTTCCCATAGCCGCGGCTACCCGTTATGAAAAGAGCACGGTCGTCGCTTCCGTAATCACTCATAGCCCTATCGAAACGCCGCAAAATACCTTCGCGCCCAAAAAAGAACCCAGGCCTTCCCCCAAAGAGCGGGGTGAACGGGTTGTCGAACATAGGACACCTCCAGATGAGGCGATGCGTTGCTTCCCAGATACAGCTACCTTCAAGAGATTCTAAGAAATCTATTCCAACAGAGCAAATCTATAAATCTAGTTATCTAGTAAGTCTAGTTTTAACTACGAAGTCTAGTAAATCTATTTTCGAACTAGAGTCTAAGGGCACTCATTAGATTTCGCTGCTCCCGTAATCGCAACGGCATTTCGGAGCGCCGTCGCATAAAATGTCAAATACTCTTGATTAATGAGAAATGGGACGAATATCAAATATTTTTGACGCCTACCCCTTGAACAGGTCGCCTACGCCTTCGTTGAAGCCCTCGGCGAAGGCGCTGGGGATGACCACCGTGCCCTTGCCCTCGCGCAGCGACTCGTTCAGCAGGTGCATGGTGCGCAGGCGCGCCACGGCCTCATGGTCGCCGATGAGCTCTTCCATCTCGCCCAAGATCTCGTAGATGTCGTGCTCGGCCTCCATGAGGATGATGCGGGCCTTCTTGCGCTGCTCGGCCTGGGCCTCCAGGCTCATGGCCTCTTGCAGCTCCTTGGGCAAAAGGATGTCGCGCACCTCCACCGAAAGGATGGTCACACCCCAGGGCGCCACCTTCTCCTCCAGCACCCGTTTGAGCTCCCGATCCAGCTGCTCGCGACGGATGGCCACCTCGGCGGCGCTCGCCCGCCCGATGGCGTCGCGCAGGGCCGTCTGGGCGGCCATCTCCACAGCACGGGTGAAGTCGCCCACCTCGGTGCAGGCCGCGGCGGCGTCCCACACGTGCCAGAACAGCACGGCGTCCACGTTCATGGGAACCAGGTCGGCCGTCAGCGTCTCCTCGGCGTAAAAGGTCGTCACCCGCGTGCGCGTGTCCACCCGCATGGTGTTCGACTCGATGACGGGGATGGTCCAGAACAGCCCCGGCCCCGACACGCGGTTGAAGCGCCCGAGGCGCAGCACCACCACGCGCTCCCACTGCTGGGCGACATGGCAGCAGCCGATGGCGAGCAGCGCCGCGAGGGCCGCCACCACGATGACCTCCAACGTCACACGGCCGACCGTAAGCCAGCCGATGCCCAGCACCGCAGCGAGCACCGCGACGAACAGCACGGCGGAGAACAGCAGCACGCCCGTCGAGGACGCACGCTCCCCCACCACCTCCGTGGCCGCATCGGGCGCCACGCGGAACCGGCGCTCGCCGGAAGACTTCTCCTTGCGGGACATTTAGGCTCCCTTCTCGGCCCGGGCTCCGGGCTTCTCGAAATCGATGATGCGGGCAGACACCTCGCCGCGCTCGCGGGCCTCATCGTACTTCAGGCGCTTGATCTTTCGGCTCATGGCGCGCTCGATGTCATCTAGCCCCATGCCCAGCTCGCGGCACGACGCGATGCACTCGTCTAGCACCGCATCGGCCTCACCCTCCCCTTCCGCACCCATCTTCGCACCCAAATCGGTCACGAACACGCCACGACCCCGCGTCGATTCCAGGTACCCGTCGGACACGAGGCTCAGGTAGGCCTTGTTCACCGTGTTGTAGTTGATGGAGATCTCCGAAGCCAGGCCGCGCACCGTGGGCAGCTTGTCGCCGGGCGCCAGGGTGCCGTCGTTGATGAGGTAGGCGATGCGGTTGCGCAGCTGCACCCACAGGGGCAAGTCGCTTGTCGGATCAACTTCGAAGGGAAACATGGACGACCTTTCTCTCAAGGACTAGAAGGGAACGGAAACAACGGGCAGCATCCCGGCCGCCACTACGACCGCGCGCAAACAGGCGCCGCCAACAAGAACGCAACCGGCGCTGGCGAGCAACGCGCGCGAGGCGAGAGACGCCTCGGCGACGTCCTTACTCGCATTGCAACGCGCGAGGACAGCCTCTATCGCAAAAGGAGCAACAAGGCCAACGAGCACAAGGCCGCCCCAGAACGGCAGAGAGCACGCACCGTTCAATACGGAGGCCACCGATGCCAACGCGGCCGCATCGGTAGGCGTTGCCCCCGAGGAAGCCGAGCCGCCGTGTTCCAGCCACGCTGCACCGAGCCACAGCGCCACGACGACCGCCTCCAGGGCAAGGAGAACCATATCGGCGCGAACGACTTGCCGCATCGTTCGGCCGAAAACCGTCGCCATTCCCGAAAATACTGCCACCATGCCCACAAGCGCCACTCCGCACGAGAGAGCCGAGATCGCGAACAGCCCCGGCAGCCACGGGCCGAACCACAACGGCACCGACGGCATACCCGACAGCAACAGTCCCGTATAGATCACCGCGACGAAAGACACCGCCGCAAGCAAGACAGCGAGCGCTCTGAATAGAGGCAGAGACACCGACGGCACCCCGAGCCACACAAGAAGCATGGCTGCCGCCAACGTGCCACAAAGCAAAAGTGCCCAGAATCCTACGACCAGATAATTCGAAGGGGATGAAACCGCCAGCAAAAGGATGCGATCGAGGCGCCCCACATCAGCCGCAAGGCACAGGGCCCCCAGCACTAAGACTACCAGCGAGGCCACGAGTATCGGCACGAACAGTCGGCGATAGGCAGCGCTTCCGTTGTCTCTGAAGCGCACAACCACTCCGCGGCTCACGGCTCTCTCGTCAGCGAGGAGCATCAGCACTGCGGCAATCAAGAGCGCGCCCGCCCCTGTCCCTCCCAGAAAGAGGTAAGCAACCACCAGTTCGCTGAACACGACTCCTCCTCTTGCCCTAGACAATGCCTACGGAACCCACCGACCCCGCATTCCGGCGTTAAGATTATCATAAGACAATCGAAGAAGCGATGCGTCCGTCAGGAAAGATTCAGGGAGAGCAGCACCAAGAATTTCGAGTTGTTAGACATCCAACGCGCTCGCAGGTGATTGCCTGCTTCCATCTTGTCTTCTCATATATCGTATTTTATTACTTTTCTTACACATTTTGTTCTGCCACAGTTTTTGAGCGAACCATCGCGCGTACCTAAAGTCTAACAACTCGAAAAAACAGCCCGAATCCGACGGCAAGCTTTTCCGAGAAGGCCTTCGTTCCCGATTCGCACGGTTAATTCACGTTGAAATCGCGCCGCTTTTGCGTCGGCTACAGCAACACCTTCACGCCGAAGTAGGCGAGCACCACCAAACCCACGATGATGCGGTAGACGCCGAACGCCGTGAAGTCGTTCTTCTTGATGTAGCCCATGAGGAACTTGATGGAGATCACCGACACCACGAATGCCGTCACGATGCCCACCACGAGCACGGCGATCTCGGTGGCCGTCATGGCCAGACCCACGGCCATCAGATACTTGATGAGCTTCAGCACGCCCCAGCCGAACATGACGGGAATCGCGAGAAAGAACGTGAACTCCGCCGCCGCCGTGCGCGAGCAGCCGCAGAGCATGCCGCCGATGATGGTGGAGCCCGAGCGCGACGTGCCGGGGATGATGGCGAGCATTTGGAAGCAGCCGATCTTCAGCGACGTCTTCCAGTCGATCTCGTCCACGGTGCGCACGCGGAACAGGGCCATCTCGGCGTCGTCGCCATCGTCGCCCGGACCCACCTCGGGCACGGGACGCGCATGGGCGCCGCGGGGACGCCGGGGGGCGCGACTGGCCAGATAGGCTGCCTCGCGCCGACGGTTGCGACGCTCCAGCAGGATGAACACGACGCCGTAGACGATAAGGGCGATGGCCACCGTCCACGCGTTGTAGAAGTACTCGTTGAAGAAGTCGTCCAGCGTAAGTCCGATGGCCGCCGCCGGGATGCAGCCGATGGCCACCATGCCCCACAGCCGCCACGTGCCGCGCTTCTCGGCCGACGTCTTCTTCGGCGAGAACGGGTTCAGCTTATGGAAGTACAGGATGAGCACGGCCATGATGGCGCCCAGTTGGATGACCACTAAGAACAGCTCCAGGAACTCCGCCGACACGTTCAGCTTCACGAACTCGTCCACGAGAATCATGTGGCCCGTGGAAGAGATGGGCAGCCATTCGGTGATGCCCTCCACGACGCCGATGAAGAACGCCTTCAGAACTTCGATGAACATGTCCACAGAAACTGCCTCCGTACGATTTGCTTGTCTGTCGGCCCAAGCGGCGAGCGGCAACCCAGGCCAGAGCGCGCCGCCAACACGAGGAAAAGCGCACAAGGGGCACTCCCTCTTTCGAGCCTCGGAAATGCTATCACGGCACTGCGAATCGTCAGGATTCCTACGGAGAAAGTCCACGTTTGTCACTTTGGTCTACCGAGGCGCCGGCCAGCCCAGCGTTCGCAGCGCGCGACACAACCCGTCGTGTCGCGCGTGCCGCCCATTCCACCATGGCTTGTGCACGTAGCCGATTTCATGTCAGATACAACATAGCAAGTAGGTTCGTTTTCCCTGCTCAAATCCTCTTTTCGAAAGCAACGATGCGCCAACGAACACCAAGCATCGTGGTAATAAAACTATCGAAGATCGCACTTTTACCAACGATGTCAGTTCCATTGGGGTATCATGGGACACCCGCGAGAGACCGGAAGCGAAATGTTTTTCCGGCCCGGCAAACGCAGCTTTCAACTCAACAGGCCTCGCCCTCTTCCTGGCGCTCAGGCGCACTGCGGCACAACCCGCGGCGCACGGACGTCCTTGCCTCATCACGGATGCGCCCACCAACCGAAGGGTCTCCCCCTTCCGACAAAAGGATACTATCATGCTGAAAGCTGCCCACCCCGGCGGTCTGATCCCGCCCATCCTCCATCCCTCCCCGCTCAACCGCGAAAACACCGGCGAGCGCACCGACCGGACGGGCGCGCTCCTGTTCGCAGGCGCCGTGGCTTCCTTCGGACTAGCTCTCGTGCTCATCGGCGCTGCCGTTTCGTTCGCCGCCGGAGCGCCAGCGCCGGCGAACCTCGACCAGTCGACCCTCGTGTTCGGATCCTTGGCAGCGGCCTGCGCCCTGGCGGCACTCGGCATGATGCTGGCCCTGCGGGAGAGAAGCCTGCGCACGCAGCAAATGCGCCGCGTCACCCGTGCCGAGCAGATCCAGGGAGAGCTGGACAGTCTGGGCCTCACGCCCAAGGAGATGCCCATTGCCAAGCTCATCCTGCAGCATCAAAGCTATGCGACCATCGCCGCCGAGCGGCACCTGGCCGTGCGCACGGTGCAATTCCATGCCACGAATATCTTCCGGAAGGCCTATGTCAGCAATCGGCGCGATTTCGAGCGTGTCATCCTGGCCGACGAGCGCAACGACGACCGGAGCGACGGCGCCCGTCGCGACACTCCCTGCTGCCGCAGCAACCAAACGACACCGCCCGACGGCCGAGGCGCCGCGCGCCCCGGATGCGCCCTCCGCGGCCAAAATACCTGCTTGCCCGGGGGCGGCTCCGACAACCCGGCGACGGGCCTCCCCGCGCAAAACCCTGGCAGCGAGCAAGAGCGCGGAGATCCCGACCGTCCCGCTGGCAGCCCCACGACCCTCCGCAGCAGGGCTGCCCTGCGCCACGGCAGGCAGGAGGGAGGACGGCCATAGCCAGCGCCGTTCGCTAGCGCGCCCGCCCATCTGGTAGGCGGCGCCGGCACTCGCAGGCGCGTCCGCGAGAGGTCATCATTGGGGAAACAGACGCCCGCGCGCCGCCTTCGTCGTGGTGCCCGCGTGCTACCGTGAACCCATGAGCAACTTCGCCGACATAGCGTGCCCTGCATCGCCGCAACTCGAAAGCGCAACGACCGCCTCCCCTGACGGCCGCCCGAAAGACTCGGCAACATTTGCGGGAAGCCGCTCTCGAAAGACGCCCGACGTCCCCGAAGGCGAGATGCACGGCCACGGCTCCGGCGGCCCCAAGGACGTCTGGACGCACAACGTGGAAGCCACCGCGTCCCTCCTCATCGCCTTCGGCACCCTCATCACCACCTGCAGCGCCCAGGGCCTTTTCACCCCCTCGACCGCCAGTCGGTGGATTCTCGAGTACCTCGTTCCCTTCCAGCTGCCGATTTTCTACTTCTGCCTGGGCTTTCTCTACCAGCGCTACCGCACGACGCGCACCCCTCGCGCCTGGGGCCAGAACCTCCGCCGCGAGCTGGCGCTCATGGGCATCCCCTTCGCGGCGTTCACCGTGCTCGTGCTGCTCACGAACTCGGCCGTCGGCGCGAAGCCGCCTCTGTCGGTCGCCGATCTCCTCCGCGCGCTCTTCATCGAGCCCGTCATTCCCGTCGGCTACTTCTATACCTGCCTCATCATTTACGCCATCACCCCCACCGTGAAGAGCCGCCGCAACGCCAGCGGCCTCCTGTTCGCCGCCGTCGCAGCGAAAGCGGCCATCGTGGCGCTCGCTTCGCTGCCCGCCACCGCCGAGATGGCCGCGCGCCTCCCCTACGCCGTCACCTCCGTGGCCGAGAACTGGATCTGGGTCGCCGGCGGCATGGCCATGGCGCTCTACCGGGGCCTGCCCCTCGCGCGCGGATCCGAGAAGGCCTGGGCCCTCGGCGCCCTGTGGGTGGCCACCAGCGTGATCGCCTTCTACGCCGGCTGGACCGGCGAGACGTCCCACGCCGCTCTGGACGCGCTCGGCGTGCTGTGGGCGACCTCCCTGTTCTCCACCGTGTTCCGCAGCGGGCGGCAGAACCGCTTCTACGGCTTCGTGACCCGCTACACCATGGCCATCTGGCTCTTCCACGGCATCTGCCTCGCCCTGTACTTCCATCTTTGGAAGGCGGCCGGCATCTCCGTCACGGCAGCACCGTGGATGGCGGCCGCGGGGGCGGCGCTCGTCTGCTACGGCATGCCGGTGCTGATCATGGCCGCCCTTTCGCGCCTTGGGAAGGCCGGCATCATCGTGTATCCGGCCCGCTATCTGCCGCCCGCGCCGGCCACCATGCTCTGGAAGACGCCGCACTAACGTATACTAGGGCCCATGAACAAGTCGCAAACATCTTTCCTGGCGGGGCAGGACCCGTATCTGGCGCCGTTCTCGTCCATGACCGACGGGCAGCTGCGCGACCCCAAGCAGCTCGTGGGCCTGGCCCGTGCCATCGACCCGGAGGGCGCGCCGGAGCGCTTGGCGTCGGGCCTGTTCGTCGCTGAGTCCGTGAACGTCATCGACCGCGCCCTTAATGCCGGGTGCGTCCCCTTCGCCGTGCTCACCGACCGGCGCTGGCTCGCCGCCTCCGAAGCGCTCTTGGAAAAGGTGCGCGCGGCTAATCCGGCCGCCCCCGTGGCCGTGGTCTCCTCGGAGGAGATGCGCTCCATCACCGGCTACGAGATGACCCGCGGGCCCTTGGCCGCCTTTCACCGGCCGCCCGAGCCCGACCTGGCCGCCCTGCTTACTGGCGCCCACCGCGTCGCCGTGCTGGAGGACGTCACGAACTACACCAACATCGGGGCCATCTTCCGCAGCGCCGCCGCCCTAAACATCGATGCGGTGCTGCTCACGCCGGCCTGCCACGACCCGCTGTTTCGCCGCGCGTCGCGCGTTTCCATGGGTACGGTGTTCCAAGTGCCCTGGGCCCGCATCGGGCACGCGCGCGATTGGGCGGCCGAAGGCGTGGCGCGCCTGCGCGAGGCCGGCTTTGTCACAGCCGCCCTGGCCCTGGCCGACGACGCGCTTTCCATCGCCGATACGCGCCTGAAGGCGGCCGACAAGCTGGCCCTCGTACTGGGCACGGAAGGCGACGGCCTGGCCGCCTCCACCATCGCCGCCTGCGACTGGACCGTGCGCATCCCCATGCACCACGGGGTCGATTCCCTGAACGTCGCCGCCGCCAGCGCCGTCGCCTTCTGGGAAACCCGCCGGGAAGGCTAGCGTCGCGCAGCCACATCCCGTAGCTGGGAAGGCTAGCGTCGCGCAGCCACATCCCGTAGGGGCTGACCTTGGTCAGCCCTCATCAGGCAAGGTTATCCCTCTTGTGAGGGGCGACTGAGGTCGCCCCCTGCGGATGGAGCGGAAGCTCGGCCCCCTACGAGCCGGTCGGAAGTCCCATGGCGTTCGCGATCGCCATCGTCACGCCCACGGCTATCACGCCCACGACAACCAGCGCGATGCCCAAGATTCGCAAACGAGCTCCCTGCAGAAGGCGAAGCCTCGGAGCCGCCCGACGTAAAACGCGGACGTCGGTCAAAATGAAAAGAAAGCCCGTGAAGAACGGAATACCGAACGTCCAATACTGAAAGGCGATCAGCCAGAACGGCCAGGTGGCGTAACGTTCGTCGGGCGTGAACGGCATTGCGATGAGAACTGCCATGAACAGCAGCCACACCACCAAGAGGGCGACATCGATCACGAGCCCTGCCGTCTCACCGGAGGAGAGCGTCGAGAAAGCACGCCTTACCCGAGAAACGACTACGCCATGCGGTCTGTCATCGATCGGAGCTGCGGCACTCACCGCCGTCGCGGCCCAGGGGCGACCAAGGTCGCCCCCTACGGGAGCAGCCTGGCCCGCAGGGGCAGCCCGGCCTACGGGGGCAGCCTGGCCCGCGGGGGCGGCCCAATCCGCAGGGGAAACCCGACCCGCGCCGGCGACCTGGGTCACAACGACACCCCGGTCTGCAGGAGAAGCCCCGGCTGGGGCGAGCGCCGCGAGGAACGCCGCCTTCAGGTCGCGCACCGTCTGGAAGCGGGCCGCCGGATCAAAGGCGCAGGCGCGCTGGAGCACGGGGCGCAGCGCGAAAGGCACTTCCGGCCCCGCGAACCCCGCCGCAGCCACCGACGGCGACGGATCGCGCTCGGCCAGCAGGTAGTAGAGCAGCATTCCCAGCGCGTACACGTCGCTGCGCTCGTCGGTCTGCCCGTAGCCGAACTGCTCGGGCGGCGCGTAGCAGCGCGTGCCGAAATGAGCCGTATCCCCCGCAGCCCCCTCGCGAAAGGCCCGGGCAATGCCGAAGTCGATGATCGTGAGACCCGCATCGCTCACCACGATGTTCGTTGGCTTCAAATCGCGATGGATCACAGGCGGCGAGAACTGCTCGTGCAATTCCATCACCCCGTCGCAAAGGAGTGGAAACCACTGCGCCGCCAGGGCGACCGATCCGTCGCGTTCGTACACCTCGTCCCGCAGCGTGCGTCCCTGGATGTATTCCATGACCACCACCAGCTCGTTGCCAGTGGTATGAACATCGTAGATGCGCGGCAGATGCCGGAAACGCCGCCCGGCGCGCTGCGCTCGGAACAAGTGGCCGTAGGCATCCCCCATGGCCGCATCAACCGCGATGCGCTTGCGGACGAACGGCCCGAGCTCCGCCGCATTGGCCCCCACGAAGTACACCACTTCGGTCGTCTCGTGGGGCGCCGTCTTCAACACCTCATCGACGCGATAGCAATCATCGCGGGCAAGGGCGGCGAGGTATGCGGCAAGCGGGTCGTTTTCCATAGATGCCATGGTACCAAAGTTAGCTGATGGTCGCCTCGCCGAACCGGTAAAGCTCCTCCTCGGTTTTCTGCAGCGTGTAGCCATGGCTGATGGCGAAGATGACGATGGCATCCCGCCGATTCTTGCAGTACAGCTCGTTGGCGCCTCCCGCCTGCAGAAGGCGGTTCGCCTCGCGCAGCGTGCATCCCATGGCGAAGGCGATCTTCAGCAAGTTGTCCCGGGAGGCGCGGCGGGCGCCGGTGAATATCTGGTAGCCGAAGGTCTCGTTGATGCCCGCCTCGCGCACCACGGCCGCACGCTTCAGGCCCTTCTCCGCCAGAAGCGCGTTCAGGTACTCCGCCAGACTACGCTCGCCCACCTCGCGCCGCTTGATGAACGCCCGCGGATCCGGCGCATCCAAGAGCTCGGCCAGCATGTCCTCTGTCAGCGGTTCCTCCACGCGCTTCTTTCTCCTTCGACCCATATCACGAAGCCCCTATTGTAGCGCCCCGAGCGCCCGCCTTCGAAGACGGGCGCCCGAGACATGCGCCATCGGGCACGCTAGCTCAACGAGAACGTCTGCTCGGCGATGAGCTCGTCGCTGAAGCTGAAAAGCTCTTCCACCTCGACGGTAAGATCGCTCATGTCGGCGAGCTCGTAAGCCGACTCGTAGGTGATGGAGGAGCCAGACTTCACCTCATTCATCGACTTGCCGGACTCCTCGGCATCGGCGACCACAGCCAGCTCGAGCTCGGTTCCGTTCTGGAAAGCTTTGGCGTGAACCGCCACTGCGGGGCTGGTCGCCTCGTCGGAGTTGTTCGTGAAGGTGTAGGTCACCACGGCAGCTGGATTTCCCTGATAGTCCTCGGTCACGCGGCAGTCGTCGATGGTGACGCCGTAAGCGGCCTGCGTCGCCTCGCTCTGCTCGGCCGCCTGGGGCTCGGCCGCAGATCCGGAATCTCCGGCCGCTACGCCTTGCGCCGTCGCCGTATCAAGCCCGCTCTCCTCCATGGCCTGGTCGAGGGCGGCGCTGAAGGCGCTCTGCATCACGAGCACAAGGATGAAGGCGATCACAGACAGCACGAGGCCGGCGACGCCTAAGCCCTTACCGCTCTTTTTCCCTTTCGAAATGCCCACCAACCCGACGATGGCGAAGACGATGCCGAGGATGGCCAAAAGGAAGGAGAGGTTGTTGATGATCGGCAGAATCGAAGTGACCAGTGCCACGATTCCCAATACGAGAGAAGCCACGGCCATGGCCGAGCGAGGTTGCGTTTCCATAGATGATTCCCTTCTTCTAAACGCGCTATTCCTAACGGACAAGGAAGAAGGGTATCCGTTCTCGTTAACCGTTTCATTAGCTGCCAGCTAAGGCAACGGCAATTTTTCCCTAGCTCAGATCGACCTTGGCGCGCACGAGGTAGGCGGACAAGGCGACGCCGCCCGCGGCCACGGCAAGGTTCACCACCGTCTGCATGACGGACACCGTGCCGAGCATGAACGATGCCGTGCCCGTGTCGCCCATCATGGCCAGCACGCCAACGATAGAGAACAGAAGAGAGATCACCCAGCCAATTCCCATATACAGCGCCACGGCCGCGGCCACCTTATGCCGCCGCGCCCACCATGCGCCCAGCGTCAGCGAGAGGAACGCCAGCCCCACGGTGTAGGCGGCGGACACGAGCGCGTTCGCCACGCCTATGACCGACGAGGCCACACCACCGCTGCCCGTCAGCGCCGACCAACCGCCCAAAAGCGACAGCACCACCGACACCATGTCCCCATCGCCGTCGGAGATCGCGAGCACGGCCAATGAGGCGAGCGCGCAGGCCGCAAGCGTAAACACCGCCGCCAGCAGGAAGGCGGCGCAGAATTTCGCCGTCACCAGCGCGCCCGTGCGCACCGGCAGCGTGAGCGTGAGATAGCCCTCGTCGGTGAACATCGTGCGATAGAAGCGCATGGCGATGAACACGTAGACCGCCACGAGGCTGGCCCACACAAGAAAGGCGCAGAACAGCGCCGCCATCACGAGCACCACGGTCAGGTTGGAAGCGGCCGACGCCTCGTTGACATAACGGGAGGCGAATCCCGCCGCGCGGCTCACGGCGTCGGTGGCCTCGATGCAGCCGATGCCCACCACGCCAGCGACGACCATAATGGCCAGCATGATGGCCGCAGGCTTCACAAGCGCCCGCATTTCCTGGGCGAAGAGCTTTCCTAGCATCGGAACTCCTCTCGGAAGAACGCGTCCAGCGTCGTGCCCTTCCCCTGGGTCACGTAGGCCACGGGCGCGTGCAGAAGCATCTGGCCATAGCGCAGCAGGATGAAGTCGTCCAGAAACGCCTCCACGTCGCGCACGAGGTGGGTGGAAAGGATGATGGACGACTGCGGCCGATACGCGCGAATAACCGTTTGCAGGATGTAATCGCGGGCCGCCGGATCCACGCCGCCGATGGGCTCGTCCAAAAGATACAGCGCCGCGTGACGGGCCATGACGAGCGTGAGCTGCACCTTCTCAACGGTGCCCTTGGAAAGCGCCGCGCACGGGGCGCCCTCGGGAACGCCGAGCCGAGCGAGCATGTCCCGGGCCAAGGCGGCGTCGAAGTCCTCGTAGAAGTCGGCGAAGAAGGCGATCATCTCGCGCACGCGCATGGAACGGGAGAAGTAGGGCCGCTCGGGCAGGTAGGAGACGAGCGCCTTCGATTCCGGGCCCACCTCATAGCCCGCCACGCGAATGTCGCCCGCCGTCGGATGGGCCACGCCGGCGATCATCTTCAGCAGCGTGGTCTTGCCCGAGCCGTTCGGGCCGAGCAGCCCTACGATGCGGCCGGCGGCCAAGCTGACAGTAAAGCGGTCGAGCGCCACCGTGGCGCCATAGCGCTTAGTGAGGTCGCAGCACTCGAGCAAGGGCGGCGGCGCGACTTCGGGGACAAAGGCATCCACGGGAAGCCTCCTCATCGTTCGGAATCACTGGCTCCATCCTAGCACGGACGCCAACGGCCAAGCGGGAACCCCATCGAATGAGCGAATCGCTCCCGCCGCATAGGCGCATGGACCTTCCCACCGCATGGACGCATGGACGAATCAGTCATGCAGCGCGTTTCCGAAGGCATCGACAATGCACCCTCTTGTTTTGAGAAAGAATTTCGAGTTGTTAGAGTTCGCGCGCAGAAAACCAGCCGCTCCAAATCAGCAATTCAGGCAAAACCGCCATCAAAATGGCGAGATCGCCCTCTCATTCGCTCGACTAAGTCTAACAACTCGAAATTCTTGCCAAAAAGAGGGAGGCGCTTTGCTCCAAAAGCGAAAACCCTGGAAGCGCGCCGTCCCGCCCCCGTTAAACCCACTCGAAGGCCCAGAGGTTGGCACATTGGGCGAGCACGCGCTGAACGTCCCACGTGCGGGCGCTGTTGGCGGGGCTGTTGGGGTCGTGGATGACCAGCTCGCCGTTGTCGGCCACGCCGGCCACCACGAGAAAGTGTCCCGTGTCCGTGAAGTCGCCGGGGCGCACGCTGCAGATGACGGGATGCCCCTCAGCGAGCTCCGCCGCAAGACGCCCCGCGTCCGCCGGCACCTCATGGGAGGAAAGACCCAGCTCAGCCGCGCCGTCGGTCATGAGGCGCCAGGCGGTGAGTCCCCCCTCCACATAGCCGCCGGCCTCGCTGAAGGCGGCCATGGCGGCGGGATCCTTGTCGGTCTTCCCCGTCAGCGCGATGTAGACCATGGCCAGGCTCGTCGGCCCGCAGCCGGCCTCCCGCACCGTGGTACCGGCATAGGGCGCATCGCGGTACTGGGGATCGGTCTGGTAGAGGAAGGGCAGATGGCCGCCGCGCCACTCGTCACGCGGGGTGCTGGCAGGATCGTCCGCCTCGTCCGCGCCCGCGGCGGCCGGAGCGGTATCCGCCGTGGGCGAGGCGATGCCCGGTCCCGTAAGCCCCAGCCCTTCGACGTACAGGTTCGCCATTTGGAAGATAGCGACCAGCACGAAAATGGAGAGCGCCGCCACGCTCAGCACCGACCACAGATGCCAGCGCCGTCGCCCAATGCGGCGGCCACGCGCGGCGCGGCCCGTGCGGGCCAGACCGCCCAGCATGGCCCTCACCACGCCCGGCACGGCAGCCGAAGCCGCGAACGCCCGCGCCGACCCGCGAGACGGCCGCCGCTGCGGCGATGCACCCTGGGCGGTTTTCGAACCCGCGCTACGAGCCGACCGACTCCCCGCGCCCTGCGGCCGCGCCCAAGCGTCCCGCCCGTAGGGATTGGGGGCAACCCTCGAAGCACCCGAAGAGCCCGAAGCGCCCGCCCTTCCGGCGCAGCTTAAGGGCGCGTCCCCTTCGTACAAGTTTCCCTCGTCGAAACGGTAGGCAGCAGTGTCCATAAATCTCTCCTTACGTTGCACCTCCACCTTACCGACGAGCCGGCTTACGCGTCCCATAGCGAAATCTGACATTTCCGGCAGGGCACCTTAACTTTTCCTGAAGCTGTCACGGGATGGCACGCCTGTTGGCAAAACCCGGGGCGAATCGCGTACAATAGCCCTTATGGAAAAACGCGCTCACATACTGGTGGTGGACGACGAGCAGGCCATCGCCGATCTGGTTGTCAACCTGCTCGTGGCCGAGGGCATGGACGCGCTGGCCTGCTACAGCGGACAGGCGGCCCTCGACATGCTCGCCCGCACGCCGTTCGACCTGGCCATCGTGGATATCATGATGCCGGGCATCGACGGCTTCGAGCTGTGCGTTCGCATGCGCCAGATGCGGGACATTCCCGTCATCTTCCTCTCGGCGAAGGACGAGGAGGCCGACCAAGTCGTCGGCTTCACCTTGGGCGCCGAGGACTACGTCACCAAGCCCTTCCGGCCCCGCGAGCTGGTGGCCCGCGTGAAGGCGCGCCTGCGCCGACGCCAAGCAGCGCCCCAGGCTTCCTCCACCCTGCTTTCCGCCGGCGCCATCGAGGTGGACCTGCGCACGCATCTGGCCACGCTCCACGGCGAGCCTTTGCACCTCACCCCCAAGGAGTTCGCCATTCTGGCGATTCTGGCCCAGTCGGTCGGCTCACCGGTCTCGGCGGCCGATCTGTTCGAAGGGGCCTGGCACGAGCGCTTCGACGACGCGGCGGCCAACACGGTCATGGTGCACATCCGCCGCCTACGCAAGAAGCTCGCCGATATCGACGCTTCCACGACGTTCATCGAAACCGCTTGGGGCGTCGGCTACAAGCTGCGCGGCGCACCCGGCGACACCGGCCATGGCGCTTAAAAGCGAACAGGCCCGCGTCCTGCGCCGGCGCGTGCTCGGCGGCCTCATTCGCAACCTTTTGCTGTTTAGCGGGGCCTTCGCTCTGGCCTGCCTGGCGATCGAGACCTTCATGGTGCCCTCAATCGCGAACTGGGTGGCCGACTCGACCTCGTCTTGGCGCACCCTGAACTCCTCCGAGCAGTTCCAGCAGATCCTCACCGACCAGGGGCTGCTCGACGATGCCAACCTCTTCGACCTCTGGGTCAACGAGGCCGTCGAGGGCGGCTACACCAACGATGCAGGCACTATCACCGAGATCCAAGGCGAAGTGAACGAGATGGAAGACGCCCTGGCGGAGTATGCGAGCATGATGGCCGACTCGCCCGAGAACGCCGAGGCTGCCGCGGCCTACGCCAAGGAACGGGCTGAGAAGCTCGGGGCGGATGTGGCCGTCGCCTCGGGCACCAACGCCGCGGCCATCGGCGACGCGAGCACCTTCATCGACGACGCGACCGCCCTCGATGCCGAGACCGACAGCGCCCCGGCCGACAAGACCGCCTGGGCCGTTCCCCTCCTTCCCTATCAGACCATTCTGACCGCCGAGGCCATTCCCGCTGACGACGCGAGCGCCGCCCAAGCCATAGCGGCCCTGCGCGTGTCGGCGTCCCTGCAGGAGCTGGGGCTCTCGCTGCCCGAGGCCCAGACGTTCATGCCGCCGGAGACCACGGTGGATGCGGCCACGCGAATCCTCGTCAGCGCCGCCGTCCTGGGCTATGATCAGCCGACGCTGAACGACCTTCTGCAAAGCGCCTTTCGTCAATCCCAAGAGCAGGCCTACAGCGCCTGGCTCGACCTGACCTCCGCCGAGGAGGCGCGGGCGCTGGGCGTCTCCGACGAGAACCCGGTCTGGCAAATCCAGTACGGCGAGGACGGCGTCTACCGCATGCGCGACGTCGCCACCTACACGTTCGTCAAGTCGTTCAAGCTCCCGCTGGCCCTGCTCGTCTTCGTGGCCGGCTGGCTCGCCATCGCCCTGAGAGCCCTGAACCGGTCGCTGCGCTACTTCGACGAGCTGTCCGGGGCCGTGGGGCGCCTGCTCGCCGACAAGGACGCCCCCATCGAGCTGCCGGCCGACTTGTCCATCGCCCGCAATGAGCTGGCGGTCATCCGCTCGCAGTCGCTGGCCGACGAGCGCGCCGCTCACGCCGCCGAGCAGCGCAAGAACGAGCTGGTGGCCTATCTGGCCCACGACATCCGCACGCCGCTCACCTCGGTGCTCGGCTACCTGGATCTGCTGCGCGAGACGACCGATCTGCCCCGGGAGACCCTGCGCAAGTACGCCGACATCGCCTATTCGAAGGCCGAGCGCTTGGAAAGCCTCATCAACGAGTTCTTCGAGATCACCCGCTACAACCTGTCGGCCATTCCCATCGAGCGGGAGACCGTGGGGGTGCGCCTGTTCTGCCAGCAGGTGGCCGAGGCGTTCTTCCCCGAGGCCGCCGCCCGCAACATCCGCATCACCGTGGACGCCGCCGGCGCGGGCCAGTTCTTCATCGATCCGGACAAGCTCGCCCGGGCGCTGGGCAACGTGCTGCGCAACGCCGTGGCCTACGCCGACGCGAACTCCGTCATCGCCATCGCCGCCCGCCAGGACGCCCGCACGACCACCATCACCGTGGCCAACCGCGGCCGCGAGATATCCGACGCCCATCTGGAGACCATCTTCGAGAAGTTCTACCGGGAAGACGGGGCGCGCTCGTCGAAGAAGGGCGGCGCGGGGCTGGGGCTCGCCATCGCCCGGGAAATCGTCGTGGCGCATCACGGCGACATCGAGGCGGCGAGCGAGCGGGGCGTCACCGTGTTCACCCTGCGCATACCCACCCAGGGGGAGGAGATTGAAGGGGCAGCCGCCGCGCCGCGCATCCCGGGCGCGACTGAGGGCGTCCAACGGCCGGTTGCGCCCGTGCCGCCCCGCACCGTGCGACCGGCAAGCACGCGAGCAACTTCCACGCCGCCTTCCGCAACGACGCGTCGCGGGTCCTCCGCCCGCCCGATTCCACAACGCCCCGTCGGCGAACGGACGCAAGCGCCGCGCCAAGGTACCTCTCCGTTAAATCCTCGTAACGCTCGCCACGGACAGGTTCCCGCGCGTAAGACGGTACGCGATAATGATGCGACACCCCGGCGGCGCGGCCTGTCCCGCTAGCTTCAAAACCAAAGCAGGCATCGGCCCCGAAGCACCGCTTTCCTACTCAGCGAACACCCAAGGAGGCACCATTGAACCCCATCCGCATCGGCATTCTCGGCTATGGCAACCTCGGCCGCGGCATTGAACTGGCCGTCGCCGCCAACGACGACATGGAATTGGTGGGCGTGTTCACTCGCCGCGACCCGGCCAGCGTGCACCCGCTCGGCGAGAACGTCGCCGTCTGGCCCGCCACGGAGCTGGCCGCCCATACCGACGACATCGACGTGCTCATGCTCGCCGGCGGCTCGGCCACCGACCTGCCCGAGCAGACCCCGGCAGCCGCTGCGCTCTACAACGTGGTCGACTCCTTCGACACCCACGCCAACATCCCGGCGCACTTCGCCGCCGTCGACGCGGTGGCCCGCGAGGCGGGGCACGTGGCCGTCATCTCGGTGGGTTGGGATCCGGGCATGTTCTCGGTCTCGCGCGTTTACGCCAACGCCATCATGCCCAACGGCGCCGACTACACCTTCTGGGGCCGCGGCGTCTCCCAGGGGCACTCCGATGCCATCCGCCGCATTCCCGGCGTGGCCGACGCCCGCCAGTACACGGTGCCCGTGCCCGAGGCGCTGGATGCCGTGCGCTCCGGCGCCAACCCGGAGCTGACCACGCGCCAGAAGCACACCCGCGAGTGCTTCGTTGTGGCCGAGGAGGGCGCCGATACGGCCGCCATCGAAAAGGCCATCGTCACGATGCCGAACTACTTCGCCGACTACGACACCACGGTCACCTTCATTTCTCAGGAAGAGCTCGACCGCGATCACGCCGGCATTCCCCACGGCGGCTCGGTCATCCGCACCGGCACCACGGGTGCCGCCGGCGAGAACACCCATGTGATCGAGTACTCGCTGAAGCTCGATTCCAACCCGGAGTTCACCGGCAGCGTGCTCGTCGCCTGCGCCCGCGCCTGCTGGCGCATGGCCTGTGCGGGCGAGACGGGCTGCCGTACCATCTTCGACATCGCGCCTGCGCTGCTCTCGCCCATGACCCCCGAGGAGCTCCGCGCGAAGATGCTGTAAGAGGTCCTTCCAGCAAATCTTCCTCTCAATTTGGGGACATATTTTCGAGTTGTTAGACTTCCACATCCTGCAAAGCAAAAGAAAAGGGCTCGACACGAGTCCTTTTCTTGCTTTTCGGCCTCTTTTCAGCCTGTTTTTCAACCCCAGCTCACCAAGCCGCTCCCAGCCATGTCTAACAAATCGAAATTCTGCGACCAGAACGGCAACGAGATTGCTCCGGGCAAAAAAGGAGCGGCAGAAACCACTCCTAGAACTTCGCGAAGCGCTCCTGGCGTTGGCGGACCAGCTCGTCGGGAGCAAGGTCGGCCAGCTCCTTGTAGGCGGCACGGACGTAATCGCGCACGGCGGCGACGGCCTCTTCCGGATTCTCGTGGGCCGGGCCCTCCCCTTCCGAAATGACCGCATCGATGATGCCGCATTCCAGCACCGAGGCGGCGTCCATCCGCATGGCCTCGGCGGCCTCGGGCGCGCGGGTGCGATCCTTCCACAGGATGGAGGCGAAGCCCTCCGGCGAGAGCACCGAGTACACCGCATGCTCCTGCATGGCCACGCGGTTGCCCACGGCCAGCGCCAAGGCGCCCCCGCTTCCGCCCTCGCCCAGAAGCACGCTCACCACCGGAACGGTAAGGCCCGCCATGGCCACCAGATTGTCGGCGATGGCGTTGCCCTGGCCGCGCTCCTCGGCCTCGGTGCCGCAGAAGGCGCCCTGGGTGTCCACCAAACAGAGAATCGGCCGGCCGAACTTCTCCGCCTCGCGCATGAGGCGCAGCGACTTGCGGTAGCCCTCGGGCTGGGGGCATCCGAAGTTGCGGGCCACGCGGTCGGCCAAGTTCACGCCCTTCTCCTGGGCAATGACCGTCACGGGATGCCCCGAGATCCACCCGATGCCGGCGAGGATGGCCCCGTCGTCGGCGAAGGCGCGGTCGCCGTGCAGCTCGATGAAGCCCTCCACGATGCCGTCGAGGTAGCGTCGGGCCGTGGGACGGCGCACGTTGCGGGCGATCTGCACGGACTCCCAGGCGCTGCCCGAAGCGGCCTCGCAGCTCACCCCGGACTTGCGGGCCTCGCGCCGGGCATGGCGCTCCAGCTCGCGGCGGGACGCCTCCTCGGCTTCCTCGGGGGTTTCCGGGCGCCCGATGAGCTCGCCCACCACCGGCACCGACTCGGCCAGGCTGCGCCACAGCCCCGCGGCCTCCTCGTCGCGGATGCGCTCGCCAACGGCTCGGGCCTCGGGCGCCACGTCCACCGAGCCGTAGGCGTCCGCGCCCACCGACAGCGCGTCCATGACGCTGTGGTAGGTGACGATGCGCCCCGGGTCGTCGGCCGGGGCGTGCAGGGCCAGAAGCTGGGCCAGCACGCTGCGCATCTGGGAGCGCTCCACGATGGCGTCGACAAGCCCGTGCTCGAGCGCGAACTCCGCCGTCTGGAAGCCCTCGGGCAGCTCCTGCTTGATGGTGTCGCGGATGACCCGCTGGCCGGCGAACCCGATGAGCGCGCCGGGCTCGGCCAAGACGATATCGCCCTGCATGGCGAACGACGCCGTCACGCCGCCGGTCGTGGGGTCGGTGAGCACGGTGATGAAGGGCAGACGGGCCGCCCCCAAACGCTCCACGGCGCAGGACACTTTCGCCATCTGCATGAGCGAGATGAGGCCCTCCTGCATGCGGGCGCCGCCGGAGGCGCAGAACACGACGACGGGCAGCCGCTCGGCGATGGCGCGATCGATCATCGCGGCCACCTTCTCGCCCACCACGTGTCCCATGGAGCCCATGAAGAAGCCGGACTCCATGACCCCTACGGCCAAAGGCAGCCCCGCGATGGTCGCGCGTCCCGTGCGCACCGCTTCCTCAAGGCCACTCTTCTCGCGCTGATCGGCGATCTTCTCCGGGTAGCCCGGGAAGTCCAGCGGGTTGGAGTCGGGCATGACCGCGTTCCACTCCTCGAACGAGCCGGCGTCCACCGTGGCGGCCAGGCGCTCGTCGGAGCGCAGGCGCTGCAAGGTGCCGCAAGCCGGGCAATAGCCGCCGAGCTCGATGATCTCCTCCTTGTCGAAGAAGAGCTTGCACTTGTGGCAGCGGCGCCAATGGGTGGGGCCCTCGTCGTCGTCCGCCACCCGAGCCGGCTCGTTTTCCCAGGGCGCCTCGGAGGGCGACGCCGTACCGAGCGCGGGCGCGACGCCGGCGGGCAGAAGCTCCACCCAACCGGTGCGCAGAGTGCCCTCGGTGGCCGGGGCGAACACGCGCAGGCCGCGCTTGGCGGCGTGACGCAGGAAATAGGCGTCCTCCGCGAGCGACGCCTTGGCGCTGTCGAGGAAGATAAGCGTCGCACCGCAGGCCTTGGCCGCCGAGAGCACTGTGTAGATGTTGGCGGAAAGCGTGTCGGCGTCCACGTCGGCCGTGGTGCTGCCCAGGTTGTAGGTGGGCAGCATGCGCCGGGCGAAGCCGTCCAGCGAGCGGTTGTCCACCGTGGCGAAGACCACATCGAGGCCCGCCTGCTCCATGGGCACCACGAAGGCCCGGGCGTTCTTGGCCGAGGCGATGACGAGGGCCCGGGGCTTCTCGGCGGTTCGCGCCGCATCGACGGCGAAGTCGTCGCCGATGGTGGACCGAACGTGCTCGGAGACGTCGGCCACCTTCTCCTCCGGGTCGCGATGGGCCGCGCCGGGGCGGGCCCCCACCAGGGCCGCCGCCGTATCCGGCAAGGTGCCGGCCGCCTCCACGATGGCGTCCAGAGCGTAGGAGACCGCCGACTTCAGCGAGCCGTCCTCGGGCGCCTCGGGGGCCGCAGAGCCGTCCTCAAGCTCGGAGACGAAGTTCCCCGCCGTGTCGAAGCTGATGTACTTGGAAGCCGCTTTGGCCATAGCTACTCCTTGGGTGCGAGCACGTACTTCTGGGTGGCCGTGGCGCAGATCTCGCCGTCCACGGAGGCCTCCACCTCGGCCACCACGAGGCGTCGCGACGACTTCACGATGGTCGCGCGCAGCGTCACGGTGTCGCCCGGGGCCACCTGGCGGCGGAACTTCGCCGCGTCTATGCCGGTGAGAAAGCCGATGTTCCCGCGCAGCTCGGGCGCCTGAAGCACGGCGATGGAGGCGCACTGAGCGAGCGCCTCCATGATGATGACGCCGGGCAGCACCGGATGGTCGGGGAAGTGCCCGCGGAAGATATCCAGATCAGCCGGTACGTCCAGCTCGCCTTCGATGGAAGCGCCGGGCTCGATGGCCATAATGCGGCTCACCCACACGAACGGATCGCGATGGGGCAGAATCCCCTCGATGACCTCACGCCCCCAGGGCAGCGGCGCCATCGCGTTCTCCTCAGTCATACGTTTCTCCTTGCAACAATCTTTCGATCCTCATCTCGCCTTCCGTAGGGGCCGACCTTGGTCGGCCCTCGCTCGCGAGGACGTCGGCGCTTCACGTCAGCCCCATCGGGCTCCGATCCCAGGGCCGACCAAGGTCGGCCCCTACGGGGATCAACCCACCGAGAAGGCCCCTCGCGGAGCGACCTAGCCGCGATACGGCGAGAAGGCCAGAGCGGCGTTGTGGCCGCCGAAGCCCAGCGAGGTGGACAGGGCCACCTTCTGCGGATAGTCGGTGACCGCCTCGGTGACCACGGCCACGGGGCAGTCCTCGGCGGCCTCGGCGAAGCCGGCCGTGGGGGGCACCGCGTCGCGCGCCACGGACAGGGCGCACACGATGGCCTCCACCGCGCCGGCGGCGCCGAGCATGTGGCCCGTGGTGCCCTTCACGGAGGTGACCGGCACCGAAGCGGCCGCTTCCACACCGCCCATCAGGTTCGCGAGCGCCTTCGACTCCGTGGCGTCGTTGGCCGGCGTGCCCGTACCGTGGGCGTTCAGGTGCCCCAAATCGGCCGGGGTGAAGCCGCCCTCGGCCAGAGCAGCGGCCATGGCGGCGGTGATGGCGGTGGCCTCCGGGTCGGGCGCGGTCATGTGATAGGCGTCGCCCGTGCTGCCGAAGCCGGTGATCTCGGCGATGGGCGCAGCGCCGCGGGCGAGCGCGCTTTCCAACGACTCGATGACCAGGGCCCCCGCCCCCTCGCCGGCCACGAAACCGCCGCGGCGGGCGTCGAAGGGCAGCGAGGCCTCCTTGGGATCCTCGGCGCGGGTAAGGGCCGACAAATTGGTGAAGCCGGCGATGCAGATGGGGCTCACGGACTCCTCCGTGCCGCCCACGAGCGCCGCGTCGATGTAGCCGTGGCGAATGTCGCGCAGCGCCGTGCCGATGCAGTGGGCACCGGTGGCGCAGGCGGTCACCACGTTCAGGCACTCGCCGCGCATGCCGTAGCGAATGGCCAGGTTGCCCGCCGCGATGTTCCCGATCATCGTGGGGATGAACAGGGGGTTCACGCGCTTGGGGCCCTTCTCCTCCAAGGTGGCGAAGCTCTTCTGCAGCTCGTCGATGCCGCCGATGCCGGTACCGAACACCACCGCGATGCGGTCGCGGTTCTCGTCGGTGACTTCCAAGCCGGACTGGGCCAGCGCCTCGTCGGCCGCCACGATGGCGTACTGCACGAAGCGCTCGAAGCGGCGCGCCTCCTTCTTGGTCAGGCCGTGCTCGACACCGTCGAAGTCGCGCACCTCGCCGGCAATGTGCACCTCGTACTCGCTCGTATCGAAGCGCTCGATGGGCTCAATGCAGCACTCGCGCCCCATGAGCGCCTCCCACAGCGCCTCAACGCCCACGCCGGCCGGCGTCACCGCGCCCACGCCGGTGATGACGACGCGATGGGTGCCGTCGGGCCGCCGGGTCTGAGTGCTCTCGCTTGCGTTCTCGCTCATAGGGACATACCTCCGTCCACGCAAATGACCTGACCGGTGATGTAAGACGCCTCGTCCGAGGCGAGGAAGCGCACCAAATGGGCGATGTCGTCCGGCTCGCCCAAGCGCCCGCTGCCGATGCGGCTCACGATGGCCTCGCGCTGGGCATCGGAAAGCGCGTCGGTCATGTCAGTGGCAATGAAGCCGGGCGCCACGGCGTTGGCCGTGATGTTGCGGCGCGCAAGCTCGCGGGCGAGCGACTTCGTGAGCCCGATGACGCCGGCCTTGGAGGCGGCGTAGTTCACCTGGCCCACGTTGCCGTACACGCCCACCACACTGGACATGTTCACGATGCGGCCCCAGCGCTGCTTCATCATCAGCTTCGCGGCGGCGCGGCAGCAATGGAAGGTGCCCTTCAGGTTGATGTCGATGACGGCGTCGAAGTCGTCGTCGGACATACGGGCGGCCAGGCCGTCGCGGGTGATGCCGGCGTTGTTCACGAGCACGTCCACCCGCCCGTTGGCCTCGGCCGCGGCGGCGATGAGCGCGTTGGCCTCCTCTTCTATGGCCACGTTGGCGGCCACGGCCAGGGTTTCCACGCCGAACTCTTCGGCGATCTCGGCGGCTACCGCCTCGGCGGCGGGCAGGCTGCGCTCAGAAGAGCTGTTCACCACCACGTTCATGCCAGCGGCCGCCAGCTCGCGGGCCACGGCGCGTCCGATGCCGCGGGTGGAGCCGGTCACAACGGCGCAGCGGCGGTTTTCTGATTCGGTCACGTCTATTCCTTTCCGAATTCCTCGACGAAGGCATCGAAGGAGGGGCGATCCTGAATGGCGGCTCGGGGCGCGCTGCGGTCGATGCGCTTCACGAGATTGGCGAGCACGCCGCCGAAGCCCACTTCCGCGAACATCTTCGCGCCGACCGCCTGAAGCTTTGCCACGCTGGCCTCGAACTGCACGGGCGACACCAAGTGCGCCACCAGCTCCTCGCGAGCGCCGGCGACGTCAAGCGGCGCGGCGTGCACGTTGCCGATGACCGGCACCACCGGCTCGCGGAACTCCACCTGCGCCAGGTAGTCGGCGAAGGGCGCCTGCGCCGGCGCCATGAGCGGGCTGTGGAAGGCACCGGACGTGGCCAAGCGCGAGAAGCGGCCCTTGCTCGCGGCCCACGCCTCCTCGGCGCGGGTCACCGCCGCCGGCGTGCCGGCGATGACGATCTGGCCGCCGCCGTTCAGGTTCGCGGGCACGAGCACCTCGTCCTCGGCGCACTGAGCGCACAGTGCCTCGGCCTCGGGCAGCGTGATCTTCAGAAGCGCGCTCATAACGCCGGGATTCGCGTCGGCCGCCTCCCCCATGAGGCGCGACCTTTCAGCGATGAGCGCGAAGGCGTCCTCCTCGGCGAGCATGCCGCCGAGCACCATGGCGGAAACCTGCCCGAGGGAGAACCCGAGCAGCGCGTCCGGCACGATGCCGCGCGCCTCAAGCGCCCGCCCCATGCCGACCGACAGCGCCGCAATGGCGATCTGGGCGTTGCGCGTGTCGTTCAGTTCTTCGGGCGACGCGTCGCGCACCAGCGCGGCCACGTCGCGGCCGAGCACGTCCGAGGCGCAAGCGAACACGTTCGCCACCTCGGGGATGTCCAACAGATCGGCGCCCATGCCGGGCTTCTGGGAGCCCTGGCCCGAGGCCATGAACACCAGGCCAGCCGGGCCCAAAGGCGCCAAGGGGGTCTCATCAAGCATGGCGGCCTCCTTACACGCGCGCCCGGCGGCTGTTCAGCTCGGCCAGCTCGCCCAAGGAGCGCCCGGCCAGCGCCTCGGCCTCGCGCACCATGTTGGCAATAACCTCGGCCGCCGTGCCGCGCTCGGTCACCAGCGCCGCCACCTGCCCGGCCATGACCGAGCCGTTTTCCACGTCTCCCGCCACGGCCCGGGCGAGCGAGCCGGCGTACATGCCCTCCAGCTCTTCCCCGGAGGTGGCGGCCATCTCGATCTTGCGGCACTCGCGGGCGAACTTGTTCTTCAGGCCGCGCACGGGATGCCCGGTGCCGCGCCCGGTGACGATGGTGTCGGAGTCCTTGGCTTTCAGCACCTTCTCCTTCCACGCCTCGTGCACGCCGCATTCCTCCACGGTGAGGAAGCGCGTGCCGCACTGCACGCCCTCGGCGCCCAGCGCGAAGGCGGCGAGCATCCCCCGGCCATCCACGATGCCGCCGGCGGCGATGACGGGGATCGAAACCGCCGCGGCAACCGACGGCACGAGCGCCATAGTGGTCAGCTCGCCGATATGTCCGCCAGCTTCCGTGCCCTCGGCCACCACGGCGTCGGCGCCGAGGCGCTCCATGCGGGCGGCCAGGGCCGAGGAGGCCACCACGGGCACTACCTTCACGCCCGCGTCCTTCCACATCTTCATATAGTTGGCGGGACTGCCGGCGCCGGTGGTCACCACTTCCACGCCCAGCTCGCACACGAGCTCGGCCACCTCGCTCGCGCGCGGATCCATGAGCATGACATTGATGCCGATAGGCTTGCTCGTAAGGGCGCGGGCGCGGGCCACCTGCTCGCGAATCCATTCGGGCCGGGCGCCCCCGCAGGCGATGATGCCCAAGCCGCCGGCTTCGCTTACGGCGCCGGCCAGCCCTCCGTCGGCGATGCGGGCCATGGCCCCTTGCACGACGGGATATTCAATGCCCAAAAGCTCTGTGATACGGGTCTTCATGAAAGCAGCTCGTCCTCTCTTTCGCTGCGGCAACACGCGCCTTGAGATAAACTATCTGAGAAATCTTAAGGAATTCGTCCCAAAAACTGACCGCGCGTTTAAAATCTTCACCAAACATCTCATCGTTGAGCAGAAAACTTGGCGATATGGGGCATCATAGAGCAGGTTGAGGCATCATTTACGGAAAGGAACGGCTTTGGGCAGCGTCATCATCGGATCGGGCAGAGCGCTGCCCGCGCGCATCGTCACCAACGACGAGCTCTCGGAAATCGTAGACACCACCGACGAGTGGATCGTCCCGCGCACGGGCATTCACACCCGCCATGTCGCCATCGAGGAGACCTGCACCGATCTGGGCGCCCAAGCCGCGCTGCGAGCGCTGGGGCTTGAGGAAGGCGGTTGGCAGCGCGAGGCGGGAGCGATCGAAGCTGCCAGCCTGGACATGATCATCTGCCCGACGCTCACCGCCGACACCCACTTCCCCTCCGAGGCCGCCCGCATCCGCGAGCACGTCGGTGCCACAAACGCCGTGTGCTACGACATGTCCTGCGCCTGCTCCGGCTGCGTCTACGGGCTTTCCACCGCTGACCTCATCATGGCCGGCGCCGCCTTCGCACGCCAGGAAGCCGCCCGCACCGGGACGCCTCTGCGCTGCAACGACGTGCGCCGCGTACTCGTGGTGGCCGCCGAGCGCCTGAGCAAGCTCGTCGACTGGGAAGAGCGCGCCACGTGCATCCTGTTCGGCGACGGCGCCGGGGCCGTGGTGCTGGAATGGCGCGACGAGGCGGAGACCGGTGCTGCCGGAGCTGCCGGAGCCGCCGGAGCCGATGCGCCCGGCATCCTCTCCTCGTACATGGAAAACACCGACGACGTCGACCGCACCCTCTGGTGCGACAGCGCCTTCGCCTCCCGCGAGGTGCCCTTCGCCGCCAACGGCACGACCGCCGCCGGTGCTTCTGCCACCGCCACCCCGCGTCTTGCCGCCTCCGATGCGGAAAGCGACCCCTATATGCGCATGGCCGGCCAGGCGGTGTTCAAGTTCGCCACCTCCGCCATGATGCGCTGCACCGAGGAGGCGCTTACCCGCGCCGGGCTGACCACCGACGATGTCACCCTGTTCACGCCGCACCAGGCCAACGAGCGCATCATCCGCTACGCCGCCAAGAAAATGGATCTGCCCATGGAGCGCTTCCAGGTGATCATCGACCACGTCGGCAACGTCAGCGGCGCGAGCGCCCTCATCGCCCTGAACGAGGCGCTTTGCGAGGGCAAGCTGCAGCCGGGAGACATCGCCTGCATGACCGCCTTCGGCGGCGGCCTCACCGCCGGCTCCTGCGTCATCCGCATTTAGCCCGCAACCCCAGCAACTAAGGCTCAGTAGGCCGCGAGAAGGCGGAGGGGTGCCGCGCGCAGTTCTTTCTATGGCATAACGAAATGTCGGCAGCTCCCGACGAACCCTGCCATAGAAAGCTGTTTGAGCACGGCGCCCCTCCGCCTTCTCGCGGCCGGACAGGTTAATCGATGCTTTAGGAGGCAGCCGCAATGCGGTCGGCGGCTTCTTGCACCTTCGCGTCGATGCGGGCCTTCTCATCCCCTTCGGCCAGTACCGGCTGGTAGGTGTTGCGGTCGGTCTCCGTGGAAACCGAGGCGGCGATGAAATCCACGTCGTCGTTCTTGGCCACCTCGTCACCGGTCACCGTGAACGTTTGCTGGAAGATGAGGCAATCTTTGTCGTCGGGGTTGGTGTTGCCGCCGAAGCAGAAGTTGCCAAGGCTGTAGACGATGTAGCGGCCCTGATACACCTCCCAGCCCTGCACCACATGGGGATGGGATCCCACCACCAAATCGGCCCCCGCATCAATAGCGGCGCGCCCGGCGGTCTGCTGCCCCTCGGTGATGTCGTACTCGTGCTCCTGGCCCCAGTGCACGTACACGATCACGAGCTGGGCGCCCTCGGCGCGGGCCGCGGCGATGTTGTCGGTCATCTCCTTGGTGTTCTCGGCGCTGTCCTCGGGGAAGTACGACCCGATGAGCGCCACCTTCACGCCCTTCACATCCAGATACGCAATGCGGTCGTAGCCGAAGCTTTGCACCCCCTCGGCATCCAGCGCGGCAATGGTGTCGTCGTAGCCCGTCTGGCCGTAATCCTGAGAGTGGTTGTTCGCGAGCGTCGCCGCCTCCACCGAGGCGCTGGAGAGGATCTTGGCGTACTCCGGCTTGCCGCGGAAGGCGAACTTCTTGTCGGCCCGCTCGCCGCCCTCGGTCAGCGCGCCCTCCATGTTCACCACGGTAAGATCGTCGGAGCCGAACAAGTCGGCGACGTTGCGCAAGAAGTAGGTGGCGTCGCCCTCCTCGGCCTGCCAGCGGCTGTTGAAGGACCGCTCGTTCTCGTAGTTGATGTCGGTGCCGAGCGTGCAGTCGCCGGCGAAGGTGACGGTCAGCGTCACGGGCTCGGGAGCGGTGGCAGGGTCGGAAGCGGCGGCATTCCCGTCGGCACCCTGAGAGGCGGCATCGTTGGCAATGGGAGCCGCAGCCGCAGCCGCCGCCGAATCAGCCGACGATCCGGCCGCCGCACCTCCCTCGGAAGCGCCGGCGCGGCCGACGAGCAACAGCCCGATGGCCACAAGCTCGACCGCAATAACAACAATGAGAAGGATCTTCAGCGGAGTCGGACAGGTCGGTTTCGCGTACATGTAAAGCCTTTTCTAGAACCTTTAGAACACTAAGAGGCAAACGATTACAACAAGAAGAACGACGATCAGAGGGACGGCCACCTTGACGAACAGCGGCACGCCGGAGCCGCCCTGCGCTCCGCCATAGTTGGCACTTCCGCTCATAACGCCGGCAAACCCCACGTCGGAGGCGCGAGAACTACGAGGGCGACGCACAGGCGCCGGAGCGCCGGGAGCCCCATCGGCGGGCGTGGCGAACCCCTGCCCGGCCCGAGAATACCACGTGCGATTGTCCATCGTGTCGATCATCGGGTCATGGCGGTCGCGATCGTCGCGCGAGTAGGCGGAAATCTGGTGGCTCTCGTTGAAGGTGCGCGAATCGATGCTGCCGCGGCCGTCGATGACCTCGCGGTTGAGCGCACGGCCCCGGCGAGCCTCGGAGAGGGCATCGCGGGAGGCGCGGGCGCGCTCGTAGCTTTCCATGGAAGAGCGAGTGAGGTCGTAGCTCTCCTGGGAAGAGAGCGGGGGCACCACGCGGGTTCGGCGCTGGCCGGCGCGCTGGGCCGGAGTCGCCGCGGGCGCGGGCCGCTGCTGGGCGGCGCGACGAGCCTCCTGCTCGCGCTGCTGGGCCGCGAGCGCCTCGCGCCGCGCCGCGCGATCGGCGTCGCGCTGGGCGGCGCTGGCCGTATAGGCGCGGGACGCCTGCTGGGAGCGCAGGCGCGCGTCACGGGCGCGCATCTCGTCTTGGGTCGCGTAGGACTGCAGAATGCTTTCTCGCGAGGGGCGCGTGGTGATCTTGCCCCGCGAGCCCTGGGGAGCCCGGCCGGCCGGAGCCGGCGCATCGGGTCGCTCGGGGCTGCGGCCGTAGGCATCCCCTCGGGGGTCTTGGTTCATTCCCATGGATGATCAACCTCGTGTTCGTTTCCGTCGTGCGTTTCGCGTGTTCGTTTGGTGGCAGCACGCCTGCCGCCGAAGCAGCTTGCGTGCGGTTGTGTCCATCGAAATACAGGTGGGCTCATTATAGGCAAAATATCGCCTTGCGACCTCCCCTCTTCGCGAAAAGCCCTCAGACCTCAACAATCGGCAGCGACGAAAACCTCAACGCGTGCAGCAAGGGTCGCCAACGTCGCTCCCCCGTAGGGCTGACCTTGGTCAGCCCTAGCGAGTGGGACGACCACGCGCGACAAAACAGGGGCGACCAAGGTCGCCCCCTACGGGAGCCAAACGGCAGCGGCCCCCCACAACTTCTGCGCAACCCGCGCCGTTTCCGCTTGCATGCCGTCAACAATGGCGACGGGATGGAAACGGGCGTATTTCAAGGCGGCTTCTTTCTTCCGAACAAGTTCTCTTACGCATACGCGATTCCAACAATGCCCAGTTCAGAGCCTATTTGTGACCTGGACACCCTAAGATAGGCACTGTCAAGTTCCATTCTTGGCCCTTACCGCACGAGAGGGTTCGCCTCGCAAAGAAGAAGCCCGTCCGCGACTCCGTCGATAGGCCTCGTGAAAGGAAGAAGCGTCATGAAGGCATCGAAACTCATAGCCGCCGTTGTTTCCGGCGCCGCCGCGCTCGCCCTGGTCGGCGGCATTGCCTACGCCATGGAGCCCGACCGCGATCCGGCCACGCTGCCCATGCCCGAGGCGGCCCAGGGCACGTCCATCGTCAAGCAGGTGGCCTCCATCATTGTCTACGAGGATCAGGAAGAGGCGGTGGCCATGGCCTCCGAGTTCGACGACATCCACGACGAGTTGGCCATGGACGCGGTTTCCAGCCGCGCCTCCCTGTCCGCCAAGCACAGCGCAAGCCACGATGCCGGCGCCAAGGCCGCCGCGAGCGCTGCCAGCGAGACGCCCGAAGGCTCCGACGATTCCATCGATGTGGAGGCCGTCGACGTGACCGAGCCCCTCGAGACCATCTCCCCCGAAGGCGATGAAATGGTAGCGGACTCCATCGACGTGAACGGGGACATCGTCACCTACGTCCCCTCCTACGAAAGCGCCTCGGCTCCCGCCTCCGGTGCGGGGCTGTGGATGGGCTCCGATAGCACCACCGATGGCAGCTGGGGCTACTTCATCGGCCACAACCCCGGCGACTTCACCTGCGTCATGACCCTGAAGAACGGGGATCCCGTCACCGTGTGCGACTCCGATGGGAACACGCGCACCTACTCCGTCGTCGACGAGTTCATCGTGCCCGACGACACCTACTGGGAGGACATCCAGTCCCGCGTGACCGACTACGGCGAGTCGATCATTCTGCAGACATGCTGCGGGGACAACGCCCATTACCGCGTGGTCATCGCCGTCTAGAGGCGACAGCGACCCGCTCCTCCCCTCCTCCGAGCCGCCCGGTCTTCCCGATCGGGCGGCTCTTTGCCGGCAGGTTGCGTTACCCTAGGGAAGCACTGCGGAATGCACCCTCGAGAAAGGATTCTCATGGCACGCCTCGGCGTTATCGACCTCGGCTCCAATTCGGTTCGCCTGGTCGTTTACGAGACCAAGCGGGAAGATGCCGCCAAGCCCTTCCGCACGTTGGTCGACGAGAAGAAGATGGCCGGCCTTGCCGCTTACGTGACCGACGGGGCGCTCTCCAACGCAGGCATCGCGCGAGCCGTAGCCGTGCTGGGCGACCTGCTGAAGCTGGCCGACAACCTCAACTGCGCGCGCGTCGATATCTTCGCCACCGCCGTGCTGCGCAACTGCGCGAATTCCGAAGCGGCAACCGCGGCCATCGAGGCGGCCATCGATCACAAGGTGCGCGTGCTCTCCGCCCGCGAGGAGGCCCACCTCGGGTTCGTCGGCGCCTCCATCGGCGCACCCCTTGCAGCAGGCACGCTCATCGATGTCGGCGGCGGCTCGACGGAGCTGACGGCCCTTGCGGCCGATGGCGACCATGCGGGGATCTCGATACCTTTCGGCTGCGTGCTCGCCTACGCGAACTACGTGCGCTGCGTCATTCCCACCCCGGCCGAATGCCGCACCATCGCCGACGCGTTCCGCAAAGAACTCCAGGCGCTGCCGAATTTGGAGGGGTACCGAAGCGAGCGGCTCTACGGCATCGGCGGATCGGTGCGCGCCCTCGCGAAGATGGTCGCCGCCGTGTGGGGCGACGACACCCGGCCCAAGAGCATCAGCCGCAAGGACATGGAAGGGCTCGCCGATCTCCTTCAGGGCGACGTCTCCGTTTTCGCCCATCGCGCCGTGAAGGCCGCCCCCGACCGTGTTCACAGCCTCGTTCCCGGCATGATCATCGTGCGTACGCTCGCAGAGGAGCTGGGCGCCGCCGAAGTTATCCCTTGCAAATACGGCATCCGCGAGGGCTACCTCGTCACCCACATGCTTTAGGGCCCCGCCGGTTTACCCTGTGGAGCCGGTCAACCTCGCTTGCCTCACATCCCGTAGGGGCTGACCTTGGTCAGCCCTCCCAACCGGAATGATGCCCCCTACGGATCGCACTTGCAGGGCTCTACAACAGCTCGGCGGCCAAGCGCCGGGCCTTCTCCATCACTTCGCGCTCCAGATCGGCAATGGCCGGCGGCGTCCAGCTGACGGCGTCGGCCCCGGCCGCAATGGTGGCGCGGATGGCGTCGTCGGTCGGGCCGCCCGTGGCGATGATCGGCAGGTCGGGATATTCCCGGCGCAAAGCCTCCACCACCTGGGGCGTG
Organism: Adlercreutzia hattorii; assembly: GCF_011405655.1. Taxonomy (GTDB): domain Bacteria; phylum Actinomycetota; class Coriobacteriia; order Coriobacteriales; family Eggerthellaceae; genus Adlercreutzia; species Adlercreutzia rubneri. The sequence goes on from NZ_AP022829.1 coordinate 2,349,204, forward strand.
CGCGAGCCGGCGGCCACGTTCACGATGGAGGCGCCAGCCGCAATCTGGCGGCGCACCACGTCATCGGCGGCGCAGGCCGTCACGCACACGGGCACGGCCACCTTCTCCACGAGCGCCGAGATGGACTCCACGGGAATGGACGTGTTCACCACGACGGCGGCCACGCCGGACATCTCGGAGTGCAGGGCCGCCTCCACGCAGCGCTCGCCCTGGGTGATGGAGCCGCCGACCCCGTTGAACACCGGGCGCTGGGACGCGGCCACGAGCGCCTGGGTGATGGCCGGCTGGCAGGTGAAGGGGTACACCGCGAGCACCGCATCGGCGTCACAGTGGCAGATGACGGCCAGATCCGTCGAGAACACGAGCGAGCGGATCTTGCGTCCCTGAATGGCGATGCCGGGGGCCGTACGCATGACCTCGGGCACGGAAAGCACGCTCTCGTGGGCCCGCGCCCGCTCCGCATGTTCTCTCTTGATGACCTTGGTCACAGCCGTACTCCTCGCCCTTGCCGCCTTCGGCGCCGCACCGACGCCTTCTTTTTGGAACGCCCAGTATAGCAAGAGGGGCGCCCGCGCTACCGCTGAAGTCGCCCCCTGCGCCATCTTTCCGCTTCCGAGGCGGCAAGGCGCCTTCAGTGGGGTACGCTTCTGCCGACGAAACCCTGCGGCGCGCAGGCCTTAAGCCCCGGCGCCGCCCACGGAAGGAGTGCCCTATGAACGTCGTATGCCTCGATTTGGAAGGCGTGCTGGTTCCCGAAATCTGGATCGCCTTCGCCGAGGAAGCCGGCATCCCCGAGCTTAAGCGCACCACCCGCGACGAGCCCGACTACGACAAACTCATGAAGTGGCGCCTCGACATTCTGGCCGAGCATGGGCTGGGCCTGCCCGACGTGCAGGCGGTCATCGCCAAGATCGACCCCATGCCCGGCGCCCGCGCGTTTTTGGACGAGCTGCGCAGCCTCACCCAGGTCATCATCATCTCCGACACTTTCGAACAGTTCGCCAAGCCCCTCATGGAGAAGCTCGGCTGGCCGACGCTGTTCTGCAACGAGCTGGTGGTAGCCGCAGATGGCGCCATCACCGACTTCACGATGCGCTGCCCCGAAAGTAAGCTCACCACGGTGCGCGCGCTGCACTCCTGCGGCATCGAAACCATCGCCGCCGGCGACTCTCATAACGACCTGGGCATGATCCTGGATTCGAAGGCCGGCTTTCTGTTCCGCACCACCGATGCCATCAAGGCCGAGTACCCGGAGCTGCCGGCCCTGGAAACCTACGACGAGCTGCTGGCCGCCATCAAGGCCGCCCTATAGTTAGTTCCGTTCGCCCTAACGAGACGAACGGATCCGTCGACGCTGCGGTTCCGACAAGCGCCTGCCCTTTGCGTTCAGCGCTTTCCCTCACGGCCCAAAGGCCGCCCGGCCGCGCTTCAAGCGAATTGCAGGCACCTGTCGGAACCTCGCTGGCTTCCTTGGGCGAACCTGGTATCTTTTGCATTCTTATGGAAGAAGCACTCTTAGAAATAATCGCTGCTCTGGAAGCAGGCGAGGATGTTGACGCCGCGTGGCTCGACAAGCTCGTGCGACGGTACAACCGCGCCGCTCACGACGGCACGCGCCAGGTAGCCAAGCGGCGGCTCCTCCCCTTCTACCTGCGCGTGAAGGCCGAGGAGCCCGAGCGGTGGGCGGCATGGAACATAAGCGAGGCGACCGACGCGGCCCTCGTGCGCCTTCTGCAGGCCAAGCCCCGGCGCACCGCCTCAGGCGTGGCCACCATCACCGTGCTCACGAAGCCCTGGCCGTGCTCGGGCGCCTGCGTGTTCTGCCCGAACGATATCCGCATGCCGAAGAGCTATCTTTCCGACGAGCCGGCCTGCCAGCGGGCCGAACGATGCTGGTTCGACCCCTTCCTCCAAGTGGCCGCGCGCCTGCGGACGCTGACCGCCATGGGGCACGTCACCGACAAAGTGGAGCTTATCGTGCTGGGCGGCACCTGGAGCGACTACCCCGAAAGCTACCAGCGCTGGTTCACAGGCGAGCTTTTCCGCGCCTTGAACCTTTCCGACGAGGAGCGCGTCCGCGAGGCGACTGAGCGCCGGACATGGTACGAGAGACGCGGCCTCCCCCGCGACCGCGATGCCCTGGCCGCCGCGGCAGCCCCGCTTCAACAGCGCATCGACGCCGGAGAGCTCACCTACAACGAGGCGTGGCGGGAGGCCTACAGCGAGGAAGAGGTGCCGCAAAGCTGTTCCTGGGACGATCTTTTCGCCCTGCATCGCGCCAACGAAACGGCACCGAAGCGCGTCGTCGGGCTGGTGGTGGAAACGCGCCCCGACCTCGTCACCGCCGAGGCCTGCCGCACTCTGCGCGCGCTGGGCTGCACCAAGGTGCAGATCGGCATCCAAAGCCTGAACGACGAGACGCTCGCCGCCAACGGCCGCGCCATCACGTCCGCGCGTATCGCCGACGCCATGGCCCTGCTGCGGCAGTTCGGCTTCAAAAGCCACGTGCACTTCATGGTGAACCTGCTCGGCGCCGACCCCGCTGCCGATGCCGCCGACTATCGCCGCCTCGTCACCGACCCGGCGTTTCTGCCCGACGAGGTGAAGCTGTACCCCTGCTGCCTTGTGGAAAGCGCCCGGCTCACCGACTATTTCGAAGACGGCTGCTGGCGCCCCTACACCGAGGAAGAGCTCGTGGAAGTCCTCGTCCAGGACGTGCTGGCCACCCCGCCCTGGACACGCATCTCCCGCATGATCCGCGACATCTCCGCCACCGACATCCTCGCCGGCAACAAGAAGACCAACCTGCGCCAAGTGGTAGAAGCCGCCGTTGATGCCACAGACGAGGAGGTTGCCGAGATTCGCTCCCGCGAAATCTCCGTGGAAGGCGCCACCGTGGGCGACCTTTCCCTTCAGACCATCGCCTACCAGACCGCCGCCACCGAAGAACACTTCCTTGAGTGGATCACCCCCGAGAACAAGATCGCCGGCTTCTGCCGCCTGTCGCTGCCGACGCCACTTCCCCGCGACACCGCCAACGAGCCTGCTGCCCCTCCCATCAAGAGCGAGCAAAGCGAGGCGAGGGGTTCCTCGCCTGCTTCCCCCTCCGCACCGCAGGAGGCCATGATCCGCGAAGTGCATGTGTACGGGAAGGTGGCCGCCCTGCACCGCACCGGCGAGGGCACCCAGCATCTGGGCCTCGGGCGGGCGCTCGTGGAAGAGGCCTGCGCCCAAGCAGCGGCGGCCGGGTACACCGCGATTAACGTCATCAGCGCCGTGGGCGCCCGCGTCTACTACCGCAACCTCGGCTTTAAGGACGCCGGGCTCTATCAGAAGCGGCCGCTGCCATGAGCATCGCCGACGAGCAACGCGTTTCCGCATCTGGGGCAACGACCACGCAGAGCGCCTCGCAACCCGGCGCCTACTCCCCCCAGGTCATCCGCAAGCTGAACGCCCTCACGAGCGACTTCTACGCCCGCGAGGCCGCCTCGTTCTCGGCCACGAGACAAGCCCCTTGGCATGGCTGGGAGAAGGCTTGGGAGCTCATCACGGCCCACGATGCCGTGCAAGGCCCCTTCCCCAGCCACGCCGCCCGCGTCCCCGATGACAGTGCCGGCGATTCCGGGGCGCCCCTCACCATCCTCGACCTTGGCTGCGGCAACCTCCGCTTCGAGCGCTTCCTCGCCGAACACACGAACGCCCCCCTGCGCATCACCGCCCTCGACAACTGCCCCGATCTGGCATCTCCCGCAATCGGCGCCCTATCTGCCGCCTTTCCGCACAGCCCTAGCAGCTCCTCTGCTGCTTCCAAAACGAAAGGAGGGGATGCTTCAGGACAGGGCACGAACCTCCCCGAAAAGACCACCGTAGATCTCCGCGCCCTCGACATCGTGGAATCCCTCCTCGACGGCACCTTCGCCGATCGTCTCCCGCGCAACTCCTGCGACCTCGCTGTCGCCTTCGGACTCATGCACCACCTGCCGACAGGCGCCCTGCGGGCCCGGGTTCTCGAAGGGCTCCTTAGTTCCCTGAGGCCCGGCGGCTTCGCCATCGTGTCGTTCTGGCAGTTCCTGAACGATGCGCGCTTGGCCGCCAAGGCCGCCGCGGCCACTGCCGAGGGCCGCGTCGCCCACGGCTTGCCCACCTTCCAAGAAAACGACTTTCTCCTCGGTTGGCAGCACGCAGAGGGCGTCTACCGCTTCTGCCACCATACGCCCGAGAAGGAAATCGATGCCCTCCTCGCCCCCATCCGCAACCCCAGCGCACCTTCTGCCAGCAGCTGCGCGTCCACCGCCTCCCTCCCCTTGCGTGAGGTCGCCCGCTTCTCCGCCGACGGCAAGCAGGGCAACCTCAACCGCTACCTCATTTTGCAGCGCCTCTAGCCCAGACGCACCCTCGTCCCCACCGTTTTCCAGCCGCGAATTCACGGTCTTCCCGTAACAAGCGTCAATTCGTGACTGACCGGAGACCAAAACAGCCCCGTTTGAGAGAAATGCAGCCGCAAAATGACGCTTGTGACGTCAACATCGTCATTTTGCGGCTGCTCGCTCTTTTGGCGAAAGTTTGAAGGAGCTAACAAGAACGGCACATCAGCGGGAAATCTGCTAAAGTGCGCACCATGGCAAGAATACCTGACACCCCCAAAGTCGCTCGCCGCCGCGAGCGCGAGAAGCGCACCATCTCGAACATGGTGGCGATTTATTGCGCCGGCAACCACGAGGCGACCGCACGCACCGAGACCAGCCATGCCGGCGAGGCGCTCTGCCCCGCGTGCAAGGCCATCGACGACTACTGCGTCCTGCGCACCGAGCGCTGTCGGTCCATGGCCCACAAAACAAGCTGCGAGGAATGCGGCAACCACTGCTACGCCCCCGCCCAGCGCGAGCAGATCCGCGCCATCATGCGTTACGCCGGTCCGCGCATGATCACGCGCCACCCAATCGCTGCCATCCGGCATCTGCTAAAGAAATAAGGCCGACGCCCTCTCGTCCCTCGGCGAGACTACATCCCCAAATACGCCAGCAGCCCCTCGCAGCCGTCGCGCACGTCGGCGTAGGTAGTCTCGAAATCACCCGTGTACCAGGGGTCGTCGACGCTGCGGCTGGTGCCGGCGAATTCCAAGAGTTTGAGCACCTTGCCGTCCGGGTCGCCGCCGAGGATCCAGTTCATGTTGCGAATATTGGCCGTGTCCATGCCAATGATGAAGTCGAAGGCGTCGTAATCGGCGCGGCGCAGCTGGCGGGCGCGCTTGCCTTCGAAGCCGCCGATACCATGCTCGCGCAGCACCACCGCCGTGCCCGGATGCACCGGGTTGCCGATCTCCTCGGTGCTCGTCGCCGCCGACTCGATGTGGAACTGCTCGGTAAGCCCCCGCCGCGCCACCATGTCCTTCAACACGAACTCGGCCATAGTCGATCGGCAGATGTTGCCGTGGCAGACGAAAAGGACACGAATGGGAGACTGGGTCACGGGGAAAGCCTTTGCAAGGAGACCGATTGTTTAAAAGATACGGTGCATATTATCTCACAGCAACCCCCATCGCCCTAAGCCACAAGTCGCGGTTTTCTTCCAGTATCGCGAAGGCGCCATAGCACCCGTCGGTTACTTCTGGGAAAATACCGCCCAAGCATTGGACGGCTCGCTCGGAGCAACGGCCTTCCCGTACGCGCCTCGCGCTGCGAACCGAGGAACCGAGCAGAGGGAACAGGAGCATCATGGCAGAGTTCATCTACCAAATGTACAAGGCCCGCAAGGCGGTGGGCGACAAGGTTATTCTGGACGACGTTACGCTGTCGTTCTACCCCGGCGCGAAGATCGGCGTCGTGGGGCCCAACGGCATGGGAAAGTCAACCCTGCTGAAGGTCATGGCCGGCCTCGAGGAGGTTTCCAACGGCGAGGCGCGCCTGACGCCCGGCTACACCGTGGGCATTCTTCTGCAAGAGCCGCCGCTTGAAGAGGACAAGACCGTCCTCGAGAACATTCAGATGGCCTTCGCCGATGTGCTGGCCAAAGTGGAGCGCTTCAACCAGATCGGCGAGGAGATGGCCGCGCCCGACGCCGACTTCGACGCGCTCATGGACGAGATGGGCAAACTGCAGGACGAGATCGACGCCGCCAACGGGTGGGACCTCGACTCCCAGCTCTCCCAGGCCATGGACGCGCTGCAGTGCCCCGACCCGGACGCGCCCGTGAGCATCCTTTCCGGCGGCGAGCGCCGTCGCGTGGCGCTGTGCCGCCTGCTTCTGGAGCAGCCCGACCTGCTGCTCCTCGACGAGCCCACCAACCACCTGGACGCCGAATCGGTGCTCTGGCTCGAACAGCACCTGAAGACCTACCCTGGCGCCGTGCTCGCCGTCACCCATGACCGCTACTTCCTCGATCACGCCGCCGAGTGGATCTGCGAGGTGGACCGCGGGCAGCTCTTCCCCTACAAGGGCAACTACTCCACTTACCTGGAGACCAAGGCCGCCCGCATGGCCGCCCAAGGCCAGGCCCAGGCCAAGCTTGCCCGCCGCATGGAGCGCGAGCTGGAATGGGTGCGCAGCTCACCGAAGGCCCGCCAGGCGAAGTCGAAGGCCCGTCTGGCCAACTACGACGCCATGGTGGCCGAGGCCGGCAAGGCGAAGAAGCTCGACTTCGCGGAAATTCAGATTCCCGCTGGCCCGCGTTTGGGCTCGAAGGTGCTCGTCGCGAAGAACCTGCACAAGGAGTTCGACGGCCGCGTGCTCATCGACGACCTGTCCTTCGAGCTGCCTCGCAACGGCATCGTGGGCGTGATCGGTCCCAACGGCGTTGGCAAGACCACCCTGTTCAAGACCATCGTGGGCCTTGAACCGCTCGACGGCGGCGAGCTGGAAATCGGCGAGACGGTGAAGATCGCCTACGTCGACCAGAACCGCGCGGGCATCGACCCGGACAAGAAGCTGTGGGAAGTGGTGTCCGGGGGCACCGACTACATGATGGTCGGCGAGACCGAAGTGCCCTCCCGCGCCTACGTGGCCGCCTTCGGCTTCAAGGGAGCCGACCAGCAGAAGCCCGCAGGCGTGCTCTCCGGCGGCGAGCGCAACCGGCTGAACCTGGCGCTCACCCTGAAGGAGGGCGGCAACCTGCTCCTTCTGGACGAGCCCACCAACGACCTGGACGTGGAGACCCTCTCCAGCCTGGAGGCGGCGCTGCTCGACTTCCCCGGCTGCTCGGTCGTGGTCAGCCACGACCGCATGTTCCTCGACCGCATCGCCACCCATATTCTGGCCTGGGAAGGCGACGACGAGAACCCGGGCCGCTGGCACTTCTTCGAGGGCAACTTCGAGGCCTACCAGGCCGACCGCGAGGCACGCCTCGGCAAGGAAGCCGCCAAGCCCCACCGCCTCCACCGCAAACTAACCCGCGACTAGGCGCCGACAGTGGCCCTGGGGCCGACGAGGGCGCACTTATCATATTCCCCCATCGAAGAGGGCGGTCTCACAGGGATCGCCCTCTTTCTATCTTTTGATTGATATGTTGCTGAGTTTTTCTCTATCATTTTCTCGAATTCATGTCGAATATGTCCTAATCTAACTGATATAATACCCCTATTAGGCAATCTATAGATTGGATAATCATGAGAGAACACGACATGTCCCAGCAAATTAAGGAGATCCGGAAGCACTACGGGCTCTCCCAACAGGCCTTTGCGCGGCTACTCGGCATCGGCGAGGCCAGCATCACTCGCTACGAGAAGGGTATCGCCCCCACCAAGGCCAACGCCAACCTCATTCGCGCCACCATGATTCCCGCGTTCATGGCCGGCTGCCTCGAGCGCGACGGCGACGCGCTTACCCCCAAGCAGCGCGCATCGGTCGAGAAGATCGTCTACGCGGAAGTGACCTTTGACGAGGGAGGAGACGTCATGGACACGACGGAAATCTACGAGATAACGTTGCAGCAGGAGGTGTTGAACGAATCCGCCTGGGACATCATGGCGCAGATCTCCAGAGCACGCGCCGAGGCAAAGCTCAAGGGAAATGACGAGCTAACGATAATCTACGACGACATCGAGCAACAGATCGCTCGCCTTGTGCCCGAAATTCTCTCGGACTCAGCGGCCAACCAACATGCTATCGATGAGATACGAGGGCAACTGAAAGGCTTTCAGCAATTTCTTTCGACCCAGCTCGCAAAGGCGGCCTAATCATGGGCGATGAAGACAAATACACCGAAAGAGAGTTCAGCGAAAAGTTCGAAGAGCTGCGCTGGAATCTCCTGAGCGCCTATCGCCCTACCCTTGAATCGCCACCTCAGGCTTTTTTGCTCGGGGGCCAGAGCGGGGCAGGGAAAACCACGCTCCACAAGATCATCCATCGCCGACTGGACGGCAATGGCATCAGCATCAACGGGGACGACTATCGAAAGTTCCACCCCCGTTTCTTGGAGCTTCAGCGCATCTACGGAGACGAGGCCGTTAACTATACTGCGCCATGGGCAGGACGCATGACCGAGGCGCTTATCGACTCGCTTTCGCGCATCGGGTACAACCTCGTCATCGAGAGCACGTTGCGCACGGCAGAGGTGCCCCTGAAAACGGCGGAGCTGCTGCGCCAGCGCGGTTACGGGGTGTCCCTCGCGCTCATGGCCGTAAAGCCGAAGATATCGCTCGTCAGCTGCCAGATACGCTACGAGGAGATGCGCGTGGCCGGCACCACGCCCCGAGCCACCGATCCGGCGCACCACAACAAGATCATCGACCAGATCGTCTCCAACCTCGGCGTCCTGGAAGCAAGCGGAATGTTCGACGAGATCGCCCTCTACGACCGAAGTCAAACGTGCTTGTTCCCTCGCGAAGGGGCCGGCGATAGCGCCGAGGAAGCTTTGCGCACCATCCTCTTCGGCCCCTGGACCTCTGAGGAGCGGCGCCACTACAACGAACTCAAGGCCAAGCTAGAACAGCTGCGCAGGAAGTAGGATACCACGGGATAGTCGCGCCCTGTCCCTCGATGCGAGAGCCAGGGCGCGGGTCAATCCCGTACAAGCACACACCTCCGAGCCATGGGAAGGAGGTGAAACCGATGAGGGAGTTTTTCACCTCAGTGCTTGCGGGCGTCGCGTCCGCAGTCGTCTGGGAAACGATCAGGTGGGTTTTCGCGTCCATAAGGGCGCAAAAAAAGCCCGCCGATCCTGACCAGGCCAAGCGGGCTTGACACCCTGCGGGGGACGGTTCGGTTCCGTCCCTCGTAGTTTCGCATTGTAGCATAGAGCGTATATCTTTTCAGTCTAAAGATGCACGATTCGTCATGAACGCTCTGTAGCCGACTCTTCTTCCCCAGTGTCGTCAACTGGCTCGGAATCGTCTATCGCCTCGAGCTCATCGGCCGGCTCGGGATCGCCGGGCTCTTCGGCGTCGTCGGCCTCCCCGCCCTCCGCGGCAAGGGCGGCGTCTTCGGCCAGAAGGCGGTTGAACTCCTCCACGTCGTACAGCTCGCCGGTGTCGCTCAGCTCGTCCACCACGAGAATCTCGTCAGCGTCGTCCGCATCGCCGGCAAAGTCCTCGCCCCAGCCGTCCGCAACGCCGTAGTCCTTCATGCCGAAGCGCGCACGACCGCAACTCACGAGGCGCGGCTCGACATCCTCCGCCTCGTCGTCATCCGTCGTCTCGGCGTTGTACCAGTGGTACTCCTCCACGGGCACCGCGGCCAACGCGGCCGCAGCGGCAGCACCAGGCGTGGCGCCCTTTTTGGTGCGCAGGGCATTGCGACGGCGCAGAGCGGCCTGAAGAGCGCTCTCTTCCACGACCTCACGCGCATCGCCATCGGCACCCTCCCCGCCTTCGACACTCTCGTTGTCAAGCAGGGGGTTGAACGTGGCCATCGAGGCAGCAGCCGCCTCCGCCTCGGCAGTGCGCTGCTTGCGGGACTCAGAAACCAAGCCCGCTACGGCGCCCGCAGCGGCAAGGCCGAGGACGCCCACGGACGCAGGACCGGCCGCCTTTACGGCATCGAGCCATTCCACCTCGCCGGTAGACGCCAGCGCCTCGTGCATGGAACCACCCACACCGTACTTCATCACCTGCACTACATGGTGACCACCCTGCTCGCTCACACCGAGCACTGAAGCGTTGGCCCAGCCGCGCTCGCGCAGCACCGCCGCCCGCTCGTTGGCCCGGGACACCACGGCATCGCGGTCGTCGAAGGCCAGAGCGTCCAGCGGGCAGGCGGCGACGCAGGCCGGCACGGAACCTTCGGCCACCTCGGCCCCGCACCCGTCGCACAGGCAGAGTTCGCCGCGCTCTCCCCGATGGCGGGGAGCGTCGGCGGGACACACCATAGCGCACAAGTGGCAGCCCACGCAGCGGGCCGCGTCCAGAGACACGAAACCCGTCTCGCCGCTCACCGCCAGCGCCCCGGTGGGGCACACTTCCGCGCAAGGCGCCTCGGCGCAGTGCACGCAGCCGGCGCGGGCCGCCTCCCACACGGTGCCGCCGTCGGCCAGCGTGCGCTCGAAGCGCGCCACGGCAAGCGGCGCCTCCTCGTCCAGCACGGCCGCCCGCCCGAACGCGCGCGCCGCCATATCCTCCGACGACGACGCAGGCCCGAGGCCGAAGCGGCCCTTGCAGGCAGCGACGCACGCCTGGCAGGCAGAGCACCGACTGCTGTCGAAAAGAATTGCCTTGACAGCCATGATGCTCCCCCTAAGCCTTCTCGATATCGACCAGGAAACCCTTGACATCGCGGGCCGCCCCCACGGGGCTTTCCGCCGCAGGGGCCAAAACGCCCCACATGGCCGCCGCGGCGTCCTCGCTGCCGAGGGCCATGCCGTTCAAGCACACATAGTGGCCCTCGTTGCCTTCGCATTGGAAGGGACGGATACGGTCGGTGACGAGCACCGGCGCCTCCGCGGATCCGCGCTCGTTGAACACGCGGGCCCACTTCCCCGTGGCCAGGCCGCGAATGCGAGCCAAACTCGCCGACATTTCCACGAAGCAGCCGGGCTCCGCGGCAGCCAGCGTCTCGCTCAGGGCGCGCCGAGCGCCGTCGCGGCCGTCCGAGCCGTTGATGACCGCCGCAATGGGATAGGCCGCGCGATCCGCCTGCATAGAGGAGTAGTCCGGCGCCAGCGCATCGGCCACGGCGGCATCCACCGCCCCGTCGTCGCCTGCGGCACCGGGTGCCTTCGCGGCGGCCGCCAGCAGCACCGGAGAGGCGTAAGCCCCGTTCAGGCGATTGTTCAACGGGGACTCCAACGGTTCGTAGTGCTCGGGCACAGGCCCGTCGCCCAACCGGTCGGACACCAAAAGCCCCACCTGTTCCCAGGTACCGGGGAAGGCCTGGTTGTCCGGCTCGAGCCATCGTCCGTCGCGCAGAATCGGGAAGTCGGGCGCATCGATGCAGGCCCAGCTCTCCCCCTCCCAAGTAAGGAGATTGCGCTCGCGCACCCAGGGCTGGCCCGCCAAGTTCGCGCTCGCCCGGTTGCCGCGCACCCGCACGTTGCCGGGCCACGTGAAGCCCCAGCCGGGGAAAAGCCCCAGACCGCTCTCGTCGGCACCGTCGCGACGTCCCACGGGTTGCTCGGCCGCATCAGCCGCACTGGCGCCGTTCGACCACAGCCCCGCCAGGAAAGCCGCGCCGCAGGCCGTCGAGCCGTCGGCGCGCAGCCCGTCGGCACCTTCCAAAAGCACCAGCTCGCCGCCGTCCCAGTCGCTGTCCTCGACGACATAGCCGTTCATCGCCCAGGCCACCTTCACCAGATCGATGCTGTCGGATGTCACGTAGTCCCACCGGGCCTTAAGGATCGGATCCGTCGCCGCACCGCCCTTGGTGTCGTACAGGTTGAACACGCGCTCCCACATATCGCCGATGATGGCAGCGTCCGTGCGGCTCTCGGCCGCCGGCTCAACCGCCGCCTCAGCATGCTGCAGAAGGCGGCCGCCGCTCGCCCGGATGCCGGCCTTCTCGAAGCCGAGGACGCTTGGCAGCTGGAACACCGTCGTCTGCTGCTGGGAAGGATCCTCCACCCGTTCCCAAAACGTAGCCGTGAGGTTCGGCGAGCCGTCGGTCACGACGAGCCACGCTAGGCGCCCCACGTCGTCGGCCGTAACGCCCGAAGACGCGCTCCCCACCAGATCGGCGCCCCACAGGAAACACCCCTGCAGCAAGCCTGTGCACAGCGCCTCGCTGAACGACGCACCGCCAGCCGGTGCCTTGGGCAGCCAATCGTAGCCGTAGTCGTTGTCGAAGGCCGCCTCCTCGCCCCACCACTCACGCAGGGCCGACACCAGGGCACGGGGCCGCAGTGAACCCGCGCCGGCCGGCTCGGTGTGGGCCTCGAGCCACGCCTGGAGCGTCGTCTCGCCCTCGGTGGGCCAGGGAAGATCGCCGCAGAACATGTCCGGCGAAAGCCCCATGGCATCGGCCAGCCCCTCATTCGCAGCGCCCCCCCAGGTAGGAGATGCCGCCCCCGGGCACGCCGATGTTGCCGAGCAGCAGCTGCACCACAGCGGCCGCGCGCGCCGCCTGGGCCCCCGTGCCGTGCTGCACGAGACCGGGCCCGGCCAGCACCTTGCCCGCCCCCTCCACCGCGCCCGTGGCCGCGAAGGCCCCGTAGGCGCGCTCGAGCAGCGACCGCTCCACGCCGCAGACGGTGGCCACCGTGTCCAAGTCGTAGCGGGCGAGAAACTCCTGCAGGCGCACCCAGGCGCAAGCCGGGTCCTGCAGCGTGATATTGCGCTCGCAGCGCGGCTGGGACGGCACGGCCCAGGCAGGGACGCCCTCACCGCGCACCCAGGAGAACTCGCCGTCGAAGCGCATGTTCCACGTGTCGAAGCCGTCGGTCTGATAGCCCCAACTGGTCTTGTCGTAGGTGCCGGTCATGGGATCCCAGCCGAAGAAGGCGCCGCTTGACGCGTCGAAGGAGAAGGCGGGGTCCATGAGGTAGGAGGCGTTGGTGAAATTCAGCACGTACTCGGGCTGCCAGAGGGAATTGTCCATGGCGTATTTGGCCAGCCCCCCGAGAAACGCGATGTCGGTGCCGGGGCGGATGGGCACGTGGATGTCGGCCATCTCGGCCGAGGCCGAGCGCAGCGGATCCACGGCGATCCAAAGCGCGCCCGCATCCCGGGCACGCTCGATCCAGCGAAGGGAGAGCGGCTGGCTTGTGGCAACATCGGCACCCAGAGTGAGCAGGCAGCCCGTGTTCGCGATATCGCTCCAGAGCCCGTCGGGCTCGGCGATGCCGAGGGTCGCGGCGACACCGGCTGCGAAGGCACGCCGACCGAAAGCCGCTTCGGAGTCGATGTTCACCACGCCCCAGGATCGCAGCGCCTTGGCGAGCAGGAACTGCTCCTCAGCCACAAGGCGCGCGCCGCCGAAGCTGCCGATGGCCCGAGTGCACATGACCGGCACGCCGCGGGGACGCTTCCGGGCGCCGTAGTCGTTGTCGCCGTAGCCATCGTCGCCGTAGCCGCCGCGGTCGCTCCAGTCCCATTCGTCGAAGTCCGTCTCGCCCTGCGCCTCATCGTCGGCCTCCACGCCCTCGATGCTCTCTTCGAAGGTGGCGTCCCGCGTGTCCTTCACCAAGTTGGCGATCTCATCCAGTGCGCGATCCCAGGAGATGTCCTCCCATGCATCCGACCCGGCGCGACGCACCCGCGGCGAGGTCAAGCGCCCCGGACTGGCCGTCGTCGCGCCTTCGCTCGCGGCGTCGTTGCCGCCCGCGCCATTGCCACCATCGCCACCGGCGCCGTCCTCGGTCGCCCCTTCGGGCGCCTTCCACAAGTCGGTCAGCGCCTGAGCGCGCAGGCAGAGCCGCCCTTCAGAGAACGGATTCGCGCCGTCGCCGCGCACCGCCGCCACCCGCCCGTCCTCCACCTCGAGCACCAGTGTGCAGGCGCCCGGACACTCCTCGCAGACGACGACCGGCCCCGCAGGGGCCGCAGGCTCTTCGGCCGGCGCCTCGTCGGTGCCGGCGGGCTCTTCGGCGACCTCTTCGTCGGCCCAGGCTCGATTCGGATCCAAACCCCATGCCGCGCTTCCCGCCGCCACGGCTCCGGCGCCGGCCAGAAAGCCTCTCCGCGTCAATTTCATGGACGAACGTCTCCTTCGCACAGGCCCGCGTCCTGCTAGCGCAAGCCTATTCACACCCTGTCTCTTAGAACCTTCATTTTCACACAAGAGACCGTCGTGCGGACGCTCAAAAACCCCGAGCGCGCGCCGTAGGCGAGATGCCCACAAATTGTCCACGATTGCGGCGCTGATCTGCCCATTGATGAGGTTTATCCTCGTCTTTTCCCATTGGAAACATTCGCCCCCTAACCTAAGCGCATCAGAAAACCGCACCATGAAGGAGGCCCCATGGCCCGCATCAATCGCAACTACGAGAAGCTGCCCGGCAGCTACCTGTTCTCGGAAATCGCCCGGCGCACCGCCGCCTACCAGGAAGCGAACCCCGACGCGCGCCTCATCAAGATGGGCATCGGCGACGTCACCCGCCCGCTCGCCCCGGCCGTCGTCGCCGCCATGCACGCCGCCGTAGACGACCTCGCCGCCGCCGAGACCTTCCACGGCTACGGCCCCGAGCAGGGCTACGCCTTTTTGCGCGACGCCATCGCCGAGCACGACTTCGCCGCCCGCAACATCGCCATCGACCCCGACGAGATCTTCATCTCGGACGGCGCCAAAAGCGACTGCGGCAACATCGGCGACATCTTCGCCGAGGACAACGTCGTGGCCGTGTGCGACCCGGTCTACCCCGTTTACGTGGACACCAACGCCATGGCCGGCCGCGCCGGCGACTACGACACGGACACCGAGCGCTGGACGAACATCGTCTACATGCCCACTACCGCCGAGAACGACTTCACGCCAGCCCTGCCCGACGCGCCCGTCGACCTCATCTACCTCTGCTCGCCGAACAACCCCACGGGCACGGTGCTTTCCCGCGAGGCCCTGCAAAGATGGGTCGATTACGCCAACGCCACGGATGCCGTCATCCTCTTCGACGCCGCCTACGAGCGCTTCATCGCCGACCCCGCCATCCCCCACTCCATCTACGAAATTCCCGGCGCGAAGACGTGCGCCATCGAGCTCCGCAGCTTCTCGAAGACCGCCGGCTTCACCGGGGCCCGCTGCGGCTACACCGTGGTGCCGCGTGACCTGGTACGCGAGGGGCAGAGCTTAAACGCCATGTGGAACCGCCGCCAGACCACCAAGTTCAACGGCGCCTCCTACGTCATCCAGCGGGGCGCGGCGGCCATCTACACTCCGGAGGGGGCGGCCCAGGTGGACGAGACGATCGACTTCTACCGCGCCAACGCCCGCACGATAAAGGAGGGCCTGGCGGCGGCCGGCCTTGAGGTGTACGGCGCCGACAACAGCCCGTACGTGTGGTGCCGCACCCCTAACGGCACCGGCTCCTGGGACTTTTTCAACCGCCTTCTGGAAGAGGCCAACGTCATCACCACCCCCGGCGCCGGGTTCGGGCCGGCCGGCGAGGGCTACATCCGCCTGACCGCCTTCGGCGACGCGGACGACACGCGCGAGGCCGTCGAGCGCATCAAGCGGATGCTCGATGCCGAGAGTCGCGACTAGCCGAAGCGCACCACGGAACCGGCGCTCAGTCGAGCCCGCGCGCCGTTTGCTGACGCTTGTCAACAAACGCTCCACAATTGATCGCCGATGACGCGACTCAACAATTCGCCGCTATACTGGTCACCATCGCATTGACCGCATCGATTCAAGGAGAGACACCATGAACACCAACCATGCGAAGGCCATCAAGGGCATGAGCATTGCCAATATCGTGCTCGCAGCCCTCGGCATTTTCGGCATGCTCATCGCTTGGGCAGGCCTCGGCGTCGGCGGCGCCGCCATTTCCGGCTCCGGCTACGACTACTTCTACACCGACGACGGCCTCTATTTCACCACCGATGACGTGTCAGTGCTGCTCGGCATGCTGGGCTTCCTCGTCTTCCTCGTGATCGTCTGCGCCGTGCTCATTCTCATCGCCGGCATCCTCGGCGTGCGCGGCGCGGCCAAGCCCGACAAACTGCGCGGCATCATGATCTGGAACATCGTCGCCGCCGTGGTGAGCCTTCTCTCCTGCTGCTGGGTGTCGCTCGTGCTCTGCATCATCGTGGCCGTGTTCGCCAACAAGGATCGCGCCCTGTACGCCGCCGCGCCGGCGCCCGCGGCTCCCTACGGCTACGCGCCGGCCGCTGCGCCTGTCGCACCGGTAGCCCCGCAGCAGCCCGTGCAGCCCGCAGCCGCTGCGCCCCAGCAGCCTGCCGCTCCGGCCGCCGCTGTTCCCGTGGCCGCTGCCGTGGCCGCCGAGGCCGTTGCCGGCGCAGTGATGCCCGCCACGGCCGCTACGGCCCCTGCGGCAGAAGTCGTCGCCACCGAACAGGTCGTCGCGGCCGAGCCCGCAGCAGACGAACCCGTAGCTGCCGTCGCGGAGGAGACGGTCGCCGAGCCCGTCCCCGCCGCCGTGGTGGAAACGGTCGAGGAGGACACCTTCGCCCCGGCCGAGACTCCCGAGGAAGCCGCCGAGGCCGCAGCCGAGCCGGCCATCGTCCTGCCTGACAACTACATCGAAGACGCCCAGGCCGGCGTAGCCGTCGTCGAGGAGATCTCCTCCGACGCCGACACCGCAGCCGCCGACACTGCGACCGACGACGCCGACAACGACAAGCCCACCGCCTAACTTCGACTCGCGGGCAAGCCACATCGCTGCCGCCATCACCCGCCACGAAGGCCCTCCCACTCTATAGCCGGAGGGCCTTCTCTTTCTTGGAACGATCTTCTCTCTTTTTTTCTCTCTCTTTCTTTCTCTTTCCCTTTCTCTTTCCCTTTCTTTCTCGAACCGATCTCCTCTTGCCCCAAATCGGCGCATATACCCCATCCACCCGCAGAGCACCGTTCGCTAACCCGTAGCACGAGAGGGGTTTTTGCCAGGCCACCGCAGCCTTCCCGACAAAAAGCCCCCTCTGGCTGCGGGTCGAAACTCAAAAAGGGGCAAAAACCCGTAGCCAGACGTGGGTTTTTGCCAAAGCAGCATAGCCCGAGGGCCCAAAATGTCGCAAACGGGAAACGGCGATGGCAGAAAACCGTCTCAGGCTACGGATGGGTGCGCAACCGCAGGCGGTCAACGCCGTCTGCTTGCCTTCCCATCTTCTCTGCCAAAGCGCCCGCAATCGGCGGCGGCGAGCAGGATAGTTACCGAACTGCTTCGGAAAGGCTACGGGGCGGGGACTTGCCCACCTGGAGAGAGACCTATAATCGACCCATGAGACAACGCGCGCCCGCGCCAACGGCACCAGTGGCGGCGTCAACAGCCGCGCCGGTGGCGGCACCAGCGGCGGCATCGGCGCCAGCGCAGCAGCCACAACAACGGCCGCACCAGTAGCAACGGCGCCCATAATACAGCGAGGCGCGCCGACCCAAGAGGCACAAGCGCAAACCATCAGGGGTGAGAGTCATGAACCGCGAGAGGGAAATCGTCAAGGCGAGCGTATACGGCATTATCGGCAATGTGCTGCTCGTCGCCTTCAAGATGGCCGTCGGGTTCATGTCCCATTCCATCGCCATCATCTTGGACGGCGTGAACAACGCCACCGACGCCTTGTCCTCCATCGTCACCATCGTGGGCACGAAGCTCGCCGGGCGCCGGCCCGACCGCCACCACCCCTTCGGCTACGGCCGCGTGGAGTACCTCACCAGCGTCGTCATCGCCATCATCATCCTCGTGGCCGGCTTCATCTCCCTGCGCGAATCCATCGACAAGATCATCCACCCCGGCGCGCCCAGCTACTCGGCCATCACCATCATCGTCATCGTGGTGGCCATCCTCGCGAAGATCGCCATCGGCATCATGTTCAAGCGCTTCGGCGACAAGACGAACTCCGAGGCCCTCATCGCTTCGGGCATTGATTCCAACTACGACGCGGTGCTCTCGGCCGGCACGCTCGTGGTAGCGGCGGCCCAGAACTTCTGGGGCCTGAACATCGACGGCGCCGTGGGCCTCATCATCTCGCTTGTGGTTCTGAAGGCCGGCTTCGAAGTGCTCGGCGACGCCCTCTCGCCGCTTATCGGCGGCCCGGAGGACAAGAAGCTCGTCGACGACATCATCGCCTACACCAACAGTTTCCCCGATGTGCGCGGCACCTACGACGTGGTGCTGGACAACTTCGGCCCCAACGAAGTCTTGGGCTCGGTGCACATCGAGGTGCCCGACGATATGTGCGCCCGCGACATCCACGCCCTCACCCGCCAGATCAGCGAAGGACTCACCGAGAAGTTCGGCATCCTCACCACCGTGGGCATTTACGCCGAGAACACCACCGGCGCCTTCGCCCCTCTGCATGCCGACCTCGACGCCCTCGCGAAAAGCGACCCGGCGATCCTGCAGGTGCACGGCTTCTACGTAGACGAGAAAACCTCGACCGTCTACTTCGATTTGGTCATAGGCTTTAAGGCCGACGACGACGCCATCCGCGACAAAATAATCGCCCATCTGAAGGAAAAATATCCCGATTACACCTACAATGTCGTCATCGACCACGATTACGAAGACGATCAGCCAACGTAGGCGATCGTGGGGAAAGGGGCGCGCGATGGCGGGCGAGAGCCAGAAACTGAAGCTGCTCAACCTCGCCAAGATGCTCTACGAGCGCACCGACGAGAGTCACGGCCTCACCTGCCCCGAAATCATCGCCGGGCTGGCTGAGGCGGGCATCGAGGCCGAGCGCAAATCGGTGTACCGCGACTTGGACGCCCTTCGCGACTTCGGTCTCGACATCGCGAAGCTTCCCACGCACCCGGTCAGCTACGCCCTCGTCTCGCGCACCTTCACCGCCGCCGAGCTCATGCTGCTCACCGACGCCGTGCAGTCCTCGCGCTTCCTCACGGTTCGTATGGCCCATCGCCTCACCGAAGGGCTGGCGTCTCTGGGCTCCTGCCACCACGCCGCCGCGCTTTCCAAGAACGTGCACGTGGAAGGCCGCATCAAGATGCAGAACGAATCGGTGTTCCATCACGTGGACACCTTGCACGAGGCCATCCGCCGCCACCGGCAGGTGGCCTTCCGCTACGTGAAGCACGATGTGAACAAGCGCCCACAGCCCCAAGGGGGCGGCCGCATCTACTGCGAGACGCCGGTATGCCTCATTTACTCCGAGGGGTGCTATTACCTCATCGCCTACAACGAGAAGCACGACTCCTTCCCCAGCTACCGTGTCGATCGCATGCAGGGGCTGCGCATCACCGACGAGGCGGCCGTGCGCAACGAGCGCATCGCCACCTTCGATGCAGCGACCTACACTTCTCGCACGTTCTCCATGTTCGGCGGCGAGACGACGCCGGCGACGCTGCTCGTGGAGGAATCGGTCATGAGCGCCATTATCGACCGCTTCGGCAAGGACGTGGAAAGCGCGCCGGTGGATGCGACCCATGCCCGCGTGCACGTCACCGTGGCCGCCAGCCCCGTCTTCTTCGGCTGGCTCGCCCAGTTCGGCACATCGGTGCGCCTAGAGGCCCCCAGTGCCCTGAGCCGCCAGTACGCCGACTACCTAAGAGGCATCGCCGACAGCTACTAGAATCGTCTAATGCACGACCTTCTCGATGAGGGACTGAAGGCGGTGAACGTCAAGCGGCTTGGGAAGGTGCGCGTCCATGCCGCTTTCCAGCGAGCGCTTGCGGTCCTCGGAGAAGGCGTTCGCGCTCACGGCGATGATGGGCAGCGACGCGCGCACCGGGTCAGGCAGCGCGCGAATGGCGCGGGTGGCGGCATAGCCGTCCATGACCGGCATCTGGATGTCCATGAGCACCAGATCGTAGGCACGCGCGTCGGCGGCCTCAATCATTCCCAGGGCCACCTCGCCGTTTTCCGCCGTGTCCACCTCATAGCCCGCATCGTCCAGAAGGCAGCAGGCGATCTCGCGGTTGAGCTCGTTGTCCTCCACGAGCAGGATGTGGCGCACCGGCCCCCGCCCGCGGCTCGGGCACGGCGCCTCGGCGGCCACATCGGCCGGAGCCTGGCGGAAGGTGATGTCCACCGTGAAAGTGGAGCCCTCCCCCGGCACGCTTTCCACAGCGAGCTCGCCTTCCATAAGATCGAGCACGTTGCGCACGATGGTGAGCCCGAGTCCCGTGCCCTGAACGCCTGAGGCCGTGGTGTTGCTCTCTCGCTCGAAGGGCATGAACATGCGCTCCATGAACGCGGGCTCCATCCCTACGCCCCTATCGGCCACGACAAAGCGGAAGCTGGCGAAGCCCTGGGGCGCGCCGGCGTTCTCGGCCACGCTGATGCGCACGATGCTGCCGGCCGGCGAGTACTTGATGGCGTTGTCCACCAGCTGGGTGAGCACATGGGACAGGCGCACAGCGTCCACAAGCACGCGGTCGTGGGTCAGAGGCTCAACATCGCAGACCAGGGTGACATCGGCACGATCGGCCAAGTCCACCATGTCCATGCGCACCTGCATGACCAGCTCGGAAAGCGAGCATTCCGCCTCGGCCAGCTGCACGTGGCCCGCCTCCATACGGCTGATCTCCAACGTCTCGTTCACCACGTCGAGCAGCTGCTCGGAGGCGGCCAGCACCTTGTCACTGTAGGCGCGCACCCGCTCGGCCTCGCCGCCATGGGCCGAGATGAGCGACGCATAGCCCACCACGGCGTTCAGCGGCGTGCGGATGTCGTGGGACATATTCGAGAGGAACGTGTTTTTCGCCACGTTGGCGGCCTCGGCCTCGGAAAGGGCGTTGCGCAGCATGGTGCGGTGCTCGATCTCGCGGGCATAGGCTTCGCGCAGCTGGGCGTTCACGGCCTCCAGCTCGTCGGCGCGCTCGCGCAGCTTGTCCGTGGCGTCGTTGATGAACACGTAGAAGAACTCGCCCGCGTCCAACGTGACGTGATGGCCGTAGTCCTCTATCCAGCGAATGGAGCCGTCGCGGCGGATGATGCGGTACTCCACGTAGTCCATGGAGTACCGATCGGCCTGAATCTGGCGGCTGATGGAGTGCTCCACGGCTTCGATGTCCTCGGGATGCACCATGCCGGGGAAGGTGCCGCCCGTCAGCGTGACGAACTGCTCCTGATCCGCGCAGCCGAAGATGCGCAGGCAGGCCTCGTTGGCGTAGACCACCGCCTCGTCGCCGTCGGCACGGTAGACGAAGAAGCCGCCCGGCATGTGGGCGAGAACGTCGCCGATATCGAGCTGGGCTAAAGCGGGGAATATGGAGGGCGCCGAGGTTGCCATCTGTTGCTTTCTTTCGTCGGCCGAAAAGGTGCTTTCCGTATGCTACCACGGCCTTTGCCCGGCGCCCCCGAAGCTGTCGACGAGCCCACGAATTTGTAACGAAAGAGAAACGTGGAAGGCCTACGAGAAGTCGAACATGGAGGTGGAAAGGTAGCGCTCACCGGTGTCGGGCAGGATGACGACGATGTTCTTCCCCGCGTTCTCGGGCCGGCGCGCCAACTTCGCCGCCGCGGCCACCGCCGCGCCCGAGGAGATGCCCACGAGCAGTCCGTCATGGGCAGCCAGCTCCCGCCCGGCCTCGAAGGCCTCCTCGTCTTCGATGGCGATGACCTCGTCGTAGATGGCGGTGTCCAGCGTCTCGGGCACGAACCCGGCGCCGATGCCCTGAATCTTGTGGGCGCCGGCGCGGCCCTCGGAGAGCACGGGAGATCCGGCCGGCTCCACGGCTACCACCTGGATGGCCGGGTTCTGCGCCTTCAGATAGGCGCCCGTGCCCGACAGCGTGCCACCGGTGCCCACGCCGGCCACGAGGATGTCCACCGCGCCGTCGGTGTCCTCCCAGATCTCCGGGCCGGTGGTGCGCTCGTGCACAGCCGGGTTCGCCGGATTGGAGAACTGCGAGGGAATGAACGAGTTCGGAATCTCCGCCGCCAGCCGCTCGGCCTCCTCGATGGCGCCCTTCATGCCCTTGGCGCCCTCAGTGAGCACGAGCTCCGCCCCGTAGGCGCGCATGAGGTTGCGCCGCTCCACGGACATGGTCTCGGGCATGACGATGATGATGCGGTTGCCCCGCACGGCGGCGATGGCGGAAAGGCCGATGCCGGTGTTGCCGGAGGTGGGCTCGATGATGACCGTCTCGTCGTCGAGGACCCCGGCCTCCACGGCGGCGTCGATCATCGATTGGGCGGCGCGGTCCTTCACCGAACCGGTGGGGTTGAACGACTCCACCTTCCCGATGAGCGTGGCGGGCAGCTCGTGGGCGCGCTCGTAGTTGGTCAGCTCCACCAACGGCGTGTGCCCGATCAGCTCGGTGATGTTCTCGTGGACGGTCATGGGAAATCCTTTCTGGCTGAAACAAAGCCGGCAACCGGTCGGAGACGTGGGGTGTTCTGACCGAGCGAGTTCCGCAGCGAACGAAACAGTCCAGTGGACTGTTTCGCAGAGCGAGGACTGTCTGAGCGAATCAGAATACCGCGCGGCTCCGACCGACGAGGAGATGCATTGCCCCCATCCTACTGAATAGCCCCACTTCGTCAACGGCCCGCGCCATAGCGGTTTCCGATGGCGAGGCGGCCGAGAAAACCGTGGCGCACCGTCAAGTTCTCCCTTCCATCGCCGCCCGACGGTCGTATAATGCCTAGCAGTTCCCTAGACTTGAATCCTAACCCGCCATAGGAGCTTCCCATGACCCTGCAGCAACTTCGCTACCTCATCGCCATCGCGAACCACGGCTCCATCTCGGCGGCGGCGCACACGCTGTACGTCTCGCAGTCAAGCCTGTCGGTGGCCGTGCGCGACATCGAGCGCGAGACCGGCGTCACCATCTTCGAGCGATCCAACCGCGGTATCACGCTCACGAGCGATGGCATCGAGCTTTTGGGCTACGCCCGCCAAGTGGTGGAGCAGGCCGACCTCATGGAGCAGCGCTACTCCGGCCGCGGCGGCGAGGCGGCGCAGCGTCTATCCATCACTTCCCAGCACTACGCCTTCGTGGTGGAGGCGTTCCTGGAACTGGCCGAGGAGTACGAGGGCGCCGGCTACAACTTCAGCCTGCGCGAGACCCGCACCTCCGAGGTCATCGAGGACGTGCGCGACTTCCGCAGCGATCTGGGCGTGCTGTACCTCTCCACCTTCAACGAGAGCGTCATCGGGCACGCCCTTTCCGACGCGAACCTCTCCTTCAACCTGCTGTTCACTGCGCAGCCCCACGTATTCGTCAGCGACAAGCACCCCTTGGCCTCGCGCACCGAGGTGACCGTGGAAGATCTGGAGGACTACCCCCGCTACGCCTTCGAGCAGGGGGCAAACAACTCGTTCTTCTACTCCGAGGAGCCCCTGGCCGAGCTGCCCCACACAAAATGCATCTCCGTGAGCGACCGCGGCACCCTCTCGAACCTCCTCGCCCACCACAACGGCTACACCATCTCCACCGGCGTGCTCTCCAGCGAGATGTACACCGGCATCGCCAGCGTGCCCCTGCAGACCAAGGAGCTCATGCGCGTGGGCTACATCGTTCACAACGAGCGACAGCTGTCGCCTCTGGCCCAAAGCTACATCGAGAAGCTGAGCCTGTTCGTAGAAGGCTACCAAATCGGCCTCGCGGGGTTGTAGCCCAAAGCAGCAGCAGGCAGCATCCGCAGCCCCTGTCTCCTTTCGGGCGGGCTAGAAAGCCCGAACGATGCTGCCGCCGCCGAGGACGATATCGCCTTCATAGAGGACGGCGGCCTGGCCTGGGGCGGCGGCGCGCTGGGGCTCGCCGAAGGTGACGGTCAGCTCGTCGGGGCCGGTCTGCTCGGCGACCGCTGGCACGGGCCGCTGGCGGTAGTGGGTCTTCACCTGCACCTCGCGCGGGCCTTCCAAAACGCCTCCGCTGATGAGATTCACATCGCAGGCCACTACTCCTGAGCTGAGCAGCTCGTCCTTGAAACCGACGATGAGCCGGTTGGCGGATGCGTCCTTCCCCAGCACGTACAGCGGCTCGCGCGCCGCCACACCGATGCCCTTGCGTTGCCCGATGGTGTAGCGGATGAGCCCCGCATGCTCCCCGAGAACACGTCCTTCCCGATTCACAATCTCGCCCGGTTCAAAAGCAGTGTCCGCGCCACAGCGGCCTTCGATGAATCCCGCGTAGTCGCCGTCGGGCACGAAGCAGATGTCCTGGCTCTCAGGCTTTTCCGCTGTGTCGAAGCCGTGGGCGCGGGCCAGCTCGCGCACCTCGTCCTTCGTCAGCTCGCCCAGAGGAAACAGCATGTGGGCGAGCGTGTCCTGGGTGAGGTGGTACAGCACGTAGCTTTGATCCTTAGCAGGGTCACTCGCCCGCAGAAGCTGCCAGCACCCGGTCGCCTCGTCCCAGCGGCGCCGGGCGTAGTGTCCCGTGGCCACGTAATCGAGCCCCAGCTGGCGCCGGTGCTTTTGCAGCGCCTCGAATTTCAGGAACCGATTACAGGCGATGCAGGGGTTGGGCGTGCGGCCCTCGAGATAGGCCCCGCAGAACGGGCGTACCACCGCCGCTTCAAAACGATCGCGCAGATCGAAGGCATCGTGGGGAATGCCGAGGCGCCGGCACACCGCTCGCGCATCTTCTACATCGCGCGACGATCCGCAGGTCGGCCCTTCGCCTTCCGCAGCATCGCTTAAGACTTCGCCGCCGCGCAGCACCATCGTCGCACCGCGCACGTCGTAGCCCGCCTGCTGCAAGAGCAACGCGCACACGGAGCTGTCGACGCCTCCCGACATCGCCGCCATCACGCTGGCCGCCCCGGACGCCGCGGCCGTTCCTCTGTCATTTCCGAAAGTCATGGGGCGCATCATAGCACAGCATGGAGCATCTCTCTTCTCTCCCTGCTCCATCGCGCTCCGTCCGCGTCTTCGCCTTCCACCTTCCCCTCGCTCACCGCCCTGTGGAGCGCGAGACAGGCATCCCCGCCCGTGCCCACTGCCAATCGTGCTACGCTGGAACCATGCAGGGGTACCGCCCCGACAAAGCGAGCCAAACCCGTGGCCGCCTCGTCGATGCGGTTGAGAGGGCGCTTGCCCAACCCTTCGAACCTGTCAGCTAACACTGTCGTAGGGAGCATGCTCACCAAGCACAAGGGGCGCTTCCTGCGGGGAGCGTCTTTCTTTTTGGCGCGCCCGCAGGCCAGCGCTTCAGCTTCCGGAAAGGAATCGTCGTGACCGAACCTTCCACCTGCGCCATCAGCGCACCTGCAGACGCTTGCGCGTCCCGCAGCACCCGCACCGAGGCAGAGCTTCGGGCGTTCATGGCCCGTGCCGTGCACGAGGTGCGCGAAACGAATCCGCTGGCGCCTTCCATCACCAACACCGTGACCCAGAACTTCGTCGCCAACGCCCAGCTGGCCGTCGGCGGCTCGGCGGCCATGGTGTATTTGCCCGACGAGGGCGAATGCGTCGCCGCCCTGGGAGGGGCCGTCTACATCAACCTGGGTACCCTGCTGCCCGTCTACGAGCAAACGGTTCCCGCCACGGCGCGCGCTTGCGCGGCGGCGGGCAAGCCTTGGGTGCTCGACCCGGTGGGCATCGGCATCGGCAGCCTGCGCACCCAGCTCATCGAGGCCGTGCACGAGAATCCCCCGGCCATCCTGCGCGGCAATGCTTCGGAGATCATCGCCGTGGCCGAGCTGTGGGGGCTTGCCGGCGACTCGTCCGACGACGCCTCCGGCGACGGTCCCCGCGGCGTGGACAGCACCGATTCCGTGGACGCCGCCGAGCGCGCCGCCGTGGCGTGCGCCCGCTTCACCGGGGGTGCGGTGGCCGTCTCCGGTGCCACCGACCTTGTCACCGATGGCGCACAGGTGGCACGGCTTTCCGGCGGCTCGCCCCTCATGACCTGCATCACCGGCTCCGGCTGCTCGCTGGGCGGCGTCGCGGCGGTGTACGCCTGCGTGGCCGACCCCTTCGTGGCCGCGCTCACCGCGACCGCCGCCTACAACCTGGCAGGCCTGCGCGCTGCCGAAGCCTGCAGCGGTTCCGGCAGCTTCCAAGTCGCCTTCCTCGACGCGCTCTATAACCTCACCGCCGAGGAAGTGGCCGAGGCGCCCCTGGCCCTCGCCAGCGCCTCTGGCACGCAGGCCCTGTGACGCCACCAGCATCCGATCCGAAGATCGGTTCCAAGCACCTTACCATTACGGGGTCGAACTGGCATTTACATCGAAGATTTCGAAAAGGAGAGCCCCATGAACACCCTTGTTGCCGTTGCCATCGCGCCCTTCGGCGTGGGGGACGAGCTGGCCCCCTATGTGGCGGAGGCCGTCCGCGTCATTCGCGACTCCGGCCTGCCCTACCGCACCACCTCCATGTTCACCGAGATCGAGGGCGAGTGGGACGAAGTCATGACCGTCGTGCGCGACGCAACCATGGTTCTCGCTGATCGGGGCATTCGCACCGAGGTGATCCTGAAGGCCGACATCCGCCCGGGGCACACCGACACCCTGCACACCAAGGTCGAGAAGGTGGAAGAGCTGCTGGCCGAGTAGAGGTTCGTCCACATCTTTCCATCATCTACATGGAGCCTCTTGCGCTTTCGCGTCGACCCGCTATGATGCTGCCCGACATACGACACGAAGCGAAAGAGGTTCCATGCTCCGCAAGATCATTCACATTGACGAGGACAAATGCATCGGCTGCGGCCTGTGCGTCGACGCATGCCACGAGGGTGCCATCGCCATGGTCGACGGCAAGGCGCGCCTTATGCGCGACGACTACTGCGACGGGCTGGGCGACTGCCTGCCGGCCTGCCCTACCGACGCCATCTCCTTCGTCGAGCGGGAAGCCGCTCCCTACGACGAGGCTGCCGTGGCGGCACACCTGGCCGCCCGCAACGGCGGCGCGACGGCTTGCAGCGTTCCGGCCGCGGCCGAGCACCGCAGCGGCTGTCCCGGCTCGGCCGCCCGCACCCTCATCGACGACGCTCCGAAGCCGGCGCCGTCGCCTGCGCACCAGGGCGGATGCCCCGGTTCCCGCAGCCGCTCCCTGAACGGAGCCCCGGCACCAGCCGCTCCTGTACCGGCTGCTCGCACCGCCGCTCCGGCCGCTACCGGCGCCACCGACGCGCTTTCCGCCGTGGCCGCCGCTCTGCCGAACCGCTTGGCTCAGTGGCCGTGCCAGATCAAACTCGTACCGGTGCAGGCCCCCTACTACCAGGGCCGCGGGCTGCTTATCGCCGCCGACTGCACCGCGTTTGCCTGCGCCAGCTTCCACGAGCGCTTCATGAGCGGCAACGTCACCATCATCGGCTGCCCCAAGCTGGACGAGGGCTCCTACACCGACAAGCTCGCCGCCATCATCGCCGCCAACGACATCACCTCGGTCACCGTCGCCCGCATGGAGGTGCCCTGCTGCGGCGGCCTCGAGCGCGCCGCCGCCGAGGCCTGCGCCCAGTCGGGCAAGGACATCCCCTTCGAAGTGGTCACCTTCGCCGTCAACGGCGACGTCATCGGCTAGAAACAACCGACGCGCACTTGATTGAATGCGCCTCCTAGTTCATCGAGGATGACCAGGTCAGCCCAGCTCGACCATAACCGCCTCCGAGACGATCCCGGCTACCTCCGGGATCGTCTCTTCTTCCAAGGAAGAGAAGCTCATCACGAAGGCGGGACGGCGCCGACCCCTCCCCTCGCTGCACCCAGACCGCACCTCGTCGCATACCCTTCGGGCACCCTCGACTTCGCGAGCCTCGCACCGGCAGCCTACCGTTTCGTTCGAGCTGCGCCCAGGAGCTCCCGCCTCGCAACCCGTGAACCGATAACGGCCCAAAGGCGCCAGGCGCACGCCCCGAATCGCAGCGCGCCGGGCCACGCGCTCCTCGAAAGTCGCACTATCTCTCTCGTCTCCTTCGACACTCCTAACCTCCATGAGAAAGTGCAGCCCGGCACCCGCATTGGCAAAGTGCAAATGATCGCCGGCCGAAGACGCCGCTAGTACGTCAATCAGCGCGCTCAGCCGCCGCCGGTAACGCGTCCGCTGGCGATTGACATGGCGCTCGTAGTCCCCCGACTCCATGAACCGCGCCAACGTCAGCTGCTCCAATGCACCCACCGTGCAGGCGTAAAAGCCAAGTCGGTCGCGGAACCGTTCGGCCAGCGCCTCGGGCAGCACCATGTAGCCAATGCGGAAAGCACCCCCGAGCGTCTTCGAGAACGTGTTCGCGTAAATGACCCGCCCAGCCCCATCGAGGGCCGCGAGTGGAGGTACGGGACGCCCCGCCATGCGGAACTCGCAGTCGAAGTCATCTTCGATGAGGTAGCGCGACTGGGCACTGGAAGCTTTCACGCTCCGACCGCGAATCTCCCTAGCCGCTGCACCGTCCTCGGGCGCGGCAACCCCACTCTGGGCCCATTCCAACAACGAGCGCCGGCGCGACACCGGCACCGTGATACCGGTGGGAAACTGGTGCGACGGCGTGCAGTGCAGCACGTCGATGCGGGCACGCTCGAGCGCCTCCAAGACCGGCCCTTCCCCATCGAGAGCGATCGGCCGCACCGCCACGTCGTTCGACTCGTAGATGCGCGTAAGCCGCGGATAGCCGGGGTCTTCCACGCCGTACGCCAGATTACGACCGAGCAGCTGCACGAGCAGGCCATAAAGCGACTGGGCACCGGAACCGATCACGATCTGGTCGGGATGCACCTCCATGCCGCGAAGGCCCCGCAGATGCGCCGCGATGGCCGCCCGCAACCGAGGCGATCCCTGAGGCCCCGACGCCTCCAGCACCGTGCGCTCGCTCTCGTCGGCCAACACGCGCCGCAGCGTCCGTGCCCACGCCGCGTAGGGAAACACCCCTTCCGGCGCCGTCGCCCCCGTGAAATCGGCGAGCCATTTGCGTCCGGCGCCATTCTGGCCGCACCAAGATGCCCCACATCCGGCATCGTTCTGGCCGTTCCAAGATGCCCCGCATTCGGCCCTGTCATCCCCGATGCACGCGTTGCTCCGGATTTTCGTCGCATTCCCGCAGAGGCTCGCTTCGCCCTGGAACCCCCCACACGCCCCCGAAACATCCCCTTTGCCACAAGCTATACAAAAGGACTCGTCTTTTGTGGCAAGTTTTTCGAGGGTTTCGACGTCGCCACCTTCCGAAACCCCCATTTTGGCTACGCCGAGCGCGCTTTTGCCCTCGAAACCGGCTTTGGAAGGCGATTTCACGGTTTCACGCGTCGAAACCCTCGAAAAACTTGCCAAATTCGAGCCGATTTCCTGCACATAGAAGCCACTGCGGGGCACGGCGCGCACATAGCCCTCGGCCACCAGCTGGTCCAAGGCCCCCTCCACGGTGACGACGCTCACCCCCAAATGCTTTGCGAATGCCCGCTTGGAAGGGAGGCGCGCGCCGGCCGCAAGAACACCGGACTCGATGTCGGCTCGAAGCGCCCGGTAAAGCTGCTCGTACAGGCTCGTCTCCCCTCCACGATTTAGCACATACGTGAGCATCGCTTTCCCTTCCTCCTCCTGCAGCACGCTTTGAACGAGCTGCTCCTTTACGACCACCTGGTCTTCTGCCAGATCGCCAGCTCGTCGGCTCTTTGCGAAACCGAGGCCATCTCCAACTGACCTTATTAAAACTTCCCAAATTGAATATAACACTAAGCTCAGTTATCCCTTACCCTTCCGCTCATATCTTTTGCGAAAGGAAGGATCCTCATGACCGAAACCGCCCCCGCCGCTAACCAGGCCGGCAACCCCGCTACTCCCATCACCTCTGCTGAGCGCGCGGCCCTGAACCGCCAGCTCGCCCAAATGCTGAAGGGCGGCGTCATCATGGACGTCACCACCCCCGAGCAGGCCCGCATCGCCGAGGCCGCCGGAGCCGCGGCCGTTATGGCGCTCGAGCGCATCCCCGCCGACATCCGCGCGGCCGGCGGCGTTTCCCGCATGAGCGACCCGGCCATGATCAAGGGCATCCAGGCGGCCGTTTCCATCCCCATCATGGCGAAATGCCGCATCGGGCACTTCGCCGAGGCACAGATCCTCCAGGCCATCGACATCGACTACATCGACGAATCCGAAGTGCTCTCGCCGGCTGACGACACCTACCACATCGACAAGACCGTCTTCGCCGTCCCCTTCGTCTGCGGCGCCCGCGACCTCGGCGAGGCCCTGCGCCGCATTGCCGAGGGCGCCACGATGATCCGCACCAAAGGCGAGCCGGGCACCGGCGACGTCGTGCAGGCCGTGCGCCACATGCGCCGGATGAACGCTGAAATCCGCCGCATCCAGAACCTGCGCGACGATGAGCTGTTCGAAGCGGCGAAGGAGCTGCAAGTGCCGGTGGAGCTGCTGCGCGAGGTGCACGAGGCCGGCAAGCTGCCCGTCGTGAACTTCGCCGCCGGCGGCATCGCCACCCCGGCCGACGCGGCCCTTATGATGCAGCTGGGCGCCGAGGGCGTCTTCGTGGGCAGCGGTATCTTCAAGTCGGGCGACCCGGCCCGACGCGCCGAGGCCATCGTAAAGGCCACCACGAACTTCAACGATCCTGAGATGCTCGCCGCCTTGTCCGAAGACCTCGGCGAAGCCATGGTGGGCATCAACGAGCAGGAGATCCAGATCATCATGGAAGAGCGGGGGCAGTAGAACCCATGTCCCCAACCATCGCCGTTCTCGCCCTGCAAGGCGCTTTCATCGAGCACGAGCAGCGCCTGCAATCCCTCGGCTGCACCACCATCGAGCTGCGCCAGGCCGCCGACCTCGCCCGTCCCTTCGACGGCCTGGTGCTCCCCGGCGGCGAGTCCACCGTACAGGCGAAGCTGCTGCATGACCTGGGAATGTTCGAACCGCTGCGCCAACGCATCGCCGAGGGCCTCCCCGCCCTCGGCACCTGCGCCGGCCTCATCCTGCTCGCCGACCATTTCCGCACCCTGCCCGTCACCGTGCGCCGCAACGCCTACGGCCGCCAACTCGGCAGCTTCCACGCCGAGGGTCGCTGGGAAGATGAAGCTGTTCCTCTCACCTTCATTCGCGCCCCGCGCATCGAAGCTACCGGCCCCGGCGTCGAGCCCCTCGTCACCCTGAACGACGCACCGGTAGCCGTGCGCCACCGCAACCAGATCGCCGCCGCCTTCCACCCCGAACTCGACGACGACAACCGCCTCTACGAAGCGCTCCTCGCGCCTTTGAAGCGCGCCTACTGAACCAACCGATAGACGGCGCCCGGGCCGCGCGACGGCCCCAGCCGTTCCACAAGAGACTTGTCCATCAGCCGATTGAGCGCGCGGCTGATCGTTGCCTTCGACTTACCCAATGCGTCCATAAGAATCCGCGAGCTCACCGGTGCGGGCGCCTCTTCCAAGAAGTCGACGATGTCGCACTCCACCGTACCCGGCGCCAGCACATGAATGGTATGGAAGCGACCTGTTTCGTCTGACCACTCCGTGACGGATCGCACGATCTTCCCGCCCGCAGCGCCCTCAGGCAGCCGAACGCCACCGCGCCCGCCACCCCCCGCGCGGCCGCCGAACCCGAACCCGAACCGCCCTGCCTCCGCGCCAGCGCCGGCCTTGTATAGCGCCACCTCGAAAGCGGTGATGTGGTCAATGGCTACCGGTTCCGGCATATTCGCCTCGCGCAAGCTGGCCCGAATCTGGAAGTAACCCGTGCCCTTGTTCTCCACCACGCTGCCCACCTCGGCAAACCCCTCGGCATAGGGGGTGGCGCGCAGGATGTTGGCCAGTGCCTGGTTGCGCGGGAAGGAAACGCCAAGCTCGCCCAAACGGTCGACCGTCATAGCCCGGCACAAACCGCCTGGACTCAATATCTCAATGCGGTCGCCGTACATAGTCACCTGAACCTGAGAGGCGCACCCGTCCGGCGAGTAATCGCGGTGCATGAGCGCGTTGGCCACCGCCTCGCGCACGGCCGTCTCGGGATACTCGAGTCTATCGATGCGAAACGCCCCCTCCACCTTCGACGAGACGCGCACGTTGCGTCGCAGCGCCACCATCAGCTCCGATATCATCACGGGGATGGGCCCGACGATCTCGCGAGAATCGAGAAAACGCAGCCCCCCGGCGCTCACATCGGCCTTCGACGTCCCCGGGATCACCGTAAACGAAAGGCAGGCCCGCGGGAAATAACGCTGCGGAAAGCGCCCGAGCGCCATAAGTCCCGCCAATGTGGGTCGCACAATCCCCTCCCCGTCACGAGCCGTCACGCAGAGCGCCTCAAGCAGCTCCTCGTCGCTCATGCCCTTGAACGCTCGCGGCGAATCGGCACGCTGTCGGCGCATGAAGCCCTCCAGAAGCTCTTCGTCAAAGTCGCCCATCGCAGCCCCTTCGACCACTTCGCGATCGTATCGCGGCGGCCGACGCCCCTCCAGCAGGCGGTCCACCTCGTAGGGGCTCAGCCTCCGATCACCATCCCCCACACGCACATAGGAGCCGTCATGCATTGCGCGCGACTTGACGAAGCAGGGCTTAAGCTCGGGCGGCAGTTCGGGCACCGTGGCCACCACCACAGGCGATCCTTCGAACTCGACAATCTCGACTGACGCCCGCACGGGCGGCTCCATCTTCTCGCCGCACATCTGGGCAAGCGCGTCGGCCACAGCACGCGCCTTGAAGCCCGGAACACCTTGGAACCCCGCTCGCTCCGCGAGCCCCAGAATCACCACGCCACCCGACGTGTTCGAAAACGCGCTCAGCGTCTCCGCCATGCTTTTCGGAAGCCCCTGAGAAGCCGCTTTCACCTCTACCCGCTCGGTGTCGGTGCCAAGACGTCGGGCGAGACCAATATAGCTCTCCAGATCGAAATCGTACACGCCCATAGCCCACCCCCGCAAATAGTTTCAAGAAGTCTCATCAGTATGCAACAACTTGAGACTATTTGCAACAACGCTTGTATTTGTTGGTGCGCGCAAACCCAACATTGTGCAAGACCCCTGCTCAGAGAATTCAAATCATGATTTGACTGTAACATCTGCGGGACCGACATCACCGGCAACACCTCCGCCCATGCGAAAGAACACATGAAGGCCGGTGAAGGATCTGGGCATCATAGTGAAATCCGTCAGATAGTCACCGGCTACAACACGGTTAGCCATAAGAAAGAGGGACATTGGGAAACGAGGGTTGTCGGCGGTCGTTGGGAATAGACGTTAGGCAGGGGTCATTAAGGATGCGCTTGATATTGCTGTCAAGCCCTGATAGACGATTTGTCCGTTTATCAGCCACAGTTGCTTAGATGCCGGCAGAGCATGAAACAATTTCTGCCAGTAGGCGTCATTTCGCGATGCGCATCTTTTATATCCAATAGGCTGCATGGGTATCGCTAACCCACACAGCCTATTGGCGCCCAATCTCTCTAACGTACTTATCTGCGACTATTGAATCTTCTGCGACCGACATAGAGCAGCAAAGAAGCCAGTCCTATAGCAGAAGCGCAAAAGAGAATCAGAGCAATACGCACAGGCAAGCCTAAGCTGTCACTTGTTTCTGCCAAAAAGCCTAAAGAGCTAGCAGGCTTATCAGTATCAGTGACGGAGTTCGCGTTATCTGTCTGACCCGAATTGATTTCCTGGTTACCTCCTGATGCCTCAGGTGCATCCGAACCACCGTTATTCCCTTGGCCACCGTTCATGCTTCCGCTATTGCCCTGATTGGTTCCACCGTTGTCTCCGCCTCCCTGCTCGCCACCACCTGACGGATCGCGTCCGTCATCGGTTACGCTCACGGCAAGATTCAATCTCTCGCTGTATTCATCAAAAGGCATCCCCTCTTTATATGCGGCGATTCGATACTTCGTATCTCCCGTAACACTGATAGGTCCGGTGTAAACGCGTCGCGTCCCGTTTGCATCGCAGGGGCAGGTGTCGTCGGTGGTGTAGTAGATGGTCGCTCCTTCGGTGGTGGTTGTCAGGGTTAGCTTCGAACCTTTCGGTACCGTCACGCTGTTCTCTTTTGGAGCCAACGCATCGAACGTGTTCGTTCCGATGGTTGCGGTGGGCCGCACGGGTTGCGCTGCATCAGAAGTGGTGCGAATCGCCAGCTCCTTGGAAAGCGACGTGCCAGTTGCCGCAAGGGTGAGCGCCGTCATTCCGGGAAGGTCACCATAGAGCGAGAACGATGTCTTGCCCTCGGAATCCGTCATGCCAGTTGCGATGCCCTCGCCAGAAGCGTCCAAGGCGCTGATACCGTCGAGCGCCGCGATGCTGGGCGCATCCACCTGTGCCGTCACCGGCTGGTTCGCCACAGGGGTGCCGTCCGAATAGCGCACGTAGGCCACAACTTGGACAGGTTCAGGAGCATCGCTTTGCAAGACGACGGCATTCTCATAGTTCGCAACGAGCTGCGCCGGACGTTTCTCGACGGTGAGCGTCTTCGACCATGACCCGAACAGATCGCCCAACGAACACTCCGTATAGCTCTTCGCACCGTTCAGCTTCACCGAAACACTTGCTCCTTCGGACAAGGGTTCTTGCGGGTAGATGCGCAGGACCTTGGCAAGCGCTCCTCCTCCGTCGGCCTCGCTGGCGTCTTTCGAGTCGACCCATTCAAGACGGGCGCTCTCGCCATCCACGAGGGCGCTCGTTCCTGCTCCCTCATCGGCTTTCATGTATTGGCTGAATTCCAGCTCTATATATTCGGGGCAGGCATTCGCAGCTACAACGCTTGGCGCCTGCGTTGACTTCAAACCTACCTTCAGCCCGGTTCGGATGGGGAGCACCGAAAGCCAGTCCGTCCTTGCTACGTCATACCCTTCTTTGGCGACCCTCACCTGATAGAAGCCGGTTGGCGTATCCCATTGGAAGGCTCCGTCTGCGCCCGTGGTCAGCGTGCCCTCCTGCTCGTAGTCTTCGGCATTCCATTTCCGTGCATTGCGGCCGTTTGCATCGTCTGCAACATAGATGGTCGCCTTGGCACCTTCTACGGGATTACTATCCAGCGCCTCATATACGATGCCCGACGGGTCGATGATCACATTTGACCCGATGCCGTAGAACTTGTCCCAGTCGATGATGTTCCTGACATCGTCGCTGCCATTGTTCTTCTTAGGAACTTCCTTGCAAACGCTCTTCCTGTAAGCGGTTGCCTGCTCATAGGCGTTCTTTGCCTTGTCGAGGTAGTGCGCGCGCAGCAGGTGAATCGAGGTGGATCCTGCATCGATCGCCAACGAGGCCTTGCTCACCACGCCGCCAGCAGTGCTAGCCCCCTCCGTCACTACAGAGCTGCTCCCCATGGTTGCGACAAGGATGATCGTCGATCCCACCGTGTTCCAATAACCGGTCATTACATCGGTGTAGTTATGGTCGTCCTCGTTCTCCATGAGCTCTCGGTACTTCTCGGCCGCATCGCGTTCGGCGTAGAGCGCCTTGAGGCAGTTCTGGCATGCTCCATCGCAAGGGTTGCGCTTCTTGTAATAGAGAATCCATTGGTTTATGGATTCGATGTCGGCTTCAAGGACGCCTAAGGCATCCATGTTGTCTAACCATGAGTCCATGGCGAATCTCAACCCCACACCACTTCCGATGACGCCGACGCCGCCCAGAACCTGATTGACATTCGTGCACTTTGAGATTTCATTGGCCACCTCTTCTGTCTCCTTAGCCCACATCTGGCTCTTCGCCCAGGCTTTCACCATGGGCGTGATCCTCTCAGGCGGAACGTCCTTGAGGATGCGGCGCGCAAGCACGTTGTCGAGCACACTCTTTGCGCCCTCGTCGATCACGCCGCTCACCATGTCAATCCCCATACCAAAACCATCCAACCCGGCGGCTTTGAGTGCATCCACCTTGGCGGAGCGCATATGGTCATCTTTCTCCTTATGTTCTGAGAAATCGACCTTGTAGGTGTTCTGCTTCTTTGCGTTCGGATCCGTAGCTCCTTGGGGTGCGCTTTCCGTCACCAAGCACGAATAGCCCGTGTAGACGCCTTCCGTCTTGCCGTCAGCACTGTTCTTCTGCGAGTCGGTGACGTAGAGCTCGGCTTCGAGGCGGCCGTCTTCCAAGGTCTGGACTTGGACGCCCTTTGCGCTGTCGCCTTCGGAAACCTTGACGACGCCGCCTAGCTTGTCCTGAAGGCAGTTGTCCATCAGGGCCGACGGTGAGCCCGATGCGCTCACCTTGCCGATGCCCGCGCTCGTTCCCATGGCATCCAGGCTGTTTCGTATGGAGCGGTTCGTCAGCTTTCCGCACGCATAGTTGTTGTCTATGGACTCCTTCATCCTGTGGAAGAAATCCTTCACTTCCTTGATCGTTGCGGCATCCTGACCCGCATACCACCCATCTATCTCCGCATCAGTCGGAATCGAGTACTCGCCGATATCCGGGTCTTCTCCCGTGAAGTAGGGGTCGTCGATCGCAGCAATCCAGGTGTCGTCCGCATCTATGGGTGCACGGAGGCTGTCTAGGCTGATATCCGCGCGCTGCGCCTCAATCTCAGCCAGTGAAGCCTGCGCCTCCGCTTCGGTGAGCGTGCCTTCTTTGACACGCTGCTTTATCTCATTTTCGAACGCCTGTAAGGACGCATCTATTCCTTCGCAGGTTTTGCTCAGCTCGCTGCCGCTGGACGACGTGTCTCCGAACAGATTCTCCAAGTAGAGGTATCTGTCCTTGGCTTCCTGTTCGGCGCGCTTCTTGATGCGCTCCTTGAAGTCCTCGTCGTCCACGTTCGACGCATAGGCCAAGGCGAAGTTGTTGAACGTATAGGTCTGCGGGATGAAGAGCTCCTCGGCATCCAATTCGGAGATACTGAAAGACCCCGAGTCGGGATTGTCTGCCAGCAGCTGCAGATAAGTTTCGTCCACGTACTCGCCGACAAAGCGCGTATATTGCTCGTCGCTTGATTTCTTTGTAAGCGGGATGGCGACCGTCCTGTCGTCCTGCATGACCGCATACATCCATAAGGTGTCGCCGGCGTTGATCTCGTTGCCTGCTTTCTTCACGGTGACATCGAACGTCCAGTAAGCGCACGATTTCCGGGCAAGCTGGTGATGGATGGTCAGGCATTTGTCGCTCTCCTTGCCGTCGGCGATGAGATCCTGCGTCCGGCCTTCATTCGTCACCTTAAACGACCAGATCTGTGCCTGGGGTCGGTAGGTGCAGTCCGCATAGGAAGAGAAAGTGGCTCCTTCTGTGGTAGCAGTTGCATCCACCTTCACACGGTCTCCGTAAAGAAGGGAATCCGTTAGGCCTTCCGGCAGGTCGAAGCCTACCGTTGCTTTGCCCTTGCTGTTCGTGGTAACCGATTCGCCGACGTTTTGCCCGTTGATGGAAAGCTGTGCGGTTGCGCCCGGACTTGCATAGACGATGGCGTTATTGCCCTTCTGGCCCACATAGCCGGACGGCACCTCAACGCTCATCCCAAGGGATGCGAA
Organism: Adlercreutzia hattorii; assembly: GCF_011405655.1. Lineage (GTDB taxonomy): Bacteria > Actinomycetota > Coriobacteriia > Coriobacteriales > Eggerthellaceae > Adlercreutzia > Adlercreutzia rubneri. The sequence goes on from NZ_AP022829.1 coordinate 2,386,462, forward strand.
CGAAAGATTGCCCGCAGGCACCGTGGCCCCAGAAGCCGAAAGGGAGAATGGCATCGAATATACCCGTTCCTTCGTCGGTGTCAATGCGATGGATATCACCCCGGAGGTGGCACCAGAAGGGATCTTCACGGAAAGAGCGCCTTCTCTCGATGTGCATTCGAGGGTCTCGCCCGTATCCAACGCGGCTGATGCGTCGCTGTAATCGTTTCGGGGAATGTCAAACGTGAGGGTCGCATCCATGGATCGGTCGAATTCGTAGCTGATCTGAAAGATTGCTTCGCAGTCGACGACAACGGAGCTTTGAGGCATCTTCGCAGTGACGGACTTCACGCCGATCGATGCCAGGGCATCCTCCGCCTTGAAATCGGGAACGCTAAGCGCAAGTGCGCTGGTAGCTTCGTCTTCGATGCGAATGTCCCCACTGGCATAGGGAAACGCGAGTCGCTTGATCACGCCTAGGTGAGAGGCGCTTACATTCAGTGAGGGCTTGAATGCCACTATCGTGTAATCGCCTGCCTTCAGTTTGCCGGTATCGAAATGCCAGGCGGGATTCTCTTGGCCGTCAGGCCAATACACTTGCGCATAACCATCCTGGATGCACCGGGCATTGCTTGCAGTGCCGTCGAACACCAGCACGCGGCTCGTCCCTTCGAAGGCGGCGTTGAGCGAGATGGTCGCACTGCCCCAGCGCGGAAGGACGGCGGCGAACTCTCCCGCTTCTTCGTTGAAAGTTGCAGTTGCAGGGGAAAGAGCGAGCGACTCTGCAGGGGTCACTTCAAGGGAAAGCTCGGCGAGGGCGGCAGGATCGTTGGCGAGCGATTCGGACAAGATGAGTTGACCGCGCTGCACCAAGTAATCGTCGGTGGCGCTCTCACCCGTCAGGTTTTTCCCTGGCTTGAGCTCTGCGCCGTTGCGCTTCAACGTAAACGAAAGGCTGTTCCAATTGGATACGGGAGCATATTCGGGATTGCCGCCGGTATCGCTGCTTCCCGTTTTGCATCGCAGGCTTATGGGATAGACCCGCTGAACCGCCAGTTTCGAAAAAACGGTTATCGTGCCCGCGTCCCAATCGCCCGTCATCTGTCCAGCGGGACGCAGCAGCTCCTTGTCGTAATACCCTGGCATCGTTATGGTGATGAGCGTTTCTACAGCAGGTTTTAAGCCTTCTGCCGTGAAGGCGCCGTCATCCGCAACGTTTGCTTGATAGGTGGAATCACCCTGCTGCACGATAACCTTCACGTCGGTTGTCGCGACACCCTCGGGAAGGTCGAGTTTACCCGTGACCTTCACGGTATTGACGTCGTCGTCGAGCCAAACCCAATTGATTCCTTTTCCTTTCTCTAGCTGTGAGAGCTTCCAGGGGTCTGACTCCGTTCCGTCTGTGCGCTTCTTGTAGGCATAGACAGTGGATCCATCATCGCAGGGTGCGTATAAGCTGTCTGCGTCATAGACACCATTGCGCGCGAGGCACACATCCGGGTTGTCGATGCGCAATTTGACGGCACCGCATGAGCAGAATGCCGAGTAGAGGTACTTGAGAGATGACGGCAACACGATAAGCTCCTGCGAGGAAAGCCCTGTGCAGTCGGTAAATGCATCGTAGAGGCACTCTATGCCGCTGCCGTCTGGGGAAGTCTCAAATGCAACGGAGGTAAGGTCACCTTTCCTACCTGCCGTGAAGGCGCCCTCTTCGATCTCCTTGACGAAGCTGGGGAATGTGACACTTTTAAGATGTTGGTAGTTGAATGCAAACATAGGGATATAGACGTCGTAGCTTCCGTCGAGCACAGCTGCTATGTCCATCGATTCAAGGCCGCCGTCCCCATAGAGCATGACCACGTCGCGGGTTTGCCCATCGACCGTATGCTCATAGCCCTTGTTGAGATAGGCATACACTTCGGCATCATGCAGTGGGTCCGGCGCTTGCCAGCCGCAATCGAACGACCAGCCCGGATCGTTCCAGTAGCCGTTGTCCTGCACGAGCGTTCCTACCCACATCTTCTTACCGGAGCAAGAGGCGGACGTCTTCCATAGGAGCGACTTGTCCAACTCGGGGTAGTTTTCGCATTCATAGTTGTCCAGCGTGGCAAGGTTCTGGGCATCCACGCCGCTCGCAAACGGGTTGGGGCCTGGTTCTGTGGACGCTTCTGTGACTGGCTGGCTATCTTCGGCGCCTTCTGCCACATCAGCATCATCCGAAGAGACAGTAGACCGGTCCGAAGCATCCTCATCCGGAACCTCTTCGTCGGAAACGGATGCGCCATCAAGCAATATGTTGCTGGAGACTGAAAGCGCATCATCGGGCACATCGACTTCAGAATCGCTCACAGGGAGCAGTGCCGCCTGAACGTCTTCGCTCGCGACTGCGTCCACCCGACTTGAATCTTCGGCAAATCCGACGATGGGACACATGGTCACAACCAGTGCCAAGGAGAGTGCGACGGCACAAGCTTTTGCAAAAGGAGATTTTGCTGTCTTGCCTTTTCTGGGCATGGCGTTTTCTATCTTTCTCTTGGTGAGGGATCCCGTTCATTCTCCGAAATCGAGGAACGAGGCACAATAGAGTTGCCAGGTTCGGCAATTGCCAAAACGGAAATCGTACGCTAGGGGGCGCATTTCCTGAGTACCATAGTCATTGCAACCTGCAAGCAACGAGAAAGCGCGAAATGAAGTTTCACGAACAACTGAATGCATATATCGAGCAGATCGACTGCATGGCGAAAGAGGTGAGCGAGCAGTCGGGAGTATCCGCCGCCACTCTGAGCCGATATCGTACGGGGTCGAGGCTCCCCGATACGGAATCCGACGCCTTTGAGAATCTCTGCTCTGCGATCGCCGAGCTGGCACGACAGAAGCAGCTTGGCGATATAACCGCGGAATCAGTGCGTGAGCAGTTCATGCAGTCATCCGACCTTCGCCCCCGCGACGCCGATCGGCTCCTCGAGAACTTCGACCTCCTCCTTGCAACGCTCGATGTGGGCATCAGCAAGCTCTGTCGCCATATAAACTACGATGCCTCGACCGTGTTCCGCTTTCGCAATGGCTCGCGCCGTCCATCGGATCCCGAAAAGTTCGCATCGTCGGTGGCGGAGTACGTGGCGCGAGAATGGGACTCTGCTCGCGATAGAGCCGTGCTGGCGCATCTGCTAGGTTGCACTGAAGAGGAGCTAGCGGAAAGCTCCGTTCGGTACGAAAAGCTGATGGAGTGGCTGTTCGACGATCGCGACCATAGGGATCATCCCGTGTCGGATTTCCTGTTCAAGCTCGACGAGTTCAACCTGAACGACTACATCAAGGCCATCCACTTCGACGAACTGAAAGTTCCTTCCGTGCCGTTCCAAATGCCTACATCGAAGACGTACTTCGGTCTCGACCAGATGATGGAAAGCGAACTTGATTTCCTGAAGGCCACCGTGATCTCCAAATCAACCGAGCCGGTGATCATGTACAGCGACATGCCCATGGGAGAGATGGCGAAGGATCCGGAATTCCCGAAGAAGTGGATGTTCGGCATGGCCATGATGCTGAAAAAGGGGCTTCACCTGAATCAGATCCATGACTTGAACCGGTCCTTTGAGGATATGATGCTGGGACTTGAGAGCTGGATCCCCATGTACATGACGGGCCAGGTCTCCCCGTTCTACCTCAAGGAGCCGTCGAACAACGTGTTCCTTCACCTCCTGAAGGTATCCGGAGCCGCTGCCCTTTGCGGTGAGGCCATTGTGGGCCACCATGCCGAGGGAAGATACTATTTGACCAAATCAAGGAAGGAGTTGGGGTACTATACGGCGCGAGCCCAGGAGCTGCTGAGCGCTGCGCGACCCTTGATGGATATCTACCGCATCGACAACAAGAACGAGTTCAACGCTTTTTTGCAGGTCGATTCAGAAGCAATCGGGAAGCGCAGGAGCATCCTCTCTTCGCTGCCGCTCTACACCATCGATGCGTCCCTTCTGGTGGAGATGCTTGCAAGGTCTGGATTCGATGGAGAAGAGGCGGCCGGCATTGCCGATGCCGCCTCTTCGGCTCGTCGGCGCGTCGTGCATATTCTTGAGACTAGCGAGATCCATGTCGAGATACCGCTGCTTACCAGAGAGGAGTTCGAGGTCTATCCGTTGAACCTCGACCTTTCGAACGCATTCTGCGAGAAGGGCGTCGCGTACACGTACGAGCAGTACCTTGCGCACCTGGAGGATACCGACCGTTTCGCAGCGGATCATCCTCGGTATCAGGTAGAGAAAACTTCTTCACAGACGTTCAGGAACCTACAGATCAGCATTCACGAAGGCAGGTGGGCTATGGTGTCGAAAGAGCTTGTACCATCAATACACTTCGTCATACACCACCCAAAACTAAGACGTGCGATAGAGGAGTTTATTCCGCCTGTGGTCGAGAAATAGCCTCTGCCGCTGTTGTCTGAAGCAAATCGCGCAAACTGCTGGCAGGACTGCCATTATATTCATCGATTATGAGGCTATCGTCCTTTCGCCATATGGCCTCAATCTTGCTATTGTTTGCGTCTATATCATCAGAATCAGGAGCCTGGTAATCGGAAAGCCCGCATGACATTAGAACACATCTAATGTCATTGCAGTTGCCTTATTCGTTCGAAAGTGATTGGGCTTCGATGCCAGCCTCTCTGCAAGGTGACGTTAGATGTATTCTAATGTCATTCCAAGGCGGAGGAATACTTCCTATGTTGCATCCTGGGCATCCTCTTTGCTTGGAAGGCGCCTTGCGTAATAGCGGAACACCTCGTCGTAATGGTCTTTCACGAACTTTTCCACCAAAATAGATGTCTCTGTTTTAGTAGTAGCTCGGTTCGCTTTGCTGTAATCTTCATTGTCTTGCTGTGTTTCGCCGTGCGACATTCCTGAACCTCACCTCCTATTACGCATAACGCGAAGAGCGCACCCTATGGGCGGCTCTTTTTCGAAAAATTTTTCATTAGGTCGTGAATCCCAAGATTCGATTAGATGTTCTAGGGCTCTTGGAACGGCGCAGGGAGGCACAACATGTCATAACTGATATGACACGGTTAGCCCTTGTTAGCGTCGGGCGAGAATAGCCACCTAAAGTCAAACTAGTTCAGCCAAATTCCAGTCAAGCAAAAACAGCCATTGCGACGCTGCTGGCCCTACACTGGTGTACGCCAATACGCCAGAAGACAAGGAGGACCATGAATGACAACGAGCGCAATGGCCTGCAGGAGATTATAGACAAGGCCATATCGGATATCGCCCGGACGGAGGGCGATTCCTTCGAACTCGACAAGATGAACCTGGCCGAATTCTCGCGAAGAACGGGGCTCTCGAGATCGAGGGCCCGCACATTGAAAGCGAGAGGTTTCGTCGTCGCGCCCCACGGGCGCTGCGGGATGCGCGCTGCCACGACGGTGATCAGCGGCTTCGAGGGCATTGTGAACGCCCTGCTCTCGGAGGGCGTCACCAACTCCGAGGTCGTTTTCGAGCGCATCAGGGGCCAGGGCTACGAGGGCGGCAGGACCACCGTGAAGAACTATATCGCCGCGCATGCCGACCTGGTTCCCTCGAAGAGGAGGCTCGCGGGCGCCGACCCGCAGGCGAGCCGCGGCAGGAGATTCTCCACATCGCCCGGCGAGTCCTACCAGATGGACTGGGGATTCGTCGATGTCGAGGACTGGACCGGAGGCATGTTCAGAATCGCGTGCTTCGCGATGGTGTGCCACCACTGCGGCACGTGCTACGTGGAGTTCTTCCCCAATGCGCGCCAGGAGAGCCTGTTCATCGGCATGATCCACGCGTTCGCGGTGATGGGGGTGCCAGAGTGCGTGCTGACCGACAACATGAAGTCGGTGGTGCTGCGGCGCGACATCGACGGCAGGCCCGTATGGCAGGCCGACTACGCCGCGTTCATGTCGTGCGTCGGGTTCAAGACGAAGCTGTGCAAGCCCAGGCACCCGTTCACGAAGGGCAAGGTCGAGCGACTGATCAGGTTCGTGAAGGGCAACTTCCTGGCAGGGAGGAGGTTCTGCAACGCCACCGACCTGAACGCCCAGGCTCTCGAATGGTGCGCAGCGCAATCCGGGCGCTACCGCAGGGCGGTCGACTGTGTTCCGGCCGACGAGCACTCCGCAGCCTGCGCGCCCGCCGCGTCCGTGCTCGCGATGACCCACGAGCTGGCGCTCTACCTGTGCCCCCGCCGACGCATCAGCTTCGACGGGTTCGTCAGCTACGAGGGCAGGCGCTTCGGCGTGCCGTACTGGTATCCGGGGAGGGAGTGCCGCGTCAACCGCGACGGGGAATGGCTGCACATCTACTCCGACGACCTCTCTCGCGAACTGGCGGCTCATCCCGTGACATGGGGCCGCAGGGACAGCTGCTGCGACGACCAGTACGCCGACGTCCAGCCGGTCGAGCTGCCGACGGCCCCCGTGACGACCGTCATCGCCCGGCTGGAGCCTCCCAAGGGAAAGCCCGGGTTCGACAAGTTCGACTTCGAGGGGAGGCTGTAGCCATGGGCGACACGGAAGATGCCGCGGCCGTCTACGATCGCGTGAGCGCCCGGGCGGCGTCGCTCGGAGTGGCGATAGCCCCGGAGGAGCTGGCCGAGCTGGCCGTGCGCCACAGCATGGGAGGCGGCGAGCTCGCGGCGCTCGACGCCGTGTTCTCCTATCTGGCGGACAAGCGTCACGACCAGGTGATCGAGACGCTGCTCAAGCTCAGCAGGCTGCCGCAGAAGGCCCCCAAAACCTTCGCCGGCTTCGACTTCGACCGCATACGCGGCCGGGACGCGGGGGCGCTGCGCAAGCTGCCGGCGCTCGCGAACCTGCATGCGCGCAAGAACCTGGCGTTCATAGGGCCGGGCGGCATCGGAAAGACCCACCTGGCCCAGGCCTATGGCCGGGAGTGCTGCCTGAACGGCTACAAGACGTACTACCTGAAGGCCACGGAGCTGAGGGACAAACTGAGGAGGGCCGCCGATTCCGGCAGCGTCTCGCGAGCCGTCGCCGCGCTGGTGAAGCCGTCCTGCCTCATAGTCGACGAGGTGGGGCGGTGCACGTTCGACAAGGCGTGCACGGATCTCTTCTTCGATGTCGTCGACCGGCGCTACGAGAAGGACTGCGCCAATACGATGATATTGACCAGCAACACGCCCACGAACAACTGGGACGAGTTCTTCACCGGCGACGACACCCTGCTCTGCACTCTCGACCGCCTGTTCGACCGTGCATCTGTGTTCGTGATGAAGGGCGCCAGCTTCCGCGGCGCTGAACTTGAGATCTTCTCAGTCGAGACAACGCCGCTGGCAGTTAGGGCGACCGCATAAGGCAGCAGAAGGCAAAGGTAAATCGCAACTAGAATCACTGGCGTATTGGCGAAATTAAATTGGCCGGGATTGGCGATTTATCTCCGACTTGGGTGTGGCTGATTTAACCTGACTCCAATACCCTGCGAAGAAGGACATTAGGAAATGCTGGTTATCGACGTCCATTGGGAGTGATTTGGAATCCTCTCGCGTATCAATGCGATGTAATAATTGCTCATTATCACGAGCAACTCCGAACTATGAAATATAATTTTCCAGAAATATGAGTAACTCAAGTTTGGTGAATGGCTATAGTGATTTACGAAATTCTCGGAAGCGCTCAACGATGCGCCAGGCAATTTCGCAGTATATCAAGCCCATCAAACACAGTCAGCAGATGCAGATCCTTGAACAATGCAAGACAAAAGCATATAATCGTCTTACTATTAGTAAAGGAGGTCGGTCCTATGGCAACTGCTTCTGTAACGGTGAGAGTCGACGAAGATACCAAGCGCGCCGCAGCTAACATCGTGGAAGATTTCGGCTTCGATCTCTCATCAGTCACGCGCGCGTTCTACCGTCAGATCGTACGCGAGCAGCGCATTCCCCTCACGCTTGAATATCCAACGCCTAATCTCGAGTCTCGCGAGGCAATAAGGGAAACGAAAGAACTCATCGCATCGGGAGATCCGGGCTACGCCACCGTATCAGAAATGTTCGAGGCGATGGGAGCATAGCGGTGCTGAGAGCCAATTACACCCCGCGCTTCCAGAAAGACGTTAAGCGCCTTAAGAAGAAGCACGTAGCGCTAGATCCTCTGAAAGAAGTCGTGGAATTGGTGGTCGCCGATACCCCAGATAGCCGATCAGAACTTGTTCGCCGGCATAATATGCATCGGCTCAAAGGCGAGTGGTCGGGAAGCATGGAATGCCATGTCGCAAACGCTGGCGACTGGTTGCTTGTTTGGGCGCAGACCGACGATCAGGCGTACTTTCAGAGAACCGGTGGCCACGACGATCTGTTCAGTGGATAGGAAGTGCTTTAGGATTGTGCAATCCACCAGGCTATATTGTTTTTCTGAGCTTACTCAGACCCTGTTCTCGCATTTTTCTGAACCGGAATTAACCTCATGTTCACACTTTTCTGAACTTGGAACATTAGCGAGCTAGTGCTATGCTCACTCCCCCTCGCAAACCGGAAAAGCCTCATCGTAGTCGGGGTCGTCCTCGCGGCGCACGAATTCGTAGAGAAGGCGGCGCGTGGCGGGCAGCTCTTTCTTCTTCAGTTGGTGTTCCCACAGCACGAGCACCTTCCAGCCGGCCGCCTCTAGCGCCGCCAGGTTTTGCTCGTCGCGCTCGACGTTGCGGGCGAACTTAGCCTCCCAGTAATCGAGGTTCTTCTTGGGCACCGACAGGCTGCACACGGGACACCGATGCCAGAAGCAGCCGCGGATCTCGATGGCGAGCTTGCGCCCCACGAACGCCACGTCCGGACGCCCGGGCGCTTTCCTCCAATCGCAGCGGTAGCCGGGAAAGCCCATCTCGCGCAGCATGCGGCGCACGAGCACCTCCGGCTTCGTGTCGCGCCGCTTGTTGCCCTGCATCGATTTGTGAGTGGGCGCCGACACAACCCCGAAATCGTAGCGGTTCGTCTTCGATAAGCGCACGCGAGATTCAGCGCCCTCCTCGCCTTCTGCAGAGTCTTCGTCGGCAGCCGCCGCTAAGACTTGCTCCCTCGCCTCGATTGCGCGATCAGTCACGCCGTCGGGAGCATCGCCCGCATCGCCCTGCGCAATCGTCTCTTTCGTTTTCTCTGTTGGCTTTTTCATGGCCGTTATTATAGCGCCTGCGCCTTCCCGCTTGCGGAACCCTGAACACTCCAATTAAGAAAGCGTAAGGTGTGCGTCTTTTTGCAAATGCTGTCACGCGGCGCGCAACCCAAGCGCTACCATGGGAGCCCCCCATCGGCTCGCCAGTCGCAACTGGCGCATTCCAGCGGCAATCACACGTCGCCGGAGCCGGCCGCCCCAAAAGCGAACCGAGCCCCAAGCGACAACGCAGCAGCCGAAGGCAAGCCAAACGAAACACCGAACCCAGGAAGGAGGAGGCCCCATGACGAACGCGCCATTCGCGCTCGACCGTCGCGAGTTCATCGCGCTCGCCGGCGGATTGGCCGCCGTGCTCGTCGTCGGCGACGGTGCCTATTTCTCCTCCCGCAGGTCGGCCGCCCACGCCCAGCCTGTACCTTCCGAATCCGGTACCCTGACCCAACCCGAAACGCCGCTTAACGGCACGATCGCCTCACCCAACACAGAGACAGCAGCGGCCGCCACGACCTCTCCCGAGACCGAGTCAGCAGCCGCGACCAATACCGAAATGCCTCCGACGACGCTTGAAGACCTACCCTGGAACCTGCGCCTCGTGAACCGCGACCATCCCCTCGCCGCCGACTTCGCGCCTAGCAATCTGGCCGAGTTGCCCGACGCAAGCTGGGTGGAGCCCCACGTCAACCACCGAGTGGATGCCCGCATCGTCGAAGATCTCACAGCCATGCTCACGGCTGCCGAAGCCGCCGGCACACATCCCATCATCTGCTCCTCTTTCCGCACCTACGACTACCAGGAGAATCTCTTCGAAAACCGCATCGAGCGAGCCGAGCGCGAGGAGCATCTGGAAGGCACCGAAGCCGAGGAGGCCGCCGCATTCTGGGTTGCCCCACCGGGCGCCAGCGAGCACCAAACCGGTCTCGCCGTCGACATCGTGGACGCTGACTACCTGGAACTGGACGAAGGCCAGGAATCCACGGCCACCCAGCAGTGGCTCATGGCCCACTGCACCGAGTACGGCTTCATCCTGCGCTACCCCACGGACAAAAGCGCCACAACCGGCATCGGCTACGAGCCCTGGCACTACCGCTACGTCGGCAAAGAGGCCGCCTCCGACATAGCGGAAAGCGGTCTCTGCCTCGAAGAGTGGCTCGTCGAAACGTACCACGTCCAGGCCTGAAGCCGCTCCGCTCCTTTTCCGCAACTGCACCCTTCCGCAGCCGCCCTCTCCGAAACCTGCCCTCTCCGAAACCGCGAAACAAAAATGCCGAGCCGTCCCACAAGAAAGGCGGCCCTAAGGCCGCCTTTTGCAAGGAGTGGGTATCGCAAGAACTTACAGCATCCAGGGCTGAACAATCGTGATCGGCACCGCCGCGCTCACGATGAGCAGACGCAGCATGAAGCCGCCGACGAGCACGCCCGCATCCGACAGCGCGCTGATCATCTGGCCCGTGCGCGAGGTCTCGAACTCGTGCTTGGCCAGCCACAGCATCCAGCACTCCAAAATCGTCGGGAGCACCAGGCCCACGATGACGAACAGCAACCAGAACGCGACGGCCCAATTGCCCGCCACCAGCGACATCACGCTCTCCCAGCCAGCGGGGCTGGGGTTGAACGCCGTGATGAACAGCAGCGCGGCAACCAGCACGAACTCGATGACGGGCAGCCAGAAGTGGAACTTCTTCATGACGACGACCTCGTTGAACTCGTCAGGCGCGTAGAACACGCCGACGAGCAGCACCGCGGCCATGCCGGTGGACACGGCGGACACGAGGAACAGAATCGGCAGAAGCGCGCTGTTCCACAGGGGGAATCCCTGGCACACGCCGAGCAGGCAGCCGGTGTAAATGGCGACGCACAGGCCCATGACGAGCCCCACGCAATCGAGCCACATCGGCACCTCGCGCTTCATCAAATCAAGCACCAGCACGATGAGCGCGACGACCACGAACACCGCCAGAAACACCACGCCCCAGGTCATTACCGATCCGAAGTTCGTAAGCAGAAGCGCGAAGCGCAGCGGATGAGCAAAGCCCGCGGCAGCGTCGAACATCAACAAGCACAGACCGATGATAACCACGATCGGCGCGATAAGGCGTCCGACGCGCATGAGGCGCTTGCAATCCGGATGGCGGTAGCGGACGAACACTGCCGTTGCGAACGCGCCGCCGCCCAAGCCGGCCAGGAAGAGGTACCACGCGATGATGGCGCCCCAGATGGGTTCGTAGATCATGTCAATCACCTCACGTAATAGATCTTGGCGCGGGTCAGATCGCCGGCGATGGGGGCCGCACCCGTGCGCGCGATTTCCTTGGAAATCTCGCTATCGGAATCGTCCAGATCCCCGAAGATGCGAGCACCGGTCAGGCAGGCATCGACGCACGAGCACATCTTCGTGCCGTTCTCATAGGAAGAAAGCGTGCAGAAGCGGCACTTGTCCACCTCGCCCGTCTTCGAATTGCGCGTGCGCACCTGATAGGGGCAGGCAGCCATGCAGTACAGACAACCGATGCACCGGCCGTGATCCACTTCGACGATGCCGTCGGAGCCCATGTGCGCGGCTCCGGTGGGGCACACGCTCGCGCACGGCGCGTCCTCGCAGTGCATGCACTGCAGCGGGATGTGTTCCACGGTCACGTTGGGGTACTTGCCCACTTCACGCTCTTCAAAGCGGATGAACGACTCATCGGGAAGCAGGTCGTTCTGGCGCTGGCAAGCCGTGCGGCAGGCATAGCAGCCGATGCACTTCTTGGTATTGATGAGCATTCCGTAGCGTGCCATCATTCACCTACTTTCTGCACGGAAACCAACGTCTCCTGCGTCATGGCCGAGCCATAGGCCGGTTCCATGTGGAAGGGAACGAAGTCCATGAAGTTCAAGCCAACCCCATAGGCCGTGCGCTGATCGGGAGACTTGCAGCCATAGTGCGAGGGCATGTAGATGGCCGTCGGGTTAATGCGCTCGGTCACCTTCACCTTGATGGGGCCCTCGGCCATCGTGTTCGACAGAATGACCTCGTCACCATCCGCGATGCCCAGACGCTCGGCCACCTCAGCGTTGATCCAGATGCGGTCGAGGCCGTAGGACTTCGTGATGTCCATCAAAGGCTCGCAGTTGGCGGTCTGCGTATGCGTGTGGATGGCCTGCTTGCCGCCGATGAGGCGGAACTCGCCGACGGTCTCGTTCGGCATCACCTGGGGCTCGACCCACACCGGGCACGCGGACAATCCAGCCGCCTCGCACGCCTCGCTCGTGAACTGAATCTTGCCCGTCGGGGTCTTCCACTCGGGAACCTTGCCGTAGGCATAGGCCTTCTCGGGGAACGAGATCGTGCCGACCTGGCGCAGCTCATCGAGGCTCGTGCCCACGCTGCGCAGCTGCGCGTCGGCCAGCTCGTCAACGGTGAACGGGAAGTACTGCCCCACGCCGCACGCCTCGGCCAGCTGCGTGAAAATCACGTCCACCGGACGCGTGTTGGGGTGAATCACCTCGAGCACCTGATCGCGCAGGGAAACAACCGGCACGCGTCCGCCCACGAACTCGGGCAGCTCGCGACGCTCCAGGTAGCTGCACTCGGGCAGCACGTAGTCGGCCAGCATCGCGGTTTCCGACATCTGCACGTCGACGACGACCATCAGATCGAGGTTCGCGAAGTCCTCTGCCAGCTGGGCGGGGTTGGAATAGCCGGCCGCCATGTTCGAGTTGTAGAAGAACAGGCCCTTGACCTTGCCCTCCTTCGCCATCTCGGCGACGTAGAGGTTGGTGCCCATGGAAGAGAGCGCCAGCGGGTACTCCTCGGCGCCCCACATCTTCGCCTCGACCTTCGGCACCTCGGGGAACTTCGCCGGATCGAGATCGCCCGCCTTCACGCTGGGGAGGAACAGCGCCCCGCCGGGCTGGTTCCAGCAGCCCAGAAGCGTGTTGAACAGGCAGAGCGCTCGCGCCGTCTCGCCCGAGTTCGCGTACGAGCACCCGAAGGCACCGCGCCAGCTCGGCTCGATGGAGGCCGCAGGGGCCGCCTCGGCGAACTCGAGCGCCAGCCGTTCGATATCGGCAGCGGGAATGCCCGTGATGCCCTCGGCCCATTCCGGCGTGTAGCCCGCAATGGCGCTCGCCCACTCGTCGAATCCGACACTGTTGGCCGCCACGTACTCGGCATCGTAGAGATCGCGATTAATAAGCACGTTGGACATGGCCAAGATGAGCGCCAGGTCGGTGCCAGGGTTGATGGGCACCCACTCGTCAGCGAAAGCGATGCTGTTGTTCAGGCGCGGATCCACCAGCACGATGTGCGCGCCGTTCTCGTGCGCCTGCTGCAGCGCGGCCACCGAGCTGGGCCGGATGGCGTCGGCATAGCTGCGGCCGATGAACATCGTCATCTTCGAGTTGGCCACATCCGATTCGAAGTTGGCCGCCCCGATGGCCTGCGTGAACCCGGACTCCTTGGAGAGGTTGCAGGCGGCGCCGTGCGTGTACACGTTGGGGCTGCCGAGCGCGTTCATGAAGCGCTTCGTGTAGTACTTGCCCGACGGGCGCGGATCCTGCACCATGGCAAGCGCCTCGGGGCCGTACTGCGCGATGATATCGTTCACCTTCTGGCCGATCTCGCTGAGCGCCTGATCCCATCCTATTACTTCGAATTCGCCGTTTTCGTTCTTCTTCATCGGGTCGGTGAGTCGATCGGGCGAATAGGCGATCTGGGAATAGCCGTACCCGCGCGCGCACAACTTGCCCTGCGCGTTCGGATGGGCCTCATCCCCAATGAGCTTCGTGAGCTCGCCGTCTACGACGTAGGCGTAATAACCGCACTTGCTCGAGCAGGAATTGCACAGCGAGTGCACCACTTCGGTTCGCTTATCCGTCTCGGCATCAGCATCGGCTTCGCCGCGAACCGACAAGCTCACAAGGCCCGCGCCGGCGGCCACGGCAGCCACCCCGGCGCTTCCAACTAAAAAGCTGCGCCGTGTTAAAGCGTGTCCTGACATAATGGTCCTTCTCTCTATCGTTTAAGCCTCGACGATGGTGACCGTGGAAACCACGCCCTCGTCGATGGCCTTCTGGGCAATATCCTCCCAATCGATGAACTTGATGGCGCCGTTGGGGCACTGCTCGGCACAGCGACCGCAGGAGATGCACTTGGTCGACGTGCCGGTCTGGGCGTTGATGTGGGGCATGTTCCAAGGGCAGGCGGCAGAGCACATGCCACAGCCGATGCACACGTCCTCGTCGACAACGCGAGCGCCGGTCTCCTCATCGGAGTGGATGGCATGGACGGGGCAGTACTTGGCGCACTGCGGATCGACGCACTGCTTGCAGGAGGCGACCGTGAACTGGCAGTTGCCGAAGATGCCGTCGTTGGTATCGACGCCGGAACCGAAATTGTAGTTGTCCCACACGCGCACGCGGGCGATGGACTGCTGGGTCGCGCCGTCGTTCTTCAGGGTGCACATCATCTCGCAGCGCTGGCAGCCGGAGCAGCGAGCGCGGTCGGTGACGATCATTTTCGTAGGAGTGGTGCGCAGCTCGATGCGGCCCGAGGCAATGGAGGCGGTGGTCACGCCCCAGGAGGCGAGCACGCCGCCGACCACCAGGCCGGCAACGCCGCAACCGGTCATGGCGAGCACGGTGCGACGGGTAAAGAAGGGCTGCTTCTTCTCGGAGGCCGGCGCAGAGCCGGGCTCGGTAGCGGACACCGGGGCCGCGGGCGGCTGCTCGGTGGCCACGGTTTCATTTTTCTGGGTGTCAGACATTTGAACTCCCCCTTGTAACTTCATGCTTGTCTCAGAGAGAACTCAAGATCGCGACGCCACGCAACAGAGGGCATCATAGTCATGAATGAAGAAGCTGTGTACCCTCTTTGAGGGGGATTACCGAACGTTTGATTTCTCCTCACCCGACCGTAGAGGAGCCGTCATGTTTCCGTTGAAAAAGATCCCCTCATTGAGGGGAGGGGGACAAAATTGCCCTCCCTTATACTCGTACGCGACGATTACTCCAGATCGACGACCTAGTACCACGCAACATGAGTACACGAAGAGATTTGGAGCTTCATCATGGCTGATTCAAAATTGGATCCCAACAAGTCCTATGGCTGGACCGGTAAGATCCTCCGCGTCAACCTGACCGACAAAACCGTTTCTGTCTCGCCCACCGACCCTTATAAAGAGTATTTGGGCGGCATGGGAATAGCCAACAAGATCATGTACGACGAAGTGCCCGCCGGCACCGATCCGCTCTCCCCAGAGAACAAGATCGTGTTCGCCGTCGGCCCTCTGACCGCCACCGGTGTCCCCCTGGCGGGCCGCACCACCATCGCCTCTCTTTCCACCTATACCACCGATCATCAAGTTGTTGACGCCCACACCGGCGGCATGATCGGTGCGGCCATCAAGAAGGCCGGCTGGGATGCCATCGTCATCGAGGGCGCTTCCGACGAACCGGTTTACCTGAAGATCGACGATGACGACATTGAGATCAAGCCCGCCGATCAAGTGTGGGGCCAGGGCACCCGCGCCACCACCGAGGCGCTCTCGCGCAAGGAGGGCACCGACTTCTGCGTGGCCACCATCGGCCCTGCCGGCGAGAACCTGCTGCCCTATGCCTGCATCATCAATTCCCGCAACCATTCCGCCGGCGCTGGAGCCGCCGCCGTCATGGGCTCGAAGAAATTGAAGGCGCTCGTCGTGCGCGGTAGCCAGCCCATCTACGTGGCCGACCCGCAAGAGGTGGCCGACCTGTCCGACTACATGCTGCGCGAGATCGTCGGCTCCAACAACAACCACGTCGTACCTTCCACCCAGCAGGAGTGGGCCGAGTATTTCGACAAGGGCAGCCGCTGGACGGCCCAGAAGGGACTGACCTGGGCGCTGGCCGAAGGCGGCCCCATCGACACCGGCGAGCCGAAGCCCGGCGAGATCAACACCGTGGGCTACCGCTGCATGAAAGCCTTCAAAGACGAAGGCCCAGAAGCCGAGAAGTACACCATCAAGATGGACGGCTGCCACAGTTGCCCCATCCATTGCTACTCCGACTTGCGTGTGCCGGCCTCGGCGGCCAACGGCGGCTACGAGATCACGGGCAACACCTGCGTGCCGAACTTCCCGTTCACCAACTACATGATCAAGATTTTAGGCGACAACACTTCCGTTGAAGCCGGCAGTGAAGACGCCCTCATCTGGGATCAGGTATTCGGCTCCACCATGGACGATTTGGGCCTGTGGTGCAACTACGGGCAGATCTACCGCGACATCGCCCACTGCTATGCTACGGGCCTGCTCCAGAAGGTGCTGCCCCCCGAGGAGTACGCGGAAATCAATTGGGAGGGCTTCAAGAATAACGACCCCTCCATGGTGCCGCCCCTTCTGGCGAAGATCGCCGCCAACGACTCGGAGATCGCCTACATCGGCCACGGCCCCATCGTCTGGACCGAGCGTTGGAACGATCCAGACTGGTGGAACACCCCCGCTTCCACGCTCATCAACGTGCGCGGCTGGCCGGTGCACCATGCCCATGAGTGCTTCGGTCAGGTGGGCCTGCTCTACAACATGGTCTTCAACCGCGACGACATGATCCACTCTGCCGTGAACTTCCAGGGCTGCGGCTTGCCTTTCGAGCTGAAGCAGCAGATCGCGGCCGAAGTGTGGGGCGACGCGAGCGCCATCGATCCGGACAAGAACTACACCCCCATGAATGAGTATAAAGCGAACTTCGCCTGGTGGTCTATCGTCACTGACGTGCTGCACGACTCGCTCACGCTGTGCAACTGGGTATGGCCCATGACGATGAGCCCCACGAAGGCTCGCGACTATCGCGGCGACCTGGATCTGGAGGCCAAATTCATGAAGGCCGTCACCGGCGAAGACGTGACGACGGAAGACCTGTACAAGATGGGTGCGAAAATCACCACGCTACAGCGAGCCAACACCGCGCGCGGCATGGTGGGTGCCAACGGGCAAATGGGTACCAATGACTTCCGCAACGTGCACGACGTCGTTACCGAGTGGCCCTTCACCATGGATCCGGACATCGAAGTGTTCACCGAAGGCACCAACAAGATGGACAAAGAGGATTTCCAAACGGCCCTCACCATGATGTACGAATGCTTTGGCTGGGATCCCGAGCTGGGTTGCCCGACGGCCGAGTGCCTGGACTACTACGACATGCCCGACGTGAAGGAAGACCTCGCCGCCCTCGGCCTGCTTCCCGACGCCTAGGGAGATGCGCAGAGCAAAACCAATCTGCGCTGAAGGCTGATCCATGGGGGGCGACCTCGGTCGCCCCCCATGCGGCATCACCTCACCTGATAGCCGACCCCTTCTAACGCGAGCTCCGAAGGAGCTCCCCCTTCGTGAAAGGAGCCCCCGCAAACCGGTTGCGGGGGCTCCTTTTTTGCACGCACCCGTAGCACGAGGCGTGTTTTTGCCATCAGAGAAGAGCGCCTACGACATTTTTGCCTCTCGGGCTGCGGGTCGTCTTCGCCCGAACAACAAGCCCGATGCCCTGAACAGGTATTTCTTGTTCTTTTGGAAAGTTAGTCGCCTAAAACACCGCAGCCCGACCCACAAAAATGTCCAACTCATCTGAAAAGCGCGACAAAAATACGGGTCGAGCTACGGTTTCGACAGCGCAGCTCACAGACTGAACCGCCGAGACTTGGGCAGGCAAGTCTTACACGTTGCGAATGCGCTCGACGGCGTCCCACTCGGCGAGGGCCTGGGCGCGGCGAGGAGTCAAATACGTCGTGGAATAGAAGTAGACGTCGCCGTTGGAAGCCTCCACGCGCTCGATGTCGTCGGCGCGACCCTGCGCGCGGGCCTCAGCGAAGGCCGCCTCCACCGCTTCGGCCTTCATGCGAAACGGGTCGTTGGCCAAGCTCTCCCGCGCCATGGGGCGGGGGTAGACCGACGACTCCTCGCGCACGCATTCGATGAAGGTGGCCACGGGGTCGTCCTCAGCGGCGAGGAACGCCCAGCGGGCGTAGGCGTCGGTCATGGCCGAATCGTCGTAGAGGTAGTAGCTCTCGGCACCCATGAGCAGGCGGATGTGCGCGAACTCGGGATGCGGGTCTTCCTCGGGAATCTGGTTGGAAGTCTCCTGGGGCGGGGCTGGCGGGTGCCCTGATTCGCTCAGACAGTCCTCGCTTGGTGGAACAGCCCACTGGGCTGTTCCAGTCGCTGCGGAACTCGCTCGATCAGGGCACCCGCCAGCCCCTTGGACGTCCCCCATGGCCGGATCATCGGCTCGAGGTTTCTTGTGCTTGAAGGGGGATGCGCCTACGGGGCGACCGTTGGAGGAGGAGAAGGCGGACTTCACGTGCTTATTGGCGGCGCGGCGAGGGGCGGCTCCGGCGTCAGGGCCCCCAACACCGGCCGCCTCGCGCGAACCGTTGGGGTCGCCGAACTCCATAAGCGCATCGTAGACGGCCATTTCCAAGTCTTCGGGCATCATCGACGGGGGCACCAGACCGGCAGCCTCCCATTCGCAGGGACACGATAGGAGGCTTTCCCGCGAGGCCGCGCGCACCACGTCAAGCACTGCCAGGATGGCCTCCCGACGCGCCTGCTCGGGGTCGAGGGCGTCATCTGCGACCTCACCATCGGCCGCTGCACCCGCAGTGGCCAGAGCCTCGCCATGAGGCAGCGCGTCGGCGATGTCCTCGCCGGCCGCCTGGGCGCGGGCCAACTCAATCACCGCAGCGCGGATCTCGTCTTCCTCGCGCACGGCTACTCACCGTCCATGGCAGCCACGAGCAGGTCGGTGCGGGTGTCGCGCAGCGAGCAATGCTCGCACATCAGGCAGGCGACGCTGTAGGAGTCGCAGGGCACCACCGCATCAAGCTCGGCCAGACCGGCCCCCTCCCGCGCAAGGAAGTCGCCGATGAGCGCCCGCACCGCTTCCACGGAGAACGTCAGTGTGTTCGCCTTCCCGGCGGGAACGCCACCCACGGCCTCCCGCACATCCTCAATGGTGAGCGCCAGCGCCTCGTCGAAAGTGCGCCCCTCGATCATCGAGCAGGTGGCGCTCGCGCACCCCGTCATCGCCAGGCATCCGCGCGTCTTGAAGCCGGCGGCCTCGATGACGCGCGTCTCGGGATTGATGCGTCCGAACAAGCGGAACGCCACCTCGCCGCGCTTCGACTTGCCGACCATCGCCTGGGCGTTCATCCCCTCGGGGCGACCGCCGTTGTGGTAGTCAGCCACAATGGCCAAAAGCTTGTCCGAGTATCCGGCCACTTCGTCGTCCACTTCGGTTTGGTACACATCGGCCGTGCGCAGCAGCACTTTCTGCTTCGGCTCGTGGTAGATATCGCGACCCTCGCTCATGGGCTCCTCCTCTTCTTCGATTGTTCACTTGCAAGATTACCAGAACCCCCTCAATGCCCCTCCCCTCTTTCAGGCGATGTCAGATTGCGGAAACGTAACGGCTCTCTCGGCAGATGCGCCGCAGCCAAGATTCCCCGCGCACAAGCCCGAAAAAGAGCTATGATGGGGAATCGCGGGAAAGCCATGATGGAACATGCATCGGGCGAAAGGGGGATTCATGAGCGTTGTCGTGAGCGGACTTTTGAGTCGCGCAAAGGCATTCTGGCCCATGCTCGCAGGCATCATCTGCGCACGCACAGCTCTCATCGTGGCGTGCTACGGCAGCTACGCCTCCACCGACGACGGCATCTTCACCGACGGCTCCATGTTCGTCACCTGCGCGCTCTTCATCGTGGCGCTGCTCATCTTCTCGCGATCTCGCCGCGAGCTCGGCGCTACCGCCGTGCAATGGATCATGGTGGGAAGCATCATCGTCGCTGCTGGAGCCTCCATGGCCCTCTCCCTGCTCGACAGCGCCGACCAAATCCTTGTGGCCACGGCTTTTGCCCTCAGCATTGCAAACACCCTGGCCCTGTCGCTGTGCATGTTCTACTGGCTGCGCTGCCTGCGCGGCACCGACGAAGTGACGGCCGCCCTGTTCGTGTTCTCGGCCTTCTTCATCAGCGTCGGCATCGTTTACCTACTTTCGTTTCTGCCCACCCGAGCGCAGAACATCATCGGTATGGCGCTCATCGTGGCCCAGTTCGCCTTCCTCGGCCCGGCCGGCCTGCGCGCCGAGCATCCGACGGAGCGGCCGCACCGTCGGGCGCGCACCTTCTTCACCTTCGCCCGCAGCAACATCCAGGACTCCCGATTCCTCGCCGCCTGCGCTGTCGGCATGGCGCTTCTGGGATTCGTCGACGGCTTTCTCCGCGGTTATCCCGACGGCCTGCCCATCCCCTTCACCTGGAGCTCGCGACTGGCCTACGCCTTGTGCTCCATGCTGATATGCGCCCTGCTCATGCTTCTCGTCGTGCGCCGCCGCGAGCGCGTCATGACCGTGGACGCGTTTATCACCATGGCGCTTTTGGCCTCCCTCAGCCTCGTCCTGTTCGGCGCCTTCCCCTACCACTGGGAGATCGGGGCCGTGGCCGTCAACACGCTGAACATCGTCATCTGCGCCTACTGCTGGTACGTCATCATCGCCTTCACCAGCTTCGGAACTCGCGACCCCTATATTTACGCCATGGGCGGCTGGGTGATCTGCTTCGGCTCGCGCTCCCTCGCCCGTATGCTGCTGTACTTCACTTACCCGTTGGCCGGCAACGATCTGCTCATCAACTCGCTTCTCGGGGCTCTTGTCCTCATTTCCACCCAAGTGGTTCTCGTGCAGTTCATGCACGCCGAGCGCGGAGAATCGTCTGCGGAAGCCGATCGCCTGGAGGCCGAGAACGAGCGAGTCATGCGCCAGGCCGAAGCCGATGCGGCCGAGTCGGCGGCGGCGCTGGCCGAAGCTGAGCAAACGCTGCAGAGCGTCGTATTCAACGCCGCGAGACGCGAGGCCACCGCCCAGCAAACAGCCTCCGAGGCTTTGAAGGCCGCCGAGGCGCGCCAGTGCATCCGCTGCAACGAGGAGTGCGCCGCTATCCGGGAGCAGCTTTTCCAGATCGACCCCGCCTCAGCCTCCCCCGGTTCCACGCCCTCGCCTTCCCCCTCGGCGACAATGCCGTCGCCTCTCGGCTCTTCGCCCTCCTCTGCCCTGGAGTCTTCCCTCGCCCCTTCCCCGTCCACCATGGGCGAGCTGTCCGATTCCATGCGTCGCAACGTGGAGCGCATGGGCGAGCATTTCCTGCTCACGAGCCGCGAAATGGACGTGCTCACCCTCTACGCCTTGGGTCACACGCAGAAAAAGGTGGCCGAGGAGCTGTTCATCACCCCCGCCACCGCCCACAGCCACATCAAGCGCATCTACAGCAAGTGCGGCATGCACTCGCGCCAGGAAATCCTCGAGTACCTCAATTCTTACGGAAGCTAGGACGCCCTCATGGAAGAGAAGCAACGTTACCTGCGCTGGCTCGGCATTCTCTGCGTCATCATGGCCGCCTTCTGCCTCGGCGTCTTCGCCATCGGCTACAAAGACCCCAGCGTAGGCCGCGTGGCGACCCTCGCCGGTCTCATCGTCGCCAGCGCCGGCTTCTTCTGGCTCGCTCACCGCAAGCGTAAGTAGAGCCACTTTCTTTGGAAAATGACGAGAAGCGCACCAACCAAATTCCTAAAGCGGTCGGCTTGGATAAATCTGAGAAAACGAGGGCGCGCTATGGCTACGAACTCAATTTGGCTTCGTAGCTCTCCTTCAGGGCTTTGAATGCGGGCATCGAGCGTTCGATGGTGTCGCGGGCGATGCAGTAGGACAGGCGCACCCAGCCGCCGACGCCGAAGCTGTCCGAAGGAACGATGAGCAGCTCGTATTCCTTCGCGCGATCGGAAAACGCCTGGGCATCCTCTTCCAAGGCGCGCACCCACAGGTAGAAAGCGCCGTCGGGCTCCACGTACTCGTAGCCCAGCGCGGAAAGCCCCTCAGTCAGCAGACGGCGGTTCTCCGCGTAGGCGGCCACGTCCGACGGCTCCCCCACGCAGCGAGCCGCCACGCGCTGCAGCAGCACCGGCGCGCACACGTAGCCGAGCGCCCGTCCCGCGCCCGCCACGGCCACCGCCACCGCATCGCCGTCGTCAGCGGCATCGGACACGTACACCCACCCGATGCGCTCGCCGGGAAGCGAGAGCGCCTTGGAATAGGAGTAGCACACAATGGTCCGCGCGTAGATCGACGGCACCCAGGGCACCTCGATGCCGTAGGTGATCTCGCGATAGGGCTCGTCGCTGATGAGGTACAGCGGACGTCCCAGCGCTTCCTCGCGCTCGCGCAGCATGGCCGCCAGGGCTTCAAGGCTCTCGCGGGTGTACACGGCGCCCACCGGGTTGTTCGGCGTGTTGATAATCACGGCACTCGTCTTCGGCCCGATGGCCGCGCGCAGCGCCTCGATGCCGGGCTGGAAGCTCGGAACCGCCGCCGGCACCTCCACGATGGTGCAGCCGGCCGCCTCGATCCACGTGCGGTACTCGGGGAAGTACGGTGACACCACGACCACCTCATCACCCGGATGGGTCACAGCGGCAACGGATGAAGCCAAAGCCGCCGCCGCACCGGCCGTCAGGTACAAGTGACCCGACGTCGCCGTCGTGTCGTAGCGCTCAGACAGATACGCCGCAATGGCCTCCTTCACCTCGGGCAGCCCCGCCGCCGGCGAATAGGCGTGAAGGGCCACCGGATCCATATCCAGAAGCTCCAGCATGGTTTCGCGCACCAGCTCGGGCGCCGGCACCGAGGGATTGCCGATCGAGAAATCGAACACGTTCTCGGCACCGATCTCGGCCTTGCGCGCCATCCCGTAGGCAAACAGCTCGCGGATGGCACTCGGCTCATCGCCCAATCCGTACATCTTCTCGTTGATCATGGCAATCCCTTTCGCACGCTCTCGCCAGCCGCAGCGCGCGGGCTGGCCTCAAGGCGGCCCTCAACGCCACCGCCCTCTCAGTTCCCCCTCAGGATACTACAAGGGGCGTCGCATCCAGGCTCGCTTCCGCCGAGCCGACCACGGCGGCCCCCAGCTGGACGATCTTCTCCTGCAAGTCGGGATGAGCGCGGAAGGCGAAGGCGCGCCCCTCCTGCTCCCGCACCAGATACCCCTCGCGTTCGAGCCCCAGGAAATCGGCCCGGGCCGTGCCGTAGGCGATGCGGAATGCGCGCTGATGCGGCGCGATGCGCAAAAGAGCTCCCGGCTCGCGGCACAGCGCCACCAAAATAGACTTCTGCCGCGCGTTGATATGGGATTCGAAGATGCGCTCGATCTGCTCGTTCAGCTGCTCGAGATAGGTGATGGATGCCGCCAAGCCCTCCAGCTCGCGCAGGTACAGGCACACGTTCAGCTCGAAATAGGGCGTGAAGTCGAAGCCGAAGCCATAGTCGGTCGACCACGATTCGAACACTGCCTCGTAGCGAGCCGCATCCACCGGCGCCTCCGCCAAGGTCGGATCGAAGCCCTCCGGTATCCAGCTGAGCACGGGAAAACCCCACTTCAACGCCAGGATATTCCGCAAAAGCAGTCCCACGAGCACGTTCAGGCGCGGCAGCACGTTGAAGTAGCGAAAGAACCAGCTGATGTTGAGCAGCCGCAATACGGGACCGAAGCGCATGTCGTCCCCTGCGGCACAGGCCCGCTGGCACACCAGATCCATCAGCACCTGGGACTCCGGGGGCGCCAAGCGCGGATCCAACGGCGCGAGCACCCGCTCGGGCAGCTCGGACAAATCCACCCCCTCGGAAAGCTCGTAGTACAGCGTCTCGATGAGCCCGTGGGTCACCGCGCGCCGCGCCAAGCTGTCGCAATCGCTCGAAAGACGAAAGTAGTTGGCCACCAACTGATCGAGAGACGTCAGCGGGGGCGCCCCCGCGAACAGCTCGTGCACCCGCTCCTCGTCCACCGCGATGCCCTCGTCCGCCAGGCCGCGCACCAGCGTGCGCTCGATGAAGCGCGTCACGAACGGCGACCCTTGCATGTCCTTGAGCGATCGCGCCAGCGAGGAGTCCTCCTTCGAGCGCACCTCCAGCATCTCGGTGTTGAAGGACAGCGAGCTCGTGGTCACCATCCACATGTCGGCCGTGCGCTCCGGATCCTCGGGGACGAACACGGCGGCCTGCTTGCGCACAGCGAGCAGGATGCGCCAGATATCCTCCTTCGAGTAGCCCTCGGGAAGATCGTATTCGTCCAAGTCGTCAAAGAGCAGGATGCCCACGTCCACCGCCGTGCGCAGCTCGTAGAATATGGGCAGGCTCATAAAGGCCACCAGTTCGTCCACAGAGAGCCGCTTTGTCGCCTTCGTCGACCGAGGCACCGCCTCCGTCTTTCCCCGCATCGCAGACTTCCCCGCCATCGCGCCGCCTTTCCTTGAGCTTGCCCTCTCGCTCCCATTCTATCAGCTTCGGGGTCTCCTATTATCAAAAGTTGATCTTAAAGATAGTTATAACTGAGAATGTTATTATTATTTTATACCAAAGTTATTATCAGGAATTTAGATATTGATAATTGAAGAACGGGACTTTATAGTGAAATCAGCGAATACGCAAACGACCAGAGGAGGCCCATTATGGGAGACTGGCCCGTCATCATCCGCTAATTCCAGGGCGCTAACCGCCCAAATCCCCTGCGGCTGCCCTCCGCAGGACTCTCTGAGGTGAGAACCCCGCTGCGAAAGCCCTTGAAACGCAGCGGGGTTTCTTGCGTCTGGAGAGCGCCCCCCCGTCGCAAAAAAAGGGCCTCACGCAGGAGGCCCTTCACTTAATGCAGTCAAATGGGCGGCAAAGCTTACTTCACGTCGTCCAGCTTCTTGCCGGAATGGTCGTGGGTCATGCACATGGCGATGAACGCGACAACCGCGATGGCTACCATGTACCAGGCCGGCGCGATGGCGTTGCCCGTGAGGTCGATCAACCAGAACGAGATGAACGAGGCCGAGCCGCCGAAGATGGCGTTCGCCAGATTGAACGAGAGGGCAAAGCCGGAGTAGCGCACATCGGTCGGGAACGTCTCGGTAAGGTAGCTGGCCAGAGTGCCGTCGTTGATGGTGAGCAGAAGGCACATGAGCAGCTCGACGAGCAAAATGACCCAGAAGTTCATCGTGCCGAGCAGCATGAACGCCGGCACCGTGAACACGATGAAGCCCACACAGGCGCCGATGAGC
Source organism: Adlercreutzia hattorii (assembly GCF_011405655.1). Lineage (GTDB taxonomy): Bacteria > Actinomycetota > Coriobacteriia > Coriobacteriales > Eggerthellaceae > Adlercreutzia > Adlercreutzia rubneri. The sequence goes on from NZ_AP022829.1 coordinate 2,411,674, forward strand.
ATCTTCTTGCGGCCCACCTTGTCGGAGATGCGGCCGGACAGGAAGATGAAGGCGATGTAGACGACGAGCACGATAGTGGTGATGGTCGACGCGTCGCTCGGCGGGTAGTTCAGCGTCGTCTCCAAGTAGTTCGGGAGGTACGTGAGCACCGCATAGAATCCCACGGCATTCAGCACGCAGGCGCCGAACGAGATGAGCAGCACCTTGAGATGCTTGGTGAACAGCGTGCGGATGGGATGCTCCACCTTCTCGCCCATTTCCTTCATGCGCTCCTGCATTTGGGCATATACCGGGGAATCCTCCAGATGGGTACGGATATAGTGGGTGATGTAGCCCAAGGGAAGCGCCAGCCAGAACGGGATGCGCCAGCCCCAATCGACGACGAAGGCCGAGTCGGCTCCCCAGACGGAGAACATGAACGTGGCCAGAAGCGAGCCGACGAGCAGGCCCGTAGCCGTGGAGGCGGGCACCATCGAGCAGTAGAACCCGCGATGATTGTGCGGCGCGTACTCCGCGATGAAGGTGGCAGCGCCAGCGTACTCGCCTGCCGCCGAGAACGACTGCACCATGCGCAGCAGCAGAAGCAGCAGCGGCGCTCCCACGCCGATAACGGCATAGCCGGGCAAGCATCCGATCAGGAACGTAGCGCCGCTCATGAGGAGAATAGATACCGACAGGGCCCACTTGCGACCCTTCTTGTCGCCCATGTTGCCCCAGAAAATCGCGCCGATGGGGCGCACGAGGAACGAGAGCGCGAACACGCCGAACGTGCTCATCACTGCCACCGCGTGGTCTTCCGCGGGGAAGAACACCATGGCGATAACCGTGGCCAGATACGAATAACTTGCGTAGTCGAACCATTCGATGAAGTTACCGAGGAAGGAAGACCCCGTCACCTTGCGCAGGACGGCATGTTTCTCTGCTTCGGTCGCCTCAGCGTACGTCGTTGCCGGCCGTACCGCTTCCTTAGTGCTAGATGCCATGGTAATCACCCAACCCCAAGCGCTCCGTTGTAAAAGTTCCGGTCATGGCTTCTCCTTTCAATAAGGCCCTGACTTAAGCGTTTACCTTACCATAGGAATCAATTTATGCAGGCGGGATTAGCAAAATAGTTAGTCGCACAAATCCGCTTTTTCCATTTTGACCTGGAATCTCGCCGAAAAAGAAGGGAGCTTGATCCAACTTATGACAACGAGGACGCGCAAAAAAGGAGCCCGCACGATGCGGGCTCCTTGCACAGATGCCGTAGGCTGATGCGAAATGCTTACTTCCACATCTCGGGGCGCACGAGGGTGGGATCCTCGACGCGGTTCGGGAAGTAGTCGAGGCACTCGCCCTCGCGGTAGACGTCGGCGGTGGAGCAGTGCAGGCCGCCGCCGAACGGGTAGGCGTCGCGCAGGTCGCAGGGGATGACGTTCATGCCCAGCTTGTCCATCTGCTCCTGCTGGTAGACCTCGGAGGCCTCCACGATGACGGTCTTCGGGTCGAGGACCAGGCAGTTCATGGACAGCCACACGGAGGAGTAGCACAGCGCCGGCGGCTCGGTGTGCGCGGGCTGGGCGGCCTCGACGATCTGCCAGTCGTTGGCCTCGAAGATGGCGCGCTGCGGCTCGGGCAGCGGGCGGTGCGGGTTGTTGATGATCAGGCCCGGGCGCAGCGGCACGAAGGTCGCGTCGATGTGGATCGGGTAGGGGTCGCCGGGGAAGTTCACGGCGTGCACGCGGTACTCGGGGTAGTAGCGCTGGAACCAGTCCATGGCGGCGCGGTTGGTGGTCAGGCCGTGCTGGATGAACAGGTCCTTGCCCATGCGCATCACGTCGGCGGCGTCCCACATCGGCTCGACCTCGGTGGTCACGAAGTCCTTAGCAGCCGTACGCTCGAGACGCTCCTCCAGGGAGATCTTCTCGTCGTAGTAGTTGTGCTTGTAGGAGCGGTCGGTCAGGCGCGGACGGGGGGCCTGGGTCCACTTGAAGTCGGGATCCTGCTCGAAGTACTCCTCCATGAGCGGCCAGTAGGCGAGATACTCATAGTAGCGGCAGCGGAAGGAGTTGGCGGCGGCCATGATCTCGTTGCCGATGGTCAGCAGGATGTCGCGCGGAGGCATGCAGGTCATCATGGAGTCGTTGCGGAAGTCCGGCGTGCCGATGGCCTGGTTCCACTGCAGCGGGGTCGGGCGGTCGACGACGACGCCGCGGTCCTCGAGGATCTTCACGAGGTTCTCGAGGCACTCGTTGCCGCGAGCCACGGTGTCGGAGGGACGCAGGCCCCACATGCCGCGCATCTCGGAGTCAACCGGCACCTTCTCAGAAGTGGCGGGCTCCTCCGGCGGGATGACGGAGTTGTCGCAGCGGCCGACGATGACGCGCTTCAGCGGATCCCAGTCGTTCCAAGAGCTGACGATCTTTGCCATAACATGTGCTCCTATCTCATAGGCACTCTTCCGTCTCTTTTGAGACTAGGGGCACTATATCATTTTTTGCACGTGCACAAAACCCTTTTACCGAAGAAAGTTTTCAATTTCCCAAAAAATCATTGTCATCTCGTCAATCACTGGGTTAAGGCCTTTTTGTGCAAGTGCTTCGGTCATTAAGAAATAGGGATGCTGCTCTAGCCGAGCGGAGTTGCTGCCGTAGCTGAGCGCGAGACGCTGTTCTTGCCGAGCGGAAGATGCCGCGCTAGCCGAGCGCGACGGCGGAATCCAGCAGCATGCGCGCGATCTCGCGCACGTCGTACCCTTCGGAAATGGCCTTGACCGCTCCCCCGTCCACCAGGGCGACCACCAATGACGGCGTCAAGCTGACACCGGCGCGAACGAGAATGCGGTTCACGGCCGCGTCCAGCGCCTCGCGACCCTTGCGGTAGGCCTCGGTGACGACGGGGGCCTCGGAGGCGGCGATGAGCTGAGCGTAATGGGCGGGCATGGAAACCGTGTCGTCGGGAAGGCAGGCCTCCAGCAGAAGGTCGACCAAGCGCTCGCGGCATTCCTCGGGATCGAGGGCGTCAGCCGCCTGGGCCACCTTCTCGGCGCGCGCGATCCACAGTTCAATGTTGTAGCAGCCGGCCTCGTAGAGAAGCTCGGTAACGGAATCGAAGTAGTAACCGACCGAAGAAGAGGCCGCACCGGCCCATTCTGCCACTTTGCGGTAGGTAACGGCCTCGGGACCACGCTCGCGAAGCAGGGCGGCCGCAGCCAGCACCAGCGAGGTTCGCGTAATCTGAGCTTTCAGGGATTTGGGCTTGGACAACGGCTTAGTCATGAGAGACTCGCTTCCTTATTGATTACTTGGCGTGACTCTACCAGAAAATGCCCAACAATGAAACCCCAGATGAGAGTTATTTTCTGGAAATATTTGGAGTGCCGTCAAAGTTTCGCTTCATTGTGCAAGTGCACAAGCAAGCGGCAGCCGGGCGACCCTCCCCGATCGCCCGGCTGCCGCAGAAATTGTCGCTTCCCGACTACTGGATCTCGGTCAGCTTCTTCTTGGAGTTGTCGTGGGTCATGCACATGGCGATGAACGCGACTACAGAGATGGCCACCATGTACCAGGCCGGCGCAATGGCGTTGCCCGTCGCCTCGATGAGGGCGATGGAGATAAACGACGCCGAGCCGCCGAAGATGGCGTTGGCGAAGTTAAAGGACAGCGCGAACCCGGAGTAGCGCACCTCGGTGGGGAACGTCTCGGACAGATAGCTCGACAACGTGCCGTCGTTGATGGTGAGCAGAAGGCACATGACAAGCTCCACGATCAGGATGATCGCGAAGTTCTGCGAGTTCAACAGGTAGAACGCTGGCACCGTAAACACGATGAAACCCACGCAGGCGATGATGAGCATCTTCTTGCGGCCCACCTTGTCGGAGATGCGGCCCGAAAGGAAGATGAAGGCGATGTAGGCCACCAGGCAGATCGTCGTGATGAGCGACGAGGAGCCGGCGTCGTAGCCCACGGTGTCCTGCAGGTAGTTGGGCAGGTAGGTGAGCACGGCGTAGAAGCCCACGGCGTTCAGCATGCAAGCACCGAAGGACACGAGCAGAGGCCGCAGGTGCTTGGTGAGCAGAAGCTTGATGGGTTTGTCGTCGGACTCGCCCTTCGCCTCCAGCTTCTCCTGCATCTCCTGGTACACCGGCGAGTCGGACACGCGAGTACGAATGTAGTGCGTGATGAGTCCGAGGGGACCCGCCAGAAGGAACGGGATGCGCCAGCCCCACTCGGTCACGAAGGACGAGTCGTGGCCCCAGGTCATGAACATGAACGTGGCGAGCGCGGAGCCGATGAGCAGGCCCGTGGCCGTCGAGGCGGGCACGAGCGAGCAGTACAGGCCGCGGTGGTTGGACGGCGCGTACTCGGCCAGGAAGGTGGCCGCGCCGGCGTACTCACCGGAAGCCGAGAACGACTGCACCATGCGCAGGCACAGCAGCAGGATCGGCGCCAGAATGCCCACGGCCTCGAAGGTGGGCAGAAGCCCGATCACGAAGGTGGCCGCCGACATCATGAGGATGGAGGTGGCCAGCGCCCACTTGCGACCTTTCTTGTCGCCCATGTGCCCCCAGAAGAAGGCACCCACCGGACGCATGAGGAAGGACAACGCGAACACGCCGAAGGTCTCCAGCAGCGCCACCGTGGGATCGCCCGGAGGCATGAGCACGAGCGCGATGACCGTCGCGAAGTAGGAATAGGACGCGTAGTCGAACCATTCGATGAAGTTCCCGAGGAAGGAGGAGACCGCCACGCGCCTCAGTGTCGCGTGTTCCTCGCTATCGCGCTGGACTGCAACCGCTGTTTCGCTAGACGCCATGGAAATCACCCAGATCCTTTCCGAACCCCTTTTTATTTTGTGTTTTCCGCATCGGGAAACACCCCCTTTAGAAACGAGGGAGGCCCGGCATCCGTGTCTCGCAGATGCGCGAACCTCCCCATCTTCGTGCAAGCTGGCACATCCCGGGGTCGGGAGGTTACACCTCGTGCCAGCCAGCACACGTGCCGCACCTTTTGGGCCGTGCGCGCCCTTAATGCGCCGAGGCCGCGCGAAAGCTTCGCACGGCCCCAGTTACATCCTAGTAGTCGCCCATGTAGTCAACTTGGGCCTTGCTGGCACGCAGCACGAACGCCTTCTCGGCCTTCTTGCCGCCGGCAGCCAGCTTGGAGAGCACCACGCGCTTCAGACGCGGATACGGATTCATGCCATACCACGCGAAGGCGGTGCCCCCAGTGTAGCACTCCACGATGCTGTGCACGGGAAGCGAGGCATCGCGCTCGGCATCGAGCTTGATGTACTCGGCGATCTCGTCGGCGCACACATCGCGGATTACTTCCACGCTGATCTCGAGGTCGCGGGCCAGCTGCTTGAGCTGGTACTCCACCTCGGCCTCGTCGGCATGGGGGAAATAGGTCACGTCGTAGGTGACGGCAGAGAGCCCGGACGCCTTGGCGAAGGCGATGAACTTCTCCAGCGACACCATCTGCACATGCTCCTCGGTGCGCTCGGCGATGTCGAGCTCGGCGGGGAAGCCGGCCACGCCGTTCTGGGCGAACACGGCCTCCAGCTGCTCCTCGGACATCGCGGGCTCGAACTCCACCTTCGAGGCGATGTGCGTCAGGTTCTTAGTCATCTTCATAAGAAGCCTCTTCCTATACGGCAGTCATTTCTGACGCGCTGCTTACAGACCCTCGATGTCCTCTTGCTCGGCAATGCGGGCGGTGAGGTTCTCGGCGATCTCCTCCTGCTGCTTCGCTTTGCGCTCGGCCACCATGCCCTTGACGGACGGGATGGCGCCGCCGGCGATGATCATGAGGCCGCCGATGATGGTGTTCACAGTCAGCGCCTCGCCGAAGACGACCAGGCCCACGAAGATGGCCACGGGCACCTCCCAGTAGGCGATGGTGCCGTAGTCAGCAGCCGGCAGGTTGCGGCCGGCCACCAGCAAAAAGCCCAGGGCGATAGGACCGCAGATGATCCACAGCAGCACCGCACCGATCCAGTTGAAAGTGGTGAAGTGCACGGACAGCGCCCAGTTCTCCATGCCGGGCTGAGAGCCCAGGGAGTTCAGGATGATGGTGATGAGGCCGGCGCCCAGCACGGCGAAGATGAAGTTCCACACGCCGCGGGCCGTGGTGTCGGCGTCCTTGCGGTAGCCGTTGAAGAACATCGACAGGCCGTAGAACAGGCCAGACAGAAGGCCGAAGGCGTCGCCCACGCCCTTCTGCGGGAACTCGGGCGTCGAGGTCTCGAGGCTGAAATCGAGGCCAAAGACCTGACCGCCCACGCCGAAGCCGAGCAGACCCTCGCCGAACAACATGCCGATGAACACGACGAGCAGGCAGATCCACTGCAGGCCGCTCATGGGCTCCTTGCGGAAGATACGGGCCGCCAGCACGCAGATCACGGGGCCGGTGTAGATGAACAGTACGGCATTGGCAACGGTCGTGAGCAGCGTCGAGGTCACGTAGCATGCCAAGGACATACCAATCATCAAACCGCCGAGAGCGATGGCGGGAGTGAGCTTGAGCTCCTTGAAGGTCTTCACCTTGTGGGTGGCGACCATCAGGATGACGAAGAACAGCACGCCCATGCCCATGCGGCCGCAGGCCATGAGAGCGCCGATGGAGTCGCCGGCGTTCAGGCCCATGGTGCCGTCGAACATATCCGTTCGCGTGGCCCAGCGGCTGAACAGGGGCACAAGGCCCATGCCGGTTGCAGAGATGAGCATGGCAATGGTACCCCACCCGGTCTTCATCTGGTAGCCCTCGGTGGCGTTGGTGTTTTCCTGTGCCATAATCCCTCCTTTTTCTTTCCTCTGAGGTGAGATAGGTTGAATAGGACGTCCCCTCGCCCTTAAGAGAGGCGCCCCGGACACGGAACATGCCCTTAGTTCCGTGAAACAAAGAAGGAGAACAGGCCGCGCCTTTGCGTTGAAACCTGTTCCCCTTTCTTTTCTAACTTGTGCTTCTCAGGCAGCTGCCCTTAGCTGCTGATCGGCGATTCTAGCTCTCAGGCTGCTTTTCGAGCCCAGGAGCCCACGATAAGCGTCGTGCTTACTTCCACATCTCGGGGCGCACGAGGGTGGGATCCTCGACGCGGTTCGGGAAGTAGTCGAGGCACTCGCCCTCGCGGTAGACGTCGGCGGTGGAGCAGTGCAGGCCGCCGCCGAACGGGTAGGCGTCGCGCAGGTCGCAGGGGATGACGTTCATGCCCAGCTTGTCCATCTGCTCCTGCTGGTAGACCTCGGAGGCCTCCACGATGACGGTCTTCGGGTCGAGGACCAGGCAGTTCATGGACAGCCACACGGAGGAGTAGCACAGCGCCGGCGGCTCGGTGTGCGCGGGCTGGGCGGCCTCGACGATTTGCCAGTCGTTGGCCTCGAAGATGGCGCGCTGCGGCTCGGGCAGCGGGCGGTGCGGGTTGTTGATGATCAGGCCCGGGCGCAGCGGCACGAAGGTCGCGTCGATGTGGATCGGGTAGGGGTCGCCGGGGAAGTTCACGGCGTGCACGCGGTACTCGGGGTAGTAGCGCTGGAACCAGTCCATGGCGGCGCGGTTGGTGGTCAGGCCGTGCTGGATGAACAGGTCCTTGCCCATGCGCATCACGTCGGCGGCGTCCCACATCGGCTCGACCTCGGTGGTCACGAAGTCCTTGTTGGCGGTGCGCACCAGGCGCTCCTCAAGGGTGATCTTCTCGTCGTAGTAGTTGTGCTTGTAGGAGCGGTCGGTCAGGCGCGGGCGGGGGGCCTGGGTCCACTTGAAGTCGGGATCCTGCTCGAAGTACTCCTCCATGAGGGGCCAGTAGGCCAGGTACTCAAAGTAGCGGCAGCGGAAGGAGTTGGCGGCGGCCATGATCTCGTTGCCGATGGTCAACAGGATGTCGCGCGGAGGCATGCAGGTCATCATGGAGTCGTTGCGGAAGTCCGGGGTGCCGATGGCCTGGTTCCACTGCAGCGGGGTCGGGCGGTCGACGACGACGCCGCGGTCCTCGAGGATCTTCACGAGGTTCTCGAGGCACTCGTTGCCGCGCTCGACGGTCTCCAGCGGACGGAGGCCCCACATGCCGCGCATCTCGGAATCGACGGGCACCTTCTCAGAGGTGGCGGGCTCCTCCGGCGGGATGACGGAGTTGTCGCAGCGGCCGACGATGACGCGCTTCAGCGGATCCCAGTCGTTCCAAGAGCTGACGATTTTAGCCATGGTTCATTCCTTTCTTGAGCACGCCCTAACCGTGCTCGCGACGATGAGGAATAATTACTATCGACAAAACCGATGAGTTGATCGGTCGGCTTTATCGATGGGTTCAATATAGCACCATTTTTGTTCACCTGCAACAAAAAATTCCCCAGTTGAGCAACTATTTTTTTGTTGACCTGTTGCGCATACGAACAGAATAGGAAGAGCGCGTTCTCCACCTTCGCGGAGAACGCGCTCTTTTAATGCATTAAGTTAATGTCAAAGGGCGCCTATCGCACTCCCCCTGACAGGTTGCGCATCGGTGCCTAGTCGGCGACGATGACGGTGCCCGTCTCGCCGCGCAGGCCGGCGGCGGCGCACTCGAGCGACGTGATGAGCGCCTTGCCCTCCGGGTAGGCCTCGACGTACTCGATGCAGGCCTCGACCTTCGGGAGCATCGAGCCGGGGGCGAACTGGCCCTGGGCGATGTACTCGCGGGCCTGGGACACGGTCATCTCGGAGATCTGCTCCTGCTCGGGCGTGTTGAAGTTGATGCACACCTTCTCCACGGCGGTCAGGATGATCAGCATGTCGGCGCCGAGCTCGGCGGCCATGAGGGCGCTGGAGCGGTCCTTGTCGATGACCGCGGGGGTGCCCACGTAGCCGTTCTCGGTCTCGAAGACCGGCACCCCGCCGCCGCCGGTGGACACGACCACGTAGCCGTCCTCCACCAGGTCGCGCACGGCGTCGAACTCCACGATGCGCTTGGGGATCGGGGAGGCGACCACCTGGCGCCAGCCGCGGCCGGCGTCCTCCTTCACGGTGATGCCCATGGCCTCGGCCTTGGCCTTGGCGGTCTCCTCGTCCATGAACGCGCCCACGGGCTTGGTGGGGTTCTGGAACGCCGGGTCGTCCTCGTCGACGACGGTCTGGGTCACGATGCAGGCGGTCGAGCGCATGATGTCGCGGGACTTCAGGTCGTTCAGGATGGCCTGGGACAGCTGGTAGCCGATGTAGCCCTGGGACATGGCGCCGGCCTCGGGGAAGGGCATGTCCGGGGTCTTGTCGTCGTTGGCCGCCGCGTAGGCGAAGGCGTTGTTGATCATGCCGACCTGCGGGCCGTTGCCGTGGGAGACGACGACGTTGGTGCCGTCCTGGATCATGTCCACGATGTGCTTGGCGGTGTTCTGCACGAGCTCGAGCTGCTCCTGCGGGGTGTTGCCGAGGGCGTTGCCGCCCAGGGCGATGACAGCGGTCTTGCCGTTGCCCTTTTCATAAGCCATAGATTTCACCTCAATCTTTCGGTGAACCAGCCAATCTCGCTTCTAGGTTGCATGTAAGAGAGACGAGACTGCGGTTCCAAACGGAACAAAACATGCAACGGATGTGATTCTAGGTTTCAGGGCGATGACGACGCCGCGCAGAAGCATTCCGTTGTCAAATCGTAGGGGCGGAGCGCTTGTCCCCGCCCACTACTTCCAGCAGGGGCGAGCGCTCTCACTCGCCCCGATAAAGCATGTTCTGGGCAGATTAGCCGCAGAGGGTGGCGTACATAACGGCCTTGATGGTGTGCATGCGGTTCTCGGCCTCGTCGAAGACCTTGGAGGCCTTGGACTCGAACACCTCGTCCTCCACTTCCATCTCGGTGACGCCGAAGCGCTCGGCGATGTCGGCGCCGATGGTGGTGTTGGTGTCGTGGAAGGCCGGCAGGCAGTGCAGGAAGATGGCGCCCTCGTTGGCCATGGCCATGACTTCCTTGGTCACGCGGAACTTCTCGAGGTGCTTGATGCGCTCGGCCCACACCTCGTCGGGCTCGCCCATGGACACCCACACGTCGGTGTAGATGACGTCGGCGCCGGTGCAGGCGTCCTTCACGTCGTCGGTGCACTTCACGGTGCAGCCGTTCTCGGCGGCGATGGCCTCGCAGGTCTTCACGAGCTCGGCGTCGGGCATGTTCTCCTTCGGGCCGCAGGCCACGAAGTTCATGCCGAGCTTGGAGCACACGACCATCAGCGAGCGGGCCACGTTGTTGGCGGCGTCGCCCATGAACACGAGGGTCTTGCCCTTGATGTCGTAGTTGAAGTTCTCCTGCACGGTGAGGATGTCGGCGAGCATCTGGGTGGGGTGCCACTCGGTGGTCAGACCGTTCCACACGGGCACGCCGGCGTTCTCGGCCAGGTCCTCGACGTCGGTCTGGGCGAAGCCGCGGAACTCGATGCCGTCGTAGAAGCGGCCGAGCACGCGGGCGGTGTCCTCGATGGACTCCTTCTTGCCCATCTGGGAGCTGCCCGGATCAAGGTAGGTCACGCCCATGCCGAGGTCCATGGCGCCGACCTCGAAGGCGCAGCGGGTGCGCGTGGAGGTCTTCTGGAACAAGAGAACGATGTTCTTGCCCTCGAGGTAGCGGTGCGGGGTGCCGGTGCGCTTGAGATCCTTGAAGTTCTTGGAGAGCTTCAGCAGGTACTCGATCTCCTCGGTGGAGAAGTCGAGCAGGCGGAGGAACGGACGACCGCTGAGATTGATAGGCATGTTCTGTTTCCTTTCCCTTGAAAGAGACATTTGTATCGCGCGGGGCCCCCGAGAACCGGGGAACCCGCGCCTCTTTTACGGCCCAGCGCTGGCTGGCTAGACTGGGCCGGAAAAGACGGACGTAAGAGTGCTCCTTGACGGAGCGGGCGCCTTGCGGCTTACAGAGCCTCGCGCCAGGCCGGCATGGACATGCAGCGCGGGCCGCCACGGCCGCGGGAGAGCTCGGCCGAGGGCATCTCCAGGCAGTTGATGCCCTGCTTGTACAGCACGTCGTTGGTGACGTTGTTGCGCTGGTACACCACCACGGTGCCGGGGCGGACGCACAGGGTGTTGGAGCCGTCGTTCCACTGCTCGCGCTCGGCCGCGATGCGGTCGCCGCCGCCGCAGGGGATGAGCTTCACGGCCTGGCCGACGTACTCGGAGAGCACCTTCTCGAGATCCTCGTTGCGCTCGCGGATCTTGGTGCCGCCCTTGCCGTCCGGGGTGATCTCGAACACGGTGAGCGGACCCATGATGCCGGGATGGATGGTGAACTTGTCGTAGTCGATCTGGGTGAACACCGTGTCCAGGTGCATGAAGGCGCGGGAGGACGGAATGTTGAAGGCCAGAATCGTGTCGATGGTCGAGGTCTCATCGTTGAACACGTTGTGGGCGATGGCGTCGATGGCGTCGGGCTCGGTGCGCTGGGAGATGCCGATGGCCAGCACGTGCTCGTTGATGTTCAGGATGTCGCCGCCCTCGATGTGGAAGGTGTCGTTGCGATCGTAGTAGGTCGGCGTGCCGGCGAAGTCCGGATGATACTTGAAGATGTAGTCGCCGTAGATGGTCTCGCGGTTGCGCGTCACCGAGTACATGCGGTTGATGGACACGCCGTTGCCGATCATCGCGAACGGGTCGCGGGTGAAGTACAGGTTCGGCATCGGGGCGCAGACCAGCTTGCAGCGGTCGGACACCATGTCCACCAGCAGGTGGGTGTCCTTCTGGGGCAGCTCCTGCAGGTTGATGCCGGCCATGGTCTTCATGACCATGTCCTTGGTGCCCGCGTAGTTGGAGTTGATGTAGTCGGTGATGATGTCGTGGTACATGTCGGTGCGGATGCCGGCCTCGTAGATCCATTGATCGAGGAACTGCTGGCGCAGCTCGGGCTTGGCGTCCAGAACCTCGGCCATGAGGTCCTCCAGGTACACGACCTCGACACCCTCGCCGCGAAGAATGTTCGCGAAGGCGTCGTGCTCCTCCTGGGCCACCGGGAGGAACGGGATGTCGTCGAACAAGAGCTCCTCAAGCGTACTGGGGGTGAGGTTCAGCAGCTCGTCGCCGGGGCGGTGAAGGATGACCTTCTTGAGGTTGCCGATTTCGCTCTTGACGTTTACTCCTTGCATGTGACTCTCCAATCCGGCGGTTTTGAGATCCGCCATCATAGTTGAGAAGCTGCGGGCGCGTTTCAGCCCTCAGCCCATCGCGGTCGGCGCGATGGATGCACCCAATGTCTCAGAATCCGAGCCAGGGGGAAGAGGTAAAGCGGTATTAGATGAGGGTTTAACTTGTCATTACCAACCCTCTGCCAACCTTACACCCTTAGTAAACGCCCCTTGCTACGCCTCCTTCGCCCCAGGTCAAGCGTGCGACCCGAAGCTTCTGCATCGGATATCTTCCTCGCGCATCGACGGTGTTTCGTTTTCGGCGCCTTAACAGTTACAGCCGAGGTCACAATTCGTCGATGGCCCTAAAGTACCATCATTTTTGTTCACATGCAATAAAAAAGTTCCAATCGTTTAGGGATTCAATCAAATTTCATGAATGCATAAGATAACGCTGCCTTCCTCTTGAGTTCACTCAAGCTTAGAAGACGATCTCTTTTAATTATTTCACCAGTTAAATTGAGTGTTTCCAAATTGGTTCACCTCTTATGTACTCTTATTGACATTATGATTCAACTTGTCAACTAGCAGAGCATGCATCATCTCAAAGCTCTTGCTTTCATCTTTTTCCAGTCCACAACTACAAATTTCGTAGTGCAGATGAACAATTTTATTTCATGGCGTATACTGCACCTGAAAACAAGGCTGCCCTTCACGGGTCGGCCGGCCGCTCCGTCGCTCGCCTTCGGAAGGAGACGCACCATGGCAACTTCCTGCCCTGCCGATCGAATCCTCGTTACCACCGCCTTGTTCACGGGCGCCGACGATGAGCCCGCGCCCGGAGCCGTGGCCCTCGGAGACGACCGCATTCTATGGGCCGGCCCCCTTGAGGCAATGCCCGAAGCTCTGCGCGGCGACGCTACTGAAGTCATCGATTACGGCGACGCCCTTATCATGCCGGGCTTTCACGACGCCCACCTTCATTACTTCCATTCCGCGCTGTACCTCTCCCCTCTGGCCGAGCGCTTCGTGGGCGAAAACGAGGCCGATGCCGTGGCACGGCTGGCGCCCCTGGCTGCCCGGCGTCCTGCCGACTCATGGCTGCTTACCCAAGGCTGGCGCGACTACTTGTGGAATCCCGCCGGTATGCCGAGCCGCGCGTCACTGGATGCGGCCTACCCCACACGTCCCGTGGCCATGTACTCCGGGGACGCCCACACGCTGTGGCTGAACAGCTGCGCCCTGGAACGTTTGGGCATCACGGAGGACAGCGAGTCGCCCGCCGGCGGCAGCTACGACAAAGATGCCGACGGGCACCTTACGGGCATCGTGCGCGAGGCAGCGGCCATGGAGCTCATGCCGCGCATCGTAGCGGAGTTCTCGCGCGAGGAGCTTTTGTGCGCCTACCGCTCCTTCGAGCGGTATCTGAACGAGCACGGCATCACGGGCGTGTGCGACGTGTCGCTCATGGCCATGCCCGGCCTCGATTTCGTGCGCGACGACCTGTTCGGCGCCCTAGAGGAGGCCGGCGAGCTCACCGTGCGCGTGTCCATGTTCCCCACGCTTCTGGAAGACCGCAGCCGTCTGGCCGACCTGCAAGCCGCCCACACGGGCCCCCTCCTTTCGGCTCGGGGCTTCAAGCAGTTCTTCGATGGCGTTTCCAGCCAGCACACCGCCTGGGTTCACGACCCCTACACCAACGCTCGCTTCGAGGGCGACTGCGGGCGCCCCACCGTGGGCGCCGAAGTGATGGAGGCGCTCGTGGCCCCGGCCGCGGACGAGGGATCGCCCGTGCGCATCCACGCCATCGGCGATGAGGCCATCCACCGCTGCCTCGACATCTTCGAAGCGCACCCCGTCGCCGCCCCCGCCCATCACACCATCGAGCATTTGGAGAACTTCCAACCCGACGACATCGCGCGACTTGCGCGGGCAGACGTCATCGCCAGCGTGCAGCCCCGCCACATCACCCTGGATCCCGGTGGCCCGGAGCGCGATTTGGGGCCCGAGCGCGTCCCTTATATGTGGCCCTTCCGCACGCTTTTGGATTCCGGCGCCACCCTGGCCTTCGGCACCGACTCCCCCGTTACCGATATCGATCCCATCGACGCTGTCTACACCGCCGTCACCCGCCGCGATGCCGATACCCACGAGCCGCTTGGGGGCTGGCTGCCCGAGGAGCGCATCACTCTGGCCGAGGCCCTGCGCGCCTACACCGCCGGCAGCGCCGCCGCCGCCCAGCGCGAGGGCGAGCTAGGGCAGCTGGCCCCGGGCATGTTCGCCGATATCGTCGTGCTGGACCCGAACCCCTTCGAGCTGGCCCCCGAGGACATCCAGCAAGCAAAGGTGCAAGCCACCTACGTCGCCGGCAAGAAGGCGTACGAGCGATAGAAGGCGTGCTGTCCGAATCGTCACATCCGTCAGAAAACAAACCGTGCAGTTGCGCCGTATTCGATTTCTGCGCGGCCCATATTTCTCATAAAGCACCTTTTAGGCTAAAATACGCTCAATCTGTATTTTAGCCTAAACAGGAGGACTCATGCGCTATATCGATCGCTCCATGGAGCCACTCATCGGCAGCATAGCCGACGAGTTCTCGGTCATCCTCGTCACCGGTCCTCGCCAAGTGGGCAAATCGACGATGCTCGAGCACGTGCTTGAAAAGCGCCACGAACCTATCGAGGTTGTCACCCTGGACAACCTCACCGACCGCCAGCTGGCAGCCACCGATCCTGCAATGTTCTTCCAAGTTCATCGGCCACCCGTAATGGTGGACGAAGTACAGTATGCGCCGGAGCTTTTCAGCGAAATCAAGATGATGGTCGATCGCGGGGCGCCTCCCGGCTCTTTCTGGCTCACGGGCTCGCAGCAGTTCAAGCTTATGGAACTGGCCGGCGAATCGCTTGCGGGCCGCGCGGCCGTTCTCCCTCTCTCGTCGCTGACTCAGGTTGAATTCCTGGGCCTCGTCCCCGGTGCCTTCTCTTTCGACATTGATTTCTGGAAGCAGCGCGAAGCTGAAACTCGCCCGCGCTCGGTGACGGAGCTGTTCTCCGCCATGGTCACCGGCTCGATGCCAGGTGTCCTTTCGGGGAAGCACTCGAACCTCCCGGTATTCTACGAGAGCTATATCCGCACCTATATCGAGCGCGACGTACGGCGGCTGCTCGGCAATGTGGACGCGCTGCAATACGCCGACTTCATGCGCGCCGTCGCCGCCCGCTGTGCGCAGATGCTCAACGTGGCGGCCATAGCCGAGGATGTGGGCATACGCCAGGAAAAGGCGAAGACGTGGCTTTCGGTGCTAGAGCGGTCGGGTATCATCTTCTACCTGCATCCCTACTCTAACAACCAGCTCAAACGCACCGTGAAAGCCCCGAAGCTCTACTGCCATGACTGCGGACTCATGGCGCACCTGACCCGTTGGACGAGCCCCGAGACCATGGAAGCCGGCGCCATGGCAGGCGCCTTCATGGAGAACTTCGTCGTGTCGGAAATATACAAGAGCTACCTGAATACGGGCGTTGAGCCGCCGCTGTACTACTACCGCGACCGCAATGCCAAGGAGATAGACGTCGTTATTGAATGCGACGGCGAGCTGCACCCCATCGAGATTAAGAAGACCGCCTCGCCCAACCTTTCCATGACGCGCTCCTTCAGCGTGCTCGACAAAAGCGCGATTCCTCGCGGCCGCGGCGCCATCATATGCGGATCGCGTCCCGAACGTTGGTGTAGCGGACGTTTCGCGTGCCGAATAGTCGCGGCACGAGAAACGGCCATCGCTAGAATCGTTTGTTGCGAAGTAAACCGATTCGAGAAAGGCGATGACCGCAATGGACACTTTAGCAGCAATCGGCGCCGACGCGCCCGAGATTCCCAGATTCGACGACGGCATGGTCAACATCAACGAGCTCGTCAGGACCCTCGCCGAGGCGATCGTCAACGAGATCATGGACGCGCAGGCCGAGGACGCCTGCGCCGAGGGCAACCAGCGCAACGGCTACCGGGAGCGCCGGCTCCTCACCAGCGTCGGGCGCATCACGCTGCGCATCCCGAAGCTCAGGCGGGGGACCTACTTCCCCGAGGACCTCATCGAGCGCTACAGCCGAGTCGACCGCGCCGTGGTGGCCGCGGTGGCCGAGATGGTCACCAGCGGGGTGTCCACCCGCAAGGTGGAGAAGGTGGCCCGCGCGCTGGGGGTCGACCGCATGAGCGCCAGCCAGGTGTCCCGCATCTGCGAGTCCCTGGACGCCGCCGTGGCCGACCTGCGGGGGCGACCCCTCGGCGGCGCGCGCTTCCCCTATCTCTGGATAGACGCCACCTACCTCAAGTGCCGCGACGGCGGCCACGTCTCCAGCTGCGCCGTGGTCACCGCCATCGGGGCCGCCGACACCGGCCACCGGGTCCTCCTGGGCGTGGACTCCGCCGACACCGAGGACTACGCCTCGTGGCGGGCCTTCCTGCTCTCGCTGCGCGAGCGGGGCGTCGCCGGCGTGCGCTGCGTCACCTCGGACGCCCACGCGGGCCTGAGGCGCGCCATCGAGGAGGTGTTCCCCGGCGCGGCCTGGCAGCGCTGCGTCGTGCACCTGGAGCGCAACGTGTGCGCGCTGGCCCGCAACAGGCGCGAGCGGGCGCTCCTGGGCTCGGTGATGCGGGCGGTGTTCGCGGAGTCGGACCCCGCGCTCGTGCGCGAGCTCTACCACCTGGCGGTCGACGAGATCGGCGCGGTCAGCGCCGCGGCCGGCGCGCTTTTGGAGGAGGCCGAGGCCGACGCGCTGGCCTACCTGGACTTCCCGCCGGCGCACCACCGCAGGCTGCGCACCAACAACGTCCAGGAGAGGATGAACCGGGAGATCAAGCGCCGCGCCAACGTCGTCCAGGTGTTCCCATCCAGGAAGTCGCTGATCCGGCTCCTGGGCGCGGTGCTGTCCGAGATGGACGAGGACTGGGCGGCGCGGCGCTGGTTCACCGAGGAGTCGATATCGGAGGTCTTCGAGGACAGGCGCCGCTGGAGGCCCGGACGGCCGCCGGCGTACGAGGGCACCGCGGCGGAGCACGCCGCGCGCATCATCGCCGTGGTGATGGCCGACGGGGGCGCCGTCAGGAAGGCGGCGTGATCCAATGGTGTAGAATAGCAGCGTTCTAGGGATGGTTCGATCTCCTCGGACGGCCTCCGGCCGCCCTCGCAGATCGAATCGCTACACCAACAATCGGGACACTACCGCGGGAGGCCCCTTTCCGCGTGTACCGAAAGTGGGTCTATGTCAATGGTGGTTTAACAGCGGGACAAACTTTTATTATTTAGAAGAAAGGATATAAAAATGAAACGTTTACCTAAATATACGCCTGCGGAAGTACGGAATGATCCATACGGATTTACTTACAAAGAAATGTCGGAAGTTATTGGCGAGAATGAAGCAAAAGCCTTATATGAAGAATTATATAAGCAATTACCACGCAAAAAAAAATCTATCAATGTTGGTAAAAAATATTTGCAAAAGCAGTGATACTGAAAAGTATGTTTACGAACTGAAAGACAACAAATACATTGAAACGGTTTTTATCAAGCGGCGAGATGGTGGAACTGTTTGCGTGAGCACACAAGTCGGTTGTCCTGTTGGTTGTATTTTTTGTGAGTCCGGGCGAAATGGCTTTGTTCGTAATCTAACATCGTCAGAAATCGTACAACAGATTATATTGTTGCGTCGAAAAGTAAACCGTATCGTTTTTATGGGTATGGGAGAGCCTTTATTCAATTATGACAACTTGATAAAAGCAATCCATATTCTCCGAGATAGATATGGGCTCAACTTTCCAACCGACGGCATTACCATATCAACAGTTGGTCCGGTCGATCAATTAAAAAAATTGCGCGAGGAACATCTTAAAATTCAGTTGACAATATCTTTACACGCAGCAACACAATCTGCAAGAAATCGTATTATTCCTCACATGCGCATATATGCTATTGAAGATGTTGTTAAGCAAGCCTTATCCTATTCTGAAAGGCATAATCGCAAAATTGTCTTTGCGTATTTGCTTTTACCGGGTATAAATGACCGGCCCTCAGATGTAAGACAACTTGCAAAATGGTTTCGGGGCAAAAAAGTTATGATTAACGTGTTACAATACAACCCAACAAGCAATTCAAGAATTAAAGCACCACAGAAACGGGAAATAGTTGCATTCAAACATCAATTAGAGCAAGCAGGACTTGAAGTTACTATGAGAGTTTCTCATGGCAGAGAGATTAACGCGGCTTGTGGACAGTTAGCTAACACATATAATAAATTCAAAAAAAATGATTAAAAGTGCCAGACGCATAGACGCAGAGCCGATAACGCATTAGGTCAAAAAACCTATGTGTTATCGGCTTTTTTATTTAATATTGCGCAAAAGCCGCTGTTCCCTATTATAGAATGGATTGCGGGTAGTGTATTAAAGTCGCCCTTTTTTAAGGATACGGCGGTATCGGGGAGGTATCGCCGTGTCCATTTTTATTTACTGTAACCCGCCTAATGCTTTGCGGTCAAAAAAAGCTATGCTCCGCAAGCGGGATATTCCGGCTATGAATGTGAACTGTCAATACATTTAGCTACTGCTTACATTTCCTTTGCGCCCGTCCGCGTCTTGCGGACGGGCGCATTTTGCTTTTTTCAACTTTTTTCTGAAAAGCGCACTCAAGAGCCATCTCCCGAACGGGTACGGAGCGAAAGGGGCAGAGAGGACAAGCCCTTAACTCCCGTCCTCTACTCCACGCGGGAAGGAGGTGAACTCTATGGAGCTATCTTCTCCGTTCCCGAAAACCTCTACATCATCGGCATGATGAACACGGCGGACAGGAGCCTTGCCATGATCGACTACGCCCTGCGCAGGCGCTTCTCGTTCTACGAGATGGAGCCTGCGTTCGATTCGGAGGGCTTCAAAAGAGAGCTCTCTGAACACGACTCCCCGCAGCTTCAGAAACTGGTCGGTGCGCTGCGAAGCCTGAATCGGGAGATCGAACAGGATCAGTCACTCGGTAAGGGCTTCCGAATCGGGCACAGCTACCTGTGCGGACTCGAGGATGGATCGGTTGAGGAGCTGTCCAACATCGTAGAGCTTGAGATAGCGCCTATGCTCGAAGAGTACTGGTACGACGACGAAGAGAAAGTCGCAGACTGGACAGAGCAGCTCGGGGCCGCGCTCAAATGAGAACCCACAAGGGCATACCGATCTCCAACCTCTACTACATGCTCGCCTATGCATTCGAGTTCGTCGACAAGAGCAAACTTATAGACGTCGGGACGGATGATTTCGACAACGCACTTGATCTCCTGGCCTTCCTGCTCGAAACGGGCATTGCGAGCCAGGTGAAGCACGGCCTCTACAAGGAGTACGTTTCAAAAAGGGAGGAGCTGCTTACGGTCAGGGGCAAGATCGACATGCTACCAACCGCCCGTAGCAGGTTCGCCAGAAAGCAGACCATATCCTGTGAGTTCGACGAGCTTTCCGAGAACAATCTAATGAATCAGATCCTGAAGACGACGTGCCTGCTCCTCGTGAGAAGCGACGACGTTGACCGAAGTCGCAGGGATGCCATCAAGAAAACCATGCTCTACTTCTCGGAAGTGGAACCGATCCCCCTGCGATCGGTGGATTGGGCGAGGATCGACTTCACGCGCAGCAACCGGTCGTACCGCTTCCTCCTAAGCATCTGCCAGCTCATCGCCGAGGGCATGCTCATCGACGATTCCAAGGGCGGATTCGTCCTTGCCCCGTACATAGACGAAGGCACGCTCAACAGGCTGTTCGAGAAGTTCGTGCTGCGCTACTACAAAGTTCACCATCCGGAGCTGAGCTCCTCGTCGCCCAAGATCGCTTGGGCGCTGGACGAAGAGTACTCGGGAACCATGCTTCCGACGATGCAGACCGACATCGCCCTGTCCAACGCTGGAAGATTCTTGATCATCGATGCGAAATTCTACGCAAGTTCGCTTCTGAGCCAGGAGCGATACGGCACGAAAAGGGTTCATTCCGGCAACCTCTACCAGATCTTCTCCTACGTGAAGAACAAGGCGTCGTCCTCCCCCGAGCTCGAAGTTCTCGGCATGCTTCTCTATGCCAGAACCCGAGAAGCCGTCCAGCCCAACGAGAGGTTCCTGATGGACGGGAACGAGATACATGTCAGAACCCTCGACCTGGCAGGCCAGTTCGGCGACATATCGAGCGAGCTCGAGGACATAGCCGCCCTGATGGGGTCAAAGTAGGGAGACTGCTCATGCCAAACAAAGTGAGAATCGATATCGAGCATCCATGCATCCGTTTGTTCGACAAGCGGGAGTACGCCGAGCAATTCGTAGAGGGCCGCTTCAGGATGTCCATGTTGAAATGCTACCGCAAGATGGCGGAAGATGACTCCGGCATCGGCGACCTCTACGAGGGGATCAGGATGGTTGAGGCTTCAGTGTTTCCGAGCAACGAGAACCCCGAACTAGGGAATACGCCGGAAAAGGTGTCTCTACCTTTGCGAATTCCGGAAGTGGAAGAATCGGTCGTGCTGTGCGCTACCAGTTTTCGGGAAGGCGCACTTGAGAGCGCTGGAGAGGTAGATGGGCGGCATCTGGCCCGAATGTCGGAAAGATTCTCGGATTTCGTTGACCGTCAAGGGAATGAGGCGTCCAAGGTTTATTGCGCCGTATTCTCCGCAAGCGAAATGGCGAATGCCCTCAGGGACTATGCGGAGCAGCGAGGACTCGCTTTTATCTGTAATGAAATTGAATATGGGCTCCTGCCTCTCACTGAGAAGGAAATCAAGGAGCTGAAGCAGGGCCAGCCTGCGATCTACAAGTTCCTCTTCCATAAGAGGGAGGGCTACAGCGATCAGTTCGAGTACCGCTATGCGATCCTTCCCAAACCCGGCGACGACACTGGCATTCTGGCGGAAATGCTGGGATCCGAGGAGTTCATCAATGTGGAGATACCGCCGCTCAAGCAATACCAGCTTTTGGAATACCAGGTCGGCGGGTGATACGGCGCGGGCGGATCAGATAAGGGAGCCGGTCAGCTCTCGGCAGATGTTCGTCATTCCTACGAAGCGACGGCGGAGGTCGTCGCTTGCCCAGCATAGGCACGAACCCTCAGCTGCTCCTGTCTTGAAGGAACTCGGAAGCACGTTTTCTGCTTCATCGAGGTTTACGGCACCGCGCCTGCATCTTAGAGCACCATCCTCATTCCATACCAAGATGTCGTCTCTTTCGAACCTGAAGATCATTGCTATGGGCTCATGCCAGCACTTAAGATCGCAGTCCCAGAGCCTGAACACATCCGCAAGGTAGTCGTCGTCAAACGCCATGAAGGCAGCGCACACATCGTCAGGAATGGTTCTCGCGGTATCTCCAGTCATCTTCACCTAGCAATCTCTCGTTTTCGGCAAGCATACATTGCCAGTCGAATGTTGTATGCCCCTAAATGGGACACCCAACGATTTTCCCTATTCTCTGATGTTCTTTGCGCTGTTGAGGGCATCGGCCATCGCTCCTTGTGAGTTGGGGAGCAGGTGCGCATAGCGAAACGTGATGTCAGTCGTCTCGTGACCCATGCGCTCGGCTATCGCAACCACGCTGAAGCCCATATGGATGAGCATGGAGACATGGCTGTGCCTAAGGTCATGCACCCTGATGCGCTTCACGCCGGATAGCTTGCAGCCACGATCCAACTCGTGGCAGAGGAACGACTTCGACATTCCCTTGAAGATCCTCTCGTCTGGCTCTATCTTCAGTATCAATTCGACGTACTCCCTGATCTCCTCGCATAGGAATTCGGATATGGCTATCTTCCTATACGACTTCTTCGTCTTCGGCGGGCCAACGATCGCCTCACCATCTTTCCTTGAGAGGCTCTTGTCTATGGTGAGGATGCGGTTCTCGAAATCGAAGTCGGCGGGCGTGAGTGCCAGAAGCTCGCCTTCTCGAATGCCCGTCCAGAACAGGAGGTCGAACGCGTAGTAGCTTTTTGCCTTGTCGCAGATCGCGTCCAGGAACCTGTTGAACTCGTCCTTGCTCCATATCTGCATCTCGCCTGATCTCGTTTTGCCCGTCTTGGCGACCTTCTTCATCGGGTTCGGTTTAAGCCCATAGTTACGCTCGGCGTGGTTGAGCAGGGACGCCAGATCGCTGTTGAGTTTTCTGACATAGGTCGGCGATAAGCGATTGCCGTTCTTGAGCCTCTGCTCGTCTAGCCATCCCTGCCAATGCAGGATGTCTATGGGCTCGATGTCTCCAAGCAGCTTCTCTCCGAAGTAGGGCTTGATCCATTTCTCGATGGACAGCTTCTTGGTATCGTAGGTCGTCCAGCGGATGCGTGGCTTCACATCACCCAAGTAGACGTCTACGAAGGCTGAGAACGGGAAGCTGCACGGGTTCTCGGCGCGCGCCCTGAACTCTTTTTCATAGCGGAGCGCATCGTCCTCCGTGTCGAAGCTTCTCTTGAACTTCTGCTTGAGCGAGCCATCGGGCAGGCGGTAATAGAACGATGCGGACCATTTTCCGTTATCCAGCTTGTATGCAGGCATCGACTAGCACCTCCCCATGTTCTTGAGGATCTCGTCCTCGTCCTCGATCTCCGACCTGGTCTCGTCTCCGCGCAGCCCGAGCATGACATCAGCCAGAAGGTCGCATGTCTCCAGCAGGTGTTCGCTGGGGTTGTCGCCCTTACGGAGCCGGTTGAGCTGCTTGCAGACCTCGCGCACCTCGTCACGCAGCGCTTTCAGCGCCCTGGGCGAGGGCACGACGGTGACCTCCATGTCGCATAGCTTGGACATTATGTAGTCCTGCTTGGTTAGCCCGCTCATGGCGGCCATGAGGTCTATCCTCTTGCTCATCTCCTTGGTGACTCTGAATGCGACGGTTATTGGCCTCGCTCTGTCTTCGTTTTTGCAAACCATGTCAGTCCTCTCTATACGATTGCAAGGCATCGGCCATCTTCTCCTGCGAGCCCGGGAACATGTGGCCGTAGCGGAACGTGATCTCTGCGGACTCGTGGCCCGTCCTGTCGCCGATGGCCACGGCCGAGAATCCCATCTCTATCAGTAGGGAAACATGGCTGTGACGAAGGTCGTGCACCCTGATGACAGGAACGCCCGTCATGGCGCATCCCTTTGCGATGGCCGCCTTCAGCTTTGCCGAGCTGAGGTCGGCAAAGATGCGCTCGTCATGAGCCGTCGGGGACACGTTGTAGACGAAGTCCCGAAGCTCGTCGCGCAGGAACTCCGGGAGGGCTATCTGCCTGATCGACTTCTCGGTCTTGGGGTCGGTGATGAGGTCCTTCCGCTTAAGCCGCCGATAGGAATGCCTGACATACAAAGTCGATCCCACGAAGTCTATGTCGGCGGGAGTGAGCGCGAGGAGCTCTCCTGTTCGCACGCCCGTCCAATAGAGGACCTCGAAGGCGATGTAGAGCAGTTTGTCGTCGGTCTGGGACTCGGAGAACCTCAGATACTGCTCCTTGGACCAGATGTTTATTCCGCGAGCGTTCTTGGAGCCGATGCGCGGCGCTTTCTTGATCGGGTTGGGATGGAGCCCGTAATATCGCTCGGCGTGGTTCATGATCGAGGCGAATGCGCTGTTAACCGTTCGCACGTACGTCTCCGAGTAGGGCTCGCCGTTTTCCTTCCTGAAGGCGAGGATCTCGTTCTGCCAGTCGATGACGTCGAGCACGGTTATGTCCCTCATGCGCTTGGTGCCGAACTTCGGGATGATCTTGTCGTTGATGATGTACTCGCGAGTGGCCCAGGTATACTCCCGGATGGTCGGTTTCACATCTTCGGCGTAGACGTCTACAAAGTCTGCGAGCCTCATGTCCATGGAGCCGCGCGCCCTGTTCGTGTAGTCAAGCTCGAACGCCTCGGCATCGGCTTTCGTCCCGAAGCCGCGCTTGCACTTGTGCTTGCGCTTCCCGTAGATATCCTTGTACCAGAACTGGCTCGTCCAGCTCCCGTTCTCCTCTCTCACCGCAGTCATCGGATACCTTCCTTCCAGCCGAAATAGCGCTGCTCGAAGTAGTCCTTGCTCACCTTTCCCGTTACCGTCATGTAGCCTTTCTCGGCAAGCTCACGGTTCAGTTCCTTGATGACCGAGTAGGCGGAGGTTCGTGAGATTCCCAGCCTCTCCGCCACCTCCTCGGCTCTGATCATCTCTGGCTTGTGGTTTACCATGTATGCTCCTTTCAGACAGTTCACTATTGAACTGTTTCATTCAGGGAATACTAACAGTTCAGTTTCGTACGGTCAATACATTGCGTTCATTTGTGAACTGTTTTAGAATTCGTAGGACAACGCGCTAAGGAGCCTTATGAACACCGGAGAACTGATTCGCTTCTACAGGAAGCGCAAGCATATGACACAGGCCGGATTGGGCGAGGCCGCAGGCTTCTCCGAACCAGCCATCAGAAACTACGAGCTGGGCAACAGGACGCCCGACAGAGGCCAGCTGGAGAAGATATCGAAGGCTCTAGGAGTAACGCCCGACTCCCTTGTCAGACACGAGATCGCAAGCGCGAAGGACGCGCTTGGAGTCTTGTTCCAGCTGGAGGACGAGTTCGGATTAGTTCCCCAGGAAGATGGATCGCTCAGGATCGATCCCAAGGCCGACAATGCCCAGAAGCTCGATGCAGCCATCAAGGCTTGGGTGAATGCGCGCGATGAGCTCGCGCGTGGCGACATGGCAGAGGAGGACTACAGGGCCTGGCGCGCAGGCCTCCGGGTCTGACATAAGCATCAATTTGCATCGTTCACGGGCGCTCAAAGAGCGCCTTTTCTTTTCCTCTTGCACATGCCGTTCGCAAAATATGCCATCTACCTCGTAGTATCGGTAATTGTATTTACTCCTGCATACATCTGCTCCAGTTTTCACGTAACTCCTGAGGCGATTTGAACGCGCACCGATACTGTAAATCGTAGGAAGATCTGGTCTAGAAATGTGCCCGAAATGCCCTGATTCATAGTATCGGACGCATTTTTTACACCCCTATCTTTCCTGGGCAAACATCCAATTTGGAGCTCGATTTCGGGGGTGAGTACAAAACGATACTGTTCTCCATAATTGCCCACTTTTCCCATTGCCAGTGATGGTATCAAGCGGCTGGATTCAGTCCATTTCTCTCGACCACTTTTGAATGCTTTGTAAAACTATCGAACTCCCATGCCGATATAGAATCGAAAGCTGCACAAAAACAGTATCGGAACTGGGAAAAGAACGACCCGCCATGGTGTTGGCGGGTCATTTCACTGAGAATCAAAAGTGAGAGGATATTCGAGTGGCTTGCAAAATCCTTGTGGAGAATTACACAGTTTTACAAAGAATTAGAAAGTAATAGTGAAGCTAAATAGTGCCTCTGAACTGGTAATTCTCACTCCCACTCGATCGTTGCGGGCGGTTTGCTGGTGATATCATACACCACTCGGTTCACGCCGGGGACTTCGGCTACGATGCGGCCGGAGATGCGGGCTAGGACGTCATAGGGCAGGCGGGCCCAGTCGGCGGTCATGGCATCCGAGCTTTCTACGGCGCGCAGGATCACCGGGCGCGCGTAGGTGCGCTCGTCGCCCATGACGCCAACGGACTTGATGTCTGGCAGCACGGCGAAGTACTGCCAGACACTGTGCTCGCTGTTGCGCTCGCCTGTCTCGGCGAACAGGCGCTCGTTGTAGGTGTCCAGCTCCTCGCGGACGATGGCGTCGGCGTTCTTCAGGATGCTCAGCTTCTCGGCGTCCACGTCGCCGATGATGCGGATGGCCAGGCCCGGCCCCGGGAAGGGCTGGCGGTGCACGATGTAGTCGGGCAGCCCCAGCGCCGTGCCCAGCGCGCGTACCTCGTCCTTGAAGAAATGATCCAAGGGCTCAATCAGGTCGAAATGCACGCCCTCGGGGAACGGAATCAAATTATGGTGCGACTTGATGGTGCTTGCCTTCCCGCCGGTCTTGCGCGCGCCGCTCTCGATGATGTCGGGGTAGATGGTGCCCTGGGCCAGGTACTTCACCGGACGCCCGTCCTGGGCCAGATCCTCCGCCACGGCGAAGAACTCCTTCCAGAACTGCGTGCCGATGATGCGACGCTTCTGCTCCGGGTCGGTCACGCCTCGCAGAAGCTCAAGATAGCGCTCCTCGGCGTGCACGTGGATGAAGTCCACGTCGAACTGCTTCGTGAACACCTCTTCCACTTCCTCGGGCTCGCCCTTGCGCAGAAAGCCGTGGTTCACGAACACGCAGGTCAACTGTTTGCCAATGGCGCGGGCGCACAGCGCCGCCACCACGGACGAGTCCACGCCGCCCGAAAGGCCTAAAATGACGCGGTCGTCCCCCACCTCGGCGCGGATGGCCTCGATGGAGTCGTCGATGATGGAGTCCATCGTCCAATCGGGCTCAAGCTCGCACACGCCGAACAGGAAGTTCCGCAGCATGGTCTGGCCGAACTCGGTGTGGCGCACCTCGGGGTGGAACTGCGTGGCGAACAGGCGCCGCTCGGGGTATTCCATGGACGCCACCGGGCACACCTCGGTGCGCGACGTGATGGAGAAGCCCTCGGGCACGCGGCTCACAGCATCGCGGTGGCTCATCCACACGGTCTGTTCGCCGGGGGTGCCGTCGAACAGCGCCGACTCGCCCGCCCGCGTGATGACCGCTGGGCCGTACTCGCCCTTCTCGGTGTGGCCCACTTCCCCGCCGAGCGCCACGGCCATGGCCTGCTGCCCGTAGCAGAAGCCGAGCACGGGAATACCCAGGGCGAGAATCTCCGGGTCGATGGAAGGGGCGTCCTCCGCGTACACCGACGCCGGGCCGCCGGACAGGATGATGGCCGCCGGCGCGATGGCGCGCACCTCCTCGGCCGTGATGTCGCAGGGCACGATTTCGGAATACACGTGCAAATCGCGCACGCGACGGGCGATGAGCTGCCCGTACTGGGCGCCGAAATCGACGACGATGACTTTCTGTTCCGGGGTAGCGGACTCGGCCACAATGCCTCCTTGGGTCGCGAAATGTTCGAGGGCGATTTTACACCTCCCCGCGCGCTGAGGTATTTCTACGAGGTGAAATGTCGAGAAAGTGCGGAATGGATGGAGGATAGGGAGATTAGGGCAGACCAAGGTCTGCCCTTACGGGCGGACGGGCGAGATTGCTCAAGGCCGCACGAGCAGACGCAGCGCGAGGGAGGGCGGGCTACCGGAGATACTTCGCGCGGAGAGCTTGGCGTTTTTCGGGGCCAAAATCCAGGGCCTCGGCGAGGTAGGCATCGAAAGAGCCGTAGTTGGCGTTCACCGCCGCCATGGCGCAATCGTAGTAGTCGTTGTAGGCGTAGAACAGCGAGTCGATGTCCGCGTCGAGCCCCTTCATGAGACCCAGCTTCTTGCTGATGGCGTCGACGATCCCCTCGGCGCGGTTGCGCACGAACAAGTTCGTGGCCAGGTAATCGGCGCGCACGTAGGCCTCGGGCACCCCGAGCGCCCGCTCCACGATAACCGCGCCCAGGCCAGCCCGGTCCTTGCCCTCGGAGCAGTGCCACAGGTACGCTCCACCGTCGCCTTCCAAAAGCACCTCGAGAAACGACGTGTAGGCAACCCGCCCCGCGTCGTCCAGCAAAATCTGGGGGTACATGCCCCGCACCAGCTCGTGAGGACTGGCGTTGTAGCTGGCGAAGGTCTTCAAGTCCTGGGCCACGCCCGCACCGTGAGTGATGCCGATGGTCTCGCCGGACAGCGCCGGGAAGTCGTAGAACACCACGCCTTCCATAAGCTCGCGGGGGTCGGGCTCCTTGTCGCGCTCGAGCTGGGTGCGGAAATCGATGACGCCGGCCAGGTCGTAGTCGCCCACAAGCCGCGCCAGGTCCTGCTCGCTCGCCTTGTGAAGGCACCCGCTGCGGATGAGTTTCGCCGGCGCGATGCGGCGTCCATCGGCCGCCGGCATGCCGCCCAAATCGCGCGTGTTGTGCAGCCCCTCGAAGGGGATGTGCCCGAATTCGGGGAACCCGGGAATGGGCTCGGGCATATCCAACGGCGAGGACTCTTCCTCGTCGACGCGCTTCTCTTCCGTGGTCATGGCCGCCTCCTGTCTCGGCGAGCGCGGGATGCGCCCGCATCGATATCTCCCGCTTATGGTAGAGCAGCGAAGGGCCGCCCGCTACAAGCAGACGGCCCTTGTCATCGTTTCGTCGCGACGAACGCGCCGACATCGGCAGCGTCGAACGCTCGGCCGCAGGTCTTCGTGCTCTCCCTAGGACGCCTTCGCGAAGGCGACCGACGAGGCCTCCACAGGACGCGCCGAATCGCGCATCCAATCGTTCATACTGCCGGCGTACAGATACAGCTTGCTGTAACCCGCCGACGCCAGGTAATCGCAGGCGATCTTGGCGTGCACGCCCATCTGGCAGTACACGATGACCGCGTCCTCGGGGAAAATGCCGTTGTCCTGGAACATCTCGGCCAGCTCCTCGGCCGGATCGTCCGAAGCGGCGGCCACATCGAGCCGAATATTGATAGCCGAGGGAATATGGGCCGTGTCATAGCGCAGCGGCGGTCGCACGTCCACGATGGGCATGCGTCCTATCTCGCGCTTCACGAAGTCGGCATCGACGATTTGGTAAGCCTTCATTGCAACACCTTTCAAAACTCGCATCGAGCACGATGGGACGGCCATCCGCGCCTTCTTCCCCGCCTCGTATCAATGATTGGGAGATAGCCGGATCGTGCACGAGACAAAGGCATGCGACACTGCGTCCTATCGCGTTTTCTGCCTTCAATGGTAGCTTTGACACGCCTTCCGATGGCGACGGAGCCGTTACGCTTCCCCTTCCGTTGCTCTTCCAAACGGGATCTTTTATTCCTCCCCTTGACAGGTCGATGGCGGTGTTTATACTTATGAACAGTTGCTCATATGTTTAATAGTTTGCAAGGAGTCAAGATGGGCGAACCGACAGCCATAGAGAAAGAAGCCGGCAAAATCGTGGAGGGCGCCTGCGCATCGCTGGAGGCTTGCCCCTGCGGCTGCAATCGCGAGGCCACGGCCAATCTGTTCGCGGAGATGCCCGACGAGGAGCTGCTGTTCGATGTGGCTGACCTGTTCAAGGCCTTCTCCGACACCACCCGCATCAAGATCCTGTTCGCGCTCATGGGCGGCGGTCTATCGGTCACGGAAATCACCGAGACCGTCGGCTGCACCCAAAGCGCCGTGAGCCACCAGCTGCGCACGTTGAAGCAGGCGCGCCTCGTGAAGGCCACCCGCGACGGCAAAAACGTCATCTACGCCCTGTCCGATGACCACGTCTACACCATGCTCGCCCAGGGCATGACCCACGTGTGCGAGTAACCCTGTCCCCCTTGCGATTCACCGAACCGCCCGCCACTATCGAGTGGGAACAACATTGAAAGGAACCATCATGCGCAAGTCATTCAAACTGGAGAACCTCGATTGCGCCAACTGCGCCGCGAAGATGGAGGCCGGCATCAATGAGCTGCCCGGCGTGAACAAAGCATCCATCAGCTTCATGACGAGCAAGCTGATGATCGACGCGGACGCCGCCGACGAGGAGGCCCTAGCCGCCATTGTCGACGCCGCCCAGGCCGTCTGCACCAGCTACGAGAAAGACTGCCGCATCGTCCGTTAGGATTCCCCATGAACCCGAAGCAGAAGAAACTCCTCACCCGCATCATCGTCGCGCTCGTGCTGTTCGTCATCATCGAGGTGGCGGCCCAGACCGGCATCCTGCGCGCCGCCTTCGGCACCCCCGGCGACGTGTACGCCGAGTTCGCGTTGTTCCTCATCCCCTACCTCATCGCCGGCTACGACGTCATCGCCGGCGCCCTGCGCGGACTCGTTCACGGACACGCGCTGGACGAGGACTTCCTCATGACCGTGGCCACCTTCGGCGCGTTTGCGCTGGTGCTGTTCCCCGACACCGAGCCGCACATGGCCGAAGGCGCGGCCGTGATGCTGTTCTTCCAGGTGGGCGAGCTATTCCAAAGCTACGCCGTGGACAAGTCGCGCCAGTCCATCGCGGACATGATGGATATCGCGCCCGAGTACGCGAACGTCATGGAGGAGGGCAAGCTGAAGCAGGTGGATCCCTTCGAGCTCGCCCCCGATGACGAGTTCATCGTCATGCCCGGCGAGCGCATCCCGCTTGACGGCACGGTGCTGACCGGCGAAAGCCAAATTGACACGGCGGCGCTCACCGGCGAGTCGGTGCCCCGCACGGCGCGCCCAGGCGACGAGGTCATCTCCGGCTGCGTGAACCTGACGGCCAAACTCGTCGTACGCGCCACCAAGCCCTTCGAGGACTCCACGGTAAGCCGCATCTTGGAATTGGTGGAAAACGCCGCCGAGAAGAAGGCACGCACCGAGAACTTCATCACCCGCTTCGCCCGCGTGTACACCCCCATCGTCGTGGGCGTGGCCGCTGTACTCGCCATCGCGCCCCCGCTGTTGTTCGGCGGTCAGTGGTCCGACTGGATCCTGCGCGGACTCACCTTCCTCGTGGTGTCGTGCCCCTGTGCGCTCGTGATTTCGGTACCGCTGTCGTTCTTCGGCGGCATCGGCGGGGCGTCGCGCCTTGGCATTTTGGTGAAAGGGTCGAACTACCTGGAAGCTTTAGGATCTACCGAAACCGTCGTGTTCGACAAGACCGGCACCTTGACCGACGGCACCTTCTCCGTGACCGAGCTCATCGGCGCCCCTGGCGTAAGCGAGACCGAGCTTATCGACATCGCCGCCGCAGCCGAGACCTTTTCCACCCATCCCATCGCGCAATCGGTGCGCGCCTATCGCGACTCCCTGACGACCGACGCGCGACCGGACAGCGACAACGACGCGAATCTGGCGCAACCGGACAGCGACTCCACCACGACTGGCGCGCGGCCCGGAAGCAGCTCCACCACAACCGCCGAACGGGTGCGCGACGTCCGCGAGATCAGCGGCCAGGGCGTGGAAGCGGTCGTGGACGGACGAAACGTGCTCGTGGGCAACGGCAAGCTCATGGCGGCCCATGACATCGCCTTCACGGCCACCGACGTGCCGGGCACCGTGCTCTACGTGGCCGCCGACGGCACCTACCTGGGCGCCATCGTCATCGCCGACACCGTGAAGCCCGACGCCGCCCGCGCCATCGCCGATTTGCGCGCGGCCGGCGTGAAGAAGACCGTCATGCTCACGGGCGACCGCACACCCGTGGCCCGGGCCGTCGCCGCCGAACTCGGCATCGACGAGGTGCACGCCGAGCTGCTTCCCCAAGACAAGGTGGCCGAGGTGGAGGCGCTTCTCGCCCAAACCGAGCGCGACACCAATGGCAAGGGCAAGCTCGCCTTCGTGGGCGATGGCATCAACGACGCACCCGTGCTCACCCGCGCCGACATCGGCATCGCCATGGGCGCCATGGGTTCGGACGCCGCCATCGAGGCCGCCGACATCGTGCTCATGAACGACGACCCCGACGACATCGCCCGCGCCATTCACCTGGCGCGGCGCACCATGGGCATCGTCTGGCAGAACATCGTGTTTGCCCTGGGCGTCAAGTTTGCCGTGCTGGTGCTGGCCGCCTTCGGCATCGCCAACATGTGGATGGCCGTCTTCGCCGACGTGGGCGTGGCCGTCATCGCCATCTTGAACGCCATGCGCGCCATGAACGTGAAGCGCTACCTCGACTAAAGGCGAGCGGTCAAATCAACTTTAAACTGCATTTCGGCAACCGCCCGTTCACAGGCTGGCTCATAGCCCCCGATTTTCCCAGTCGGGGGCTATGCTCTTTCCAGCACATCAGTTGCACCACGCGCCGTCGCCTTCCAACGTCAACGGCGCGGCGACACTGCTGCGCGCACTTTGTGTTCCCGACCACTTTGGAGGTTCGTCATGAAAGACGAGAAGGAGACCTTGCGGAAGACCGCCGATAGCATTCACGTGATGGAAAAGTTCGATCCGGCCATCCTCGCTGATGTGACCGCGCCCGTCGTGTCGCTCTATATTCCCGTGCACCACACCGAGCGCGAGGAGCGCCGCGATATCTGGGATCGCGACATGTTCAAGGATCTGATGAAGGATGCCGAGCGCACGCTCGCCGAAACCTACGACAAAGATGCCTATAAGGGCATCGTCGAGAAGGCCGACTACCTGCTCGAGCATCCGGACATGCCGCTTTGGCTGCATGCCGGCGAGGGTCTGGGCTTCCTCATGAACAACGACGACATCTACGTGTACAACCTGTTCTTCGCCCCCGAGCCCATGGTGGCCGCCGGCGACACCTACTTCGTCAAGCCCCTGCTGCGCAACTTCCAGTACGGCACCGAGTACTACGTGCTGGAGCTGGGCAACGACCGCTTCAGCTGGGTGAAGGGCGACCGCACCCACGTGGAGCGCCAGCAGCTGCCGCAGGAAGTGCACGACTTCTTCAGCGAGCTGTTCGCCAACAGTGACGACACCGCCGCCGACGCCCGCAAGGGCGAGAAGGGCGCGCTGGACTACATCTCGCTGGAGGGCCACATGGGCCAGTACCACGACCATCAGTCCCGCAATGAGGTGAAGAAGGACGACGCCCTGCCCTGGTTCCGCTATGTGAACAAGGCCGTGAACGACTACCTCGTGCGCGATGACACCACCCCCATCATCCTGTGCTGCGACGAGGAGTACGAGCACGCCTTCCGCAAGCTCTCCACGCTGCGCCACCTCCTGCCCGTCGGCATCAAGAAGGATCCCGCCGGTCTTGACGGCAAGGCGCTTCTGGAAGAGTCGCTGACCGTGATGGACGGCATCCGCGATGCGAACATCAAGGAAACCGCCGAGAAGTTCGGCGCCGATGCGGCCCACGGCAAGGCCTCGGACGACTTCGACGCCATCGGCATGGCACTGGCCGAGCGCCGCGTGGGAGCGCTGTTCCTCGTGAAGGGCAAAATCCTCCCCGGCGGCTTCGACATCAACACCGGCACCGTCACCTTCGACGGGAACCCCAACCCAGTCGACGACGGCTACATCGACCCGGCCGCGCCCGACATCACCGACGCCTTCGCCCAGGCGGCACTGGCCCAAGACGCCCACATCTACATCGTCGAGCAGGATCAGATGCCCACCGACCAACCCGTCGCCGCCCTCTTCCGCTACGCGGAGTAACTCGCCCGACATCGCGACGAATAGCTATACTGAAAGGGAGCTCTTATGGGCTCCCTTTTTTCGCGCCTCGAAGGAGTCCTCATGACCGACCCCGCCAAATATGCCGGCCTCACCATCAACCAGCCCGATGTGGCGCTCATCTTCGAGGGCGGCGGCATGCGCAACAGCTACACTGCCGGCATGGTGGTGGAGCTGCTCGCGCGCAACCTGAACTTCGGGCGCGTCTACGGCATCTCGGCCGGATCCAGCCATACGGTGAACTACCTGGTGCGCGACGCCACCCGTGCCCGTGCCTCCTTCGTCGATCTGGTGAAGTACCCGCGCTTCGGCGGCTGGGGCAGCTTCTTGCGGGGCACCGGCTACTTCAACAGCCCTTACCTTTACGAGGAGCTGATCGAGAACGCGGCCGCCGGCGACCCCATGGCCTTCGACTGGGACACCTTCGCCGCCAACCCGGCCGAGATGCATATCGAGGCCATGGATTGGAACACCGGCGAGACCGTCGCCTGGACCCGCGCCGATGTGAAAGACGCCCACGACCTGGGACTGAAAGTGCGCGCGTCGTCCACCATGCCCATCTTCATGCCGCCTACCACCATCGATGGGCGCACCTATATGGACGGCGGCATGGGAGATAGCTGGGGCATCCTGCTGAATGCCGCCCGCGCCGACGGCTACGAGCGCTTCTGCATCATCCGCACCCAGCCGCGCGGTTATCGCAAGCGCCCCATGAGCCGCGCCGCCCAAGCGCTCTTCCGCGCCGCCTTCCGCGCGCATCCCATCGTGGCCGAGCGCACCATCGCGCGCTGGCAGCCCTACAACGAGCTCTGCGACGAGATAGAGCACCTGGAAGAGGCGGCCGCCGCCTGGGTCTTCTACCCCGACACCATGGACGTCACCAACAAGACCACCGACTACGACGCCCTCGTCCGCTCCTACGAGACCGGCCTCGCCCAGGCCAAACGCGATATCGGCTCCCTCATCGAGTGGCTCGGCTAAACCGCCTATAAAGCAAGAGCACCCCGCAAAGGAGAGTACAGGCAAATCGCCAGGTGCTCTTTCGGAAGCCGAGAAGACGCCATCCTAGGGGTAGAACGAACGACCTTTTAATATTGCTCAATGAACGAAGCTAAGTCACTGCGGCTATGGACATCAAGTTTTTGGTAGATGTTCTGTACATGGGTCCGCACGGTGTTCAGCCCCATACAAAGCTCTTCCGCGATTTCTTTGTTCCCACGTCCCGCAGCCAGCATTCCCAATACCTCAGCTGTGCGTGGAGGCAAGTGATACTGCGCCGCAATGCGCTCGCATTTGTGGTTGAGATACTCTTCTCTGGCTTGCTGAAGATCAAACGCAGAGCGATCAGTTACCTCAGGGGCTTCCTGAATCGATACCTGGGTCAGCTCCACAAGGTTTCCCCCCGAGAGAACTACCGTCGCGCAACACACCACGACTAGAACAAGAGCAACCCAAAGATATTCGCCCCCTTGGAAGCTGTAAATCGACTTTAGATAGCCTGCACCGAGCAAATACCCCGCTATCGACCCCGCCAAAAATGCGGCGCGGCCAAACGCAACGATACAAAGTGCCCGCTTTCGACCCACGAAGGCAGCCGCGGCAATGAGGCACCATGACAAAACATCGAGAACCAGGTAGAGCGCATTAGTCAGTTCGAACATCCAATGAGCGTCTACCCCGACCGCAAACACCAGAAGTAACGCAAAAACGCAGCTGACCACAACCAAATAGTAAACTCCACGTAGCATGGATACCGAGAGACCCTTAACTGCCAGCAGCATAAGCGACAAGCAGGAAACCAGGGCGAGGAACATCATCGAATGGAGATAACCCTCCTGAGAGGCGTCTAGGAACAGCACACGCCCCATGCCAGCCACAGCCGCAAACACGAAGAACGCCGAGAAGAACCGCCAGAAATCGACAAGCGATACGCGCAGTCCCCTCTCGCCTTCCTCAGCCTCGTCAGCTCGCTTCCCTCCCTTTCTATAAGGGCCAGTGAGCACCAGCGCCGTCGTTGTCATCGGGAGCAAAGCCAACACGAGCCCTGCTGATATCAGAGTGACGCACGAAACCACAAACCAAATAAGCATTGAGAGAACCGACGATGCCGAGATAAAGAGAAACGCACGCTTGGGCCCCTCTTCAGCAAGATCAAGACCAATCCTCACGGCAAGTGGAGCCATTCCCGCAGCCGAAACGCATGAGCCGAGGCCGAAGAAGAAGGGGGTCAAAAACCCTACGGAGAACAGCATGAGCAGCGATCCCGCAGTCGCAACAAGAGCGAAGCCGGAAATAGCCAGCGGAAGCGAAAGAACCCTCAACGTTCGACGAGGAAGGAACGCCGCTGCTACGAAAGCTGCCACAAGAGTCAGAGAGGGAGCCACGAAGAGAAAGATGCGCTCTACGGGACCCGCCGCATTGAAGCGAATCCACGACTCCCCGAAAAACGTCATATGGTACCAAGCCATATAAAACGCCAGGGCGAAGCAATGAATGCCGGGCCACTTCTTCCCCTCGTCCGACAAAGCCGCAAACAAACCGCCCATGCTCTTTGTAGATGCCGCGCCTCTCGCCAATTTGCCAGCACCTCCAAAGTATCGCCGGCTACGCACACTCCTTCAGGACGAGGAGACATGCCTCCAGCCCCTTCGCCCAATTAGCATAATACCCCGTTTTGTCCCGCTCCTGCAGCGACTTAGAAAAAATGGGAGTCCAGCGGGCAAGGTGCTCATCGGCAAAACGGGCCGCATCTGCAACGAGAGCACGGCCCTCCTCCTCTTCGTCGGCTAAGGCGGCTCTTAGACAGAGGGCGGAAAGAAAGCCAAGCTCGATGGCGATATGGTCATCGGCCACCTGTTGAAACTTATCGGCTACATAGCCAAGTGACTTATAGAAATTGCGAACATCGAGGGTACTTTCCTGAAAGAGGAGCTGAGGGTTGCCAACATACGTGGATTCCCAGGGAGAAACCTCGAGCGAAGGGCTTACGAATAAGCGATAGTATCCCTCCCCGATGCGCTGGAAGTCATTCTCATCTGTCAAAAACTGGTCCATAGCGCAGGCAATAGCCTCGTTGCCTCCCAACCCAAGAAGGGCAAGAGCTTCCTGGAAGGTATCTTCGCGCAACGCATTGACCTGTCCAACACTGGGCTCTGCGCCGAATACGCTCTGTAACACCTTCAGCACCAAACCGAAGGCAGCCGCCTTTTGCCGATCAAATACGCTTACGTCTGTGCTCATTGGCCTTTCCTTTCCTTCGGCTCGGTAGACAGTTCTCCGAACATTTTCAGATTTGAAAACTTCAGCATATGGAAGGCGACCGCGCACAATTGCAATCGCCTTCCATCTCGCACGCTCATTTCGCGAACACTCGCCTTCGCGGCTTTTCAAATCGCATCTTTCCAGCAAGCATCCCTATAGACGAACGCTGGCGATTCTCTTAATAGACGCTCTGAACAGTGAATTCTTCTTCAAGAGCACAGGCACGCGGGTTTATAAGCAGCGAAGGGTTCGTCTCGCTAGCGGAGGGCAGCACCGGAATCTCCGACACCAAGCCTTCGCCATGAAGAGCGCGCAGATCGTCCAAATCGCCGAACTCCAAGCAGCGCATCAGGCAAGAATCGACACAGACGGGGTTCCCTCCAGCGGCAGTTAAATCCGAACAACCGTCGCACTTACGGCTCACACTTGCCTCCGCGTCATACTGGGGTTGGCCATAGGGGCACGACATTACGCAAGACCGACAACCAATGCATACCTCTTCATCGATAGTTACCAGTCCCTGCTCGTTCTTCGCGCAAGCTCCCGAAGGGCAGTTGCTCACACACGCAGGGTCTTCGCAGTGATTGCAGCCTTCGGAAATGTGGAAGAATGACCCCTCGGGGAAGCGTCCCGCTTCTACCGTCACCACACGGCGGAACAACATTCCCACCGGAAGAGCATTCTTGTCCTTGCAGGCAATCTGACAGGTTCGGCAACCAATGCAATTGACTGCGTCGAAGTAAAATCCCATACGTCCCATCGTTACTCCTCCTCGTCTTTCTGGCATTCGGGCATCGCCACAGGACGCTCCCAATCTTCAGGGCTGCCATCCACCTTGGTCACCGAGCAAATCTGGGTGTTGTATCCCGAGACGCCCGTGCCGCCCGTCACCGAGCCGCACAGCGTGGCGCCGGATCCGCCTAGATCGTTTCCTTGCTCGTCCATCTCAAACCATCCTCCATGGGGTAGCCCAACCACGCCAGGCATGATGCGGTTGGTCACACAAGCCTGACGCACCACCCGACCGTAATCGTTCTCAACGAGAACCGTGTCGCCGGTCTCAATGCCTAACGACTCGGCATCTTCCAGACTTATGAACAGCGGGCGTTTGAATGCCTCGCGAAGCTCCAAGATGTTATCGAAGTGAGCGTGCGCTGTACGGGGGTAGTGAGGATTGAAGAGCTGGAAGGGATACGGGCCTTTTTCGCGTGCCTCATAGTTCGCAAATGTCGCCTTATAGCCGAACTTCTGATCATCGACGTATTCGGGCACGGGGGACACGACGCCCCATCCTGCGCGAGAGGTTTGCTCTTCCAGGCGACGACAGTACAGTTCCATCTTGCCGCTTTCGCTCGCGAGGGGATTTTCCTCGGGAGCAGTTCGGAACGCCTCGTATGCGATGTGCCCGTGATTGTCAGATTCAGAACGGGGTACGGTTATCACGCCCTGCTTTAGCGCGTCCCGGTAGGAAATCTTACCTTCTTGGGGCTCACCTTCCACGCCGAGGGCTGCGATGTCCTCTGCGGTAAAGGTAACAAGGGGCGAGAAGGTCTTTCCGTCGTCCTCAATAATCTGCGTCCCGGAAATCTGATAGAACGATTGCTGCTCGTCGGAGTACGGATAGGCCAAATCGGGGTCGATGCCCCAGCGCGCGAGGAGTTCGCGTCCAATCCACGTGACCGACTTCGACTCCCAGAGCGGATCACACACCTTATCGCCCAAGAAAGCCGCCTCTCGCCCCGTGAACATACCCAACTGGGGCGGCAGCTCCCAGGGCGAGCACACGGGAAGTACGATATCGGAGTACTGGGCGTTCGGATTGAACGTAAGCGCATGGGTCACCACAAAATCCATCTTTCGGTAGGCCTCGATACCCTTTATCTGGTCTTCCGTACGGCTGAGCATATTGAGCGAATAGTTGTAGATACAGCGAACATCAATCTCGCGCTCTTCGCCTTCGAGAAATTGGCCAAGGCCGTTGTACACGTAGCGACCCTCCAGAATCGCGGGCCACAGCAGCGGATCCTGAATGCAATCATCAACGGGGTCGGGCACGCATGGCAACTTTCTCCAGCCCGGGTTGATGAGCGCATTGCCGCCACTTGCCGAGGTGTCGCGCAAGCTGCTGCCGGTCATATGGCCCGACTTGCCGAAATGTCCACCGAGCACGCACCCCACTGCCATAAGAATCTGAGGAAGGTTATCTACGTCGTTGCAGCGCCCCGGACCCCATCCACAAAGCAGGGCCGTCTTGTTTTCCATACCCAGCACATAGGCAATCTCTCGAATCTTGCCTGCAGGAACGCCGCAAATCTCCTCTGCCCACTCGGGATTTTTGGCACAACCGTCATAAATTCCCAGAATATGGTCTTTGAAGTTCCTCTCGGTGTCGGCGCCCTCCGGCATGGATTCGGCATCGAAGCCGATGGAGCAGCGATTGACCACGTCCCAATCAATAAGCGGATTACTCTTGGGATCATCCTCGGTGATCATCACGTAGGCGCACGCCATGAGAAACGCGATATCAGTGCCAGGGCGAATGGGCACCCATTCCGCACCCAAGACCTCTGCCGTGTCCGTATGCATGGGGTCGATGCAGTAAAACTTGCATCCGGCGTCTCTCATGGGCACGAAATTCGCCCACAAGGTTGTGCCGTCAGAGCTCCAAGCAGGGTTCACGCCAACCATGACCGCGTATTCGCAGTTGCGTGCGTCAAGTCGATCATTAAGCATGTCGATGCCGCCACCAGCATTAGCTGTTCCAAAACCCACCAGTTCGGGAACGTTCTGGAAAGAGCCCGCCGAGCCCGTGCCGTAATGGGACACTTGACCGCCGTAAAGATTCAGCACATTGAAGAATTCCAGCCCCTTGATGAAGAAGTCAGGAAAATCGATGTACATTTCATAATCAACATAAGTACGGTTCGTGGGCTGTTGACCACTTCCGAGAATGGCACGGTTTCCATAGGTTTCCTTGATGCGCGTTATTTCGTCTGCCACCATATCGAGAGCTTCGTCCCACGAGATGCGCTCCCACTCGTCAATGCCACGTAGGTCACCGTTGACGTTATCGCCGCCACCCGGCTGCCAGTGCTTCCGCTTCATAGGGAAGCGAACGCGGTCCTTCGAGAACACGTCAAACTTTCTCGAGCGGCCACGCAAGCAGGCGCGGTGCTGAGGATGATTGAAAGAATCGTCGTGGGTGTCGTCAGTTTTAAGCCTGAGGACGGTGCCGTCTTTCACATAGGCTTTGAGTCCACATTTGCCGCCGCAATGCGCCCAGCACACTACTGGCTTCCACTCCGGTTCAACTTCTTCCAACTCTCCTGTCTCTGCCATTCGGACGTTGTTTTCGGAGCACCCTAGGCTTGTAGCGCCCAAGGCAGCAACCGTGGCGGCACACGCGCCAATGAAGCCCCTTCGAGACAAATCTGACAATCTCTTCTCCGTATTAGACATAGTTCCCCTTTTCTCTCTACGGGATAAAGCGTTCTTGCAAACATCCCGGTTTGCAAGCGCCGACAATCCGCAAGATAGAACGCGGGGCTATACTTGTCCTCATCTATTCAGACGTTTGCGGGTTTTGGGACTAGTTCTTTTGGATGAGTCCAGTTTTGACCTGGGTTTTTTGTTATTTAGCTATAGTGAAGTTGCCGTCAATGCGACCATCTGATGGCGCGAGCGAAGGCAGCGACGAGGCGAACGCAATATTTAGAGCACCGTACTACTATCTCCCAAATGCCCTCGCTCGCTTCTAATGCCAACAAATAAGCACGACTAACCATTTCCAAATATCAAGGCTCGGTCATTCGCTATTGTTCGCAATGTCCATCCATTGCGTTCACGGACCACCCGTACGCGAACGCCAGCAAATGAAAGACTCGGAACCCTCATGAGCATCTATGATTTCAGCGTTAGAGTCTAAGGCGACACCGACGTGCCGCTGTCCAAATACAAGGATAAGGTGCTTCTTATCGTTAACACCGCCACCAGTCACGGTTTCACCCCACAGTACGAAGGCCCGGAGAAGACGGGCGCCGCCTGGATCTTCTATCCCGACAAGATGGAAGTCACCAACAAGACCACCGACTACGATGCCCTCGTGAAAATCCTACAAGGACGGCCTCGCCCAAACCCAGCGCGACATCACATCCCTCGTAGAATGGCTGGGCTAAGCCGACCGAGAGCCGGCAATCCTCCGAAGACAAAAAAGGACCCCTCTCGTAAGCGGGGTCCTTGTGTTCAACCGTGATGGTTGGGAGAAGTCTTCGCGAAAGCGAATTTACTTCAGGGTCACAGCGGCGCCGGCCTCTTCCAGCTTGCCCTTGATCTCCTCGGCCTTCTCCTTGTTCACGCCCTCGGCGACAGCCTTCGGAGCGCCCTCGACGACCTCCTTGGCCTCCTTCAGGCCCAGGCCGGTGATCTCGCGGACAACCTTGATGACGGCGATCTTGTTGTCGCCGAAGCCCTCGAGCACGACGTCGAAGTCGGACTTCTCCTCGGCGGCAGCGCCACCCTCAGCCGGAGCGGCGGCGGCCACGGCCACCGGAGCGGCGGCGGACACGCCAAAGGTCTCCTCGATGTCCTTCACGAGCTCGGAAGCCTCGAGCAGGGACATCTCCTTCAAAGCCTCAATGATCTCTTCACGAGTAACAGCCATGTTAGTTTCCTTTCAAAGGGGGCCGGCACCTCTTCGCGCCGACCGTTATTTCTTCTTGCGTTACGCGACCCGTCTCAGGCCGCCCGAGCTGTTAGGCAGCTTCCTTCTGCTCGGCCACGGCCTTGACGACCTGGGCCAAACCGCGCGGCACACCGTTGATGGTGGTAGCCAGACCGCGAGCGACGCCGGAGATGGCACCGGCGATCTGAGCCATGAGCTGCTCGCGAGAGGGCAGAGAAGCGATGGCCTCCACCTCTGCGGCCGACACGGCAGCGCCTTCCATCAGGCCGCCCTTGATCTCAAGGTTCTCGTTGGCCTTAGCGAAGGTCTTCAGGGCCTTAGCCGATGCGGCCACGTCGTTGCCGGAGAACACGAACGCGCTGGGGCCGGCGAGCATATCGTCGAGCGTCGGCAGTTCGGCCTCAGCGAGCGCCAGGTGAACCAGCGTGTTCTTGTAGACCTTCATCACCGAGCCGGTCTCGCGAATGTCGCGGCGCAGCTGCTGCATCTCCTTCACGGTAAGGCCGCGGTAATCCACGACCCACATGGCGGAAACGCCGTCGAGATCCTCCTTGATGCTGGCGAGCATCTCCTTGTTCTGAGCGTTGGGCATGTTGTACGTACACCTCCTTCTCAAAGCTTTCCGGGTTCCGCACCTGTGCTGGGTGGGCCGCAAGCCTTAAGATGAGAAAAGCGGCCCCCGCCCATAAGACGGAGGCCGCAGAAATTCACGGTTGCGAATCTTCGACCACCTCGGCGGGCCGCTTTCGCGATTAAACCGAGCCGTTGCGCCAGGTGTCGCCCCTTCCGGAACGCCCCGCAGGCGGTTGCAGACTCGGTACCTGCTGTCTTAAGTAGCGGAACATATCTGTTCGTTGCACTGCCCACCTTTGGGCAGCTCGTCTATTCTAGAGCGAATCCCGCCCGTGTCAACGGGTTTTTCTCCCCTCTCCAAAAAACCCGCGCGAGCGGCAGCCTGCGCAGCCCGGCCAGCGGCAGCCTGCGCAACCCAATCAGCAGCAACCTGCAGTTGCTTACGAACGAAGGCCCAGCAGCTCGAACAGCTCCTTGCGGGAGTTGATGCCCATCTTCTCGTAAATGTGGCGCGTGTGGGCCTTGAACGTACCCTCGGCGATAAACAGCTCCTGCTGAATGACGCGGCCGGTCTTCCCCTCGGCCAGAAGCGTCAGCACCTCCTGCTCGCGAGGGCTTAGACGATAGGTGCGCGAGAACTCCTCCACGCGCTCGGCGGCGCGCTCCTCCTCGGCCGTGCGCTGCACGAGGCCGCCCTCCTCCAGGATGGACACGCCCCACTTGCTAGCCAGCTCCTTCTCGGAGAACAGCAGCACCGTGGCCGCCAAAATGAGTACCGACACGATGACCGTCACCGCCAGAGCCTCGGTGGACGCCGGCAGCCCGAGCATGCCCAGCGCATCGGTGGCGCCGCCACCAGCCAGCTGCAGCAACTGCTCGGCGTTCTTGATGGCCATGAACGCCACGATAGCCACACCCAAGCGCTTGGCGATGTCGAACAGCAGGAACATCACGAGGGAGGACATGAGCGAGTAGCTGATGGCGATGAGGTAGCTGGACGCCGCCGTGCCGAACAGACTCTCGGCCGGCACCAGCAGAAAGCCGCACACCATGAGCACCACGGGAGATCGGTACAGAAGCCCGATATTGAACCGCTTCGACGCGAAATAGGCCGTGGCGAACAGCACCGCCATGAGAATGAACGTCGAGGCCGACGAGTGCCTCCCCGCGCCCGCCACCAGCTGGTTCGCCCGCATGCCGTAGGCGAAGGCGTACAGGCCGTACAGCACGAACAGCTTCCACGGGTAGGAGAACTTCGGCACGCCCCGCTTGGGACGATCGGCCGCAGGCACATGCTCGTAGGCGCCCTGCAGGCACAGCGTCGCCAGCAAAGGCAAAAGCACGAGCATGGCCTGGGCCTGAAGGCCGACAAGCCCCTCGCAGAAGAACGTGATGACCGAGCCTAGAAGCATCGCGCCCGACAGGAACAGGAAGATGCGCAACAGACTGAAGGTGGCCAGCACTTCCGCGGCCAGCAGCAGGAAGAGACCATAGCCCACGCCCGCCGCCAGCGATCCCGCGACCATGAGCCCCAAGGACGCCCCCGGGATCCAGGCAGTCGCCACGCACAGCAGCGATGCAGCCGCCATACAGCCGGAGGAGACCGCCTTCACCACGCGATTCTCGTTCAGGGGCACCAGACGCCGGAACAGCAGCACCACGAGAATGCTGACGGCAATGAAAGCGATGTCGAACGTGAGGTGAGAATCGAAGTCGCTCGACGGCGCGCCCAGCACGCCCGCGCCCGACGTTCCCGTGAACGTCAGCGTCGCCCACGCCCGAGCGCACCCGTAAGCGCAGACGTAGCGCCGCCCGCCCCTCAAGAGCGCCCGACGATCTTCCGCATTCTCGCTCTTCACACTCAGCCCCTTTGCAACCCTCGTGTCAATCTCGCCCGTCTATTATGGCAGAAATTTCGAGTTGTTAGACATATCCTCTGTCTACGCCTGAACCTAACTGCGCTTTTTGTCTTTCAAAAGGCGGAAAGTCTTTTCCGAGCTCCTCTTTCGACGAAATCAGGCCATCCTCAGGGAACCGAATGTCTAACAACTCGAAATTATTCCCAGAAAACATGCCCCACATTTTCCAGAAGTCCCAATCCGTGGCAAGTCCCGCTTTTTCCACGTCCCCAATTCGGCGGAAACGGCAAAGCCGACGCCCGGTGAGGGGCGTCGGCTCAGAGGGAGGGCACGAAAGGGTCGCTTGCGAACCTACAGGCCGGCGACGTAGCGGCCCGTGGCGAAGCCGGTGGTGATGGCTCGGCCCACCGACAGGCCCTCGATGTCCATGGGGTAGTTGCTGTTGCCGAAGAAGGGACCGGAAGCGTTTCCGACGGCGAACAGGCCCTCGATCGGCTTCATGTCGACGTCCAGGCACTGGAAGTTGCCGTCGCACCACAAGCCGTCCACCAGGGCGTCGATGTTGTTCGCGCCGCGCGGCACCGCGTAGCAGGGGGCCTCGATCGGCACCATGTACTCGTCGCGCTTGCCGAAGTCCTCATCGCCGTTGCCAGCGGTCACCAGCTCGTTGTAGCGGTTGATGGACTCGACGATGGCCTCCACGGTGTAGTCGTGGGCCCAGCCCTCCTCGTCGGCATAGGCGATCATGCCCTCGGCCAGCTCCTCCAGCGTGTCGCCCTTGATCCAGGCTTCGGGATCGACGTTGCGGTAGGCGTTGTGGATGGAGATGTCGGAGAAGTCCTTCCAAGCGTCGTAGTGATCCTGCCAGTTTGTCGGCACGATGGAGAAGAACTTCGCGGCCGTGGACTCGGCGAAATCGACTTCGGCCAGGTACTTATTGGTGAACTCGTTTAGGTAACCCATGCGGCAACACCCCTCGTCCATGAAGCGCTTGCCGTGACGGTCGAGGAACAAATACGGCATCTCGAAGCGCACCTTCGGGCCCTCGCCGTGCACCATCTTGGTGTGGGAGGCGGGGCACATCTGGGCGCCGGCCCACATGGCGGCCTTCAGGCCCGTGCCGTTGCGGAAGTCGACGGCCTGGTGCAGGCCCTTCGCGTCGGGGGTGTAGTAGTACAGCATCTCGGAATCGCCCACATAGTCGCCGGCGGCCATGATGACGCCCTTGTTGGCACGCAGCAGCACATGAGCGCCGTCCTTGGTCTCGCCGATGGCACCCGCCACGCGGCCGTCCTCCACGAGCAACTGCACGCAGGGGGTCTCGAAGAAGATCTCGGCGCCCTCGGCCTGCACGGCGTCGCCGATGACGAGCGCGCCCTTCTGATGGCCCTCGTC
Source organism: Adlercreutzia hattorii (assembly GCF_011405655.1). Classification (GTDB taxonomy): domain Bacteria; phylum Actinomycetota; class Coriobacteriia; order Coriobacteriales; family Eggerthellaceae; genus Adlercreutzia; species Adlercreutzia rubneri. The sequence continues at coordinate 2,456,622 of NZ_AP022829.1, forward strand.
ATGGAAGTAGGTGTTGGCATGGAAGAACACCTCATGCCCGTTGCAGTTCACCGTGTAGTCGTAGGGCTTCGACTCGCTGCCGCCCTTGGCCGCAGCCTCGGCCCACCAGGCCAGCGCCTCCTGGGAGTTGCGGGCCCAGGTCTCTACCTGGCCCAGGTTGGCGCGGTAGTCGCTCTTGTAGTTGATGAAGGACAGCACCGCCTTGATGCCGGCCTCGTTCGTCTTCGTCAGGTCGATGGAAGCGCCCATGTTGCCGGCGGTCTGCACGATGGACAGACTCTGCAGCGCGCCCACCGTGGCGCCCGCCTCGAGCGCGGCGTGCATGGCGGAAAGCCCCGACTCGCCCGCGCCGACGACCACGACGTCGTAGGTGTGCTCTTCGTCGAACTCGGTGATCTCGGCCGGCTTCTGCAAAAAGCTCGGGCCCACGTAGGTAGAGCCGTCCTCGGCCGCTGCAGCGCCCGTGTTCGCCATCTTCTGCTGGGGAGCGCAGCCCGCCAGCGCGCCGGCGCCGGCGGCGGTGATGGCGGCGAGGCCGCCGAACTTGAACAGGTCGCGGCGAGAAACATTCATTCCGTTAGTCATGATGGGTCCCTTTCCCTCACTCGTGACGCCGAGCTTCTCTGAAAGCTCGGTTGCAGCGTCCGTGCTGCGTTGGTTTGCGGAGAAGCTTTTCGCTTCGCCGCCGCAGCTCCCTCGCTGCACCACGCACTATGGACGCCCCGGCAAATCCACGCATCGACCAAGCGGAAAAAAGAAGTTTAAAGCTTTAAACCCTCCTATAAACCTTTACGTTGACCTGGGAAAACAAAAAGCGAGCGAGATTGCTCCCGCTCGCTTTAAACCTTGAGAATTACGCTGGCCCCGAAGCGCCCCTAGGCCACTTTCTCGGTATCCTCGCCAGAGGCGACGTCGGCAGGCGTCTGGGCGGCGCCGTCCTGCTGCACCACGTCGTCCTCGGGCTCGCCGGAGGCGTTCTCGTCTCCAGCCGGCGCGCCGCTGCCCGCAGCATCCTCGGTCGCCGGCGCGTTGCCGCCCTCGCCCAGAATCTCATAGGCCGGGCTCACGTTGGAACCGGCAGCTTCCACGTAGGTGAAGTTGATCTCGTCGCCCACCTTATAGCCGACGATGTCCAGCAGCCCCGGCAGCGCGAAATCGAAGATGGAGCCGTCCTCCCCTTCCACGGTCAGGTAGAAGTGGGTGTTGCCCTCGATGACCGCCTGATTCATGGAGCGGATGGTGCCCTTCACCGTCACCACATCGGTCGCGCCGCCCTCGCCCTCGGCCACCACGCCGTTGGTGGCGAGCAGCGCCTCGTAGGCCTTCTGGGTGTCGGCCACCGTATCGCCCACGGCCACGTTCTGGTAGCGCTGGATGTCGATCATGGCGAACTTCTTCACCAGGCCCGCGCCGTCCTTCAGGGCCATGAAGTAGGTCGGCTGGTTCGACACGTTGATGAGCAGCGGGAACGTGGAGGTGTAGCGCAAGTTCTGTACCTGGCCCTCGGCGGACTGCATGGCCGAGTCCTCCGTGGCGCCCGAGACGCTGTAGAAGTGCGACTCCTGGGTGCGCTGGTTCACCAGCACGAAGCCGATGATGGAGTTGTCGGCCGTGGCCGAGGTGACGCCGGTGTACACCCACACGTCGTCGTCCTTGGCGATGTAGTTGTAGCCCAGCGTGCCGTCGGTGCCGGGCGTCGTGCGCACCACGCCCTCCTGGCCGAGGAACGAGTTCAGCCAGCCGTTGTTGTAGGCGCCCCACCAGTTGTACTGCTGGATGAGCAGCTCGGCGGGGAACACGCGGTCGACCCACTCGGGGCAGTCGGCCACGGCGAGGTCTTGGGTCTCGCCGGTGGTGGCGTCGCACAGCACCACGCGGCTGATGGTCTCGCCACCGAAGAGTCCGATGGTGAAGTCCTTCACGGGACAGATCCACCAGGGGTGGCCGTCCTCATCGATTTCGAAGGACTTCTCGCCGAACATGTAGAAGGGGTAGGAAAGCTGCACGTGGCGGTCGATGTTGCGCACGAGCGGCTCGGACTGCGAGTAGTGGATCGGCGAGTCGCCCAGACGCACGATCTCGGCGTCCTGGGTGGTCATGTTCACGAGCGCGTAGGCCGGGATGCCGCCCTCGCGGTTGGTGAACCACTTGAACAGGTCGGCGTAGCCCAAGGGGCTCACGCGCACCGGCGTGCCCTGGTAGTTGATCTGCGAGTACAGGTTCGACACCTCGAACTGGCTGACGTACTCGGGGATGGAGCCCATCTCGCGGTTGCCCAGCAAAATGGCGGAATCGCGGTCGATGACGGGAATCTCCGAATAGTTCACTTCCTTGATGTCCTGGGCAAACTCCAGCGTGTCGGTCTTCAGCACGTTGGAGTACTTCTCGGCATTGCCCGGGAAGATCGCCATGGACATAAGGGCGCCAATGGCCACGAGCGCCACCACGGCCACGGGCACGAAGGACAGAATGCGGAAGGTCTTCGCCTTGCCCTCGTTTTTCGTCACTTCCTTGGTGCCCGTCTTGTACTGCTTGGAGCGCATCCAGAAAACGAGGAACAGCGGCAGCAGGATAACGATGAAGACGAAACCCCAGAAGTCCGTGGAGTGAATGTTGATGGCCGGATGGAACCACCAGTAGGCACCGGCGATGACGAGCAGCGCCAGTACGATGATGAGCGCCAGCCATTTCTTAGAAGGCAGGTGGAAGTCGTTGGCGAGGAACTCGAAATCGACCGTAGGGCCACCATGGCCGCCATCGCCGCCGTCACCGGAGCCGGAGCCGCCATGGCCGCGACCGCCGCCGTTGCCCGCACCCCCGAACCCGCCGAAGCCTCCGAAGGGAAAGCCGCCCACACCGCCGCGCGAGCCCGACGCTCCCGCGCCGGCGCCCGAGCCGGAACCCGGCGTCTGCGGCCCGGACGACGCCGAATCCGACGCACCGGTGCCCGAGCCCACGCCATCGGTGTTCATACCCGACTGGCGCAACGCCTCAAGCAGCGAATCCAAACCAGATTGTGCCACGTAACTCATCCTCTCTTATCGGCCGCAGCGCACCGCGCGGCGACCTCGTCCTGGGGCCCCGTTGGCCCCGTAGAAGGTTTCGTGACACTATACAGGAAGGCCCCGCGCCAACACCCAACCCGTCAAATACCCGAAAGAAAACCACGGGCCTGAAGATTTTCTTCACTGCGACCTTAAAAGTCTACCTCCGCCCACAACTCCAGAAGCAATCCCTCGACACGCCGGAACACCCTCGTGTTGTTCGAAACGAGCGTCGCGCCATGGGCAAGGGCCGTCGCGGCAATCAGCAGATCGTTCGGCCCGATTATGCAACCGCGCCGCTTCAAGTCGGCCCGGACTCGCGCGTAGCAGGCGGCGCACCGGGAATCGAAGGGAATGATGTGCAGCGGCGACAAGAGGCTCTCTACAAAATAGCGGCCCTCTTCGGGATTGTTACTGTTCTCGGCCCCGTACAGCAGCTCGGCCTCGACGATAGCCGGCACGCCGAACAGATCCGGCGAGCTTTTCCGCATGATCTCCTGGGCCCGCGGCAGATGGCCCCGCATGATCTCGATGCACACATCGGAGTCGAAGAAATACATGACGGCCCCTTACGCGAACAGAACGATCTCGTCGAGGTCTCCCTCTTCCTCGGGGACGACGAACGTCGGATCCTTCAGACAGCCGTAGACGTTATCCCAGTAGCCCGACGGCCAGCCGCGCCCTTCCCCACTCTCGCGAATGAGCCCCGTCACGTACCTCGACATCGACTGATGCGCTCGAGACGACTTCTCGCGCAGCATTTCCATGGTCGGCTCATCCAGATACAAAGACAACTGCGGCATAGCGCACCTCCTGTATACTTGCAATTCAAGTATACTTGCAGCTATACTTGCTGTCAAACCCGAAGAAACAGGAAAAGCTGTCGACGCATCGCCGCATCGACAGCTCCCTCTTTGACGCCAGAAAGCAGAACGAGAAAGTTCCTACGAAATCGCGCGACCTAGCTCGCCGACGACTTCTTCCAGGCGCACCTTGGCCTCGGTGTGGGTGGCCATGTCGCGCAGAGTCACCTCACCCGCATCCAACTCGTCGGGGCCGAGGACGGCCACGCGGGCCGCACCCAGCTTGTCGGCCAGCTTGAACTGGCTCTTCAGCGAGCGCTTCTGGTGATCCATCTCGGTCGTGAAGCCGGCGTCGCGACATTCCTGTACGAGCGCGAAGGCCCGGGCGCGCACGGAATCATCGACGCAGGCCACGAACAGGTCGCACTTCTGGGCCCGCGGGAATTCCACGCCGGCCGCTTCCAGGGCCAGCACGCAGCGCTCGAAGCCGAGCGCGAAGCCGAGACCCGGCGTGGGACGGCCCCCCACCTCCTCGGCCAGCTTGTCGTAGCGCCCGCCGCCACCGATGGCGTTCTGGGCGCCCATGCCGTTGTCCACCTGCACCTCGAACACCGTACGGGTGTAGTAATCCAGGCCGCGCACGAGCTTGTAGTCCTCCTCGTAGACAACCCCGGCGCCATCGAGCAGAACCTTCACCGCATCGTAGTGCTCGCGGCACTCGTCGCACAAGTGGTCGGTGATCTTCGGCGCGTCAGCCATAATGGCCGCGCACTGGGGATTCTTGCAGTCGAACGCCCTCAGCGGATTCACCTCGGCGCGCGTCATGCAGGTGTCGCACAGCTCGTCGGCGTGCTCGTCCATGTAGGCGCGCACGAGCTCGCGGTAGGCCGGACGGCACTGCTCGCAGCCCATGGAGTTCAACAGAAGGCGCATGGAATCGCGCGGGATGCCCACCTTCTCGTAAAAGCGCATGAGCATGATGATGGCCTCGGCATCGATCGTAGGCTCCTCGGCGCCCAGGCACTCCACACCCACCTGATTGAACTGGCGCTGACGCCCCTTCTGCGGGCGCTCGGCGCGGAACATCGGGCCTGCGTACATGAGCTTCGCCGGGGCCGCGCCCTGCGGCACCAAATCGTGCTGCACTACGGCGCGCACCACACCGGCCGTGCCCTCGGGGCGCAAGGACAGGCGGCTCTTCGCCTTCGGGGCCTTCCCCTCTTCCACCCAGCGACGCAGATTCTCACCGGAAATGGCCGTGAACATCTCCTTGGACACCACATCGGTCGCTTCGCCGATGCCGCGGACGAAGAGCTCGGTCTGCTCCATGATGGGCGTCTCGATGGGCAAATACCCGTAGGCGCCGAACACCTCGGCCGCCGTCTGCTTGAACTGATTCCAGAACAGCGCCTCGTCAGGCAGAAGATCGCGAGTCCCCTCGGGAGCGTTAATGGCCATGGTGATATCCTTTTTCGTCGACGGGGCTTTGCGGCCCTGGTAAGTGAAACTTCGGGTATTGTAACGCAGAAAGGACGACCCCGCAGGCCGCCCTTTCCCAATGGTTTTGCAAGTTTAATCCCAGCGGCGATGGCGGCGAGCCGACAGGCCGACGAAACGGGCGAGGCGCTACAGATGCTCGACCACCAAGTCGCCCATCTTCGCGGTGCCCACAACCTTGTCGACCGGGGTCTCGGCGTCCTTGATGTCGCCGGTGCGCCAACCGGCGTCCAGCACCTCGGTGACGGCGCGGCGGATGTCGTCGGCGGCCTCGCCCATGCCGAAGCTGTAGCGCAGCATCATCTCCACGGAAAGGATCTGTGCCAGCGGGTTGGCGATACCGCGCCCGGCGATGTCCGGCGCGCTGCCGTGGCTCGGCTCGTACAGGGCCACGCCGTCGCCCAAAGAAGCGCTGGCGAGCATGCCCAGCGAGCCCGTGATCTGGGCGGCCTCGTCAGAGAGAATGTCGCCGAACATGTTCTCGGTCACCACCACGTCGAAATCGGCGGGACGGTTGATGAGCTGCATGGCCGTGTTGTCCACCAGCAGGTCCTCCAGCTCCACATCGGCGTAGTCCGCGTCGTGCACGCGATGCACGATCTCGCGCCACAGGCGGCTCGTCTCCAGCACGTTGGCCTTGTCCACACTCGTCACCTTGCCGCGGCGCTTGCGGGCGATTTCGAAGGCCTGGCGGGCGATGCGCTCGATCTCGTACTCGGAGTACTCCAGCGTGTCGTAGGCGCGCTGGCCCGGCGCTCCGTTCACGCCGGCGGCCGGCTCGTCGTAGAAGCGCTCGCGGCGACCGAAGTACAAGCCACCGGTGAGCTCGCGGACGATCATCATGTCCACGCCGTCGACGATCTCCGGGCGCAGCGTGGAGGCGTCGGCCAGAGCGTTGAAGATCTGCACGGGACGCAGGTTGGTGTACAGGCCCAGCTCCTTACGGATGCCCAAGAGCCCCTGCTCCGGGCGCGGGGCGGCAGGATCGGTGGTGTCCCACTTAGGGCCGCCCACGGCAGCCAGCAGCACCGCGTCGGAGGCGCGGGCCGCATCCAGCGTCGCCGTCGGCAAGGGCTCGCCTGTCGCATCGATGGCCGCACCGCCGATGAGCGCGTCGGTGTACTCGAAGGCGGTGTCGTACTTCGCACCCACGGCGTCCAGCACCTTCACGCCCTCGGCAATAATCTCCGGCCCGATGCCGTCGCCGGCAAGCAGGCAAATCTTGTAGGTAGTCGTCATGCTACGCGTCCTTTCCGAGCTTCTTCTGCCAGCGGGGCACGAGGCCTCCCGCGTTGATGATCTCCATGAGGAACGGCGGGAAGGGCTGGGCCGTGAAGGTCTCGCCCGTGGTCTCGTCGGTGATGGTGCCCGCATCGGCATCCACGCTCACAACATCGCCGTTGCTGATGGCGTCCACGGCCTCGGGGCATTCCATAATGGCCAACCCCGTGTTGATGGCGTTGCGGTAGAAGATGCGCGCGAAGCTCTTGGCGATGACCACGTCCACCCCGGCTGCCTTGATGGCGATGGGGGCGTGCTCGCGCGATGAGCCGCAACCGAAGTTCTCATCGGCCACGATGATGTCGCCGGGCTGCACGTTGTTCACAAATTCCGTGTCCAGATCCTCCAGGCAATGCTTCGCCAGCTCCGCCGGATCGGAAGTGTTCAAATAGCGGGCGGGAATGATGACGTCAGTGTCGATGTCGCGCCCGTAGCGGTGCACGGTTCCCTTAAATTTCATGGAGCTTCCTCCTACTCCGCCGCGTCCGCGACGGCTTCCAAATCTTCCGGAAGGCCGATGTGGCCGAGCACGGCCGAAGCGGCGGCCACGGCCGGCGAGGAGAGGTACACCTCGCTGGTGGGGTCGCCCATACGGCCGACGAAGTTGCGGTTGGTGGTGGCGATGGCGCGCTCTCCGGCAGCGAGGATGCCCATGTAGCCGCCCAGGCACGGCCCGCAGGTGGGGGTGGACACGGCGCAGTGGGCGTCGATGAAGATGTCCATGAGCCCCTCGGCGATGCACTGCTGGTACACCTTCTGAGTGGCGGGGATGACGATGCAGCGCACGTCCGGATGCACCGTGCGGCCCGCGAGCACGGCTGCGGCCTGGCGCATGTCGGCGAGGCGCCCGTTGGTGCAGCTGCCGATGACGGCCTGGTCGATCTTCACGTCGCGAGCCTCGGCCACCGGGCGCGTGTTGCTCGGCAGGTGCGGGAAGGCCACCGTCGGCACGATGTCAGCGGCGTCGATTTCGACGACCTGGGCGAACTGCGCATCGTCATCGGAGTAGTAGGCGGTATAGGGCCGCTCGGCGCGCTCGTCCAGATAGGCGCGGGTCACATCGTCCACGGGGATGAGGCCCGCTTTGCCGCCGGCCTCGATGGCCATGTTCGAAATGGAGAGGCGCTCGTCCATCGGCATACTTTCGATGGCGCTGCCCGTGAACTCCATAGCCTTGTACAGGGCGCCATCCACGCCGATCATGCCGATGATGTGCAGGATGACGTCCTTGCCGGTGACGCCGGGGGCCAGCTCGCCGTCGATGACGAACTTGATGGTCTCGGGCACCTTGAACCAGGCCTTGCCCGTGGCCATGCCCACGCCGGCATCGGTGGAGCCCACCCCCGTGGAGAACGCGCCCAGCGCGCCGTAGGTGCAGGTGTGGCTGTCGGCGCCGATGATGAGGTCGCCCGCGCCCACGACGCCCTGCTCCGGCAGAAGCGCGTGCTCCACGCCCATGCAGCCCACCTCGTAGTAGTGGGTGATGCCCTGCTCGCGCACGAAATCGCGCACGATCTTGGCTTGCTCGGCGGACTTGATGTCCTTGTTGGGGGTGTAGTGGTCGGGCACGAGGGCGATCTTAGTCGGATCGAACACCTTGTCGGTGATCTCGCGAACGGTCTTGATGGCGATGGGGGCCGTGATGTCGTTGGCGAGCACCAGATCCAGATCGCATTCGATCAACTGGCCCGGTTCCACCTCATCCAGCCCCGCATGGGCGGCGAGAATCTTCTCCGCCATGGTCATGGGACGAGTCAAGGGATGCTCCTTTGCGCGCGATAAACATTACTCTCAAACTCGGCTATTGTAGCACCGCGCGCTTTTCCGCTTTGTTTCCTCGCACGCGAACACGGTAATTTCCACACAAAAGCGCTCGTCGCCTTTTCCGGATCTTTCAAACCCCTCTTTTCGGGATTTCGCCCGCGAATGCCACTTCGACCCCGAAATGGCCGATCCCGATCCCCCCCTTCTGCCATTTCTGCCCTCAACTGGCATTTTTCTGCCACTTGAGGCCCGGAATGGCGCACCTCCATCCCGCAGGTCGACCATTTCGGGGTCGAACTGGCATTTAGTCCGGATAATCCGAAAATGCCGCATCTCCAATAGCGATAGTTCCGACAAGCGCAATCGATAGGCTCCCGCAGGAAGTCACCTGTCGTCTACTCCTGCAAGGCGGAGCAGAGGGCGTCGAGCAGCGTGATGGCGTAGTGCTGGGCGGAGCGCTCCGGGCCGGCCTCTAGCCACATGGTGCCGGGGAGCAGCACCGACACGCGGGGCCAGCTCGCGTCTCGGGCCACATCGACGGCCGAGGCCAAACGCAGCCCTAGCGTATCCTCTTCCGCATAGGACACCAGCGGCACCCCGGCCTCGGCGTCCGTCGCGCTCAGCAGCACGTGCACGAGCATCATAGACGCGTCCGGCGGTACCGAGAGCGCGTCGGCGCTGATGATCTTGGAGGCGGGATTGGTGGCCTGAGCCACGTTCGACATGCGCGAGGCCACGGCCCGAGAGAACTCATCGGTGCCGAACAGGCACACGGCGTTGCGCTCGAGCACATCGGCCGCACGGGCGAAGCCCAAATGGCGCACCGGGCTGTGAGTAGCTTCCTTGCCGACCCAGGAGTGGGCCAGGTTGCGCAGCGCCGCATAGGTGTAGGCACCGGCGATGCCATCGGAGGGCAAACCCAAGTTCAGCTGGAAGCGACGGAGCGCCTCTTCGGTGTGAGCACCGAAGATGGCGTCGCGGGTGCCGTAGAAGAACCCGAGCGCGCCCAGCGCCTGTTGCAGCTCAAGCACGTCGTGCCCGTGGAAGTAGGGCATGCGCAGATACAGCGTGCGGTCGCCCAGGTTGTAGGTGGCGTCCACCAAGGCCGCCCACACCTTCTCGGTCACCTCTTCGCTCGGCGGGAGCGCCGAGGCAGCGAGGAACTCGGCCAAAGCGGCGGCGGTAGCGTCATCGAAAATGCCGGTGATGGCGTCCTCGGGAAGATGCCCGATGCGGGCCAGGCGCGTCTGCACGTCCTCGACGGCGGCGCCGGTGTCGTTTCTCTTGATAGGTTCCATGTTACTTCAACCTGTTCACGAACCAGTCGGCCATGGATACGAGCAAGTCGCGGTACTGCGAAGGGGGCAACGCCCCGGCCAACCGCGCCTTGGCATTCAGCGTCAGATCCTCGGCAAAGGTGCGGGCGTAATCGATGGACCCCGTCTCCTCCATGATGGCCACGGCCTCGGCGAGCACCTCCGGGTCGCGCTCCTTCGACGACAGGATCTCGACGAGACGCTCGCGCGCCTCGGGCGCCGCGTTCTGCAGGGCGTGCACCACAACCAGCGTGCGCTTGCCCTCGGTGATATCGCTGCGGAAGTCCTTCTTCTTGGCCTCGTCGGTGCCCACGAGGTTCAGCAAATCGTCCTGGATTTGGAAGGCGAGGCCCGTGTCCAACCCGTAGCTGCGCAGGGCCTCCACGATCTCGTCGTCGGCGCTGCCCACGATGGCGCCCACGGCCAGCGGCACCGCGCCGGAGTAATGGGCCGTCTTGTGGATGGCCATGGTGAGATAGTCCTCGGGCGTGATGTCGTAGCGGCCGTCGCGGGCCCAGCCCAGATCGAGCGCCTGACCCTCCACCGTGCGGCAGGTCATGGCGATGAGCTCCTTGATAACGCGCACCTTCACGGCGTCCTCGAGCAGCGGGTCGTTCACCACCGGACCGTTTACCATGGAAAGCGCCAAGTCGCCCATATTGATGGCCAGCCCCAGCCCCTCGGTGAGGTGCAGGCAGGGCTCGCCGCGGCGCAGCTCGGCCTCGTCGGCGATGTCATCGTGGATGAGGGCCGCTGAATGGAAATGTTCGATGGCGGCGGCGGCAGTGGCGGCGCGATTGGGGTCGCCTCCCACGGCCAGGCAGGCCGCGAAGCAGATGAGCGGGCGGTGGCGCTTGCCCGCGTTCTCGCTGTAATGATAGAGGGGATCGTACAGGTAGCGATCCATATCCCCATGGGCCCCATGGGGAATATAACTGTTGATCAGCTCCCCGACCGGATCGGCGTAGGCTTTCAAATAGTCTTCGAACGTGGTGGGCGTCTCTTCGACGCCTGCGAGGATTTCTGAGATGTTCTTCATAGCGCTTTCTTGCCAGAGGACGGTCGTTTCAGCATCGCATCATGATACCACGGGCGAACGGACGCGTCCCGCGCGATCGGCCCATCGACAAGATTGTAAGATTTGGCGGCGAAAAGCACCCCACAAGCCGCCCCCTGCAGTATTCCTGCAATTGCAACCTGCTACAGAAGGCGGGCATAATCCCGCGACTTGTGGACGATGCGGCAAACGACTATCTGGCCATCTGCCACCTTGTATAGCGCAATATAGTTGTTCATCGGGGCGCATCGGTAGCCGCGCTCAGCCAGCTCGGGCACCCGGGAAAGGCCATACAGCTCGGGATTCTCCGCCACGAGGTTCACTTGTTTGTCGAATTCCTCCATGAAGTTCCGCGCAGCCTGCTCACTCCGCGACATGCTGACAAGATACCCGACAATGTCGCGGTACTCCTGCTGGGCCTCTGCCAATATGACCTTCCTATAGGCCATACTCTTCCCTCACTCCGGCGACAAAATCGTCGTAATCGCAGTAAGCCCCCGCTTCCAGCTCCTGTTCGGATCGCATAGCTCGGGAGAGCAGCCGCGCTCGCGCCATCTCGTCCCGCATAGCACGGTACTGCTCGTCGCTGAGGCAGTGGAAAATCTCGCAGCCGTTCTTCGTCACCGTCACATCGCGCTCGCGCTCGACAAGCTCAGCGAATTCGGCCGTATTCTTCATACTTCTCACCGGAACGCATACCGGCATAAAGACTCCCTTCATAGCGTGGCCTAATTGTACCACATCCATAAAGGGACTCGTCGTAGGCGTTGCCAGGCCGCCTCTTGCGCAACCCATGCCCCTTCGCTCCTCTCAAGACGCGTCTTTGTACCCTCCGAGAAGAGCCTAACAGAACCGAACCGCGACGGCGACGCGGGGAAGCCGCGGCCTTGCCCCTCCCCAAACCGCGACGAAGTCCCGGTGCGGCAAGTCTCGGCGACGCGCGACGGAATCCTGGGCCGCAGCCAGCAACAGGGGCGGGGCCCGACAGCATCAGCCGAGCCCCACCCCCAAGAAAGTCTTTCCCAATTGAAGCAGCTAGGCTGCGCAGTCCTCGGGCTCAAGCTCGGGAACCCGCGTGGCAGCCGCCGCGTCGGCACGCCGGTCGACGAGCGCCCGGCGGACGCGCAGCGCGGCGTAGGCGCCAAAGATCACCGTGTACACGACCACACTTGCCACAGCGGCCTCGCCGCCCTGGCTCGCCGCCGGCGCCAGCATCAGCATGAGGTGCACGTACACCAAGCCGAAGAACACATAGGCCCACCGCTGCAGGCGCTTCCAGCTATCGGTGCGCATGCGGCGCTTTACGAAGGCGAAAGAGGTCACGCCCAGCACCAGCAGAAGCACGAGCAGCGCGAGCGCTACCACCAGGGCGCTCACCACATTCACCCCCAGCGTGCCGCCGAGTCGCGGAGCGTAGGAGCCCAAATACACCGCCATATGCCCGCAAGCCAAAATGCATGCGATAATGGACAACTCGCTGCGCACCGGCTTAAGCCACTGATGCACCTTCGATCCCTTGGCGAACACACCGATGTACATGACCACCACAAACAGCGCCAGCGACAGCACACACTTGCCCATGAGCAGCGTAAGCGGCCCCATTACAACACGGGGGAGCAGCCCCTCGACGCCAATGACGTAGGCCACGTCAGCCGCCACAGCCAGTACGTAAAACGCCACCGGCCACTTATGCAGCGGCGTGCGCAGAGCCAGGCAAGCCGCCACCGTCACCGCCAAAACCATAAGGAATGTCATTGCTTGCTCCTCACCCTCGCCTATGCCGCACGCTCAGCAAGCGTTGCCAGCAGAAAACGCCCGTACGCCGCCAGCGCGCCATAGAAGCGCTCGGCCGCCGGGTCCACCTTGCCCGCCTGCGCGAGGCGTTCGACCTCTTCAGCCGTGCGCGTCAGGAAATCCGGCAGCCACAAAGCCGCGTGGTCTCGAACGAAATCAGCAACCCGACCCCGCCAAAGCGCCACGGCCTCTTCATCTTCCGCCTCTAAAGAAGCCGCCTCGCTGCCAAGGAGAAACGAGAGGAACGCCCATTCGTTCCACGCGCTGTCGCACGGCTCGGTCTCGGCGTCCTTCGGCAGAACGCCGCTCTCACGCATGGTTTTCTCGACACGCAGGGTCAGCGCCGTACGGAACAGCGCCGGCGCTCCGGGCAACCCCTCGCGAACGTGCACAAACGCGCTCTCGTAGGGAAAAATGGCCACTCCGCTTCCTTGGCGCGCGTACAGCAGCGACCATGCGCGGCGCAATGCGGCCCCGAGCGCCTCAGCATCTTCGTCGGCAGCGCACACGAAGCCTTCGCAAAGCGCCTCAATGTCACCAGCGCGCCCGTCATCACGCGCTGCCGCCACGTCTTTCGCGCAGCCAACCGCGTCGTCGTGCACCGATCCGCTCGCCACCGCTGCCGCCACATCGTTGTCAGGAAAGCGCGTCAGCGCGCTCATCAATTCGCAACCGTCGGCCAAGCCGACAACTTTCCTCATATCCTCTGCGCTCACGAAGCCTCCTTACAAAGAGGCGGGCGCCGTACTTTCCGACGCCCGCCCTGCCGTTTCCAGATACGCGCTTACTTCAAGTAGTAGACACTCGGGTTCGTCCCCGCCGACTCCAGCATGAGGTGATAGTCGCGGCCCTCGATGGCCTTCGACACCTCAGATTCCGGATCGTCCAAATCGCCCCAGTAGCGGGCGCGGGCCGGGCACAGCTGCATGCAGGCCGGCACATCTCCGCGATCGACGAGGTTCTTGCAGAACGTGCACTTCTCCACCGTCCCGGCCTTGTGGGGCGGGGCGTCGAACTCGCCGACCTCAACCTCAAGGTAATACTCGGGGTTGTCGCTGATAAGGGTGCGGACGCCCTCGTAGGGGCACGCCTTGATGCAGGACTCGCACCCGATGCACAGATCCGTATCAACGAACACGATGCCGTCCTCGCGCTGCTGGGTTGCGCCAGTGGGGCACACGCTCAGGCAGGCCGGATCAGCACAGTGCTGGCACTGCATGGGCAGGAAGTTCAGCGTGCAATTGGGGAAGGTGCCGCCGGCGTTGTCGTTGGCAAGGGCGCCGCGGGACACGGCGGTACCAATGGTGTCGAAATCGTCATCGGTCTTGGTGTACACGACGTTGTACGTCAGCTCCTTCGGCAGATTGTTCGCTATCTTGCACGCCGCAGCGCACGCCTGGCATCCGATGCAGCGACGAAGGTCGATCGCCATTCCGTATCGAGTCATCTATCTCAGCCTCCCTAGAGCTTCTCGATGGCCACAGCGCAGTCGAAGTAGGACTGGTTTCTGCAGGCCTGGTTGTATTCGTTGAAGGTCGTACGAGCAAGGTCGCCGTCAATGTGCTCGCGCGTCAGGAAGCTGCGCGGGCAGTGAACCGCCTTGCGCTGCTCACCGGGATTGAGGACGGCCAGCATGGTAACCGATCCGCGGTCGTTGTAGAGACGGACGGTATCTCCCTCTTCGATACCCAGCTCGGCGGCATCTTCCGGATTGATACGGCACACCGGTGCGGCCTCGAACTCCTTCAGATAATCGACGTCGTACCACTGAGTGTGGGCGCGGGTGCGCATATGCTCGCAGCAGATGGTGAAGGGGTACTTCTCGCGGATGGGGTTGGAAAGATCGGCCTCGCGCGCCGGCTCCCAGAAGACCGACAGCTTTTCCTTCTCCAAATCCAGCTCCTGGCCCATCATGTAGTCGGGCTTGGGATCCTCGCGGTAGAACATGGCGCGTCCCGTAGGCGTTCCGAAAACAGCGCCCTCGAAGGCGATGGTGGGATCGTTGTCGCAACGCAAGTAATTCTTCTCGCGGATCTTGTCGATAGTGATCCCCTTCTCCTTCCCATAGGGAGTGGAGAGAAGGACATTCAAGTACTCGTCGGCCGTGAACTGGAAGAAGTCACCGTATCCCATAGCCTCGGCGATGAGCTTGTAAATCTCGAAGTCCGGCTTGCTCTCGTACAGGGGCTCGACGGCCTTCTCGTTCCACAGCAGATAGGGGTTGCAGTAGTAGCGGACGCGCAAATCCTCAGTCTCGAACCAGTGGCAAGCAGGCAGCAGGATGTCAGCGTACAGCGCCGTGTCGTTCATGGTCATGTCCTGGATGACAATGAACTCGATCGCATTCATGAGCTCGAGGGTCTTGTTCTGATCCGTCTGATTCGAGACGACGTTGGTGCAGGAAGCGTAGAAGGACTTGATGGGGAAATCCTCGCCAAGCTTCTTGCCCGTGTGCACAATGTTGTTGCAGAAGTCGGTCCAGTTAAGAATAGCGCCGACTCCCTGAGGCACTTCACCCGAGGCGCTCGGCATCGTGATGCATGCCTGCACATTGCCCTCGCCGAAGTTCGGCTCGCCGGTGAACAGACCCGATCCCGAACGACCCATCTGGCCAGACACGAGCAGAAGCGAGTTGATGCACTTCGAGCTGTACATGCCGTTGTTGTAGTGGTTCAGACCGAACTTCATGTCCGTCTGAACATCGCCTTCCTGCGTGTAGAGGTGCGCGAGGTGCTGGATGTCCTCGACGCTCACGCCGGTCACCTCGGAGGTGTGCTCCAGCGTCCACGGCTCAACCGCTTCCCGCACCAGCTCCATCTCCGTGCGCACCGCGATGCCCTGGATGGGGGCAACCCCGCCGAGCGCAGGCTTGACGGCCTGTGCCAGGGGCACAGCGCTGGAAGTCTCCTCGTCCCACACCACGTAGGGGTCGACGGGAACTTCCTCGCCCTGAGCGTTGGTCGCAGTCTCGGTCGGCTCCACACCCAAGTCGCTCATGCGCAGGAATTTACCGTCCTCCTTGATCAGCAGGGGAGCCTCGGTGTGATCGCGCAGGAAGTCGGTCGCTTCCCAGCCCTGCTCGAAGATCTCGTGGATAGCGCCGAGCGCCAGGGCGCCGTCGGTAGCCGGATGCACCGGGATGAACCAGTCGGCCTTCGAGGGCATGACGCGATAGGCGATATCGATCACCACAAGCTCGGTGCCCGCATCGCGCGCCTCCAGGAAGAAGTGTGCGAGCTGCTTCTGGGACACCGCCGTGTCGCCGCCCCAAATTACATGGTGCTTGGCGTTAATAGCGTCCGAGCTGCGATTGCCATAGGGGCCGGCTCCAAACACGTAGGCCCAGGACATCGGCGTAGCAATATCGCGGTCCGGCAGGACACGGCTCGCGCCCATGACGTTCAGCAGGCGAGCCATAATGGAGCCCTCCGGGGCGCCGCCGCCGAGAGTACCGGTGTTGCCGCTGCCCAGGAACATGGCAATGGACTTCGGGCCGAACTCCTCGGTGTAGCCCTTCCATTTCTCGGCGATCTCGGCAATCGCCTCATCCCAGCTAATGCGCTCGAACTCGCCACTGCCGCGCTCACCTACACGACGCATGGGGTACTGCAGTCGCTCGGCGCTGTACACGCGGGCGGGTTGGACAAGGCCCTTCGGGCAGATACGGTCGAACTCGGGGCCGTCATCGAAGTGACCCGCAGTCGTGCGCACCACGCGACCGTCGCGCACATGGACGTTCAGGTAGCAGCCCTGACCGCACTGGGCACGGCACGCGCCCGAGTAGATCTTCGTCTCCGGAACCTCTACCGTCTCCTCGCCCGTTTCCGCCAGCGTCTCCTTGGCGGGGGCGCAGCCGACGAGCGCGCCGGTGGCCGTCAGCGCGGCCGCTCCCTTGATGAAATTTCTGCGCGAGAAACTCATGCCCGTTGTCTGTTCGGTCATGTCCTGACTCCTCTCTCTCCCTCGCATGTTGACGAGGACGTTCGCCAGGGAGGGGGTGGCTCGCGTCCTCGCCCGCGTGAAAAGTCTCCTCTTTGGACTTTTCGATACTGCCATTATGCCGAGGTGCGCCGATTAATAGCGATACGCTATGCCTAAGCTTTAGGTTAAATTGACCTTAACAGGAGATTAAGTGGCCAATCGACAAGCATTCCGAACAGGGCGTTTTAGGATTTGGCGATGTTTCATTTTAGGATTTGGCGCTCGGCGCGACCCGGAGCGGCCCGCATGATCCACACGATCGCCACAGCCTGTGCCTACCCCAAGGTGTCGGCCATTTTGTAACCAACGCGCTGCACCGTCAGCAGGTATTTGGGCTCGCTGGGGTTCTCCTCTATCTTCTCGCGTATCTTGCGCACGAACACGGTGATGGAGTTCGAGTGCGCGTCCACCTCCCCTTCGCCCCAGATGTACTCCTGAATCTGACCGCGCGTGAACACCTTACCCGGGTGCGTCGCCAAAAAGGCCACGATCTCGAACTCCTTGGTAGTCAAATTCGCAGGAACACCGTGCACAAGCACCTGGTACTCGTCGAAACGCACCTCCAAGTCGCCGATAGTCACCGATCCGTCGCGGGTCGTGCAGCGAGCGAAATCAATCGTATCTTTGTGACGGCGGATGTGGGCCTCGATACGCAAAATAAGCTCGGTGGCGTCGAAGGGCTTCGTCACGTAGTCGTCACCCCCGGCCCTAAACCCAATGGACTTGTCCACAATGTCGTTTTTCGCCGACAGGAAGATAATGGGAATGCGCCGCCCCTCGGCGCGGATACGCGTGCACAAATCGAACCCATTCATACCCGGCAGCATAACGTCTAAAAGCAGCAAGTCCGGTTTCTCGGCGGCAAGCATTTCCATCCCCG
Source organism: Adlercreutzia hattorii (assembly GCF_011405655.1). Taxonomy (GTDB): domain Bacteria; phylum Actinomycetota; class Coriobacteriia; order Coriobacteriales; family Eggerthellaceae; genus Adlercreutzia; species Adlercreutzia rubneri. Next base: position 2,474,039 of record NZ_AP022829.1, read on the forward strand.
ACTCGGCGTCAGTGGCCCCGCAATACTCGTAGCCGTTCTTCGTGAGCAGCTTCTCGATGGCCATATGCAGGCTCTCCTCGTCATCGATGAGCATGACCTTGTACACAGCCGCCTCCTCGTCTCTCGCGTTCCGCGGCCTTCGAGGCGCCACACCCCGCGACCGCCGATCCTAGACCCGCGTTTCCTGCGGGCGCAGGTGGCTCCGAGCCGCCTACTCGTCCTCGTCCAACTCTACCACGGCCTTGACGGGAATGCGCACGGTAAACGCACTTCCACACCCCAGTTCGCTTTCCACCCCCACGGTGTAGCCCTGGGCCGCGGCGTACTCGCGAACGAGCGCCAGACCCAGCCCGCTGCCGCCGTAAATGCGCGTGGTAGAGCTATCCACCTGGAAGAACCGGTCGAAAATGCGCTCCTGATTCTCCTTGGCGATGCCGATGCCGTTATCGGACACCGTCACCAGCACATCTCCGGTTTCCTCCTCGCGCATCGCGGAAAGGGACACCGTGCCCCCAGCCGGCGTGAACTTCACTGCATTGCTGCCCAAGTTCTCCAGAATGCGCATCATCTTCTCGTAATCGCCGGAAACGAGCGGGACATCCGGAGCCACCGTCGTCGCCAGCGTTACCCGCGCCCCCACAGCCAGAGGGCCGATGGTGCTCTGCGCCGACGCCACGATGTCGCCCAGATCCATCAGCTCCATAGACACCGCCATCGCCCCCGCGTCCGACCGGGCGATATCCAGCATGTCGTTGATCATCCCCAAAAGCACCGAGCTCGACTTGCGCACCTCTTCCCAGCTGCGACGCTCCTCCTCGTCGGCCCCGCCCGACTCCAACGCAATTTGGGCGAGCGTGATGATGGAGGTGAGCGGCGTGCGCAGCTCATGGTTCACCATAGAGAGCAAATCGCTCTTCACCTGGGATTCCTTCGCCAGTTTCTCACTTAAGGCCTCCAGGTTATCGCGCTGGGCAGCCAACTCCTCGTTGGCTCGGCGCAAGTCCTGGGTACGCGCCTCCACCTGCTCCTCGAGCTCCTCGTAGGTAACGCTCAGCTCGCGGGACATGACATTGAAGCGATCGATGAGACTCGCCACCTCGCGCGCCGTGCCCGCGTCGTCCATGGATTGCCGAAGACGTCCTTCGCCCACTTCCCCGAACGCCCTCTTCATAGCCTCAAGCGGCCGCAGCACGAACACGGTCATGAGCCCGAACACCACGATGCCGATGAAGGTGGCCAGAAGCAGGAAGAAGCCCACGTCGCGGACAACGTTTTCCCGCAGGGCCTGATACTGCTGCTCCAGCGGAATGACGATGCTGATGGCGCCCCCGACGGAGTCCAGCGTCCAGCCCTCCTTGGGAAAGCCGGTGACATCGATCTCCCCGGCCGGTTCGCCATGGCACTCAAGGCAGCTCTCGTTTACCCTGAGCGCCTGCACATAGCGGAACTGCGCGGCGCCGTTGTCGGCCGAAGTTTGGGCGCGGTCGACCTCGGCCGGGTCGTCGCTCACAATGCGGAAGAACTCCTGAGTGTCCTTTTGCTCGTTGAACAGGGCCAGCGCCTCGGTTTCGAAGGCATCGGGCTTGTCCTGAGCCCGGCGCGGCTCGAAGTTCGTGTAGCGGATGGAGTAGTTGTTACCCGCCGAGAAGATGGCGCCGACGCTCTTGCCGACGATGGCGCAGTGCAGCCCCTTGAACTCGTAGACGCCCGTCGTTGTGTTGTTGATGGTGTGCTGGGAGTTGTCCATGAACTCCCACACGGCGTCCATCTCGCGCGCGAAGGTGCGCGCCTCCTCGGCGAGCGAGTCCTCCATGTTCTGGGTTTGCATGCGGATGTCGAAGAGCGTGAACACCGCGGTGGCCACCACGAACACGAAGGTGAGCACGAGCAGCGATACCACTCGCAAGCTGATATTGCGTATCCTCATGGCCACCCCCTCGCACCGACAAGATTCTCCAAGTTCCCATGGTAACCCGACGCCCATGCACCGCAGCCTAAGTTTTGCCTAAGCTTTCGATTAACAGGATATTAAGGGATGAGGGGTGGAAATCTTGACGGGAAGTCGATAAAGTGAGGGCGAAAGCTTCGGCGCGCTCCTTGTTCCCTGTCGGCGGCGCGCATCTGGGCTGCACCGAGAAAGCATCGTGGAAAGGAAGAGCCTCGTGAGCCTTCGCCCCCTCCTCGCATCGCGAAAGGCAGCCAGGGCCTTTGCCCTGGTTCTCGCGGTGTGCCTGGGGCTGTCCATCATGTTGGGAGCCGCCGCGCCCGAAAGCGATGCCGACGAGGTGCCGCCCTTCCGCTTCACGGGGCGCATGGGCCAGGGCGTGTGCGACACCTTGTGGGTGTGGACCCACCACCTTGATGAGGCCCGCCAGGATGTGCTCACCGAGCAATCCCTGCAGGCAGCGCGCCGGGCCGAGCCCGCACCTTCGGCCGACGACGACAGAACGCCCAATGCCGCAAGCAGCCTCATCTGCTTCCTCGGCGAGGAAGTGCCCTATCGCCAGGGCGAGCCAGCCGACATCACCGCGCCCGACGGCTACGCCAGCACCTGGGTGGGCACCGGGTGCGTCTCCGACAACGCGAACACCTACTTTATCGGCCACAACCCCGGCGTCTTCGAGCGCGTCATGGATTTGGAAATCGGCGACAAGATCACCGTGTTCGACGACGACGGCGCCTCGCGTACCTACTACGTCTTCGACACGCTCTTTCTGCCCAACGGGTCGAACTACTTCGTCTACGAGGGCCGCATCGCGCCGACCGGCGAGACCATCACCCTGCAGACCTGCACCGGAGACAACCAGCGGGTGCGCTGCGTCATGGCCCGCTAGGGGCGACGGGCGCGAACGTCGCGCGAAGCGCTCTCTTGTCGTGGTATCATGCGTACATTCGCCGTTATCGGACGGCACACGATACGCGGGGGCGTGGCGGAATTGGCATACGCAGCGGACTTAAAATCCGCCTCTTCGGATTGTGGGTTCGAGTCCCACCGCCCCTACCATCAATCTTCCCGGGCGGCCTCGAAGATCATGCCGTGGAGGATGTCCGATTCGCTGGCCGTGTAGGCGTCGGCGCCGGCCAGAGCCAGCACCTCTTCCAAAATGACGAATCCGGCCACGATGACGCCGGCGCGCTTCGGGTCGAGGCCCACCGTAGCCTTGCGCTCTTCCAGCGGCTCGGCGGCCAGACGTTCCTCGATGGCCGCAAGCTCTCCAGCAGCGACAACGGCCTTGTGCACGCGGGAGGAATCGTAGACCTCCATGGCCTCGCGGATGCTCACGACGCTCGTGGCCGTGCCGGCCACGGCCACCACGCGGTCGATGGCGAACCCGGCGGTGGCCAAGCCTTCGAAATACGGCGCCATGGTCTCGCGAATCCACTGACGGGCCGCATCCATCTGGTCTGGCGTCGGCGGATCGTCGCGGAAGAACCGCTCCGTCACGCGACGGCACCCGATGTTGAAGGAATGGGAAGCAACGGGATCCTCGCCGAAGCGGCCGGCCACCACCTCCGTCGAACCGCCGCCGATATCGACGACGAGCAGGTTCTCGCCGGGGAAATCGCTGGAAGCGCCCAAGAACGTGAGCTGCGCCTCCCGGGAGCCGGGGATCACCGCCAACGTGACGCCGCGCTCTGCCAAGCGGGCCGCGAACTCGGGGCCGTTGGCCGCATCGCGGGAGGCTGAGGTGGCCATGGCGATGAGCCGTCGCACGGGATGCTCGGGGGTATCGTAACGTGCGAGCACCTCCAAGTAGCGATCCACGCAGGCGAGCACCCGCTCGATAGCCGCCTCGGACAGGCGCCCCGTAGCGTCCACGCCCACGCCTAGATCGGTGATGGCGTACTCCTTGTCCACGTCGATGATGCGTCCGTCCTCCACGTCCGCCACAAGAAGACGGCAGGTCACCGTCCCGATATCCAAGGCCCCATAGCGCCCATCAGCGTACGTCATATCGTGCTCCTGTCGATGTTCAACCTTATTCCACGCCGAAGAGGGGATCGAGGAGATCCGAGTACCAGGTGTCGGGGGCGGTGATGTCCTCGGAAACGATGTTGCCGCGGAACTCGGAGGCCTCGTCCTTTTCGTCCAGCCCGCTCACGGACACGGCGTGCTCGCCCTCGTGCACCCAGCCGAGCTGCGTGCGGGCCGCGTCCTCGATGCCGGCCTCGGTGGAAAGGGCATCCACCGACGCCTCGATGGCGGCGTTGCGCTCCGTGACGGCCTCGTACTCGGCGGCGAGGCGGTCTCGCTCGCGGATGTCCTGGTAGAGCTGCTGGGCCGGCCCGTAGAGGAAAGCCGCCCCCAGCCCCAGGCACAGAACCGTGGCGCAGGTGACGATGAAAGGCGCCCGAGTAAAGAAAGGAGCTTTTGCCTCGGGCATCTTGACACGTCCGGAGACGCCCGATTCCTTCTGCTGCATCCGAGACGAACGGCGGTGCGACGAGCCCATCTCGCCTTTGTACACGGCGGCGCGCGGACCGGCTTGGGAGGCGTCCGAGGGCTTGCCGGCCTCGTACTGGCGATAGTAGGCGCGACCCGCCCGCTCTTTCGCGCGCTGGCGGCGCTTCTTGCCGAACCGGGAGGTCAGGCGGCCCAAGGGCCCCAAGGGGGCTTCCAGCTCCTCGTCGTCGACATCTGCGGCGCGCGCGGCCCCGCGCGATTCCAAAGAGCCCGGCCCGCGGTGGGCGTCGCTCATGGAAAGGGGCGCGTAGCGAGAACCGGATGCCGGCGCGGCGAACGACCGGGCCGAAGAGCGCCCGGCGCTTGCGGCTCGACCGGTCACGCGCACCTCGAAATCCGGGTCATCGGCGAAGCGGCCGGCATGGGCGCGCACAGGCGGCGTCTGGCGCGCACGACGATCCGACGCAACGCGTCGCGCTGTGTCGAAGGAAACGATATTCGCCTGTCGTGGCACGGGAGTTCGCTCGTCCTTTCGCTGCCGGGGTTCGTTTCTGGTGCGGGTAGTCAGTCGAAAGCGGGTAGATTATCGGTCAGGCGCCGAGGCGCCCCTTGCTCACAAGTCGAGGCTACGGACGAACGCGCCCCATTTCTCGAAGGAGGCATCGCTGATGGCGTGTTCCATCTGGCAGGCCTCGACTTCCGCCACCTCGGGCTCGACCCCCAAGGCCTTGGTCAGAAAGTCGAAGAGCGTGCGATGGCGGTCGAGCACCGACCGACCGTAGGCGTAGCCCGCCTCGGTCAGCGTGATGTCGCCGTAGTGCGGTTGCACGACCAGCTCCTGCTCCTTCAGAGCGGAGATGGCCTTGTTCACCGACGCTTTGGAAACGCCCAGCTTGTTGGCCACATCCACCGAGCGCACGGGCGCGTCGGTCGTGCCGCCCAGCATGACGATGGCCTCGAGGTAATCCTCGTGAGACATGGACGTTTTCACCACAGCAATCTCCTTATCGAACAAGTCAGATCATCATAGCACGGCGCGCGAAGAAAAAAGAGGCTCGGAGCCGAAACTTCCGAGCCTCTTTCACATTGTCTTCGCCAAACGGTTACGGACGGCGCGGGGCCTGATCCCCCACGGCCTTGGCGGCGGCTTGGGCCATAGCCTCGGCTGCCTGGCAGCACGGCGGCATCTCGTCACCGGCACCCGTGCCGTTGATGCGGCTTGAAACGGTCGGTCGAACGGCCGAAGCGCAGTGGGAGCAGCCGGCGCAGCCCCCTTCTCCATCGCCGCAGTGGTCGCCGCAGTCGCACAGGCCGCGGCGCGTCATGCGCCGGATGGCGAGCACCGCCAGGGCCAGGATGACCAAAAGGATGACGACAGTGGGGAAATTGAGGCTGAGCTCTTGCATAATGGCTCCTTGCAACTTAGGCGTTCTTTCTCGCCGCTTCCAGCCTGCCCGCGCCCTTGGGCTTGGCGGCCGGGCGGAACAGCAGGTACAGCATGCCCGCGGCCACCACGACAGCCAAAGCCGTGAACGGGCCGAAGGCGATCTCACCGGCGATAAGGCCGCCGAACTGGTAGATCATGAGGCCCACGCACCAGGCGAAGGCGCACATGTAGCCGATGGCGGCCCAGGTCCACTTCGCCGACATCATCTGGCGACGGATAGTGCCGATGGCCGCGAAGCACGGCGCACACAAAAGATTGAAGGCGCAGAAGGCCATGATGGCCGCCGAGCTGCCGCCGAGCATGGCGGCAAACGAGGCCCACAGCGACGGGTCGGTCTCGCCGATTTCCTCGCCGAGGCTCGTGATGACGCCCACGGTGGCCACGACATTCTCCTTGGCCACAAGGCCCGTGATGGAGGTGACGGTAGATTCCCAGTTGCCGAAGCCGAGCGGCGCGAAGATCCAGGCGAGCAGGTTGCCGAGGCCGGCCATGAGGCTGTACTGGATATAGTCGTCAACCTCGGGGTCGAGCAGGCCGAAGGAGCCCTCGTAGAAGCCGAAGTTCAGCAGGAACCAGATGACCATAGAGGACAGGAAGATGATGGTACCGGCTTTCACCACGTAGCTGCGCACGCGCTCCCACATGGAAAGCAGTACGTTCTTCACCGTGGGCAGATGGTATTGGGGAAGCTCCATGATGAAGGGGGCGACCTCGCCGGAGAAGGCGCGGAACTTCTTCAGGATAATGCAGGACAAGATGATGGCGAACAGCCCCAGGAAGTAGAAGACGGGCGCGACCCACCAGGTTGCCTCGTAGTCGCCGCCGGCCAGGGCGCCGAAGACGAGCGCGATGATGGGCAGCTTGGCGCCGCAGGGGATCATGGTCGTCGTCATGATGGTCATGCGGCGGTCCTTCTCGTTCTCGATGGTCTTGGTGGCCATGACTGCGGGCACACCGCAGCCGGAGGCAATGAGCATTGGGATGAAGGATTTGCCGGACAGACCGAAGCGGCGGAACACGCGGTCCATGATGAAGGCGACGCGGGCCATGTATCCGCAGCCCTCCAAGAAGCCAAGCAGGATGAACAGCACGATCAGCTGCGGGATGAAGCCGATGACGGCGCCCACGCCGGCGATGATGCCGTCCAGCACGAGCGACTGCACCCAGGGAGCGGCGCCGATGGATTCAAGCCAGCCGCCCACCACGACGGGCACGCCCACGTGGTAGAAGCCGTAGTCGGCCGGATCGGGCTCCTCCAACTCGCCGGCTTCGAAGGCAGCCACGCCCTCGTCGGTCTCGAGGATGCCCTCGAACTCCTCGACGGCGGCCTCGTACTGTTCGGTGCCGGTGTAGAGCCAGCCATCGCCGAACAGGCCGTCGTTGGCCCAGTCGGTCACGATGGTGCCCACGGTGGACACCGAGATGTAGTACACGAGGAACATGATGACGATGAAGATCGGGATGCCCAGGATGCGGTTGGTGACCACGCGGTCGATCTTCTGGGTGGTGGTCATGGTCTTCGGGGACTTCCTCACGCAGGCGTCACAAACCTCCGTGATATTGTCGTAACGCTCGTTGGTGATGATGGACTCGGCGTCGTCGTCCTCCGCATCTTCCAGACGCTCGCGGATGGCGGCGATCTTCGAGAGCGCGGCGGCCGGCAGGTTCAGCGCGTCGATGGTGAGCTGCTCGCCTTCCAGGAGTTTGATGGCGTACCAGCGAGCATGGCGGCCCTTGATGGCCGCGCCGGCCACGTCGATGACCTGGGCTAAGGCCTCTTCCACCTCGTTGGTGAAGCGCAGGGTGGTCGCAGGGGCGGCGCCCTTCTTGCCCGCCTCGATGGCGGCCTTCACGACCTCCTCCATGCCGCGGCCCTTGAGCGCCGAGGTCGGCACCACCGGGCAGCCCAAGCGCTTGGCAAGGGCATCGACGTCGATCTTATCGCCGTTTTTCTCCACGAGATCCATCATGTTGAGGGCCACGACGGTGGGGATGCCCAGATCGATGATCTGGGTGGTGAGGTAGAGGTTGCGCTCGAGGTTCGTCGCGTCCACCAGGTTGATGACCGCGTCCGGTTTGCCGCTCATGAGGTAATCGCGGGTGACGATCTCCTCGGGGGTGTAGGGCGAGAGCGAGTACACGCCGGGCAGGTCGGTGACGACCACCCCCTTATCGGCGCGGTAGCGGCCCTCTTTTTTCTCAACGGTCACGCCGGGCCAGTTTCCCACGTACTGGTTCGCGCCGGTCAGATCGTTGAACATGGTCGTCTTGCCGCAATTGGGGTTGCCTGCAAGGGCAATGTTGATAGCCATGATCAGCCTTTCCTTCTCCAAAAAACCGTTGTTCGCCGGGCCCTTCTCGCGCCTCCCAATGCGCGCCGCGGCGAAGACAGAAGTTAGATAAAACTAACTAGAAGGGAGAAAAAATGCGCCTCGGGCGCAGGGGGGGGTGTGGCTCCCCTAGGATACGAGTACGTTTTGCGCCTCGTTCTTGCGAAGCGACAACTCGAACCCGCGGACAGTCACCTCGATGGGATCTCCCAAAGGCGCCACCTTGCGCACGTAGATGTCAGTGCCCTTGGTGATGCCCATATCCATGATGCGGCGCTTGATGGCGCCCTCGCCCACCAGGCGGCGCACCGTCGCCGATTGCCCCACGGGCACATCGCGCAGGGTCTTATCCTCAGCCATGTTCTTCCTTTCTGTCCTCTCGGCGATTCCGGTTGATTGGGTCGGCACGACACCGTAGGCGCCCCGCGGCGTCCGTCATTGCGATCGCGCGACGACGCGAATGCCTCTTGACGCCCATCTTTGCGGGCGCGAACGGGCGTGCCTTCTTATGAAACGATGATCTTCGCGGCCACCGATTTATCGAGCGCCACACTCGCGCCCTTGATCTCCACGATGAAGTTTCCTGCCTGCTCGGAAACGACGGACACCTTCGCTCCCTCGACAAACCCGAGGTTCTCGAGATGATGGTGCACATCGCCCTTTCCCCGCACGCGGACAACTTGAGCGGCATCGCCGCGACGCAGGAACGTCAGCGGCATCGGCTGGCACGACGCGCCCGCGCTGCTGGCCCGGCAGACGGCGCTCTCCATAACCATCGCATTGCTCATGATGACTCCAATCAATGTTAGCTGCATGCAACATTGTATTGTAGCCAAAAGTTAGACTATGTAAACCCTAAAAGTTTGCTTTTTCATACTTTGTTCCGTGAGCGCGAAACTCGCACAGTCCGCCTGAAACGCCCCTCCAAAGAGCGGGCGACGTGGTATCCTTTATCCCATCTGACCTCTTTGAAGAAGGATGATTCATGGCGCAACGCATCGATCGGGCCGCCTCGTTCGGCCAGAACCTGTACGTGGACACGCGTGGAGCAGCCGGCGAGCCGGTGCCTTTCACCCAAGCCGTCATCAACGGCCTGGCCCAAGGCGGCGGTCTCTACGTTCCCGAAGAGCTGCCGACGCTGAGCCTTGACGAGATCTGCGCTCTGGCGCGTCTCCCCTACGCCCAGCGGGCGGCCGCCATCTACAAGGCGTTCAACGTCGACCTGCCCGACGAGGCCATCGACGAGCTCATGGGCCGCGCCTATGGCGACAATTTCGACGATGAGGCCATCTGCCCTATTACCTCACTGGACGAGAGCACCCACATCCTGGAGCTGTGGCACGGGCCGACGAGTGCCTTCAAGGACATGGCCCTGCAGTGCCTGCCCCACTTCTTCTCGGCCAGCGCCGAGAAGCTGCGCGAGGAGGGAACGCTCGATCACGAGTTCATGATCCTCGTGGCCACCTCCGGCGACACCGGCAAGGCCGCCCTGGAGGGTTTCAAGGGCGTAGACGGCGTTTCCATCGGGGTGCTGTTCCCCGATGGCGGCGTGAGCGACATCCAGCGCAAGCAGATGGTCACCACCACCGGAGACAACGTGCAGGTGTGGGCCGTGCGCGGCAATTTCGACGACTGCCAGACCGGCGTCAAGCACGCCTTTGCCGACGAGAAGTTCGCCGAGAAGTTGCTGGACGAGTACCGCATCGCCCTTTCCAGCGCCAACTCCATCAACTGGGGGCGGCTGCTGCCTCAGGTGGTCTATTACATCTCCAGCTATGCCGAACTCGTGGCGGCGGGCAAGATCGAAGCCGGATGCCCCATCGACGTGTGCGTTCCCACGGGCAACTTCGGCAACATCCTGGCCGCTTGGTACGCCAAGCAAGTCGGGGTGCCCATCGAGCGTCTGCTGTGCGCCAGCAACGACAACCGCGTGCTCACCGACTTCATCAACACCGGCACCTACGACATCTCCGACCGCGAGTTCATTCTTACCTCCTCTCCCTCGATGGACATTCTCGTCTCCTCCAACCTCGAGCGCCAGCTCTTCGAGCTCACGGGCCGCAATGGCGAGGCTATTCGCCAGTGGATGGCCGATCTGGCCGACGCCCGTTGCTTCCGCGTAGACGCCGAGACGTTCCGCCGCGTGCGGGAGAACTTCAGCGCCGATTCCGTGGACAACGCCACCTGTCTCGCCACCATCCGCGAAGTGCTCGACGCCCACGACTACCTGCTGGATCCCCACACCGCTGTGGCCTACGCCGCCGCTCAGAACCTGCGCGGCGAGAACCCCGTCCTCATCGCCTCCACGGCCCACTGGGCAAAATTCGGCAACAACGTCTACCGGGCGATTCACGGCATCGAGCCTTCTGGCGAGTTGCCCGCGGACGTGGCCGCGCTCACCGGTTGCGAGCTGAACAAGCTCATCGCCGAGGAAACGGACAAGCATCACATCCCCGCCGGACTTGCCAACCTGGATACAATGCAATTACGATTCACCGAAGTTATCGACAACGACGTCGAGGCCATCGAGGACGCCGCCGAGGCGTTCCTCACCCGCTAGGCCTCCCGGGAACGGAAGCGATGCCATCATGGGCCAGTTGAAGAACCTCTCCACCACCGTCCGCCTCACCGTGGCGAACCTCTCTTCCGAGAACAAGTCCGCCTTCGGACCGGGCATCGCCAAGCTCTGCCTGGGCGTGCGCGAGATGGGCTCCCTCAACGCGGCCGCCAAGGGCATGCGCATGGCCTACAGCAAGGCCTGGCGCATCATCAAAGACACTGAGGAGACACTCGACGTGCAGCTCCTCCTGCGCGACGGGGCTCACGGCTCCACGCTCACCGAGGACGGAAACCGCCTCCTCGATGCCTACCTGGCCATCGAGGAGCACCTCTCAGCCGAGGCCGATCGTCTCTTCAAGGAGATGACCCGCTAGACGGGCTCGATCTCTACGGTAAGCGAACTCCCCCGGGGCTGAAGCCCCTCGGAGCGCACGCGCAGACGCCAGCCAGGAACGCTCATCTCCTGGGCGGTGGGGGCGGCAGAACCGCCTTCGCCGCCTCTGCTGGCAGCACACTCCCCTTCCCCTCCATCTACGGGCCAGGGCACTGCCTTCGCAGAGCGGGCCGCCTCGAGAGCCGGATCGCTGCCGAAACGGTACAGACACCCGAAGCACGTATCCATGTCATCGAACAGGGTGCTCTCGCAAACTGGGCAGATTTTCATCGATGTCTCCTTCTCTTGGTTTCGTTCTTAACCGCTCCCCTGCCGCCCGACGTTTCCGGAGCGCTCTGAGCTCTTGCGAGAGCGGACGCCCTCGGCTTTCTGCGTCGCGGAGCATCGGGGAGCAGACACACATCGCCTCGGACGAACCAGGGCCCCGGCCGGGCAAAGCGCTCCACTACCGCCCAAGCTCGACCGCAACGCAGGCGCGCCCCCGGCAGCACGAGACGATGAACCGCCACCACCCGGCCCCTCCTGTCGAGAAAGGCAACGTCGAGGGGATGTCGCATCGTCAGCGTGTGCACATCGCGACAGCGCGGGAACACCATGACCGTAGAATCCGGCCTGCGTCCCGCCAATCCGCGCAACCGCAGAAGCGGGCTTGAAGCTACCACCCATCGGCCCTCGAACGGGGCCCGATCGCCATCCCTTACCGTGCAAAGGCGCGCAAACGCCGTTCCTGCGTCTCCCCTCATCCCATCGGCGCATTTACTTGAAGAACCGCGCACAGCGCGTCGCCCACCCGCGTGCAGCTGAGTGCGAGCCATGAGCACCGCCCTCCTTCCTTGACTCCCGTCCATACTCCTTCTTGGCCGCTGGCCACCAGTGCCCACCCGCGTCCCTCCAGCTCGCCAACGAGGCGATCGGGCAGGCCGTCCCCCTCCTCAACGAAGGAGACCACCGACCAGTCGTCGTTGGCCCGCAGCTCCTCGCGACCGTTCACATCAACCACTTCCTCGGCGAACCAGTTGGGGGCCTCCCACGCCGCGCGCAGACCGACGTCGGGCTCAAGCTCCCCTGGCGCCCCAGGCAGCATGGCCTCCCCCATCGGTTGCCCCAAAGCCAGAGCGAGCAGAGGGGCCAGGACAAGCGCGAGGGCGCACCCGAACCGACGGCGCCATATCTTCCCGGCACCCATCAGAGCAGCACCCCCGGCCGATAGGCGTCCACCGTCAGATCGACTTCGTGGACGAGCCTCGGAAGCGAGACACCGAACACCTCGTCTTTAAGCCCCAGCCCGAAAAGCGTAGGGGCAAAGGAGAGACGTCCGCAATAGCGCTGATAGGAGCCTGCCCGCCCCTGAACCGTTACCTCGATTGCCAGGTTGGAAGTACCCAAAGCCTCCTCCAGCTCGCTTTCCACAAGAGCGGCCACCTCGGCCGGCCCCTGGCCCGCATCGGGCGACGGAGCATAGGAGCAGATGGCTTGACGGGCCAGCTGGTCAAAAGCCGCGCATGCCTCGAAAAACGACAGCGCGTTCACGACGATGACGGCGAGCACAATGGCCACGGGAAGGACGACAGCCAGCTCGACGGTAGCCTGACCCGCATCCCCGCGCTCCTTTCGCAGAACGTCCATAGCTCACTCCCATCTCTCGAGATACGTCGGAGCGCCGACGATGTTGCGCAGGGCTGCGAAAGCGCCATCGACAAGTCCGGTCGCTCCTTCGGCCAAGGTGGCGGGGAGGGTCACCGTCAACGGAACCGAGACCCCTGTCAGAGGAATCTCGACAACCGCAAGGGTGATCTCCAGGGAGGCCAAGCGCTGATAGGCCTCGTCGCTCACCCGCTCCGCTAGCAAACCGAGGGCATCGCTGGAGGCCTCGGGGCGCGCCAATGCCTGCTCGCGCAGAGAGAGGTACCGGGCTGACCAGTCGCCGCCGCCAGCGCGCGCCACGGCTTCCGTGGCCGCAAGAACTGGCTTGATGGGAGCCGTGTCGGCCGGCTCGAGGCCCACCGCCTCGAGCCCTTCGCGAAGGCCATTGGCGGCCCACTCTCCCAATCCCGTCGAGCCGGCGAGCGGTATGCCCGAAAGCACGGCCGCCACGCCGTTCTCCAACCCTTCGGTGCCGCTGCTATAGGCCTCCAGGGCGCCGGCCCATCCGTCCAGCACCAAACCACCGACGCCGGAGAGCGCAGAGCCCGACCCCGACAGATCGTCAAGCAAGTCGCCTATCACCGACGCCTCCTCGCTCTCGTCCCGGATGAGCGTCGCCGCCGACACCGCGGCCCGAGCGCCCAGCGTGCCCGAGGGCGCAAAAGCGCTCTCGAAGGCGGTCGGCTCCGACGTTCCCGTCGAGACGACGAAGGCGATGCACCCCGCCGCTCCGGGAGGATCCGCTTTGATGCGGAAGGCGCCCGCATCGCCGAGCGCGGCCAGAACCTCGTCCAAAAGGCCCTCCGCGTTGCCCTTCGCCGCGCGACTCAGCGGCTCAGCATCCGCTCTCGCCTTCTGGTAGTCGGCAGCAGCCTGGGCGACGGCGTCGTAGTGGTACTCGAACCCATTGTCGATGGAGGTGGAGGCCGAGGCCACCGATCCTAAGGCGCTCGCTGTGAACTTGCAGGCAGGGCAGGTTTCGAAGGAGCCGGACTCCCACTCCTCGGCCGACCCGTAATAGTCCACGAGCCCCGCCTCCGGGCAACCGTCCCAGGCATGCATCACCGGCAGCTCTCCATCGACGGTCACCGGGTAGACGGGCTCGGTATACAACCGTGTGGCCCGCATCTGCTCGGTGTTCCGCGGAAAGCGGGGGAACGACGCTGAGAAGCTGTCGGCCGTCTCGTGGACGAAGGCCTCGCGCAGCTCGCTTATGGCGTAGGCGTAGAATCGCTTGCGCAGGGCGCTGCGGGCCTGCTCCTCGGCAGAGTCGGAGGCGGGACGCTCGCTCAGCAGCCGCTCGCGGTAATAGGCTCGCGCCCGCTCGAGAGGCACGGAGAACGACCAGCTGTCCACCGAGGCGAACAGAGGGTTATCGGCACCGCTCAGCCCTGCGAGGCGCCCCGCGCGCTCGTACATGCAATAGGACGGATTGTCGCCGCAGTCGCGGGCGAAACCCCGGGCCCGGGCCTCCTCGACGGCACGCGCCGCCTCCTCGGCTCGGGACGCCGCCTCGGCAAGCTCGCCCTTGCCCGCTTCCACGGCCTCCTCCATGGACTCCTCGACCGCGCTCGTGCCTGACGCAATAGACGATCCCTTACCGGGCAGCAGCAGGGCCACGGCCGCATAGCCGTTTCCCTCACCATTGGCCGCCGCCACCGCCGCCCCGTTGGCCGCCGCGAGAAAGGGCAGCGCCCGCTGCAGCGCCTCCAAGCCCTCGCAGGCCTTCCGGGAGAACGCGTCGCGCGCCTTGAGCACTTTCTGACCGGCCGAAACGAGCTGGCTACCCAACTCCGCCGCCGGCGGGACGCACAGGGCGACGACGCCGGCGGCGTACGCAATGTCCCCCAGAAGCGTGAGCGACAGCACGGCGGCATCGGCCACGCGCACGGCCACCATGAACTCGGCCACGGGGTTTAAGGCCGCGCACGCGGCGGCGTCGGCCACTTCCTGCACCTCGGCGCCAGCGGCGTGGATGCGGTACACCTGGGCGGCAGAGAACAGCAGCGACAAGGTGACGAGCAGCGCCACGGCCATGCCGGCCGTCGTCGAGCCCTCCTCGTCGCGGAATATCGACTTACCCTTCATGGCGCCATTCACCTGCCTTTCCATTGACGCTCGCGCCATCCAAAGACTCCTGGGCCCACGAGGCGCGCGTCGGCGACGTCGCCGTCACCTCCACCACCAAGTTGCCCCGCTCGTTCACCATCCCGAGCAGCGTCGCCCCTCCATCCAGCAGGGGAAGCGGCCTTACCTCCGTCCGCACGGTCACGCGCGCGGCATCCGCCGCACCGCCTCCCTCGCAACGTACCTCCCATGTGCAGCCGGAATCATGCACGCGGAAGACGTCGAGGGGAGGGATCGCCCCCAAGCGACGTCGCACGTACTCCTCGCAGGTCGCCGCATCGCCATCGCTCGTCGCCAGAAGCCGGCAGCCCTCGGCCGCCGCACCGGCCATGACCATACGGTCGTACAGCACGATGCCCGGCTGCACGAGCAGAAGAACGAGCAGGAAAACCACCGGCAGGGCCACGGCGGCCTCCACCGTCGACTGGCCGCGCGCATCGCGGGCCCTCGCACCCATCCGCCCCATTGCCTCGCACCTCCTTAAAACACGAGCACATCGGCGATCCACGTGGCCGCCCCAGCGAGATGATGCGACGCCGAAGCGAGCCCGTGATCGACGAAGAGCCCTTGGGACAAGGCCCGCCAGAGCGCCGCACCGGCAACAATCACGCACAGGAAAGCCGCCGTGACGATGGCGTACTCCACCGTACCCTGACCGAGCTCGTTTCCTAAAGGCTGTTTATTCCCGAGGCGATGGCGTCCCAGAGCTCTTGCAGCTTTGGCCGGAACAGGGTGATGGCGATGATGGCAATGACCACGAGCACCCCGACGAGAATGGCGTACTCGGTCGTCCCCTGGCCGCGCGTGTCCGCCAAGCGCGAGCGCACCGCGGCGCACCACGCGCGTGTGCGCCGATCGACCGCCTCCCGCGCATCCGCTACTTTTCCCACAACGGATTCGAGCCTCTTCATGTCGCACTTCCTTTCTCGTTCGTTTCATCTTCAAAAGCCTCCCGCCAATTCCAGGAGCACCGGCCCCAGCACG
Source organism: Adlercreutzia hattorii (assembly GCF_011405655.1). Classification (GTDB taxonomy): domain Bacteria; phylum Actinomycetota; class Coriobacteriia; order Coriobacteriales; family Eggerthellaceae; genus Adlercreutzia; species Adlercreutzia rubneri. The sequence continues at coordinate 2,489,929 of NZ_AP022829.1, forward strand.
AGCATGAGCATGGCGGGCAGGATGAGCACGCCGGTGGGAACCATCATCTTCACCGGCGCCTTCGCTACCGCCTCCTGGCGACGCGCCTTGTATCCGCTGCGAGCCTCCCGCGCCGCGTCCTCCAAGTTGTCGGCCATAGTCGCGCCGAAGCGCAGGGAACGCACGATGTTCTCGATCACCCGGGCGAGCAGCGGGGAGGCGTAGGAGTCGGCCACCTCGCGCAGCGCCTCCGGCCGCGATGCCAGGCCACAGGCCCATTGGCGCTGGGCGCTTCGGAACGCATCGGCCAGCTGCGTGCGGAAATACCCCGTGTACAAATCGAGGCTGCGGTCGAAGGACATTCCGCTGCGCATGCCGAGCGCCACCACGTCGAGCATCTCGGACAAGTCGCATTCCATGGCCTCGGCTCGCCGGCAACTTCGCCGCTTCACTGCCCAGGGCAACGCCCTCCACCCGGCGACGGCGCCCGCGGCGGCGAGCAGAGCCGCCAGCTCGGTCGTCGCCGTCAGCCCCACTGCACCGCCGAGAACCGCGCCGCCAAGCATCAGGCGCACTCGCGCCTCCCCATAGCCCGCAGGCGACAGCGCGCCGCCAAGACCGGCTGCGGCCAAGCGACGGTCGGGCAAGGGCCGCTCCCGTAGAGACGACGGCGACAGGAAGTGGAACAGCGGACTTCGGGCCCGCTGGGACAGCTCCACCGCATAGGCGACTATCCGCGCATCCGATCTTTCCTCACCGACCGCCGCGGCACAGCCGGCCTGGAGCGCGGACGACCCTTCCACCACCGCCGCACGATGACGAATGCGACGCCGCCATGCCCCGACGATGCGCGAGGCCATACCTCCGAGCAGCGCCGCCGAGCCGACCGCAACGACCGCCGCCGCTCCCTGCACCCAACTTACATCCATCACAACCGCCTCCCTCCCGCATCCAGCATCCGATGCACCAAGACGACGCCGGCCACCTGCATGACCAGAGCCGCCGCCAGAAGAGCCATACCCGCCATGCTCTCGAAGAACGGCGAGAGGAAACCGGGGCTCATAAGCGAGAACAGGGCGATAAGCACGAACGGCATCGCCGTGACGATGCGCGCCGACAGCTGGGCCTGAGCCGTCTGCACCTTGAGGGAGCGAGCAAGGTCGATCTCGCTTTCCACCGACTCCCGGGCCGCATCGAGCACCGCCGCAAGGCTGCCGCCGCTCTGATGCTGCACGTCCAGGGCAACGGCCACGAAAGCGAGTTCCGGCACATCGGCCCGCTGACGAAACAGCGCCAGCGCCTCCGAGGCCGTGCCCCCCGTCTGAAGCACCAGGGCCGCCGAGAGGAACAACTCGCCGAGAGGACCCTTCATCTCCGAGGCCGTCTGTTCCAGCGTCTGCATGAGGGAGAGCCCCGCCCGAAAGCACACGCCCAATGAGCGCAACGCATCGGGAATCTCGTCTCTCAAGGCGGCCTCGCGTCGTTCTGCATCGTTCTTCACCGCAGCGCAGAGCGCCATCAGGGCGCACCCCGCCACCGCCGCCCCGAATACCGGCGATGCGGCCACCACCCAGCCGGCGACAAGCAAGGCAAGGCAAGCGCCCAGAACCAGCGAGAGCAAGGCGTCGGACGTCGAGGCATAGCCCCGCTGCTCCAAGGTCATCCGCGCCCACAGGACATAGCGCCGCACCGGCTCGCGGCGCAGGAGCGCCTCGGCGACCGGCCGCAAGCCCGAAACCCCGTGGCGCAAACGCCAAGCAAGTCCGGGACGGGCGACTCCCCGACCGCCTTCGGTCGCAAGGGCCCAGGTACGGCGAAGGCGCTCGTGCCGGATCGTCGCAAGCCGCGCGACCAGATACCCCGCCGCCCCCGACGAGGCTACGCCGACTGCCGCAAGTCCAACGACCGCATCCATGCCTTCACCTCCCGCCTGTCCGCCAGGCCCATGGGAGCCAGCCGGTCGATCCACTGCGGATAGTCCAGCCAAAAGCCCGCTTCCTGGCCCACTTCCCACCGGTACAGCGTGCGAACGACGCAGCGGCGGCGCCCGTGGTCGAAGGACACCTCGGCGATCTCGGAGATGCAGCGGGCGCCCCCAGGACGGCGCGCCGTCTGCACGATCAGATCTAAAGCGTTGCCGATCTGCGCCTCGATGGCATCCGGAGGCAGCTCCACGGCGAACCGCACCATGGTCACCAGGCGCTCCACCGCCTCGCGCGGGGCGTTGGCATGCAGCGTCGTCAGCGATCCGTCGTGACCCGTGTTCATGGCCTGCAGCATGTCGATGGCCTCGTCGGAGCGGCATTCGCCCACGATAATGCGATCGGGCCTCATACGCAGGGCGTTCACCACCAACTCCCGTATGGTCACCTCGCCAGTGCCCTCGGCGTTGGGCGCCCGGGCTTCCAAGCGCACCACGTGGGGGTGCTCGTCGAACTTCAATTCGGCGGCATCCTCGATGGTGATGATGCGCTCCTCGTGGGAGATGTGGCAGGAAAGGGCGTTCAAAAGCGTCGTCTTGCCGCTGCCCGTGCCACCGGAAACCGCAATGGAACGGCGCGATCCCACAGCCCAAATGAGAAACTGCTCTACCGTCTCGTCGAACGAACCTTTCTCTTTCAGCTCGGCCAGCGTCATGACGCGCCGTGTGAAGGCGCGAATGGTAAGCAGCGGCCCATTGAGGGAGAGCGGCGGCAGCACCGCGTTGACGCGATGGCCCTGAGGCAAGCGGGCGCTGGCCATGGGCGACGATTCGTCGACCCGCCGGCCCAAAGGACCTAAAATGCGATCGATGAGCGCCCGCACCTGCTCGTCACTCTCGAAGCCCACGCTCGCTCGGGACAGGCGGCCGTCGCGTTCTACGTACACGCTGTCCGTTCCGTTGACCATGATCTCGGTCACCGTCTCATCGGCAATCAGATCCTCCAGCGGCCCGAGCCCGAACACCGTACTGATCAGGCCCTCCACCAAGTCGCGGAACACCGCGGGCGCAAGCGCCTTCCACGGATCACGCGTCGAGAGCCGTCGACAGGCGGCCCGGATCTCGTTGCGCGCCCGTTCTGGGCTGTCGACGGCGATGAGCGCGACCCTATCCAGGGGGACCAGCTCGCCCACGGCCGTCCGCAAGGACTCGAGCCCCGTTGCCACGCGCTCATCGTCTTGCTGCTCGCGGGCGTCTTCCGCCACGCGAACCCATTCCAGAAGAGACATTTCCCCACCTCCTTACGATGCGTCCTTGGCCAAGGCGCCCTCGCGACGACTCGCGCGACCCTTGCGTTTGCGCTGCTTGCCCCGCAACCCCGCGTCCGCCTTGGGCGCCAAACCGATGCGGGCGAGAGGAGCCTGCACCCCCGCACTTGCAGGATGAGAAGCCAAGGGCAGCAGCTCGTCGAGAACGCCCTCGATGCTTATGCACAAAGGGCTCGAAGCCTCTACCAGGCTCTGCGCCATGCCCGCGCCGAGCAGCTCCTCCACTTCGCGACCGCCGTCGGCCAGCTCCGCTACATGGGCCCCATCCAACGCACTGGACACGTCGATGGACGTGAAGGGCGCATGACGCGTGCAGCGGTTCACGGCGAGCAGAAACGATCCCGTTGCAATGCCGCAGCGCAGGCACAAATCGAGGGCATGGCGGCAGGCACGTACCGAGGAGGCGCGCTGGTCGACGAGGAACAGGGAGGCGGCAGCCCGCTCCAGCAGAAGGAGATGCACGTCGTCCCAGCCGCCTCCCGTGTTCGCGACCACGAAATCGAAGGAGGCGACGAGGACGTCGACGACCGATCCCATGGAGGCCGCTACGACCTCCGAGCGCTCCAGGGCGCGCGGGGCGCTGACGAGCACCAGCGGCGCCTCGCGCAGCTCGTCGGACACCGCTCCCGTTCTCACGATTTCTTCAACCGGCACCGACGGAGCGTCTCCCATCAAGGCCGCGAGATCCCCAAACTGCAGATCGGCATCGAGCAGCGCCGTACGCAGGCCACGCCGAGCCCCGAGAAGGGCCGCGAGGGTCGCCACCGTGCTCTTGCCCGCACCGCCGCTCCCGCTCACCACCGTCAGCAGAAAGCCCGCGCGATTCGCTTCCAGCGTCTTCGCCACTGAGAGAGCTTGTCGTGCGTCCTCAGACTCGGCCAGCCTCAGTGCAGCGGATCCCCCATCGCCCCTGTCGCCATCGACATTGCGCGCGGCTTCCTTCAGCAAATGCTCCCCCAGCTCTGCGGGAGACACGATGCCGTCCAGTTCGGCGGCCTGAGCCCGGGAGGCCACCGATCCCGTGCGATCAACCGTCACAAGATAGACGGCCGTCTGCGGACTGTCGCGCTTGCAAGCCGCCGCGAGATTGATGGGCTCCGCCCCTTCGCAGCACGACACCCACACGAAATCGAAATGCTCTTCGTTGACGCGCCGCCGAGCCGAGACCGCCTCGGCGCACACTTCCACAGCCAGCTCCTCCAGCACCGAAGAAAGCGAGGTTGTGCCGTCTTCCGCCATCGGCAGACTCTCGCCGTGGCCGCAGAGCAAGTAACGCTTGCGCTTCGTCATAGGTTCGCTCCTTCCCCCGTCGCCCCATTCTCAGGCGCCGCTGGCTGCCCAGAAGCGGAAGGCGTCTCGGCAGCGGGGCCCTCCGGAGGCGTCTCCGCCGAAGCCGACGGTTCTGCCGCCTCCTGCCCCAGGGGCACCGAATCGCGAACCTCCTCTCCCGTCGAACCGTCCGATGGCGTGCTGCCACCCAAGGCGGGTAGCGCGAAATAAAGTTCCAGGTTCTGCGCCGCCGCCACAACCTCCTGCACCCGCTCGGGCTCGACGGCCAGCGTGACCCACTCCGCCGTCGCCCCCGACTCGGACGCAGCGCTCGTGGCCAGCACCAGAGCGCCGCCCACCAGCTTGGTCGTGGACACGGGGCCCGTGGCGTACACGTCCACCTCCATACCCGGCTCCACCGAACCGCCCACGGCCTGCACGGGCCGCGCCGGCACACTGATGGCGGCCATACCCGCAGGCACCGCCAGTTCGGCGTCGGACATCTCGGTGCGCCGGGAGCAGAGGACTTCTCCCTTTATGACGTTCGAACCCAAGCGTTTACCGATGATTTGGGAAGAGTCAGTCACGGCAGTATCGGGCAGAAGATCGGCCACCCACATCTTCGTGACGACGGCCGAGGCGTCCACCACCTCGCCCGCCGCCAAGTCGCGCTTGGCCACGCACACTTCCACCTGATCGCCCCCATAGCGCGCGAGCGCCTCGGCCCGGACCGCGTCCACCTCCCCGCGCACGCTGGCCAAGTAGAGGGCCACGCACAACGCACAGCACAGCCCGCAGGCCAGAGCACCCCATTTCGTCTTGTTGATTGCCATCGCTTCTCCTGACTTTCGGAAACGATGACATCATGCAAGATCACGACCGTAAAAATGACGCGGGAATGTCCCGTTTCGTTCCTCGCGCCAACCGCCATGGAGTCGCACTCTCGACCGCACTGGCGCCCCAAGGGCGAAGGGGAATGCCAGGGTAAACAAGAAAGCCCCAGGCAACCTGGGGCTTTCTGCTTCAATTCATGGTGGTCGCGGAGGGATTTGAACCCCCGACCTTGTGCTTGTAAGGCACCTGCGCTCCCGCTGCGCCACGCGACCGAGCATATTACGCGCCTAAACGCGCGAGTCCGTATTGTGCCACAAGTTCCCCGCCAGAGCAAATAATCCTGCTCCGCATAAATCGCGGAAACGCACGGCGGCCGCCGCAACAATCCGCCCATAGGCGCAGTTCTTGCGGAGCGTCAGAAACAGAATCCGTGCATTTGCGCAGACCCCGCAAAGCCCGAGACGCAAGTCGCGAGAACCGGCGCCCTGCGCGCCCACGTCAACTCTACCTTACAAATGCCGTGCGAAAATGCCATGGCAAGTTGGTGGTAACCTGGCACGACGAGCCTTAACCTTATCCCAGGAGGTATGAAACCTATGATTTCTCAGAACATCGCAACGCTGCGTCGCCTCAACGAGCTAACCCAAGAAGAGCTGGCTGCACGGCTTGGAGTCTCCCGTCAGACCGTGGCGAAATGGGAGGCGGCCGAATCGATGCCCGACCTCGTGAACGCCCAGGCCCTCGCTGCGCTGTTCGGCGTGACCTTGGATAACCTCGTCACCCACAGCGAAGAGGCCGCCGGCTTTCCCGTGCCGTCCCGCGGCAAGCACATCTTCGGCATCGTGCGCATGGGCGAGCGCGGGCAAATCGTCATTCCGAAAAAGGCCCGCGATATCTTCGACCTCACCGTCGGCAGCGAACTTTTAGTGCTTGGCGACGAGTCCCAGGGTATCGCCCTGCAGAAGGTCGAGGACGCCGAAGTCATGCTGGAGGCCTACGGCCGCGCCATCGAGCAGCGCCAGATTCCCGTCCCGCCGGCAACGGCCCGGCACCAAGGAGGCTCCTCGTCATGAGCGACCCCACAACGACCAAAACCTGCTTGCCATCGAAGGCAGTGGCAGAAACGGCCCAAAGCAAGGCGGCGGTCCAAAGCAACGCGACAACCGAGGCAACTCCCCTGTTGGAAGTGCGTCATCTGACGAAGCACTATCCCGGCTTCACCTTGGACGACATCACCTTCGCCATTGCACCCGGTCGCATCACCGGCTTCATCGGACGCAACGGGGCCGGGAAATCCACGACCCTCAAATGCGTAGAGGGCGCCGTGCATCCCGACAGCGGCACCATCGCCTACTTCGGCCGTCCCTTCGCGGGCAACGAGCACTTTGCGAAACAGCGCACCGGCTTCGAGCTGGGAGGGGCCGACTTCTACCGCACGCGACGGGTGGCGACCATCGCCGACGTCACGCGCCGCTTCTACGACCACTGGGACGAGACCGTCTTCGCCCGTTACTGCCAGCTGTTCCAACTGGACGGTTGCAAGCGCATTATGGACTTGTCCCAGGGCATGCGCGTGAAACTCACGGTGGCGCTGGCCCTGTCGCACCACGCGCAGCTGCTCATCCTCGATGAGCCGACGAGTGGGCTGGACCCGGCCTCCCGCGAAGAAGTGCTCGACATCTTGATGGATGCGGCGCACCGCGAGAACGCGGGCGTCCTCTTCTCGACCCATATCACGTCTGATCTGGACAAATGCGCTGACGACATCCTCTATTTGCGCGACGGGAAACTCGTGGGGTCGGGGCCGCTCGCCGCCTTCAAGGCGCGCTACGCCGTGGCCCCGCTGCCCGAGGCGCGTGCTGCCGACGCGCCCGTGCTGGGACTGCGGCGCACGGCCGCCGGCGACAGCGCGCTCGTGCCCTCCGATGCCGGCATCGGGCACCCCGCCACCCTGGAGGACATCATGACCCACCTTCCGAAGGAGGATGTCGCATGAAAGCGCTCATCATGAAGGAGTTTCGCCTCGTCGTGCACCCGGCCACCTATATGTTGGCGCTGCTCGGGGTTCTCGTCCTCATTCCCTCGTGGATGTACGGCGCCATCTTCATTTACGGCATCCTTGTGGCGTTCTTCAACGGCATGAACGCCCGCGAGACGCACGATCTGGCCTACTCCTTCGCCCTGCCCGCGAGTCGCCGAGCCATGGTGCGGGCCCGCGTGGCGGTCATGGCCCTCATCGAAGCCTTCATGCTGGCGTTCATCGCCCTGCGCGAACCACTCGGCATCAACGGTATCGCCGTCGAGCAGGGGCCTGTGGGCTGTGCGGCGAACCTCTACCTCGTCGGGCTCGGCTTTGCGCTCTTCGGCCTGTTCAACGCCGTGTTCTACCCGCTGTACTATCGAAACCCCCTGAAAGTGGGCGCGCCCTTCGCCCTCGCCTGCATTCCGGCTGCGCTTGCCATCGCCCTGCTGGAGGCACTCCCCTATCTGCCCTGGGAGTTCTGCGCGCCCCTAGGCGTGCCCGGCTTTCACGACCTCGGCGCCCAGCTCACCGTCCTGGGCATCGGCGTGACTCTTTTCGCCTTCGCAACACTTTGGGGAATCCGCCGCGCCTCCCACGCCTTTGCCACCTTCGACGCCTAAAACCCGAAGCGGCAGTTCGCTGCAATTTCATGCAAGAAATCTGCGGACAAATGGTTATCATCTCTCCTTGTTATGGAGATGACTCATGCCCCACATATTCAGCAGCCCCGCCACCCCCGGCACCGCGAGACCGTGCGCCGCGTCCTGGACGGCGCGGTGGAGTTCCGGCACTTCGCCGGCTTCGACCAGCTGTTCGCGCCCCACGCCCACGATTACCCGGTCATCGGTCTTGTGCGCGAGGGGCACCGCCTCATGGAGTGCAATCGCGCGCGGCATCACCTGGGCCCCGGCCAGCTGCTCGCCCTAAACCCGGGCGACGCCCACGGCTGCGTTCAGGAAGGGGCCGTGCCGCTCGTTTACGACAGCCTCGCCCTGCTCGATCTCCCCGACTGCCCGCCCTTCGCCGGCCCCATCGTGGAAGACGCCGAAGCCGTCGCTTTCATGGAAGACATCATCGCGCTGCTTGAGGTGCCCTTTGTCGACGAAGCGCATTTGGAGGAGACGCTCTATCTGCTTCTCGACCTGCTAGCAGCCGCAGACCGTCCAGCGCCCTCTGGCAACGGCGCCCACGCCATGGCCGCCTACCTGCGCCGCCACGCATCCGAAACGGTGCGTCTGGAAGAGGTCGCTGCCGCAGCCGGCCTGGACAAGTACCGCGCGCTGCGCTCGTTCACTGCATCTTTCGGGCTGACTCCCATGCGCTACCTGGCCTCGCTGCGAGTAGAGTCGGCTCGCGAAGCGCTCGCCGTCGGTGCCAGCTGCGCCGAGGCGGCCACCGAAGCGGGATTCGCCGATCAGGCTCACATGACCCGCGCCTTCAAGGAGCGCCTGGGGATGACACCGGGCTTCTATCAGCGGGCCGTCACCGGATCCAGCGCCGGCGCCGACCGGGTCAAGGGCGCCCCATTGGCCCCTTCAACCCCGAAAGGCTCAGTTGATTCACCACCAGGGCAGGTGCTCTCATGAAAGCGCATGCACTTGCCCTGTTCACCATCCTCGTTTGGAGCACCACCTTCGTCGCCACCAAGGTGCTGCTCGCCGCCGGGCTCACGCCGCTTTGGATCCTCGTCATCCGGTTCGCTTTGGGTTTCGCCGCCCTCAGCTGCCTGCGCCCGCACCGGTTGCGCCCGGCGAATCAGTGCGACGGCCGTCTGTTTGCCGCCGCGGGCTTTGCTGGCGTGGCCTGCTACTTCCTCCTGGAGAATGTGGCGCTCACTTTAACGAGCGCCACGGCCGTTGGCGCCATCTGCGCCACATCTCCCCTCTTCTGCGTCCTCATCGCCTTTGCCCGTGGCCAGCGACCCGCCTCTCCCGCGAGCTTCACTGTGGGGTTTGCCCTGGCCATGGGAGGCATCCTGCTCGTGGGAAGCGCTAGCAACGGGAGCGCCTTCACGGGAAGCGCCGCGGACAATCTCATCGGCTGCGGTCTGGCCCTCGTCGCCTCCGTGGTATGGGCCGGCTACTCCACCCTCGTCAGTCGCATCGCCGACGCGGGCTACGAGACGCTGGCCGCCACCAAACGCATCTTCGCCTGGGGCCTTCTGTTCATGATGCCGGCCATTCCCTTCGCAGGGGCCTTCCCCGCTCTGGGCCTGACCGATTCCCTCGTCGTTGCGAACTTGCTCTTCTTAGGGCTCGGCGCCTCGGCCGCCTGCTTCGCCACCTGGAACTTCGCCGTGAAGCACCTCGGCGCCGTCGTCACGAGCACCTACATCTATCTCGTGCCCGCGCTCACCGGCGCTGCCTCGGCCCTCGTACTCGGAGAGCCCGTCACTGCTCCCATCGTCGCCGGCGTCGCCCTCACCATCGCCGGCCTCATGCTCTCGAACCGCACGAAGAGCACCTGCAAACTTCACCGTTCAACACCCGCCACGCAGCCCGACAAAGCGTTTCTGTGCAGGAAATTGCGATAGGGAGAACCTGACGACGACCGCCATGGGCTCAGCTTTTTGCGTTCATGACGTTTTCCCAGGTCACACGTTTTTCTAAACGATTCGTCCCGCAATGGATCGTCTTTCAGACTCTCCCTATCGCAATTTCCTGCACAAAAAGAGCCTCGAAAGCAACAGCGATGCGCAACATTTTGGCGGACATAGTAAAATGACGGCACTATCGCCGACATGACTCGCGACACTTGACGACTCGCGAACCGTTTGTCGCTACGCTGCCGGCCCCATGTCGCGCCGGAGAAAGGATCGTCCCGTGGCCACTATTCCCGATCCCGTCCAGACCGCCTACGAGGCAGCCGCCGCCCAGCGCACCCTGTCGCTGCCGACCATTCCGGAAGAGCTGCGCGCCCTGGAGGCCGACGATCTGCGCGGCGGGGCAGAGGAACCGCTGGAGGCCATCGACGCGAGCGGCCTGATCATCGCCGACGAGAACTTCTCGGAATTGCAGGCGGCCCACGCCCGGTTCGCGAACTGTTTCCTCTCCTGCTGCGACTTCTCCGGTTCGCTGTTCACCGACACGGTGTTCGAAGGATGCGACTTCGCCAACAGCTACTTCGACAACGCCGGCTTCACCCGCTGCACCTTCAAGAACTGCAAGCTCACGGGCGCATCGTTCATGGAAGCGAACCTTGAGCACGTAACGCTCACGGACTGCACACTGGACTTTGGGGCCTTCAACCGCTGCCGTTTCTGGGCCGTATCGGCCACGCGCTGCGATTTCTCCGGCGCCGACATGGCCGAGATGGAGCTGCACTACGTGACCTTGGACGACGACCGCTTCATTGGCACGAGCTTCTTCCGCACGCCGCTGCTCGGGCTCGATTTCTCCACCTGTCAGCTGGAGGGCGTGGCGCTCTCCGACACCATGGCGGAAATCTACGGCACGAAGATGAACGTCTATCAGGCCGCCGCCCTCGCCCGACGCCTCGGCGTCATCGTGGCGGAGTAGGACAAAGCCCCGGCGCAGCCGAAGCGCACCGGGGCGGGCAAGAGAAGTTCGGAAAACGAGGCCGGAAAACGCTACGCGGCCATCCGGCTTTTTCGACGGCTGCGCACGAACAAGCGCGGAGGAGCCACGGCCCGACGGCGCAACGGGACGAGGGGAGCCGGCGCAGAAGATGCCTCCGCCGAAGCCGCCATGGCAACCGACTCCGCCGGCACAGCCGACGTCGCAGCAGAAGCAGGAGCCGGGGCCTCCTCGGGAGCCGACGCAGGCGTGCGTCCGTCGGCCCAGGTGGCGGCCACCACCGTGCCCACGATGACCGCGGCGCCCAGAAGCCCCATCGCCGAAAGCGTCTCTCCCAGGAACAGGTAGGCAAACAGGGCCGTGAACACCGGCTCGCCGGTCAACAGCAGCGACACCGTCGTGGAAGAGAGGCGGTCGAGCGCCAAGCTCTGCAGGAAGAAAGCCAGACAGGTGGAGAACAACGCCAAGAACACGATGATGCCCCAAGCCACCGGCCGCACGGCGGCCACGTCCAGCATCGGCTCGGCGACAAGGGCGCACCCCAGGCACAGCGCGAAGGCCACGGCGATTTGCGTGCCTGCCACCGTGACGGCGTCAAGCTCGGCCAGCGCCTGCTTGCCGAACACAAGCGCACCGGCCAGCGCCACCGACGACCCTAAAGCCAGAAGCTCGCCCGGCCCCACGGCGAGGCTGCCGCCCTGGCTGCACAGAAGGTACAGGCCGCCGGCTACTCCCACCTGGAAGGGAATGATGGCGCGCGGGTAGCGGGAGCGCTCCACCATCGTTGAGAGCAGAGGCGCGAACACCACCGGCAGCGCCACGAGGAACCCCACGTTGGTGGCGGTGGTAAGGTCGAGCGCCACGTTGCAGCACAGATACGAAATACCCATGCACAGCGCCTGGGGCAGCCACAGCCGCACCTTCACGCTGCGCAGCCGCGCGACGATGCGGCGCCCGAAGAAGAGGGCGAACACCGCCGTGGCCAAGCCGAAGCGAACGGCCAGGCACCACAGAGGCGTGATGGAGTCGTAGGCGAACTTCGTCACAGCGCTGCCCGATCCGAAAATGACCACTTCAATGAGCACGAAGACCACGAACGGCCAACGCGCCTGCTTCCAATGACTCATGGCTCCTCCTCTCAGCTTCGTCGCGGCCCGCATCCGGCACATGGCGGCGCGCAACCTCCTTCAAAGCGCAAAAATCCAAGCCCCACCTGGGGCGTTCTTTCTCTGAATTTGGAACGATGGCTATACTAAGCTCCGAGCAGTAAAAAGTAAAATGAGACTTCTTGTAAAACATTTCAAGAAAGTCTTATACTTGTGCAGACGCACAACACGAAGCAGGCTTATCCGCACCCCCAGGAGGCGCCTTATGGCCAATCAGAAATACGACGCGTTCCTCACAGTGGCGCGCCTCGGCAGCTTCAAGGCCGCCGCCGAGGAACTGGGCTATACCCAGGCCGGCATCAGCTACCTGGTGAACGCCTTGGAAAAGGAGCTGGGACTAACGCTCTTTCTGCGCGAGTACGGCGGCGTGCATCTTACTACCGAGGGCCGCGAAGTGCTCGGTCTTGTGCAGGCGATCAACGCCGACGAGCATGCGCTGGCCGCCCGCGTGCGCGAACTTGCCGATCGGGAGGGCGGCCTTGTGCGCGTGGGAGCCTTCACGAGCGTGGCCATCGAGTGGTTTCCCTCCATAGCGCGGGCCTTCCTCGACCAGTATCCGAAAATCGACCTGAAGCTTCTGTGCATCGACGACGAGGAGGAGCTCGTGAACGCCGTGTGGGAGGGCCGCGCCGACTGCGCCTTCTCCATCGCGCCCGAGCGGCGCAACCTGGAGGCGGTGCCGCTGCACACCGACCCGCTTCTCGTGGTGCTGCCGCCGGACCATCCCCTCGCTGGCGACCCCTTCTTCCCCACCGAAGCTTTAGCCCGCGAGCCCTACGTGCAGCTGCAGGGCAACGCGCGCCCCTCCGAGATGGAGGCGCTGTTCGAGGCCAACGGGGTCACCCCCAACGTGCGCTTTACCGTGGACTCCGACTACGCCGTCATGTCCATGGTCAGCGCCGGCCTGGGCTTCTCCGTGCTGCCGAGCCTCATTCTGTCGCGCCCTCTGTTCCCGCTCGCCGTGCTGCCGGCCGAGCGCGAGTGCTCCCGCAGCATCTCGCTCGCCGTCCGCTCGCGCGACACCGCCTCGGCCGCCACCCGCGCCTTCGCCGAAGTCACCCGAGAATGGGTCGTCGCGCGCTACGCGAGCTAGCACCAACTTCCGAGATGCATACTTGAGAACGGCCGCCCAAACTTGCTTTTTCGCCTTCCATGTAGAGAAAAGATAATTCTCGTCCTGGACCTTCGAAACCGCAACTTCTTGCACTCATATGAAAGCAAGAGGTTCTGACCCACCGAAAGCGCCGGTTCACAAAGCGAAGAAAGCCCCCAGTGGGGGCGATTCGCGTTTGCAAGGGGTTTGGGGATGCGAATCGCGCCCACCGGGGGCTTTCGGGATCGGGGGGTCGGGAATTAGCAGCCGCTCTTCCGTAGGGGCTGACCTTGGTCAGCCCTCCTCAACAAAGACAATCTTTCTCAGTCGGGAGGGGCGACCGAGGTCGCCCCCTACGGGTGCCGACCGGGAGACCGGCCTCCCCCGTGCTCTAGAAGAACGGGTAGATGGACACGCCGGTCATGTAGAACACCGCGCGCAGGGCAAGCGCGCTCACGAGCACGCAGGCCGCGCCCACGGCGCCCCACACCTTCCAGTCGCCCTTGGCGCGCCCGGCCAGCGCGGAGCCCAGGCCGGCCACCGCGACCACGATGGCCGTGACGGCCCAGGCCGCAGATGCGCCGGAGAAGGGCGCCGTCGAGCCGTCGGGAGTGATGTCCATGGTCGGGCTCGTCGGGTCGAACCAGAACTCCACCGCCGTGTAGGAGCCAGCCGTGGCCTGCATGGCGACGAGATAGGCCACCACAAGCACCACGTTCACGGCCTGGCCGATAAGGTTCGCCTTCGCATCGAGGTCGGACGCCTCGTCGCGCACGGCGCAGATGAGCGCCATGGTGGCCGGGCCGAAGCCGCAGGCCGCGCCGAGCAGCGAGGCGATCTGCAGAAGCGAGTCCCAGGCGGGCAGCGAGGCCATCATGTAGGAGTGGCCCATGACGACGATGAGGACCGCCGCCACGACGATGCCGATGGCGGAAAGCCACGCCGGCACCTTCGCGTCATCGCCGCCGCGGCGCAGGTACACGAAGCAGACGCCCATGACGACGGCGAGCACCACGATGGCGATGAGCTCCTGAGTGATGCCGCTGGTCAAGTGTCCGAAGCCGTTGAAGATGCGCTCCCAGTGCTCCAGATGGAAGAACACCGCGATGCCGCCCACGACCAGAAGCACGGCCGAGGTGATGAGCGCCGGCATCTGGGCGCGGGCGCCCTTTCCGCGAAGCGCCCAGACGCACTGAGCCGCGAACAGGCCGGCCGCCCAGGCCAAGAGCGTGGTGAACAAGATAAGGGGCCATTGCAGTTCCATTATTCCCCACCCTTCCAGTCGCGGTCGCGCAGGATGTAGGCGAAGTGCGGCCCGTTGCCCACATCGGGCAGGTGGTGCACGTCGGCCTCGGTGTACTCCTTGGCCATATCGCCCAGCTTCACGCGGTTGCCGGTGTACAAATTGTCATAGGAGCGATCGACGTCGTAGCCGATCTCCGGCGCCTCGAAGGAATCGATACCCTCGTCCAAATCGCCGAAGAAGCGGGCGCGGCCACCGCACTGGATAACGCACTGGGGCAGACCGCCCTGGGCGGTGATCTGCTCGCAGAGCGTGCACTTCTCCACGACGCGCTCCTCCTCATTCAAGTAGCGCACGCCGTAGGGGCAGGCCATGGCGCAGAACTGGCAGCCGATGCACTTCGACTTGTCGATCTGCACGGTGCCGTCCTCCAGCTTATGGGAGGCGCCCGTCGGGCACACCTTCACGCACTCGGGGTTCTCGCAGTGCTGGCACTGCACGGGCAGGTAGTACATCTCCACGTCGTGGGCGCTCGTGGCACCGGCCTTAAGACTCGGGCCGATGCGGAGCACCTTGTTCCAGTACGAGCCGATCGGCACGTTGTTCACGGCCTTGCACGCGACCATGCACGCCAGACAGCCCACGCAGCGGTTCAGGTCGGTGACGATTGCTTTGTTCGCCATGGCTTAGGCCTCCTCTCGGATATCGTAGTTGGGCAGCCATTCCTTCAGGCGCGGGTCGGAGGCATCGCAGATGATCTGGGTGCCGTCCTCCGGCGCGCAGGGGATGACCTTGCCGTCGGGGCAGTTCTCGGGCGTGGCCTTGTAAATCTTCACCGGCACGCCGCGCATGTGGTGCGAGCTGATGAACTTGTCCTGGCCCTCCGGATCCCAAATGCACTCGATGTTGGAGAGCAGGCAGCCGTGGGTCGGCGCCGGCAACTCCGGGAACCACCAGGCATGCTCGGCGTTGGCCCAGCCGGGGGCGATGCCGTGGTACAGATCGACGCACTGGCGCACCTTGCCCCACGCGGTCTCGATCCAAGCCCAGTCGCCCTGCTTGAGGCCGAGCTTCTCGGCGTCGGCGGGGTTCAGCTCCAGACGCGGCGCCGGCCACAGCTCGCGGCACCAGGGCAGCTGGCGATGCTCACTATGGAAGTACACCGGAATGCGACGACCGGTGGTGAGGATGATCGGGTACTCCTCAAGATCGATCTGACCACCCTGGGCAGAGGACGCGGGCGGCTCGTAGTTCGGCATGATCTCTTTCATCACATCGAACTTGCCCGGCTCGAACTGGTTGGCCATATCGAGGCAGAACGTCTCGAACTCCATGGACCAGAAGCTCACCAGGCCCGTCGGCGTGGGGCAGCCGAAGTTGTTCACTGGCTGGCCGGTCTCGGGATCGGTCGACCAGGGAGCAGCCGTGCAGGCGTCCTTGCCCATGCGCATCCAACCGGTCTCGAAGCGGCGGTAGGTTCCCCAGCGGTTAGGCTCGATCACCTTGGCGTTGATCCAGCCGTTCTCCTGGAAGTCGTCGCGGAAGTCCTCCCAATGCTCCCACTTGCAGCCCGGGTAACGGTCGCCGAAACCGGACACCTCGTTGTGGGCCTGGAACCAATCCTCCAGACGGTCGTCGTGATGGTAGGCACCGGGCGCGTCGCCGGCAATATTGGTCCACGTGCCGTTGGGGTTGCCCTGCTTCTCGATGGCCTCGAAGATGAGGCGGTTGATGTCGTAGTCGAACTTCGTGTCGGCCGGCGGCTCGATGCAGCGCTGCGTGAGCCCGATGCCGCCCGAAGCGCCCTGGGACACGCGGATGTTGTTGATCTCGGTCCAGTGCTGGCACGGCAGGATGATGTCGGCCATCTCGGTGCCGGGGTGATGGAACATGTTGATGTCCACCCAGAAGTCCAGCTTCGAGAGCGCCTCCCAGGCAAGCGTCGCGTTCGACATGTTCATGAACGAACCGGACTCGTTGATGCCGCCCTTCAGCGGGTACTCGCCCTCGCCCAGGCACGCCTTCCAAATGCAGGTGGCGTCGGCCCACTCGTTGTAGTACGGCAGAATGGGGAACTTCTCGGCGCCGATCATGTTGCCCAGCACCTCGCGGCGATCCGGGATGTTCATTGGATCGACCTGCTTGTCGGCCAGATACATCGGCGGGCACATGGGCTCGCCGGTGAGCGCCTCCATGCCCTTCAGCGTCCACTTCACCTCCTGGGGCATGTTGGTGCCGGGAGCGGCCGTGGCCTGCTCGTCGACCGGCGTGCGGGAAAGGCCGCGGTTGCCGGCCGGGCCGTCGAAGTTGCCCGAGGAGTAGATGAGGTTGAGCACCGCGCGAACCGTCTGCGCGCAGTTGCCGATCTGGTCGGGCGCCAGGTTCAGATGAATGCCGCCGTTGCCGTAAGTCTGGCCCTCGGGACGCGTGGCCCACACCGTGCAGGACTCCTCGATGAGCTGCGGGTCGAGACCAGTGATCTCGCTGGCCCACTCCGGCGTGCAATCGGCCACCGACTTGGCGAGGTAGCTCCACACCGGGCGCGCGATGTGCTTCGTGCCGTCGGCCAGCGTCACCTCGTGCTCGCCTTCCAGATCGAAGTCGATGCCGGCCTCCTCCAACTCCCAGTAGGAAATCGGCGGCAGATAGCCTTCCTGCGAGGTGCCCGCGTACACCACTTCCATCTGGTCGCGGGTGGGGGCCACGTGGTTGCAGCCCTGCCACTGGGTGGTATCGGTATCCCAGTACACCAGGCCGCCCTTACCGTCGTTGGCCTTCTTGTTCCAGGCCATGAACTTGTGGGGGCTGCCGCCCTCTACCAGATCCATCTCCTTCAGAAGACGCGTCTTCAGCTTCGTGCCGATAAGATCCTGCAAGGCCGGAACCTGAATCGGCGAGGAGAGATCGAGGTAGCGGCCGCCCGTGGGCTCCATGTCCTCCACCACGAGCAAGGACGCATCGGTCCAGCGCTTCACGAACTCCCAGTCGATGAGGTCCTTCTCAATGAGAATGTGCTGCCAGGCCAGCGCCAGCGCGCCGTCGGTGCCCGGCTCCAGGTTCAACCAGTAATCGGCCTCCTTGCCCGAGCCGGACAGGCGCGGGTCGATGCAGATGTGCGTCTCGGCGGCGCTCATGCGGTCCACCAGGTTGCGGCAGCTGTCGTCGTAGTTCGAGTTCTCCGGCGCGGTGCCCCACTGCACGTACACGCGCGGCCCGTCGCGCAGCGCCATCCACGGGGCGCCGTCGACCGAGCTGATCCAGCCCATGAGGCGACGCGGGCCTTTGCAAATCTCGGACGCCACATGGGCGTTGGGGGTGTCGAACAGCCACTTGTAGAACGCGTAGGGGCCGTAAACCCACTGACGGGATGTGCCGCACATGTTGAAGATGGACTGACCGCCGTACTGATCCATGATCTCCTGGAACTTCGAGCCGATGGTTTCCATGGCCTCATCCCAGGTGATGCGCTGCCAGCCCGGCTCCTCGCCCTTGGGGTTGGTGCGCTTCATGGGATGGTAGATGCGGTCGGGGTGGTAGGCCGCCTGCAGCGACGACTGCGACTTGCCGCAGCAGTTGCCCGACGACTGGAACGACGACTGGTCGCCCTCCACCTTGACGGCGCGCCCGTTCTCCACCGTGACCCACACGCCGCACTCCATCTTGCCGCAGCCGCGGCAGCACGTGCGCACGCGCTTGATCTCGCTGCCGCGGCTGGGCGCCTCGGCGTCCTCGGCGAGTGCGGCGCCCGGCACCGCGCATCCGATGACCGCCGTGGCAGCCGTGGCCGCGGACAGCTTGGCGAAGGTACGGCGGCTCAAGTTGAGCTTACCCATCTCTCCTCCTTTTTCTCTCATCCTTTCGGGCGCCCCGGACGGGTCGCCCACGTTGTCATCATGGCAAAATCAGGCCCCCGCCGCATCATATGTTTGCCATGATTTTTGAGTTTTCCCAGATGAAAGCTTTGTTAGTCCCCTGAAAAGGTCGGGGGCAAGCACGGGGTTTCGCCGTATAATTTTTGCCAAGGAAAAGGGGAGTTTTCCTTCAGGAATTCCAGGGAAAGGGCTCTCGGCGCGCACATGCGGCGACCGCCCTGCCATTCTTTCTATCGAGGGGGTCGCGTGAGTTTTCGTTCCATCTCAGAGAACCTGAACGCCTACCGCGAAGAAGCCGGCAGCCATCCGGTGGCCCTCGATCGCGTGCTCGGCTTTACCTTTATTCGCGCGTGGGTATACCTCATGTTCGTGGGCGCGGCCGCCAGTTCCATGACATGGAGCGGCGAGCAGATCCCGCCTTTGTTCTACGTCGTCTCCACGGCCAGCCTCTGCGCCGTGCTCTTCGGGAGCGCGCTAGCCGGCGAGCGCTTCGTGCGGTTCATGACCCATCCGGCCGCGCGCTTCGCGGCACCCGCGCTCACCACCGGTGGAACCCTGCTTCTCGCCTCGTCGGCGGCGGGCACCGGAGCGGCCCTCTCCTTCGGCATCCTGGGCGCCATCACAACTGGCATCGGCTCGGGGCTGATCGATCTGGGCTACGGCGAGTTGTACCGCAACGAGCCGCCCGCCCGCGCCACGTTCGAGGTGCCCCTGGCCTTCTTTCTGGCCGCCGTGGCGTTTTCCCTCGTCATCATGCTGCCGTCAGTTGTCGGCTGCCTCGTCTGCTCGCTTCTTCCCGCCATTTCCGGCTGGATCCTGTTCGTCGAGCAGCATGCCTGGTCGCGCAAGCACCAGGCCAGCGTCCTGCCCATCGATTTCGACCTGAAGTCCTTCGCCTGGCGCATCGGCGTGTGCGCGTGTTTGGTGGGCGTGGCCGACGGCATGGTGCGGGCGGCGTTCCTCTCGTCGAACAACCTGAGCATCCACGTGTTTTTGCAGTGGCCCCTGGCCGGCGCCGGGCTGCTCACCATGGTCATCGTGTACGGCGCCGCCCTGCTCTCCTCCGAGCAGAGCACGCGCACCATCTACAAAGCGGCCATCTGCGTCATGGCCTTCTTCTTCATGCTCCTGCCCGTATTCACCAGCGCGCAAGACGTGGAAAGCGTGCTGGCCCTGGCAGGCTACGGCACCTTCAACGTGCTCATCTGGATGCTTCTGGCGGAGATCTCGTCGAACTACCGACTCTCTTCCACCGAGGTGTTCGGCATCGGGTGGGGCATGGTCACGCTCGGCGTGCTGCTCGGCTCCATTGCCGGCAACATCGTGGATCAGTTCGCTCCCTTCACGCCTCAATTCTTAAGCCTCATCGCGCTCATCGCCACCATGGCGGTGCTGCTGTCGTTCCTGTTCGTGTTCCGCGAAAGCGACCTCATCGCGCTGACCGAGGAGCCGGAAAGCGAGGCCGAGAACGCCGAAGATCGCGCGCTCGGCAGCTCCAGCGACGCACCTCCCACAGCTAGCGACAGCCCCCGCCCGCGCTTCCAGGACCGTTGCCTGGAAGTGGCCGCCGCCTTCGAGCTGTCGCCCAAGGAGACCGAGGTGATGATCCTCTTCGCCAAGGGCCGCTCGGCCGCCCGCATTCAAGAGGAGCTGTTCATCTCGAAGGGGACCGTGAGCACCCATTTGCGCCACATCTACCAGAAGATGGACGTCCATTCCAAACAGGAAATGCTCGACGTCATCGAAGGCGTCACGAGGGAGTAGGGCCTTCCCCTTTTCTATGCCTTCAGTATAATAGCGGGCGGAAAGGAGGGGACTATGAGTCTACGAGGGCGCACTGCGCTCATTATCGCGGGTGCGGGAATGAATCTGAGCACCTACGGTATCGGCGTGTGGGGCGACAGCGTGCTGCTCTCGAGCGGTTCCTTCGTGGGACCGGCCCTCGCCGCGCTGTCGGACACCTATCTGCTCTTCTCGGCCCTGGGCCTGTTCGGCGCCCTTATCGCCCGGGTGATTATTGCCGTCGCGTCGGGAGCGAGCAACCATCGCTACCTCGCCTGCGGGC
The DNA here is from genome assembly GCF_011405655.1 of Adlercreutzia hattorii. Classification (GTDB taxonomy): domain Bacteria; phylum Actinomycetota; class Coriobacteriia; order Coriobacteriales; family Eggerthellaceae; genus Adlercreutzia; species Adlercreutzia rubneri. The sequence goes on from NZ_AP022829.1 coordinate 2,510,258, forward strand.
TTGGACCCATGGCGATGGCAGCCGCACTATTCATATCCGGTGTTTGGAACACCTCAGGGCTTCTGGTGGCCCTAGCGGCTTTCTGCGTCGGCTGGAGCTTCGCCTGCCAGAGCCTGTTCTGGGTGACATCAATTTCTTTCGAGCCCAAGCAGATGCGCACGATCTTCCCTTTGGAACTAGCCTGCGCAGCCGCGTTCAACGGACTGTTCGTCATCGGCTTCATGGACAACCAGGGGCTGTTCCTCGGGTTGTGCATCGCCCTTTCCGCCGCCGCCAGCGTAGCCCTGGTGCGCCTTGATCAAAAATGTGAGCAGCCGAAAATGGTGCCCGTAGCAGGATTCTTCGAGAGCCGCTATGTGCCTGCTTTTCGCACCTTTGCTGAGGTGCTGTTCTGCGTGGTGGCCCTTCAGACCATAGCCCCCACTCTGAACTACATGGGGTTTTTGGGAGATCTTTCCCCGATCGAACAGCAGCTGGTCGTAGCAGGAGCCAAGCTCGCCGCCGCCGTGGCCCTCGTAGCCATCCTGCGCTTCTCGAAGGCGCCGCTGCTCTCCGTCCAGGTGTTCAAGGTGGTCACGCCCGTGCTCATCCTGTTACTGTTCGCCGTGCCCTTTGCGCCGGCGCCCTACCTGCTCGGACTGTTGGCAGCGGGTTCTTGCTTGCATTTCGTTGTAATGAACTCGCTGTTCTGCATTGACGCCATCGCTATCGCGCAACGGCACCGTCTTGTGTTCGAGGCGTTCTACGGCGCCGGCTACCTCTTACTCATGGGCTTTTGCTCGGTGCTGGAGAAAGTCATGCCCCAGCTTCTGGCCGCCGGCTCCTCCGCCGAGCTGCTGCTGGTGTTCGGGGTGTTCTTCTCCGTGTACGTGCTCAGCATGGTGCTTGTGTTGGTGCGCAGACGCCGCCGTGATGAGGATGGCGGCGCACTGCCGTCCGACCGTTTTGTACCAGATGCAGACACGCGGAGAGATGCTTCAGCGACGCTCTCGGAAGCAGAGCCTTCCTCGGGCATCGCCACCACCGAAGATGCTCCCGCCCCTCTACCTATTGCCGAACGCGTAGGCATCGTACAACGGAAATTCGGTCTGTCCGACAGGGAGGCCGAAATCGTGCTGCTCATAACACGAGGACGCAACGTGCCAGCCATTGCCGAGGAACTCGTTATATCCCAAAATACCGTGCGCACCCACATAAAGCGCATCTATAGAGCTTGCGGCGCCCACGCTCGCCAAGAGCTTATCGAGCTCTGCGAGACTGCGGAGACCGAAGAGAACTCCCTCTCCCAGGATTAGACTGGATCAGATCGTATCACCAGGTAAATCACCCATTCATCCCGTGAATCACCCATTTTGAGACACCTATCGATCCTCTTTTTGCCCTATCGTCTTCCCGTCGCAAAAAGCGATGGAAGACGAAAAGGAGGGTCTTATGTCGAAGATTACCGAAGGCGGCCTGTCGCGCCGCCAGTTCCTGACCGGCTCGGCGCTCACCGCCGGAGCCGTAGCCTCGCTCGGCTTGGCCGGATGTGCCCCAAAAGCGCCGACGGAGGCACCCGCGACCAGCGAGAGCGATCTAGCAGCCACCGGCGCCGACGGCACTACCGTACGCGCCCATGCAGCCCAGTTGAATCCTCAGTCTGATCCGAAACCGGTATCGAACACCACCTGCCCCTCACTGTTTACCGAGTGGAAGATGGGCTCGCTCACCTTGCCCAACCGCGTGGTGAAATCGGCTGCCGGCTATATCGGCGTCACCTCGCAGGGCATCACTGGCGACTTGCACATGCAGCACTACGGGAAGTTGGCCGCCGGCGGCGCGTCAGTGGTCTACTGCGACGACTTCGCCGAGCTGTACGATCACTTCCGCGCTATTCCCGACGTGGGCAAGTTCACCGACTGGACCGACGAGGATCTGACGGCCTTCGCCAACAACATCAAGGAAAACGGCGCGAAGGCAGGCTACCAGCTAGCCACGATGGGCCTCGTGTTCAGCGGCTTCGAGCCCGATCCGACGGCCATCTTCCAATCCTCCGACTGCATGGATATGACCGCCGAGGAGATCAGCAACCTCATTGCCGACACCATTAAGGCGGCAGCCACCCTGAAGCGCTGCGGCTTCGACTGCGTAGAGATCAACGCAGCCGGCGAGAATATCGGCCAGACGTTCATGTCCCGCAATCGCAACAAGCGCGAGGACGATTACGGCCCCCAGACCTTCGAAAGCCGCACGCGCTTCGTCTGCGAGATCGTGCGCGGCATCAAAGCCGAGTGCGGCGAGGACTTCCCCGTGCAAGTGCTCATCAACGGTGTCGAGGAGAACGACAAGGCCATCGGCGACAACGCCTTTTTCACTACCGTTGAAGAGAACAAAGAGATGTGCAAGCTCATCGAAGCCGCCGGTGCCGACTCGCTGCATATCCGCATCGGGCCCTGCGGCCAGCACGTGGCCGAGTTCGCCGGCGACTTGTACTTCTGCGGTACCGGCATCGAGGGAACGACCGGCTATGGTACCCAGTTCGATTTCACGCGCCATTGGCAGGGTATGCTAAAGGCCGATCAGTCGGGCCTCGGCATCATGGTGCCCGTGGCCGCTGAGATTAAGAAAGCCGTGAGCATTCCCGTGGGCGCTGTCACCTACATGGATCCAGCTCGCGATCCCGAGTTCTTCGAGAGCCTCATCGCCTCCGGCGAGCTAGACTTCATCCTGATGAACCGACCGCTGTCGGTGGACTACGATTACCTGCACAAGCTGGAAGAGGGCCGCATCGATGAGATCCGCCCCTGCACCCGGTGCATGCACTGCCATTGGGATGCAGCCGATGACGGCAACCTCACTTTCAGCTGCCGCACCAACGCCGCCCACCCCTTCCGCTTCGTGACCGGCCAGCTCACCGGCAGCTACGATCCCGAGCCAGCCGCCACGGCGAAGAACGTGGTAGTCGTGGGCGCCGGCCCTGCTGGCCTCGAGGCAGCGCGCGTAGCCGCCGAGCGCGGACACTCCGTGACCCTCTACGAGAAGAAGGGCTCCGTGGGTGGCCTTCTGGAATTCGCCAATAACGTGAAGGGCCCCCATGAGAACCTGTCGGTGCTGCGCAGCTACTTCGAGCGCCAAATGGAAGTACTCGGCGTAAACGTGATGCTGAATACCGAGGCCACTGCCGACATCATCGCCGAGGCCTCCCCCGATATCGTAATCGCGGCCACCGGTGGCGTGCGCGACACCTTGGGGCTGTCCGACACGGCCGGCACCAAGGTGGTGGGCATCGACGACTTCATGATGGCCGACATTGCCGAGGAGGTCGTCATCGTTGGCTCGAACGTGCAGGCCATCGACGCCGCCATGTACCTGCTCGCCCAGGGAAAGCACGTGCAAGTGGTCACGCCAAACGCGGCAAGCGCCATCGGAGCAGGTCACTCGTTCTGGGTGAAAACCTTCACCCAACCCAACATGAAGGCCTTGGGCGTACGCTTCTGGCCCGAGGCGACTGTGACCGCCGTGAACGACGGCTCCGTCACTGTGAAAACGGCCACGGGCATCGAGCAGGAAATTGCCTGCGGCACCGTAGTCGAAGCCCTGGACTGCCTGCCGAACGACAGCCTCAGCACGGGACTCTCCTGCGAGGTGGTCACCGTCGGCGACGCGGCGCGCCCCTTCAACATCGGCGAAGCCATCTGCTCCGGCAACGCCGCCGCCCGCGCGATCTAGATTCGACCCAAAAGCTCGGCCGCCTAGACGTCGCACTCAATCTCAGTCCTCCCCTTCAATCGGGGCAGCTCCCCCTCCGAGCTGCCCCGATTTTTATCGCCACCTGTAGCCCGGAGCCACTTTTTGGCACCGCCGCGCGGACTTCCCGACATTTTCCCGGGTCGGGCTGCGGATACTCTGGCAAAAAGCCGTGTCGGGCTGCGGATTCGGAGCAAAAACCCGCAGCCCGACACGGCTTTTTGTCAGGCAGACTGATGGCGCAGGGGAAATTCCCCCTTGACGGATTCGATGGGCCTCGGCTACTATGCGCTGTGGGGATACCGCCCGAATTCTCGGACGGACAATGTTTGCAAAAGTCGAACCTCGGGGGCGAGGTTCATCTCTCGCTGCGTGCGAGAGGGAAGACTGCAAGCATTTGTTCAAAGGGCGGATGATATGAAAGACACTTCCTCGTTCCTCGATCTCGCATTAGACGATTCCATGGGTTTCGACCCCCTCGGCGCCTTCGACGATGATGTCGAAGAAGATGCTGAGGAGGTAACCGAGGGCTATCTGGGCACCCCCCACACCGACGTCCCGGCGCCCGTCGTGGATACGCGCCCGGCCCCCGAGCGCATCGCCGACCTGTTCAGCGCTATGGCGCCGCGCCGTCGCACGCTGCTCGGCATGATCACGTTCTGCGCCGCGCCGCAGACCACCGACGCCCTGGATGCCGAGGTGGATCGCCTGCAGGCGGACAACTTCTCCGTGTACTCCCCCGCTTCGCTCGCGAACTTGCTCGAGCGCGCCGGAGCCCTCGCCCGCGTGACCGCCGACGGCGAACCGTACCCCGAGGGCGACCCGGAGCCGGTGCTCGTGGAAGTCGACGGCGTGTCCTACTACGAGGCCGGCGAGGCGCCGGAGGTCTGCTGGCTGGCCACGGAGGACGGCGCGGCCTACGCCGAGGCCGACAAGCCCCTCGACCGCCTGACAGACCTGCTTTCCGAGGACGCGAAGTACGCCACGATCTATGAGCGCATTCTCGGCCTTACCGCCCAGGAGAGCGGCGCCTCGATGCCGACCATCAACGAGGCCGTGGACAACGACGAACTGCTGAAGAGCCCTCGTCTGTACGCGCCCCACTTCATCGACAAGTTGGAGAAATGCGATGCCGTGGAATGGCGCGACAAGAGCTGGCGCATTACCGAGGTCGGCCGTGCGGGACAGCGCATCGTGGCCGACCTCGTAGCGGCCCAAGCCGCGCCCGAGCCCGAGGCGCAGGCCGATAAGGCCGCTCACGACGCCCAGTAGCGCGGCGCCTTCCACCGCTTCCCTTCCGGTAACCAGAGGGCGGTCGCGTACGCCCCTTCGAGAACAGAGGAGATTCCCATGACCGAAACCGACACCATAGCCACTGCCGCCGCAGCAACCCCCGCCGCCGAGGAGGCGACTGACCTGGCCGCACTCGCCGAGCTCACGGCCCAGCGCTCGGCCGTCTATCGTCTGCTCGCCCGCCTGTACCGCGTGGAGGTGGACGAGGAATTCCTAACCGAGCTGAAGGCCATGCGCTTCCCCGCCGCCACGGGCAATACCGCCGTGGATGCCGGCTACCGCGCCATCGCCACCTACCTGTCTGGCGCCGACGCCCACACCATCACCGATCTGGCCGTCGATTACGTGCGTGCCTTCATCGGCCACGGCGTCGATGCCTACTCGGCCGCCTACCCCTTCGAGTCGGTGCACACGAGCCCCAAGCGCCTCATGATGCAGGAGGCCCGCGACGAGGTACTGGCGGTCTACCGCAGCGAGGGCCTGGACAAGCTGCCCAGCTGGAAGGAGTCCGAGGATCACATCGCGCTGGAACTGGAGTTCATGGCCGTGCTCGGCGACCGCATTGTGGCAGCAGCCGAAGCCAGCGACGAGGCGGAGGTGGAGCGTCTGCTTTCCACCCAGCGCAACTTCCTGGAGGATCATTTGGCAAGCTGGGCACCGCTCATGACCGCCGATCTGCGCCGCTTCGCGCAATGCGGTCTCTACCAGGGCCTCGCCAGCCTGACCGACGGCTTTCTGCAGGTGGAAGAGGAGTTCTTCGACGAAATCTTCGAAGGCGAGGGCGACGACTCCGCCGACGAGGCAGCCGAGGGCGAATAGCCACGCAGCCGAAAGACAACATCCAACGAGGGTCGACACCGACCATCCATGACGACGAGGGCGAATGAGAGAGGAAGAGGAAACCATGGCAGACACCGAAAACACGGCGGCCCCGAAAAAGGAGGGGCGCCCCGTCATCACGCGCCGCGCGCTGTGCGTGGGGCTCGGCGGCACGGCGGCGCTTCTGGGCCTGGGCGCGGTGCGCTACGCCGGCAGCGCCCCGCTCGTGCGCCCGCCCGGAGGCCAGGACGAGGAGGCGCTCGTCTCGGCGTGCATTCGCTGCGAGAAGTGCTACGAGGTGTGTCCGCGCGGCGTCATCGCGCCGGCTCATCTGGAGGACGGCATCCTGAACATGCGCACGCCCGTCATGAACTTCGACGCGAACTGGTGCGATTGGTGCACCGAGGAGAACGGCGGCGAGCCTCTGTGCGTGGCATCGTGCCCCACCGAGGCGCTCAAGGCCGGCTCGACCCCCGAGACTGGCGTGCTCGGCGTGGCGGAACTCAACCAGGACCTGTGCCTGGCCTACCGCCTCATCGGCTGCCGATTCTGCTACGACGCCTGCCAGTTCGAGGCCATGGAGCTTGACGAGAACAACCGACCCTACGTGATCGCCGACGCCTGCAACGGCTGCGGGGCCTGCGAGAGCGTCTGCGTGTCGCTGCAGAACGGCTCCATCTCCGCCGGCGCCACCGAGCGCGCCATCATCGTCCGTCCCCTCGAGTCGTAAAGGAGGTGCCCTCGTGAATACCAAGCGACTCCGCACCATCATTCCCCTCGCCGTCATCGGCGTCATCGGCGTGGGCTTTGCCACCCATGTGGGCGTGGGCACGCTGTCGGCCATCGGCTGGCAGGACATCTCGCTTCTGTGCCCCCTGGGCGCGCTCGCGACGATGATCGCCACGAAGACCCTGCTCCCCCGCGCGGTCATCTCGGTCGTCATCGCGCTCGCCCTCATCCTGCTGTTCGCCCGCGCCTTCTGCGGCTGGGTGTGCCCCGTGCCCGTGGTGTCGAAGATCCGCGGCATCTTCTCGAAGAAGACGTCGAACACCGACATGACCGGCACCGGCGTCTTGCCCGCCGAGGATAACCCCCTGGTGAAAGCCGCGAAGGGATCGAAAGCCGATAGCGTGGCGGACGCGGCGGACGACGCAGACACGGCAGACGCAGCAGCCCTTGCCGCCGACGCCCCCGCGCCCCTTTCCGCCGACGAGCAGGCGGCCCTCTCCGGTTGCGGCCACAGCTGCTCTTCCTGCGCCGAGAAGCGGGCGACTCTCGATTCCCGCCACGTCATCCTGGGCGGCTCCCTGCTCTCGGCGGCCGTCTTCGGTTTTCCCGTGTTCTGCCTCATCTGCCCCATCGGCCTCACCTTCGCCACCATCGTGCTGGTCATGCGCCTGTTCGCCTTCGGCGACGTGGCCTGGGGCGTCATCCTCGTGCCGGCGCTCTTGCTCGCCGAGGTGGTGTTTTTCCGCAAGTGGTGCAGCACGTTCTGCCCCATCAGCGCGCTCATGAGCCTCGTGGGCAAGGCGAACCGCACCTTCGTGCCCGCCATCGACAACGCGAAGTGCCGCGAGAGCGCCCAGGGCACCTCCTGCGAGGTGTGCGCCGCCGTGTGCCCCCAGGGCATCAACGTGCGGCATCCCGAGGCCGGCATGAGCTTCTCGGAATGCACCAAGTGCCGCGCCTGCGTGGAGGCCTGCCCCACACGTGCCATCACCATGCCGTTTCTGCCGAAGAAAGCGGCGCCTTCCACCGTTGTCGTGGAGGACGACGAGACCGTGCCGGCAGCCTAGGGCAAGCCCGCTCGCGTCGTCACCCCTCCTGCGACGCGAGCGGGGCGTGCGTTTCCGCGACGCCGCGCCCAGGAAAGATCGCCCTGCGCGGTCTTTCCCCGTCAGCCTGCCGCTGGGCCGGCTGACGGGGAAAGACACGTGGAACGAGCCCCTTTGCGGAAGAGAGGAAGACTATGACGTTGGAACTTGCCTCAACCCCGACCGCCACGCTCATTGAGGGCGGCGTCGGCTGCGGGAAGACTACCGCGCTCGTCGCGCGTGTGGCGGCACTTTTGGAAGACGGCGCGGCACCGGAGGACATGCTGGTGCTGGCCGCCACGCCCGATGCGGCCCGCGTCCTCGGCGCGCGCCTGACCGAGGCCGCCGGCGAGCGCGGGAACGCGATTGAGGTCACTTGCGCCCGCGAGGTGACCTTAGGACTGCTCGCCAGCGAGGAGGGCCGCGCCTTCAGCGGACGCGCCGGGCGCCTCGTCACGCCCTTAGAGCTCGGCTTCATCATGGAGGACATGAAAACGAGCGGCATGAAGCAGCGGCGCCTGCGCGAGATGCTCAAGTTCTTTTACCGCAATTGGACCGAGCTGGCCGGCGGCGCCGAGGACGACGACGGCTGGCTCATCCCCGGCGAGGAGGCCGACACCCACGCGCTTCTGAAGGACGTGCTACGTTTCACCGGCGGCATCCTGGAACCGGAAGCGGCGGCGATGGCCGTGCGCTTTTTGCTCGCATGCCCCGACGCTTTGGCCGATGTGCAGCGATCCTACGTGCTCGTGGACGACTACCAGATGCACTCTCGCGCCTCCCAGCATCTGGCGAACCTACTGGCTCGCGACTCCATCACCGTAGCCGCCGATCCCACGGCCGTGGTAGAGGTCTTCGACAGCTACCCCTACGGCGAGGGCATCGGCGAGTTCACCCAGGCCAACGATGGTTGCGAACGCATCGTTCTGGCGGCGAGCCACACCTGCCCCGCCGCCGCCCGGGCCGCTAGCCGCCTGCGCGCGTCGCTAGACGCGGGCTCGGCGCCCTTGGGCGATGAGGCGGCGGAAAGCGACGCCCCCTCGCCCTCCCAAAGTGCTTCATCCGCGACGTCGGGCACGACGGCCACGCCGACCGTTCCCGACCGCGCAGCGGCCGCTGCCTCGTTCTCGGCCCTCGAAGCTGCCGATCCGACAGCCGAGATGGACGCCGTAGCCGGTGCCATGCAGGCCGCGCTGGAAGCGGGAGCCGACCCCTCTTCGATTTACGTGCTCGCCTTCCATCCGGCCTGGGAGCGCCGCATTTCCCGCGCGCTTGAGACCCGCGGCATTGCGGCGGCAACCCCCGTCCGAGGGCGTGTGGCCGCAGGCGACTACCGCGACCTTGACCGCTGCGCCGCCGCACGCCTACTGACGGCCCTCGCACTGGTCGCCAACGCGCATGACGCCCTGGCGTGGCGCGCCTGGTGCGGTTTCGGCGACTATCTAGCCAACAGCGCGGTATTCGCTGACATGCGCGCCGAGGCCGACGAGCAGGGAAAGGGCCTCGTCGCGATGCTCGACGAGGTGGCAGCCGCCGCGCCCGAAGAGGGATTCCCGGGCACCGGCATCGACCGCGTCCTGGACGCCTACTGCACGGGCTGCACCCTCATCGAGCAAGCTCAGGGTTTGGAAGGCGACACGTTGATCGGCACCCTCGCCTCCGCTCTTAATCTGACCGGCGAAAACGGCGAGCGCGCGATACAGCTTGTCCGCGCCCTCACCGCCCCCGAAGCCGAGCCCGTCGCATCCGCTTCCGACACCTCTTCCGATGCGAACGCGCCCGTGCCCGCACCGTCAAACGCCATCGCGCCAACCTCGTCAGAAACAGGCACCGCTGCGCCGAGCGGCGCCCGTGCCCTTATTGCCCGAGCCAGGCGCCGTATGAACGCCCCCATTTTCGAGAACTCGGAAGGCCGCGTACTTGTCGGCGACAGCGCGCACCTGATGGGCCGCGCACCCGCCATGCTGGTGCTCGCCGGCTTCACGAACGGCTTCTTCCCCGCGCGCGACTTCTTCGACGCCACCGTGACCACCCCGGACAAGCAGAAGCTCGTCCGTGCTACCGACACGCGACGCCTCTACGCCGCCGCAGGCAAGGCGACGCAGCGCCTGGCGGCCAGCTGGTTCACTTCCATCGGGCTCGTAGAGGCCGAGACCCTGAAGCTGGAAATCGGCCGCGTGAAGCTTCGCCGCGGCGAGCGCATCGCCGTTACCGCGCCGAGCATCTACCTGGCCGACATCGACCCTGGCGCAGAAACCTGCACCGCCGAAGCTGCCGAAACCGCAGCCGCAGCACCCTCATCTTAAGACCACTCCGAAGAGGCGACACGGCCGCCCCGCTCCCTCCCCCTCACGCACCCCTCGCGTCGGGACGGCCGCCCTCGCCGCACACGCCGGCCCCGGCCTTCATTCGCCCGCCGGGGCCGGCACCCATCGGGAAGGCCCTTGTCGAAGCCGACGAGTTACCAGCAGGATCGCCCGAAAGCTCCTGCCTAGGCCGACCCATCAGAAAGCCCCCGCCAGGGGAGGTTCGCGCTGCAAGGGATCTGGGGAGCGCAAACCTCCCCCTCCGGGGGCTTTTCGTCTTACTCCGAGAGTTTTACCTACTCTCTAAGATGCTTCAGCGCAAAGCCACAAAGCGCGGCCCCGGCATTGCTGGCGACCTCCACTTTGAGAGCCCCATATTTCAATAAGTCCAGAGTTTTTGAAATAAGCGAGATCCTTCGAGCACCTTATTTCAGCTGCGCCCTCCTCATGCGCGCCCCGTGACAGAAAAGGGCCTCGTCGCGCACGAGAGCCCCCCCCTTTTTTTGTCACCAGCAAGTCGAGCCGATGGCAGCCCCCTTCTGTGAACTTGAAGAAGATCAGAGGAGGTGCTTGGGGTGCCTTTAATGGCCTGTGAAAATTTAGAATCGTATTCAGAGTTTTCACAGGGCGCTCCTCCTACCGCTCGTAGACGTTGGGGACGCCGAGCAGGTCGCTCATGGCGTTCACGATGGACTTCGGGTCGTTCACCTTGTGCTTGCGGGGACGCATCTCGATGCGCTCGGAGCGGCCGCGCTTGGTCACGTCCGTGGCGAACACGTCGGTCGAAAGGGTCAGCGCGTTCGTCGGGCAGATGTCCTCGCAGCAATGGCACTGCACGCAGCGGCCCGTGTAGTGGTCGATGCCGAAGGGCTTGCCGGTCTCAGCGGCGGTGGCGGCGTCGCCGAACTTGCGAATGGCCTCGGTGGGGCAGAAGGTGGCGCACATCTGGCAGGAGGTGCATTTCTCCGGATCGATGATGACGTGGCCGAACAGACGCGTATCGATCATGATGTCCTCGGGCTCGCCCAGGTTGCTGAGGGCCAGAAGCAGCCGTCCGCGTCTCTCGGGCAGGAAGTGGGGCAGCGTGCCGTCCTCGGTCACTTTTGCGAACTTGGGCTCTTCCAGTTCATCGGCGCCCAGCTTCTCGCGCACCACGTGCTCGGCGGTGATGGCAGCCGCGGCCCGCGCCTCGTCGCGCATGGATGAGAAGAACCCGCGGCGGCCCGTGTCGAACTCGGCGGGTTCGGCGAGGCGCACCGAGCGCGGCAGCTTGGTCGTGAGCTTCACCGACACGTCGCTGCCCCAGGTTTCCAGCAGCAGCGCGGCGGTGTCGCGCACCAGTTGGGCCGCGCGGTCAGGCGCAGCGCCCACGGTCCCGGCGGTCTCCGCGGCCTCCGTGGCTTCGGCATTACCCTCTGCCGTCGTCCCTTCGCCGGCATCGGCATCCTCGGTCTCCCCTTCCACAGGCCCGGCCACCAGCGCGACAGACGTCGCCCCGCCCGCAGCGAGCACGGCAATGAAGCTCTCGTCCACCCGGCCCAGGCTCTTCACCACGGCCACCTTCGCCGGGTCGTACTTGCCCTCGGCCGCCGCCTGCATGGCCGCATCCATGATGACCGCCGCGCCGTCGTTGGCCTGCATGGCCGCCACAGCCGCGCGCAGGAGCTCCTTGTCGTCAGGCTTCTTCGACTCCAGGGCCGCCGTGGGACACACCGTGGCGCAGGTGCCGCAACCCACGCAGCGCTCCGGCGCCACCGCCAGGTCGTTCCCCTCCACGGAAATGGCGCCCGTCGGGCACGCCTCGGCGCAGCGGCGGCAGGAAGCGTTGCGATTGCGCACCACCACGCACCGGTTCGGCTGTACGGCCAGCGACTGGCTCTCAAGCTTCTCGAAAAGTCCCAGAATGTTGTCCATGGATATCCTCTCCCACTAACCGCTGCATGGCGCAACAAAATACGGCCGGCTTTGCACAGCCGATCCGCCTGGCGCCTCGATATCCATGTTAAAGATCAAAGAGGGCCGAATCGTTGCGGTCATGGTGGTTCCTTCCACAAATCATCGTCCCCAAACCCACTGCTCAGTATGGCGAAAACGCCCCGCTCTGTCAACGAAAAAGAAGGGGGAGAAATCCTACCGCCAGCACCCGCCCGCGACTACGTGGGTCGAGGGAGGACAGCCGAGAAAGCGCGTCACGGCACTGCTCGGCGGTGGGCTCCGGCGGGATGACGAGCACCCGCACGGTCGGGTCGATCCGCCGTGCCACCTCGCTCACCAACGTGGTCTTCCCGGCACCGTTGGGGCCGGTCAGAGCGATGTGATCGGCGTTCCCGATGGAAAGCGGAGGCACGAGAGAGGCGGTTCTCCATACGGGAGCTGAGCTTGCCGGCCACGCCATCCTTTCCCGCGTAGACGGCCAGCTTGACGCGCTCTTTCCCGCTATGATCCTTCGGGTCGAGGTTGCGGCAGCTACGCATGCCGGCCGCGCGCGAGGCCTCCTCCCGACGGCGCTGGGTCTCCCCTGCGAGACGTTTTTTCTCGCGCCTCGCCCGTTCGCGCTGACGAAGGGCCGTTCCCCGTTCGAGCTCCTCCTGACCGCGTCCTCGGCTGTAGCCGCCGGGCCGCGCCGTCAGACGACCCTCTGCCATGAACAGGCACTGCACGCAAAGGGCATCGAGCAGGGCGCGATCGTGGGAAATCAGCAGGCCCACGCCCTTGAAAGGCGCGAGAGCCGCCGTGATTGCCTCACGCGTCGGGGTATCAACGTGGTTGGTGGGCTCGTCCATAACAAGCAGATCGGGACGCTGCCAGAGCGCGCAAGCTACCTGCAGCCGCTTTTGCTGGCCACAGGACAAGGTGTCGTAGCGCCACGGCCAGTCGTCTTCCACGTCTAAATCACGGCGAAGGGCCACGGCGTCGCGGTCGTAGGCAGCGCACTTTCCATCTCCCGACAGATCCGAGCCGACCCCGAGCCTGCAATTCCCCCATTCAGACAAGAAAGCTCGCGCACGAAGACAAGATTTTCGAGTTGTTAGGCATGCGCCTGCAAAACACTGTCAGGATTCATCGTGCCGTAAAATCACTTCGTCGTAAAACACCAGTTCGCAATTATTCTAACCAAACACTAAACTTCCTGTCGCGCTCTGCATCTCTCTTCTCATGTCTAACAACTCAAAAATCTGTACCGCAACCGACGGAAATCTTTTCCGGCGGCCTTGACGGCTGTGTATAGGTGTGTATATACTATGCATGTAGGGTATATACACTATTCACGCCCTCACCGTACCCGGGACGCCGGGGCAGCGAGGGCCGAAACCAGGACGGCACATCGCCGCACCTTCGACGATCGTCCCAAGAACGAACGCTGCCGGGGCTCGCGATACGCCGTCTGCGAAAGAGGCACCTTGGACATCATTATTTCAAACGGAAGCAGCGAGCCCATCTACGAGCAGATCACGCGTCAGATCAAGGCGGCCATCATGGCCGGCGACGTGAACGAGGGCGACCCCCTTCCCTCCATCCGCGCCCTGGCGAACGATTTGCGCATCAGCGTCATCACCACCAAGCGGGCCTACGCGGAGCTGGAGGAGGCCGGCTTCATCGACACCGTGCAGGGCAAGGGATCCTTCGTTGCCGGCGGCAACCTGGAGCTTCTGCGCGAGGAGCGGCTGCGCCAGGTGGAGGGACACCTCGCCCGCGCCGTGGCCGAAGCGGAAAACGCTGGCATAGAAGCCGCCGATCTGCACGCCATGCTGGATGTGCTGCTGGAAGAAAACTGAACGAGGAGCGAACATGACTTACCTCATGGAGATAAACAACCTGGGCAAGCGCTACGATGACTTCGAGCTTTCCGGCGTGAGCCTGGCCGTGGAACCGGGCTGCGTCGCCGGCTTCATCGGATCGAACGGCGCTGGCAAGACCACCACCATCAAGGCGGCCTTGGGGATCATCGCCGCCGACGAGGGTGCCGTGCGCCTGTTCGGCCAGCCCATCGCCTGCGGCAGCCCCGAGCTGGACGCCATCAAATCCCGCATCGGCGTCGTGCTGGACACCTGCGCCTTCCCCGACACCTGCCGCGTGGGCGATGTGGGCGCTATCGGGCGGGCAGCCTACCGCGAATGGGACGCCGTCCAGTTCGCCGCGCTGTGCGACCGCTTCAACCTGGCCCCGAAAAAGAAGGTGGGCGAGCTCTCGCGCGGCATGGGCATGAAGCTGACGCTGGCCTTCGCGCTCTCGCACAACCCGGAGCTGCTCGTGCTGGACGAGGCCACAGCCGGGCTCGACCCCATCGCTCGCGACGAGGTGCTCGACCTTCTGCGCGACTTCATGGCCGAGGGCGATCGCGGCATCCTCATGTCCACCCATATCACCTCCGACTTGGAAAAGATCGCCGACGAGGTCGTCTGCGTGGACGCCGGCCGCATCGTGTTTACGGCCCCCAAGGATGCCATCACCGACGAGGCCGGCGTGGCCCGCTGCCGCGCCGCAGACGTGACCGCCATCTTGGATGCCGGCTTCTTCGCCCCCGGCGAGGCCCGCATCCTGCGCCACGACTACGGCTGCGACGTGCTCGCCCCCGACCGCTTCGCCTTCGCCCGCGCCTTCCCCGATATCCCCGTGGACAAGGCCACCATTGAAGACTACATGACCCTCATTCTGAAAGGGGAATCCCGATGAAAGCCATGATCGTTTCCGACTTCGCCGTCCTGCGCAGCGCCATTCTTCAGCTGCTCGGCATCTGCGCCATCATTGCCCTGTTCATGGGGTACGCCATGGGCACCCTGGTGGGAGGCGCCGCCGCCATCGCCGCCATGCCGCCGTTCATGCTGCTGTTCTCCCTTGCCGCCACCGACGAGCAGAACGGATGGGAGCGCTTCCGGCTCACGCTGCCCCTCACTCGCCGCCAGGTGGTGTTCGGCCGCTACGCGAGCCTCGCGCTCGTCGCCATCGGCACGATCGTCTTTGCCTTAGCGCTGTCGTTTCTGCTTTTGGGCGTGATTTCCTGCATGCCCGCCGGCACACTGCCCGAGGGGCTGACGCCGGCCGAGAACCCGCCGGCCGCCCTCGTCGGAAGCGTGGTAGGCGCGGTGGGCGTCATCACGCTGGGCATGGCTGTCACGCTGCCGCTCGTTTTCCGCTTCGGCATGACCCGCGCCACTCGCTTCGTGCCCGTCGTCGTGGTGATTGCCATCGCCTGCGGCATCGGCTTTTTCGATGCCGGCATCCAGCCCACCGGCGTGCTCGCCGACCTTGTGCAGTGGCTCGACACCGGCAGCAACTACCTCTTCCTCGCCGCCGCCCTAGTGGCCGTCGTCGCCCTCATCTACGTGGCCAGCGCCTTCGTCGCCGCCAAGCTCTACGAGAAGCGCGAGTTCTAGCCCCTAAACCTCTTGGAAACCTTGTGAAGGCCTTGCTTTGGTCTGATTTCGGACTATACTAGCGAACTCGTTAGTCCGAAATCAGACCAATCGCATTTTGAGGTACAGAAAGCCCATGAACGCCGACAAGATCGCACGCAACGAAAACACCGCGCTCGACGAGAAAAGCCAAATCGTGGAGACAATCCGCGCCATCGATGATTTCTATCGCCAGGCTGACGAGCTGTATCGTCAAACCGCGTGGCGCATGGGACTCCCTGATTGCGCCTTCGATATCGTGTACGCGCTCGTCAACGAAGATGGCCTCACACAGAAGCAGCTGTGCGAGCTCGGATTCTCTTCGAAGCAAACGGTGCACTCGTCTATCAAGCGCATGATCGACAAAGGCGTAGTCGAGCTGCGAGGAGACACGCCCCGCACTCAACGCGTTTATCTGACTGGTTACGGGAGAAAGCAGTACGAAGCCCACATTCAAGCCGTACTGGCCGCCGAGCATGAAGCCGTCGCAATCTTCACCGATGAAGAGCAGCGCCAACTTACCAGCGCCATGAAGCGCTACATCAACGCGCTGAACGAAAACCTCTCGACTCTCGCCTTCCACTAGAGACGCCCGCTTTCCTTGCTTGTTCTGCCCTCTTTTCTCCGAAAGGTTTTCCCATGTCCGTGGATATGTCCAAGCATTTCTCCACCAGCGCCCTCATCCGGTTCACGCTGCCCACCATCGCCATGATGATCTTCACCTCGTGCTACACCATCGTGGACGGGTTCTTTGTGTCGAACTATGCGGGCAAGACGGCGCTCGCCGCCGTGAACCTGATCTTCCCCGCCGTCATGATTTTGGCCTCCGTGGGCATGATGATCGGCACCGGGGGCAGTGCCCTTGTGGCCAAGACCTTGGGCGAGGGCGACCGGCCTCGGGCGCGGCGCCATTTCTCGTTGCTCATCATCTTCGCCTTCGTCGTGGGCTCGGTGCTCTCCCTTGGCGGCTGGTTCTTCATGGAGCCCACGGCCACCATGCTCGGCGCCACGCCGGGAAGCCAGATGCACCATGACGCCGCGCTTTACGGCCGCATGATGATGATCTCTCTGCCGTTCTTCATCTTGCAGTACGCCTTCCAGAGCTTCTTCGTCACGGCGGGCAAGCCCAAGTACGGCTTTCTGGTCATTGTGGCGGCCGGCGTGGCGAACATCCTTCTGGACTTCCTGTTCGTCGGCGTGTTCGGCTGGAGGCTTCCCGGTGCGGCGCTCGCCACGAACATCGGTGAACTCATCGGCGGCGGCATTCCACTCGTCTACTTCGCCCGCAAGCGCTCGACGCACCTGTACTTCGTGCGGCCGCATCTGCGCTGGCCCGTCATCGGGAAGGCCTGCGCCAACGGCTCGTCGGAAATGGTCACCAACATCGCCATGAGCCTCGTGGGCATCCTATACAACTGGCAGCTTCTGCGCTTCATCGGCGAGGACGGCGTGGCGGCCTACGGCGTCATCATGTACACCGTGATGATCTTCTCGGCCGTGTTCATGGGCTACTCCGTGGGCACCTCCCCGCTCATGAGCTTCCAGTACGGCGCCCAGAACCATACTGAAATGCGCTCGCTTCTGTGGAAGAGCCTCGGGATCATCGGCGTGGCGAGCATCGTCATGTTCCTGCTCGGCCAGTGGCTCGCCGCACCCCTATCGGCCATCTTCGTCAGCTACGACGCGGCCCTGCTGGAGCTCACCGTGAGCGCCTACAAGCTGTACGCCCTGTGCTTTCTGTTCATGGGATTCGCCATGTACGCCTCGGCGTTCTTCACGGCGCTCAACAACGGGCTCGTCTCGGCGCTCATCTCGTTCCTGCGCACGCTCGTGTTCCAAGTGGCGGCGGTCATCGTGCTGCCGATGCTGTTCGGCATCGACGGCATCTGGCTCTCGGTCACGGTGGGCGACGGGCTCACCTGCCTGGTAGCCGCCACGTTCATGATCGCGCTTTCGGGCCGTTACGGCTACCGCAAAGGCGGCCTGAGCCCGAAGGCGAAAGCGAAGGCAGAAAACGGGGACTAGGCCACGTTTTCTACATCGTAGTCAACTTATCTGCATCATTTCGGCACCCCTTGATGCAGAAACCAAGTTTACTCGGGCGGGTGGGGGACGCAGCGCACCCTCACCCGCCTTGCTTGATGTCGCAGCACCTCCTACACGGCGTCGGCGTGCAGGGCCTCTACCACGTTGTCGGCGCGGCAGCGGTGCATGCCGTAGGCCACCGACGCACCCACGGCGACCACGGTCATGGCGGCGGCCAGGGCCACGTAGCTCCAGGGCAGCGTGAAGGGCAGCCCCGTCATCGATCCGGAGATCACCTGCCACAGCAGGAAGGACACGAAAAGCGACAGCAGCACGCCGGGCACGAGGCCGCGGACGCACCAGGCGACGCATTCCTCGGCCACCATAGCGCGGAACTGCCGGTTCGAGAGTCCCACCGACTTCATGACGGCGAACTCGCGGCGGCGCAGGATGAGGCTGTTGGTCACCGTGTTGAACACGTTGGCCATGGCGATGAGCGCCAGAATCACCGCGAACAGCAGGCAGAACACGTTCACCACCGTGGCGATCATCTGGTTGGAGTCGCGCTGTTCGATGTAGTCGTTGAAGGAGTAGAACGCCAGCCCGTAGGGACTCTTGTCGTGGAAGTACGCGCTGCCGGCCGTCGCCAGCTCCTCGGCGAGCGCGCCGTGGTCGCCATCGGCGGAGTCGAAGTAGCCGTAGAAGATGGGGGCGTCATTGCCGAAACTCTGGTAAGCCGCCACAGACTCGGGCACGATGAGCTGCAGACCCTCTCCGCGGGCGCTGGCGATAGCAGGCGCCTCCTCGGCCAGGGCGACAACCTCAACGGAGACCGTCTGCACCTCCGCCTCCTCGAGAGGGAACCATTCGACCCCGTCGTCATCGCCTTCAAGGTAGGGTTGGAAGGCGAAGGCCTCAGAATTGCCCTCTCCGGACGTTGCGCCGACGCCGATGCCCGCCGCCGGCTCGCCGTGATAGGTCGCCGCCGTAAGGGCCTCCAACGTGCCCGGCTCGCGCAGCACGTTGAGCAGCTGGTAGACGCTGCCGTTGTTGCCGTAGCCTTGGGCCAAAGCGATGGCCCGCAGGTGAGCCGGATCGCGGAAGTCGGCGGGGTCAAGCCCCAAGCTCTTCGCGTAGTCGTCGAAGGCGGCGTCGTCGAGGTAGGCTACCGACCCCACGGTGCCGACGCGGCCGTCGGCCATCTTGCCGCCCATGCCGTTCTCCTGATCGACGAGGGCCTCCCCTGCCATGGCCTCGGGCAGCATAGCGTACAGCCCCGTCCCCATTTTCCAACCCACAGGCTCGGCGCCGGCCACCTGGGAGAGATCGTGGAAGGCGCCGGCAAACACCTCGGCCTGGCGGGCGAACAGCTCGTTGTTCGCGGCCGCTACCGCCTCGGGCGTCATGGGAGCGGCGGGCTGGGTCGCAGCGCTGTCGGCACCCGTCGCGCCATCGTTGCCGGCTTGCACGTCCCCGTCGGCCGTCCCTTCGCCCTGCGGCGTCTCCACATCCAGTTGGGCCATGACGCCCACCTCGCCGGCCAGCTCGCCGCCGCCGGTCACCACGTCGGTCAGGGTGCCGAGGAACACGCTCAGCGAGCCGGCAGTCATAAGCAGCACGATGGCGAGCGCCAGCGACACCGAGGCTGCCCGGCCCTTCCCCGTGCCGCGCTTGCGGCTGATGCGCGCCAGCATGCCGCCGACGCCGAGCACGCGCCCGGCCGCCCCACGCGCCTTCCACAGCGACGAGGGCGCCGTGCACTTCGCGGCCCGAGCCGCCCCGCGCCGGGAAACGCGGCTGCCACTGGCGGCCCGCAGCGAGTCGATAATGTTCGTGCGACTCGCCCGCTTCGCCGGAATCCACACGGACACGAGCACGGTGACGAAGGTGAGCACCGAGGCCACCAGCAGCACCCAGCCGTTCACGGCCACGCGGAAGGGAACTTCCACCGATCCGGCCAGCTGGGCGAGCGCCGGCCCCAAGGCGGCGAAGGTGACGGCGCACCCGGCCAAACCGATGAGAAGCCCGCAGGGGATGCCGATGACGGCCACGATGGCCCCTTCCAGCACCACGGCGCGGCGCAGTTGCCGGCGCGACGCGCCCACCGAGGACAGAAGCCCGAACTGCTTGATGCGCTCGGCTACCGAGATGTTGAAGGCGTTGAAGATGAGCGACACGCAGGCCACCACGATGACCGCCGCCAGCACCACGACCAGGCCGTAGAACGTCGTCCAAATGGAGGAGTCGCTGGAAACGCCCATGTAGCGCAGCATGGCCGTGTGCAGCACCACGTGCTCGTCGGGGAACAGCGCCTCTGCGGCCTCTTCCACCTGCTGGGTGTTGGTCACGTCGTTCAGCGTGAGGAACACGTCGGTAAAGGCGTCGGGCGCAGCGGCCCCGGCGGTCACGCCCACCATGCCCGCAGCGGTGGAAAGGGCGTAACCCGGACGGTCGTAGAAGCCCACGACGGTGTAGGTGCGCTCCTCGGTGTTCGTGACCTCCTCGTTGAAGATGCCGCCGTCGATGTCCGCCTCCAGCACGCCCATGGAGGAGTTGAGCGGCGCGCCGTCGGTGATCTCGCTCTCGTGGGCCTCCCCTTGCACGCCCCACGAAGCGCTCATGGTGCCGGCGGACATGGAGCCCTCCTCGCCCGGGGCGAGCCGTGCCACCCGCTGGCCCACGTTGAAGGTGACCGTATCGCCGAGGCTCACGCCGCCGTAATCGTTCCAGGTGGCGAAGAGCATGATCTCGCGGTCGCTCTCGGGCAGGCGCCCCTCGCTGGGCTCGATGCCGCAGATGTCGCCCACGTCGCCCTCGATGGAGCGGATGGCCAGGTAGGTTCCCTGGGTATCCTGCTGGTCGGCGGTCAGCTCGGCGAAGCCGATATCGCGCATGATCGCCGTGCCGAAAACCTGCGGATCGGCTTGGGCGCCGGTGATCCTCTCGTCGAGCACTGAGCTGTCGTCGGCTTCCACGCAGGCCATCCACGTACCGGCCAGGGCTGCTTCATTGCGATAGAGGAAGTCGTTCAGCGATGCATAGGTGGTGAGCACCGCCGTAAGCAAAGCCGCGGCCAAGGCCACGCCGGCGATGGTCACCAGCGTGCGTACCTTGTTGGCGCGCAGGCTCTTTACGGTGAAGTTCGTCGTGGCGTTCATCGGCGGATCCTCTCGTCGCGCACGATGCGGCCGTCCTCCACGGCGATGATGCGGTCGGCGGCCAGCGCGATCTCCTCGTCGTGGGTGATGACGATCATGGTCTGGCCGAACTCGCGGTTGGAATCGCGCAGAAGCTGCATGATCTCGCAGCTGTTGCGGGTGTCCAGGTTGCCCGTGGGCTCGTCGGCCAACACCACCGCCGGCGCGTTCATGAGGGCGCGACCGATGGCCACGCGCTGCTGCTGGCCGCCGGAGAGCTGGCTGGGCAGATGCCCCTCGCGGCCGGCGAGCCCCAACCTTTGCACGAGGCCCTGCAAGCGGCCCGCGTTCACGGTGCGGCCGTCCAGCGCCACGGGCAGCGTCATGTTCTCCACCACGTTCAGCACCGGCACGAGGTTGTAGAACTGGTACACCAGCCCCACTTCGCGGCGCCGGAACACCGCCAGCTCCTCATCCGAGCGCGCGTACACGTCGGCGCCGTTCAGCAGCACGTGGCCCGAGGTAGGTCGGTCCACGCCGCCGATGAGGTGCAAGAGCGTCGACTTGCCCGAGCCCGACGAGCCCACGATGGCCACGAACTCGCCCTCTTCCACGCTGAAGGACACGTCGTCTAAGGCGCGGGTGGCCGCCTCGCCCTCTCCGTAGATCTTCGTCAAGTGGCTGACCGTCAAAATGTCCATGCCAGATGCCTTTCTTCTCCTGGTTTCCCAATCTACGGAACAAGTATGGCGACCGCTCATTGCCGCCCCCTAACGCGCCCATTACGATGCTGTAATTAAAAGGCTTAATGCTCGAAATTTGGAACACTAACGGGCCTAATGTCCCAAATTTCGAGCATTAGCAGGCGCGCCACCTACACCACGAGTTTCGGGAAGGCGATTTCGAAACGGGCGCCGCCGTCGGGGTTGTTGGAGGCGCGCAGGGTGCCGCCCTGGGCCGAGACGAGGGCCTGCGCCAGGGAAAGCCCGATGCCGAACCCGGCGGGCTGACGAGCGTCGTTGCCGTCGTCGTCAGCCCAGGGGCGACCAAGGTCGCCCCCTACGGGATCGGCCTGCATCCTGTCGGTCGGATCGGTATTTTCCGAACGGAACGGTTTTGATCGAATTCCCTCAGCCGGATCGAAGCCTTCTGAAGGGGGCGACTTTAGTCGCCCCTCGGGCGCAAGCTCGGGAGATGCCGGGACGGGCCCCCTTCCCCGGTAGAAGCGCTCGAAGATGTGGGGCAGGTCCTCTGGGGCGATGCCGGGGCCGGTGTCAGAAACGGCAATAGTGGTGGCCAGGGCATCCTCACGCACGACCACGGTCACCGTGCCCCCGGGAGGGGTGTGCTCCATGCAGTTCTTCGCGATGTTCTCCACGGCCTCAGCGGTCCAGGGGGCATCGCCCTGGAAGGTGGCGGTCTCGTCCAATTCCAGTACGAGATTTACATCGCGCAGATCCATGGCCGTGGCCAAAGGCGCCACGGCCCGCCGCGCCACCTCGGCGGCCCGCACTTCGCGCCGCTCCACGTGCATGGCCCCGGCGTCCACCTTCGCGATCTTCAGCAGCGTGGTCACGAGCCACGAGACGCGCTCGATCATCGACTCCAGCTCGCGCACGGCCCGCTTGCGCTCCCGCGCGTCGTCGGCGCGTTCCACCACGGGCAGCATGAGCGTGATGGCCGTGAGCGGCGTGCGAATCTGGTGGGACACATCGGCCAGGGAATCGGCCAGGGCGTTACGCTCGCGGGCCAGTTGATCGCGGGTGCGCGAAAGGCGCGACACCATCTTCGACAGCTCGTTGGCGAGCACGGCCACATCACCCTCGCGGCAGTTCGAAAAGTCCACCGTGCGGCCCGAATGCAGCACCTCGTCGATCTCCTCGGCAAGTCGGCGAATCTGGCGATGGCGGTACAGCGACACCACGAGGAACACCGCCAGCAGCACCGCGCCCGTGCCGGCGACCCACGGCTTCACCTCGCTCGGCGCCGCCCACGCGAGCACAGCCACGAGCGCCGCCATAACCGCGCACTGGCGCAAGAGCGTCGATGCCGAGCCCACGCTACTCGCCCCCTCGTGCCGTGGCGGCGCACTCCATCGGCCACACGACGCACCCCATCGACCGCACGGCCTTCGGCCACCGAACTCGCGCCATCGCCCCTACTCCCCCACTTTGTAGCCGAGGCCGCGCACGGTGACGATGAGCTCAGGCTCGGCGGGATCGGTCTCCACCTTCTCGCGCAGGCGCTTCACATAGACGTTCAGCGCGTTGTCCGACACGTACTCCCCGGCGCTGTCCCAAATAGCGTCGCGCAGGTTCTCGCGGGTGACAAGCTTGCCCTTGTGCTGCAAGAAGTACAGCAGCAGCCGGTACTCCAGCGCCGAGAGGAACACCTCGCGGCCGTCCTTGGTCACGGCCGCCGAGGCCACGTCGAGCCGCACGTCGCCGACGGTGAGCACGTTGGAGGCCGGGGCTGTGCGCCGCAGGGCCCCGCGGATGCGCGAGATGAGCTCCCGGGCGCGGAAGGGCTTGGCGATGTAGTCGACGGCCCCCATATCGAGCCCCGCCACCGTGGAGTACTCGTCGTCGGAGGCGGTGAGGAAGATGACGGGCATCTCGGGCGCCGTCTCCCGCGCGGCCGCGCACACAGCGAACCCGTTGCCCTGGGCCAGCGTCACATCAAGCAGCGCAATGTCGAAGTCGTCAGCCGCCAGCGCCGCACACGCTCCGTCCTGGGTCGCGCATGACCGCACGGCAAAGCCCTCCCCTTCCAAAAGGTCGGTCAGCGCCAGCACGATGGCATGATCGTCCTCAACCAGCAGAACCCGCATGATGCCCCTTTCCACGCGCACGTCGCCGCAGTCAGCACCTGAGCCACTGCGCCCGATGCCCTTTCTCGTTCGCCACCATGATAGCGTCCTATTATGGGAAACCGCGCCCGAACGGCAAGAAAGCAAGTCTCCTTACGAATTCGTAATCAGCTGCAATGGAGACCTCAGCACCTGTGCTATCGAAGCCTACGCCATCTCATCAGAACGCTCGCTATTCCCCTCTTCAGAAAAGGCACACCCGATAAGGATGCCATTTTTTCGAGTTGTTAGAGTTGTCAGCATTAAAAGCAAGACCATTCCGCCCCTGGCTGCTCTCGGTTTTTGCCCCATCACGCAAAACCCCAGGTCGTCAAAAGCCTAAACCGGCAGCGCACGACCGCTGCTTCGCGCAAAACTCTAACAACTCAAAATTTTCGTCCAAAACGGCGCTGCCTCTATTCCAGATGCGCAGCTACCACTTCCACGAGGCGCTCGGCTACGGCGCGTTTGCTCATGAGGGGCAGAAGCACGTCGTCGCCTTCCGTGACGAGCCACACCTCGTTGTTGTCGGTGCCGAAGGCGAGGCCGTCGCCCACCTGGTTGGCCACGATCATGTCGGCGTTCTTCTTCTGGAGCTTGGCGTGGGCGTTCATGAGCACGTCGTTGGTCTCGGCGGCGAAGCCCACCACGTACTGGTCGGGGCGCTTGCCCGCGGCCAAAGTAGCCAAGATGTCGGGGTTCTCCGTGAGAGGCACATTGGCAAGCGCCGCATCGTCACGGCCCTTCTTCAGCTTGCGATCGGCCGGATTCGCCGGACGCAGATCGGCCACAGCGGCGGCGAAAATGGCGGCATCGGCGGCCGGGAACACGGATGCGGCAGCGGCCAGCATATCGCGGGCCGTCTTCACGGGCACCACTTCCACGCCGGTGGGCGCGGCAAGGGCCACCGGCCCCGACACGAGCACCACCCGCGCGCCGGCGGCCGCGGCGGCCTCGGCGATGGCGTAACCCATCTTGCCCGAGGAATAGTTGGAGATGTAGCGCACCGAATCGATGGGCTCCACCGTGGGGCCCGCCGTCACGAGCACCGTGCGGCCAGCAAGCGCGCCCGCGGGCATGGTGGCCGCGCCGTCGGCCACGGCGCCGGGCTGCGGGGCGTCGGTAGGAATGGGAGCAGAAGCGGATTCGGCGCAGCGCTCGGGATGACGCGAAGAGGCAGCGCTGATCTGCTCCATCACGGCTGCGAACGGCACTTCGCCGTGCTGCTCGCAGGCCTCGCTCAGAGCGTCCAGCCCCACGCGCTCGGCCAGAAGTCCCAGCGTCTCGCGCACGATGACAGCGGGATCGGCCAAACGACCGCGACCCACATCGCCGCAGGCCAGATAGCCCGCGCCCCCTTCGATGAAGCGCACGCCCCGGCGGCGCAGCGTGGCCATGTTCTCCTGGGTGGCCGCCGCCTCATACATATGCACGTTGGCCGCCGGCGCGATGGCCAGCGTCGCCGTGGTCGCCAGGGCCGTCGTGGAAAGCAAGTCGTCGGCTATGCCGCAGGCCACCTTCGCCATTACGTTGGCCGTGCACGGCGCGATAAGGAACACGTCGCATTCCTGAGCGAGCGAAATATGGTGAATGGGATCTGACGGATCGTCGAACAGCCCCACCGCCACCTTCTCGTGGGTGAGCGCCCGGAACGTCACCGGGTCGATGAAGTGCGTACCGTGCTCGGTCATGACCACCTTCACGCGCACGCCCGCCTTCTGCAGCCCGCGCACGACCTCCCCGGCCTTGTAAGCCGCAATGCACCCGGTCACTCCCACCAATACGCAAGGCCGCTCCACGCTCATCGCCTGCTCCTTCCACGAAGTTTTCCGCCTATTATAGGCGAACCAACTGGCTAATTCGAATCGCACGCAGCCAGCGAAGGAGAACGCCTTCTCGGCGACCTCTTATCGCCCTGCGGAGAATGCGGCCGTTAAGAAGCAGATTCTACTTCAGCAGCAACGATGTCGGGATGGTACCGACCCATGCGCGTCATCTTCTCTGCTTCTTTTGCCGCATTCGCAGCAGGATCAAGCGATAAGCGGGCGACGAGAGGGCGTTCTCCTTCGCCACCCGCATTACCGAGTTTCTACATATTCACGCAGTGGATCTTCTCGCCGCGCTCCAGGTAGGCCATGATTTCCTCCACGGCCATCTTGGCGCAGTTGTCCTCGGCCTCGGCGGTCGAGGCGCCCAGATGCGGGATGACGATGGCGCGCTCCATCTTCACGACGGCCGGGTTGGCGAAGTCGGTCACGTATGCCGCCACCTTGCCCGATGCCAGGGCCTCGGCCATAGCGGCGTCGTCGACCAGCACGTCGCGGGAGAAGTTCAGGAACACGACGCCGTCCTTCATCTGAGCGATGGCGTCGGCGTTGATCATACCCTTGGTGGCGGGCAGCGCCGGCACGTGGATGGTGATGAAGTCGCTCTCCTTGAGCACCTTCGGCAGGTCGGCGAACTCCACTGTCGGGGAAATCTGCTCGTGCACGGTGATCTCGTCCATGGCCGGATCGTAGCCGATGACCTTCATGCCCAGCGCCTCGGCGGACTGCGCCACCAGTTTGCCGATGGCACCCAGGCCAATGACGCCCAACGTCTTGCCAAGGATCTCGCCGCCGGCGAACTGCTTCTTGGCCTTCTCGGCGGCCTTACCCACGTTCTCGTCGTCGGCGTTGTCGCGCACCCACGCCACGCCGCCGATGATGTCGCGGCTCGCCAGCAGCATGCCGGCGAGCACAAGCTCCTTCACCGCATTGGCGTTGGCGCCCGGCGTGTTGAACACGGCGATGCCGGCCTCGGCGAATTTATCCAGCGGGATGTTGTTCACGCCAGCGCCGGCGCGGGCCACGGCCTTCAGGTTCGCGGGCACTTCCATCTCGTGCATGTCGGCGGAGCGCACGAGGATGGCGTCGGCCTCGTCGATGTTCTCGATGACCTCGTAGTTGTCGGTGAGCAGGGCCAGGCCCTCAGGAGAGATGTTGTTCAGGCAGTAGATCTTGTACACGAAAAGCTCCTTTCAGTAGGCATCCCCAGCATACCGCGAACTTTAGCGCGCTAAAGCAACAGTTGCGCTGGCGGAGAAAAAGCGGTTTCGTGCGGCGCGCAAGGACGGCGCGCCCTCCCCTACGCGTTGGCGTGGTGCACGTAGTCGCAAATGCGCACGGTAAGCGAGCGCTCCGCCGCCGCAAACGCCTCGGCGCGGTTGCAGCCCTCCTCGACGCGCTGTTCGGCCTCGCGGATGTAGTGCAGCGTCGTCGTGAGCACCATGCCCACCACGGCCACCGCCTCGAACGCCGCATCGATATCGCCGCGAATGCTGCCCTCGCGCTGTCCGCGCTCAATCTGCCCGCGCAGCACCGCCAGCAGGCGCTCCTCCAAAGCGCGCATCGGCTCGGACCATTCGCGCCCGCGCCGCCACAACTCCGACACGAGGATGCGCCCGAATCCGGCGTTGCGGAAAATAGTCGCGGCGAAAGAATCCATCATGGCCGTAAGGGCTTCCACGGCCGAAGGGGCCTTGCCGGCGATAGCCACAAAGTCGTCGACGATCTCGCCAATGCCCTCCACGAGGATGCAGGTGGCGATATCGGCCTTGCTGGAGAAGTGGTAGTAGGCCACGCCCTTCGAAACGCCCGCCACCTCCACGATGCGCTCCACCGTCGTGTCGGCGTAGCCGCGTTCGGAAATGACCTCGATCGCCGCATCCAGCAATTGGCGCCGGGTGGCGTCCGCCTTGCTCGTTCTCCCCTTCTGCTGGGCCATGCCCCACCTTCCCGCCCGCGCAACCGACAATGTCGCGTGCAAAACGCCTCGACCGGCTCCGCGCCGTCGGGCAACCACTCATTTTGGTCATCGCAGCGCAGTTGCGGCCATTAATCTCTCATCAACGAGGAGAGACGCTGCTGCGATGATAATACCGGGCTCCCGCAAGACCGCGCGCCCCGGCGAAAGACTCACCAAATCCCTTGAATTCCTGACTTATTTACTTAGTGTAAATAGACACCTTATCCCTGCTTGAAGCTACTTTTTCGGCCAATTTCAACCATTTGATTTCCCTTAGGGAAAACTCCTGTTACAATGCCCCCGTCATGAGGAGGACGAGAAAGGCTCGAGTCGTGACCGCCAAGATCATCGAATTTCCCGGCCAATGGTGGCGCGCGCCCGAAGCGACCCCGTGCGAGGGGGTCTTTTCGAATGCTGCGCTCACCCTCGTTATCGAGCCGGCGGACGACTCCTCCCCGCAGTGCAGCGCCTTCATGAGCGCCGATGAGACCCTTGCCGACCTGCATCGGCTCATCATCCAGCACTTCGGGTGGGACGACGCCCACAACTACTTCTTCAGCCAGGGCTGCGACCGCTACGAGGATCCGTTGCTGTTCGCCACCCAAGATCGCGTCTCGGCCCGCTGCCGCCGCATCTACTGCGCCGCCGACGTGCCGCTGAGCCGCGTGTTCAGCCGTCCGGAGGCGCCGCTCTATTATACCTACGCGCTGCCGAATGGCCGCGAACTGAAAATCGTCCTCGACGACACCGTCGCCTTGAAGCTATTCGGCTGAACCGCCCCGCAGCGTCTCGTCGCGCAGCGGCTCCGACGTTCCCGTGCGCTTAAACGCGTGCTTTCCGGCCAGCAGCGGCGGAGCCTTCCGCACCCAAATGGAACCGAGGCGCAAGCCCAGCAGGCGGGCGCGCGACCGAATGGCCTCGGAGTACGCCTCCACGATCGGCTTTGTCTGCGCCACGTCATCCACGTAAAGAAGCAGCCGGTAGCGCTTCTCCCCCTGTCGCTTGCCATCCCGAACCGCCGTCTCGCCGGTTGGCCCCGCGGCGAACATCTCCCGCACCGAGGCACCGCGAACCTTCTCGAGAAGGGCCCAGGCCAGCTCGGTGTCTTCGAAAACGAGGAACACGGCTCGCTTCACGACGTCCAGGGCCCGCGCCTCGTCCTGGTACTTGAGCCCGTCACGGTTGCCGGGAACGCGGGCGCTCTCCCCTTCCTCCCACAACTCAGGGAACAGCCGCCGCTGTCGCATATCCCATTTCGCAGGGAAGAAGCGCAGCTCGTTGACGGCGAAACCCTCTTGCTCCAGATTCATAAGCAGCACCGACTGCCAAGCGTCCACCTCGGTGCGGGCCATGGCGTCGTCCAAGTACATGCCGAAGACCCACCAGTCCTTGTGGCGGTCGGGCCCTTTACGAGGGCGCTCGTCCTTGGCGATGTAGATGCCGTTGGTGTGCATGAGAACGAACCGCCCCACATCCGGACGCAAACGCCACGTGCGCTCCACAGCCGCCCGGAAGCGGTCCTTGTTCCGCGAGCGCTTGAGCGCGGCCGCGGCCTCGGGCCCCCAGCTGGCGATGGTTCGGTCCAGTTCAGTGCCTAGGCTCTGCACAAGCGCCCCCTCATGTCAGGTCCCCGGAATCGTCCAGCGACACCTTCTCGCCGCCCGTGCTCACCGGCACCTGAAAAAGCGCCGCGTAGAAGTCCTTCGTGCGGGCGAGCACCTCGCGGATGCTGTAGGCCCGCTGGTTGTCGTAGGCCCCCTTGTCGCAGGGCACGCCCCACGCCTGCATGCCCAGGCAATCGGCGGCGAACATGGCCCGGTACAGATGGTAGGCCTGGGTGGCCACGACGATGCGCTCGGCCCCGAACACGTGCCGTGCCCGCCACATCGACTCGTAGGTGGTGTTGCCCGCGTGGTCCACGTAAACATCCTCGCTCGGCACGCCCAATTCCACACAGTACGCCTTCATGGCGTCGGACTCGTTGTAATGGGAGGTGCGGTTGTCGCCGCTGACGATGATAGCCCGGGCCGCACCGGCCTTGTACAAATCGCAGGCCACCTCCAGCCGATCGGCCAGGATGTCGCTCGGCGTACCATCGGCGTACACGCTGGCCCCGAGCACCACCACGGCATCGGCAGGATCGCCGGCCAGCGCCGATGCGGCCCCTTCCACCGTGACCACCCGATCGCGCGTCGTGGCCACGGTGACCACGTTGGCCACGCCCACGACGAGCACCGCCAGCGCGCAGGCGACCAGCAGCACTCGGACGCACCAGCGCCACCAGGGCGCAGAACGGGCGTTGTCGCGGGCCACAGGTCGCCTCCTTCATTGGGTCTGAAAAGCGGGGATACACTATAGCAAATTTGAACTTGTCCAGTGGTGCGGGAAGTCATCCCTGATAAAGTTGGTATACTACACAAGTTGAGAAACCGTTTCTTCGTTGTTACGGCAACGACACGTTGAGCAACTCCAAAGGACGCGCGCCATGTACCATTGCCCGGTGACTTTCTATCTCGTGGGCCTGCCCGACGAGATCGCACGCATTATCGAAGATGCGCAGCCGCAGCCAAGCTTCACGCACCATTTCACGCGCAGCGACGAGCCCGAAGAGGCGCTCACCGCCCAGGCCAGCGCTATTTTCGCCGACGCGACGGGCCACGATGCCGCCGCTTGGGCCCGCGCCTTCGCCGCTCACCGCCAAGCCACCACAACCGTCGCCCTCATCGTCACCCACGATCAGGTAGCCGCCGTCGAACCCTATTTCAACGACATTGCCGACCTGTGGATCGCGCCTTTGAGCGCCGCCGAGGCAGCCTGGCGCTTCAGCCACTGGCAGCGCGCCTGCAAGCGCTACGCCGACTCCTGGGAGACAGGCCAGTATCTGGAAGCCACCATCAATTCCATTCCGTCGCTTGTGTGGTACAAGTCCGAGGACGGTATCCACCACAAGGTAAACGACGCCTTCTGCGCCACGGTGAACAAGACCAAAGAGCAGGTGCAGGGCCGAGGACACGCCTACATTTGGGACGTGGAGGCCGACGATCCGGCCTGCATCGAATCGGAGCGCCAGGTCATGGCCGCCAAGGCCACTATCGTTTCGGAAGAGACCGTGCAGACCAGCGATGGCACGCGCCTGCTGACCACCTACAAGTCGCCTCTCTACAACATCGACGGCTCGGTCATGGGCACGGTCGGCGTGGGCATCGACGTCACCCAGGAGCGCGCCTACGAGGACGCGATCATCGAGAAGAACCGCACCATGGAGACCATTTTCACCACCATGGAATGCGGCGTCATCACCCATTCGCTCGACGGCACGCGCCTGCTCGGTATCAACCAGGCCGCCCTGGACATCTTAGGCTACGAGTCCGCAGAAGACCTGATGGCCGCCGGGTTCGACATGGTGGCCCCCTCGGTCGTCGAGGAGGACGCCGCGAAGGTGCGCGATTCCATCGCCACCCTGAAGAACGTCGGCGACTCGGTGAGCACCGAGTACCGCGTGCGCCACGACAATGGGGACATCGTGCACGTCATGGGCAACGTGAAGCTCATCGAGAGCGACGGCGAGCTGCTCTTGCAGCGCTACCTGCTCGATTACACGGACAAGAAGAAGGAGGAAGTGCGCAAGGAGCGCCGCCAGCGCGATCTCATCCAAGCGCTTTCCGAGGACTATCTGCTCGTGTGCTCCTTCAGCCTGGACACCAAAGCAGGCGAGGCCCTGCGCGTCAGCGGCGAGCGCCTTCGCAAGCTGGACGAGCTGTTCGCCGGCGAACTCAATCTCGACGGGTGTCTTGGCGGGTACATCGACGAGGCCGTCGTGGACGAGGACAAGGCCATGCTGAGAGAAGCGCTTTCGGCGGAAAGCCTCATCGCGCGCCTGGCCGAGGGGAGTCGCATCCACGTGAACTACCGCATCAACCATGGCGACGCCACAGAATACTGCCAAGCCACCGTCGTGCGCGGCGGCGATTGGCCCCAGGCCCACAACGTGGTACTGGGTCTGCGCAGCGTCGATGTGCAGACGCGCGAGGAGATGAAGAAGAAGGCCCTGTTGGAAGAGGCGCTGACCCAGGCCAACAAGGCCAACGCCGCCAAGAGCGCCTTCCTCTCGAACATGTCCCACGACATCCGCACGCCCATGAACGCCATCGTGGGCTTCACCACTCTGGCCGCCAGCCGCCTCGACCAGCCGGAGAAAGTGGAGGAGTACCTGAACAAGATCAAGTCCTCCAGCACGCATCTCTTGAGCCTCATCAACGACATTCTGGACATGAGCCATATCGAGAGCGGCAAGGTCTCGCTGGACGAGCAGCCCTACAACCTCGTTGATCTTCTGGACGATCTCTACAGCATCATCCAGGCCGAGACGAGCGCGCGGCAACTGTACTTCTCCATCAATACCGAGAGCGTCCGCCACACCGAGGTGCGCTGCGACAAGCTGCGCATCAACCAGATTCTCTTGAACCTGCTGGGCAACGCTCTGAAGTTCACGAATCCCGGCGGCTTCATCAAGGTGACGCTGGACGAGCTGCCCGGCGCGCCGGTCGGCTACGGGCGCTACCGCTTCACCGTGTCGGACACGGGCATTGGCATGAGCCCGGAGTTCGTCGAGCACATCTTCGACCCCTTCGAGCGCGAGCGCACCTCCACCATCAGCGGCATCCAGGGCACGGGGCTCGGCATGGCCATCACGAAGAACCTCGTGGACATGATGCACGGCACTATTTCCGTGAAGAGCACCCAGGGCAAGGGCACCTCATTCACCGTTGAGCTGACCTTGCAGCTGGCGTGCGAGGGCGCGACCGCAGCGGCCCAAGAGGCCAAGACCCAGCACGTCGACCCGAGCCATCGGCTGCGCCACAGCCGCATCCTGCTCGTGGACGACAACGACCTCAACCGCGAGATCGCCATCACCCTTCTGGAGGACGAGGGCTTCACCGTGGAATACGCCGTGAACGGCTGCGAGGCGGTGGAGAAGATCATGGACGCGCCATCGGGGCACTACCAGCTGGTGCTCATGGACGTGCAGATGCCGGTCATGAACGGCTACGAGGCCACCAAGGCCATCCGTCGCCTGAACGATCCGACCCGCGCGCAGGTGCCCATCCTCGCCATGACCGCGGACGCCTTTGAGGAGGATCGCCAGAAGGCCCTGCGCAGCGGCATGAACGGCCACCTCACCAAGCCCGTCGAAATCGACAAGCTCTTCGAAGCTTTAGACGAGGTGCTCAGTTAGCAGCGCCCGCTGCGGGAGGGCGGATCCACTCGCAGACCTCTGGGCGCCCTGCGGAGATGCGCATCCTCTTCCGTAAGGGCTGACCTTGGTCAGCCCTCGCGAGCAGATTATGGACGCACGACAAAAAGAGGGGCGACCAAGGTCGCCCCCTACGGATTCTGCTTGCAAAGAACCTCAGTTACACCGCGACGATGTTCACTAAACGGCCGGGAACGTAGACTTCCTTCTTCACCGTTTTACCCTCAAGCGCCGCGGCCACGGCCTCGCGGGCGGCGGCGAGCACCTCGGGCTCCGGGGCGTCGGCGGCCACGGTCACGCGGCCCTTGATCTTGCCGCAGATCTGCACGGCCAGCTCCACCTCGTCGGCGCGGGCCTGGTCGGGGTCGTATTCCGGCCACGGCTGGTCGTAGACGAAGCCCTCGCGGCCCAGCGCCTCGCGCCACAGCTCGTCGGCCAAATGGGGTGTGAACGGCGCCACGAGCTTCACGAGCACCTCGGCCACTTCCGCATCGAGCGCGCGGTGGTCCTCGCAAGCGGCGCGGTCATCGGGGCTGAACGCGCGCAGGTACTCGCCGGCGGCGTTCGACAGCTCCATGATGGCGGCGATGGCGGTGTTGAAGTTGTTGCGCTCGATGTCGGCCGACACCTTCTCCACCACGCGATGGCGCTCGCGGACGAGCTTCTTCGCCGCAGCGACCGCGGCCTCGTCGGCCGGCTTCTGAGCGAACAGCGTTTCGTCGCCGGCCTTGCCGCACAAGTCGTGCACCTGGCGCCACAGACGGTTCAGGAACTTGTACATGCCCGGCAGGCCATCCTCGTTCCACAGCTTCTCCTTCTCAGGCGGCCCCAAAAACAGGATGTAGGCGCGCACGGCGTCGGCGCCGTATTCGGCGATCATCTCCTCGGGCGAGACCACGTTGCCCTTCGACTTGCTCATCACATCGCCGTGGGCGTCGAGCACCATGCCCTGGCACAAAAGGTTCGTGAAGGGCTCGTCGAAGTCGAGCAGGCCGCAGTCGCGCAGCACCTTCGTGAAGAAGCGGCTGTAGAGCAGGTGCAGGATGGCGTGCTCGATGCCGCCGATGTACTGATCGACGGGCATCCAGGCGTTGGTCTTTTCCGGATTGAAGGGGGCGTGCACGTTGTGCGGGTCGGTGTAGCGCATGTAGTACCAGCTGGAGCACGTGAAGGTGTCCATGGTGTCGGTCTCGCGCTTGGCCGGGCCGCCGCAAACCGGGCAGGTGGTGTTCACGAACCCGGCATGGGTGGCCAGCGTCTCGCCGGCGGCCAGATCGATGTCCTCGGGCAGGCGCACGGGCAGATCTTCCTCGGGCACGGGCACCACGCCGCACTTCTCGCAGTGGATGGCGGGGATGGGGTTGCCCCAATAGCGCTGGCGGGAGATGAGCCAGTCGCGCAGGCGGAACTCCACGGTGCGCTTGCCTCGGCCCATTTCTTCCAGCGCGGCCACGATGGCCGCTTCGCCCTCGGAGTGCTTGCCGCCGCGCATGCCCGTGTAGGGACCGGATTGCACGAGGATGCCCTCGGCGGCATAGGCCTCCGGCCAGTCGACTGTGGTCACTTCACGGCCCGGCTCGTCTTTGAGCTGCGGGTACAGCGGATCGTCCTCGGGCAGGATGATGGGGATGATGGGCAGATCGTACTTGCGGGCGAACTCGAAATCGCGCTGGTCGCCGCAGGGCACGGCCATGACGGCGCCGGTGCCGTAGTCGGCCACGATGTAGTCGCCCACCCACACGGGCACCTTCTCGCCGTTGATGGGGTTCACCACGTAGCGGCCCGTGAACGCGCCGTGCTTCTCGTGGTCGCCCTGAGCGCGCTGGACGGCCGTCACTTTCTTGGCCGCCTCCACCAACTCCATGACCGGCGCCTCATATTCGGTGCCTTCCACGAGGCCGTGCAGCAGCTTGCTTTCCGGCGCCAGCAGGAAGAAGCTGCAGCCGAACAACGTGTCGGCGCGCGTGGTGAACACGGTGATGATGTCGTCTTCCGTGGGATTCTCCGGCGCGTTGCCGTCGCGGTCGCACAGGATGAAGTCCACGTTGGCGCCCTCGGAGCGGCCGATCCAGTTGGCCTGCTGCTGCTTCACGCGCTCGGGCCAGCCTTCCAGCTGATCGAGGTCGTCCAGCAGCTCCTGGGCGTAGTCGGTGATCTTGTAGTACCACTGGGTGAGGTCGCGCTTCTCCACCTCGGAGTCGCATCGCCAGCAGCGGCCCTCGATGACCTGCTCGTTGGCGAGCACGGTGCCGCAGCTCGGACACCAGTTCACCGGCGAGTTGCGACGCTCCACGAGACCGCGCTCCCAGAACTTCAGGAAGATCCACTGGCCCCAGCGGTAGTACTCCGGATCGCACGCCACCACTTTGCGATCCCAGTCGTAGGAAAAGCCCATGCGGGAGAAGCTCTTCTTCTGGGTCTCGATGTTCTCGTAGGTCCAGATGGCCGGATGGCTGTGGTGCTTGATGGCGGCGTTCTCCGCGGGCAGACCGAAGGCGTCCCAGCCCATGGGATGCAGCACGTCGAAGCCCTGCATCTTGGAGTAGCGGGCCACCACGTCGCCATAGGTGTAGTTGCTCGCATGCCCCATGTGCATGTCGCCAGAGGGGTATGGGAACATCTCTAGGACGTACTTCTTGGGCTTATCGGAATTCTCCGGCACCGTGTACAGCCCGGCCTCTTCCCAGGCCAACTGCAAACGGGGCTCGATCTCATGGGGATTGTAAGCTTTCATGGCACTCCCTCGAAAACGTGGCTTTCGACCGCGCGCATTCCCCGCGGCCGCGAGTTGATTTCCCCATTATAGCCATGATGCGCTCTTGGAAAAGGGGCACCAGCGCCCGACCGCGCCCCTCACGGGATAGACGGACGAGCCAGAAAACCTATCACCCGATTTCGGGCGTTTTTTTCGACTTGTTAGACATGCCCGATGCGCGCTACGATCCTTTCGAAGGCGACCGCTAACGAATCGCGATAACTTGCGGCGAAAACACGCCGGCGCTCTCGCTGACTATTGCAGCGGACATCTAACAAGTCGGAAAATCCGCCCGACGACAACCTGCAGATCTTCTGGAACCACACCGCTATGTCAAAAGTTAGCGCACCCGGCGCAGAGAAGCGCCGCAGTTCCAGCAGGTCTCCCGGGAACCGTCGTTGTCGGCAGCGCACACGGCACAGGTGCGCCGCCCCAGCGGCACCTCCTCTGGCGTTGCGCCGGGCAGGGGCACGTCGGCCTCCTCATCGGCCAAGCGCGCCATGGCGGCGCGGATGCCCTGTACGCCCGTGATGTGCGCCACTTCCAGCGCATCTTTCCTATGATTTGCCGTCATTTCCGCGCCCCTTCGCCCTTCGACCGTCCAATTCAAGTACCATGATAGCGAAATACCGCGATCCCCTCCGCGAAGGAGCACCCATGAACTTCCACAACGCATCGTTTAAAGCCGCTTACGGCACCTCGGAGCAGCTGCCAGCATCCACAGGTCCCGAGGTTTCCTTCGCGGGGCGCTCGAACGTGGGCAAATCGTCGCTACTCAACAAGCTCATGTACCGCAAGGGCCTGGCGAAGGTGTCGTCCACGCCGGGCAAGACGGCCACCATCAACTTCTACGATGTGGACGGCCACGATCTCGTGGATCTGCCCGGCTACGGATACGCGAAAGTGTCCAAAGCAGAAAAGGGCCGGTGGAGCGAGCTCATCGAGGGCTACTACAATCAAGATCGCGACTTCGCACTCGTGGTGTCGCTCATCGACATCCGCCACGAACCCTCGGCGCTCGACCGCAACATGGTTCAGTTTCTCATGGACGCCGAGCTTCCCTTCGCCATCGCGCTGACCAAAGCGGATAAGCTGTCGAAGCAGCAGCAGATGAAGCAGCGCGCCGCCATCAAGAAGGCGCTCAAGCTGCCGGGGGGCGTGCCCATGGTGGTGACGTCGTCGGAGAAGGGCGACGGCATCGACGAGCTGCGCGCCCTCATCAACCGCGCCATCGAGAGATAAGGGCCGCACGCCCCGAAGTTAACGCTGCGTAGTAAGCCCGCGCAAGGAGAAGAAGCTCGACTCGCAATAAAACGTGGCGGGATTTCCTGATTTCCACGCTCATGCATGCTCAACGAGGTGGAAATCGGGAAATCGCGGCGATGCCGAGGACGCTGCCAATGGAAATCGGAAAATCGCGCCACAAACGAAACTCCTCTCCCAAAAAGGAGAGCGCCCCAGTGGAGGATCGGGGCGCTGAGGAGAGGAGGGGCCGTCGTCGGCCAGAGCAGAACGTCGGGCCGACGAGGCAATAGGTGTTCAAACGTTATTCGGTGACCTCGACGGTGAGAGCCGCAGGAACCTCGGGACGCGCCTTCGGGGCCTTGGCAGCCTTCGGCGTGCCGAAGAAGAACTTCATGAAGTGCACGAAGACGTAGGCGACCATCACGGCGGCGAATAGCGTCTCCACGGCGATGAGGGCCTCGATCGCCGGAAGCGCCGGGATGGAGTAGCCGGCAGCGTAGAGAGCCTGCACGCCCTTGCCGAGCGCCATCGCGGAGATGACGAAGGGGAAGGTCATGGCTGCGTAGCTCGGATAGAACTGCAGGGCGAGGAACTTCGGCACCCGGGTGACGACGCCGACGAGCATCAGCTGGCCGAGGCCCATGAGCACGGCCACGAACACCGGGTTCGGATCAGGCATAACCGACAGATAGCCCACCAGCGACAGACCCATAGGAGCAGCATAGATGCAGAACAGGGGACGAGCGCCTTCGGGGATCTCATGCTTGATGTAGCGCATCGTCACCACGGCGAGCAGCACGAGGTAGCAAGCAAAACCGAACCAGAAAATGCCCTGGCCGAAGGCCTCGGCGCCGAAGACGGGAGACGTCACGGCCGCCACGATGATGCCCACGTAGCAAATGAAGTACGTGGGGAAGACCTCAGTGAGCTTGAAGCGGCGGATATAGTACAGGGTGAACCACGCCATCAGCACGAAATGACCCGCCACGGCCGCGCACCACAGCCCGAAGGCCGGCACGATAGCCGCGGGAGCAAGGTAGCCAGCCAGCTGCATCAGCGTCATGAAGAACGTGGCGGAAACACTTGCGAAGACGGAGTTCTTCATATCCTCGCGAAGCATGGAGGGGAACATGATCAGCTTGGCGATGAGCATAGCCACCAGGAAGAGAGACAACGCCCCGCAAGCAATGTGGGCGATCTCGGCATAGGGTTGAAGCAGGTTGCCCAAAGCAGCCAGGCCCAGGGCCACACCCGCTGTGGGGATGGGTACTTTCTTGATAATGTCGCGCATAGAGCACCTTTCGTCGGGGCCTTTGGGGCCGGAAATGTCTCGACCACGAATCACCGGAAGTAACGCAGTGACCCGCAGGAGTGAAGTGGCTTTATTATGCGCGGTTTCTTACCAAAAGAAAACTTATATATCATTATGTGCCCATTAGCAAAGTTTATTGATATGCTACCGAGGCCCTCGAGGAACAACCGCATCGCAGAAGGAGGCGCTATGCAGGATTTTCGCGTAAAGACCTTCCTCACCGTGTGCCGTACTCTGAACTACACCCGAGCCGCCGAGGAGCTGGCGCTCACCCAGCCGGCCGTCTCCCAGCACATCACGTATCTGGAACGCGAGTACGGTGCGAAGCTGTTCACCTACCATCGCAAAAAACTGGAGCTGACGCCGGCGGGACGTGTTTTGCGCGACGGGCTGGCCACCATGGCCCACGACGATTTGCTGCTGCATGAGCGCATCGGGGAGGTGGCCCATGGCGCCACGGTCAAGCTGCGCATCGGCATGACGCTGACCGCCGGCGAGTACGTGGTGGCCCGGCCCCTCGCCCGCTGCCTGGCTGCTCGGCCCGACATCCAGGTCACCGTGCGCTCGGGAGGAACGCAGCGTTTGCTGGAGCTCCTCGATGCCGGGACCATCGATTGTGCCTTCGTGGAAGGGCTCTTCGACAAGGCCCGCTACGCCTCGCGACCCTTCTCGTCCGAGCGTTTGGTGCCCATTTGCGCGGCCGAGCATCGCTTCCCGCGTACGCCGCGCACCCTGGAAGACCTCTTGGGCGAACGGCTCATTCTGCGCGAGGAGGGCAGCGGCAGCCGCAACGTGCTTGTCCACGCGCTCGCTCAGCGCAATCTCTCGCCCGCTTCCTTCGCCGACCATTTCGTCGTGGAAAGCCTCGATATCATCAAGATATTCGTACAGGCCGACCTGGGCATCTCCTTCGTTTACGAGGCCGCCGTGCAGCGGGAGGTGCAAGAGGGCACGCTGCGCGTTATCCCCCTTTCCGATGCGGGTATCTTCCACGACATCAGCTTCATTTACCTGCGCGACAGCATCTACGAGCAGGATATGGAAGATCTTTTCGAAGCGCTCAAAGTATAGCTTCCATCCCACCCCCACAAAAAAGGCGCTCCGCGTTGTCGCGAAGCGCCTTTCGGCAATCCCAGAGTTTGGCGATGCGCCTGCGCGCCGCCAAGCGAGTCCTAGCGGGTGTTGCTCGCGTAGGGAGCCTTGTCCTTCAGCAACACGTCGTGGGCGCCGCCCTCTACGATGGAGGTGGCGGACACCAGCGTGAGCTTCGCCTTGTCCTGGAACTCGGGGATGGTGAGCGCGCCGCAGTTGCACATGGTGCTCTTCAGCTTCAGCAGGGTGATGGCCATGTTGTCCTTCAGGCTACCGGCGTAGGGCACGTACGAATCGACGCCCTCCTCGAAGGACAGCGACTTCTTGCCGCCCAAATCGTAGCGGCCCCAATTTCGGGCGCGGGCACTCCCCTCGCCCCAGTACTCCTTCATGTAGGTGCCGTTCACCATGACCTTGGCCGAAGGGCTCTCGTCGAAGCGGGCGAAGTAGCGGCCCAGCATGACAAAGTCGGCGCCCATGGCCAACGCGAGCGAGATGTGGTGGTCGTAGACGATGCCGCCGTCGGAGCAGATGGGCACGTAGACGCCGGTCTCGCGGAAGTACTCGTCGCGGGCCTTCGCCACTTCAATGGTCGCGGTGGCCTGACCGCGACCGATGCCCTTGGTCTCGCGGGTGATGCAGATGGAGCCGCCACCGATGCCGATCTTCACGAAGTCGGCGCCCGCATCGGCGAGGAAGCGGAAGCCCTCGGCGTCCACCACGTTGCCCGCGCCGATCTTCACATCGTTGCCGTAGTGCTCGCGCACCCACTCGATGGTCATCTTCTGCCAGTCAGAATAGCCCTCGGAGCTATCGATGCACAGCACGTCGGCGCCGGCCTCGACAAGCGCCGGCACGCGCTCGGCGTAGTCGCGGGAGTTGATGCCCGCGCCCACCATGTAGCGCTTGTGGGCGTCCAAAAGCTCGTCGGGATTGGACTTGTGGGAGTCGTAGTCCTTGCGGAATACGAGCGCCACCAGATGGTCGT
Organism: Adlercreutzia hattorii; assembly: GCF_011405655.1. Classification (GTDB taxonomy): domain Bacteria; phylum Actinomycetota; class Coriobacteriia; order Coriobacteriales; family Eggerthellaceae; genus Adlercreutzia; species Adlercreutzia rubneri. Next base: position 2,550,051 of record NZ_AP022829.1, read on the forward strand.
CGGCATCCACGATGGGCAGCGAGTTCAACTTGTGATCCCAGATGATATCGTTGGCGGCCTTCAGAGAGGTGCCATCCGGAGCCACCACGAGCTTCTCGCGCGGCGTCATGAAGTCGGCCACCTTCTCGTCCATGGACATGCGGGAGAGGCGGTAGTCGCGCTCGGTCACGATGCCGAGCAGCTTGCCGTGGGCGCTTCCGTCGTCGGTGACAGGCATCGTGGAGTGGCCGTACTGCTCCTTCAAAGCCACTACCTGCTCGAGCGTCATGTCGGGGGAAAGGTTTGCGTCAGAGGTGACGAAGCCGGCCTTGTAGTCCTTCACGCGGGCCACCATAGCGGCCTCGTCTTCGATGGATTGGTTGCCGTAGATGAACGACAGACCGCCCTCGGTGGCGAGCGCCACGGCCATCTTGTCGTCGGACACGGCAGCCATAATGGCGGAAACCATCGGCACGGAAAGCGAGAGCGGGCACTCCTCCTCGCCCTTGCGGTACTTCACCAACGGGGTCTTCAGGCTGACGCGCGCCGGAATGCAATCGGCCGGCGTATGGCCCGGAACCAGCAGGTACTCGTTGAATGTGCGGGACGGTTCATCGAAATAGTAGGCCACGGCTGCGCTCCTTCTTCCACTCGGTGCCCTAACGGGGACGGGCGGCCGTCGGTGCCACGACGACCAAGTGTTTCAACCCATGCTCCCCGCAATGAGTAATTGACTTATTATAGGCCGAGACGGGACCCGGTGCCAGACCCGCCGCAGACCCGCGCCATTTTTTCGGCAGCGGTCGGCCGCGACGAGCGCGAGCACCGAAAAAGGGAAGGAGCCCCGAGAGGCTCCTTCTTGTCGCATTTGGCGTTTCCACGCCTGCTTGGCGCGGGCTCGGCTGTACTTCGCCGAACCATGGGCGCCGTGCCCGCAGGCGAACCCGTTGTAGCGCGGCTTGCTCGCCAGCGTCGCTTCCTCGGCCGACTGTCGCCACACGACGTTGCCCTTCGGCTTTACCGGCTGCACCGGGTGCGCCTTCTTGCGCTTCTTCGACATTCCTCTCACCTCCTTCACGCTATGACTTTCTCAGCGAAGGCATTCTAGCAGAATCTGGCCGGTCAGAGCCATTCCGCGCTCGACTGTTTGCGAGCTGGGAGGGGAGCTAAGCGTCTGAAGCCGCCGCAATCCGCTGGGTGCAACCTCAGTTGCCGCCGAGCGCCTCCTCGATGATGGCGTTCACGGCGACCGGGTTGTCGGCGTTGGGGTTATGGGCGGCGCCCTCTATCCAGCGAATGGGCAAGCCGGTGCGCGCTGACCACAGCTCGTTGTACTTGCGAATGAACCCGGTGCGGTCCAGCTCGCCCACGATGAGCACAAGCGCAGCCGTGGGCTCGGCGTACTCGTCGCTTCTCACCACGTCGGCCAGCATGGCGAAGCCGTGGGCGGAAAGCCGGCAGTACTCGTCCTTCTCGTAGCCGGCCAGGATCGAGCTCATGATGGCGCGGCCCTCGGGAGTCGCGGCGTTGCCCTCGGCGCTCGTGCGCTTCAACGTGCCCCATGGGTACAGGCGAAACATCCGCGTCACGAAGGGCAGGCAGGCCAGCTCCCAGCTTTTGTAGTAGCCGCGGCCGAGAGGTGCGGAATCCACCGACACGATGCCGCGGGAGCGCCCGGGGAACAGCCCGTCGAACACCTGGGCCACATAGCCGCCCATGGACTGCCCCACGAGCAGGGGCGCCTGCACCCCTTCCGCATCCATAATGACGCCGAGCCACCGGGCCAGATCTTCCAGCGAGAAGTCCAGCGGAAACGGGCGCGACGCCCCATGGGCCGGCGCGTCCCACACCAGGCAGTTTGCGCGACCCTCGAAATACGCGATCTGCGGCGCGAACAGACGACGATCCGCCGTAAGCCCCGGCAGGAACACCACCCACGGCCGCGCCGCATCCGAACCCTCGCTCACCTCGTAGACGATGGTTCCCCGCCCTGTATCATAGCGCTTCTCGATCATGCCGCTTCCTCTCTGCGCCCTTGCCGTCCCGGACACCTTGCGCGCCCTTGCCGTAGCCGCCCGTCCTGCCCGACCTTGCCGCGCCCGACCGCTCCGGTCGCCCGTCCTGCCCGACCTTGCCGCGCCCGCGATGCCTTCCCCGTCCGTCACGTCCATTCGATTCGCGCCCATTCTACCGCAGCGGGCCGCCGCGCCCTTCCCTCCCCATGAAAAAGCGACCGCCCCGAAGGACGGCCGCTTCCATGATGCAGGGTTTCCGCTGTTGAATTAGAACTTGCGGAACTTGTCGGCCGGGGTGAAGCAGATGGGGCACTTCTCGAAGTCGTCGCCCTTGTGGATGTAACCGCAGATGGGGCACAGGTAGTAGGCCTCATCGGTGGGGGCGTCGATGTTGTTGTAGGCGTCCATGTACAGCTCAGCGTGCACGGCCTCGGCCAGCTTGGCACGGGTGAACACGAACTCGGCCTTCTTGTTGCCCTCCTCCTGAGCGACCTTGATGAAGCTCGGGTACATGTCGGAGGTCTCGTAGATCTCGCCCAGGGCACCGGCGATGAGGTTCAGGTCGGTGGCGATGCCCTCGGCCTCGGGAGCGGCGGGGCGCTCGTAGCCCGGCTCGATCTCGGCGATCACGCCGGCCTCAAGGCCGATGTGGATCTGCTCGGCGGCGCTGGTGGCCTCGAACAGGCGGGCGATCTGGTCGAAGCCCTGCTCCTTAGCGGCGGCGGCGCAGGCGGCGTACTTGGCGGATGCGCCGGTCTCGCCACACACGGCGGCCTTCAGGTTCTCGAGGGTGGTGCCCACCTCGGTGATGGACTCGGGGACCACGTTGAAGTTGCTGGAGTTCTCAGCAGTGGGGATAACGTCACGCAGATTCATGGAATCTTCCTTTCTTAAGCATCGACGACATCGTCTCAATGTCTGGGCCATTATAGTACGGAGCTCCCGCTTCGCGCATCGAGAAAACAGGATGTAACAATTTCCGAACTTTTCCCCATAGATTGGTTCATACTGTGTTCGATCACACAAGAGAAAGGAAGTTTCGTGGAACGCGAAGTGGCTTGGAAGAAGTACGACGAGGCAGCATCGGCCGAGGTTGAGGCGCTGGCTGCTGACTACATCAACTTCATCTCCGACAACAAGACCGAGCGCGAGTGTGCTGCGGCCGCCATTGCCGCGGCCGAGGACGCCGGCTACGATTCGCTGGCCGATTGCATCACCACCGGCACGCCCGTGGGTCCTGGCAGCAAGCTGTGGGCCTGTGCCCAGGGCAAGGCGGTCATCCTCGTGCACGTGGGGGCCGCGCCGATCTCCGAGGGCATGAACATCTTGGGAGCGCACATCGACTCGCCGCGCCTCGACATCAAGCAGAACCCACTGTACGAGGCCAACGACTTCGCGCTTTTGGACACTCACTATTACGGAGGCATCAAGAACTACCAGTGGACGGCGCTGCCCTTGGCGCTGCACGGCGTGGTGGCGACCACCGACGGCGAGGTGATAGAGGTGAACATCGGCGACGACCCGGCCGACCCGGTGTTCTGCGTGACCGACCTGCTGCCGCATTTGGGCTCCCAGCAGATGGACAAGAAGGGCGCAAAGGTCGTGGAAGGCGAGGACTTGGACGTGCTCGTGGGCAACCGCCCGCTCTTGAGCACCGCCGATTCCTCTGACTCCGCCGATGCGACCGAAGCCCCCAAGGATCCTGTGAAGGCTCGGGTGCTGGCCATTCTGGCCGACAAGTACGGCATCGCCGAGGAGGACTTCCTCTCCGCCGAGCTGGAAGCGGTGCCGGCCGGCCGCGCCCGCGACCTCGGGTTCGACCGCTCCATGGTCATCGGCTACGGCCAGGATGATCGCGTCTGCGCCTACACCTCGCTCGTGGCCCAACTGGCCTTGGGCGACGACGTGCCCGCCCGCACCGCCGTCTGCGTGCTCGTGGACAAAGAGGAGATCGGCAGCGTGGGCGCCTCGGGCATGGCCTCGATGTTCTTCGAGAACACCATCGCCGAGATCATGGCGCTTGCCGGCGAGAGCAGCCCACTTCGCCTGCGCCGCGCCCTCACCCGCTCGCGCATGCTGTCCTCGGACGTGTCCGCCGGCTTCGACCCGGCCTACGCAAGCGTCTTCGAGGCGAAGAACTCCGCCTACCTGGGGCGCGGCCTCGTGTTCAACAAGTACACCGGCTCCCGTGGCAAGAGCGGATCGAACGACGCCTCGGCCGAGTACGTCGCGCTGGTGCGCCGCATCATGGACGACGCGGGCGTAAGTTTCCAAACCGCGGAGCTGGGACGGGTGGATGCCGGCGGCGGCGGAACCATCGCCTACATCCCCGCGAAATACGGCATGGACGTCATCGACTCCGGCGTGCCCGTGCTTTCGATGCACTCCCCCTGGGAAGTCACCAGCAAAGCCGACATCTACGAAGCCCGCCGCGGCTACGAAGCCTTCCTGCGCGCGGAGGGCTAGCGGGGAAGCCGGATCCCCCGCGACAATCGGCGGCCATTTGCAGAGCGGTTTTTTCGAGTTGTTAGAGTTCGGGACGAGCGCTCGAAAGAATCGGCTGCAGAGGATCGTACAGCGACCTGGGATTTCGCCGTCGCTTTCCCTGGATCAAGCGGCAAGGGGTCCTTTCCTGCCTCCCATAACTCTAACAAGTCGAAATTCTTGCATAAAAAGGGGCGGCTCCTTATCCCGGAGCCGCCCCTTGGCTTGTAGATCGTTGCCTAGTTGGCGGTGATGACCGTGCCCGTCTCGCCGCGCAGGCCGGCGGCCGCGCACTCGAGCGAGGTGATGAGGGCGCGGCCCTCGGGGTAGGCCTCGACGTACTCGATGCAGGCCTCCACCTTCGGGAGCATGGAGCCGGGGGCGAACTGGCCCTCGGCGATGTACTCCTCGGCCTGGGCCACGTCCATCTCGTCGATGGTCTGCTGCTCGGGCGTGTTGAAGTTGACGCACACCTTCTCCACGGCGGTGAGGATCACGAGCATGTCGGCGCCGAGCTCGGCGGCCATGAGCGCGCTGGAGCGGTCCTTGTCGATGACCGCGGGGGTGCCCACGTAGCCGTCCCCGGTCTCGAAGACCGGCACCCCGCCGCCGCCGGTGGACACGACGATGTAGCCGTCCTCCACCAGATCGCGCACGGCGTCGAACTCCACGATGCGCTTGGGGATCGGGGAGGCGACCACCTGGCGCCAGCCGCGGCCGGCGTCCTCCTTCACGGTGATGCCCATCTCCGCCGCCTTGGCCTTGGCGGTCTCCTCGTCCATGAACGCGCCCACGGGCTTGGTGGGGTTCTGGAACGCCGGGTCGTCCTCGTCGACGACGGTCTCGGTGACGATGCAGGCCGTCGAGCGCATGATGCCGCGGCGCTTCAGCTCGTTCAGGATGGCCTGGGACAGCTGGTAGCCGATGTAGCCCTGGGACATGGCGCCGGCCTCGGGGAAGGGCATGTCCGGGGTCTTGTCGTCGTTGGCCGCCGCGTAGGCGAAGGCGTTGTTGATCATGCCGACCTGGGGGCCGTTGCCGTGGGAGACGACGACGTTGGTGCCCTCCTCGATCATGTCCACGATGTGCTTGGCGGTGTTCCGCACGAGCGTAAGCTGCTCCTGCGGGGTGTTGCCCAGGGCGTTGCCGCCCAGGGCGATGACGACGGTCTTGCCGTTGCCCTTTTCGTATGGCATAGAATTCTCCTTACCTGTTGGCCTCATCATGAGAAGTACGCAGGATGGCTCGGCACAAAAGCCATTCTGCGTACTTACTTTATTGAGCGCCACGTAGGCGCAAAAGATAAGATTGGGTTTATTTTTACCGCAACTACCCCTAATCCGCCCTAAACCAGCGGCCCTGGAAGTCATTCTCCAATCGCGGGTTAACCTCACTTGGAGGGAGGCGGTTTCAGTCGCCCTTCTAGTCAAAGCAACCACGCCGGCATCGGCTCAGTAAGATTAGAGGGCCTCTCGGATGATGGGCATCGACATACAGCGGGCGCCTCCACGGCCGCGCGACAGCTCCGCTCCCTCGAAGGTGCGCACTTCGATACCTGCCTTATCGAGCAAATCGAGGGTTATTTTGTTGCGATCGTAGCAGACCACCAATCCTGGAGCCAACGTGAGCACGTTCCCGCCGAGATTCCACATCTCCCAAAAGCCCTGGATCTCATCTCCGTTGCCTACGGGAATAAGCCGTACCGAGGACTCACCAAGCGCATCGGCGAGCACCTTGCTCCAGTCGGAGCCGACGGGCTGCGTCCTGACGCAATCGGAAGCGGGGGTCAGCTTGTACACGTTCACATTGCCGCTCAGGAAGGGGTTGAACAGGAACGCGTCCCGATCGACCATGGTCAACATTCCATCGAGTAGAAATCCTGCGTGGGGTTGTCGCGATACTCGTCTGCGGCGCGATGGATGTATTTCATGAGCAAGGGCTCGCGCTGGCGGTAGGGCTTGCCCATGTGGGACAAAATGACGTCATCGGCGATGTTGATGCTGCTATCGCGCGTGAAATAGCTGTTGGGCAGCGGGTTGACGAGAAAAAGATCATCGAGGTACGTAACAGCCCCCCAGCGAATCCCCTCCATCGAATTCGCTCTTGAGAACACCGGTGTAAACACGCTCCACGAACTCATCGAGAGGAAGCCCATTGTAGTATTCCGCCAACCGATCGCGCAGCCCGATAGAGGGAATCGCAGAACGATCGAGGAACTCCTCGACAAATGCCGATCTCTCGCTCTCGTTTTTCATAGCCTGAGCGAACATATCCTCTTGGTAGAGGATTTCGACGCCATTTTCTCTGAGAATACCCGCGAACGTATCGTGCTCGGCCTGCGCTTTCTCCAGAAGAGGCGTGTCCTCGAAGAGCATCTCCTGCAGATGAAAGGGATGCACTCGCTTAAGCTCATTGCCCGGACGATGAAGCATGACTTTCTTCAAAGGACCGATTTCCGAATTAACCTGGACCATGGTGTCCCCTATCTCAAAAAAACAATTCTCAAGGACGGCAAAATTCACTCTAGACCTTGGGACAGTACCAAGGTCTAGAGTGAATTTCAGCAGATTCTCCTTTTGCAGGACGGCAAGGAGATCGGCCTCTATCTACCGGCAAATAGCTGAGAGAAAAAGATATGTCCGAGAACGCGAGGCAAGACCGCAAGGCCCGTAAAATGAAAATGCCCACCTCATTCGCTATTTTGGGCATCCTGCTTCTTGTCATGGCCATCCTCACGATAGTCGTGGCCGCAGCAGGAGGTGAGGGCGTGCGCGAGGCCCTACCCCTTCCAGAAATCGCGGGTGAGATCTTGGCGGGTGGAGTGGTGGGCGTTTCTCGTGCCGCGATATTCGGCCCGTTAAACGTCCGACACGTCAATATTCCGCGCGCGATCAGTATCCAAGCATTCATTCACTGAAATCTACCACTTAACTCGGCCCTGATCTGCTATCGGAATTTGCGGACGCTCCATAGGAAACGTAGCAAGCGGAGATGATCAGAGGAGAACCTCAGAATCATCTCCGCTTTTTGAAAGACTCTTGTGACTGCAAACTTTAGGAATTATATGAAGTACTGAGGGATCAAGTGCTGCATAGCTTTAGTCAACAATCACGTTTTCGGTAGTATAAGATGCCTGCGCATACCGCTGGGCATTGGTGAACTGCGAAGTTGCAAGGCCATACAAGATCGCAGCCTGCTCCTTATCGCCCTTTGCCCCAGCGCAATCGGCCATGGTCGTATAATTGCATCCCGTGTGCACTGCCTCGGCGGCCTTGTTGTAGCACTCCAACGCGTCGGCATCTTCGGTATCGCTCTTGTACAATTCGGCGCCAGCGTTTCTCACTGCAATACGGGCATCGGTTTCCGCGCTCTTATTGGTGGCCTGCATGCCCTCTCCAAGAGTGAGCTTGTAGTAGTTGGCCGTACCGAACGGGACATCGGAGCGGAATTTCTCATCATGGCCCCTCAAGACGAACATCTCAAGATCGGTCGCGTCGAAAATCGTCCTGAAGATGGTCTTGAACTCCAGATCATCTCCTTCTGGGGAATGGAACTGATAGAAGCCGCCGAAATCCCAATTCTCCTCGCTCCATTTGCCCTCGTCATAGTAGCGAATGCTTCCGAGTGCATCCGCGATGGTGCGCGGGGTAACAGAGCCCTTGTTGTCCAGCAGGATCCTCTCTACCGTGCTAGCCCTGGGCACGCTGTCCGGATACGCCTCGTACGAATCGTTCATCCACGACTCGTCCAGGAAATGATTTGCCGTAATAAGGTAATCCTCCTCGCCATGATCGCCGGCCTTACGGACTACATAGGCAGTGTCTTTTTGCTCTACAACATAAGCATTCCCGTTATTATCAGAAATGTTAATGTTGCCGGTATGGATCCACTCAGTTTCCGTAAGCATTTTGACCGCTTCATCTGCTGTAGCGCACTTTGTAGCTGTATACCAGTAAGCGAACAGGGTATCGAGGAACGTGCCTTCCCTATCAATCACCTCGGCACCCTCGCTCGGTGCCGCGTGGGGCCCTCCGGCATAGGTAATAATGAGGCCTTCAGAGTTCATGAATGCATTGCCCTGCATTCCGCCAGATGCCATAACCGCATAGCCATCATCCGGATAAGAAATCATATCCGAGAACATTGCAGCAGGCGTTGCGCTGATTGCATCAAGATTGGCGCCTCCAAGATGACGGCCGTCCAGGGTCATGTTTCCCCAAGCCGATACGGTCATGCACGTTTTTGAGCGCTCCGGATCATAATGCATCATCAAATCGTAGTTAAGGACAGAGGAACCCATAATTGCAACAATCGCATCTTCCTTTGAGATTCCTGCCCCATCAGCCACCCCTGACAAGAAGTCAAACACAGATGGCTCATCCGCTTCGTAGTGCTTCAGGATCTTACCCATGGCTTCGTTATATGCGGCATCGTCTGCCTCCGTATAAATCATGGCCATTACAGATGCCCAGTTATTCTCTAACTGCACTTTCTGCTGTAATCCGTACTGCCTTCCCATATCAAACCAGGAGCCGTTTACATAGACAACTTCCTGTGTGTTCCCTGCGTTGACAGTTGCATCGAACACCCCATCAAACTCTTCGGCGCCAGAAGCTACCGCTACATCCGTCGATGCATTGTCCGGCGTTCCGCTAGGCGCATTGTCCGATGCTCCGCCTGTCGCGCTCTCTGCGGAACAGCCCACAAATGCCAGCAGACTTAAACATAAGCTGGCGCAAAACAATACGCGAGCTACTTTTCTTCCCATAATCTAACCCTTTCTTTTCTCTCCAAAAGCCCTATCTTGCCGGCAACTTGATGGCTGGCGCAAAATGCCCTACTTTGCCGACCCTGGGGCGTCAGAGGACTTTGAAGCCTCATATGGGCGACGCGCTTAGGCCTTAGGCTCCTGTTGGGTGATGCAGTGGATGTTGCCGCCGCCGAAGACCACCTGGTCGGACTGGACGCCCACGCACTTGTAGACGCCCTCGCCCCACACCTCGTCGTAGATCTGCTGCAGCGTGTCCACGGCCAGCGGATCGTTCTCGTCGCCGTACTGGGGCACGATGACGCCGCCGTTGGTCACCAGGTAGTTCATGTAGGAGGCGATGAGCGGCTCGTCAGCCACGCGCGGCTCGGCGTTCTCGTCCATGTCGATGGTGTCGCAGGAGGCCTGGTCCATGTACAGGGGCTTCGCCGGCATGGGCAGCTTGTACACCTTCAGCGCACGGCCCTTCGCGTCGGTGGCGTTGCTCAAGGTCTCGTAGGCCTCATGGCACTGGCGGTAGAAGGGGTAGTCCTCATCGTCGGTCCATATGCAGACCATCACGCCCGGGGCGATGAAGGTGGCCACGTCGTCGATATGGCCGTTGGTCTCCTCAGGGTCGATGCCCTCCTTGACCCAGATGACCTTCTCCACGCCCAGATAGGCCTTCAGGTGCTCGTCCATGTAGGCGCGCAGCTCCTCGCTCCAGGGCTCGAAGCGCTTGGCGTAGACGGGCCAGATGGTGTCCTCCTCGACCTCCTCGGCGAGCACGGCCGAGGCGGTGCGGCCCGGGGAGAGCAGGCACTGCTCGGTGACCACGAGGGTGCCCTCGCCGTCCACCGTGATGGAGCCGCCCTCCAGGATCATGTCATCGGGACGGTAGCGGCGGCAGTGTGACAGCTCGGCCATCTTGCAGGCGATCTGGTCGTCGGCCTTCCACGGGAAGTACAGGCCGTCGATGAAGCCGCCGTAGGCGTTGAAGTGCCAGTCGCAGGCGCGCTTGTCGCCCTTGCCGTCGATGACGTAGGTGGCGCCGGTGTCGCGGAACCAGGCGTCATCGGTGGTCATTTCGATGACGGTCACGTTCTCGTCGTCCTCGAAAACGGCCTTGCAGTTGGCGTAGTCGTCCTCGTTGGCGCACATGACGACCGGCGTGAACTCGGCGATGGCTCGGGCGATGGCGGCGTACTGCTTCTGGGCCGGCTTGGCGCCGTGGGCCCAGGTGTCGGTGCGGTGGGGCCAGCCTATCCACACGCGATCCTGCGGAGCGAACTCGGCGGGCATGAAGAAGCCGTCGGCGGCGGGGGTGGAGTCGGACTCGTAGATGGTTTTCATGAGGGAATTCCTTTCAAGAGGGGGGTACGAGTACAGCAATCTACAAAATCTTCTCGCTCTTGCCGTCGTCGGCGGCAAGAATCTGCTCGACTTGGGCCGGATCAACGGGCTCGAGCGAATCGGGCTCGCCTGCGGCCTCTTCAGCCAAACGCTCGGCGGCCATCGCGGGAGTGAGGCCCTTGAACTCCTCCTTGCGGCCGCGGGCGCTCACAATGCGCACCACCTCGCCCAAAAGGAGGAAGATGATGAAGATGGCGATCATCGGCACCTTGTCCGCCACTTCCTCGGCCGAGAACGGCACGAGCGTGGCCACGATGGCCAGTACCAGCTCGATGACCGGGATGGCCAGAATAACCTTCATGGCTGTGCCCTGGAAGGGGAAGCGGTACACGCGGGGACGGTTCGCATCGACCTTGCGCAGCTTGATGAAGGCCGGGAACATGGGGATGTAGGTGAGCAGTAGGAACACCACGGAGGTGGCGAACAGCGTCCAGAACAGCCCGTTGGAGATGGCCTCGTTGGGGATGAGCTGGATGAGCAGGACGGCGGTGGCCACCACGCCGTTCACAATGGCGGCGCCGGTGGGCATGCCGGTCTTCGGGTTCTCATGGGCGAACACGCGCGGCATGTTCTGGTTTTTCGCCGCATAGTCGGCCACGAAGTTCACGCCGAAGGACCAGCTGGCCATATTCGCGAACAGGGTGATGAGGAACACCACGGCGATGATGATGAAGATGGGGGAAGCCTCGCCCACCATGGTCATCACGGCCACGAGCATGCCGAAGTCGGGGTCGATCTGATCGGCCGGGATGGCAGCACCGATGCCGAAGCCGCAGAACAGGTAGATGGCGCCAATGGCCAGGCCGCCCAGGATAATGGCCTTGGGGATGTCGCGAGCCGGGTTCTGCATGTCCTTGGCGAAGGTGCAGATCACCTCGAAACCTGTGAAGTTGAAGATGATGATGGACAGGTAGCCGAGCGCAGCGGTGTTGGTCAAGTCGGGCAGGAACGTCTCGGGGGCCATGGATCCGGCGAATCCGTTGGCGCAGGCGTACCAGATGCCGAGCACGCCCACGGACACGGCCACGAGCACCTTCAAAACGGCGCCGCCGTTCAAAATCCACTCGGAATCGGACACCTTCGAGAAGCTCATGAACACGACGATCCACACGAAGGCAATCTCGATGGCCAGGGTCAGCGGCAGGTTCGCCTCGATGTCGGCCCCGAACACCATACCTAAGATGGGCGGGAACAGCGTGGCCAAGCTGGCGATCCACAACGGGAAGTTGATCCAATAGTACCAGCTAATGCGGGCGCCCCACTTGTCGCCGAGGGCGTCGCGCACCCAGTCGTAGATACCTCCCTCGGAGTCGTAGGCGGTGCCGAGCTCGGCCGCCACCATGCCGTAGGGCAAAAGGAAGGTGATGATGAGGAAGATCCACCAGAAGAACTGCTGGTTGCCGATGGCGGCAGCCGGTGCCGCCGCCTCGCACACGAACACCACGCAGATCACCGACAGGATAACGGATACGAAGGAGAATTTCTTCTTACCGCTCATAGGGTAACTCCTTAATGGGAAAGAGCGATCGGGAAAGTTGCGCCTTCCCCGATCGCGAATGGTTTACAGACCCTGCTTGCCGAGCTTCGCCATGCACTCGTCGATGGTGGCGCGGTAGTTGGTCGCCTTCTCCGGGTTCGGCTCGCTCTGGGGGCACAGAGTGGCGAGGATGGCGCGGATGGAGTGCTTGCGGTTCTCGGCCTCGTCCCAGCACAGGGAGCGCTCCGGGTCATCCATCACCTCGTCCACGACCTCCTCGCCGCGGTTGGCCGGCAGGCAGTGCATGAACTTGGAGTCGGGGCCGGCCACGTTCATCAGGTCCCAGGTCACCTGGTACTTGGGATAGAACACGTCCATGTAGCTGGTGCTGGAGACTTCCTCGTCGTAGAGGCCGTACCACACGTCGGTGTACACGAAGTCGGCGCCCTCGATGCAGGAGATGTCGTCGGAGACGGTAATGGTGCCGCCGGAGATCTTGCAGTTCTCCTCGCCGATGGCCATGAGCTCCTTACCGAACACAGCGCGCTCCTCATCGGTGCCTATGAGCAGGGCGCCGTCGGGGATCTGATGGCCCTTGGGCCCGAACTGCACGAAGTCCATGCCCATCTTCGAGCAGATGAACATGAGCGATACGCAGGTCTGGGTGGCATCGCCGATGAAGGCGAACTTGCAGTCCTCGATCTTCTTGCCCTCGGGCAAATTCTCGATCATGGTCATGAGGTCTCCGAGCTCCTGGGTGGGGTGGTTGTACTCGCTCATGCCGTTGATCACGGGGGCCGCGGAGTACTTCGCCAGGGCCACCACGTCCTTGTGGCGGTCGACGCGGGCCATGAGGATGTCGACGAGGCTTCCCATGACGCGGCCGGAGTCCTCGATGGACTCGTGGCCGCCCAGCTGGATGGAGCCGGGGCCGAAGAACTGCGCGTGGCCGCCCAGGTCGGTCATGGCCGTCTCGAAGGAGATGCGCGTGCGGGTGGACACCTGCTGGAAGATCATGCCCAGCGTCTTGTGCTTCAGCAAGAGCGGGTACTCGCCGCCCTCCTTGATGAGCCCCTTCATGGCGATGGCGAGGTCCACCATGCCGAGCAGCTCCTCCTTGGTGAAGTCGTTGGTGTCGATGTAGTCCTTGACCATGGAAATCCTCCTTTAGGATCTCGTTCGCGACCTCTGCACAAGATGATCGCGATGCGGTTTCATGCGGAGGACCCTTCATGCCGGCGCTATTCGGGCCGGATTCCCGTTCGCGGCCTCTTCTCGACTCGAGGCCGTCTCCGGAATTGTTGAGCGTCTTCCGCATCTCTCGAGGCTCAGCATGGAACGCGCTAGAAGTTTTGAGAAGAAATAATCAAGATTATTTCCAGATGGTAAAAGCTCACCGTGCGTCTAATCCCAAATAATCCCGCTACTTAGACCTATTGAACTGGCTTCTATGCTAGAAAAGATCCATCGCCTCTTTTGCTGATCTTTCAAGTTGAGGCACGACCTAAACCGCTCTAGACCGTCGCGGCTCATCATCGGGCCCTATGCGTCACCGAGGAGGCTCGCTTTGGAGACAGCGTTCTACTTCTACACCATCGTCGTGATGCTCGTGTGCGTGGCGTCGGGTTCCGTATCGCTCTCGGCCTATTTCGTTTCCCGGCGCCACTCGTTTCTCTACGCTGCGGCCATGCTGCTGTTCTACTTCCTCGACCTCGCGCTTATCTTTCAATACGAGTACCTGGGCCAGAACGTCGAGTATTCCATCAACCAGTTCTATACCATCGACCATCCGCAGCTGAAGATACTGCTCGCCTTGGGCACTCTCGAGCCCATGTGGCTCATACTGTGCGATTTCGTGAACGAGCGCCGCCGCGTTTTGCGCCTCGCCCCAGCCTTGGCCTTCATAGCGGCAAGCGAAATCGTCGTGCTGTGCCTGCCCGTGGACGAGTTTCGCCAATGGCTCTTCTACACGCTGCGCCAGGCGTTTCTCCTGTGGTGCTTGGCTTTCGGGGTCTATCGCTACAGCACGGCCCGCAACGAAGTGGAGAAGGCCCGCTTGCGCCGTCAGGAGCCGCTGTTCCTCGTCACTTTAGTTCTGTGCCTGTGCATTCTCATCGAGGATGTCGTCATGATCCTCGTCTTCGATTCCAGCTTCTTCGCGAACGCCGATATGCTGCCCCTATATATCAGCGAGCGGAACTTCTCTGAGAACATCCTGCTTCTGGCCCTGTCCTTTTTCACCCTGCGCGCCGCTGCCGACACCCTGCGCCTGCGCTTCAAGGAGCCGCCGAGTGCCGATGCGCCCGACACCCAGGAATACGTCGACGAGCTGCTTCCCGCCTTCTGCGAGCGCTATCACCTGACCGCGCGCGAGCGCGTCATCTTGGAAGAAGTGCTGCAAGGCAAGGACAATCAGAACATCGCTAGCTCGCTGCAGCTGGCCCTCGGCACCGTGAAGGCCCACGTGCACAACATCCTGAAGAAAACCGGCACCACTACCCGCCAAGAGCTCGCCCAGCTGTTCTGGAAGGGATAGAGGATAGTAGGCGGACGCGAAACAGCGGCTGGCGCCGTGGGAGGTGCAGGTGTCGGAAGACCGCAGCCGCCCTTATTCCCGCAGCGCCCTAGAATCGAGCCCTTTTGCGGCGCCCTAACTCTTCTTTGAGCATTTGCGCAAGTCCGTCCCGGCCGCTCACGCCAAGCTTGGAGTAAACATTCGATATATGGGTTTTCACCGTGTTGACGGAAATGTACTCCTGCTCGGCGATCTCCTTGTTCGATGCACCCTTCTCGAGCAGCGACAGCAGCACCTCTTCACGCTTGGTCAGCCCGTATTCGCGGGCGATCCAGGGCACAAGGGATTCTGCCAGCTGCTCGTTGCGCATCCGCCGATGATGGGCGAGGAAGACGTAGGCGGCCACGGTGAAGCAGAGCGCCATAACCTCGACGGGCACCTCGCGAGGAGAAGCAAAGCCCCCGCCGCTCTCCTGCCCGAAACTCACATACGTTGCCGCTTCTCCCAGGGCATACACGAGCACGAGCAGAAGCGAGAAAACCCATCGCCAGCGGTTCATGCATCGAAATTCCGCCACCAAGCAGCAGATACCGTACCCTATCACCCACAATGCCAGCAGCCTGGTAAAGAGGAACCCGCGCCACGACGCAACCGATTCGACTGATGAAGCGCCGCTCGCCCAGGCCACCATTATGCAAACCGCCCAAAAAAATCCTTCGACAGGAGAAAAGCTGCGCGAGAGCAAACTGCCCAGCACAAGCCGGTACAAGAGGATTATAGCCATGTTGAATGTGGTGTAGAGCATGGGGTAGGCGTTTCGCGCGTCTTCGAATTGCAGCACGAATTCTGGAACAAGCTCGTACATGAACAATAAAACGATATCTATCGTGTACGCGAAGAAGATGAGCGCCGTGAAGATATATCCCGGTTTGCGTTCGACGTAGTACAGGCTCCCATAGGCGGCGATGGCCAACGCATAGGCGATGCAGCTTGCCACATTGTAGAGAAAAGCGAGGGACACGACTCCTCCTTCATCGGATAGCAAACATTATAGACGGTTTGGCTGCCAAGGCTACCGACTTGCCTGACACTCGATTCAGCTTCTTCGTTATCCCAGTTCAGAAGAGGGGAGGACAAAAATCATCCCCTAAATAATCTAAAAGCCCTCCCTGATTTCCTTAACAAGAGATTTCCCCGCTCTTAAAGTTAGGTCATCGCAGCACCGAGAAGAGAGCGCTGCGACCGAACTAAGGAGGGTTTATGAGCATGTCCCGTCTCGATCAGCTTCTCAGCCGCCGCCATTTCGTCATTGGATCAAGTGCGCTTGCGGCCGCCACGCTTTCGGGCGGTCTTTGGGGATGCGCATCAGATGAGCCGCTCGGATCAACCGGCCCATCTGATTCCCCCGAAGAGAACGCCGCCGATCTCGTGCTGTACAACGGCCATGTGCAGACGATGGTGTCGGAAAGCGAGGTTGCCTCGGCCATAGCCATCGCGGGCAACAAAATCGTCTATGTGGGCGATGATTCAGGCATCGACGCTTTCGTAGGAGACACCACCCAAGTCATCGACCTCGATGGCAAGTTCGTCTCCCCCGGCTTCATTGACGGCCACATCCACGCCCCTGGCAACTGGTTCACCAAACTCTACCAAATCGATCTAACGGGACTTAGCACCAATGAGGAATACCTCGAGGCAATCCGCTCCTTCGTAGAAGCCCATCCCGACGAAGAAGGCTACATCGGATCGCCCTTCATGCTCAATGCCTACCAGCTTCCCGACGGCTCGAATCCCGGGCCCTCGAAAGAGGATCTAGATGCCATCTGCCCCGATAAGCCCATTCTCATCCATGACGTCTCCTACCACGCCGCTTGGGTCAATTCCAAGGCCTTCGAAATGGCTGGCGTAACCGCCGACACCCCCGACCCAGAAGGCGGCCTGTTCTATCGCAACGAAAAGGGCGAGCCTTCGGGATGCGTCAGCGATGCCGCCAAGGGAATAGTATTCGCCATCATGCCCGACACCATGACCAACGATAATCTGGAAAAGGCCCTGTACAAATTCATGGAGGAAGCAAACTCCTATGGCATAACCGGCATTACAAATATCACCCAAGGCGGTCTTGATATTATCGATATGTACCACAAGGTGGAGCGCGAGGGCAATTTGACCCTGCGCATGCGCGTCGTCCCCACTATGAAAGAAGGTCGCACCTATGACGAAGTGCTTTCCACCATCAAGTCCTACAACGACTCCGCCACAGACATGATTTCTTCGAATACCGTGAAGATTTTCTACGACGGAGTGACCGAAAGAGGCACCGCCGTCTTCCTGGAACCCTACCTGGAATCAACGGGACTCGGTGATCATTGGTGCGGCGAACCCATCTGGTCTCAGGAAGACTTTACCCGTCTTGTACACGACTTTGATGCAGAAGGCGTTCAGGTGCACGTGCACGCCATGGGCGACGGCGCCGTTCACGGCACCCTTGATGCCTTCGAGGAGGCTCGGGCGACCAATGGGGAGCGCGACGCGCGGCACACGATCACCCACGTATGCGCCATCACCGATGAGGATATCCAGCGCATGGCCGATTTGGATGTAGTGGCGAATCTCCAATTCCTGATGATGTACCACGATGATCTCATGGACCTGGAGCGCGCCTATGTCGGCGACGAGCGCGCCATGGCGATGTACCGAACAAAGCACATGGCCGAGGCAGGCATCTGCATCAGCGGCTCCTCAGACGCCCCCGTCATTCCATTTGTCCCGCTCGATGCGATCGAGGCCGGCGTTACCCGTAACTCGCCCTATCCCGAGGAAGAGGACACCGACATGACCCGCTGGCCCGAACAGGGGCTCACAGCCTACCAGCTGCTCGAGGCCTACACCAAGAACGACGCCTACCAGAACTTCATGGACGATATTATCGGCACCATTGAAGTGGGCAAATTCGCCGATCTCGTCGTGCTGGACGCCAATATCCTGGAAGTGGATCCAAAGGAGATCTCCTCGGCGAAGGTCGTCTACACCATCTCCGACGGCCGCATCGTCTACGAGGGGTAGGATCGAGCTAGAAGACGCCAGCTATACGGAACGGCGCGCAAACCCTTGAACACAGGCCCCGCGGCTCTGCGGTCATTAGTCCCGCAGAGCCGCGGGGCCCGACCTATGCGCCCATGCAGCCCTTGCCGGCACTGCGGCAACACGCAAACACGCTGTATCCCGAAAAGGCGTTTCAGCCTCCTGGACTCACCCTTCCTACCCCAGGATGGATGAGAAGCCCGAAGAGCACCTCGCTTTCCAGCTTGCGCCGCTCTATGCCAGCCTCCAGCAAGCCTTCGAGGCCATATTCGAACGCGCTCGTAGCCAGCGAGTCATCTTCGTCATTGACGAATTCCCCTATTTGGCAAAGGCCGACCCGAGCGTCTCTTCAATCCTGCAAGCTCTCATCGATCGCGCCTCTGCAGATTCGAAGCTGCTTCTCTTGCTGTGCGGGTCTTCGTTGTCGTTCATGAAAGAGCAGGTACTTGGAGAGAAGAGCCCTTTGTACGGGCGGAGAACAGCCCAGATAGAGCTTAAGCCCTTTGATTTTTTCACAGCCATGGAGCTCTTCCCCCAACGCAACCCCATCGAGACAGCCGAAATATACGGCATGGTGGGCGGCGTACCCCTTTATCTTATGCAATTTCAGAATGGTGGAACATTACGCGAGCTCACCGAGGCAGCGCTGCTCGACCCGAACTCAATCCTCTACGAGGAACCGAGCATCTTGCTCATGCAAGAGGTGTCGAAGGCATCGCGATACAACGCGGTCATCGACGCCATCGCAAATGGACGAACCCAGAGCGGGGAGATAGCAACCGCAATTGGCTCCACCACAGCGGAAACCTCGTACTACCTCAAAGAGCTTGAGCGCATTGGCCTGGTTACCCGCGAGCAGCCCCTTGGGGGAAAGGGCAAGAGGCCGATCTACAGACTCAGCGACAATCTCTTCCGTTTCTGGTTTCGCTTCATCGCACCGCATACTTCCTCGATCCAACGTGGGATGCCAGGACGTGCTTGGCGCTCTATCGAAAAGGCACTTTCCGAATACATGGGACCGGTTTTCGAAGATATCTGCAACCAGTGGCTTTGGCGCCAGATGGCAAGAGACGAGTCGGCCATAGAATTCGATGACCTTGGACGCTGGTGGGGCAATGATCCGCAACGTAAGCAGGAAGCCGAAATTGACATCGTCGGCATAGAGGGCACACACGTGGTGCTCGCCGGAGAATGTAAGTGGCGAAACGAGGACTTTCCCGCCTCGGCCCTGGAGAAGCTTCGCCATCGCACGAACCTTATTGGCAATGCGGACGAGGCGCAGCTTTACGCGTTTTCGAAAACCGGATTCTCGCAAGCATGCCGAGCAGAGGCGAATAGATCGGGGAATGTGCGGCTCGTCTCCTTCAGCGACATGGTCAACGCTTGAACCGAACGGCCCGCTCGACAGGACCACACGGAGGGGCCATTGTGAGGGCCCGTCGTAGGGGGGCGGCTTCAGCCGCCCTGCGGACGCGTGGGCCGAGAGCGGGAGGGCTGAAGGCCTCCCGTAGGGGGCGGCTTCAGTCGCCCTGCAGAAGGAGGACGCCCATCGTAGGGAACAAGAAGGGAGGGCCTAAAGCCCTCCCCTACCAGGAAGTGGACTCCCCGCCTGCGCTTGTGATGTACCGCCCTGGGACATGGCGCCGGCCTCGGGGAAGGGCATGTCCGGGGTCTTGTCGTCGTTGGCCGCCGCGTAGGCGAACGCGTTGTTGATCATGCCGACCTGGGGGCCGTTGCCGTGGGAGACGACGACGTTGGTGCCGTCCTGGATCATGTCCACGATGTGCTTGGCGGTGTTCCGCACGAGCGTAAGCTGCTCCTGCGGGGTGTTGCCGAGGGCGTTGCCGCCCAGGGCGATGACAGCGGTCTTGCCGTTGCCCTTTTCGTATGGCACAAGCGTTCTCCTTCTCTCCTTCTCTTTTGGGAATTCAACCTGAAACGCCAAGGACAGCCTGGCACAATGGGCCGTCCTTGGCGCTCACTCTAATGTGACTCGAGAAATTGAAAAGTCAGAACTCGGTTTATTTTCTTTCTGCCCTCTGTCTAATCCAAAGTAAACCACTCAGCTTCTATGCCGCGTCCTCCTCGGGCCACGGGCTGGCGTACACGGCGTAGCTCGCGTACTGAGGAGCACCCACGGCGTAGATGTCGTAGTCGGCGGCCTGACCGGGCTGAGTGTCCACGATCTTGAAGTAGCCGCCCTCGATCTTGCCGTTGCCGTCAAGCAGCACCACGTCGACGCGCGACTGCGTGGCGCCATCCAGCGACTCGGACGCCGTCACCGTGCCTGTGAACTCCTTGGCGCCGAACTGGGTGTCAGCCGCTCCCCCGTCCTGCACAACGTACACGTCGGCCAGCTTCTGGTCCGTGGCCTCCCACGAGCCCTCAGGCGTCGTAATGGAGAACTCGACGGTCGCCGGCTTCACCACCTCGGTCGAGTTTGCCGAGGAATCAGCGGTCGATCCCGCCACGTAGGAATAATAGTAAGTGGAATCGGGCAACACACCCGGAGTTTCGATCGTCTCGTCGAAGATGACGTTGCCGCTATCGTCCTTGCCCACGACCTCGATGACTGGATCGATGGCCTCTACGGTTTTGTTGGGGTTCTGCACCTTCACGGCGAAGTCCACCATGCCGTTGTCGGCAGCGAACCAGCCGGAATCGACGATTTGCAACTCGGCGGGGTTCGCGGCCTCCTGCTCGGCCGTGGCGGCATCGGCCTGCTCGTCCACGGCGGCTTGTCCCGCTGCTGGGCCCTGGTTCTCTTCGGTCTGCACCACCGCTTGTTCGGAGCCAGTCGGGGCCGCCTGGTCGTTTTGGGCTGCGCATCCCGCGAGGCTCACCGCGAACAAGCCGGAGAGCGCCACCCAACCCACATGCTTCAGTTTCATTGTTATCACCATTCCCTGGAAGGTTCTTGTGCAAAGTTTGCTTTCGCGCCGAAGCGCTTCGCACGCTCAGACACTCCGCCGCAACGCGTCCGCCCGGCCTTGCTGTCTCTTGAGCCTGCAGGTAAATGATTACCCCATCCGTGTACAAATTAAGGGCGCAAGAAGCCTTCGTAGTCCCTGCGCCACTGCTTTGTTTCAGTTGAAATCCCCATGTCAACGGCAAGAAATCAAGAGAAGGAAGGTCATGGTTCACAGGGTGTCAACCAAAGTATCCTCCCCTCAAACGCCTCGTGTCAGTTCCATGGCGAAACAGGAGATTCGGCCCAGAAAACACGAAGGCCCGCGGGAGGGGGATCCGCGGGCTTCGTGTTGTGGCGACAGCAAGACGAGGAGAAGCTTCGCCACCCAGTAAAACAAGAAGAGAGGAGGTGTTGCAGGGCTTCGTTCCCTCGGCCCTGCTGACAAAAGTTATAATAAGCTAACTGATCCACTAGCACAAGTGAGTTAACCTAGGTTTACACTTTCTCCACAACTCTCGCGCACCCAGCCCGCGCCTTCGTCGGTATCAAGCAGCCCAGTCGCCCCGCCCCTGTTTGACGGAACCGTGCACGCTTATTTACGCGATGGTAACTGCAGCACCAAAGGGCTCCCCCAAAAGCCGTCCCTCCCCTATACTGCAAACCAGCGAAACGGAAAAGAGCTGATAAGTCTTCTCCTTTCCCCTTTACTTTCCTTCTTCTCTCTTTTGGAAGCGGGTACCCCTCAACAAGCCCGCTTCCCGAGAACGAGATTTCCCCGATCCGTTCTCGAACCCCTGCAATGAGGCGGCTCCCCAAGCCGCCTCTTCTTTTTGGCACGCAAAGCCTCTCCCGAATTCATGCGCGTGAGAAAAGGGGTGCCCAGATGACACCCCTTTCGCTATCGTCGCCGAACGGCGCGCGTCGGATCACCCTTACCGAGCGCCCGTCTCCGCACAGCCGCTACGGGCGCGCATCCAGAATTTTGAGCGCTTGCTCGTAGCCGCCGGCGCCGTAGCTGAGGCACTTGGAAACCCGGGCGATGGTCGTGGCCGAGGCGCCCGTTTCCGCCTCGATGGCCGCGTAGGACTTCCCTGCCGCCAAAAGACGCGCCACGCCCAACCGCTGGGACGTCTCACGAATCTCTCGCACGGTGAACAGGTCTTCCAAAAGAGCGAAAATAGCATCGGGATCGTCGAGGGCGGCCAGAACGCTCAGCAGGTCGTCCACATCGGGGGTGCGAATCTCAGCCATTAGACCTCCGTGAGCCAGTCAGCGTATTCGTCGATACGCCCGTAGACCAGGTCGAAGAACCGATCCTGCAGCGCGCGCGTGGTTTCGCCGGGCTTGCCGATGACGCGACCGTCCACGGAACCCACGGGCGTCAGCTCGGCGGCCGAGCCGGTCATGAACACCTCATCGGCGATGTACAGGTCGCTGCGGGTGAGGCTTTCCTCCACAGCAGGGATCTCCAGGTCGTCGGCCAGACACAGCACCGTGTCGCGGGTGATGCCCTCGAGAAGTCCATCGGAGAGCGGCGGAGTGGAAAGCACGCCGTTGCGCACGATGAACAGGTTCTCGCCCGTGCCCTCGCAGACAAGCCCCGCCTCGTTCAACATGATGGCCTCGGCATAGCCGTGGGCCTTCGCCTCCATCTTCGCGAGGATGGAGTTCATGTAAGAGGCCGTGGCCTTCACCGCCGGCGGAATGGCGTTGTTCGAGCGCTGACGCCACGAGGAGATGCCCACGGCCACGCCGTTTTCCAGCGCGTCGGCGCCCAGGTAGGCGTCCCAGGGCCACACGGCGATGACGACGTCCACGGGCGCCCCGGTCGGGTCTACCCCCATGACGCCGTAGCCGCGGTATACCAATGGGCGGATATAGCAGGCCGGAAGCCTGTTGGCACGGATGACCTCCAACGTGGCGTCCATCAGCTCGTCGACGCTGTAGGGCAACTCGATCTGGGCAATCTTGCAGCTGCGATGCAGCCGTTCCATATGGTCGCGCAGGCGGAACACGTAGGATTTGTCCTCGTCGGGCACCTTGTAGCAGCGAATGCCCTCGAACACGCCGGAGCCGTAGTGCAGCGAATGCGACAGCACATGGGTCGTCGCCTCCGCCCACGGCACCAGCTCGCCGTTCTTCCAGATGTAATCGACCTCGGTGATGTCGGACAATGGAACCATCCCTTTCTCAGACTAGAAAAGCCCTCGTCGCGTGCGCAACGCGAGCAAGGGCCATTGTACTCCAACACGCTAAAGCGAAAGAGCAGTTCCACGAAGGCGGCAAAACCAGAGTCGTCCCCTCAGGGCCAAAGCGAGTTCGAAGCCGCAGCATGCCACTTTTACGTCGGAATAATTGGCATCCGTGCCACTTTTACGTCGGAATAATTGGTATCCGTGCCACTTTTCAGATGGAATATTGCTCTGAAACATATTATCATGGCATTCGAACCGATGACTGGCGTTGGCAGAAAGGAGCTTGCCGTGGAGCGATTCGCCATAAAAGACCTCATTGCCTGGAAGAACTCCCCTCGCCGACGACCGCTGCTCGTGCAGGGAGCACGACAGGTGGGCAAGACGTGGCTCATCAGGGAGTTCGGGCAGACCCACTTCGCCGCAGTGGCTTACGTGAACTTCCTCGAAGATGAGGCCATGGCGCGTCAGTTCGAAGGTGAGTTAGCTCCGGCGAGGCTGCTCGACGCCGTCACCTTGTACACCGGCGTTAACGCCAAAGACCCGAACACTCTCGTAGTGTTCGACGAGATTCAAGAATGCCCTCGGGCCCTTACCTCCCTCAAATCGTTCGCCGAGCGCAGCCCTGAAACCGCCCTCGTCGCTGCCGGGTCGCTTTTGGGCGTCGCCCTTCACCGGGGCGTCTCCTTCCCTGTCGGGAAAGTCGACCACCTGCTCATCTACCCCTTGTCCTTTGACGAATTTCTCCTCGCAACCGGCAACAATCTCATGCTGGATACCCTGCGACGAGGAGATCTCGCGTTGGCCGATTCCCTTTCGGAGCGTTACATAGAGCAGCTGCGCAATTACTACTTCGTCGGCGGCATGCCAGAAGTGGTTCAAACGTTTTTGGATACGGGCAGCTTCAGCGAAACGCGAAAGCAGCAGAATCGGCTGCTCTTCGACTACGAGCACGACTTTTCCAAATACGCCGACGCTGCCCTCGCCGAGAAAATACGGCTCGTGTGGAACTCGGCTCCCGGACAGCTCGCCCGCGAGAACAAGAAGTTCGTCTACTCAGCTGTGCGCACGGGCGCCCGCGCACGCGGCTACGAAGAGGCCATCCAGTGGCTCGTGGACGCAGGACTGCTTCTGCGCGTCAACCGCATCACGAAGCCGGGACTGCCCCTCTCCGCCTACGAGGATCGAGACGCTTTCAAGATATACCTGCTCGACGTGGGACTCCTCGGCGCGGCAAGCCGTCTCGATGCCTCGGTTCTCGTTGACGGCCATGAGCTGTTTTCCGAGTTCAAGGGGGCCCTCACGGAAAACTACGTGTGCCAGGAGCTCGTTGCCACAGGCAAGGTGGTTCCTTACTACTGGTCGGCCGAGAACTCCTCCGGCGAGGTCGATTTCGTGTACGATTACGGCCGCTCCATCGTGGCCGTCGAGGCGAAGGCCACCACGAACCTGAAGGCGAAGAGCCTTCGCTTGTTCGTGGAGCGTAACCACCTCGGCCGGGGCCTGCGCCTGTCGCTGTCGCCCTTCAAAGAGCAGGACTGGGTAGTGAACCTGCCCCTATACGCAGCAGGGCTGCTGCCCGAGTGGTTCGCACAGATGCGGAAGGGTGCGATCTAGAATCAATCCGCACACCTATACAGGCTCTCGCAATAAGGGGAAGGCGGGCCCCAATCGAGTCCGCCTTCCCAACGTCAGTACTTTCACAAAGTGAGAAACTTGCTTAGGCTTGCTGTGCGCTGAGCGATTCCAACGCGTCATCGATCATGGCCTCGGCTCGGGCCAGATAATCCATCGATCCATCGAAATTGTGAGCCGCTGTACGTCCTTGTCCATCAGAGCCCGCAAGCGGATTCGTGGTAAGGTTCTTATTGGCAAACGTAGTGATGAACGATTGCGCGCCCCACTCGATGAAAGAGGGCGCCGGCGATGCCATAAAGAGCGCTTTGCCGTTTTATTGCGAAAGTATTGCGGGGTGCCCTCACGCCTCGAAGGAGTATCCCACGCCCCAGACGGTCTTCAGGTAGGCGGGCTTGGCGGGGTTCTCTTCTATCTTCTCGCGAATTTTCCGCACGTAGACGGCGATGGAGATGGCGCCGTCCAGGTACTCCTCGCCCCATAGCTCCTCGATGAGCTCGTCTTTGCCCATGACGGCGCCGGGATGGCTCGCGCGGAACACGCTGCCGACGCCCACTTCGCTCTGCACGGTGGCGCGGCCGCCGAGCAGTTCGGCCATCTCCTTCACGAGCGCAAGTCCCAAGCCGCTGCCGCCGTAGCGCCGCGAGATGGACGAGTCCGCCTGACGGAAGCGTTCGAAAATGGTGGCGAGCTCGTCCTCGGGAATGCCAATACCGGTGTCGGCCACCTCGATGAGCAGGCCATCGCGGGCGGCCGTGAGCGCCACGGTCAGGCGCAACGGTCGCCTCCACCGCATTCTCCACGTCGAGCACATCGAGGGGAGAATTTCAACCCGATAGCGGTCGGCCTCGAGGCTCGCCGCGTCCAGGGTGTCCATCTGGCGCCCCTGCCGTCGGAGCGCTCCGTTCACCGCCACGGCCACCGCCACGATGACCGCCGCAAGCGCCCCGAACAGGCTGACGTTGGCCATCGTGCGCTCGCGGGCCTCCGCCTCGTACACCTCCATGGGGATGGAAAGGCTCACCGCGCCGGCCAGATCGCCTAGCGCATAGCCCTCGCGGGGGAAGCCGGTCTCGTCCGGTTCGCCGCCCTCGCTGCCGCGGGCCTTATGCGCCCACGTCATGTTCAGCTTTCAGGATACCGCAAAAACGGGCGGGGAAAATATTGTCCTTTTATTGCGGGAGGGTGCAACGCGGCAGCTGTGGGCAACCCGCCCGCCCTCTGTTCCGCTATACTATCGGTACGAGCTGCACGGTCATTCGTCACAAAGGAGGCCCCATGCTTCTCTATCATGGCTCACGCCACGGTATTGACGGCCCCATTGCGCCTCTTAGCCGGGATCGATGTGATTTCGGACGGGGTTTCTACCTGGGCACCGAACCCCTGCAGCCGCTCACCCTTATCTGCGACTTCCCCGATGCGCGCTTTTACACCGTGGAACTTGATCTCGACGGCCTCGATGTGCGCGAGCTTTCCGCTGACGCAACCTGGGCCCTCGTCGTCGCCTATCATCGCGGCAAGATGGAGCAGGCCCGCGGCACCACCCTCTATGCAGAGACAGCCGCCGCGCTTGAGGGTGCAGATGTTGCCATTGGGCCCATTGCCAACGACCGCATGTTCGTCGTCCTCGACCGCTTCTTCAACGGGGACATCACTGATGTCGCCCTTATAAAAAGTCTTTCCGCGCTGCAGCTGGGCAACCAAGTAGTGGCGCTCACCCAAGCCGCATGCGATGCCGTTCGCATCGTGGATGAACGTAGCCTCAGCGAGGACGAGCGGACCGAGCTGATTGCCACGAGCGAGGCGAACCGGGCCGAGGGAGTGGCTTTGGCTGAGCGCATCTGTCGCGAGCACCGCCGCGAGGGACACTTCTTCGACGAGATACTGGAAGCCGGTGTTCCCCTTGGCTGACCTGCGATTAGACCAACGACAACTGTGCGACATCCAGGGACGTCTCTTCGAACTGGCCCGCGCGCGCGGCTACGATTGCCCCACCTTCATCGAGGCCTTCATGAACAGCGACGTGGCGCGACGTATGGATGGGGTCTTCGACTTCCTGCAGTGGGCCGGGGAGGAATACCTGTTGGAAGAGCTTGACGACGAAGTGGGCGGCCTGCCCCGTGCCGGAGCTTCCTGGGGCCGGGAACCCATGTACTGGACCGGCTACCTGTACCGTTTGTGGCACTATCTCACCGGCGAGACGAGTCGCGCCATCTACGCCACCGCCGATGCCGACACCATGGGCGGCGCCTACCTCGGCATGCACGTGCTCGATCCCGAACTGGCCATCGAGAACCTGAAAGAGCTGGCGGCGCAGCGCCCGTAACGGCTTTGAGAGAGTCCGTCATGCCGGCTTCCGACGAACGCCGACGTTAGCCTTACCCCGCATCAGCATTGTTGCGCCTCCACTTCCACAGCCGTCGACAGGCCCAACGAGCGAGAAGCGAACCCATCGCACAAACGAGGGCCGCGAGCAACCAGGCGCCTTCATAGCCAAGGGCGCTTTGAGCCTCCCCCACCGCACCTTGGATGCCCGACATTGTGCCCACCGAGACAAACGGTCCGATAGAAGCAGCAATTTGGACGGCCATCGTCATTATGGTGACGCCCAGGGAGTGCTGGTTCAGCGCCAGGCACCGCAGCCCTGTAGTCTGGAAATTGGCGCACACCGTGCCGCAGCCGACAAACACCACCAACATCCCCGCCAGCAGTGTGATCTCGCTTGCCATCCAGGCGGCTACGGCCATCAGCACCGATCCAGCAGCCGCCACGGCCAAGCCTCGAGAAAGCAAGGGGGCGGGACCTCGGCGGTCGAGACGGCGACCGCCGGCAAGCGACGCGACAGCATAGGCCACCACGAGCGGGCCCAGGCACAGCCCCGAGAGGGCCGGGCCGAGGTGGGCGCATTCTTCCAGATACAGCGGGCCCATGACGTTAAGGGAAAAGTAAATGCTCATGGTGAGCACCACGAGCAGGGCCGCGGCGACAAAACCGCGGTTGAGCAGCACCCCGCGAAGAGAGACGAAGTTCCCTTGGACGTCGCCGCGTCTCGAGGGCCTGACGGCGACAAGGCCCCACAGACCTATAAGCGCCGAAGCCACCAGGGGAACCACGAACACGCTATGCCAGCCAAAGGCGCCGACGAGGGCACCGGTGGCCACAGGCGCCACGGCGGGGCCCAAGGCGATCATGCCGTTGCCCACGGCGAGATAGGTGCCCAATTTCTCCGATGCCACCGTTTCCAATATGGCGTTCATCATAAGGGGGATGAAAATGCCCGTGCCCACAGCCTGCACGAGCCGCGACGCAAACAGCACCGCAAAGGTAGGGGCCACCAGACCGCCCATCGACCCGAGTGCGTTGCACGCCAGAGCGACGAACAGTAACGTCCGCGGGCCGAGCCGTCGATACAGGGCCGCCATGGCCGCCACAACGAACACCGTGACCACCATGAACCCCGTCACAAGCCACTGCGCCGTCATGGCATCCACGGAAAACTCGCCCATGATGGCAACAAGCGCCATGTTCACCAGGTTCTCGTTAAAGCCGGCGATAAAACCGCCCGCAAAAAATCCTATGAGACGACCCGCGGCATTCCGCGCACTCATGAAAGAACCAACCGCCTCACGCCTGCCCCTTCTCGTTCGATCCGTTCTCGGCCCGCTCGAAATCGCGGGCCAGATCATCATAGCTTTCCCGCGGTACAGGGGGAACCTTTTCGGCCCCCGCATCGGCGGAACGGCCCGGTAGCACGAGGTTCAGCACAATGCCCAGCAGCGCCGCCACGGCCAGCCCCGGCACGGAGTACTCACCGACGGGAATGCTCACGCCCATCGACTGCATGCCGATAGCCGCGATGGCCGGACCGCCGAAAATGATGAGGTTCCGGGAATCGGTCATGTCGACGGCGTGCTCCACAAGCATCTTCAGGGCATTGCAGGCAATCAGCCCGAATATCACGATGGACACCCCGCCGATAACCGGATCGGGAATAGTGCCCACCAGCGCCCCCAGCTTGGGACAGAATCCGCCAACGATGAATGCCGTGGCGGCAGCATACCAGAACACTTGGGTCGAATAGACGCGCGTCACGTTGAGCACGCCGATGTTCTCAGCGAAGGTCGTCGCCGGAGGTGCCCCCAGAAGGCCGGCGACAGTGGTGGCCAGGCCGTCCCCCAAAAGCGAGCGCCACAGAATGGGATTGTAATTCCTGTGGGTCATCTCGCCGATGACAAACAGATGCCCGATATGCTCGATCACCACGATAATCGCGATAGGGCTCACCAGCACAATGGCCGTCACATCGACGACGGGCAACGTGAACTCGGGCAGGCCGATCCAAGCCGCCTCAGCCACAGGGGTGAAGTCCACCATACCGAAAGCACATGAAAGGCCATAGGCCACTGCGGCCCCGACCAACACGGGGATGGTATTCAGCACCCGCTTCCCGAAGCACGTGCACAGCACGACCACGAAGAAGGCCACCCCCGCCACAACGAGCGTCTGCCACAGCGTCTCGCCCTCGGGCACGGTGAGCGCCTCCGAAACCGCCGTGGTAGCCAGGCCGCAGCCAATAACGAAGATGATCTCGGCCATGACCACCGTGGGAATGAGCCGATCGATCCAGCGCGTCCCCGTCTTGCGCACCACCAGAGCGCACACGACGAATACCAGACCGGCCCCCACAATGGCCGAGCCGACCCCGGCCGCCCCCGCCGTAGCGCTCGCAATAACCACTGGCCCCACGAAACTGAAGGAAGGTCCCAGGTAGCTCGGAATTTTCCCCTTCGTTGCCACGAGGTACAACGCCGTTCCGATACCCGAGCACATCACAGATACCGACGGCGAAAATCCCATGAGCATGGGCACGAGCACCGTTGCTCCGAACATTGAGAGGAAATGCTGTAGCCCCAGAGGCAGCGCCTGGTACCAGGGAAGCCTTTCCTCGACATCTACCACTCTCTTGCCCATGATGGACACCCCTTGTCAACGGCGCGGTGCCGAGCGAGCGCACAACTCTCTCGGCACCGCGACCCCTTGCTTGAACGGATGGGAAACCACAGCGCCTTAGGGCTCGACCAGCTCGTCGTAGACCTGGACCTTACCAGCGCCCTCGGCCGCCGTCGTCGCCGTCACCGGCTTCTCGCCCTGAGACTCCTTGGGCAAGACGAGGTTCAGGATCACAGCCAGCACCGCAGCCAGCAGCAGGCCGGGAACATTGAAGGAACCCAGGGGGATGGACACGCCGGTGGTCATCATGCCGATGCCCACGATGAGCGAGGCGGCAGCGATCATGAGATTGCGATTCTCATTGAAATCCACTTTGGCATCCACAAGCAGCGACAGACCGTTGCCGGAGATGAGTCCGAACAGCAGGAACGACACGCCGCCCAGCACGCAGTTGGGAATGGAGTAGAACAGCATGGCCAGCTTCGGGCAAAAACCGCCGATGATCATGGCGAAAGCGGCCGTCCACCAGAAGATACGGGTGGAATAGCACTTCGACAGACCCATAACGCCGATGTTCTCGGCGATGGAGGTCAAAGCCGGGCCGCCCAGGAAGCCGGAAGCCACCGTGCCAAGGCCGTTGCCGAGCAGCGAAGAGGAGAGGTACTTGTTGCAGTCCTCGCCGGAAAGATTGGTCACCGTCATCAGGTGGCCGATATGCTCGACTACGAGCACCAACGCAATGGGAGCGATAACGAGCAGGGCATTCACGCTAAACGTGGGCAGCGTCACTTCGGGAAGGCCGATCCAAGCTGCCTCGTTGATAGCGGTAAAGTCCACCATACCCAGGGGAATGGCCACGATATAACCCACCACGATGCCGATGAGCACGGGCACCATCTTAAGGAAGCCGCGACCCCAGGAAGATGCCACCACGGCCGAGAGGAACGTGATGAATCCGACAATGCAGCCCATCGTGTCGAAGGTCTCCGACGCACCGCCGTCGAACATCACGGAGTTGACCGCCGTGGCCGACAGACCCACGCCGATGACCACGATGATGCAGCCGGTCACTACCGGCGGCAGCACCTTGTCAATCCAGCCGGTGCCGGTAAGCTTCACAATGCCCGCCACCACGCAGAGCGCCACACCGACGGCCACAATACCGCAGAGCGCGCCCGAAATGCCATCGACGGCCGTCACCACGGCCATGGGCGTGATGAAGCTGAACGACACGCCGAAGTAGCTCGGCACCTTGTTGCGCGTGCAAATAAGATAGATGATGGTGCCAAGACCGGTGCAGAACACCGCCAGCGCCGGATTGAGTCCCATGATCATGGCGGGCACAATAGCGCCGCCGCCCACGAAGGCCATCAGGTGCTGCAACGAGTACACAATGGCCTTCCCCATGGGGACCTTATCCCCAATGGCGTAACCTCCGTCTTGTCTCATAACGAAACCTCCTTTTCTTTCCCGCCGTGCTTTCCTGCACGGCGCTTCAACCATTTGACGGACCCGAATGCCAACGATGGCGCCGGCGCGGGTCGATTCACGGACGCCCCGGCAAAGACACCGAGCCCCTAAAGAGACAGCGCCTTCTCGGGGCACACCGCCACGCAGGCACCGCAGGCGGTGCAAGCGTTCTGGGGCTCATGCTTCCTATTCGCCACCGGATCTACCGCTTCGGGACACACAGCCGTGCACCGGTCGCAGGTCATGCCCTTCACGCGCAGGCAACGATGACGATTAAGCTGCGGATAGACGCCCTCTTTGTCGACAGGGACGGCATTGGCCAGTTCCCAGCGGGCAAGATCGAACGAGCGGTCCTTTGCCTTCTCATCTTTCACCAGATCGCGAAGCACCTTGGCATCCAGGGCGAAGAAGGCACCGGCCGCCTCCAGAAGCCCGCGGTAGAACCGCTCGTCCACCAAGCGCGCCGCCAGAGCGGAGAACTCCGGGTACCAATTCAGGATATGGTGCTTGAGGAACGCCTGGGAAAGCAGGAGATTCTCACGCAGGGCCGTCATATCGGACGCGGCGCGCGCCTCAACGGCACGATCGGCCAGCGTCGCCATGAACTCGCACATAAAGGCCAGATGATCCTCGGGAAGATCGATGCCTTCCGCCAGCTTGAGCGCCTGTTTCTTGTAGATGTTGTACACCTTGCCCCGCGCTGTGCCCATGTAATGCTGCGTTGCGTCCACAAAGGCGCTTTCGTAGGGCAAAGCGTAACGGCCGGCTTCATCGCGCATACCCAGAAACGCCGCCGTGAAATCGCGTCCCAAGAAGGCGCGCGTGCCCGTGTGGCGCTTCTCCAGATAACGCTCCATGACGTGCATGCCGTGATCGAACGCAGCGTCCTCGCTCTTCAGGGAGCCGATCCGGGCCGCTGCAAGCGCCTCAATGTCATCCTGGGAGAGCGGCGCCCTGAAAAGACGGCCGAAAAGGCGGTACAACTTCGCACGGTTCGCCTGCACTAGGGAGAACTCGTCGGGGGTCATCATGGTTTCCCCACCTTTCTTTGACAGGGCGGGCGCGATCCTTGCGGACAGGCCCGCCGAAAATAGCTAGCAGTTGAGAATGGCGCTGCGATTTGCTTGGGCGTCCTCGAAAAAGAAGAGGAATCCCGCACCGACGATCCACATGAGCATGCGCAGGCTGAGACCCCCCGCCATGGCGGCAACGAAACCGACGGCCGCCACCGCGACGAAAGCCATCGAAGGCAGAGGAGCGAGCAGGATCGCCGCGCAGGCCAGAGGCACCACCAGGCCGCAGACCACGATGCCGACCCAGAACAGCGTCGGGTTCTTCTTCGCCGTCTGCATCCCCAAATGCCCCAGGTACGCGGCCACCGTCACTGCCGAGAAGACAGCGCAGACGGCCAGCAGCAGCTTCACGGGCAACTCCATAGCCCAGACGCCCCCCGTCGCCACCGACACCACCGCGTAGAGAAACCCGCCGGCCACAAGCGCCGTGCCCGTATAGGCCAAAGGCAGCTTCTTCGTATTCCAGGTGGGCTTTGATGAGATGAGGTAGCCATGGCCCGTTACAAAGGCCAGCACGACGCCGGCCAGCGCGCCAGCCATGCCGAGCACGAGGCGCACCAGCTCGTTGTCGAACCACAGGCACGCAGCGCCATAGGCCACCATGAGCGCCGATACCACACCGAGCATGATCAGCTCCACGGAAATGCCCGAGAAGGACAGCAGATGGGTCACAGCCGCAAAAGCGTGACGCGGCGTGGCCAGATGCATCATGGAGCAGACGGCGCCCACCACAACGAGCACCAACGAGATGCCCGTCGCCCAGAGCGTGACCGTCGTCGACTCGCCGAGAGCGCCGGCCACGCCCGCGAAAGCGAAGCAGCATCCGCCGCACCCCGCGAGCATTGAGAACAGAACGAGGGGCCACTGAATTTTCGGTGCCATTTACACCAGCTCCTTCCAATGAGCCGTCGAAGGCGAGAGGATATAGCGGGTCAGGGGCTCTTCGCCTTCGGGAGCGCCCAGCGTGTGAATGCACGCGTCGTCGTACTTGGCCAGTTCCCGGGAAACAGCCGAATCCGGGTCGTCCAGATCGCCGTAGAACCGGGCGCCGCCGGGGCAATTGTGCACGCAGGCCGGATCGGCCTTGCCATCGGCGGTCAGATGCTGGCACAGCGTGCACTTGCGGGCCACGCCGTCCTCCTCGCTGAAGCTGCGCACACCGTAGGGACAAGCGTACAGGCAGTACTGGCAGCCGATGCACTTCGCCTCGTTCACCAGCACAATGCCCGATTCGCTGTCGCGATAAGAAGCGCCCGTGGGGCACACCTCCACGCAGCGCGCATGGGTGCACTGCTGGCACTGCACGGGCAGGTTGTAACGCTCGATGTTCGGGTAGGTGCCCGTAGGTCCTACCTGCATGACACGGTTGTAGAAGGTGCCCAAGGGCAGGTGATTCTCGAATTTGCAGCTCACGATGCAGCTGTCGCAACCGGTGCACCGGTCGATGTTGATGACAAGGCACTTCCTAGGCATGGCAGGCCCCTTCCTCGGTACGGGACTCGAAGGTGCGGCTGGGCATGAGGGGCTGGAACTGCTCCGGCTCGGTCCACAGGCCCTCGGGAGCCTCGGCTTTCCTCACGTTGACGCGGTAACCGCGCCAGGAAGCGGAGGCGAAGTTGTCGTTGACCACATCATCGCGGGCCATGAGGTTCACGTTGCACTGGCGCCAGCCGCCGCTCATGGTCTTGGTGGAATGGTCGTAGCTTTCGGGGAAGTAGAAACGCTCCATCATCACCACGCCGGGACGCACGCCCTCGGTGAGGTAGGCGCGGCCGCGCGTGGCACCGCGACGGCTCGACAGCTCCACCCAATCGCCGTGGGCCACACCGAGGGCCGCGGCATCGCGGGGGTTGATGCGCATATCGGGGACGGGAATGAGCTCGCGGCTGTAGGGAGCGGTGCGCAGCGTCGTGTGGTGGTAGTGGGCCACGCGCCCCGTCGTGAGGTAGAAGGGGAAATCCGGATCGTCCTGGAGCATGTTCTCACTCTGCTCCTTGTAGGTGCACACGGCATCGTACTCCGGCCACGTGCCGTCGGCGGCCACCTGGGTGTAGGGGAAGTGATAGGGAAAACCGGTGCGGCCGTTCAGCACCGCCATGGTCACATAGGGCTCGCATTTGCGAGACAGCGTGGCGAATCCGGCAGGCAGCCCATCGTCCACGATATCCAAGTGCTGATAGAACTGGTACAGCTCGTCAATAGGCACCGTGAGCGTGTGATCCTCGGAGTGCTTCACGGCCTCGGGCCAGCTTTCCACGCCGAACATCTCGGCCCAAGCCGGATAGATGTCCTCCTTGGTGCGATAGGTACCGTTGAATTGGAAGTCGCGGCAGAGCACCGCATCATCGCCGCCGAGCTTTTCGCACAAGCTGTCGACGATACGCGTCACGCAGATGAACGGATCCTCCGTTTCGCCCATATGCACGATTTGCTTGCGCATGAAAGTCTGGTTGAACTGGGTGGTCGTCTCGGTGGCGTGCTCGAATTCCAACCACTCCTGCATGGGCAGGAACAGGTCGGCGTCCTCAATGGTAGTGGAAGTCATGTGGGGCTGCTGGTGCACGCAGAAGTCGATGTTGGCGTAAGCCTCGTTCCACTGCTCGCCATTGCTCATGACGCAATACTTGTTGCCAGACTGCTCCCAACGCACCGAGATCTTGTAGGGCTCGCCGGTCAGCAACGCCTCGCGCACCGGCGCCAAGGCGTTCAGCTGCCACTGGTGCACGGCCTTGTGCTCCAGCGATCCCAAGCGAGCCAGCTGGTAGTCCACAAAAGCCTGCTGCTTGGCCTTGCCATCGACACCCTTCGCATTCCAGCGCTCCACAGCTGCTTGGGAACGGCGAAGGTTCTCGCCCTCGGTCAGGCCCACCGTCCAACCGATGCCGAAGGTCTCCTGATAGGGACGGTTGCACCAGAAGTGGGTGGGACGCGCGGTGTGGCGCGATTCGGGCTTCTGCTCGGTGAGCACCACGCCCGGCTTGTTCACCTTGCCGCACAGCATGTCCAGGGCCATAGTACCGAAGATGAAGTTCGAGGACAGCTCGCTCATATCGGCGAACTGGCCAGTGCCGATACCCGAGAGCGTGGTGGCGTACAGCTTGATCGCACGCTCGATAGTGTCGGCATCGACCCAGGTGAGCTCAGCGGTTTTCTCCAAGGTGAAGTCCTCGCAGGCCTCCCACTGGATTTGGCCGGCGCTCTTGCACAGACGCCCGTTCACCTCGGCTTCGCAGAATACCACCGGGTCGACCGGAGAGTCCTCCGGGGCGGTGTAGGGGAAGGGCTGCACGCTGTTGGTGCGAGCATCGAAGCACACGTAGGCCGGCGTGTCGTACACGTCGTTGGGGTCGGCCGAGGGGTTCACGTAGTCGGGCCACACCTCTTCGGCCTTCAAAGGCAGGCGCGTGTCAGGATCCACGAGGAAGGGGTAGTTGGTCCAGTACTTGCAGAACTGCTCATCGTAGAGCTTGTTCGCGATAATGTAGTTGAACCAGCCCAAAAGCATGGCGATATCGCCCATGGGACGAATGGGCAACCAGATGTCGGCCTTGGCCGCCTCTTCGGTATAGTAGGGGTCGATAACAATGGTCTTTATGCCGCGCTCTCGCATTTCGGCGTTGGCGCGAGCGGCATAGGCTGCGCCGGAAGCGCTCGTTTGGGCGCCCCACAGCACCACGCACTCCATGGCCGGCTGCCAGGCGTTCCACATCTCGCGGGCGTTGTTGCCCTCGTGGCGGTTGTTGGAGCCACCGCGCATCCACTGGCCCGCGCAGTCGGCGGGCAGATAGCACTGGCAGCCACCGCCGGAAATGCACACCGGAGCGCCAATGGCATCTTGGGTGACGCGCTGGAACACGTTACCGTAGGTGCCGCCACCGCCAGCGCCCACCATGATGGAATAGGGGCCGTACTTCCTCGTAGCCAAGGCCATTTGCTCGCCCACGATATCGTAGGCCTCATCCCACGACACGACTTCCCAGTCGTTGCCGCCGCGGGATCCTACGCGCCTCATGGGATGCAGTACATGGCGCGGACTGTACACCAGATGCTGCTGGTTGAGGGCCTTGGTGCACAGGCAGCCCTGGGTCAGGGTGCCGTCGTAGTCGCCCTCGATCTTCACCACCACGCCGTCTTCGGTGTACACCCACAAAGGACAGCAGTTGTAGCAGCCATGGCAGCAGCTGTGATGGCGCTCGCGCAGCGGGGCCGAGCGGGCAAACTGCTCGTCAGCCTCCACGAGAGAGGCGTCCGAGGCCCAGTCGATGCCCTGCACCTTCTGCGCCATGTGGGCGAGCTTTCCGTAGCTCGACTTCCGTGCCGCCATTACTTGCTCCTTTCGTTTGAGGTCGCGAAGCTCGCTCCGGCCGGGGTGGTACTCCAGGCCTCGTCCCACACCAAGCCGCCGGCCTTCTCCAGGTGCGCCACCAACGCGCTGGGGTACAGAGGCAGCCCGGACTTCCCGTTAAGCGAGGGCAGGGAGAGCTGCTTGCCGAGCAGCGCCTCTATTTCCGCAAAGGTTTTGGGCTCGCTGGCCGCACGCAGAATGGCACGGTAGGCGTCGTTGCGCTCCGGCGTGCGGGCGAACAGCTCTTCCAAGCGCACCTCAGGACGATGGGCTTGGGCAACCTGGACCCCGGCCGACGTCGTCTCCAGAGCGCAGAACTGCACGAGCTCGTCTGCTGCGTCCTCATCCAGAGAGGCCAGACGAGCCGGATCCACGGGGTTGCCATCCCGATCCAAATCGATGCGCGCAAGGCCGCCGGCCTCGACGAGCATGAAGGCGATAGCGGCTTGGCTCTGATCGACATACTTGAATTCCGGATAACTTGCGATTTCGTCCTCCACCTCTGCCAGAAGCCGGCGCTGGCGGCAGAAGTCCAGGACTTTGCCCATAATCTCCGTGAAGGCGCCGCGGCGATGCAACGCCTTCTCGACGCGCGCCACGGCGGCCCCGTCGGGCTGGTCCCCAGGGGCGGCGGTGCTCGGGCAAATCGAGTCTGCCATGATGCGTCTCTCCTTCCTTGTTGAGTTTCCCGCACATAATTGATGGCCCGAGCCTACCAGCGCGGCCAAGGGGGGAACCATCGTTGAAGTGGTTGATTTTGAGCGCAACGGCCCATCCATCAAAACGTTGATTTTTAAGAAATGCCAGTTCAAGGCTTTGTAATTCGAAAGCTAAATTGTTGCGGCCCAAAATAGCGCTTTCTATAATGGGACGAGCGAAGCGAAAGGGGAATCATGTCGGATGAATCGAGATCACTGTTCTTCATGCGAACATTCGGCTTCGCCCTTTTCTGGATATGGCTCTTTTTGGTGGCCGTATCGCCCTCTCCGCTGTTCGGAGCGCTTAAAGGATTGGGGAGCCTCCCCTTCGAGGTATGGGAAGTGGGTGCGCGCCTCTTACTTCTCTCGCTCTCCCTTGCGGCCACCCGCCTACTCACCACCAGCCGAGGACGCTGGGTCTACCCCGTCTGCTGCCTTGTCGGCGGCCCCGTCGCCGCCCTCGCCCTTTCCTCTGCCGCCACCCCAGAGGCCGTGACCTTGGCGGCCTTCATCACGGCCGTCGTCGATGTGGCCATGCTCATTATGTGGCTCTGCTATTTCGGCTATGCGAAAATCGGCGATATCGCCTTCATGCTTGCCTGCTCCTACGCCCTGGGCTCGATACTGTACCTGGCCGTCGTTGCTGCGGGCGAGACGGCGATGCTCGTCGCCGCCATCACAAGTCCTATCTTGTCGGGAGCGCTGTTCGCCTATTTCGTGAAGAACCCTCCGTCCCTCGCTTCCGAAGGGCTGTTTCAAGCCTCCCCCGCCGCAGACCGCCGCCCGAAGCTACCGGCGGCCCTCAGGCGGCTGGCCATCGGTCTTACCCTGTACGCCTTCGTGTTCGCTCTCTTCTCGAGCCGTACCGCCGTCTCCGAATATACGTTCTCCAGCGGACCGCTCGTACAAGCCCTCGCCAGCATCGTGCTTGCCGCTGTCGTCATCGCGGCCATACGCCTCAGCGATGTGAGCATCGGCCTTTACGCGCTCTACCGCAGCGTGCCGTTGGTATTCGGCGGGGGCGCCGCCCTCTTCCTCGTATTGCCCGCCGGACTCTCCCTGTGCGCGGGCTTCTTCATCATGTTCGGCTATCTTCTCTTCGAGGCGCTTTCCTTCAACGATTTCTGCAATGCCACCAAAACCAACGACGGCTCGCTCTTGCGCTCGATGCTCATCGTGCGCATCGCCGGCTCCCTCGGCATTTTCCTCGGCTGGGTGCTGGGCGCTCCTCTCAGCGCCGCGCTGGATCCCGATCAATCGAGCCGTCTGATAATCGCTCTGTGCTTTGTTGTCGTCATCGTTGCCGCGTCGCTCGTCTTCACGGATAAGGCCATGGGGAAGCTCGGCACCATCGCCGGCATGCGAGCCCGTCAGGAGGCCGCCGAGGCGCGTCTCGACAAGACGCGGTTTATTCCGCTGTTCGCCACCGAGCACGACCTCTCGAAACGCGAAGCCGAGGTGCTAGAGTACCTGCTGCAAGGCCGCACCATGCAGTACACTGCCGAGAAACTGTTCATCGCCGAGTCCACCGCCCGCTCCCACGTTCACAAGATATACCAGAAAACCGAGACCCGGGGTCGCATGGAGCTTATCGACCGCTTCGAGCAGTTCTGCTCCGAACATCCGAAAGCTTAACCGGGCGAGGGGCTACGTATCGACACCTTCCATCCAGCATTCGTCGAAGGCATCCATCAGTTCCATGCGGGAGTGTACGCCGCACTTCCGGTAGATGCTGTGCACATGGGCCCGCACCGTGGACTCGGCGATGAACAGCTTCTCTGCGGCGAAGCTCGTCGTGCGCCCCGCGAGCAGATAGGACGCCACCTCGGCTTCGCGCCGGGAAAGCCCCTGCTGCTCGGCGAAGGCGGCGAAGGCCTCCTCGCGGGTGGGACCCTCCAAAGCACCCTCGGATAGGGCCCGATCGTCGGCAACGGCGGCGAAGGAGGTCATATCACGCTCGGTGAACACCAGCGAGACGGAAACCAGAGCCGCGAACAGCCCGAGGGCCACCAAGCTCGACACGCTTTCCGCCGCACCCGCCAAGGAGGCCGCGGCAAACGCCGCCAGCCAGCCCAAGAACATTCCCAGCGTAATGGCCAGCCGGGCCGCCGCCATCACGCGCAGGAGCGACGCGTCGTTGGCCTTCACGATATTGCAGCAGTCGTTGAGGACCAGCAGCTCGAAGAGCACGTAGCCCAAGGCAACGCAGAAACCGCCCACCTCGTCGGGAAGGGGCGAGACGGCCATCAGCAAGAACCCAGCCCCGATAAGCGGGGCAACGGCCCGATAGAGCTTGTAGGGTCGATCGGGCTGACGGTCGAACTTGAAGAAGGCCGCGCAGATAACCCCCAGCACAATCATGGCCGCCGGCTCCACCGTGAAGGCCCCGATCACTCCCTCCCCACTGAACAGGGCGATGCCGCACGAGAGGGAGAAGGAGAACGAGTACAGGGCAAGGGCCACGCCTATGCGCACTTTCTGGCGCACGGGACTCTCCGCGCCGCCCGCTGCCCCATGGCGAGAGGCCGCAACGGCAGCGGCCGGCAGCACGCCCCCGCCCGTCTCTCGAGCACCGTCACCCGAAACCGGCTCCTCGACAAACAGCTCCTCTCCCGTCCGCGCTTTCATAAGACGCTGGGAGAGCACGAAGGCCGTTCCCGATAGCGCGGGGAACAGCACCGAGGCGGCCGCCATGGCGTTGAAGCCCAATGCCGCCGTTAGAAGGAAGAGCACCGAGCCGATAGCATAGGATCCCACGAGCAGAACGAAGGTCTCGCCCACCTTCATGTACCCGAAAAAGCAGAGCCACAGCAGGAACATGCACACTTCGCCGATGGCGGCCGCCACCGCCGAGGCCGAAGCCGCCTCGGCGCCTCCGAGGCCGAGGGCAAGCGGAGCCGCCGCCGCACTTGCCGCAACCCCGAGCACGAGCAGCCCGCGCTGCCCGGCAACGGAGGCCAGCCGCCGCGAAGCGATGAGCACGACCACAAGCACCAGCGCCCGTACCGACAGCTCGACCATCTCGAACGGCGCATTCGCAAAGCAGAGCGGCGCCCCGATAAGCGGAGAGGGGGTCACCCCCGCCAGAAAGAGCCACGCCCAATAGAACCCGAACCCCAAAAAGCGCACGGGAAAGAGGCTCTCCGCCACCTGGCCCGCTGGGCCGCCCACGCGCCCCTCATTTGATGCATCTTTTCCCTCTCCAACCATTATCCCTCTTTTCACCTGCGGAAACACAACCCCTAAGCGTTTTGGTGGAGGCCCGCTTATGGCAATTTACAGCGCTTCGGAGAATGTTCAGCGCAGATGCCAGCCCCTAACCTAGATGCCAACGGGAGGCTCGGCTTTGACGAGTGGATGAGCCTCCCGGAAGTGTAGCAGATTCCCCGCGCCGATAAGGGCGCGGGAAGAGACGAGGAGAGGGGAGAGCGTGAAGACGAGGGAGAAAACGAATTCCGCCGCGAGCCTCCAAGAGGACGGCGGGGCGACACGCCCCCAAAAGCCGGGCCTCAGCCGCCGGTCGCTCATCGGCGGCGCCGCGATGGCCGCAGGGCTTCTGGCCTTCGGGGGCGCCACGGCGGCCTTCGGCGGCGAGACCGATCGCCTGCGACCGCCAGGAGGCCAGGACGCCGACCGGTTCTGGGGCGCGTGCATCCGCTGCGACCGTTGCCGGGCGGCCTGCCCGCTTGCCGCCATCGGCGTGGAGGGGCTCACCCCCGGCATTATCGGGGCGCGGCTGCCGATCATGGATTTTCGCGAGGGCTACTGCGACATGTGCGACGGCGCCTTCCGCTGCATCGCCGCCTGCCCCACCGGGGCGCTTACGGCCTTCGACCCCTACGTGGACAAGATCGGCATGGCCGTGGTAGACGAGGCCGAGTGCCAGCTGTACGGCATCTCGGGCACGTGCAACGCGCCCTGCATCGATGCCTGCGAGTGGGACGCCCTGTCCCTGGACGAGAACGGGCGCCTGGTGGTGGACGAAAAGCGCTGCAACGGCTGCGGCGCCTGCGAGTACGTTTGCCCCACGAGCGCCTATCGCAATTACGACGCCAGCAACAAGCGCGGCATCAATGTGGAGGTGTGGCATGGCTAAGTCGACAACCCCCGAAAAGGGCGCCGAGGTTTCCGCGCAGCCGGAGGAGGGCAGCCGCTCGAAGGTGAGCCGCGTGCGCCGATACGTCCCGGGCATCGTGTTCGCCCTTCTCATCATCGGCCTGGTAGCCGGGATCGGCTCGGGCACCCTGTGCTCGGTGGGCTACGAGTCCATTGCGGCAGTATGCCCCCTCGGCGCGTTGGAATCGCTCTTCGGCGCCGGGGCCTTCGTGGCGCGGGCCGTAATCATCCTGGCCGTGGCCGCCGCGGCAGTGCTGCTCGTGGGCAAGGCCTTCTGCAGCTGGGTGTGCCCCATTCCGCCGCTTGACCGGTTCCTGTCGGGCAAGAAGCGCCGCGAGGCCGACAAGGCGGCGCGCATCGAGGCGGCCCATCACGTGAGCGGGCGCCTGGCCGCGTGCGCCGGTTGTGCGGGCTGCGGCGAGAAGAAACCCGGCGAACCGTCGCTTGCCCCCGCCGATGGCACCGACAAGCGACGGTTCGCGAAGGTGGACGGGCGCCACGTGGTGCTCGGCGGCTCGCTTGTGTCGGCGGCGATCTGCGGATTCCCCGTGTTCTGCCTCATCTGCCCGGTGGGCCTCACCTTCGCCACGGCCATCGCCCTCTACCGCCTCGTCGGGTTCAACGAGCCCACCTTGGACCTCATCGTGTTCCCCCTCATCATCGTAGCCGAGCTCACCCTGCTGCGGAAATGGTGCCACCGCTTCTGCCCCATCAGCGCCCTTATGGGGCTCGTGGCCAACTTCAACAAGGCCACGCGTCCCAAGATCGACCCCGACCTCTGCCTGCGCAAGGACGGCATGCCCTGCACCGTATGCGCCGCTGCCTGCCCCGAGTTCATCGACCCGGCGGGAGATCTGGGCGACCGGGCCCTGGCCGAGTGCACCCGCTGCGGCCAGTGCGCCGCCGCCTGCCCCGCAGACGCCATCCGCTTCACGAAGAAAGGACTGACCCGTGGAAACCGCTAGCACACCCGCGCCCTACGTCGCCGCTGCCGACGGCGACCTCGCGCCCAAGGCCGCCGAGCCCGCATCGACACCCGAAGCCGACGCCAGCGCCGAGGCCACCTTCGAGGAAGCCGTGGCCGCCCTTACCGAGACGGTGAGCCGGGCGCCCCTGCACCGCGAGATCTTCCTCAAGCTGCTCGCCTTCTGCACCACCCAGCGCACGCTCGCCGAAGCCGAGGAGGCGGCTCGGGCCTGCCCCGAGTTCTCCTCGGTGGCCCAAAGCCCCTACCGGCTCATCCGCACCCTCGTGCACGCCGGCGGCCTGTACTGGCTGGAGCTGGACGAGACGGGCCGGCCCCTGACGCCCCAGGCCAAGGCGGGGCTCACTCCCGACGAGATCGAGGACGCCACCTTCGCCTACGCTGTGGTAACCACGCCGGTCGGCGAGCAGGTGGCCGAGGACCTCGCGCCCGAGAAGCGGCTGCAACGCCTCTTCGATCTCGTACCCCAGCGGCTTACCACCTACCTGGACCTTATGGACTTCTGCCGCGAGCAGCGCACCTTCAAGGAGATCGAGGCGCTGTTGCGCACCCGACCCGCCGCTGCCTTCGCGAGCACCACCTCAAGCCAACCCCTGCAGCCGAGCTTCTTCGTGGACGCACTGGAACGCTCGGGCGGCCTTGCCTGGAACGATGGATGGAAGATCACAGAGAGGGGAATGAAGGTATTGCAGCAACTTCGCTAGGAACGCCATTTTGACCGTAGAGAGGAAAGAGAGGACCCCCATGACCAAGGGAACCATCAGCCGACGCGGCTTCATGAAGGCCGCAGCGGCCACGGGCGCGGCCCTTACGGCCGCCGGCTCGATCCCGCTGCTCGAAACGACCGATCAGGCCTTCGCCGCCGGATCCGTGGAGCGCGTGATGCACAAGACCGCCTGCCATGGCTGCACCAACTGCTGCCCGGTGCGCGTGTACACCGAGGACGGCCGCGTCGTGAAGATCGAAGGAGACCCGGACGGCCCCCTGAACAAGGGCGGCGTGTGCCTGAAGTGCCTGTCCCAGATTCAGACCGTCTACAGCCCCCGCCACGTGCTGCACCCCATGAAGCGCGTCGGCGAGCGCGGCGAGAACAAGTGGGAGGCCATCAGCTGGGACGAGGCCGTTGACCTGGCCGGCGAGCAGATCGCCACGGCCGTGAAGAAGTACGGCCCCTACGCCTACTGGAGCGCCCGCGGGGGCGGCGGCGCCTACATCGAATGGGAGACCTCGGGCCTCGACTACACCTTCGGCGGCTGCAACTCCCTGGCCTCCGGCGCCTGCCAGTGCGCCATGCCGCGCGACTTCGTCTCCACCACCTCGGTGGGCTTCAACTGCTGCGTTGACATGGACAACGTGGATCGCTGGGTGGGCATCACCGACAACGCCGAGCTGGACGGCACCCGCCGCGACGACACGGAGCGCGTCTTCGTGCTGTGGGGCAGCCAGCCGCACTCCTCCAAGGCGGCCCACGGCGGCCACGGGCTGACCGATGCCCGGTCGAACCTCGGCGTGAAGACCATCGTCGTGGACCCCTACATGACCGCCGAGGCCGCCAAGGCCGACGTGTGGCTTCCCGTGCGCCCCGGCTCCGACTGCGCGCTCATGCTGTCGTGGATTCACCACATCATCGAGAACGACCTGTACGACGAGCAGTTCGTGAAGCACTGGACGAACCTGCCCTTCCTCATCAACCCCGACACGCGCCTGGCCTATCGCGCCGAGGAGGTGTGGCCCGACTACGTGAACCCGGCCGCCGACCCCGCCGGCGTCTACGATACCCCGGCCTACGTGTGCTTCGACGCGAAAACCAACTCCGTCCAGCCCTTCCCCTT
The DNA here is from genome assembly GCF_011405655.1 of Adlercreutzia hattorii. Taxonomy (GTDB): domain Bacteria; phylum Actinomycetota; class Coriobacteriia; order Coriobacteriales; family Eggerthellaceae; genus Adlercreutzia; species Adlercreutzia rubneri. The sequence continues at coordinate 2,593,972 of NZ_AP022829.1, forward strand.
CACCGTCCCCGAGGACTGCGCGGTCGACCCCGTTATCTTCGCCACCGCCACCGTGAACGGCAAGGAGGCCAAGACGGCGGGCCAGATTTACAAGGAAGAGGCCGAGCCCTGGACCTTGGAGGCGGCCGGCGAGACCTGCTGGCTCGATCCGGAACGCATCCGCGAGGCCATCGAGCTGTACGCGAACGCCGACTTCGGCGGCTTGTCCAACGGCGTGTTCTCCGACCACCAGGAGAACTCCTCCACCGCGCCTTTGGGGGCGCTCGCCATCGACGCGCTGCTCGGCCACGTGGAGTCCCCCTGCTCCGCCTTCCAGAATCACGGCGCCGCCAGCCGCACCGCCGATCGCCCGACTCAGCGCCTGGGCGTGTTCTCCTCCACCTTCGAGCGCTACGGCCTGGGCTGGACCACCGGTCTCACCAAGGCCGAGAACGACCGCCTGCTGGATGCCATCGTGGCCGACTGGGACGCCAAGGGCCGCGACGGCAAGGAGATGCAGCGCTACTTCTTCCAGTCCCGCTGCGACACCATGGGCGCCAACGAGCACAAGGGCATCCACCAGTGGCAGACCTGCGCGCCGAAGGAGCTGCGGCAGGCCATCACCACCGGCGAGCCCTACCGTCCGCGCGTGATGTACGAGATGTCGGGCAACAAGTACGCCGTTATGGGGCCCTCCCTCGAGTGGAAGAAGGCCTACGACGAGCAGGACTTCGTCATCCAGCAGTACCCCAACATGACCTCGTTCACCGTGCAGACCGTCGACTTGTTCCTGCCCACCACCGAGTGGCTGGAATACGACTCCTACGAGGCGCCGGGCACCCACTTCAACCGCCACTACGCCCGCTGCCAGGTGACGCACCTCGGCGAGACCGTGAACCCCTTCGTATCGCCCTACCAGGTGGCCGCGTCCGCCGTGGAGAAGCTCGGCGCCGAGAACGTGTTCGACCCCGACGCCTACAAGGTACCGTTCTTCGAGAGCCTGGAGGCGGCCCGGGCCGCCTGGGCCGAGCAGATGGGCAAGGGAAGCTGGCAGGAGATGCTCGACGACATCGACCACCGCTTCACCGAGGAGCCCATAGACGACTACATGGCCTACTACCAGTACAAGGAGCCGGTGAGCGACGGGCTGCCCCGCGGGTTCGCCACGATGTCGCGCAAGGTGGACGTGTACTCCGAGGCCATGCTGCGCCTGGCCCGCACCGGCTTCCCCTACATGTATCCCTTCGACCAGCCGGCCTGCGACGACTACGACCCCATCTGCACCTTCAAGGAACCGACGGAAAGCCCCGTCGAGGGCCAGCCGGGCTACGATCCGGAGTACCCGCTCGTCATCACCACGGGACGCTTGCCCCACTTCCATCACGGCACCATGCGCCACGCGCCCTTCATCCGCGAGGTCATGCCCGCCCCCGAGCTGAAGATCAACCCCGAGACGGCGGCGGAATACGGCATCGAGCATCTGGACTGGGTGAAGATTACCTCGCGCCGCGGATCGTCCAACGCGCGAGCCTACCTCACCCAGGGCATTGCCCCCGGTGTGCTCATCACCGAGCGCTTCTGGAACCCCGAGTGCTTTGATGAGACCCAGGAGACCATCACCCCCGGCATCGAGGAGTGCGGCTACAACATCATGTCCGCCGACGAGTTCCAAAACCCCTGCTTCGCCACGAACAGCTACCGTGCCTTCACGGTGAAGATCGAGAAGACCGAGCGCCCCGAGCGCATCTGGATCGAGAGCGAGCAGTTCCAACCGTTCATGCCCACGCTTTCGGGCGAACCTGTCACCGAGGAGGTGTTCTAAATGCGCAAGGGTCTGCTGATCAACCTGGATCGCTGCTCCGGCTGCGACAGCTGCATCGTGGCGTGCAAGCTGGAAAACGACCTGCCCCTGGGCCATTTCTACAACAAGGTGATCGCCGTGGGCCCCACGGGCACCTTCCCCAACGTGGAGAAGTACTGGCTGCCCTCCCAGTGCCAGCAGTGCGAGAACCCGGCCTGCGTGCACGTATGTCCCACGGCGGCCAGCTACCGCGACCCCAAAACCGGCATGGTGCTCATCGACAAGGAGAAGTGCATCGGCTGCCAGTACTGCATCTACGCCTGCCCCTACGGCGTGCGCCAGTTCAACGAGGATGCCGGCGTGGTGCAGAAGTGCACGCTGTGTGCCCAGATCACCGCTGACGGCGACGGCGTGCCGGCCTGCGTCCACAACTGCAACTGCGGTGCGCGTTTCTTCGGCGATTACGACGACCCGGAATCCGATGTGAGCCGCGAGCTGGCGAAGTACCCGGAGGAGGCCATCCACACGCTGCCCGACCCCAATAACGCCAAGCCGCTCACGCGCTACATTCTGTCCCCCAAGTTCGCTTCCTGGAAGGAGCTGGTGTAACCATGGCGATTCAATGGCCCCTCGTCCTGTTCTCGCTGCTGGCCGGAGCCGGCGGCGCCATGCTCGCCTTCGCCGGGCTCTCCCAGCTGCTCGGCGGCTCGCGCACGGTGCGCCGCCGCGCCGTCTGGTGCGCACTGGCCCTGTTCGTGATCGGCGGTTTGTGCTCGGTGGCCCACCTGGCCTCTCCGCTGAACGCCATCAGCGCCGTGACGAACCTGCTGTCGTTCTCGGGCATCTCCATCGAACTGATGCTTTTGGGCGCGAGCTTCATCGCAGGCGCCGCCTACCTGGTGCTCACCCGCGAGGAGGGCCGCGACGGCGCCGTGCGGGTCGTGGCGGTGCTGGCGGTGATCTTCGGCGTGGCCATCGGGTTCTTCTGCGGCCACGGCTACGTGATCGACGCCCAGCCCACCTGGGGCACCGAAACGCTGCCCCTGGCCTACCTGGGCACGTCTTTGGCCCTCGGCGCCTTCGCCTACGCCCTGGTGGCGGCCGCGACCAAGACGCCGGCCGACAAAGCGGCCAGCGCCGAGGAGCTGGGAGGCAAGCTGTGGCCGGCCGTGCTCGTCTGCGCCGTCGTGGACGCCGTGGGCATTCTCGCCTACGGGCTGTTCCTCGGCCTTGACGCGGTCGCGGCCCAAGGGGTTCTGTTCTGGGGCGGGGCCGTGGCGTGCGGCGTCGTCGGCGTGCTAGCCTGCGCCATTGCCGGCATGACCGCGCTGGCCGCGAAGGCGCCCGCCGCCCTGGCCGTGGCCGGCGTGGCCTGCGCCGCCATCGGGGGCGTGGCCCTGCGCATGCTCATGTGGGCCTGCGCCACCGGTTACCTCAACCTGTTCTCCCACGGCATCCCCAGCGTGATGCTGAACCTGTAGCGCTGTTCCCCGGCCGGGGGAAAGCCCCTTCCCGGTACTTTCCCCCGGCCCCTGCGGGACGGTCCGTCAAGCGAATCGTCCCAGCCCGCCCACTCGTCACCTAAGGAGACCGCCATGACCGACCTCGCCTGCGCCATCGACCTTCTCGAAGATCGCGCTTCCCTGTACCGCCTGCTCGCCTCGCTGTACTATCAGCCGCTGTCCGAGGAGCAGATCGATGCCCTGGCCGCCAGCGACCTCGCCAAGTTGGCCAGCGACAGCAAATCGCCCTTCGCGCCGGCCTACCGCGACTTGCACGGAGCGCTCCGCTTGCGGCACACGGGTACCAAAGAGGAGCTGGCCGCCGACTTCACCGGCGCCTTTTACGGCATCCGCACCCGCGAGGGTCGCACGGCCCAGCCCTTCGAATCGCTGTTTCGCACCCAGGGGCCAGGTCAGCTCATGGGCGAGGCTCGCAGCGAGGTATACCGGGAGCTGCGCGCGCACCAACTGCGCGTTCCCGAGGGCGTCGATCTGCCCGAGGACCACCTGTCGTTCATCTTCGCCTACCTCGCCCATCTCTGCGATAAGACGGCCCAAGCGCTGCGCGAAGGCGACAGAACAGGAGCCCGGGAACTCCTGAAGCGCCAACGCGCCTTCTTCGACGCCCACGTAGCCTCCTGGACGTCCGCCTTCCTCGCTCAAGCCGAGACCATGGTGGAAACTCGCTTCTACCGCGGCGTACTCAAACTTACGGGCGCCTTCCTGGACGAGGAGCCGGCCGCCATGGGCGAAACCGAGGAGGCGATCGCCTAGGCAACCGCCTCGGTTCGCCGAATGCCGCCGGGCTGCTGACTGCCCTGCGCACCAGGGCAGTCAAGAAACTCACCTGTCACGAAATCGTCACGGGGGCGAGCCGAACGCTTCTGTAGAGCCTCCCCTCTCACCCTTATCGGAAGCATTCTCTTTATCGTGCCTTTATCGAACGATCTGTCGCCACAGCGTCTGGCTATCGATCGCTGACCTTCAGCTCCAGCACGTCGGGTCTCGCATAGTGCCCCACCACATCGTGCTCCATTTTGCAAGCAGCCGGAAGATTCATATCGAGTTCTGCGAAAATGATCGTTTCCCGATCCCAGACGGGCTCCGTTATGTAATGGCCATAGGGATCCACGATGCAGCTTCCACCGCGGCACACCATTTCCGGTAGCTGGGAAATCGCCTCCATTTCATGAAGGTCAGAGGGGTAGGAGCTTTTTCCCACAATCATATCCGCATTGACAAAATAGCACTTACCCTCAATGGCGATGTGCTGAATTGTTGCCTGCCATTCGGGATTATCGTTCGTGTTCGGCGAAATATAGATGGTGACCCCCTTTTGGTAGAGCGCCACCCGTGCAAGCGGCATATAGCTCTCCCAGCAGATCAGGGCACCGATAGGCCCCCAGGGCGTTTGAGTAACAGGGAAATAGCCCTTATCGGCATCGCCCCAAACCACCCGCTCAGAACCCGTCGGCTTGAGCTTGCGATGCACCCGGTAGGTGCCGTCGGGCTCGAAAATGACATTGCTGTTGTACAGCGTCCCACTGACCGCATCGCGCTCTGAGAAGCCGAGACTGATATAGGCATCCGTCTTTCTGGCCGCATCGGCAAGGGCCTGAAACTCCGCATCGCCCGCTACCACGGAAGCGTCGTAATAGCGTTTCCAATCGGACCGGCCGGCTTCTGTCCGCTTGCCCATGCTAAAACCGAAGTCCATGCCGATGGGATAGCCGGGGATGAAAAGCTCCGGGAATACGATCACGTCGGGGTTTTGGGACGCACTTTCCTCGATGTAGTCAAGAGCTTTTGCCAGGGACGCCTCCTTATCGAATAGAACAGGCTCCGCTTGCACCAACGCAATTTTGCAGACAGGATCGATGTCTCGCATACCAATAGCTCCTTCACTCGTATCAATGTATCGGCCAATTATCAAACTTACCGCACTCGTAGGACTGTCCCGAAACAGCAACATTCCCGACGCGGAGCAAAACCGCAGACCGGAATTTACGAGCAGCTTCCCAGAGGTTCGCCCCGCCTCTCGGACATCCTGCAGGAGCTCCTCGATTTTATCAGTCGGCAACGGCCGAGCCTCCCCTTAGGTTCGATAAAACTTCCAAGCGGCCACCGCGCCACCGGCACACACCGCAGCGTTAAGGAGCCATGCAGCGGCATAGCTCGCACCTCCAACTCCCATTTCCCCCTGGGCGGCTGTCATGACTCCTACGGAGACCAGCGGCCCGAGGGATGCCGCCAATTGAACAGCCATGGTCATTATCGTAACACCTATAGCATGTTGAGAAGCAGGCAGGCGTCGCAGACCGACTGTTTGGAACGAGGCGCCCGTCATGCCACATCCAACAAACACGACGAGCGCACCAGCCAGCACCAGCGGCACGCTGGCCGTAAGGCCGGCGGCCATCATAAACAGCGAACCGGCAACTGCCACCCCCAGCCCTCCCGGTAGCAAAGGACGAGGGCCTTTCCGGTCGAGCATACGGCCGCCCGCCAACGATGCCAGGACATAGGCGACCACAAGCGGTCCTATGCAAAACCCCGCTACCGTCGACTCCCAATGAACCTGCTCTCCGAGGAACAATGGCACCATCACATTCAGCGAGAAGTACACGCTCATGGTCGTTACCACCAGCACCGCCGCTCCCGCAAACCCGCGGCTCTCCACCATCCCCCTCGGGCTGAACCGCGCATCCGGCCCATGAGGCATCGGCATCCTACTTGGAACTGTCGCGCCCCAGCAGCCAATGAGCACCGAGACGACAAGTGGTACGATAAACACGCTGCGCCACCCCCACGCATCCACCATCACGCCCGTCACCATCGGAGCAGATGCCGGCCCCAAGGCGATCATCCCATTACCGATAGCGAGAAACGTTCCCAGTCGATGCGAGGGCACCATCTCCAAGATAGCATTCATCATGAGCGGAATAAAAATACCCGTGCCCACCGCTTGAACGAGGCGGACCGTCACAAGCCAGCCGAAGACGGGCGCTCACCACCCCGCAAGCGACCCCGCCGCGGCATACCAAAATACCTGAGTGGCGTAAACCCGAGTCACGTTGAGAACGCCGATGTTCTCCGCAAACGTGGTCGCCGGCGGGGCGCCCAAAAAACCTGCCACCGTGGTGGCTAAGCCGTCCCCCAATAGCGAGCGCCAAAGCAGAGCAAGGCCGTGCCGATGCCGGAGCACATCACCGATACCGAGGGGGAGAACCCCATGAGCGTGGGCACTAGCACCGTCGCCCCGAACATCGAGAGGAAATGCTGCAACCCCAAGGGAAATGCCCGATACCAGGGAATCTTCTCTTCGATATCAACCGCTTTTCCACCCATAGGGCACTCCCCTCGTTGCTTTGTTGCACGCCGGGCAAAAAGCGCGAAAGTGCCCGGCGCCATATTTCACCTAATGAGATGGATCCTTAGGGCTCCACCAAACCGTCGTACACCTCGACCGTTCCCGAGCCCTTCCCGGTCGAAGGCGTCTCAACAACCGCCTCGGCAGCCTCCTTAGGCAGAACCAGGTTCAGCATCACCGCCAATACGGCGGACAGAAGCAGACCGGGCACGTTGAACGAACCCAGCGGAATAGATACGGCCCTCATCGCGGCCAATACGCCCGTAGCCATTACCCTTTGCGCCGCGCCCATTGCCTTGGTGGACGTGGCCATGTTGCTCATGTGGCTGTGCTACTTCGGATACTCGAAGGTGGGCGCACTGGCTCTCATGCTGCCTGCTCCTATGCCTGCGGGTCCGCATTGTACTTAGGCATTGTCACCTGCGGCCCTACAGTTATGGCAATATGCGCTGCTGCGGCCCCCGTCGTATCGGCATTCTTCTTTGTCCACTTCGTACGTGCTTCGTCCCTGCAGGCGACTACGGGACTGTTCCAGGAAATCGACGACCCGTTCGACCGCAAGGCGGTGCCGGTCAAATTGCCGTCCTCTCTCCACCGGCTCACAGCGGGTCTGTCCCTCTACGCGTTTGCGTTCGCCCTCTATTCCTGTCGCACCGCCACCTCCGAACACCCCTTCACCAGCGGACCGCAAGTTCAGGCCATCGCAAGCATCGTGCTGGCGCTCGTTATGGTGGCCGCCGTACATTTGCTCAACGAGAAACGGGGGCCGTACGTGCTCTACCGCAGCGTTCCCTTACTATTCGGAGGCGGGTTTCTCCTCGAGTTATGCGACGGCTTCTCGGCAACACTCACGACAGGCCTCGGATTGTTCGCCATCATTACCGCCTCTTCTCTGGTGTTCACCGACAAGGCCGCCGACGCGCTAAGCACCATCGCCAATCAGCGGGCCCAGCAGGAGGCAGGGGGAGCGCGGCCGGACAAAATGGCATTTATAGCTCCTTTTGCCAATGCCCATGGCCTCTCGAAGCGAGAAACGGAAGTGCTCACTTGTCTCATTCAGGGCCGCACCATGCAATACACAGCAGAGAAGCTCTTCATTGCCGAGTCGACTGCCCGTACCCATGTGCACAAAATTTATCAGAAGACCGAATCTCAGGGCCGCATGGAACTGCTCGATTGCTTCGAGCAGTTCTGCGCGGAACAAGACGGCAGCCGCACAGGCGGCCGCCGTCGGTAAAACCTTACAAATTGTCGGGACGCCCTCCGCGCTCGGCGCCGCGGGCCCCGCCCATGGCGTTGCTCGGCGTGGTGGAGGCCGTGAACTCGGTGGCCGCGTCGTTCACCGTGAGCGTGCAGGTTTCGCCCTCCTGCATGCCCGGGACCGACACGAGCACGCACTGGAACGACTCGCTGGCCCTCCAGGCGACCAGCTCCGCACCGGCGCTCCCAGTCACGACGAGGGCATCGCCCTCGTTGCCCGCAACCATCACCAAGGCGAAGGGCTGGGTGCTCCCCTCCGAGAAGGTCTCAGCCATGCCAGCGCCTCCAGCCAAGATGACCGTGCCGCCCGTCACCGTGGCGCCGTACTCGTAGTCCAGCGCGCTGTCACCGGCACCGGAGCTGGCGCCGACAAGCTCGCCACCCGTAACTTCCACATAGCCGTTGGAATCCACCGCGTCGCCACTAGCGTTGATGGTCACTTTGCCGCCGTTGATCTGGATGAGGCAGTCCTCGCTGGCGTTGGCCGCCAGGGGGCCGCTGCCCGCGCCGCCGCGGCCGCCGCGACCGCCGAAGTCGCCGTCCTGGGGCATCTGGCCGTCGTCGGGCATCTGCCCGGGCTCGGCGCCTTCGGGAAGTTCGGGACGCTCGCCATCGGCCCACTTGCCACCTTGACCGCGCTCGGGCCGCTCGCCGTCTGCCCCCTCGGGACGCTGGGGCATCTGGCCTTCCTCGACGCCTTCGGGCAACTCGGGACGCTCGCCGCTTTGGGGATCGAACCCCTCGGAGGCCTCGGGCATCTGACCGGGCTCCGCGCCCTCGGGCAACTCCGGCCTCTCGCTCTGGCCGCCCGGCGCACCCGACCCATCGGCACCGTTCAGGCCATCGGCGTCGCCGCTCTTACCGGCAGCATTGGGATCCTGCCCCGCGGCCGCCGCGCCATCAGAACCGTCGGTCGTCCCGTCCGTCGTCGCGTCGTTGGAGTCGCGCTCGGCCACCGCGGCATTGATGCCGTCATCGGACGCAGTGATGTTCAGCTCGCCGTCGTTGACGATCACTTCCTGGGCCTCGATGCCCTCTTCGCAGCCCGCCACCGTGAACGTGCCGCCATCCATGGTGAACTTCGTCTCGGGATTCATGCCCTTGCCGCCGGCCTCCACGACGTAGGTGCCGCCGCTCATGGCCGCCTCCACATCGGAGCGCAGGGCGTGATCGGCCGCCTTGATCTGCGCATCGCCGCCGGCCAGGCGCAGGTACGTGGCCGCCTGGAAGCCCTCGTCGCCCGCCTCCACGGCGAACGTGCCCCCATCGATGGACACAAAACCGCGCGTCGGATCCTCGTCGTTGTTCGACTTCACGCCGTCGCCTCCAGCCGTGATGGCGAAGGAGCCGTCGGCCACTTTCACGCAGTCCTTCCCGCGCAGCCCGTCCTCCTTGGCGGTCACGGTAATTGCGCCGCCCGTCACGACGAGGTCGTCCTTGGAGTTCACGCCGTGGCGGTAGTTGCCTTCCACCGTAAGGGCGCCCGTGCCGTTGATAGTCAGATCGTCCTTGGAGAACAACGCCGCGTTCGGCTCGTCTTCCCCCTCGGACAGCTCGTAGGCGGCCCCGTCGGCCAGCGTGTTTTGCGTGCCGTCGGCCAAAGTCACAAACACCTTATCGGCCTGCTGAATGTTCAGTGCCGGCCCCGCCTCGTTACGAATGGAGGCGCCGTCGAGCACGATCTGCACCTTGTCCTGGTCACCGGCGCTCACCACCAGCGACCCAGCCATTAGCTCTCCAGTCACCACGTAGGTGCCTGCGGCGGTAATGGTCACCGCAGTGCCTTCCACCGCAGCCCCTTCGCCGGACACCGTCGCGCCCTGGCCCGTCAGCGCAATCTTCGTTGCCGCGGCCTCATCGTAGGAGGCGTCCCGGTCGCGGTCGGAGTACGCGAAATCCATACCGGGGATGTCGATGAGCGACGCCCAGTCCACCCCGTCAGTCGCGCCGTTGTCGCCTTGGGCCTGGTTCCCCTGCCCCTGCTCGGTTTTCTCGCCGACGTCCCCGGCGGCTTCTTCGAAGGTGCCGCCCGTGCACCCGGCCAGCGCCAGCGATCCCGCCAGCGCCACAGCCAAGGCTCCACGACCCCAAGCCCGTCGTCGCGCCACGCAAGCGCCCATCATTTCGTTTGTCTTCAACATCAATTCTCCCTTTGATCGTTCGTCCTTATGGTCTTGCACTACTATTGGGTCTATCTCCCTAGGTGCTTTCCAGCATCGGTGCTCGCCGACCTCTGATCGCCCCGCGAAGAACGCGGCCGTTAAGAAATAGCTTCCACGTCAGCAGCAGCGATGCTGGGATGGTACCGACTCATGTGCGTTCCTTCCGCTATTTCTTTTGCCGCGTTCGCAGCGGGATAAAGCGATCAGCGGGCGGCGAGCACCGATGCCGGAAAGCACCCCGCGGAGTGCCCCGAGGACCTAAAGCGTCTCGCGCCCCTGCGGCGTCATCCCCAGAGATATCCTCAGATTCCCGTTCAGACACCGCAGCTCATCGATCATCGCTTTCTCAAGCCCCCGCTCGCGCAGGCGGAGCTGGTAGGTCAGCTGGAAGAGGCTGCCCATGTTGGTAGTCGTCACCTCGGTCAGCTCCGACTCCGCGGCGTAGCGGTTGAGCACTTCGTCGAAGACACCGTCGTATTCCAAATCTTCCGGAATGGTGATGCGCAGCGTCTTGCCCGGCTCGCGCGGCCGCCCGAACGGCGTGAGCACGAACAGCAGGTTCACCACAGCCACCACCACGGTGAACACGACGGCAAGCCCCAGAAAACCCATGCCCGTGGCCAAGCCGATGGCCATGGCCAGAAACACGCTGCCGATATCTTTCGCCGAACCGGGAATGGAGCGGAAGCGCACAAGGTTGAACACGCCCATGACCGCGATGCCCGCTCCCAAATTCCCATTCACCAGCGTGATGACCATCTGCACGATGAGCGGCAAGAGCGCCAGCGTCACCACGAAGTTCTTCGAGTAGCTGTGCCGGAACATGTACACACCGGCGCAGGCCGCGCCCAGCACCACCGAGAACACGCAGCAGAGCAAGAAGTCCGCCGCCGAGACGGCCCCTACCAGCGATTCCGCTGTTCCGAACACTGACGAGAACGTTGATTCAAGCATGAGTTTCCTTTCTTGTTCATTCTCTGCCTACTCTTGCGAGCAACCTTCCAGACAATGCGCTCCCTCGTTTTGGGCAGGAATTCCGACTTGTTAGACTTCTTTGTTCTGAGCTTCGCCGAAAAGAGGGTCTGCGAGTGGGTTTTTCGCCTCAGATCGAATCACTTTTCCTCCGTTGAAGGACCTTGAAGCTTAGCCCATGTCTAACAACTCCGTTTTTTCGCCTATTTCCAGGACTCGCATTTCCCGAACGGTTCACGCACCACCACGCATAGCCCTTCGATGATTTCGAGCGCGCGGCACAGCCGTTGCCATCTGATAAGCGTTGCCATACTTGGTAAATGAAGCCGGGTAGATCCGTTCGGCCGACAGCACGTCCACCAGCCACGGCGGGTAGGGCACGGCGCTCTTTATCTCCATGACGGACTCGCTCGACTCGATGATGGGCCGCCATGGCGAACGGAAGCGATGACAGTCGAAATACGCCAAGCAGTCGTCGAAGGTGATGCGCAGCTCGGCGTCGAACAGCTCGTCGCACCCACGCGCCTCGCGTACCTCGGGCCGATAGGCCCAGGCCACACGATCGCAGGCGATGCCCATGGAGGGCGCCAGGGGCAGCCAACGGTTCATGGCCGCCTCTAGCTCGCGGGCGATCTGGCGCGTGGCCGGCGCGAGCGCCACGGCCGCAAGCCCCGCATCCGGCAGCGGCCAACGGGCACAGGCCTGCTCGTAGGGCAAGCCGCTCACGAAGGCCAGCGCCGCCGGCAGCGTCAGGGCGAGCCGCCGCTTGTACACGATGCCCTTGAACTTCTTCTTGATGCCAAAAAACACAGGGAAGCCCGCTGACAAACCGTTGCCCCGAAGCGCCTCTCCAGCGCACGGCCTGCACGCCTCGACACTTCCCACGGCATCCCCATCAGCATCGCCCATCGTCTGCAGCCCGGCGGCAGCAGGCGCCACTTGCAGCCCTGCGGCCGTCCTCGCCACTCGTAGCCCCGCAGCCACCCGCGTTTCCACTTCCCCATCGGAAAGCGGCAGGCCGCCTGGCTCACGCACAATCGGCCCGGCACCGAAAGCTCCCATGAGGGCCACCCCAGCCGCATCCCCATAGGCGCGCAGACGCAGCTTCTCCTTATAGAGCGGCTTTTCCACCGAACGGGCGATCATGGCGCGCTCGGGCGTGTCCAGATACAAACTTGTGATGCGGGTGCGACCGTAATCATCAACAGCCATGAGGCGCTCCGCCGCCGCTTCCACAGCCGCACGCTCGGCCACGTCGATGCGGTATTTCTTCTCCACGCGCTTGAACACGCTGTTGTAGGCGGTCACGGATACTCCTTCCTCGCTGGCCGCGGATCCTGATTCTCGCCGGTCCGCGAAACCTGGATCCCTCGCGAGCCGGCCCCAACAATAAGGGGACTTCCTGAAAACCGCCTGAAGCAGCCAATTCCTTTCAGGTTGCCTTCAGGTGGGCCGTTACAATGAACCTGGGCGCTCCATGGGGCCGCAACGGTCCCGGCGCGCACCGCGAAATACCGCAACGAGGCCCGAGATGTCGGCGCGCGACGGTTCTCGGCGGCAGCCCCTTACGGAAAGGATCACCATGCACGTTCTGGTCGTGGAAGACGACGCTCGCCTCGCCGAGGCGCTGGCCCGCATCCTTGAGGACAACGGCTATACTACCGACGTCGTGCACGACGGGGAGGCCGGCGTGCGCTACGGCGAGACCGGCGCCTACGACGTCATCATCCTGGACGTCATGCTGCCCAAAGCCGACGGCTTCACCGTGGCTCAAAGCCTGCGCCGGGCGCATGTGAGCACGCCCATCCTGTTGCTCACCGCCCGCGATGCCATCAGCGACAAAATCTGCGGCTACGACTCCGGCGTCGACGACTACATGACCAAGCCCTTCTCCCCCGCCGAGCTGCTGGCCCACTTGCGCGCCCTCACGCGGCGCCAGGGCGATGTCGTCTTCGAGACGCTCACCGTGGGCGATCTCACGCTGAATCTTGAATCCATGGATCTCACCTGCGGCGACGAATCCATCCGCCTGTCGCAGAAGGAGTTCGCCATCGCCCGCATCCTGCTCGGCTCGCCGGGAGCAGTGCTTTCGAAAGAGCAGCTTATCAGCCGCGCCTGGGGGCCCTCATCCAGCGCCAGCGACAACAACGTAGAGGCATACATCTCGTTTCTGCGGAAGAAGATGGCCCACGTGGGGTCGAAGGCGAAGATCGAGACCATCCGCTCGGTGGGCTACCGGCTCGCCGAGGAGGGCTAAGCGCCCATGGGACTCCCTCCGAAACCGCGCCTCGCCTCCTGGCTGAACCCGAAGGGCGTCAGGACTCCGAAGCGCGCAGCCGACGAAGCCGCCCCCATGCTGCGCCAGCTGAGAACGAAGTTCATAGCCCTGAACATGACGCTGGCCGCCCTCGTGCTGGCCGCCTCGTTCGCCACTATCTGCTACGCCGACTACCGCGCCGACATCGACGACGTGCGCAACCGGCTCATGGCCGCCACGAGCCGCTCCCTGCACGAACCGCAGCTCATCCCCGACGCCGAGCCTTTCCATCGGGGCGAGGCCCCCCGGGAAGACGGCGAGAATACCGCAGACGCCGGCAATACGGAAGATGGCGGCAATCGCGCCGATGACGAGGCGGCCAGCGACGTTGAGGCGGGTGACGCGGAAGGCGCCCCGGGCGGCAACGCAGGCGCAAACCCGGACGAAAGTGCGGAAGGCGCGGAAACACCCGCAGAGGACGGCTCGGCCCCCGCTCCCACCCAGGATATCGGCGCCGGCACCAGCGATCCCGGTTTCGCGCCGCCCCGCATCGGAGGCCCCGGCACCGCCGAGGAGGCCTCGCTGCCCGTGGCGGTCTACTACATTGCCGACCGCACGGTCATGCAACTGACCGACCGCTCGGGAGCCACCGTGCCCGAGGCGCTGCTCGTGCACGCCATTCCTGAAGTCGTCAGCGCTGAAGCGCCCTGGGGTATCTGCCCGACGTCGGACTGTACTTCGCCAAGCATGAGGCAGGCCCCGACCTCATGGTGGCCTTCGCCGACGGAAGCGCCGCCGACGGCTGGCGCTCGCTGGCCCTCGTGCTCACCGCCGTGGGCCTAGGGGCGCTGGGGCTGCTGTTCCTTTTGAATCTCGTCTTCTCCCGCTGGGCGCTGCGCCCGGTTCAGCAGGCCTGGGCCCAGCAGCAGCAGTTCACAGCCGACGCGTCCCACGAACTGAAGACCCCGCTCACGGTCATCCTCGCCAACAACGCCATCCTGCGGCAGCGCGGCAGTGACACCATCGCCAGCCAGCGCCAGTGGATTGAGAGCACCCAGATGGAGGCGGAGCGCATGCAGAGCCTCGTGACCGATATGCTCGATCTGGCCCGACCGACCCCGCAAGGCGCCCAAACCTCGGAAGGCCCCGCGGCCGTCGTCGACCTCAGCCGCCTTGTGGAGGGCGAGGCCCTCACCTTCGAGGCCGTGGCCTTCGAACGGGATCTTACCTGGCAATGCACGGTCGCGCCGGGCATTGCCGTACGGGGCAACGCCGCGCGCCTCCAACGGGCCGTGGCCGTGCTTTTGGACAACGCCTGCAAGTACACCGACCCCGGGGGCACCGTGGCCGTGACGCTGCGGGCTGCGACGGGAGATGCCGTCCTTTCCGTGCGCAACAGCGGCGAGCCCATCGATGCGGCCGACCTGCCCCACCTGTTCGACCGCTTCTATCGCGCCGACAAAGCCCGCACCCACAACGCCGTCGACAGCGAAAACGACGGCGCCGGCGGCTACGGGCTGGGGCTGGCCATCGCCCGCGACATCGCCCAAGCCCACAAGGGCGCCATCGCCATCACCAGCACCGCACAAGAAGGCACCACCTTCACTCTGCGCTTGCCCTTGGTATAAAACGCCCCCGGCGCCGTGAAGAGGATAGGGGCGCCGGGGGGCTGGGGCAGATCGAGGTCGCGTGGCTGCCGGGGCGGATGCCGGGGCAGTCGGGAGATGCGACCTCTCCTGCTTTGCGGAGAAGTCTGAAGTTCGCCGCACGACGATCCCGTCGCCGCCGTGCGGGCTTCGGCGAGACGCCGTGGAAGGACGGCTCGCTAACGGTTCGCCGACTCCCTGCGCGGAGGGCCCCGGCGATCGGTGCGGCTCCCCTACCGTTCGAAGATGTCTCCGTTGAAGTCGAGGCGGAAGGTGTCGAGGATCTGGTGTGGGTTGTCGGTAAGGCTCACGGGGCGCGGCGTCATGACGTAACGGTGGCGGCTGCCGTCGGTGAGCCAGCTTACAGGCACGGCATCGAGCAGCGTGATGGCGCCGGCCGGGCACACGTCCCCACAGCTGCCGCACTTCACGCAGTCGCCCGGGGTGTGGGCAACGCCTAGGGTGCCGTCGGCGTCGTCGAACTTCGCGATGGCGCCGGTAGGGCAGAATGTCGCGCACATGCGGCAAGAAACGCACTTCGTGCCGTCGATGACCACCGCACCCCACAGGCGGGTCTCCAGCTTGCCGCTCGCAGGCTCCCCTAGCTGCGCCAATGCGTCCAGCAATCGCTCGCGCCGATCGGGAATAAAGTGCGGCAGCGTGCCGTCCTTCATGACATGGAGGGAATGGGCGGGACGGCGCAGGGCATCCGCCTCTACAGATGAACCGGTGAGGAATTCTTCAGCTTCGCGAACAGGCGGACAAGCCGGCTCTTGGGCAAAGTGGGCGTCGCGGGCAGCTTCGACGGCTCCGGTATCGACGCCATCAGCAAGAACGCCCACCGGAGGCACGTCGGTCACGACGATTTCCAGCTCGTTGCCCCAAGCGCCGAGCACCTGACGCGCCGTTTCGGCCACGAGCTCCGCCGTGTCGCGACCGTGGCGCTGGGCGCAACGCTCGCAGTCGCCGCAGAGCACCGTCACACAGCCCACGCCCTCGGCGGCGAGCCCCGCCAGAAGCGACTCATCTACGCGCCCTGCGCAAATCACGGACGCCGCAACACCAGGCACCAGCAAATCGCCCAAGGCCGCCTCCATCTGGCTGCAGACAATGACCACCTCGTCACCGCGCGCGGCGCGCAGGCAGGCGACCTTCAACTCGGCGTCCGACGGATTCAAAGATTCCAAAGCGCACGTGGGGCACACCGTGGCGCAGGTGCCGCAGCCGACGCATTTCGAGGCATCGATCACCAACTCGCCATCATCCAAAGAAAGGCACCCTGAAGTGCACGCCGCCGCGCACTTCAGGCAGTCCACATTGCGGTTGCGCACCTTCGCGCACCGCTCCCGATGCACCCGAATGGCCCCGCTGTCCACGACCGTAAACGCGGCCCCCACATAGCGATGGGCCCCCGCATCAATCGTCTCAACCATTGTTTCTCCTCTTCCAAGACAGTCGAACCTCTCCCAAAGTCCTTCCCGCCTTTGCAGCCAGATGCCACCTCGCGAGGCGGCCCGCGGAACCCGTGATCACCGACCTCTGCGCGCCCTCCGGAGAACGCGGCCGTTAAGAAACAGCTTCCACTTCAGCAGCAGCGATACCGGGATGGTACCGACTCATGTGCGTCATCTCCGCTGTTTCTTTTGCCGCGTTCGCAGGAGGATAAAGCGCGCAGCGGGCGGTGATCACGGGTTCCGCGGGCCGCCCCAACAAGTCGCTAGTCCAGCTTCGGCTCCAGGTCGTCCATAACCGGGTCGGGAATTTCCACGACGGTCTTGCCCGCCTTCTTGCCGACGAACACCGGCATGGTGATGGCATGGGTGGGGCACACGTCCACGCAGTTGCGGCAGCGCGTGCAGTCGGCCATGGTGCGCAGACCGAATTCCGGATGACGGATGTTGATGTCGGCATCGCACACCTCGGCGCACTTGCTGCAGGAGGTGGCGCGGGCCGTCTCCAGGCACTTCTCGTCATTAATGGTAGGCACGAACGTACGCGAGAAACGCCCGACCAGGTTCATGAGGGCCGAAAGCGGGCAGAAGTTGGAGCACCATTTCCGCAGCACCACCAGTTCGATGACGAGCATGGCCGGAATGAGAATGAGCCCGATGGTCGCGTCGCCGTGGGCGAAGGCGCGCCAGATGACGAGCACCGTGGCAAACGTGAGGCCCACCGGACACACGAGGCAGAACACCGGGAACCCGAACACGGCCGTGGAAAGCAGCGCGCCGCCGAGCACTGCGTGGCGCGAGTCCACCTTGCCGTGATGAACCGGCTGGCACTTACCGCAGGCGCCGCAGGCGTGGCCGTCCTTCGCAGCTTTCAAACTCGTCAGCTCCTGCTGCGAGATGGCCTTGATCTCGGAGTTCTTCTTCTCCGCTAGCTCGCGGCGTTTCTTGGGCGAGCGGAAGAAGTCGCGGACGCGATCGATGAGCATGGTCGGGCACAGCCACGAGCAAAACGCGCGGCCGAACACGAGCACCAGCGCGGCGATAAGCACGAGCGACACCACCGCGCGGGGAATCACAGTCTTCGTGGCGATCATGGTGCCCAGCGCGCCCAAGGGGCACAGCATCGAGAACGTGTCCCAACCGAAGCCGGACATCGTGCCCATGCTCACGCCGGCGACAAGCCCGGCGGCCATGCCGACGAACACCACGGCTCCCACAGCCGTGCGCAGCCGACGCGTCTTCAGCTTCGCGGCCAGCGCGTTCGCAGAGCCCTTCCCCTTCACGCCCGCAGCCTGAGATGAAACGGACGCTTCCGTAGTTTCCTTCTTCTGAGCCATAACTTACCCCCTTTAGGCTTCAATAGGGCGCACTACAATGGCGCGCTCGGTGGACTTGATGGAACCGGACGACAGCGACAGGCAGGCGGCCTGGCAGGCGCCGCAGCCGTTGCACTTGTCTTCCACGACGTAGGGAATGGGGTTCGCGCCGCCCTCGTCCTTAAGCTCGATGGCGCTGTAGTTGCAGGCGTCGTAGCAGTCGCGGCAGCCGGTCATGCGATAGGCCAAGCACGTGCGAGGATCGATCTCCGCCGTGCCGATGATGATGTCGCCGGTCTCGCCGGTCTCCGGGTTGCCCACAGTAAAAGCAGCGGGCAGTTCCAGGGCCGCCGTGGGGCACACAGCCACGCACAGCGGGTTGCCGCCGTTTTCCTCGTAGCAGAAGTCGCAGTAGTTCCCCGTATTGAAATCGAGCATGGGGCTGCGCATGCCGAGCAGGCCGTCCTCAATCTTCGCCGGCACGATGGCCTCACGGGGACATGCCTCGTAGCAGCGCTCGCAGCGGATGCAGCCGCTCACCAGATGGGCCTCGTCGGTGCCTCCGGGCGGGCGGTTCAGCGGGTTGTGGCCCGCATAGCGCAGAGCACCCAGGCCCAGCAGCGCCGCTGTGGAGCCCACGCCGATGAACAGCCCGCGCCGCGTGATGCCGCCACGCGGCGCGGGCTTGACTTCGGCTTCGTCCTTCTTTTCCTCTTGAGCCATAGCAGTCTCCTCTTCACTCTTTGCTTAAATGGCTTCCAAATAACGGTTGCCGCGTTCTCCAACCGTAAAATCGTTATTTGCAAGCCATTTCGAAACAGGCAGGGCGGTTTACTTGCGTCGCCTGCGGGGCTTAAGCCGTTACATCAAGCCGCCCTGTCCAACACTCGTCTTCAGAGAAGGGCCAACCGACCAGAGATGGCCCTTCTCACGTTCAACCTCTTACTGAAGCGCCCACTGGAACTGGATGAGGGCGTTCACGGCCACTTCGTAGAGCAGCACGCGCCACACGATGGTGCCGATCACGGCGCACACCAGGGCAACCACCGCCACAGTCAGGGCCTTCTCGGCGGGAATCTTGCCCGTCATCACCAGGGCCGCCAGCACGGCAGGCACCGCGCAGCCGATAGCCACATTGCCCAGCCAGAAGGCCACGGCATGCTCGCCGGCCAGAATAGCGCCGGTGATCTGCTCGGACTGGCGCATGGCCACGTCAGGCAGCGTCGGATCGAAGTAGTACTGCATCTCGGTGTAGTTCGCGCCCATACCGGAGATGGCCACCGCATAGATGACGCTCACCACGGCGCACACCACCGCGCCAATGAAAGCCACCGTAGCAGACAGCTTCACCGCGTCGTCGGCCTTCGTGGCGCCGGCGATGATCATGGCGGCCAGACCGCCCAGCATCACCGTGGCCACCACGTAGTACAGAGGCAGCAGCATGGTGTCCCACACGGGAATGGCGCTCATCAGGTAGGAGTCGCCCGTCGCGAACGGCAGCGCCAGCGACACGACGATGGCCAGAACGGCGCACCATTTGGGGGCCACGCCCTCCTCGGAACGGCGCATCATGAGGAAGTACAGCACCACGGCGATGGCGAACACGATCACGAAGATCAGCTCGATGGTAATGCCGGAGGTGATGTGCCCAAAGCCGTTCAGCATGCGCAGCGGATGCTGCAGGTGGAAGAACACCGACAGACCGCCGATGGCCAAAGCAACAATCGCGCTCACGCAGGAGGCGAGCTGCATGGCCTTGCCCTTGCCGGACAGGGTGAGAATGCCCTGCATCAGGAAGATGCCGCCGGCGAGGCAATTAAAGAAGGTGAAGAGAATAAGGGGCCACTGAATTTCCATGGGTTGTTACTCCCTCCACTTCCGGCCCTCGCGCAACAAGTACATGAGCTTGGGGTTGTTGCCCTTGTTGGTGAGGTGATGAATGTCATTCTCGGTAAAGGCCTCCACGTAGTCCTTGAGCTTCACGCGGGTCTTCGTCATGTCGTCGTACTGGCAGCCGGGGGTATCCGGATGCGCCGGGCCCTCGAAGTTCTCGACGCCCTGATCGAGGTCGCCGAAGAAGCGGGCGCGGGCGCCGCACTGGGCCACGCACTGGGGCAGCTCGCCCTGGCTCGTGCGCTGCTCGCACAGCGTGCACTTCTCCACAACGCGCTCGGTCTGGTTCAGGTAGCGCACGCCATAAGGGCAGGCCATAGCGCAGAACTGGCAGCCGATGCACTTGTCTTTGTCGATCTGGATGGTGCCGTCCTCGGCGACATGAGACGCCTCGGTGGGGCACACCTTCACGCACTCGGGGTTCTCGCAGTGCTGGCATTGGACGGGGAGGAAGTACATCTCCACGTCCGGGAAGGTGCCGGAACCGCCCTCAATGGGATGCGGACCGACGCGCAGCGTTTTAATCCAGAAGTTGCCCACGTCCACGCCGTTGATGGCCTTGCACGCCACGGTGCAGGCAAGGCAGCCCGTGCAACGGTTCAAATCGGTGATGATCGCGTAATTCGCCATTGATCTTCCTCCTTTCTATTCCTTGATGAGGCTTAAGGTCTGCAGGCCCTTGGCATCCGCGCTCGCGTAGGTGAGCTCCACCTTGGAGTCGTCCAGACGCGGGTCGTTGGCCAGCCATTCCTTCAGACGCGGGTCGTTGGCGTTGGTGATCGCCTCGTTGCCCCACGGGTCGCACGGCACGGGGTTGCCGAACGGCGAGTTCTCCTCGGTGGCCTTGTAGACGACCATCGGGTTGCCGCGCAGCTGGGAGGCGCCGCAGATCCAGCACTGGGCGTACTTGTCCATGGTGCAGTTGATGCCGACAAGTTCGAAGCCGTGGGCGGCGTGGTCCATCTCCGGGTACCACCAGGCGTGGTTGGCGTTGGTGGTGCCTTCCTTGATGCCGTAGTACAGATCGGCCACCTCGCGGATGGCACCCCACGGGGTGCGCACCCAGATCCAGTCGCCCTGCTCGATGCCGAGGCGCGCCGCGTCGTTCGGGTTCATCTCGAAGCGCGGGGACGGCCACAGCTCGCGGCACCAGGGCAGCTGACGGTGCTCGGAGTGGAAGTAGACGGGCTGGCGGGCGCCGGAGGTGCAGATGAAGGTGGCCTCCGGGTTCTCCTTCACGGCCTGCTTGTAGGCCTCCAGGTTGTCGGTGTCACCGTTGTCGGTCGCCTGGCCCGTGCCCACCCCGGCGATGCCGTGGTAGGGCTTGTTCAGGTAGTTGTCGCTGTTGTAGGACGCGCCGTCCACGAGGTTGGCGTCGTACCACTCAGGTGCCTGAACGCGGGAGTTCTTCGGCTCGAACCAGTGCGGGAACTTGTCGATGTCCGGAATGTCGCCGGCGTAGGCGTCGCGATCCGGCGAGCACACGTTCGCGAAGTACGGGGTCTTCTCCCCCACCTTGGCCGCGGTGCCCGGGGTCTCCAGCACGTAGGACTCGCTCACCGTGTCGCCGATGTAGGACTCGCAGATGGTCGACCAGATCTCTACCTTGCCGGTGGGGGTGCCGAAGGCGCACTTCTCGTCCACAGCGGCATACAGGTTGTAGCCGGCCTGCTGGCGACGGTAGCCCATCTCCCAGCGGCGGTAGGTGCCCCAGCGCTCGGGATGCCACTTGCGGCAGTCGAACCAGCCCTCTTCCTGGAACTTCGCGGCGTACTGCGGGAAGTCGGGGCCGTCGGGGTACTCCTCGGTCTTCCACCAGTCGGTGGCGTCTTTGAGCACGCGGTACTCCTGCTCCTCGTAGCCCACCGAGCCGCCGGCCTGGATGAAGTCATGGTAGTCGAGGTTCAGCCACTCGTCGTATTCGGGGTCGCGGTCGTTGAACGGCACGCCCATGGACTTGTGCAGGCACACGACGAAGGTCGGGTCGAAGACCACGTCCCCGATGGGCTCCACGCAGCGCTGTCCCGCGCCGAAGATGCCGCCGGCGCCCTGGGACACACGTCCCGTGTTGGTCTCCAGCCAGTGGGTGCAGGGGAACACGTAGTCGGCGGTGCCGTTGTTCGGGCACGACCACAGGTTGATGTCCACCCAGAAGTCGAGCTGCGTCAGCGCGTCCCACGCCTCCAGCAGATTCGACTGGTTCATGAAGTCGCCGGACATGCAGATGCCGCCGTAGAGCTTGTAGGGAGAATCGATCTCGCGGATGGCGTCCCAAATGGAGGAGGCGTCGGTCCAGGAGTTCCAGAAGCGCAGCAGCGGGAAGCGCTCGGCGGAAATCTGGTCCGCGTTGTTCTCGAACGGGGTCTTCAGACCCGGGAAGGAACGCGATCCCTTATAGTCGCCGCCCTTGCGCATGGCGATGATGCGGGCCTCCTCATCGGTGGGGATGTGGTTGCCGTAGCGCTCCATGAGCGGAGAGTTCTCGTCCTGCAGGTACTTCACGAAGTTCTGGATGAGCGGAATCTGGTCTTCCACGGAAAGGTCGCGCGGCGTGTTGCCGAGCTCCATGGTGCCGATGCCCTCGCGGATGCCCCAGTCGACGGGGTCGTGATCGGTCACGATCATGTTGGCGCGGCCGCAGCAGCCGTCCACCTGGGCCTTCGAGGAGCCGCGGTTGCCGGCGGGCTCGTCGGAGTTGCCGGTGAGGCAGGCGATGAGCTGCAGGGCGCGGGTGTTCTGCACGGCATGGCCCGTCTGGTCGGGAGCCAGCTGGTAGTGGATGCCGCCATTGCCGTGAAGGGGGTTCAGGCGCGTGGTGTAGGTGCGCACCGCCTCCTCGATCTTGTCGGCGGGAACCTCGGTGATCTCGGAGACGCGCTCGAGCGTGTACTCCTCCAGGTTGTGCTCCCACTCCTGCCAGACCGACTTGGCCTCGATCATCCGGCCGTCGGCGAGCTTCACCTGCACGCCGTCGGGCCACAGCTCGGGATCCTTCGGCAGCCCCTTCGGGTTCGATCTCGCGCCCTTCTCATTGCCCTCGCCGGTCCAATAAGCGTCGTAGGCCGGATCGGCCGGATCGGCAAACTTGGAGGGGTCGGGCAGCCACGCATCGGCGATGATGGGCTTGTAGGGATGCTCGATCCAGGTGCCGGTGGTCGGGATCTTGTGCTTCTCGCCCTCCCACTGGCATTCCTCGGCGTCCCAGTAGGTCGGCTTCTCGTTGGCGGCGTCCCAGCAGATGAAGCGGCGGTAGGAGTACTGCTCCGGCGCCGGCTCCCAGAACTGGGAGACCCACTCGCGGTCGAGGTCGGCTTCGGTGAGCAGGCGGCTCGTCATGTGGATGCCGCCGTTCATCTCCAAGAAGTAGCCCTTGTAGGTCTTACCGTCGGCCTCGGGGTTGTAGAGGAACGGGCCGTTGGACCAGCGCTTCACGAAGTTCTTGTCGTAGGCGTCGTTGTCGACGATCCACTTCAGCCAGCCGAGCGACATGGCCAAGTCGGTGCCGACGCGGATGGGAAGCCACAGGTCGGCCTCCTTGCCAAGCGGGCTCATGCGCGGGTCAACCAGAATGTGCTTGTAGGCGCGCTGCGAGCAGTCCACGACGGTACGGTTGGTGGAGTCGTAGTTGGAATACTCGGACGCGGTGCCCCACTGCACGTACACGATGGGGCCCTGCTCCACCTCCATCCACGGCGAGCCCTTCTCATCGGTGAGCACGCCGCCGAAATGGCGCGGGCCTTTGCAGATCTCGTAGGCGGAATGGAAGTTGTGGGTCCCGAAGACCGACTTCAGGGTGCCGTAGGGCGGCTGCGCCCACACGCGCGAGGTACCACCCATGGAGAAGATCGACTTTCCGCCGTACTTCGCAATGAGCTCGTTGTACTTGGCGCCGATCTCGTCCATGGCCTCGGCGAAGTTGACGCGCACCCAGCCGGGATCGTCCTCGCCCTTGGGGTTGGTGCGCTTCATGGTGTAGCGCAAACGATCGGGGTGGTACAGCGCCAGCATAGACGCCTGGGACTTCGCGCAGCAATGTCCGCGGCTGTGTGCGTTGGACTCGTCACCTTCTACCTTGATGACCTTGTTGTCCTGCACGGTGACCCACACACCGCATTCGCATTTGCCGCACGCGCGGCAGCAGGAACGGATGCGCTTGACCTCACCAGCTGATTCGTCGACGCCCTCGGCCAAAGCCGCAGACGGAGCTGCGGCGAAGCTCAGAGTGCTCGCTGCGCCCGTGACGGCGGCGGCCTTCAGGAAGCTGCGACGAGTCAGTGAAAGTTTAGCCATGGGTCCTCCTCTCTCTTTCGTTCGATGCTTTCCAACAAAACACCGGAAGCCCTCGGCGGCGCCGGCGGCCTTCGCAAGTGGAGGGGGTGAAGATCCGCCTCCGCTGTCGAGCAGCCACCGATGTTTTGTTGCCCAACGGTTGAAAATGGTATGGGCCGCACGCGCCGCGCAATCATAAGAGCAGGCCGATTTAGGAGCGCGCAATCATCCCACGCGCTCATCTCGATGGGATGATTTACCTGTTCGGGGCCTCTCTATACTGGATGGCGAAGAGGATAGGACGAAAGGAGACAACGATGAGCAAGCCCCATCCTTCCATGGCCCTCACGCTTGATTTGGACGAGTCGATCGTCGATCACGAGCTGCGACTGGAGATCGATCGCTGCTACTCTTATTTGGGAACGCCCGTGGTGCGCACCCACGAGGGCGAGGACGACGAGGCCGTCAACACCCTCCGCATGACGGTGCGCGTGGGAGCCCGCGAATATCTGGATTCCTCCGTGGAAGGCGCCGACGCGCTGTGGAGCGACCACATTGAGCACTGGCTGCTGAACCAGGTGCACGCCGTGGACAACCAGATGAAGATCTTCAACCGCCGTCAGCGCGAGGAGGGCAAGCCGGAGCTTGTGTTCACGTGGCTGGAAATCGAGCTGCAGGGCGGCCGCCTCGTCGTGCGCATGCGCCTCGATTCCACCTGCGGCATTGATCCGGAAGAAAGCGCGTGGGTATCCCGCGTACGCGAGGCTTTGAACACTGACGCGCTCGGCAAGGACGTCATCGCCGTCCAGCTGCCCTCTGACGCTTCCTACGAGCAGCAGTACGCCGCCGGCATGGAAGCGCTCGCGGCCCGAAAGGTTGCCGAGGCCGCCGCAGCTCGCGCCGCCGAAGAAGCGGCCGCAGCCGAGGCCGAGGCCGCCGAGAGAGCCGCCGAGGAGTCGTTCATGGCCTCCCCCGCCCTGGTAGCCGAGGCCGCCGAAGCGGCGCTTGAGGCCGAGGAGGCGGCCGATATCGTCGTGCGCGCCCGCATCGCCCACGACCTGGAAGAAGCCGAGCGCGGCGAGCTTGACAAGACCGCCGAGGAAATCGTGGCCGAGCGCATCGCCGAGGAGGCGCATCTGGGCGAGGACATCCAGAAGAAGTACGCCCTGCCCGATGCCGATTTCGCCCTCGCCTTCGATCAGTGGACGGTTGTCTACGCCGATGGTTCCACGCGCGATTTCGACTCGACCAGCAGCATCCTGGCCGATTAGGAGGCACCCATGACTGAGATGATGGCAGAAATCGCCGCTTTCGATGGCCGCACAGCCAAGATCGTCGGCCCTGCGCGCTCCGGCAAGACCGAGGCGCTGCTGCGCCGAGCCGCGGCCGCCGTGGCCGCCGGATGCGCTCCCGAGGACATCCTCGTCGAGACCTCCACGGCCGAGGCGGCCCGGGTGGCGCGCCGCCGCCTGGTAGACGCCCTGGCCGCCGTCGGGGTGTCGGGCGTGGAAGACATCGCCGGCCGCATCACCGTGGCCTGCGCCCAGCAGGTGTGCCTTGCCGTGCTGGAGGCACCCGAGGCCCGCGCCGCCACCGGCCGCACCCCCCGCGTGCTCGCGCCCTTCGAGTACAACTTCTTCCTAGAGGACATGAAGACCCTGGGAACTCCCGCCCGTCGCTTGCGCTCGGAGCTCAGCCACATTAAGAAGCAATGGTGCGCACTTGCCGCCGAGGACGAATGGGCCGTGGGCGAGGAGAAGGACGTGCTGGATCTGGCCCATCGCCTGCTCGATGTCACGAACGCCATGCTGGAAGACGAGGTGGCCTACCTCTGCGGGCGCTACCTGCAAAGCAACGAGGGCGCTGACGCGCGCCAGCAGTTCGCGCTGGTGCTCGCCGACGACTTCCAGAACCTTTCCGCAGCTCAGCAGACTTGCCTGTGCCTGCTCGCCCGCGACCAGCTCATCGTCGCCGGCAACCCCGACGAGACCGTGCGCGTCGCCACGAGTTTCCCCAACCCCGAGGGTTTCGCCACCTTCGACACGCTGCGTCGGAACGTGACCGTATTCGCCCTGGACACCGCCTTCGGCAACCCCAACGTCACCGCGTTCTGCGACGCCGTTGCCCGCGCAGGCAGCGAGGAGGCGCTTGTGGCCGCCCATCGCGAGGGAACCATCCGCGACATCGCCACCGTGAAATGGAACACACCGGACGAGGAATTCAACGGGCTGACGCGCTACCTGTTCGCTGTGAGCGCCGAAGACCCCGAGGCGGCCCAATCCGATATCTGCGTCGTCGCCCCCAACAAGCAGTGGGCGCACGCCTTCGAGCAGATGCTCGTCCGCCGCGGCTTTGCGGTGTCGTCGCTGGGCTTCGAGCGCCTGACCGGCGACCCGCGCGATACGAACCGCGCGCGGGCGCTTGTGGCCTACACATCGCTGAACCTACTGGCCGACCCGGACGACCTGTTCGCCTGGCGCGCGTGGGTGGGCTTCGGCAACTATCTCACCTATTCCGACGGCTGGCACTTCCTGATGGATTGGTGCGACGAGCACGACGCCGGCATTCTGGATGCCCTGGAAGCGGCCACTGCCGCCCGCACCGCCGGCGAAGCGGAGCCCTTCCCCCGGGCCGAGCGTCTGGCCGAACGCTATGAGGCCGGCCGCGCGATGATCGCCGCCCATGCGGGACGCCGCGGCCACAACCTGCTCGCGGCCCTCGACGCCGACAAGCTGCGCGACTTCGCAGCGCTTTCCGCGACGCTGGCCGGCGACGAGGACGCCGCGACCCTGTACGCCATGGTTCGCGAGACGCAGTTCTTCCCCACCCACGAGGCCAACGTCCGCGCCGTGCGCGTCAGCTCCTACGAGCAGCTGTGCGGCTGCGGCTACCGCGCCCTGTACGTCACCGGCTGCGTGGACGGCTTCATGCCCGCCCGCGACGCCTTCGAGGTGGTCTCCACCGACGCCGACCGCGACCGCGTGCGCGAGGCCGATCGCCGCACGTTTGCCGCTGGCGTCGCCAAAGCCACCGACGCGTTGATGTTCTCCACGTTCAGCCGCGCCCCGCTCGAGTTGGCCGAGCGCACGAAGATGCAGGTGGCCCGCGTGCGCATGGAGGACAGCGAGCGCATCGCCACCCTGCGCCCCACCTGCTTCATAGCCGAGGCCGGCGCGGCCGCCCCCATCACCCTCGGCGGCCAGACCCTCCTCGCCGATTTGGGCATGGACTAGTCTTTCCCCCGAAGCCCTCCCGCAAGAAAAGCCCCGATTGGGGCTTTTCTTATGCGCTCGTTTCTTAAGCAAATCAGCCCACACGTTGTGCGGTCGCGCGCCCAAAAATGGGTCGGCCCCGCCGAGGAGGGGCGGGGCCGACAAAGGAGGGGAAAGAAGGAAGGGATTGGTAGGGTTGGGACGCCTCGTCGCAGCGGAGGCATCAAAAGCCGCTAAGCTCCCACGGAGTCCAGAAGCTCGCGCAGGACGGCTTCGTCCTCCTGCAGGGAGCCGAGCGTCAGCTGCCCCAGGCCCTGGTAGAACAAGGTGCGGGCGTGCATGCGCATATCGGCGACCAGCATGGGAACCCAGTTCAGCAGGTGATTCTCCAAAAAGTCGTAGGACGTGCGCAGGTAGGCGATCGCCTCGTCCTCGGCGTTGTCGGACAGCGCCTCAGCGGCGCGAAGGGCCATGCGCTGCATGAACTCCAGCTCCAGCGCGATGTGGTCCTCGGCCTCGTTCCAGTTACCGCGTTTCAACTCGTTTTCGCGCAGCGTGGCGAGCACCTCGGCGCGGGCCTCCTGCATGAGCAGACGGCGCTCGGACGTGTACACCGACTCGTACGGATAGGCGGCGGAATACCCGTTCACGCCGTGGCCGATGAACGTGCTCACGTAATCGATGGCGAGCTCAGTCACCGAGTCGTCCCAGGCGCGCTTCAGGTAGTCGTACAGCTGGTGGTAGCCCTCATCGGCGGCCGCATTGCCCGTGGCCTGGGGAAAGCGCATCTTCTGCAGCTCGCGCAGCGTCGGCAGATCCACCTCTTCGCGGAACAGACGCGCCAGCATGCCGTAGGATCGGGCGCGGGCGTTCATCAGCTCGACGAGGTTCACGTCCTCGGAAGCGGCAGCTCCCTCGACGACGGCTTCTTCCATAACGACCATAGCGTTAAGCCTCCTTCGCGCTCTTCAGCTCGGCGAGCATAGCCCGCCCCAAATCGGTCAAGTTCCAGGCGCCATCGCCCCAGATGACGCAGTCGCAGGTTTCCAGCACATCGATGAAGTGCTGACCGAAGCGGCGCGGCGACTTGGTGATCTCCATGGCGTCGGTCAGGCTCTCAATGGCGTCCAGCTTTCGCGGCGCCTCTTCAAGGGCTTCCATAACCGCCGCGTACACCTCGGCGTAGCGCGCCTCGTCGGACCCCAGCACAACCGCGCGGAAGCTCTTGCCGGCGAGGTACTCCGCGCGCAAGGCCAACGCCTCGGGAGTCGCGCGCCACACCGGATCCACGGTCTCGCGAATCTCCAGGTACGCCACACCCTCCTCGGCGCTCTCGTGCTCCTCGGACACGTCGGGCATCTCCAACGTAAGCGCTCCGGCGCGCTCCAACATGCGGCAAAGCGTCATGGGAGCGTATACCGACCAGTTGTCGCGCTGCCACTCATCCACGCGCTCGGAAATGACGCTCGAGGGGCAGCCGCCCTCGCACAGGCCGATGATGTTCAGCAGCACGGGCCGACGGTTGGGGTTGCGGACAATGAGCGCCTGAAGCGCCTCGGTGGCGCTGCCTTGGCGTGCCGGCGAGTACACCGGATCGTGGTGCACCGTCTCGGGCATGTTGCGCATGGTGGGGTAGTCGATGGTGTCGTAGGGGTTCTCGTCATCCATCCATTCCTGGTCGATCTCCGAGTCGTCCACCGCCAAAGGGTCGAACTCGTCGTCGAAGGCGAGCAGCTCGAGGGTGTCCCCGGCACTCGCACAAGAACCCTGATGCTGATAGGCCATACAGGTTTCCTCTCTCGTTTCGCGCGCGGTCGTCATCGCGAACCCCGATGCGCGGAAGGCTCTTTTCGCCCTTCGTTCGCTCGAGCAATCCGATAGCAGACGCCGCTTCCTATCCTCTTCGTCCTACATTCTAGGAAGCATCGCGGCGCCCAGCTCATACGACCAGGCCCATCTTTGCGAAAAACGGCATCATCCTCTCGTGATGATTTCGCCCTTCCACGAGGATGATTGTGCGCTGCACCTGGGGTTTTGCCCTTGACCTTTTCCGTGCGCGCGCCATAATGGGGCTGCGTTGCGAAACTGCGGGGCGACCACGATTGAGGGAGCACTTATGACCAACGCAGCATTCGGCAAGAAGGTTTTTGCCATCGCGGTTCTGGCCTGCCTGTGCGCAGCCCTGATCGCTGTCCCGGCGTACGGCTTCTACTACGTGCACGACGACAGCGTGTCGGATTCCTCTGACGGTCTGGGTAGCTACGAGGTCTTCATGGTGGTCGACGAGACCGCCGTGGGAGGCGACGTGCACTCCGACCTGATGTTCGTTCCGGCGGGCAGCACGGCCGATGTCGTCCTTACCGAGGGCATCATCTCCAGCGAGAACCAAAACGGGCTGGACGCCATTCACAACTATGACGTTCAGTCGGTGGCCGACTACCTCGCCGCCAACGGTTACAACGCTGAGATCAGCGTGTACCCCACCGGCGATGTGCAGGCCTACAAGGACGCGGAAGGCGCCTACGCCGCCACGTCCCAGAACGTGAGCGAGGCTTACACCGCCCCCGCGAAGGGCGATGGCTCGACCGTTCTCGATCGCTACGACAACGTGGTGATCACGGTGACCAAGTAGGTCGCCGACCGTCGCGGGGCCATCGTCGACCAGCGGTGGCCCCGACCGCAGCGCGCAAGAGCACGCCGATGGCAACGGCATAGCAGCGCGCCGAACAGGAGGTTTTACGGGCCAGGGGATCCGTGAGCAAGTTGACGAGCACCATCCGCTATCTATAATCCCCTGACTCAGCAATAATGCGTCATCCCGCCCGGCGAGACGGCCGGACCCGCAGGAGGGGGATTATGGGGTTTCAGGTTCCTCGCGTCACCATCAACGTCGACTTCAAAGAGGGCACATCCTTCGGCGAGTTGAGCATCATCTCGCTCGGCTATAGCCTGCATCAGGCCTGGATCTACAGCTCGATGTTCGACAAGGGCGGCATCTTCGGAACCAGCGGCCTTCAGGCCGGGCCCTTCAACGATCAGCTGTCTCTCGCCTATTTCGTGTCCATTCTCGTGTACGGGCTCTTGCTGCTCGTCGCGAGCGTTCTCGATACCAGGCTCATTCGCCCGCTGCACGCCACGCCCACCCTCGTCATCGCCGCTCTGCTCGGTTCGACGGGGACACTGCTCTTGCTCGCGCCCGACGGATCGCTCCTTAGCTCGGAGGCGCTGCAGCTTGCCTCCGGCGTGCTCACCGGCGCCGGATCGTCGGTGCTGCTGCTGGCCTGGGGCATCGCCTTCTCGCGCCGCGATTCAGCCTCCGTCGTCATCAACGGAGCACTCTCCATCGCCATCGGATTCGGCATCTACGGTCTGGTGCTGCATCAGATCCCCTTCCCGTGGGGAGGCGTGGCAAGCGCGCTCATTCCCTTCGCGGAAATCGCCTTGCTGCTCGTGCTTCGTCGCCACGTAAGCCTTGATTTCGATAATCGCCAGCTCATCTTCCAGCCACTGCCCATCAACCACGCGCGCTTCGTGCTGCGCTTCGGGTTGCCGGTGTTCTTCCTCGGCGTGGCCTTAGGCATCATGCGCCAGACCTCCATAGAGACCATCCTGCCCGGCAGCGCTTTCGAAGACCAAGCACTGCTGTTTGTCACCGCCTGCGCCACCACGGTGCTTATCATGGTGACGTTCCTGGCGCTGGGCGGCGACGAGCGCTGGCACACCTTCTTCCGCCCGCTCATCCCGTTCATCGCCGTGACGGCCGTGTTCATCCCCTTCACCGCCGGTGGCGCGTCGTTCTGGGGAACCTCGGTGGTGCTCGTCGGCTACATATCCTTCGAGGCGCTCATGTGGATCTTCTTCTCGGAGCTTTCCCAGCGCTTCCGCCTCTCCCCCATCTTCGTGTTCGGCCTCGGCCGCGGCGTTATGGCGCTGGCGGCTCTGGGCGGATCCACCCTCCCCCTGTTCACCGGCGCCCTCGGCGCGCCGGTGAACAGGGGGGAGATGGGCACCGTGCTCATCGTGCTGGTCGCCATGATGCTCGCCTACGCGCTTCTGCCCGACGAGCACGAGACGGCCTCCATCGTGGCCGTAACACCGAGGAAGGTGGCCGTACAGAGCGCCTCGCGGGCCCCGCTCATCGTGGTGAACGAGGGGAAAGCAGATGCGTTGGAACGTGCCCGGGAAGGCGCGGTCCCCTCTGCCCCCGAGCAGGCCGACGTGCGCACCCAGGTCCCTGCAAACTGGGAGCACGCCGTCGTGGCCGCCCTTGCCGAGCTGGGCGAAACCTCCGGCGCGGCATCGGGGCAGATCGCCTCCGCATCTTCTGTCGTTTCCGCCGCAAAAGGCCCGACCGCCGTGGACGCCATGCAGGACGATGCATCGGATGCAAGCGCCGCTTCTGACACCGCAAGCTCTGCCTCCACTGCCCCCTCCCCCGCCCGTCAGGCCATGGACTTCTCGCGCTCCATCTTCGCCGAGGAGACCGCCGCCCCCGCGCCCGCCGACGACACGCCCGCCGCCCGGGGCCGCTTCCGCCAGCGCTGCGAGATCGTCGCCAACACCTACTTGCTGTCGCGGCGCGAAAGCGAGGTCATGTACTACCTGGCCCGCGGCTACAAGTCCTCCCACATCCAGCAGCAGCTCTACATCTCCGAAGGCACGGCGAAGACCCACATCCGCCACATCTACCGCAAGCTGAACATCCACAGCCAGCAAGATCTCATCCACCTCATCGACGAAGTGGAGCTGTAACCCCGTGCGGAGCTGCGGCCGCCGCGCATCTCCTGCCGCAACGGCCGCAGAATCTCCTAGGGACTCACGCCGATGCCCCTTGCTCACGATTTCGCTTCTGTTGCTTTAACCATTGCGGAAGCGAATGGCGGTTCACTTCCGCTAATTTAACATAGCGGAAGTGAACCGCCATTCGCTTCTGCTCATTCCGCACAGGGGAAGCTGATTTCATCCCAACCCGTAGCCCGGCCCTACATTTTGCCGCGCTCCTTTGAGTTCCCTGACATTTTCCTTTCCCTGGCTACGGGTTCTGTTCCAAAAATCCACCTCGGGCTGCGGATCGCACGTTCGAATCCGCAGCCCGACCTAGCTTTTTGCCGCAGTTCTTCAGAGTTTCTGACATTTTCCCCGATCGGGCTACGAATTTTGGGGCATTTGTGGCGATCGCGAACGTTTTCTTGATTAATTCGGTCATGAAAAGTATTATTTTATTCTATTAATAATTTCGGCTCTCAGAGAGAAAGGAGAAGTATGGCCTGTTCATTCCGCTATTTCCTACTTAAACGCTGCCAAGGTTTGACCGGTTTAAACACTACAAGCACGAAGAAGTTCTTCGCCGCCGCCGAGGATGCGCATCCCGAGGCATTCGCGCCGCTTCTTCTGCTTGCGATCTGCGACGGACGCGAGGAATACCTGCTCCGGCGCGCGGAGGGCACGAAAGCGGCCGAGATGTTCGACGAGTTCGTCGAACACTGGCATGCGTCGGGGCGTCCGCTGGAGGTGTACTTGGGCATGTTGCCCGACGGCGACCCGTTCAAAACCATCCTCGTCGAATGGCGCACCGACTCCTCGCGCATCGAGGTCGACCGCAAAATCCTGAAGTACGTCTCAACCGCCTTCGGCGATCTTCTGGCCGACAAGAATATGACCCGCGCCGAGGCCTGCCGCGTCACCCGCCTGAACAAGGGCAACTTCTACGCCTTCCTCAAAGGGGACACGTCGAAGATGAGCCGCAAGACGGCCATGAACGCCTACCGCGAAATCGCCGCACTCTAGCGTACGCAGGGTCGGGCAGAACGACACGGGGCTGCAACCTCACGTGAGGTTGCAGCCCCGCTTTCATTGCGGCAGATAGCGGCCCTTGTGAATCCAGATGTGCCCTTCTCTCCTACTGCGCCTCTTAGGGGGTGGCGGGAAAGACGAGGGTCAAGAAGAGCTCGTCGCCTTCCAAAGAGGCCTCAACCTCTATGTTCTGGGCGGTAGCGAGGCTGGCCACCACGGCAAGGCCCAGGCCTGCGCCTCCTTGGGCGCGAGCGACATCGGCGCGGTAGAAGCGCTCGAAGAGACGGTTGACGTCGATAGCCGCCGGGTCGGGAACCTTGTTGGAAAAGGTCAAAGTGCGACCCCGCTGAATGATAGACGGCGCGGACGTCCCATAGCGCAGGGCGTTGCTCACCAGGTTCTCGAACATACGAGCCAGCGCCTCGCTGTCGGCCTCGACCACCAGGGACTCGTCGGGAAAGTCCACCGCCGGCTCCCAGCCGCGCTCTTCGAAAGCGGGAAACTGGCCAGTGAGCACATCGGCGAGCACGGGCAGAACGACAAGGGGGCGCCTATCCAGATCGGACGCGGCATCGGTGGCGCGGGCGTAGGCGAACAGCGCGTCCAGCAGGCCCTCCATGTCGGCCAGGCGCGCTTCGGCTGCCTGCAGGTAATGGGCGCGGCGAGCATCGTCCGGCTCCTCGGCGGCCAGGGAGACATAGCCCTTCGCACCCATGAGCGGCGTGCGAATGTCGTGGGACAGGCTCGCCAGATCGCGCTGGAACTGGCGCTGCTCGGCGGCGCGCTCGCGCTCGCGCCGGTCGGCGGCATCCAGCGTGCCGTTCACCGCACGAGCCAGATCGGCGAACCCGGGTCCGGGCATTTCGGTGGTCAAGCGGCTGTTGGAGCGCCCGTCGCGATTCCGCAGGAAGCGGGCCATGCGGCGAAGTTCGTGGCCGTACAGCAGCACCAGCGCGAACCCGCAGAGCGCCAGGCCCCCGAAGCATATGGCAAGCGTCACAACTGTCCTTTCTCGTTTCGTTTGTTGCAGAGCACCTGTCGCATGACTCTAGTTGTGGCAAGGGGCGACCGAGGTCGCCCCCTACGGAGACTAGCATGCAGTGAGACGTTGCCGCGCCCCTCCACCGGATGTCTCCTACAAATCGCGCTTCCACAGCGGGCCGAACGTCAGCACGACGCAGAGGGCGACTGCGGCGGTGCCCACGATGAGCACCTGCACAGCGAGGGGCGCCATGGTCAGCGGGGCGGCAGCAGGCGTCGCGAGCAGCGTCGAGGCGTGATTGCCCACATTCTGCATGCAGGAGGCGAGCATCCACGGCTCCAACGCGCCGATCCAGGGCTCGCCCTGGCCCAGCAGAAGCAGCACCTGGCCGAGAAGCAAGCCGGCGATGCCGGAGCTGACCACGAGCGCCCAGGCCACCCCGGCCCCGGCGCTGCGGCTCGCCCACACGATGACCGCCGTCGTGCACCCGTAGGCGAAGGCCAGAAGCCAGGCCAGCCCGAGGAAGAGCGCCAGGTCGCCCAACGGGCTTGCCGCCGCATAGGTGAAGCCTGCCGCCGCGAAGGACGCGGCTCCGGCCAGGGCGGCCACGGCCAGATAGAAGGCCGCGAGAAGACCGACGAGCACCAGCTTCTCGCCGTAGTAGCGCACGCGTCCCCGGCGATCCATCACCAAGTTGCGCGCGAAGCGCATGGAGAAGTCCTGGGCAAGAAAGAGTGCCGTCACCAGCGAGACGACCATGGCCAACGCCCCACCCGACACCGCCATATCTCCCAGCATATCGGCCGGCGAGGCCAGGGTGCGCATGTCGCGGGACACTCCTTCGAAATCGGCATCGCTGAGCGCCTCGGGATTGTCAGCGACGAGATCCCACAGCTCGCTCGAGGCGAATGCGGAATCGCTCGCCGTCTCATCGTCGCGCACGCTGTCCTCTTCGGATTCGGCCGATCCGGCGGCCTCGGCAGCGCCTAGCGTGTCCAGCTCATCCAGCGACAGGCCGCGCCCCGAGGCGCTGACCGCAGCCGCAGCTTCCGCCGATGCATTCGCAGCGGCAGCATCTCCTTCGCCCAGGACGCCGGCCCCGCCGGTCACCCCGTCGCTGACGTTCACGGTCATCTCGAAACTCGTCGCCGTCATGCGCAGAAACTCCGGCGAGGACACCCAGTGCATCATGCCGGCCGCCAGAACAGACAGAGCCACCAGCACGATAGCGGCCACCCAGAGCATCTTGCCATGCACGAGGCGGTAGATATCGCTCTTCAGCAAGTTAAACATACTGCGCGCCCCCTTCCATCAGTTCCACGAAGTACTCTTCCAGATCGCGGTGGTCTTGGGACAACTCACGCACCACCTCACCGGCGCCGGCAAGCAGACGGCTGATAGCACCATCGTCGTAGTCCCCCGTGATAACAATGGCCCCATCCGGCTCCGCTTTGAAGGCGAGCGCGGGATACGCCTCTTCCAAAAGTGCCAGCGCCCGGGCCGGGTTCTCGGTGCGAACGCGCAGGCTGCTGCGACACTCGGCGGCCACCTCCTCGGCCGTCATCTCGCGCACCATGCGCCCGTCGGCGATGACCCCGTAGCGCGTGGCCATGCGATCGAGCTGATCGAGCACATGCGAGCTGACGACCACCGTGATGCCCAAGGTTTCGTTCACGCGCACGATGAGGTTGCGCATGGCGCGCGTCGCCTCGGGGTCGAGCCCGTTGAAAGGCTCGTCTAACAGCAGCACATCGGGGCTGCCGAGCAGCGCCATGGCGAGCCCCAGCCGCTGCTTCATGCCGAGCGAGAACCCGCGCACCTTCTTGTTGCCAACCGAGGAGAGCCCCACGAGCCTGAGCACCTCCTCGCAGCGGGCCGGACCGTCCACGATGCCCCAGGCGAGTGCCTTCGCCATGAGGTTCCGGTAGGCCGACAGGTTCAAAAGCAGCCCCGGCTCTTCGATCAGCACGCCGATGCGCCGCACGCCGCCCTCATCCGGCCCCGCAGCGCCCGCGGCCCCCGCCGCGGCCCGATCGCTTTCGAACAGCACCACCTCGCCAGCCGTGGGCAGCGCATCGCCGCAGATCATCTTCATGACGGTAGACTTGCCGGCGCCGTTTTTGCCGACGAAGCCGTAAATGTCGCTCGCCGCCACAGTCATGGAGAAATTGCGCACCACCGCGCGGCCGCCATAGACCTTGGTCAGCCCGCGGGCCTCGATGACGTTCATGCCTCGCCCCTTTCTCGCTTACCTCTGCCCTCGCGCTCTCGTTCTCGTTCGCGTTCGCGTTCCCGCTCTCGCACCATCGCCTCGTCCTTTCTCGCTTATACCGCATTTCCTACGGCTTTCAGTGTGAACGCGGGAATTAAAGAAAGTTCTGGCGAAGCGTTAAGATTGTTTGAAGATGCCGACGCCAACGCATCCGCGCGTATTATCCTGCTTCCCGTGGAAACCGTTGCCGACATACTCATCATCGAGGACGACCCCTCTATCAACGAGGTGGTCTGCGCGCATCTGGAACGTCGCGGCTACCGCTGCCGCCAGGCCTTCTCGGGCACCGAGGGCCTCATGCTTCTGCGAGAGCAGCGCCCGGATGTGGTCATCACCGACCTCATGCTGCCCGGCGTCCCCGGCGAGGAGATCGTGCGCGCCATCCGCGGCGCCGACAGCGCGCTTCCCATCATTGTCATCTCGGCGCGCATCACCGCCGCCGACAAAATCTCCCTTCTGCAAGCCGGCGCCGACGACTATCTGACCAAGCCCTTCGATTTAGACGAGCTGCAGGCCCGTATCGAGGTTCAGCGGCGCCACCATGCCGAGCGCGCGCATGCCGGGACGGCCGCGAGTGCCACAGACGCGGGCGGCTACCAGCGGCTGCTCGCCTTCCGCCGCTGGGAGCTGGATCCCGACGGGCGCGTCTTTCGCGTCGACGGCGAGGAGGTAGCCCTCACGCGCACGGAGTTCAACATCCTGGAACTGCTCATGGCACGACCGCAGAAGGTGTTCACCAAGCAGGAGCTGTTCGAGCTGGCCTGGGGCGAGCCCTATTCGGTGGAGGACTCCACGGTGAACGTGCACGTGTCGAACCTGCGCCGCAAGCTGAAGCCCACGGACACCGACGGCTACCTGCAAACCGTGTGGGGCATGGGCTACAAACTGCACAATGCCTGACGGGCGGCGCCGCAGAGGGCTTCACCGCACATCGCTCGCTAACATTCCTGATGCTTTTGCTCATGAATGTTGTTGACCTCACCCCCTTTCTCGTCAATTAAGCTCGCAAATCCCCTGAAAACCGTGATGGTCTGGCAATTTCTCCCAAGTTGACACGGTGAAACACCGCGCACTGTGGGACAATGGGCAGACTTATCCAACTACTCCGGTGAAAGGTTCCGCCGTGTTCGATTTCTTCCGCAAAAAGGGCAACAACCCCGAGGAGTCCGCCAAAGACGGCGGCTCCCAGAACGCGGCCGGCGCCACTGCCTCGGGCCGCACCACCCGCGACGCGCTGGCGGAGTTCACCGCCACCCCGCTGCCCGACGCCATCGACGGCCTGCTGTTCCGCGTGTCCATGGCCGACCCGACCGACCCGACCTCGTCCTCGGGCTTCGACGCCTACGCCGCCCGCCTGCTCTCCGAAGCCGAGGCGCCCAGCCTGCGCGCCATCGCCGTGGAGCATCCGGTGGAGCTGCGTCGCCTGAACACCACGGGCCTGTTCTGGTCCATCTTCGACGACAGCACGATTTCGGCCGGCAACCGGGGCACCATTTTGCGCATCGAGTCCGTGCTCGATCGTTTGGCCCTCATTTCGAAGGCCTTGGAAGGCGACGAGGGCACCGCCTTTGTGAGTGCCACGACCGAGGGCGCCTGCAGCGAGCTGGACTGGCAGGTGCTGCGTTCCATCGCCAACGACGCCAACGACTACCTGACCGCCGCCGAGCGCGACAACAAGCTGGACACCCAGTACGGCACGACGGGCACCCGCGGCGGGAACTGGGATCTCTCCACGCGCCTGGCCGCCGCCTGCGAGGCCATGG
Organism: Adlercreutzia hattorii; assembly: GCF_011405655.1. Lineage (GTDB taxonomy): Bacteria > Actinomycetota > Coriobacteriia > Coriobacteriales > Eggerthellaceae > Adlercreutzia > Adlercreutzia rubneri. The sequence continues at coordinate 2,631,872 of NZ_AP022829.1, forward strand.
TACTCCCCTTCCGCTTGGAATACCGCTTCGCCTGCGATGCCGGCACGGGCACTATTGTGGCCAGCGTGTCGCTGCCCACCCCCGACGTGTTTCCGAAATCCCGCTTCAGCAGAGATGCGGGCCAGTGGATCGACTGCACCGCGCAACGCCCTGCCGCCGCGGCTGCCTACGCCCTGCGCCTGGCGGCCCTCATCGCCGCCGCGGCCTTCGGCACTTCCGTCGGCGTGACGCGCGTCGTCGTGAACGGGCGCGAGGGCTCCATCGCCGGGGCCAACGTGCTGTCTCTGGAGTTCGGGCGCATCCCCTTCACCATGGGCGCCATGGCGAAAATCCGCAGCGGCGAGTTCTCCGCGCCGGCCACTGAATGCGACCCGGCAACGCTGTTCGATATGCTGCACCTGACTCACATCGCCGCCAATATCGACGGCGAGGGCAACCTGCAGCCCGTCGAGCCGCTGGCCGTGGAGCTGTCGGTTCCCTACACCCCCGTGGCAGAGGACACACGTCCCTTGCCGGAAGATCTTCGCGGCATGCTGCACGCCGACATCGTGAGCGACTTGGACGTCATGAGCGAGCAGGACGCCGAACTGGGGGCCCGCTACCGCGCCATCATGGAGGAGAAGGACGACTCGCTGCTTCTGGCCGTGGCCCAGCTGGAGGATATCGTGGCCGAGACGAGCGCCACCGCGGCGGCCGATGTCGTGGCCGACGACCTCGCCCAGCCTTCGGAGCCGCGCCGCATCCTGTACTGCGAGAACGTCTTCGCCCGCTATCTGACGAGCCTCGTGGAAAGCGACCCGTCCGTGCGCTACGTGCGCGCCTCGGACATCGGTCAGGCGGCCCGTTCGTCGCTCTCGCGCATCTACCGCGACATGGGCGATTTGGATGCGGCCGAGGCCCAGGCCCGCGCCTGCATCGAACTGGCCCCCACGAGCGCCCCGGCCTACAACGACCTCATCACCTGCTTCGCCGAGGGCGACCACTACGATCGGATCATCGACGTGGCCCGGGAGGCCCTGCGCGTGGCCGTCACTGGCAACGATATCGCCTACGTGTACTACCGGCTGGCCTTCGCCTACTGGCAGACGGGCCGTCTGCCCGAGGCTTTGGCCTGCTACCTGCGCGTGCCGGAGGCAAGCCCCATGGGCGAGGCCGCCCTGCGCGAACGCAACGACTTGGTGAGCGAGATGGGCAACAGCGTGCCCGGCAGCGACTGGGACCCTGTGGCCTGCCTGCGCACGGCCGGCGTGCCCCTGGCGCCCTTGGACGACGTGATGGAAGTGGTGGGCCGCGCGCTCATCGAGCTGTGTGACGCCAACATGCCGCTGGCCGCCGCTCCCCTGGCGAGCCTCGTGGCGAGCACCCAGCGCAACGATATCCTCCACGCCGTAGCCGCCAGCCTCCGCCAGGGCGTGTAAGCGCCCCAAGCAAGACGCACAAGAAAAGGCCCTCCAGGGGGCCTTTTCTTTATAGGCAAGATTTCCGGCGAAGTCGACTATGCGTAAAAGAGGATCTCGTTGTAGGTCGGCACGGGCCAGGCCTCGCGCTCGACGATGATCTCCATAGCGTCCACGGCCGCGCGCAGAGCGTCCATGACCGGCACGATCTCATGCGCGTTCATGTTCGCACGCTCCTGCTGATCGGCCACTTCCAGCGAAGCGCGATGCAAGCTGTGCAGCTTCTCCAACTGACGGTTGATCTCGGCGGCCCCTTCCACGAGCTTCTTCAGCTTGTCCTCCATGAACGAGGTGTCACCCTCGGGCAGCACGTTGCGGATAGAGGTGATGCCGTTGGCGAGCTTGGCGGCATAGCGGTTGATGGCCGGCAGGTAATCGCGGCGCACCAGGCGCTTCATGGCGCGAATCTCGATGTTCATGATCTTGTTGTACTTCTCCAGCTTCACCTCATAGCGGGAGCGGACCTCGTCCTCGGTGAGCACGCCGAACTCGGCGAACAAGTCGATGGACTTCTGGTCGACCAGGCACGGCAGCGCGTCGGCCGTGGTGCGATGGTTCGCCAGCCCGCGGCGCTCGGCCTCCTTCTCCCATTCCTCGGAATAGCCGTCGCCGTTGAAGATGATGCGCTCGTGGTCGCGCAGGGTGCGCTTGATGTAGTCGATGGCGGCCGCCTCGAACTCCTCGCCGGTCTTGCCTTCCATCTGATCGGCGAATTCCTTCAGCGACTTGGCCATGGCCGTGTTCAGCGCCATGTTCACATCCGACAGGTTCTGGGCACTGCCGGGCATACGGAACTCGAACTTGTTGCCCGTGAAGGCAAAGGGGCTCGTGCGGTTGCGGTCGGTGTTGTCCTTGATGAAGTTCGGCAGCACGTCCACGCCGAGATCCATGGATACGCGCTCGGCCGAGGTGTAGTCGTGATCGTCGATGAGCGCCTCCACAATCGCGCCCAGCTCGTCGCCGAGGAACATGGACACGATGGCCGGCGGCGCCTCGTTGGCGCCGAGACGGTGGTCGTTGCCGGCGCTCGCCGCCGACATGCGCAGAAGCTCCTGATACTCGTCGACCGCCTCAATAACGCCGGTGAGGAATACGAGGAAGCGCAGGTTCTCCATGGGGTTCTCGCCCGGATCGAGCAGGTTGCGGCCACCGGCGGAGATGGACCAATTGTTGTGCTTGCCCGACCCGTTGATGGACTCGAAGGGCTTCTCGTGCTGCAGGCACACCAGGCCGTAGTGGCTGGCCAGCAGCTTCATCTTCTCCATGGTGAGCAGGTTCTCGTCCACCGCGCGGTTCGTCTCGGCGAAGATGGGCGCCAGCTCGTGCTGGGCCGGGGCCACCTCGTTGTGCTTGGTCTTCGCGGAAATGCCGAGCGCCCACAGCTCGTCGTCGAGCTCCTTCATGAACTCGTTCACTGTGGGACGGATGGCGCCGAAGTAATGCTCCTCCAGTTCCTGGCCCTTTACCGGCGGATAGCCGAACAGCGTGCGGCCCGTGAGCATGATGTCGAGGCGCTTCTCGTAGTCCTTCTCGGAGATGAGGAAGTACTCCTGCTCGGCGCCGAGGGTCGTGGTCACGCGGTCGGACGAATCGTCGCCGAACAGGTCGAGCACGCGGCGGCCCTGGGTCTCGATGGCTTTCATGGAGCGCAGAAGCGGCGTCTTCTTGTCGAGCGCCTCGCCGGTGTAGCTGCAGAAAGCCGTGGGGATGCAGAGCACCTCGTCCTTGATGAAGGCGTAGGAGGTGGGATCCCAGGCGGTGTAGCCGCGGGCCTCGAAGGTGGCGCGCAGGCCGCCGGAGGGGAAGCTGGAGGCATCGGGCTCGCCCTGGATGAGTTCCTTGCCGGAGAAGGTCATGATGGCGCAGCCGTCATCGGTGGGATCGATGAAGCTGTCGTGCTTCTCGGAAGTGATGCCCGTCAGCGGTTGGAACCAATGAGTGTAGTGGGTGGCGCCCTTCTCGATGGCCCACTCTTTCATGGCGTGGGCGACGACGTTGGCCACGTCCTCGTTCAGAGGCGCGCCTTCCTTGATAGTTTTCATCAGCTGCTTGTAGGTGGTCTTCGGCAGACGCTCGCGCATCACATGCTCGTTGAACACCATGGAGCCGTACAGATCGGTCACTTTCGACATAACGGGTTCGCTCCTCACTCGGGTCGATGATCGGAATAAGATACCACGTCGGAGCCACCGCGACGGCTGCACCCGGCACGTTCCAAGTTAATGGCTCATTGTTTCGAGGAGTTTTCTGGTAAGCGAAACCGAAGTTACGAAAACGGCCCCGACGATGCGGGGCCGTTGCGGAACGTTGCGGAATCGAGAACGCGCTCAACAAGCGGGCGCGCCCACCGAGCAGCTAGTCGATGTGCTTGCCGTAGCGCTCCTCGGTGATCTCGTCGAGGGTGCGGCCCTGGGTGTTGGGGCACCAGATGACGCCCACCACGAGCGACACCAGAAGGAAGCCACACATGATGATGCCGGCAGTCACGAAGCCCGCAGGGGTTTCCACGCCGAGGCCCGCCACGGCCACGAGCGACCAGATGCCCAGCACGCCGCGCACCAAAAAGAACATGATGCCCTGCACGCCGCCGCGATACAGCGTCGGGAACAGCTCCGTCGACCACAGCGCATAGAAGCACTGGGCCGAGAAGCCGGCTGAGATGCCCCACAGCGCCACGAACACCCACAGAAGCCAGCCCCAGCTATCGGCCGTGCCCGCTTCCAGCTGCATGCCGAAGAACACCATGACCACCCAGGCCGCCAGCGCCATCACGGCCGTGGCCGCGAACAGGATGCGATGCGGGATCTTGTCGCCGAACTTCGAGAAGATGGCAAGCGAACCCACCGCCGTGAGGATCCACATGACCGCCTGTAGAAGCGAGATGGTCGTGTCGTCCAAATGCCCGGCCGCCGCGTACATGTAGGGCATGAACTGGCCCATGGTGCCGGCCACGATGTTCCACGTCAGGTACACCGCCACCAGGAACACGATAGACTTCACGTTCACCGAATTGGTCAGCGCGCGGCCCATCATCTGGATGAAGGTGTCGCGCTTGCCGGCGGCCGCGTCCTGCTTTTCCGTCCAGTCCTTCGACTCCTCCAGCTTGCGCTGCAGATTCCACGCGATGAGCGCCACCACGAACAGGATGAGGAACAACAGACGCATGGCGAACAGGCCGTCGAAGGGCCCGTAGGTGCCCGCCGGCAGAAGCGCGCCATCCGGCCCGAAGGTGGGGAAGATGAACGAGAACAAAAGCGCGATGAGGAAGATGACCGCCGGGCCGCAGGACCAGGCGAACTGGCTGATGCCGATGTTGGCGGCGCGGCTCGTGGAGGAGGACATCTCGGAGATGTAGCTCCACGACGACGGTACGCCGGCGCCCACGGACAGGCCGGAAATGACGATGCCGGCGCAGAGCATGGGCAGGTTCACCGCGCACATAATGAGGAAGACGCCCGTGGCGTACACGAGCAGGTTATAGGTGTAGATGAACTTGCGCCCGAAGCGATCGGCCAGAAAGCCGCCGATGAGCGCGCCCACCGCCGCGCCGAAGGCATTCGCGCCCACGGCGCCCAAGATGGACACCCACACGTTGTCGAAGTTGAAAGCAATCGCCCAGGCCGCCAGCGCCACACCCGAGGCCACGATGCAGCCGGAGTCGAGGAAGTTGGTGAGTGATACGGCGATGGTGCCTTTTTTCTCTTGGGACAGAGCCATAGTTTTGCAGACCCTTTCTTAGTTGCTTAGTTGTCGGTCGCCGAAGCCGCGGGGAAATCCAGCATGGCCTCGTTGATCTTGACGTTGAACTCGCGGCCGATCTGCCGCAGCCCCTCGTCGGTGATGGTGTTCAGGAATTCGCCCGAGCCGCCGTTCATGGCGCGGGCGCGCCCGTAGATGTCGGCGGCCTTCTCGATGGTGTGCAGAAGCCCGAAGGTACTATCGAAGTCGGCGCCGGAGACGAACAGGCCGTGACTCGCCCACACCACCGCGTCGAAGGTCTTCATCTGCTCGGAGGTGGCCCGGGCGATGTCAGCCCCGCCGGGCACCATCCAGGGCACCACGCCGACGCCAGCCGGGAACACGACGATGCACTCGGTCATGGCCTTCCACAGAACGCGGGTGAACGTGCGGGCGTCCAACGGCAGCAGATAGGAAAGCGCGATGATGTTGGTGGGATGCGCATGGTAGATGACGCGGCAGGCGCCGTCGGTGGCCGCGGCGCGCACGGCATGGTTCATGACATGGGTCGGGAACTCGGACGTGGGGCGCCCCCCGTCGTCGAGACCCCACACGATGCGGTAGGCATCGCCAGCCGCGGACAGCTCCACAATGCCGATGTTGCGAGAGGGATCGGACGCCACATTGCGCATGTAGTTGCCGGTGCCGGTGACGAGGAAGTATGCACCACCCATGGTCGGCACCTCAACGCCGAGGGGCGTCCAAGGGCGCGGCTCCTTGTCGAAGAACTTGCGAGCGGTGTCCACATCCTCGGGACGCAGACGATAGCTGAGGTTGCCGCCGTTGCGCTCGTGCCAGCCCTGCTCCCAGCCGTCGTTGCACAGGCGCACGAACCCGCGCACGAATCCCAGCTGCTCCATGGCCACGCCGGACACCGCCCCGCGCGCCGTGTCGATGCCTTGGGAGAGCATCTCCTGTGCCTGATCGAAAAATGCCATGATTGCTCCTTACATGCGCTCGGGCAGGATTTTGGCCTCGTAGGCGGCCACGGCCGGGTACAGCTCGCCGTCGAGCGGGCAGCCGGCGCGGCGGCAGTACTCGTCCCACACGGCACCGAAGGGCATGCTCTTCGCCTGCTCGGCCAGCATCATCTTCTCGGTGAACTGGTAGGTGTCCTGCAGCTCCTTCAGGCGCTCGCCCGGCTGCAGCAGCGCGTAGAGCAGCGACTTTTCCATGGCGCGCGTACCCGTGGCCCAGGCGCCCACGCGGTTGATGGAGGCGTCGAAGAAGTCGAGGCCGATGATGACCTTCTCCCACGCGCCCGGGATGTGGGCGATCTCCATGGCCACTTCCTTGGTGGGGTCGTCGAAGAGCACCACGTGGTCGGAGTCCCAGCGCACCGGGCGCGTCACGTGCAGCGGCACCTTGTCGAAGAACAGCAGCAGGGCCGAGAGCTTGTCAGCCACGTTCTCAGTGGGATGGAAGTGACCCAGATCCAGCAGATCGTACACGCCGGGGTGCGTGGCGGCGTAGGCCAGGTAGAACTCGTTGGAACCCACGGTCATCGATTCCAATCCGATGCCGAACACCTTCGATTCGCAGGAGTCGATGACGCGGTCGTACTTCTCGGCGTAAATCTCGTCGAGGGAATCGCGCAGGCGCTCGCGCAGGCCAAAGCGGTCGCCGGGCACGTCCTTCAGGCCGTCGGGAATCCAGATGTTGCAGAGCGTCTGGTCATCGAGCGCCTCGCCGATCTGCTGGGAGATCTTGCGGCAGGCCTTGCAGTGGCGGATCCAGAAGTCGCGCGTCGCCGCATCAGGCGAGGACAGCGACAGCTCGTTGTTCATCATGGGGTGGCCGAAGATGGTGGGGTTGAAATCGATGCCGTAGCCGTGCGCCTTCGCCCACGCGACCCAGGGCTCGAAGTGCTTGTACTCGATGGCGTCGCGGTCGACCCAGGGGTTCTCGTCGGTGAAGACGACGTAGGAGGCGTGCAGGTTGATGCGCTTGGCGCCGGGCACGAGGGCCATGGCGGCCTCGAAGTCACAGGTCAGCTCCTCGAAGGTGCGAGCGCGGCCAGGGTAGTTGCCCGTGGTCTGGATGCCGCCGGAGAGGCCCCCTTCCTGGTCGAAGCCGAGCACGTCGTCGCCCTGCCAGCAGTGCACCGAGATGGGTTTGGCGGCCAGCTTCTCCATCACCGCCTCAGTGTCGATGCCGAGGGCGGCGTACTCCTCGCGGGCCAAATCGTACATGGTAGTCATCGGGTTTCCTTTCTGTTGCTTCTGCTTGTTGGTTCGGTCGATTCGAATGGTTGCTTTCGTTGCCGTATCAAGAAACTACTCGTTCGCGCACAAAAATCGCTAGGGTTCCACCTTCTGCACATCGAAGGATTCGGCGATGGCGGCGCGGACGGCACGGAGGTTGGGGAAGACGCCGTCGGCGAGCATCTGCACGGCCAGGTTGCCCAGCGCGGTGCCCTCCACGGGACCGGCGTACACGGGAATGCCGCATACTTCGGCGGTGCGGCGGTTCAAGTGGCCGTCCCGGCAGCCGCCGCCGACGATGTTGATGGATTTGTAGCCGTGTCCCGCCAGCGAGCTCAAGCCTTCCACGGCGTCGCGGTAGCAGCGCGCCAGGCTCTCGTAGACGCAGAGCATCAGCTCTCCCAAAGTCTGCGGCACCGCCTGGCCCGTCTCCTCGCAGGCTTCCAAAATCTCCTCGATCATGGAATCAGGCGAGAGGAACCGATCGTCGTTCACGTTCACAATAGAAGCCTGAACGCCCGCGCATTCCGCCTCGTCAGCGGCGCGGATAAGATCCTCGAAGCCCACTTCCTGACCGAGGCCCTCCACACGCATGTACTGGTGCAGGCGGCCCTTGCGGATGGCCTTCTCGTCCACAACGTAGGTGATGCCGTTCAGTTCGCGGCGAATGGATTGGATCATCCACAGCCCCATGATGTTCTTCAGGAAGCGGTACCGGAAGTGGTAGCCGCCCTCGTTGGTGAAGTTTTCGCCGTAGGCCGCCGCCGTGGTGAGCGGGCTGCGGTTCTCCACGCCGAGCAGGCTCCACGTGCCCGAGGAGAGGAACACCGCGGGCAAATCGCACGCGGGAACCGCCAGAAACGCGCTGCCGGTGTCGTGGGTGGCGGGCAGCACCACGCACGTGTCGTAGCCGATCTTCTCGGCGATAGAGGGCTTCACCGGCCCCAGGCACGCCCCGGCCATGGTGACGTTGCGGAAGAGGCGCCGCGGGATGTTGAAGCGGGCCAGCACCGTTTCGTCCCAAGCGCCGGTCTCGGCGTTCAGAAGGCCGGTCGTAGAGGCGTTGGTGTACTCGAGGGCCTTCTCGCCGGTCAGCAGAAAGCCCAGGTAATCGGGGATCATAAGGAAGGTCTCAGCCGCTTCCAGCTGTTCGGGGTTCTCGCGCTGCAGGGCGAGGAACTGATAGATGGTGTTGAAGGGCTGGCGCTGGATGCCCGTGCGGCGGTAGAGCTCTTCGGGGCTCATGATGGCGTCGGCCACCTCGAACATGCCCTGAGTGCGCTCGTCGCGATAGGCCACGGCGTCGCCCACCAGGTTGTCGTCAGCATCCAGCAGGACGAAATCGACGCCCCAGGTGTCGATGCCGACGGATTTCGGCGCGAACCCCGCCTCCTTGCACAGGGCAAGCCCGCGCACGAGCTCGCCGTAGAGCAGGTCGATGTCCCAGCAATCGTGGCCGCCCCGGCGCACCTGGCGGTTGTCGAATCGGTGCACCTCTTCCAAATGGATGCGGCCGTCTTCCACAAAGCCCACCACCACGCGGCCCGAGGAGGCTCCGATGTCCACCGCCGCATAGCAGTCGCGCCGCAGATCACGGGCAGAATGCGCCATGTCGCCATTCCTATCTTCGCACGCCAGTAGGGGCCCCGTTTTGGGCGAACCCCGCTGACCATGAGCGTATTTCTCAACTTTTACCTGGGAAAACGCACAAGCCATTAATGCGGCGCACAGTGTACCAGCAAAGGGGCCCTCTGCAAGGGCGCGCGCCCAAAGAGGTGGCGGCCTGTAACAAATCAACAACAATGACTTCATGGGTCGTCATTGAAAGGGGCCCGGACGAACCGGGCCCCTCGAGAGAGAACACCTGCTCGGATGCCCTCCCTTGTAGCCAATCGTGCAGCTTCAAACAGCCGCCCCTAGCCTTCCGGCGCGAAGGCGATAAAAGTAGCGGTATCCGGCTCCGGGCTTACCCCGCCACGCTCGTTGACCGAGCGCACGAGCAGGCAGTAGGTTCCCGGTACCTCAGGGGTGTACTCGAACGTCCAGTGAACCCATCGATCGCCCGTGGAGGCGGACACGTCGTAGTCGGTCCAGTTCTCGCCGTCGTCCAACGAGAACTGCACCGTTACAATGGGCACGCCGTAGTCCTCGGCGTAGCCCTCGAAGCGCACCGGGCGCCCCACCTCCACCGACAGCGGCGCTATCATCGCGATCTACTCCTGCGCGCCTGTCAGCACGCCGGCGTTCGGGCTGTTGGGATGCTCGTCGGCCTCGCCGGGCACGGCCGGCGCCTCGTCCTCGGCCGACACCACGATCTCCACCACATCGCGCACGAAGTAGTTCGCGGGCGTGCGAGTCATCCACAGCTGGTTGCTCCCGCCCACCGAGGCGGTGAGCGCCTCCTCGTTGATCTCGTAGCTGAGCACGCCGTGGCGCCCGATCACGTAGCCGAGCGGCAGCATGGTCTCGGTGCCATCGGCCGACACGAACGTCACCGCGTTGGCCCCGGGCTGCACGCCGGCGCGCTCCAGAATGGACTCGATCGGAATGCCCTTCACGTTCGCCGTAACGATGGCGCGACCGCCCGCAGGGTTGCCGCCGCAGGTGCACGTCATCTTCTGCTGCACCGACTCGTCGCCGGCAAGATCGCCCACCGAGGCGGTGTAGGCGTCATTCACCGCGCCCGACACCGTCAGTTGCCAGTCGAGCGGGTTCTCCGAAGCAAACGCAATACCAGCGCCGCACACCACGCGCACAGCCTTCTGGAACATCGTGCGGATCGTCTCGTTGGGTGTGACGGCCTCCTGGTCGTAGGAGAAGACGCCCTCGGCTCGGGCCACCTTCACCGCACCGGCCACGGCGGCGTTCTCGCCCACCTCCGCTTGCGGGTCGGCGGCTGCATTCCCGTCAGCGCCATCGCCCGGCGCCACCGCCAAGGCCGGCACCGCCGACATGGACGCGATCATCGTCAAACTCGCCAAGGCGCCAGCCGCGGCCCGGCCCTTCGATTTCAAATCTTTCATGGTCTCCCCCTACTCCACCGTGAACATGAACTGGGTATCGTACTGGCTCACGTGATCGGAGCCGTCCGGCGCGATGCTCGTCGTGCGGATATCCATCAGGTACGTCCCGGCCTCGGGCGGCGTGAAGTCCATGCGCCAGTAGGTCCAGTACTTGGAATCGTTATTCGGCGTGTCCAGCGTCGTCCAGGTCGCGCCGTGGTCGAAGGAGAACTCGAGCTTCTTGATGGGCTCGTTCCACGCGTCGGCGAAGCCCTCCAGATGCACCGGTTTGGCCTCGTCGCCCGTGAGCACCACATTGGTGGGGTAGTTCAGCACGCCGCTGTTGGGCTTGGAGTACACTTCGCCCGTGCAGTCGTCGGCGAACTCGCCCAGGTACACCTGACTCATGGCGGCGTCCTCAGGCTGAGTCATGAACGTGAGGTTGCTGATGCGCTTCACGAAATTGCCGCCGGAGGTGTTGTACACCCACACCATGCAGGGGTAGCCCTGGGTGTTCGGCAGCGTCTCGCCATCCATCTTTGTGACGAGGATGGCGTTGTTGTCCACCACCCAATCGATGGGCATCTGGGCGTAGTCGTAGCCATCCGAGCCGATGGGGCTCACGATGTTCGCACTGGCCTTGGGCTTCGCGAACTCGATGACCTTCGACAGCGGAATGCCCTCCACCTCGCTCTGCATGATGGTGGCCTGGCCCACGCCGTTGATGGTGCAGTCCATCTTCATGACCTGCTTCACGGTACCGAACTGCTCTTCCATCTCGGGAAGGGTCATGGTCACCGGATTGTCGCAGTCGCCGTCGATGGAGACGGTCCAGTTCTCGTAGATGGACGGATCCACCTGCGTGTCGTCCACGAGCCACTCGGACGGCTCGTCCTTCACCGTCTTGAAGAAGCGGTTCTCGGCCGGAGTGATCGTGGTCTGGTCGTAGCTCGTCGTCACCTGAACCTCTTCGGCGGCCACGTCGGTGATGCCGTGGTAGAGGTTGTACTTGTAGTCGTCCCAACGGCCGAGGGTCTGCGTCTCCACGTCGTTGTAGTGGCACGAGAAGCAGGTGCCACCCTGGCTCGTGAACATCGCGTTCGTCATGTGGGTGTTGTGGATGGCCTCGCCCAGGTAGTTCGTTCCCTGGTAGGTCTTGGAATGGCACGCAATGCAGTTCGCGAAGGTCTGCTCGGTGGGATAGCCGAAGAAGATCAGGCGATGGTAGGTGGGCAGACTCATGATGGCGCTCTCAAGCGTGTGGCACGAGGTGCAGCCGCGGTTCTCGGCGTTCAGGTACGTAATGTTGAACGCGCGATCGTCGGAAGGCACCGGCTGCACGGTGAACCCGTTGCGGTCGGTGTAGCGAAGCGGCTCGTTGGCCTCGGCGTTGGCGGCGTTCTTCTCGCTGTTCTTATAGAAACCGGGCAGGGCGGTCACGCCGTCCACGAAGCGGCCCTCCGTGGGGAACCCGCTGATACTGGCCAGCTGATCGCTGTAGCCGTCACTTGTCGCCGGTGCCGGCTCGGTTGTTGTCGTGGAGTCAGCCGTCTTGTCGGCCCCATCGCTCGGCGCGGCAGCCGGAGTGCAGCCCCAGGCCAGGCATCCCGCTCCCAAAACGCACGCGAGCACCGCCGCGCACGCAATCCCCTTGCGCGAGCGCCGCCCCGTTCTCGTTGCTTGCTCTCTCATAGCTCCTCCTTAGGTTTTGGAAAATAGGTTCCCCTGACGCTTCGCGCCTCCTTTCCGGGCTTTCGAAACTTGATGGAATTGGAATGGGCGCTGCGCCGGCACCCGTGTGCGGCCGCAGCGCTTAATCCCGGGTTGGACTTCGCCGTATCAGGCCGTCGCTGTCGGCGATAGAGGCACGTCGAAAGTCGTAGTGCTCGGTGTACATCTTGTCGAGCAGCGCCTTCTCGTAGAAACCGATGTCGCGGTTGTACAGCGCGGACGCCTCGTCGGTAGCGCGAAATTCCGGACGCAGCCGCCCCTCGTCGTCGTAGTAATGCAGATAGGCTTCGGCGCAATGCTCGCGCAAATAGGCCCGGCACCGCTCGTGCAAGTCGTCGTTGGCGAAGAAGAAGTGCCGCACGCCATCGTCGCTCTGTTGGAGAAAGCCCAGATCCATCAGGCGCCCGAAATCGCTGCGGGCGCTCGGATAGGAAATGGCATAGCGCTTCATATGGATGTCGTAGGTGAATTCCGCGTTGCTATGCAGCACCGCCTCGAGCAGCACTTCCTTCTGGCGGGCGTTCATCGAGCCGTCGGCGTCGATGATGGCGCGCAGCCGATCGCGTCGCCGGCTCATGCCCTCGAGTTTGGTCATCACCCAGCGCTGCTCTTCCAAAATAAGCTCGACGGCACGTTCGAACACGAACGTCCAATCGTAGGTGCCGTCGTATTCCACGGCCAGATCCCCCGGCTCGAACGGCAGCGTCGGCGCGTCCGCCTCGGCGGCGTAGCGCCCGCGCTCTTGGGCGCACAGGGCGCTGTCGGTACCGTAGAGCAAGCGCATAACGGGGACATGGGCCGAGAAATGGTAGCCCGAGCGATGAAGGAGCAGCAAGTACAGCAGGTAGGCGAACGGGGCATTGCCCACGGGGAACATACCCGATGCGCTCACGAAGAACAGAGCCGTCAGCGCCACAATAAGGCGATGGTCGCCGCACTGGCCCTTGAGGGGGCCAGTGTCCCCATTGCTGAACGAGCAGAGCAGCTCGAGTCCCTCGACTCGAGCGGAAACGTCCTCGGGAACCGCCTCGATGCCGGCCACCACCCTGGCGTAGAGCATCTCAACGAAAGCGGGGGTGATCGCCTCGTCGCGGTATTCCTCTATCGACAACAGCACCTTGCCCGCATTGGCTGCCAGAAGCTCGATGCCGCATTCCGGCTCGCAAGCATGCACGCACACGCGCCGCAGCCGCGCGACATCGATGTCGGGATGCTCGAGGCCGATGGCGTACACCACCTCGTTGGCCGCCATATTCAGCTCCAGATGGCCGCCTTCCGGATCGTAGAAGATGCGCCCGTAATGGGACGCAAGCCCCTCGTTGATCTGGAACGTTTCGAGAAGAGCCTCCAGGTGCCAAGTGGGATCGTACCAACAGCGGGCCGAAGCCGAAAGCGGCGGCAGATCGTGCCCGAGACCGCGGCGCAAGCTGTTGATGGAAAACCAATACAGCGCCGCATCCTCGGGAGTGACACCGAGCGATTCCGCCAAACTGTCGTAGGTTTGCGCCCGCTGGGAGGCGATGCGCAGAGCCCGATCGAGCAGCGGTGCCGAGCGAAATGCCGGTTTGGATTCCACGATTGTCCCCTCCCCTTTGCTCTCCCATTTTTCCTCCGAACGAAGCTATGTTCTCAGAAAGACGCGCCCCACTTCAAGAGGTTGGGCGCGCGCTAGAAAGTTTTTACCACCCCCTCGGCGCCCCCTCGAGAAGCCTTTCCGCCCATCGCGAAAGTATCTGGGCACAAAAAAGCCCGCTGCGGACAGCGGGCTTTCGGTTGCAGTATTGCGGCAGCACCGATAAACGATGCGCGACTCCTCGCCTTAGCGCTTGGAGAACTGCGGGCGCTTGCGGGCCTTCTTCAGACCGTACTTCTTGCGCTCCACCATACGGGCGTCGCGCGTGAGGTAGCCAGCCTTCTTCAGCTCGGCGCGGTAGTCGCCGGCCTCCAGCAGAGCGCGGGAGATGCCGTGACGCAGGGCGCCAGCCTGACCGGACACGCCGCCGCCGTCGATGCGAGCCTTCACGTCGAAGTGGCCGGTGGTGTCGGTCACCTTGAAGGGGGTCATCGCGTAGTTGAACAGCGCCTCGCGGCCGAAGTACTCCTGGCCGTCGCGACCGTTGATGGTCACCTTGCCAGTGCCGGGAACGAGACGGACGCGCGCCACCGCGTTCTTGCGGCGGCCGGTGCCGTAGTACAAAGCCTCATCTGCCATGATTAACCCTCCAGATCGATCTTGCGGGGCTGCTGAGCGGCATGGGGATGCTCAGCGCCGACGTACACCTTCAGTTTCTTGCCCATCGCACGGCCCAGCGTGTTCTTCGGCAGCATGCCCTTGACGGCATGCTCGATGACGCGCTCGGGGTGCTTGGTCATGGCCTCGGTGAACGTCTCCTGCTTGAGCCCACCCGGGAACCCGCTGTGACGATAGTAGGTCTTGGTGGCAGCCTTGGTACCGGTGACCTTGATCTTGTCAGCATTGATGATGATGACAAAGTCGCCCGTGTCCACATGGGGGGTGTACTGCGGCTTGTGCTTGCCCTTCAGAATCTGAGCAGCCTTGGTGGCCACACGACCGAGAACCTGATCCTCAGCGTCGATGATGACCCACTCGCGCTCAACCTCACCGGGCTTTGCATGATACGTCTTCACTGTTTTCCTCCAATAGATTGCAGGTTCTGTCGGGCGGCTGAAGCCTCCTCCCCTGCGTCGGCGTGGCAGCCGCGATAGCCGGGGTGGAACCGTCCGCCAGAGTGTTTGTTTTCAAAAGTGCACGATCCTTGGAAGTCGGTTTCCTACGCCGACACGCGGTGCTTCGGGCCTGGACAACCCTCGGCGGTTGCGTTTCCTTGAACCCATGCGTTTACGGGGCTTTTGAAAGCGAACTTTTGCATTCTCACCCGCCCGCGCGCGAATGTCAACGAAACCGCTCCGAGAATGCGAAGAATCGCCAAAACTCCACCCGCGAACGGTAGGATGGGAGCATTGTGGGGGTGATGGACGGCCGTCGTTGCGGAAAGAGCACCACCATCGCAGAGAAGGACCGTCCTTGGGAAGCGCTCCGTCGACGAACCAGTCGAAAAATGCACGAGATCGACGGTTATGAGCGTTTAAAGGCCGAGCGACGAGGCACATTTCAGGAAGACGCTTGACAAACCCCAGGTCAGAGCATCGCACGTGCAGGAGCACCTTCACAGCTGACATCCTCGCACCCCCCAGACGCTCATAACCGTCAATCTCGTGAAAAAAACGACCCCTTCAGTAACCGACTCCGAAGAGACCGGCACGGATCCCCTTGAGATAGCGCGAGAGATCGCCATGGGGGTTATCTTGCGGCCACGGAACCGATATGACCAATAAACTAGTCAAATGGTCATATCTAAGGTAAAATTCTCCCGAAACCTTGCGGAACCTTAGAAGGGAGCTCCCATGGCAGCAAACATTGCTTTGGCGGAGGCGAAGGCGAATCTTTCCTCCGTCGTTCGACGCGTAGATGAAACGGGGGCCGAGTTTGTCGTCACGGTGAGGAACAGGCCGTGCGCCATGATCGTGCCTATCCCCAAGCCGGCACCGCGTAAGCTGAAGGCCGCTGGCGCTCTTGCGGGAAAGAGACCGAAGGTGTCGCGCACCGAGGAAAAGGCCGCTTACCAGAAGGCGCTGGAGGCGAAGTATGTCGACCTTCCTTGATACGAACTGCCTGCTTCGCTACCTCCTCGCCGATGTCGAAGACCAGTTCGAAACGGTATGCCAGCATGTGGAAAACGGCGCATGCACCTCACCTGAGTTCATAGCCGAGTGCGTCTACGTACTTGGCGGAACAGTTTACGGCTTCGACCGAACCGACGTGGCCAACACCATGATCGCGCTCCTCGATGACATCGCCTGCGAACACGAATCCACCATGCGCTACGCCCTCGAGCTCTATCGGAACCACTCGCTTGATTTCGCCGACTGCATCTTGGCGGCACGCTTCGTCGTGGAAGGCACCCCCGTGCTTACCTTCGACAAAAAGCTCAACAAACTGCTGAGGGAGCTCGCGTAATCCATCCCCCTCTGCGCCGTTGCGAGGGGAATTGTTTCCGTTGGCTTACACGCGGGCGGTTGCGCTCGCAGGGGCGCAGGCGATGGAGCACAATACGGGATGCTTTGTGAAATCCCGGGGTCTAAGGAAGCCTGTTCGCTATGGAAACGCTGTCGCCGTTCGCATTTGTCACGTTGGTCACGCTCATCTCCGGCGCCGGGGGAACGGGGCTCGGCGGCTTCATTGGCGCCCTGTTCAAAAGCGAGTCGAACCGCACCATCAGCCTGCTTCTGGCCTTCGCCGGCGGCGTCATGACCGCCATGGTGTGCTTCGATCTTCTGGCCGAGGCCGAGGAAGCCGCCAGCCAGATTGCCGAGCACGGCGTGGTGCTGGTCATCTTCGCCGTGGCGCTGGGCGTGGCCGTGGTGTACCTGCTGAACCACCTCATCGACCGCAAGACCCGCAAGGAGGTGTCGCACACCGCCGATGAGCATCATCCCGAGACCCATGACGACATCGACGAACTGGTGCACGCCGACCACTTGAACATGCACAAGCGCCACAACGACTCCAGGCTGTCGCTGTTCGTGGCCGGCGTCGTCATGGCCTGCGCCATCGCGCTGCACAATATCCCCGAGGGCATGACCATCGGCGCGAGCTTCGCCGTGTCCGACAACCTCATGTGGGGCACCGGCATGATCATGGCCGTGCTCATCGGCCTGCACAACATCCCCGAGGGCATGGCCGTGGCCGTGCCGCTCATCTCCGGGGGCACGGGACGCGTGAAGGCGACGCTGCTCACGGCCGCATGCGGTCTGCCCACGGTGCTCGGCGCGTGGCTCGGATTCTGGCTCGGCGACATCGGGCCTTTGGGCCTCACGATGTCGCTCGGGTTCGCCTCGGGCGCCATGCTCTACGTGGTGTTCGGCGAAATCATGCCCGAGAGCTACCTCATCTACCGCAGCAAACTCCCCGCCTTCGCCGTCATGGTAGGCCTAGCCCTCGGCATGTTCATGATCTTCTTTTAGCGAGGCTGGGCGAACCTTGCCGATGCCTGGATGATCGAGAAATTCAACGTAGGCAAGCCAAATCTCCCCGGGCTTCGAATCATGCGAGGGCATCGTAGGCCCCGTCCGTCCTCTTCGTCATCCCAATCGGCAGGCAAAATGATCCTACGCGTTTCTAGGCGCCATTCGCACCTGAGAACAGCGGTGCGGGCGCCCGCCAAGAAGCGTTCCGTCAACGAACTGGTCGAAAAATGCACGAGATCTTGAGTTATAAGCGTCTCGGGGGTGTCTAATTGCCGACCCCGAATGGCTCATCCTTGCAGACAACAATCTGACCTGGGGTTTTGAAAATGCTTCTTAGTAACGCGTCCCGCCGCTGATTCCTCAGGGGCTTATAACTCGAGATCTCGTGCAGAAAACGCCCCCTTCGGCAACCGAACGCCATAAACCTACGAGAGCGCGCGAGAAGAGATAGCTCATAGCCACCATAAGAAGGCGAAGAATACCATCGTGAACGCGGTGCCCGCGGCAGCGAGGCGGTGCTTGGCTTTAATCTCAAAGGCAAGAAGAACGCCCCAATAACCGTAGAAGGCGACATTCACGATCACATTGGCCACCGGACGGGGCAGCCCCCAGAAAAACGTCGCCAACATGCACAGCACAATGAGGATCGTCAGGACAATCGCACCGACGGCCCAGGGGTTCTTCATTGTCCAAGCCTCGTTAGTGTTTTCGTGCTCGATCCACCACAGAAGCCCCTTGCGCTCCGGCGTCTTATCGCCCATGGTCAACCAACCCTCATTGCTCGACATTCTTTCCAAATCAGTTTATTCCGAACACCATAGCTGTTGCCAGCAGCTCTCCCGTAACTGGATCGTCATAGCACCTCCACACTGGGTATGCTCAAGATCTTCCTCCAAAAGACATCGCGCAAGAACGCGCGCCTCCTAACCTTCACCCCAAGGCTTAACAAAGGCGAAACACCGGGGTCGGTTTCGCGAAACATTGCTCTCCTATTCTAAGGTTGCTCGCCTAGACGAGTCGCCTGCAGCACCGCGGCAGCCCATCCCCTCCAGGGCGCCGTAGCGAACAGCGACTCGGACAGGCGGGGCATTCCGCACAATGCACAAGGAGAACGCCATGTACGATTTCGACCGACCGCGCACCGCGCGTCCCGACGCCGCCGGCACTGGGGTCGTCGCCGGCTCCGCGCGCCTTGCGCCCTGCGACCGGCACCCGCGCGCGCCCCGCGAGGGCGATGTGCGCATTCCCGCTGGGTGCGCCATCGCGGCTATCATGGACCGAAGCGGCGCGCGCCACGACGGAAGCGACATCCTGCGCTCCATCGCGCTCATGCACGACCGGTCCAACGGCCTGGGCGGCGGGTTTGCGGCCTACGGCATCTACCCGGAGTACGAGGAGCTGTACGCCTTCCACATCATGTACGAGTCCGACGAGGCCCGGCGCGAGACCGAGGCCTACCTGGACACCTACTTCATGAGCGAGAAGCAGGAGCGCATCCCCACCGAGCCGGTGGCCTCCATCAAGAACCCGCCGGACATCTGGCGCTACTTCGCCGCGCCCCACCCCATGCGCCTGGCGGCCAGCGGCCTGGACGAGGCCGAGTACACCATGGCCCACGTCTTCCACATCAACGGGAAGATCGACGGGGCCTTCGTCGCCTCGTCGGGCAAGAACATGGGCGCCTTCAAGGGCGTGGGCTACCCCGAGGACATCGGCGCGTTCTACCGCATCTGCGACTACGACGCCTGGGCCTGGACGGCCCACGGCCGCTTCCCCACCAACACCCCCGGCTGGTGGGGCGGCGCGCATCCGTTCACGCTGCTGAACTGGTCGGTGGTGCACAACGGCGAGATTTCCAGCTACGACGCGAACCGCCGCTACGTGGAGCAGTTCGGCTACGACTGCGAGCTGCAGACCGACACTGAGGTCATCACCTACTTGTTCGATTTGCTGAGCCGCCGCCACGGGCTGTCGCCGGAGCTGGCCGCCCACATCATGACCGCGCCGGCGTGGGACGAGATTGACGCCATGGATGCGGCCGACGCCGCCTTCGAAACTGCCCTGCGCACCACCTACGCAAGCGCTCTCGTGAACGGGCCCTTCTCGGTGATTCTGGGCTCGAGCGAGGGGCTGCTCGCCATCAACGACCGGCTGAAGCTGCGAGCCCTCATGGCCGCCGAGAAGGGCTCCATGGTGTACATGGCCAGCGAGCAGGCGGCCATCGAGCTGGTGTGCCCCGACGCGGAGAACATGCGCGCCATCGGGGGCGGCGAGCCCTTCGTGGTGCAGCTTGATTCCGTGGTCGCCGCCAAGGCTGCCGCCGATGCCGACGCCGAGAACGATCCGCACAACGCGCCGTTGGCCCACGAGGTCGGCGTGCTGCCCCGCCGGAAGGAGGCTTAAATCATGCGCGACTTCCGCAACCCCCGCTACAAAGTGCTGCGCGACCGCGAGGAGTGCATCGAATGCGACCTGTGCGTGCGCCAATGCGCCAACGAGGTGCACTACCGCGACAAGAAAACTGGCGCCCTTCGCGCCGATTCCATGAAGTGCGTGAACTGCCAGCGCTGCACGCTTCTGTGCCCCACCCGGGCCCTCGCCATCACCCGGTGGCCCCAGGTGGACGCCGGAAGCGCCGTATGGACCGAAGGGGCCATGGACGACATCACCGCCCAGGCCCAGACCGGCGGCGTTTTGCTCGCTTCCATGGGCAACCCGAAGAGCTACCACATCTACTGGGAGCATTTGCTGCTGAACGCGAGCCAGGTGACGAACCCCTCCATCGATCCGCTGCGCGAGCCCATGGAGACCCGCGTGGTGCTGGGCAGCCGCCCGAGCAAGCTGCGCGTGAACGAGCGCACCCGCACCGTCGTCTCTCCCCTGCCGCCCCAGCTGTCGTGCGACGTGCCCGTCATGTTCTCGGCCATGAGCTTCGGCTCGGTGTCGCTTAACACCCAGAAGGCGCTGGCCCTAGCCGCACGCGAGCTCGGCACCTACTTCAACTGCGGCGAGGGCGGCCTGCACCGCGACCTGGAGCCCTACGCCGACCGCGCCATCGTGCAGGTGGCCAGCGGGCGCTTCGGCGTGGACCCGCACTACCTGAACGCCGGCGCGGCCATCGAGATCAAGATCGGCCAGGGCGCCAAGCCCGGCATTGGAGGGCACCTGCCCGGCGAGAAGATCAACGAGGAAGTGTCGCGCACCCGCATGATCCCCGAGGGCACCGACGCCATCTCGCCGGCGCCGCACCACGACATCTACTCCATCGAGGACTTGCGCCAGCTCATCTTCTCGCTGAAGGAAGCCACCGGCTACGCCAAACCCGTGGCCGTGAAGGTGGCCGCCGTGCACAACGTGGCCGCCATCGCCTCCGGCATGGCTCGGGCCGGCGCCGACATCATCGTGCTGGACGGCTTCCGCGGCGGCACGGGCGCAGCCCCCAAGCGCATCCGCGACAACGTGGGCATTCCCATCGAGCTGGCCCTGGCCGCCGTGGACGAGCGGCTGCGCCAGGAGGGCATCCGATCGACGGTGAGTCTTGTGGCCTCAGGAACCCTGCGCAACGCCGCCGACGTGGTGCGGGCCGTGGCACTCGGCGCCGACGCCGTCTCCATCGGGTCGGCGGCGCTCATCGCCATGGGCTGCCACCAGTGCGGCGACTGCGCGAGCGGCCGCTGCAACTGGGGCATCGCCACCCAGCGGGCCGATCTGGTGAGCCGCCTCGCCCCCGAGGCCGCCGCCGAGCGCGTGGTGAACCTCGTGTCCGGCTGGAACCGCGAAATTCAGGAGATGATGGGCGGCATGGGCATCAACGCCATCGACTCTCTGCGCGGCAACCGGCTGATGCTGCGCGGCGTGGGGCTCAACGAGAAGGAACTGGAAATCCTCGGCGTGAAGTACGCGGGAGAGTGATCGCATGGCTGAAACCATTATCGTGGAATTGGGAACGAAGCACTTCCAGGAGGCCAATGCCGCCGTGCGCGCGGCCCTTGCCGAAGCCGACACCGTCTGCATCGTGGAGGCCTACGCCCAGCGCTACCTTGGTTGCACCCTGCCCGCGGGCAAGCGTTTGGAAATTCACGGAACCCCGGGCAACGATCTGGCCTGCTATATGGACGGCGGCGAGGTGGAAGTGTTCGGAAGCGCCCAGGACCAGACCGCCAACACCATGAACGCCGGCACCGTGGTGGTGCACGGGCGCGTGGGCGATGCGGCCGGCTACGCCATGCGCGGCGGCGAGCTCATCGTGCGCGACGGCTGCGGCTGGCGCGGCGGCATTAACATGAAGCAGTACGGTGGGAAGTGCCCGGTCATCGTCATTGGCGGGGACGCGGGCAACTTCCTCGGCGAGTACATGGCCGGCGGCATCATCGTGCTTATGGGCCGCGCCGGCGATCATTTGGCCTCCGGCATGCACGGCGGGGTCATCTATCTGCGCCGCAACAACACGCCGGCCGTGGTGCCCGACGGGCTGGATCTAAGGGAGCTGACCGACGAGGACACGGCGACCCTCGGCGCGCTGCTCGCCCGCTACGACGCCTGCTTCGGCACCGAGCCCCACGAGCACGCGAGCGTGAGCGAGTTCGTCGCTTTGCGCCCCGCCTCCAGCCGCCCCTACGCGGCCATGTACGCGAGCTAGGCACATTTCAGCCGCAGAAAACGACGCGACCGGCGGTCGGGAACCCCTCCCCGAAAACCAGCTCGCCCGCAGCCGAGCCCGCAAAACGCAAGAGGCGCCTCGGGGAGGGTCGAGGCGCCTCTTGACAAGAATGACGCCGGGCGCCCGTCGAAAAGCGCCCGGCAGAAGGGGGATGGAGAATTTACAGGCTGGCGACGTACTTGCCGGTCACATAGCCCTGCGTGTGGGCACGGCCGAGAGACAGGCCCGGCATGTACATGGAGTAATCCACGCCGCCGTAGAAGTTGCCCGCGGTGTTGCCCACAGCGAACAGACCCGGAATGGGCTCGCCGGCCTCAACGGCCAGCACTTCCATGTTCGGGCCAACGTTCACGCCAGACACGACGGCCGACACGCGCACATGACGGTGGATGCCGTAGAAGGGCGGCGTGTCGATGGCGGTCAGCCACTTGGCCTCCTTGCCGAAGTCGAGATCCTTGCCGGCGGCGACGCACTCGTTGTAGCGCTTCACACTCTCGACGAACGCAGCCGTGTCGGTGATGCCGAGCTTCTCGGCCAGCTCTTCCAGCGTGTCGGCCTTAAACGTGGCGATCTGATCCTTGAAGACGCCGGTCTTCTCGCCGTCCTCCTCGGGCATGTACACCTTGATGGCCTCGGGATCGAACAGCTTGCCCGGCCACTCGGCGGCGGCGGTCATATAGTTGCTGTCGAAGATCTGGTTGTAATCACCCTGGTCGGCCTCGCTGCGCAGGAAGTTGTTCATAAGCGACATGCCGAGCGTCTCGTCGCAGAAACGCGTGCCGTCGTTCTTCACGGCCAGGAAGGGCATGTCAGCCATAGAGCCCGGGCCGCCGTCGAAGTCGTGCAGCATCTTGGTGTGCGTGATGTCCTCAATGGCACCGCCGGCCCACACGGCCATCTTGTGGCCATCGCCGGTCTTGTTCATCTGCTTGCGACCGAGGTTCTGCAGGTCGGGCAGGTAGTAGGCCATCATGTCGTCGTCGTTCTGGTAGTCGCCCGTGGCCAGGATGACGCCCTTGGCGGCATTGAACTGCACGTTGCCGTCGGCGGTTTCCGCAATGACGCCGGTCACGCCGGAGGCATCGCCCACAAGCTGCTTGGCCTCGGTGTCGTAGAACACGTCCACACCCTGAGAGGCAGCGTACTCGGCCAGCACCTGCATGCCGTTGCCCGTGTTGTAGGGCTTCGGGCCGAAGTCGATGGACAGGTAGTCCATGGGATAGCCGTTCACTTCCTTGATGGCGGCCGTCCACTTCATCGTGCTGTCGGAGATCTGGGCACCCTGGGCGGTAGCCAGGTCGAGCAGCCACGTGATGCACTCGCCGGAGTTCTTCGCCCACAGCTCCACCTGCTCGCGCTTGCCGCGGTACTGGTGATCCTTGATGAGGCGCGACACCACGGCCTCCACGCCGGCCGGGTCGGAGGTGTCCAGCAGAATGCCCGTAGCGGTGTTACCCTGGGAGATGGCCGTCGACTCCTTCTGAATGAGGGCGACGGTGGCTCCGGCCTCGCGAGCCGTAATGGCGGCGGGCACACCAGAGGCGCCGGCACCCACGACAACCACGTCGTAGTCCTTGGTCTCGGCGATATCCGTGATGGGCTCGGGCGCGGCCAGGAAGCTCGGAAGCCCCTCGCGCACGTGGCCAGCCACGGTGGTCGTACCGGTAGCGGCCGTCGGCGTGTCGCTCGAAGCGGAGCCGGCAGCGGCGCTGCCGGTCGGCGAGCAGGCGCCCAGAAGCGCGGCACCGCCGAGGCCCGCTGCAGCCAGGCCGCCGATCTTGAACAGGTTACGTCGAGTGAATTCAGCAGTCATGGTGAGTCCTTTCTATTACCCCTTGATTGCCTGCGCCAGAAGATCTCGGGGTACCCTCCCCTGCGACTCCTCGGGACGCTGGGGCCACCCTAGCAGTCATCATGGGCGCACAAGCATCGACCATCAGCGCATTTCACGGGTTTATTTTTATAACCCCTTGCCATAACCCCCGCCTGATCAGGCCCGTTTCCAAATGCCCCCAAAACATGATGGAAAAGGTTACGGTATCATAGACCCTAGTTTTTCGGAAAGCTCGGAGAGGGGGTTAGAACCATGCACGGCGCACCGCAGGCTGCGAGCAAGAAACTCATAGGCAAGCCGGGGTCGGAGCCAACTCCGACTGCAGGCTCGGCTCCGACCTCAAGCGCGGCGCAAGCGCCGTCAGCATCCGGAGCATCGTCGGCACCTTCCGATCCTTCGGTCTTCGGAGGTACGGCGACCCCGGAGGTCACCGAGAGGCACCGCTTTCCTGTGGTTCCCTTCGTCTTCCTCGGCGTGGGCTTCTACCGTGCCTGGATCGAGATCGCTTTCGTCGGCTCGTTCGTGTCGTTTCCCGCGATCCCCTTCGGCGCGCGCGAGTGTTTTGATGGAGTGGGCGCCATCGTCATGCTCATCTGCGTGCTGCTCGCGCGGCGCATTGGCCCCTTCTACCGCCATCCGTCGATCTTCGTGCTCTGCGGCGCGTGCATGACGCTTGCCACCGTCGCACTGTTCGCCACCATGATCGTGCCGAGCCTCGGCTACACGGCAACATGGCTGGCCGCTATCGTCGGCGGCGTGGGAATGGGGCTTGTCATTCTTATATGGAGCGAGGTGTTCGGCTGCCTGAGCCCTTTGCGAGTCACCCTCTATTACACGGCCTCCATCGCCCTGGGCGCGGTGATCGTCTATGTTTTCATGGGGCTGCGCCTACCGTGGCTCGCTTGCCTCACCGCGCTGCTGCCGGCGGTATCGCTTGTGCTCGCACGGCGCAGCATGAATCGCATCCCTGCAGAAAAACGACCCCAGCCGAACCTCGTCAACTTCAAACCGCCGTGGAAGATTTTCCTGCTCATGGCCTTGTACGGGTTCGCTTACGGTATTTTGGAGACCCGCGTGTATACCGACTCCTTCGGGCCGCACTCATCGCCTGGCGTGCTTGTAGTGGCGCTCGTGATCTTCCTTAGCGTGGGCTTTCGCCGTGAGAAATTCGATTTCAACTCCATTGTGCGCATCGCGCTGCCGCTCACGGTGGCTGCGCTGTGGCTCGTGCCCATGTGGGGCGCGGGAGCCACCCTCCTCAGCGGTCCTTGTGCTATCGGGGGCTACACGGCCGCCACCGTGCTGATCATGGCGCTGTGCTCGAATATGTGCTATCGCCACGGCGTATCGGCCATCTGGCTGTTCGGCATCGAGCGCTCGCTGCGACTCGCTTTCATGTTCCTCGGACGCACAGTGGCTAACACGGGAGAGCACGGAAGCCTCGGAGCCGCTGATGGCGGCCTGCTCATTTCGGGCCTTTCCATGATCGCCGTCATCATGGCCACCGTGCTGCTGCTGTCCCAGAAGAATGTAGACGGCCAGTGGGGCCTCTCGTTTTTGAACGGCAGCGGGAAAAGCCGCGCCGATAAGCACGCGCAGCAGGTGGACAATCGGTGCGCCGCCCTCGCCGCCGAATACCACCTCACGGCGCGAGAGCTGGAGATCCTCAAGCTGCTCGCCCGACACAAGACCGTGGGCATGATCGAGCGCGAGCTGGTCATTGCCAACGGCACCGCCAAGGCCCATGTGCGCCACATCTACCAAAAGCTGAACATCCATTCCCGAGAAGAGTTGTTCAACCTGCTTGATCCCCATCAGCTCGACCCTCTGGAAGAGCAGGAATAGAACTAATTCCAGGGGTCTTCCGAGAACAGAGGCTCGCGCTCGGCGGGACGGTCGGAATAGGGGTCGTAGCCGTCGTCGTCCTCGTTTTCCGCACGAACGAAGGGGTCGCCGGAGGCCGCAGGACGCAGATGCCCCGATCCGGCGGCTGCGTCGCGCCCTTTCGCCTGCTGGCTCGGCAGCGGCTTCACCACGATGCGAGCGTGGGGATCTTTCCGCGGATCAATGGGCATGAGGTGCCTCCTTTCGTATACGCTTATCGATGCTCTTCTGAACTCGGGGCCCAGGGGCGACCAAGGTCGCCCCCTACGGGAATCAAGCTCGGCTTTCCCTCTGTAGGGGCGAACCTTGGTCCGCCCTCCCGACGACGTCAACCGTGCTCACGAGAGCTGGCCGGCGCGGGTGATGTCGTAGGGGGTCGTTTGGTACACATAGTAGTTCAGCCAGTTGGTGTAGAGCAACTGGGCGCAGGAGAACCACGTGGAAACCGGTTCGCGCGTCGGGTCGTCGTCGGGGAAGTAGTGGACCGGCACGGCGATGCTCATCCCCTTGGCGATGTCGCGGTCGTATTCCGCTTTCAGCGTCTCGCGGTCGTACTCGGGGTGACCGAACACGAAGAAGTTCTGCGAGTCGGTGGACTTCGCCACGTACACCCCAGCCTCGTCGGACACCGCGATCAGCTCGAGCGCGGGATGCGCCTCGATGTCGGCCGCCCGCACCTCGGTGAAGCGCGAATGGGGCGCGAAGAACCTATCGTCGAACCCGCGCACCAAAGGCGAGGTGCGCTTGACCACCTCGTGGGGGAACACGCCGAACATCTTCTCGGGCAGCTCGTGCTTGGGCACGCCGTAGTGATAGTAGATGCCGGCTTGGGCGCCCCAGCAGATGTGCAGCGTGGAGTGCACGTGGGTCTTCGACCACTCCATGATCTCGCAGAGTTCCGGCCAGTAGTCCACCGCCTCGAATTCCAGACGCTCCACCGGCGCACCGGTGATGATGAGGCCGTCGAAGTGTTCGTCGCGCACTGCGTCGAAGGTGGTGTAGAAGGTCTCCAGGTGCTCGGCGGCCGTGTTCTTCGAGTCGTGGCTCGCGGTTTGCAGAAGCTCCACTTCAACCTGCAGCGGCGTGTTCGACAGCTTCCGCAGAATCTGGGTCTCCGTGGTGATCTTGGTGGGCATGAGGTTCAGCAGCAGCAGCCGCAGCGGACGAATGTCCTGGTGCATGGCGCGATGCTCGGTCATGACGAAGATGTTCTCGTTCTCCAGCGCCGCCGTGGCCGGCAGCGCATCGGGAATGCGAATGGGCATGCGTCCTCCTATTCCACGGCAGCCAGGGCCTGGTCGATGTCGGCGATGAGGTCAGCGGCGTCCTCGATGCCGCAGGACAGGCGGATGAGGTCGGCACTGATGCCGGCCGCCTCAAGCTCGGCGTCGTTCATCTGGCGATGGGTGGCGTTGGCCGGGTGCAGCACGCAGGTGCGGGCGTCGGCCACATGGGTGGCAATCTGGGCCAGCTTCAGGTTCTTCATGAACGTCTCGGCCGCCGCGCGCCCCCCGGCCACACCGAAGCTCACCACGCCGCAAGATCCGTCCGGCAGGTACTTCGCCGCCAGCGCCGCCTCGGAGTCGCCCGCAAGCGAGGGATGGCGCACCCAGGCCACCTTCGGGTGGGCCGCCAAGTGCTCGGCCACCACGCGCCCGTTCTCAGCGTGCCGGGCCATGCGCAGATGCAGACTCTCCAGCCCCAGGTTGATGAGGAAGGCGTTCTGCGGTGACTGGATGGAGCCCAGATCGCGCATGAGCTGGGCCGTCGCCTTGGTGATGTAGGCGCCCTCCAAGCCGAAGCGCTCGGTATACACCACGCCGTGGTAGCTCTCATCGGGCGTCGTGAGCCCCGGGAACTTGTCGGCGTGGGCGTTCCAATTAAAGCGGCCCGCATCCACGATGACGCCTCCGACGGAAGCGCCGTGGCCGTCCATGTACTTGGTAGTGGAGTGGGTCACAATGTCGGCGCCCCACTCGATGGGCCGGCACAGCACCGGCGTGGGGAAGGTGTTGTCCACGATGAGCGGCACCCCGTGGCCGTGGGCCGCCGCCGCGAAGCGCTCGATGTCGAGCACCGACAGGGCCGGATTCGCGATGGTCTCGCCGAAGACGCACTTGGTGTTGGGGCGGAAGGCGGCCGCCAGCTCCTCATCGGTGCAGTGCGGATCCACGAAGGTGCATTCAAGCCCCATGCGGCCCATGGTGTGGGCGAGCAGGTTGTAGGTGCCCCCGTAGATGGCCGAGGAGGCCACCACGTGATCGCCCGCCCCGGCGATGTTGAACACCGCGAAGAAGTTCGCCGCCTGGCCCGATGAGGTGAGCATGGCCGCACATCCGCCTTCCAACTCCGCGATCTTCGCCGCCACCGCATCGTTGGTGGGGTTCGCCAGGCGCGTGTAGAAGTAGCCGGACTCCTCCAGATCGAACAGGCGCCCCATATGCTCGCTCGTGTCGTACTTCCAGGTGGTGTTCTGGTAGATGGGCACTTGGCGCGGCTCGCCGTCGCCGGGCCGCCACCCGCCTTGCACGCAGGTCGTTCCAATCCGCTCGCTCATTCAGGGCTCCTTTTGGTCTCGCATTTTTTCGCTCGCCTATTATAGAAGCACCCGGAGCACCCCCGTTATAGGAAGTCCCCAGCAAACGCCATCGGAAAATCCGAGAGCCTTCTGCCGAGACCCCCTCGATTATCCTGAAATGAACTATTGTTCTAAGAACATTTGTTTGCTATAATTCGCTTTGAGAAGACGGCAGTGCTTGCATTTATTGTTACTAATTGTTACAATAAATTGTGCCATGCAGGAGGTCGAGAGACATGCCCATGACAGCTAGAGAAGCGATACGACTTACCAAGAAAATGGGCGGACGCTTCGTCAGGCACGGAGCGAGACACGACATTTTCGCGAACGCGGCTGGCGAAGAGTTCCCTATCCCCCGGCATCCCGGAGATCTTTCGCCAGGGGTCGAGCGAGCCATCAAAGAAAAGCTAGGGCTTCTCTAATACTTCACCCAATAGAGAGGAAGCGACCTATGAAGTTTCTCTACGAAGCCATCCTCACCCCGTGGAGCGGCGGGTGGGAAGCTGAGTTTCCCGACCTGGGTATCTGCACCCAGGGGGACACTCTGTTCGATGCGGCTTTCATGGCGCAAGATCTGCTGACCCTCTGGATCTCCCAAGCGCTTCGCGAAGGACGGCCCTTGCCGGAGCCGCGGATGGACCATCCCGCCCCCGCAAACGGCAAGGCCATCGCCGTTGCCGTGGAATGCGATGCCGACACGCCTTCCCTCACCACCATGACCGTCAAAGAAGCGGCGGATATCCTCGATGTCAGCACCTCGCGCATACACGCCATGATTCGCGACGGCATTCTGAGAACCGAGAAAGTTGGCAGCGCCCGTCTCGTATCGGCTGACGACGTGATGGATTACTTCAACAGCCCCCGCGTCGCCGGCCGTCCCAAGAAGATCGCAACCGCCTAAAGTCCATCTTTTTCATATGGCGCAAGAGGCCCCACCCGCGCCACGCAAAGGTTGCGTGGCGAAATGCCATGTGAGACAATTTCGACAAGAAGGGGGACGATATGATTGCACCAGTATACGCCCGCGTTGGCCAGACGATAACACTGGAAGGTTATGCCGACGATTTTGGCTCGCACATTGTTGCGATTGAGTTCTCGCTGGACGGGGGCACCACCTGGGAGCGCCACTCCACCGAGGCGAGTACGCCCGACCGCTCGGTGCACTGGACGTTCCAATGGACACCTGAGGAAGAAGGCGCCTATCCGTTAAAAGTGCGGTCGGTCACCGAAGACGGCCGCGTGAGCCCCGAAGCCGCAGCCGCCGATATCGTCGTTTCGCAATGAGGATCGCAGCGGACAACCTACGCACCGCCCAGGCGGTGGCGTGCGCGACCATCGGTATCACGGCCACCATTCTCTGGTGCAAGCTCATGGGGCATTCTCCAGGCTTTCTTCTGGCCACCGCGGGTTTGGGCGACTGGGCCAACGCCCGGGTGTTCTGGCTGGTCGGCATACTTCTGTGCTCGCTTTTGTGTTTGTTTCTGCCGCAATCGATGAAGCGCTCCGACGCTATACTGCAGTACGTGCTGCCTCTAATCGGCGCAGCCGGTGCGATGATGTTCGCCCTGTCGTTTCACCAGGACTTCTTCGACCCGCGCATGCTGGCAGTGGCGGGCATTATCGCTTCAGGCTTCGGCTACTTCTGGCTTATCTCGCGGTTCGTGCTCACGCTGACCTTCTCCCGCGGACTGCCCTGCATGGTGTGGGCCTTCGCTGCAGCCTTCCCCCTGAGACAAATTACGCTGGCTGTCCTGGACGCCACGATGTCCCACGAAGCCCAAGTGCTGCTTGCCATGGCGCTTCCCGTCATCGCCGCGCTGATGCTGGGCGCAACGCGCCTCATCGTCGGTTCCGCCGATGAGGCGCCGACCGCAACCGACAAGGCAGAGCGCACTCCGAAAAGCGAGAAGCGCTACCTGATCATTGTCGTATTCGCCATGGCCCTCATGCTATCGGTGGTGCGTGCCTGCAGTATTTCGGGCGTCTGGGGCACCGACCATACCATCGGGCTGAGCTTCTCCTCTGTCGCTTTCAACGTGCTCTTCCAAATCGTCGTGCTGGGGCTCTTCTGCCAGTTCGCCATTATCCACATGACGCGCTATCCCATGGCCGTGCGCTTCCAGGTTGGGATTGCACTCGTCATGGCGAGCCTTGTCATTGCCGCGCTGCGTTCGTCGCTCTCGTGGGGCGCATCGCCGGTGCTCGACAGCATTGTGAACGTCAACGACCCCATGGCGCTCTTGCTCTTCTGGTCGACAACGGCCTGCGCGACTCAAACCATTCGCCTGCCGAGCAACCGCATCGTTGGTGGAGCGGGAGCAGCCTATGCGCTGCCTTCCATCATATGGGTCGTTCTCATTACTGGGGAAAATGCCGTTGATAGCGCATTCGTGCTGATTGCAGTGTACCTGCTGTTCCTCTTTTTCATGGCAGCGTCGTTACAGCTGCGTCCGGGTGCGAGCCGCAGCAATGCCGACACCTCGGTTGCCGACGCGCCCGTCGCTGTGACCGCATTGGCCGGCACCAACGTCACCGAAACCCACGAAGACGCTCCGAATGCCAGTGAGGAACTGGTCCGCATCGTGGCCGCCCGCTGCAACGAGGTGGGCGACCAGTACGGCCTCTCCCCGCGTGAGCGCGATGTGCTGCGGCTGCTGGCCCAGGGACGCACCAGCGGCGCTATTCAGGAGGAGTTGACGCTGGCAGCCAGCACCGTGAAAACCCATATGCAGCACATCTACGCCAAGGTAGGCGTGAACGATCGCCAGCAGCTCATGGAAGAAATATTCGAAAAAACCGACTGACGCGACCGACGATGCCGTTGATCAGGCATTATTGCGGCCCATCCTCCATGAAGGGGGATGGGCCGCTCTCTTGTTTACGGACAAAAATCGGGTATCAGGACGATGGTGCGCCTTTCTTTCGCCTCCTAGAATCACTCACCGGCGAGGAGAACCAGCGAGCCGGCCAAGCACACCGGCCGCCCTCCCTGCCGGTGAGAGGAATCTTGAAGAAAGGAATACTATGAGAGGGAAGAGAAGGGTCGCTCTGGCCACCTGCGCCTGCGCCACATGTGCCGTAATGCTGCTGGCCGCCTGCTCGCCGCAGCTGGCATCGACCGGAGCCCAAGAAGAGGGGAACGCCGACGACGGCAAGGTGTACGTTGACGGCAAAATTGGCAGCAAAATTGGTTATGAGAGCGACGGCCGTCTTATCGATCACATCGATCAGCTTCCGCAGATTTACTCCCATGCCGAGGAAGAGGAGCGCAACGCCGAACTGAACCAGCCGTCCACCTACACCGACCGCAACGGCTTCGAGATTCAGCCGGTGCCGGCCGACCCCAAAGGCTACAACATGACCTGGCTCGACGGCGAACAGCGCGGCTGCCTGTCGTGCCACGAAACGCTGGAAGACGCCCAGATGAACCAGCCCACCTACCATCGCCTCATCATCATGGGCTATCCCGTTGAGCAAGGCGTGCAGAACTGCCTGATGTGTCACGACACTTGGCAGCCCAACGCCAACAAGCTGAAGGACAATATCCACCAGACCCATATGAACAACGAGCTGTTCGACGACATGGGCGGCAACTGCATGTCGTGTCACCATATTAATGACGATGGCGATTTCGTGCTGTGGGATGTGGCGAAGTACGACCTGTACAAAGGCTACAACCTCGTCGATGCCGAGGAGTCGGGCGCAACGCTCTCCTACGATCAGGACACTATCACGCCGCTCGAGAACCAGTTCTACAAGACTATCAAGTCAGAGCCTTCCGAGTGGACCAATGACGACACGAACATCGATCCTTCGGTTTACGAGAACTGGACCATCAGCATCGAAGGCGACGTAGCCAACCCCATCACGATGACGCTGCCCGAGCTGAAGGAGAAGTTCGGCACCAAGACCGCCGTGCTGAAGAACCACTGCAACGTAAACGGTACCGGTCAGGGCACCATTTACCAGGCCGAGGTGACCGGCATTCCGCTGAAGGACGTCATCGAGTTCTGTCAGCCGACCGATGGCGCCAACGGCTACACGCCGAAAGGCTACGACGGATTCGGCAACCTCATGCCCATGGAATACCTCGACGAGAACGCGCTCATCGTGCTGGAAGTGAATGGGGAGACGCTGCGGCCCTCTCAGGGCTATCCGGCGGCCATTTGGGTCGGCGGCGGCGCGGCGGGCGCCGAGTTCCCCAAGTACGTCTCGAGCATCACCATTTCCACAGAAGACGATGCCGACAAACTGTGGACGCACCCGCGTCACGGAACGAATGTCAAGCCCAGCGTGACGCCCGATCCGAAAGTCGTGTTCTACCCCAACGCCGGCGTGCTCAACTACCCCACTAACGTTGTCTTGAACGATCAGGTCGGCAAGGAGATTACCTTCGAAGGCTACGCCGACGCCTACACCGAGCCCATCACCCGCGTCGAGTATTCTCTCGACGGCGGCAAGACGTGGCTGACCATGGAGACCCCGAATACCGATGTCGATCGCTGGGTCTACTGGCGCATGAACTTCACGCCGCAGGAAGCCGGATCCTACCATTTGAAGATCCGCGCGTTCTCCCAAGCGGCCGATGGCACCGAGCACGCCCCCACCTACACCACCGACTACCAGTTCACGGTTAGATAGGACTCATCATGACCGATATCAAACGCATCACGCTGAGCAGCCTGGCCGCCGCAACGCTGCTGGCAAGCGGCGCGGGAACTGCCCTGGCCGCCGACTACCCTGTCACCGATACCGCCGACGTCGAAGCCACCACCGCCACATCTTCCGTCGATGACGCAACCGCCATTCAACGAGCAAGCAACCCGAGGCCCGTCGAAGGTACCTTTACTTGGGATCAGAGCACCATCACCTCCAACGAGCGCATCTCGCAGATGTTCAGCAAGGCGGTGGCACACCTCTGCGGCTCCGTTGCCGATCTGGCCCAGGACAACCCTCTGCAATGGCGACTGGCGGTATCCGGTGACGTCGCGAACGCCTTTACCGCCACCGTGGACGAAATGGCCGCCGAGGACTCCGTGCAAGACACCATGTCCTGCACCTGTGGCGCCAATCCAACCGACGGCGGCGCCACTATTACCGCCGAGGTCAAGGGCATTCCCGTTACGTACCTGATCGAGCGTGCCGAAGCCTGCGACGGGGCGAACGCCATCACTTTCATCTCCTCGGACGGCACTGAAACTATGATGCCTTTAGGTTATGTCATCGGTCGTCACGCTGTCATTTCTTACGAGGTGAATGGCGAAGACCTTTCCGCATCCGTCGGAGGCAATAATCAGCTTTGGATGACGCGAACGCCTGCCGGTTACTTTGTGCGCGATATCGTCGAGGTGCGCATCACAAAAGAGGAAGCGACACCGGCTATACCGGGCGAGGGACACACCTACCCCAATAGCCCGAATGTAGGCATCACGACCGCTTCGGTCGCTTAACTGCCCACCCCTCTCACCATGCGAGGAGCGCCGCTGCGCGCTCCTCGCTCTTTTGCAAGAATGGCGCACAGCACGCGACTTGCTCGCGACGCACGGCCCCTACCCGCGCACCGCGTCCGAGGGGACGATGGTCATCGATTGGAAGCGATCGGCCATGTAAGCATCGCCGAACTCGTGATCGTAGAACTGCTGGAGAGGCGTGTCCACCGGGTCGTGGGACAGGCGCATATACCAGCAGTCGAGGGCCTGCAGGGTCATGACGGCGTCCACCAACATGAAGCAGGCGGCCACAGTGGTAAGCATATAACGCCAGTTCCACGGAATGAAATTCACGAGCCGCAGCATGAACGGCAACAGCAGCTTTATCCACACCACGCCGAGCAGACCCCAGCAGGCCATGAACGGCAGGCACGTGCGGCCGCCGAACAGTGATCCGGGCATGTTAGAGTAGTCCCAGGCCACCGCGCCGAACGCGTACTGCATGAACAGGCTCACGAACGCCTCGAAGGCACCGCCGATGACCGCCGCCACCAGAAAGATGACGAGCCAATTGCTTTTGTGGAAGCGGTTGAGGAAGATGGTCATGAGCACCGCGCCGCAACCGTAGATGGGCGAGAACGGGCCGAACAGCAGCCCCGCGCGGTCTTGCCATTGGCCTGGCACCACGAACAGAAAGTGGACGATCTCTTCCATGAGCAGCCCCAGCACGCTGGCCACGACGAATATCCAGAACAGGTTGAAGAAGTTCAGCGTGATGTAGCCCTTGCCCGAGGGGTCGCGGCCGAGCGTGCCGGCCTCCCCCTCCGCATGCTCCTCGGCCTCGCGGGCCTTGCGGTGGGCGCGACGTTCTTCGAGCAGCGAGGGGTCAAGGTAGCTCTGCAGCGCCACCGTGACTGCGAAACCGACGCCGTAGGGAATAAGCTCGTAGCCAATGCCGGCCAGCATGATGGAGCACAGAGCCCCGGCCAGAAGAAGCACGTACAACCCGTAGGAGAGCAGCGCCGCCCAGCGCCGCTGGTTGCGGATGAGGCGCACGCCGAACACAATGAGCGTGACGGCGAGGGCCACCAGCACGGCCAGATTCACGAAGGTAACCACGATGGTGGAGATGCCCTCGCCGCGCATAGCCCCAGAGTCGAACATGGTCACAGCTTGATACATGGTCTTCGCGATGACCGGCAGCGCGACGCCCGAGCCGATAATGAGCAGCACGCCGAACACGCGCAGCACCACTGGCAGACGCTTCTTGTCGGCGGGGCTGGCGAATTCGGCAGCGATAGTGGCCGCGGTCTCATCAAGGGCGTGCTTTTTCTCGGCCAGAGCCTCCTTAGCGTCATCGACAATGACGCTCGGGTGCTCCACGGCGCGCACGACATCGCGGGCCTCGTCGGCGGCGTGGGCGAGCTTTTCCTCGGCCGCATGCACGATGCGCTCGGGGTGGCGCGCGTCGTCTAAGGCCTCGCGGATCTCTTCTTTGTCGCGAGCAACGTCGGCCACCAGCTCGGCATGATCGTTATGTAGCTGGTCGTGCCACTCGCGATGAGTTTCAGCCACGTCGGCCTTCTCGAATTCCACGGCCTTCTCAAGGTCGTCCCGCAGGTCGGCCTCGGCCTTGTGCGCGGCCTCTTCCAGGTGATCTACATGGCGTTTTTCATCTCCCATGGCCGGCCTCCTTTTCCCTGAACGCATGTCTCGGCATCCAGTGTAAAGGGGCGCTCTGTGAAACCATGACCAGCTGACGCAACGTCTGCCAACCCGATAAGCCCTCGTTATGCAGCGGTTACGGGAAACAAGCGGCCGGCGGCCTACCCCCAGCAGGCGATGAACATCGCAATGCCCACGAACACGACGGCCAGCCCCATAACGGCCATAATGTCGCTCAACTTGTGCACGTCAGCCTCCTCGCGCTCGTTCTGCTCTGATTCTCTATCTACTAGACGTTTGGGAAGCCCGCTTTGTTGCACGCCCCACCCACCTTCCACAAAAGCAGCACGAACCAGAGAACGCCTCGACCGCGAAAGAGGGCTACGAAGAAACGCGCGGGACAAGAACGTCGACCAGGCGCCTCGCCAATCTAGCGCCCGAGGATCCCGTCGGTGTAGGCGTTGCGCGGGTGCACTTGGGCGGCATCGCGAGCGTTCGCCAGCTTCAGGGCGATAACGCGCCACGGGCTGCAATCGAGATACGCAACTTCCATGGCCGAAAGATCGGCATTATCGATGCCGTCCTGCTCGGCGAAGCTGTTACGGTAAATGACGAAGGCGTAGCGGATTACGCGCGTCTCACCCGGCATCAGCGTGTCATACCCGCCGGCAAGGCCCACTATGAAGTCATCGCCACCAAGAGGATACAGCGCTGCTTGAGCATAATTGTCTGGAAGCATCCCGGCATCCATCATCGCGTTATCGCCCGCGAAGGCGGCACACCACAGCACAGGGTTCGGCGGTGCCGCGGGTTCGGTGCCGAGATTGCCAACCTCTACATCGACCACCACCATGCGAACGTCCTCGTCGGCGAACAGCATTCCCGAACCTGCCGAGAGGTTCGTCTCGACGTACAGCGGATACCATTCCGTAAACGCCGCTGGAGACACCATGGCGCAATCGACGACGCGGGCCGAGAACGGGGCGATCTCCTCATCCCATCCCTCGCTTTCCATCGCGGCTTGTCTCTCGGCTTCGGTCTTGGAATCCCAGTCCTCCTGCAGGTAGGAGCTTGCCTCCAGGTCGTATTTCATTCCCCAGTCCAAGTCATCCAGCACGACGGTCTCGCCAAAAGGAACTTTCACAATCTCCTCGGCCTTCCAATGGGGAGCGTAACCCGATGACATCCCCGTCGGCGTCTCCTGGGTTAAGGTAGCGCGTGCGGGCTGAGCGATAAAATGCGGAATCATCCAGGCGAGCGCCGCCAGAAGCACCCCTATGGCCGCAACGCCGACAACAACGCGGATCGCCCGGTTCGGCCCTGGCGCCTTCAAGCTCGTTTCTTCGGCCATAGCTCGCTCCTTTTCGCTCGATTACCGAGCCCAAACTAGCATGGGATCAGGCCAAAGGGCAATGGTGAGGTTTTTCACCCTAGGGCAAGCGCCTGCAATAAGATAAAGTGAGAGGCATCCAATCGGAAAAGGAGCCGAACCCGTGATTCCCTTCGCCAGCTTCATTATCGTCTTTTCCGCCCTAATCGGCGTAGGCGCGGCCTGCGCGGCCGTCGGGCAAGCTTGCTTTCGCCGACGCAGCGACGATGTGAGCACACGGCTGGCGGTACTGTGGTCGGTCGCAAGCATCGGGCTCTCCATTGTCGTGCCGGCACTGGATGGATTTCAGGCATCCAAAACGGCCGCGATCGCCTCAGCGGCGCTGCTGGCAGCAACCGCACTGGCCTCCTTTTTCCTAAGTCGTTACTGGCGCGAAGCCGCCATGAAGCGCGAAGCAGAGCGTTTGCAACTGGCGAAAAGCGGCTACGCTGACTCGCAGCTGGCCGACCCGGAGGTGCCGCAAGAGCCTGATATCGAAGCCCTCTGCGCCAAGGCCGCCCGCACCTACGACCTCACCCGCCGCGAAGAGGATGTGCTGCGCCTCCTCGTTGAAGGGCGCACGGCACCGCAAATCGCCGAGGAGCTCGTCGTCTCGCCCAACACCGTGAAAACCCACGTGCGCAACCTCTATCGAAAGCTCGGCATCAACCGCCGCGCCGACCTCGCCTGCCGCCTCGAAAGCTAAAAGCGATCCTTGCTAGAAATAGCACGCGCTGACATTATCCAAGCTCTAACTTTAAGAGAGACCGCTCGTAGATGTCCTTCCTTTCGACTGCGACGTCAAGACTGTCGGTAGCCCATAGTCAACACACTTAAGAAAAAGCTGGAAGACTCGCCGAAATCAACTATCGCAAAATTTGCGACAGTTCGCAGCGCCATCGCGCAATGCCCCCTAATCCCCGTAGGGGATGACGCCCGTGAAGGGGTAGGAACCGTCGGTGGCTATGAGGAGGTAGTTGTCGGCGCCGCCGAACTCGTCGTCAGAGGCGTCGATGACGTACACGTTGGCGAAGTGACCGCGCAGGCGCTCCACCTGGGAGAAGAGGCGGTACATGGCGTCGCCAGTGTATTCCACGACACAGTTAGCCATGAGTAGGCCGCCCGGCGTCAAGTGCGCGCGGGCGCAAGCAATGCCCTCGTCGCTGGCGAAGAACGGCACCGCCTCGCGCCCGACGAAAACGTCGTTGATGATGGCATCGTAGGGGGCGCCGTCCGACCGCCGCAGGAACGCCTCGCCGTCTTCCACGAAGATGCGCAGATCGTCGGCGCGGCCCTCGGCAGCCAGCTGCATCTCCAGACGATCAAGGAAGAAACGTTCCCGGGCGATTTGCACCATGGCCGGATCGATTTCCACCACGTCCAGCGCAACGCCCGGATGCTCCAGCAGCAGCTGCTTGGGATAGGCGAACCCAGCGCCGCCGAGCATGAGCACGCGGTTTACGACCAGCGGATCCGGCGCCTCGGAAAGCGCCGCCTCGAAGAGGTGGTCGAAGGATCGCAGGTACGCAAAGGGGCACGTCGCCCAACGCTCGTCCAGATAGGTCGCCGACTGCAGCACCCCGCCCACGTTCAACATGCGCACAAGCGATCCGTCCTCCGCCGGCATCGCATACACCGCCGCCTCCCCGAACCGAGAAGGAAACACCTCGCGCTTCCCCGCGCGCCCGGCGACCCTGTCCCACCAATCCGCCAGCACCATCGCCCCTTTCCGAGCCTGCAACTGCGACCACGGCCGAACCTTATCGCACTCTGTGCCACAGTATCGCACAGAAACCGCCGTGTTAGTTTCAGTTGCTTGCCTGATCGGGCGGCAATCGCTACGGTTGAAAGGAGAATGAGATCATCGGCGACAAGGAGGGCCTTGTGCTGGCCGTCGCCTTCTACGCCATACCAGGGCTCTCGGGTTCCATAGCGATCCAAGAAGCGGCGATCAACCGTACTATCATAGACTACGAGCTCAACGGCCAGGCAAGCCAGTTCGTCATCGACCTAGACGCCTACGACCCCACGACAGCCATCGGCTGCACCGGCTCCCCCGCCATAGCCGGCGCCGTGAACGCCCAGCAGTTCTACAACATCCCAGGCAGCGCCAGCGAATTCGAAGAGGCCGTCTGCGCCTACATAGAAGACCACGGCGGCACCGTCACCTCCGTAGAGACGATCTCGGAGTCTTAGCTAGATTATTAACGGCATATCAGCGAATCTCGGGGACTCGTTCGGCCAGCCCCCTGGAAACTCATCTAGCAGAGCACCTAGCCTCAGCCTTCCCATTGTCCTCGACAGCACCTGGTACCACCAGCCCGCAGCTACGATTCCTCATTCGACGGCGTCAGCACCTGTCACGATTTCGCGGGGTGCCGTTGTCTGTAGCGCAATGCACCTTCAACTTCGGAAACTGCAAAAGCCCAGATCATAGCCATGGGATATCTTGGTCGTCGGAATCGGCGTAGAAGCAAACTGAGTAAGGCACATCGTCATTGGTAGGATCATCGTCTTCGCGACTGGCGGCGGGGAGCCATAGCTCGTGGCGAAGCACGGTGCCGCCCATCGCCTCTATGGCTTGATTCGCGCGTTCGGACAGCGCATCCAGGCCGCCCGGCTTCTTGAGAAGCTCCGCTGCATCCATGGCCTCCGCCATACCCGGCTCCCCAGCGCAGCCAATAACACACTCATGATCCTCGGGATCCAGGAAAAGTCGCATCGACTTCTCCTCGCCATCGAGGCGATAAACGATCTTGCAGTAATCCGGGTCGTCGGCCACGCTGTCCCACCATATCACGTATGAGAACTGCTGGTTTGGCAGCCAGACGAAAAGTCCGAAGGCCAGCGCCATAGCCGCCGCGCCGACGAACACCCATTTGAGGGAGCGCACGAGGCGATCGAGCCGTTGCGACTCACTGGTAATGCGCTCATCAAGAAGAGAGGTCTCCCACGCAAGGTCGTCCGGCTTTTTCTCCGCCATCGCACTCTCCCCCAGCAGTTCAGCGGCGCTCACTCCGAGGGCGCGGGCCAGGGCCACAAGCGAATCGGCGTCGGGAACCGAGGTGCCACGCTCCCACTTCGAGACGGTCTGGCGCACCACGTGGATGCGCTCGGCCAACTCGTCCTGACTCAATCCCTGCTCAGTGCGCAGCTTCTTGATGGTGTCCTTCAGCATGGCGCCAGCCCTTCTCGGAAACGTTCTCACCGCTTCACCGTAACAAGAAAGCTCCGCATGCGCAAGCAACGATGCTTAACAAAGGATCGCTGAACTGGTACTTCATAGACCGGCGTGCCGGAGGAACCATCCTCCGGCACGGAGTTCGCCGCAAGCCAAGAAAGCAAGCTGGTTCTACAAAGCCGCGGTGGCAATGCAGCCGGCGAGGACGAAGACGGCGACGGCGAGCAGGGCGACGGCGCAGAGCGTGGTGATCATGATGGGCTCCTTTCGCTCGGGCGGGACACGGGCTGGGCGATGTGCTCCCAATTGAGCCTTTCGGCGGTTCCGCATCCCCCAATTTCGATGGTTCCATCATGGCAGCATCCACTTACGCTGCCGTTGCGCGTATCTTACGGTTTTGCCGTTTAAGCGCCGGCCTTGGCGAGAAAGATGTCGGGGTCGAGATCCTCCCATGAGGCGATGAGGAAGTCGGCGCGCTCGAAGAGCTGGTCGCGGGTGCCGGAGATGTCGTTGTCGTAGATGGCGCCAGTGCGGTAGCCGGCCGCGCGCAGGGTGTCCAGGGCGTAGGCGGCATCTTCGAAAGCCCAGGTGTGGGCGCGATCAGTGCCGAGGAAGCTGCGGGCGTGGTCGTAAACAGCCGGTTCGCGTTTGCTCGTCTGCAGGTCGTCCACAGACACGACGGTCTTCATGTAGGGGGCGAACCCACAGCGTTCCACGCACGTGGCCAGCATGTCGGCCGGCGTGGACGAGGCTACCGCCATGGGCACGCCACGCTCGTGCAGGGCCTGCACGAAGGCCAGCGCGCCCGGACGAGCCTCCACTTCGTTGGCGTAGAAGGCGCGCATGCGGTCGAAGATCATCTCGAGCACCGCCTCGTTGCTCTCGCCGAGACCGCATTGCTCATGTAAATAGGCGCTGGCCTCGGGCAGCGACATGGTGGTGATGGCTTCGGCGTCGGCCTCGGTCAGCGTGATGCCGGCCTCGGCCGCCAGGGTGCGATCCACCTCATGCCACGCTCCCATGGAATCCACCAGCGTCCCATCGCAATCGAAAATGGTGCCGATCACTTATTCCTCCACGCGGATGACGGAAGGCGTGTCCAGCACCACGTTGTCCAGGGCCAGGGCCTCTTCCAGAGCCTCGCGGATGTCGCGCTCGCGGCAGCGGTGGGTGACCACTACCTGGTCGACGCGCTCGGCGCCGGAGCGGCCGCGCTGCACGATGGACTTCACCGAGATGCTGTGACGCGCGAACACACCGGCCATGGTTTCCAGAACGCCCGGACGGTCGGTCACCGAGAAACGCAGGTAATAGCGCATGACCAGCTCGTCCATGGGCAGGATGGGCAGGTCATCGGTGCAGGTGCAGCCCACAATGGGGGCCACGCCCTGCTGAATGTGGCGCGCAACTTCCAGCACGTCGCCCATGACGGCACTAGCCGCGGCACCCGCGCCGGCGCCCTCGCCGAAGAACATGGTCTCGCCCACAAAGTCGCCCACCACGTAAATGGCGTTGAACACGCCGTTCACGGTGGCCAGCTGGTGGTTCGTCGGGATCATGGTGGGATGCACGCGTACATCGACCCCATCCTCGCGGCGATGGGCGATGGCCAGAAGCTTGATGACGTAGCCCATGTCGCGAGCAGCCTCGATATCCACCGGCGAGATGTTCGTGATGCCGTCGGTAAAGACATCGTCCAAGGTCACGCGCGAGTTGAAGGCGATGGAGGCCAAGATGGCGATCTTCGCC
The DNA here is from genome assembly GCF_011405655.1 of Adlercreutzia hattorii. Classification (GTDB taxonomy): domain Bacteria; phylum Actinomycetota; class Coriobacteriia; order Coriobacteriales; family Eggerthellaceae; genus Adlercreutzia; species Adlercreutzia rubneri. The sequence continues at coordinate 2,673,402 of NZ_AP022829.1, forward strand.
GCCGCGTCGAACCCGCCCACGTCCGCCGTGGGGTCGGCCTCGGCGAAGCCCTTCTGCTGCGCCTCGTGCAGGGCGTCCTCGTAGGACAGGCCGTTGTCGGCCATGCGGGTGAGCATGTAGTTGGTGGTGCCGTTCACAATGCCCATGACCGAGGTGATTACGTTGGCGATGAGCGAGTGCTTCAGCGGATCGATGATGGGAATGCCGCCGCCCACGGACGCCTCGAAGGCCAGCTCCTTGCCGGCGGCCTCGGCAGCTTCCATGACCTCTTTGCCATGCGTGGCCATGAGCGCCTTGTTGGCCGTGACCACGTTCTTGCCGGCGGCGAGCGCGTTCAATACGACCGTGCGGGCGATGGTGGTGCCGCCGATGAGCTCCACCACGATATCGATCTCGGGATCGTTGATGATGTTGTTGAAGTTGTCGGTGAACAGGTGGCCGACCCCGTGGGCCTCGGCCTCGGCCGGCGACAGCGAGCACACGCGCGCCAGTTCGATATCCACGCCGAAGTGGCGCAGGAAGTCGTCCTTGTGCTTCTGGATGATGTCGATGCACCCACCGCCAACGGTGCCGGTGCCCACCAAGCCGATTTTCACTGCCATGTTACGTCCTCTCCCGAGCGCGAAAGTTCTCTGTGATCGGACGATTATACAAGCACCGCGAAGGAAGTCGTGCATCAGAGCGGGGAGAGGGCGGTTTCCCAGACCTCTGCGCGCCCTCTGGAGAACGCGGCCGTTAAGAAACAGCTTCCACGTCAGCAGCAACGATGTCGGGATAATACCGACTTATGTGCGTTCCTTTCGCTGTTTCTTTTGCCGCGTTCGGAAGGAGATAAAGCGCGCAGCGGGCTGGGAAACCGCCCTCTCCCCGCTCCACCATCAGCTTCTACGCGAAGATCTCTTTCTCAACCACCAGCTCGTTTTTGATGTGACCCACGAGCTTCTGCAGCGCGTCGATGCAGTTGGGGCGGATATCGGCGCCGATGAGCACGTACATGAGCGAATCGCCCACCTCGCAGCGCCCCTCGTTCAGCCAGGTGCGCACATAGTAGACGCCGGGCCAGGTGAGCGCCTCGGCCTCGGCGGCGGCCAGACCCTCCGCATCATAGGAGAACTCGACGGCCACCACCTCGCCCAAGCCTTCCACGCCTTCGCGCACCTGGGCTTTCGGGGTGATACGCACCACGCCGTTGTGGGTGAGAAACATGCCGCACTGGGCCGCCGCCGGATCGGCCTTAGCCTCGCGCAGCCACTGATCAACGGAAGGTTCAGTCTTCGCCATCTCGCGTCCTTTCGTTCGGAGCTTTCCAAAGTAGAGCATTTCGCTCGACATTATCTGTCGCCGAGAATATACCACAGGAGCTGGAACCTCGGCCGCACGCCGCCATTCCCTCCCAATTATCACACGGAAGGCCGCCGATTTTAAGCGCTTGAAACAGAGCCTTGTTACCATAGGCGCCAGACCATGAGAGACCTGCGCTGCGGCAACGCGGCGCTGCAACACGCCGAGAAAGGACACGGCCATGAGCTTGCCCGCCTCAGACCTGACGAAGAAGCCCGATATGCGCACTACCATGGAGCTGGGCGCCGTGCTGCCCGAGACCGCCGAGGTGCGCGACGACCACCTGTTCATCGGCGGCGTCGACATGGTAGAGCTGGCCCGCAAGGAGGGCACCGCACTCTACGTGTTCGACGAGGCCGACCTGCGCCACCGCATGGAGGCCTACCGCGAGGCCTTCCGCAGCCGCTACGAGAACTCCGACATCATTTACGCGTCGAAGGCGTTCCTGAACAAGGAAGTGGCGCGCATCGCCGAGGCCGAGGGGCTGTGCCTGGATGTGTCCGGCGGCGGCGAGCTGGCCTGCGCCCGCTCGGTAGACTTCCCCATGGAGCGCGTGTTCGTCCACGGCAACAACAAGACGCCCCGCGAACTGGAAGAGGCCATCTCCGCCGGTGTGGGACGCATCGTGCTGGACAGCCGCATCGAGCTGGCCCGCGTGAACGAGATCGCCGGGCGCCTCGGCGTGGTGCAGGACGTGTACATGCGCATCACCCCCGGCGTAGAGGCCGACACCCACGAGTACATCCGCACCGGTTGCGAGGACTCGAAGTTCGGCTTCACCATGCGCGAGGACTTCGCCTTCAAGTGCGTCGGCGACGTGCTGGCCGCCGAGAACGTGCGCCTGGTGGGCCTGCACTGCCACATCGGCTCGCAGATCTTCGCGCTGCACTCCTTCCGCGAGGCGGCGGCGGTCATGGTGGAGTTCATGGCCCGCATCCGCGACACCTACGGCCACGAGATCACCGAGCTGGACTTGGGCGGCGGCTTGGGCATCGCGTATTTGGCCGAGCATCAGCCCTCTTCCATCGATGATTTCGCCGAGGTCACCTGCTCGTCGGTGCGCGATTTGTGCGCGCTGCACAACCTGCCGTTGCCGCGCCTTCTGGTGGAGCCGGGCCGCTCGCTTGTGGCTCCGGCCGGCGTCACGCTGTACACCGTGGGCATCTTGAAGACGCTGCCGGGCATCCGCAAGTACGTGGCCATCGACGGCGGTATGTCCGACAATATCCGCACGGCGCTCTACCACGCCGACTACGAGCCCACCATCGCCAACAAAGCCGGGCAACCCCGCGAGGAAATCGTCACGCTGTGCGGCAAGCACTGCGAGAGCGGCGACGCTGTGGTCATCGACATGCCCCTGCAGAAGGCCGACCTCGGCGACATCGTGTGCGTGTTCGGCACCGGTGCCTACAACATGACCATGGCCAGCAACTACAACGGACAGCCCCGCCCGGCCGTGGTGTTCGTGCGCGACGGCGAGGCCCGCGTGGTCACCCGCCGCGAGACCTACGAGGATCTCTACCAGCGCGATCTGTAGGGCACCGGCTTCTTGTCGGTTTTATTGCGGCGGGTTGGCGGAACCGTAATAAGGAACGGTTCACACCCTGGCAACGAAACCAGCTTGCTAAGGTGAAGGCAATCGCGGGAAGCGGCACCCACCCTCATGCCCATTTCCGCTCGTCCCTTGAGGCTCTGGGGCTCGCCATTGGCGCGAGGCCTTGCGCCGCACGTTCAGGATCGAGGCCAAGCCCTATGAATGCCATTTACCTGCGCAGCAGCGTCCGTCAGTACACCGACGAGCCGGTGGACATCCGAGATATCGAGAAGCTGATGCGTGCCGCCATGGCCGCCCCCTCCGCCGTGAACCAGCAGCCCTGGGAATTCTACATCGCGCGGGACGAGACCACGCGTCTGGCTCTGGCCGCTTCAAGCCCCTACGGCACGCCGGCCAAACTCGCCCCCTGCGTCATTGTGGCGTGCCAGCGCACCGAGGGCCTGCGCGCGCCGCAAGACGCCTCCTACGACATGAGCGCTTCCGTGGAGAACATCCTCATCGAGGCCGCCAACCTGGGCCTAGGCGCCGTGTGGCTCGGCATCGCGCCGGAGAAGGATCGCATGGCCGCCGTTGATGTGGCCCTGGGAAGCCCGCGCGGCGTTACGCCCTTCGCGCTCATCGCCGTGGGCCATCCCGAGCACAAACCGGAGCCCAAAGGCCCCACGCGCTACGACGAGACGCGCGTGCACTGGATTTAGCATCGCTCGGCCTTGGCCTTACGCTGGGCATCGCGACGGGCGCTGTTGCGCTCGGCGGTGACGTCGCTGAAGGCGCGGGTGAGGCCGCGCAGGGCATTCAACATGATCGTGCGGTCCTCCGCAGGCGCTCCCATCACGCCGTCGCGCAAAATCGCCCACTCGCGGCCGCCCTCGAAGAGTTGGGAGGCATCGGTGATGCCGGCCGCCTTCAAAGCGGCGAACAGCGCGTTCACCATAGCCTCGCACTCGCTGCCGTCCAGGGAGGCGAGCCAGCGAGCCAGCGCCTCAGCGCGACGCTGCGTGCGCTCGGGAAGCTCGGGGAGCGTGGCAAAGGCCTTCAACGCTCCGCTCACGTTTCGCGCAGTCTCTGCATCCCGCACCTCGCCCGTATCGCGCGCACCTTCCGCATTGCTTCGACCCGCCTCGCCGTCCGCGCCTTCTACAACCCACCGAAACACCGAATGCTGCTCGAAGCCGCGCCCGGTGGCCTGCACCACCTCCACGGGCATGAAGGATTCCATGAGGATGCCCACCATGGAATCGGCCGGCACCTGCTTGGTCATGCGGCCCGCAAGCGGCTCGTAGTCAGCCGCCGTGAACAAACCGGCTTTGAACCCGGGACCATCGTGGTTGTACAGGCGCGCGATGCGCTGCTGCACCTCCGGCGCCGCCGTGAGCGCCGCGTACTCGGCCAGGTTGCCGCCCTTGGAATGGCCGCCCACCAGGAGCGTCTCGGGAAGACGCGAATCGGCGCCCGCTGCCGCCAGATAGCGGGCCGCCAGCGCCTGGGCCTCGACCGGCGCCCGATAGGCCATGTTGAAGTCCTCGCGCCACCCGGTGAGCGTCGTGTCGGTGCCGCGAAAGCCCACGTAAGCGAAGTGCCCGGGGCACACGTAGGTCGTGGCGGCGAACTGCAAGTCGCGCGCCTCATCGAACGCAGCTGCGTGATCGTAGATGAGCAGATCGCGGAAACGCGGGCTGGCAGCCATCCAGAACAGTTGCTGCTTCATCTGCGCCGCGTGCATGCCGGAGAACATCGTAGGGAACAGCTCGGCCCGCATAAGGTCGGCGAACCGCACGGGATCCACGGGGGCCTTCGCATCCTGCGCCACTTCCGCCCGATCGCGCTCGGCTGCCGCAGAAGGCTCCGCAGCACGCTCGCTCGCATGCCTGCGCAGCCGCCCGAGCAGACCGCGCAGCTCGCTTAAAGGCCCGCAGCCCTCACGTGCCTTCGAAGACGCAGTTTCCGAAGCCTCCCCGCTGTACACCTGCGGCATAATCCCCTCGCCGCGCACCATACAGAACTGCGCGAGCAGCGCCGAGTCCACGGCGTTGAAGGGCACCTCGTCGAAAGGGGCAAGTTGAGTTTGCAAGTATGCGAGCACATCGTTCATAGCTGCATTATGGGGCACCGCCCCCAGCCGTACGGTCGCCTCCCCCACCAGACACAGAGCCGTTGCCAAAGCTGCCTCGCATCACCATGACCCTCCCGCTTATCTTCCGCTACAATGACGCTGCAATTTCGTTCAAAACGCTTGGAAATCCCGCATCAGGAAGGTTCCCATGGCCACCGATACCACCTCCACTTCCCCGGCTTGCGCCTCGGACAGCAACGCCAACGCCCCCGCGTCGGCCACCGCGCCCCGCGAGCACTTCGCGAGCCGCCTCGGCTTCATCCTCATTTCGGCCGGCTGCGCCATCGGCCTGGGCAACGTGTGGCGCTTCCCCTACATCGCCGGCGAGTACGGCGGGGCGGCCTTCATTGTGCTTTACCTCATCTTCCTCGTCATCTTGGGACTGCCCGTCATGGTCATGGAGTTCGCCGTCGGCCGCGCCTCCCAGCGTTCGGCCGCCCAGGCCTTCGACATCCTGCAGCCCTCGCGGCGCTGGCACTGGTTCTCCTGGTGGGCTTACATCGGCTGCATGCTACTCATGATGTTCTACACCACCGTCTGCGGCTGGATGCTCGCTTACATGGCGAAAATGGCCACGGGCACCTTCGTCGGACTCGATCCCGATGGCGTCGCTGGCGTCTTCGGCACCATGCTCGCCAACCCCTCCGAGATGGTGGGCTGGATGCTCGCCGTGGTGGTCATCGGCTTTTTCGTCTGCAGCCTGGGCCTGCAGAAGGGCGTCGAACGCATCACCAAGGTGATGATGATCGCCCTGCTCGGCGTCATGGCGCTGCTCGTAGTGCGCGCCGTCACGCTGCCCGGCGCCGACGCGGGCCTGGAGTTCTACCTGGTACCCGACTTCGGCAAGATGTTCGCCGGCGGCCTGGCCGGTTTCGGGGACGCGGTGTATGCGGCCATGGGCCAGGCGTTCTTCACGCTGTCGCTGGGCATCTCGGCCATGGAGGTCTTCGGCAGCCGCATCGGCAAGCAGAATTCGCTCACGGGCGAGGCCCTGCGCATCTGCGGCCTGGACACCGCCGTGGCCATCCTCGCGGGCCTCATCATCTTCCCCGCATGCTTCGCCTTCTCCGTCGCCCCCGATCAGGGCCCCTCGCTCGTGTTCGTCACGCTGCCCAACGTGTTCAACCAGATGCCTTTGGGGCAGCTGTGGGGCACGCTGTTTTTCGTGTTCATGAGCTTCGCGGCGCTCTCCACCATCATCGCCGTCTTCGAGAACCTCATCACCTTCACCATGGAGAAATGGGGTCTCGACCGCAAGCGCGCCCTCGCGCGCACCGCCGTGCTCGTCACCGTGCTGAGCCTGCCCTGCGCCCTGGGCTTCAACGTGCTTGCCGGCATCACCATTCCGGGCATCGGCGACATTCAATCCATCGAGGACTTCATCGTGTCGAACAACCTCCTGCCGCTGGGTAGCCTCCTGTACGTGGTGTTCTGCGTGTCGCGCAGGGGCTGGGGCTGGGACAACTTCCTCGCCGAGGCCGACGCCGGCAACGGCGTGAAATTCCCGCGCTGGAGTCGCGGCTGGCTCACGTTCGGGCTGCCCGCACTCATTATCCTCATCTTCGTCATGGGCTACGTGCCGAAGATCATGATGTGGGCGGGTTTGGCATAGCAGCTTGGCGTAGTGGTTTGGCGCAGCGGTTTGGCGTAGTTCGGGGAATTCCCTAAGCATCGCCGATTTCACCTCGACGTTGGCGAACCCTTCCGCTATACTGCACTGGTGCCCCTGAGCCCGAGTGGTGGAACGGCAGACACGACGGTCTCAAAAACCGTTGCCGAAAGGTGTGCGGGTTCAAATCCCGCCTCGGGCACCATCGAAAATCAACGGCCCCGTCCCCTCGGGGCCGTTTTGCGCTCCCCTGTGGCCGATAGTCCTGCTCGCGCGAAATCGTCCGCGCTTCCTATGACCAGCTGCGCGATCCGTCCGAAACTGTTTCGCGCTCCTCTACAACCAACGCCACCGCACTAAACTCCATTTTGTAGATTTCGCAGAACACTCATCTAAACTAATCTGACGCCCTACACGCTAATGCAGTGCATTTTCGCAGGTCGCTGATCCAGTCAAAATCGCTCAGTCAGACGAGCAGCGGTTTTCCCGCGCTGCAGTGTCTGCAAAACGGAGTTTGGTGCATCAAATAGCCTCTTTCAGAAACCATACCCGAGCTTTCAAGCGCTCGTTCCATTTTCCGGCATTCCGCAGACAACGATTTTCTATAAACCAGCATTTTCCGTCATAGCTCTCGCACACGACATACCCGCACCGCTCTTTCACCTTATGAGCCCTCGCAGCGCCCTCTCGCGCGCTTGCCCTCGCGCGTCACGTTCACGCGTCACGCCCGCGCCGTCCCTCGCCCATAAACCACCTTTCTTCGCCCTCCCCGCTACGCCACCTTTCGACATGCTCTTCAGCGTGAAGCCGATCTGCCACCCTCGCCATGATGGGTATCGCCCCCCTGAATCGACAAGCAGCGAAGAAGCACACCGAAGTCGCTTCATCAACGTCGCGAAGGATAATCCCGATGAAAAGAGCGAACGTCCTGCCGCAGCTTCATATGCTTTTCAATCTGGCCTGGCCGCCATCCCCGAAACACCTTCCCTGCTTTTTGCGACACCTCACCCATAAGCGTTGAGAACTCACAGACATTCGCGAATTGCGAGGAGGTTATCGTCGTGACATCGATCCCCTCGGCCAAGAGGGCGTCGCGCCGACGCGAATCTCTGATTTGAGCCTCACGGCTCCCGTGGCTCTCACGTCCGTCGTACTCCACCACAGCACCTTTGTCCCACCAGCAAATGTCGCCCACCACGCTCTTCTGATGGGCGATGCGCTGGCCCTTCTCTCCCAAAGCGAAAGGCTCGTTAAGCCGCGCGGGAGGCAAGCCCAAGCCGCCGCGCCTCCGAGACGTCAGAGCAGCTATAGCCACTTCGGTCTCCATAATTGAAGCGGACTTCCTTCGTACTTGCAGCGCCGCAGAACGCGCCAGCTTCGCCGACCGCGCACCGCCCAGCTGCCCGGAGAACGCCACGAGACGCTCAGGGGTCGTCAGAGGACCGCGCACCTGAAACCCTGAACCCTCTCCAAGAGGATAGCAGCCGCACAGCTCATAGCCCAATGCAAGCAAAGCCCCGTATTCAAGTCGCGAGGCCATCTGCACGAAGACAAGCTCTGGCGCAGACACCCACACTTCGCGCACCATCTCAAGAAACGCATTACGGGGAAAGCGCAACTGACACTGGTGGCGTTGAATGCAGTTCGTGCTGCGCGCGCCGCGTTTTGTCCCAACAAGAATCTCAAGAGGCCTTCTCTCATTCTGCGCATCTTCGATAGTTTCCGCGAGCAGCGCTGACGGCAACGCGGACAAGGCCGCAACCACATCGGCCCACTTCGAGGCAGCGGCTTTTACAACTGATGAGGACGGCAGCGCATGGACGGGAAGGGGCAGGCCGTTCCGCTTGCTCGATGCATGAAAAGCCGACAGCGATACAGGATGCGCCAACGACCACGCACGCCAAAGACCCAAAGCGAGTGTATGACTAGGATAGATATTCATTCCGCTAGCATAACCGATCCGCAGATTGTACGTACGAGCAATATCGAAGAATCGATCTAGCCTCCATTCCTGAGGCCATCGCACATAATTCGACTCATACTGTCGCGCGTTATCGCTTGCCTTTTACGCGCAGACATCGCGATTTCAAGGGCATCCCCAGGAAAGCGATCCTCAGTGCCACCAAAACCCTTGGGCAAAAGGCGCTATGCCGCCAATAGCGACTCTCCGAGCTTCTCGCAAGCCAAAAATTCTGCATCAAACTCCGTTATGCAGATTCATGAGTCCTGCCGGAAAGACAGGAGCCGGTTTCGGAAGCCTTTTTCTGACAAACCTAGCCTTACGTTCGAGTTGTTTGGGCTGCTTTAGCGCGAGCTTTCGAAACCGGCAATCTACCTAACGGAGTTTGGTGCAAAAAAACAGTCTGCTTGGAAACCGGGACATATCGCCGGTCACCCTAGGCCGCCTCGAGATGAAACCGCCCGGAAACGCAGCAGGACTACAGGGCTAATACGATACCCATGGCTGGGCGCTCTTGCGAATGCGATCCCAACGCCTCAATAGCCGTACTCCAACCTGCAATGCCCCCATAGGGCCCTTTGTTTACGAAGAGAGGCTTATGCCGCCTTGCGTATCTTCTAGCTAACCGCCAAAAAAGGAGGCTGCGGCGGAGAGCTTGGATCAAGAACGAAGTTCAAGGAGGAAGCTAAACCGTCGGGTGATAGTAGATGTACATATCCTCGTAGACGTCGTCTTTGTTGCAGAAGCCTCCGGGAATCATGCCAATGCGCGCGAACCCTAGGCTCTCGTAAAGCGACCGGGCCCGCTCGTTGCTCGCCACTACGGCGTTGAACTGCAGACCACGAAACCCACAGGCGGCCGCCTGGCGCAGACAGTCTTCCACAAGCAAGCGCCCGATGCCCTCGCCGCGGCTGGCCCCCGCCACGGCAAAGCTCGCGTTGGCAACGTGGCCGCACCGCCCGATATTGTTGGGATGCAGGATGTACAACCCGCAGATGCGCCCACCCACAGTAGCCACCGCCGCATGGGACTGCTCGGCGAAGAAGGCTCGCGCCTCCTCCAGCGTCAGCGACTTGGTCTGTGGAAAGGCGTTGCCCGCCTCCACGACCTCGTTCCAGATCTCCGCCATCGCCGGCAAGTCTTCCTCCCGGTAGGGACGAGTGACCTTCAAGGCGAATGTATCCAGTGCGCTCATAGCGCCAATTCCTTTCTGCATAAAGAAAGGCTCCCTTGCGGAAGCCTTTCTCGGAGCAAACCTCAGAAGCGGACTAAATGTCGGCCAGGGTGAAGTCCTTCTCGCCGGCAAAGACGGCCAGGGCGTCGGCCACGGCCCAGTCGGCCAAGGTGATGGCGGAGATGGCCTTGGTCAGGCGCACCGCCTCGTCCAGGGAGCGCTGGTGAATGTTGCGACCCGTGGCGTTACCGTCGGCACCGCCCACGTGAATCTGGTCATACAGCTGGGTGAGGAAGGTCTCGGCATCCACGGTGGAGCCACCCGCGCACACGAGGCCCGTGCGGCCGGCGGCGGTGGAGGCCACCTTCAGGGCCTCGGCCGGAGTGCGGCCGTCCTCGGGCTTCGGCGGGTTCACCTTCACGAAGTCGGCGCCAAGGCAGAGAGCCACGCCGGCGGCACCGGCGATGAGGTCGGGATCCTTCTCGGCGGTCACGGCCTTGCCGCGAGGGTAGATCCACAGCACGACGATGAGGCCGTTGGCATGGGCCTGGGCGATGAGCTCGCCCGCCTCGGCCATCATGGTGGCCTCGTACTCGGAGCCGAGGTAGATCGTGTAGCCGAGGCCCACGATGTTCACGCCGGCCTCCTTCATGGCCAGCACGGCGTCCAAATCGTACAGCTGCGGGGAGTAGGGATCCTCCTGCTTGGTGCCGACGAGGTTGGTCTTGGAGTTCATCTTGATGAGGTAGTTGATCTCCGGGTAGTCGGCCGCGTACTGGGCCACCAGCCCGCGCTGGCCGGCGAGCACGCCGCACACGCCCTCGGAGCCGATCTTGAACAGATGCTCCGGATCGAGATCGGCGATGTCGATGCCCTCGCCGTAGAAGTCCTTGTTCAGGTGCTCGATCTTCTGATCGCAGGCGAACAGCATGAGACGGCCGGTCTCGCGCGTGGCCTTCAGGTAGTTGGTGATGTACTCGTCACGGGCCTCGGGCATGACGTCGGCGGGAACGCGCACCTCTTCCCGGGTGATCTTCGGCATGGGTTTCCTCCTAGAGAGTCGTTAGAGTCGTTGCAATAACGCGCTTATTGTACAGAAACAAAGCCTGACCGCGCCTTCTTTCACAAAGAAAGTAGGCGCAGAACCTCTCGTTGCGCCCAAGCGCTGGCACGGAGGCGGCGCGGCACGGATTACTTCTCGGAGCCGTTCGACTTTTTGGTCACGCGTCCGTATACGACAAGCGCCACGATGGCCACAGCGGCGGTCACGGCGAAGATGATGACCGATTCCACGATATTGCCCGACACAAGCCCCGCTGCCGCGTAGGTGGAAAGCACGATGCCGGGAATGCGGGCGAAGTTCGAGATGAGCACGAAGTTCTTCATGGACATGTGCGTGAGCGGCGTGATGTAGGTGAACACGTCCTTGGGCAGCCCCGGAATGAGGAACAGGATGAACACGATGACGTTGAACTTGTCGGAGGTCTCCCAATCGCGGAACTTGCCCATGTACTTCTCGGGCACCATGGCCTGGACGAACGGGGCGCCCAACTTGTGCACCAGCACGAAGATGAACGAGCTCGAGATAATGCAGCCGAGCCAGATGATGAGCGCGCCCACCCAAGGCCCGTAAATCATACCGGCGGCCACCTGGACTACCTCGCCAGGGATGAAGGCCACGACGATCTGAAGGAACTGGATTGCCGGCAGAATGAGGAAGCCCCAGGGGCCGGCGTTGCGGATGTCGGAGGTGACGCGGTCGACACCGCCGGGCTCGAACAGCTCGTGGATCATGGGCCAGACGAGCACGACCACCACGATCATGATGACGAAGAACGCGATGAGCCCCACGGACTTGAAGATGTCCGCCGCAGGCATCGGATGCCCGGCGACCGACTTCTCCTCGTGGGCCTTCGCCTCGAGCTTCTCGAGCCGTTCGGAATGGTGGTGGTTGTTCGGGTGCTTTTCCATGGCTTCCAGTCTAATGCAGCCGCCCCACGACGGGGGCGGCTTTCAGGAACTCTTTACCTTAGTGACGAAATCGTAAGCCGCAGGCCCGCGGCGCGCAGGTCGGCGCCTCGGCGCCCAAAACGTCGGCGCCCAGCGCCCGCCCACAGCGCGCGGCCTAGTCGTCTTCCTTGCGAGCCTTGTCGTACTCCTCCTTGAAGGCGGAGAACATGCCGCTGGCGCGCTTGATCTGGCGGCCCGTGGCGTAGGCCCCCTTGTTCACAGCTTTGCCCGCAGCCTTGGTGGCAGTGGACACGGCCGGCTTCACGGCCTCTACGGTCTCGCGGGCGCGGTCGGCCACCACGGCCGTGGCCTCGCCGGCCTTCGCGGCCAGGCCACCCTCGACGGCAAGCTCGGCCACCTCGTCGGACACGAGGATGGCGCCCAAAATCGGCTCTTCCCCCTCGTCCTGCCCGTTCACGGAAAGCGCCGTGCCGATGCCGCGCTTGAAGCCGCGGATGAGGTGCCCGGGGATCTCGCGAACGCCGAGCAGCGCGTTGGCCGTGGCCCCCTGGGTCACCGTGAGCGAGCGCACCTCGCCGGTCTTCGGATCGAAGGACACGTCGCCCACCGTGCCGTACACGGTGCCGTCCTCGCCTATGACGGGCAGCCCCGCCCACAGCACGCAGTCATCGTAGTTCACGCCCATGGCCTTGCAGGCGCCTTTGCCCGTGGCTTCGGGGGCCTGGGACACCACGATACGGCCGTCCACCACGTCGTAGCCGTTATAGGCCACGAACACGTCCTTGCGGCGGAACATCCACAGCAAGTCGGGGCGTTTCACGATGAAGCCGACAAAGCGGCGCTGGGTGGGGTGGAACACGCAGTGGCGCACCTTCCCGAGCCGCTTTACCGCCTCAGGTTTCTTCGGCGTGCTCTTGTCGAGAAGCACGCGCTTTCCAACGATCTCGCCCGTGGTGCCGTATCGCTTGGCCATGATTTACTTCTCGTCCTTCTTGCCCTCGGCGGCCTTCGCCACCTCGCCGGCGGCTTCCTTCACCTCGGCGGCCGTCTCCTTGGCGCCTTCCTCGGCCGTGGCGGCGGCATCCTTGGCGGCTTCCTTGGCCGTCTCGGCGACGTCCTTGACGATCTCGGCGGCGTCGGCGTCGGCATCGGCGTTCTTGGCCACCTGATCGGCAATGCGCTGACGGGCGGCTTCGATCTTGTCGCGCAGCTCGTCGCCCTTCTCGTTGATCGTCGGGGAGATGTTGCTGGCGGCCTCCTGGATGGTGGCGGCCACATCGGCCCCGCGAGCGGCGGCCTCGGAGGCGATCTCCTGGCCACGGGCCGTCACGTTGTTCACGACCTCGGCACCCTTGGTGGCCGCTTCCTGGTAGATGTGCTGGGCCCCGGCGGCGGCGGAATCGCCCCACTGCTGGGCGTTGCCCGCGAACTCGCCGGCTTTGTCAGCCACCATGGCGCGCGTCTCGGCGCCAGAACGGGGCGCGGCCAGCAGAGCTGCAACGGCGCCAACGACGCCACCGATGAGGAACATTCCGAATTTGTTGGCCATAACTGCCTCCTTTATCGACAGAGTATCAGGTTCGCCCATTATAGGCGGAGAGCCCCGCGCGGGGGCTCTCGCTGCTCATTGCTCACCTTACGGTAAACAAGTTGTAATTCGTCATAGATGAGGAAATCTCTCAGAGAAAACCTCAGTCCGTGCGAACCTAGAAACAGGCACCGCGGGCGTAGGCCTCGTTCACGAGCGTGTCGAGCACCGCGGGCAGCGACAGCCCCGCCGCCGCGCAGGCCATGGGGAACAGGGAGCGCTCGGTCATGCCCGGGGACACGTCCACCTCGAAGCAGCGGGCCGCGCCGCCGTCCCAGATGAGGTCGACGCGCCCGAGATCGCGCACGCTGTAGGCGCGGTAGACTTCCAGCGCCGCCCGCTCGATTTCCGCGCGGATTGCCTGGGCATCGGCCGCGTTGGGGGAAAGCGACTCGTCGCGCACGGGGCAGAAGAACTCCACAGCGTCGTCGGCCATGCGGGCCGCCGCGTCGTAAAAGCCCTCGCGAGCCACAATCTCTACCGGCGGCAGCGCGTGGGCGTCCCAGCCGGTGCCGAGGATGGACACGGAAAGCTCCACGCCATCGACCCACTGCTCGATGTTCACGGCCTCGTCGTAGGACAGCGCATCGAGCACCGCCTCGCCCAGCTCCTCCTGGCTTTTCACCTTGTGCACGCCCAGGGCGCTGCCGCCGTGGGCCGGCTTCACGCAGACTGGATACCCGCCGATGACGCGGTCGGCCACCATATCGAGCGCCGTGGCCGCACCCATGCCCTTGAAAGCATCGCGCGCCAGGTAGACACCCTGGGGCCAGGACGCGCAGCCCTCCTCGCCAGTCAGGTCGCGGTACTTCGCCAGCGACGAGTGCAGGGCGTCCTTGTTCCAAGCGCGATGGCAGACGCTCGCCGGCGAGCCCACGAACGGGATGCCGAGGAACTCCAGCAGGCTTTGGATGGTGCCGTCCTCGCCGTGCTTGCCGTGCAGGGCGTTGTACACCACATCGGGCCGCTCGCTGCGCAGCGTGGGAACCAGATCGGCGTTGGTGTCCAGGGGCACCACCTTGTGGCCGGCCTCTTCCAGCGCCTCGCACACCACCTTGCCGGAGGCCAGCGACACCTCGCGCTCGAAGGACTTGCCTCCCATGAGCACTGCAACTTTCATACACGTCTCCTTTGTTGTTGAAACTCCTCGGGGGCGGCCTTTATTCTGCCGCGGCTTCCTGCGCCTCGGTCACCTTCTCCTCGGCGATCTCGATCTGCTCGGCATCGCCTTCGCGGGCCTGCATGACCGCTTCCTCGTTCTGCTCGGAATCGACGATGACGTCCTTCCAAGAAGTGGCATTCTCGTCCATGGCTGCATCCTTTCTGTCGTAGCCGGGCAGCGCGCCGGCCTCAATGAACACGCGGTAGAGTTCGAGGCGCTCCTCGATCACCTTCGCCAGGCGTCGGATGGCCTCGGTGATGGATTCGGGCGTCTCGAAGCTGAAGTTCACGCGCATGGAGTTGCGCCCGGTTTTGCCATCGGGGAAGAACGAATTCCCCGGCACATAGGTTACGCCCGACTCCAGCGCTTCGGCAAGCATCGAATCGGTATCCATATAGTCCGGCAGCGTAATCCAGAGAAACATGCCGCCGGCCGGATGCGTCCAGGTGGCCTCGGGCGGGAAGAACTCGTCGAGGGCCGCCAGCATGGCGTCGCGGCGCTCCTTGTACAGCGCGATGAACTTCTGCAGCGTGCGCTGCCAGGCGACATCGGCAAAGTAGTGCTGCACGACCAGCTGGTCGAAGGCGCTGCCGCACAAATCGGCACCCTGCTTCACCAGGTTGATGCGGGCGAGCACGGCCTCAGGCGCGGCAATCCAGCCCGTGCGCAGCCCCGGCCCCAGCATCTTCGAAATCGTGCCCAGGTAAATGACCGAATCGTCCATGGCCTTCAGGGGCACCTGGTGGCCGCCGTCGTAGCGGAGACGGCCGTAAGGATCGTCTTCCACCACCATGAAGTTGTACTCATGGGCCAGCTCGAGCAGGCGGCGCCGGCGCTCGGCCGTCATGGTGACGCCGCCGGGGTTCTGGAAATTCGGGATGGTGTAGCAGAACTTCAGGCGCGGGTTGTCCTTGCCGATGCGCTTGAGTTCCTCTTCCAGGAGATCCATGCGCATGCCGTCCTCGTCGAAGGGGATCGCGCGCACATCGGGCTCGAAGGCGGAGAAGGCCTGCAGCGCCCCCAGATAGGTGGGGCCCTCGGTAATGATGATGTCGTCGGGGTCGATGAAAGCCTCGGCGATGAGCGTTAGGGCCTGCTGGGCGCCCGTGGTGACGAGCACCTGGTCGGCCTTCACGCGGATGCCCAGATCGCGCATCATGTCGGCGAGCACCGCGCGCAGCCCGGCGAGCCCGTCGGTGGGGCCGTACTGCAGCGATACTGCGCGGGCCTCGGGGCTCTCAATGGCGGCCAGCGTGGCGCGGCGAATGTCCTCCTCGGGCAGAAGCGACACAGCGGGCATGCCGCCCGACAGCGAGATTACATCGTCGCGCGTAGCGGCGGCGAACAGGTTGCGCACGGCCGACGGGCGCATCTTGCGCACGCGTCGGGCGATCTTGTCGCCGGTGGTGTCGAAGGTGATGTGAGCTGACGACATCTTATTCAACCGTCCCTTCCAGAAGCGCCAAGGCGTCCTTCAGGGCGCCCAATGCGATGAGGTCATCGGTAAAGTTTACTGTAACACGGGCCAAACCGTCCCGCTTCGAGAGCCATTCCGTCGTACCTACAAACGTGGCATCGGAGGCGCAAGCGGGGTTCGCAGCCTGCAAATCGATGACCAGATGCTCCAGCGCGTGAGGCAGCGACGTGCGGGCGAGCACCTCGGCAAAGGGGGCGTCCTCGTCATTCAAGCAGGTGTGGAAGGCGAGGGAGGGGCGCGCGGCAAGCAGCCGATCGGCGCCGCACGTGCCCAAAGAGGCATCCGCGCCCTCGGGCACGCGCACGAGCAGGGCCATGCGATCGCGCTCGAAGGCAATGCGCTCGACGGCGAGCCTAGGCACGGTCGTCAGCTTTGTCCGAGGTGTCGGGGGCCGGCGTGGCATCGGCCTTGTCGGGCTCTGCGCCGCCGTCGTCGTTGCCGGATTTCGAGCCATCACCGGTGTCGGCCTTGGCATCTTCGCCAGCCGTGGCCTCGGGCGTGTCAGTCGCCTCGGGAAGCGACGGCGTTCCCGTGGGCGTGCGGCTCAGCAGCGTGACGCCCTTGGCCTCCTCCTCCGGAGCCAGCACGCGCCCCTGAGCGGACTCGGTCAGCGCGCGCAGCGTCCAGGCGATATCGTCGCCCAAGGTGTCGGCCGCCGAGAAGTCGCCATCCACCAGAGCCAGCTGGTTGCGATCGAGCGAAAATCGGTAGCGGCCGCCGCCCTTCAAGTTGCCGAAGGATAGCTCGAAGGTTTTATCCTGGTCGTTCAGCGCATAACGGTAGGACACATCATCAGTCAGCTGGATGCGATCCTCGGTGATGGTGATGGGCGTAGCCGTGCCGGCCAAATACCAGGTGCCCGCGAAATCGGCCGCATCGTCCTCGGAGAACCAGCGGAGCCACGCGAATCCGCCCGCCGCCGCACCGACAAGCAGCACGACAACGATAACTACGGACACCACCGCCACCCGCACCGGATGGCGGCGCTTGCGAGAAGGAGCGCTGGAGCGGCCTTCTCTCCCCTTCCGCACCTCGCGACCGGCATCGCCTTCGCCGGACGGCACCGCGCGACGAGACGACGGCTTCTGCGCCGTGGCGGCTGTCGTCGCAGCGGAGCGGAAACGACCCTCGGCAAGCGGCCGGCCGCCGGAACCGGTCGGCGCGCCCGCCGCCGGCGACTGCTCTTCCATGGCTCTTTAGACCTCTTCCGGCCCGATCACCGTCTTGCCGCCCATATAGGGAACGAGCACCTCGGGCACCGTGATGGTGCCGTCGGGATTCTGGTAGTTCTCGATGACGGCGGCCATGGTGCGGCCCACAGCCAGACCCGACCCGTTCAGGGTGTACACGAAGCGGCTGCCCTTGAAGTTGGCCGGGTCGCGGTACTTGATGTTGGCGCGACGGGCCTGGAAGTCGGTGCAGCAGCTGCAGGAGGAGATCTCCTTGTAGGCGCCGTAGCTGGGCAGCCACACTTCCACGTCGTAGGTCTTCGCGGAGGAGAACCCGATGTCACCGGTGCACAGGCTGATGACGCGATAGGGCAGCTTCAGCTGCTGCAGGATGTTCTCGGCGTCTTCCACCATGGATTCCAGCTCGTCGAAACCGGTCTCGGGCGTGGCGAACTTCACCATCTCCACCTTGGAGAACTGGTGCACGCGAATGATGCCGCGAGTGTCGCGACCGGCACTGCCCGCCTCCTCGCGGAAGCACGGGGTGAAGGCGCAGTAGTGCAGCGGCAACGAATCGGCGTCGAGCACTTCCCCGGCATGCAGGTTCGTCAGCTGCACCTCGGCCGTGGGAATGAGGTAGAGGCCCTCGGTGGTATGGAAGAGGTCCTCCTCGAACTTCGGCAGCTGGCCCGTGCCCGTGAGCGTGGCGGCGTTGGCAAGCGCCGGCACCCACCACTCCTTGTAGCCGCGGGAGGTGTGCTGATCCAGCATGAAGGCGATGAGCGCGCGCTCGAGGCGGGCGCCGGCACCACCGAGCACGTAGAAGCGGCTCTCAGCCAGCTTCACGCCACGCTCGAAATCGATGATGTTCAGGGCCGGGCCCAAATCCCAGTGGGCCTGCGGCTCGAAGCCCTCGGCGGCGAAATCGCGGGGCGTGCCCCAGCGGCGCACCTCGGGGTTGTCGCTCTCGTCCTCGCCCACCGGCGTGGTGGCGTCCACCATGTTCGGAATGGAGAGCATGAGCGCGTCCATGGCGGCCTCGGCCTCGGCGCGGGCATCGCCCAGGGCGGTAAGCTTCTCGTTGATCTGGCGCACCGTCTCCTTGGTGGCGTTGGCTTCGTCGGTCTTGCCCTGGCCCATGAGCGCGCCGATCTCTTTCGACAGCTTGTTGCGCTCGGCCTGCAGGGCCTCTTCCTCGGCGATGACCTCGCGGCGCTGCACATCAAGGGCGGTGAACTGCTCCGGCGAGAAGGAGGCGTGGCGGTTCTTCATCGTTTCGGCGACCTCGTCGAGGTGCTCGCGTACGTACTTGATGTCCAGCATGGGGCGGCTCTCTTTCACAATGATCGGTTGCCTGGGACGCCGACGATCCGGCGGTTTTCAATGCGGCCCAGTATAGCACCGCCCGCTGACGCGGGCGGGAAGTCTTCGGGTGCGGCGGGCGCAGGCGGGCAGAAGTCAGGCTGAGGGTTTTCGCGCGGCCGGGGCGAAGCTATTCGCTTTCGTCCTCGTCGTCATCGAACAGCGACCAGTCGTCCTCGGTCTTCTCGTGGTTCTTGAACTGCTTGCGCGTCTTGCGCTCCAGAATGAAACACACGATGATGCTGATCACAAGACCGCCACCGACCAGAATGCCGATGCCGGGCATGGTCTCGAACAGAAAATGGTACAGCTCTTCGATGTTCATAGGTCGCTATCTCGCCTTCTTCGCCTACGCCGCTCGCGCCGCGGCAGGTGGGTTCGTCATTGGTGCTGTCAGTATACTATGACCTGCAGGGAAGTGGCCTACTTCTCTTCTTCCACATACCATTCTTCTTCGGCCCAGCGGGCGCGATCGGGGATGCTCATGACCGCGGCCAGGATGCCGAGAACGCCGGGCACCAGCGCTCCGAGCAGTGCCGCCGGAGCGGGTAGCCACGAGCCGCCGAAGGAAGCGAGATGGGCCGCCGCGCACGCACCGAACATGAGCACCACGGCAGCCATCACCGAACCGGCGATGTCGAAGGCACGGGTGCCGCGCACGCACAAGAGGCTGTAAAGGCCCGCAGCGGCGATCCAGCTTGCGCCCACGACCCAGGTGGCCGGCTGCGACGCCACCGCCAGGCACCCTGCCGCCGGGTTGCTCGAGAAGCCGAGGTGCATGACCGCGTCCCAGTTCATGATGTCGACCGAGCCGCAGCCGGCCATGATGAGGGCACTCGCGAAGGCGAAGGCCGCCGTAATGACCGATTGCAGCACCGGCAGCAGCACGCCGCACGTCACCGGCGAGGCCGCCGCGAAACCCACGGAGCCGAGCAGCGGCTGCATGAGCGCCGAGACCGCCTGGGCGGTGCCGCGGCGGCCCACGAAATACCACCACGCGCCCGTAGCCGCGGTGAGCAGCACCGCCGGCACCCAGGCGCCCGCGCCGGCAAGCCCCACCACAAAGGCTCCGTAGCCGAACAGAACGCCGATGGAAGGCCTGATGGCAGCCACTAAAGCACATACGGCGATCACCACCCCGTAGGCAATGGGGGCATCGGTGGCGAGCCCCATGGCAGAACCCGGAGTGAGGTGCAGGTTCGCCATGCCCGCCGCCGCCAGCAACGCCACGGCCGCAGCGGCCACGATACGGCCCGCAATGGCGGCGCCGCGCAGCCCCAGGCGGTCGACGAGCGGGGGCAGGGGCTCCCAAGCACGCTCCGGCTCCTCGGCAGCCAGCTCTTCCATCTTCCCATTCACGATGTCGGCGAGCACCCGCTTGCCCTTCTTGGCATTGCCCAGATAGGGCGAAAGCGCGGCCGCAAAGGCGGCCACATCCTCGTAGCGCTCGTCCATGTCGGGATCGAGAGCGGCGAACATGACCTCGTCGGCCTCGGCGTCCAGCTCGTCCCAGCACAGCGACGGCAGCACGAGCTCCGCCTCTTCGATGGCCTCCTCCGCCGCGTCCAGATCATCAGCGAAAAACGGGTTCGAGCCCGTGAGCATCTCGTAGGTGAGACTCGCCAGGGCCCACTCGTCGGTGCGCACATCGAGCGGCTCCTGGCGCATCTGCTCCAAGGGCATGTAGCCGATGGTGCCGCCGCCCGTGGTGCCCGATCCCGTGGCGTCCATGAGGGCGGCCAGGCCGAAATCGGCCACTTTGGCCTGGCCCTTGCCGTTCACGATGACGTTTTCCGGCTTGATATCCAGATGCAGGGTGTGCTCGCCGTGGGCCACCTCCAGGGCATGGGAGACGGCTGAAAACACGGCGGCCACCACATCCAGCGTGATATCGTCGTCCACCTCGTCGATGATTTGCGCGAGCGTCTTGCCCTCGACGTATTCCATGATCACGTAGGCACTGCTGCCCTCCACGGCGCAGTCGTACACGGTGACGATATTCGTATCGGACAGCTTCGCGACGGAGCGAGCCTCCTCCAAGCCGGGGATGTGCTCGAACAGATCCAGCTCGTCTTCGGCGTCGGGTTCGGGCTCTTCGACGATGACCCGCGAGGCGCGCACGCCGCGCAGATGGCGCACGTCCACCGATTCGGCATCGGGGGTGGCCCCGGTAGCATCGGGCGCCTCTTCCACCACAGTCTGCGGCTCATAGAGCACCTCGGGGGCGTGGCGCGTCTTGCGGCTCACCCGACCCGTGAGGCGCGCCGGCCCGCGCCGCCGACCGGCGAAGTCGGTCGTGGAGGCGTTCCAGGGAATGAGGGAGTCCTCCCACTCCCCTTCGCCTTCCACGTCTTCTTCGGCGGCGGCATCGTCCCACTCTTCCCAGGGCGGCACCTCCTCGGAGGCGACACGCCGTGAAGCAGCCGCCGTCGCGGATCGGCGCCGACGGCGCTCGTCGCGGGCCGCCAGGAAATCGGGGTCGGCGGGGAAGGCGGCCGCCGACGAGCTGCCAGCAGGATCGCCCGCGGTGGCACCCATGCCTGCACCGGCGGCCGAGACTGCACCCGGGCCCGCATTCCGACCAGCGACCCCCGTCTCGGCGCCCGATGCCCCTGCTTCTACCTCTTCCAAATCCGCCGCCATGCGCGCCTCGAGAGCCTCGAGGCGAGCAGCGGCCAGCTCGTCTTCGGAAAGCTCGATGCACTTGATAGCCACATCGCGCTTGAGATGCGTGTCGAAAGCGTGCACCACCGTGCCGTAACCGCCGGAGCCGGCCTGGTCGATGACGCGATAGCGATCGAGTATGAGGGGGGATCGTGCCATAGGGGCAAAACCTCTCTTGGGTACGTTTCAGGAGTGTTTTCGAGGTGTGGCCATTCTACCATTGAGACATCGCCCATGCGATGGCGGTTTCGCGGGAAGCGCACCGCAGGGGACGGGCGCGCCAGAGCTCCAACCTGGCAACTGGGAAGCCTTGTCACCGCCAGGAGCCCCAAGCACGACAAACTTTTTTCCATTTTTGGTCAAAAAGTCGAGTTGTGAGTTTTTGAAGCGCTCCAAATCGCTCTTAATTCAACGGAATCTTGAACAAATGCCCGCACTGCACCGACTCAAGGGCATCTGAACTATGATTTTTGGCCAGGACAAGACTCATAACTCGATTTTTTGACCAAGTTTTTAGAAATCTTTGTCGAAAGGACCCATCATGCTGACCATTGGCTGCCATCTCTCGAAGCGCCGCGGCTATCTGGAGATGGCCAAAGAAGCGGCGTCCATCAACGCGAACACCTTCCAGTACTTCACCCGCAGCCCGCGCGGCAGCGAGCAGGCGGCCCTCGACGAGAAGGACGTCGCCGCCTATCTTGCCTTCGCGAAGGAGCATGGCATCCACGACGCGCTGGCCTACGCCCCCTACGATGCCGACCCGGCCACGGACAAGATGAACGAGCGTGACTTCGCCCTCATGGTGTACTCAGAGGATCTGGCGCGCCTGGCTGAGGTGGACGGCTCGCTGTACCTCATCCGCCCGGGCAGCCGTCTGAACATCAGCGTGGAAGAGGGGCTGGCCGACGTGGCCGACGCCCTGAACAAGATCATCACGCCATCCATGAAGACTTGCGTGCTGCTGGACACCATGGCCGGCGAGGGCACCCAAGTGGGTACGAGCTTCGAGCAGCTGGCCGCGATCATTGCCAAGGTGGAGCACCCAGAGCACGTGGGCGTGTGCTTCGATTGCGCCGGCGTGTGGGCCGAAGGCTACGACATCGTAGGCGACCTCGATGGCGTGCTGGAAGAGTTCGACCGTACCATCGGCCTGAACAAGCTGAAGGCCGTGCACCTGAACGACGCCACCCATGAGCGCGGCAGCCACGTCGATCGCCACGCGCGCATCGGCGAAGGCAAGATCGGCTTCGACGCCCTAGCGGCCCTCGTGAACCATCCCAAGCTGGCCGGCGTGCCGTTCTATCTGGAAGAGCCCGATTCAACGCTCGTCATCTACGAGCGCGACGTCGCTCGATTCCAGGAGGCCTACAAGGGGTAGAAGCCCAGCACGTCAGTTGCATCACGAAAAGGCCAGCGCCGAAAGCATCCTCGGCGCTGGCCTTTTGAGTTTGGGAAAGTGGCGCAGCGGGAAGACCGCTAGCGCGCGTGGCGGGCGCGAGCGCCGGAAGGCGCACCGTAAGCCGGCTGCACCGGCGCGAAGCCCTGGGCCTGGGCGGGAACGCCCGCAGCAGGACGGCCGGCTGCGGCGAGGTGCGCAGAAGCTGCTGCCGCGCGGGCCGGGGTCGACCCGAAAGAGCGCTGGGCCGCGGCGGCCTCCTGGGCGCGACGGGCCTGGCGAGCCTCCAGTTCGGCAGCCGCGCGGGCCGCGAAGGCGCGCTCCGCCTCGCGGCGAGCCTTGCGTGACATCTTGCGATCGGGCACCACAATGGGTTGCTGCACGGCCGGGCCGCCCTGCACCCAGGCATCCACCTCCGACTGCGCCGGCATCGGGATGCTGCTGGGCGTCCAGCCGCTGCCGGCCGGGGCGGGCCGGGGCGCACGGCCTCGAGGCGCTGCGCCCGAAGGAACGGCCGCGGAGGCCGGAACGGCGTTTCGCGGAGGCACGGAAGCGCCAGCGGGGACGCCCATTGGCATCGGAGCCGCCGCCCCTCGCGGCGGCATGGGCGCACCAGCCGAAGCGGCAGCGACGGCCGACGCTGGAGCCGAGGCCGGAGCAGGAGCCGGCGCTGCCGCCCTCCCCCGGTTACCGTAGCTGCGGGCCGCGTTGGCGCGGCGCCCGATGACCATTTGCAGCTCGGCCACCTTGCGGCGCTCAGTTTCCAAGCCATCGGCCATGCCGCGCATGCGGCGGTCGAGGGTCGTGATCCACAGACACAGGGCGAGCACGGCCACCGCCAACACACCGAGGCCTACAGCCACCAGGCCAAACGGCGAAGATCGAAACTCAAACACGGGCGCGCCCTTCCCCATAAAAGATAACAACCAATGAATGGGATGATATACGACTGCGCCCCTATTGTCGATACGAAAATAGGCGATTTACCTGCTGGGAGCGGCCTTTATTCCGACACCTGGGCCACAAGCTCGGCCAGCTCGGCCACCGTGGCGTTGTTGCGCGCCGTCTTCTCCGCGCTTTGCGCCGCCCCCTCGGCCGCCGCGGGCGCCCCCGCCGACGCCGATGCAGCCGAGGACGTCGGCGCCTTGGCGCAGCCGGGGCAGCGCAGGGTTACCTGGGTGCCCTCCCCCAGCACGCTCGTGTACACCATCTGCGCATCGGGGCCGAAGAAGCCGATCATGCGGTCATGCACGTTCTTCACGGCAATGCCGAGGCCGGTGGACGACTCCACCTGGGTGATGTTCGCGCAGGTCTCCTCGGACATGCCCACGCCGTCGTCGCTCACCACGATGACCACGTCGTCGCCGTCGGCATCGGCCTTCACCGTGATGGTCAGTTTTCCTTCCGAGGGCATCGCGTGCTTGATGGCGTTCTCCACGAGCGGCTGCACCAGAAACGGCGGCACCATCATGTCCAGCAGCGCGGGGCTCGTGTCCACTTCGAAGGCGAGGCGCGCGTCGCCAAAACGGGCCAGCTCGAAGTTGAAGTAGCGCTGCACCTGGTCAAGCTCGCGGGCGAGCGAGATACGCTCGGTGGAGTCCTCCAAAGTGCGCCGGTAGAACACGGCGAACTCCCGCAGCAGAGTGCGAGCCTTCATGGGGTCGGTGCGGATAAACGAGGCAATGGTGTTGATGGTGTTGAACAAAAAATGGGGGTTGATCTGCGTCTGCAGCATCTTCAACTCCATGGAGGTGGCCAACTTGCGCTGGGTCTCCATTTCCACGGCGGCCATTTGGGTGGCGAGCAACTGGGCGAAGCCGTGGGCGATGGAGCGCTGGGTTTCGGTGATTTTGCGTGGATCGCGGTAGTAGAACTTGAGCGTTCCCTCCACTCGGCCGCCGACGAACAGCGGCTCCACGATGGCGGCCTTGATGCGGCTCTGCTCAACGGGAATAGGCAGGCCGATCTCCTCGGGCGCCAGCAGCACAAGTGTTTTCCCTTGGCGAATGCACTCGTGGGTGGCGCTCGTGCGGATGGCGATGCCCGCCGGGTTGTGGGCCTCCTGGTAGCCCGCGTAGCCGAGCACGTTCTCGCAGTTGGTGAGGGCGACCGCGATGGCCGAGGTGTTCGGCAGCAAAAGCTCGCACACCTCCTGGGACGCCTCCTCGGTGAGCCCGTCGCCCATGGCGTCGATCATGGAAGAGGCCAGCTGCAGCATGGCATCGGATTGCAGGGCGCGCACGGAATCCGGATCCATCATGAGCCGGATGACCATGACGATGGAAACCGTGAACACGGCGCCGGCCGCGATGAGCACGGGCACGGGGAACGCCGGCTGCGAGAACGTCCACACGAGCGTGATGCCCGCCAGGGCGGCAATGGTGGCCGCGAGCATTTCCTGGTTGAACTTGGGCACCCCGATGCCCCGCGTGGAAACCGTGCCCGATTCGCGCTTCGCCATAATCGTACCCCCTGATTGCATCAGCTATTGACGCCAGTATAACAAACTCGAGAATGCCGCGGAAACGACCTAGCCCCAAACCCCCAGCTGGTTGACGACGAGCAGAACGGCGGCCACCACGAGGAAGCCGGCGAACAGAAAGCGCAGCTGGCGCTCGGGCACCTTCGGGATGAGCTTGGCGCCCAAGGCCGCGCCGGGGATGGAACCGCAAGCCACAGCGATACCGGCAACCCAGTTGATGTTGCCGAGAACCGCCTGGGTGATGGTGCCGGGCACGGCGAGGATCATGACGGCGATAAGGGACGTGCCCGAGGTGAGCTTCATGGGAACATGCAGGACGGACATCATGAGCGGCACCATGATGAAGCCGCCGCCCACACCCACATACCCGGAAGCGAGCCCAGCGAACAGGCCGATGGCAGCACCGATGGCGGCCTCACGCCAGCCAATAGCGGGGGCCTCCAAGTGCGCCCGCTCGATGGCGGCGGCGCGATCCTCGACAGCGGCGAGATCCTTCGACTTCGCGCCTGCAGCGCTGCGCTCAGGATGACACGAGGAAAGGGCGCTCGCATCCGGCTGGGACGAAGAGGCGACGGGCTTGGTAGCCTTCGGGGCCTTCAACGCCTTGCGGAACATGGTGACGGAAGAGTAGGCGATGATGAGCGCGGCGGCTCCCATGACGGCCCAGTCCGGCGAGAGGGCGGCAAGCCACACCCCCAAAGGCGACATGCAGGCGCCCCCGAGGCCCGCGGCCACGCCGAGCTTTGGCAGGCAGGTCTTGTTCCGAATATGGGAAACCGCTCCTGAGATAGATGTCGGGATGATGGTGAACAGCGAGGTGGCGGTGCACATGAGGGAGTCCATGGCGTAGCCGAGCTTGAACGCCGGCACGAGCAGCATGCCGCCGCCGATGCCGAGCAGCCCCGCCAAAACGCCGACCACCAGGCCGACGACGAGCGACACGAGAAACAGCGGAATCATGGCTTCCACGACGCTAGTCCTCCATGTCCAAACGAATCTGGGTGGTCATGCCGGGATCGATGTCGGCATGGGGCAACGGAACGGGCGGGGCGGGGATATCCTTCGGCTCCGCGCCTGCGGCGCTGCGCTCAGGGTGACACATGGGGGTAGCGCCGCCTGCAGGGGCGCTCGAGGCGACGGTGGCGGGCGCAGCAGCGACTGGAGCCGGGACGCTCGCGGCAGCCACATCCTGGGCGCGCAGCATGGCCGAGCGCACCAGCGCCTCGGAAAGCAGCTGATCGCTTTCCAACCGGTTCATGGCCTCGGGCCAGACGTACTGGAACTCGAAGTACTTCGCGCAGTTGGCCTCGGCGTAGGCGGAAGCGGCGCCCGTGGCGGCCTTGGCGGCCAGGCGGTAGGCCTTCTTGTCGGGGCGTCCGAAGCTGCGCATCCATGCCGTGAGTCGAATGCGGCGCAGAAGACCCGGCTCCAAAAACGGCCCCGGGTAGGGCTCGAGCGAGGCCGGCTTCACCTGCTGAAGGTCGATGAGCGCTCGGGAGTATTCCAGCTTGCGGTACTCGTAGAGCCACCGGAAGATGTCCTGGCGGAAACGCGTGCCCTCGCTTGCGGTGCGCGGGGGCAGGTGACGCAGCACCCACTGGTTGTCGAACCAGATATCCGAGCCGTACATGCGCAGGTCGAGCATGTAGTCCAAATCCTCGCCGCGGGTGATCCACGGGTCAAAGGCGAGGCGCCGGAACGCCTCCTTGTGGACGGCCAAGCAGCCGCCGCACACATGGTTCGAGCGCGACAAGCGCGGGCCGCGCATGGCCTTGGTGATCCACTCGTTGAAGGCGCGGCCCTGCTGCCAGAAGCGGTTGTACCACTTGTCCTCCCATTTCGAGAGGTAGGAGTCTTGGTCGTTCAAATAGTACCCCGTCTTCGCCACGATGGGCACGCCCTGACGCGTGAGCTTCCCGAGGCCGTACATGGCCTTCTCTAGGAATTTCGGATCGTCGATCACCTCGTCGTCATCCAAAAACACCACGGCATCGAAGCCGAGCACGTTGGCCACGAGCAGGCCCAAATTGCGGATGGCGCCGTAGCCTTGAAGGCCGATCTCTTTGGAGAGGCGCTCGATGTTCTGCTGGGCCATGCGCTGCTCGATAAGCGCCAGCTCCGCCGCGCCGATGACGAGCGTGGTCACATCCGGATGGCGGTTGGCGATGGCCTGCACCTTCTCGGCCGCCTGCACTTCCAAAGACACATCGGCGGACACGAGGATGACCACGAGTCCCAGGCCCTCCACCTTCGCCAGCGATTCCAGGCAGCGGCCGAGCTCACCCTCCTGGTTGGGGGCGGTGGGGTGGTCGTAGGTGCTCACCACATCGGCCCCTCCGCGGTGGCGGCGGGGGTAGATGAACGTGGGAATGACGACGACGGGGTTCATGGAGGTCCTTTCGAGTTCAGTCGAAGAGTGTTACATCATTTTAGCGCGTTCGCATCCAGCGGCAATCTCGGTAGGCAAAATGTCATGAACGGAACGAGCCGGCACGGCGAAGACCACCCCGCCCATACACGGGGTATTGTCGCAGTCGCGCCCTGTTATCGCCGGCGCCGTCCGCCCTTGGGCGCACCGGCGCGGCGGCGCTTGGTATCGCTCACTTTCTCCTTGTTCATGCGGCGCGCCTCCTCGCGACGATCGCGCATGGCGGCCATCTCCTGTTGAAGGGCCTGGTAGGACGCGTAGCGCTCCGGTGTCAGCTCACCGGATTCCACAGCCGCGCGCACGGCGCAGCCCGGCTCCTCGTGGTGGGTGCAGTCGCGGAAGCGGCACGCTTCGGCCAGGGCCTCCACGTCGGGGAAGGCGGCACCGATGCCCGCCTCGGCGTCCCAAAGCCCGAGGCCCCGCACGCCCGGCATATCCACGATGCGGCCGGCGCCGGGCACCTCCACAATCTCGCGGCTCACCGTGGTGTGGCGGCCCTTGCCATCCCCCTCGCGAACTGCGCCGACGCTTAAGACCTCGGCGCCCACCAGCATGTTCACCAGGCTGGACTTCCCCACCCCCGAGCGCCCGATGAGCACCGTGGTGGTGCCCGGCGCCAGAAGCGCGCGCACGGCCTCCACCGATGCCGGGTCGTCCTCGGACACGACGAGCACATCGGCCGCGGGAGCAGCCAGGGCCTGCACGGCCTCCACGGTGGCCCGGGTGGCCGCGTCGTCGGCCAGATCGGCCTTGGTGAGCACGACAGTCACCTCGGCCCCCGTCTCGAAGGCCAGTACCAGCTCGCGCTCGAGGCGCCGCAGGTTCACCTCGCCCACGGGCTGGGCCACGATGACCCGCTCGAAGTTGGCGGCGAGCACCTGGGGCACGGCGCGCTCGGTGGGATCCTTGCGCACGAACTCGCGGGTGCGCGGCGCTATGGCCTCGATGACGCCCTTATCGTGCGCCGGGGGCACCGCCACTTCCACGACGTCCCCGATAACGGCCCGTCGGCGCTCCCCCTTCACCAGGGCCGTCGCGTGCTCGCAGCGCAGAAGCTCGCCGTCTTCCAAGCGCACGAGCGGGTACCCCCGATCGAGCTTCACCACTTCGCCGCGATAGCGCGCCTCAGCCATCAGCGCTGCCCCTCCCTCATCTGGTGGAACACGATGAGCATGATGAAACCGATGGCGACCAGCATAAGCCCCGGCAGAAACGCGCCGATGTCAAAAGGCTGCTCGGTGACCGACCCCTTTTCCACGAAGGTGACCGCGTCGGCGTGCAGGTCGGTCAGCCCCTCGTGCTCCGGGCAGATCAGATGGAAGGTGCCGCGCACCTGCAGCGTCGTGCCCTTGCGCCCGTAGGCGCCGTAGGTATCGATGACCGCCGTGGCATCAAGCGACATGAAAACGGGAATCTCGGAATGGCCCTTGTCGGATCCCTGCAGCACAATCCAGCAGTAGCCGGAATCGAACTCGGCGCGAATGCGATCGCCTACCACCTCGCCCGTAACCTGCACCGTCTGGTCGTTCAGGTAGGAATCGGCATCCTGCAGATCGGAAATGGCCGTGTCGTAAATAAAGGAACTGTCGGGCTTCTGCTGAGGATTTACCAGGTTGTCCTCGTTCACCCCTTCGCCGAACACCGGATCGGGAAGCGCCGGGCGGGCGGGCTTCGGGGCGGTCTTATCGGCGTCGCCCCCCTCGTCGGCGTCCTCTTGCCCATCGGCTTCCACAACGCCCGCCTCGTCGGTGGGCACATCCTCGTTGATGGTGGCATCCGCATCGGGGGCGCCGGCGTCCGCGCCCGCGTCGGATACGCCCGCATCGCCCGCGCTCCCCGCAGAGCCGCCGCCCGCAGACGCGTCGTCGCCGGCAGTCACCGCCTCAACGACGCCGGCCTCGTCGGTGGGCACGTCCTCGTTCGTCATGTTCCCGCCGGACGCACCTGTCCCGCCACCCGCAGCCCAGGCCGCATAGCCCGGAGACGCCAGCGCGACGAGAAGCGCGACCGCCGCAAGCCCCATCGGCCGCCACCGGCTCATGAGCGCCTCCTCGCCCGGGGCCGCGGCACCAATGTGGCGGCCACTTCCACAATAAGGGCGAGCAGCGTCACGAACTCGAGACGCCCGGCCCACATTTGGAAGATGTAGAGCAGCTCGAGGGTGCCCGGCATGCCCGGACCTGCCACTGAAGTGATAATGCCGCTGTTGGACGTCATGGCCACCGACTCGAAAATCGCGGGAATGGCCTCGGCGCCGTGCGCGATACCAGCCAAAGCACCGATGACGTAGGTGATCACGTACAGGATGAACACCGTCATGGCCTCTTTGACGATCTCGGGGGTCAGCACGCGCTTGCCCACGTGGCTGTAGGAGACGACGACGCGGGCCGAGTCGGGAGCAAGCGCCTCTTTCACGTTCGACACGATGGACTTGAAGATGATGCCCATGCGCGAGAACTTGATGCCGCCGGCCGTGGAGCCGGAAGCACCGCCAACGGCCATGATGAACGCCAGGGTGAGGAAAGCGCCATTGCTGAAAGCGGTGGTGATCTGGTTGGTGGTGACCACCTGAAAGCCCGTCGTGGTGAACGCCGAGATGATCATGAACAGGCCGCGGCGCAAGAGGGCGAGCATGTCATCGAAGGGCGACAGGGCAAGGGTGGCCGTGAAGACGAAGGCCATGACCCCGATCCAAAGCACCATCGTCTTCGTCTCGATGTCGCGGAAAAACGGGAGTGGACGCCCCTTCCACACCTCGGCGTGAATGACAAAGCTGATGGAGCCCAAAATCATGAGCACCATGAGAATCGCCTCAAGGGGGAAGGAATGGTAGTACATGATGGAAAGCTGCATGGGCGTGAAACCGCCGGTCACGAACCCGGAGGTAGACACCCACAGCGCGTTCAGGAAGGCGCGAGTGGGCTCCATGCCCATGAACAGGCATAACGCCGTGATGATCACCGTGGCGACGGAGACGATGACCAGGGTGATGCGAGCAATGAACTGGGTGGTCTGCACCACGTTGGGCACCACGTGCTCGCTGCGGCCCTCCGACGAAAACAGCGATGCGCCGCCGCCGCGGCCGAAAAGCCCGAAGGACAACGCCACCACGATAAGGCCGAGACCGCCCAGAGCGTGCATAGCGAAGCGGAACATATTATCGGCGTAGGAGAGGTGATCCAAATCGACGATGAGCGAGGCGCCCGTGGTGGTCAGGCCGGAGACGCCGTCGAAGATGGCATCGAGGTAGGTCATGTAATGCCCCGAGAAGTAGAGGGGCATCGAGGCGAACAACGCGAGGACAACCCAGGCGAAACCCGTAACCGCCAGCGCCTGACGGCGATCGAGACGCCCGGGCTCGATGCGCAGAAAGCGCAGGCTGCAGCCCGCGACCATGGTGATGCCGATGGCCGCGAGGTAACGCGCCGCCGGCTCCCATTCCTGAAAGACCAGCGCCGTCGCCAAGGGAAGCGCCATGAGCACGGCGAAGAACAGCAAAAGCGTGCCCAAGTAATGCCCGATGACGCGCAAGTCGTAGAGGGTGAATCGCTGCCACATAGCCTCTGCCTCTAACCCAGCACGATGCGCGTGAGCGCCATGAGCACCCACAGGGCGATAATGAAGCAAACGATGAACAGCAGCACGAGCACAATGGCCGCCGCCGGCGAGGCGGGCTTCACCTCGGGAGTCCTGCGTGCCATAGGCTAGCGCCCCGCTTTCGTGCGTGCGGAAGCATCCGCGAGGGCGGCCACTGGGGCGGGTGCGGATGCGAGCCCAAAAGCGGGTGCGGATGCGAGCCCGCAAGCGGGTGCGAAGCGCGAGCAACGATGGGCGGAGGCGCTTTGGCGATCGCGCGGATATGTCAGCGATTTCGTCATGGGCGTATTCTAGTACAATGAGCCATGCGGGTCACCAACGGTAACCCGCACGGCATGATAAACGGAGGATACCGGCCCAGAACACGCGGGCTTGAAACTCTTTGCCGACCGGAGGTGCGGGACGCCCTGATTCGCTCAGACAGTCCTCGCTCTGCAGAACAGGACATTCAGTCCTGTTCTGTTCGCTGCGGAACTTGCTCGGTCAGGGCATCCCGCACCTCCTCTGCATCCGTAATCCAGCTGAGGAGGAGCAAGCCGTGAACGCCCAGGACTTCGAGAAGAGCCTTCGGGATATCGTCGGTTCGCAGAATGTGCGTCCTGACGAGCCCCTGGCCGAGCATACGACATTTCGCATTGGGGGGCCGGCGCAATGGCTCGTGGCACCGCGCTCCGAAGACGAGGTGGCGGCCGTCGTGTCGACTTGCGAGGCGGACGGGGTTCCCTGGCGTGTGCTGGGACTCGGCTCCAACGTGCTCGCGCCCGACGAGGGACTTGACGGCGTGACGCTTCTGCTGGCGGATAATTTCGCGGACGTCGAGGTGCTGCCCGGCGGCCTCGTGCGGGCAGCGGGCGGGGCCACGAACGCCGCCGTGGCCGCCGTGGCGCGGGATACCGGGCTTGCAGGCTACGAGTTCGCCAGCGGCATTCCCGGCACCGTCGGAGGCGCGGCCATCATGAACGCCGGCGCCTACGAGGGCCAGTTCTCGGACGTAGCCGTGGAAGTACGCTGCCTGGTGCCCGACGGGAATTCGTGGAGCATCGTGAACGTGCCGGCAGCGGAAGCCAACTGGGGCTATCGCACCAGCCGCATGATGCGCGAGGGCTGGGTGGTGCTCGGGGCCACGCTGCAGCTGCGCGCCGACTCCCCTGCCGCCATTGCCTCGCGCATAGAAGAGCTGCGCGAGCGCCGCGAGAGCAAGCAACCGCTGGAGATGCCGAGCGCCGGCAGCACCTTCAAGCGCCCCGAGGGCCACTTCGCGGGGGCGCTCATCCAAGAGGCCGGCTGCCAAGGCCTGCGCGTGGGCGGCGCGCAGGTGTCCGAGAAGCACGCCGGCTTCGTCGTGAACACCGGCGACGCCACCGCCGCCGACGTGCTAGCACTCATCGCCGAAGTGCAGCGCCGCATTCGCCAGACCACCGGCGTGGAACTGGAGCCCGAAGTGAGGCTGTGGCAGTAGCCTGGCAGCAATTCGCAGGGGGCCCGAGAGTATCCACAGAACAACGCGCTCTTTTGCCGTTTTTCAAGCACAGCCCGTAGCCCGAGGTGCCTTTTCGCCACACACCCGAGTACAACTCGCAGCCCGAGGCGCTTTTTTGTCAGGGCAACTGCGCGCCTTCGTCATTTTTGCGGGTCGGGCTACGGTGTTAGCTCATGTTGACAAATAGATGCTAAGCAATGACCTGCTTTTTTGCTCTATACTACAAAGTTTGCTGAATACAACACCGTAGCCCGGGGCGACTTTTTGCCAGGGGCGTCGTCACTCGTTGACATTTTCGAAGGTCTGGCTGCGGTCTTCGGCGGCGGCTTTGCGGCAGCGGCGGTGCAGAAGGTAGGCCCAGGCGAGAACCCTCAGCCTTCGCAGCCGCGCCACGCCTCCCTGCGGGTCTCGTCGAGCACGTCGATCACCCACTGCACCACATAGAGCGGATCCACAGCGCACTCGACCCCGGGGCAGTGCCGCGCGACGACCTCGACGATTCATCTGGCGCCATCGACAAGGAGACCACAACCACAGCCCTACCGCCCGATGAACCGGTATCCATCTTTCTCGGACAAGATCCGCGATATGGCACCTGCCCTCTTCCAAGATCGGAAGTTTGGTACCCCGAATTCGGCCAAAAACCGCAGTTTGGTACCTCGACTCCGAAGAAATACCAGGTCAGAAATTCGTACGTGCAAGTTTTCAGGTACCAAACTTCGCAATTTGACCAAGGCAGGGTACCAAACTGCCAAACTTGGCACCATTCGATGCCAAACTCCGCAAGTTGGCCGCAAAAAGGGCGACACCAGGTACCAAACTTCCGTTCCTGACGTCGCCCTTGTTGTTTTCGGGCATCAAACCCCCGGTCCCACCGACGGGCGGTCGCACGCCACCCTCCCGAGCAGCCACCTCATGCAGCGGCAACTACCTCGCGTGGCAGTAACTACTTCGTGCGGAAGTAGTCGACACCGCCTTCGAAGAGGGGCTGGTAGGTGTTGCCGAAGGTGTTCTTGTACAGGCCCGCGCCGGCGCGTTCCGTGTGACCCATCTTGCCGAGCACGCGGCCGTCGGGGCTCGTGATGCCCTCGATGGCGAGCACCGACCCGTTGGGGTTCACCGCCAAATCCATGGAAGGCTGCCCCGCGGCGTCCACGTACTGAGTGGCAACTTGTCCGTTCGCAATCATGGAATCCAGCAGAGGCTGCGGCGCCACGAAGCGCCCCTCGCCGTGGCTGATGGCCACCGTGTGCATCTCGCCCACTTCCATGCGGCTCATCCAGGGAGACATCGTGCTGGCCACGCGCGTACGCACGAGCGTGCTCTGGTGGCGGCCGATGTTGTTGAAGGTGAGGGTGGCGCAATCGGCGTCCATGGGACGGATGTCGCCGAAGGGCACCAGGCCCAGCTTCACGAGCGCCTGGAAACCGTTGCAGATGCCGAGCATGAGGCCGTCGCGCGCCTGCAGCAAATCGCGCACCGCCTCGGTGACCTCCGGCGCGCGGAAGAAAGCCGTGATGAACTTCGCGGAGCCGTCGGGCTCGTCGCCGCCGGAGAAGCCGCCGGGAATCATGACGATCTGGGACGCGCGGATAAGACGCGCCAACTCGGCGGTGGATTCAGCCACGGCCTCGGGCGTCAGGTTGTTCACCACGTACACGGTAGGCACGGCGCCGGCCCGCTCGAAGGCGGCAGCGGAGTCGTACTCGCAGTTGTTGCCGGGGAACACCGGAATGACCACGCGCGGAGCACCGGAGGCGTCGCCCAGCAGCGCCGGGCCGTGGTAAGCCGGAGCTGCCTCCCCTTCGAAGCTGATGGCGGGCACCGTCTCGGCCGCTGCGCGCTCTTCCGGCGAGGTGCGGTACGGGAACACGCTTTCAATCCCGCTGCCGCGTTCCCACGCCTCCTGAACCACGGCGAGATCGGCCACTTGGCCGTCACACGCCAGCTCGTAAGCGCTGGTCACCTGACCGAGTGCCACCACATCCACGTTGGCGTCGAGTCCAGCGTCTTCCAAACGCGTGACGACGGACTGGGCATCCTCGCCGGCAGCCAGCTCGATCACGAACGTGCCGTAGGCCGGCTCGAACAGCTGGCCCATGTCGATGTCCTCGTCCACGGTGATACCCAGGCCATTGCCCACGGCCGCCTTCACCAGCGTCTCGGCCAAGCCGCCGTAGGCGCCGCTCGCGCAGGCCCGCACGACACCCGCACCGATGAGGTACTCCACCGCGTCGAAGACGGCGCAGATGCTCGACGCCAGCGCGTCCTCGAAGGAAACCCAGATGAGGTTGTCGCCCGCTTCCTTCAGCTCCGGCGAGGTGACGCGGTCGATGCCACCGATGGCCGTCGCGAAGGACACGAGCGTGGGCGGCACGTCCAAGTCCTCGAAAGAGCCGGACATGGAGTCCTTGCCGCCGATGGCGCCCACCCCGAAATCGATCTGGGCCATGAGCGCGCCGAGCACCGCCGCCATGGGCTTGCCCCAGCGCTCGGGATCCTGGCGCAGCTTCTCGAAGTACTCTTGGAAGGTGAGGTACATGTTCGCCCGCTCGAAGCCGGTGGCCACGAGCTTCGCCACCGAATCGAGCACGGCCATGTAGGCGCCGGCATAGGGGTCGTAGGACGAAAGATACGGGTTGAAGCCCCAGGACAGGCCCGAGACCGTCGTGGTCTTGCCGCCGAGCACCGGCAGCTTCGCCACCATGGCGAGCGCCGGGGTGAGCTGGCGGGTGCCGCCGAAGGGCATGAGCACCGTGGCCGCGCCGATGGTGGAGTCGAAGCGCTCCACGAGGCCCTTGTTCGAGGCGCGGTTGATGTCGCCCATGAGCGCCGCGAGGGACACTTCCAGCGAGTCGGCGTCGCACACGGCGTCCACCACGGGGTCGGTCAGCTCGCTTGTCGCCTCGAAAGCGCGGTCGCAGGCGCTTTCGGCGAAGCTCTCGTCGGCCGGCGCGGGCACGGCCACCGCCGCATGCTTCGGCGCGCCGTTGCTCGCGAGAAACTCGCGGCTCACGTCCACGATGGTGTCGCCGCGCCAATGCATGCGCACGCGCGGTTCTTCCGTGACCTGCGCCACCGGCGTGGCCTCCAGGTTCTCCTCGTGGGCGAGCGCGATGAAGGCGTCCACGTCCTCGGGGGCCAAGGCCACGGCCATGCGCTCCTGAGATTCGGAGATGGCCAGCTCCGTGCCATCCAGACCGTCGTACTTTTTAGGTACGGCATCCAGGTTGATGTCCAGGCCGTCGGCCAACTCGCCAATGGCCACCGACACGCCGCCGGCGCCGAAGTCGTTGCAGCGCTTGATCATGCGGCAAGCATCCCCGCGGCGGAACAGGCGCTGGATCTTGCGCTCCACTGGCGCGTTGCCCTTCTGCACCTCGGCCCCGCAGCTTTCCAGAGATTCCACGGAATGGGCCTTGGAAGAGCCCGTGGCACCGCCGATGCCGTCGCGGCCCGTGCGGCCACCGAGGAGCACCACCACATCCCCCGGTGCCGGCGTCTCGCGACGCACGTGGTCGGCCGGCGTGGCGCCCACCACGGCACCGATCTCCATGCGCTTGGCGGCGTAGCCGGGGTGGTACAGCTCGTGCACCTGGCCCGTGGCCAGGCCGATCTGGTTGCCGTAGGAGGAATAGCCGGCCGCCGCCGTGGTCACCAGCTTGCGCTGGGGCAGCTTGCCGGGAATGGTGTCGGCCACGGGCACCGTGGGGTCGGCCGCGCCCGTGACGCGCATGGCCTGGTACACGTAGGAG
Organism: Adlercreutzia hattorii; assembly: GCF_011405655.1. Lineage (GTDB taxonomy): Bacteria > Actinomycetota > Coriobacteriia > Coriobacteriales > Eggerthellaceae > Adlercreutzia > Adlercreutzia rubneri. The sequence goes on from NZ_AP022829.1 coordinate 2,709,685, forward strand.
CGGCCCGACAAAGGATCGCGGATGGCGCCGCCCACGCAGGTGGCCGCACCGCCGAAGGGCTCAATCTCGGTGGGATGGTTGTGGGTCTCGTTCTTGAAGAGGTACAGCCAGTCCTGCTCCTCGCCATCGACATCCACCTTGCACTTGATGGTGCAGGCGTTGATCTCCTCGGACTCGTCGAGGCCGGTGAGAATGCCCTCTTTCTTCAGCCACTTCGCGCCGATGGTGCCCATGTCCATGAGGCAGACCGGCTTCTCATCGCGGCCGAGCTCGTGGCGCAGCTCCAGATAGCGGTCGAAGGCGGCCTGCACGTTGGCGTCGGCGATTTCCACGTCATCGAGCACGGTGCCGAAGGTGGTGTGGCGGCAGTGGTCGGACCAGTAGGTGTCGATCATCTTGATCTCGGTGATGGACGGATCGCGGCCCTCTTCAGCGAAGTAGGCGCGGCAGAACTGGATGTCGGCCAGATCCATGGCCAGGCCGCGCTCGTCGATGAAGCGGGCCAGCTCGTCATCGGAAAAGGCGGTGAAGCCCTCGATGACCTCCACGTCGGCCGGGCGCTCGAAGGCCATGGCCAGGGTGTCGCGAGGCTCAAGCGAGGCTTCGCGGGCCTCCACCGGGTTGATGACGTAGCGCTTCACGGCCTCCACGTCATCGTCGGCGAGATCGCCTTCCAAGTAGTACACCACCGCCGAACGCACAGCGGGGCGCTCGCCCTGGCTGATGAGCTGGATGCACTCGCTCGCCGAATCGGCGCGCTGGTCGAACTGGCCGGGCAGAAACTCCACGGCGAACACGGCCGCACCGTTGGCCTCGGGCAGCTCGAAGGTAGCGGTGTCGGATTGCGGCTCGGAGAACACCGTGGGCACGCAGGCGGCGAATAACTCGTCCGTCGCGCCTTCCACGTCGTAGCGGTTCACCAGACGCACGCCGGTCAGCCCCGAAATGCCGACGATGTCGCGCAGCTCGGCGGCCAAGGCGCGGGCCTCGCCGTCGAACCCGGGCTTCTTCTCAACATAGACGCGAGATACCATGGATGTGCCTCTCTCTTCAAGGAATGAGCGCTCGAACTTTTCCATAGGGGTGGACCTTAGTTCAACTGACCCCTCGTACGGGGCGACCTCGGTCGCTCCTCACCAAGTGGAGTCACCTCACTTGAGAAGGGGCGACCGAGGTCGCCCCCTACGGTAGGTGCTACTCGGTTTTTTGAGCTTTTTCGGCCTCTTTGGCGGCCTTCTTCTCGGCTTGCATCTTCTCACGGTTCGACAGACGGAAGCCGCTGCCGAACAGGCCGCGGCGGGCCGGCTTCACCGGAGGCTCGTCGGACTCGCCGGCATCGGCGGCATCGGCATCCCCATCGGCCTCGCCAGCCTTCTTCTGGGCCGCATGGCGGTTCTGGTTCTTCCCCGACCCCTTCGCCTTCACCTGCTTGGCCTGCTGCACGCGGCGCGCCTGCTTCTCGGCCTTGGCGTTCTTCTCCTCAAGCGCCAGCATGCGCTCCTGGTAGGCCACGCGCTCCTTCTTGATCTTCCAAAAATCCAGCACGAAGGCGGCGATGATGAACACATAGGCCAAGATGAGCGTCACAACCGCCACCTGAGGCGGCAGCGACTGCTGGCCGACGAAGCTCAAGGTCGTGCAGCCGATGGCCGCGATGAGCAGGATCCACCAGATGAGGCGCAGACGCTTGTAGCGCGGCGTGTCGGGCTTGTAGTACTTGCGCTCCACCTCGCGCTGCTTGGCGGCGGCGGCCTTGCGGGCGGCCTTCTCCTCGGCCTTGCGCTGCTCGGGCGTCTTCTTCGCCGATTTCACGGTGACCGAGGCGGCGGCCTTGGCCTTGGGCTTGGCCGAGGCGGCCGACTTGCGCGTTGTGCCGGTGCGCTCCTCGGAGGTGTAGCGTTCGTTCATGGGGTTGCGTTGGGACATCTCTCTCCTTCAGTTCACGTCATCTTGAGCGCAGGCCGAAAGGCCGAAGTCGAAAGATCTCGCGAGATTTTTCGACTCGCTCCGCTCGCTCAGAATGACGGCGGGTTTTGCGGGCGGGCGGCGCTAGAACGTCGCGGGATCGAACTTCTTGCCGGTGATGGTCTCGTAAGCCTGAATGTACTTCGCGGACGTGGCGTCGATGATCTCCTGGGGAAGGCGCGGCGGGTTCCCGGTCTTGTCCCAATGGGCCGTCAGCCAATCGCGGACGAACTGCTTGTCGAAGCTGGGCTGGTCCTTGCCCTCCTCGTAGGTATCGCCGGGCCAGAAGCGCGAGGAGTCGGGGGTGAGTACCTCGTCGGCCAAGATGATGGTGTCACCGAGACGGCCGAACTCGAACTTCGTGTCGGCGATGATAACACCGCGCTCGGCCGCGTGGTCGGCGGCGGTGGTGTATACCTTCAACGCCAAGTCGCGCAGGGCCGTGGCATCCTCTTCCCCGAGGATTTCCGTAAGGCGCTCGAAGGAGATGTTCTCGTCGTGGTCGCCAATCTCGGCCTTGGTGGAGGGGGTGAAGATGGGCTCGGGCAGCTTCGAGGAGTTCACGAGGCCTTGGGGCAGCTCTATGCCGCAGACGGTGCCCTCGCGGTTGTACTCCTTCAGGCCGCTACCAGCCAGATACCCGCGCACGATGCACTCGGCGGGGAACATGTCGGCCTTCTTCACTAGCATGAAGCGACCGCGCAGATAGTCGGCGTAGGGCTGGAACTCCTCGGGCAGGTCGGCCACGTCGGTGGAGATGAGGTGGTTCTCCACGACGCCGTCGAGCAGATCGAACCAGAACTTGGAGAGCTGGGTGAGCACCTGGCCCTTGTAGGGGATCTCGTCTTCCAGAATGTAGTCGAAGGCCGAGATGCGGTCGGTGGCCACGAGCAGCAGCCTGTCGCCCAAATCGTACAGATCGCGCACCTTGCCCTGCGCGTCGGGGGTGATGTCGATTCCCGCCATGGAACGCCCTTTCTCCTTGATGGCCCGGCTGCCGCTCCGCTCGAACACCGCCCAACGGACGCCGTTCGAGCGCAGGTACCCAAGCGCTTTTCGCGTATCGGACATTATGGCACAAATACGGCCCTCGAACCGTCGCTTCACAGAGAACGGCACGATACCCCTTCTGTTCGAAATGGCCAAAAAGTACCCATTAACTGTCAGTCGGCGCACCATTTCTGGCCATTGATTGTCCGGCCAGCAAAAAGCCCTCCATCCGTTTCGCGTTTCGCCTGGTCAGAAGACGCGGCAATCGACGAGAACATGGACGCGCGCGCACCAAATGCAGCTAGCGGTCCTTTTTTGGCCAAAACGGGGCCAGCACAGGGGGCAACTCGCAGCTAGCTACCCGTTTTTGTCCAATACGTGTCCACCGCAGGGCTAGCTCGCAGTTAACGACCCCTTTTCGGCCAAAACGTTACCATCCCAGGGGCTAGCTCGCAGCTAGCTACCCGTTTTTGTCCATCTCGATCGTCAGGCGCCCAGCAATGCCGTAAATCGCGCCATCCGGATCGCCGCGACGTTGCTTCGAGGCCGCAAAACTTGCAGAACGCCGAAGGGCACCTTCTCCTATCGGCTTGCTTTCGCGGGCTTTTTGTGGCCGGTGCGCTTCTTGGAGTTGCGGCGGTGCTTGGAGGCGTCTTCGTCGTACAACGGGATATGGATGGTGAAGCAGGCGCCCTTGCCCTTCTCGCCTTCCACCTGCACCCAGCCGCCGTGGCGGTCGACGATCTCCTTCACCACGGCCAGGCCCACGCCCAAACCACCGCTCTCGCGGTTGCGGCCGGCGTCGGCGCGCCAGAAGCGCGAGAACACCATGCGGGCCTCCTCTTTGGAAAGGCCGATACCGGTGTCGCGCACAGCAATGGAGGCCATGATGTCGCCCTTCTTCACCGACACCGTGATGTGGCCGCCCTCCGGGGTGTAGCGCACGGCGTTGGAAATCAGGTTCGCCGTGGCCTGGCGGATCATGTCGGCGTCGCCCACCACCATGACGTCGGGCTGAGCGTCGTACTCCAGGGTGAGGCCGGAATCGGACACGAACATCTCATGGGTGGCAATGATGCCGGCGATGAGATCGCCGACGTTGACAACCTCTTCCTTCATGGGCTCGGCGCGGTTTTCCAAGCGCGACAGCTTCAGAAGGGCGTTCACCAGCCGCGACAGGCGCTGGATCTCGGAATTCACGGTGACCAGGCGCTCCTCGTCGGCCTCGTAGACGCCGTCGATCATGGCCTCCACCGTGGCCTGGATGGCCATGAGCGGGGTGCGCAGCTCGTGGGCGACGTCGGTGGTGAGGCGCCGCTCCAAATCGCGGTCCTTCTCCACCGACTCGGCCATGGCGTCGAAGGTCTCGCCGAGGCGGGCCACCTCGTCCTCGCCGGTCAGCTTCGTGCGGGCCGACAGATCGCCGTCGCCGACGGCCCGGGCCGTCTTCATAATGCGGTTGATCGGCGACACCAAGTTGCGCGCGAAGAGGAAGCCGATGCAGGAGGCGAGCACGATGGCCACGCCGCCGGCGATGAACATAGCCTGGTAGGAGTTATCGCGGAACTCCTGGTCGGGCTGGCGCATAAGGGCCTCGGAGCCGTAGACCCACAGGCGCACGGTGCCCACTTTCTCGCCATCGGGAAGCACGATGGAAGCCGTGACCGCCTGCGAGCGGTCCTGAGGTGCGAAGGACGTGAACACGTCGCCCTGCTGCTCGTCGATGATGACGGAGGAGTCGAAAACGGTGCTCCCCTTCAAGTCGATCACCCGCACGCCCACACCGCTCGTGAGCTCGGTGGCCTGGGCGGCCGGGCGGGTGGTCTCGGGATTCCACAAATCGCCGGTCTCCTCGTAAATGGCCGCGATGCGGTTCGCCGTGGTCTCGCAGAGCGTCTGCATGTTGTCGGCCGTGTAGGTGCGGAAATGCTGTTCCCACACAAAGGAGACCACGCCGATGGCCACAAGGGCGGTCATGGCGGCGATGAGGGCGAAGGCCAAGGTCACGCGGGTCGTATAGGACAGGTTCGACCAACGCAGGTGCTTCTTTTCCTTCTTGCGTTCCGGAGAAGGCGAAGAGGCCGCCGGCGGGGCGACCTCTTCAGCGGTTTCCAGAATGCGCGGTTTTGCTTCCGTCTCGGTCATGGAACTCCTTCGAAGCAGACGGCGGACACCAAAGCCGAGCGGCTCCGGCGGCAAGTACGCGAAATGAACGGGCGATTACTGGCCGTTCTTGGTGGGATCCTCGAAGCGGTAGCCCACGCCGTGCACGGTGTGGAGCCACTTCGGGTTGCGCGGGTTGTCGCCGATCTTGGCGCGCAGGTTCTTCACATGGGAGTCGATGGTGCGCTCGTAGCCCTCGAAGTCGTAGCCGAGCACCTTCTCCACGAGCTCCATGCGGCTGTACACGCGACCGGGGTAGCGGGACAGCGTGGTGAGCAGCTTGAACTCGCTGGCGGTAAGATCGACCTCCTCGCCGGAGACGAGCACCTTGTGGCCCGACACGTCGATGGTGAGCTCGCCGAACTCGAGCACCTCGCGCTGGGGCTCGGAATCGGCGTGCACGCGGCGCAGCAGCGCGCGGGAGCGGGCCACCAGCTCGCGGGGGCTGAAGGGCTTCACCAAGTAGTCGTCGGCGCCCAGCTCCAGGCCGATGATGCGATCTTCCACCTCGCCCTTCGCCGTCAGCATGATGATCGGCACATCGGAGGTGTCGCGGATGACGCGGCAGACGCGCTCGCCCGGCACCCGGGGCAGCATGAGGTCGAGGATGACCAGATCGAAGTGATGCTTCTGGAACTCTTCCAGGGCGTCCTGGCCGTCGCCGACGGCGGTCACCCAGTAGTTCTCGCGCTCGAGGTAGGCGGTCACCGCATCGCGGATGGCCTTCTCATCTTCAACCAGAAGAATGCGTCGCGTTTCGTTGCTCATGGAATGTGCTCCTTGCATACTCGCTTGCAGTTTCTAGGATGCCCAAGCTTAAATCTGTGTTGACCTGCTATTTTATCTGCAGCTGGCACATATATCAGCCCGGTAGTCGTGTTTGCGTTTATTGTAGCGTTTGGCTCCATACGGTCGCCGAGGTGTATGCGAAATGACACAATAGCCCCATGCCACAGAGAAGATCCGCGCCCACGCGGCGCGTTGCTACAAAACAACCCACATCCCTCTCCCTGCCCGGGGGCCATGAGCTTCTGCTGACGCGCCGTCACTTTCTTTACGGCGTGGCCGGCGTGGCTGCATTGGCCGCCGTGGGCGGCGGGGCCGCTTGGGCTGCCGGTCGCTCCAACGACGACGACGCCCTGAAGACCCTTAAGGTGCCCGAAAGCGCCGTCACCGCGCAGACCGCCTTGGAAGAGATGGAAAACTATGAGGACGCCGTCACGCTGGCCGGCTCGGCGAAACTGCCCTTCGGCACGCTCGTCTGGTGCAGCGACGACGCCGTAGCCGCCTGCCTGCTTCCCACGGAAACCGCCAAGCCCCTGGCCGAGGTGGGGCTCCTCGACCTGGCCTCCGCCGAGTGCACCACCATCATCGAGCACGCCGTGGGCGAGGCCGAGGGCTTCGAGATTTACGACGTGCGCGCCAATGCCGCCGGCGTCGTCTGGACCGAGGCCGACATCTTGGACAACCTCTGGCGCGTGTACGCGGCATCGCTTTCCGGCACCACGCTGGGCGAGCCGCAGCTGCTCGACGAGGGCGACGTGAACTGGGAGATGCCCACCTTGGCCGTCGCCGACGGGTACGCTTTCTGGCAGCGGCTTCCACAGCTCGACGGCAACGCCCGCGTGGAAGATTCGCGGCTTTTGCGCGCCGCCTTCGGCACGGCCGATTCCCAGGTAGTGTACGCCTCCCAGGGACGCATGGCCTGCGCGCCCACCTCCTGTGGCGACAGTCTCACGCTGGCGCCCCGCGCCCGCACAAGCGGCACCTACTACCAGCTCACCCACCTGGACGCCGCCACCGGCGAGGTCACCGACGCCTGCGTTCTGCCCTCGTCCATGAAGCCGATGGAATGCGGCTGGGGCAAAACCGGCTTCAGCTTCGCCTTCGACGGCATTTACAACTACGGCGAGGGTATCGCGAATTTGGGCACCTACTTGCCCATGGAATCCCCCGAGGCCGTCTCGCTCGTGGCAGCCAACACGGAGGAAGCCGCTGCCGAGACGGGTGAGGCAGACGCCGCCGCGCCGTACCTGCCCATCGCCTGCGCCAACCCCGGCACCGAGGCCTACAGCGACGTGCCCTGGTTCCATTTCGCAGCGAACCCGCTTTCCCCGCCCTGCTGGTGCGGCAACTGGCTCATGGTGCGCGGCGGCAGCTTCGTGGTGGCCGTCGACTTGGCAGGACGGCGCTATGCGCAGCTGCCCCTGGAGGAGGGGTCGGGCGACTACAATGACTTCCTCGCTTCCACGCATGCGGGCACGCGGGCCGTCACCTACTGCAACGTGGACTACACTCCCATCGGCGGCGAGCAGCAGAAGCACTGCCTCGTCCGCATTTGGGAACCGGCGGCGTAAGGGCGCTCTAGCTTGTCCGCGATCGGGACGGGAGGATCCCGCGAAGCCCGCTGCGCGCTTTATCCCCCTGCGAACGCAGCAAAAGAAACAGCGAAGATGACGCACATAGGTCGGTACCATCCCGGCATCGCTGCTGCTGAAGTGGAAGCTGTTTCTTAACGGCCGCGTTCTCCGGGGGGCGCGCAGAGGTCTTCGCGGGATCCTCCCGTCCCGATCGCTGCCGTCAAGCTTACAACCCGAAGTACTCCTGTTTGGCGGTAAGGATGCGGGTGAGGGACTCGTCGAGGCGCTCTTCAGTCAGCTCGCCCACTTGCACCGCGCTCAACACCCCCTGGTAGGCCTCGTCGAAGCGCTCGGGCATAAGCGGAACGTCGCAGCCGGCCTTGAGCGCCGCGACCGCCGCTTCCGCCGGCGAGTAGTAGTTGGTGATGGCGCCCATGGAAAGCGAGTCGGTGACGATGATGCCCGTGTACCCGAGAGAATCGCGCAGCATGCCCTGAACGACGGCCGAGCTGAGCGGGGCCGGCGTGCTGTCGCCGACGATGTTCGGCAGACTCACGTGTCCCACCATGATCATGGGCACCCCCGCTTCGATGGCCGCGCGGAAGGGCACGAGGTCCACCGTTTCCAACTCCTCGTTGGTCGCCTCGATGGTGATAGCGCCCTCGTGGGAATCGCCAGCCGCCGCACCGATACCCGGGAAATGCTTGGCACAGCAAAGCATCTTCTTGTCGCGGAAGCCCTCCACCTCGGCCCGCACCATGTCGGCGGCCACGGCGGCGTCGCTCGAGAACGAACGCAGGCCCATGGTGTCACTGCGCAGGGGATCCACCACATCGGCCACGGGAGCGAAATCCAGGTTGAACCCGAGCGGCGCCAGGTAGTCGGCGATCTGCTCAGCGGCGCGCTTGGCCGCCTCGGTATCGCCGGCGCTGCCGAGAGCAGAAGCGTCGCCCACATCCTGCACGGGAAAAGCCTCGTTGTCGGCAATGCGCACCACCGTGCCGCCCTCTTCATCGACAGCAATGAAGGGTGCCACGTTTCCGGCGTCGGCGTAGAACTGCTTGACGTTCGCGAGCATGGTCGTCGTCTGCTCGGGGTCGAGCAAGTTCTGAGCGAAGTAGACGATGCCGCCCACGGGATGGGCCGTTACTCCCTCGCGAGTCATGTCGCCGGCCTGAGTGACTTGCGACACGCCTTCCACCAGCGCTTCCGGCGTCACGATAAACAGCTGGGCCACCTTCTGCTCGAGCGTCATGGCGCCGATGCGCTCGTCCACAGCAGCACGCGCGGCGACTGCGGCGGCTTCGGGGTTCTGACCGTCACCAGCGCCTTCGCCGCCCGAACCGTCCACCCCGGTCGGTCCGCCCGTCCCGTTCGATCCGTCGCCCGCGCAGCCGCTCAACGCTAGGCTTCCGCCGGCCAAAGCCGCCAGCCAGACAAAACGGCGGCGGGTGATGGAATCAACCAGAACAGTCACACTACTTCCCTTCGAACAACGCGATCCCCTCGAACGACGCAGTCCCTTCGAGCCAACCGCGCACGCACTCGCAATTTCACTTACGCCCACCAGCATAGCGCCAGGAACGCCTTGCGGCAACGGGCCACCGCACGATGCCGAAGCACGTAACGGTCACTTCACTTTCTGTGAAGACGGAGGCACGCCGCTCGCAAATAGGGAATAATGCGAGATATCGCAAAACGGCGATCGAAGCAGGAGGAGGATTTGTGACCTATCTCATCACCTTTCTGGAGGGCATCATCACCTTCGTGTCGCCGTGCCTGCTTCCCATGATTCCCATCTACGTCACCTACTTCGCCGCCGGCGAGGAGGTGCGCACTTCAGTGGTGCTGCGCAACGCCCTCGGCTTTGTGCTCGGCTTCACGTGCGTGTTCATCGCTATGGGAGCTTTGGCTTCGTCGGTGGGCGCGTTCTTCATCGAGTATCAAAGTGCCGTCAACGTGGTGTGCGGCCTGGTGGTCATCGCCTTCGGACTGTACTTTCTCGGCATCATCAAGATCAACCTCTTCCACGGCGCGAAGAACCCGCTGGCGGGACGACAGCTGGGATTCTTCTCCTCGGTGCTGTTCGGCGTCATCTTCTCCATCGGATGGACGCCGTGCGTGGGGGCGTTCCTCGGCTCGGCGCTCATGCTGGCCTCGCAGCAGGCATCGGTGGCGCAGGGCGTTATCCTGCTTCTGTGCTACTCGGCCGGCCTCGGTATTCCGTTCGTGGCGGCTGCCGTGCTCATCGACAAGCTGAAGGGCGCTTTTGCCGTCATCAAGCAACATTACGATATCATTAACAAGGTATGCGGCTGGTTTCTGGTCGCCGTGGGCGTGCTCATGGCGACGGGGCTGCTCGGCGGCTTCTTGCGCCTGCTGAGCTAGCCGGTGGAACCGGGCCCGAAGGAGAAAGGTTCGAACATGAGCGAGAACGAGAAGACGCCGACCGACGCCGGAACTCCGGTTGAGACGGAGATCGCGGCCGACGAGCAGACTCCCGATGCTGGCGGACAAGCAACGACGAAGGGCGCTCCGGCAACGGCAAGCGCGACCCCCGCGGCAACTGAATCTTCGGCAGCCGAGCAGCGAGGCGAGGTCATCGGCGAGCGCTTGGCGGCTTTGGAAGCAGAGGAGAAAGCCAACGCTGCCACCCCCGAAGGAGAGAAGGCCGACCGCAAGAAACACGTCGGCGTCATTGTGGCCGCCGTCGTCTTTGCCGTGCTGCTCATCGGCGCGGGCGTGGCCTACAGCGTCCTGGCGCCGACGGTCGATGACAAGCAGATAGAAGTTACCGGCACCGATGCCGTCCAAGAAACCGAGGTAGATGCCACCGCCGACGCCGACGTTTCCGACGATACCGGTGACGGCAACGGCGCCAACGCAGCCACCACCCCGGCCCCGGACTTCACCATGACCGACGCGGATGGAGCGACCCTCACCCTGGCCGACTTCAAGGGCAAGCCGGTGCTGCTGAACTTCTGGGCTAGCTGGTGCGGCCCCTGCGCCAGCGAGATGCCCGACATCCAGTCTGCCTGGGAAGAACACGGCAACGACGTCGAGTTCGTCATCGTGAACATGACCGACATGAACGGCGAGACCGAGCAGTCCGCCAAGGCCTTCCTCGCCGAGAACAACTACACGTTCCCGTGCTACTTCGACGCCAACAACTCGGCGGCCACGGCCTTCGGAGTGAGCTCTATCCCGCAGACCTACCTGATCAACGCCGAGGGCAACATCATCGGCGCCTACATGGGCGCCATGGATGCCTCAGTAATCGCCCAGGGCATCGACATGCTCACCGGCAACACCGCTGCCCCCGCTGCGCAGTAGACGCCTCTTTCAGCATTTGTTCGTACAAAGAAGGCCCCTAGCACAATCAGCGCCAGGGGCCTTCCATATAGGTATGCCGATACCCGACTAGAACTCCAGCTCCTGCAGGCGGTCGAACACCACGTCTTTGCGGGTGAGGAAGTCCCAGGGGTCGAAGATCTCGTCCAGCTTCTCCTGGCTAAGCAGGGCCATGGCCTCGTCGTCAGCTTCCAAGCGCTCGCGGTAGGTGGGGCCGTCCACGGCGTTCTGGATGTCCTCCCACACCTTCATGGCGTTGCGCTGCACGATAACGTAGGCGTCCTCGCGGGAGATGCCCGCGTCCACGAGCGCCAGCAGCACCTTGCTGGAGAAGATGAGGCCCTTCGTGCGCCACAGGTTGTGCTCCATCTTGGCCGGGTAGGTCTGCAGGCCGTCGAGCATCCACTGCATCTTCCCGAACATGTAATCGAGCGCCGTGAAACTGTCGGCCAGCACCACGCGCTCGGCGCCGGAGTGCGAGATGTCGCGCTCGAACCACAAGGCCACATTGTCGAAGGCCACCTGGGCGTTCGCCTTCACCACGCGGGCGAGGCCGCAAACGCGCTCGGCCGTGATGGGGTTGCGCTTGTGGGGCATGGCCGAGGAGCCCTTCTGCCCCTTGGTGAACGGCTCTTCCGCCTCGATGACGTCGGACTGTTGCAGCAGGCGCACCTGCATGGCGATGGACTCAAGCGTGGAGGCGGTCACGGCCAGCGCGGCCATCACCTGGGCGTGGCGGTCGCGAGCAAGCACCTGGGTGGACAGCGGATCGGGAGTAAGGCCCAGCTTCTCGCAGACGTAGGTTTCCACAAAGGGATCGATGGAAGAGTAGGTGCCCACCGCGCCGGAAATAGCGCCGGTGGCGGCCACGGCGCGGGCCTCCTCCATGCGCGTGAGGGCGCGCTTCAAGGCCCAGGCCCAGCTGCCGAACTTCATGCCGAAGGTCATGGGCTCGGCGTGAATGCCATGGGTGCGGCCGACGCACAGCGTGTTCTGGAACTCGAAGGCGCGGCGCTTGCAGGTTTCACCGAGGCGCTTGATGTCGTCGATGATGATGTCGCAAGCCTGGGTGACCTGGTAGGACAGGGCCGTGTCGCCCAGGTCGGAGGAGGTCATGCCGTAGTGCACCCAGCGGGAAGGCTTGTCTTCGCCCTCGGGGATGTCGGCGTCGATGTAGCCCGCCATACAGGTGGTGAACGCGATGACGTCGTGGTTCGTCACTTTCTCGATCTCGTCGATCTCCTCAACGGTGAAGTCGGCGTGGTCGCGGATCCACTGGGCCTCCTCGCGCGTGATGCCCGCCTGGCCGAGCTCTGCCTGGGCCTCGCAGGCCAGAACCTCGATCTCCTTCCAAATGGCGAACTTGTTCTCGAGTTCCCAGATGCGACCCATTTCCGGACGAGTATAGCGACCGATCATGCGCGTTTCCTTTCCCTGGCAATGTGCGCGGACGCCCCAGCGGCCTGCGCGTTTTCCTTATTGCGTAGATTACCAAAAACCGCCCGCGCGAACCCCCGACATCCCCAGTTAATCCGTGGGTGAGTTGTGGGTGAGTCGCCAAATTTCGGGGAATTCAATCTCGGTGGGCGATTCGCGAGGCCGTGGCGCCTCCTACCATCTTGCATCGTTCGAGGCAGCGCACGACAACGGCTGCCTACCACGCTAACTTTAGGAGGGTTCAGCATGCGTTCCATCAATCTTTCTCGCCGATCGTTTCTCTCGGGAGCTGCCGCAGCAAGCGCGCTGGGGGTCATGGCCCTGAGCGGATGCGCGCCCCAGGCAGAACCCGCAAAGGAGGTCGCCGAAACAGGAACTGCGCCGAAGGAAGTCGTCGAGACCATCGACACCGACCTCCTCATCGTCGGCCTCGGCGGCTCGGGGCTTGCTTGCGCTGTTCAAGCGGCACTCGACGACACCAACTGCCTGGTCATCGAGAAGAACGCCGAATCAGGCGGAAACGCCCTGGGCGTCGAGGGCATGTTCGCCATCAATTCTTCCATGCAGAAAGCCGCAGGGATCGAAGAGATCACTCCCGCTGAAGTCATTGCCGCTCAGATGGAGATGCTGCAGTACCGGCCCAACGGCGCCGAGTGGGTCGAATTCTGCGAAAGCTCGGCGGCCAACATCGACTGGTGCCTGGAGCAGGGGGTGGAGTACAACGGAACGGTGGATAACTATTACACGGGCCTTCTGCATACCTTCCATTGGTTCAAGGAAGGCAGCTGCTCCAAGGGCTACGTGCCCCAGATGACTAAGCGGGCCGAGGAACTGGGGGTAGAGGTTCGCTACAATACGACAGCGAATGAACTCATACTAGATGATAGCGGCGCGGTTTGCGGCTTGTACGCCATTGGTCAAGATGGTGAAATTCTCATCAATGCGAAAGCCGTCATCTTGGCTACGGGTGGTTTTTGCGGCAACCCCGACATCATCAAGCGCCAAGGGTGGAACACCGACGACATGGTTTGCCTGGGCCTGAATGGAACGGGCGATGGATTCAATATGGCTACTGCGGTTGGGGCAATCGACGACCTTGCCAACGCTTCGCAGAGTATTTGCCCCACTATCCCCGCCTTCCCCGTCACTGATTACAAGGCCGATCCGTACAACCCTATCAACGGGTTGGGCGGTATCGCAACGGGCGGCCCCATTATGTGGGTCAACGAGACCGGTGATCGATTCGTGCGTGAGGACACCACTTCGGTAATGGCTCCCTCCTCGGCCAGTATCGCCACAAAGCGCAATGCGGCGACCTACTGCGTCTTCGACCAGAACATTTACGACACGTTCTTCGGCACGACGCCCGAGGCGCAGGCCATGTTCGAAGAGTCCATAACATCCGACAACGGATACAGCCTCTACTCTTCCAACGATCTGGCCGACCTCGCCCAGCATTTCGACATGGATCCGGAGAACTTCAAAAACGCCGTGGCCCGCTATAACGAAAGCTGCAAGGCGGGAGCCGATAAGGACTTCCTCAAAGATCCCTCCCTCCTGATTCCCGTAGAGCAGCCCCCGTTCTACATCGGCCGCATGAGTTATGTGTTCTACTTCGCCACGGGCGGTTTGAAAGTGGATAAGTTCCAGCGCGTTTGGGACATCGACAAGCAGCCCATCCCCGGCCTGTACGCTATTGGCAACGAGGGCAACAACCACTACGCGAGCGTGTACACCATCAACATTCCGGGTACCGCCTTCGGCCATCAAGTGAACTCCGGACGCGTTGCGGCGCAGCAAGCGGCCAAGTACATCAACAGCTAGCCGCCCGATAAGCACCCGACGGCAAATCGCCCTCCCCTCTCGCCCGCGACCGAGCCCTTCCCTCCCACGGCCTGGTCGCGGGCCTTTACTCTTCGAAAGAAGAGGCCCTTTCGCGAACGAGTTCGATCAGCTCTTCCTTTGAGTGAATACCGAGCTTCGTATAGATGTGACTCACATGAGTTTTCACCGTTTGGTCGGATACGCAAAGCTCGTCAGCGATTTGCTTCCGCTTTTTGCCTTCAGCAAGGCAAAGCGCTATCTCCATCTCCCGCGATGTGAGGCCCGCGTCCAATGCCAGATATTGCACGGCAAATTCCTGGGGCGTGGCCGTACTCGTATCGGTGCTGGGACGAACGACGCCCCAGCCAAACCGTACGTTTCTGATCCCCGAAAGACCGAGAGATCCAATGAGAAGCACAAAGATGGCACAGGCGGCAACATCGCCGATCGGCGCCTCCAGCCAAAGGGATAGCGTCGTTGCCCCAGCACCTATCACCTGGCCCCCTACGAAAAACAACGTCGTCAGCGAAATGACCCACGGCGCCGGCAAATCGAACTGCTTCGAGAGATACGAGCAGACTCCGCACATAATAAGATGGAGGAACGCATAGCCAGCCGCAACAATACCTACGCCCAAAACGGACGCTTCGGCGCAAACGCAAATGAGAAGCATCCCGAAAGCCATGGCAGGAAATGCCCGGTGGTAAATGAGGTGGTTGAAGTCCGTTTGCGCAGCCACCATCATGACGCCTAGGACGACCGCCGCTATTCCGTAGCACACCCCGTTAAAGGCAATGTGCGAGCCTTCGACGCCAAGCGCCGAATAAGCAACGATATAAAACCCGAAAACAGCCCCATGCAGCGCTGATGTTGCTAAAAGCTTGTGCGGCCATGCGGTATTTTTATTAAGCCCGCGCATAAAGACCTGCCTCAGAGGCATCCCTTTGAAAACCAGCAAGTTAACGGGGATCATCGCCAGCGGAACAAAAAGGCGAGCAATGTCTTTGCCCCATACTCCCATAAAGCCCAAGGCAACCATAAGCGTTGCCGCGACAAGCATTCCGGCAACAGAAACAAGCAAAGTGTTTCGCGCACCGATTTGAGCGACAATCGAAGCCGTCATGACCACAATCAGGGTTGTGCCGAGACACATCAGAATCGACCCGACGTAGGCGACCCTGGAAACAGATCCAAAGAAATCGGTGTTCCACGAAGATGCGATATCTATCGTTACACCTGCTGCCATAACAAGGCACACAAGAACGAGGAATCTTCTCCGCAGAAAAAGAGACGCGATTTTGCGGTACCACAGAACGGCAACGAGGTACCCCAGGGCGTAGCAGAAAGCGACAACGATCCAAGGGGCCACGAGGCCGGGTTCAAAAGTCCCGTCGACAGCGAAGTCAGGCACCTGAAAGGTAATCCCCAGCCAGAGAAAGAACAGTGCGACCGAGGCGACAATGGCAGTGTTATCTCGAAGAACCCCCACGTACGTTTTGATGCGATCCCTCATTTGCTCCCTCTTTGCC
This sequence comes from Adlercreutzia hattorii, assembly GCF_011405655.1. Classification (GTDB taxonomy): domain Bacteria; phylum Actinomycetota; class Coriobacteriia; order Coriobacteriales; family Eggerthellaceae; genus Adlercreutzia; species Adlercreutzia rubneri. Next base: position 2,725,304 of record NZ_AP022829.1, read on the forward strand.
GTGCACGATATTCTTTCCACGGTTCGACACTGCAGATACTGGCGCATAGTCGGCATTTTGGCTGACCAGACCGCCTTCAGCGGAAACGTCTCGCCCCATTATACTGGCAACAACACAGAGTAAGCTCGATGAGCCTTGAGCGCTTTCACAGCATCGACTCTTTTGAGGCCCTTTCGAAAAGCCGCAAAAGGACGCGCCAATGTGCGCAAACCTGCGCGAACCTGCGCAAATCAGCAGGATTCTTTGAGCAACGAGGAATATTTTCATTGCAGAAACCGGAGCGCTCGGGTAAGATGCATTGTTACGCGGAGGAGTGACCGAGAGGCCGAAGGTGCTCGCCTGCTAAGTGAGTATGCCCCACAAGGGCATCTAGGGTTCGAATCCCTACTCCTCCGCCACTTTGCCTTTTCTCGAACTCCCTACAGGGAGTTTTTTATTTCCCCCATGGCCAGCGACGGCGGGTGGTGGCGGCGAGGCGCTTTTTGCGGTAGTTGGGGTTGTGCTTGAGAAAGCGCCAGTTGGCGATGCGGGTGATGAGGAGGCCGACAAGACCCACGATCATGAAGCTGAGCGAGAGGTCGAGCACCGCCGGAGCATCGTCGAAAAAGGCGTACACCGACACCAGGGCGAAAAAGCCGACGACGACGCCGTTGAACCAGGTGAAGATTTTGATGAGCACCTCTTTGGCGCGAGCCGGAGAATGGCGGTACGTGACCACCACGTAGATGAGCCCCGCCGCCACCGCCATGACGATGAGCAAAGGGACGACGCGGGACAGGCGAGCGAGAAAACCCATGATTACCGCCCTGGAACGACGGCGGCGCGCAAGCCGGAGAGGCTCGTCGGGCGCGCCCACCAGCCGTGAGCCGTGGCAGCCGTGGCGATGCGGCTGGCCCCGGCAAACGTGTCCACCAGCGCGAAAGTGGCCGAACCGCTGCCCGAGAGGAGCACGCTTTCGCTGCCCGCCTGTTCCGCGAGCCATTCGCGAATGGAGGGCAGCTCGGGCAACAGGGCCTCGGCCGCCGGCGCGAGGTTGTTGGCGAGAACCACGTCGTCGGCGCGAGTAGCGGCGAGGTCGCAAACGAGCACGTCTTGGGGCACGGGGCGCGGCGCAGCGTCAAAGCGCTTATAGGCCTCGGCGGTGCAGACGCCCTCTGCTGGTTTCACCAGCACCACGGAGCGCCGCGACGTTTCCAGACGGCGTTGCAAAACCTCGCCCACACCGCCGAGCAAGGCACAACCCCCGTGGAGGAAAAACGCCACGTCAGCCCCAAGCGACCGGGCAACGTCGGCCACGCGCTCGTCATCGGCCGCAAGGCCCCACGCCTTCGCGAGGCCCACGAGCACCGCCGCCGCGTTCGACGAGCCGCCGCCCAAGCCGCCCTGGGCCGGGATGTGCTTTTCGATGCGCAGCTGGATGGCCTCGGGAAGATCGCGGCCCACCGCCCGGGACAGGCGATCAGCAGCTTTGAAGGCGAGGTTGTCGGCCGCCGGCACAGCGAGGTCTTGGCCCGTGCGGTCGGCCAAGTCGATGGTCATGACAAGGTTGTCCGCCGGGCCGCCCACGGCAACGTCCTCGCGGGACGCCCCTTCGGCGGTGCGCTTCGCCAGCTCATCGGCCGAGATATCTTCTGCGCACAGGTACAACGTATCATGCAGCGCGAGCGCGTGCATGATGGTGTCGGCATCGTGGTAGCCGTCCTCGCGGCGCGCCCCAATGGCCAAAAGCAGATTCACCTTCGCCGGCGACACCAGCTTCATCGTGTTCGGCCCCATGAAAGCAGCCGCCGACCACTGGGCCTCCCGGGCCGCCGCCAGCAGGTTCACTTCCGCCTCGCGATTGCGCTGGGCGTTCTCGGTCATTCGCGTTCCTTTCCGTAGTCGGCCGCTTGCCGCTCCCTAGGCGTTCGTCATTCGTTCGTGGGAAAAATTATAGCGAATGGGAAAGCGACGCCTGAGAGAGTCACCAGCGCTCTTTCAAATCTCCGCCAGGAATAGAGACAGGTCAGAAATCCAGTTGACCAAAACTGGAAACCTATGGTCTCAAGCATCCAATGGGCACCACGCAGACACCATCTTCACGACGATAGCCGTACTCGGTGGCGGTGATAACGAGCTTCACGTCGGGAAGACGTAATGGAACTTGCTCCTCCTTTTTGTTGCGCTCGGAAACAAGCCGCTCAATTTCAAGAAGATGCTTTGCGCCTTCATCAATTTCACTTTCGCCCAGCTTGAATTCAACAAGCGCATACCGCCCATCGTCAAGATGGAGCACCGCATCGGCCTCCAATCCGTACCGGTCGCGATAGTACGACAACTCGCCCCCGAGCGCCGAGGAATATGCCTTCAGATCCCTCATGCAGAGCGACTCAAAGAGGAAGCCTAACGTTTTGAAATCCTCGTTGAAATACGCTGGACTCAGTCCAAGCGCGGCGACGGCAACTGACGGGTCTACCATGTTTCGCTTTCTCGAAGCCCGTATTGCCGTTTTGGATCTAATGGCCGGGCACCAGGCAAGAACGTCCTCAACAATGTAGAGTTTTTCGAGCGCTTCAAGATAATCGTAGAACGTCGACTCAGACAGCTCCGTCGTTGCTCGCACGTCGCGGTAGATCGTCTTCGTCTCTGCTAAAGTGCATAGATTGCGTGCGTAGGAGCGCAGAATCGCTTCAGCCCAGCGCGGATTTCTCTTTTGTCCATCTATGTCAGACATATCAACAAAGCATGTTTGGCGAAAGAGATCCTTGGCCACTGCTAGCTGCGAACGCAAGGAGGTGTTGTTGATGGCGTGCGGCCATCCTCCTCGGCATATCGCCACGATCAACTCATCGATGGAAAGCTTCGAGGTGCAGCCGTCATAACTCGTCGAATCATCAAAGAGCGCTTTAAGAGATACGGAGCCCTCTGACTCGCCGCTCTCGAAAAGGCTCATCGGCTGCATCTTCAACGTTGAGATGCGCAAAGTACCCGTATGCGGGGTGTCCACCTCTTGCGACGTCGATCCAGTGAGAATATAGAGCCCGTTCTTTTGCTCATCATCCACCGACTTGCGAACAGCGCCCCATAGTTTCGGCGCATCTTGCCACTCGTCGAAGAGCCTCGGCTTCGGGCCCTCCAGCAGCCGCGAAGGCTGCGTTGCCGCTACAGCAAGGTAATTGTCGCGCTTATCCTCATCTTGCAGCTCCACGACACTGGCGGCTTTCTGCTTCGCTGTGGTAGTTTTACCGCAGCCCTTAGGGCCCACAATAAGCGTTGCACCGAAAGATTCCAGACGAAACTCAAGCTCTCGATCGGCAATGCGATTGCGATACTGCACTGTCGCTTACTCCCTTCTCAGAGCTTATCCGATTTCATTATCTACATCGTATTTTACACTGATTTGCGATATTCTGTTGGAGAGATTTGCGCTCAAATTTTAGATACATTTGCGCCGGAGAGATAAATGGGTTGACTCGTAGGCGAGACCGGCCACGCCTCATCCAAGATTTGACATCGGCTTCTTGCGCCGGGCGCGGAAGAAGTCACGCAGCAGGGCCACGCACTCTTCCTCCCGCACGCCACCGGTCACTTCGAACTGGTGGTTCAGGCGCCCATCGGCGTGAATGTCGTACAGCGTGCCCACCGCACCCGCCTTCTGGTCGGGCGCACCGTACACGCAGCGGGCAATGCGCGCCTGGTGCATGAGACCGGCGCACATGATGCAGGGTTCCAGCGTGACGTAGACGGTGCAATCGGTTAGACGCCAGGCGTCCAGCACGCGGGCCGCCTCCTTCATGGCGAGGAACTCCGCATGCCCCGCCGGGTCGCGGTCGGCCTCGCGGCGATTGCGGCCCCGAGCGATGACGCGCGGTTCGGCCAACGGTCGTCGCGTGCCGCGGTCGATGGGCTCGTACACCACGACAGCCCCGATGGGCACCTCCCCCGCCGCGCCCGCAGCCCGCGCCTCTTCCAAGGCCAGCGCCATATACTGCGCGTCCAGCGCCTGTTGCTCTTCGGGTGTGCGATGTTCGTTCATGAGGGGAATTATAAGCGGTGCCGCGCAAACAACCGCCGCGCGACGCGGCAAAGCAGGCGATTCCCCATAATCGCAGCGGAATGTGGTATCCTGTGCGTCGCGTTCGCCGCACAGCGGCGACAGCCCGATGATGCGGAGGCGTGTCCGAGTGGCTTAAGGAAGCAGTCTTGAAAACTGTCGTGCCGAAAGGTACCGTGGGTTCAAATCCTACCGCCTCCGCCAGAACCTCCAAGGCCCGACTCGCTCGGGCCTTTTTCAAATCTCGACCCTTGTCGGTGACAAAACAAGACCCTCCTGTGCACATTTATGGACTTATATAGACATTCAGAAAGCCTGCTAAGATCCTAGTCAGGAGATGCGGGAATGCCACATTTGCATTTTGCCTGGTCAGACCCATCATGCTTTGCGTGACGAGTTGGCGCGCGCTACGAAACGGAAGACCGATGCCTATATAAATCCAAAAACGCGCACGAAACAGGGATGTTTTGTCACCAGGCTAGCAGTGCTGCCGCGTCCGACCCCCATCGCCGCTCGACCGGCGCAAAACCGGGCGTTCTGTCACCGGGTATACCAGCCTTGCCGGCTCCGATCCCTACCGCCGCTCGATCGGGACGTAGGGCTTGGTGCCGCGGATGGTGTTTTTGTAGGCGGGGCGGATGATGCGCTTGCCGGCGGCAATCTCCTCGAAGCGGTGGGCGGCCCAGCCGGCCATGCGGGCACAGGCGAACAGGGGGGTGAACAGGTCCTCAGGGATGCCCATCATCGAATAGATGAAGCCGGAGTACATGTCCACATTCGCACACAGCTCCTTGGTTGAGCCCTTCTCGCGGGCGAACACCTCAGGCGTCAAACGCTCGATGGACTTCAGCAGGTTCAGCTCGGCCTCATATTCCGTGCCAGCGGCCAGCTGTTCGGCGAAACGCTTTCCGATGACGGCGCGCGGGTCGCTCAAAGTGTACACCGCGTGCCCCATGCCGTAGACGAGTCCCGTGCCGTCGTAGGCCTGCTTGTTCACGATCTTCGCCAGGTAGGCGGCCACCTCGTCGTCATCTTCCCAATTCTTCACGTTCTCCTTGATTTCCGCCTGCATGGCGCGCACCTGATGGTTCGCGCCGCCGTGGCGATGCCCCTTCAGCGAACCGAAAGCCGCCGCGTAGGTGGAATAGGGGTCAGTGTCCGCCGAGGACAGCACATGGGTCGTAAACGACGAGTTGTTGCCGCCGCCGTGCTCGGCGTGCAGGCACAGCATGATGTCGAGCATGCGGGCCTCTTCCGGTGCGAACGAGCGGTCGGGGCGCAGCATGGAAAGGATGGTCTCGGCCGTGGACTGTCCGGGCACGAAGCGGTGCATGATCATGGATTCGTGGTTGAAGGCGGCCTGCTTGGCGTAGTAGGCCAGCACCATGATGCGCGGCAGGCGGCTGATGAGCGAGAGCGCTGTGTGAATCTCGTGCTCGGGAGAGCGGTCCTCGGCGGACTCGTCGGCCGCGTACAGGCGCAGGATGGAACGAGCCATCATGTTCATGAGATCGGGCGAGGTATCCACCATAAGCGTGCTGGCGGTGAACCCGTCGGGCAGCTCGCGCTGGGAATCGATCACTTCCACGAAGCGGTTGAGACGCTCCTGCGTCGGCAGCTCGCCCATGAGCAGCAGATAGGCCACCTCTTCGAAAGCGAAGCGGCGCGTCGGATCCAAATCGCCCAGAAGGTCGTAAAGGTCGTAGCCGCGCAGGCGCAGCGAGCCCTCGGCCGGCATCTTCTCGCCGTCGGACATCACGTAACCGTGAACATTAGAGATATTGGTCATACCCGCGAGCACGCCCGTGCCGTCGGCGTTGCGCAGGCCGCGCTTCACATCGTGCTGCGCATACAGCGCCGGATCGATAGCGTTCACCTGGTAGAAGTTCTCGTACAGGCGCACGCGGCGAGCCTCGTCGTCGCTGATCTCGATGGGCTCGACCTCGTCGATTTCGGCATGGTTGTCCACGCGGATGACGGCTTCATCTATTTCCATGGCCATGGGGCACCCTCCCGGAAAATGGTCGCTACACGGGTATCGGACTATTCTAACGCCTGCCGCGCCCCCTACAGGCGGGGGTACGCTCCGCCGCCGCCCCGCGCGGCGAACGGCGCATTTTCAAAAAAGTTGAAAATTCTCGTTGACAAGGCTTTGGGGCCATGGTTAAATAGTCGTTGCTGTTCGGAAGTGCGCCGTTACCTCAGCTGGATAGAGGGACTGACTACGAATCAGTACGTCGGGGGTTCGAATCCCTCACGGCGCACCATTTTAGATCGTTCAGAACAGAATAGAAGCCGCCTCGAGCGGTTCTTTTTTTGTCAGGCCAAGGAAAGGAACGTACTTGAAGGTTCGAAAATCGAAACCTCACAGTATGTAGACTTCCGGCTTCTCGCCTCCGCGCGGTCGTCGGAAGGGACGACTGCCGAGCATCAACCATCGCCTTGGGCGCCACTGCGCTTACGTTCGCACCGTCAGCGACCCGCGCACGCTGCCCCGCCCCGATGCACTGATGCCCACCGCACGGAGGAACGCACATGCTCTATCTTTCTCAAATGATCGGCGAGCCCGTGGTCGACGCCCAAGGCGAGCGACTCGGCACCATATCCGACCTGGCCATTTCCACGGGCGAGGTCTTTCCGCGCATCACGAGCCTGGCCTTCCAGGGGCCCGGGCGCGTGCCGTTCATGATCTCGTGGCGCAAGTACGTCGACACCTTCGACGACGACGGCATCACGCTGTCGGTGGACGCCCACGACATCCGCTTCAGCTACCTGCAGCCAGACGAGGTGCTGCTGGCCCGCGACCTTATGGACCGCCAGATCGTCGACACCCAGGGCCTTAAGGTCGTGCGCGTGAACGACCTTAAGCTCTCGCAATCCGGCACGCAGTTGCGCCTGCTCGGTGCCGAGGTGGGCGTGCGTGGCATCCTGCGCGGGCTGCATCCGCTGCTGGAAAAGGCCGTCGTGAACGTGGCGAAGCTCTTCCACAAGAAGGTGGACGAGCAGCTCATCGCCTGGAACTACATGGATCTGCTCGACCGCGACCTGTCCGAAGTGCAGCTGTCGGTGACCCACCGCCGCTTGGACGAGCTGCACCCCGCCGACGTAGCCGACATCCTGGAGCAGCTGGACCCCCAGCAGCGCGCCAGTGTGTTCGCCCATTTGGACGACAGCCGCGCCACCGAGGCCATCTCCGAGATGGAAGACGAGTACCAGGCCGAGTTCATCGACGACTTGCCCGACGCGCGGGCCGCCGAGCTCATCGGCAACATGGATCCGGACGACGCCGCCGACATCGTGCGCGACCTTCCCTACGAGAAGGCCGAGACCCTTTTGCGCCTCATGGGCGTGGAAGACGCCGCGGAAATCCGCCGCCTGCTCGGTTACAAGGACGGCACCGCCGGCGGCATGATGACCACCCAGTTCGTCTCCGTGCCGAAGACGGCCACCGTGGCTGACACCATCGAAGTGCTGCGCGCGCTGCCCGAGGATCATCCGACGGTGCACTACGTGTACATCACCGACGAGTACGGCAAGCTGCTCGGCGTGAACTCCCTGCGCACGCTCGTTCTGTACAACGCCGACCGCCTCATGGGCGACATCATGTACGACGACATCATCAGCTGCCTTCCCTCCGAGGAAGAGGAGGACGTGGCCGCCGACATCTTCAAGTACGACATCCCGGCCATGCCCGTGGTGGACGAGCACGGCACCCTGCTCGGCATCGTCACCACCGACGACGCCTGGGACGCCATCGAGGACGATGTGGCGGGCGACAAGACGAAGATGAATGTGCTGTCGATTGCCGGCATTACCGTCGCGTCTCTCATGGGCCTGTTCCTTTACTCGCTGATTTTGCTGCAACTGGCGGGCTCGCTGCATCTCGGCGGCCTGCACTACTAGGAGGCTGCCATGAACGCGAAGGACATGCGCACAACGGCCGCCGGGCGCCTGGGCGCCGAAGAGAGCGCGCGGCACCAGGCAGCCGAGGAGATCGCCGATACGGGCATTCCCGCCGGCGAGCAGATCGGCCCCACCGCGACGAAAAAGCCGTCGAAGCTACTGCTGGTGCTGGCGGCCATGGGCCCCGGCGTCGTGACCGCCATGGCCGGCAACGACGCCGGCGGCATCTCCACCTATTCCACGGCCGGCGCGAACTTCGGCTTCGGCACCCTGTGGGTCATCCCCATCATGTGCGTGCTGCTCGCCGTCGTGGAGACCACGGCCGGCCGCATGGGCGCCGTCACGGGCAAGGGCTTCGCCGCGCTCATCCGCGAGCGCTTCGGCATCCGCATCGCCGCCTTCGCCATGCTGGCGCTTCTGGTGGGCAACGTGGCCACGACGTTCTCCGAATTCGCCGGCATCGCCTCGGGCATGGAGATGTTCGGCGTGTCGAAGTACATCTCGGTACCCGTGGCGGCCTTGGGCGTGTGGCTGCTCGTGGTGGGCGGCTCCTACAAGCGCGTGCAGCGGGTGTTCCTCGGGCTGTCGCTGGTGTTTCTCACCTATGTGGTGGCGGCGTTCCTCGCGCAACCGAACTGGGGCGAGGCGCTGCATGACACCGTGGTGCCCACCTTTGTCGGCGACGTGAGCTTCATCTCGCTCGTCATCGCCATGATCGGCACCACCATCGCGCCTTGGATGATGTTCTTCTCACAGAGCAACGTGGTAGAGAAGGGCCTCACCCCTAAAGACCTCTTCTCGCAGAAAGCCGACGCCGTCTCCGGCACCATCGCCGCCTGCGTGGTGGCCTGGTTCATCATCGTGACCACAGGTGCGGTGCTCTTCCCCGCCGGCATCACCATTGACTCGGCGGCCGATGCCGCTGCGGCGCTCGCCCCCTTCGCCGGCCCCTACGCCGAGGCGCTCTTCGCCGTGGGGCTCATCGCGGCGTCGTTTCTGGCCGCCTGCGTGCTGCCGCTGACGACCGCATTTGTCATCTGCGAGGCCTTCGGCTGGGAAGCGGGCGTGTCCTTCAAATGGCGCGAGGCCCCCACGTTCAAGTCCATCTTCACCTTCGTGATCGCGTTCTCGGCCATCGTGGTGCTCATTCCCGACGTGAACCTTTTGGGCATGATGCTGACGGCCCAGTTCGTCAACGGCGTGATTCTGCCCATCCTGCTGGCACTCATGGCCATCATCTCGGCGGACAAGTACATCATGGGCGACTACCGAAGCGGGCGCGTGTCGAAGGTGCTTCTGTGGGCCACCGTCGGTGTGGTGGCGGCGCTCACCGTGGCGTTGCTCGTGATGCAGGTGCTGGGACTCGCGTAACCGTCCGTTCCGTGCGCCCGTCCGTTCCGCCTCTCCTGCCGGCTTCCTTGCGCTCCCCCTCCCCACTTAAACGCTCATCGATTACTGAATTCAACAGGGTGTTTACGTAAGCGAATCGGTGCGCTCATCGTTTGGTACATCCCTTGTATTTGCGTTTTGCGGCTCGCATACTGCTAAGTGCCGGGAACAAAAAAGGACCGCTCCCGACACACCTGCGGGTGACGCAACGTCGGCACGGGCCGTTCGTTCGCGTCGATGGAGCGCAAGCTGCAGACCCGTAGGCGTTTACACGTTAGGAGGCTGCAGTGCAATTCAAAGCATCAACAGATTATGGACTGCGCGCCGTCTTGTACCTGGCCGCGCAGGGGCACACCTGCTCGTCGAAGGATATCGCCCAGGACATGTCGATCCCCCGCGACTACCTCATTCAGCTCGCGCAGCTTTTGCGCAATGCCGGCATCATCGAGGCGAGGCCCGGCAAGCACGGCGGCTATCGTTTGGCCAACGACCCCTCGAAGATCACCCTACTGCAAGTGGTGAACGCGCTGGACGACGACGCCAAGGACACGACGCGCACCCGTCGCAAGGATCGCGCCGATGCGTCCATGGTGCAAGGCATCAAGCAAGCGTACGATCTGGTTCTCACCGGCTACGACGCCTATTTCGACAGCATCACGCTGCAAATGCTGCTGGACGCGTCCCAGGATGAGTCCATGGGCAAGGAATTTCTGGCCGGGCGCCTCATCGCCGAGAGCCAGCGCCTGCTCGCCGAAGCTGCTGCGGCGGCGTAAGCAACCGAACGGCGGACGGTCTGCCGCATTCCATAGCCGACCAACGAAGAAGGCCCCAGGTTGGGGCCTTCTTTCTGCGTCGTTGCGCCAGGTCATCAATCCGTTGTTGGCTCGCTTTGTAGGGGCAGACCTTGGTCTGCCCTCCCGACAAGAGAGATCATCCCCGTTGAGAGGGGCGACCAAGGTCGCTCCCTACGGATTCAGCCAGCGGGATCGATCTTACGCCTTCGCCTTCTTCGACGCCTCCATGCGCACGAGCACCAGCACGGCGATCACGATGAGCACCACGCCGAGCGCCAGCGAGATCCAGGGGTTCTTCGTGAAGCCGGCGATGATGTAGCCCACGAAGCACACGATCATGACCAGCGTGGCGTAGGGAATCTGCGTGGCCACATGGCGCAAGTGGTTGCACTTTGCGCCGGCCGAGGACAGGATGGTCGTATCGGAGATGGGCGAGATGTGGTCGCCGTACACTGCGCCGGCCAGCGCCGCGCCCACAGCCACGAGGAACAGCGGATCGTCGGCTGCGAACACGCCGATAATGATGGGCAGAATAAGGGCGATGGTACCCCAGCTCGTACCCATGGCGAAACCGATGAAGGCCGCCACTACGAAAATGACGGCCGGCAGAAGGTCGAGACCCACGCCCAGGCCATTCAAGAAGCCGGAAACGAACTCGCCGGTGCCCAAGAGGTAGCGGCAGCATCCGCCGAGCGACCAGGCCAGCACGAGGATCATGATAGCGCCGATCATGGAGCGCACACCTTCCGACATGGCCTCCACGAAGCCGCCCAGGTTCATGAGCTTGCGCGGCAGGAACATGCAAGCGGCCACCACGAGCGCCACGCAGGCGCCGATGCACAGGCCCATGACCGGATTCTCGCCGACCGCCGTGGCGAAGTCGACACCGCTGAAGAAGCCGCCCATGTACATCATGCCCAGAATGGAGAACACGATGAGCACCAAAATGGGCACGATAAGATCCCAGATGGTACCGCGCTCGGAGATGTTCAGGCCCTTGTACTCCTCAATGGCCCCGGCGGCGGCGTCGTCGATGTCGCCCTCCTCGGTCACCACCGTGGGGATGTTCGGCGCGCCTTCCAAATCGACCTGGGCCTTGTCGGCGATGCGGGCGAGCGAGACCGCCTCAAGCGCCGAACCCTCGGGGGGAATGCGCCCCTCGGCATCGGCCTGAGCCGCGGCCATAGGGCCGAAGTCCTTCTGCAGGAACAGCATGAAGAACACGAAGAAGATGGTCAGCAGCGCGTAGAAGTTGTAGGGGATGGAGGCCACGAAAGTGTTGAAGCCGTCCTCGCCCATATAGCCGCCCACAGCCACGGCCCACGAGGACACCGGTGCGATGATGCAGACCGGGGCCGCCGTGGAGTCGATGATCCAGGCGAGCTTCTCGTGGCTGACGCGGAACTTGTCCGTCACCGGGCGCATGACGGCGCCCACGGTGAGGCAGTTGAAGTAGTCGTCCACGAAGATGATGATGCCGAGCAGCGCCGTGAGAATCGAGGCCGCGCGGGCGTTCTTCACATGGGTGGTGACCCACTCCGCATAGGCGCGGGAGCCGCCCGCCGTGGCGATGACCACGGTAAGCGCTCCCAGAAGCGCAAGGAACAAAAGCAGCGCCCCGTTGCCGGCTATCTGCTCGGCCATCATTTGGGGCACCATGGTGAACGAGGCGACGAGCTGCTCGCCACCGGCGCCGTTCAGCGTGAACTGGTAGATGATCATGCCCGTGAACACACCGATGGTCAGCGACGAATACACCTCCTTGGTGATGAGCGCCAGGACCAGTGCCAGAATCGGCGGCACGATGGACCACAGGCCCGTGGCAATGAGTTCGAACCCTTCCATGACCTTCCTTCCTCAAGAGGCCGAGGGCATGACACCCGCGAACGCGCGACCCCGGAGCGCGATGCGAGCGCTCAGCGCGCGAATGCGCAATGCGAACGTTGCGAGCGCTCTGCACGTGACAACGAAACGCGGCCGTCGCCGGTGCCCTGCCCCCGGCCTTCTGGTGACAGAACAGCATAAGTATATCCGAGTTAGTCAGAGAAAAGTCCCGCGATCACACGGGACTTTCCAGGTTTCTCATCTTCAGTTGTGACGGTTGTGACTTTCCGCACTTACACGTCGGCGGCGGCGCTTACCGTGGCGCTTTCCAGCTCCTCCTGGGCGAGCTCGCGGTCGTACTCGCGGTCGATGGCGCTTTCCGGAGTCGGCGGCTTAATCTGGAAAGGCACCGCTGGCGTAAACAGGCTCACCACTGGCACAATCACGAGCGAAAGGATCATGCACAGAGCGCCGCAGTTGATGGGGCTCGCGATAAGCGGCGTGCCGCCGGACAGCGCCAAGCCCATGTTCACAGCCGTCAGGCCCACACCCACGGCGAACGAGCACCACACGCTCGCCTTCGAAATGCGCCCGGAATACAGGCCCCACAGGAAGGGACCGAGGAACGAACCGGCCAGCGCACCCCAAGAGTAGCCCATGAGCTGGGCGATGAACACCACCGAAGAGTGGTACTGGAACAGCGCGATGAGCGCCGAGATGGCAATGAATACCACGAGCAGGCCGCGCATCCAGACAAGCTGCTTCTTCTCGGACATGTTCTTGATGATGTTGCCGTTGATGAAGTCGATGGTCAGGGTAGATGACGACGTGAGCACGAGCGACGAGAGCGTCGACATGGAGGCCGACAGCACGAGCACAATCACCAGGCCGATGAGCACGTCGGGCAAGGTGGACAGCATCGTCGGGATGATGGAGTCGTAGATGGGCGTGCCGTTGGCGGCGTACTCGATCTGGCCCTCGTAGAGGCGACCGAAGCCGCCGAGGAAATAGGATCCACCGGCCACCACGAAGGCGAAGATGGTGGAGATGATGGCGCCCTGCTTGATGGCGGGACCGGTTTTGATGGCGTAGAACTTCTGCACCATCTGCGGCAGACCCCAGGTGCCCAGCGACGTGAGGATGACAACGCCGAGCAGGTTGAACAGATCGGGCCCGAAGAAGCTGACGAAGGGACCTTGCATGGCCGAACCCTCGGCGGGGATCTGCGACAGCGAGATGATGGCCTCGGAGAAGCCGCCGTTGTTCAAGATGACCGCCACGATGACGGCGATGATGCCGAGCAGCATGACAATGCCCTGAATGAAGTCGTTCATGACCGTGGCCATATACCCGCCAAGCACCACATAGATGCAGGTGACCACCGCCATGCCGATGACGCACACATCGTAGGGCAGCGCGAAGGCCATGCCGAACAGACGCGACAGACCATTGTAGACGCTCGCGGTGTACGGGATGAGGAACACGAAGATGATGGCCGCCGCCGCGATGCGCAGGGCGCGGGAATCGTAGCGCTTGCCGAAGAACTCCGGCATGGTGGAGGCCTGCAGGCGATGGGTCATCTCGCGGGTGCGAGGGCCTAGGACCCACCAGGCGAGCAGCGAGCCAATGATAGCGTTGCCGATGCCGGCCCAGGTAGCCGAGATACCGTACTTGAAGCCGAACTGGCCCGCGTAGCCGACAAACACCACGGCCGAGAAGTAGCTCGTGCCGTAGGCGAAGGCGCTCATCCACGGGCCGACGTTGCGGCCGCCCAGAATGAAGCCGTCCACGGTGCCCGTGTGCCGGCGGCAGTAGATGCCCACCGCCACAGCCACGGCCACAAAGGCAATTACCAAGAGAACTTTCGCGATCATTTCCTTCTACTTTCCTTCCGTTGCGCGGATACGTCCGATGGCGCACACGACTTTTCGCCCGGGGCTACAAAAAAATAGCCACGGGCGAAAACCCGTGTGCTATTGGTATCGGAACTCAAATTGTGGGGAGACCTCGCGCAGGGACTGCTGGGCTTCATGCTGGCTGGCAACAGCGCGGGCCGCCTCGGCGATACACTGAGCCGCCTTGTGCGCACTGGCCAGCGCACACTCGACCGCGTCGGTGCAACACTGGGCAGCCTTATGCGCGCTCATGAGGGCGCAGGCCACCGCATCGCGCGACTGCTGGGCGATGTGCTGGCTTGCCACAGCGAGCGCCGCCGCATCCATGCCACCTTTATGTCCCTGAACGAAAATCATGGCCGACACTTTAGCATAATAAAGTGTGTTTGTGAGTCATAATTTGGAAAAGCCGGCGAGAAGATGCTGCAGCCACGACTGTCGCGGCCATGGCTTAGAAGATATCAGGAAGCCGTGATGACATTAAGTCCCTTTCGCGACTTCGAGTTCCTTTTTGGCTTGAAAATCACGAAAAATCGGCGCGATCGGAGTAGTAGAGACTTTTTTGTAATACGCCACCTGGGAAAACGAGCGCTTTTGTATTACTGAGAGGCCTTTTTGGCGCTCTTCGCCCGATCTTTCGTGATTTCTAAGCCAAAAAGGCCGCGGGAAGGTCTCTTTTAGGCCCCGTATCCGATCTTTCGTGATTTTGAAGCCACATTTCGCGCCAAGGCATCTCCATCAAGAACATCTTCAGCGAGAACGCCTTCAACGATTCCCGCAAAATTGGAAGAGGCTTCGAGGTGCGCGTTGTGGCCAGCATCGGGGACGAGCTCTGTGGGAAGGCCGGCAGCGCGGACGCGGGCGGTTACCGCGGAGTACTTCTCATCAAGGACGCCGGCAACGTAGAGCACCGAAACGCCGCGGTTGGCCAGGTCGGCAAGGACGCCAAGCGCAACCGTTTCGGCAGCTTGATGGTGAGCACCCCAGGCTTCCAGAGAGCGGGCCAAAGGCTCTGCATCGCGGGAGGTGCGCTCGGCTCGGATGGCGGCGTGCGCTTCCGCGGGAAGCGCACACTGGCTGGCGAACAACGGCAGCGTTTCCCACCAGTCCATGAAGGCCGCAACGCCCTCATCGCGAAGCCGCTGAGCCCAGGCGCCATTGCGCTCGGCTAAGACGGCCCGAGCGGCTTCGTCGGCAGGCCCGAGCCCCGCGCTTTCTAAAACAAGCCCGGCCAGCGGCAGATTGGGATAGCGCACCACGGTTTCAGCGGCGATGCGGCCGCCCATGGAATAGCCAACGAGCACGGGCGCGGCATCGACCTGCGCGACCAAACGCACGATGGCCGCCACCCGATCACACACCGCATCGAGGGAGGTCAGCGGGTCGCGCACCGCCCCGGAGACGTTTTTGGCATTCGCGTCGCCTTCCACGTCCTCCCCGTCTTCCCCGTCTTCCCCCGCCTCCGTACCTTCCAAAACTTCCTCAACGCTTGGCAGCTTGAGGTCGCCCTTGCACTCGTACAAATCGGGTGCATAGGTGCGGTGACCGGCCGCCTGCAGCCGCTGCGCTACCGCATCCCACGACGCAGGCGTTTGAGCAAACCCGTGCAGAAGGATGCAGGGGGCCATCCCTTCACCGGCAGATCTCACCACGGTTCCACCGCGTCCCTCCGTAATCGTCCCGCCATCGCACAACTCACCCGAACCCATAAGCGTTAGCGCTGATAGGGGGCGTAGCGGTCGCGGACGCCGCGTAGGGGCAGGGCGACCTCGATGAGGCTTATGCCCGGCGTGCCGAGAAACTGCTCGTAGGCGCTGCGGAAGGCGCCGACCGTGTGCACGCTGGCCGAGGGGATGCCGAAGGCGGCGGCGGCTTCGGTGAAGCGCACGTCCTGGGGCGCGAGGAACAGCCGCTCGAAGTACGGGTCGGCGGAGGCCTGGGGCAGCATGTCGAAGATGGCGCCGCCGTTGTTGTTCAGCAGCACGATGACCAGCGACGGGGTTCCTTCCGGCCCACGGCGCTGGAGCAGCATCTCGCGCTGAAGCGCCAAGCCGGAGAGATCGTGCAGCAGCGTGAAGTCGCCGGTGAGGAACGTCGTCTGGGCGAAATGTTGCGCTGCGCCCACGGCCGTGGAGACCACGCCGTCGATACCGTTCTGCCCACGATTGGCCATCACAGCCAGGGGCTTTCCGTCCTTTACGTAGAAGGTGTCCACGGCACGGATGCTCATGGAATTCGCCGAAAAGAGGCACGAGCCTTCCGGCGCCAGCTCGAGAAGCGAGCGCACGTAGGCGCCTTCCGTGGCCTCGGAATCGTGGGTGGCCACGCCGTCCCATTCCACAGCGAGAATGCGCAGGCGCGCCTCGTCGTTGAGGGCGACCCAGGCGTCAGCGAAGCGGCGCTGGGCCTTGCGGCCCTCGGCGCGCCATCCGCTGCGCACGAACCCGAGGGGTGTCGTACCCACGAACACGTCCGTCGCCGCGTTGAAATCGCGCGTCTCGGCGACATCGACCGCCAGCGAGACGGGACGCGTGCGCTCGAGCAAGGCGGTTGCGCTCTTCGAGATAGGATAGCGGCCGAAGCGGATGACCACCTCGGGCGCGGGGCAGTCGGCGCGGGCGCAGAGGTTGTCGTAGTTGTCGATGATGAGCGGGTCGTCGATGGGGCGCAGCCCCGACAGCGGGTCGGCGAGCACGGGCAGCGACAGCTTGCGCGCCCAAGCGAGAATCTCCTCGGCTTCCGCCACGGTCTCGCAGGAGCCCTCGCCGGCAAGCACTAAAGAGGGCCGCTTCCACAACAATCGCTCGATGGCCTCGATGCTGGAAGGGGGCAATGTGCCGGCAGGGCCAACAAGCGGGCCCAGATCGAGACGGGCACCATCCTTCGCGGCGATACTGGCGTTGCGAGCGCCCAGAGCGAAGCAGTCGTGGGCGGCACGCTGCATGGCCTGCAGGTCAGCACCGGCAAAATCGGGCTTGAGCGGGGCATCGAAGGGGAAGTTCACGTGCACGGGGCCGGCCAGGTGCATGCAGGCGCGGGAAGCCACCTGCAGGTTTGGATCGTAGTTCACGATGTCGCCGGCCTCGTTGTAGAAGACAGACTGGAAAGAATCGGCCTCTTCAACGGCTGCGGCCGCAAAGTCGCCAGCAGTATCCCACGCAGGAGCATCGGCGGGAGCGTCATCGATCGCAGAATTCGCCGGCATCGCGACGGTAGCAGCAGGATCCATCGGCAGCGCGATGGTGGCAGCAGGATCCTTCGGCAGCGCGGCGGCCCCGGAGCCAGCTGAAACAGCAGCATGCTTGCCGAGGGAAGCCGCCGCGACCGCAGAATCCGTCCCTTCATGCACGCCGGTCGCCACGGGCTCGCGCAACCCCTCCTTCACCGGCGCCGGCTCTCGGTAGGGAGCCAGCGTAGCCGTCGGGCCAAGCGCGGCGAGCACCGCCTCGCGAGCCGCCTGGCGGGCAAAGGCGATATCGCGATCGCGCCCGCGCGGCGTGGGCATGGCTCGGAAGGAGCGCACATGGCTGCCATAGGCCTTCAGCTGGTCGGTGGTCTGCGGCGCGCCGAGGCCCTGCAGCTGCGGGGGCCGGTCGCCAGACAGAACGATGAGCGGCACCCGGGACGTTTCCGCCTCGATAACTGCCGGGTAGTAGTTCGCCAAGGCCGTGCCCGAGGTGCACACGAGCGCCACGGGGCGACCGCTCGCCTTCGCAAGACCCAGGCCGAGAAAAGCAGCCCCGCGCTCGTCGATATCCACGTAAACTCGCAGATCCTGGGGTCGGCGCTGCTCCAGCTCGTAGGCCGCCATGGCCAAGGCCGTCGACCGCGAGCCGGGGCTCACCACCACCTCGCGCACGCCCCAGCGCACCATCTCGTCGAAAAACGCCGCCACGAACAGCGCGGTATCCTGCTGATGAGTCGTCGTTATGGGCATCGCCACTTCCTTTCGCGAATTTCGTCCGTCCATGATAGCGCACGAAACGCCCCCGGAGAGCCGCGCGACAAGAGGCTACGCGCCGAAAGCGGAAAGGATGGTGCGCAGCTTCAGATCGATTTCCTCGTACTCGGCGTCCGCATCGCTTTCGCCGACGATACCGCAGCCGCCGTACACATAACCCATCTCGCCGTCGAAAACGCCGGTGCGCAGGGCAACGGAGAACTCGCCGTCGCCGGCGCCGTCCACGAACCCGCAGGCCCCCGCGTAAAATCCGCGGTTGTAGGGCTCGATGGCACGCAGCAGCATCTTCGCCTCCCCCACCGGCGTGCCGGCCACGGCGGGGGTGGGATGCAGGTCTTCCATGAGGTCGGCCAGCGTGATGCCGGCGAGCACGCGGGCGCGGGCCGGCGTGAACAGGTGCTGCACATGGACAAGCCGCATGATCTCGGGAGTGGCAGGCACGTCCACGTCGTAGCAGACGCGGTCGAGAACGCTGCGAATGAGCTGCACCACATAATCGTGCTCGGAGCGGTTCTTCCCATCGGCCAGAAGCGCCTCTGCCAGCGCGTCCGATTCCGCCGCCGTAGCTCCGGCAGGGCACGTCCCCGCCAGACACATCGACTCCACCACATCGTCGCGCTTGCGCACGAGAAGCTCGGGCGTGCAGCCGCAGAAAAAGACGTCGGCATAACGGTACAGAAGCACGGTGCCGCGGGCGTCGCCGTCGATGAGGTTCACGAGCAGATCCTTCGATGAGAAGGGATGCTCGGCCGCAAGGCGCAACCGCCGCGAGAGCACCACCTTCGACACCCGGCCCTCCCCTATGGCCGCAAGCGCTGCGTCCATGGCCTCGCCCCACGCCTCGCGGGAGTCGGGCTCAAGCGCAAACGGAATGCTCGTGCGCTGGCGGGTCGGCGCGGAGGCCACCATGCGCGTGAAGCGGGCCACGCGACCGGGGTACACCGGACCCAGCGAGTTCACCTGCAAGAAGCGCCCGCGCTCGTTCTCGATGAGCACGATTTCCGGCAGCATGAAGCGAAGGCGCGGGAACGAGGCCATCAGCTCGTCGGCCGGCGCGGGATTGGTAGCGTCGAAGCGATTGAACGAGAAGAACACCGGCGGCTGGCCGGCGCCAGCCCCACCGGCGACCTCACTAGCAGCCGCACCAGTCGCAACCTCACGCAGCGAGCTGCCCTCGCCGTACTCGTATTCCACATCGCGCAAACTGGGCAGCGCGATGCAGCGGCCGAGTCCCATGTAGCGGCAGGCACGCTGCTTATCGTAGTAAACGAACTGGTCGGTGAACCCCTTCTGCAGCCAGCAGAACGCATCCACCAGATCCGCCTCAATGGGAACGTTGCATGTGTAAATTCGCGTCATGAATCCATCTCGCTCACCGGCCGCGCGGCCATCGCAATACCTTAGCGAAATTCTACCATGGGGCTGCGGGGGCGCGCATGGCAACAGGCACCTTACTCCAGCACTTGGAAGTTGCGAATGGCGGCGATGGGACTCACCTTGCCGCCCTCGTTCACGGAGCGCGCCATCATCTGGAACACGCCTCCTCCTCGGGCGTCCGTTCGAGGGTCCACCACACTCAGCGCACACTGTCGGTGCCGGCGGTGTCGTGACGCGTCCAGCTGGTGCCGCCGTCGAGGGAGAACTCGACGCCGATGGTGTTCTCGCCATTGATCTTGTCGGCGATGATGGCCCTGCGCTCAATGAGGAAGTCGGGCGGAAAGGAGACCACTATGCCGTCGGTGGCCTCAGGCTGAACGTCCCGCGAGCTCGCCTGCGAGGTATCCTAATCCACAGCTCTCCCTTTCCCCTATGCGTTTTGGCTCAGCATAGCACCGGAGGAAACGTCAATGGCCCACACGGCCCTTCGCCCCGATGGCTATCCTCGGAAGAGCTACAAGGCAATGAAGCCATACCGAGAAGGCCAGGGAGGGAACGACCGACTCGATATGGCTCATGCGTGCTGCGGCAAAGGGCGCAGCAGCGAAGAAGGGCGCAGGCCTCAGTTCCGCCTCAGGGCCGCCTAAGCGATACCCAGGCAGTTTCTGGCGCTAATACGGCCGAATGCAAGGCATTCACCGCAGTTTCCGCCGCCGTTATACATGTCTGACCAGATAGAGCCGAACTCGCCAGCGCTGTAAAGATTCGGGATGGGATTCTTGTCATGATCGAGGATCTGCCCGAACTCGTTACGCTCGGGACCGCCATCGGTATTGAGGAACCACGGGCACTGGCGCGCCGCATAGAACGGCGGCTCAACAATAGGCGCAACCCCGTCATCCGCACGGTAGAACTGCGTATCTCCGCCGTTTTGCAACATGGCATTCCACGTTGCAACCGTTCGTGTGAGCTCTTCAACCGGCACGTCGATCTGAGCCGCAAGGCCCTCGATTGTGTCGGCGCTGTAAGCGAAGCCCTCAGCCACCGGATCGTCGAAGGGGAAGTACGTGGTTGCCTTCTCGAAGCCCGCAGCATCGAAGATGCCCCAGGAAACGGCCGGCAGATGGCGCGTCATCCACTCGCCGCCGCTCTGGTAGTCGCCATGCCGATTGCCGTTGGTGAGCTTGAGATCCAACGCCACGCGCGTGTTGTTGCCGTAGGAAACCGCCGGGCACTCGGGAGTGAATCGCCGGCCGTTCGTTCCAACCAAGATACCGTAGCCGGAATCGATCATCTCCAGGTTCGAGGTGAAGCCCGTTCCATCGAGTGACACGACGTGGGGCCAGAATCCGGCGATGCCGTGCATGTGCCACATTGATGCACCGACCTTCTCGCACATGACAATGCCGTCGCCGGTGTTGTGCACCGCCGCTGCGGGGTGACAGCCGTAGGCCTTGAAATAGTTTGCCATCATCTCGGGGTTGTTCTCGAAGCCCCCGCAGCACATGACGACGCCCTTGTTCGCCCTGACGTTCACTTCCTTGTTCCCGTCAAGATAGGTCACGCCCTCGATAGCGCACGAAACGGGATCCTGGATAAGCCGAACAGCCGGCGCCTTGGTCTTCCGAGTGATGACATCCGCCAGCTCGTCTGCCTTGGCGCTGAGGAACTTGATGACGTGAGTCAATCCGTCGGGATTATCAGGATTGAAGCGAATCCCATGCACCGAAGCGTTGGGATCCAGCTCAGTGTATTCTGCATCATATTTGTAGACGCCCTGGCAGAACCCATCGGGGTCTTCGTAGGATACATAGAAGTCATCTGGCGCCCCCAGGGAGCGGAGCCAATTCGCATGCTCCATCGCCTCGCGCACATAGGCCTCGCAAATCGCGTCCGAAACCGTCTCGTTCTCGCCGCGAAGGGCCTTGACGTACTCCAAGCAATCATCGTAGTTGTCGGTCGTCATTATCATGCCGCCCGAGAAAGCGCTATTGCCGCCGCCGAGCGGACTGTCGCTCTTTTCCAAGAGAAGGCATGTGGCGCCGTCGCCCTCAGTGCCCACCGTGACTGCGGTGGCCAGGCCGGCAAGACCGCTTCCGACGACGACCACATCATATTCCTCGTCAAAGTCTACGCCGGTTGATGCAAGATCCTGATCGCCCGAAGACGCATCCTTGGACGAGCAGCCTCCCAGCGCCACCGCGCCAACGGCAGTGCCGAGCGCCACGCCCGTTCCGACCAAGAAGCTGCGGCGCGTTGTCCCTGTTTCCATGTGCATATGATTCCTCCTTTTGGCTTCTTACCTCATGCCGTCCCGTCAATGATCGCGAGTCCGGCGGCGAGGGGAAGTCTCGCCCAAGAGGCGTCAAATGACATCCCATCCCACGGGGGAACGCGTCGTTTTTTTCTACCCATTCATTGGGTATTTTCTCTCCCCACGCCTTGGAACTGGCATTTCTCAGAAAGGCGGCCCTGCGCACATGCTAGGAACTCGCCGCATATTTCTCTAAAATAGGCAGAGCGAAGCTATGGAGAACACGCCACCCAACATATCAGCGCACCGAGAATCAGAGCCTGCCTCTTCCACCGAGGCAACAAAGGCCCTGATGCTCGTCGTGCACATCATCGGCTTTGCCAGCATTTGGTCGATATTCCAACGATCGTTCTTCCTTCACCCTCTTGCATCGTTCGATCTGGTTCAAACAACGGACGAGCTCCTTTATATATGCGTGGGCATGGCGATTTCGACTGCGGCAATCCTCCTGAAAGGCAAGAGCGTCCTTTCTCGCAATCGGCAGTGGCTCAAGGTGGCCCTCGCCGCAACAGCGATGGGGCTTATCGGAGGAGGCGTGTTGGTCTATTGCAACGAAGCCGCTCTTGCGCCCCCAGCTCTTTTTGCCGAGGCCTTTTGCATAGTGATGGGTGCTTCCAGCATTCTTTCCCTTTACCTGTGGTCGGTCGAGCTCATTCGCTATGCCTACCAGACAAGCTTCGGTTGGGCGGTTTTCTCCTTCTTCTCTGCCGTTTTCCTTGCACGGGCGGCGACAGCGCTTGTGGGAAACTCGCTGCTTGGCACTTTGCAGATTCTGTTCTCCTGCCCCACCTCGCTAGCGCTGTGGGCGCTTTCGGCTCATGCCAGCACCATTGAAGTCCTTGCCATCAGCAGCTTCGAGATAAGTCGAAGCGAGAGGCGCTTCCTCATCGCATCTATCGTTCTGATGCTGACGATGCCGCTCTCCCATATTCTGCTCATCGGCATACCCTCGTTCGCAGAGATGAGCTTTTCCAACGACACCCGCGAAGCGACTCTTCTCGTGATTTCCCTTTGCGCCGCCATTCTTGCCGCCGTGCGCTCCTGCAATGTTGTAAAAGCCATAACCGCCCAACATCTCTGGTTTGCGCTCTTCGGTGTGATAGGAGGAACGTGTCTCGGACTCCTCTTAAGCAACTCAAGCGACGCCTTTACCGCTTCTGCCGCCATCAACACCACCAGTACTCTGTGGTCACTCTCCTTCATGCTGCTCTACTTCTCGCTCCTGCTCTTTTGCTACGAGTCCTCAGTCAACCCTGCCCTTATTTTCGGCCTCATGTTCTTCGTGCCCCAGTGCATCGATATAGCCACCAAGCATTTCGAATTTACCGCAGACGCGCTGCCCCTCATTCATCTGTCAACTCTCGACCAGGGAGTCCTTACCGCTCTTCTCGTTATTGTCACGTTGTTGGCCCTGTCTCTGCTTCTTGCTGCCTTTGGCTCGAGCAACGCACTCAAGACCCTCGTCAATTCCAACCCCTTCGTCGAAACCGCCGCTCTCAGCGAGGCTGACCCGCGGAAGGAACGCGCTTTAGATATCGCAGCACGGCATGGTCTCACTTCTAGGGAGCAGGACATCCTCCTTCTTCTTTCGCAGGGGCACAGTGCAGCCCGCATAGGAGAGCTTCTTTACATTTCTGCGGCAACCGTCCAAACCCACACTAAGCATATCTACGCGAAACTTGGCGTTCATTCTCGCCAGGAGATAATTGATCTTTTTGCCTGATCATCGCGACTCCTTTAGACATGGCATCGAGCCCTACCAACGCCATTGTCCTTCGCAAATGAGCTAGCCAGCCAGAAATCACCGCATCGCAATTCGCGGAGCAACTGCTGCGCCAGGGAATGCCGAGCCCCCGACGTGAATCGCGCCCCGAATCTTGGACAAGATAGACCAAGATTCGGGGCGCAAGGGAGAGGCTTTC
This sequence comes from Adlercreutzia hattorii, assembly GCF_011405655.1. Lineage (GTDB taxonomy): Bacteria > Actinomycetota > Coriobacteriia > Coriobacteriales > Eggerthellaceae > Adlercreutzia > Adlercreutzia rubneri. Next base: position 2,748,716 of record NZ_AP022829.1, read on the forward strand.
TAAATCGCGGGTGCGACCTTGCTGGGAGGGGAGGCGCGAGGCCGCACCCACAGAAGACGAGCTTCGCCTTCCTTGCTTTAGGCGGCGGCCATGGTCATAAGCGAGGCCAAGGACACGCCCGACACCTCGGCATTGGCGATGGCGCCGCCGCCGGGGGCGTTCGAGGCGCAGGAGCAGCCGAGCACATAGGAATCGGCGCCCTCCTCCTCGGCCATCTCGGCCACTGTGGCCTCCATGGTCGGCAAACCCGCGACCGACACTTTGATGGCCTGGGCCGTGTACACGCCGTAGCCGTCGGCTGTGGTCTGGCACAAAGTAGCTGCCGCTTTGGCGAACACCGAGGCGATAGTCTCGTTGGAAGTCACCACGCCTTGGTCGTAGCTGAACTGGCCTTCGACGCGCTGAACGCCAGTCGCCTCGGCGGCAGCACTCGCTTCCGTCGCCTGCTGGGTCGCCGCCGCGGGCGACGCATCGGCCGTGATGTCCATGACGGCCGGGGCCGCCGCCAGCGCCGCAGAGCCCAGCAGGATCAAGCTGCTCGCCGCCGCGCCAATAGCCTTCGCTGAAGTAGTCACGATGCGCTCCTTTCCTACTCGCTCACTTGGATGATGATGCTGGCGTCCTTGCCCCGCTCAACGCCGTTCTTGCTGACGGCCTTCGCCTTGGCGATGTAGGTGCCGGCCTTCTCGGGCGTCCACGTCATGGTGAAGTGGGTCCACTGATAGGGATCGAAGCTGTCCGGAGAGTCGACTTCAGTCCAGTTCTGGCCGTAATCCAGGGAGAAGAGGATTTTGTCCACTTCGTAGTTGCAGGCATCGCCGAAGGTCCAACCCCAGGAAGCGCCCTCCAGGGTCACGGGCTCGCCCACCTTGGCCTGCACGCCGTCGTTGTCGAACCAGGAGGTGTTCATGTTGATGAGAGCGCCGGCCTCGATGGAGGGCACGGCGATGTCGCTGTACACCGGCGGGTTGTCGGTCTTGCTGAACTTGATGCCCACCAGGTTCTTCACCGTGGCCGTGCCACCGGTGCCGGGAACGAAGATCTCCACCGGGCCGCCCTGGGCGATGTTGAGGTCATGACCGTAGCGCTCGAGCACGATCACAGCATCGTTGTCGATGTAAGACTGCAGGTCGGTGGCACCATCGGGGTAGATGGCCGTCCACCCATCAACGGCGACAGGCGTAACGGTGTTCGTACCCGCCTCGACGCCGCCTACGGCCTCGATGAAGTCGGACAGCTTCACGCCCTTCATGGGCATGTTGTCGAACATGGCAGTGTTGTAGCCGGCCACGTAGCAGTACTGGGCCGCCGTGAACTCCGTCTGGGGCATGGCCTTCAGGTCGTCCAGCGTGTACTCGCCGGGCTTGCCGACGCCTTCAACGGTAAAGCGGTAGCTGTCGTCGTTCACGGACTTCTCGATCTGGTCATAGGCATCCTCACCTTCGATGCGCTCGAAGTTCAGGATGTTGAACTCGTCTTCCTCGGCACTCGTCGCCTGATCCACCTGCACGTCGAGCTTGGGGTCGGCCTCGCGAACAACCCCGCTAAAGGTACCCTCGTCCCAACCGTGGCGCTCGAGCCAATGGATATCGGTCTCATCTTCGTTGGGATAGCCGCCGAAGCGCATGTCGTACTTGACGTCCTCGAACAGCTTCATGATGATATTGCCGCCCTCGTCAGTGTCGGTCACGTGACAGCTCCAGCAGTTGCCGTTGGCATTCACAAACTCGGGGCTGCTGTAGTGGCGCACGTGCAGGTTCTCAGACATGATGTTGCCCGCCGTGCCCATTTTCTGGTAGTGGCACACCACACAGTCGCCGTTGTAGGAGCCCTTCTTCATACCCACCTGGTTGGTGATGTGCACGAAGGAACCGTTGTTTTTGTCCAGCGTGAACAGATCGTCGTGACACGCGGCGCATCCGCGGTTGCCCGCGTTTTGGAACTCCGCATTGCGCTGAATGTCCGGGAACATGCCCGTGGACACGTCCGTGAAGTCCGCTGCCGTCGAGAACGAACCGGTAGTCGAGGCATCGGCGTCCCCGCCGTCCGACTCGCCCGTCTCGGCCATGGCCGCATTCGTGTCCGTTGGCTGGGGCGCCGTGGACGGCGCGCAGGCCGCCAGACAGGCCGCCAGAGCGAGCAGGCATACCGCGGCGCCGAGCGCGAACTTGCGCCGCGAGTGCGCACGTCTGCCCTCGCCTCTCTTACTCGTAGGGAACCTCATGAGTCCTCCTCTCCTCTTTCTGCGGAAGGCCCTTTGCCGTTCCGCTCCTTCGCGGTTCACTATCCCCGAGAAGCCAGTTTTCGGCGTCATCATCCATGCAGCAAAGTACCGACGACCCCAACGACAACGTACTCAAATGTTGAGTATTTCCCCGTTCAAGCCGCTTTTCACTAGTCGGGAAGGCTCCTTCTCGGACGCCCTTCGCTATAATCGAGAGCACAGAGGGAGGAGCCTACGGAGGAAGTCATGGAGAACGAGAAGACAGGGGGCGTCCGCGCGGCCGAGCATCGCCCGCTCTGCTTGTGCATCTTGGCTATTGGTGCGCTGTTCGCTTGGTGGAACCTCTACCACGACGACGGATTTCTTTTCCTGTCGAACTATCTCAACCAAGTTGAGAGCTGCTTGGCTTGCTACGGCGGCGCCCTCGGCGCCTTCGCCCTCATCGTCGGAGCCCGGGCGAGCTGGCGACGGCGCGAGCGTCCCTGGCTCATCGCCCTCGCCATTGCCCAAGCGCTCACTGGTACGTGGCTCTTCATCGCCGTTATGGCCGACTGGCCCGCTGGCGTCATAGGCGGCCAGCTTTTCATCGGCACCGCCTTCTTCTCGCAGCTGTTCTTCCTCATGCGCTGGCTTTGCACACGTCCCGTCCCCCATATCGCCGTAGCCATTGCGGTAGCTATAGCGACTTACGGCGTTCTGGAAGCGGCCGCATGGGCTGTGATGGCCCTATTCCCCCTCATGCCTCTGCGCATTGCCGTGCGCTTCCTCCTTCTGGCATTGTGCATCGTCTGCAGCTGGCGAGTTCTTTGGAAACGCCCCGTTTCGGCCCAAAATGGCCCCGAAGCCTCTCCCTTTGCCTCTGCCGAGACCGATAAGAGCGCCCCTAGGCGCCTTCCGCCCCAACTCCTCTTACACTGTGCAGCTTACTGGCTCATTTTCGGCATGACCCATGCCATGGCGAGTGGCATTATTCCCTTGGGCCACGACAAGCTCCTCCCCTGCTATATCGGATCCGTCGTCGCGGGTGGCATCTTCTGCGTTGCCTTTGCCCGAGATGACCACGCAGCCAAGCTCTGGCCCCGCGTGCGCACAACGATCTTCCCCCTCACGATGCTGAGCTTCTTGCTTCTCTCGCTCGCCAATAGCGGGCTCACATTCATATCCATCGGATTCGCTCAATGCGCCATGGATGCTTACCTCGCTTTTTACCTGCTCGCCACCATCGTGGTCATGCGGAAGGTGCATTGCAGCTATTTGCACGCGGCTGCCACAGCCACGCTCATCGCCGTGCCCTTCATCGTCATCGGCGTCATTATCGGAGACGTTCTGAAAGTAAGCGTGCCGCTGAACACCGAGTCCTACGGCACGCTATCCATTCTCGCGTTTCTGCTGCTCGTTGCCGGCACATTCTGGGTTGGGGACGATCGCCGGGTCGAACTCGTGTGGGGTCTCGAGAAGAAGCTGACGCCCAAGCGCTTCGAGGACAAGGCCACCACCGAGCGCTGCGCGAAAGCCGTCGAGAAGTTCGGCCTCACCAAACGCGAGGGTGAGATTCTGTTGTTCGTCGCCCAAGGGCAGAACGCGGCGGCCATCGCCGAGTCCGAAGTGATCTCCCTTAACACCGCGCGTACTCACATCTCCCGAATCCATCGCAAGATGAACGTGCACAATCAGCAAGAGCTGCTGAGGCGGCTCAAGGAGCCGTAAAAGCGCTCGCCCAAATGTGCACCTGGGGCGAAGCCCCCGCCCGAAGTAGACTACGCCGTACTATCGCGATGACGCTCAGCTAGTCTGAGCCGTCTGATGAGCTTTAAGCGAACGCGTCCAGGTTCTTCTCGATGAGCTTAACAAAGTCAGAAATGTCACCGAAGTAATTTGGGTACAGCTTTGCAAGCTTCTCCTTGGAAGAGCCTTTCGTGAGCACGAGATCGCGCTCACCATCGCGGTCGGCGCCCTCCTCTTCGAAGTACCGCGATAGAGCCGCTATGGAGTCGAGCGGTGTGAGCTCAAGCGTCTGCTCATCCGCGATAAGATCAACAAGGTAGTAATCGGCCACGTCCTCGTTCGCGTCGTCAGGGAGAAAGTAGACGGCATCGTTGGCGGCCTTAAGCGTTTTTACCGCTTCAATGGCGCACGGTAGCTCGGGCCGTCCATCAGCGAGATCTCGTATAGCACCCGCATTTATTTCTCCCCGCTCTTCCAATTGAGCAACAAGCAGGGCCGCTTTTTTGAAAAACCTTCCAGCGGGATTATCGATCTCGTTGAATTTCAAGCGACTTTTCACAGCCACATCGTGCATCTCCACTGACGTTGCCCAGGCATGCTGAAGCACCGTGCGCAACTGAACCTCGACGAACAGCTTGTGATTGCATACCAGATCGCAATAATGCAAGATGGCATGCCTTCCGCGGTAGCCGCTCGGGCGAGGATGCGCAATATAGTCGTGGCGCCCTGTCTTCGGAGCATCAAATGCAGGGAGATCAGCTATTTCGCTATACACGCGCTCGAGCGCCTCGAGATCGGGCACCACTAGCCGGCACCCTGCAATGTCGTACATTGTTTGAAGGTCGAAAGGAGCATCCGCTCTTCCGAGCTTATCAACAATCGTCGACAGTTTTTTGATGCGCCCTGCAACAAGCACTTCGGAATCGACGGCGATCAATCCTTCGATATCCTCGAGAGCGCGTTGAAGAACCTCGGCGTGAATCTCGCGCCAGTAGTTGACAACCGCAAGTGCAGCCGCGCGATCCTCAGAAGAAGAAAGCGGGGAGGTCAATGCCTCCCCCGCCTTTCCAACCTTGGTTTTCGAGATCCAGCCTGCGCTCATGCAAACACCGGATTACCAGCCGGCCTCGTCCCGTAATAGGACTTCATGCAGTCGACGGCGATAGGCCTGTGCGACCGTTCATTCGGAGCCAGTCCCTCGCGCGCACTTCGCCACGGAGCCTCACTATGAGTGAGCTCGCTGAGCTGAGCACCCGTCCAGTCTCGCAAGCGACTTACAACGAAATCCACGGCCTCTTGCTCGTCCTTCGAGAAAGCACCCTCACTCACGGGCCCAAAAAAGCCACGCGCAATAACGAACTCACCTCTATGCCGCCTGAACAAATCGGGAGCAACAGGTCCGTTAGCCCAAGCCTCGAACGCTTCCGGAAAAAGAGTTGCGCCATGCTCTGCCAGGTAATATGCCTGGCTGTAGAACGCCAGCTTCTGGAGCTTCATGGTGGAAACGCTCCCAAGATCTTCCAGAATGTACGCTGCTACGTCAACAACATGCGCCATAAAGCTCCTCCTTTCACTGGTCTTGCTTCACTAAGCACCCATTCTATCGCACGGGTCAAGCGCCCAAAGTACCCTTTCCGTCGCTCTTGAGGTGCTTATTGGGGCAACAAGCACCTTCACGCTCGCGTCCCCAGTCGAGTCCGCTAAGCGACCGAGACGAACCAAAATATCGGCTAAATCTCGTACATCGCTTGGAAGACGTCCTCGCGCTGGATGAGAACCTGCATGGACAGGCGCTCGCCGTCGGCGGCGAGGCGCTCCTGCACGGTGTTGAAGTCGGCGACGGCGGGATCAAGCGTCACCATCATGGTCATGGAAAACATGCGGCCCTCGCCGAGGATCGTCTGGGAGATGTCGTCGATGTTGGCGCCGCAGTCGGCCAGCGTCGTGGCGATGGCGGCCACCACGCCGGAGCGGTCCTTGCCGAGAACGGAGATGACGCACTTCATGGGAACCTTCTTTCTAGTGGGGGTTTCTAGCGGGGACGGAATCCTTCGACTCGCTTACGCGCGCTCAGGACGATACGGACGGCCACTACTTTCGGAAAATCAGCGACAGCGCCTCGGAGCGCGCGTCGGCATCGGTTTCGAAGCAGCCGCGCACGGCCCGCGTGGTCGTTTTCGCGCCCGGCTTTTTCACGCCGCGCATGGACATGCACATGTGCTCGGCCTCCAGCACCACGATGACACCGGCCGGGTGCAGCGCCTCCACCAGCGTGTCGGCGATCTGCCCGGTCAGGCGCTCCTGCACCTGGGGGCGCTTGGCGAAGCCGTCCACGAGCCGCGCCAGCTTCGAGATGCCGCAGATGCGGCCGTCCTCGCCGGGGATGTAGGCCACGTGCGCGCGCCCGAAGAACGGAGCCAGATGGTGCTCGCACATGCTGTAGAAGGGAATGTCGCCCACGAGCACGATTTCCTCGTGGCCCTCGTCGAAGGTCACGTCGAAATGCCGCGACGGGTCCTCTTCCAAGCCGCCCAGCACTTCCTCGTACATACGGGCCACGCGCGCCGGCGTCTCCCGCAGCCCCTCGCGCTCGGGGTCTTCCCCGACGCCTTCCAAAATCAGGCGGACGCCTGCTTCGATTTTCGCTGTATCCACGGTTGTCGTAACTCCTTGTAAACGGTTGGCGCCATGTTATCACGACGCTATGGACACACGGCAAAAGAGCGGCATAATACCTTGGCAGAAGGTTTCACGCAAGAAGGGATCGACCATGAAAAGCCTCCTGGCCGAGTTCAAAGAGTTCATCAACCGCGGCAACGTGATCGACATGGCCGTCGGCATCATCATCGGCGCGGCGTTCACCGCCATCGTCACGTCGCTGACTGACGACATCATCAACCCGTTCATCAAGCTCATCACCGGAGGTGCCGGCACCGACGTCGCCGGCCTTACTATCCCCGTGCCCGGCACCGAGAACGGCATCGACTTCGGGGCCTTCATCAGCGCAATCATCAACTTCCTCATTGTTGCCTGGGTCGTGTTCATGATCGTGAAGGCCTTCAACAAGATGAAGGACGGCACGGCGAAACTCCCCTTCCGCAAGAACGCCAAGGGCGAGGAAGTCATCGAGCACGCCCCCACCTGCCCCTTCTGTCTTGAAGAGATCAACGTGGGCGCCACCCGCTGCCCCCACTGCACCGCCGAGCTGCCCGCCCCGGCCGAAGTGACCATCGAGATCGTGAAGAAGTAGCGATCAGCACGCCGGTCATCGGGCCAGGGACGCCCAACGCTTCGCTAGCAGCAGTCCGACGAGCGCGATAAGACATGCCTGGCAAACAAAGGGCTCGGCGGCTGCAGCACCGAAAACGGAAAACACCGCTCCATACAGAGCGCTCGCGGAGGCGATGCCGACGTCGATGGCGTTCTGCTGCAGGGCGAGCGCCGTCGCCTGGCGGCCTTCCGCCACCTGGCGAGCAATCATAGCCTGGGCGCACACCATGGCGCCCGCATAGCCATAGCCGATGCAAAGGCCCGAAACGACAAGGGCTGGCAAAGACGATGCCGCCACGGCGAAGAGCGCAACGCCCATCCCCATGAGCAGCCCATGGACGCCGAACAGCCGGCGCGCATCGCGGCGATCGCAGAGGATACCGGCAACGGGATTGGCCGCAAGGCCCCCGAGCCCAATAAGCGTGAAGCACCATCCCTCGTTTTCGGTCATTCCGGCAGCCGAGATGAAGGTGCCTCCAAAACTGAACAGCAGCCCGTACCCCATGGCAGCGACAAACGTCCCGGTCACCGCCATACCAACAACTCCCGATAAAGAAAGCGAGCCTTCCACACAGGGGGATTTTACCCGAAGCCGCTCGCGTCGACGGCGAGGGAGCCTCATGGCGCCAACGCAAGTCAAGGCAACAGCAGAGCATCCAGCAAGCATCCAGAAGCACGCGGCGAACCCCGCGGCCTTCACGAGCCCGAACGCCACAAGAGGCCCCAGAAGAAGCGAGGCGGAGGTCGTCAGGCGATACAGGCCGAGCCAGCGGCCCCGCGCCTGGGGCGGCGCCGCCTCCGAAACGGTGGCTGTGGCCGACGACCAGAAAGAAGCAAGGCCGACCGCCTGCACGCAGCGCACCAAAAGCATCTGCCAGAACTCGGCACACAGCGGGAACAGAATGCCCCCGAGCACAAACGACGCAAGGCCCACGAGCATGACCGGCTTCGTGCCCCACCGATCCGCCGCCGGGCCGAAGGCGAAGCGCAAGAGGACTGCCGCGGCCAGATACACGCTGTTCTGAAGCCCCGCTTCCGCCAACGTCCCTCCCGCGGCCACCACGAAAGAGGGGGTCAGCGTCATGAAGATATTGTTGTAGCCGTAAGCGAGGAAGGCGGCGAAAAACAGTGGGGCAAGTTGCCGGCCCATAGTCCGCTACTCCTGCTCGAGCTGGGCAATCTCGGCGAGGCGTTGCGCATCGATGATGCGAATGGCACTGCGCTGCTTCTCGATGACCCCCTGGGCCTGCAAGCGCGAGACGACCGAGGTGACCGAGTTGCGGCTCACGCCGAGCATGTCGGCGATGTCGTTGTTGCTGTAGGGAAGCACCACCATTTGCTGCGCCGCGTCTTCCGCAAGACGCTCGGCCGCCAATTTGGCGAGCAACATGGGCACTCGCTGGGCCGTCACGTAGAACGACTGGTTCAGCATCTCGTTGGTCTGCATGGACAAAAGCCCGAACAAATAGCGCACGCAGTATTCGGAGAAATCCGAGCCCCCGCGAAGCAACTTGAAGAACGATTCCTTGGGAATGGCCAGAATGCGGCTGTCCTCCAAGCACTGCGCCGTCGACATCGTCAGATTGGTGTCGCGCAGGATATGGAATCCGAAGAACATGCCGGGACCGTAGCGGTCGATGACTTTCTTGCGCCCGGCGGCATCGACGCCGTACAGCTCCACCGAGCCGCTTTCAACATAGTAATGGTTGCCATCCGGCTCGCCGCTCCAGAACACCATGGCGCCCGCCGGAATCCGCCGAGACGTATAGGTGGCTCCCGCCTCGTCGAGCATGCGCTCCAGCTCGGCGCGGCCAATGACCTCGTCGAGCACCTCGTTCTTCCCTGTCCACGTCATGGTTCCCCTCCCCTCTCGCGGCCGATCCCCCGCGTCCGCGATCTTATTGTACCAAAGCGCCTTCCCTCGAAGCGAACAGGGGCAGCGACTGAGCGTCGCTGCCTCTATAGGAGGGAGGGCTTACACGTAATAGACCGAAGGCGTGGTGCCGTTCTCCGGCATGTAGGGCTGAGCCCCCTTCTCGGCGATGTACTTCGACACTTCGCTTTCCGGATCGTTCAGGTCGCCGACAATGCGGGCCTCGGCCGGGCAGGCCTGCACGCACCACGGACGATGGTCGTTGTCCAGACGATCGAAGCACAGGGTGCACTTCGAGGACACGCCGGCCTCCTCGTCAATCTGCGGCACCTCGTAGGGGCACGAGTTCACGCAGGTGCCGCACCCGATGCACACGTCCTGATCCACTACCACAGCGCCGTTGTCCTCGCGCTTCGCCATGGCGCCGGTGGGACAGTTGGCCACGCAGGCCGGCTCGGCGCAATGGTTGCACAGCGTGGGACGGAAGTTCATCTTCACCTTCGGGAAGGTGCCCGTCGGGCGGTACAGATCGCCATCGAGTCCTTCCACATGGGCCCAATACAGCTCGCCGGGCACGTCGTTGGATACCTTGCAGGCGACCGCGCAGGTCTGGCAGCCCATGCAGCGAGTCGTGTCGATCACCATTCCATATTGCTTAGCCATGTCGCACCTACGCCTTCTCTACTTCCACCAGCACGTCGTAGAATGCCGTGCAGGTCTGGGAAATGTGCTCTTCTGTGGGGTTCAACGTCAAGTGGGTCAGCGTCTGGTAGTTGCCCTCGATGGTGTAGTCGGGAGTCCAGCCGCTTTGGGTGGCCACCGTACCGGGCACGATGCCCTCGGTGACAAACACCTTCATTTTGCAGGCGCCGCGATCGTTTGTGATACTCACCACGTCGCCATCGGCAATACCGCGAGCTTTGGCATCCACCGGGTTCATCTCCAGCAGAGGCTCGTCCTGGATGCCCGCCAGCGCCGGAATACCGATGTGCTGGGTGTGCACGTTCATGCGGTCGTGGTACTGCAGAAACACGAGCGGGTACTTCTCGCCGAGCGGACCCTTCGGATCCTCCAGCATGGGCTTGTAGCAGGGCACTTCCTCCTCGAACTCCACCAGGTCGTCGTTGTAGAAGGTGAACTTCGTGGAAGGCGTGGGGAACACGCCGTCGGCGAAGACGATCTGGGAGTCGTAGATGCCGTCGGGGCGGCCCCAGATACCCTCTTCCACAGCCTTGTCGAAATCGAAGCCCTCCCAGGCCGGGTGCTCCTCGTTCACGAAGCTGCGCACCCACTCCTCATCGGTCTTGTTCCACAAGTCGCCCAGGCCCACCTTGGCAGCGAGCAGGGACATGATCTCGACGTCGGACTTGCTCTCGCCCGCCGGCGCCACAGCCGGGCTCTGGAAGAACACCCAGGGCGAGCGATCGAGGAAGTCCCACTTCTCCCAATAGTTGCAGGCCGGCAGCACGTAGTCCGAGTACTTCGCCGTCCAGGTCCAGTAGGGATCCACCGTCACGATGGTGGAGATGTTGGGCAGCACCTCGTTGATGATCTTGTTGGCATCGGGGCTCATGTTGATGAAGTTCGAGTTCGCGAACCACATGAAGTCGATGGGGTTGGGCTGCTTGGTGATGATTTGGTCGTAGAGCGTCGAGCTCTTCACCATGTTCACCTCGTTGGCGCCGGTATTCGCCCACTCGTCGTAGTTGAACGCCGGGATGGTGATGCCGGGGGTCGAGCGGATGGACGCCGTGCCGCCCGCGTGGGACGCGCCGCCGCCTTCCACGCCGATGTAGCCGGCCACAGCGGCCAGCGTGGCCACGGTGCGGAAGGGCGAATGGGAGTTGTAGACGCGCTGCATGCCCTGTCCCATGCGGATGCCGGCCGGCTGGGCGTTGATGTACTCCATGGCGAAGTTCTCGATGACCTCGGGGTCGAGGCCCGTGATCTCGGAGGTGTACTCCAGCGTGTACTTGGACACCTCGTCGCACAGGTGGTCGAAGGCGGTGCGGCAGGTCTCGCCGTTCACCTCGAAGGTACCGGAAAGCGCGGCGGTCACGCCCTCGGTGGTGTTGGGCACCGCCTTGCCGGCCGCCGTGTCCCACACCATCCAGGCGGCGTCCTCGCCCTCGCCGTCGCGCAGCATCGCGCCATCGGACTCGCGCACGAGGAAGGGCGCCACGGAGTTGGCCACGAGCCAGTCCTTCGCGTGCAGGTCCTTGCTGATGATGACGTTCATCATGCCGAGGGCCAGCGCCGGGTCGGTTTGAGCCTTGATGGGGATCCACTGATCGGCGATGGCCGCCGTGGAGCACAGGCGCGGATCCACCACGACGATCTTGGCGCCGTTTTCGCGGGCTTTCACAAGGTAGCGGAACTCGGAGGTGTGGGTGTCGGCCACGTTGCGGCCCCAGAGCACCACCATGTTCGAGTTCATATAGTCGCGCGTGTCGTGAGCGCCGCGGCCCTGGCCGAAGCACAGCGTCATGCCCATGGTGGCGCCGTGGTCGCCCATGATTCCCTCGATATCGAAGGCGGTGCCGCCGTAGGTGCCGGCGAAACGGGTGGGCGCCTCCCAGGAAAGCTTCGACAGGTTGCCCGTGAACGAGTAGAAGCCGCAGGCTTTAGGGCCGTACTGCGCCTTGGTGGCCTCCATGCGCTCGGCGATCTCGTCGATGGCCTGCTCCCAGGTGATCTGCTCGAACTCGCCGCTGCCGCGCTCGCCGGTGCGCTTCATGGGATGCATGACGCGCACGTTCTCGTCGTGGGTGCGCGTGCCCAGGCCGATGGAGCGCAGGCAGCAGTTGGCGTAATCGTCGCGCCCGGGCATCTGACCGGGGGTGACGGTGTAGATCTTGTCGTCCTTCACGCGGGCGCGCAGATGGCAGCGCGAGGTGCAGTTCACCGAGCAGCAAGCGCTCTTGTAGGTGAAGCCCTCCTCGGGATCGGCCACCGGGCCGGTCTCGGCCAGCTTGTCATCTTCGCTCTCGCTCTTCTGGGCCGGGGCGCAGCCAAGGGCACTGGCGCCGATGGCGGACGTGATGGTCAGCCAGCCCGCGCCCTTCACGAAGGTGCGGCGCGTGACCTTGCCGTCCTTCACGATCTCGGTGGGAGCGAATTGCTCTTTCTCTTCCATACTCCTCCTCTTTCTCTCGTAAGAGCGGCGACGCGCATTGCGGCGCCGGGTCGCTATAAGAGGAGGGCGGTCCCTCGTGATTGCACCCCCTCTTGGCGAATGAGGTCAGTATAGGAAGGGGACGCGCGGGCTTCTGCCCAAAACTGGGCACACCGCTTTCCCACTTTTGACTAGACGTCGAAAAGCGGCGCTACTTGTGGTAGGGCTCGCCGCGGGAGATTTTGAAGGCGCGGTAGAGCTGCTCGAGCAGCACGACGCGGGCCAAGTTGTGGGGCAGGGTGACAGGGCCGAAGGAGAATGTCTCGTCGGCCCGGGCCCGCACCGCGTCGCTCACGCCGTCGGAACCGCCGATGACGAAGGCGAGCTCGCTTGCGCCGCGCAGGGCCAGATCGTCCAGGTGGCGGGAGAAGTCGACGCTTGAGCGCTGCTTCCCTTCGATGGCCATGAGGATGACGTGCGCGCCTTCCGGCACCGCCGCCAGAATGCCTGCCCCCTCGCGCTCGCGGGCCGCCTCCACGCCGCCGGAGCGGGCCGGATCGACATCGGGAATCTCGGCCACGGTCACTTTCGCGTAGGGGCGCAGCCGCTTCAGATACTCGTCGCAGGCCGCCACCCAGAACTTCTCCTTCAGCTTGCCCACGGCAATAACGGTTATCTTCAGCATTTATATATCCAGCTCGAGGCCGACCGGGCAGTGGTCGGAGCCTTCCACGTCGTCGTAGATGCTCGCGGCCACCACATGATCGCGCAGCGCATCGCTCACGAGGAAGTAGTCGATGCGCCATCCCGCGTTCGTCGAGCGGGCGCGGAACCGGTAGCTCCACCAGCTGTAGCGGCCCGTCTCATCCGGATGCAGCAGGCGGAACGTGTCGGTGAAACCGGCGTCCACCAGCTCGGTGAACTTCCCGCGCTCCTCGTCGGAGAAGCCCGATGCCCCGCGGTTGGGGCCCGGGTTCTTCAGGTCGATCTCCTCATGCGCCACGTTGAAGTCGCCGCACATCACCACCGGCTTCGGATCGCTGGCGCTGCCGTCGGGCAGCACGCCGGCCTCGAGCCCCTTGCAGAAGTCGCGGAACGCGTCGTCCCATTCCATGCGGTGGTCGATGCGCGCAAGTTCCATCTGGGAGTTCGGCGTGTACACGTTCACGAACCAGAACCGGGGAAACTCACAGGCCACGATGCGCCCCTCGGCGTCCAGGTACTCGTTGCCCAAACCGTGCAGTACCCGCAGCGGCTCCTCGCGGGTGAACACCGCCGTACCCGAATAGCCCTTCTTTTCGGCGGCGCTCCAGTACTGGTGGTAGCCCGGCAGATCCAGCTCCACCTGACCCACCTGGCACTTCGTCTCCTGAATGGCGAAGATGTCCGCGTCGAAGGCGTCGAACACTTCCAGGAAGTTCTTCTTCAGCACAGCACGAATGCCGTTCACATTCCACGAAACAAATCGCATGGGACTCCTTTGCTCGCAAAAGGGCCCCAATGCGGGGCCCTTTCGGTTGATGAGATGCACGGCTTCCTACTGCCAATCACTACCGATCAGGATGAGGAAGTCGCCGTCGTAGACGTACTCGCCGTCGGTGTTCTGCACGGCGCGGCCGCAGCCGAGGGCGTCGATGAGCTCCTCGGCGTAAACGCGCTGATCGGGCGTATCGAAGACGACCACGGTCTCCTCGTAGCTGAAGCTGTTTGCGTTGGAGGCGTCGGCGGTATACCCGAGCGGTTTGATGCGCTCGAGCGCCTCGGCGCCCACGCCGTTGATGCCGTTGCCGTTCTTGATGGTGACGATACCGGTGCGCGTCTCGCCGAAGGTCTGGCGCTGCGTGCCGTTTACGCCCTGAACGCCCTCGCTGTCGCTGGCGGCCGCCTTGCCGTCGCCAACGCTAGCGAGCACGGTGCCGTTCAACTCGTCCACCTCATCGACCTCGGTGGGGGGCAGGCCCTCGCGCACGCGGCCCATCATGGTGTTCCACGCGGCCACGTCCAGCTGCTCGTACCAGGTGTCGTTCTTGTACTCGCTGATGGTGGGCTCCATGGCCGAATAAATGTCCTTAGACGGGTCGATGCCCTGCATGGAGGTGGCCAGCGCCACGATGTCGCCCACCTTGAAGTCGGTGGTGATGTACTGGGAAAGCGCGCTAATGGTGTTGGCCATGGTGGCGGGGTCGGCCGAGAGGATCTTCTTGGCGATGGCGCCGAGCACCAAGCGCTGGTTGGCCGCGCGGTAGCGGTCGCCGTCGCCGTACTCGTCATAGGAGTGGCGCGAACGGCACAGGATGAGCGCCTCTTCGCCGGAAAGCGTCTGCTCGCCCGCATCCACATGTCCGCCGGCCTCGTCGTCGTTGATCTCCATGGGCACGTCCACTTCCACGCCGCCCAGGGCATCGACGACATCCTCGAAGCCGTCGAAGTTGATCTCGGCGTAGTGGGAGATGGGCACGCCGGCCATCTGGGAGACCGTCTTGATGGCGAGCGCCGGGCCGCCGATGGCGTAGGAGGCGTTCAGCTTCTGCAGGCCGTAGCCCTCGATCTCGATCTCAGTGTCGCGGTGCATCGACACCATGGTGACCTTCTTGTTCTGTGGATCGACCCGGGTGAGGATCATGGAGTCGGAGCGGAAGGTATCGCCAGCATACTGGGTCGATTGCTCGCGAGCAGCCGACTTGTCGGTGCCCATGAGCAGCATGTAGAAGGTGCCGCCGTCGTACTCGGCCGGCGCCTCCAAGGCTTCCACGACCTCGGGGGTGATGTCCTCGTTCATCTCCTGCTCGATACCGGAGATGTAGGCCCAAGCGGCCCCGGTGGCGCCGAGCACGCCCACGAGCACGAAGGCCAGCACGCCCAGCAGAATGCGGCGGCGTTTCTTGCGGCGACGGTCCTTGGCGTAGTCGTCGCCGGTGGCTCCGCGGGAATAGGGGTTGGGCTCGGCCATGGGCGGTAGCGCCGGCACGGCATTGGCCGCCATGCCTTCAAGGGCGGGCTGCTTGGGCAGCGGCTGGGAGTGCCGCGGGTTGTTCGAGCCGACGGGCTGCGAATGGCGGGGGTTGTTCGACCCTACCGGCTGGGAATGGCGCGGATTGTTGGTCGCCTTCCCAAGGGGCTGGGAGTTCCGGGGGTTGTTGGCGCCGACGGGCTGCGAATGCCTCGGATTGTTCGACTTTCCCACGGGCTGGGATGCGTGTTGGGCACGAGGGTTGTTCTTGCCTGGAGTTTCGGCCATCCTGGAAGGTCTCGCTTTCGTGGTTCGTGTTCCTTGGCGAGCAGAACCGCAAGCCGTGCAGCACCGCAAAACCAAGAATTGCTCAATTCGAAGTAACATTTTGGCAAAGAATTGCCGAACGGCGCAACAAAATGGGCCCCATTACCAGTGAAAAGCCATAGGAGAACGGCAGATTGCCCACAACTTCGCCACGGATGCGCCGAGCAGGAGCGTCAGCATTGAAGCGTCTCCTACGACAGGCGCTTGACCATGGAGGCGTTGGCGGCGAGCTCGGCGCCATCATCAAGAGGAGCGAGATCGGCGGCCGGGGTTCCGGTGCGCCCCGCACGGCGTTCGAGAGCGCGGGCGAGCAGCCAGTCGGCCACTTCCGGATTCTTAGAAAGCAGCGGCCCGTGGGAATAGGTGCCCACAACGTTCTTGTAGCGCGCGCCCTCCACGCGATCGTCATCGTTGTTGCCGTGGCCGCAGGAGGACACGACGCGGCCGAAGCCTTCCACGCCTTCGCCCAGGTAAGTGCGGCCGGCGTGGTTCTCGTAGCCCACCACAGGATGGGCGGCCAGGGGGGATTCCAGCACCATGTTGTCGATGAGGCGGTCGGCGGACGTGCCGGGGCGGCGCGTCTCCATGTCGATGAGGCCGAGGCCGGGCACGAGCTCGTCGCCCCACAGCCACTGGCGGCCGAGAATCTGGTAGCCGCCGCAGATGGCGAGCAGCGGGCCGTCTCCTTCCACATAGACGGCCAGCTCGTCGCGCATCGCCAGCAGCTGCTCGCTGGCAAGCTTCTGCTCGCGGTCGGGGCCGCCGCCCATGAAAACGAGGTCGACCTGGGAGAAGTCCACCGCCTCTCCGTGCTGGATGCGGCGCACTTCCACGGGGATGCCACGCCAGCGCAGGCGCTGTTCCAAGATGCGCACGTTGCCACCGTCGCCATAGAGGTTCAGCAGGTCGGGCAGCATATGGGCGATGATGACGGGGGGCTCAGGGGATTCCTCAGATGCGAGAGAGGCGGGAGTTGCGGAAGGCTCGGAGGTTGCGGGATCCTTCGGCTCCGCGCCTTCGGCGCTGCGCTCAGGATGACACGAGGTGGGAGCGGCACTCGCGCCGGCGGCCTCGGCGATCGGGGCCGGCGTCGGGGCGGGGGCGACAGCGGGTTCGGCGGCTTCCATGGCGTTCAGGGCGGCGTGCACCTGGGGGAGGGCCGTGTAGTTCGCGATGGCGTAGACGGCGGCGTCGGCCGGCAGGGTGCCCGCGGCCACAAGCGCCCCCAGGCGGGAGAAGGCGTCTTCGATGTTCTCGATCACCGCCGCCTCGATGCCGGCGTACTTCAAACGCACCGCCAGGTCGTGGGCACGGGAGCCGCCAGCGAACACCACCGTGCCCGGCTGTCCGGCAAGCTCTTCGAAATCGATATCCCAAATCCACGAGATATCATGGCCGTCGGCCACCTGGTCGTTGATGAAGAAGGCCACCATCTTGGGACCCTGGTCAGCTTCTACGATCTTCAAATTCTGATTGAAGCCCGTGGGGTTCTTCGCCAGATTCAGCAGCACGTCGCGACCGCCGAGGCGGTAACGCTGCAGGCGCCCGTTGCGCGGGTTGAAAGCATCCTGGGCCCGCTGGAAATCGGCCGTGGGAATGCCCGCCTCGCGGCAAAGGGCATAAGAGGCCACGAGATTGTAGGCGGCGTAGGGCGTCGGCTGCGGCGTGTGCACCGATTCGCAGCCGGCAGGCCCGCAGACCTCCATGGTCACGCCAGCGGGGCCGATGGCGATGTCGCGGCCGGCGAAGTCCAATGTCGGGCGCGCGAAGTCGCATTGGTCGCAGAAGTAGTCGCCGAGCTGGCCGTACTGGCGGTAATGGTAGCGCACCATGCCGTCGCATTTCTGGCACATCTGGGCGTCGGTCACGGTGTTCTGGGCCAGGCCCATGGACTCGTCCAGGCCATAGGCGACCGTGCGGTTGGGCACCTCGTCGGCAATGCGGGCGCACAGCGGGTCGTCGGCATTGTACACGAGCACGGTGTCCGGCGAGGCGGCCAACGCCCCCGCAATGGACGTTTGGATGCGGTCGATTTCGCCGCAGCGGTCGAGCTGGTCGCGGAACAGATTCAGCAGCAGCACATAGTTCGAGCGCAGGCGGGGCAGCACGTGGGCGAGCCACAGCTCGTCGCATTCGAAAACGCCCCACTGGGCAGCCGGCTGCTGCAGAAGCGCCGAGGTGATGCCCGCAGCCAGATTCGCCCCTGTGCGATTGCAGATGATAGTGCACCCGGCAGCTTCGAAGGCGTCGGCAAGCAGGTTGTTCGTCGAGGTCTTCCCGTTGGTGCCCACGGTGATGACCGAGCCTTGCGCGCACTTGCCGCGCAGCTCGTCGAGCAGCGACGGATCAATGGCGAGCGCGATCTTCCCCGGCAGATTAGCCGCAGGCCGCCTCGCCACATGACGCAGCCCCCAGGTTGAAACGGCGCCGGCCGCCTTCGCAAGCGAAAACCTCAAGCTCATGAATGCACCTCGTTGCTCTTAAGAGGAGGCGGCCGCGCTCAAGGTCACCCTAAGCGGCTTGACTGTGCTACCACACCGCGAGTTTCAAGCCACACTCCCCGTTTTTTCGATGGCGACCAGTATAGCGTTGGAGCGCCCTCCCCCGCCTCAACCCACGGCCTTTCCAGATTCAGCCGAAATGTTGAAGTGCCGAAGGGCCATTGAAGGCCGCCACTCCCGAAGGCGGCACAATTCGGCACAATTCGGCACAATTCACCTTCACCGTTGTGCGCGAAAGAGGAATTCGCAGCTCCAAATGCTTGCGCAGCATCGCCCAGTTCGCTATACTAAACAGCCGCTTCGCAAGAAGCACTCTCGCCAACGTGGCTCAGCTGGTAGAGCAACGCACTCGTAATGCGTAGGTCAGCGGTTCGAATCCGCTCGTTGGCTCCAGAATTCGAAAGCGCCCCGCCCCGCCGCGGGGCGCTTTGCATATCGCGCGAGAATCGAGCCTCCATGGAACACATCGAAACCGCCACGCCTCTTGCCTTCACCGAGCCTACCGCCATTGAGGTGCGCGGGGCGCGGGTGCACAACTTGAAGAACCTCTCGCTGGATGTGCCGCTGCGGCAGCTCGTGGGCATCGCGGGCGTATCCGGATCGGGCAAAAGCTCGCTCGCGCTGGGCGTTCTGTACGCCGAGGGCAGTCGCCGCTACTTGGAGGCGCTTTCCACCTACACCCGCCGACGCATCTCCCAGGCCGGCCGCGCCACCGTGGACGAGGTGCTGCACGTTCCGGCGGCCCTCGCCCTGCGCCAGCGGCCCGGCATCCCCGGCGTGCACTCCACCTTCGGCACGTCCACGGAGCTTTTGAACTACCTGCGCCTCATGTTCTCGCGCCTCGGCTGCCATGTGTGTCCCAACGGGCACGTGAACGCGACGACCCTGAACGTGGCCGCCGAGCTGCCCATTACCTGCTCCACCTGCGGCGTGGAATTCTACGGCCCCTCCGCCGAGGACCTCGCCTTCAACAGCGGTGGCGCCTGCCCCACCTGCGGCGGCACCGGTGTCGTACGCGACATCGACGAGTCCACGCTCATCGCCGACCCCAACCTTACTTTAGAAGAGGGCGCAGTGGCGCCGTGGCGCAACCTCATGTGGTCGCTCATGCCGCAGGTGGCCCGCGAGATGGGCGTGCGCACCGACGTGCCCTACCGCGACCTCACCGATGCCGAGAAGGACATCGTGCTGCACGGCCCCATGGAGAAGCGCCACATCCTGTACGTCCCCAAGAACAAAGACCATGCCACCGAGCTGGACTTCACCTACTACAGCGCCGTGAACACCGTGAGAAACGCGCTGGCGAAGGCGAAGGACGAGAAGGGCATGGCGCGCGTGGCAAAGTTCCTCTGCGAGTCGGTGTGCCCCGACTGCCACGGCACGCGGCTCTCCGAGAAGGCGCGATCGTCCACCATCGACGGGCGCAACCTCGCTCAGGTGACGGCCTTGTCGCTGGACGAGCTGCGCGATTGGCTGCCTGGCGTGGCCCCGTGGCTTCCGCCAGAGATGCGCCCGATGTGCGATTCCATCACGAGCGAGATGACCGAGCCAATCCAGAGGCTGGAGCAGCTGGGGCTGGGGTACCTCACCCTCGACCGTGCCAGCGAGACGCTTTCGAACGGCGAGCGCCAGCGCGTGGCCCTCACGCGCGCCGTGCGCAGCCGCACCACCGGCATCCTCTACGTACTGGACGAGCCCTCCATCGGGCTGCATCCGGCGAACATCGAGGGGCTGCTGGGCGTCATGGACGACCTTCTGTCCGACGGCAACTCCGTCGTGATGGTGGATCACGATGTGGCCGTGCTGCGCCACGCGAACCACCTCATCGAGATCGGACCCGGCTCGGGCGCCGACGGCGGCCGCGTCATCGCCCAAGGGTCGGTGGCCGAGGTGGAGGCGAACCCGGCCAGCCGCATCGGGCCGTTTCTGGCAGGCACGGCGAAGGTGCGGGTGCGCACGCCTGTCGCACCCGAACATCTCTTCGACGAAGGAGCCATCACGCTGGAGACCGACACCATCCACACCGTGCATCCGCTGGAGGCGCGCATTCCGAAAGGGCGTCTGACCTGCGTGACGGGCGTGTCGGGCTCCGGAAAGACAACGCTCGTGCTAGAAAGCCTGGTCGCGGGGCTGAAGGCATCGCTGGCCGGCACGCCGCTGCCGGGGCATGTGCTGTCCGTGGACGCTCCGGGCATCGCGCGGGTCGATCTGGTGGATGCCACGCCCATCGGCGTGAACGTACGCTCCACCGTGGGCACCTACTCCGGCGTGCTGGACGATCTGCGCCGTGCCTTCGCCACTCTGCCGGACGCCAAGGAGCAGGGGCTGAGGGCGGGCGCGTTCTCCTACAACACCGGATCCTTGCGCTGCCCCACCTGCGACGGCACGGGACAAATTTCCCTGGACGTGCAGTTCCTCCCCGACGTGGACATCCCCTGCCCCGACTGCCGCGGCAGCCGCTACGGGCGGGAGGCCTACGCCATCCAAATGGCCATCGAAGGCGGCGTCGAACTGTCCGCCGACGCCGAAATGGAACGCAACGCGACCCATGAGCCCACCCCCTACGGAGGCTCAGCAGCGGAGCACAACCATGCCGACGATTTCGAAAGCGTGCACACGCTGTCGCTGCCGGAGGTGCTCACGCTGACCGTTGACCAGGCGCTTTCCGCGCTCGCCCATCTGAAGAAGGTGCGGGACAAGTTGCAGATCCTCCACGATTTGGGCCTGGGCTATCTCACTCTGGGCGAGGCCACACCGGCACTTTCCGGCGGCGAGGCCCAGCGCCTGAAGCTGGCCAGCGAGATGCGCCGCAACCAGGACGACACCCTCTTCATCTTCGACGAGCCCACCATCGGGCTGCACCCGCTGGACGTGGAAACCCTCATCGACGTGCTGCAGAACCTCATCGAGCACGGCGCCACCGTCGTGGTCATCGAGCACGACCTGGACATGATCGCCAACGCCGACTACGTCATCGACATGGGCCCCGGCGGCGGCGAGACCGGCGGTCGCATCGTGGCCGAGGGCACCCCGGCCCAAGTAGCCGCCAACCCGGAAAGCCTCACCGGCCGCTATCTAGCGAAAGAATTGGAGGAATGACGGCGAAACACCGACATAACCACCGGTATACGCAGAACAATATGAACGAGCAGGGCGGCTAGTAGTACTTTGGCGGAAAGGGCGTGCACGGGATCCCAAAAATAGTAGCCAGTCGCATAAAGGCCCAAGGAGGGAAGCAGCGCCCCCGACACCATGATCCCCGACACGACGCAGAAAGCGAGTGCAACCAGCAGCACGCCGTTGAGCACGCGCTGCGTCCAACGGCCACGACCGCCTAGACCCTCACCGCTCATCACAACATGAGCAACCATAAGCACAAAGACGCCCACGCCGAGATATTCGTGCAAGGGCATCCCCGTCGTCGCCGGATTTGCGGTCACCAGATAGAAGGCAAGCAACATGATATCGAAAGCGATTCTAGGCGCTCGCATCGCGCTCTCCCTTCGACAAGCCGTGTACGGCCAACCAAAGGCCGAGCACCAGCGTCACGGGCATGAGAATCCACAGGTTCAAGGACATATCGGAGGCCTGGTGGTAACGGCCAGTGAGAGTATCCCAGCCGTGGCACTCGACCGACGCGCAACCAGCCTCGGGACAACGCATCTCGCTGTGACCATCGGGTTCGGGAACAGCGTCGTACCCGTGGCACATGACACTTGCGCATCCGGCTACCGGACAAACAGCCTCCGCCGTCAGAGGATGCACACCCGAATCCGGCGCAAGAGCAAACCCCACCCCTGCCACGCCGGCGAAAACGGCGCCAACGATGGCGACAGCCATAAGCCGCTTACGCCGTGTCTTTCTCCGCTTCAAACTGTTCACTTCGCTCGAATTCGCTTTCACCGCTCATCCTTTCCAAGGCGAAAAGAGCCGCAAGCGCGGGCCTGCGGCTCTTCGAAGGGAGGTCTCCACTCTCGGCGATAAAGCCGCTAAGCGGTCTTCTCCGTGAGATGGAGCGGGAGGTACTTCAGACCCAGTAGCAGCAGGAAGCCACCGAGAGCCACCACGCCCAGGGCTACGCCGAACTCCAAGGGGGTCGGCCAGTACACGAGGCCCTGATAGCCGAACAGCGACATGCCGGACTCCCAGTTCGTGATGGTCATATGGTTGGCCACGTCGGCGAACTCGATGTTGGGAATCTGGAAACCGCCCACCAAGATCTCGCAGCGCTTGCAGAACACACCGGCGATCACGAGCGCCGAGGCGAGAACCACGCCGCCCTTGGTGCGCAGGCGCGGCACGAACAGGATGACGCAGGCCAGCACCATGCAGGCGATCTGCGTCCAGAAGAACGGCGCCAAGGGGCCGGTGACCAGCATCGCCACCACATTGGCGCCCTCGCCGCCGGGGAAACCGCTCGTCAGCAGATCGCAGGCGAAGAAGTACAGATCGACGCAGGTGAACACCGCGAGCATCTTCGCCAGGTTCACCATGGAGGAGCGTTCGATGGTAAGACGCCCGGCCTTCTGCAGGGCGATGACCACGATGAGCACGAGCGCCGTGCCGCAATCCAGCGCTGAGGCCACGAACCACGGGCCCATCAGGGCGGTGTGCCAGAACTCGTGGGCCGCCGACAGCGAGAAGATCCAAGCCGTCACCGTGTGCACACCCACCGCCACCACCAGAGCAATGATGGAGATGACGCGGATGGCGGTGTGCGACATCTTCCCCGCATCCTCGCGCCGGTAGGCCCACAGATACACGATGGAGAGAATGAGATAGGTGGAAAGCACGATGATGTCCCACATGAGCGGCGATGAGAGGTTGGAATAGACGAACAGCTCCCACAGGCGCAAGGGACCGCCCAAGTCAACCACCACAAAGCCGATGGCCACGCAGGTACAGCAGATGCTCGTCCAAATGGCCACCCGCGAGATGTCCCCGAAGCCCTTCATACCGAAGGCGTTGGGGATGGAGCTGATGATGAGGCCGCCGGCGGACAGGCCCACGAAGAACATGAACAGGGTGATGTAGAAGCCCCAGGAATCGAGGTTGCGCATGCCGGTCTGAATCATGCCACCGGACAGCTGCACCATCCACAGGGCAACGCCGATGACAGCCACCACCGCGCAAGCGATGATCCCCACGGTCAGTCCGCGATGAGACGCGGCGCTTCCTTTCGCATCGTTCATAGCGTATCTCCCTTCCTAGACGAGATAATAGACAGAGGGCTTGGTGCCGAATTCGGCGTGCAGCTGCGTGTACTCACGACTGGCCAAAAGCTTGGACACTTCGGAGTTCGGGTCGTCCAGGTCGCCGAAGTGGCGGGCGCGGCCGATGCAGTCGGCCACGCAGGCCGGCTGCTCGCCGCGGGCCACGCGCTGGGTGCAGAAGATACACTTCTCCACCGTGTGCTTCTCGTGCTTGGCAGCATCGGCGTCGCCCAGGGCGAAGTCGGCGTAGTAGGCCGGCTCCTCCCAGTTGAACGAGCGGACACCCGTGTAGGGGCAGGCGGCCAGGCACATGCGGCAGCCGATGCACTTGTCGTAGTCCTGGCGCACAATGCCCGTCTGCTCGTCCTTCCACGTGGCGCCCACCGGGCACACCTTGGTACAGGCAGGGTTCTCGCAGTGCTGGCAGGCCACGGGCCAGTGCTGCATCTCGGGATTGTCCCAGGTGCCACCAGCCGTGTCAGGCGCGTTGCCGCCCTCGGTGAGCACGCGGTTCCAGATAATGTCGTTGGGGATGTTGTTGGCCACTTTGCACACGACCGAGCAGGTCTTGCAGCCAGAGCAGCGCTTAAGATCGATGACCATTCCGTATCTCATGGGTTCCTCCTCCTCTTATTCCTGAGACTCCGCCACCACGCCGTCCCACGGCTCAATTTCCACGAGGCAATCGTGGTAGGCGTAGGTGGGGCAGGTCCAGTCCACAATCTGCTTGCTCGTCAGGTCGTTATTGCAGCCGCTTAGGTACTGGGAGCGCTGCCAGCCGCGGTCGATATCCAGACAGCCCGGGCGAATACCGGCGCTGAAGGTGGCCTTGGCCACCGCATGGCCGCGGTCGTTGAACAGGCGCACGTAGCTGCCGTCCTCGATGCCGCGGGCCTCGGCATCCACGGGATTGATGCGCACACAGGGCTCGTTGATCTCCATCTCGCGCAGCAGCGGGTTCTGGCCGTAGTAGGAGTGCACGCGGAAGCGACGGGTGCCGGCGGTCACGATGAGCGGGTACTTCTCGGCCAGGGGGTTGGCATCGAAGCCACCGGCTGTGACGGGCCACGCCTCCATGGGCGGCTCCCAATGGGGCAGCGCGATGCTCGCGGGATCCATGGGCTGGCCGTAGTTCTCGATGGGGCCAGGGTTCTCCTGATAGAACTGCAGCTTGCCCGTCATGGTCATGTAGGCCGGCATGGGAACGGCGCCCACGTACATCACGCCGGCTTCCTTCAGCTTGTCGGCATCGATGCCCATGGCGGCGCTCATGGCCGTGTTCACCACGTGCTTCATGCCCTCGTCGAACTCCTCTTGGAACCACTCGTCCAAGCCGAGCCCACGGCCGATGAGGTTCGCCATGTCGTAGTCGGACTTGGCCTCGAACTTCGGCTCGACGGCCTTATCGGCCCAAACCAGACAGCCGTTCATGCCAATGGGGCCGCCCACTTCCTGAATGGTGGCCGCCGGCAGCACGATATCGGAAATGTCGGCCGTATCGCACCACTCGATGTTGGCAGTCACAAGGAAATCGAACTTCTTGTACGCCTCGATGGTCTTGTTACGGTCGGGAGCTGAGTTCACGATGTTCGCACCGAAAGAGATGAGCATCTTGAGCGGTTGCTCTACCGTGACATCGGGAAGCTCCATCACCTGCTCGCCCATGTGCGCGGTCACGCCCGGGAATGTGTATTTTCCCGTGTCGAGCAGGTCGTTGAACATAAAGGTACCCAGCGACTGGACGATAGCGGGATGCTCGGTTTCCGTCTCATCGAAGCCGCTGGAATTAAGCGGGTAACTCATACGGGGCTCAGGCACCATACCGCGCATAATACGCAAAACACTCACTGCCGCAATGGTATTGAAACCGTGCCCGTAATGGTCGATGCCATAGCCTTGGAAGATGTCGGCCATGCCAGGACGGCAAAGTAGGTCGGCGAAGGTGCGAATGGTTTCCTCGGGAACGGTGGTCGCCTCGGACACCATCTCGATGGGATACTCGCTGATGCGGTCGATGAGCAGACTGTAGGCCGTATTGCAGCGCTGGCCGGCGACCTCGATGCCCTTCTTGCGCAGCACGGGGTTCTGCGCCGTGGAGGCGTAGCCCATGGCATTCGTGGCCTCGTCCCACACGGCAAAGTCGTCGGCATCGGCCGCCACGCCCTCTTCCAAGTCGCTCTTGCGCAGGAAGCGGCCGTCGGACTCCTTCACGAGGAACGGGGCGCAGGACTTCTGCTGCATGAAGGCATCATCCGTCTTGCCCTCTTCCTCGATGATCTTCGCCAAACCGAGAGCGAGCGCGGCATCGGTGCCGGGCTGCAGCGACACGAACAAGTCGGCCTTCTGTCCGATGGTGTTCTTGTTGGGGTCGACGACGATGAGCTTGCAATCGTTATTCTCAATCGCGTCGGCGATGTAGTGCCAGGCGTTAGGCCAGGACACGATGGGGTTATGGCCCCACACGACAAAGGTGCTCATTTGGGAGACGAGATCCATGTCGACGCCGCCCTGATAGTAGAAGCCGCCCGCCGTGTACATGGTACCCTGCGTGAGCGCGAAGTCGGTGGTGCGGTTCTGGTGCGAGAACTGGGCCACGTTCTCCAAACGGTTGAGATTGTACATGTTGCGAGGCTCGGTAGTGCCGTAGGTGAAGGAGCACACGCTGCCCGAGCCAAATTCTGCCTGGTACTCCTTGATCTTCGTACAGATGGTGTCGATGGCCTCGTCCCAGCTGATGCGCTCCCACTGACCGGCGCCACGCTCGGTGCCCTCGGCGCGCTTCATGGGGTACTGGATGCGCTTCTCCTGCACGATGAGCGTGGGGATGGAGGCGCCGCGGGCGCACATGCGCTTCTGGTCGATGGGCGCGCCCTCGATCTCCTTGGCGCGCGTGAGCACCACGTTGCCGTCGCGCACCACGGCCTCCAGCGGACAACCCATGCAGGCGTTGCAGTAGGTCGTGCAGATCTTCTCGTCGCTTTGGGCCGAAGCCGTCTTGGGCGTAAGGGCCGCGAACCCCGCAGCCGAAACGCCGCCCGCAACGAGCGCGGCCGCGGCCGTGGTCTTGAGGAACCCTCTTCGCGTTAGAGCTCCCGTCGTGTTCTGAACAGACTCCAAGATGTCCCCTTTCCTCGTCTCGTGTACCCGTCGCGTTATTGACGGGCATCTTCTGGCCTCATTCTGAAATCGCGCGAGGCTTGAGGGGAGAATCTTTAAGTTGTTCGCCGGGAGCTTTTGGTTTACGAAGGAGCTCGCTTAGATATGGAGACGAACCGCCGTCAGTCCTTCCAGAGGACGAAATCTTCTTTGCCGCTGAAAAACCGCAGCAAATAGGGATCGCCAAGCCCCTTCTTCGCAATGGTGCAGTAGAACCATTTCATGGGAGACTCTTCAAGGGGAATGCACACCACGTCTGGTGCAACGCGGGGAAACCTCAGATCGCGGTAGGCATAGGTGAGCGTCACCCCGGTTTGCACCATTTCGAGCCGATTGTGCAAACCCGAACGCGTGCACACAATGTTAAGCTTGACACCGCGCTCTTCGGTCGCCTCCACCAGGCGATCGTGCACATCGAATCCAGCTCCTTGAGAGGTGAAGGGACGTCCTTCCAAATCCTCGAGGCGTATGAAGCTTTTCTCAGCAAGGGGATCATCAGTACGGACGGCGATGTGGATGCGTCCCCCAATGGCCGTGTCGTAATCAAAGAGGGACTCGTTCACCACGGTGGCGATAAGACTCGCATAATCAAGATCGCCCTCAAGGATTTGTTGGCGCAGCTCCACGCAGTTTGCTTCGGTGAAGCGCATTCCCTTAGTCACGAGCTCGCTTGTCGAGGAAAAGTCGATGACCTGTCTCATCTCGCCCGAGGTCATAACGTCGCTTGCCTCCACCGATTGCCCAAAACGCACGATCCCTTGGCTCTTTAGCTTGCCGAGGTTCAACTCGGCCTCCATTTGCGCGAACGCACTCAACACCGGACGCGAGGCGCTGAACAGCAGATCGGCCGCCGACGTGGGGAAGAGCACGTTACCCCGGTTCTCGAACAGCGGCTCCCCCATCTCCTGTGCCAACCGCGCCACCGACTTGCGCAATGCCTGCCGCGAAATGAACAGCGAGTCGGCCGCCTGCGTGAAACTGCGCATCTCATAAACCCGAGAAAAGTACTTGATCTGCTGAATGTCCACAGCCCCTCCTCGCGTCGTGACACCTCGAGCGCTCATTCAGAAACGAGTGGCTTTTAGCCACCAGCCAATACGATGGAAGGCCCGCACAAGGACGGACCTTCCATTGATGCCGGCTCGTTAAAGCTTAACATCCCAGACCATATGAGTGTTAAAACTATTTAAGCACCGTAAGCAAACGCTTCGTAGGACGGATCCTTTTTGTACTCATCTCCGCGATAGGAATTCTCCGCGTTCACGCCCGCCTTGGCTTCAATGGTCTCGTTATAGGGGATATCGTAGGACACCGTACGCTTAACGATGACCCACTTCCCATCGCGCCTCTCCCAAAGATCGTTGTAACGTACTCGTTGGTGAGCCAAGACATCACCAGGATTTGGGTTTGCGTCTTTTACGGCAGTTGCCTGTGCTTTGCCATCGGGCGAAAAAATTTGATTGATGTGCCCATAGGTGCTGGAACCAGCCGTCCCATTGTCGACGTTCACATCGATTCGCATGGCAGAGTACATGTGATGAGTCCACTTGCAACCGTTAAGATGATCGCCCAAGCAGCTATCGATGAACTGACGACCCGTCATGTTGGGGAAAATATCATAGTAATACGAACCGTAGTCAAGCAAGCTGTCTTCAGCGAAGACGCTGTAACCCAGCTCGTAGTCGATGCGATCGACAGCTTGAATATAGTTGAAAAGCTGAGCTCGAATTTCTTCGATGGACGCCAAGCGGTCAATCTCCTTTGCCAATGCCTTCAAATCCACGTCACCGGTAGACGGAAGATCATTGTTCGTGGCACAGCCCGTCATTCCAGTCAATGCTGCTGCTCCTGCGGCAACTGCAGCCCCTGCCAAGAAATTGCGACGATCCATTTTGTTAACCCCTTTCGTAGTTATTTGCTGGAACCTTTGTCCCAAGCTTCCCATGCTCCTGCTCCCTAAAAACTCTTGTTCGAACTTGGTCAATTCGTACTATCGATATGATGGGGCTAGCGAATGCCATCTCCAGCCCCATTCGCATTGCGCCGCGCCACCAAGCGGGAGGGGGAACTTGGTGGGCGGCATCGAAGTAGTTATGCAAGCGGTTCCAGCGTGACTACGTGCTGGCCGGCGATGCGACCGGAGGTGTAGGTCCAGCCGAGCGCCTGGCCGCAGCCGGCGTTCACCTTGCCCTTGAAGCCACCGACCATGTTGCCCACCGCGTACAAGCGCGGGATAACCTCGCCGAACACGTTGAGCACCTGGGTGTTAGTGTTCACGTCAACACCGCCAGCTGTATCGGGCGAAACGGCGATGACGCGACCTGCGAAGAAAGGCGGCTGCATCAGGGGCATTGCGCCCTGGCGACCCAAGGCATCGGCACCGGCGGCCGCACCTTCATTGAAGTCGTCGATAGTCTTCTTAAGCGTGTCCGCATCCAAATCAAGAGCCGCCGCTAACTCTTCCACAGTGTCGGCCTTGACGATATAGCCGCCGGAAAGCTCTTCCTCGAATCCATCGCTGCAGTACATGACAGGGCCGCCGAAATCAGCCGTCGCGTCCGCGAGACCCTGATCCCAGATGTTCCACACATAACCGTTCGGCTGCTTCCAAACATCGCCCACCACGTTCTCGGTGGGACGACCGCTCTCCAGAACGTGGCGCTGGCCGTCAGTAGAAACAAATATACCCGGCATGGAAATGTAGCCTGCGGAATTATCCTCAACCTTGCGCTCCAGACCAGGGGCCACATTGTAGGCGCACCAAGGATTCACCAGCTTGGCACCGAGCGCGCAGGCCATCATAATGCCGTCGCCCTGCTGCCACGGCGAGCCATAGGAGCCCATGACGGGGCGGTCGTTAAACATGCCCGGCATGGCCGGCGACATGAAGCTACGCACCATGTCGGCGTTGCGGGAGAAACCGCCCGTGTTCAGGATGACGCCCAGACGCGCCTTGATGCGCTGCTCCTTGCCGCCATCTGCGACGATAACGCCCTCCACCTCGCCGTCAGCGTTGGTCAGCAAACGCGTGACCTGGGTATCGAACATGAATTCCGCACCCTGCTCCTCGGCCTTCTTGCGCAGCGGCTCGGTGAAGCCGGCGCCGATGCCGTCGGCGTTCTGATGCATACGCGCCACAGCCGGCGTCACGTCAGTGTAGTAGTCGACCATGGTTCCCTGGGTCGACAGGCGATCGGTGGAAAGGGCCGCACCCTGCTCGGCCAACCAGTCGATAGTCTCGCCGGATTTCTCGGCATACAGGCGGCGCAGCTCGGGGTTCTCGAAGCCCTCGGCCACGGCCGTCAGATACTTGTCGAACTCCTCGACCGAATCATCGATGCCGGCCTCTTTCTGCAGCTTCGTGCAAGCACCCTGAATCATACCGGCGCACAGGGCTGAATTGGACATGGTGGCGCTGCTCATCACTTCGCACACGACAACTTCCTTGCCCGCCGCAGAGGCCTCAACGGCCGCAGCCAGGCCACCGCCGCCGGCGCCGGCGATCACAACGTCCACTTCTTTGTCCCACGCCGAATCGCTCGTGGAGCTCAGTTCCTGAGAAGCGGACGTTTGGGGCGCGCAGCCAACCATGCCGGCAAAAGCGGCGGCACCACCCATGAGGGCCGCGCCCTTCAGAAAGCTACGGCGATTGAGACCTTCGTTCAAATTCATGTTTCCCCTTTCCTTACATTAGTCGCCCTTCGGCACGACCCCATAGTGCGCTGGCGCCAGGCCGATAGCTAAATGCAAATGCGCGATTCTCTATCACGTTTCATGATGGCTGTTCGTGAAATCCGATATCGTCGTCTCGGACGTCGTGCTCCTGCTTTGCGCAACATGCGATAATGCAAAAAGCAAGGGAGGAGGTCCGCTATGAGAACCGAGTACTTGCGAGAGTTCGTCGTCTTCTCTCGCCACTTAAGCTTCACCGAAGCCGCCAAAGAGTTGTTCATCGCCCAATCAACGCTAAGCACCCATATTGCTGCGCTCGAAAGCGACGTGGGCTTTTCGCTCATCGATCGGAAAGCGGGCAACCGACTCACCGACAAAGGGGCCGTTTTCCTCGACGGCGCCCGAACGCTGCTGGACGGACTCGACGAGGCGCTGGCACGGTGCCGAGAGATGGGCGATCCCGACGCCACTCTTCGCATCGCTGTTCAATATCCAACGCCCTCGTTCGCAGCCAAGCTCAAAGAGCGCCTATCCGTGCCCTTTGCTTTCGTCGAGCACGATTACCGGGATCCCATCTTCCAGCCCATCGTCAATGGCACGGCCGACATCGTGCTCGATTACGACTACACGCCTTTCGCCTCGCTCGTAAAGGAAGCGAGCGCCCTCGACCTGGTAACGAGAACATGCTTGGCCTTCCGCATGAGTATCAGCATGATGGCGTCGAACCCTTTGGCAAGCAGGCCCGCTCTTTCGCGCAACGACCTTAGTGGCGCGTCCATCATCATCAACGATGCCCACAATTACGACCGCATCCGCTATCTTTACGAGCGCATGCTGGGTGACAATCTGGATCTGCACTTCAGCCTGCAGCCTATCAACGGCATGAGCGGTCTGGCCTTCGCCACCTACGGCGATGGGCTGCATATTTGCGGGCTGTCCGAAAACCGCCACTGGTTCGCCGACCGCGCCGACGTGGTGCTCTTCGAAGAGCTCGACGGAAAGCCCTTCGGCATGCCCACCTCTCTCACGTATTCAGCTGACGCCAGCGATTGGGTTCGTGAAGGTGCAGCCATCGTTCTCGAGTGCATGGAGGCTTGCAGAAAGGAAAACGGACTTGCGAGCTAAGCGCTAACTGAATGCGCTAGACATAAAACTGATAAGTTACTCAGGCAGGTGGCGCGTAACTCTTTTGAAAATGTCGCAATAAACTCCCAGTTTCTTACGACATTTCGGATTATAGGAGGAAGACTGGCGCCTTTTATCACGACATCGAAACGCCCCGCGCCCTGCGACGATAGGCACAAATTGCCTGTTTTCGTTGCAATCACTTGAAACGAAAATTGTTTTCGTTGCATAATGTCTGCAACGATGCGACGAAAAGGCGGACACTATGCGCGAAACAACCACTCTCGAGTTTAAGCAGCAGCTGTCGAAAAGCTACCTGAAGACCGTCAGCGCCTATGCCAACTACGGCACGGGGAAGATCATTTTCGGCATCGCAGACGACGGCACGCCCGTCGGATTGACCGATCCGCAAGACACCTGCCTTCGCGTCGAACATGCGATTAACGACTCGATCGATCCAGTGCCTCGTTTCGAGCTGTCCATCGAAGAGGACACAAGAACAGTCACACTAACGGTGCATGAAGGCCCCGACAAACCCTATCTTTTCTCTGGACGCGCCTATCGTAGAGCCGACACCTCAACCGTCGAAGTGAGCCGCCTTGAGTACGGCAGGCTCGTCTTGACGGGTGAGCATGTCAGCTTCGACGCCCTCGTCGCAAAAGAGCAGGACCTCGCATTTGGCCATCTCGAGAAGGAGCTCGCCTCCAAACTGGGGCTCAAACCCCTCGATCAAAATTCCCTTATTTCGCTTGAGCTTATGACACCTTCCGGCGAATACTGCAACGCGGCCGCCCTTCTCGCCGATAGCAATCATTTCCCTGGCATTGATATTGCGCGCTTCGGCGAGAGCATCAACATCATCAACGCCCGGCACACGTTCGAGCACATGTCGGTTCTTGAGCAGATGCAACGCACGCTAGAAGTGTTCGACACCTACTACGCCTACGAAGAAATCGTCGGATTCGAGCGCATAGCGAAGACGCTCGTACCGCGGGAGGCTTTTCGGGAGGCTATCGCCAATGCGCTTGTCCACCGTTGCTGGGACGTTCGCGCCAACATAAAAGTGGGCATGTTTGCCGATCGCATTGAAATAACCTCGCCAGGAGGACTGCCTGCCGGAATCACAGAGGAGCTCTACCTCGCAGGAGGCCCTTCAGTGGCTCGCAACCCAATCCTTGCGAACGTTTTCTTTCGACTGGGACATATAGAACGGTTCGGTACGGGCATCCCGCGCATCCTGGACGAATACGCCCATGAAACAGTATCGCCCTCTTTCGCTCTGCGCGATAGCTCGATTACGGTGATGCTTCCCGTGACAGTGCTTGAGAACGTAACACTCGACGAGGAAGCCATACTTGCCGTGCTCGCCAAGGGCTCTGCTCTCACACGATCCCAGATAAGCGAAAAGACGCAGCTATCGAAAAGCAAGGCTATCAGAACTCTGAATGCATTGGTTGAGAAAGGACTCGTAACTAAGGTCGGCGAAGGCCGCTCCGTCCGCTACGAGAGAAACTAGCGGGAGAAAGCCCTTCGATATTTCTCTGTAACACCAAACCGCATCCTCCTCGCAACGAGCAGCTCAACGGTCACAATCCCATTGCAGCCGTCTCGCACGCCGATGGCATAATCGTGGGGCGCGGCCGTGGCGGCCGCGTTATGATTCGCTCGTTATGGAATCTTTGCAGCGAGACATATCGGATGAGAGGGACGCGCGTCGGCCCGATGGGCGCGACGAGCTCGACAAGTCAAACAGCCCGGCCACCCGCCCTAAGCGAAATCGACGCGATAAGCGCGACAACGGCATCGATATGCTCAACGGCCCCTTGCCGGGCAAGATTCTGCGGTTCGCCATTCCCCTGGCGCTGAGCAGCATCCTCCAGCAGTTGCTGAACTCGGCGGATGCCTCCATTGCCGGACAGTTCGTCAGCAGCTTCTCGCTCGCGGGCATCGGCGGCGTGAACCCGGTGACGGCTATGTTCGTGAACCTGTTCGTGGGGCTCTCCATCGGCGCCAACGTGGTGGTGGCCATGCATGTGGGTGCCGGCGAGTTCCACAGCATCAAGAAGAGCGTCCACACGGCCATGGCGCTCTCACTCATCGCCGGGGTGGTCCTGGGCGGGGCGGGGCTCGCCCTGGCCCCCTGGGTGCTAGATGCCATCGGCATGCCCGAAGACTCCCTCGCCGACGCGCTCACCTATGTGCGGCTTTACTTCTGCGCCATCCCGTTTCTCACCATCTACAACTTCGGGTCGGCGCTACTGCGGGCCCACGGCGATGCGAAACGGCCGCTGTACGCCCTCGCTGCCGCCGTCGTGGTGAACTTCGTCCTCGACCTCGCCTTCGTGCGCCTGTTCGGCTGGGGCACCGCCGGCATCGGCATCGCCACCGTCATCGCCGCTGCCCTGAGCGCCGTCATCGTGGTGGCGTTCCTTATGCGCGAGGAAGGCCCCTTCCGCCTGCACCTGCGCGAGCTGCGCATCTGCGGCCCCGAGCTGGCCGGCATCCTGCGCATCGGCATTCCCGCCGGCATTCAGGGCGCCGTGTTCTCGCTTTCCAACACC
The DNA here is from genome assembly GCF_011405655.1 of Adlercreutzia hattorii. GTDB lineage: Bacteria > Actinomycetota > Coriobacteriia > Coriobacteriales > Eggerthellaceae > Adlercreutzia > Adlercreutzia rubneri. The sequence goes on from NZ_AP022829.1 coordinate 2,782,428, forward strand.
GTCGTTCAGGCGACCATTAACGGCTTCGGCTCGGCGGCCATCGCGGGCTCGGCGGCCACGTTGAACTTCGAGTACTACACCTACTTCTTTGTGAACGCCTTCGGTCAGACCGCCGTCACCTTTACCGGCCAGAACTTCGCCGCGAAGAACGCCGACCGCTGCCGGGCCATCTTCCGCTGGTGCGTACTGTTCGGGTTCACCTCGTCGCTTATTTTGGGCGTGACGTTCACGGCGTTGGGCACCCGGGCGCTAGGGCTGTTCACCACAGACGCGGCCGCCCTCAGCTTCGGTCTCGTGCGACTGTGGTTCGTGGAGCTGCCTGACTGCCTGACCACCTTCTACGAAGTGCCCGCCGGCGCCATGCGGGGCATGGGCTGGTCCACCCTGCCGGCGGTCATCACCATCCTCGGTTCCTGCGTGCTGCGCGTGGCGCTGGTGACCTGGGTGTTCCCGCTTTCGGGCACCTGGGACACCCTTATGGTGATTTATCCGGTCACCTGGTCGTTCATGATCGTGGCCATGCTCGTCTCCTATTTCATCGTGCGCCGCCGCTGCTACCGGTCTATTGAGCCTGCGGCTGCGTAGGACGGCGTGCCCCATTGGATCCGTAGCGGCGTGGGACGGTCGCGCCCCATCGAACCCGCAGCGGCGTAGGTCGGCATAGGTCGACGGTTTCCCGTATAATGGGCTCAACGCCGAACCCTCAGCCCCAACGTCCCGCGTCCCAAGTCGCGGCGCCCCATGCTCCGAAAGGCGGTGAACCTCGTGACCCTTGCCCATTACGTGCTCATGAACAAAAACACGCCCGTGTTGTCGTTCGACTACGACCTGGGTGACCACAAGGCCGTGCGCATCCGCGAGGTGTTCGCCCCCGAGGCGGCGCCGTTCGGGTTCGTCGATCGCCGGGGCGACATTTCCAAGGCCGAGTTGAACTACTGGTGGCGCCACCGCGCCATCCCTGCTTCCCGTGCGCATGTCAAACGTCTTCTGGAGAACCTGCAGCTGGAAAGCACGCTGGTGCTCGCCGAGAAGAGCTTCGGGCTGTCGCTTTCCGACCGCTACTGGCTGAACGACGAGGACGATCCCGCCTCGTGGGACGCCGTCAACTTCTTCGACAACGACTTCTCTGATGACCTGGGATTTCTCACCTTGGGCCAGGACTTAGCGGGGTCTTCCCCCGATGCGCCGGACTACCGCACGGTAAGCCTGTCCTCCCCCAACAGCACCTTGGGAGGCGACCTTCTGAAGAAGTGGAAGATCGTAAACGGCGAGCGCGTGCTGCTGAAGTCAGGAGTGGGCTTCGTGAATCAGGAGCCCTACAACGAGGTGGCCGCTACGGCGTTGCACCGTCGGTTGATGGAACCCGGCGAGTTCACTCCCTATACGCTGTTCGAGGACGGACGCCGGGTGTACTCTGCCTGCCCGAACCTGCTGGGGCCCGACGAGGAACTGGTGGCCGCCTGGGACGTCATCCGCAACGTGAAACAGCCGAACAACTTGTCCGATCTGCGCTTCTACGTGAAGCACCTGGAGGATCTGGGGCTTGACGCCGACGCCACCATGACCTCGCTGGCCAAGATGTTCGCCGGCGACTTCGTGCTGGCCAACCGCGACCGTCACTACCGCAACTTCGGCATCATCCGCAACGTGGAGACGCTTGAGGTGACGGGCATCGCGCCGGTGTTCGACTCCGGATCGTGCTTGTGGTCCGACGCGGAGTTCCTGGAAGTGCCCGGCGATTTCCTGTATATGGCCAAGCCCTTCAAAATGAACGGCATGAAGCCGGTCGACCAGCTGCGCCTGTTCGACGGCTATTTCGACTGGTTCGACCCGGTCATGCTGGACGGCTACCCCGAGGAAGTGGGCGCGATCCTCTCCCAGAATCCCAATATTCCCGAGCGACGCGTGGCCACTATCGTCGACGCTGTCCGCAGCAAGGTGGATCTGCTCACTCGCATCGCGCGATAGCGTCTCTTCCCTACCGCGTCGCCTTCAGACGGCTGAGCACCTTGCGAGCCTCATTCAGGTTCGCCTCGATATCGGCGCCCACCACGTCCAAGTTTTCGGCGGCGGCGAAGCGCGTCTCGGGAATGCCGAACATGCTGGCGATGCCGCAGAGGTACTCGTAGCCGTAGTTCATGGCGCTCACCTGACCGCCGCCCGTGGTGATGTAGGTGAGGTGCTTGGCGCGGCACAACCCCTCGCAGCGTCCCTCCTCCGTGTAGTGGAAGGTCATGCCCATAACGGCCGCGTGCTCGATGTATATCTTCAGCGCTGCCGGGAACGACAGATCCCAGTAGGGAGCGCCGATGACGATCTCATCCGCCTCGGCGAAGTCCTTGCCAATGTCGAACATGGGGTCGTCGAACAGGCCCTTGGCCTCCAACTGGGCGCGATAGGCCGCCGAGTCGCCGTAGTAGGGCTCGAGGCGCATCTCGGACAGGTTCACTTCCTTCACGTCCTCGATACCTTCCAGATACTCGCGGCACAGCGTAAGCGTGCGCGACTCGTCTCCGCGCAGGCAGGCATTCACGAACAGCACGGTCATGGCGTTCCTCCTTTTCCCATTGAACGACGCCATTGTACCGCGAGCCGCCACTCACCTCGCGCCACCTTCAGCCACGAATCGACATCCGCAGCGTCAGACACCCTCATTCGGATGCCTCAGGAGACGTTCGCAGGGCATCCGCGCAAAAACAATCGGCAAATCTGGCAAGTTTTCGGCGGTTTTCGACATCAGGGGACGCAGCAAGGGATACGCATTATGGCCTGCACTACGTTTTCCCAGGTCGGAAACATACCTGGAGGAAGACCTCGCAGCTACTTGAACCTCCGGGGTGCGAAATACGTCGAACAACGCCGAAAACTTGCCAGATTGGCACCCTGCGACTCGCGCGCACTACAGGCAAAGTCGAATCAACCCTCGGGAAGCGCCCCTGCTTCGTAACGAGGCAGGGGCGCTTTGCTTACAGGAGACGCGCCAGGTGCCGACGATGGGCATGGCGCACGATAATCGCAGGTGAGCTTACTGTGTCCTGCTCATTATCTACCATGCCCCAAGGAGGCGTTCTCATGAAGATAGCCATCAAGCGCGTGTACGAACCTTACGAAGAAAGCGACGGGTACCGGGTGCTCGTCGACCGGCTGTGGCCCCGCGGCCTCACCAAGGCCCGGGTGCACTACGATGAATGGGCGAAGTTCCTTGCGCCCTCAACCGAATTGCGGAAGGCCTTCGGCCACGACCCATCCCATTGGGCCACTTTCCAAGAAAAGTATGTGGCGGAGCTGGACGCGAACCCCGAGGCGCTAAAGTTCGCGAAGAAGCTGTCCAGCCCCGAAATGGCCAAATACCCGCGTGTCACCCTGATATACGCCGCCCGCGACGAAAAAGAGAACGAGGCCGTCGTCCTTCAGAAGTGGCTCCCCGCGCACGAATAAGAAAAAGCGAAAGCGATTTTCGGACACTCCCAGGCAATATCAGCGACATTTTTAGCTCAGAATTTTGAGTTGTTAGACTTTGCAGCAGAAAAGAGCGTCGCAAAAATCGCAAATCGCAGCCATGGCGCTACGCCTATGCAGGGAAAACCTCTTCGAAGCCCCAACCTCCGCAGAAATACGTGAAGCAAAGCTCTAACAACTCGAATTTTTCGCCCGAAAGTAGGATGCAGATCGACCGGGCAGCCGATTGAGCGGACAGCAGATCGACCGGGCAGCCGATTGACCGCCCTGATCTTCCCTATCCTCTCCTCTGCTCCCGAATGGGCAGGTTGGTCACTTCCGCTTCCAGGGGCAGGGGCACGTCGTCGGCTTCGGCCTCGGCGGCGAGGCCTCCGTCCCAGGCGTCGAAGTCGGCCTTGCCCGGCAGGATGATGTTCAGCACGATGCCCACCACCGAACCCACGGCCAAACCCGAGAGCGCCACCGTCACGCCGCCCACTTCGAAGGTGACGGCCCCGGCCGCGCTGTAGGCGATGCCGAGCGAGAGCACCAAGATGAGCGCCGTGATCAGCACGTTGCGGCTCAGCATGAAGTCCACGTGGTTCTCCACGAGGTTGCGGATGCCCACCGCCGAGATCATGCCGTACAGCACCAGCGACACGCCGCCGATCACGCACGCCGGCATGCAGGAGATGACCGCCGCGAACTTCGGGCAGAACGACAGCAAGATGGCGAACCCAGCGGCGATGCGCACCACGCGCGGGTCGAAGACACGGGTGAGGGCGAGCACGCCGGTGTTCTCGCCGTAGGTGGTGTTGGCCGGCGCGCCGAACAGCGACGCCACGATGGTGGCCAGGCCGTCGCCGAGCAGCGTGCGGTGCAGCCCCGGCTCGGCGATGAAATTGCGATTGCAGGTAGAGCTGATGGCCGACATGTCGCCGATGTGCTCGATGATGGTGGCGAAGGCCAAGGGCATGATGGTGATGATGGCCGTGATGGCAAGCCCCGCGTCGAAGCTGGGGCCGAACAGCGCGAACACCGTGTTGTCCCACAGCACCGGCAAACCGATCCAAGGCGCCTCGACCACCGGCGTAAAATCGACGATGCCCCCGATGGCCGCGGCCAGATAGGAGCCCACAACACCGAGAAGGATGGGAATGATGCGGATCATGCCGCGGCCCCAGATGTTGCTAATGACGATAATGATGATAGCCACGAGCGCGATAGGCCAGTTCGTCTCGCAGTTGGCAATGGCCGAGCTTGCCAGAATAAGCCCGATGCAGATGACGATGGGGCCCGTGACCACCGGCGGAAAGAACCGCATGATGCGCTGCGGACCGAACGCCTTGAACAGCGCCGACACCACCAAGTACAGAAGCCCCGCGCAAGCCACGCCCAGACAAGCGTAGGGTAGCAGATGCGCTTCCCCGTTGGGCGCGATGGCCGCGTACCCCGCAATGAACGCAAACGACGATCCGAGGAACGCCGGCACTTTCCCCTTCGCAAGGAAATGGAACAGCAGCGTGCCCAAGCCCGCGAACAGCAACGTGGCCGAAACCGAGAGCCCGGTAAGCGTCGGCACCAAGATGGTGGCGCCGAACATGGCGAACATGTGCTGGATGCCGAAGACGGTCATCTTCGGCGCACCCAATGTACGGGCATCGTAGACGGCATCGGACGCATCGGGGGCGCCCATGGTGGGCACGGTCTTGGGATCGCTCACGGAAACCTCGAATCTTCGCGGGAATCGGTCGCCGCCCATTATGGCACGGCTTCCGTTGCCGCCGGGTTTCGCGCCCGCAAAGGGGCCGAGCGCCCCGCAAACCGCCCGGCGCTCTCATGTTAAGAGCCCCCTCTTTCGCTGAAATGGGCAAAACCGGGCACTTCTCGTAATTTCTCGCGGGTCTTCTCGTCGCTTCCCGAGCGTCTCCCCAGGTGACATCTGCGCATTTCTCGGCTTTTCGCTCGAAAGACTACGAGAAGTGCCCTATTTTGCCCAAAGGACCGCCCCGAGATAGGAGGGGCGGCCCAAATCGTCAGCTCCGGAAACGAAGGTTAAGGCAGACGTTTCGGAGGAAGTGAAATGGCGACCATCGCGCACTGGCCGCATCGACCCGACCAGCCACGGCGAGCACAAAGATGGCTAGTCGAACTGACGCAGGGCTCGGCCGAGACGCGCGAGGCCCTCGCGCAGCACCGGTTCGGGCGCGCAGTAGCCCAGACGCGCGCCGCCGGGGAGCTCGAAGCGGTTGCCGGGCACGAGCAGCACGCCCTCTTCCTTCAGCAGCTTGATGCAGAACTCCTCGTCGTCCATGGGAATATCCCACTGGATGTAGGCCACTGACACGCCCTTGGGCGCCTGCCAGGTCACACGCGGCTCGCTGTCGATCCACTCCTGGGCGATGGCCATATTACGGAACACGATCTCGCGGTTGCGCTCGAGCACGGCCTCGCGATTCTGCAGAATGTAGGTGGCCAGCGCGTCGTTGAACTCGCCGCAGCAGATCATCGTGTAGTCGCGGTACACGCGGAACTTGTCGGCCAGCTCGCGGTTCGACACCGTCCAACCGATGCGGGCACCGGGCACGGAGTAGGTCTTCGAGATGGAATTGGTCACGACAGCGCGATCGTACAAGTCGGCCATGGACCAGAAGTTCTCCGTGTTCTCCAGCGGCAGGTACACCTCGTCGGAGAGCACGTAGGCACCCACCGACTGGGCGATTTCCACGATCTGCTCCAGCGTCTCGCGATCGAGCACCGCGCCGAGCGGGTTCGAGGCGTTGTTGATACAGATGAGCTTCGTATCGGGGCGCACCAGTTCCTTCAGCTCGTCGATGGAAGGGTTCCAGCCGTTCTCCTCGCGCAGGTGCCAATACTCCACCTCGGCGCCCAGGGTGCGAGGAATCTCGTAAAGCGGCTGGTAGGTGGGGTACTCCGCAATCACGTGGTCGCCCGGCTCTACCAGCTGCATGAGCGCCATCAAATTCGCGCCTGTGGTGCCGTTGGTCTGCAGGATGCAATCCGGGTCGATCTCGGTGCGATAGAGCTTGGCCACCTCGGCCTTGAACTCCGGCGAGCCCTCGATCCAGCCGTAGTTCATCTTCTCCTGGTTCAGGCGGTCATAGAAGGTGGCGCCCGCCTGGCCGTCCAGCTGCAGGATCTCCCCCATCGTCATAGAGGCGATCGTGGACTGCGCGATGTCGTAGGTCGCGCTCTTCTCCCACACGTTCAGCCAGTCTTCAACACCGATAGTCTTGATGTCCATGGAACTTGCTCCTTTATCGACTAGATGCTGATGACGCCCATGGCGAGCAGCACCAGGGACAGGACGCCGAGAGCGGAGATGACGCCCATGCACACCTTCTCGCCCATGGTGATGGCGTTGCCGTAGTCCTTGCGGGCTTTCACGTAGATGAAGAAGCCGGGGATGTAGCCCACGCAGGTCAGCAGCAGGAAGGACCAGCCGTTGAACAGCACGCCAATCACCTGGAAGGCCACGGCCACGAAACCGATGGCGGCCTGGACGCCGTTCTTGTTCTGCACGCCCCACTTAGCCTGATAGGCAGCAGCGAAGGCCCAGGTAATGACGATGGCCACGGTGCACATGGAGAACGCGAAATCGTAGGCATCGGCCGAGAACAGCAGGATGATGAGGAAGGCCTGGGTGCACGCGCCCACGATAAGCAGACTCATGGAAGGAGCGTTGTGGCTGTTCAGCTTGCCCCACGAGGCCGGCAGCAGCTTGTAGTCGGCCATTTCGGAAGTCGTCTCGGCGGGCAGGATGGTGAAAGACAGCCAGGAGCCCAGGATGGAGATGATAATAGCGATGGAGATGAACGGGCCGCCCCAGCCAGGAGCCATGGACGAGAACACGTAGACGAGCGCGGGATAGTCGAGCGCGGCCACCTCGGCGGAGGACATGTAGCCGTAGGGCAGCACGGAAGCACCTACGTAGATGAGCATCAGGCAGATAAAGCCGATGAGCGTGGCTTTGCCCACATCGGTCTTGCGGGCGGCGCGGGAGGACACGACCGAGGCGCCCTCGATGCCGACGAAGCACCACATCATGATGATCATGCAGTTGAAGATCTGGGTGCCGACGCCCCCGAGAGGCGCCGCGTCGGGTCCGTACTGCCCCGCGGCCACGGCGTTGTCGTACACGTTGCCCCAGAAGTCGGCCGTGAAGAGCGAGGTCCTGCGCCTCATTCTGCAGGGGAAGGACAACCAGAACATCGCCTCGACGCTCACTATCGCGCCGAGCACCGTGAAGGTATACGTGCACCGCCTTCTGCAGAAAACGGAATGCGAGAACCGCCAGGCCCTCATCCAGGATTTCTGGCGAAGCGCCTAGCTGCCTAGCCGCCACAAGAAGGCTGACACACGGCGTAAGACGCTCCCCTACGGAATGAGGTCGTAGGGCATTTCCCGTTTCACCAGGTAAAAGACAAGCAAGATGATCACCATCCACGGCACCCAAAGGTAGGCGAGCACCAGGGTGGCCGAGCGCGCCGCGTAGAACACCACCCGGTAGCCCGTCGTGCGGGGATGGGTCTCGAAGGTCATGCGCACGAACGAGCCGCCCGGGGTGGATCCATCGTGGAACCAGGGGATGACCACTTCCACCACGACGAGCGTGACGATCGCCAAGCCGTTGATGACGAGGGCGGCCATCTGGTTCGCCGTCATATCAGGGAACGTCGGAGGGGCTTGGCCGGCCACTTCAAAGCCCACGGCCACGGCACCGTAGGGCACGACCGCCACCAGCCACACGATGACGAGGTCGATCCACAGGGCCACGCAGCGACGCACGAAGCCGGGATGCTCCGTCGGCTCTGCATCGGCCAACTGCCCTGGAGGTACTACGCGGCCGAGCAGCCATGCGCACACCCAGCCGAGGGCAGCACCCAGGGTGTTGGTGATCACGTCGTCCACATCGCAGCAGCGGTAGGCGTAGGGGTAGATGCCGAACAGGCCCGTGAGCTGGGACACCTCGATGAGCAGGGATGCCGCCAGGCCCAGCAGCACCGACGGAAGGAAGCGCAGGCGCAAAAGCCGCCCGGCGATAAAGCCCAGCGGCATGAAGAACACTACGTTGAAGGCCAGCTGGAACACCGCTTTCAGGCCGTCCTTCGCGATATCGTTCATGAAGTTCATCGGGTTGAAGTTGGGGGCGACGCCGTAGGTGATGCCGAGACCCGCGTCTCCTTGGGGCAACGGGTACAGCGTGAAGCAGCCGAGGCCGCAGACGTAGAGCACCGTGAGGTAGGCTCCCACAAACGTGCCGAAGCGCAGCCGCCCGTCACGATGATAGAGGTAGGCCAGAATCGGCAGCGTGAACATGAACGAAAGCACCGGCCACAGCACCAATGCCGCAGCGAAGTTATCGCTATAGCTTCCCAAAAAATGCTTGACTGCGTTCATGCCGGTTTCCTCGCTCGCCTCCGCGCTTCTCCTCTTGCAAAGCCAGCATAACGGACGCGCGCAAGCAGTGCAGCAAAGGTGACAACAAGGTAAGTGAAGCGATAGCGGCTCGTAAGGAGCGCCTTCCCCTCGACTCATTTGCTCCCGAACGATAGTGGTGCTATGCTGAGGACTTTCTCCGAACAGATCAAACCCACCGCAGAGGAGAGAACCATGAACATCACCGTGTACTGCGGGTCGAACTTCGGCGACAACCCGCATTTCGAAGAGGCCGCCCACGACTTGGGCGCCTGGATCGCCCGCGCCGGCCACACCCTCGTTTACGGCGGCAGCTCCGTCGGACTCATGGGCGCCGTCTCCCGTGCTGCCATCGAGGGCGGCGCGCCGGTCATCGGCGTAGAGCCGGAGTTCTTCATTGAGGCCGGCGTGGCCCAGCACGACCTGACCGAGCTCATCGTCGTGGAGACCATGGGCGAGCGCAAATCGAAGATGATCGAGCTGGGCGATGCATTCGTAGCGCTGCCGGGCGGCGTGGGCACCTTGGAGGAGATCTCGGAAATCTTTACCCGCGTGCGCCTCGATATGGGCCCCCACGAGTGCTTCCTGCTGAACATCGACGGGTTCTACGACCCGCTTCGCTTGTTCCTGCAGTCGATGGTCGAACGCCGGTTTTTCGACCAGTGCGACCTCGACCGCTGCCACTTCCCGCGCTCGGTGGAGGAGCTGGAGCGCCTTTTGGCCACCGCAGGCACGCGCCGCATCGTCCGCTGCGACGGCCCCCTGCTGCAGAAAGCAGGGTAGAAGCTTGCTAGCCGATGACCGTTAACTGGTACTGGGCCTTCCCCGCTTCTTTCACCTGGTACAGCGTGCTGTCGGCCGCCGCGTAGAGCACCTCGAAGGGCATCGGCGGCGTCAAGCAGCAGGCCGCCCCACGCTGATGGTGGGCGCCGCGTGATAGGTCGGGTCGACGACCTCGTCGGTGGCCCGCTGGCCGGCGAAGGGCCCGCGAGCCAAATGCTCGAGCACGCGCTCGGCGGCAGGACCGGTCGCCAAGCCCGGGGCAAAAATGAGGAACTCGTCGCCCCCAATGCGGGCCACGATGTCCTCCTTGCGCATGACCTGGGACAAGAAGATCGCCAGCTTTTTCAGGACGTAATCGCCCTCGGGATGCCCGTAAGTGTCGTTCACGGCCTTAAAGTCGTCCACGTCGACGACGATGAGCGTGCAAGGGCGGTTCTCGGTACGCAGCGCGGTCTCGATACGGTCGAGGGCGGCGGCGCGGTTGTAGAGCCCCGTGAGGCTGTCGCGCTCGGCCTTGCGTCGGAACTGGCTCTCGCGCATGGCCGCCTCGCTCGTGTCCAGCAGCCGGCCGACATGGCGCACCGGACCGCCTTCCTCGTCGTAGAGGACCACCGATTGGTAGCGGTACCACACCGGCTCCCCGTCGGCACCGGGCGCCGAGGTTTCAAAATCGACGAGTGAGTTCTCGCCGATCTGTGTCATGAGCGGCGTCAGGTCGTGGGAAGTAATAGCCAGCTCGCACGGCTTTTGGCAGCGGCGGTTCACCACGAAATCCTCTTGCTGGGGCGCGCGACCGAAGCGACCCTCGAAATCGCCGTACACGTGGGCTTTGCCCGTGCCGCACTCGATATCGAAGAGCACGTCGTTGGAGAGCGCCGTGAGAATTTCCAGCCGCTCGTTCGCCCGACGCAGCTCTTCCTTCTCGCGCACGCGCTCGGTGGCGTCCATGATCGTTGCGTAGAACCAGCGGGTGCCGGAGGCGTCTTCCACCAAATGCCCCCAGTCGTCCACCCAGCGCACCTCGCCATCGGCGCGGATGATGCGGTAGCGCACGTAGTCGCTGTCGCTGCGCTCCATCTGCTCGCTGATGGACGCGCTGACCCATTCCCAATCGTCGGGATGCACGATGCCCTTGAACGTATTGCCCGTAAGCGCGCGGAACTGCTCGGCATCCGAGCACCCGAACAGGCGCACGAGCCCCGAGCTCACCCGGTCGATCGCGCCGGCCTCCTCGGCCTTGTAACGGAGCATGCCGCCAGGGAACTTGTCGAGAAATTCTTGCGGAAGCTCTACGGGAGCCACCGTCGCCTTGGCCGTCGGCGCGCAGGCCGGCTCCGCCGGAGCCGTCGCAGCGGTCGCGGGTTTTTCACGTTCGTCCGTCTTGTGAAAGAGGCGGCTCAAAGACACCATGAAACCTTCCTTTTCCTCAACCTCTCATAGGCCCGAAGCGGCAACGAGACACGCTGCCATCCTCGTGAGGTAAGTTCCTATGATAGCACTCTGCCCTTTCGCCGCTCCTGCAAAATCGGATGGAAGATATGCAGTTTTGTCAACAATTTTCCAGACTGAACGGCCGAAGCAAAACGGCCATCCACCACGGAATATGCTTTATCGCTTTGAAACAGGAGCTCAGCTTACTGTTATGCGCTTCAGGAACTGCTCGTAGTCGGCTTCGTTCTGATCGGCGTAGCTCTGCGCGAACGACACCATGGACGCATCGAACTTGTCCGACGTTCCCAGGTAGGAGGCCATGGCCACACGCTCGCCCGTGCGGGCGTGGGCGCGGGCGAGCGTCCAGGCGCACAACTGGCCGTAAATCTCCAGCTCATCGGCGCTGACATGGTCCAAGTCGACTGACATCTTCCAATTCCACAACTGACGCACGTAGTAGTCGCGCCGGCGGCCATGCTCGTCCCGGGCATGGGTCCAACCGAGCAGCACTCCGCTGGTTGTCTGCATGAGGCGCTGCCCCGCCACGACGCGCTCGCCATGGGAAAGGCAGGGGCTTCGGCCGCAGAACCGCTCGAGCACCGATGCGTTCGCCTCCTTTATCTGGAGCACCAGCGGGTCGGCCATCTGATTGCCCGAGAACGCCGCTACCCAGCAGCGGGTGCCCACGCTGCCCACACCCACCACCTTCTGCGCCGCACCGATGAACCGGTAGTTCTTCAGCAGCTCCTGGTAGGGCGGCCTCACCGTCGCGCGATAGTCATCGAGCATACGCACCAGGCTGCGTCGGACGCGCCGCTGGTTGTCCAGGGAGAGAAAATGGCTGAGGGGCACGATGTCCGGCGGGTCGTAGACCATCTGCGGCTCGCCGTCTTCCATGTGCACCAGTTTCTCGAAGGCTCGCTCGTTGGTCTTGGAGAATGCCCGCTCCAAATCGTCGGCCACCTGGCGCCGATCGGCCTTGGACACCTTGTCGGCAAGTCCCTGAAGTACCTCGGCCACATCGAGGTAGGCCCGCCACACATCGAAGGATCCCTGCGTGGCGAAGAACGCCAGGGACTCCCGGTAGCTCTGGGCCGCCAGACGCACGGCCTCGCGGCACCATTTGTCACCGAAGCCGCGCGTGCGCCCGCAAATGGCGACGCTGGCCACCAAGCGCTCCACGTCCCATTCCCAATGGCCGCGGGCGGTTTCGTCGAAATCGTTCAAGTCGAACACGAGGTGCGATTCCGGGGAGCGGTAGCCGCCGAAGTTCGCGATGTGCGCGTCGCCACACGCCTGCACCAAAAGCCCCGTGGTGGGCAGCGTGGACAAATCAGCGGCCATGGGAAGGGCCGCGCCGCGAAAGAAGGCGAACGGCGAGGCCGCCATGCGGCGGTGCCGCTCAGGCACCAGGAAGGACAGGCGATCGGCATCCTGCTGGAAGATGAGGTCGACCGCCTCGCTGCGGCCTGGACGTACCTCCCATTTTCCCAGATCGCTGCGAGGCAGCTTTTGTCGACAGGCCTGCCCCTTTTGCTGGGACGCCTCGTATTCAGGCCCTCGAACGGGCGCTTCCCGGGTCTTCACCTGGCGGCTCGCCACCTTGTGCACGAGCGAGGAGCCCGTCGCGCGGCTCGCCAGCCCTTGCCCGGTTAGCGATTTGTGGAGCGCCTCTGCCTTTTTGCCCATCAGGCTCCTCTCCCTTCGCGCCCGCTCTCAACCAATAGCTCCTCGATGCGCTGGGCGGGCACCGCGCCGACGATGTCGTCCACGGGCACGCCGCCGCGAAAGAGCACGAGGGTGGGCACGCTCACCACCTTGAAGGCCCAGGCTATGTCGGGATAGTCCGCCGCGTTCAACTTCGCAAAGCGCACCTCAGGATGCCGCGCGGCCGCTGCTTCCAGCACCGACTCCATGGCTCGGCACGGACCGCAGCCCGGACTCCAGAAATCAACGAGCACCATCCCTTCCGCATTGGTCACCTGCGCATCGAAATTCTCTTTCGTCAGTTCCACCATGCCGCGCTCCTTCCCCGCTTTGCACTGAGCCCAGTATAGCGAGCGAGAACTCCATCGCTCGGATCCTTCGCGCATCGTAGTCGGATTGACAAGCATAAAATGCTCTCTTACACTGGGCGACATTGGAATCGACCTAGGTTGGGTGTTTCGATGGCGGAACTGCACGACGCCACGTCTTTGAGTGCCGCCGGGCTGCCGCTGCCGAAGAATTGGCTCGCCATCATCGCGTTCATTTGGGCCGGGCAGGCCGCCTCTATGATAACGAGCTACGCTGCCGGCTATGCGGTGGTGTGGTATGTCACCGAGAGCACCGGCAGCGCGCTTATGCTGGCGGCCATGAACATCGCCGTCATGCTGCCCGTGGGGCTCATCTCGCCCTTCGGCGGCATCGTGGCCGACAAGCACAACCGCAAGCTCATCATGATTGCGGCCGACGGCGCTGTGGGCGTTATCTCGCTGGTGGCGGGCGTGTTCATTTTGGCCGGCGACGTGTCCATCCCCTTGCTGCTCGCCGTGTGCATCGCGCGCGCCGTGGGCCAGGCCTTCCACAGTCCGGCCATGATGGCGGCCATGCCCATGCTCGTGCCCGACAAGCATCTGTTGCGCATCAACACCTTGGATCAGCTTTTGGGCTCGGTGGCCTCCATCGGAGCGCCGGCCTTCGGCATCTTCTTGTACACCACCCTCGGCTTCTCCTCGGTGATGTTCCTCGATTTCGCCGGAGCCTGCGTGGCCATCCTCGGCCTGGCCCTGGCGAAGATTCCCACGGTGGTGGATGCGACGGCCGAAGGTCAGCACGTACTGGCGAACCTGCGCGATGGCTGGCGCGCCATTGCGAAGACGCGCGGGCTCGTGCTGTTGATCGGCGGCGTCACCGTCGGCATGATGATCTTCGGGCCGCTGTCGGCGGTGTTCCCGCTCATGACCTATCAGCATTTCGGCGGCGACGGCTATGCGGCGTCTCTGGCCGAGGCGGCCTTCGGGGTGGGCATGCTCGTGGGTTCGGGCGTCCTCATCGCCTGGGGCGGCGGCAAGCGCCTGGCGGGGCTCATCGCCGTGGCGGCCGTCATCGTGGGCGCGGCCACGGCAGCCTGCGGGTTTTTGCCGCCCGACGCCTTCCCAGCCTTCATCGTTCTCGTCGCCGTCATGGCCGTAGCCTGCGCCTGGTTCAACGGCCCCACCATGACGCTCACCCAGCGCAACGTGCCCGACGATAAGATGGGCCGCGCCATGGGCCTGCTCACCGCCGCCATGGGGCTCGCCACTCCGATCGGCATCGCGATCGGCGGCGTGGCCGCCGAGGCCATGGGCGTCGCTCCCTTCTTCATCGTAGACGGCCTCGCCTGCCTGGCCCTCGGCCTCGTGCTGTACCTCCCCAAATCCGTGCGCGCATTGGATGAAGGATAGCGACGAGGCGAGACTCCTACCTTGCTTTTTCGCGGAAGCAAGAGGGGGATGCCACTTCGACCCCGAAATGGCAAGCCTCGGATTTTCCCCTCTGCCATAACTGCCCTCAACTGGCATTTTTCTGCCACTTGAAGGCAGTTATGGCAGAGAGCCTCAGCGCCCATCGGCCATTACGGGGTCGAACTGGCATTTGTCGAAGGATTTCCGAAATCCGCGCAATTGTTGCACTCACTGAGTGCACATTCTGACCCAATACTGCACTCATTGAGTGCATTTCCGGCCTCCGAACACGCTACTCCCCCAGGCTCATCTGCAGGACGTAGACGCGCTGGCGCAGTTCGTTGGCGACGGGCAGGGAGATTTCCCCGTGATCCTGCAAGTGGCGGATTTGGTCGAGCTCGATGGAAAGGGCGTCGGCGTCCACCTCGTCGGCGTAGCGGGCGGCCTCGGCGAACTGGCCGCCGAACAGGGGCTGCATGCCGTCGGGAAGGGCCTGGTGGTGGGTCAGCGTGATGTCGGGGCGATCCTGCTGTTTCACGTCCTGGCCGTGGTTGATGCGGTTCCACAGGGAGTTCAGCACCATGCGATGCTCCTCCAAAAGCAGCTGCGCGGCACCCTGGCGGCCGTCATGCTGGTCGACAACATCCTGCAGATAATCGATGGCCGCATGCTCAAGTTCGATGGCAAACAGACAGGTGTCGTAGTAGACGCGCTCGTCCTGGTCGCTTTCCACCGCCGGCGGCTTCGTGCGCTGCCACAGAAGTCGCGCTCGGCCGCGCAGAGTGGAAAACCGCGAGCC
The DNA here is from genome assembly GCF_011405655.1 of Adlercreutzia hattorii. GTDB lineage: Bacteria > Actinomycetota > Coriobacteriia > Coriobacteriales > Eggerthellaceae > Adlercreutzia > Adlercreutzia rubneri. Next base: position 2,797,743 of record NZ_AP022829.1, read on the forward strand.
CACCTTCACGTCGGCACCATCGTAGCCCAGCGAGCGACGCACCTCGCGCAGCATGGCGTAGTAAGGAGCCTGCGTGCCGTTGTCGTAGCCACCTTTCTCATGAATGGCATCGGCGGCTTTCTCCTGCACCTCGCGCACCTGGGTCGCCAGAGCGCCGATCTGCTGGCTGCACGTATCGTCCACCGACTCGCGCGCACGGGCCAGGCGCACCCAGTAGTGAGCGATGGTCAGGCGCAAAGCCGGATCGTACTGAGTGTTTTCGTCGGAGGCCAGCATGGCCTGCAACTCGCGCAAGGTGCCTTCCAAAACGCGGATGGCAGCGCGGGACAGTTCCTGCTCGTTGGAAGCTTCCGCCACACGCGGCGAGAGCAGCGGCAGCAGGCCGTCGGCCAGGAGCAACGTGCACAGGATGACGCTCGCCGTGAGGAACACGATAAGATCGCGCTCGGGAAAGGACGTCGCGCCGTCGGGCATCGTGAGCGGCAACGTAAAGATGATAGAAAGGGTGACGGCGCCCTTCGGACCGCCCACGGTAAGCACCAGCGCGTTCTTCAGCAAGCTGCCGATGCGCTCGCGCCAATGGGGGCGGCGATGGCGCAGGTGCGGCGTGGGCGAAGGCTGGTTCGTCTCCACCGTTTCCACCTTCGACGCCTTCTTCCGCAGCGTGCGGCGCCGGCTGCGACGACGGCCGACGCGATAGACCTCCTCCATGACGAGCACCCACCCGAAGCGGCACCCCACGATAAGTGCCGTGACCAGGGCCACCACCCCCAAAAGAAACGGCAGCGAGAAGTGGTCGGCAATGGCCGGCGTGAAGGCCTGGGGCAGCTGCATACCCAGAAGAACGAACACCACCGAGTTGATGAGGAACACGATGATGCGCCAGAAGCTGCGGGACACCAGCTGGCGCTGGGCGATGGAGGCGGAGGTGAGGCGCTGGGAGCGATCGGCCATGATGAGGCCCGCGGCCACCACAGCCAGAATGCCAGAGGTGCCGAGCCATTCGGCGAACAGGTACACGAAGAACGGCGAGAATACCTCGTAGAGCACGTTGATGGTGGTGCTCTCGTAGCCGCCGCGCCGCAGGGCCCGCATGGAGTACAGCCCCACGACGCCCACGACCACGCCGGCAGCGATACCGCCGAGAAACAGGCGGCCGAACTCCTCAGCGGCATCGAGGGCCAAGAAAGCCCCGGTGAGGGCGGCGGCACTGGCGAATTGAAAGGCGACAACGCCGGACGCGTCGTTGATGAGCGACTCGCCGGAGAGCAGCGTCGACTGACGCCTCTTCAGGCTGACCGACGACGCGAGTGCGCCCACAGCGGCGGCATCGGTGGGGGCCAGGGCGGCGGCGCAGGCGAAGGCGGCAGCCAACGGGATAGAGGGCACGAACCAGTTCAACACGAAGCCCACCACAAGCACCGTGAGCAGCACAAGCCCCACGGCCAGCGACAGAATGGAGCCCTTGTTCTCCCACAGGTCGCGAGGGTTCGTCTCGCGAGCCTCGTTGAACAGAAGCGGGGCGATGAACAGCACGAGGAACAGCTCGGAGGAGATGCTCACGTCGCGGACAGCTGGAACGGCCAGGGCCACTACCGCGCCGACGGCGATCTGCACGAGCGGCAACGACAGCCGCGGCACAACTTGGCACAGCACCGCCGAGCCGATGACACAAGCCAGCACGATGAGCGCCAATTCCAAAACCGCCACGCGCGCCTCCTTCCCCTCGCCGATGCGGGCGATGCGTTGCTCTCCCGCTTGCTCGCGTTTTCCTTATTGACGCTTGACGCCCTCCATTATGCCGAGCAGAGACGCGCTGCCCCACCGTCACGTCGCACCCGTCACGGCCCCGTCACGGCCCCGTCAAATCTGCCCTTGGGGAAGAGTCCGGACGCGCCATTCGGGAAGAAGCGCCTAGCTGCTTTTCGTGCGCTATAATTTCGCCATCGGAAAAGCCGCACTGAAACCGAGGAGGTCTCAATGGACGAAAACGTTCGCCCCGACGACATGGATCGCATCACCACCCCCGAGCTGGCCCAGGCGTTCATCAACGAGCAGGTCGCTGCCATTCGCGAGCAGGTGGGCGACAAAAAGGTGCTGCTGGCGCTGTCCGGCGGCGTGGACTCCTCGGTGGTCGCTGCACTGCTCATCCGCGCCATCGGGAAGAACCTCGTGTGCGTGCACGTGAACCACGGGCTCATGCGCAAGGGCGAGTCCGAGCAGGTCATCGACGTGTTCCAGAACCAGATGGACGCGAACTTGGTGTATGTGGACGCCACGGACCGCTTCCTGGATCTGCTGGCCGGAGTGGACGAGCCCGAGGCCAAGCGCAAGATCATCGGCGGCGAGTTCATCCGCGTGTTCGAAGAGGAGGCCCGCAAGGTGGGCGACGAGGTTGATTTCCTCGCCCAGGGCACCATCTACCCCGACATTCTGGAATCGAAGGACGGCGTGAAGGCCCACCACAACGTCGGCGGCCTGCCGGAGGATTTGCAATTCGACCTGGTGGAGCCCGTGAAGCTGCTGTACAAGGACGAGGTGCGCGTCGTCGGCCGCGAGCTGGGACTGCCCGAGAACATGGTCGAGCGCCAGCCCTTCCCGGGCCCGGGCTTGGGCGTGCGCTGCCTGGGCGCCATCACCCGCGATCGCCTGGAAGCCCTGCGCGAGGCCGACGCCATCGTCCGCGAGGAAATGGAAGCGGCGAACGTGGGCGCCTGGCAGTACTTCGCCGTGGTGCCCGACATGCGCGCCACCGGCGTGCGCGACGGAGTGCGCGCCTACGAGTGGCCGGCCATCATCCGCGCTATCAACACCGTGGACGTCATGACCGCCGAGGTACCCGAGCTGGATTGGGCGCTCTTGAAGCGCATGACCGACCGCATCACCCACGAAGTCCCCGGCATCTGCCGCGTCTGCTACGACCTCACGCCCAAACCCGTGGGCACGGTCGAGTGGGAGTAAAACTCCGCGCCAGCGCACGATTAGACCAGCAAAACCCGAAGCGCTCCTCGGCACCTGCCAGGGAGCGCTTCTTGCATCCCGAGGGTCTCATAGTCTTCTAGGCAAAAGAAGACCCACCAGCAGATCCCCACGAGAGGCCGGCGGGTTTACTGTGGCGAATGCATCACCGGCACTTGAAGTTTAGCGAGGACGTCGACGGAGCGGATTTGCTGATTGTCGCAGGAGACGCATCGCCGTATCTTTCGAAGATGTTAGAGAGCCGTAAGGCGAATCGATGGCGACTGCAGCGTCGAGGTGGCATCATCGTCCCATAGATCAGAAAGGAGCGACCCATGGGCAAGGGAAAAACGATGGCGATCACTGCAGTTGCCACGTGCGGTTTGGCGGCAGCCCTTATTCTTGCTGCTTCAATGACGAATCTATTCTTAGCTGGCGACTATTACGTAAAGATCGACAATGCCCATATTTCCGAGAACGAGTCGAGCGGCGGGGTCATCAACCTCGGATCGAGCGAGCCGTACCTATATAAGCTTGAGGCGGTCAACGCGGCGGGTGATAAGACCGAGATTGAATTCGGCGCCTCTCGGGAACTGCACCAGAACGCCTTCTTGAAGCTGGATCTTCAACCGATTCGCGGGGTCGTCAGGTGGTCGGAAATCTCAGAAGATTCGCTTCCGCCCAAGGTTGCAGAAGCCCTTGATTAGGTAGCGCAAAGCGGCATCTGCAGAATTAAGCAATCACACTGAATCTATGCCGATACATCAGTGTAATTGGCGGCCTACCCTTCCAGGGTGAGCAAAAGGCCCGCGAGTAGCAGGCCGATTGCGGCGCCGGCAAAAAGTTTCACCACGACGCCGAGCGCTGGGTGCTTGCGGGCGAGACCTTCCGCATCGGGCTCGCCAACGACTCCGCTCTTGAGGAACCGGTCGATTTCCCGATAGGTGACGACGTCGTGCTTCTTCTTCAGGCGGTCCACCGCGATGGCCATGGCGAACCCGATGGCATAGAGCACGATAAACGTTGCCGCACCCGCGAGATTCCCCTTGCTCATGCGCGCGAACCCCGATGGCTCCGGCCATGCAAGCGAGAAGACAAGCAGAAAGAGGAAGGCCAGCCCCGAGAAGGCCAGCATCCCGATTGACAGCAGCTTCATCCTGAGCGCGTCCTCCGCGATGGCCTGCTGCATGGCGACCACGTCTCCCCTTACGAGCTCGTCGATGGAGATCTCGAACAGCTGGCTGAGAAGCAGGAGGCTCTGCACGTCCGGATAGGTCTTGTCGTTCTCCCAATTCGAGATGGTCTGGCGCGACACGAAGATCGCCTTCGAGACCTCGTCCTGGGAAAGCCCCCGTTCCTCCCGCTTAGCCTTCAGCTGCCGAGCCAGTTCCATCGATCCCTTCCTTTCGATTGCGCGTTGGCGCGCCACGCCGCTTGTGCGCACCGAAATGATGCCCCACAAGCCTTGCAAAATGATGCAGACGCACCTGTCAAAAGTCTTTTACAGGCCCTTTGAGCAGGGATTTTGCCAGAGCGACCCATTTGCGGATACAGGGACGAATCGGCAGAATAATGCCCGCCAACGCAAACCCGAGTGAAAGGAATACGCCCATGAAGGAAAACGGCAAGCGCTTCATTCAGACTCACGCGCAGCAGGACGGCCTCGCGAACCGCACCTACGTCCTTGTCGACCGCGAGACGGGAGTGAATTACCTTCTGGCAGGCTTTCTCGCCTCTTCCGGCGTCAACTGCACCGGCATGACCATCCTCGTCGATTCATGCGGCAACCCCATTGTTACCCCTGTCGGGAAAAACGAGTAGACGCAACCCTGACAACGAAAGGAGCAGTAAGTATGGCCCGCGAAGAGAGGGTTTGGGAATATGCGGTGGATACTGGCTTCACGCCACTGGAGGATCGGTGCATCATCGTCAAGGGCGCGGCGGGGGATCTGAGCGAGAAGATCGTCCGCTTCTTCGAGACGTGCGATGTGGCCGTCCTTCAGATGTGCGAGAACGAGCTCATCCTGCTTCCGTTCAGCCCCCTTTGGGCGACGCTGGAACGGGATGTCACGCTCGTGGTTCCCTATGAGGACATCGAATCCGTGAAACTCGTCGATGACCTGCTCAACGTGATCATCGACATCGAGACACGTGGCGGTGCCGTGCGCCTCACCACCCAGCAAAAGGAGCTGAGCGACATTCGCCTGTCCGGCATATCCAATATGCCGGTGGCTTCAAGAACTGGCACGCCGAAAACGTGAACCTCACCCTGCAAGCACTCAGCGAACTCGGCCACAAGACATCATGCGAATAGGTCTCACTCTGCTTAGGCGCCGCATGTTACTTCGCTGGCGGCAAAACCCTACACGTTCCCCGGCGATGAGGGCCTTTTCGTACCACAACGCTGGCGGATATATGAACAGACCCTCGCCCTCGGCCTGAGCGTCGACGACCCGAAAGCCTTCGCCAACTGCATTGCTAAAGCACTCACATGATTGTGATGAAGGCGGCCTCGCCTTCTGCAACACGAAAGAGGCCATCTTCAGCAGTCCGCCAAAATCGGCTTCATCCGCAATACGCTGATCAGGCATTTTCCTCGGACCTCTCAGCGCATCTTCTACCGCAAGCGGAAGCAGACGCTTATAACTCGAGATTTGCTGCAAAAACCGGGCGGTTCGTCGACTGGAAGGCCGGCAAAAGCAGACCCCCCGCCCTAGGACACATTGCATCGCCCGAATACGCGCCCAGGCTTTCTCGTCTGGGCCCTCTGCTCTTCGACGGTATACTGCGCTGGACAGAAAACCCCGGAACACCGGAGGGCGAACATGGCCACGCGGAAATTGCATACTATCGAGAAAAGGATGATTCCATCCTCGGATCGGGATATACGGATTCTCATCATGCGGCCCACGAAAAACGCGCGACCGCGTGAAAGCACTCCGGGCATCCTGTGGCTCCACGGAGGGGGGTCACCTTCACGGCATGCACCCAAAGATCCTGCTGCCCCATGCCCGCCTTCTAGTGGAAAAGTACGGCGCCGTGGTGGTGGCTCCGGAATACCGCACCGCATTCGAGAAGCCGTTTCCCGCCGACTTGGAAGACTGCTACGCCGCCCTGCTTTTCCTGAAGGTCCACGCCGACGAGCTGGGGATCAACGATGCGCAGATCATGGTGGGTGGGGAAAGCGCCGGGGGCGGCCTCACGGTGGCCACCTGCCTTTTGGCGCGAGATATCGGCGAGGTCAACATCGCCTTCCAGATGCCTCTCTACCCCATGCTGGACGACCGGGAAACCGCCTCGTCGCGAGACAACCATGCGCCGGTGTGGAACACGCGCACCAACCGGTTCGCCTGGAAGTACTATCTCCGCGGTTTGGGCGGCGTAACGCCCCCGTGCTACGCCGCCCCCGCCCGCGAGGCCAATTATGCGGGCCTGCCCCCTGCCTACGCCTATGTCGGCACTGAAGAGCCGTTCTATTGCGAGACGCTTGAGTACGTCGCGAACCTCAAACGCGCAGGCACAGAGGCTTCCGTAGACGTATACCCCCACTGGTTCCATGCCTACGACATGCTGCTCCCCTTCGCGAAGAAGTCGAAGGAAGCCGTGCGGCATTTCGAAGAGCACTACCTCTACGCCACCGAGCACTATTTCGCCCCGCAAAGAATCCCTCCCTCTCTCGACTAAAATAGACCCTCAACCGAAAGGACCCAACTATGGATACTGATAAGAAGAAGGAGTTGCGCGCCGCCTACAAGGAACGCCCACGGGAAGCGGGCGTCGTCTTCGTCACGTGCGGCGCGACCGGCGAGATGTTCCTCGCGGACGTCGTAGACTCTCCGGCGGCGTTCAACCGAATGCGCTTCCAGCTGTCGTCGGGGCTTTACCCGGACAAGCGGCTGCAAGCCCTCTGGGATCAGCGCGGCGAAGACGCCTTCGAGTTCGGCGTGCTGCAGCGTCTCGACCCCAGCGACGCGGATACGGACATCGCCGAGGAGCTTGAAAACGCTCCTCGACCTCTGTCTGGCCGAGCACCCGGAAGCCACCAAGCCGAAAGCCGCCCACGGCGCCCGGCGCCGGTAGGCTGCTTTGGATTCTGGGACGGATTACGAAAGCACAAACTAACTGCCTTTTGAGTCGCTATCGCCAGATACCTGGTGGTAGAATGCGCGGACATGGTTTACATCACAGGTGACATACACGGCGATCCGCGCGATTTGCTTCGCTTTAGCGAGGCCCATTCACTCACGGCCGACGACACCATCATCATCCTCGGCGACACGGGCTTCAACTTCTACCTGCACGGGCGCGACCGCAAGGCGAAGAAGCTGGCGGCGCGCATTCCCGCTACGCTGCTATGCATCCACGGCAACCACGAGGCTCGGCCGCAGTCGCTTCCCGAGCTCTACCATGAAGAGCAGCGCTTCGGTGGCGCCGTCATGACGGAAGACGCCTTCCCAAACATCCTCTTCGCAGTGGATGGCGAGATCTACGACATCGAAGGGTTCTCCACCATCGCTATCGGAGGAGCCTACAGCATCGACGCCCAATGGCGACGCGAGAACGGCATTCCGTGGTTTCCCGACGAGCAACCAAGCGCGCAAACCAAGCAGCGCGCCGAGCGGGTCCTCTCCGAGCGCAGCTGGAAGGTGGATGTGGTGCTCTCCCACACGTGCCCGGCGAAGTACACGCCCACCGAAACCTACTTCCCCGGAATCGACCAGAGTAAAGTGGACAAGTCCACCGAGAACTGGCTGGACACCATCGAGGATCGGCTGACCTATCAGCGCTGGTACTGCGGCCACTGGCACATCAACAAGCACATCGACCGCATCGACTTCCTGTTCGGCGACGTAGAAGAGTTCGCCGCCGGACTTAAGCACTAGTCGTCTGCGACGAGCATCACCAGACGCCCCTCCGCGCACGCGTCGGTTGGCGAAGAGGCACTTTTCTGCAGCAAATCGCGAGTTATAAGCCCCTAGCTCTCCCGTTCGAGCCATTGACTTTGAAGAGCTGCGAAGAAACGCCTGGTTGCAGCCTCGCCTTTTCCGAAAGGTTTGCCAAGCTTGTCCTTCAGGCACCCCCGAGACGCTTATAACTCGAGATCTCATGCAAAAATCGGGGTGTTCGCCGACCGAGCACTCGTCCGGCGAGAGCCCGCGCTCATTGCAGAGCAGTCATGAGCGCCCGCACGCAACAAAACGTTGCTTGAAAGGGAAAGCACGACCAAGCAAAATGGGCTCATGCAAAAAATGAGCGCAACCGCTCGGACGCCCTGCGGAACGCGGGCAACCACCCGGGGGCCCTGCAAGAAAGGACGAACATGGCGTTCAAGGAAACCCTTGCCGCGGCGCGGGAGCAGCGAGGCATGACCCAGCAGGCGCTGGCCGAGAAGCTTTACGTTACGCGCCAGGCGGTGTCGCGCTGGGAAAACGGCGAGACCGAGCCGTCCGTGGACATGCGCAAGCTCATCGCGGCTGTGCTTGACGTACCGGTCATCCAGCTCTTCGACATCGACGTGAGCCAGCTGTGCCAATGCTGTGGCACCCCCTTCACCGTTCCCAACATGCCCCACGGCACCGACGCCGACGGCACGGAGAACGACTCGTACTGCAAATGGTGCTACGACGACGGCCAGTTCGCATACCAAAGCGAGGACGAGCTCATCGAGAAGACAGCACCCTTCCTCATGGAGGCCACCGGCATGTCGCAGGAAGAGGCCGTCTCCTTCATGGGCGTCCTCGTCCCTCACCTGAAGCACTGGCAGAAGTAGCGCACCGGGGAGGGCTGGTTCGCCGTCGCGCCATCAGCCCCTGTCGCACGGTATGCTATCCCCACAGTTTCGCAAGTGAATGGAAGGGGCGCTATGGCATTCTGCGTCGAAGACATTGAGCTTGGCGACGACACGAGCCTGCTAGCCGAGCTGGTCGCCTGCTGGCGGGCCTCCGTTGAAGCAACGCACACGTTTCTCACGCCGGACGATATCGAGCGCATCGCAGGGTATGTGCCGGGTGCAATTGCGTCCGTCGCGCACCTCACCGTTTGCAGGGATGAAAGCGATCAGGTCGCAGGCTTTATCGGTGTCGATGGCGCTATGATCGAGATGCTGTTCATCCACCCGTCCCTTCGCGGCTGCGGGCTGGGACCACTCCTGCTCGACCATGCCATAAGCGAGCACGGCGTCACCCTCGTGGATGTGAACGAGCAGAACGAGCAAGCCGTCGGCTTCTATGAGCACTGCGGCTTCGAGGTGTTCGACCGCTCGGCAACCGACGCCATGGGCGACCCCTTCCCCATCCTACACATGCACTTGCCGCGACAGCACGAAATCGCTACGGATTGACGCTGGGCCGCAGTCTCCTTCGTCGCTGTGCTATGTTTCTGCCGGATGACCGCGGAAAGGCGGCAAAGACATGATACAAGAGACGGCGCAAAGCGCACTGGGGCAACTTCAAGGAGGCCACGGGCTCATGGCCCTATGCGCGGTGCTCTACCTGGCCTGGTGGGTCGTGTTCTTCCGCCCTGATGCCGGGAAGGTGCAGGGGCCGTTGTACTGGATCGGCGCCGGATGTCTCGTTGTGGCCGCCATTGCGGGCATCACCGGCGCGGTCTTCATCGCTCTGGGCGCAAGCGGTCTCGCAGCCGGAACAGGACCGAACGGCTGGTGGTTCGCGCTGGGCGCCATCGCCGCCTACATACTTTTGGCCTGGGCAACCGCGCATTTCTGGAATCGCCCATCACCACCGAGCTGCTGCTATTCGTGGCGTGGGGCGCTTTGGAGCTTTATGCCACCTGTGCTCTGGAAGCGGGCGGTACCCTTGGCCTTACCGCCACATGGTGTCTCGTTGCGATCATCTTCTGCGTGTTCGCCCTGTCACTTACCTGCTACGTTCTGTATTACCGCCTGGCCGCCACGCCGTCCTTCATAGCCGGAGCGCTTCCCTTAGGAGTCGTCGGCATTTTCTCGGCCATACTGCCCCTGTTGCTGTAAAGCAACCCAGCAGGGAATAGCCCTTCGGCGACCTTCCGTCGACGAACCCCCGATTTTTGCATGAGATCGCCAGTTATGAGCGTCTCGGGGGCGCTCCCGACGAAAGCCTTGCGAACCTCTCGATAGAGGCAAGATTGTGACCAGGCATTTCTTCAGATTCTTTCGAAGTCGCCGACTCAACCGCACCCCCCAGACGCTTATAGCTCGCGATTTGCTGCAAAATGGAGCACCTTGACTGACTGGCGCGAACAGCCAGCGGCGCTAACGCGCAGGATTAGCGATTACCGCTCGTGGCATGAGCGCCTGTGCCCTATTTCCCGCGGGTCAGCTTGACCACATGGCGTGCATAAACCACCGATAAGATGGCCGCTACCACTACAAAGGCGACCGCCAGGTACACGGTGATCGAGAAACCTGCGCTATAGGCCTGCGCTTTCGCCATACCATCGGCCATCAGGCGGTGAACCTGCCCCGACATGAGACCGACGAAGAGCGCCGACGAAATAGATCCCGCGATCTGCACCAAAGTGGAATGGATCGACGAGCCGCTCGCGGACAGCTCAGGCAAGAGCACCTCCAGATCGACGCTCTTAATCGCAGGATACTCAGTGCCGATCCCCGCGCACGCAAGCGCCATGCAGCCCACGATGGCCAGCGCAAGATCGAACCGCGTGAACACCGCAAGCGCCACGAACCCGACAAGGCACACGCCGAATCCGACGGGCACAAGCGGCCACACCCCCGCCTTCCCGAGCGTCCGGCCGCTGACAAAGCACAGACCCGCATAGCACAGCGTCGCCGGAGCCAGCAAGCAACCAGCAATGAACGGCGTGAAACCCGCCACCCCTTCCAAATAAAGCGGAATGAGCAGACTGAGGTAAATTGAGCTCATATAGCTGAGAACGATGAGGGTCTCCCCCAGAGCATAAGTCTTGTTGCGAAGCGGACGCATGTCCAAAAGCGGATGGGCGAGGCGTCCTTGACGGCGGATGAACCACGCACACACGGCAATTCCCGCGATCATGAGCGCCGCCATCGGCAGCGGGTTGCGCGTAACCTCGTTTAAACCGATCATGAAGGCGGAAAGCCCCACGGCAATGAGCACGACGCTCAGCCCGTCGACGGGCAGCTTCTGACGCGGCATAATATCGACGATCGTGCGACGCGCAATGAAAAAGAGGACGAATGCCGTCACTGCGGGAATGGCGAACAGCACCCGCAACCCCCAATAGGTAATGACAAGGCCCGCAACGATGGGAGCCACCGCAAGCCCTATTCCGATAATACCGCTATTGATGGCAAGCAGACGACCAGCCCCATTTTTAGGCGAAAGATTGAGCAGGGCCTCGTTCACGACGGGGAAATAGAGGCCCGTGGCAACGGCCTGAATGAGTCGCGCCGCCACCAAGGAGGGAAAATCCCAGGCCACCACGCCAAGCATGGAGCCGACGAACGACACGATCAGCCCGAAGAGCATGACCTTCCTCAAACCGAAGCGGTGGAGCGAGAGGGCTGCAAGCACAATGACAATACCCGCCACGATGGAATAGCCGAGCACCAGAAGGTTCGCCTCGGACAGACTCACGTGGTACTCTGCCGAAACATAGTCGAGCGCGACGTTCATGAGCGACTGCATCAAAGAGGCAAGCAGGTTGCACGCGAACAGCACCACGATCATCGCCTGGCGGTGTTTTGCGGTCTGCTTGTTTTGAACAGCCATATCAGCAACTCCTATTTTGCGTCGCAGGGCTCAAAGAGCGCGCTGCGCTTCGTACCAAGAAGCCATAGTACGAGAGAACATCGGCGCTACTTGCTGAAAGCGCGATATGGTTGTGCAGCTGTAAGCTGGCCTAGATGCCCAGCCGATCCGCGAGTTCTGTTAGCGAATCGCACATGAATGTGGGACGCTCGGCCGCCAGGGCCTCGCGCGGGAACATGCCCCAGAGGGCGGCGACGGTAGCGCAGCCAGCAGCGTTGCCCGCCTGGATGTCGAAGGGGCTGTCGCCCACATAGAGACTGCGCTCCGGCGCTGTGCCCAAAAGCTCACAGCCTCGCAGGATGGGGCCAGGCGCCGGCTTGTGCTCGGGCCAATCGTCGTGGCCGATGAGAAATTGGAAGTAGCCGGCGATGCCGCTCATTTCAAGCCCGCGCTGGGCCATGGCGTGACGCTTCGACGTGACTACGCCCATCGGGATGCCCGCCGCCTGAAACCGCTCGAGCGCCGCCTTCGTGTCGCCGAAGGCGCGAATGCGCGCGTCGTGGACGCCGTCGTTGTGATCACGATAGATCTGCGTGATCTCCGTAGCCCGCGTCTCGTCGCCGCCGGTAAAGTGCAGCATCTGGTCGTAAAGCGGCGTGCCAACCCCCGCCATCAGCTCGGCGTCGTCAAGCGAGCAGCCCAACACGTCGTTCACGGCATAGCGCATCGAAGTGAGAATGATGTCATAGGTGTCGATCAGCGTGCCATCCGCATCGAACAGCACGCCCCGGATATCGTTCATGGAGACCTTTCTGGAAAAATCGGTAAACAGGTTATCGCCATTGTAGGACAAATGGAGGCAAAGGGTGCAAGTAGCGGCGTACCATGAGGAAAACTCTCACCAAGGAGCGAGGAGCGCGCCATGATCACCCGTCTCACCTTCGATCAGATCAGCACTGCAGTACACGACGCCTACGAAGCCTGCAAGGACATCAAGGGCGGCCAGAACGCCCACTACATTCCCTATCTCGCCAACGTGAATTCCGACCTGTTCGGCATCAGTCTGTGCCTGCCGGACGGCCGGCTCATCTCTGTGGGCGACACCGACTACCGCTTCGGCATCGAGTCGGTCTCGAAGGTGCACACGGCTATTCTGGCACTGGAACAGCACGGCGCGCAGGCGATCCTCGACAACATCGGCGCCGATGCCACAGGGCTGCCGTTCAACTCCATCTTCGCCATCCTGCTGGAAAACGACCGGCCCTCCACGCCGCTCGTGAACGCCGGCGCCATCGCGGCCTGTTCGCTCGTCAAGCCCCACGGCGATGCCGATGGGAAATGGAAGGCCATCTTCGACAACATGACCGCGCTTCTGGGAAGCGAGCCGGTGCTCATCGACGAGTTGTACCATTCTGAATCCGCCACGAACTTCGACAACCGCTCCATCACCTGGCTGCTGCAAGAATACGGCCGCATCTACGACGACCCCAAGATGTCGCTTGATTTGTACACGCGCCAATGCTCGCTGGGCGTGACGGCCGAGCAGCTGGCCATCTCGGCGGCCACCATCGCCGACGACGGCGCGAACCCCATCACGAAGCGGCGCGTGTTCGGCGCGGAACTCACTCCCAAGGTGGTCGCGCTTATGAGCGCCGTCGGTTTCTACGAGCACTCGGGCGACTGGCTGTATGCCACGGGACTGCCCGCGAAGACCGGCGTGGGCGGCGCCGTCATCGGCGTCATGCCCGGGCTTTTCGGCGTGTGCGCCTTCGCGCCGCCGCTGGATGACGCGGGCAATTCCGTGAAGGCCCAGGCGGCGCTCAAGCACCTGATGAAGAGCCTGAATCTGAACGTCTTCTCCAACACCCACTTCGATCTCGTCGAGGCCTAGAGTCGGGTACAATTCTTGGAAAGCCTCGAGGCCCCGAACAACGGGATGTGGAAAGGACGAGCCATGATCTGCGACCAAACCGAGCGCGACATTGAGCAGCTGCGCCAGTGGATTGACGAGTGCGCGCCGGGCCGTATGGTGTTCTTCGGGGGTGCCGGCGTGTCCACGGAAAGCGGCATCCCCGACTTCCGCAGTGCCGACGGGCTCTACGCCCAGCGCTACCCCTATCCGCCCGAGACCATGGTATCCCGCAGCTTCTTCGATGCCCATCCGCGTGAGTTCTTCGACTTCTACTGCGACCGCATGCTGGCCCTGGACGCCGAGCCCAACGCCGCGCACCGAAAGCTGGCCGAACTGGAGCGGGAGGGAACGCTTTCAGCCGTCGTGACCCAGAACATCGACGGGCTGCACCAGAAGGCCGGCAGCCGAAACGTGCTGGAGCTGCACGGCAGCGTGTGGCGCAACTTCTGCATGGACTGCGGCGCACCCTACACCGTGGAAGAGCTGCTGGCCCTGCGCGAACAGAGCCCCGACGGCGTACCGCACTGCTCGAAGTGCGGAGCCATCGTGAAGCCGGACGTGGTGCTATACGAGGAGCCGTTGGACGACGGCACCGTGACCGCGGCCGTGCGCGCCATCGCTAGCGCCGACCTGCTGGTGATCGCCGGCACGAGCCTGGCGGTGTACCCGGCCGCGGGCCTCATCGACTACTTCAGTGGCGATCACTTGGCCATCATCAACCGCACCCCCACTCCGCGCGACGCCCACGCCGACCTCTGCATCGCCACCAACGTCGGCGAAGTGCTGGGATATTAGCCATGCGGAAGAAAGCCATGCGGAGGATTCTCGCCCTCGCACTGGCGGCGCTCCTAGGCCTGTCGGGTTGCGGGGCTGCCCCCGACAAGTCCGCTGCCCCTTCCCATGGCGCGCCCGCCCCTGAAGCCGGCAATGAGCCGACCCGCGACGCGAGCGCCCCCGAAGCCGCTTCGCACCTCACCTTCCGCACCGAAGACAAGCTGCAGCAGCACTTCGAGAAGCACGGGCAGGAAACCGGCTGCGCCACGGCCGAGGAATACCTCGCCGCCGCCAACGCCGTCGTTGCCAATCCGGCCGCCCTCCACAAGCTGCAAGCCGAGGACGGCGACGACCTCTACTTCCTGGAATCCACCGGCGAATTCGTCGTCGTATCCCCCGCCGGCTACCTCCGCACCTACTACCTAACCGACCGCGACTACTTCGAGAGGCAGTAACTTGCGGCACTTCCAATGCGGCCAAATGCTTGCAAGAACCTCAGAGGCCGAACTCGCTCTTACCAGCTCAACTATCGATATCGAAGTAATCCCTGTCAATTCCTTTGATCTCATAGGTATGCCGCACCGACACACCGACATTGTGCGCAATCATAAGACGCGCAAGCTGGTCGCCGTCGACAAGGACAAGCTTTACCGCATGCTGCATGCCCGCATATTCAAGCGCACCTTTCGAAAACCGCGCTGTTGTGATGAAGAGGCCTTTCGTTGCCCCTGTACCCGTTAGCGCGCCCACAAACGCCTGAAGATCGGGACGCCCGACGCTTGCATTTAAATCCCATCGTTTTGCTTGGATATAAATGTTGTCGAACCCCAACTTATCTTCGCGGATCACCCCGTCAATGCCTCCGTCGTTCGAGAGAGGGGTGACCGAGCCCGAATCGTCGAGCGAGTCACCATATCCCATGGCGAGCAAAAGCTGAACAACGAGACGCTCGAAGAACGCCGGCGATTGCTGCATAATGGCTTCAAGGATATCCGACACCAACGCCGTCTCAATACTGCGAAATGCCTCGTCTATCGTGTCTTCTGGAGACTCGTTCTCTTCGACAATCACAGGTTGGACGGCCGCCTCCTTGGCCTCTTTTGCGGAGACGCCCTTTCCTTTGCGGCTTCGGTTTAGAAAGTCGCAGAACTCAGGAAACTGCATAAGCGCCTGACGATCGAGCTTTTCAACGCCACTGTTGAGCAAGTCTACCCCACGCTGGGTGACCAGGTAGGTCCCCCTCTTTGGCGACTCGATACATTTTGCCTGCTTAAGATAAGTGCAGGCCCACAGCATATTGTTGGCATAGCGTTCGAACCCACTCGAAATCGTTTCAGCCACTTCGTTGTCGCTCAAACCCCAGTAGTCGATAACAAACCGCCGAAGCTGCTTGCTCGTCACAGTGTCTCCAGGCGTCTCCGCAATACGCCGCAGAACCGGAACCATCATCTCATCGTACCTCGGAACCGCCACCACTCGCTCCTACCCTACAAACTGTCTATTCTTCGCTTATTGTACCTGATTCCTCTTTTATCGCATTACTTACTCATAGCGCAACCCAAGCGCCATCACCCAACGAAAGGTGCCCGCATGCAATACACTGTGCTCCTAGATACGATCACCAGGGTACGCAACCGAACTAAATGACCATTTAGCTGCTTGAGGTCGATCCACGAAACGTCAATCTCGCCGGACATGAGCTTGGGAAGAAGGGCGTCGCGCAGCTTTGCAAGCTGCTTGCATTCCTGCCTATTTGAGTCTATCGCACCAAAAATGTCCTTTAGAGCAGGCTGCAGTTCGGCTGCCTCCTTTGAGGACGGGAGAGGGAACTGGAGCGCACCGAGATCGTCGGCTTTAATCGACGGATAAGTCGAAACACTTTGCTCCGCAATTTGCTGAAGGGTTTTCGTCACGCTGTCTTGCGTAAGAAATAGGTACAGCAACTCCGGACAAACGAGTCGGTCGTTGGCACGTATTACGGTGAAGCCCGTTGACACCAGTACATTTTTGGCAGGGCTGAGAATAAGCCCGTAGTGCTTTTGAATTGGACGAACAGATGAATAAATGATGTCGCCCGACGTGACTTTGCGTCGCGCCCTGCTAGGCAACCTCTCGCTTTGGGGATCTATCGCCTGATAGCTCTCAACGATTCCACGGGTGATATTCCCTGTGTCAAGGTATTGCACGAGTGGCCATTGCTCTCTGGGAGAGTAATTATCTGGATTGAATTCAGCTATGTCAGCAACAGGCACATAGTTGATATGAGTGCTAGCGAGCCATTTCTCAAAAATCGTTCTCGCGTATTCGAGTAAATGGTCATTTAGCTGCCTATCCAATATGGCCAGAGCGCAAGCCGCACCCCCAGCAGCTACTGTCGGAACAGTTCGTCATGGGAGCCAGTGCGTTGAAGGTAGGCTGTATCGCCATCTACGCACCAGATGAGAAGCCAATCGCCGGCATTGGCAACATGGCATTCATTGCTTCCTTCCCATCTGCCCGAAAGCCTATGCATATTGTGTCTGTGTTTGAGGATCTCGATGGATTCGGTGCTGTTTTCCAAGATAAGACCAATGACTGCTTCTAGCTCAGCAAGATCCCACTCTCGCTTACGAGCTTTCCTTTTTAAATCTCGGCTAAATGCTGGGGCAAACTTCGCTTCAAGTCGCGCGCTCATGCCAAAGCCGCCTGAATCAGATCGTGAGCGTTGCTGTAGCTCTCGCCCGATCCGTTAGTAATCATCTCCTTCGTCTCGCGTATGGCAATCAGACTCTCCTCATTCGGCTGTTCGTAATCAAGCGAGAGAGGAATTGCATTGGTATTCACAATCTGCGTCAAGAATGCTCGCATAGCCGTAGAAATATCAAGGCCGTAGTGCTCGACAACCCTGGAAGCCTCGTCCTTCAAGTTGCTATCAAGGCGAATCGTCAAAGTGCTGGCAGCCATCATTGCCTCCTCATTCAAATTTCAGCAAGCATATGATAACGTTTGTAAGTGCAAACGTCAATTCATTGAAGCAAACCGTAACAGAAACGAGGAACCCATGCATGCGACCACTATTGACGCGATCTCTATCCAAATGCAGCCTTTCCTTAATTGCGATCAAATGAAAAAGTTGCGCGAAGTGCTTAAATGCACGTTCTCTCAATCCAGGCCAATGGAAACGAAGCGCGATGAAGACCTCGTTGCCGCCTTCATCGAAGCAAAGCAAGTTGAGGGATGCTCTCCCAAGACCCTAGACTACTACCGCAACACCCTGGAAAAACTTCAGGCATCTCTTAAAATGTCATTCACTCAAGTAGAGACAGCAGATCTACGCAGCTATCTAACCAAATACGAGCGTGAGCGCGGATCAAGCAAGGTTACTATCGACAACATAAGACGCATCATGTCCAGCTTCTTTTCATGGCTTGAAGAGGAGGACTATATCGTCAAAAGTCCCGTAAGACGCATTCATCGCGTAAAGGTGGCCCTAGTCATTAAAGAAACTTTTTCTGACGAAGATCTCGAAATCATCCGCGAAAGTTGCCTTAATCGCCGCGACCTGGCTCTCGTCGACCTTCTCGTCTCAACGGGAATGCGCGTCGGAGAGCTCGTTAAGCTCAATCGAGAGGATATTGATCTAAACGAAAGAGAGTGCATTGTTCTTGGGAAAGGAAACAAGCAGCGCATGGTCTACTTTGACGCGCGGGCAAAATTGCACCTCGAAGATTACCTGCATCATCGAACGGACTGCAATCCGGCTCTTTTCGTGACGCTCTCAAAGCCTCATGATCGTCTAACTATAGGCGCCATAGAGCTACGACTTCGCAAAATTGGACAGCGCCTCGATATGCATCGCGTCCACCCCCATAAGTTCCGGCGCACCCTGGCCACTTATGCCATTGGCAAAGGGATGCCCATTGAGCAAGTGCAAAAACTCCTCGGTCATGCGAAAATAGACACCACCATGCACTATGCTATGGTGAGTCAGAACAACGTAAAGGCATCGCACAGAAGGTATCTGGATTGATAAAACTTCACCAAAACACTTCGCACGTCCTGACGCCAGCCTGTTAGTAACCGAGGATTTCCATGCTAAGCATTTCTGACTGGGTGACTATCGGATGCGCAATCCCGCCCCTGATGCTATCTGCTTTCATCTACTGGCGCCAATGCAGGCAGGACAGGGCAATCAACGCACTTGATCAAGAAATGCGCGATAGGGAGGCGCAACGCCAGCGCGAGCAAATCGAGAGCAATGCCGCAGCTTTTATCTCTCGGTATTACGCTGACCGAGGGCTTATACCGCTCTGCGCCATCGCGGCCATGCACGATTGCACTTTTCCGTATCGCCGGGAAATGTATCGCGAGTTCTGCAGTTGTTCTCGAGAAATGCAACGCGCAATCATCGACTTGAGCGATTGGTCACTCAATCCAGTCAAACACGAAGACCTATATCGGAACTGCCTCGAGAAATTTCGGCAGATATTAAAGGTGGGGTTTCCTGCTGACGCTAACCTTTTTTATATGTTTGACCAGTACATGGAACGTACTCTAAATCAATATGGGGCACTGAAGGTGCCGGAAAGCTCCTTTGAGACCACGAGTAGGATTACGGACATGCTTAGCAATCACACAAAGATTGCAAGAGGCATCCCAGTTCTGAATGCGCTGGCAGATGAGCTGAACCTCAGAACATGCTCTGAGGTTTTTTGCTGCTGGGCTTTATCCGTCGAAGCGCAATACATAGTGGTCTACGCGGCTCCATCAAGCACTGATATTTACGGATGCCCGGGATGCTGGGCAGGAGAAGAGATCTCTCATTTGGAGGATCAGTTCCTGCTGACTCTTTTTTCGATATACACAAACTGCATCTTGGCGGATGAGCCATCTTTAACACCCGAAGCGACCAGCCACAAACTTTCTCGAAAGGCACCACTATGATGACCACACTCAAAACAATATGCTCATACAGAAAAGAAAAAATAGACCCTCAGAGCTTACAAAGTAATTCTTATGTGTCGACCGATGGTATGGCTTCGAACAAAAAAGGCATCTTTCGTTTCTCGATACCTCCTGCGCATGGCAAAGTTACTCGCTATCTTAAAGACGACATCCTTGTTTCCAACATTCGCCCCTATTTTAAAAAGATTTGGCTTGCAGATAGAGACGGCGGTTGCTCGAACGACATCTTGGTTTTTACGTCAAACGAACATTGCTCAAGCGAGTATTTATACTGGCTATTATGCAATGATAAATTTTTCGATTATGCTTCCGCAACAGCAAAAGGGACGAAGATGCCTCGCGGTGACAAGAATGCACTGCTAGACTACCCCATCCAAAAACATAACCGTCAGCTCCAGGAAGCGATTGTCCGGATTTTGAGGCCCTTCCAACAACAGCTAGCCATCAACTCTCGGATAAATGACCATTTAGCTGCCTGAGACCGATCCGCGAAACGTCAATCTCGCCGGACATGAGCTTCGGGAGAAGGGCGTCGCGAAGGCACTCCAAGCTCTGGTTTTCTCTAACATTGCTTTGGATGGCCTCGAATAGCGGTTTAGTTTTTCCAGAGAAGTCGTTCAAGGAGGCCGCATCAGGGAAGCCGATCTCGAGCTCAGCAAGCTCGGTGCGTGGCAGTTCTGTTTGCCCGGTACTTCCCTTGGCCATTGACTCAAACTGGTCTTCCGACGATAGCGCCCAGCAGCCTAAGTATTCCACCAGCGCCTCATACGCAGGCCGCACTATTGTTACGTGTGAGTCAACGGTCACCCGCTCATCGTGACACAATACCTGCGCTGACCTCCCTAATGTTCCGGTGCCTGTTGAGCAGATAAGAATGTCTCCATAACGCAAAAGCTTCTCTCTAGATCTAGGATTTTCGATTCTTCTGGCGTTCGCATCATCAATCTTATGGTTGCGAATACAACGTTGATTCAGTGCGTGGAATTTTCCTTTTTCGCAATACTTGGGCGCACCCCCGCGACACAGCAGAGAAGTGCAGTCCTGCAATGTGCGTTTGCTGCTACTTTGCCGTGACAGCTCCTTGTATTCAGAGAGTGCCATTTCGAGTAAATGGTCATTTATCCGAGAGTTGAGCTCGATCTTTTCGTCTAGCACTGCTAAGTAGTCCGCAACAGCATGCTGCACAGATAGCGCCGGAAGGACAATCTCCACTTCCTTTAGGACTCTTACGCTCAAATTCTGCTGGGCGCCACCGTTGGCAAGCCCAGCAATCTCACAATGCCTATTTTTCAACCAGTAGTACACATATTTCGGATCCGCAAGCGCGCAGTCAATCACAAGATTGCAACATGCCTGATTCGTGGTAAGAGGTATTCCCGCAATAGCCACCCGTCCAGCTGTTGCGCCATACATCGCCACAATGACAGTATCCTTAGGCACCCATCTCGTAGACGAATTGTCTAGCCCTTGCTCTGTGATATGGGATGCGGTTGATCTAATTCGATTGAAGTTTACCTCAGCGGTATTCAGCCAAGGGATAGTGCCGCCATCGTAATACTCTCGACAACTACGTTTGGGCGTTCCGCCCGAACAGATTCTCAAACAGATATCACTCAGCGTTTTACATTCCAAAGCCAATCGCCTCCAGGTTCTTTTTAATTTGCTCTTGTAAGCGATTGGACTCTTCGAACACTTCACCGAGCTCCTTGGTGAGTCGGGTCATTTTCTCTTCGAAGGGCTCCCCATCGTCTTCAACTTCGGCAATTCCGACATAGCGACCTGGTGTAAGCACGTAGTCTTGCTTGGCAATGTCATCAGTTGAAACAGCCGCACAAAAGCCCTTCTCGTTCTCTAAAGTGCCATCGCGGAAAGCATTAAATGCATCGGCAACCTTGGCGATATCGTCAGCCGTAAACTCACGGAGACTTCTGGTTACCATCGTCCCCATGTTGCGGGCGTCAATAAATAGCGTTTTCCTGGGGCGCTTTTTCTGTCTGTCAAGAATCCACAGCGATACCGGAATTTGCGTACGATAAAACAGCTGCGTCGGCATAGCAATGATGCCTTCCACGAGATCATCTTCGACTATAGCGCGGCGAATATCTCCTTCGTTGTTGGTCTGAGAGGAAAGAGAGCCATTAGCAAGTACCATGCCTATTCGGCCATGATCTTCGTACAGATGGTAAATCATATGCTGTAGCCACGCGAAGTTGGCATTACCCTCAGGCGGTACGCCATACTTCCAGCGACGATCATCCTTCAATTGGTCTCCGCCCCACTCCTTCATGTTAAAGGGCGGGTTTGCCAGAATGAAATCGAAGCGCTTGTCCTTGTGGCAGTCCTTGAAAAATGTATCTGCATTGAACTGTCCCAAATCGGCCTCGATACCTCGTATGGCAAGGTTCATCGTGGCCATCTTCCAGGTAGTGGGATTGCTCTCCTGGCCATAGATAGACAGATCGTTGATCTTGCCAGCATGGTGCTTCACGAAATCGGTCGACTGCACGAACATGCCACCGGATCCGCAGCACGGGTCGTACACACGGCCATGATAGGGCTGGATAACCTCAACCAGCGTTCGAACAATACAGGTTGGGGTATAGAACTCTCCGGCGTTCTTCCCTTCCTGCTCGGCAAACTTCGAAAGACAGTACTCGTAGGTGCGCCCGAGAATGTCTCGGGTGTCGCCCTTCTCGGCCATTTTCACATTCGTGAATAGATCAACCACATCGCCCAAACGTCGCTTGTCCAATTCCTGTCGTGCGAAATTCTTAGGCAACACACCTTTCAATTTCGGGTTCTCGTATTCGATCTGACGCATCGCCTCGTCGATCACCTTGCCAATCTCCGGCGTATGAGCCTGTGCCGCAATCGTCGACCAGCGTGCCTGAGGAGGCACGAAAAAGATGCTTTGATAGGTATACTCGTCACGGTCTTCTTCGAACCCGTCACCTTCTTCGAGCAGCTCCGAATAGCGCTCTTCGAATTTATCAGAGATGTACTTCAGAAAGATGAGTCCCAGCACGACGCTTTTGTATTCCGACGCGTCTAGATTGCCGCGCAGCTTGTCGGCAGCTTTCCAAATCTGTTGCTCGAAACCGATTTCCTGCGTGTTCTCTTTCTTAGCCATTCGCATTCCTATTCGTAGATCTTCGTATCGGCCCACAACTCACATTGTGCCATAACCGTCTCCATGGCGTCGTCCACTCCCTCAGGAGGATACTTGTATTTTCGGAGCAACCGCTTAATGGCTCGGCGCATTCCCGCGCGAGCATTCTCTTTGCGCTGCCAATCGATAGTGGCGCTGCGCCGCATGGCCTCAGTAAGCTCCCGCGTAATGGCCACGAGCTGGTCATTGTCGTAGAAGTCCTTTACCGCTTGCGGCTTGGTGATGGCATCGTAGAAAGCCATCTCTTCGTCGGTCAGCCCCAACGCCTCAGCCTCCGAGCGATCCCGCATCATTTCTTTGGCCATCTTCACAAGCTCTTCGATGACCTGGGCATTGGTGAGCATCCCGTTCAGGTAAGCGTTTAGGGTGCCTTGCAGCATCTCACTGAATTTTGCCGCCTTTACCACGCTGGTTTTTTGGTAGGCCTTCACCTGCTCTTTGATAAGCCGCTTCAAGCTCTCCACAGCGATGTTTCTTTGCTTCATGCGGGAGAGCTCTTCCAGAAAGGCCTCATCAAAAAGCGAGATCTCAACGCTGTCCTCTTCGAAAAGGTCAATGACCCCTTCAGCATGCACCGTTTGCTCAAGAATGGCACTAACTTTTTGGTTGAACTCTTTATAGGTCATCCCTCTGCCACTTGATGACTTGCGCCCCGTTAGCCTTAGCACTTGCACGCGGAGCACGCTCATGTACGCTGCTTCATGCTGATCCTTTTCGCTTACAAGACTTTTGCAAAGCGAGAGCGCTTGATTCATGAGCTGACACTGCTTTAAGAATTCTTCCCTATCCTCATGTCGATCAGGCTCAAGCAGCCAGTCGGTCCCTTCGGAAATTGCTTCAGCCAGCTGCGCCTTGCTACCGGAGAAAACCATCTCCTCGTAATTAAACCCGTAGAGCAAATCACGGCACACGTCGAGCTTTTCCAAAAAGCGGGGATAAGCTGTGACCGACACATCCATGTCGCCATAGTTGCGCTGGTCTCGATTGGTGTAATCCCTCATGGCTTGCTTGAGCGCACGGGCGATGCCGATATAATCAACGACCAGACCGCCCTCTTTGCCCCGGCAAACACGATTCACACGCGCGATGGCCTGCATGAGATTGTGGCCCTTCATCGGCTTGAAAACATACATCGTGGCGAGACTGGGCACATCGAAGCCAGTGAGCCACATATCAACAACAATGGCGATCTTTAACGGGTCGTTTTCGTCCTTGAACTTACGCTCCATCTCTTTTTTATGCGTGGCTCCTCCGCATACGCTGAACCACTCTTCGGGGTCTTGGTTCCCCATGGTCATGACTACACCAAGCTTGTCCGTCCAATTGGGGCGCAATTCCATCATGCGCTCGTAGATCTTCATGGCAATCGCCCTGCTATAAGCGACCACTAATGCTTTTCCAGCAAGAACATCAGCGCGATTGTTTTCATAGTGGTCAATGATGTCTTTACAAAGAGCATCAATGGTCTCCGGAGCGCCAAAGATGGCGTCCATGCCACCCAAGTCACGCTTGCTTTTCACGAGCGTCGCCTCATCGGCCTCATCGGCGAATTCGCTGTAAACGGCATCCAAGGTACCGAGCGTTTCGGGATCGAGCTTGAGGGCCACAACGCGACTCTCGTAGTACACGGGACGCGTCGCGTTATCTTCAACCGCCTGCGTCATGTCGTATACATCGATATAGTCACCGAAAATCTCCCGCGTACTTCTATCTTGCGTAGAAATGGGCGTACCCGTAAAGCCAATATAGGATGCGTTCGGAAGCGCCTTTCGGACAATGCGCGCGGCCCCGATGGATATGTTGCCCTCGGCATCTATTCTTTCAGTCAGTCCATACTGCCCACGATGAGCCTCGTCCACCATCACGACGACGTTGCTTCGGTCACACAGGGGCTCATCTCCGTCCATGAACTTTTGCATGGTGGTGAAGATAATGCCATTCGCTTCTCGCCCGACCAGCAGCTCTTTGAGATGTTTACGGCTTTCTGCCTGCACGGCAGTTTGGCGAAGGAATGGCGCGCAACGCGAGAATTGGCCGAAGAGCTGATCGTCTAAATCATTCCGATCAGTAATCACAACAATGGTGGGACTATCAAGAGCGTCTTGCAACAAATGGGCAAAGAATACCATTGAGAGGGATTTTCCCGATCCTTGGGTATGCCAGAAAACGCCGATCTTGCCGTCGCCTTCGATTGCTTCTCTAGCACGGATGACCGCCTTCTTCACGGCGAAGTATTGATGATAGGCGGCGAGAATTTTGACCGAACCGCCTGCATTGTTGTTAAAGCAAACGAAGTTCTTAACTAAGTCGAGAAGCCGATCTTTGCGTAGCATCCCATCAAGCATGGTGCTCCAGCCCGCAGCGCGAGTTTGGGAGTAATCGCCATCCACGGACTTCCATGCCACATAGCGGTCCTCGTCAGCGGTAATCGTTCCAACCCGGGTCTCGCTCATGTCGCTCATGACGCAGAAAACATTGGGGACAAACAACGAAGGGACGTGCTTCATGTAATTTCGCAATTGAAGGTACGCCTCGGACGCATCTGTTTCCTCTCGTGAAGGGCTCTTCAGCTCGAACAGTACAAGCGGCATACCGTTCACGAAAACAATCACATCGGGACGCTTCTCGGAGTGCTCCACAAAAGTCCATTGGTTAACAACATGGAAGTCGTTGTTGTCGGGATTAGAGTAGTCGATCAGGTAAACTATGTCGTCGCGATCTTCCTTGCCGTCGAAAAAATGCACTTCCACACCATTTTGCAAATAGCCATTGAAGATTTCGTTGCGTTGTTCAAGCGAACCAGCATCGATGTCGTTCAGCTTCCTAACGGCTTCCTCGACGGCAACTCTCGGAAGGGCCGGATTGATGCGCCGCAATGCATCGGGCAAAACCCTTGGCAGAAAAACGTCTCTATAGCGGTCATCGGTGCGCTCAACATCGGGGCCGTAAAGATGCTCATACCCGAGCTCCTCTACCAAATGCTCAACAACGACGTCTTCGAAGAATCCTTCATTGATCTTAACCACTCCGTACCGAAACTGTCCCACCGCGTTCTCCTCACGCTGACAAGGGGTTTTGACTATTCTACCTTATTCGCTAAAAGACTGATCGTTCCATCTATTCTCTGCCTTCTTGCTTATTTCTATGCCTAATTCATCGCAGAGAGCCTTCATCCTATGAAATAGGTTGGAAGAATAGGGGTTAAAGGAGCGACCACTCATTGCGCGCCAGAAACAATCGCGACCTAGAATCGCATTTTCTCTGGCCCCCTCAAAAGCTTCTTGGCTTTTTAGGGCGTCAGCTCTATCCAAATATGCGGCCGCCAAGGAAATTCCCGCCGGCCCCACCAATACGCAACTTCCAAATTGCAAGGCAAAGCCCTCCGCTAACTTAATTATTTGAAGAGATGTGCCGGCAGAAGACGACTGCGCTCGTAATGCAGAGAACAGCATCGCGATCGCCCCCTGCGCTTCTTCCTGGGGCAAGCCTTTTTGCTTGAGTATTTCCAGGCAAATCCTTTCAGCATTCGGGTAATCCTGCATTTGATTTGCCTGTTTTGCCCGGGTAAAAAGCTCCTTGATACTCGCAGAAGACGATTCTTTCCCGTAAAAGACTTTGTCTAATCTGCGCGCTATCGCATCATTAACCCTGCAGGAACCGCTATCAACCCATCCGCACTTTGTCTTGCGGTACAACCGCCCTTCGGATTCAAGCTCGTCCATAGCCAAGATAACTCCTTCTGCGCATCCGGTTATCGCTCAAATAGGTATAATTGATCATCGCTAAAGATGTTCTAGCTAATACAGAACGAAGAAACCGCCGAAGCTCGGAACCATCCCGGAAACAGCATCGGCCCCCCTCAATCTACGAAAGCGGAAGAATACCCTCTTCGAGACGCTTTCTCAGAAGCCGCTTGTGCTCCTCGCGCATCGATTCCGATAGAAGCACGACGCCGTAGGCCTCCTCGGGCACGCTGTCGATGAGTCCGTCGATGGCCTCCATGTCCACGGCTGCCGCAAAGCGCTTGATGGCGGCGGTCAGATCGGGGTTCGACGTCTTCGCCATGTACTCGAAGGGGTGGATCGCGACGCTGCCGCCTTCGCCATCCGGCAGCCGATAGCACGAGACGTTCGTTCCGAAGGCGTCCTCGCGCTCGGCCTCTTCGTCGCCCAGGCGACGCGCCGCCACACTCGGACTGCGCTTGCTGAAGAGAGAACTGCCCATGTCGTAGACCGGCGCCAGCTCGTAGGTCATCGGCGCCGTCATGAGAACGCCCCAATTCCCGTTGTTGCGATCGGGGTTCTTGATGAAGGCGTCCGCCACGAACATGTCCCAAAACCGCTCACGTACGCCCGGCACCCTGCGCAGTAAATCGGACGTTTCGATAGCGGCCAGCACGTCGCCGAGCAGGATGACCTCGCCATCGGACGGAGCGGAACTGAACCCGGCATCGTCATCGGAAAGGGCGTTCTTGATCTCCTTGAACTCGAAGAGCCGCGCGTTCGGGAACGTGAAGTCGCGGCAGGCACAGACGATCTTCCCGGCACGGTATCCCAGCATTGTCTCGTGCACGGGAATGCCCAAAAGCTCGTAGATGTGCGATCCCAGATATTCGGAAACAGGACTTGAGGTGTACGAGGGTAGATGCTTGCCCATCAAATCCCGCGTCGTGCGCGGATACTTGGCAATCCAGGGCTCCCCTTCGATGAGAATGCCCTCTTTCTGTCCCGCGCGCCCTCCATAGAAAAGGCCGCTCGGAGCGCAATCGCGCAGATCAGCGATCTCCACCATGAAACGACCTCCTTCAATTCGCGCAAAACAGTTCAGCCATTGTAGCACGAGCGCAATAACGCCTGCATAGGCTCGCCTCGCTTACAAGAAAAGCCAGAGACGCGTTTAGGACATCCACTGTCCACAATAGCGATACAATGCATTTCAACTTTTCAACCTCCTTTGAAGGAAGTGACCATGCCTAACGTCATCATCAGCGCGGACAGCACGTGCGACCTCTCGCCGGAACAGCGGGAGCACTACCAGGTTCGCAGCTTTCCGTTTCACATCGAATTCCGCGGGCGCGACCACTTGGACAACATCGACATCACGCCCCAGGTGCTCTTCGACGGCTTCTACGAGGACAAGTCGCTGCCCCAAACGGGCGCCTGCTCGCCGGAGGCCTATCGGCAGCACTTCGCCGAGCTGACAGCCGACGGCTCGAAGGTCGTCCACTTCAACCTGGGCAGCGCTCTTTCCTCCGCCTACGAAAACGCAAGCGCAGCGGCGGCCGACATGGAGGGCGTCTACGTCATCGACGGCAAGAGTCTCTCGACCGGCATCGGCCTACAGGTGCTCGCGGCGTGCCGCATGCGCGATGCGGGCATGAGCGCCGCCGACATCGCCCGCGAGGCCTCCGAGCTGCACAACCGATCCCATGCGTCGTTTGTACTGGACACCATGGAGTTCCTTGCCGCCGGCGGCCGTTGCCCCACGCTGGTGGCCTACCTGGGCGGCAAACTCAGCTGTCGGCCGGGCATCCTGGTGGACAACCAGAGCGGCGCCATGAAGGTGGGCAAGCTCTACCGCGGCAAGCAGGAAAAGGTGCTTGAGCGCTACGTAAGCGACACGCTGGCGCGCTACACCGACATCGTGAAGGACGAGATCTTCATCACTCATTCCGGCGTGAGCGACGAGGTTGCCGCCGCCGTGCGGAAGCTGCTGGAAGAGCGCGGGTTCCGTACCATCTACACCACCACGGCCAGCTGCACCATTTCGAGTCACTGCGGACCGGGCACCCTCGGCATCCTGTTCATGACCGAAACGCCGAGCGCTTAGAAAGTACGGGACGAGAGGGGGAGCGAAGCGGAGCAGCTCGCCCATCATCCTGCCACACCGCCACACCAGCGTACCAGCATCGAGAAACGGAGGATCGCCATGCGCGCATTCATCGCCCTGGAACTACCCGCCGACTTCGCGGATGACACGGCGGCTGCAGCGCGCCGACTAAGCGCATCTTTGGAGGGACGTTTTCTCGACCGCAGCACCTACCATCTGACGCTGGCCTTCCTCGGCGACATCGATGATGCCGAAGCAAGTCGGGCCATGGACGCCCTCGATGTGGCTTGCGCTGGCTCGGCTCCTGTTTCGCTTGCGCCCGACGGCCTGGGAAAGTTCGGCCGCCCCGCCGACGCGACGCTCTGGCTGGGCGTGGCGCCCGACCCGGCCCTTCAGGCCCTGGCCGAACGTGTTCGCGAAGAACTCACCGCCCGCGACGTTCCCTTCGACCCGAAGCCTTTCCGCCCTCACATCACCTTGGGGCGCCGGGTGCGCATTCCGAAAAAGCCCCTACCGCCACTGGCCTTCCCGCTGCCGGCGCACGCCCGCACCGTCACACTGTTCAAGAGCACGCTTTCCCGCGACGGCGCCGAATACAAGCCGCTCTACACAGTGGAGCTGGGGGAGCCGGCAGAGATGCCGACGTCAACCCCTAATTAGCTGAAAGGCCCCGGGCGCACATGGCTACCCGGGACCGACGCCATCGTACCTTGCGGCAAGCTCACCAGGGAACCCCAGGCAAACCGCGCATCGCTCAAAGGGTTATTGCTCGGCGCACCAAGCCACAAGTGCGTCGCGCAGGAAGGCCGTCGCGCCTTCGCCTACCGAGCCGTCGTAGTAGGCCGTGAAACGCGGATCGGCCACGTAGCCCTCGGCCAGGGCGGCATGGGCCGCTGGAGAATAGGTCCCCTCGCCCCAGTGCATTTGCAGCCAGCGAGCGTGCATGGCGCACAACTCCCGAGCCGCTTCGCCTGTCGGGTCGCCCGTCGCCTTCGCCTGCACCAGCTGCTCGAGGATGGCCGCCTCCAAGGCCTTGGCGTCGTTCCACTCTGCCTCGGTCATGCCGGCCATGCGCTCGTTGGCCGCGTCCATGGCCGCATCTCCGTGACGTCGGCGTACCTCGGCGCCGTAGTGCTCTTCGTTCTCGGCAATGGCCCGGGCCTTCATGCCTTCGAATCGTTCCTTATCGGTCATAGTGCATCTTCCTTCCAGGGACGCGATGGTCTTCTCCACCGTTCCCATCAGAGTTTCCAATTCTTTTTGCCGTGCGCGCAACGTGGCAAGGTGGTCGGTGAGCACCGCACGGAAGTCGAAACGGTCATCAGCGAAGGCGTCGCGAATGGCGCCGAGAGAGAGCCCACAGGACCGCAGCAGCAGAATCTGCTGCAGCCGCTCCACATCCGCCGCACCGTAACGGCGATAGCCGCTGGCCGTGCGCTCGGGATGCAGCAGCCCCTCGTCCTCGTAATGGTGCAGCGCCCGCACGGTCACGCCGGCCAGCTTCGCCAGCGAACCCACGGTATACGAGGTCCCTTCCGCTTGCGTCCTTCGCTTCTTTTGCACACGTGGCATTTTGGCCGCTCCCACCTCCGCCTCCCTTTCGTCTTCCTTCGCTTCCAGCGCTTCCGTTTCCAGCGCCTTCGCTTTCGGCGCCTTCGCTCCCAGCGTTTTTGCTCCCAGCGCCTTCGCTTCCGCTTCTTCGCGAGATCGCTCATCTCGCCTTGCCAAGACCAGCATAAACCCTCACGTTCCGTAAGGGTCAAGGGCTTTCAGAAGATTTTGTAGCCGCAAATCAACGGTTTTTACGGAACAACCGTGATTTTGAGGCTAAAAAAGACCCATCTTCTCGCAAACGGGCAAAAAGATAGCCCCGAATCGACGGTTCTTCCGTAAAAACCGTCGATTCGGGGCTTAAAATTTCCCAGCGCTCCTCTTGCGCCACAGCTCAACGCTACTTCGGCGCAGCGCTACTTCTTCAGCAGCTTCTGACAGAGCACGGTGAAGGCGCAGATGCCCAAAGCGAAGATACCCACGGTGAGCACGATCTCGGGAACCGTCGGCGCGTAGGTGCCCATCAGCGTCCACATGTCGGCAGCGCCGCCCGCTTGCGCGGCCGTGGTGCCCAAGGTGATGCCGTTGCCGCCCACGATGTTGGGCACGGCGAAGCCGGTGAACATGAGCCAGCAGCGCTTGCAGAACACGCCGGCCACCACCAGCGCGGAAGCCACACCGACCACCTTCATGTTGCGGCGGTTCTTCGCGAACACCAGCAGGCAGAAGGGAATGATCAAGCCGCAGATCACCTCGAACCAGAAGAACGGGGCCGTGCCGCCGAACAGCAGGGTGTTGATCACGGCCATGCCGCCCTCGGTGCCGTTGTAGGCCGTCGTCAGGATCTCGCAGCCGATGAAGTAGGCATCCACGGCGATGCAGGTGCACAAGAGCCCGGCCAAGCTCGTGAGGAGCTCGTCGGTCGTCTCGAACACGCCACGAGCACGCAGGCCGAGCAGGGCCAGCACCAGAAGCGCCAGGCCGGAATCGAGTGCGGAGGCCACGAAGATCGGCGCCAAGATGGCGGTGTGCCACGCCTCGCGGGCCACTTCCAAGCCGAAGATCCACGCCGTCACGGAGTGCACGAGGATGGCCACCGGCAGAGCGAAGCGCGACACCACGGCCACCTTCGCCGGATCGGCCTTGCGCGAGCACATGAAATACAGGTACACCAGATTGATGACCAGGTAGCAGGTGATGACGATCATGTCCCAGGCCAGAGGCGACAGGAAGTTCAGCCCCGTGAACATGCGCCAGATGCGCTGGATGCCGCCGAGGTCCACCAGCACGCAGATGCCGGCGCAGCAGATGCACACGAGCGACAGGATGACAGCGGGCAGCGCCACGGCCTTGTACTTCTTAATGCCGAAGATAGAGGCCGACGAGGCCACGATGAGGCCGCCGGCCGACAGGCCCACGAAGAACATGAAGCAGGTAAGGTACAGCCCCCAGCTGGTGGAGTTGTTCATGCCCGTGATGCCGAGGCCGAACAGAAGCTGGTACACGTACACGCCGATACCCACAAGGGCGATGGCGCCCGAACCCACCACGAGCGGGTTTTTCATCACAGAAGTCATAGCACCCTCCTAGCGAACGTAAAAGACCTGCGGGCGCGTGCCCTTATCTTCCAACAACACCTCAGCGCCCTGATCACGGCGCAAGCGCGACACGGCGGAATCCGGGTCGTCCAGGTCGCCGAAGATGCGGGCATCGGCCGGGCAGCAGCGCACGCACATAGGCTCGTCGCCCTCGTCGGTACGCTCCTTGCACAAGGTACACTTCTCCATCACGCCGCGGGCGCGCTCGGGCACGCGGGCATCTCCGTAGGAGGCACCGGTGGCGCGCACCGGATCGTTCCAGTTGAACGTGCGGGCGTTATAGGGGCAGGCGGCCATGCACATACGGCAGCCGATGCACTTGTCGTAGTCGATTTCCACGCGGCCCTTGTCGTCTTTATAAGTGGCGCCCGTGGGGCACACACGCTCGCACGCCGGGTTCTCGCAATGCTGGCACGCCAGCGGCAGATAGGTGCGCGAAAGGTTCGGATACGTGCCCTCGGCGCTATCGAAGCGCTCGCACCCCTCGGTGAGCACGCGGTTCCACAGCATGCCATCGGGCACGTTGTTCTGCATCTTGCAGGCCAGCGCGCAGGTGTTGCAGCCGATGCAGCGATGCAATTCAATGCCAATAGCGAGCTTCGTCATGGCTATTCACCAACCTTCTTGATCTCGATGAGCGTGTCGTTGTAGGGGATCATGGGACCGAACGGCAGGGCATAGCCGCGCGGATTCAACGTGTCGTTGGAAACGCTCTGCATGATGGTGCCGTCCAGGTACTGGCGGTAGGTGCTCTCCACCATAAAGGCACTCTCCGGCCGCACGGCCTCGTTCACGCGCAACACCGTGCGGAAAGAGCCGCGGTCGTTGAAGACCTCTACCGCATCGCCGTCTTCCAAGCCGCGGGCGGCAGCATCCGCGGGATTCAGCTCGATGCAGGGCTCGGCCACTTCCTGAATCCACTTCGCACCAGAGTAGGCCGAGTGCACGCGGAAGCGAGAGCGCGCCTGGTTGAACTGCAGCGGGTACTTCTCGCGCAGCGGGTTCTCCGGATAGGCCTCGCAAGGCGCCTCCCAAGCGGGGAAGGCCTGGCCGAACTCCAGCAGCGCCTCGTAATAGGGCTCCTGGCGACCCGAAGCCGTGCCGTAGGTGAAGCCCACCTCCGGGGCGATGAGATCCTCCGAGCCGATGAGGCGCAGCGCGCCGCCGGCTTCCTGCAGTTTCTCCAAGGTGAAGCCAGCCATCTGCGGATCATCGGTGGTCAGAAGCGCCCGGGCGTACTCCTCGCCATCGGCCGGGAACAGGTCGCCCAGCCCCATGGCCTCGGCGATGCCCTTCTCGATGTAGAAGTCCGACTTGCTTTCGAACAGCGGATCGAGCACCTTCAAATTGGCCAAGATGTGGGCATTGGCACACTTGATGCCGCCCACGGAATCGGCGCATTCGAACTTGCTGCACACGGGCAGCACCAAATCGACGAAGTCGGCCACCGAGCTGTGGTAGATGTCGGCCAGGCACACAAAATCCAGCGAGTCGAGCCACTCCAGCGTCTTGTTCCAGTTCGCGGCCTTCTGGGTGGGGATATCGCCGAAGAACATCGCGCCGTGGATAGCGTCGCCCTTCACCACGTCGTAGAAGCCCTGGGGGCTCGGCGCCGGCGCCATGCCCTCGGGCAGCGGCCATGCGCCAAGCGCCGCCTCGTAGGGAGTCACGTGGTAGCCGTAGATGCCGCAACCAGTGCCGCGCTTGCCGTAGTTGCCCGTCAGCGAAGCGATGAGCGCGTAGCAGTGACCGGCCACGTCGTTGTTGCCGAACTTGTCGATGCCGCCCACGCCGTTGTCTATGATGGAGGGGCCGGCCGCATACTGCTCGGCCACATCGGCCACCATCTCGGCGGGGATATCGCAGGTCTCAGCGGTCCATTCCAGGGTATAGGGCTCCATGTCCTTGCGAAGGCGCGTGAACTGGGTCACGTAGCGCTTGCCGTTTACGGTGAACTCGCCTTCCAGCGCCGGGACCGCGCCCTCGGCGGTATGGGGCACTGCCGCGTTCGTCGCTTCGTCCCACATATAAAAGGTCTTCAGCTCCACCGGCTCGCCGGTTTCCGGATCGGTGCCCGTCACCACGTCGGCCAAACAGGCGCCTGTTTCGGCGTCGATCAAAAACGGCAGCGCGGTGTGGGCCAGCACATGCTCGCGATCGAACAACTCCTCGTCCAGGATGTACTTCGTCATGCCAAGGAAGAACGCCGGGTCGGTGCCGGCACGCAGGTTCACCCACTGATCGGCCTTGCCCGCCGTGGGGCTGAAGCGCGGGTCGAGGCAGATGAACTTCGTGCCCGCTTCCTGGGCGTCAAGCATGCCGCGCGACCAGGTGAGACTCGTTTCCACCAGATTGGTGTTGGCTAAAATGACCACGTTGGCCTCGGGCCACTCCCACATAGTATTCTGCGCGAACATGCCGATCCAGGGCGAGAACGCCATAATCTGGCCATTGCCCTGACCCATGTCGTAACCGTTCAAGCCACCGGCCTGAGCGCCGAGCACGCTGGCCAAAAGTGGTGGGAAGCGCTGGGAGGCCTCCGTGGAGAACTGGATCCACAGCGCCTCCTTGCCATACTTGTCCTGAATGGCCTTGAAGTTCTCGGCAATCATTTGGAAGGCCTCGTCCCAGCTGATGGCCTCGAACTCGCCGCTCCCGCGCTCGCCCACACGCTTCATGGGACGCTGGATGCGGGCGTCGCCGTAAATGTTCTGCACTTCGGAGATGCCCTTCAGGCACACGTTCTGGAAGCGCTTGTCCTCGTTCTCGCGCGGCTGGATCATTGCCAAACGTCCGTCGCGCACCGTGCACTGCAGCATGCAGTTGCACAGGCAGTGCTCGTTGTGGTACGTAAAGCCCAGCGTTTCACTGGCCGCGGGCTCGGCCTGAGCCGCGCTGGCAGCGATGCCCGTCAGGCTCGCCCCCGCAAAGCCAGCCGCTCCCGTGGCCGCAGCGGCCTTCAGAAAGCCGCGACGGCTGAGCATGGCGCCCCTCGGTTTCTGCTCCATACTATCCTCCTGCTCTCTCGTGCGCAATCGGCGTCCTCGGCCGGCGCCGCATAGTCGCCTGCCTGCAGCCGATGCCCTCGATTCCGTTCCGACCCCTCGTCGGAATCGGTTTCTGGGTGCAGTCTACGAAGCGTCAACAGGAAAAGCACTGCCCACTCCCCCGACCCCGTGGCTTAAGCCCCACTTTCCGGAAAGTGGGCATTAACGTAGGCCTCCGAGCAAGCGCAAAACCGCTAAGATGCTAACCAGCCAATGAAACGACGAGGAGGGACGATGGCGGACAAGAAGAGCGATCTGCGCGTCGTGCGCACGCGCAATGCCCTGCGCGCGGCCTTCGAGGAGCTTATCGCCGAGACGACCCTCGACAAGATCACCGTGAAAGCCCTCACCGACCGGGCCGGCATCAACCGCAAAACCTTCTACTTGCACTACGAGACCATCGAGGCCTTCTACGACGAAATTATGAACGGCATCATGGACGAGTTCTTCGAGTACTACGAGAAAACGCCGGACGACCCTTGGGATATGGACGGTCACGCCCGACGTTTCTTTCGCTATCTGGCCGCCCAGCCTCCCATGATTGAGCAGCTGGTGTGCTCGCCGAGCTTCTACGATTTCGGAGAGCGCATCTATGCCACCCAAATGAACCGTTACCGGGCCTTTGCCGACGAGCTGTTCTGGCGCGAGGGGATCACGTCCGAGAGCGAAGAACTGATATGCGCGCTTATTCGCAACATGGCCCTGGAATGCTACCGCCAATGGGTGCGCGCGGGAAAGGTCGTTCCCATGGAAGAGGCGGCCCAGATTCTCGGCTCCATGACGTTGCACAGCGTCGAGCACCTCATGAGCCCCCGGCCCGAGAGCGATTAGAACAGCGACATTTGGTCGGAGTCGGAGGGACGACGGGTGGGAGCGGGTTCTTCCTGGGCTTCCAGAGGCACGGGCGCGTGACGAGCGAGCAGGTCGCGGGCGGTGGTGGAACGATCCAGCCACGCCAAGGCTTCCGGCGCCGTCAGCGAGAGGGGCATGCGGCTGTGAACGCGCCCCACCACGGCGTCGGGCTCGCAGGTGACCAGCACGAAGCGGTCGCCCAAACGCAGTCCCGCCAGCAGAAGCGCCGTACCGCCCGCACTCGCGAACCGATACTGGGGCTTGCGACCGCCTGTTCCGCCATCGACATTCCGCGTCTCGTAAAAGGCGCGCACGGGCACAATGCAGCGGCCGTTCTCGACCGCCTCACTCCACAGGCCCGATCCCGACAGCGCCGATTCGATGCGCGCGTTGAACACGAGCCCGCGCTTCCAGGAAACATCGACGCCCCACAAAAGGTCGACCCTCGTCAGATCGCCACCGCGATCACCGACGAAGGAGGCTCCCTCGCCGTCGGAAACCCAATCGCCTTCGATCCGCTCGCCATCCATCACAATAACCGAGCTTTCCGCGCCGGGATAGCAATCAAGCGCGTCGAAGGGCACGTCCATCGGCTTCCCGAACGCTGGGGGCACCGCCATCGCCGCCCCCGTGCCGCTCGCCAGCGGCCGCCGCACGGCCCGCAGCCAATCGAGCACCGCATCGGTCTCTTCCCCGCTCACCATCTCAAACCGATGACACACAACGGCCCCCTTCGGATTCGCGCCCGCACGCTTTCTCGCCCCAAACTCGCAGCTGAATAAGACCTATCCGGAAGATACTGTTTTGCAATATGCGTGAGCTTGATCTGCAAAACCCGCACTGTAGCGAAATCTATTGAATATAGACAGGTCGTAGGAATATACCAAGTATAGTAAATATAGCAAATCTATTTTTCGGACGAAGTATAGCAAATATAATTCTCAAGCGAAGTAGAGCGAACGCAACCCATCGGGCTGCGCGTGAGAAAGCGAGGGCGTCATGGCCGCCGATGTTCTGTTCTTGGAATACCCGAAGTGCTCCACCTGCCAGAAGGCTAAGAAGTGGCTGGACGCACACGGCGTGACCTACGCCGACCGGCACATCGTGGAAGACAATCCCACCGCCGATGAGCTGCGCACGTGGCACGAGCGCAGCGGGCTTCCTCTCAAGCGCTTCTTCAACACGAGCGGCATGCTCTACCGCGAGATGGAGCTGTCGAAGAAGCTGCCCGACATGCCCGAAGACGAGCAATACGCCCTGCTCGCCACCAACGGCATGCTCGTAAAGCGCCCCTTGCTCATCACCGCCGCCACCGTCATCCCCGGCTTCAAGGAAACCGCTTGGGAAGAGGCGCTGGGGGCTTAGTGCAGCGGCGAAACTGCGGGCTAAACCGCAGGCATCTCAGATAAGCAAAGCCGACAGCTAAATCGGCCCGACCTTCCCGCCAACGCGGGCCGACCGGGCCGATTCATGAAATAGCAAGTAGAGGGGAGGCTTGCTATTTACCGAGATTGGGCAAGTGCTACCAGAGCCTCAAGGCTCACCCCCGAGACTTCAGCTTGCGCTACCGCCCCGCCACCCGGAGCATTGGAAGCGCAGGAGCACCCGATGATCTTGGCCGAGTCCCCCTCCTCGAGCATCTGCTCGGGAACCGTCCACGAAAGCCCGTCGATGCCGCTCACTCTCAGATCGCTTGCCACGCTGCGAACCGCGTAGTCGGGCAAAGACGCACAAAGTGTCGCAGCGGCCTTGGAGAAGATGCCGCTAATGTACTCGTTCGAACTTAGCGAATCCTGCGTATAGACGAACGTACCGACAACTTTGGAAACAGCATCATGGCTCTCCGTCGCAACAGCTTCCTGCGAGACATCTTGGATCGCGACCGCGTCACAAGTCCCATTCGACTCAATGGCCATGGCTGGCGCAACTATGGCACTACTCGCAAGCATTGCGCAACCAACAACTGCCGTGGCCTTTTTCACAGTCTTGCTCATGATCTCCCCTTCCTACTCTTCCACAACCACATACACCGACGCGGCAGTCTGGGTATCGAAGCCGCCCGCATCGCCAGGCTTCACCGACAACATGTACACGCCGGGCTCCGTAGGCGTCCACTTTGCCGTGAAATACACCCATTGGTCTCCATCGAAATCGGCAGGAACTTCGATATCAGTCCAGCTGTAGCCGTAGTCGGCGCTGAAGCGCACTGCCGAGGTGTGGTGCTCGTCGCACTGCGCCGCCCACACATAGCCTTCCAACGTTACCGTATCGCCTAACTTGTAGGTCTGGCCGTCCTTGTTCGGAGTCCAGAAGGCACTGTCCAGCGGATCGCAAATCTGGTTGTAGATATCGGATCCCTCGGGCGGGAAACCTGTGTACCAATCGTTCCAGCCCGTCTTGTCGGGACGCTCCTCCCCAATGAAGTCAATTTGCGTGAGATACTTCGTCCATGAATAGGCGGGCCATCCGGGAACCACGTAACGCAACGGTGCGCCCTCTTCCGGGGAAAGAGGCTCTCCATTCTGGGCCCAGGCGAGCATGGCCCCCTCGGCAAGATCCTCTTCAATCTGGCTGTACAACCCGTTCATGAAGCCGTCGGCCGTCGAGCGCTGCACCGTGACCATGCCGTCCTTCAAGCCACCGCACGCCTCAATCACATCTTCGAGCAGAACACCCGTGTACTCGATATTACCTACCTGGGTGCAATCGAATCCATTGCCGGCGCAGATGGCGCAAGTTCCCTTGGTCACCTCTCCAAGCGCCTTCAATTCATCAAGCGTGAAAGTGCGAGGGCTGTTCACGCCACCGCCTACTTTCAACTCGTAGGAAGCAACATCGATATTTTCGACCTGCCCGTTGACGCTGCAAAACAAGTCCTCGAGAGAAGATGTGCGCTGGTCTAGCTCAACTTTGTCAAGCTGCCAATCATTGACCACGTTGATGCCCGCGATGGTGTCTCCTCCCGACACATTTCCGCGCAGGGCAATCCATTCCTGCCATTCGGGACTACCGACGTTCTCAGGGAAACCACCCAGCTCACCGGTGTAGATGTACTCGTCGAAGAGAACCAACTCCCCATCATTGGTGGTCGCGTGACACGTGAAGCAGTTGCCCGTGAATGCCTGGTTATTGTAATGGGCCTGATGAATCGCTTCCCCAATCATGGGGCCGCCACCGATAGCTTGCGGCCGATGGCACGTCATGCAGTCGGTGACCTTCGTCCCCTGCCCATAGGTTGCCAGATCTTTGTAGGGCAGATGCTGCCGATACCCTGAAACGAACGAGTACAAATCGTCGCCGTGGCAAGACCCGCAACCGCGATTCCCAGCATTGATAAAGTTTGTCGTATAGTCGGCCTCGGGGAAAAAACCCGGGTCACGCTCTGTCGATCCCGATTGAGCCAAGGTGGTTGGCTCAGGCTCGACAGCTTCCACCTCGCGCGTTTGCGGCTGGCAAGCTGCCAGGCAGAAGACAGCCAACGACAGCATCAGAACGATTATTCCGACGATGCGTTTTCTTTTCATTAGTTCTCCTCCTTCTCATAGAAGTTGTTCATAGACACAGCCTCCTGCGGAACCACCTCCTTACTATTTCGCTGCACTATCAACCCTAATCTCGGCTAACGCATTCGTCTTGAGCAAAACAGACGGGTCTTTTCACGCATCTACGCAACCATTACGTAGGCGAAGAAAAAAACAACCCGTATACTCGGAATCGTTCAACTGAAGCAGAGGGGGAGCCATGGCGGAACAACCGGAAGACAAGGAAGCCAGAATAACACTGCCTATTAGCGCATCGTCTGCGCTGCTCGCCATGGGCTTTGGCCTTTGGTGGGCTTGGACGGATTCGTTTTACTTGGCATCGCCGGGAGCAAGCCCTTCAG
Organism: Adlercreutzia hattorii; assembly: GCF_011405655.1. Taxonomy (GTDB): domain Bacteria; phylum Actinomycetota; class Coriobacteriia; order Coriobacteriales; family Eggerthellaceae; genus Adlercreutzia; species Adlercreutzia rubneri. The sequence goes on from NZ_AP022829.1 coordinate 2,836,947, forward strand.
CCACCTCCATGATTCCTTCCGAGAGATGCTTCATCTCTCTAGGCTGCGGCCTGGCTCTCATCGCCCTCCTGCTGAAACAAAGACGCCAAAAGGAGAGAGCGCCCAGGGGAATCGTCTGGGCATCTGCGCTGTGCATGAGCGTGCTGCCTTTCATAGCGCGCGTCATCCCCCTTTATACAGAGGAATCATCATGGCGAGTTCTTCTGCTACTCGTTGCCGGATTCGCATCCGCGCCGCTCTTCCTCGAGTGGCTGTCGAAAATCGCCGGCAACTCGGACGAACCATCACTTATTGTTCCTCTCGCCCTCGTTGTCGATGTTGCGGTCAACGGCTTGGCATACTTGCTCGGCGCCACCCTACCTTCTGCGAAATACGCTGTACTTCAACTTGTCTTACCCCTTGTCTCAGCTGTCGTCTTTGCAAAAACGAAGCCAATTTCCTCTGGCAACAAACCCTATGCCCAAACCATTGCGAAAGAGCATGCCCCCCACGGCGCAACTCCTTGGATCTTGCTCGCAGGATCGCTTCTATTCGCGTTTGATTTCGCCTTGCTCCTTGAGTGTATCTCGTCGATCCCGGAAAGCGCGTCTGCTCTTCAGTCCCTGCGCCTCTTAGGACCTCTAGCCTCGGCCGCACTCTTTATCACTATAGAAAACATCCTGCACAAAAGAGGCAGTCTGAGCTGGGGACTCAAATTCATCGTGACGCCCTCACTTGCCATGGGCTTCCTCGCCCTCCCCGTCATTGGTTTCCAGGTGCCCGCCATCTCATGCACGATCACGTGGATTGGCATCGATTACTTTGTCTTGACGTTCTTCACGCTTCTCTGTCAGATCATTCGGCGAGTCCAAATACCTGCTCGCCCGCTTCTCGCCCAGGGTATAGCCAGCAATTGCATTGGTCTTGCACTGGGAGCGTTCGCAGGGAAAGCCATCTGCATGATGGCCAACCCATCGCCGCTCTTGTTCTCGATAATCGCCCTCATCGTTGTCACTTCCATTATCTGGATCGCCTTCTGGATGATCGATGACCGAAAAGTCGATACTCTTTGGGGCCTCGACAAAAAACCAGCACAGCTTGTTCACGACGAACGTATTTGCCAATGCTGCGACGCCATTACCGCAACCTATGGACTCACCCCACGCGAGCACGAGATCATCGTCATGCTTGCCCATAACCGTACCGTGAGCGATATCGCTGGCGATCTGATCATCTCCGTCCGAACCGTAAACACGCACATGAACAATATCTACAGAAAGCTCGATATCCACTCGCGCAACGAGCTATCCGATCTGCTGAGATCCACGCAAGGCGACGTGCGGTAGCGGAGAGAGAACAGCGGCCCATGCTACAATAGCCCGAAGCCATCAGCAGGAAGGAGGCCCGTGGGCACGGGATCGGAATACGAGCGCTACGAAGAGCCCTACTCCCACGAGGTGCGCGACCGACGCGTGCGCGGAGCCCGGGGCCTGCAGGCCGTCGACGGGCTCACCACCAGCGCCGCCTTCGACGAGGCGGCCGAGCGCTACGTGGCCGGCGACATCAGCGCCCGCGAGCTGAGCGACATCGTAGACGACTACTACGACCAGAAGGTCGAGCGCGGCGTCAACCGCTACTCCCAGGAGGCCGACCTCGTGAGCGCCCGCATCTGCGACGCTCTGGACTCCAACGGGTTCACCTTCTCCCCCGCCACCCTGCGCGCCATCCACGGTCGCCTCTTCCGCGGCCTTATGGAAGAGCCCTTCTACGAGCAGCACTACCGCGACTACAACATCTCGAAGCGCGAGTTCGTCCTCGCACGGGAGTCGGTGGCCTACGGGGACTACGCCTCCCTCGAGGACGATTTGGAAACCGCCTTCTCGGAGTTCAGCCCCGCGCCCGCGCAGGACGGCGACTACACCGCCTACATCGCCTCGGTGGCCGACTTCATCGCGCGCGTCTGGCAGATTCACCCCTTCGCCGAAGGGAACACGCGCACCGTCGCCGTGTTCCTCCAGCAGCTGCTGCACTTCCATGGGTTTCCCCAAGACTGCAGCGAGGCCTTCGACCGATCGTCGCTGCAGTTCCGCAACGCGCTCGTGCGGGCCAACTACCGCAACATCCCGCTCGGCGTCGAACCCGATCCGACGTTCTTAAACGAGTTCATAGGCTGCCTCATCGCGGGTCGCCCCTTCCCCTACCGCAACCGCGACATGGCCGCCGCCGAGCTGTTCCGCTCCAAGGGCCTCATCCCTCCGCAAGAGGAAAGCCCCCGACGACTCGGGTAAAAAACAAATGCAGTCCCACGCCTCGGCGCAGGGGAACGTCGGATCCAGGTCGCGCCCGAAGCATCAGAAGTCGTCGACGCCGATGGGCAAATAAGAGCCACCAACTGCTCTTGCCAGAGCCTCGGAACGACATTCTGGCCAAAAATCGCCTGCAAGCTGCGTCAGCGCCTAGCATCTCCGCGACGAGCAACCAATCGCAATCCTCTGATCAGGGGAAATACAGAACAGGCGCAACCAACTTTCGCGAAAGGCAATGCGGTGGCCAAAAAAGGAGCCCGCAATGCCAGTTGATGACCCTTTTTTGGCCAGGATTCTCGCGCAACCCTTAACCTCATGAAAGCGTGGGCGGGCTGGGTGACGCTGGGGGCTCGGGGCTTCGGAGAAGGCGGCTGCATCGGCGCCGCTGAAGCCGGTGATGTCGAAGCGGGCGAGGAGGTCATGCCGACCAAAAAAGCCGCCCGGGGAGGCGGGCGGCTCGTAAAGGGAGCGGGCGCAGGGAGGGAAGCGCCCGCGCGGAATTGGTCGGAGGTCGGCGAACTAAGGCTCCGCAGGCCCTCGTAGATCGAGGAGTCTTTGGAACCTCGCGGCCTTCTAACGGCTAGGAAGCGGTCGACTGCTCGAGACCTTCCGGTTCTTCGCAGTCTTCCAGCTGCTGACATACGGCCAACGCTGCGGCGTAGGCGGCCTGGTAGGCCTCCACTTCAGCGGCCAGAGCGGCGAGCGATTCCGCTGGTAGCATAGCCGCGCGGGCTTCCTCAACCGTGTCGAAGGGACTCGCCTCCAACGCTCGGGCCAGGGCCTGCTCGGCGTTCTGGGCCGGCCCCACGCGCAGACCTCGCTGGGTGCCTGCGGCCATGAGCGCCAGACGCGCCTCCCCTGCTGCCTGCTCTCCCTCGGCTTCGGCCGCGCTCACGCGGGCCTCCGCCTCGGTCACCAACGCGTCGGCCCGGACAAGCTCGGCCGCCCGATAGGCCGCCGCCTTCGCCAGGCCGTCCACCGTGGCGGCAGAGCGGGCGCGCGCCAAGGCCGCGCCTTTCTCTTCCATCGCCGGCAGCTGGGCGTACAGATGCTCCAAGCGCCCGAACGCCTGCTCAACCTCTGCGCCTTCCACGACCTCCACGCCTTCCGGCCCACAGCCGGAGGTGGCCACCGCAGCAGCGGCCACCTCGGACTTTAGCGTCTTCGCAGACACTAGATCTCCTGGTACACGCCGGCCAGCTGCTCGCCGAGGCACTTGCCCTGCACGAGGCAGCGCCCGTGGCTGTTGCCCTGGATGTTGATCGGGTAGTCCACCGCGTAGATGTCGCCGGCGCAGTTGCCGATGGCGTACAAACCGGGGATGGGCTCGTCGTTCTCGTTCAGCACCTCGAAGTTATCGGAGATGTGGATGCCGCCCACGACGGCGAGCAGACCCGGCGCCACCATGCACGCGGTGAAGGGGCCTTCCTCCACGGGGAACAGGAAGTGGTTCTCCTTGTAGAAGTCCTTGTCCTCGCCTTCCTTGCACAGCTTGTTGTAGCGCTCCACGGTCGCCTTCAGCTCGGCCGGATCCACCTCGATCATCTCGGCCAGCTCCTCCAGGGTGTCGGCGCGCTTGTAGTAGTCCGGGGTCTCGGCGATGCCGTTCTCAACGGTCTTGGTGTGACCGTCCACGGCCACCTGGTAGTCGGAGCCGTAGGGGCGGAAGGTGTCCCAGAACATGCCGCCGCCGTGCTCCAGCGAGCTCTTCAGATCGTTCTGCCAGTTGGCGTCGAAGATGGACCAGGCGTGATCGGAACCGCCGTTGTACATCACGCCGAGGCACTTGCCCTGTACCCAGGTGGCCTCGTTCATGAAGCGCTTGCCGTCGGGGTTCACGAACAGGAAGGGCCCGTGGAACACGGCCGCAGCCTGGGGATGCATCATGGTCGGCCAGGGGCCTTCCTGGAAGGCGCCCCCGGCCCACGCCGCCATGTTGTGGCCATCGCCCACGTTGCCCTGGTCGGAGCACAGGCGGGTGAACACACGGTTGGCCACCGGCGCGAACGCATCGATGTACTCGTCGTTGTAGCTGATGTCGCCCGTGGCCAAAACGACGCCCTTGGAAGCGTTGTACTGCACGTACTCGCCGGACTTGTTCTGGCAGATAGCGCCGGTCACCTTCCCAGGCTCGTCCTGCACCAGCTGCACAGCGGGCATCTCGTAGACGAACTCGGCGCCGGCCTTCAGGGCCTCGGCCTCGAACATGTACTCGACGAAATCGGCCATGGTGTGCTCTTCGAAGATGGGGCCGCCGGACATGAAGTGGTAGCAGGCGATCTCCGGGTGCACCGTGGAGTTGGAGCCCACGGTGACCATGCAGTTGGCGCCATTGGCCTCGGCCATGTCGAGGAACCAGTTCATGCAGCGCTCGGACTCGCGGAACCACTTGCCCACGAGCGACTCGCGGCAGCGGTTGCCGCAGGTGGAGACCCAGCGCTCCATCTCCAGGGATTTGTCGAACTTCAGGCCCAGGTCGTCCAGGGCGCGCGAGGCGATAGCGCCGGTGCCGCCCACGCCATGGCCATTGAGCACGGCGTCCTTCTCCACGAGGATGGTCTTGGCGCCGTTCTGGGCCGCGGACAGCGCGCAGCAGCTGCCGGAGTAGCCGCCGCCGATGACGAGCACCTCGGTGTCGACGGTCTGGGAGATCTGGTCGGCCGCGATGGGCTCGGGCTTCACTTCCCAGGTGTGCTTGGCAGTCTCACCCGTCTCGGCCAGGCCGGCCTCAGCCTTGGTGGCCTCGGTCTGCGGCGCGCATCCGGCCAGGCCGAGTGCGGCCACACCGGCGGCACTGAAAGCAGCGCCCTTGAGCAAGTTGCGACGAGAAATTCCAGTCATGTTTTCCCTCCATAGTCTCGGTGACTGAACGGTTCCGAACCTTCCGCGGCAGCTACCTGGGCCCTTCACCCAAGCTGTCCACACGAAGCCGGAACCGACGCCCCGGCCCTCTCATTGGCGGAACGCGAGAAGCACTATGCCCTCTTCCGCCCTTTCGCGTAAGCCACCAAATTGGGTAAATTCGCAGCAGCGGGAACCCGAAACGTGGCGCGGCATCACGCTTTTGAGGGGGACATATTTTGGGTTGTTTTTGAAAAATCCCAGGTCATAGCCAAGTATCATCGCAAACTTGTTGGGTGCGCCGCCTCCGGCCACCGGCTGCGGCTGCTAAAATGCACCAGGGAGGAAGGATGCCACATGCAACGCGCCAAAAGGCTTTTGGAAGGTCTGCGAATACACCACCTCGGCTTCGGCTTTTTCTGGACCGTCACCTTTATCGTGCTCGCAGGGTTCCAGGGCGCAGGCGCCGTCGCCGATTATTGGCAGATCTACATTCTCACCGAACAGACGCTCATGCCCCTGGCCGTAGGAGCCCTGGGCGCCCTGTGCGCCTTCCGCCGTTGCGAGCTTCCCCATTGGACGGCCTCGGCGGCGAGCTTCATGCTCAGCGGAGCCGCGCTTCTCTACTTTCTCGCGTTTCATTTCGGCCAAGGCGACGGCGTGATCGCAGCCGCAGCAGGCATTCTCATGGGCGGCTCCTGCGCCTTGTTCTTCCTGCTTTGGGAGATGTTCTACGTAACAGAAGGCCAGCAGCGCGCCCTCATCTGCATTCCCCTTTCGGCGGCCATGTCGGTGGGCCTCTATTTGCTCATTTGCCTTCTACCCTCAATCGCTGTGGCTCTGACCGCCGTCTGCGTGCTGCCGTTTCTGGCGCTTCTTTGCCTTCAGAAGAGCCTCGCCGAGATTGAGGCCGACGTCACGGCGCCCCTCACGCGCCCCGCCCTAAGACGCGCCGTGGGCGAGCTATGGCGGCCCGTGCTCTGCGTCAGTATCCTCGGGTTTTCGTGGAAGCTCATCGCTGGCATCGAGCCGGCCCAAAGCTCCGGCGGCGCCGCGGTGCTTGTCGGTTTCGCGGCGGCGGCCCTTTTGGTGGTGGCCCTCGAGCTGTTTCTCTCGAAGGGCTTCGACATCCTGCATATCTGCCAGGTGCTCTTCCCCGCGCTCACCGTCGTGTTCCTGCTGCCGTCGCTATTCGGGCAGCAGTACACGACGCTGCTCGTGGCGTTTCTCATGTTCGGCTTCGAAGTGGTGAACCTGCTGCTCATCATCACCTGCGCCGTGTACACCATTCGAAACGGGCTGCCCTCCTCGCCGCTGTACGCCCTGTGCATCGGGCCCGTCCTGCTTTCCATGGCCGTTGGCAGCGGGCTGGCCGAACTTCTGGGGCCGGCGCTTTCCGACGACCTCGCCCATTGGACGAACGTCATCCTGCTTTGCGTGGTGCTGCTGTCGGTCGCGCTCATTCTGGTCACGCGCGGAAAGGGCCAGGCGCTGGCCTCCATGACCGACGCGGAACTGCTGAACCGCGGCGCTTCTTTGCGACGGGGCCGACGCGATGGCCGACGCGACGCCTCCTCGACCGAAAACGGCACAGCCCGCACTGAAAGCGAGCCACGCTCTTTGGATGCTGCCGCCAACGCAGAAGCCGGCCCGGCGCCCAGCGACGGCCCCTCCGAGCAACAGCGCCGCATCCACAGCTACCTTGAAGAGCGCGGCCTCTCCCCGCGCGAGATCGAGGTGGCCGAGCTGCTCATGAAGGGCCACACCGTATCGGCCATCGCCGGCAAGCTGTTCATCTCGGAAAACACCACTCGCGGCCACGCCAAAAGCATCTACAAGAAACTCGACATTCACTCCCGCCAGGAGTTGGTCGACCTAGACGACCAACTCACACGGGCGTAGCGCATGAAATGCTCTGATCAAGAAGACTCGGACGGTAACTGAATTCTAGCTCGTTCCGCAAGCGACGCATCAAGCCAAGCCCATCGGCGAAACCGCTCGAATCGCCGCCGCTCACATTGCGGAAAAGGCTTGGCTAACCTGCGCGGCCATTGTAGGCGTATCCGCCTGACCCTACTCCGGCAGCTTGCAGACGTCGACCCAAATGCTGCCAGGGGTGTACGCAGCCAGCTCGTCGAGGGTGAGGGCGATGGCGCTGTTGGAGCTGCCGCAGGCCGGGTACACCACGTCAAAGCGGCGCAGCGATTCGTCTAGGTACACGTCGCACCCCTCATTCACCGCGAAGGGGCACACGCCACCCACCGCGTGACCGATGCGTTCCTCAGCCTCTTCGGCGGGAAGCATACGGGGCTTGCATCCGAACTGGGCCTTGAACTTCGGATTCGCAATGCGAGCATCGCCCGCGCACACCACGAGCGCCACCCGGTCGCCCACGGCGAAGGACAGCGTCTTGGCAATACGCGCTGGTTCGCAGCCCACGGCCTGAGCCGCCAGCTCCACGGTTGCGCTGGATGTGGGGAATTCCATAACGTCCCCCTCGCGCCCGAATTCCGCAAAGCATGCCTTCACCTTGTCGATCGCCATCTCGCTTACCGCCTTTCGACACCATCTTCGACGTTGTGGAATAATAGCACGGCACACATCTCCGGGAAGCCCTGAGGAGGACTCATGATCTCGTTCGAGAACGACTATTCCACCGGCGCCCATCCGCGCATTCTGGAGGCACTGGCGGCGACGAACCTGGAGCCGACGCCGGGCTATGGCGGCGATCGCTTCTGCGAAAGCGCGGTGGCCCATATTCGTGCGGCCTGCGATGATGAGACCGCCGACGTGTTCTTCCTCACGGGAGGCACCCAGACCAACACCGTGGTCATTTCGGCGCTGCTGGCCGGGCACGAGGGCGTGATTGCTGCCGATACGGGGCACATCGCCGTTCATGAAGCAGGCGCCATTGAAGCCACGGGCCACAAGGTGCTCACCGTGCCCGAATGCGACGGCAAGCTGCGCGCCGCCGACGTGAAAGCTTACCTGGAGGCCTTCTACGCCGATGCCAGCTACACTCACATGGTGTTCCCGGGCATGGTGTTCATCGCGCATCCCTCCGAGCTGGGCACGCTGTACTCCCTGGCCGAATTGGAGGAGCTCTCGGCACTCTGTCGCCGCTACCAGATTCCTCTGTACCTGGACGGCGCACGCCTCGCCTATGGCTTGGCCGCTCCCGACACCGATGTCACCCTGGCCGACATCGCGCGCCTCGCCGACGCCTTCTACATCGGCGGCACCAAATGCGGAGCGCTCTGCGGCGAGGCGGTCGTGTTCCCGCGCGGCGGCATGCCCCGGCACTTCCTCACCCACGCCAAGCAGCACGGCGCCCTGCTGGCCAAGGGGCGTCTGCTCGGCGTGCAGTTCGACACGCTGTTCACCGACGACCTCTATGGCGAAGTGGGACGTACGGCCGCTGCGGCCGCCGACGAGCTGCGCCGCATCCTGCGCGAGGCCGGGTGCACCTTCTTCCGCGAAAGCCCCACCAATCAACAGTTCGTGGTTCTGGAAAATGCCCAGGTCGAGGCGCTGGCCGAGCGCATCCGCTTCAGCACGTGGGAAAAGCTCGGGGACGGCCGCACCGTCATCCGCCTCGTCACCAGCTGGTCCACCACCCCCGACGACCTCGCGGCCCTGGAAGCGGCCCTGCACGAGGTGATGCAGTAGCTCACGACGCCTCTGCTTGCCGCCTCGATGCTCTCGCCGTCTCCACTTCGTGCACCCATGGCAAGCCCGCAGCCCGCTTAAGATCAGGCGGCCGGCGCATTCGAAGCATTCTTCACGAATCAGTTTCGAGTTGCGCTGGGCGAGGGTGCGCCGTCCCGATCCGTGGCATCATAGTCGCGCATTGTTCGTCGGGCCGCCAAGACGCATCGTGCGGCCAGTGCGAGAATAGAGGAACTCATGGACAAGTACATCTGCGACATATGCGGCTACATCTACGACCCAGCTGTGGGCGATCCCGACGGCGGCATCACTGCGGGAACTGCCTTCGAGGACATCCCCGAAGACTGGGTTTGCCCCGTATGCGGCGTTGGCAAGGACGACTTCTCGCTGTACACGGAATAGCGCCGCACTTCCACCCCTGTCAAGCGCAAAGCCTCGCGACCGTTCAGACGGCTCAGCCACCGGAGCGCCGATCATCCAAGCACCTCAGCTGATCGGCGCTCCTTGCATTCAAGCGCCTTGCTTTCTGGCAAGTTTTCCAAAGTTTGCGACACGTTCGTGGCAAAGCAGGCTTCAGAAACTCTTTTCCAAAGGCAAATCCTGGTGTTTCGCCCTTCTTGCGCCTACTCTATGGGTTCGCAATGTCGAAACCCCCGAAAAACTTGCCTAAAACGTGCCCTCAAAATAACGCAGCTCTCTACAGAATGCCGGCGACCCAGCTTCCGGAACAGCGCCGCCAGGCAGCCCAACGGGGCACCGCCAGCCAACACCAACGCAGTCGGGAAGGGTCGCCGCCGACCATCACCGCCGGCACCAGCGCAACGGGAGACGCCGGCGTCAATCCAGCCGACCAGCTTCCGAAGAGGCCCATCGGAAGGCATCGCCGCCTACCGCCCGAGATAGTCACCAGCGCATTAGCCCACGCTGCCATACCTGCTCATCGATACTTGCTGCAGCCCGAAAAATGGCAAGTTTTTTGAGGATTTCGACCTTATAGCTGGCCGTATTCCCTTGAAAAACCGAAGCTCGCTCCGGGAAGAGCCTAATGCTATCGTTTATCGACAGTTTACTAGGATAGCTTGATCTGCCATCGCCTTGTAACGTCGAAACCCTCGGAAAACTTGCCATAAAGAGAAGACCAAAATTGCACGCGGCCCCTCCAGAGCTTCGGGCGCAGCTCGCCAAACGGATGCGGCCAGCCGAGCGGGTGAGGCTCGCCAAGGAGGTGAGGCTCGCTAGGCGGATGCGGCCGAGCGGGTGAGGCTCGCCAAGGGGTGCAGCTCGCTAAACGGATGCGGCTCGCTAGGCGGGTGCGACTCGCTAAGCGGATGCGACCAGCCAAGCGGACGTCGGCAGGATACAAAGCGCCCAGGCAGCAAAAGGCGGGGCGGCCGCGCAATCTCGCGCGAACGCCCCGCCTTTGAGGTTTCCGGACAAGCAGCTTGCCTCTGATTGCGCGATTGGCAATCCCCTACCCCAGGTTGATCTGGCGATGCAGCACGCGGGTCAGCACCAGGTAGTAGGCGATGCCGATAAGGATGAACACCACGCCCGTCACCAGGGCCACGGTGCCCACAGACATCAGAATCGCGAAGCACACCAGCGCACCGAGCGCCGGAAACACCAGGTGCATGAACACGGCCTTTGCGCCCGAACGCTGCTTCAGCTGGAACCAGCAGAACACGATGACCGACACGTTCAGCATCACGTAGGTGGACAGCGCGCCGAAGTTCGAGATCTTCACCACAGTGTTCATGTCGATGCCGCTGAAATGGAAGAGCAGCGTCAGCACCACGGACAGGGCGATGATGAAGATGACGGCGTTCAACGGCGAGTTCGTGCGCTTGTTCATCTTGGCCATGAACTTCGGCAGGCAACCGCCGTTGGCCATGGTGAACATCACGAAAGCGATGGAATTCTGCTGCGCGATAGCGGTGAACACGCCCTGGGCCAGCGCCACGCCCACGGCGCACACGATCATGAGCCAGGGACCGGCGGCCATCTTGGCCACGGCGTAGAACGCATTGTCGGTATTGCCGGCAAAGGCCGCGCCCGACGGATCAATGCAGGTGGCGATGAAGCACTGCAGCGCGTACAGCACGCACAGCAGAATGGCCATGACCATCATAGCGCGCGACGGCCCATGCTTGGGGTCCTTCGCCTCTTGGGTCAGCGTGGCGATGGCGCCGAAGCCCACGTAGGACATCACAGCCAGCGACACAGCGGACATGGTGCCGCCGAACTCGAACTTGGCGGGGTTGAACAGGTTGGTCGGCGAGAAATTCGCGCTCTCGGGATGCTGCACGACGAAGACCACACCGCACGCAACGAACAGCGCGAGAATCGCCAGCTGAGCCACAAGCGCCACTTTGTTCACCACCATGGCGGTCTTCATGCCGATAAGCGACACGATGGCCACAATGATGAGGAACCCGAAGCACAGAGCCAGAATCGGCACATCGGGCAGCATACTGTGGATGGCGATAGCGGCGATGAGGTACACCATGGCCGGGCTCACCAAGTACTGCAACAGCATCAGCCAGCCGGCGATGAAGCCGGGCAGCTTGCCGAACACGTGGCTCACATAGGTGAAGATTGATCCGGAAGACGGGAAATGCTGAATCATGATGCCGAAGGAGAACACCGAGAACAGCACGGCCACAAATCCGATAAGGAACGCGAGCGTGGGCATGCCACCGGAATCGGCGAACACGCCGCCGTAAACGGCCATGGGCGAGATGGGCACCATGGTGATGAGGCCCCATACCACCATGTCCTTCACGGTAAGGGTGGCTTTGAAGTCGTCGCCGGCGTTCTGCTGGGTGGCCACGGTCGGCTTCGTCACTTTCTTCCCGTTGTTTTCCGGCATGGAGAGGCGAGCGGTCGTAGCGTCATCGGAGACGCCCTTCGCCGCACCGGACGCGGCCGTGGCTACGGCTACGGGAGCCTTCGGCGGCGCGCCCGTTTTTGTCTTTCCGTTTGCACTCATTGAGAACACCTCTTTTTACCCTCGAGGGGGCCGTGCCGCCCGCCAATCTCAGCGGCGCGGCCCCCTTCCAAACTACTTACTTAGAAGACCCCTTGGCAGCACCGGCGTCGTCGGCGCCTGCCGCACCAGCAGAGTCGCCAGCGGCATCGCCGCCCTCGGCCGCACCAGCATCCGCAGCGGAACCAGCAGCCTTCTTCGGCGCAGCCGTCGCCGCGGCACCGGCTCCGCGCGCAGCCTTGCGCGCCTGGTCAGCCGCGGCCTTGGCCTCCTTCACCTCGCGGCGAGCGGACGCCAAATCGCTGTCGGCTTCCACCTGCTGCTCGAGCGCCTCGGCAGCCACCGCCTCGGCATGGGCCTTGGCCTGCGAGGACTTCTCGGCCGCCAGGGCTGCCGCCTCAGCCGCAGCCGCTCGCTTGGCATCGGCCGCCGGGTCGCGCGGCACCGGTTCGGCAGCCACCTCATCAGCAGGCGCCGCCGGCACTTTCGCATCAAGCCGCACGGGCTCGGTGCCTTCCACCGGGGCCGTCGGAGTCGTCTTCTTCAGACCCACCGTAGCCGACGTGCCGATACCGGCCTTCTCCGAAATCATCGCCGGCTGGCTTAGGGGGATGGCACCCAGCGCGCCGATGGACGTACCGCTGGTCTTCACCGGGTGGTTCATGGCCGCAGGGTCGTCGCCGGCCTCAATAGCCGGGGAGGACGGATGATGCTTGCCCGGCACGTACTCGTCGGGAAGCACGATCTGCTCGTTGGGGTTCCACAGCTTCTTGATGGGCATGCCCATGGGGTTCTGGCCCTCGCTCATCAACTCGGACGGCACGTTGGACAGAACCTTCTGGGGCTTCTTCAAACCCTCGATCTGCCAAGTGAACGGCGCGAACACGTTGTTCGGATCAGCCCAATGATGGCGCTTGGACGCCTGGTACACGCCGAAGCAGATGGCGAAGGTGACAACGATGATGGCCACGATAACCACCACGTAGGTCACCGGGCTGCCCACTTCCTCGGCCACCTGGGCCGGCGGGATGATGGCCAGCACGATGCCGAACAAGCAGGCCAGAAGACCGAGGCCGGCCACAAGCCACGCGCCCACGTTACCGCCGGGCACCTTGAACAGGCGCGGACGGTTCGGCTGGTCGTGGCGCAGCTTCAGGAACGAGACGAACATGAGCACGTAGTACATCATGTAGAGGATGGTGATGGCTTGGGTGATGAGCACGACGAAGCCCTCGATGTTCGGAATGAGGAAGCACAGGAAGGCGATGAGCGTCATGAACGCCATCTGCAGGTACATAAGACGGCTCGGCATGCCGTGCTTGTTGGAGTTCTGCAGCACCTTCGGCAGAAAGCCGGAGCGGCCGGCCTGGCCGAGCATGAACGAGGGACCGGCCATGTTGGTGACGAGCGACGCCATGGAAGCGCCGAGGCCGACCCACACGAAGGCCACGTAAATCCACGGGCAGTTGAACGTAGCGCCGAGGATCTTATAGGTCTGGTACAGGCCGTAGACCAGGTTCATGTCGGATTTCGGCGTGACGATGGCGATGCACACGGTACCGGCGATGAAGATGATCAGCGTCAGGATCATGGCGATGAAGATGGACAGCGGGAATTCCTTCTGCGGCTTCTTCAGCTGCTTGATGTGGGCAGCATTCATATCGATGCCCGCGAAGCTGAAGAACACGCCGGCGGCCAGGGCCAGGTTGGTGAGGCTGAAGCCATCAGCGAAGGGATTGAACGCCTCGGGCGTGGGAGTCACGTTGGACACGTTGCCCTGGGCGAGCCATACCACCGTGAAGATGACGATGAACGCCAGCGGGATGAACGTGCCGATGATGACGCCGTACTTGGTCAGGCGGGCGAAGGCCTTCACGCCCTTGGTGGACAGGAAGGTCAGACCCCAGTAGTAGGCCAGCCACGCCAAAATGATGAAGAACTGGTTCTCCGGATGGTTCATGAACTGCACGGCCCAGTCCCAATCAGGCGTGTAGAAGCCGATGGTGGCCGATGCCGAGGCAACGCCCATACCGAAGTTGATGGAGGTCTGGAACCACAGGATGAGCAGGCACGTAAATGCCAGCCCAGGGCCCATAGCCTCGCCGACCCAGCGGAAGATGCCGCCGCGCTGGCCCCAGCCGGAAGCCAGCTCGGCCGCCACCAAACCGGTGGGCAGGAAGAACACCAGAGCGCCGATGATGAAGAGCGTGACGGAGGACAGCCCGTAATAAGCCTGCTGGACGTCGTTGGCGACGCTGCCGATGATGGTCACGTTCATCATGACCAGAGCCATCAGGCTGATATAGGTTCCACTGCTGGCCTTCGCTGCGCCCTTCGCCGGCGCTTTGGCCGCATGAGTTGTAGTTTGGGAGCTCATAGTTACCCCTCACGAAAGGGCCCGGCGGGGCGGGCTCCCCTTCCCGGGACGTCATTCCCGAAAAAGGCACCCCGCCGGACAGCGGATAGTTGCCGCGCGCGACTCGCAAAAGCCGCCCGCAAGGGCCGACCTGGGGCATCCCGCGCGGAGCCCCCGGCCGGCGCCCGATTGCCGCTTAGGCGGAAACCGGGTTGAAGGTGTTCCAGAACGGCCACACGATGGGGTCGGATTCCAGCGCCTTCTGCATCTCGGGGCTCAGGCGATCCTTGCGGATGGCCACCTCGTAGACGAAGTTGTCGAACCACTCGTCGCTGCAGACGAAGTAGCCGTTGTTGCCGGTCTTCATGCCGTGGTTCTCGGTGCCCCAGGAGTTCTCGATCTTCCACTTCGTGGGCTTGCCGTCCTTGATATCGACGCCGGCGATGGTCATGGCGTGGGTCGGCAGGCTCTCGTGGGTGGCGAAGCGCTGGGCCTTGTCCATGGTGAACTTCACGCCGAACAGAGCCTCGAGGTCGTACAGATCGAAGTCCATGACGCCGGCATTGCGATCGCAGTGCTGCAGCACATCGGAGCCGAACCAGACAGGCTCGCCGTCCTTCAGCGAGTCGATGACATAGCCCTTCAGCTCCTCCATCGGCACGTTCAGGTACAGGTTGCGACGCTCGGGAATCTGGTCGGAATCCTGGATGGCGTACATGCGGCCGTAGGGCTTGTCGTCGCCGGGCACGTTGATGACGCCGATGTAGTCGTCCAAGTCGATGGGCACGTACTTCTTCAGGAACTCCAACGGGGTGATGCCGAGGTCGGCGTGGTAGTGGCCCTTGGCGTCGTTGTAGGTGAAGTCGAACTTCTGCACCGGCTCGCCGAAGCACACGGCCAGCACGCGGTACACCTCGTTGAGCATTTCCTCCTGGGCGGCCTTCGTGTCCTTGTCCTCCTGGGCCATGGTGCGCAGCTTCAGGGCGTCCTGGCGCAGCAGGTGCGAGAGCACCGTGTTCAGCTCGGCGGTGTTGTTGGTGCAGTGGGTCTCGGCCTGGGCCTCGTGCGGCACAACGCCATACTTCTTCACCAGGGCGCACACCATATCCCAGTCGCCGCCGTCGGCCATGGGCGTCGTGAACAGCCAGTCGACCTCGCGGTCGTCCAGCGGCTTGTCGGCCGTGGCCACCACGTGCTCGAGGAACCAGGCGGCGCGCTCCAGCTTGTTGAAGAACGCCAGATAGGCCTGGGACAGCTCGAAGGTGCCCTTCGGCAAATCCAGCTCCTTCTCAATGTGGAAGCGCAGCACGTTCAGGCAGGCGAACATCCAGCAGCGGCCCGACATCTTCTGGTTGGCCACGGCCTGGTCGTCAACATCGATGGAAAATGCGAAGTTCGCAGGGCTCATGCGCTTGAGCACCTCCACGCTTTCCGCCGATTCCAGAATGCCGTTCTTGGTCACCGCGCGCTGGGCCACGTGCTGGGTTTCAGCCTTCTTGTAAGACTCGGCCATCTTCGCGATTTGTTCCTTTGAGATTTCCATAATCTATGCTCCTTATCCTCGATTGGTTAGCGTTGATCTCTATGGAAGGAACGCGGCGCCGTGGAAAAGCGCCGGTTCGAGTTCCCCTTAGTCGAAGAGCGTCCAGGGCTGAGTCGGGCGATCTTCCAGGTAGCCGTCCATCCACTTCCACAGCGGGTGCTGGTCCATGAAGTCTTTCGCCACGAACTCCACGCCGTCGGCGCGGCCGTAGCGGCCCCACATCTTCAGGTGCTTCACGTCGTCGGGGCCGGCGGCCTTGGCGTCGCAGGAGCCGGCCGGGTAGAACGGGATGTTCCACACGGCATCGGGGTCGTCGGCGTAGTACTGCGGATCCACGTCGTAGTGGGCACAGATGTCGCGGCTCGACGGGCAGTTGTAGCCGAGGTACACGTCGTAGGTGTCGGCGAGCATCTTCTTCACAACTTCCAGGTCGATCTTGCCGTAGTACTGATCGATGAGTTCCATCCAGCGCTGGCGACGGGCACCGGTCTGCTGGCGCGGATCGTTGAAGCCGTTGTCCTTGCACTCCAGGTTGCGAATGCGCGGGTCGAACACGGCGTTGCAGCCGAAATACGCGCCGTCGAAGGTGCGCTCGAGGCTCGTGAATTCCAAGCCCTGCTCGAAGCGGGCGATCTCGCCGGTGTTGTGGTCGGCGATGAGCCAGGCGTTGGCGTAGCCGCCGTTGTTGCCTTTGTTCAGACGCTCGACGAACTCGTCGATGGTGGCCGCGTACTGCACGGCGTCGCGGATGCGCACCCACTCGGGCATGCCCGCGTCGTCGTAGCGGTCGAAGCCGGCCAGGGTGGTTTCGGTGATGTTCAGGCCCGCGGCGGTCACGTAGAAGTCGGTCATGGACGACAGCATGCACGGCGCCGAGGCCTGCATGATGAAGGCATAGCCGTCGTCGGGTTCCACGCGCTTGCAGATATTGAAGTACTGGCCGCTCCAGAACTCGTCGAAGCTCTCATGACCCAGGTAGGGCTTGCCGTCCACCGTGGCCGAGCCGGTGGCCACGATGGCGGAGCAGTGCTCCTTGCGATGGGTCTTCATGAGCGGACGGCTCATGATTTTGCCGGCGTTCTGGGGCCACCAGTAGCCGGTGATCTCCATCCAATCGTTCCACGCGATCATGTCATCGGTGGTGGTGGGGATACCGGCAGCCGTCAGGCCCTCGGCCATGCCGCGCAGCTCTTCGAGCCAGCGGGTGGGAATCTTGTCGCGGTGCAACTTCAGCGCCTGCTCGGCGAACCACTCGTAGGTCATACCGAAGGTTTCCAGGGTCATGAACTTGTACACGCGCAGGGCGTCTTTGTACTCGTCGGCAAGAAGATAACCTTCTTGGAAGCCGCACTCGTAAGGGGTGCCCTTCACCTTGATATGCTGCCAGCCGTTGATCTTCTGTAGCTGGGCGCGATCGATAATCGATTGCTGCTCTTGAGTGACCATTGTCGTCTTCCTTTCCAGGGTGCGCCGGGGCGGGCGGGCTTGCGGACAGCTCCCTTGAGCCGTCCTGCGGGCGAGCTTCAACGCACGAACTCGCGGATTCGTTTCATATCCTGCGCTCTTCCCCGGCGTTTTGGCGACGGGGGCGGTTTTCGTTGCTGCGCCGTTATAGATTAGTTTTCCGCTGATTTTCTAAGTTCTAGCTGGGTGTTTTCCCGAGCCTCATCGCGTCCTTTCGCGAGCGCAACACAGGATCGTCGATTCACCGAATGGTTTCAGATCGGATGCCCGCCTGCGCGGAAACGCTGCCTGTGGGAGGATACGCATGTTGCAACCATTCGACGACTGGGAGGTTCCCATGGACAAGTACATTTGCGACGTATGCGGCTACATCTACGACCCCGAGGTGGGCGACCCGGACGGCGGCATCGCGCCGGGCACGGCCTTCGAGGATATTCCCGACGACTGGGTATGCCCCGTCTGCGGCGTCGGCAAGGACGACTTCTCACTGTACGAGGGTTAGCCTACGACAAAACCTATAGCCCACTCGAACTGCAAGGGCGTCCCTTTGGGTCGCCCTTTCCCTTTCTTCTTGCCCTTTTTTCTGCGCCCGCTAAACTGAAGGTGGCTGGCAGCTCATAAGGAACGCGATCTCGAGGGGAGAGCCATGTCCCACGCAACGCCGCACCGTCTGCTGTACTTCTTCGTCGCCTTCGTGCTGCTCATGTTCTTCGGGCTCATCTATGCCTGGTCGCTGTTCGTCGACCCACTGGAGGCGGAATTCGGCTGGGATCGCTCGGCCACCTCGGTGGTATTCACGCTCTCTATCATCACCTTCTGCGCCGGCATGCTCGTAGCGGGCGCGCTGGAAGAGCGCACATCCCCGCGCACGGTCATGCTCATCACCGCCGCCTGCCTGGGGCTGGGGCTTATCGCCTCGGCCTTCACCGAATCGCTGCCTTTCATTTACGCCACCTACGGCGTGCTGGTGGGAGCCGGCGTGGGCCTTGGCACCGATGTGGTTATGTCCGTCACGCTGAAGTGGTTCCCCGACAAGCAGGGCCTGGCCTCCGGCGCCATGCTCATGGGCTTCGGCGGCGGCACCATGCTGTTGTCCCCCGTTGTCACCACGATGCTGGGCGCGCTCGGGTGGCGTCTGACCTTCGGCGCGCTGGGAGTTGTTTTCGTCGTGCTGGTGGGGGCCGGCGCCTTCATCATGAAGCTGCCGACGCCGGAATATGTTCGCCCTCTTCTAGAAAAGGCGCGGCAGAACGCCACCGTGGCGGCCGTCGACATGACGGGTGGCCAAATGGTGCGTACGCCCACGTTCTGGGTGTTCATGGTGTATCTGATGCTCGTCACCTGCGGCGGTCTGGCGCTCATCAGCCAAGCAGTGCCGGCGGCCATGGAATTGCTCATGGGCGCTGGAGCAGCAGCGAGCGGGGCAGCGAGCGCGGGGGCGGGAGCGAGCGGGGCAGCGGCGGCTGGCGCGGGCGTCAGCGCCGTGCTGACCGAGGCCGAGGCGCTTATGCTGGCTACCGCGGCCATGGGCAGCGTGTCGGCCATGAACGGACTCGGGCGCCTCATCAACGGATTCATCTGGGATAAGTTCGGCTATCGCGTATGCCTCACCTGGATCGCCGTGGCCTTCGCCGCAGGCATGCTCTGCTGCGCCTTCGCCATGATGGGCGGCAATTTCCTGCTACTCGTAGCCGGCTTCATGCTGCTCGGCCTTATGTACGGTGGGAATATGTGCTCGATGTCGGCCATGGTGGGCACCTTCTTTGGGCCGAAGTACTACGGCATCAACTACGCCATCGCCACCTGCCAGATGATCCCGGCCGCCATCGTAGGTCCGCAGATTCTCGCCCTCTCGCAAATGGGATCGGGCAGCTACCTCGGCGCCTTCTGGGTCTTCTTCGCCGTGGCCATCGCGGCCCTTATCGTTTCGCTGTTCATCAAGCCCCCGAAGAACAATAGGGCCGCCTAGAGGCCCGGGAGGGGAACCGGAGCGGCCCTCGCCTCTCGCGATTGGGCCTCCCACCCGCGCACGACCCCGTCGTCTCCTTCGTTGCATCCCCGAGAACTCCGCACGGGTTCCAAAATTGAGTCGCCGCTCGTGCACGCCTCGCGTCGCCCTCACCAATTGGCCAAAAATCGCGCGCGGACTGCTATTTTCGAGGGATTCTCCTCGAGGTCCGCTGTCCCGGGCTCGTACACCCCTTTGCAGCGGCATTCTGAACTGGGGAAACTCAGCTCGAGGATGACGCCGATCCCGAGATTGCGACCCCACGGCACAGCTGGCGCGGGGTTTTTGGCCAGAAAGCGCCAAACGTGCCTCCCCGCATACAGCTCGCGCGCCTTTTTTGGCCAGCGATGACCCGTCCGTACAGCTCGCGCGCGGTTTTGGCCAGCGGCGATACGACGCGCGATGGGTTCCCAATCCGCGAATGTTCCATCCCAGCGCTTGCGGCTTTTCATTTTCGCATGGCCCCATTACCTCAAACGCGACGCAACTGCGGTCTGCGCGAGGAATGAACCGAGAATTTCCTGCGCCATAGTTGCGGTCGTGGGCACCGTTCTAGAGGACATGGCCGAGAGCGGCGAAGAAGCGCCCACCCCTCTGGCCAGTCGCACCTATTCGGGTAAGTTCGCGTTGCGCATCCCGCCCGAGAAGCATCGCGAGCTCGCCATCGAAGCTGCCGAGCAGCATGTCTCGCTCAACCAACTCGTGGTGTCGCGACTTTGAGTTGCGCGTCTGGCGACACGCGCTTGGGAGATCACGAGTCCATGCCGTTCGCAGGACCATGAAAGCGGCAGGCTCACGAGCACGCGGATTCGCAGAGCTCGCTAGCTCGCGAGCTCTGCCTTCTATCGATCCTTATTCGAGCACAGCAGCAAGATGCCGGCCACCAGCGAGCAGAAGATGAGAGTGCACACGCCGAAGGCGACGGTGTTGGCCTTGGTGCCCTTGTAGATGCCCCAGGAGATGACCGACATGGGGATCATCCACGCCAGCGGAATGATGAGCCAACACGAGCCCACCAGCGACAGGATGCAGAAGATGAACGCCACCAGACGCAGGTTGCGATCGGTGTCGGTCATGGGATAGAGGGTCGTAGGCGCCGCCGGGGCCACCGGTTGGGCGTACACCTGCTGATAGGCCGGCTGCGGCTGCTCGTAGGTGGCCTGGTAGGGCTGCTGGTAGGGTTGCTGTTGCGCCTGAGCCTGATAGGGGTCGTAGGCCTGGCCGGCACCATAGGGCCGCTGCGCCTGAGCCTGGTAGGGGTCGCAGGCCTCCTGCGCGGTTTGGTCGACGTCGTAAGATTGCGCGGCCTGCCCCTGGCACTGAGCGTTGTCGAACGCCTGGGCCGGATCGGGCGCGGCGGGCGGCTCGGGCATGTTGCTGAAGGGGTTCTGCTGGTCAGTCATGAAAGATACCTCCTGTATCGAAAAGTCATGCTGCCAGTATAGCCCCTTCTCCACCGCCGCGCCTTACGAATCGGCTTTCATTGTCGTAAGAGAGCGAGAGCCCGCGGGGTGGCGGGCTCTCGTGGGGAGGGTTCGGGGAAGCGGAGCGGCGGTGGCGGTCGGTGGCAGAGCCGCTCGCGTGCTACAGGGCCGCTACGTGCTTGCCGGCGAGGTAGCCGCCAGTGATGGCGCGGCCGATGGAGAGTCCCAGCACGTCCATGGGGTAGTCGACGCCGCCGTAGAAGCAGCCGGACACGTTGCCCACAGCGAACAGGCCGTCGATGGGCGTGTGCTCGTCGGCCTTCAGCACCTGATTGTCGGCGTTGATGAGCAGGCCACCGATGATGGCCGAAAGTCCCATGCCGAACTCGTGGGGCACCACGATGAACGGCGGGGTGTCGATGGCGCGCATGAACGTGGGGTTCTTGCCGAAGTCGTCATCGGAGCCCTTGGCGCACAGCTCGTTGTAGCAGTCCACGGTCGCCTGAACCGCGGCGGCATCCAACTCGTAGGCGCCCGATTCCGTGTCGGCGGCCATGGCGGCGCAGGCCTCCTCGATGGTGTTGCCCTCGTAGAACCACTTGCAGTTCGAGGCGTCGATCTCCGGGTCGATGGCCTTCCACTCCGCGATCTGGTCCTGCCACTTCGCGTCCACAATGGTGTACAGGTTTCCCGCCTTGGCGTCGCCGCCGGCCTCGTGGATGTACTCGCGCACGTAATTGTTCAGGTAGCCCTGCATGGGACCCTCGCACATGAAGCGCTCGCCCTTGGCGTTCACCGGCAGATGCGGCGTGTCCACACGGCCCACACGGGCGTCGTGGATCATCTTCGTATGGGTCGTCAGCTCAATCTCGCCACCGGCCCACACGCCCATCTTGTGGCCGTCGCCGGTGCGGTTCATCTGGCAGGGCGGAAGCGAGAAGGGGATAACGCCATGGCCCATGATGGCACGGACAAACACTCACTCACCGATCTTCTCGATATGCCGCTCGCCTTTCTCGGCTTCGCCCTGTGGCGCGCCTGGGTGTCGCTCGCCTATGCAAACCCGGCCGCGCCCATGCCCGTCAGCGGCACCGCCGGCCAGTTCGCCTACGATGTGGTGCTCGCCGGCAGCGCTATCGTCATCGCCCTGCTCTCCAGCCGCATCGCGCCTTTGGCCGGACGACGCTGGGTCTATGGGGTCATCGCTCTCCTGCTTGGATTCTCCGTAGCGGCGAACGTGGCGGCTCTGGGATTGCCCGCAACCACCGACGCCCTCATCGTGCCGGCGACCCTGGCCGGCGGCATCGGCTCGGCGCTTCTCATTCTGCTGTGGTGCGAGATTTACAGCTGCCTCAGCCCCACGCGCGTAGCGCTGTACTATGCCCTCGCCATCATCGGTGGTGTGGCACTCACCTTCGTGCTTCAGGGCATTCGAGACGAATACCTCTACGGGGCACTTCTCGCCCTGCCGATGCTGTCGGCAGCGCTGGCCCATCGCTCCTACCGGCTCTACGTCCCGGCAGAAGATCGGCCCGTCGCCGCCAACCGCCGGCTCATTCCCTGGAAGTTCTTCCTTATCCTCGCCCTCTTCGAGCTGGTGGCCAGCTACAGCTCGGCTCATATTCGCAGCGCCTATCCCCTGCTGGTCGGCTCCCACTCCACCGTGACCACCCTGGTCGGCGGTCTTGTGCTGTTCGCGTGGGTGTGGTGGTTCTCTAACCGACTGCCCTTGTCCGCCTTGTACCGGGCGCCGGTCATCCTCCTTTGCTGCGGGCTCCTCATCGTGCCGCTATTCGGCCTTGGCGGCAATTTGGCCGGCAGTTTCTGCACGGCCCTGGGCGTGATGCTCTTCAACGCCATCGTGTTTCTGTTCCTCTGCGACATCTCCAAGCGCTTCGGCGTAAGTGCGCTTCTGCTGTTCGGCATCGAGGAATCGTTGCTGCTCGTGGGTTGGGTCGGTCGCGAGGGAGCGCTCCTCTTCGATGGGTCCGGCCTATTCGGAGGCACGGGACCGGCCATCGGTGCCATAGTCGCCATTGCAGCCATTGTGACGGTTGCGGCCCTGGTGCTCAACGAACGCGAGATCGGCGAGCGCTGGGGTATCGCGTTTATGGGCAAGCGGCCGCCTGAGGAGAACGAGCGCACGCGTCTGGCCCGTCGCTGCGCCGCCGTGGCCGAGGAGCGCCGCCTCACCCCGCGCGAGCGGGAGGTGATGGAGCTGCTCGCCCAGGGCAAGTCGCTTTCCGGCGTGGCCCACGAGCTCATCATCGCCGAGGGCACTGCGAAGGCCCACACGCGGCACATCTACGAGAAGCTCGGCATCAACACCCGCCAGGAACTGCTCGACTTGCTGATGACGGAGCAGTAGCAAGGGAGCCTTTAAAGACGCCCCCAGCCACGATCTCCCGACAGCGAGACAAATCGCTCGGCATATTCGAAAAATCTGGTCAGTGCAGGACTCAAGCGATCTGTGCGAAAAAAGAAGCACAGCGGGAAAGAGATGTCCCCTCCCTCAAGGGGGATCGCCCGCAGGTAATCCCTATGAGGAAACTGCAGCGACGCAGGCGTAAGGGCATATCCTTTGCATTCGCTCAGCTTAAGCCCAAGCGTCTCAATCTGCTCAGTACGTCGTATGTCGCAGGGAGCACAACCGCGCTGCGTAAAAAACCTCAATACCTCTTCATTCATGCGGCTGAATCCTTCGGCCCGATCATCGAGAACCACCAAAGGCTCACCAGCAAGCTGCCCCAACGTTAGCGTCTCGCATCCCGCCAACGCATTGTCTTCATGAATCGTTGCCACGATTCTCTCGCGAAGAAACAACCTCATGTTCATCGGGGGCTTCAGTTCCGCGGGAAGCCCGATGCCAAAGGCAAGATCACACCGGCCCTCCTCCACCGCGCTTAAACCCACAACAGGAGGATTCGATTCCAACTTGACACGAAGAGCAGGCTGCTCGAGAGAGAGAAACGCCAACAACGGCTCAAGATAACACGGTATCCAAAAATCCGGACAGCTCAGCCGTATGACTGACGCATCCCCCGCAAGCCGACCAAGCTCATCAAGCACATGAGTGTAATGAGCCTGCATGGCAGAGAAGTCGGCGATAACCGCCCGTCCCGCATCGGTTAGCTCCACTTTACGAGTCGTCCTATCAAATAGCCGAACCCCCAGCGTCCGTTCCACAGCATCGATGTGACGGCTCACAACCGAATGAGACACGTGCAGCCTTCGCGCCGTCTCCGTGTAGCTGAGCGTTTCCGCCAGCACGAGCAACTCAGGCACATATTCCATGTTGAGCACCACAACCCCCTGATCCCCTTTGTTGTTGTAGCGAATTGTACGGTTTGTGCACAAATCACGCAACAACTTGCAAAAGACCCTCGGGCGAACCGATCTCATAATGAACGGCAGCAGGGGCGAGGGCGTCTCGCCGACAAGATTCGAACATAGGAGGGAACATGGGACACGGAAAGAGCCGCGCCATCGATCGCAGACAGTTTGTGCAGGCAAGCTCGGTCGCAGCGGCAGCTCTGGCCTTAGGCGCGACGGGATGCGCTTCGTCACACCCCGTCGCAGAGACGGGCGGCACGACAACTCAATTTGTCGCAGGAACCTACCAGGCCACGGCACTCGGCAAGAAGAGCGACATCACCGTCGAGGTCGTCTTCTCCGACACTGCCATCGACAGCGTCCGCGTCATCGATCACGGAGAAACCGAGCGCATCGCCGCGCCGGCGTTTGAAAAGATCCCTGAGATCATTGTAGCGTCACAATCACTCGCTGTCGACGCGGTGACGGGAGCGACGCTTTCATCCCTCGCGCTGCTCTCGGCCGTAGAAGACTGCGCGCGTCAAGCCGATGGCGACGTGAGCGCGTTGAAGCGTGCGGAGGTTCCCAAAGAGCAGCCAGCCGACGAGGAGATCGAATGCGACCTCGCCGTCATAGGCGCCGGCATTTCTGGAATGGCATCTGCACTAGCAGCTGCTCAGCAGGGAGCGAAGGTCGTCGTGTTCGAGAAGTCCTCGAGCATGGGCGGCAACGCCCTCGTGAGTGGCGGTTTCATCGAGTATGCCAACGCACCCGAAGAATTACGCGTCGAAGTGAACGACGGCTACCTGAAGATCTTCCAAGAAGTTCTTCAGTTCAATCGAGACGCCGGGCTTGACGCCTCTCTGGTAGATGAGGTGCAGCAACAATGGGACGACTACTACGCAAACGGGAACACCAAACTCTTTAGCTCGCCCGAATTCCTTGCGCTGCAACTCTGCATGCTTGAGGGCAACACCTACGACTTCCAACACACTTATGCAACGGATGTGGAGGGGGGCACGGCATGGCTCGACACCATGCAGTTTCCCTGGATGCCGCTCGTCGCAATTCCCGGTTATTCTTGGGCGCATTTCTCGGGTTCCTCAGAAGACGTGAATGGAGAAGGCTATTTCAACGTGTTCGAACGAGAGATGGAAGGACTCGATCTTCGCATCCTGTTCGCCACGCCGGCAACCGAGCTCATCACCGAAAGCGATCGCGTAACTGGCGTCATTGGCAGCAGTGCAAACGGCAACACGTACACCGTGCGCGCAAAAGACGGTGTCGTTATCGCCTCTGGAGGCTATGCCGACAACCAGGATATGCTGAAAGAGCACGACAAGATGTGGAACTGGAAGGATCTCGACACCTTCCACTGCGACAACAACTACGGACACACTGGAGACGGCATCCGCATGGCCACAGAAGTAGGCGCCGCCTTCGCCGAATTGCCCTTCAACCAGATGGTCTTCCCCTTCGTGGACACCGTGCTCTACGCCACCGAAACAACCGTCGGAACCACCAATGAGAGCATCTACGTGAACAAGGCCGGCAAACGCTTCTGCGACGAGGGTGGCAGTCGAACTGACATGACGATCGCCCTGATGGAGCAGGACGGGGGTGTGGGTTTCCAGGTGGTCGACCACGACAGCTCCATGATCACGGACGGTAAGACCCACACGGGCATGGACGTCGAGTACGCCATCGAGCGGGGCATCCTCTACCGCGCCGACACACTTGAAGAACTTGCGACCCTCATGGGCGTCGACGAGACAACATTCCTGAAAACCGTCGCCGATTACAACGAGATGACTCATACTTTCAACGACCCAGAATTCGGCCGATCCAGCTTCGGGCCCAATGCCCCCCTGGATAATCCTCCATTCTATGCATCACCACGCACCTGGGCGATGCACATCACGATGGACGGAATCTCAACCGACTCAGCCCACCGCGCGCTCGATGCGACCGGAAATGTTGTACCGGGGCTCTACGTCGTAGGCGAGGCAGCCTGCGGTGGGCGCGGTGTCGGATCACTCGGCGCAGGCTATGCGGTAGCCCAATCAATCTACAACGCCTAAGAACACGCGTTACGATAGATCAAGCCCTCCCCTCCCTGGTCGGGCGGGTAAAACCGCCCGACCGTTTTTAAACAGCAACAGGCTCAGTGCGGACTTGAGCTCCAAAGGCTTTTCTCCACGCAATCCCACGCTTTCATGGAAAAAAGGAAGGAACTGAAATGGACAATAAGGGACTTGTAAGCCGCAGAGGGTTTTTGGCAGGTAGCGCCTTCGCGGGAGCCGGCGCCTTGTTCGGCCTTGCAGGATGCACCCCGAAGACTGCGGATCCCCTAGCAAACACTTCGCCTGAGGCGGGATCGCACGATCCCTCAGACTGGGTCGGGGATGCCCCGAACATCTCCGATGATGAAATTGTCGAAACCATTGACACGGAGTTTTTGGTGATCGGCGCTGGCACGGGCGGTCTTTTTGCGGCCTGCGCCGCTGGAGATGCCGGCATGGAAACCTTCGTCATGGAGAAGTTCAACGGCGGCGTCGTGCGTGACGATCTTGCAGGCGTCAACTCTCGCTTGCAGCAGGAGAGTGGCTATGAAATCGACGCAATTGGTTATTTGCGAGATATGGATCATTACGCTGCGGGCCAATGCAATCTCGCGTTACACAAGGTCTGGCTTGAGCGATCGGGCGAGACCATCGACTGGTACGAAAGCGTTCTCTCCTCTTACGGTATCGCGCTTTGGCATGAGGCTGCCGAGGAAAAGCATGAAGTCAACTACCGACATTGGGCTACAGGGCATTCTCCCGCCTGGCCAGTCGATGGATCGCTCGACGGGTTCACTGTGCTGACTGACTACGCAGAGAAGACGGGCCATGTAACGTTCCGCTACCAAACGCCCATGGTGAGCCTCACCGTCGAAAACGATCGCGTGACCGGTGCCATAGGGCAGGGCGCTGACGGCTACATTCGCGTCAACGCAAGCAAGGGCGTTCTTGTATGCACAGGCGGTTACGCCGCGAATCTCGACCTTCTTAAGCAGCTCCAGCCTCACACGACCAGCATTTACGCTTACAACTCAGCGCAGCCGGGCTGTGAGGGAGACGGCATAAAGGCGTGCCTTCGCGTTGGGGCAAAAATGGACGAAACACACTCTAGCATGCTTTTCGACCGAGCAAGCGTTCCCGCCGACTCCCTGGGAGGCGCCGACTGTGGTACTGCCATGGTATTCTGGATGGGAAGCCAACCCTGGTTGAAAGTCAATCTCAATGGCGAGCGCTTCTGCAACGAGTCCGGCACCTATGACTTCATCCTGCACGCCGATGCATCGCAACCAGGAAACATCCACGTGTGCCTCTGGGATGCAGACTGGCAGACCTACGCCCAGCAGTTCGACATGCATGGCTGCTCGCGCATGTTCCCCTTTGATAATGGAGCGGCTCCGAACCTGCCTATCGAAGTGGTGACGGCCATGAACGAGGAGGCACTTAAAGCCGGACACATTCAGCAAGCCGACACCATCGAGGAGCTCGCCGAAAAGCTTGGTCTTCCTGCAGAAGCCCTCGCGAAAACGGTGGAACGAAACAACCAGAATTACGACAACCAGCGCGATGACGACTTCGGCAAGGAACCATTCCGGCTTTCCCCTGTACGCAAACCTCCCTTCTTCGGCGTACGTACCACAGGCGCTTTGCTATGCACCATGGACGGCATCGTGATAAACACCCAAGGTCAAGCACTGCGCGAAGATGGAAGCGCCATTGAAGGCCTGTATGTCACAGGCAACGATTCCGGAGGATACTATTCCATGACTTATCCGAACCTGTCGACCGGCAACGCTTGCGGCAGGACAGTAACTTTCGCACGAATGATTGCTCAGAATCTGGCTGCCCAGTAGCCATCTCGACCAAAACCCGTTTTGTCGAGCCGCTATCCCTTACGCCCCAAACTCACAGGCGGACAGGATAACGGCTCGACCTGTATCATCGGGAGAAATGCGGCAGCGGTCAGGCCACGCTTCGGCAAGGAGGGCCTCGGTGTCGTCGAGCAGATAATCGCGCACGACGGCCAACGCATGGGGGAAGACCGGCGTTGGGCCCTGGGCAAGCAGGGCCATGGCCGAGGTAAGGCCGCCACCACGCCAGATTTCCAAGCGGCCCAGCTCGTCCACGATGAGGAGGCCGGGAGCGCGGGAGGGATCCTTCGACTCTGCACCTTCGGCACTCCGCTCGGAATGCGGTTTGGCACCGACGGGCGCAGCCGCGCTGGCGTGCGCGGTGATCTCGTCGAAGTGGGCGTTCACGCGGTCGATAGCAGCGTCGTCGATGTGCCAGGCCAGCTCCGCCTTCGCCGCTTGGCTCTCTTCGTCGAAGGTGCCGTCGGCTCGGGCCAAGTCACCCCGACGGGCAAAAGGGATGCGCTCGCCGCTGGGCAAAAGCACGTTGTCGATGCCCAGCTTCTCGAAGCCGTTCGCATCGGCATGCGGCCCCGTCGAGGGCACCCACTGCCCGGGAGCAAGCACGCCGGCGCAGGGCACCCCGAAAGCGCCCAGCTCCGCCACCAGCGATTCCAGCCAGCGCGTCTTTCCTATTTGCACCTCGCCCGTGAGAAGAAACAGCACCTATGCCTCCGGATTGCGCAGGGCGGCCATGGTCAGCGCCTCGCCGAAGAACTGGCCGGCGCCGTTCTTGACGGCGAAGCGAGCCTTGTCGGGGTCGGCCACCACGCTGCCGGCCAGCATGTCCACGCCCCAGCGGAAAAGAAACGGCGCCATGACCACACTGGGCCCCACGAACACCGTCGTGGCGTTCGCCGCTAAATCCAGCAGGCGCGGGGCCGTCTTGTTGATGAGGGTCACGCCGGTCATGAACAGATAGTCGGCGCCGGGGATCACGTACTCGCAAGCCGGGTCGGGTACATCGCCCGCCTGGGAGCACTTGCGCTCCAGCACCGTCAGACGCGCGTACTCCTCGATGCGCTCCACATGGGGGAAGTGCCCCACCACGACCACGCGCGCATCCCCACCGGCGGTGCTGATCTGCGGGCGGTACATTTCGAAAGCGTCCATCTTCCGGATGGTGCCGTCGGGTACCTCCACCGCCGCATCGTAGGTGCACCCCAACGGATCCAGCAGCGACCGCTGGGAGTACCAGGCGTTCAGCGCCGCCACGCCCAGGCTCGCCTCCTCGAAGCACCAGGACTTAGAAAGCTCCGCCACCTCGCGCAGGGACATCCCTCTCAGGTCGCCCGTGTAGCCACGACGCGCGCCGCCGGTGGTGGTGAAGCTCACCCCCATGCCACTGTCGGCTTCCACGTAGGACCAGTGGGTACCCAGACAATAGTCGCGCACCACGACGTCCTCGGGAATGCCGGCGATCAGGTGGTTGTACAGCTTCCAGGGCGTATTCGGCTCGTTTGTGCCGGGAAACGCAATGGCCCCCGTCGCAACCCCCTTCGTGCAGCAGTCTTTCTCGGCGCAACCCATGGCTTTCGTCCTTTCTCAGATGATAGCGACCCGACATTCCGGGCGCTTTTGCTCAGTACTCATCCTACCGAATTGTTCTCTCTTGTAAATCATTTTACTTCATGAATAATTCTCTCTTGTAAATCATTCATGACTGAGAATATAATAGATGCCATGCAAACGAGCACTGTAAAACCCATGCTTCATTCGGCCGCCTCTCGGAGGGCTCGATTTGTCGTGCTGGCCCTTGCCCTCATCCTCATTGGCGCGACCGCGATCTCCCTTTTGCTGGGCCGCTACCCCATTGACCCGGCCCAAGCCGTGGCCATGCTCGTCAGCAAAATCGTTCCGGTTGATCCCATCTGGACCGAGCAGCAAGCGACGCTCTTCTTCAACGTGCGGCTGCCGCGCATTTTGCTGGCCCTCATGGTGGGATGCTGCCTGGCCTGCGCTGGCGCCGCCTACCAGGGCACCTTCCAAAACCCGCTCGTCTCCCCCGACATTTTGGGCGCAAGCCAGGGCGCCGCGTTCGGCGCGGCCGTGGCTATCCTTCTCGGCGTGAGCTCTTTCGCAACATCCCTCTTCGCATTCGGATTCTCCCTGCTCACCGTGTTATTGGTGCTGCTTATCAGCACGCGGGCCCGCGGCAACCACATGATGGTGGTCGTGCTCGCCGGCGTCATGGTGTCGTCACTGTTCCAAGCCGGCGTTTCCTACGCCAAACTCGTGGCCGACCCCACTGACGAGCTGGCCGACATCACCTACTGGCTCATGGGCTCACTCACCGGCGCGAACATGCGCGACATCGGCATGGTGCTCCCCATCATGCTTATCGGCTGCGCTACGCTGTTCGCCCTGCGCTGGCGCATCAACATCCTCACCATGGGCGACGACGAGGCCGCCACCATGGGCGTGAACGCCCGACGCACCCGCATCGTCGTCATCATCGCCGCCACGCTCGTCACCGCCGCGAGCGTCTGCGTCACCGGCATGATCGGCTGGGTGGGCCTCGTCATTCCGCATCTGTGCCGCATGCTCGTCGGCGCCGACTATCGCCGCCTCATTCCCGCATCCATGCTCATGGGCGCCAGCTTCCTGCTCATCGTGGACGACGTCGCCCGCTTGGCCACCACCGCCGAAATCCCCATCGGCATCCTCACCGCTTTCGTGGGCGCGCCGTTCTTCCTGTACCTCATAACGCGGAAGAAGAAGCTATGAGCATCGATGTGACCAGCTTGAGCTTCTCCTACGGAAGCCGCGAGATCTTGCACGACCTTTCGTTTTCCATTCCCGACGGGTGCCTCGTGAACGTGCTCGGGCCCAACGGCGTTGGCAAGTCCACCTTGTTCCGCTGTATCCTGGGGCTTTCCCCGCACTATAGCGGCACGATTCTGGTGAACGGGAAGGATCTGCGCGCGCTTTCGGTGCGGGAGCGCGCTCGCGAGATCTCCTACATTCCCCAGTCGCACGCGCCGGTGTACGACTACGAAGTGGTCGACGTGGTACTCATGGCCACGGGCAACGACCTGAAGATGCTCGCCACGCCCGGCGAGGCCCAGCTGCAGCGAGCCCACGAGGCGCTGGCCCGCATCGGCATCGAGCACTTGGCCCATCGCACCTACACGCAGATATCCGGCGGCGAGCAGCAGCTCGTGCTCATCGCTCGGGCGCTCGCGCAAAACGCCCAGACCATCATCATGGACGAGCCCACGAGCGCGCTTGATTACGGCAACACCATGCGCGTGCTGTCCTGCGTGCGTCAGCTCGCCCGCGAGGGGCTCTCTATCGTGCAATCGACCCACAACCCCGACCACGCCTTTCTGTACTCCGATGCCACCATGGTGCTTTCCGAAGGCGGCCTTAAGGCATTCGGCGATCCCCGCGAGGTTATCACCTCCGAGCTCATCAGCGAGCTGTACGACCTCGAGGTGGAGGTCAACTCTCTTTATGGCGACAAGGTGCGCGTCTGCGTGCCCGTACGCGAGATAGAACGCCAGTAGAACCTGGCACCCCTTGGAAGGAAAGGAAAACGAATGCTGAAACCGACGAGGAACAAACGGCGCATCGCGGCTCTGGCTGGAGCGCTCGCCCTGTCCACTTGCTTGGCCCTGGGGCTCGCCGGATGCGCCAACAGTGAGGGTAATGGAGCGGCCGAGCCCACTGCACCGGCCACCGAGCAGGAGGCGAACGCCGACGCCCAGGCCGCTACCGAGGCCGAAAGCGGCGCCATCACCTTCACCGACGACCTCGGGCGCACCGTGGAGCTGCCGGCCCAGATCGACAAGATCTGCCCGTCGGGCTTCACGGCCCAGCAGGTGCTGCTCACCATGGCCCCGGACAAGATGGTGGGCCTGGCCCAGGAGCTCAACGACGACCAGCTGAAGATCTTCGGTGAGAAGTTCGCCAACTACCCGGTGTTCGGCGCGGTGCTCGGCGCCAAGGACGACCTGAACCGCGAGGCCGTGGCCGCCGCCGCGCCCCAGGTCATCATCGACACCGGCGAGGCGAAGAAGGGCGCCAAGGAGGACTTGGACGCGCTGCAGGAGCAGCTGGGCATTCCGGTCATCTTCATCGAGGCGAAGCTGTCCGATTACGGTGCGGCCTACGAGCGCTTGGGCGAGCTTCTGGGCATGGAAGAGCGCGGGAGCGAGCTGTCCACCTACTGCACCGACGTGTACAACAAGACGGTCACCACCATGGAGAACATTCCCGAAAACGAGCGCGTGCGCATGGCCTACCTGCTGGGCGACAACGGCCTGAACGCCATCGCCAAGACTTCGTTCCAGGCGGCTGTGGTGGACATGGTGGCCGACAACGTGGTCGTGGTAGACGACGTGTCCGGCAAGGGCAACGGCAATGAGATCAGCCTCGAGCAGATCGCGCTGTGGAACCCTGATCTCATCGTCTTCCAGGCGGACAGCATTTACGACACTGTGGACGACGACCCGGCATGGGCCGGCATTGCCGCCATCGACTCCGGCAACTACTACCAGGTACCCAACGTGCCCTACTGTTGGCTGAACAACCCGCCCACCGTCAACCAGCTCATGGGCCTGCAGTGGCTGCCGCGCCTTCTGTATCCCGATGCCTTCGACGACTCCATCGAGGACGTGACCCGCGCGTACTTCCACACCATGTACCACTACGACCTCACCGACGCCGAGCTCGCCGACCTTTTGAAGGACGCCACCGGCAAGGCTTAAGAACCAGCCTCACACCCAATCCGAATGTGAAAGACGCCGAAGGACCGCCATTGCGGCGGCCCTTCGGGAAAGGAGCAGTTTGTCTTTCAGCTACGTGCTTCACGCGCCCCTAGTAAAAGCTAGGCGATCTGAGCCATGCCCTCGGCAATGGCATCGTCGGCCTTCTGTAGTTGCTCAACGCTCTTGCTAAAGTTCATGGCGGCCATGGAACCGTCGGTGGGACGCATCGCGGTGCCCTGGTACAGGAAGTACACGTTAGCGAGATTGTAAGCATCCTTGGCGGCCTGCAGCTTTGTCTCATCGGCGTTGCCAGCGGCCACAACCTCGGCCAGCTTAGCATGGAACTCGTCCAGCTTGGTCTTGGTAGCCTGCTGAATCTGCGCGAGTTCGTCCATCTTGCCCTTGACGAACGTAACCATGGCGTCAGCATCTTCAACGCCCTGGCTCTTGTGGCACGTGAGGCACTTTTCCAGCGCGGCCGGGTTCTCAAGCGGCGATTGCGTCATGTTGTGGTGCGTGTAGGTGGCGCCATCGGCGGCCTCGGTCTGGGGCATATGGCAGTCCGTGCAGGTGAGGCCCATCTTCTGATGGTTGCCGTCCTGGAAGAGCTCCAATTCGGTGCAAGCGTCCGTGAGGTACAGCATCGTATCAATTTCGGGATCAAGCATGGGAACCCCTACCATGCCGGCGCAAATCGTTGTTTCAGTAACTGGATTCGCCTCGTAATACTCTTTCATGGCACGAAGCATCTCTTCAGGCTCGAAGCCATACTTGTATTGATCGATACCCTTGTTCGCATCCTCAAGATAGGCCGCGCCGGGGAACATGGCGTGGCACTGACCGCATACATAGTCCTCCTCGGGGAACAATGCCTTGGCACTCACGGAAGTAGCATCACCATAGGCGTTGCCACCCTCTACTTTACCTTCGCCAGGATCGCCTACGTGGCAATTGGTGCAATTGGACCATTCCATCTCGTAGTCAGAGGCGTTTTTGTCAAGAATCGTCTCGCCTTGCTCATTATAAACCGTTTGGAAGTCCTCACGGGCATGACAGGCGGCGCAAGCCACTGCTGCATCCTCCCCGCCAAACGCCTGCTGACTCGCCCCCGCAAAGGCGTCATAGGTGTGGGCCATCTTCGCTTCCATATAGCTGTTTCCCTGATTGGGATAAGTAGTTACCCACTCAGCGAGCGTCTTTTTGGCCACCTTCTCCGGAGCAGCAGCCTGTTGCTCCGTCTGCTCTTGCTGAACCGGCTCCTGCGCGGCGCCTGTGTCCGCCGTTTGAGTCTGGGCTGCACAGCCAAGGCAGCCGACCAGCGCTACAGCTGCCACCACCGTACCGGCAAGGGCGATTTTTCTCGGTTTTATGGTTTTCATCGCTTCCTCCTCTCATCGGTCGTTCGAACGATGCAACCTTCCAACCTTCTACGAACCATCTTAGAAGAAGCTCAGCCGTAAACCGATACTATTGCGCTTTCGCAATGGGCGTCCTCGCCCTATTGCAATTTTTGCGCAAGCTATAGGCGAGATTATTCCCCAGAACTGTCCCGCTTCTCGTCTTCCTCATCTGCCAGCCGGTAACCGCAGTGCCATACCGTCTGCACGTAGCGCGGCTCGCTCGGATCCGGCTCCAACTTGGCTCGAATGCGTCGTATGTACACGGAAATGGCGATAGACGAGTCCAGATACTCCTCTCCCCAAATCTCCTCGATAAGATCGCGCTTGCTGTATACCTCCCCCGGATGCGATGCCAGCACCGCCATGATCCTCGACTCCTTGGGAGTAAGCTCGACTCGTTTTCCCGCCAGGCGCACATTCCCCGTGCGCACGTTCACTTCCAGGTCGCCTACGTGGTATAGCTCGCTTTGGGGCGCGGACGCTGCGGCTTCTGCCGCAATTTGCGCGCGACGCAAGAGAGCCCCCACCCGCAACCGCAGCTCTTCTCCGCTGAAGGGCTTTACCAAATAATCGTCGCCGCCAATGCCGTAGCCAATGCGCTTGTCCACGATATCGCCTTTAGCCGTAAGAAACAGCACCGGTGTAGCCCGATCATGCTCGCGAATGCGTTCGCATACCTGAAAGCCGTCGAGAAGCGGCATCATTACGTCGAGAATGATCAAATCGGGCCGCTCATCCCAAAACAGACGCAGCGCCTCTTGCCCATTCCTTGCACGCAGACAGCGATGGCCATCTTTGGCGAGCATCTTCTCAATAGCGCTGCTCGAGCTATTGTCGTCGTCGGCAACGAGGACCAACGCGTCACGACGGCTCATGGTTTCCTCCTTCTCGTGAACACAACGAATCGGCTGAAGGCTCATCGGCCAAGGGAAGCCCCGTATCGGCGGCATCATCGCCTTCCTCGACCTCGTCGGGAATGGCCGGCAGAGGCAGTTCCACCGTAAAGCAGCTGCCTTCTCCTTCCAGGCTTTTCACTGAAGCATTGCCGCCCATCATGGTGGAGAAGTTACGCACAATGGACAGACCGAGGCCCGTGCCCCCCTCGCTCGTTGTTTCCGAATGGGGAGCGCTCACGAAACGATCGAAGACATGATCGAGCTGTTCGGCAGGAATACCGCAGCCGTTGTCGCACACGCAAATGACGAACCGTCCTTCTCGATAGGCAAGCTGCAATTCAACCCAACCTCCCGAATCGGTGAACCGCAGCGCATTGTTCACCAAATTCACGACGATGCGACGCAGCACTTCCTCATCACCCAAAAGCAAGGGGGTATCGGGGCTCACCTTCACCTTAAAGGACACATCCTTCTTCTTGGCCAGCGGGCCCATAGTAGCCTTCACTTGGCCAGCTAAATCGTATACGTCGAACTCGTCCTGGGCGAGACTGAGCGTGCCCGCCTCCAACTTGGCCGCATCGAGCACGTTGTTGATCATCGCCAGCAGTACGCGTGCGTTCGT
The DNA here is from genome assembly GCF_011405655.1 of Adlercreutzia hattorii. Taxonomy (GTDB): domain Bacteria; phylum Actinomycetota; class Coriobacteriia; order Coriobacteriales; family Eggerthellaceae; genus Adlercreutzia; species Adlercreutzia rubneri. Next base: position 2,872,435 of record NZ_AP022829.1, read on the forward strand.
CTCCACTTCATTTACGAGCGCACGGCTTTCTGGCGAGTCATCGGGCATGCGTTCTTTCCATAGCTCCGTAAAAGCGAGAATAGACGACAGCGGCGTTTTCAGCTCATGGGTAATAATGGTAAGGAAGTTCGACTGATCCTCGGCTTCATGGCGCAGCTTCTTGTTCTCGTCAACAATGGGAGCGGTAATCCAGGTACGCAGGCCCAAGGCAAGAACCAAGGTAACCGACCCCATCAGTACGCAGAAAAATACTACCGTGCTGACCAAATCGGCCTTCGCGTCGGCAATGATGGAATCCATGGGCATAACAATGGACACCGCGCCCGCCACGTCTCCTTCGGCCATTCCCTCTTTTGCATAGCCGGTGATATCCTTCTCACCCGCCGGATCACCGTGGCACGGCAGGCATCCATCCTCTATTTCAAGCAGGCCCACATAGCGGAAGACCGAACTGTCTCCTTGATGCTCGAGCCCGTAGTACTCTTCAACGACGCCCTCCTCGAAGGAGGAAAGCGCCTTGCGCTCGAAGTCATCGGGGGCATCCTCGGTGTTACGGGGATTTCCACGAATGTAGCGAATCGAATAGGCAGATCCGGCGGAGAAGCGCTTGGCGATGTCTTTGGCCGCCACCGCGCAATAAATTCCCGAGGTTTCGCCCGTCGCGCGGTTGATCTGCGGCTGGACGGCATCGATGTAATCCCAGGCAGCCCCAATCTCTGCGGACAGCACACGGGCTTCAGCGAGGGCGCGCCGATCGTTCTCAATGCTTTGGGCGTGGTAAAACCAGGCGAGATACACGCACAGCACAAGCACGCTTACCACACCGGCAAGCAGAAAGAACTTTTTTGCAAGGCGACGCCGCTCCAACCAAACCCCTTCTCATGGACTGACGACTGTTCCATTGTAGCGATTCGGCCTTCGCGCTGCGATCTGACAGCTGTTGCAAAATCGCAATAGTCGAACATGAACGTCGAAATACGTTGCGAAGGGGCAGCACCTAGCACCATGCGCCGAGCACATCTTGCGCGCCCAAGCAGCAGTAGTTCTTTTGGGACACCAAAAGCGGATTTGCCGCGACGATATCGTAAGAGGAGCCATCGTCGCTCACAGCGTCATCGGCTGCCGAGACGCTGTCTATAGCGCACAGGTAGAGGTTGCTGCCCTTATAGGAAAAATTCTCCCGCAAGCTGAGTTCATAGCGCAGAGGGCTCTCGCACAGCCGAGGCGCATGCACGTGCTCGGCAGCCTCTAGGGCGAAGCGTGCGATGGCCTTGTCCTTTTCCGCCCCCGAGGCGCGACCAAGGGCCTCTACCGCATCGAACATATCGCGCGACAGCGCGTTGAGAACTAGCGCCCCCTCACGCTCGAAGTTCCGTTTCACCGCCTTATCGCCATCCATGCACAGCGTAACCCCAAGTCCGTCGTCCCAATAGAAGTTCACCCAGCTGACAAGGGCAAGATGGGGCGACTCGTCCTTGTTGTAGGTGCTCGCAGCAAACACCATCATAGGATGCGGAATAAACTGATTCACGGCGAAAGGAGTGATATCCATAGCGACACTTTCTCATACGAGCCGGCGCCCCAACAGCACCGGCTTCTCTCACATCGTTCATGCGTCGAATGGGCTCTCACAGGGGAGGCTAGGTGAAAGCCCGATCCGCTTCCTTTTCTCGATAAAGCAGCCTACAGCTTCACCACCGTGGGCGCATTGCCAGTCATATCGGCAATGGTCGCCTCTCCATCAGTCAGGTAGAACACCTCGAAAATGGGGTTATCCGCCGTCTGGTACTGGTCTTTCAGCATGGGGATGTTCATGCAGGCTTCTTTCACGGCGCGATTGTCCTCGAACACCGCCTTCCCTCCCAAGCGGATCCACCGGAAATCAGGGGTGGACGCGCAAACCTCCACGTACGGATTTTCCTGCATCTCGGCAAACACGGTCTTCTGATTGTTGGTGCCGAACCACAGCTTTCCTTCGTGCTCCATCAGGAACATGAAGGGGCGGCACTTCGCCTTCCCATCGGCACCGACCGTAGCCAGATACTGGACGGGATTTGCGGTAAGGAACTCAACGACTTCCTGCATGGTTCGCTCTCTTTCTCTCGGTTGCGATTTGCCGGAGAGAGTATATAATGCTGTACAGTATTATGGAAAGTAGGAACTATTTTGTTATATAGTTTCATTTTGAATCTATTAAGGTAGGAGCTGTAAAATGACCACGCCTTCTGCTCATTCTCTTCCTCGTTGCCCCGTTGAAGTTACCCTTTCGCTCATCAGTAGCCGCTGGGTAGTGCTTATTTTGCGAGAGCTTATCTACGGAACGCGACGTTTCGGGCAGATTCGCAAGGCCCTCGGCGGCGTGTCGACCAAGGTACTCACGCAGAACTTGCGTACCATGGAGGAGAACGGCCTGCTTACCCGCGAGACCTTCGCCGAGGTGCCCCCTCGCGTAGAGTACACGCTTACCGCCTTGGGCCAAAGCCTGAGGCCCGTGCTGCTTTCAATGGTGGAATGGGGCTCTCAGTACGCGCGGCTGCACGAGCATCGGAGCTCGGTGCGCTGCGACACCGGCGAGGTGCTCATAGTGCGTCGCAAGGACGATGCCTACGTTGCTTTAAACGAAGAGGGCGATGAAGTAGCCCGCGTTGTTCCGACGGATGCAACTTGGGAAGCTGAGATTAACAACTCATATCGGACGCACGTAGATGGAGCGGCTCTCATTGCCGCCGCCGAAGTCCTCACACAAGACTAGCATTCGAAAGAGAAGGGCCGCTCGGCGACGGTCAGAGCCTTAACTGGGCAGCGCTCCACCAGCTTCTTGCCACACGTTATGAAGAACTGGGCTTCGCTGCGACGGGCCGAATGGGCGACGAGATAGCCCCTTCCGTGCCTCTCTTCCCTTCAGAACCCAAAATAAGAGAAGGAATAAGTGAATAAGGGAAGAAATAGGGAAATAAGGGAAAAAATAGGGGAAATACAGAGAAGCCTCAATCAGCCCTACGGCATCATTTCGCAAAATAGCGAACCCTTGCGGTAGATGTGCTGCTCTGCAACGCGGCCCACACTCTTCCCGGTGCGAGCCGCGCGAAAGCACGAACCTTTACCCCAGCAGGGCTGTCACCTTCCCGAGCAAAGGCTCGAAGGAGACGCCGCGGTCTTCGAAATTGGGCTGCTTGGCGGAGATGAGCATGGCGTCGGCCGTGAAGTCGGCGGCGAAGGCCGTGGCCTCGGCCAGGTTCGAGCCGGCCATCACCGCAGCGAGCAGGGTGCTCGCGAACACGTCGCCCGTGCCGTGCAGCATGTAGGGCAGCTTGGCGTTGGTGGTTTCCGTGAAGTCGATGGCGTCGCCCCACACGTAGTTGTGGATGAGGCCGTCGCCGTGCTCGATGCCCTTCAGCACCACGTTCTTCGCGCCGCGCTCGCGCAGCTCCAGGATCATCTCACGCACCGTGGGCTCGTCCACGTCGGCACCCTGCCACTCGCGACCCAAGATGATGGCCGCCTCGGTGAGGTTGGGCGTCAGGATGTCGGCACCGTTGGCCAGCGTACCCATGGCTTCCACCAGCTCCGGCGTGTAGGTGGGATACACCTTGCCGTGATCGGCCATGACCGGATCCACCACGCGCAGGGCCTTCGGGTAGGTCTCCCACACCTGCTTGATGATGTCTACCTGCTCGGGGGCGCCGAGGAACCCGGAATACACCGCGTCCAATTCCACGCCAATACCCGCCCAGGCAGCCAGATAATCGCCCAGAATGTCGGTGGTATCGTGCATGTACCATCCGGGGAAGGCCGTGTGGCTGGAGAACAGGCCCGTGGGCACGGGACACACGTCGCAGCCGGCGGCGGACAGCACCGGAATGGCCACGCCCAGCGAGCACTTGCCGTAGCCGCACAAATCGTGGATAGCGGCCACGCGGGGGATGTAGGCGTCTTCGCGTTCGTAGAGGTTCGTCATAAGGTTCCCTTCGAAATCGGCCGACCGCGCGGGCCGGCAAGGGGCGTTCGTTGAATCGTTCCCCATTCTAGCCCTCTTGCAGGCGCACGGCCCTCGGTTTTTCCGATAGACATCCTAGCGGTTCTCGATGGCGCCGATGTTCTTCAGGGCGATCTCGATGCGCCCATCCGGGGTGCTGAAGAACTCGATGAAGTCGGAGTTCTCGCCGTACTCGGCCGGGAAGGTGAGCTCGATGCCCGTGTCGGTGCGAATCTTGTGGCTCTTGGTGACCCGCTTGGCCACGGCTTTTTCCACCACGACGCGCTCGGGCAGGGCGCCCTTTTCCACAGCGGCCTCGAAGCGCTCGGCGACGCGGGGCTGGTCGGCGAACACCTCGCGGCCCAGCTCGCGGGCGTCCACCTCGTCGGATTCCTCGGCATTCTCGGCCACGTAGGCCTTTGCCCGCGAAAGCGCCACGGCCGTGTTGGCGCCGAACTCCTCGGCCACCTCTTCCACCACGGTGGTTACCGCCTGCAGCACTTCGCGGCTGGAAGCTTCCATGGAGCACTGCAGCAGACCATCGGGGATGATCCAGCGTTTCTCGCCAGCAATCTCTCGTTCCTTATCCACGAACCACACGGCCATGTCGTCGGCGGAGATGAGCGCGAAGGATGCCACCTTCTGAGACGGGTTCGGCAGAATGGCGTGATGGCGCGCGATGGTGGTGGCGGTGTCGCCGAAATCGTTGCTGCCCACCTCGTGCATGTAGGCCTGGCGGCTCTCCAGCAAAATGATGGCGAAGTAGCGCGGGCCGCGAGCCTTGTAGGCGGCCTCGGCCTCCTCGTCGGTCATCTCGCGCACCGTCTGATCGGCGTCGCCTTCGAAATCGATGACGAGCAGGTCAGTGGAGGGCGTCTTTTCCATGCGCGACAGCTCGCCGACGACAAACTCGCCGATCTGCTGGGACAGCCCCACGAAATCGCGCTCGCCCCGAAAATAGGAGCGGAGCTCCTCGGCGAACAGGCTGTTCTCCGCGAACGTTCCGCGCTTGCTGTCCAGGTTGCTTAAGGTGCGCTTGGCCTGAGACGCGACGTAGCGCTTGGCGGCCTTGTTTCCGAGATCCATGGGCACCTGCGCGAACACGTTCACGCAGGACACGAAATCGAACACATGCAGAATGGCGTTGTTGATGTTCACAGGACTCCTTTACTTCTGCGGCTCAAGCCACACATTCAAATCGACGTCGGTGGGGATGCCGGGAACCGTGCCGGCGTTGGTGTACTGCCAAATGGCGAAGTCGAGCGGCGCGGTGGGAGCTTCCACATCGTACTCGGCCAACCACACTGGATAGGCAGCGCGCAGCTCGGGCGCGAGACGCAGCAGGTCGCGCTGGTTTCCGTAGAGCATGGGCGCGTAGCCGGCCGCGGCGATGACCTCGCAGAACGCGCGGGCGTTGGCGGTCAGCTGCTCGCTGGAGAGGTTGTTGGCCCGGGCGCCCTCGATCTCCACGGGCTCGTGGTCGTAGGCGACGTAGGCAAAGGTGGCGCCGGAGGCCTCGGTTTCGCGCAGGTTATCCAGAGCGAACTGGGCCTCCTCGCGAGCCTCGTCTTCGGTCAGCGCCTGGGAGAAGAAATAGGCGCTCACCTGGATGCCCACCTCCCCGGCGCGAACGGCATTCTGGAAGAAGAACTCGTCGGCGGAAAGCGCACCTTCCGTGGCGCCTCGGTTGCCGATGCGGGCGAAAGCGAACTGCACGCCGGCGTCGGCAACGGCGGCCCAATCGATGTCGTTGCCCTGGTGCTCCGACACATCGATGCCCCAGCGCGAACAGAGCGCATCGTTTTCGTAGTACGACAGCTTCTCGCCGTCGCGCACGAGGCCGGACCAATCGTAGGGACTCACGTAGGGCTCGATGGCGGCCACCTCCGCCGACCTAGAGGCCGACCCGCAACCGACGAGCAGCCCCGCCGCCGCACACGCCACTGCGCACGCCGCACCGGCCACGAAGCGTCGCCGCGTCAGCGTCGCGATCCGGGGCGCCCGCAGCCCATCTATGTTGCGGCCATTCAATATCATGGGCAGTATTGTACGGCAGCGAGAACCTACTTCCGCAAGTTCCCAAACAACCCCCGCAAAAGTTGCCGGCTCGTCTCGCGCCCGATCTGGCCGATGACGGAGCTGACCGTTTTCATGGCCTGCTCGCGTTGTTTCTCGGCAGCTCGAGCGGCGCGCTCGGCTTCTTTCTCGGCCGCTTTCTGGGCACGCTCAGCCTCTCTTTCGGCAGCCTTGGCAGCACGCTCTTCTTCCTTGGCCGCGGCTTTCGCGGCCCGATCGGCCTCGGCGGCCTTCTGCTTCTCGAATTCGGCGCGCTCCTTTTCCAGCTGGGCGCGCTCGGCAGCCAGCGCGTCGGCCTCGGCAGCGGCGCTCTTCTCGGCGGCAAGCTTCTCGTAGGCGCTCTCGCGGTCGATGGCCTCGCCGTACTTCTCCACCAGATGCGCCTGGGCCACGCCGATCGCCTCCAGCGTCGCCGCATCGGCAGCGGCCATGCGGCACTCCGGCGGCAGCACGCGCGCCCGTTCCACAATGCTCGGCTGGCCATCCTCATTCAGCAGCGACACGAGCGCCTCGCCGGTGCCCAGTTCCAGCAATGCCTCGGCGGAATCGAAGGCCGGATTCTCGCGGAAGGCCGCCGCTGCCGCGCGCACCGCCTTCTGCTCGGCGGGCGTGTAGGCGCGCAGCCCGTGCTGGATGCGGTTGGAAAGCTGCGCGAGCACTTCGTCGGGAATGTCGGCGGGCGACTGGCTGACGAAGTAGACGCCGACGCCCTTGGAGCGGATGAGCTTCACGGTCTGCACGATTTTGTCGGTCAGCTCCTTGGGCATGTCGTCGAACAACAGATGCGCCTCGTCGAAGAAGAACACGAGCTTAGGTTTGGGAAGGTCGCCGGCCTCGGGCAGAAGCTCGTAGATTTCGCTGAGCATCCACAGCAGAAACATGGCGTACACCTGGGGCGATGCCATGAGTTTCGCGGCGTTCAGGATGTTCACGGTGCCCTGACCCGCATCGTCGGTCACGAGCCAATCCGTGATATCCAGCGCCGGTTCGCCGAAGAAGATGTCGCCGCCCGCATCTTCCAGGGTGAGCAGCGCACGTTGAATGGCGCCAACCGACTGTGACGACACGCGGCCGTAAAGCGTTTCCACCTCGCTGGCGTGCTCGGAGAGATAGCCGAGCATGGCGCGCAGATCCTTCAGATCGATGAGCAGCATGCCGTTATCGTCGGCCATGCGGAAGGCGATGGCCAGCACGCCGCGCTGCACGTCGGTCAGCCCCAGCAGCCGCGCCAACAAGTCGGGCCCCATGTCGGAAATGGTGATGCGAACGGGCACGCCGTCGCCGCCAAGCATATCCCACAGGCGCACGTCGCAACCCCGAGGCTCCCAGCCGTCAGCGCCCAGGGCAGCCGCGCGCTCGCGTACTTTCTCGGTATCGTCGCCAGGCTGGGCCATGCCAGTGACGTCGCCCTTCACGTCAGCCATGAACACAGGCACGCCGGCCTGGGCGAACCCTTCGGCCAGCACCTTCATGGTGACCGTCTTGCCCGTGCCCGAGGCTCCTGCAATGAGCCCATGGCGGTTCGCCTGGTCCAGCAGCAGATAGCAGGGATTCTCCCCCTGCGCCACCTTGATCTTATCGCCTTCGAGCATGGGAACCTCCTAACCGGTCGGGGCAAACGTCGCCTCCATGGTACGGGAACGCCCCCGCCGCCCGACCACCTCACGCCAACCCGTTGGCATACCGTAGGCTTGCCAGCTAGGCGGTCTCGCCAGCGGGGCCACGCCACCAGCGAGCCCACGTCACCAGGCTAGGCCGCCCCGCCGGCATCGTCGCGCAGGGCCGGCGACAAGTAGTAGCCTTCGACGGAGAAGCGCTTCTTGTAAGCGAGAAAGCAGATGATCACAACGGAGAGCGTCGTGGCCGCCGAAATCATGAGCAGCACGACGATCTGGTACTTCGCCGCGATAACAGGATCGGCACCCGCCAGAATCTGGCCGGACATCATGCCGGGAATCTGCACGATGCCCGCCGCCGACAGCTGGGCCAAAAGCGGCGTCATGCCGGCGCCCACCGCCGCCTTGATGGAAGGAAACGCCGCCTCACGCGGAATGGCGCCCAAAGCAACCATCATGTATATCTCGTTCGCACGGGAATCCATGCTAGCAAACAGGCGGTCGGTGGCCACCGCTGCCGCGGCCAGTGTGTTGCCGAGAATCATGCCCGAGATGGGCACGAGCTGCATGGCGTTGTACCACGGATCTGCGTGGATGATGCCTTCCACCACGATGAATGCGATGACCATGGATGACACGGTGATGGAAAGAAAAACGTCGGCCCAAAGCCCCCGCACGACCTTGTTCGTGCGGCCCGTGGCGATCTGCGTCGCCGCGATGCACATGCCCAGCAGCACCAAACACACGAGCCACCACGTCTGATACTTGAAAAGATAGCCCAGAAGCAGACCCATGGCGAGCAGCTGCAGAAACGCCCGCACGGTAGAGACGGCGATGCGGCGGCTCTGCCCGAGCCCCATGCGCCACGACACAATACCCGCCACCAACATGAGCAAGCTTGCGCCCACCAGTTCCACATACCCGATGTTCACCACGCCGCCGGTCATCGGGAGCCCCCCTTCGCAGAGGGCTCGACCGGCTTTCGGTCGGCCGACGAAGACTGCAAGGATGGCGAGCCGCTCCTTGGCGATGCGACTGGGTCGAATGCGGAACCAACAAGAGGGGAAACACCGGAAGGCGCGCTGGGCACCGCTTTCAGCTTCGCAAGCACTTCATCGGCTCGCGAGTCGCATCCTTTTCCAGCGCTTGTAGCGGGTGCGTTGTCGGCCGTGATCTCGTTTTGATGGTAGGTCATCTTCCCATCGGCCAGCGTGAACACCCCGTACGCGTAGCCATCCTCGGCCCGATGGCGGATGCGCAAGCAGGCGGCCCCGCCCGCGAGCATCGCCCGCGTAAGCCGACTGACGGCCACGGCCGACTCCTCATCAAGCGCCGCTTCCACCTCATCGAGCAGCAGCACGGTCGGTCGTGTGGCGAAGGCCCGCAGCAACGCCACCCGAGCAAGCTGGCCGCCCGAGAGCTGAGCCGCCGCGTGATCGAGCGTCACGCCATCAAGCATCGCCAGGGAAAGTATCTCGTTCAGCACGTCGTCATCGGGCTTCGGCGAGCCGGCATTCACCTTCAGCGTCCAGGGAAACAGCAGGTTGTCCCGCACCGTGCCGGGCACCAACGACGCAGCCTGAGGCACCAGGCACACGCGCCGGCGCCATTCCATCGGCTTGAACCGATCAACGGGAATACCCTCGAGCGCCAGCGTGCCGCCCGAGCGCGGCAGCATGAGCGCGCACGCGTTCAACAGAGTGGACTTTCCCGATCCGGAAGGGCCCGTGAGGTTGTACAAGCAGCCCGCCTCCAGCGAGAAACCCACATCCGCAAAGGGCGCGAACGGCTGCCCGTCGCGACGAAACTGCACCCCGATATGTCCTGCCTCGAATAACGCCATGCAAGCATGATACCCGACCCCGCGATCTCCGCAACAAGTGCCCACCGTTTGTGACCCAGCCGCTATGCGAGCGCCTGCACGCGCTCGACCATACGAGGCGATTGCCGTAGTAAGATGGAACCAGAAACGCACGACAAGCGCGAAAGCGACGAAAGCGAGGCGGCATGGTTTACGACGAGAGGGACATTCGGAAGGCGCAGGCGCTGGACATCGCCCAGAAGATGCTGGTGGCAGCGCGGACGGCTCCCAAGGGCAAGGGCGTCGATGTCGTGGAATGCGCCGTGGTGGACGGCGACGATTTGGAAGCGCTCGCCTGCACCATGGAGGCCGTCGGCGAGGAGCGCGGGTTCGCATTCTTCCTGCGCGACGCCAACTGTGTGCGCAAAAGCCTCTGCGTGGCGCTCGTGGGCACGCGCGAAAAAGCCCAGGGGCTCAACTGCGGCCACTGCGGTTTCGCCACCTGCGGCGAGCGCACGCCAGGCGTTCCCTGCGAGGTGAACTCCGTAGACGTGGGCATCGCCCTCGGCGCCGCCGTGTCGCGCGCCCAGGCCTTCGGCGTCGACACCCGCATCATGTTCTCCGCCGGCCTAGCCGCTCAACAGCTGGACCTGCTCGGCGAAGGCGTGGGGCAGGTGTACGCTATCCCGGTAAGCATCAGCTCCAAAAGCCCGTTCTTCGACCGCGGGTAGGTCAGCTGCGGTCGCATCCGCTCCAGCATGTTCCAGAAATCGCGCCATAATCGCGCCAATCGCGCCATAATCGCGCCAATCGCGCCATAATCGCGCCAATCGCGCCATAATCGCGCCATAATCGCGCCATGGCACGATTCCGAAAGGGTGGTCACCGTGAACGCGCATCAACTGCGAGACATTATCGAAGAGGGCGAGAACGACCGCATCGAATTCAAGCGTTGCGGCAACCAACCTGAAAAGGATCTCTTCGAAACCATCTGCGCGTTCGCCAACACGTTCGGCGGCACTATCCTGCTCGGCGTAGAGGACGACGGCTCTCTCACGGGCATCGATCCAGCCCAGGTGCTTCCCATCACGAGAAACGTCCTCAATGTCGTCAACAACCCCAACGCCTTCGACGTGCCCGTCTCCATGGAATTCGAGCATATCGAGATCGGTGACCGCCAAATCATCAAGATCGACGTTCCCAACAGCCCGCAGATGCACAGCTACAAGGGCAAAGTATACGAACGGCGCGGGGATGCCGATGTCGTTGTGCGCGGAAGCGCTCCTCTCGCCGAGCTCTGCATTCGCAAGCAGGGAATCTATACCGAACAGCGCATTTTCGAGCATGTATCCCTGAGCGACCTGAGAGAAGACCTCATTGACGAGGCCCGGCGACTCGCTCTCGCGAAGAGAAAAGACCATCCGTGGGGAGCCATGACGAACGCGCAGCTCGTCGAATCGGCCGGGCTCTTCGGCAAAGACTACTCAACGGGAAAGCAGGGCTATAACTTGGCAGCCGTCGTTCTTCTCGGCAAGGACGAGGTTATTCGATCGCTGTGCCCCACCTACAAAACCGATGCACTTGTGCGCCAGCACGACACGAACCGCCACGACGATCGGCTCGTGGCTACCACCAACCTCATAGACGCCTATGCCCAGATCGCCGGGTTCTGCAGGAAACATCTTCCAGACCGCTTTCTTATGGAAGGAGACTTCGCCCTCAGCCCCCGCGATACCATCGTGCGCGAGCTGGTCGTCAACTGTCTCATTCATCGCGAGTTCACCAGCCCCTTCCCGGCAAAAGTCATCATTGACAATGAGGGCATTCGAACCGAGAACGCCAGCCGGGCTTCTTTCGAAGGGCCCTTGGAGCCTGACACCTTCAGCCCCCTCCCGAAGAACCCTCTCATCGCTTCGTTCTTCGTGCACATCGGTCTGGCCGAAGAGCTGGGCAGCGGCACGCGCGAGCTGTTCAAGAATTCTCGTCTCTACACGGGCCGCGACCCCGAGTTGGAGGAAGGCCTGATCTTCAGAGCGTTCGTACCGACGGTTCCTGCTGCCGAAACGGTGCACAGCCCGCTCGGGCAGCACACCACTCGAGCGGACGAGCCCGACGAGGCTGTCGCCCTTGCCCTGAAATTGGCGGAAAGCGCTGAGGGCGTGCGAACTGCCGACCTGGCTAATACAGGAATTTCCCGGAGAACGGCCCTGCGTATCATAAGCGAGCTCGTTGAGCAGGGTAAGCTCGCTCCGCAAGGCAATGGTCGGAGTCGCGTGTACCGCCGATGCCCCCGATAGAAACGTTCGGAACGCCTGAAAACTCAGCCACAGCGGCTGGCATGTCCGCGCAAAAATGATTAGAGAGGTCATCATGACAGACCACGCACTCGCAAGTTTCGAAGCGAAGGACGGCACGGGCCGGTGGGAGGTTTTCACCTGGGGCATTATCGCCAACGGCCAGCGCTACCACTTCACGAAGCAGTCCCATATCGTGTGCGCCGGCCTGCCGGGACGCACTGAGAAGCACGTCTACCAGACCGAGGAAGACGATGGCTTCGGCTTGTGGGCGGCGCTTGCCGTCTACCAGGAGACCGGAAGCCTTGCCGACGCCGGCCTCGCTGCCTGGGCGTTGGGCGGTCCGAGCATCGAGACCCACATCGACACGCGGGAGATCCCCGGCAACGTGACGCTCTCCATCGGACACTTGCGCCGCGGCCGCGACGCCAACCTCTCCCTGCGCTACCGCGAGGACGGCCGCTGGGTTCAAGTCGGTGCCATCCAACACTTCGCCGACATCACCCTTGCCGCCATCACGGCCTACCGCGCAGGCGCGCTGTAACGGCGCTGACGCTCAGGATTTCTGAATCCCTACAAAATGCAGTATGAAGAATCGCAAAAGTGCATAAATTAGCAATTTGAAGATGCTAAAAAGTGCAGCGGGCCGCTTTAACTGCGCCTCAACGACCCCCTAAAGAGCCGGCCGCTCCCCCGTTTCAACATAGCGATCAATGTCGGCAACCATTAGGTCGGGCGACTCTATGTGGTAGAGAAAGTAATTGTCCAGCACATATTGCGAGAGTCCTTTTTCGCGAAAGAGAGCCGCCACCTCCGGACCCGTCAGCCCCTTCGCCTGCCGATAGTACTCGATGGCGAACACGAGAAACCGCATTTCCTTGCTCATGACTGCTCCTCCGGGTCGTCGAAAAAGCCGCGCTCCACTTCCTGCCGGTACAAATCCGCCAGAGCCGCCGAGCTGAGATGCCACAGCCCGCTATCGGGATTGCGCAGCAGCTCATAAAAGTTCGATGCATAGAACTCCTCGATTTGGCAAGGCTCGGTGAAGCCCAGTCGCTCAAACAAGCCGGGAAGCGTCGCCGTGCCGAGCAGCACAGATAACTGCTCCGGAGACTTAGCCATTCGTCCTCACCTCTCCACCGTCCGCGCCGACTCAAAGGTCAGCCTCTCTAACGCCTTATCGTTGCAGAAAAGTATTTGCGTGAAAAGCTCTTTGATCTTTAGCATTTCCAGAGCAGCACGAGCCGTGATCTGCCCTTGCTCGTAAAGCGTTACCGTTGTGAATACGTCATCGTTCGCCACGGGCCCAATGATAATGTCCACTTCGAGTGCTTTATCGCGACCTTGCTTTCGGTTGTGCACGACGAACTCCAGCCACTCTTCATTAGGTTCGGAAAATTCGAGAACGCGTAGCTCGCGCCCGGCTCGCCCCATATCGCATTCGTAGCTATTCAGCGTCGGAGCCCCCTCCATGCCGCGGCGCACAAAGGCCTTGCGAGCGAAATCCTCCGCTTGAGCAAGGTTTGTCGTGGTGTAAAACCCTGTTCCGAAATCCAAGTAGGGAGAACGATTCACAATCCTCGGCTCACTGGCCGTTTGAGTTGAAGCATGGTATAGCCGCATGAAGTTCTCGCCTTTCGGATAACACCTCTTACACTGGCCGAGACGGGTTAAAAAGGACCGCATCCCATGATGGCAGAATAGCACGCCCCAAAGCTTCAACCCACCCGAGAACGTGCCGATTCTCTACGCAGGCAACGCATCGGCTGGAATGCGCATAACGGGGAGCTGTCGAACCTGCTCGTCAAGAAAGAAAGCGGATCTGGAAATCACAGTCCGTGATTTCAAGTGACAGAGGATGGGGCCTTACGCGAACGCCTCCTCCATGCCAATGCAGAATAGATCCATTGACACCATAAGCAATGGCATTATCTTTAGCTATAAAGCCCCCGAACGGCGAGGAATCACCTCTTCCGGTGCTTTCATTTTGCGTTGGCATAGAGCGCTTCCTCAACACAGCAAGGTGATCAGAATGCGATGTCACTCTTAATTATGCAGAAAAGCTTTAGAGCCACCGCCTCAAACTTCAATGCTATTAAAGAAATAGTTGCAGCCTGTATTGGAGTCTGTTCCCCAGAATTGCGAGAAGACGTTCATCTCTTGCGTAGTGCCAGGGCCCAAATAGAAGGAATAAGTCACCACTTCATCGTTGATGGCAAGCGTATGGAAATTCCAGGACTCCGAGTCGAAATACAAAGCTTTATCGAGCTTTTGAGCTAGCGATTGTCCCCCGTCGGGCATCATGCGAGAGAAATGCCAATCTTTGGAAAGGATAAAGTTGAAAATGGTTGAGTCAATTCCGCCCGATCGAATCTCACGCCCGATTGCGCTGTAACCAGAAGGCGCAATGCTGAAGAGATGAACTGCGTTGTCGTAGCCGATAGCAGTACTCAGCTTATCGATTATCTTTGAATGAGCCCGATCGCGGGACATGCGACTTTCTGCAATATACAAATAGTGATCAGAGGAGGGGTCGCTGAAAGATCTTCCGGTCGACATTTCTCCGCCAGCCAAAAGAGCTAGCCCGGGGTACTTTGCGGCCGGCGTCTCCTCAATCCAGCTATCCTTAACCCGAAAACGCGCTTGACCACCAGGCTTTATGCTTTCCCAATGCCAGCCGGGCGTCGTCTTAAAGTCCCATCTTCCCATGCTATCTCCTAATATCAAAGCGTCAAATCTTTTGATCGCAAATCCTTCTTAATTCAAAGAGGCGCACTCCTTTGTTGCAAGGTCGGCAAAAAAGGCCTGCGCCTCATGGCTCCCCGCATTTACCAAGACGCCCTCTCCAAATACTGGATGGGTCAGGGGATCGCCCGAATGAAGGCTTCCGTCTTCGTTCGAAAACCACGTCTTAAGCAAATCAGAATAAGGCATGTATTGAGTCGTCGCGCCATCGAAATCCGTACGAGACAAAGGAGTCGTTGACGCCAGTTCTATTTTATTAGGAACAAAGATCAATCCCTGTTTATTAAATGCTGTAAATATTGCACTTTCTAACAAACTTTCGGCGAATAGAATGCCCCATAGAACACCCTTCTCGCGCTTAAACAAATCTAAAGCCAAATCTTCATGCGACACAATCGCTTCTTTCGCAGACCTATAAGCCAATTGCTTAATCACCCCTGCATACTGTTGCGCATACGCCAAGATTGCTTGCCCATCCGCGCCGAAAGGTATATCCACTCTTTCGCGGAAGGCTTTTCTATAGGAGACGAATGAAGATATCTCCATGCTCTTGCTTGCTTCTGGTGGCAGCAAAATCGTCTGTCCAAGCAATGGCATTAACGCAAAAAGCTGCTCCCCGGAATTTGAGTATAGACAACCAACATCCTCAAAGTTTTGTGCGAAATTTCGTAGGCCGCCTCTTTCCATTATGGAGGAAATTATAGAGCACACATTCCATGCTTCGGCAATCCTAAACAATAACTCTTGGTTCGCCTCTTCACTTGCGGTATACAAAATAGCTCCTTCTAGCCAAGAATCAATAAGTGGAGAATAGCTGACGCACTGACGCCTCATTGCCCAATGGAGCTATTTCTTGTCATGCAAGGATCATCTCTTATAATTCCCCTCATGCGAAACGCGGCAACACATACTTCATCCCCCGGTTATGCAGCCTTTATTAGCTATCGGCATTTGCCTCGGGACGCGGAGGTGGCTTGTGAGGTGCAGCGGGCGATTGAGGAATACCGGCTACCACGGCATGTTGCGCAGGCGCACCAAGCCTTTCGTCCCCCTAAACTCGGCAAATGCTTTCGCGACGAGGACGAGCTTGCGGCTTCGCACTCGCTGCCCGACAGCATTCGGGAGGCATTGGCGGCTTCGCGCGCACTAATTGTCATTTGCTCGCCGGAAACGCAGGAAAGCCCCTGGGTGCGACGAGAAATCGAGATGTTCGAGCAGCTCCACGGGCGCGAGCGCATCATTTGCGTGCTGGCCGCAGGCAGTCCCGAGGAAAGCATTCCGCCCATTCTGAAGACGCGCCTGATACCCGACGCCAGCGGCGTTTTGCGGGAAATGCCGGCCGAGCCCCTCGCCGCCGATCTGCGTCCGGAGGCTAAGGCCAAGCGCAAGGCCGAACTGCTGCGCATCATCGCCGCCGTCGCCGGCTGCAGCTACGACGATCTCCGCCAACGCGAGCGAGCCCGCAAGCGCAAGCGCATTGCCCTCGCGTCCGTGGCAGCGGCCCTCACCATCGCCGCCGTCGGCGTCTTCGCCTTCCAATTTCACCAAACCAGCGAGGCGGCGCTCATCGCGGAATCGAAGAGCCTCGCCGCCCAGGCGCTCGACCAGTACGCCCAGGGGGAGACCGCGCAGGCCATCGAGACTGCGCTTCAAGCCCTCCCCTCTTCCGAGAGCGACACTAGCCGGCCGCTCGTTCCCGAAGCCCAAGCCGCCCTCGAAAAGATTCTAGCGCTCAATCCCGATCCGGAGCAGCCCTGGACGCCGTTCTATCTGTTCGAAACGGACGGGGAAATCGTAGATGTCACCTACAGCCAGGAAGGTACCTGGGCCGCCGTCCTCGACGCCACAGGAACCGTGTCCCTCTACAACGCCGACAACGGAACGCTTACGGGCACGGCAACACCCCACGTCTTTGAGCTGAGGGATGACACAGTTCCTGCGAGAGACTGGTTTATCAAGGCCATATCCCCTTCGTGCCTCGTTATGGGCAATGTAACGGGGCCAGGCGGCGTTGTGGTCATTGATCCCCTCACTAATGAAGTCCTCTTGGATCTGGATGACATCTACCCGCTTACGGCAATACCACTCGAGAACGAGACGGGCTCCTCCGACTTCGGGCTGCTCACGTATGGCACTCGTTCCATAGCGGCTTTTCTCGTTGACGCGCAAGCGAAGAATCTCCTCGCAGGCGCCGAGATGCCCGTCGACCAGTTCCCGCGTATGGCGAACCTCGACACCTTCTGCATTCAGAAAGCGCCTGCAAGGGCCTATTATGCGCTCGATACGGCGCTCGTCACCTTCAATCTCGCCGATGAAACCGCACGCCAAGACACCGTTTCCGATGCCACGATCCAATCGGTGCACTGCAAAGACGACCTCGTCGCCTTTGCAGCGGCAAATATCGAGAACAGCAGCGACGGCATCAACAACTACCCCTTCTCCATCACCGTCGCCAGAAACACGGGCGACGGCTTCGAGACCCTTTGGACCTACGAGGACACCTTCGCTGTCACCGTCAGCACTAGGAACGATACCCCGCAGCCCTTCGCTAGCGTCCCGAAAATAGTCGACATTCTCCACTGCGGAGAAGATCTGGTCCTTGCCGCGGCCGGGAAGAAGCTCTACGCCTTCAGCCTTACAACAGGCGAGGTCGTCTACGAGCAGGAATTCGCCGCCTCCATCGTCGCAGCCTAACCCTGCTTCGTCGAAGAAGACCGCTACGCCATCTCGCTGGCCCTTAGCGATGCCACGCTCAACGTGATCAGTCCGTTGTTCGACGTCACAACCAGCACCGATTCCAGCACGACCGCAGTTCCGTTTACCCTCAATGGCGCATGGCTGGGTGCGGACAATTACGGCAATCTTGTAGCCTACCTGCACACCGCCGACCGGCTGAACCGCATCTACTGTTATCTGTTCCGGCCTTTCTGCGACAGCACCGTTGCCGAGGAGTTCACCCTCGACGAGCTTCTGGCCTATGCGCGCCAGGCCGTCGGCCAATCGTAGCGCATGCCCCTTCATTGCCCAATGTCGGTGCTTACGGCAGGTATGATAGGCACGTTATCATGCGGAATGCGCCATAGCGCACGCGGAAAGAAGGGAGGGATTGGCCAACCAATGACGAAAGTCAGACAGCGCGCGTCCCTTCCCGTTGACGCCGTCAAGCTCGCGCTTGAGCGGGAGCACCAAAAGCGTGAGGACATCAAGCCCATCGAGCTTCTGAAAGTGGCCCTGTCCGCCTATCTTGCCTTCACGTTCAACGAGGACGAAGCGAACGCAAAGGCGACGGCCAAGACGCCTCTCGAGTCAACGGACAGCGCCGCCCTTCGCCGCGGAACCCAGGCGGCCGTCGACCGGCTGCTCTTCAACGCTAATTACTGGCGTGCCGCCTACGAATCGCGCGTTTTCGAAGCCTGCGAGCGGCCAGAGAACGCCCGGCAGTGCCTGCAAGCCCTTTCGGTGTGGACGGCCCACACCCTCAAGCTGAACACGCTGTCGCCCGACGAGGCCGTGGCCACCTTCGAACGCTTCTGCCCGCCCTTCGCCCTGAACCGCCGGCGGGGATCCCGCGACAGAGATCGCGCGGGGAAAGGCCCCCTGCCCGATTTCAAGCGCGCCATCGGCCAGATTGCCGCAAGCGGAAGCGAGCCCGAAGCCTCCCTCGAGGCGCTGCGCGCTCTGCTGGGCACCATGGAGGACGAGGCCGTCGCCTACGAGGCCCTGGGGGCCGACAGCTCCCTCACCGCCCTGTTCGACATCCTGCCCGCCTGGTGTCTGCAGAACCGCATCGAGCTAGTCAGCGGCGCGTGGTGGGACGACTGCGCCGTCATGAACGCCATCATCGACACGCTGCACGCCCGTTTCGTCGAGCTCGACTTCGGTGGAGCGGTTTGCGATTACTTCCTCGAATCATGCTACGAGGCGCTGGACGCCTACCACCGCGACCTTTCCAGCGAGCCCTGCCCTTGGAGCGAGTTCTCCGTCCCGGAGCTGATCGCCGTCATCCGCGAAGAGCGCGAGCGCCAGCCCAGCTTCGAAACCGACGGGTACGGCAGCAACCTGCCCGCGTGGCTCATCAGCAAAGAGCAGCTCATCTGGAACATCTGGGTCTGCGCCCTGTACGGCCCGGCGAGCGCGCGGCCCCTGCTGGTCGATTCGCCCGACCTGCTGGCCAGTCAGGGTTACGCCGGCAAAACCGACGTCATCACCGAGCTGGCCCAGACGTCGTTTCTGCGCTACACCACCGATCGCATCGCGTCGCAGACCGACCAGGAGTACGCCTCCTTCGCGAGCCTGCCGCCCGATTTGCGCGACTCCTCCATCGCCTACATCAGCAGCATCCACAGCAAGCTGGAAACGCTCGGCTACGAAGTGCTGCCCGCAGGCAGCTGCTACCCCGAGCGGTGCGTGACCGCCTTTACCGCGAGCGAGGTGGAATGTCTGGCCATTCTGGAGCACCGTCGCTGGCTGCGCGAGCGGCAGCGCGCCGGCTGGCGCTACGGCACCGCCAAGGACGTGGAGCGCCGGCGCAGCCCCTACATGGTGCCGTGGGAGGAGCTGCCCGACCGCGCCAAGGAATGGAACCGCTCGGCCGTGCGCAGCATCCCCAGCCTGCTGGCCAGCGTGAACCTGGCCGTGGTGAAGTAGCGACGCCTTCCCCGTTCCCTTCCCCGTCTTCCGTATGCGCTCCGCAACCTCCCACGCAACAACGCCATGGTGAAGCAGCAACGAGTCGGTAATGGTTGCCGGCCGCTTCTGGCGCGGCGGCGCTTGCGGCTTCTAGGATGGAGGTCGCGTCTGTCCCTGCGGGCGTCCATCGACGAAAGAAGGCTCATCATGACTGAATCGACTCAGGTTCTGCATCAACTGAAAGTGGCGACCAATTACAGCAAGCTGGCCATGCACAAGTGCGGCCCGCGCAGCTTCAAAAGCGGACAGGGCGCCATGTGTAAGGTGCTCTACAAGTTCGGCGACGGGAAACTGTCGCTGAAGAAGCTGGAGGAGCGTCTCGGCTGGGACGGCCACGAGGTCGTTCGCGTGGCCGAGAAGGCCCAGGAGAACGGCTACGTGCGCTTCGCCACCAGCAAGAAGGGCAAGCTGTCCGTGGCGCTGACCGACAAGGGCGCCATGGTCGTCGAGAAGCGCCTGGCCGCCGAGGACCGCGCGGCCGACGAGGTGCTGGAGGGCCTCACCGACAAGGAGCGCGAGTGCCTGCTGAAGCTAACCGGCAAGGTGATTGAGAACTGCAAGGCCATGGGCGTCGACTACCGCACCATCGCCGTCAAGGGCTGTCGCGACCGCAAACCCGGCCACCATCACAACCACGGCTGCTGCCGACGCTAAAACAGAGCGAAAGAGCCGCCGATCGAATGAGCTCGGCGGCTCTTTTATGGTCGCAAGGAAAGTAGGACGACGAAGGCTCTCGTTGACACCGCGGGCGTTACCTGCAAAACCGCTTTCGCCACCCTTCAAAAACTCTGCCGTGACGGGTTGTTGGATGGAGAGGGTCAAAGCTCTCGCGACCCACAACAGTGTTACATATTGCGTAATGATTGATTACTCAGTATTGCGCAGTAGCTACTCAGCAAAGCACGCCTGCCAGTCAATGGCCTCCATGATCGCTACAACCGTCTCGCATGTCCCGGCGAGGGTCATGTCGCCCACGTACGGATACTTGCGGGCGTACGCCGCCCATCGATCCCGCATGACGGCGTCGGAGGCCACCTCGGCCATCACCGCGCGGTAGCTGCCCATCGCGTCAAGCGTGCCGCGCTTCCCGGATGTAGCCGCAAGGGCGTCCCGGAGCACGTCTGGCTCCACCTCCGCCCTCCTTGTGAGCCAGAGCATGCGCAGGTCGTAGTAGTCGCGCGGGCGTGTGTTCGCGATGCCGCGGCTCACGACCGTCTCCAACTTTTCCGCCAGCGTGGTGGGGAGCGGGTAAGCCATTAGCGAGAGTGAGCGGTTGTCGAACATGAGAGGATAGCTGTACTCGACAGCGTCGGGCGTGATCTTGTCGCCCGTGGTCACATCGACGGTGACAGGCGAGCGCATCTTCTCATAACTGGCCAACAGGTGCACGCGTATGCCCGGGTAGTCATCTGTCTCGCGTATGTCCTCCGTGCGGACGAACTCGAACGAGAAGTCGTCATCGGCCTCCACGGCCGCGATCTCGCGGAACGCCCTCTCTGCATTCTCGTGGGTAAGCGGGAAGCCGCGAACCGTCGCGTCGAGGTCCTTGGTGCTCCGCCTGTCAACGCCCATCAGCGAGCTGATGAGCACGCCTCCCTTGACGACAACGCTGTCACGCCAGGGCGAGAGGGATATCCGCTCGAGCAACCGTTCAAGCAGGTAACTCTGCATCACGAGCTGCGGGGGCACCCCTCCTTCCTTGGCGCGATTGCTGATGATGGCCTTGAGCTGCATCGCATTTTTAGTTCTCACAGCAGCACCTCCAGGTAGTTTCGTATCTTTTTCTCCACACCAAGCGCCCGCGCACAGCCCAGCAGCTTCTGAACGTCCTTCTCGCGGCTGCGGGCGTACTGTTTCATCGCCGGGTTGACCACCTGCACGTCAACGGCGCGATGCCCCCGGACGATGTCGCAGAGCGTGCGCTCCAGGTCATAGGCGCTCACTTCGTTGCCGTACGGGGTTCTGACCGTCGTAAGCCCCAGGCCGAGCACCTCATCCGCGCACGTGCGCACCTCGATGCCCGCCTCACGCACCTTGGTAGCTCCGTACGAGCGCGGGAAGGTCATCGTAAGCTGAAACGGCACGCGGTCAGCGTAGCCATGGAGGTAGAGAGCAGTTCCATCCGAGAGAATGCCCTTGGGGAAGCGGAGCTGTGCGGCAAGAAATTCGTCCTCCCATGCGTCCGCCATGCGGTAGACGCCACGCTGCACACGCTCAAGCTTGCCCGCCTTCACCATGTCCGAAATTCGCGCACGGGGAATCCCGGCGTCCACAACCTGCGCCGTCGTCACCAGGCCGCCGCTCGATTCCGCCAAGTCAACGATAGCTTGCACTCCCACCACCTTCTCATTGTCCGTTTACACTGAATATTTTCTCATATTCAGTTAATACGGACAACGGAAAAATCGGAAGAACGCACCCGCCTTCCATCCATCCAGTAGGCACCACTATGAGCGTCACGTCATCTACCAAGATTCAGTGGAACTCTCTTCGCTGGCACTGTCCAACCTCTTGCTTAAATTCCAATAGGCGGCTACCGGCCGTAACGCACGAGAACGGGCAATCCTTGAGGTCGCCGCAGAGCTTGAAATCAGTGAACGGACACCACGACACTTGATCCCTCAATTTGCTGATGGCAGGTTGCTCGTCGCTGAAGGCTCAACCACTAATCGTATCTACTACACGCCAAGCAAGCCCTGAGAAGAACGTCTCCTTGCGCAGTTCGTTCAGGGTCCATCCGCCACCCAAGCTGCACGGGAGGAACCATGGCTACGGCGACAAAGAGCCTACTACCTCTCGATCTCCCATCGTTGTGCAAAGCTCCCAGCGCGCGCAACCCTTTCCTCAGGGCGCATGCGCGTTATAAAACGATCGACATCAACAGCACTTATAGCGCCAGACTTGCGGGCACCTTTATCGCGGAGCATCTCATACATCATCTGAACCGACAGCGTTGGTAAGCTTCGAACTCCTTCTCGGCTTTCTCGATAGCCTGCTTGTGGGAGATGGCTCTATGCCCTTCGAGCAGCGCTCGACGCGAGTTGACGATTTCCCGATCAAGCTCTTCAACCCATTCGGCCATGGTCATCGCTCGCTCTTCTAGAGCCTGCAATTCGGCATAATCGAGAAAACGAGCGACCAGCAGATTGAGCGTTTGCAACTCTTTTTCGGTGAGATAGTTTTTCGCAATGCATACGTCAGCTTTAGTGAGGTAGTCGCCATCGAACGTCGTCATACCCACAAGCGGCTTGTCGCGGTCGACGCGGTCGTAGATGACCTCAGCCGCCGTGCGCTCGTGAACAGCGTAATGAAGTTTGTTCTGCACGGTAGCGAAGAACGTGCGCATCATAGAGGATTTCGGATCATAGTCGATGGCCGTCGCATAAATGTCCGTTACCTGCTGATAGAGGTTGCGTTCGCTAGAACGAATATCGCGAACCCGCTGCAGCAGCTCGCGGAAATAGCGGCTGCGACCGTCCTTGAGCCGGCGATCATCGAGCGCGAAACCTTTGACAGCGTACTCCTTGAGAACGCACGTAGCCCATTGCCGAAAACGAACGCCCTGCTGGGACTTCACGCGATAACCTACAGAGATGATGACATCGAGGTTGTAGTGCTCGACCAGACGCTCAACCTCGCGCCCTCCCTCGACTTGAACTGTTGCAAAATTTGCAACAGTTGAGCATTCTTCGAGTTCTCCCTCATCGAAAACATTTTGGATGTGCCGAGAGATCGTCGACTTATCGCGTCCAAAAAGGCATCCCCAAGAACGTCTTCCCCAAGCCCATCGCACTTCTCATGCTAAACAAAAAAGCCGCCGAGCGAACTCAGCGGCTGACAATTCTTGGTCGCGGGGGGCGGATTTGAACCACCGACCTTCGGGTTATGAGCCCGACGAGCTGACCAGACTGCTCCACCCCGCAATGGGTTACCTCAAAGGGCAAGGATATATATTACTCGCCTGAGCGCGAATTGCAAGTCTTCGATCACACTTCACCTCATTCGGCACAATTCCTGCACATGTTCGCCGTCCCAATAGCCTCCAACACGATTTGTCGCATCGTACACGGACGACCACCCTACTCCGTGCTATGATGCCGCCTATGCTTTCCCAGATCAGACAAAACGGACTGCCCTCGTGGGCCTACAAGGCGGCGCTGCTTTTGGCGGCCGCCATTTGGGGCATGGGCACGGTGGTCATCAAGTCCACCGTCGACGAGTTCCCGCCCGCGTGGATCGTAGGCGTCCGCTTCACCCTGGCCGGCATCATCCTCGGCATTGCCACGGCACCGCGCATCTCCCGCGCCTTCGCCCGCAACAAGCGCGGACATCTGCGCGACGGCGCGGTGCTGGGCGTCTTTCTGTTCCTCTCCTACTGGTTCAACTCCACGGGACTCACGGACACCACCGCCTCCAACAGCTCGTTTCTCACCACGCTCTACTGCGTGATCATCCCCTTCCTCGGATGGATCATCATTCGGAAGCGCCCGACCCGCTACAACATTGCGGCGGCTATCCTGTGCGTCACCGGCGTGGGCTGCGTGGCCTATGCCGGCATCGGCGAGTTCTCGCTGCGCTTCGGCGACTTCATCACGCTGGCCTCGGCTCTCTGGCTCAGCTTCCACGTGCTGTACACGGCGAAGTACGCGCCGGGACGCTCTATGATGCTGCTCACGGTCATTCAGTTCATCGTGGCGGGCCTGCTGGGCCTCATCACCGGGCTTATCACCGAGCCCATGCCTGACTTCAGCCAGCTGGGCGCCGACACTTGGATGAGCCTCATCTACATCACCGTGTTCGCCTCTTGCGTGGCCCTAGGATTGCAAAACGCCGCCGTGGCCCGCGTTGATCCGGCCCAGGCAGCGCTGTTTCTGGCCACCGAATCGGTGTTCGGCGTGACGTTCTCCATCCTGCTTTTGGGCGAGGCGCCGGCGATTTCCGCCTACCTGGGATTCGCCCTCATCTTCGTCGGCATCGTCGTCAGCGAGTATTTGCCCCTGCGCGCTGAAAAGATCGCAGCCCAAAAAGCAAGGGCGACAGCCGAAGCCGCCGCCCTCGATTGCAAACAAGTCGAAACCCAGGCAACCGACCTCGAAGAGGCCGATGCGTTCATGCGCTAGCTATTCCCGGCCATCCCAGCAGTAGGTGCAGATTTTCTCTGGGTCGATGCCGATGGCCTCAATCATGCCTTGAAGGCTCTGATAGCTCAAAGAGTCGAAGCCCATGTCCTCGCAGATGGTCTTCAGCAGGCACTGGCCGCGCTCGGTGCGGGCGTCGGCGTACTCGGACAGGTGCGCCACGCCCTCCTCGCCTTCCAGCTGGTCGACCACCCGGCGTGCGATGAGGTCCATGTCCGACTTGCTGGACGAGAAGCTCAGGTACTTGCAGCTGTACATGATGGGCGGGCACGCGCTGCGCATGTGCACCTCAGCGGCACCGGAGTCGTACAGGAAGTTCACCGTCTCGCGCAGCTGGGTGCCGCGCACGATGGAGTCGTCCACGAACAAGAGCTTCTTGTCGCGAATGAGCTCGGGCACCGGTACCTGCTTCATGTTGGCGATCTTGTTGCGCAGGTCCTGGTTCGCCGGCATGAACGAGCGCGGCCAGGTGGGCGTGTACTTGATGAACGGGCGCCCGAAGGGCATCTTGCTCTCAGTCGAATAGCCGATGGCATGGGGAATGCCGGAATCGGGCACGCCGGCCACAAAGTCCACCTCGGGGCACGCGCCGCGCGCCGCCTCGTCGCGGGCCATGATGGCGCCATTGCGGTAGCGCATCACTTCCACGTTCACACCCTCGTAATTGGAGTTCGGGTACCCGTAGTACACCCACATGAACGCGCACATCTTCATCTCGTCGCGTGCCGGCGAGAGCACCTCAACGGCATCGGGCGCAAGCCGCACGATCTCCGCCGGGCCCAGCTCGTACTCATCGTGATAACCCAGCTTGTGATAGGCGAAGCTCTCGAAGGCGACGCAGTGGCCGTCATCGTCGGCGCCCACGAGCACCGGCAAGCGGCCCATAAAGTCGCGGGCCGCAATGATGTCGCCATCCTCGGTCATAATAAGCAGCGTGAGCGATCCGTCAATCTTCGATTGGGCATATTGGATGCCGGCGACCAGGTCGTCCTTCTGGTTGATGAGCGCCGCCACCAGCTCGGTCGAGTTCACCGCGCCGGAGCTGAGCGCCATGAACTGCGCGTCGTGGTCTTCGAAGTACTCTTCCACCAAGGCCTCGGCGTTATTGATGGCTCCGATGGTCGTGATAGCGAACGTGCCCAGATGCGAGCGCACGAGCAGCGGCTGCGGGTCGGCGTCCGAGATGCATCCGATGGCGCTCGTGCCGTGGAAGCGCACGATGTCGTCCTCGAATTTCGTGCGGAACGGCGTGTTCTCGATAGAGTGAATCTGACGCTGGTAGCCATCCTCGTGGTCAAGCACAATCATGCCCGCCCGACGCGTGCCGAGATGCGAGTGGTAATCGACGCCGAAGAAAACGTCCATCACCACATCACGCTTGGAAACCGCTCCGAAAAAGCCGCCCATGAAATCCTCCGTCTTAGTGTTTCAACGACAGGTCAAAGTATAAATGGTGCGCCTGAACGATTGTTGCCTTGCGGTTAATTGGCTCAAAATTCACGATTTTAGGGACAAGACCTGCTCGATGAGCCAGGTTGCGTCCGCGCCTACTCGATGACATAGCGATGCTGCCGAACGGCGGCCACGGCCGCGACGTTCAGCGAGCAGCCGATGCCCGCCTCATGGCCCGGGGCGTTCAGCGTGATGATGCCATCGGGAGCCGTGTAGGCAGGCACCGTGAGGTCGGCGTCGAAGTAACGCGCCGTGGCACCCAGATCGCCGGGGATGACCACTCCGGGCAGCGTTTGGAAAGCCGCGTGGGCAAAGCGCGAGACGCCGGTGTCGTACATGCCGCTCATGCACACCTCGCGTCCTTCAGCCAGCGCCCGGTGCACGAAGGCGAGCGAGCGCTCGATGCCGCCGAACTTCCCGATCTTCACCATGGCGCAGCGCAGTTCCGGATGATCGAACAGACCGGCGGCCTCTTCGGCGTTCACGAAGGACTCGTCCACGCAGATGGGCATGGCAAGCATATGCTGAAACGACGCAAGCCGCGTGAACGGATCGCGCAGCGCCCGCTCGCCCCCGGCGGCGGCCAGGTTCAATGGCTCTTCGATCCAGCCGATGTCCAGCTCGTCGTAGGAGCGCAGCTCGGCCAGGTTGTGCAGCCCGAAGCTTTGGTTCGCATCCAGGGTGATAAGCAGATGCGGGAACGCCCGACGCACCGCGCGCACCGCCGGAAGCCCGCGACCCGGCGCCACTTTCAGCTTGACACGCTGGTAGCCAGCGTCCACGCACTCGCGCACCTCGGCCACGGTTTGGGCGGGAGTCCCCAGGCCCACCACCGCGCCGCTGTACACCTTGCGCGTTGCCCCGCGCCGGTCGCCGGGACACGCTGAACCCACCGCAACATCCTCCCCCTCGAAAGCTGTCGCGACGCGGGTCATACGGTCGAACTCCTCGCCGAGCAGCTTCCACAGGGGTTTTTCCGTAACCTTGCCGTACAAGTCCCAGCAGGCCATCTCCAAAGCGCTCACCGCCATGGGGAACGCCTCCGCGCCTTCCAGCGAGAACAGGTCGGCCGCCACCTCGCGCGGGTGCAGGTACGTGCCGGCGATGACCCGGGGCGCCAGCGTCTCGCGCAGCACGCGCAGATCGTCGCCGAGGGTCTCGGGCAGATACCAATCAGTGTCGAAGGCCGTGCATTCCCCCAGCCCTACGCGGCCCTTGCGATCGATCACCTCGACAATCACCGTGTCGCGGTAGGTCAGCGTCTCCTTCGGCGTTTTGAAGGGCTTGGAAAACGGCAGGCGCCCATGGTGCAGCACCACGCGCCGAATGTCGATGTTCTCGTGGAACAGCGCCTCGCAAGCGGCGCGATCGATCTTACCGATGCCCGAGCGAGGCAGCTCGTCCACAATGGAGATCTGCTCGGGCACGTACAACTTCGACAGCCGCTGGGAAAGAGCCTCCCGCAGCGCGCGCGTGCTGATCATCGGCGCGTCCGGCGTCAGCTCCACCACCGCCGCCGGGCGCCGGCCCCAGCGCGCGTCGGGCAGGCCGAACACGTAGGCGTCGGCCACGCCGGGAATGCGCACCAGGGCATCGACGATCTCGGCCGGGTACACGTTCTCACCGCCGGAAATGAACATGTCGCCGGTGCGCTCGCGCACGTAAAGGCAGCCGTCGTGCAGCGCCGCCGTATCGCCCGTGAGGAAGAAACCGTCCACGGTGAAGGGCGCCCGAGCGTTGGCGTAGCCGCCGAACACCCCCGGCCCGCGCAGGGCCAAACGGCCGAAGCCGGCTGCGTCCGGTTCCACAATACGGGCCGAATAACCCGGCAGAAGCCGCATACCTCCCGTGAACTGGGGCGTGATCAGCGTGTTCGCCACTTGGCTCGACGTCTCGGTCATGCCGTAGCTGGCATACACGCGCCCGCCGGCCTCCAGAGCCCGGGCCACGGTCTTCGCGTTCAGCGGGCCGCCGCCGAGCAGCACGCACTCGTACTGGGCCAGCGCGCTCGGCCGCGCGTTCAGCATGTCCTGCAGCATCTTGTCCACCACCGAGATGTGGGTGGCGTGCATCACCTCGGCGTCACGCAGCACCGCCGCCGCGTCGAAGCGCTCGTAAATACGCAGAGGCCAGCGGCTGCAGACGCTGCGCACAAGCACCTGAAAACCGCCCACGTGGAAAAACGGCAGCACCGCTTGCCACAGGCCGCGCCCCCGAACGCGCCCGGAAAGCACCCGGTTCGACGCCTTCGACGCCTCCACGAGGTTGCCCCAGGTGAGCTCGGCCGCCTTGGGCTTGCCCGTCGTGCCGGAGGTGAACATGATGAGGGCCCGATGGCTGGAATCGAAGACATGGGCGGCTCGTTCGGCGAAGTGGATGGCATCCTCGACTGAGCCGCCGAGGGAGTCGTCCACCCGTCCCGCCCGCTCGTTGCGCAGAAGCGAGTTGCACACCGCCTCGAAGAGCTTGGGCTCGCCGGCCGCATCTACCGTGTAGGCTACGCGCAATCCCGCCCGCTCCAGTTCCAGCACGCGCGTGAGCTTCTCGGCATCGGTCAGCCGATGGTTCAACGCCACCAGGGCGAATCCCCCGTAGGCCGCCGCCAAGGCAAGGAACACGTACATGGGGCCGTTCGGCAGATCCACCGCCACCGCATCACCTGGGAAGACGCCCTTATCCCGCAGCCGTCGCGCGAGCTGGGAGGCGATGAGCCGCGTCTGGCGGTAGGTGTAGGCCGTCTCGTTGCCGCGCCGATCGACCGCCGTGAAGAATACGGCTTCCGGGCGCAACTGCGCGGTGCTTTCGAAAATATCGATCATGAACGGCTCGTGGAACTCCTTGGGCGCGATAAGCTGAACAGGGCACAGGAAGCCCCCGCCGGCTGCGGCAGGGGGCGAAGCATCCTACGGAAACTTCGGGAACTGGGTGAAGTCGGGGGCGCGCTTCTCCTTGAAGGCGTCGCGGCCCTCCTTGGCCTCGTCGGTGGTGTAGTACAGAAGTGTGGCGTCGCCGGCCAGCTGCTGCAGACCCGCAAGGCCGTCGGTGGCGGCGTTGAACGATGCCTTCATGAAGCGCAGGGCTGTGGGGGAAAACTGCATCATCTCGGCGGCCCAGGCCATGCACTCGTCTTCCAAATCGTCGAAGGGCACGACCTTGTTCACGAGGCCCATTTCCAACGCCTCGTCGGCCGTGTACTGGCGGCAGAGGTACCAGATCTCGCGAGCCTTTTTCTGACCCACGATGGCGGCCAGATACCCCGCGCCGTAGCCGGCATCAAAAGAGCCCACCTTAGGCCCGGTCTGGCCAAACTTCGCCGTATCGGCCGCAATGGTGAGGTCGCACAGAATAGAGAGCACATGCCCTCCGCCGATGGCGTAGCCGTTCACCATGGCGATGACGGGCTTGGGCACCACGCGGATGAGCCGCTGCAAGTCGAGCACATTCAGACGCGGGATGTTGTCCTCGCCCACGTACCCTCCGTTGCCGCGCTTCTTCTGGTCGCCGCCGGAGCAGAACGCCTCGTCCTCGTGGCGGCCGCCGTGGTTCACGCCGGTCAGCAGAATGACGCCCACGGACGCATCATCGCGCGCCTCGGAGAAGGCGTCGTACATCTCCATCACCGTCAGCGGGGTGAACGCGTTGCGCCGCTCGGGCCGATTGATGGAGATCTTCGCCACCCCATCGCACAACTCGTAGCGAATCTCGCGGTACTCTTTACCGCACTTCCAATCGTAGTTGCTCAACTTACATCCCTTCTGTTTCGAAGCGCTTCTTGAGGGCTTCCTGGTGGATGGCGTGCTGCAGGGCCACTTCCTTGGAAATCGTGCCCTCCTTCACCAGGCGATGGAGGCTCTGGTCCATGGTGCGCATGCCGGCGCCGGACGATGAGGCGATGACCGAGTCAATCTGGTGGGTCTTCTCCTCGCGGATGAGGTTGCGGATGGCCGGCGTGGCGGTCATGATCTCGAAGACGGGTACGATACCCCCGTCCACCGTGGGCACGAGCTGCTGGCTCACCACGGCCTGCAGCACGAGCGACAGCTGCATGCGAATCTGGCGCTGCTGATTGGCCGGGAAGGCGTCGATGATGCGGTCCACCGTGGAGGAGGCGCCCGTGGTGTGCAGGGTGGAGAATAGAAGCTGGGCCATCTCGGCGGCGGTCATAGCGGTGCCGATGGTCTCCTGGTCGCGCATCTCGCCGAGCAGGATGACGTCCGGTGCCTCGCGCATCGCGCTGCGCAGCGCCTCGACGTAGGTGGCGACATCGGAGGGAATCTCGCGCTGGGTGACGATGCAGCCTTCGTGGCGATGCACGTACTCGATGGGGTCTTCCATGGTGATGATGTGCCCCGTGCGCGCCTTGTTCAGCTTGTCGATGATGCAGGCCAGCGTCGTGGACTTACCGGCGCCCGCAGGACCGGTGACCAGCACGAGGCCCTTCTGGAAGTCGGCGCAGGCCATGACGTCGTCGGGGATGTGGTAGTCGGCGGGATTCGGCAGCGTGAAGGGGATGACGCGAATGACGGCACCCAAAGACCCGCGCTGGCGGAACACGTTCACACGGAAGCGCCCCATGCCCGGCACGGCGAAGGAGAAGTCGTCGTCATGGTTGTGGCCGTCCATGAAGATCTGCTCGTTGCGGCCGGACAGCTCGTAGATGGCGTCCACCAGCTCCTTGGTGTCGGCGGGCATGAGCGGTGCCATGTCCATGCGCACCTGACGGCCATCGGCGGTGTAGGTCAGCGGCAGGCCCGCGACGATGAAGACATCCGAGGCCTTCTTGTCGATCATTTCCTGCAGCAGTGCCTTCAGTTCCATAGAAGCTCTCCTTATCTGTCTAGCCGAGCCACAGGTTCTCGCCTGTGCCGTCGTCGGTCCATTCCGTTGTGACTTTCCATTGTTCAATGGTGTAGGTATCGTTTTGAATCCGCAGCACGATGGCCAGCGTGCGTCCGCTTTCCATCGAGAACGTGGCCGAGATGAGCTCGCCGTCGCGAACGGCCGAGTCGCTGTAACGCTGCAGAACATCCTCCAACGTACCTTCGGCTAAAGCGGCGTCAATGTCGGCGACGAACTGCTGGCCGACGGATTCCAGCTGGTACGTTTCGGTAGTGGTGGCGGCTTGGCGCTCGGTGGTGGAAAGTTCCGCCAGCGATGTGGTGACGGAAAGCACCGTGAGCACGGCCAGGCACAGCACAATGATGAGGGTGAACAGGCTGATGGGGCCGATGCGCACCGAACCGTGGGGCTTAGCCATGGGACACCACCTCCCCTGCGGGCACATAGCGCGATGTCTCCAACGTGTACACAGGCTCCCCCTCGTTGCCCTGGAAGCAAAGGCCACCAGGCTCAAACCCGATGCCCTCCTCGGCCGCCTTGGCCGAGTCGTTAAGGACGCGTACCTTCCACACTTCTATGGTCAGGTAATGCATCGTCCCGGCGTCGGTGTCCTCGGTGCTAAACGTGCACTCGGCGGACAAGAGGTCGGAACCGTTCTCTGCCTCGTGCGCGGGCTGCGACAACCAGCGATCGGCCATGGGGTCGGCCTCGTAGGCCTCCTCGAAGGCAATCGGATCGGCGGCGAACTCCTCGGCCACGTTCGAGGCCAGCACGAGCCCGTCCATCAGATCGGCGCTCTCGCGACCTATGCGGTCAGCCTCGGCGTTCAGGTTCATGAGCACGGCCAGCGAGCCCGTCAGAAACACGAGCAGAAGCAGCGCCTCCACGATGAAGGCGGCGCCGGGCCACACGGCCCGCTCTTTACGCACGCGCCCGATGCGATCGTTGTAGCGGGCCAGGCGCGCGTCGGCGACGTTTGCCTCGGCGCGATGGGCCGCCACGGAGGCGGACGCCATGGAGCGGCGGCTGTCGGATCCTCCGGCCATCATGCATCACCTCCCGCCGCGCGCAGGGCCACCGAGACCTGACCGGCGTCGGTGGTAATGGTCAGCAATCCTCCCCCGTAGGAGAAATCGAAGACCGACGACCGCACGATGGCCGTGGCCTTGGCCGGGTCGTAGGGGGCGTCGGCCAGGGCGTACTCTTCCATGATGACGCCGTCGTAGCGATACAGCCGCGTCTCGTACACCCCGGAGGACAGCGTCTCGCGCAGCACCAGGGCCGGGCCGTCCAGAAGGTTGCGCGCGCCGCCCGTATCGCCCGTCGGCACGACAAGCGCCTCGCGGCCCTCGGCGATCGTCAGCTCGGCGCCGTCCTCCGTCACCCATGCGCAGGCCACCGCATCAATCTGGTCGTTGGCCCGCACATCGTTGGCGAGCAGCGTGAGCGAGAGCCGCTGGTTGTCGGCCGCATCCCCTTCGCGGTTCAGCCCGCGATACACATCCGTACCGGCCAGAATGGCCATGAGCAGTGTCGCCACGAACAGCGCGAACAGAAGCCCCGTGAACACGCGGCCGAAATCATGCTCGCGCTGACGGCGCACACCGCCGGCCCCGTAAGTCTTGCTCGACGAAGCGAGCCGGGTCGCCCCGCGCAACTTCTCGGTCATCGCGGCACCACCACCACGCTGGGCGGCACGTTGGAGGCGAAGGCCTCGTAGGTGACCGCGTAATCCTGATGGTTCACAATGAGCCCGTAGCGCTCTTCCAAATAGCTGAGGCGCGCCGGATAGGCCCCTTCCACCGCAGCGCACTGCATGGCCGCATCCAGCACCGCGGTGCGCACCGAGGCCGCCGACTGAGCCTCGGTCTGGGCGCTCGCCATATCCCAGGCAAACCACAGCAGCACCGCCAGCACCACGGCGGCAATGGTGCCAACCACCCGCCGGGTGCGCCGCTGCTGCATTTGGGCTGTCTTCCCGTGAATCATGATGGCTAGCCGATCGATCCCATGATGCCGATGAGCGGCAGCATGACCGAAATGAGCGTGGCCCCCACGGCAATGGTGAGGAAGGCGGCCAGGGCCGGCTCGATGTTGTCGATGGCCGCGTCAATTTGCAGAATGGCGTCGTCGAAGAAGTTGGCCGACAGCCGGTCGAGCGCCGCGTCCAGCGAACCGGAGCGCGTGCCGATGGTGAGCAGGCGCGCGTGAATCTGCTCGAACACCTCGGCCTCGCTGATGGCCTGGGCGAGCGATCGGGGACTTTCCGCATCAATCATGAGCCCGTAGGCAGCCGTCGCTTTCGCCTTCAAGCCCTCGTGCTCCACCACCTCGATGGCGCGCCGCATGGCCTCATCGGTGTTGATGCCCGAGGCAGTGTAGGCGGCCAGCGCCGAGGCGAACCGGGACACGGCCAGCTGCTCCATGGCGGGACGGGTGGCCGGGAACTTCTCCATGAGGTGCATCACCGCGATGCGCCCCGCCTCCGAACGGCAGGCGATGGCCGCGCCCACGGCCACGATGGCGCAGATGAGCGTGATGCCCAACGCCACCCAGCCGATGGCCACGGACACGCCCACAGCTCCCGAGGAGCCGTCGGTGAGCGAGCCGGCCATGGAGACGTACACGTCCTCGAACACCGGCAAGATGATGATGACCGTGAAGGCCAAGATGATGCTCATGATGCACAGAAGCGCCGCCGGGTAGCCCACCGACGAGCGGATCTTCGCGAAAAGGCGGTCCTCCTCATCGTAGTAGACGCCGAGCGACCGCAGCACTTCCTCCAAGCGGCCCGAGGCCTCGCCCACGCCCACCATATCCACGGCGTAGCGGGGGAAGGCGCCCGAGGCCTTCATGGCCGTAGCAAGGTTGTCGCCGGCGCACAGGCGCCCATAGACGCTCTCGCACGTCGCCTGCAGAGCCACGTCCCCGATGTCCTCGGAAAGCATCCCCACGGCCTCGTCGGTCTGGATGCCTGCCGCCAGCATCATGGCAACGCTCTCGCAGAAGAGGCTGATGCCTGCGCTATCGAGTTTTGGTTTGGCCATGGCGTCCCTGTCCTTCTTCTAGTAGGTGTAACGATCGGTATAGCTCGTGCCGTCGCCGATGGTGCTCGCGGCGCCACTGGCGGCAAAAGTCAAATCTACACGCGTCCAGCTGTTCGGCTTAATGCTGATCTCGACGCTTACCCATTCTCCGTCAATATATACCATGTTCCACGCATGGTACACGTCATCAGGAGAAACGTAGCCGGTAATCACTTGGCACGGAATGCCCAAGCTGCGCAGCATGGCCGCGCCCAAAGATGCGTAGTCGAAACAGATACCCGTGCCCGCGGCCAAGGTGGCGTCCGGGTCGGGCACATAACCCGTGGCCGAGGCCAACTGGGCGGCCTTGTCGTGATCGTAGGTGATGTTGTCCACCACCCACTGGTAGATGTTGCGCACCACGTCCCCCTGGTTGGCGGCGCCCTGGGCCAGCTCGCGCGCCTTGGCCACCACGGCGGAGGACTCGTTGTAGTTCACGAACATGTTCGGCACGAGGTAGGGCGCCGTCTCGCTGGAAAGGTTCACGTTCTCGATGACGCTGAACAGCTCCACGTAGTTGTTGCCCGAGGTGTTCTGCATGACACGGAAGGTGTAGGGGCCATCGCCCATGTTGATGGGCACGATGATGGGCGTCCCGTCGCCGGGCAAGTCGTAGTTGTAGCTCATCTCGCCCTTGACCACCTGGAACTTCAGGCGCGCGTCGCTTCTCGCGGAAGCGCCCACGACGCCCTGGGACAATTGCGAGGTATCGATGGCGCAGTCGTTGCCAGTCTGGGCGGCGCCCTCGTTGAAGGTGACCAGGGCCACCGAGCCGGGCACGGAGTAGGCCGGCCCCGACGTGGTGCTCTCGCCGCCGCCGTCGCCCGAGCCCCCGGGAGCGCCGGAGCCTCCCGAGCCGCCTGAACCGCCCGACGAGCCGCCGCAGGCCGCCAGCAGGGCCGCGCATGCGAGCACCAAGGCCGCGGCGAGGGCGATCGCCGCGCGGCGGTATGTCAGCCTACGTGCCAAGAGGCTACAGCCACTCCTTCAGAGTCTTCACCAGAAGCTCGATCTCCATGGGCTTGGACATATGGGCGTTCATGCCTGCCGCCCGGGCCCGGGCCACATCGTCGGCAAAGGCGTCGGCGGTCAGGGCCACGATGGGAATCTCGCCCAAGTCGGAACGAGCATCGATGGCCTCGCCGTCCGGGCCCTGGCCTTCCGCGGTCGCGCGGATGGCCTTGGCGGCCTCGTAGCCGTTCATCACCGGCATCTGGATGTCCATGAACACCAGGTCATAGTGGCCCGGCTCGGCATCGAGCAGCTTCTCCACGGCAATGCGCCCGTTCTCGGCGTGATCGACCTCAAGCCCCGTCATGCCCATGATGTCCATGGCGATGGCGGCGGCGATGGAGTTGTCCTCGGTCAGCAGCACGCGGTGCCCGCTGAAGTCGCTCTGCTGCAGCACCTCGTACTCGCTGGCCGGCTCGCCCTCTTCCTCGTCAGAGGCGAGCAGACCCTTCATCACATGCACGAGGCGGCTTTTGAATAGCGGCTTGGCGATGAAGGCATCCACGCCTACCGAGCGCGCCTCCTGCTCCACGGCCGTCCAGTCGTAGGCCGACAGGATAATGATGGGCATGTCGTCGGAGACAATCTCGCGAATCTCACGCGCCGCCTCGATGCCGCTTTTGCCCGGCATCTTCCAATCCAGGATGACCGCCACGTAGCTGCGATCGTTCTCGACCGAACGGCGCACCGCATCGACGGCATCATCGCCGGACAACACGTAGTCGGGCTCCATCCCGATGGATTTCAGCACCTCGCACGCGCTTTCGGCGGCGGTCTGCTCGTCGTCGGCCACCAGCACCCGCAAGCCCTCCAAAGGCGTCAGATCCTGATCGTCGCCGTCGCGCAGCTTCATATACACCGTCACGGTGAAGGTAGTGCCCTCGCCGAGCTTGCTCTTCACATCGATGGTGCCGTTCATGAGGTTCACCACCGAACGCACGATGGACATGCCCAAACCGGTGCCCTCCACCTTGGTCACGCGCGAATCGTTGGCGCGCGTGAACGGCTCGAACACCTTCTGAACGAACTCCTCGGACATGCCGCAGCCAGTGTCGGAGAAGGTGAACTCGTAGCAGCCCGAGCCCTTCACGCGGCTCGGCAGCTCCTTGATGCGCAGGCTCACCGTGCCGCCTTCCGGCGTGAACTTCACGGAGTTGCCCATGATGTTCACGAACACCTGCTGCAGGCGCATGGGGTCGCCCACCACGTGCTCGTGCTGGATGTCGGCGATTTCCACCTTCAGGTTC